>NZ_CP108687.1:0-2112500 GCF_045162765.1 Streptomyces sp. NBC_01013
CATCGCTGCGCGATGGGCAAGCGAACCACCGCGCTGCGCGCGGTGGTTGCGCTCCCGCTCCGCGTCCGCGCTGTACCTCGCTGCGCGAGGTACCCACCTCCCGGACTGCGTCCGGGAGGTGACGGTCCGTCCGCTGCGCTTCCGGACCGGGCCTTGCTGTGCAAGGCCTGACTGGTCCTCCGTTTCACTCCGGACCAGGTTGGGCCGGTCCGCTGCGCTCCCCTGCCCAACGGTCCCTCCGGCTGCGCCTCCAGGACCTTGTGGCCCGCTGGCGCGGGCCCGGCTGGCTATGAGGGGCGGGCTCTTAGCGCCTTCTTCTGAAGTAGCCGCGTTGGTGCAGCTTGTAGATGATCACGGGGGCCAGGATGAGCCACACGGCCAGGAATGCCCATTTGAGCCATGGGGGTCCATCAGGCCGGGCGCTCTGGGCCAGTTCTGTGGCAGCCACGCTGAGTCGAGTCATGTCTCCCGGATGCCCAGGCCGGCGGGCGGCACACAGCAGCCGCTGGCCAATTGCGAGGGCGGGCTGACCATCCGAAGAAGCGGACGAGACTGAGGGAGCGTCAAGGTCCCGGACTGGCTTGCGATAAGGCAAGACTAACGGCTTTCAGCCGCGTTCGGGGGAATCTCGTCTCATTCTTTGTGCTTCATTTCTTAGAGCGGGATAGACTCTGGACTCAGAGCACACCACCCCGGATCGCTCCGGAGGGTTATCGAGATCCACTCAACCGCCTTGCCGGTATTCCGGTGGGGCGGATCAACCAGCCGATCACGTCAGTCCAAACGTAGCCCTTGTGGTCCGTCTAAGTGCAGATTTGCCATTTCCCTCCGCTTGAATCGACCGGACGGCACCTCAGGAGAAGGCAGGCGATATGTCGAGCAAAGACCGCGCTGATCAGCGCGAGGCAGCCCAGCGAGAAGCCATTGACGCGGTCCTGCGTGCCCTCGAATTGCCTGCAAGATCACTTGTGCCCGAGCGAGGGCTTCGAACGCAGGTGATCATGGCGACCGGCTCCGGGAAGACGCGGGTGGCGGTCCGCAGCGCGGAGGAGCTCCACGCGGGCCGTGTGCTGGTGCTCGTGCCCTCGCTGGACCTGCTCGCCCAAACCGAGTCCGCGTGGCGCGAGGGCGGCCGCCGGGGGCCGATGATCGGGGTTTCCTCGCTGCGGCGTGAGGAGGTGTCCTTCCCCAACACCACGGACGTGGACGAGCTGGTGGAGTGGACGCGGGGCCTGGACAAGGTAACCGTGTACGCCACATACGCCTCGCTCGGTCTGGGCACGCTGGAGCGGGCGCACGCCGGGGGCCTCGCGGCCTGGGACCTGATCGTCGTGGACGAAGCCCACCGCGTTTCGGGCCGGATCGGGAAGCCGTGGGCGGTCGTCCACGACAACCAGAAGATCCCCTCCCTGCGCCGCCTCTACATGACGGCCACGCCGCGGCTGTGGCAGCTCGGGGACGAGGACGAGGCCGGCGCACCGGGCGAGTTGGTCGCGAGCATGGAAGACGACCCCGAGGGCCCCTTCGGCAGCCGCTGCTTCACGCTGACGCTCTCGGAGGCGATCGACCGGGGAATCTGTGCGCCCTACCAGGTCGTATGCGTGGACGTGACGGACACCGCGCTCCAGGCCGCGCAGCTCCTGGGCGCAGAGGGCCGCTCGGCTGAGGTGCGCGGGGCCCGGCTTGCCGCTCTGCAGACCGCCTTGGTGAAGGCGTCGGCGGAGGAGAACTTCCGGCGCACGCTGGTCTTCCACCACATGGTGAAGGAGGCCGAGGCCTTCGCGGCCGGCCTTCCGGACGTCGCCGCGCAGCTGCACGCCGCCGATCCGGAGCTGTATCCGAAGACGATCTGGGCGGACTGGCTGTGCGGCGACCACAAGCCGCTCCATCGGCGCCGGCTGCTCGGGGAGTTCGCGGCCGGGATCGCAGGCGACGGCACCGTGGTGGAGAAGTGCTTCCTGTGCTCGGTGAAGGTGTTGGGCGAGGGCGTAGACACCAAAAGCTGTGACTCCGTGTACTGGGCGGACGTACGCGGCTCGATGCCGGACCTGGTCCAGGCCGTGGGCCGGGCGCTGCGGATGCAGCCCGGCGAGGGCAAGGTTGCTTCCCTCGTGGTGCCGGTGCTGCTCGGGCCGGGCGAGACGGCCGACAACATGCTCACCTCCCGGGCCTTCGGCGGGCTCGCCAAGCTGCTGGAGGCGCTGCGGGCGCACGACGCGCGGATCGTGGAGAGCCTCGCGGAGCAGCAAGCCCCGAGCCGCTACAAGCCCGTAGCCAAGGACGACAGCGGCAAGAGCACGGGCGAGAGCGGCGAGGGCTCCGGAGGCGTCAGCGCCCCCGCCAAGGCCCTGCTGAAGTTCTCCACTCCCCGCGACCCTGCCGCGCTCGCCGCGTTCATCAACCTGCGGGTCCTCAACCCGGAGCACGAGCACTGGCGGCGCGGCGTGGAGGCGGCCGTCATCTACGCCCGCGAGCACGGGGACCTCCGCGTGCCGTTCACGTTCCGGGTGCCCGCCGTGGACGACGGCCAGGAGGCGGAAGCCACCGGGTGGCCGGCCTCGCTCGCCGGGTTCCCGCTCGGGCAGTGGACTGCCGACGCCCGCCGGTTCTACGCCCGCGGTGACATGGACGAGGACCGCGTCGCGCAGCTGGAGAAGCTCGGCATGATCTGGAGCCACTTCGACGTCGCGTGGGAGGAGGGCCTGTCCGCCGCGCGCGGGTGGGCCGAGACGAACGGGCACCTCCTGGCCCCGCTGGACGCCACCTTCCAGGGCGCGAAGGTGGGCATCTTCCTGAAGAACGCGCGGGCCGCCGCCCGCAAGGCCGCGGAGAACGAGCAGCGGCGTGCCGAGGGTCTGCCGGTTCAGTCGTCGGCCGGAGCCCTGTCGGACGAACGTCGCGAGCAACTGGAGAACATCGACGCCTCCTGGTGCCCGAGCTGGCCGGTGACCTGGCAGCGGGCCTTCCACCTGGTTCGGATGCACCTGGACGCGGGCGAGGCGCTGCCCACCGAGGCGGGCGACGTCCTGCGCCAGGGCGAGGACCTCGGACGGTGGGTGCAGTCGGTGCGGTACGGGTGGGATCAGCTCACGACCGTGCAGCAGTGGATGTGCGAGCAGGTTCTCGGGATCGAGCCCGCCAGCGAGGACGAGAAGCCTAAGCGCCGTACGCAGGCCGACAAGTGGGCGATGAACTACGAGGCCGCCAAGCAGTTCTACGAGCGCGAAGGCCACCTCCAAGTCCCGAGGAAGCACGTCGAGCGAATGGTCGGCGAAGAACGGGAGCACCAGCTGGGGGCCTGGATCGGGAATCAGCGGAGCAGAGCCGCGACGCTGCCCCCGGAGCGGATGGAGCAGCTGTCCGAGGTCGGGATGCGGTGGTCGTAGCTGTGTAGCGGCGTACAGACAAGCACGTGGGCCGGACAGGATGCTGTCCGGCCCACGCTGACGCCCAGGGGCAGTCGAAGTCAAGCATCTCCTGAGACGGGGCGGCTCCCTTGCGCCGTTCTGCCGTACTGTCTTCCAGCGGTCAGCTGCGCGCTACTAAAGCGGGTGGGAACTAACGGGGTCGCTGACGCTCCATTTCCAGTCCCTGCCACTGCTCCTCGCACGGCTCAGCTCCAGCTCGGTGAGGGCCCGTGCAGCGGCTTATAGGGAATGGGACGGCCGGTGTCTGCGTCCAGTAGAACTCGGTCTCCCAGAGGGCGCTCCAGCTTCACTGTCACTTGCTGCAAGTGTCCCTGCTTGGTGCAGGTGCCGGACCCCGCTCGCTCCTGGACAGAGGATGTCAGCACGACGCTGCCGTGCGTCTCCAGCACATCAATTGCCGGTTCATCGTCGCAGAGGCCATGAACTGTGACCACAGTGATCGATCGCCTGTCTGGTGTCATTTGAACCAGCCGGTCGAGTGGGTATCCGGGGATGTCCGAGCCCGACCCCATCGGCGACTTAGGGAGGGCCGACGGAATGACTGCGGCCTGCTTGAGGGGGGAGGCATAGCCCCGGAGGTTGAACAGCCAAGCTGGAACCACGGCCGGTCCGCGGGCAGTGGACAGGTTCATCTCTCCCAGACTCGCACCGGTCACAGTGAGGTGTGGTGTTCCATCATCGACGCGGGCACCGCCGGTCAAAATCTTGTACGCCTCATCGGCTCCCCTCAGCGGTCGTGTAAGTGTTCCGTCGTCGTCCCAAGTCACACGGCCAGCTTTGTGCGTGGTGCCGGGCAACTTTCCTTCCAGGACGAAACTGTGGTCTTGGTAGGCTTGTCGATCGGCCTTGCTGCGCAGCCCGCCTCTCGGTAGTTGAGTCACGTCGCTCATGGGATGGAAACCGTCACGCCATGCGGCAGCTGCGGCTGACCCGTCCCATGCCTCAGCGACCTGTTTGGCGCGCTGAGCTTGCATCTTCGTGTCCCTACTGACTTCTTGCTGGCTGCCGCAACCGGAGACGGCCCCCAGGCCAGCGGCAGACAAAGCGACTCCAGCGAGCAGGCTGACAGAGCGCAATATCTTGATGAGCATTTGGCCTCCCGGCGAAACAGAGCAATGGGTCGTCCCGTCTGTGACGTGGCTGGGCCAGGCGGGGTTCCGGTTGCGGCAACTGGAGCGCAGGCGGCGTCAGTAGACCTTGAGGCCGCGCTCTGTCAGCACGGTCTGCACCTTAGTGAAGTAGTTACGGTAGGTGCCGCTGGAGGAGGATGTGCACGTCGTCTCGGCGGTTCCTCCGGAGAGAAGTCCCAGCGCCGTCGTGCCATTGAATGCCGGCCCTCCACTGTCCCCGCCGAGAGCGCAATTGTTCACCTCAAACATGCCATACAATGACTTACCGTCGATCGTGACGGTCACTGCGTTCTTAGTGACATTGCCCGTCAAATCTTGGCTCATGACTCCAATCCTGCTGATGTGTTCGTTCTCCGACGGGTAGCGCGAGTCAGTGATCTGGCCGAACGTACCGTCCCGAAACCGGACCATCCCGAATGGGTAAATATCGGCACCATCTGCTCTAATGCTGGCCCAGTCGCACGCCCGAGTTGAAGAGTCGCAGTAGCCGCTGGTGCCGGTCCCGAAGTTGTATGCAGTCTGGGGACCGACCTCAGTGCCGTTCGCATTCATGTACCAGATATTACCGGTACCCGGCACGCAATGCCCAGCTGTCAGCGCGTATACCACCCCCGCGGAGTTCTTGGCATTGAATCCAGCGCTGCAGATCCAACCCTCGGAGGTAATTCCATTTCCGCCGCGGATATCAGCCTTGAACTTCAGCTTGCTATGGATCCTGTCGATGCGTATCGCACCCGGCTCAGCTGCCGCCACCTTCTTGATCCTGGCCTGACTGGCGGCGGGTACCCCGTCAAAGATCTCGACGCTCACCTGATTGGTCCTCGCCTCGATACCCCACGACGTATTGGAAATCCCTTCCAACTGGTCAAGCTTGCGGTGAATAGACGTCAGTTCAGCTGCACTACGGGCCACGAGTCTCGGAGTTCCGCCCGCTTCGCGGACGGCCCGTGCGGCCGCCTCGTCAGTGACAGTGATCACAGGGCGGCCGTCCTCGTAGTACACGCCGCCGGTTCGGTCGTCACCGAGCTTGGCCGCCAGTGCTGCCACCTCGGAGGGGGCACTCAAGGGCTTAGGGTCTTCCCCTGCCGACACCGGTCCGGTTGCCGCAATGACGGTCAGCAGGGCGACGGGAAGAATCTGCGCAAGTCTCTTACGGGCACGCTTCATGGCGATCTCCAAGAAATTATCGAAACTAATTGGGCAGTCACATCGGGGTGTCGCGTTGATTTACCTACACCCCTTAAGGATTGTCACGCAATCCAAAAAGTTGCTATTTAATTCAGGGACGCCCACCGGGCGGATACATCTTGCCTCGAAAGCAACTCTCTTCCCCTTCCCGAGATTCGGCTATCCCGGATTTGTCTCGTTTCGCGGTCGAGCGGTGTTGAAGGTATCAGCGATTTGACGGCGATGGACCCTATACTTTGAGACTGGCCTGAAGTAGCCATCAATTCCCCAACTGTGACCAATGTCCACAAATCGGATTTCGCGGTGGTCGTTATGCGAGAAGGCATTCTCGCCACGGCGGAAAGTAGCCCTTTGAGATCATCTGGATCATCACCGCCGTTCTGTGAATGGGCCAGGACAGGGGTCGTCGGCCAGGTGGTGATCGCCGTCGGCGGTCTGAAAGACTCGCCACTGGCTCTGTCGATGACGAGGAGCAGCGTTTCTCTGGCAGTTCGGGAGGCGTTTCCCGCGTCGAATATCGATCGCTTCGGACAGCAGCTCGGTGTCGACTGGCAAGACGCCGTCTGCTGGTCCTCCGAGGCCCGGGACAAAAGCGCTGGCTACGGGCGCAGGTGGCAGCTGTCGTCTCGCCGTTGCCGAGTGCCGGCGGGTGCCTCCCGTTCTCGTCGACGTCCAGATCCGGGCTCAGCGAGCGCCTCCCGAGGCCGTCGACAACTGCTGTCGTGTGACGTCGACAAAGCCAAACGCTCAAGATCCACTTTCGACACACGGCCTAGCGGCCGGTGGCGCATTGGCTACGAATCGTCTTCTTTGTCTTGCCTCAGGTGGTTCCTGGCAAAGGAGATCTCTTCAGGATGAGTCGTTGTCCGGGCCAGCACCCAGGCGGTGCGTGCGTCCATGCCGGGCCCGTACGCCGCTGCCAGACGCCGGGCACGCCGTGTGGTCAGTGGTGCTAGCAGCCACCGGCTCAGCGGAAACTTGATGCGCTGGTGTGGTGTGGAGGCGTCACGATGGGAGTTCACCTGTGCCTCCGGCAGTGCTGGTGTCCGGGAGAGTGCCGACAGTTTCCTTGAGTGGGCAGTGGGGTTCGGAGCACTGGGTGTGGTTGCAGGCCCGGAGGTTAGCCAGGGCGAAGCGCGCTTCGATCAGAGCCTTGTCGTCTTGGTCTGGGCTCCCGTATAGGAAGCGGGAACATGGCATCGAGAGGGGTGTGGGCGTTGCGGACGTCGGTGAGGATGCCGAACGTCGTGGTGCGGTTCAGCCGACCTTCGTGGGCGGCTCGCGCCCAACCGAGGAGGATCTGGTGGGCGTGGTCGCGCACGTCTGGCTGTCGCAGGGTCTGCATCCAGCCGTTGATCAAGAAGTCCCGGATGGCCGGGGCCGCTGGTGCCGCGCTCATGAGGGTGTCCAGGACGGTGTGTGTTGGGTCGGTGAGCGCTAGGAACGCCCGGGGACCATCCGTCAGGGCGGCGTCGCCTTGTCCACGTTCTCGCCCGGCCGCGCACCAAGTGGTATGCCATGCGCCTCGATCTTCGGGGTCCGGTGCCAACTCCCGAACGCAATCCGGACTACCGAGCCCTGGGAGTTGCCACCGAGGACGGGCAGGCGCACGCGTACGCCGCTGCCAGCGCTGACTGCGCAGCCGAACTGCTACAACACCACTCCGCGCCCGAGCGCGTCCTCACGGAGCTCTCTGCCGTGCTGGCGTCGGCATCATGGTCCCTCGCCTTCCAGCACAAGCATGTCGAGATCCTTACGGCCATGAAGGACGCGCAGGCGAAAATGCCGAGCCAGGCAAATGAAATCTGGGTCAGCATCATCGGAGAGCTCGAAGCCCGGGCCCCTCGCGGAGATCGTTGAGCCAGCAGCCCACTGCCGGTGCCAGCCTGACTACCGCGATAGCCCGTGGAGCTGCCCGGTCCATCACGGCCCGGCTAGGGCGCGTATCGAGTCGCGATCAGCCGGTGGGAGGAGGAGCTGGAGACCGTCCACCTCATTAGGGAGTGCGAGAACGCCGGTGTCGGCGCTGACCTGCGGTGACACGTCGCGTGTGTGTCAGCGACCTGTCACCGGGCAGGGTGCTCGGGTTTCGACCCGTGTCGATGGCCACCTTCCATAAGATTGCCCCTGGTGCACGGCCAACGAGGAGGCATGGATGGGAAATCTGGGGGGATACCAGACGATGACGACGCTGGCGAAGAAGGTGGGCGGCCCCGGGGCGCTGGCCGTCGCCACCGCCGTGGGCGGGTGGGCCATCGGCCGGAGTGCTGAAGCTGGTGGGAAGAGCGTATTCAGGGCCGCCAGGGCTGCGGCCAAGATGCGGAACGCCGCGTGCTCGACGAAGGGCCAGGTCTTCGACGTCGTGTCCGACGGCGAGGACGGCAAGGGTCTCGCGCTCCGGGCAGGTGACCAGTACCGAGTCATGGAGTGCGACGGGGAAGCGATCCTCATCGAGGTGCTCGGTGGCACGAACAATCCCTACTTCACGTCAGCGCAGTTCCTGGCGTCGGTGTCGGGCTTCCCCATGGCGGAAAAGGTTAATGCTGAGTAGCTCGACTGTGGGTGTGGGCACTCGAGTCAGCGGCTGACCCGCGATGCTTCGCAACAGGATTTCCTTCCATTTCATCCTGTACTGGGTGAACAGAAGCAAACCGTCAGCTAAAGACCTACGTGACGTGGCCGAACTGCGTCTCAACGAGCGACACGGACTCGCCGTTGGCAGTCGCTAAATTTCTGGACGACCTCAAGTTCGCGTGAGGGACACACATCCGACTCGGCCGGTGAGCAGCCGAAAACGAGCAGCGGGGCCGGACAGGGTGATCCTGTCCGGCCCTGCTGTCGTCGGATCAGCCGAAGTCGAGCGTGTACTGGGCGAAGTCGGCCGGGGCGGGCGGGGCCGGGGCGGGCCGGGGCGCCGGCGGTCCGTCCGGACGGGATGCCTCCCAGCGCGTTCGGCCAGCTCGTCCTTCCAGCCCTTCGGCGGGGGCCACGGCACGCCCCAGGCGCCGAGCTGGTCTCGCTTCCAGCCGCCGGCGGGTGTGCGGGCGGCTTCGATCTCTTCGGGTGAGGGGAGGTACGTCATGGATGGTGCGCTCTCCGACATGTTGCCGTGGATGACGCCGATGCCACCGCGGTCCAGACCCGTCTGCAACGGTTGGTAGAGCCGCGGCAGGCTAAGCAGCGCACCGAGGAGGATCGGGAGGCCGGAGAGCTGATGCGGCCGCCGTACGACTTTCCGGACGCTGAGGCGTTGCAAGCCTTCGCGGCGCCCGGGCGACGGAAGCGCGGGCCGAATCAGATGTGGCGCACGACTGCCCGTGTTGACCGTAAGAACAGAGTGGAAGGCGGGCCGACGGGTGGGCCGCCTAGCGATCTTCGACGATGAAGGACGCTCGCTGGTAAAGCTCGTCGAACGTGATGATCTCGACGTCCTGGATCGATGTCCGGAACAGCTCGAATGAGTTGATCTTCTCTGGGTTCACGGCGCCGTTGTGAGTGAACTCGCGCAGACTCCCGATCACCACGACCTGCCGGGGCCGGGTAGTGGACATCTCGACGCCGGTCGGAGTGCCGTCGTCGTCATAAATGCGGGTGAGGAACTCACGGGAGATGAGCTGCTGGGCCTTGCTGGCGGTCTTCTGCACCTGCGCCACGCCGCCCCCCAATTCTTTTGAGGCCTGGTAGACACCCGCGCGGTACGGGGTCTTGGCGAGCAGCTCCGTGTCGTGGGTCTTGATTTCACAGAAGAGCATGCTGCTGATCAGGCCCTTGGAACGCATGATGGCGTCGATGCGTTTTCCGGCTCCGCCGAAGATGTTCGCACCGGTGGTGATGCGTTCCAGCTTGCCGTCGTCGATGGATTCGCAGGCGATGAGGTTGAGTCCGTAGCCGAAGATCCACTGGTTCGCCTCGAAGAAGGCCTGCCAGACCGCTTCCGCCCCGCGCGTCGTTGCCAGGCTCTCCTCCTGCTGGAAGTAGTCCGCATCGTTCAGCAGTCGCTCGAACCTCTGGAGCTGTTCTTTGCGGTTGCTGATCAACCGGATGTCCTCCTCGGTGAGCCCGCCCCCGATCGCGGTCCTGACCGCACCGAGAACCATCGTCCGGTCCTGGCCGGTCAGCAATTGAGCCAGCTGATCCTCGTCCCTGGCCACGAGCTGGAGAGAGTCGCCGGGCGTGCTGAGCCCTGCGCAGCCCTGGAGGAAGTTGATGACCTTCCAGAAGCTCTCGTAGACGTCCCCGGTGTCGACGAGCGCCTTGATAGCCCGGGTGGTCCCGGTATCGGGCACCGTCTGCGTGGCGGAGGCCTCCCCTGCCTTCCTCTTGTCCTTCTTCCACAGCTTGATCCTCGGCGTGAAGGTGTCACCCTTCTTGATGATGGTGACGTTGCACAGCGTGGCCACCTGGGGCCGGTCGTCGAGGACGAAGTCAGTGACCATCCGGCATGCGCGGGTGTCGTAAAGGTAGTGGAACCCGCTGCTGTCCTGCGAGCTGCGGATTTCCAGATCGGCGAAATCCCTGCGGGTGACGTCGAACTCGGTAGTGGAGAAGGGGAGACGGAGACCGCGAACGATGGGGGTAGCGGGCGCCGCAGCCTGAGTCCGCCAGTCCGGCGAGATGTTGGGCAGCGGCCGGTGATCACCTTCGACGACGAGGTCCTGGACGTCGGTGCGTCCGAGCTGGCTGAACAGGTGCTCCAGTGTCCTCCAGATCACCTCCTTCATCTCCGGGGTGCAGGTGGGCTGGAGATCGCGCTCCACGGTCAGGACCGCCGCGTAGGTGTGCTCTGTCCAACTGTCACCAGGCGTGGGACGGAAGAAGCCACCATCGCGGCGCAGGGTCAGGACAGCCGTGCGCAACAGGTCACACGCGGTCTCCTCGCCGGCGCAGTCCAGGAGGCTGTAAGTCTGCCCGAGGACCAGATCGAGCTTGCTCGCGTCGTCGTCGTTCAGCGGCAGGGGGACCAGCGGTCCCGTGGGCGGAAGTCGGACCGGCGTGTAAACAGGGCGGCCCGAAAGGGACTCGTGTGGACGCAAGCCCCATCCGTCCGGTGCCAGCAGCCGGTTCAGCTCCTCAACCTGCTTCATCGCCTCCTCAATACCAGTCGCGACCTCGGGGTGGACGGTGCGCGCCAGGAAGGCAAGCAGCACCTCGTCCGGTCCGTCGGAGAGCTCCAACCGGGAGTCCTCGAAGATCCAGTCGTCGGGCAGGTCGTCCTCGTTGTTGATCCGGTGCTGCTGGATGTCAGCGCGGACGGTCGGGAGCCGGCTGTTCTCGAACGCAGGCCGGTCCAGGTCGTAGAGGCCTTCCAGGAACGTGACCTCGTCCAATCTCCCCCACCAGGGGCTCGATATCCCGCGCAGGGAGTCGAAGATCTCGCGCCGCGTCACCGAAGTGATCGATGGCTGCGGGTGTGCCGGGGAGGGGTCACTGGACGTCATGGGTCCCAGGATGAAGGGCAAGGCGGCCACGTACCGGCCGATCGAGATTTTCCCATCCCACACGAAACATCAGGCAGAGTGCCGCAGCAGGCTGCTGGACGACCTTGAGTTCGCGTTGGGCCGCGCATCCGCCTAGGACTTGTCCGGCCGATCATGGCGTTGAAGCAGCAGATGCTTTGCATACGGGGTGGGCTCGCCCGGTCCGGCCAGGATGGTTGCTGAGGTCGTCCTACTGGGCGTCACACCCGCTGTGCTCGGTGGTCACAGTCCTGGCCTTCCCATGTTGAACACGTGGGCGGGTTCCTGGGGACCTGGCTACCCAGAGCAACAGTGTCAGCCCGCACAACTAGGGTTGCTGACCACTGACCTCAAGGGGCTTCACCATGGGCATTCATCCCGACGTCGCCGTACTGCTCGACCTCGTGCCAGCAGACTTCGTAGGCGGCGAGCAAATCGACTGGGCTGCGGCCGAAGTCGCGCTAGGCACCAAGCTGCCGAGTGACTACAAGGCTTTGCTGGACACGTACGGCGTGGGCGATATCGGAGAGCTCGTCATTCTGCCCCCACTCCCGAGTGACGTGCGCGGTTGGGAAGGGTGTCACATCGGAGGCATGACGGACGGCCTGCGCGGGCTCTGGGAGGACGGCTCAGGAATCCCAGACGTGACGCTGGGTGCCGATGCCGTCCTGCCCTGGGGTTCTGGGATGAACGCCAACGAGAGGGCTTGGCTCATGAACGACCCAGATCCGGACAAGTGGCCTGTCATAGCCTGGCGCCGGCACCACTCGTGGGGCGAGTCGCCGTGGGCCCTGTTCGACTGCAACACGGTCCAGTTCATCACCCGCATGATGCTGGGCCAGTTCGACGCCTGCCCACTCGGCGATGCGTCGCTCTGGAAGCGGACAGACACCTTCGTCAGCTGGCGAGAGCAACATCGACGGCTTAGGGCCGGCCTGGACCCTTCTACAGGTGAGCCCGATCCCTACGCCCACATGTACCCCGTCACCGAGGACTGGCCCTGATCAGGACCGGAGCCAGATTGCGGGGGCTGCCACCGTCGCGGTGCCGAGGAAAACGTAACCGCGCTTGTCGTAGCGAGTGGGTGCGCCACGAGGCGCCATGGAATCGAGTGAGGTGAGAGACCTTCACCGCCGGGTTGTCGTAGCAATCCGGTTGCAGCTGGGGGCAGTTCGGTTCGGGGGATGTCGAGCTGAGCGGTAAGCAGCCCCGACAACGCCGGGACGGGTTGGTACTGCCAGACGACCCGGGTCCGGCTAGCGAGACAGGAAGGTGCACGCGAGAAATCAGTGCCTGACGCCCCGTAATTACGACACCGGCTCGAACCTGGCGGATTTGGGCCGGACGCAGTGCACGACCACCAGTGCTCGTCGGTGGTCGACTCCGAAGCCGACTCCACTCATCGGTGGGGAGGCCACGCTGAAAGTCTGCGGCGTAAGCGTGGCGATGCTGCCGGGGTAGAGCTGGGCACCTCACCTGTCGATCGATTCGTGGTGAACGTGGGAACTGTCCACGGTCGCTCCCGTGTCGGACATCCAGTCCGATCGGGGGCAGGTCCATCGCCGGCTGATGGCCGTCGGGCAGGACGGAGGCCCCGTAGTACTCCGAGGCCGGGAAAGCCGGTCACATGGGGAAGGGGCCAGCAAGTCAGCAGTAAGGAGACTGGAATGCCAGGAGGATGTCGCCGGTGAATACCGACGAGCTGGAATGGGCCTTGATGAAGGCCGAACGCCGGGTACTGGAGATCCAGACCAAGCTGCACCGTTGGGCTGTTGATGATTCTCATCGCGGGTTCGACGACCTGTTCAACCTCGTGGCCGATCCCGCCTTCCTGTTGGTGGCGTGGGACCGTGTCCGGGGAAACAAGGGTGCCCGCACGGCCGGAGTGGATGGGAAGACCGCCCGCTCCATCGAAGCCGGGCAAGGAGTCGAGGCTTTTCTCGACAAGCTGCGGACCCAGATAAGAGACCGCAGCTTCCATCCGGTTCCCGTCCGCGAGCGGATGATTCCCAAGGCGAATGGCAAACGTCGTCGTCTCGGGATTCCGACCGTGGCGGACCGAGTGGTCCAGGCGTCCTTGAAACTGGTGCTGGAGCCGGTGTTCGAAGCGGATTTCCTCCCGTGTTCCTACGGGTTCCGCCCGAACCGCCGAGCTCACGATGCGATCGCCGAGAGCCGCTACCTCGCCAGCCACGGATACGAGTGGGTGGTAGAAGGCGACATCACGGCGTGCTTCGACGAGATCTCGCACCCGGCCCTCATGGAGCGGGTGCGGAATCGAATCGGGGACAAGCGGGTGTTGTCCTTGGTGAAGGCGTTCTTGAAGTCCGGGATCCTGTCCCGTGACGGAGCCTTCACGGACACACGCACCGGGACCCCGCAGGGCGGGATCCTGTCGCCGCTGCTGGCCAACATCGCACTCTCGGTCCTGGACGAGCACATTGCCCAGGGCCTCGGAGGACCAGCTGGCACCTCCGAGGATCGGCGCAGGAGACGACGCCGGGGATTGCCCAACTACCGGCTGGTCCGGTATGCGGACGACTTCCTCGTGCTCGTCTTCGGGCGCCGGGACCATGCCGAGGAACTACGCGACGAGGTCGCAGAGGCATTGCGGCCGATGGGCCTACGCCTGTCGGTGGAGAAGACACATATCACGCACATTGACGAGGGCCTTGATTTTCTTGGATGGCGCATCCAGCGTCACCGGAAACTTGGCACTGATCGGCAGTACATCTACACCTACCCGGCACGGAAGTCAGTGCGTTCCATGACGGGAAAGGTGAAGGAACTGACCGGGCGACAGAACGTCGGCTTGTCGCTGGATTCCTTGCTCCACCGGCTGAACTCGGTGTTGCGGGGATGGTGCGCGTATTTCCGTTCCGGAGTCTCGAACGTCGCTTTCTGTTACCTCAGCCACTACGCGTGGATGAGGGTGACACGATGGATTCGACGCAAGCATCCCGGGATCACTTGGAAACAGCTCCGTCGGCGCTATTACGGCGGCGGCTGGTGGCCCGCCACAGAGGAAGCGGAACTGTTCAACCCGGCCAAGGTAAGCACGACCAGATACCGATACCGGGGAAAACTCATTCCGGCTCCGTGGCCCACTACGGCTTGATGAACTGAACATCCTGGAACGGGATTTGTGGAGAGCCCGGTGCCCGGAGACGGGCACGCCGGGTTCGGGAGGCGGCTCGGGGAAACCCACTGTTGGAAACACCAGCAGGGCGCCCCGAGTCGACCTCACCGACCGCCCGGGACTGCTTCAAGAGGTTGATCGCCCGCTCGACGGTGTTGCGCTTCTTGTACCGGTCCTCATCGAAGCCGGGCGGCCGCCCACCGCCTGTGCCCTTGCGCAGGCGGGCCGCCTGGCTGTCGGTCTTCTCCGGGATGGTGTGGCGGATTCCCCGCCTTCGCAGGTACTCGCGGATGGGGCCGTTGCTGTAGGCCCTGTCGGCCGCAAGGCTGTAGGGCTTCTTGCGTGGTCGCCCCAGGCCCGGTCTAGGGACTCGGATCTTCTCCAGCACCGCGATGAACTGGGTGCAGTCAGCTCGCTGACCTGGTGTGACGATCAGGGACAGCGGACGGCAACGGCCGTCCGCGCTCAGGTGAAGCTTGCTGGTGAACCCGCCGCGCGAGCGGCCCAGACTCTCGCCTCCAGCACCACCTCCACCAGGCGGGCGTGCAGACTCTGCCACGGCGCTTCGTCCTGATGTTCTGGCTCCTCGGCCCCCTTTGAGCCGGGCGCCGACGGTGGGGCGATGCGAGCGCCCGCCGCATGCTGATGCGCCCGCACGATGGTGGAGTCGACCGAGATGTCCCAGTCGATCTCGCCTGCTGCATCGGCTGCGGCCTGGACCTGCTGGAGGAGACGTTCCCAGGTACCGTCCGCCGACCACAGCCGGTGGCGTTCATAGACGGTCTTCCACGGACCGAACCGTTCGGGCAGGTCACGCCACTGCACTCCGGTTCGCACCCGGTGCAGGATCCCGTCGATCACCTGCCGGTGATCCCGCCACCTGCCGCAACGCCGGTTGCTGACCGGCAGGAACGGCCGCAGCCGTTCCACTCGGCATCACTCAGATCACCCCGCCCCATGCTCCATTCAACGGCTGGAGCACGCTGGCCGTCACGCGGCCGGCACGACACCTTCGCGCTGAGCGTTCTTCGGCCTGGAAAGAAAGATTCGGCGGGTCGGCAGGTCGATTTCCGTAACGACGACGGTGATCCCCTCTCCGGCCTCCATGTCCTCCACCGGACTCGCTGCGGGCCGACCGTCGATCTCTATGGAGGGGAGCAGCCCGACGAACCCGTCTCCGAGCTCGACGAAGACGCCGATGGGAACTGTCTTCTCCACCGTCCCGCGGATTTCCTGACCCACCGTGCGGTCGGCGAAAGCCCGCAGGGGGTCGGGCTCCAGCGCCTTCAAGGACAGTCTGGCCTCCGCGTTGTAGGTGTCGAACTGGAGGAACTCGCACGAGACCCGCTGGCCTACGTAAACGACATCGGTGGGGGCTTCGATGCGCCGCCAGGACAGTTCGGGGATCACGATGAACCCGACACCGGGGAAGAGGGGATGGGCAGGTCCGTCGTCCAGGGCCACGAAGACCCCGAACCGCTCGATCGCCGCAACGGTGCCAGACAATATGTCGCCGCTGTGCAAGGTCTCCAAAAATGCCCAGAGTTCCGGGCTCTCCGACTGCCAGTCCATACCGTCACCCTGGCATACGACATCGCGGGCCGACTATGACCTCGACAGACTGAAGCCCCGCTGTACCCCAGCAACCGGAACCATGATCGGCCGGACAAGTCCTAGGAGCGCGAGGGTGGCGTTGGTGGCGGCGACCCCGGACAACGTCGAGATGGCAGCTCCGGTGGAGGCGGTTCCGAACAGCGCGGCGGCGGCGAACGCTCCGTAGGCCGCGGCTCCGCCGGCCGCTGCCCCGGCCACGCCTCCGGCAGCGGCTCCGCGGATCGCGTTGGCGATCCCGACGGACATGGCTTCGATTCGTATCGCAGCAGGGGGTTCGCCCGTGGTCTCGAGCTCTTCCTCGCTCGGTCTGTCGGGCTCTGGTGCCCCGCTGATGCTCTCGGCCAGCTCGACGAACCTTAGGAAGAACTTGTCGCGGGCGGCGTCATGAACAAGGTTGAAGGCTTCACCGAATTCTTGGGTGATCTTCGAGCGTTGGGCCGCCTTCTCATTGATCTCGGCATGGCGTCGTTTAGTCTCCGCGACTTGGACGCGCAGCTTCACTGGCCGCTGGTCCCGCTGACGTGCGAGGGCCCTGGTTCGGTCCTCCGCCTCATGCTTGAGTTGCTCCGGCGTCAGTTGGAGGGCGAGGGCGATGGCGGCCAGACGGTGCTCCCTGGGGCTCACGAGCCCGTGCTCGATCCGGGAGATGGAGACCGCACCGCCCTTGCCGTAATCGGCCTGCTTGGCCAACTCTTCCTGGGTCATAGAGGGACTCTGGTCCTGGCGGTGCTCACGGATCACGAGGCCCATCGCCTCTGCGCTGAAGTCACTCATTGGCCTCGGCCCGGTTGCTGTGCGGGCTGTGGCGACGCCAGGAGGACTGCGCCTCACGTACTAGGGCGGCACCGGAACGGATGGCTTCGGCGCTGTCTTCGGCGAACCACAGGCTGCGAGGGACCCTCTACTCGTACACACGAGCGGCCATCACCATGCTGGCTAGCAGATTCCAATCGGGCTGGTCAGGCATTTCCTGCCCGCGATTTTTATACCATCCAGGCATGTCATGGACCCAGGCCGCCCAAGCTTCGAGGAAATCTGTAAGAGTACTGTTCCCCCATTCTTCGGGATTCTCTTCGAAATCCTCAAGAGCCTTCCGAAGAAATATAGAAAAGTCTTCCCTATTTCCTACCTCGACCGCGCATTGACGAAGACTCAAATCATCTGCCCCTTACGACTATTGACATACCGTCATTCATTGTCGTCATCTTCCAGCTTTCGCTCTGCACTTCCTCCGCCGAAGCGCGCGTGAAGCGAATACTTACCCCTGCCTCACGGAAGGCGTAGAGCCGCCTATTATCGAGCGTGTAGATTTTACCATTCTGTCGGAAAACTCGAATAGGAGGCAGGTCAGATGCCGTTACGCTGCCTGCCTTTAGGGCCTCGACGAGATTGAAGTGACCCCTCAGGTCCCGACACTTCCGTTTTATGCCGCGAGGTCCAGCCGTTGATGGCAGCGGATCCTCGCCTGGTACGGCGTGATGTAGCCGATGGTCGAGTGGAGCCGTTCCCGGTTGTAATGTTCCGCGATCCACCGGAAAACGTCCTGCCGAGCCTGCGCCCGGGTTTCCCAGACGGTCGTCCCGATCTCTGCTTTCAGGACGGCGAAAAAGCTCTCCGCGGCAGCGTTGTCGAAGCACGAACCGGTGCGCCCGGCGCTCTGCCGAATGTCCAACTCGCCGAGTAGAGAACGGAATTGATGGGACGTGTATTGGGATCCGCGATCGGAGTGAAAGATCGCGTTTCCTGCCGTGTGTCCACCCGCATGGGCCATCCGGATGGCATCCGCAACCAGTTCGGTGCGCATGTGGTCGGCCATCGACCAGCCCGCAACCTCCCGCGTGCACAGATCGATCACCGTCGCCAGATACAGCCATCCCTCGGCCGTCGGCAGGCGGGTGATGTCCCCGACGAATTTCAGACCCGGCAACGGCGCGGTGAAGTCCCGCAGGATCAGATCCGGCGCCGGCGGCGCCGTGCGGTCCTGTCGTGTCAGCGACCGCGACTTCCGTCGCGTTATCCCGACGATTTCACGCTCCCGCATGATCCGGGCGACGCGCTTGCGGTTCACCACGTGGCTCTGGTCCCGGAGTTTCCGGGTGATCCGCAGGGCCCCGTAAGCTCCCCGGGAATCGGTGTGGATCTCCCGGATTCGGCAGGCCAGGACCTCTTCCTCATCGGCCTTCTCCTGCCGCGCCTCCTTGTTCTGGTGCCAGGCGTAGTAGCCGGAGCGGTCCCAGCCGAGAACATCACACATCCGCTTCACCCTGTGGGCGCCTCTGTGCTCGTCGACGAAACGGAAGCGGATCACCGTGTCGTCTCCCGCGCGAAATAGGCGGCGGCTTTCCGGAGGATCTCGTTGTCCTCCTTCAGTCGGGCATTCTCCCGCCGCAGGCGCTTGAGCTCTTCTTTCGCGTCAGGGGTCATGCCGGCGTCACCCCCGCTGTCCGCCGCCTGGACGCGGGTCCGGTCCTCCCGGACCCACTTGCGCAGGGTCTCCAGATGGATACCCAGGCCGTGAGCGATGTCGGTGAGGGAACGGTCCGGCGAGGAACGCACCAGGTCCACAGCGTCCCGCTTGAACTCTTCGGGGTAGTTCTTTCGCTTTGCCACCTTGGATCACTTCCCCTGGATGACGAAACATCCAGCGTCCAGGTGTCGGAATTTCGGGGGTCACTCCACTTCACTCTGCCACCAATGCGATCACTTCCCCGAAACGCTCCAGGGTATCCGCAACAAAATCCTCGCCGCCGAAGCCAGGAATTTTGACCATCCACCAGTCAGCGTCGCCTGGCCGGACAGCCGGTCCTGATTCCACGAGGCTCTTGAACCGGAGGTCGATTACGTCAAGCTCACCTGCAAACCATGCAGAAGATACCAAACGCCTGGAAACCCTGCAATCTACAATGACCGCCTGAAGGACATTTCTGACGGATATGTCGTTCAGGTACTCAGAATAGTCATATTCGTAACCCTCTTGACACTCGTCAACGAACGATGACCACGAACCCAGCAATTCCCCAGGAGAAAGGATTTGCCGACGCCCAAGACGCTGAGACACCTCAGCCACGATGAGCGCAAGGTCGGTTGTATCCGGCGTCACTTAAACTGCTCCAAGAAATACGCCATGGGATCGCCTTCCGTTCTGAAGAATGTTGATATCGTACCAGACGAGTTCATGTATCCGAAGTATCCACTATTTGGGTCGACACGATACATGCCCCCGCTTGAGCTCGGAAGGGAAAGGGAGCCCTCCGGCCCATTTCCGGACATGAAGCTTCGAGCAGCTTCCCCATACCGCTTCCTCCCCTGGGGACCTTTGAATTCAGGCATATCGATCCCCTTGGGGTTCACCTTCACCTTTCCCCTGTTTTTAGCGATTACGGCGAGGACATGCTTGGAGTAGTGCCGCGCAGCAGACGAATTCGAATTGAAAGTCGCCCTCAAAGCAAGCGCCGCCCCGGGCGCGCTTTCACTCTCAGCCCGTACTGCAGCAGCTGCAACTGTGCCAGTCCCCGCGACCGCGCTGCCTCCAGAGGCGCCGCCGGTCGCCGCTTCGGTAATTTCCGCTGCGCACACCGGCGCTGCCGCCAGGCAGCCAGCGATCCCGTCAAGAGCGATGGGCGCCGCAGCTGCAATTACACCCACGGCCACGGCAAAACCGAGGACGATCTTCTGCCAGGTGGCGAGCTTGCCGCGGTCGATCCAGTCGTCGCTAACGGTTGGGGCGTAGTTCGGGTTGCTGCCCATGGCCCAGCCGTGCGAGACCACTTCCTTCTTTGCGGGCTTCGGCTCTGGCCCCTTCTTGAACACAATCTTCGTTGTGGTCCTGCCAGCGGTCTGGTGGACGGTCTTGGTCATGGTGCCGCTTCCGGCGTGACCGTCTGACTGGGTGTAATTGAAGGTTTTGGTAGTGGTTTTCGTGTAGGCCCAGTCCCAGCCGTTCTTGGTCTTGGTCCAGGTTTCGGTGCCACCGTTGCAGGAGCTTGAGGCGCCACCGCACATTCCATCGGGGCGGAGGCCGGTGGGGTCGGACAGGGTGACGGGGGTGTTGTTGGCGTAGGCGTAGCCGTTGAGGGACTCATGGTCGCTTGGGGCGAGGATGGGGTCGACGGAGAGGAATCTTCCGTTGGCCGGGTCGTATTCGCGGGCGCCGATGTGGGTGAGTCCGGTGTCGGTGTCGGTGGTTTTGCCGAGGAAGCCCTTGTCGTCGGGCCAGGTGGATGGTGTGGTTCCGCGGCTCTCGCCGAAGGGCTTGGTGTAGCGGCGGGTGACGGCCTGGGTGGTGGCGTCCACGCTCATTGAGGCGGTGCCGTGGTGGTCGTCGACCATCCAGGACAGGCCGTTCTCGGTGCGGACGGCGGTGGCGTCGCCGGCCGGGTAGTAGCGCTGGCCGGTGAATTTTTTGGTGGTTGTGTCGTAGTGGAGTTCCTGGCCGCCCAGGTAGAGGACGGTCTTGATGGGGCCGCGGCGGATCAGGAGTTCGCCGTTGGCGTCGTAGAGGTAGTCGGTGGTTTTGGTGACTTCGGTGAGTTGGGTGAGTTCTCCTTCGATGTCCCAGGTGAGGTTCTGCGCGGTGCCGGTGGGGCCGTAGCGCTTGGTGGTGTTGCCCTGCTCGTCATAGGTGAAGGTCTTGGCAGGGTTGCTGTTGACGGTGGTGGAGGTCAGGGTGTGGGGCTGGCCGGTGCCGTTGGCGTTGACGGCGGGGTAGCCGTAGCCGGTCTTGGTGTCACCGGTGGTTTTGTGCTCGGTCTGGGTGTCGCGCAGGCCGCCGGGCTTGTAGGTCCAGCTGGTCCAGTACGGGGCCGGGCCGCCGAGAGCGGAGGCCGAGCGGGTGGTGGTGCAGTCGTTGGAGGAGGGGGTCCAGGATTCGGTCAGGCGGCGGTAGCCGTCGTAGGCGAAGCATTGGGTGTCGTTGCCGTTGGCGTTGTCGGTGACCGACTTGATGTTGCCGGAGGTGTCGTAGGTGTAGTTGACGTCGCTGGTGTAGCCGGCGTTGGTCTGGTCGACGGTGTGGGTGTTGGTCAGGCGGCGGGTGCCGTCCTTGTAGTGGTTGAGGATCTGGAATTGCTTGGCGTCGGTGGAGGTGCCCAGGCGGGTCTCTTCGATTTCGCCGTATGGGGAGTAGCCGATGTTTTGGACGTAGTCGGTCAGGCCGTCGGTGCCGGTGAGCATGCCGAGGCTGTTGTAGGTGTTAGTTACGGCTTCTGCTGGTAGGCCGCCTACTGCGGGGAGCGTTGTCGACTGGAGGGTGCCGTCGAGGTTGTAGACGGGGGAGGTGATGAACGTCGGCGGTGCGCCGGCGACGACCAGAGCGTCGCTGGCGGCGATGACGGTCTTGGTGCCCTTGGACCGGCCGAGTACGTCGTAGCCGGTGGCGACCTGGGAGTAGATCTTGCCGGTGGTGCCGCCGACGTAGCGGATTGCGGCGGTGGGCTGTCCCTTGGCCAGGGAGTCGTAGGTGAACTTGGTCAGCTGGTGGGCGTTGTCCTTAACTCCGTCCCAGGTGCCGGTCTTACGGCCGAGTTCGTCGTAGTCGGTAATCAGGGTGCGGGAGGCACCATTGAGGGTGGTGGTGACCGTGAGCGGTTGGTCGCCGTCGTTGTATGTGGTGTCGATCTGGCCCTGGTCGGGGTCGGTGGAGGTGATCTCGCGACCGCGCAGGTCGTAGCCGTACGTCCAGGCGGCCCCGTCCGGGCCGGTCATCTTCTTGAGCTGGCCGCCGGGCGTGTACTCGTAGAGGGTGCGGGTGTAGTCGCTGCCGGTCGGGGCGGGGCCGGCGTATTCCCGGCGTTCGGTGAGCCGGCCGCGGGCGTCGACGATGCTCAGGGTGCCGGTGCCCCCTGCTGCAGCGGTGGTGCTGGTGCGGTCACCCTGCTGGTCGGTCTTGGTGCGCCACTCTTCTTGGTCGTAGACCCGGAAGACCGATTCGGTGGCCCGGCCGGCGGCGTCGAAGACCGTCTCGGTGGAGGCGGGGACGGATCCGGGGAAGGTGTTGGCCAGGGTGCCCGAGGGGGCGTTGTTGTCGTGGATCTGGCTGTTGGAGATGTATGGCAGGCCGCGGTCGTCGTAGAGAGTCTCGGAGATGACCCGGCCGCCGTTCGGGGCGGGGACCTGTGTCTGACGGGAGCGCAGCAGGCTGTCGAGGATCTCGTAGGAGCTGTTGTAGGTCTTTCCGTCGGCCTTGAGGGCGTCGGTGCGGACCCAGGTCTCCTTGTCGTTGTTGACACTGTAGGCGTAGACGGCGCTGGCGGCGTTGCCGAGCGTGCGGGAGCGGTCCGGCTGCCAGACCGATACCAGGCGGCCTAGTGCGTCAAGGGCCCATTCGGTGATATTGCCGTTGGCGTCGGTGGTCTTGGCGGCTGTGCCCCAGGCAGGGTCCACCTCGGTGGTGGAGGTGAACAGCTTGGGGTCGGTGGTGGTCTTCGACGTCAGCGGGCCGTAGCCGGTGTCATCGGGGACGTAGGTGGTTGTGACCGTGCGGTTGAGGGCATTGGTCGCGGTGGACGGCCGGCCCAGTTTGTCGTAGGTGGCACCCGAGACCTGCTGGTAGACGGGCTTCTTGTCGAGTTCGCCGTAGCTCGCGACTCGGTAGGAGGCGGTGATGTCCCCCTTGGTGGGTGCTGCACCGACCGTCTGGCCGTCGTAGGCCATGGTGATGTCGGAAATGGCGTCGGCGGGAATAGCTGGGGTGGCTGTGCAGGGAACTGAGTAGGTCTCGGTGCGTGAGACGGCGTTCACCAGCCAGGCCGAGGTGTTTCGGGCGTAGGTGTTTCGCACGCATGACTCGTCGCCGGTGATGGCGATGTCGCCGGAGTCTTCCACGGCGACCGGCATGCCGTATGTGGTGTCGTACGTGGTTTTCTGATTGACCGTGCGGGTACCGGTCGAGGTTTTGGTGCGGGTGACTGCCTCGTCGGCCTGGACTATCCAGGATTCGGTGGTGCCCCAGTCGTAGGTGTGGCTTCCGGTCTTGTGGGACCAGGGGGTGTTGATGGTGCGGCTGATTTCTTCGGTGCCGTTGTAGGCGAGGGTCTCGCGGACGAATCCGGTGTACTGGCGGAAGTCATCGATTGCGGCGCCGGTGGAGTCGGTGACCTTTTCCACGCGTGCGGTGCCGTCGAGTTCCTTCTCGCCGTTCAGGCCGCGCATGTAGAGGGTGGATTTCTTGGAGCGCGGGCCTTCGGAGTCTCCGAAGGTTTCCACGACCTTGCCGTAGCCGCGCCATTGTGACCAGGTGCGGTTGGAGGTCTTGGTCAGTCCTTCGTCGTCGGAGTAGCCCCAGCCGGCGCCGCCCTGGTAGTCGTAGTACTTCTCACCGGTGTCGCCGTGGCCGTAGGGATCTTCCTGGAAGACGGAGGTGACCACGTACTTGTGGAACCAGTCGGTGGTCGGGGTCGCGCCGGACTGGGACCATTTGACCGGGAAACAGCGGCGGGTGTTCGTGTCGACCGCAGACGGCATGCTGGTGCCCCAGATGCAGTCGGGGTCGGAGTAGTTCACGGTGAGTTTGGAGCCGGTCTCGGATTGGATGGTCCGTACCCGCCATTTGATGTAGCGCAGGGTGTCCGGGCCGCTTCCTTCGACGTGGTTGGACAATTGCATGCCGTCGAAGAGGACCGGCGGCATGGAGGCCGCGGTGGTGTTGGCCTTTCCGGTGTTCTGGATGGCCTGCAGCCACAGGCTTGCCGAGGAGGCGTCGCCGGTGTCGGGGAAGTTCTGCGTCAGGTGCCAGGTGTCCACGTCGCGGCGGGTGGTGCCGGTGCCGGTCCATACCGAGGTGGTGACATCGGTGAGGCGCTTGCGGGTGAAGAAGGCCGGGCCGATCTGGGTGCTGCATTTGGTGCCGGACACACAGATCATGTCGAAGGGCACGTCGGGCCAGTTGGCCTTGGTGTCCTTCGTAAAGCTGGTGCAGCCGTCCGTGGTGACGCAGCGCTCGGCGTAGGTGTAGCGGACCTGCTGGGATGCGGGCTTGGTGTAGATCAGGTCGCTGCGCTGGCCGTAGTCGATGCGGTAGAGAACGCCGCCGCGGGTGTAGGCGGTGCCGTTGACGGTGGTGTCGGCGTTCTTGGAATAGTAGTTCGTCTCCTTGGCGTACCAGTAGGTGGAGGCGTTGCCGTGGGTGTCCACGACGTAGTCCAGATTCCAGCGCCATGCCTGCAAGCAGGAGGAGTTCGCGAAGCCTGTGGATTGGTAGCAGGGCTCACCGGCGTCGTCACCGAAGACCGGGACAGTCCATACCGAGTTGGTGACGGCGTCGTCGTCAGCAGTATCGGTGGTTCCCTTGTTGCTCCAGCCGGGCATTTGGTGCTTGCCGAAGAAGTACTGAATGCCTGAGGCGTCCGTGACCTTCCAGTACTCGGTGTTGTCGTCGCCGTTACCGGTGGCTCCGGTCAGGTGCTCGACCCGCGAACCGTCCTCGTTCTTCACCTTCCACGAACCGCCGGACGACTGCGAGAGCGCTGCGGTGTCGCAGGCCGCCTTGGCAGCGCAGGTGTTGACCAGTTCGACGGCCTTGCCGTTGAGTACCAGTGTGGCGTTGGCGTACTTCCAGCACAGGTCGCCCTTGCCGGCCTGGCCGTCGTCCTTGCAGGACGCGTATTTGCGCTCGATGTAGGACTCGGCGATCGAGAAGCCTTCGCCGATCACCGAGGTCTGGTTGTTCTCTCCGGCCGTGCGGCCGTCCACCGAGGCAGAGTTGTAGGAGATGGACAGGTTCGGTGACGGGCCCGCCGTCGCGGGGGGTACGCGCAGGGGGTAGTCCCACGTGAAGTCGCCCGTGCTGCCGCCGGCCTCCCAGGTCGCCGTCGGGGACAGCGGGGTGGAGGCGTAGTCACCCCCGCCGCCGGAGGTGGCGGCCGCCGCGGCCAGCAGCATCGGGGTGCCGGTAGCGGCGGTGTTGGCGGGGAGGGTGCCTGTGAGGGTCTGGGTGTCGGTGTTGTTGTCCGAGCCTGCCACTGGTGTCTGGGTGCGGCAGGAAGCCTTCTCTGGCGTGGTCAGCGCACACGCCGGGAGTGCCACGAGGCGCAGGCGGGGACCGAAGTTGCCGCCGTAGACGTCGTTGAAGGAGGAGTAGTCCAGCGAGACGCGAAGCTTGTCGGTGTCACCGGCAGAGTCCTTGGGCGTGGCGCCTGCCGGGTCGATGGTGAGCAGGACGCCGTTGACACCCGCCTTCTGCGCAGCCGTTTGGGGGTGGAGGCTGAGTGCCACTTCCTCGGCAGGACCGGTGGCCTGGGCCTGCGTCGTGCTCTTCGCCCGCTTGGGTATTGGGGCGGTGGGCTCTTGGACCATTTTCATGGCGAGCCCGCCGACGGTGACGGTGGAAGCGCCGGTCGCCGCGACTTTGACGGTGGTGGTTCCGGGCTTCGGCCAGGCGGCCTTGTTCAGCCGGCCCCGGGTCTTCTGGGCGGAGGGGGCGGTCTTGTCTTTCGGGGCCCTGGACGTGGTGGGCTTGAACGAGCCCACCTTGTCGATCTTTGCGTCCGGCCGGTTCTCCAGTTGCTTACGGGCTGCCGGAGCCTGGGCCTGGGCGGCGAAGTCGAAGCCCGAGGGAACCACGATTTGCGGCAGGAGGGACAACGAGAGGGCGAGCGCGCCACGGCCGAGCCAGCGGCGTATGACCGTCGCTGGCAAGCGTGTGCGGAAGGGTGATGGAGACACGTGACTTCCTGGTTCTCGGAAATGGGCAGGATGTGCTCGGGCCGCGTCGGCGCTTGAGCTCACTGGATCGCTGATGGCGGGTCCGGGTGGACGCGCAATGTGTCGAGCAGTACGGGGCAGGACGGGCCTTGTTGCCCGCCCTGCCCCGTACTGCTTCTACTGCTCGGTGTTGCGCCTGATGGCGATCGTGCCGGTGGAGGTGGCTCCGGCCCAGACACGGACGCTGTCGATCGTCCCGGGGAAGTACCGCGCGGCAGCGCCGTTGATCTTCGCCCGGCCGATCTCGAACGCTCCGCCGCCCTGCCACGGTGCCGAGTACGGCAGGCCTTCCTCGTCGCCCATCAGGGCGCTGTCGACGTAGAGCTTGAGCCCGCCGAGCTTGGAGGTGTCGTCGGGGTCGGCGCCCGCCTGCGCGTCATAGACCACCGTCAGCATGACCGGGACGCCCAGTGCGGCGGTGGTAAGTGGGGTGGACTCACTTTCGGTCCAGACCGCACCGGTGCCGTCCTTGCTGGGGCGGCCGAAGGTCCACAGCCCTTGAGTGCTGCCGGCTGGTTGTTCGTACCAGACGCCCCAGGAGGACTGGCTCGTTCCTGACTGGCCGAACACCTGCACCGCGTACGACTTGGTGGTGTCGGCGAGCTTGGCGGGGTCGAGCGTCACCCATGCGGTGGCGGTGAACGAACCGGAGTCATCGACGACCGGGCCGGTTGCGGTGGCGTAGGCGCTGGTGCCGTTCAGCGTCATTGTCTGCGTGGTGGTGACCTCTTCGCCGATGTCCGGGTCGCCGGTGGTGAGCTGAGTGAGCGTGGCTCCGTTGAGTGTCAGGTTCCGGGCGAAGCCGCTGGTGTCGTTGACTGTGCTGCCAGTCGCGTTGGTCATGTCGGTGGCGTCCCATTTGGCCACCAGGGCGGGAACTGGATCGCCCGAGGTGCCGTCGCTGAGGTCCTCGTCCTCCAGCCAGGCATCGTGCGTGACCTCGGTGTCCGCGAGCGCACGGGACCAGACCTTCACCTCATCGATGGTGCCGGCGAAGTTCTCCTTGCCGGTTATCGCTCCGTACGAGGTGGACCAGCGCCGTCCGACCTGCAGGCCGCCCGATGCCTTCCAGGGGGTTGTGAAGGCGACCGGGTTGCCCTGCGGAGTGCCGTTGACGTAGAGCTGGACTGTCTGCGCTGCAGCGTCGTACACGCCGGCCAGGTGCGTCCACACCTTGAGTACCGGCGGGTGGGTGCTGAGCGAGCGGCTGATCTCCGGGGCGGCTTCGTCGGTCTGGTGGCGGTTGAAGACCCAGGCGTCGTACGAGGTGGAGTAGTACAGCTGGAGCCCGGAGGCATTCGTGCCCGCCTGGGACAGAACGGTGTAGTTGGTGTCCTTGTTCTCCAGACGTGCCCAGGCCGAGACGGTGAAGGACTTGGTGGTGTCCAGTACCGCACCAGGGGTGGAGAGGTAGGCGCTGGTGCCGTTGAACTGCGCCGCGCCAGCCCCGCTGCGCGCCCGAGCGTCCCAGGTGGTGCCGGAGGAAGTCAGGGGGTGCTGGGTGGCGGTGGTGGAGTCGGCGAGGGTGTCATCCAGGTGCCAGATCCCTGTGGGCTTCTCCGCTCCCTTGACGAGGAAGCTGTAATAGCCGGTGCGTGAGCTGTGTGCGGCCGCGTCGTAGCCCCAGACCTGGAGTGTGTTCTCACCAGCCTGGTTCGGTGCGATGGTCAGGGTGGTAGCCGCACCCTTGGCCACGTTGATCGGGGATGAGACAGCGCCGCTGTTCAGTTTCCACTTGTAGCTGACGACGTCCGACTGGATACCGGCTATGGCGGAGTTGGTGTCGGCGGGGGTGAAGGTGAACTTGCCTGCGGTGCCCACCCCACCTGCGGCCGGATCGGTCTCGGCCGGCTTGTACACGCCGTCCGTGCTGGATATGACTGGGGGCGGCGGAGAGTCGGTGTCGACCCGGAAGTAGCACCAGGACGACCATGCGGAATCCAGGACACCCGTGGCGCCGCGGTCCGTCATGTAGTACGCCTGCGTCTTGACCCGCATACGGTAATCGGTCTGCGCCGGCAGCGTGCTGGAGGTCGCGTCACGGGAAGCGTTGTCGGCCACCCAGGCGCTGCCCGGTGAGGCCGCGGACCAAGCGCGGCTGGAACCGTCGGCCTTCCATACCTCGAACATGGCCCGCAGTTGCGCGCCGGAGCCGTCCGCGGACTGCACCGTGGCCAGCATCTTCGGCGCGGTGGCACTGGTGACGAAAGCCGATGCGGAGGTGTTGCAGGCCCGCCCGGTCGTTCCTTGCCGCACCCCGTACGAGGTCGGCTTGTCCGGGTAGGAAACGTAGGTCACCGACAGCTTCGCGTCGTTGCGGAACCGCGCCCAGGCGCCATGGACCTCCTGGGCCAGCTCTTCAACACCACCGCCATGACCATCAGCCGCGCGGCGAAAGAAGTCCGCCCGCTCCTGGAAGCCCACGGAGTTCACATCCCTGCCTCGACCGCCCGCTTCCGCACGCCGACTGACATCGCGAGATTCCTCGACCTCGACAAAAACAAGATCAAACCGACGTGTTGATTCCCGGCAAGCCCTAAGACCGTGTCCTATGTGGGGCTGGCTCGTTGAGCTCGTCATGGGGCAGGGTACGTGGAGTTGGATTGTTCCGGACGGGCTGTGGGAGATCGCGGAGCCGCTGATCCCGCCGTCAAAGGTGCGGCCGCAGGGCGGCGGGACGCAGGACACGCCTGATGAGACGCTGTTCGCCGCGATCATCTACGTGCTGGTCAGCGGTTGTGCCTGGCGGGCGTTACCGCCGTGCTTCGGGATATCGAAGTCGACGGCCCACCGCAGGTTCCTGATCTGGTCGAGAGCCGGTGTCTGGGGCCGTCTCCACGAGGAGATCCTGCACCGCTTGGACGACGCCGGCCTCCTCGACCTCTCCCGGGCAGTGCTCGACTCCGCCCACGTCAGGGCTAAAAAAGGGGCGAACTCACAGGTCCGAGCCCCGTGGACAGGGGCAAGCCGGGTTCCAAGATGCACGTCCTGTCGGACGCGAACGGACTGCCCCTCATCGTCGGCCTCTCCGCGGCCAACACCCACGACAGCCTCGCACTGAAGCCCATGATCATGGGTCACCAAACGAGACACGACCCCCACCGCGGCCGACACTTCAAGCCCCAGCGCCTGCATGCGGACAAGGCGTACGACGTGCCTCACCTGCGGAAATGGCTATGGGGCAAGCACATCGGCGTACGCATCGCCCGCAAGGGCATCGAGTCCAGCGAGCGGTTAGGCCGCCGCAGATGGGTCATCGAGCGGACCATGTCCTGGCTGACCGGTTACCGCAGACTCAACCACCGCTACGAACGCCATCCCCGCAACTACCTGGCCTTTCTCGGCCTCGCCGCCGCCCTCTGCTGCTACAAACGACTCGCTCGCCTCACCACATAGGACACGGTCTAAGTGGCCGCTGCGCGGGGCGTCGCAGGGCGACCGTCCACTTGTTCGATGCTCGGACTTCGGATCAATCGACGACGCCACAGTCGCGCCGAAACGGTGCAGGACTCGTCGGCGTACCGCTGCTCGAGGAACGCGAAGTGCACGTCGATCTTGTTGATATTCTGACGCCTCGTCGGGTGGGCTCTTTGCCCGGCCCGGCGAAGTACCCGATCCACCTCCCGCGGGGTCCAGTGCCCACAGGTACGCCGAAAACGTGTCGATGAAGAGTGATTCCTCGTCGTGACGTGGACATCCCGCTTGCTGCCGCCGCTGAGGTATCACAACGTTAGCCAGGCCGGTCTCCCTGACACGACCCGCAGACGCGGCGATCGCTCGCAGAATCTGCCGGGCTATTGCAGAGTTCCCACTCCAGTGAGGGACTGGCGGGTACAGGAAATCTACATGCCGTGACGCGGCTTCGTCTGACGGCGGCGGGCCGTGGGAACCCATGCGTACTCCACTATCCAGTGAATCTTCGAGCTCCACAGGAATCGGGCCCGTCCGCATCCTTTCTGAAGTCATCCGGCGGCGGTTGGGTGGTCCGTGGCATGGGACACCTCCTTGCAACCCCACCTTCGATGCTCGCACAGCCGAGTGCACCGCGCTCGGCGGCATTGATCCGTGTTGCGACCAGAGGTCGCCGTGACATCCTGAAATGTGAAAACATGAGCAGATCGGCGCTTGCAGTCACCGCCTCGGCTGGGTGTAACGCCCAAACCCCGGCTCTGTGCTCCCCTTCCTTTGGCGCGACACGGAGTTGTCGGGACATCCCAGTCGGCGGCACGTCTTCCAGGATGTTCAGAGCCACAGGAAAGCGACATGGCCGAGATCAGAATTGACAGCAGTGGTCTGACCTTCACCAAGTTTTCTGTCTCAGGTCACGGCCCAGATCTCGTCGACGGCGCGGGCGCGCCGGTGCTCTTCCTCGCCCCCGGGGTCTACGGCGTACGGCGTCGAGCAGGTCCCCGGCCGGCCGGTGAGCTTCGAATTCCAGGTCACGCATGAGGGGTTCGTCGAGTACGACGCCGCCCAGGTCGAGTAAGGCCCCGGGAGCCGCGCATTTGGCCAGATCGTCAGGAAGGCCGAGAAAAATGGCAACACTCCGGCTCGCGTTCGTCGACTGGACGTTCTGCAACGACGAGAAGACTGAGGCCATCGGAATCCTGGGCGGCCATCAGGTGACGCTCACCGGGCAGCGCACCGTGGCCACGGATGAGGCCCCCCTGGGCACCGCCACATTCAACGGGACGTCCCCACACTTTCATACGGCATCCTTCACCCCGCCGCTGCCCGCCACGGACCTCATGGAAATCGTCGGTCTCAGGGGCGGGAGTTCATTCAGAGTGGAATTCGATGCCGAGGTGAAGGATCCCGTCTTTCATCTGGGATCGCTCGGCTCGACCCTGGAATTTCTGGATCTTCCGGTGGGTACGGAGGTCACCCGGCTCAGCGGCGACGCCACGGAGTTGAAGGAGTTCAAGGTCAACGGCAACAAGGTCATGGGAAAGGCGTTCCAACCAGACATAGGGTCGACTGAGCTCACTGATTCCGACGGCAGCGTGCGCCTCAACGGGCTCTTCCGGTCGATTGCGTTCACCCTGAAGCCGAGGTTCACGGGCGGCTCAGGGAATGACGGCGTACATTTCCAGATCGGCGGGATGGTAGAAACGGGAAGCGACAGGGCCGAGATCAGAATCGACAGCAGTGGTCTGACCTTCACCAAGTTTTCTGTCTCAGGTCACGGCCCAGATCTCGTCGACGGCGCGGGCGCGCCGGTGCTCTCCCTCGCCCCCGGGGTCTACGGCATCGAGCAGGTCCCCGGCCAGCCGGCGAGCTTCGAATTCCAGGTCACGCAAGAGGGGTTCGTCGAGTACGACGCCGCCAACGACGCCTTCCTCGGAGGACGCGGCACCAGCACGCTGATTCTCCGCGGCTTCCCCGTCACGCTCGACGGGCGGGCGCTGTCGCATGACCTGGAGGCACTCCTCAAGGGCAGCGCGGCACGGTTCGCGAGGAGCACGGCCCACGAGCTGACGCTCCTGCCTGCCGAGGGCTACGGATTCCTCCTGGCGCGAGGCTTCGCGGACTTCCGTTTCACCGTGACGCCCGACGGCCAGGTGAGTCTCCACCCCGACCACGTCGGCTTCGCCGAAGTCTCCGGCCGGACGCTCACCATCCACGGATTCAAAGTCATCATCGATGCACGGGCACTGTCACACGACCTCAACCCCGAACTGCTCGGCTGGACTGCAGGACCCCTGTCGCGGGCCACTGTCCACGAACTGACCCTCATGCCCTCCCAGCAATACATGTTCACCCTCGCCAGGGGCATGGCAGACTTCCACTTCGCCGTCACACCCGATGGGCGGGTCGTGCTGGATCCGCGGTATTCCAGGTTCGCCGTGGCTTCCTGGCGCACCCTGACCATTTCCGGCTTCGCGGTCACCGTGGACGGGCGGGCTTTGCCGCATGATCTGATGCCGGAGTTGTTGGGCTGGTCCGCCGGTGTCCTGTCACGTAGCGCCGCCCATCAGGTCACGCTCATTCCGGCGGCAATCTACGGGCTGACGGCGGTCGGAGTGCCGGGCGTTCACTTCCAGTTCAGTCTCGGCGTCGACGGGACGATCGTGCGGCTCGACGGGCCTGACGCGTTGGTCCTTTCCCTGGCTGCGCCACTGCCTCCCCGAGGAAGCCCGTTCGCGCTGCGTCGCGCGCTCGACGTGGCTCGCCTGGAGCACGACATCAAGGTGATCGACGTGGACGCCAGGGAGGTGACGCTGGGCAGGATTCACGAGTGGCAGCGCATGGGGGCCCCGACGCATCATCCGAACTTCGGTGGCACTGTCCACGCGTTCGTGCGTGAGGCCGAGAAGAACCAGGACGAGCGGCGCGAAAAACTCGCCGTCCTGCGCACCCAACTCGACGACGCCGCTCAGCAGCTCACCACCGCGCTCGACGCCGAGGCTCCCCTGTTCGGCGAGCGGACCAACGTGCCGATCGCACTACTGCCCGTGCGCATCGAGACGAAGTGGGCCGCCGACAAACGCAGCATCAAGGTGCGGGTCTACCCCGACGACATCCATGTCGACGCGTTCGAGCCGGCTCTCACTCCCCACGAGCTCAAAGCGGCCCGCGCCTACTGGGCCGATCCGGGCGACCGGGCGTGGCAGACACTGCTCCGTACGGTGGCCGCACCGCGCGCGGCGTGGGCCACGCGTGCCACACGCCCCGGCGCGCCCGCCCCTCGGCTGCGGGATCCGGCACGCAGGCGGGCTCCTGAGGTGTCCACGCTGCCCGCCCAGTGGCGCTTCCTCGGGTTTGTCGGCGGGCAGGCGGTCGTCGACCAGACCGGCACGGTCATCCCCGACCCGCTTCCGCTCGGCCTGCTCGCCGCCGACGAGTCCGCGCCCGACCACGGGCATGCGCAGTGGGCGATCGACTTCGACGCCGCGGTGGCCACCGGCATGGGTGCCGTACTGGCCCTGCCCGCGGGATGCGACCACCTGGACGAGCTCTTCGTCATCGGGGTCAGCGACCTGCCGCCGGAAGCCGGGGCGCAACGGCTGCTCCGAAACCTGCACAGTCACGCGTTCACCGACGGACTGGGCTTCCTCTCGCCCGGCACGCCGACGAACAACACGCCGGAGACCCGTTGCGCGTGGTCTTCCCGTCTGGTAACGATGCCGCCCGGCCCGCTGCCCGCGCCGGCAGACCGTACCGACGCCGCCCGCCTGGCACGAGCACTCGGGCTCGGAGCCGGGGCGGGAGCGGGCGCCGAACCCGGCGACGCGGCATTCCTCGCGGAGTGCCCGGGTGCCGGGCACGACGGCGACAGTCCCATCGCCGCGCTGTCGCAGTTGAGCTGGTGGGCACTGGCGTTCGCGTTCCAAATCGAATCGCTCATGCTCGACAGCGGCAGCCCGCTATCCGAAGAGGCGCGCAAGCAGGCCAACGCCCGGTGGCAGGAGGTACGGGCTCATCTGGCCGAACACGTCCGCAGCCGCGGACCGCTGCCGACCGTCCGGCTCGGGCGGCAGCCGTACGGTTTCCTCCCGGTGACGGCCGTCGACGAGTGGGTTCCGGACCGTCCCGACGGCGCCGACGCGCTGATCCTGCCCTGGCTGCAGCGGCTGCGCCATCACTGGAGGGGCGCGCTCGCGCCGGGCTGGATTCCGCGCGTGACCGATGGCACGCCGGCTGACCGGATCGCCGCGGACATCCTGTCGAGGCTTCCGGTGTCGAACGACTTCGTGATCCGTCGCGAAACGACCTCCTGGGGCGGACACGAGAAGTGGGACGGCATCAGTAAACGCGCACCCGCTCCCACCGTGGCGGTTGCCGGCGTCCGGTCCGGGCTGCGATGGACCATTCCGTCCGAGCTGATCAGCAACTTGTCCTGGACTTCCGACACCACGGAGCCGAACTACTCCCTCGTACCGGAACGCCTCGCACCGAATGCCGACAAATATCCAGGCCTCTTCGACGCCAGCCACCGACATTTCACGGACGCCGTAGCAGTACTCCGCAACCAGCTGACCGACGAACAGTATGCGGCACGGTGGCCGTTGACCGGCGAGGGCTTCCCCTCCCCCGACCGCAAGCCGACCGTCTTCGGGAGCTTCCGCTTCAACACGGCGGCGCAGAAGCCCAGCGATTTCGTTCCGCTGATGTTGAACGGCGAGAGCCGGGACGTCTTCCAAACCCATAGTGGCGGCGGCTTCTTCGGTGACGAGACGGACATCGCCTTCATGATCCCCGAGACTGTCGACCGGCTGGTCTTCGCACGACGGCAGGGCGGGCCGACGGCCGAGGCCGACGCGGCCGAGCTCATCGCCTCCGTACAGCCGGGGCTGCCGGCGGCCGATGCGATGGCGGCCGATCTGCAAGCCCTCGCCGGAGTGGCCGCGAGTGAATTCCTGCCGCTCTCCTTCGAGTTGCTCGACGTCTACTCCCACCGGTGGGACGCGTGGGCGACCTCCCTGGCCACCAAGAGGCTCAGCGGGACCCGGGCGGCTGGCACCACCGGCATCCGCCTCGGCGGGTACGGGTGGGTGGAGAACCTCTACCCCGGTTCGGCGAAGCCGTCCGACGGGTACGTGCACGCCCCCTCGCTGCACCACGCGGCCACCGCCGCCGTGCTCCGGTCCGGCTATCTGGCCCATCGTGACGAGGCTCCGCCGCCGGTCGACGGGCAGCCCCAGCCCCCGGCCCGCGCCGCCGGCGCGCTCTCGCCGCTCGCCGTCGACCTGACCTCCCGGCGGGCCAGGACCGCCCGCTGGCTGCTCGGCGGGGTCCGGCGCGGTCAGAACCTGGGGGCGCTGCTCGGGTACCGCTTCGAGCGGGCTCTGCACGACGCGGTGCTGGACCGGGAGAAGGACAAGTTCCGGCGGACGTTCCCCGCACCGGTCGCCCCCGAGCCCGCAACCGGGCAGCCCGACCCCGAGCTCTGGAAGCGCAGTTCCGAGGCGATCGCCGCGCGCAACGTCGTCGACGGCATCGCGCTCGCGCGGGCCCACGCGGCCGGCACGGTGGACACGCTGCTGGCCAGGCGCCGGCTGCCGACTGCCGACCCGCTGGTCCTTCCGCTGCTGAACGATCTGGTCGACGCCCTCGACGCGGTGAGCGACCTGCTGCTCGCCGAGAGCGTGCACCAGCTCGTAGGCGGGAATCCCATGCGGGCAGGCCTGGCCGCCGACTCCCTGGGCAGCGGTCAGCAGGTACCGGACCGGTTCGACGTGCTGCGCACCCCGCGCCGGGGGCGGGCCGTCACCCACCGCATCGCGGCCGTGCTGCCGGCCGAGCCGCCGCGTCCTGCCGGGTGGGGTGCGGACCTGTTCTCCGCACTCGAACCGCGGGTGGACGCCTGGGCGGCGGGACTCCTCGGGCCTGCCGCCGCATGGAAGCTGACCGGTGCGGTCAAGGATGGCTCGGTGTCGAAGCAGTTCGACTTCACGCTCGAACGGATCGGGTTCAGCGCGCTGGGACTGGTCCTGGATTCCGCCGGCAGCACGCACCGCAGGCTGTACGCCAGACTCGGTCAGCTGTCCCAGATCTCGGCGGCCGAGGTCGAGTTCACGCGGGGCTGGGACGAGCTACGGGCCGTCGCCGGCCGGATCCAGGGCCTGCTGGCGGGCGCCGGCCCGCTACTGCCGGCGCACGTACTCGACGACCAGCCCGGCCAGCCCGACCTGCCGACCCCCAATGTCGAGGAAGTGCGGCGACGGGTTGCAGGCTTCGTTGCTGGCCTCGCTGACGCCGGGCTGCGGAACACCCTCAGCATCGAGGGCGACCTGACCCGCCTCAAGGCACTTACCGCGGACGCGACCGCCCCCGGCTGGCTGGCCAACGTGACGCGCGTGCTGGGCGAGCTGCTCGGCACCGCCCTTCCGCTCACCGCGCTGCTGCCCGGCGTGGCTCTGCCCGCTTCGGCGACCGGTGCGTCCGGCGCGGCCGTGGCGGACTGGGTGCGCCGCTTCGGCACGGTCCGGCCGGCGGTCCGGACCTGGCACGAGACGCTGCTGCTGGCGGGCGCCCGCGCCGGCAGGCCCTGCCGGCTGTCCGCGTCGCAACTGCCCCGGGGCGGCGCATGGATCGGCGGGACCTTTGACCCCCTGAAGCGGCCTCCGGCCCGCCGGCACCTGGTCTGCCACACACCGGCCGACCTGCCCGCCGGCAAGCCGATCGCGGGGATCGTCTTCGACGAGTGGGCCGAGGTGCTGCCCGGCGCCGATGCGCTGGCCGCGACGAAGACTGGCCAGGACCCGGTCCCGGTGGAATCGGAGCTGACCGGAGTGGCCTTCCATTGCGACCGGCCCGACGCGAAGGCGCCGCAGGCCGTCCTGATCGCCGTGCCGCCCAATCCCGTACGCGGCTGGACCGCGGACGGACTTGCACTGGTGGTGCGCGACACCCTGGAGCTGGCCAAGATGCGCGCGGTCGACCTCGCCGATCTTCCGCTGGTCGACGACATACTCCCCGCCTCCCGGGTGGGCGACTTCGGCAGCACGGCGCTGGCGTCGATGCTGGAGGACTTCTGGATCGAGCTGGCAGAGGAGTAGCCGATGCCCCGGACGGCGTTTGAGCACAACGGATTCTTCCGGTTCCGGCTGGAGCCGCTCTCGCGTACCCACGAGGTGGCCTCCGGGTTGGCGGCCCGCGTACACGATCCGGCATGGGCCCTCGCCCGGCAGTGGCAGTTCGGCGAATTCGCCGGCCAGGATGCCGGCTCGCCCGTGCTCGCGCAGATCGACGGGCACAGCACCCTCATCTCCGCATGGCGGCCGGCGGGCCAGGGGGACCTGCCTGCACCGGCGGGTCCTCGACCCTGGGTTCCGTACGACCCGACGACCGGTCCCCTCGATGCACTGGTCGAGTCGGAGGACAGCGCCGGGCCGGACGAATACCTGCGGGTGGAAGGCGGCGCGCATTTCGTCCGGCTGCTGGACCAGGCAGGCCTTACGGCGAAACTCCCGCAAGTCCTGGCCGCATACGCGTTTGATCCGATGCCTGCCGGGCCGGCGAATCTCGTCACGCTGCTGGCGCCCAAGGTCCCCGATGCGGTCGAGCTAGCCAAGGACCTGGACGGCAACGGGCTGCGGGTGCCGGGCCTGGCCGCCGTCGGCGAACGGTGGATCGACTGGTGGCACGGGGTCGCTCCCGCGACAGCACCCGCTGCACCGGGTACGCCCGATGCCCTCGACACCTTCGATCCGCACCGCTTCGAGCACAGCACGGACTTCTCCTTCGGCGACCGGGTCTTCCATGCCGAGGAATACCTCGGCGACGGCCTGGACTGGTTCAGTGTCGATCTCGACCCGGCTGCCTCACCGGCACCGGCAGCAGCAGCCGTCAGGCCGTTCCATCACGAGGTCGTGCCCTCGACGGTGCGTTTCGGAGGGATCCCGGCCGATCGCTTCTGGGAAATGGAAGACGCCCAACTGGACTTCGGGGCGACGGACGTCTCCGCGCTGGACACCGGCCGACTGCTGATGATCGCCTTCGCCGAGGTCTACGGCAACGACTGGTTCCTGGTGCCGCTGGAAGTGCCGGCCGGTTCGCTGACGGCGCTGAAGCCGATCATCGTCACCGACACCTTCGGCGCCACGCACAACGTCGAACGCGCCGGGCGCGACAACCCCCACTGGAACCTGTTCACGGTCACCGGAGCCGCCGACGGACTGCTGCTCATGCCGTCCGGGCAAGGCGCCGTCGGCGAGCGGCTCGAATCGGTGACCCTCACGCGCGACGAACTGGCCAATATCGCATGGGCCGTCCAGACGTCCTTCACCGATGCCCGGGGCGAACTCGTCGACCGCAGGGCGCGCTGGCTGCGCGCACCGCAGGGGCCGCCACCCAACCCGGTCGGTTCGTACGCGGTGCAGACCATCGTGCCCGACTACTGGCTGCCGCTCGTGCCGCACGCCATGACGGCGGCGTCGATCCGGTTCGCCCTCGTGCCGCTGCTGCAGCCCGGCGTGGACCCGGACTCGCAGCTGTCCGGCCGCCTGCTGCACACCGATCACTGGGTGCACGAGGAGGAAGTGCCGAGGGAGGGCGCGCTGGTCACCCGCCGCCCGGTGCTCGCGCGGTGGTTCGACGGCTCCTGGCACGTGTGGGTCCGCCGCGAGAAGAACCCCGGCGGCGGCGAGAGTTCCAGCGGATTGCACTTCGACGTGGTCCGGCCGTCCGAGACGTGGCCGTAGGCGGTACGTAGTCACGCTGGTGGTACGTGGCCACGCTGGTGGTACGTACGGAACGTGGCGGCGGCGGTTACGTCACGCAGGCGGTTCGCCGACCATTGCGCTCGCCGAGAACGCCAGCTGGAACGGGCGCTGGAAGAGGATCCGCGCGAAATTCGAAGCGTCCAGGCCTTCCCATCCGGGAGGGTCCTGGCCGGGGCCGAGAGCGGGCGGGCGTCGGCCCTCGGCCCCTGCCAGGACCCTAGGTATGACGAACCCGTTCACGGTGGGGACTTCGTCCCAGGTGAGGTTGGGCCAGGAGTCGAACGCCGGGGATTTGGGGGTCCGTACGTCGAAGCCGAACTGGGCGCCGCGCATGGGTTCGCGCATCACGAACATCCAGTGTTCGGCGACGGCTTGTGGGGCGGTCAGGTCGGCGAAGCCGTACACGTTGGTGCGTTCGTCCACGGGCAGCACAAACCTGGGTTTCTTCCAGGTGTCGTCCGGGCCTTCCACCTTCCGGTCCACTGATTTGGCGGCGAGGACGACGGTGCCCGGATATCGCTGGAGTACCTCGCCGCGGATCAGGAGGAAGAGAAGGTTCGTGCCCCGGTCGGGGCCGTGGTCGCCGAGTTTGCCGTCCAGCCCCCAGCGGGCGATCTCGCCGTAGCCGGGTTGGGTGCCGCCCGGCGGCCAGAAGCGGGAGAACGGTGTGCCCGCCTCGTCCGTCGGGTACTCACGCCACCGGAGCTCGCGGTTGAACTCCTGGTTCAGTCCGACCAGCATCGCCTCCACGAAGGCCGGGTTGGGTTCGAGGAGCGTCGAGGAGTTGTCGGGGAAGGCTGAGATGCCTGGCACGGCCCATTCGGGCCAGCGGGTCAGCAGCTCCGCCGCGATCGGGAACCCGAACTCCGGGTGGGTCATGATCGGGCGCAGCGGGCGGGCATCCTGGTCGGTGCGTTCGCCCATTACCACCTGGCCGAGGCGCGACGTCATGTGCCCCATGCACTGCGGCACCGGGCGGATGACGCGCCGGATGCGCTTGACGAGGGTGCCGGACGTCATGCCCAGGCCGGCTGCGGCCAGCAGGGGTGTGGCTCGCTTCTCGACGCTGATCTTCCGGCGGATCCCGCGCAGGGCCCCCGGCCGCGCCGCGGGACGAGGCTCACCCGGCCGTTCCCGTTCTTGCTTCTTGACGAAAAGGGCTTCAAGTTCCTGTCTCGGGTTGCCGAATTCCTCGAACATCGGGGTGTCGATGCCTTTCTCGCAGAAGTCGACGGCGACCATCCACAGCCCGAACAGCACGTCGTTGAGGGTCTGGGACGCGAACTCGGCCGACGGGTCGCCGGCACGGGCCTCCGACGCGGCCATCGGCCCGTGTACAACTTCCCCGGCCGGCAGGATCGCCTCGCGCTCGACCCCGGCAAGCCAGGTCGACGGCAAGGAGACCTTCGAGGCGTCCAGAGCCCGGCTGAGGAAGGGCTCGGTGTCCGGCGCCCTCACGCCACCCGCCGGGACCCCAGCCGGCGCCTGCGCCGCAACCGCTGCCACCTCCATAGCCCGGCTGCTGCGGCGGCGCAGTGCGCCCCCGGGACGGGTCAGCCGTACGAACGCCGTCGTGGCGACGCCGTCCGGGACGGCCGAGTGGCGCAGCAGGCTCGCAACCGGCTGTCCGCCTGTGCCCTCCTCCTCGGCCTCTATGACGTCACGGTAGAGCGAGGACAGTTCCGTGAGCGGGGCGGTCCGCATGAGGTCGAGATGTTTGGCCTGCGCGGCCCGGGCGGCCTCGGCAGCGAGTTCCGAGGCCGCGAGGGCCTGGTTCGCCTCATTGACCTGCCCGACCTGCTCCCAGGCCCGGGCCATCAGGAATTCCTGCTCCAGCTGGACGTACCGGGCACCGATCGCGGCCGCGATGCGATATTTCACCTGCGTGTTCAGCTCGTTCATCCAGCCGGCCCCCGGGACCTGCTGCGCGCCGGTGTGGTGGCTTCCGTACAGGGGTGCGGCGACGGCCTTCTCATCGCGGTCCGGCGGCATCCCCACCCGGTCGGGCTGCCGCCGGGCCGCTGGCGCGTCCAGGTGCTCGACGATCAGCCCGCGGAACTTGTTCATGCTGGCCTCGTGGCTCCACACCTCTTTCGCGGTGTCGGTGTGCGGCAGCCGCAGGGCGCCGTGGACGGGCACGGTCACCTGTGCGGGTGCCACGCCCTCCAGCACGTCCTTGTGCGGCCACGGATGGCGGACGTCCACGGTGCGGGCACCGAAGCCTTCGAGGCTGTCTCCCTCGACCGGTGCGACCTTGCGGGCGAGCTCCTCGAACGATCCTTCCGACCCGGTGCGAAACCGCCACCAGTGGTAGACGGGCAGCCGGGCCTGCGCCTGTCCCGGCGACCAGGCCGGGGCGTTGCCGTCCGGCGGCGGTGTGTCCCCGAGTCCGGCGGCGATGCCGGCCTTCGTGGCCGGTACCACGCAGGCCAGCCAGCCCCGGTCCGGATCCAGGTCACGCGGGCAGATCAGCCGGGCGACGACGTTGTCGACGCCGCTGCGCACGTCCCGGGTGACGGCGCCCTCGGGGGTCTCGGCGTCTTCGACCCGCGCCTCGACGTGCGCCCATGCCCAGGCATCTGCCAGGTCGGGCAGTGCTGTCCCTGAGGCTTCGACGATGGGCAGCGGGCCACCCTGCTTCAGGTCGCCCTCGTTGTCGCGCAGGACGAGCAGGGCCAGCCACGGGAGCTTCCGGACGGCCGGGAAGCTGAGCAGCCACGGGAGGCTCGCGTCCGAGAACTCCACGTGGGCGAGGTAGTTGGCCGGGCTGTTCGGGCAGCCCGGCGGCGGTTCCTCCCGGACGACCACGGCGCGGTCGAAGCCGATGGTGTCACCGGGGCCGAGGAGCTGGAGGGCGGGGCCGGGGCGGTCGGGGAAGGTCTCCACCGACTGGTCTTTGATCGCCCGGGTGATACGGACGGCGGGGCTGAACGACGGCCGGGAACCCGTGACCGACGTCGCGTCGGCTGCGGCGCCGACCTCTGCTGAGGAGATGAACCAACGGCGGGTCATCGCAGGACCTCCACCTTCATCGTGTCGATCGGTCGTTGCGCGGCACGCCACCGGTCGGCCCGCTCGGCCGCTCGCAAGGGGCGGGCGAAGCCTTCGAGGACGAACGCTCCGGTTCCGGCGAGGGGCAGGCCGTTGCGCGGCGGCGGCGCGGTGAACCAGCCCGGCTCGACCTTGTAGCCGGTCTCGTAACTCTCGTCGACGAGGTGCCGTGTGCCGAGCTGGACGTCGGTGTCGGAGAGCCGGACGCCGCTCGTGCAGTCTTCGAAGGCCGGTCGTGACAGTTGCTCCTCGTCGTTCATCGCGAAGAATTCGCCGGGTACGAACGGCTGTGTGAGCGGTCCGAAGGTATCCATCGGGTCGTCGGTCGCACGCTCGACGGGGGTGATCCGCCACAACTGCTCGGGCACACCCACCCGGTGGAACCGGGTGATCGGCTTTTCGAGCGGTACGACCTTCTGGCTCACGCGGAAGGTCGCGTCCGGCGCTGCCACTTCGCCGCGGGCCAGCGAGCCGTTGGCCGCGTCGGTGTACCGCAGGCCGCTGCGGTCCGCCGGGCTGCGCTCGGCCGTCCAGGCATCCGGCTTGGCCAGTGCGTCACGCAGCAGCGGGAGGATGTCCTCGGCCTTGGCCGCCGAAGCCGGGAGTTCACCCCACCGCTCGTCGAAGTCCAGGGACACGTCCCAGAACAGCACGGAGATTGTTCCCGTGCCGAACGCATGCCAGCAGGGCGCGGGCCCTTCCAGGGTGAAGTCGATCCCGATGGAGGCCAGTCGCTCGCCGAACGCGAGGACGGCGACCCCGGCGTACACGTGCACGGAGAACGACAGCGTCGGCTCCCACACGAAGAGCGCGTCGAGGCCGAGGTAGCCCTCCACGCCGCACCCGGCGATCACCGCGTCGAGGTGCAGCTTGGCGCCGAATTGCAGCGAGTTCGAGGTCAGCGCCAGGTTTGCCTCCGCGCGCAGGCTGATGATTCCGTTGCCCAAGTCCATGGACAGGCGCTGCAGTTGAGGTACGCCAGGCGGGCGGGCGTAGCGCGGGTGGAAGCCGCCGGCAGACAGGACGAACACCGCATCCCGGCCGCCGCGCAGCAGCAGGAAGACCTCGCCGGCGACGGGCAGGCCGACGATGCGCGACCCGGTGAGGGTCGCCAGCAGCTCGACCGACGGCACACCGGGATCGATCTTGCCGAAGACGTTGGCCTGGAGCCGGATCAGCGGCACGACGGGATCCGGCAGGGCGATCACCAGCCGGCCGACGAAGAAGGCCCGTACCGGGTCGGGCAGGTCCAGGATGAGCGCGGCGGACAGGGAGACGATCCGGCCGCCCCAGGTGATGCGCACCATCGGGCCAATGACGAACCGGCTCCGCGCGACCGGGAAACAGGCTTCCAGGGAGCCCGCTATCTCGTCGGCACGGGCGACGGCGTTGCCTGGGAACAGGACACGGTCGGCGTTGCCATCGAGGATCAGCCCGCGCAGCCGCTTCTCGTCGACCCGCCGGTTGACGCCGACCAGGCCGCCGACCGCATCGAGCGCGAAGCCGAAGCTGAGCTGGATCCCCGGGTACCCGAACTCCGCCCCGAGCAGGACCAGAAACGACAACTGCTTGCCTTTCACGGGGAGTTGCAGCAGTCCGATCGCCTGTACGCGGACCACGCCAAGGTCGATGTCCAGGACGCCCGCGTACGCGCCGCTTCCGGCTTCGCCGCGCTGCTGCACCGCCCCGCCACCGGAGACCGGGCCCGCGGCGAGCTCGATGCCCATCCCGATGGGGAAGTTCGCCGCGATGCGCAGTGGGTCGACACCGATCCGGTCGGCGTCGAAGCTGACGGGCAGGCTGAGCCCCAGGCCGTCGAGGCTGGCGCTCAGCGGGAGGGCTGGTGGTTTCGCGAACAGGGACAGGGTGGGCCTGAGGACGACTTCGGTGTCGTCGTGGTCGAGTTCCAGTGCAAAGCGCCGTGCAGTTACGCCCGGCAGGTTCAGGCTGACGGGGAGTTCGAGGCGGGCGCCGCCGTCCTTGAACCGCACGCCGTCCGCGCGGCTCGCCCGGATGGCGAAGTCGGTCTTGCGGGTGGTCGTGGCGCCGCTGTCGCCCAGGACGGACGAGAGCGCGGGCGGCAGTACGGCAGCCTGGAAGCCCAGCACGCCGAGTTCGACGGCGAAGGGGACCTGGGGTGACGCTGTCGTCTCGAGGTGGAGGGCGTCCATCGAGATGTGCGGCCCGTCGGCCGGGCCGCAGGTGATCTGAGCACGATGGGCCAGGGTGATCGTCGCGGTCCCCGCCGGTGTCACGAACGCGCCGCCAGGAGAGAAGGACGCGGTCCAGGCGTCCTGGGACTGCGCTTCGGCGGTGACGCTCCAGAGGCCGTCGGGGTGTGCGCGGCTGAACGTCACGCCCGGGGTGACGACGACATCGACGGTCGGTCCGGTGTCGTCCGGCCCGGGTGACACGGCGAGCACGGCTCGGGAGCCGCCGTCGGTCAGTACGAGGGCCAGCCCGCGTGCCGCTCCTGGTGCGCGCTTCCATCCGTGGGCGCGGACGGGCGATCCGGCGTCGGTGACGTCGCCGAGTGCATCGCGCAGCAGCCGGAGCAGGGAGTGGCTGTCGGGGAGGGCGGCCAGTGGCTCCAGGAGCCTGTCCCGCAATGCCGGGTGCTCGCCGGTGAGCGCCTGAAGGCCTGCCAGCGGGTCTCGTAGGGTGCGGGCCGCGTCGTCGGCCAGCTTCCACAACAGCGCCGACACGGTCTTCAAGAGTGTGTTCGGGTCCATCGCCGCTCGCCTTCCCAGCGGAAACGCGGGAAACGCTGTGCTCTTTCGACAATAGATCCCCAGCCCACCCCCGGCGAGTTCACGGCCAGCGGTCGCGGATCGTGGCCGGTACGCGACCGCTGGCGAGCAGAGTCGAGAGTCGCGCTTGAGGGGTTCAGAGAGAGTTTCAGGGCGTTTAGTAGCTGTCGGTGACAACGAGCATGGACTACAGCTGCACGCTGGTGGCGTAGTAGCCGGTGCGGCGGGGGGTGCCCCTATGGGTTTGGTCAAGCTGATGGGGCGGGTTGGGGGTCGTAGAAGGTGCCGTCCCGGAGCATCGCGAAGAGCACGTCGGCTCGTCGTCTGGCGAGGCAGAGGAGGGCTTGGGTGTGGTGCTTGCCCTGGCTGATCTTCTTGTCGTAGTAGGTGCGGGAGGCCGGGTCGGCCAGGGCGGCGAACGCGGAGAGGAAGAAGGCCCGCTTGAGCTGCTTGTTTCCTCGCCGGGATGGTTGCTCGCCGCGGATCGACGAGCCCGAACTTCGGGTTGCTGGAGCGAGGCCGGCGTAAGCGGCGAGGTGGGCGGCAGAGGGGAACGAGCTGCCATCGCCGACGTCGATGAGGATCCGGGCTCCGGTCCTGACGCCGATCCCCGGCATGGACGTCAGGACCTTGGAAAGAGGGTGGTTCTCCAACACTTCCTCAATCCGCCCGGCCAAGAGTTTGCGCTGGTCAAGCACGGCGGTGAGGGAGCCGGCCAGGCTCGGGACGATCAGCGCGGCCGCGTCCGTGCCCGGGCCTACGACGGTCTGTTCGTCCAGCGCGGTGAAGATCTCTTCCACCAGCCGCTCGGCCATCCTCGGCGCCTTCGGACGTATCAACGTGATCAGCCGTCGGCGTCCGGCCTTGCGGATCTGGGCCGGGGACCCGAACCGTTCCAGCAGCATCAGAACGGCCGGGTGCTGGATCCGCGAACCGAGGACTCGTTCCAGATGCGGGTGGATCTGTGTCATCAGGCCGCGAAGCCGGTTGCTGATCCGGGTGGCCTCGCCGGCCAGGTCGTCGTCGAACCCCACGATCATCTCCAGCTCGGCGATGGTCTCGTCCTCGAGATCGACCGAGCGAAGGGTGTGCGGCATGACGCGGGCTGCGTCCGCGATGACGAAGGCGTCGCGGGCGTCGGTCTTTGCCTCGCCGGGAGAGAGATCGGCGATCCGCCGCATCGTCAGCCCGGGCAGATAGGCGACCGGGCAGCCCATGTCCCGGGCCACCGCCAGTGGCAGAGCCCCGATCGAGGCCGGCTGATCGACTACCACCAGCACGGTTCCGTGTCTGGCCTGCAGCTTGCCGAAGACCTCGCGGAGCCTGGGCTCGCTGTTGGGCAGCCGTTTGTCGAAGGCCTTCTTTCCCGCAGGCGTGACGGCGGTGGCGTGGTGTTCGCCCTTGCCGACGTCCAGGCCGAGAAAGGCACCGATCTCGCTGGTGTCGATCACGTTCGTCCTCCGGTCGCCCCACCCGGCCGTCCCACGGCACCGATCGCCACATCCACATTACGAAGAGCCTCCCGACCTGCGAAGAAGCCGGTGGTCATGCCCCTAATCAGCGGTCTGTCGATGCCTCCGGAGCCGGGTTGAGTCGGCACGGAGCGCGGTGCCGGTGTTGCCACCGGTCTGTTTCTCCGTGCCGCTCGCCGAACCCGCCGTGCGCCTTACGACGCAACGGGCTCTCCACGGTCTCTGCCGTTCTGCGTGGTTATGCAGGGACCCAAGGATTGGGAATCTTGTTGCCTCGATAGCGGTAGCGGGTAACCGGCACCGCCGCCATATCGAACAACTCGACCCCGTCCACCGAAATCGGTTTCCAGCTCCCGTTGAGCTCGTAACACGATCTTGCTGAAACGGCCTGGTAGGCCGTGACCGGTGTGATGATTCGGCCGTTCGTGAGGTGTGGGTACTCGACCGTCGATCGTGGACGATGAGTTGTGGGCTCTGATCGAACCGTTGCTGCCGCCGTGGCCGGAGCGGTCGCCCGGGCCGCGGCCGGTGTCGGACCGGCTCTGCCTGCAGGGCATTCTGTTCGTCCTCTACAACGACATAGCCTGGCAACTCCTGCCGATGGAGCTGGGGTTCGGATCGGGGCAGACTTGCTGGCGGCGTCTGGACCGGTGGCAGAAGGCAGGGGTCTTCGACCGGCTGCACCGAGTCCTGCTCGCGGAGCTGAACGCGGCCGGCGAACTCGACTGGTCACGTGCGTGCGTGGACGGCTCCCACATCCGCGCGAAAAAGGGGGACCCGACACCGGTCCGTCGCCGGTCGACCGGCGGAAAACGGGCAGCAAACACCTCCTAATGTTGTTGTCAAGCCGCTGGCGTGACGGGGAGTTCATGTTCAAAGCACCGTCCGTCACGGATCAGGGCCCAGAGAACGTTCACCCGTCGCCGGGCCAGAGCGAGGACGGCTTGGGTATGCCTTTTGCCTTCAGCGCGCTTGCGTTCGTAGAAGCGACGAGACTCGTCACAACTGCGGATGCTGATCAGCGCGGAGGTGTAGAAGACCCGCTGGAGGCCACGGTTGTAGCGCCGGGGCCTGTGCAGATTGCCGCTGACGTTGCCGGAATCTCGGGGCACCGGAGCGACCCCCGCGAAGCTGGCGAGGCGGTCGGAGCTGCCGAAACGGCTTATGTCGCCAGCGGTAGCCGCCAGGAACTCGGCACCCAGCAGGGGCCCGATCCCGGGCATGCTGGAGATCACCTGGGCGAGCTCGTGTTCGCGAAATCGAGCGGCGATGAGCTTGCCGATCTGTGCGATCTGCTCGTTGAGAGCGATCACTTCCTTCGCCAGGGTGTGAATCACTTCTGCGGTGATCTTCTCTCCAGGGATGGCGGTGTGCTGACGTCCGGCTGCCTCCAGGACGGTCTCGGCGAGGGCGTCGGCGCCCCGGACTTTACGATTCCTTAGCCACGTCTGCAGCCGGTTGCGGCCGGTGCGGCGCAGGGCGGCTGGGGTCTGATAGCCGCTCAGGAGGATCAGCGGGCCGGCGTTGCCGAGATCCAGCACGCGTTCCAGTGCGGGGAAAATACTCATGAGTTGGCCACGGAGACGGTTGACCCGGCGCGTGCGGTCCGCGGTGAGGTCAGAATGGCGGTCGGTGAGAATTCTGAGCTCAACGACATTCTCATCGTCAGGCTGCAGGGCCGTCAGGTCCCGGCGCATCCGGGCCTGATCAGCGATAACCGTCGCATCCTTAGCGTCGGTCTTGCCCATGCCCCGATAGCCGGCCGATGCCCGATTGACCGCCAGACCCGGTAGATAGACGAGTCGTTGCCCGTGATTGAGCAGCACGTTGATCCACAGTGCTGCCATGCCGTCGGCGACGTCGACCGCCCAGACCACGTCCTCGTCGAGGGCGAGCACATCACCGAGCAGGTCTAGCAGCTGCGGCTCGTCGTTCAGTACTCGCCGCGAGAGCAATCGCCTGCCCTCAGCGTCCAGAACCACACAATAATGGTGGGTCTTCCCGATGTCCGTACCTGCCCAGATCTGGACCACCAGTTCCTCCGGTCATTCGATAGGCGCCGTACTCCCGGACGACCTCGCCAGCGTGGTCCTACTCAGCGATCACCCGCAGGGGCCCGCAACTCCTAATCAGCGGCCGGGTCGTCGTGAGACACCGGGCGGCGAGGTGTTTGGAACCATCGAGGGCAACCACCTGAAAGCCACACCCGGCATCTCTGGGTCTCTGGACCTTAGGACTGGCCCGTTCCAACCCACGCAACAACGTAGGACCACCTGATCTGCGACGGACGCGGCGTCCCGCTCAAGGTCATCACGACCGCGGCCAACGTCAACGACGTCACCCAGACCCTCGCCCTGGTCGACGGGATCCCTCCCGCCTCGGGCCGTCCCGGCCGCCCACGCCGACGGCCCGACGCCCTGCTCGGCGACAAGGGCTACAACTCCAACGCACACCGCGACGAGCTCCGTCACCGGCGGATCCTGCCCGTCATCTCCCGCAAGGGATCACCGAACATCAAGGGCATCGGCAAGCTCCGCTACGTGGTGGAGCAGACCTTCGCCCTGCTCCACCACTTCAAACGCCTCGCAGTCCGCTGGGAACGCCGGACTGAACTCCACGACGCCTTCGTTTCCCTCGCCTGCAGCCTCATCTGCTGGAGACGACTCAAGAAGGCCCCATCATGATCGTGTTACGAGCTCAAAGCCACTCAGAGATCATTTACGGGACAACGCTTAGCTGTACTCGCGAGGCCGGGGCACAAAGATGCCCTCCGGTCGAAGGACATGTGACCGGGCATCAGCCCATCGACTCACTTCCTGCGGCCGGAGGCATCCGTTCACCCAGTGAGGTCGGGCAGGCGGTACTCGTACTTGCGGGGCCGGAGGTCTTCTTCGGCCGGCTCCCAGTCGGGGTAGTGCGAGACCGTGCCGCCGCTGGCGGTGTAGGGGTCAGGGTCAGTGACGGTGTCGACGCGGATGTCGCTGACGACGTAGAGGTCGACGGTGTTCTCCTTGTCCCGGGCGTGCAGGACCTCGTTGATGGTGAGTTCGACGCTGTTGGCGGCGCCGGTCGTGCCCTTGACCTCTACGTGGCGTTCCTCGGCGCCTCGGGTACAGCGCAGGTCGTAGGGCTTGCCGAGCTTCTCGATCGTCCAGCCCTGTGCCTCGTAGTGGATGGTGGCGAGTTCTTCGGCGTGCTCCTCAATGGCTTTGCGCTTCTTGGGATCGGAGATGTAGCCGGCTCCGCGGCGGCGGCGCTACCGACTGGACCAATGTCGGCGGCCCCGCCCAAGACTTCGACGCAGGCGGAGCCGGGCTCTTCGCCACCGCACCGGACGGCAAGATCTTCAAATACGAGGGCACCCCCGAAACCTGCACACCGAGATCGTCCCGCTCGGCTACAAGGGCAGCTACCAGCGCGTTCGCGCCTACCTACGTCAGAAGCGCATCTCACCCCGGCCCGTGATGGCCCGGCCGCCCTCGCCCCGTTCGCCGGGTGGATCCTCCGTCGCCCAGAGGCCCTCACCGAGACCGAACAGCTCCATCTCAGGACCGTGCGAGCCCACTGCCCCGAACTGGATGCTCTGGTCCGGCATGTCCGGTCGTTCGCGACCATGCTGACCGAGCGTCGGGGCGAGCGCTTGCTGGATTGGCTCGACGCCGTCAGGCAGGACGACCTGCCCAGCCTCCACACACTCGCCGCGGGCATCGATCGTGATCGCGATGCTGTCATCGCCGGCCTGACCCTGCCCTGGAACTCGGGCGTCGTCGAAGGACATGTCAACCGGATTAAAATGTTCAAGCGCCAGATGTTCGGCCGAGCCGGTTTCGATCTACTACGCAAACGCGTCCTGCTGGCCTCGTGACCCACTGTCGGCGGCAGATGCGACGATCCTCAGATCAGTATCTGGGAGGAGATCACCATGGCCACCTGGGGGAGTCGGCCCCTTCGACAACGACACAGCCGCCGACTTTGCCGGCGACCTGGATGAGGCAGCCGTGGACGACCGCGAGTCTATAATCCGCAGCGCGCTCAAGCGCGCCGCCAACCCTGCAGACCAACTGGAAGCCCCCGACGCCGAGCGAGCCGTGGCTGCGGCAGCACTGGTCGTCGCACAGCACCCTGACGGCGAAGCTACGTGTTCGAACTACGGCCCCTCGGGACCGATGCCGCAGTTTCCCGCATACCTCCGAATGCTCGCCATCGACGCCTTGGACCAGGTGGTCGCCGAGCCGTCTGAACTCGCCGAGCTGTGGGGTGAAGCCGTGAACGGCCCGAAATGCCGCCAGGACATCACCCGCCTCCGCGACGTCCTCGACCCTCCGATCCCGCCACAAGAGGAAGCCCTCTTCGAGATCTAACCGGTGACGCACAGTCACGGGCCACAGAACCTGAGCCAGAACCGGTTCTCGGGTTCTGGCTCAGAGTCCGGGCCATTGGCCACGGGGGAAAGCCATTCATGCTGGTGAAGCGTGCGATTCGGGCAATGGCGATCGCCACCGTCCTGGGACTGTCCCTTGCGGCCTGCGGGACGCGTACCGGCTATGCCACTGATGCCGACATACCGGAGTCGCTGGGCGCGGACGGGACGAGCATCGTGGTCGGCGATGAGGGCGCGGGTACCACCGTCCGGCTCTTCGAGGATCTGCGCTGCCCCTTCTGTGAGGAGTTCGAGACACAGGGCGCGGGGGCCGAGCTGAGCAAGCTGACTCAGAAAGGTTCGGTGCAGGTCCACTACACACTCGCGTCCTTCCTCGACGACAGGCTGGGCGGCAACGGCTCGGAGAAGGCCGCGAACGCGCTGCGCGCTGCACTGGCAGAGGGCAAGTTCGTCGAGTACCACCAGGTCCTCTACGCGCATCAGCCAGATGAAGCGGTCGACGGCTTCACCGACGAGTTCCTACTGAAGACGGCATCCCGCGTAGAGGGCCTGCGCGGGCCGGGCTTCGACGCTGCGGTCAGGACGATGCAGTACCAGGGCTTCGTCGCCGCATCCGAGAAGGCTTACGAGGACTCCAGTGTCGTTGGTACGCCGGCACTGGAACTCAGCGGCGTGGAACTGCCAGAGTTCAAGAGGGGCTACCTCGCCTACTACACCGGGCAGCCCGCTTGGACCGCAAGGCCCTGATACCTCCCGGTCGGCTCCCCAGCACCTGGCAGCAGCAGTCTGCCGTCCGGCGGGCAGTCGGCGGCGGGGCGGCGGCCGGTCAGGCGATGGCGGTGCCGATCAGGGCCAGGGCCCCGGCGGAGGAGACGGCCAGGACGGTGGTGCGGGCCGTGGCGGGGGTCAGCCGGGAGGCCAGGGCCATGCCGCCCGCCGAGCCCGCGGCGAGCGCGGCCACGGCGGGCCAGGAAGGGAGGACGAAGCCCAGGAGGGCGGCGGTCGCCACGTTCTGCGCGAGGAAGAAGACGTGCATCGTGGCGCGGGTCTCGCGGCCCGGCCAGCCCGCGTTGGCCGCGTACAGGCCGATCGGCGGCCCGCCCACCCCGCCGATGACGTTCAGTGCGGCGCTGGCCAGCCCGGTGAGCCAGGTGCCCGCCGGCCGCCGCAGGAACGGCGAACGCACGCCGCGGGCGAGGAGCGCCACCCCCGCCAGCACCCCGCACCCGGTGGCGACGGCCAGTACCCGGGTGTCCGTCCCGCGCAGCAGCCAGGCCACCACCGGCATCCCGAGCAGGGCGGGCACCAGCAGCCGCCCGGCGTCGCGGAGGCGGGCGTGCCGCCGGCCCTGGGACAGTGGCAGCGCCGATGCCAGTACGGCGAGCAGCAGCACCGTCGGGACGCCCCGGTGGGGCCCGAGCACGGCGACCAGCGCCGGGGCCGCCACCAGGGAGAAGCCCATCCCGGTCGCGGCCTGCGCGAAGGCGCCGACGGAGACCGCCGCCACCGCCAGCAGTTCGGGCCCGATCACGCGGCGCCGTCCAGCGTGTAGCGCCGCTGGAACCACAGGGCCACCGCCATCAGCGCCGCCGGGAGGACGGTGAAGCCGGCGAGCAGCGCGCCCAGTGCCGTACCGGACTGGGCGGCGGGCGCGGCGGCGGTGCTGGAGACGAACCCGCCGAGGGCCAGGACCGCCGAGTACAGGTAGGGGCCGATCGCCGTTCCGGTCGCCTCGGTCGCGGTCCACACTCCGGTGTACGCCCCGGCCTTCGAGGAACCCGCTGCCTCCGCCGCCGCGACGGCGTCCGGCACCATCGAGAACGCGAACAGCTGGAGCCCGGCGAAGGCCACGCCCATCGCCATCACCACGCCGGCCGTGACGGCGGCCCTGGGTGCCCCGTCGAGCGAGGTCGCCGGCAGCAGCGCCAGCGAGCCCGCCGCGAACATGCCCTGCGCGCGCAGCAGTCCGCGCTGTTTCCCGGTCTGCCGCGACCAGGCTGTCCAGACCGGGCCCGCGAAGAGTGCCGGCGCGAGGAACAGGCCCATGAACAGTGCGGTGAGCCGGGGATCGTCGAAGAGGTACGCGGTGACATACGGCAGCGCGGCCAGGAACAGGTGCGTGGTCGTGCCCGTGAACAGGTACGACAGCACCAGCGCCCGGTAGTCCCGGTCCCGCCACGCCACCCGCAGGTCGGCCAGGGCCGAACGGCCGTCCCGTTCGCCCGGCACGCGGAACCCGCACGCGTCGGTGAGCCGCCGCACGCCCACCAGCGCGACCACCGCCGAGAATGCCATCATCACCGCGAGCAGCAGCGCCATCCGCGCGTAGGCGCCCCGGTCGCCGGCCGCCGCGAGGGCGGGCGCGGCGACACCGGCGCCCAGCAGCCCGAGGGTCAGCAGCACCATCCGGAACATGATGACCCGGGTCCGCTCGTGGTATCCGACCCGCAGATCGGACGGTGTCGTCAGATACGGCACCTGGAAGCTCGCGAAGAGCAGATTGCCCACCGTGAGCCAGCAGCCCGCCCACAGCGCCGCCGGCCCGCCGGTCAGCCCCGGCGGCACGCTGAACAACGCCACCATCGCCGCCCCGAGCAGCACCCCGGCGCGCATCATCCGGCGCCGGTGGCCGAACCGGCGGGCCTGCCGGTCGGAACGCGAGCCGAGCAGCGGGTGGACGACGATGTCGACCAGTTTCGGCAGCAGAAGCGTCAGACCGGCCAGGAAGGCCGGCACGCCGAGGACGTCAGTGAGGAAGTACAGCAGCAGCAGACCCGGCACGGTGACCCAGACGCCCATGCCGACCGAACCCGACGCGTACAAGGTGAGCGTCCCCCGGCCCGCCCGGACGGGCGTGCCGGCGGCCTGTCCCGGCGCCGCGGCCGTCACGGCCGGCCCCTCTTGCGCTGCACCGCGCCGGTGTTGCGCTCCACCACACCGGCGGCGAGCGGGGCCCCGTCGAAGGCGCCGCCCGCCGCCCGCGCGGCCAGGGTCCGCGCCACGATCCGGTCGGTGAGCGCGGGCAGGTGCCGGGCCAGGAAGAACTCCACCGCGCCCTTGCGGGTCGTCGTCACGTCCCGCGGCGGCCGGACGGCCAGCGCGGCCCGCCCGATCGCGTCGAGCACGCCCTGAAGCGGCTCGTACACGCTCATCCCCTCCAGGGACAGCCCCGCCGCGTTCGTCGAGTCGTGGATCGGGCTGCGCACGGCGGAGGGGTACACGCAGCTGACCGTCACATGGGTGCCGAGCTCGAGGCGCAGCGCGTCCGCGTAGGCGACCATCGCCCGCTTGGACGCGCCGTACGCGGCGGCGAGCGGGAGCTGCATCACCGCCATCCGGGAGGCCACCATCACCACCCGCCCACGCGCGGCGACCAGCGCGCCGACGCACGCGGCCGTCACCCGCCAGGTGCCCAGGAGGTTGATCTCCAGCTGTCGGCGGACCTCGTCCCCGGGGGCGTACTCGGCCGGTGCGGGCCCGCCGATCCCGGCGTTGTTCACCAGGATGTCCAGCCCGTCGAGGAGCGCCAGGGCCTCGGCGACGGCGGACGTCACGCTGTCGTCGTCGGTGACGTCGCAGCCGATCACGGGGAACGGCTCATCGCCCGTGGGCCGTAGGTCGAGACCGACCACCTGGGCGCCGGCCCGGGTCAGCCGCTCGCCCAGGGCGCGGCCGATAGTGCCGGAGGCGCCGGTGATCAGGACGCGTCGGCCGCGCGGATCGTGGAGCCGGCCGAGGAAGGGGAACGTCATGCGGAGGCCTGCGCCTTCGGGTTCGGGGTGGTGGTGGCGATGCGGGATGCCCGGCGGACACCCGCCCGGATCTCGCGCGGCAGCGCGGCGACGTACTGGTCGAAATCGACGCGCATCACCGGCCGCTTGTCCCCCCACCGGCGCACGGCGGCGGCCCTGGCGCGCCCGACCGCGGCCCGCTGGGCCTGCGGCGACGGCAGGGCGTACCGGCCGGCGAGGCAGGCGGCGGCCAGTTTGGCCTGCGCCTCGACGACGGGCAGCGCGGCGCCGGTGGACTGCATCAGGCCGATGAAGGTGAGCGTCGGCTCGTCGAGGTGGAAGACCCTCTGATAGAGCGGCATCGTCTCGGGGTCGTCGCCCAGCCACTCGCGTTCGAGGAAGGGCATGGTGACCCGGTAGCCGGTCGCCCACACGATCACGTCGACGTCCTCGGCGGTGCCGTCGGTGAACACCACCCGGCCGCCGTCGAGCCGCTCGACGCCGGGACGGGCGACGACCTCCCCGTGGGTGAGCCGGTGCAGGATCGTGTCGCTGATCGTCGGATGGCTCTGGAAGAGGCCGCCGGCCGGGCGCGGCAGCCCGTAGCGCTGCGGCGTGCCCACCGCGAGCCGCAGCACGGTCTGCGCGACCGTCTGCCGGATGCGCCATGGCAGCACCGCGAGGGCTTTGCCGGTCGCGTCGGCGGGGCGGCCGAAGAGGTACTTGGGGACGATGTGCGTACCGTGCCGGGCCGAGAGCAGCACCGGGCCCCGGGAGACGTACGAGGCGTCGACGGCGAGGTCCATGGCCGAGTTGCCCATCCCGACGACGAGCACCCGCCGCCCCGCGAAGGCGTCGGGGCTTCGGTAGTCGTGGGCGTGCATCTGCGTGCCGTCGAAGGTGCCGGGGTAGGCGGGGCGGGGCCATTTCGGGTCCCGGTTGTGGCCGTTGGCGACGACCACGGCGTCGTACTCCTGCGTGACATGACCCGCCGTGACCTCCCAGACCGGCCCCGCGCGGCGGACCGAGGTGACGTCGCTGTCGAAGCGGATGCGTCCGGTGATCCCGAAGGCATCGGCGTACCGGGCGAGATAGCCCGCGACCAGCGCCGCCGAGGGGAAGTCCGGCCACTGCTCGGGCATGGGGAAGTCAGCGAACTCGGTGCGCCCCTTGCTGGTGTTGAGGTGCAGGCTGTCGTAAGCCGGTGAGTCGCCGGCACCGTCGTCCCGCGCCCACAGACCGCCGGGGCGCGTGCCCCGTTCCAGGACGGTGACGTCCAGCCCTTCGTCGAGCAGTGCCTTGGCCGCGGCCAGTCCGGCCGCCCCGGCGCCGATCACCGCCACCCTCGTCGAGCCCATGCCCGGCCCTCCTTTCGTCCCTGCGTTCGAGGGCGCTCATTCAATCGAATGATGGAGAGCTGCGCAACCATCTCTGACCTGCATTTTTCTTCCCCAACAGCTGATTGAATCCGTGCGGACACATCCGGTAGTCTCGGGCTCATGAGCAGCCGGCCCGACGACGGACACAGTCGCGAACGCATCCTGGCGGCCGCCACCCGGCTGTTCGCCGAACGCGGTTACGAAGCCACCAGCACCCGCGCGATCGGCGAGGCCGTCGGACTCAACATCGCCACGGTCGCCTATCACGTCGGCGCCAAGCCCGAGCTGTACCGCACCGTGATGCGCCGAGCCCACCTGGCCCAGCGGGAAGCCGTCACCGCCGCCCTGCACCGCCTCGGCGCCTGCGGCCCCTCCCCGCGCGAGACCCGCACCGCACTCCTCGACTTCGTCGACTCCTATCTGACCTTCTGCCTCGCCCACCCCGAGATCCCCGCCCTGTGGATGCGCCGCTGGCTCGCGGAGGGCACCGAACTCGCCGAGATCGAGACCGAGTTCGCCGGCCCGCTCGTCGCCGAGGTCGCCGCCGCCGTCCGCACGGTCACCGATCGCGCCGGCCTCGGCGCCGGAGCCGACATCGAGCTGCTGGTCTTCACCATCGTGTGGACCGCCCACTCCTTCGGCCAGGCCGGCGTCATCGACGCCACGGGCCGCCGCCTGGGCCCCCACGACCTCCCCACCCTCGACCGCTTCCGCCGCCACCTCCACGCGGTAGTCACCGGAGTCCTGGACCGCGAGCCCTGACCCGCACAGCGCAGACCCCGGGCCGGCGGACACCGGAAAAGGCACACCACCACGAGCACGGAAGCCCACCGCACACGCACCCTCGTCACCGCAAGCCACATCATCGACTACGCCCCCCACCGACGACCACACCCTGATCCGGAACGGCCACGTCGCCCACGAGGACACCCGGATCTTCCACGCCGGCCACGGACACGACCCCACCGACTGCGACGAGGCGATCAAAGCCGGACAGGCGCCCGTCGGCCCCGGCTTCGCCGACCGGGACGCACACTCGCCGACACCGACCACGCACTCCCGGACACCTGACACGCAGACAGCCGCGGCCTGCAATGGCCACAGCAATATGCAGGAGCACGCGCCCCGCGGCCCGAGGGCGGCGCCCGACACCTAGGAACGGGCGTACAACCGCGCGCACGCGCCGACGCAGCTCACCCGCAACGACATCACCACAGCACCACCGATCACCACCGAGACCCACCCCGACTGGGCACAGACCCACCAGGACATGACGGCCATGGCCCACAGCGCCGCCCGCTCCGGCCTGCGCATACACCTGGGCCCCAGCCACCACGCGGGCGTCCCCGTCATCACCCCCGACGGCAAACGCACCCCCCTGGCGGCCCGAACACACAGAGGCCGGCCCGGCCGACGCGATCCGCTTCGTCCGGGCCCTCGACGGCACACACGACGGCCCGATCCGCGGCACCCTGCCGCCCTGCCGCATCGAGACCCTCACACCCGAGCTGATACGGCACACCACACGACGCACCGCCACCGAACCGGACTGCCCGGTACGGCTCCACCGCCTCCAGGACACCGGCGAACCGCGACGGCCAGCCGAACTCCACAGCACCACCCCGCTCGCCCTGCTCAAGCAGACAGGACTCCCAGGCCCGCACCTCCTCATCCCGCACGCCATCTCCATCGGCGGCCACAGCGAGGCGGACACCTCCTACGCGGGCAAGCCCGACGAGCTCACCACGACCACACACAAAAACTCACACCCCCAAACCCACCCCCCCTCTCACCCAACCCCCAACATCACCTAGCCACCCGCCTCATGTCACTGCGCGAAGTCGGGCAGCTCGGGGGACAGCAGTTCTTCGGCGCCATTGTCGAGGAGTTGTTGCATCTGGGTGGAGCGGGGCAGCATTCCCATCTCGTAGGCGAGGACGGCATCGTCGACGGTGTCGTGCTGCACGATGGCGAGGGCGAGTTCGCAGGCGTCGAGCATCGCAAGGTTGACGCCGACGCCGAGCGGGGGCATCAGGTGGGCGGCATCGCCCAGGAGCGTGACGGCGGGGTTGTGCTTCCAGGTGTGCGGGACCGGCAGCGCGTGGATGGGGCGGTCGACGTAGCGGCCGTCGTTGTCGGTGAGCAGGCGGCGCAGGTTCGGTGACCAGTCGTTGTAGCGGTCGAGCAGGAGGGCGCGGATGCCGTCGGTGTCCTCGATGGTCAGGCCGGCTGCGGTGACCCAGTCGGCGGCAACACGCTGGATGATGTAAACGCGGATGTGGTCGCCGCTGTTGCGCTGAGCAAACAGGCCACGGTCACCGTCGGCCGCTGCCGCGCTGCCCTGGCCGACGAGTCCGGCTACCTCGGGATGCCGGGCGTCGACGTCGTGGAACCAGGCTTCGAGGAAGCTGACGCCGCTGTACCCGGGGGTGGCGTCCGAGAGGGCGCGGCGGACCCTGGACCAGGCGCCGTCGGCTCCGACGACGAGGTCGGCCTCGATGACGGTGCCGTCGGCGAAGTGGAGTCGGCGGGGACCGGTCGTGGGCCCGTCGACGGAGCGCAGGGAGTGGCCCCAGCGCACGGTGCCGGGCTTGAGTGAGTTCAGCAGGAGGTCGCGCAGTGCGCCTCGGTCAATCTCCGGACTGAAGCGTTCGCCTTCTTCGGGAAGGTGGTGGAAGACGACGGTGCCAGTAGTGTCCAGCTGGCGCATCTCCTGCCCCTCGGGGCGCGAGATACGGAAGAAGGCGTCGAGCAATCCGGCTTCGCGCAGGGCGATTTGGCCGTTGTCCTCATGGAGGTCGAGGGTGCCGCCCTGGTTGCGGGCGTCGGGGCCGCTCTCGTGGTCGTAGACGGTAGCGGTGACGCCGTGTCGCTGCAAAATACGGGCGCAGGTCAGGCCGCCGGGGCCCGCGCCGATGATGGCGATGCGCGGGGTGGGGGCAGTGTTCATAGTGGTGCTCCGTTCATGTTGCGTGCGTGCTGTGTTGCCATGTGCCGCGTCAGGTGGCGGCGGCGGAAATGTTCTCGGCCTTGCCGGCCGGGTGGGCGGCCGGTACGGCCTCCGTCAGGGGGACTTCGATGACGAAGAGCGCGGCGAAGAAGGCGAGCGCGCACTGGGTGGCGGCGGTCAGGAAGACGTGGCCGGTGCCGGTGGTGACCGCCTGGAGGTAGGCGTCCTCAACGCCCCCGGGCAGGTGATGCGGGGCGCCCGGGGCGGTTGCGGCGGCCAGCGCGGGCTCGACGGCGCGGGTGAACAGAGAGCCGAAGACGGCGACGCCGAGGGAGTCGCCCAGGGTGCGGAAGAGGTTGACGAAGCCCATCGCGGCGCCCATGTCGCGCGGGGACACGCTGTTCTGCGCGATGATGCCCGACATCTGCAGGGTGAAGCCCAGACCGATACCGACGAGGGCCATGTACAGGCTGGTCAGCGGCTGTGAGGTGTGGGTGCTCATGGTCACGAGGAGCCCGAGTCCGGTCGCGAGGAACAGGATGCCCAGGACCGGAAAGATCTTGTACCTGCCGGTGGCCGACATGACCTTGCCCGCGATGGTCGAGACGATCACGATGAGGATCATCATGGGCAGCATCAGCAGCACCGAGTTGGTGGCGGAGGCTCCCTGCACGGACTGCTGGAACAGCGGCAGACACAGGCCCGCGCCGAAGATCACCGCACCGGCCACGAGGATCAGCACCATCGCGAGCGGGTAATTGCGGTGGTTCGTGAACACACTCAGCGGCAGCAACGGCTCAGCGACCCGCTTCTCCACGGCGATGAAAGCGGCCAGCCCGATCACGGCCAGCACACCGAGGCCGAGCATCTGCCAGGAGCCCCAGGCGTAGGTGGTGCCCGCCCAGGTCGAGGCCAGCACGATCGCGGTAATGGAGCCGGTCAGCAGGCCGATGCCCACCCAGTCGATCCTCGCCTTGATGCGCTGAGCGGGCACGTGCAGCATCCGCCACACCCACACCAGAGCGAGCAGACCGACGGGCAGATTGACGTAGAAGGCCCAGCGCCAGTCGAAGTGGCCGGTGACGAAGCCTCCGAGGAGCGGACCGCCGATGGTACCGACCGCCACCACCGAGGCGGTCAGGCCCTGGCACTTGCCGCGCTCGCGTGGTGGCACGAGCGCACCGATCAGAACGAAGGCGCCCGCGCCGATCCCGCCGGCGCCGATGCCCTGTACGACACGGAAGGCGATCAGCCCGGTCATCGACTGAGCAGCCCCGCACAGCGCAGAGCCGACGATGAACGAGGCGATCGACGCCAGATACATGGGCTTACGCCCGAACAGGTCGCCGAACTTTCCCCAGATCGGCGTCGTGATGGCGGTCACCAGCGTGTAGGCGGTGACCACCCAGGAGATGTGCTCCAGCGCGCCCAGGTCGGCGACGATCACCGGCATCACCGTGCTCACCACCATGTTGTCGAGCATGGACAGGAGCATCGCGAGCATGATGCCGAGCAGCACCCAGCGCACGTTCTTGGGGACGGCCCAGGGGCCGGAGGCGGGAAGGGAAGCGGACGTGGACATGCCTGATCACTCCTTTCGGAGAGGAGGAGGGGAAGAGGAGGGGCCGCCGGGCGTATCCCCGCGCCGACCACTCCAGCAGAGCACAACGACCCAATAAGTGCAACAGCTCAACTTTTGTAACCGAGCAACCCGACGGGTAGAGTCGGAGCATGAGCGACACCCAGAGCGGCCCCGCACCGGTGGGGCGCCGCGAGCGCAAGAAGGCCGCCACCCGCCAGGCCATCGCCGACGCCGCGCTGCGCCTGTTCCTGGAGCGCGGTTACGACGACGTCGGCATCCGCGAGATCGCGGAAACCGCCGACGTGTCCACCACCACGCTGTTCAAGCACTTCCCTGTCAAGGAAGCCCTCGTATTCGACGAGGACGCGGACCGGGAGGCGCACCTCCTCGCCGCCGTACGCGAACGCCCCAAGGGCCAGTCGATCCCCGCGGCCCTGCGCGAGCACGCGTTGCGCTCTCGCACGGCCACTACAGGCAGTGACGCCCGCTTCACCGCCTACCTCGACCTCGTGAACAGCACACCGGCTCTCCGTGACTACTCACAGGCGATGTGGCTGCGCCACACCGCCGCCCTGGCCCAGGCCATCGCCGAGGAGGTCGGCCTGCCGGCCGACGATCCCGGCTGCACCATCCTGGCCCACTTCGCCCTCGAAGCGCCCCGCGCGGCCCGCGGACACAACGACCCCCGCCAGGCGATCACCCTCGCCTTCGATCTCCTTGAGAACGGCTGGCAGGCCCCCGCCCGCGGAGAATGAACCCCGCCGCCCTCTCAGCCATCGCAGCAGGCCATCGACTCATAAAGTCCACCGAGAACGACACCCCGGACGCCCCAAGACGACACCGAGCGACATGCCGAGCGGAACGAGCAGCCCCTCGACCTCAACTTCATGGCCTTCGGGCCGTCATCAGGCAACCCGCCCATCTCCTGCAGCCCGTTCCCGCCTGGAGTGACCTGACCGACTGCGACGGCTTCCAGCAGCTCGACCACAACGGGGAGAGTCCTCCCGCCCAACTCATCGACGAACGCTGCTGCTGAACGTGAACGAAGCTATCCGGCCCTACCAGGCTCCATGGCCTGGGGCCCTGTCGTGTGGCGGGATGGCCGTGGGTGAGTCGGCAGACCATGATGCCGATCATTGCCCAGCTGATCATGATCCAGGAGGGGGCATCCTGCCGCTCACAGTCTCGGGCAGCCGCGCCGGCCCGGGGCCCAGCGCCGGGCACGGGCGGGCGAGCCGTGCGCTACAGCGACTGCATGACCCGTACGACCGCAAGGCCCCCCAGTGAGCGCGGTCCTGGCCGTCAGGAAGGCGGTGGCGCCCTGGTGAGGAAGTCCGCTGGTGGGCGCCGACGGGCTGGGTCGATCCCCGACTGCCTGCGGAAACGTACCGACCCGTCCATTCAATGGCGCTGCGCCTCCGGAGGGCTCGCTTTCGTCTCCGCCTTCGGGAACACGGGGCTACCCCGCGTCTTCGCGGGTACTCGCGTTCGGAGGCGCGTCAGCCCAGGCTCGCCGAAGAATAGGAGCCATCCGATGCAGTGGGAGAGGAAATGAGGCTTCGCGAGTTCGCTCAGGCCACAGCTTCCCGGTGCTCCACCGAGGTGCTGAGTGGCCGGTACCGCCTTGACAATCCTCTCGGCTCAGGTGGCGCTGCGGATGTCCACCGGGGTTTCGACCTGCGACTGAGACGACCGGTCGCGGTCAAGATCTTCCGGCCTGATGCGGGTTTCCATAGTCAGGCGAGTCGGTACGACGAAGCCGTGATCCTGGCTCGGCTGCATCACCCCGGCCTCGTCACCGCCTTCGACGCAGGGCAGCACGACGGACGCTCCTTCCTGGTCATGCAGCTGATCGAAGGCACCACGCTCAAGGACCGCATCTCCAAGGGCCCGCTGCCCCCTGGTGTGACCGCCGCACTCGGGGCCGACCTCGCCCAGGCGCTGGCTCACGCCCACCAGGCGGAAATCGTCCACCGGGACGTCAAACCGTCCAACATTCTCCTGGACGCCGCCAATCGGCCCTACCTGGCCGACTTCGGGATCTCCCGGCTCCTGGACGCCACCACCCGCACCGCCACCGGCACGCTCATGGGCACCGCCGCCTATCTCTCCCCCGAGCAGGTACTCGGCCAGCCCGTCGGTCGGCCCTCCGATGTCTACGCTCTCGGCCTGGTGCTGCTCGAATGCCTCACTGGCAGGCTCGAGTACGACGGCGGGCCCCTTGAGGCCGCCATCGCACGACTGCACCGACCGCCCGTCCTGCCGCAAGGGCTGCCTCACCAACTGAGCAGTCTGCTGAGGGAGATGACGGCCCTGGACGAACAGAACCGCCCGACAGCCGGCGAGTGCGCCCGCACTCTGGCGGCGTTGACCGACACAGTTCCCGTAGCGGCCGAACTGTCGATGCCCGCCACGCGCCTCGTCGCCGGCCAGGAGTCGCCGGGGGCGACAGACCACACGCACGTCAATCCGGCGCTCGTCAGGAATCAGGCCGCCGCTCGCAGCGCGCCTGCACGTGGGCGCACTCTGATAGCCAGCACGACTGTCGCACTCGCCGCTGTCGTGGCAACCGCGTTCGCCGTCACCGGCAGTTCCGCCCCTCAGGACTCGCACAGGAACACGACGAGGGCTTCCGGCTCCCCCACCGGTACACCCGAGGCTTCTGGCGCCGCAGGACAGCGGAAGGAGGTCACGCCGTCCGCGACGGCGCAGCCCTCCAACCACAACGCCACGGTGGGCACACGAGCCGAGAACGAACCCGGGCTCAGCGTCCCCTCCGCCTCTCCCAGTTCGGTCGGCGAACCCGCTGCCAGCCCGGATACATACAGCTCAACTCCAGCCGCATCACCCACCACAAGCCCGGAACCCACGACATCCAAGACACCGACCACACCGACCACACCGAGCAACGGAAGTACCTCAGCAGCAACACCCCAGGCCCCCGCGACCACGCCCTCCCAACAACCACCCGGCCGGGCAAAGAAGACAAAAGCGGCCGAGGACAACGCTCAGTAGAACAGGGCCAACCAGCCAGCGCTCTGACGCTGCCCGGCCGAAGAACCAGCCCCGCCCGGCGGGATACGGAAGGTGCAAAGCGAGCTGGAGGCACCCGGGCGGCCCCGAAACCCCAGCTCCAGGACCTCTTCGACGAATGGCCCGTCCACTGGCAGATGCGCCCCCTCCTGAACGGTCAGCTGGCCGAGATCCCCTGGATCCACCGCGACCACACCCATCATCCGTTCAACGAGCACACCTGGAACCACATCCGCACCACGATCACTCACTGCACCGGCCACGATTCCGAACTCCCGCGAAGCCGACGCCGCCGACGCCCCCGACCAGCTCATGCGCCGCACCACGCAGGGACCGCAACCCGCGTCGAACGGCACCTCCTGGCCCGCACCGCCTCCACCCATGCCATGCCGGCCGGGCCGCACGAGCCCGGCCGACAGAGCGGACCCGACCCCGACACCGGCCGGACCGAGCCCGCCACCGACCACGACAGCCTCGACGAACTCGACGACAGCCCGGACGAGACCACCATCGAAGACAACGGCGCCGACAGCCACGCCCCGCACACCGGATACGGCCTCTACGACACGGCGACGGAGGCCCTGAAATCGTGAACCACGCCCCGGCACCGGCCGCCGGCATCCACCCGGACAACAACAGCATGAACCGCGTGGGGGATGCCTTCGGCAGCCGCACAGCCGCCCTCGCTATGGTCTACAAGCTCATCGAGTCCGCCCGGACTCGCCGACGCGCGGTCAACGCACCCCATCTTGTTGCGCTGGTCCGGGCCGGCGCCTGCTTCGAACGTAACCAGCTGGTCAAACGGCTGGAAGGGATCGCCGCATGAGTGACGAGCACTTCGACGAGGAACCTGTCGAGCACCACCGCTACCGCCGCTACCTGCAGGACCTGGAAGACGTCCCGGAGGCGGACGAAGCCGCCCTGGTGGCCACCGTGCTGCGCGACCCGGTCTTGTCGATGGCGGAGGCCGCGGTCAACCGCCATCTTGAGTGCCGGGCTTGCGAACTCCTGACCCACCCGGCGTTCACCGGCTGGGCCCACAGCATGGCCACCGTCATCGGGGACCGCCCCTTCCTCACCCGCCGTCTGCGCGAGTGGACCCTGCTCAGGGCAATCGCGCTGGACGAGCCGTGGACCGCCGAGGAAGTCACCACCGCATCCGACTGGTTCCAGCGCACAGCATCGGCCGCACAGATCGTCACCTCAGCCGAGGCCCTCAGCCTGCTCGCTGAGCAGGGGCGAAGTCGCCGCGTTCGCAACGCAGCAAGCCGCCGACTGCAACATCCGGATCAGCAACCGACCTGACACAATCCACAGGTCTTGACCATTCCTCCGCCCAGCCTCGGCCGGCACGGTGATGCTCTGTGCCCAGCCATGCCGGGAGGACAGTCCCAACGCCTTCTGTTCGGGGCGGTGCGCGAGGTCGCCGTCGAAGCAGGGGGCTCGGTGCCCGCAGATGCCGCGAATCAGCCGACAGCCACGCGCTCGCTTACCAGAGCGCGCCCGCCCGTGCGCGGGTGATGCAGAGGGAACGGCCTTCCAGTACCGAGGTTCCAGCGCTGGAAGGCTCCGTCCTGCTGCTTCACGTCACGTTTGCGCCGCCGTACGCGCCTTGATGGTGAGGGCGGCCAAGGACATCATGATCGCGCCGAACAGTGCGGCACAGGCGTACATGGTGAAGCCGATGTCAGCATTGCCGGCCTGGATCAGCGCACCGCCGATCCACGGGCCGAAGATGGCGCCGAAGCGGCCCATGCCGGAAACCCAGCCTAGGGCGGTGGGGCGATCCTCGTCGTCGTGGTGGGTGCCGACCGCCGCGTAGACCATGGTCTGGCCGGAGAAGAGGAGCAGTCCGGCGAAGAAGACCACCGCGTACAGGACGCCGACCGACATCTCGACGCCCATGAGGTAGACGAACACCGCGGTCAGGACGAACCAGGCGATGACGACCGTGCGGGGTCCGATCCGGTCGGCCGTGCGGCCGGCGATGAGCATGCCGCAGATGCCGCCGACGTTGAGGAACGTCGAGAAGAGGAGTGAGTCGCCGGTGTCGTAACCGAGATCGACCATGATCTTGGGCAGCCACTGGCCGACGCCGTAGACCAGGAGCAGGCCGGCGAACGACGTCAGCCAGAAGCACAGCGTGGTGGGCCACTGGCCGCCGCGGAAGAGGTTCTTCACGGCGTCCAGCTTGTCCGTGGTGTTCGCCTTGAGCTCGGGCAGCTCGGTGCCGAAGTCAGCGGCGAGCGCCTGGGCGTCGGCGCGGCGGCCGCGGGTGAGCAGATTGGTGGGCGACTCGGGCAGGAGCTTGAAGGCGATCGGGAACAGGATCAGGGCCGGTATCGCGGAGGCGATGAAGGCCGTGCGCCAGCCGTGGTCGTCGACGAGCCAGAGAGCGATCAGCGGGGCTAGGGCGCCGCCGGTCTGGTGCGCGGTCATGATGACGCCGGTCGCGAGGGCGCGGCGGCCCTTGGAGGTGAACTCCATGCCGTACGAGATCGCGATCGGCAGCAGGGCGCCCAGTCCGAACCCGCACACGAAGCGGAAGAGGCCGAACTGGCCGGAGGTCTGCGACCAGCCTGTGCCCAGGGTGGCGAGGGTGAAGATCACCACGCTGGTGAAAACGGTGACGCGCCTGCCGATCCAGTTCGACGCCATGCCCGACAGGATCGTGCCGAGCAGCATCCCGAAATTGGCGTAGCTGCCGATCGTGCCCGCGGTGTCGGGGGTGAGGCCGAGACTATGGCCGCCGAGCATCTTTGGGAGCACGGAGCCGTAGATGAACGTATCGATGCCGTCCAGAAGGACGAGCCCCCAGCACAGGGCGATGACGGCGTTACGGCTTCTTCGGGCGGTGACCCCGGTTGCCTGGGCGAGCGGGGAGGTGGCGGAGGAGGACATCTTTGTTTCCTCTCGTGCGGGGGCCAGGGGCGGGGGGCCATGGGCCCTGGCTGCAGGTCGGTGCGGCCGGCGCGGCTCGCGTGGCCGGTGGGAGGGGGTGCGGAGCGTCCATGGGGACTGTGGCTCGGTGTGGCTAGAGGTTAGGAAGCCACTGACACGAGGTCAACACTTTTGTTAACAATTATGGTGACGATTCGGCCCCGGGGTTCTGTGCACTTGTCGCAGGACCCTCATGGGCCTGTGCGACGCGGCGGTCCCCGGGGCCGGACGGGGTGAGGCTCGGACTGTCAGCTGTCGACTGGGGGCGTGCCGTGGGTATGGAAGGACCCGATCGTTTGCAGCCCCCAGGCCTGCCCCTTCTTCCGCTCCTCCTCGGTCCATGTGATCAGGGGCCAGTCGGGGGCGAGTACGAGCCGGGTGAGCGGGTTGCAGAGCTCGATGCGGTTGCCGCCGGGCTCGTAGACGTACAGGAAGAACGTCTGCTGGATGGCGTGCTTGTGCGGGCCCGTCTCGATGAACACGCTGGAGTCGATGGCGAGGTCGGCGGCGCGCAGGATGTCCTCGCGGGTGTCGGTGGCGAAGGCGATGTGGTGCAGGCGGCCCTCGCTGCCGGTCCAGTCGGACGTGTACACCACGTCGTACGACTTGTCGGTGAACGTCAGCCACCGGGCCGCGATCTTCCCGGAGTCGAGCCGGATCTGCTCCGTGGGGCGGGCCCCGAGGATCTGTTCCTGGAATTCGGCGTTGGCCAGGACGTCGGCCGCGAGAAAGTTGATGTGATCGAGGCGGCGCACGCCGACGCCACGGTTGGGTTTGGCCTGCGGCTGATTCTTGAGGGCTGGTTCGAGCGCGTCGGGGGCCCGGTAGTACTCGCTCTCCCAGTACAGGGCGTGCTCGTGACCGTCGGGGTCGGTGGTGACGTAGAGCTTGCCGAGGCCGGGTTCGTCCTCGACCCACGTGCCGGTACCGCCGGCCTCCTCGACCGCCTCGACCCGGCGCCGGAGGGCCTCCTCGCTGGAGGTACGCAGGGCGAGCCGGCCGAGGCCGGGCTGCTCACGGGCGGTGAGGACGATGCTGTGGTGCTCGTAGTCGTCGAACGTGCGCAGGTAGACGGTGTCACCGTCCTGTCCGTTGACGGTAAGACCGAGGAAGTCGGTGAAGAAGGCGACCGAGGCATCCAGGTCGGGCGTGAACAGTTGGACGTGGCCGATGTGCGCGATGTCGCCGAGCGGCGGAGTCATCCTTGACCTCCTGTGAAGGGTGCGGTCGGCGCCGTCCGGGGTGAACCGGGGAAGACGGTGCCGTCGAAGATCTTGCGGGCCGTGCGGACCACCGCGGTTCGGTGGGCGCGCGGCCGGTTGCGGGACGTGGGGTCGATACTGCTTTCGATGTCGGTGAAACCGGTGGGGTGCTCGATGCGGAGCCGGTCGCCGCGCTCGGGAAGGATCGCGATGCCGTGAGCGACACTTCCCTCGATGCGCAGGCCCGCGGCCACGCTCGCGGCGCCGAGAACGCCGATCGCGGTATGGCAGCGGACCGGGATGAACGTGCGTGTGGTGACCGCTCCCCCGTGCCGTGGTGGGGCAAGCAGCGTCAGCTTGGGCACCGTGGCGGCGGAGACGTCGCCAAGGCCCATCGACTCGCCCGCTGCCAGCCGGAGGTCGCGGAGGCGTCCGGCGAGTTCCCCGTTGGCTTCGAGGCCGGCAGGGTCCTCGTAGCCGGTGACGCCGAGGGACTCGGCGCGCACGAGGACGGTCGGCATCCCGTTGTCCACGCAGGTGACCTCGACGCCGGCGACGGTGTCACGCACATTTCCGGTGGGCAGCAAGGGCCCAGCACGTGGTGGGAACTCGATGACGACAGCGGCCGCGTGCCCGGGTACGCCGGAGATCTCGGTGTCGCCGCCGTATTCGACACAGCCACCGAGTGTCGGGAACGTCGCTGTGGCGAGGTCACCGGAGTTGAGCATGCGGATGCGTACGGTGGTCTCGCCTTCCTCCAGGGCGATCAGACCCCGTTCGACGGCGAAGGGGCCGACCCCGGCGAGGAGGTTTCCGCAGTTCTGCCGATCCGACACTTCCGGTGTGCCGACGCCGATCTGGAGGAAGAGGTAGTCGATGTCTGCCTCAGGGTCGGAGGAGACAGACACCACAGCGACTTTGCTCGTCAGGGGGTGGGCGCCGCCGAGGCCGTCGATCTGGCGCGGGTCCGGGCTGCCCATGATCCGCAGCAGCAGGTCGTCCCGGACCGCCGGGCTGCCCGGCAGGTCGCAGGCCAAAAAGTAGGCACCCTTGGAGGTACCGCCCCGCATCAGCATGCACCGGATACCGCCGTCCCTGGTCACGCGGGGTGCTCCTCGCCGGTTCGGTACTCGACACCGAGCCGCTCCAGGGTGTCCCGCAACCCATACCGGTCCAGGCCGAGCTGACCCTCCTGGAAGGCGGCGCGGGCTGCGGCCTCCTTCTTCTCGCGCGCCTCGGACGCCTCGATGGTTGGCCGGGCGCGCTCACGTGGCACGACCACCACACCGTCGTCGTCGGCGACGATCACGTCGCCGGGACGGATCATCTGGCCGCCGATCACGATCGGTACGTTGACGCTTCCGCCCGTCGCCTTGACCGTCCCCTGCGGACTGACGGCGGCGGACCATGCGGGGAAGCCCATCGCGCGCAGTTCGGCGGTGTCCCGGATACCGGTGTTCAAGACCACGCCCCGTACACCCCGGCGTTTCAGGGCCGTGGCGAACAGCTCGCCGAACAGGCCGTCCGCGCACGGGGAGGTGGTGGTGACGACGAGAATGTCACCCTCAGTGCACTGCTCGACTGCCGCGTGGATCATGAGGTTGTCTCCGGGCCAGCACAGCACCGTCACGGCCGTGCCCGCGACCCGCACGTCCTGCTGGACCGGGCGCAGATGCGTGCCGAGGAACCCGGTGCGGCCCATCGCCTCGCCGACCGTGGCCGTTCCGTAGCCGGCGAGCGCCTCGACGTGCTCCGCCTCGGCCCTGGGGGGGTTGGTGACGATCACGCCGGACATCAGGCGAGCTCCTTCGCGATCTGCGGGAAGGGGCGCATGTAGGCCTCGGCCAAGGTTTTGTGGGCGAGGCCCAGGTTCGGGCCCGCATTCCGCTTGAGCTGGACCCCGCGGCGCACGGCGAGATCGGTGTAGTAGTCCCACAGGTGCTGCTGCGCGCCCAGGCACTCCATAGCGGTGCGCTTGGTGTCCCAGACCTCGGTGATGTCCAGGAGGACCTCGGGCTTGAAGCCGCTCATCTCGGGCTGGTGGGGTTCGAAGTAGAAGACGGGCGGGGCGCCGATGATCTCGCCCTCGCCGGGATAGCCGATGGCCTGGGCCAGAACGCGCGCCTCCAGGGCCATGCGGTTGGCGGCCGGGTGGTCACCGTTGTAGGGGTCCTCGACGGGGTGCGTGAGGACGGCGTCGGGCTGCGTCTCCCGGTAGAGCGCGACCAGCCGGTCGGTCAGGTCGGCGGTGGCCACCAGCGGGTAGTCGCCGGCATCGTAGAAGCGGACATCGGCGCCGAGCGCGGCGGCGGCACGTTCGGCTTCGTCGCGCCGCATCGCCTTGATCTCTTCGAGCTTCCTGCCCTCGCGCCAGGCTTTGGCGGATTCGCCGCGCTCGCCGAAAGTCAGGCACGCGATGGTGACCTTCTCGCCGCGAGCGGCGGCCAGTGCGATGGCACCGCCTGCGCGCCACACGAAGTCCCCGGCGTGGGCGGTGACGACCAGTGTCGATCGAGGGGTTTCGGCGGGCGCGCCGGTGGCGTGGGTCATGCTGTATCTCCTTGGTGACAGGTCCGCGCCCGCCCCAGGGGTGCGTCAGTCGTCGCGCAGGGCGTCGATCACGCTGCTGAGGTGAGCGCGCACGGCCGCTTCGGCCGCTCGCGGATCCCTGGCGCCGATCGCCTCGATCACCGCCAGGTGCTCATTCAGGGACTGCTGCGGACGCCCTGGGCGGAGCGCCAACTGGAAGCGATGGCGCACCAGTTGGGCGTTGAGCCGCTCCAGGAGACCGACGGCCGTCTGCTGGCCCGAGATCTCCCGGATCCGGGCGTGCAGGTCATGGTTGAGCTCGGAGTAGGAGACCGGATCGCCGTCGGCGACCGCTTTGGACATGGCCTTGCCCAAGCAGTTCAGCTCGCCGACCTGCGCATCGCTGGCCACCTCGGCGGCCTTCGCGGCGCACAGCCCTTCGAGCGCCATCCGGCATTCCGTGATCTCCACTGCCTCCTCGACCGTCACCACACGCACGCGTGATCCGCGGTTGCGGATCCGCTCGACCAGGCCTTCGGCCGCGAGGTCGAGCAGCGCCGCCCTGATGCTGGCGCGGGTGACGTCGTACTGCTCGGCGAGTTCGTTCTCCACCAGCCGTTGGGCCGGCGCCATCTCCCCTTGCAGGATCGCGTTCCGCAACCGCTTCAGCGCGTACTGCTTGGCCTGCTCTCCGGAGCCTGGACGGGCTTCCTTCGGCATGTGCCCTCCCTGAGTGAGTGCCTGTCGAAGCTAAATCTAGCGAACACAATTGTCAACGATTTTGTTTTCACTTGGACGGTGATGCCCTCAGCGATGGGGCGGAAGATGGCACCAGGCGTGGGTGCACGGGGCATGGCACTGTCGCCGACAACCTGCTGATGGTCCAGGACGCGGGGATCCGCCGCGCGGAGGCAGTTCGCGAGGAGATGACCGCAGCAAAGCCCGGCCCGCGGCCTCTTCGGCAGTGTGCGCCCACAACACCCTTCGGATGCGGCAGCCCCGCGAATCAGCTCTTTCTCTCACCATCCCGCGCACCGGCAGGATGGGGCAGAGCGTCGCGGAAGCGGATGGGCAAGAAGCCGACTCCGGCTGCTGCCACGTGAGAGCCGATGGCGGCCGGTCGGCGCGGACGCGGTTCCGCCCTCCTCCGCCCGGACGGCCAGGGACAGCGGGTCGGGGCTTGTCGGCGTACTCATATCAGGGCTTGTCGGCGTACTTACAAGAGTGGCTCCGGCAAGGTTCTCGTAGGCGGCGATCATCTCGGAGGCACGTTCGGCCGTCCGCATGGCGTCGGCGGAGGTGAGCGATCAGGACGACGCGGTGGCGGAGGAGACGGACGCCGGCTCGTCCGGCCATGATGCGTTTCTGCCGTTCGACGTCGGTGATGCGGCCCTCGTCGAGCCCGGACCTGGGCGTGACCGGTTTCGGCAGTGGCACCCGCAACAGCTGGGACAAGACGGCGACCCGAGAGAGCCTGATGTTCAAGATCCGAAGCATTCGGTATCCACCCCGGCCTGCCAGGACTGCCGCGAGGTCCTCGACCAGCGGATTGCAGTCGGAGTGTCCGGCGCTGGTAGCGCGCGGTCAGGCCCGATATCTGCTCGGCGAAGGTCGTCTTCGGGCAGGTCGTGTTCTCGCAGTACAGGCGGCGTACGGACAGGTCGATGCACAGAGGGCGGCCTGCGAGCGTGGCGTCGGTGAGGCGCCGCGCAAGCGGCTGTGGCACCACTCGCTGAGCCGACCGCATCCCGTGCACCCCGCCGGTTCACCTGATCTCGTGCGGGCACGGACCACCAACGCGGCATCGGATACCTCAACCGAAGCCACCTGCAGATCGGACAACTGCGATAACAGGCTGACCAGTTCGACAGAGCACAATCACAGTCTGCCCATCATGCGGACCGGCCGACCGCGCCACCGAGATGATCTCCGCCTACGAAAATCTTGCCAGAGCCGCGTTCACGTGTACGCCGACAGAAGGCGTCGGTGCTGCACCTGTCTGCGGCGAACTACTGCTGGTTCGAGGACCCGGCGAAGGCCCTGTGCCGCAAGCTCGCCGGCGCGAAGGCCGCGGCAGGCCCGCTGAACGGGCTCTGCGACAGCGCCCGCTGCCCGCAGGCCACCCACCACGTCGTCCACCGGACCGACTGGCAGACCGCCGCCGGCAACGGCGCCGTCCTCCTGGCCAGTCCCCGTGTCCCCGCAGGGGGGGAAGAAACGTCTGCAGGCCGAGCACGAGCGCTTGCTGCGCGTCCTCGAAGAGATCGACAAGGCAACCGGAAAGCCGGACGACATGACACTCAGCCAGACCCAGTGTGACCAGGTCGAAAGGCGGATCCGAGCCGCCGTCGACCGTCTGCCGGCCGGCGGATCCCTCGCGGCGGGGCGTGCGACGTCAAGACGTTCGCCCGCGAGGCCGGGATCTCCCGCGCGGCCCTCTACCGAACCTGGGGCCATCTCAAGGACAAGTTCGAAAAGCGGCGAGCCGCAGCCTGGGCCGCCGGGCACCGGCCCGATCCACACAAGGTCCGCATCAGCCGATTGCAGGACGTCGACGAGCGACTCACCACCGAACTCGCGTGCACCAACACCGAGTTCACCCTGCTCAAGGAGCGGCATCGACAACTGCTGTCGGTGCTCACAGCCAAGGACGACGAGTCAGAACGTCTCCGCCGCGAGCTGAGTGCGTTCGCCGGCGCACACGCCAACCCGGCTCGCAACAGCGGGCAGGCGGACGACGCTGCGAGCGTCCTCCCCCTACCCCGCCGTTGAACCGCGGCTGCGGCGTCGGCGCCGTGGCCCTGCAGGGGCGGGGCGCCGTTGTGGCCGACTTCGACGCAGGAGCCGGGATGCTGGATGAAGGTCTGTGGACCCGGATCGCGGCGCTGCTGCCTGAGCATCGCCTTTGGGACGCCTGGTTCGGGGCCGTTGGATGACGGTGCTTACAGGGCACCTTGTTCGTCCAAGGGCTGTCCCACAATTCCTGGTGGATCAGAGCGCGGCGTCAGTTGCGGTGCACCGCAAGGCGGAGAGGCGCCCGCATACGGGATGTATTAGGGCGTTTCGACAAAGCGGCGAGGCGCCGTAACTGTCGTCGTGCGCCCACCAGGAATTGCGGGACAGCCCTTGGCGTCCCCGGCTTACGCCTTGAGCCAAGTGGCCCAGACAGGCATGGCGTTGAGCATCATGGCCATCGCCTTCACCGACTCTCTGAGTGTCTGAGCGAAGTCGGCCTGGTATTCCGGACTCCCGCCCCGGTGGCCGCAGGCCATCCACAGCTGCCAAGCCGCCACTCCCACCCGTCCGGCGAACATACCGGTGAACGCCGACTCATCGACCGCCCCGACTGCCCCTCCCGCAGCGACATACCCGGAGAGGCACGCTTCGACGATACGGCGCTCGGGCACTCCCAGGCCGCGGTCGAAGCCGGCGAGGTGGAAAGCAGTGAAGACCAGCTCCCACCACGGGTCCTGCGCCCCGGCGGCATCGAAGTCCAACAGGACCGGCCCACCGGAGCCGGTCAGAACGTTCTGGTGCCGGATGTCGCGATGCATGACCAACTTGGACCGCCACAACCCCTGCTGATCTTCGACCATGGCCTCGGTCTGCTCCACCGACAGCTTCAGGATGCGGACGTGCTCGGCACTGAGGACCTCGAGGCGTTCGGCCTGAGCGAACCACTCCTCCCACTCCTCCTGGGAGTACGACCGGTAGTCGCCATCGACGGTCGGATCGGCCGGAATCGCGCACCGTGCAAGGTCAGCGACAAGCCTGCCGGCCCAGGCCGCCAACGCTTGCGACGTCGGCGCGGTCGGATGCGCGCCCTCGACGAAGCGCACCGCACGGGCGTAGAAACCGTCCCCGATCGGTCGCCACAGACCCGCTTCTTCCAGAGTCGTCGATTGCGGCTCGGGCATCGCGACACCGATCTCCCACGCGGCGGCCTCAAGCGCCCCTGCCTGGGCAGCCATGGGCAGCCAGAAGTCACCCCAGGGCTGGGCGATCTTCACCACCCATGAGCCGGAGTCAGTAACGGCCTTCCACACCGGGCTCTGCTCGTCGTCCTTGAGCAGCAGCGGGGCATCGAGCAACTGCCCCAACCCGAGCCGCTCGGCCGCCTGCGCCAGGTTCATAGCCAGTCAGTCAAGCCGCCCGCCACCCCAGCGGCAACCGAATTAGTACTCCAGTGAGCCGGACTCACCAGCAGGTCATCGGTGAGCGGGCAGTTCGTGACCACGCGGCTCTCAAGCCGTTGCCAGCCACTCCGTATCTGGTGGCCGAACGTGATCTGCGGCCGGTCGGCAAGGACTGCCCGGTCGCCTTCGGCGGGAACCTCTACTCAGTCCCCGCCCGCAAGGTCCGACCGCGTCAGCCGGTGGAGATCAGGGCCACGAAGTCGCAGGTCATGCTGCATTCCACCATTACCGACTCCACCATCGAGACGTTACTTGCCATGCATCCACGGGCCGTCGGACGCGGCGTCCGTGTCCTCGAAGAGCAGCACTGGGACGGCCTGCCCCACCGGCCAAGGACGCCGGACCACCACCGGCGATGCCTTGCCCAGGCCGCGTCACGATCGCCCCCTGGGCGAGGGGAGCGGACCGCTGCAAGCCCTCCTCAGCCGGGCTGCGGCGATCCGAGTCGAGGTCGGCCGCCGGCCGTTGTCGGTCTGTGACGAATTGACCGGGACCCGCCTTTTCACCAGTAAGCGAGCTACGAAGGAATCGTCTTGAGCGAGCTGACCGGCAACCGCAACCGCGCCACGGCGACCAAGCTCGGTATGACTGCCCCACCTGGCGGAAACCATCATCGAGCACACGCGGCGGGCGGACGAGAGCAACATGGGATACCTCGACTTCCTCGACCTGGCCCTTCCTGGGACTCGCCGGCCGCGACGACCGCCGCTTCCACCAGGGCCTGCGGCTCTCCCGGCTGCTGCACCACAAAACGATCGATGAGTACGACTTCTCGTTCCAGCCCGAGCTCGACCCGCGCAAGATCAAAGACCTGGCCACCCTGTCCTTCGTCGAAGCAGGGCCTTGACCTCTGATCCTGGACACGGATTATGCGGCTGGTGTCAGCGTAGTTGGTGTGTGGTGGAGGGCGTTCTCGAAGGACTTCCCCGCCGAGCACTGGGTCCACCTGCGGACGACCAACCCGATCGAGTCGACCTTCGCGACCGTCCGGCTGCGGACCAAGGTCACCAAAGGGGCCGGCTCACGAGCGGCCGCACTTGCGACGGTGTTCAAGTTCGTCGAGTCCGCCCAGACCCGCTGGCGAGCCGTGAATGCACCCCACCTCGTCGCCCTCGTCCGAGTCGGAGCCCACGTCGAACGCGGCTACCTCGTGGAACGGCCGCAGACGACCGCAGCATGAATCATGAACAGGGTGGCGGACCTGCCTCAATGTTCGAGATCATCCGGTCATGTCGGATGACACGCCAGGACAGGACCTCCCAGCCGGCTTCGGGTTCCGGCCGTATCGGGGCGACGAAGACCACGGCCCCATGGCCGCGGTGCGGCTGGAATGTGTCGAACGGGACCGGGTCGACGCCCGTTCGGTTGTGGAAGGGCTCCCGACAGCCGCCGAGATCGCCGAGGCCTCTGCCAAGCTGGACGAGCCGTCCAAGAACCAGGTTCTGGTGGTGCGCGACGGGAGCGTCGTCGGCTACTCGACGATCCGGTGGTGGCAGGAGCGAGATGATACGTGGCTGTACCTGCACCGCGGTTACCTCTTGCCCGAGCATCGCGACCAGGGCATCGGATCAGTCATGTTGCGCTGGGCCGAAGAGCGGATCCGCCAGCTCGTCGAAAAACATGGCACGGCGCGGACTGCAGTGATCGGTGCGAACGCCATGATCTCCGAGCAGGACGCCACGGCGCTTCTGCGCGCAGCCGGCTACCGACGTGTCTTCAGTCTGGTCGAGCTAGAACTGGGCGATCTGCAGCAGTTGCCCGAGCCGGGCAGCGAACTCCCTGCCGGGATACGAACGGGGCCGATCGGGACCAGCCACTACCGCGCGGCCTGGAGGACGGTCGTCGATTCGTATGCTGACACCGGTTTCACTCAGAAATGGTCCTTCCAGGACTTTGTCGACACCGCCAACCCGGCATGTTGGAGGGCTGCCTGGAACGGGCAGGACATGCTCGGCGTGGCCCTCTGCTCCATCCGCGGGCACGACCACACCGTGGGCGAGGTCGAAGAGCTGAGTGTCCGAACGGACCAGCGACGCCTCGGAATCGGCCGGATCCTGCTGCTGGACGGGCTGCGAAGCCTTCGCGAGCAGGGTGCAACGACTGCCAGGTTGTACACGGGCACGGCAAATCCGCACCGATCCTACGATCTTTACGAGAGCGTGGGGTTCCGGAGACAGAACGAGTATGTCCGCTACCGCAAGCCGCTCGCTTGATCGACCGGTCATTGGGCTGTCCGGTCGGTCCACAGAATTTGACGATTCCTCCAGCCAACGCGGTGGTCACCGATGTGCCAGAGGGTGCCGCGACGGGCACCGAGGTGCGGTCGTCACTGCCCGTGGCGGCGTAGGTGAAGCGCAGATTTCGGTGTGGCGCGAAGGGCTGGCCCCGCCGGAGACCCCAGTTACTACTACGACGACGGCCACACCCGCAGTCGCTGGGGGACGCCCGGACCTGATCACCGAGAAGGAATGCATCTTGCCCTACCGCATCCCCGCATTGCCGTTCGACGTGGAATCGCTGATCCCGGAACTCGCGGGCCTCGGACGAAGAACGACCCTGCTGTATCCACGAAGTGGCGAACCCGGTGTGCGGGACACTTCCATCGGCGGGCCCCTGCTGTGGCCGGCCGATGAGCCGTGGCCGCCGTGTGCCGAGCCGGGGCACTGGAAGCCGCTGAGGACTCCTACCGAGGTCGTGGGGCCTGAGCCAGTGGCGATGGTGCCAGTGGTGCAGCTCTGTGCACGGGATGTGCCTGAGTTGCCGTTCCCGGCGGGCATGGACGTGCTGCAGGTCGTGTGGTGCCCCTTGATTCACAATGACGAGGCCGGGACTGCGCTGCCCAAGGTGTACTGGCGCAGCGAGCAGACGGCCTCAGCGGGTCTGGTGTTGTCGGACCGGCCGCTGCCGTACGAGTACGACGAGGAGTTCGTGCCCCGATCAGGCACGGTGACGCCGACGCGTGTGGTGGAGTATCCGAATGGGGACCTGCCGGGAGGTCTGGCCCAGAACCTGAGCCAATGGTTCGATGAGATCGAGGAGGTGTTCGGCTTCTCGTACTACGAGATGGCCGTCACCGTCCAAAGTAAGGTCGGCGGGTACCCGGGTTGGCTCCAGCAGCCCGACTGGCCGGACTGCTGCTGCGGCCGGCGCATGGACCACCTTCTCAGCATCACCGCCTCGGAACCGGCCCAAGGGCGCTGGTTCCCGCTCGACGAACAGGGACCAGAGAACTCAGATCCGAGCAAGTGGACCGCGACTGACCACGTGGTCGTCGACAGCATCGGCCACGGGATGGACATGGGCGATCTCGGCGGCGTGTACCTCTTCGTCTGCCCTGAGTGCCCGGACATGCCGTACGCCCACCGCTACGACTGCTGAGCAGCGCTCCGCTCAGAAAACGATCAGTGGTCGATGGGGAGCGATCGTCAGCGGTTCGGTGTCGGCACGCCGCTGATCAGGCCCCCTCGTGAACACCCCGCTCCTGGTCGGCCGGCCTCTTCTGCCCGCCGTGCTGGGAGTGGGTGGGAGGCTGTTTGTGCCGCCCCCGAGGCCTCGTTCCGGTTGATACCGCAGCCGCGCCCCAATACGGCTCCCCGGCGTGCCTCTGTCCCGCCGCCGGCCTGCGCTCCAGGCACTGTTTCTCGGATCATGTCCTGAGCCAGATGACGAGGGCTGAGAGCGTGATGGTGCCGAGGTAGATGTAGGCGCGTTTCTCATAGCGGGTGGCGACGGCGCGGAGCCTTGAGGCGGTTGATGGCGCGTTCGACGGTGTTGCGCTTCTTGTAGCGCTCGCTCGAAACCGGTGGGTCGACCGCCTCGGGACCCTCGGTTCTTGCAATCTCTCTGCTGGTCGAGACGTTCGGGAATCGTGTGCGCAATGCCGCGTCGTCGTGGGTAGCGGCGGCTTTTTCGGGAGGTATAGGCCTTGTCCGCCAGGACGCGGCCGGGCCGGATGCGAGGCGGCCCACTCCGGTTCGGGGCACCGATACCTGCTCCAGGACCCGCTCGAGCTGGGGTCCATCACCGTAGTTTCCGGGTGTCGGGGTGTCGGGGTGTCAGGGTGTCAGGGTGTCAGGGTGTCAGGGTGTCAGGGTGTCAGGGTGTCAGGGTGTCAGGACGAAGGCTAAGGTCGGCGACGAGGTGGATCTTGGCGGTGAATCCGCCGCGGGAACGTTCCAGACACTCGCCGAGCTGACCACCTCCTCCAGCCGGGCGGCCAGTTTCCGCAGTACCGGATCGACCTGGTTCGTCCCCCGCGAGGCCCCCCTTTGAGGAACGGTGACCGGGGACGTCTTCCTCGCGCGGGCGGCGTGCTGGTGTGCTCGCACGGCTGTCGAGTCCACCGACACGTCCCAGTCGATCCCACCCTCGGCGTCCTCAGCTGTCTGGATGCGTGACAGCAGCATCTGCCAGGTTCCGTCAGCTGACCAGCGAAGATGCCGTTCATAGACCGTCTCCCACGGCCCAAACCGCTCTGGCAAGTCCCGCCACTGCACACCGGTCCGCACTCGGGAGAGAACCCCGTTGATCACCCGACGGTGATCGCTCCACCGGCCACCACATGCACCACCAGGAGGTAACAACGACTCCAGCCCATCCCACTCCGCATTCGTCAGATCCCCACGGCCCACACAGCCACCATGGTCCCAACACCCCACTCGCATCAGGAATCCGAGGTGCCTAGCCGGTACGTGTCCCCGCCGGAGATCGCCCCGCACCGCGCCGGCGCCGCCGTCGACCTCACCCTCGTGAACGCCGACGGCACCGAACTCGACATGGGCACGCGCGTGAACGCCAGCCTCGAAGAGAGCGACGACGCCTGCTACAGGGACGCCGTCTCGATCAGCCCCCCAGGCCCGCACGCACCGCACCCTGCTGGCCGCCACCCTGTGCACCGCCGGGTTGATCAACTACGGCACGGAGTAGTGTTCCCAGTCAAGTCCTTGTGTTCAGGCTCTGGGTTTCAACATTGATGACGGCGGCGCGGCCAACACGCCACGACTGGGCCATGAGGAAAGGCCGAAGGGGGCTACTCGGCGCACAAGCTTTCCGGCGGGAGGCCGGTTCAGGCTTCACGGACGAAGTGCGCGCAGTCCGGACAGTCATCGAGATATCGATGCCGACACTCAACGGTGTGCTGCAGGAAGGTAATGGCCTGTTGTGTGCGAACGACCTCACTTTCGAGTGCGGCGATCTTCGCCCTCACAACCGCCTGTGCTGCCCGCTTCTTCGGCGTCATGGCGGCAATGACTTCTGGCAACGAGAGCCCGACGCGACGCAGCTTCAGCACCGTGCGTGCCTGCTCCAGAGCGTTGTCGTCGTAGATGCGGTAGCCACTGCCATCGCGGCGCACGGTGAGTGCCCCCACATCTTCCCAGTGCCGCAGCACGTGAGCTTCGATGCCGAGTTCTGCGGCTGCTTCTCCGATCGTCTGCATCACACGCGCCTTGCCTTCATGTCGACCTGAACCGTTAGCGTCTCGATCATGCCTGACACCAATCGCCCCATGGGCACCGATTACAGTCCGTCGATCCTGGTCACCGGCGCGGCCGGCAACCTCGGACGTGAGGTCGCCGACCGCCTCCAGGCACACGGCGCGCGCGTGCGATGCCTCGTGCGCCATCAAACCGGCCCCCGCCCCGCAGTCGAGTCGGTGGTCGGCGACCTCACGGACCCCATGGTGTTCCGCGCTGCGCTCCAGGGCATCGACGCTGTCTTTCTCATCTGGCCACTGCTCGATTCCTCCCCCGCCCACCCAGTGGTCGCGGAACTCATCGCGGCGGCGCCCCGTGTCGTCTACGTGTCCTCTACAGCCATAGACGACGAAGCCGACCGCCAGAGCGATCCCATCGTTCAAGTGCACGCTGACATGGAAGTCCTGCTGCGCGATGCCGGGCTGCGACCTGTGGTACTGCGCAGCGACACACTGGCGTCCAACGCTCGTGGGTGGGCTGCACAGTTGCGCGCGGGCAACGTGATCGCGGGCTCGGACGTCGCGCGCACAGCCGTCGTCGACGAACGCGATGTCGCCGATGCGGCGGTAGCCGTATTGCTCGCGCCGCACCATGCCCAGCTGGATCTCAGCCCGTACGTGTTGACCGGACCTGAGGTGCTCAGTCGCGCCGACCAGGTCGCTCGGCTCGGGGCCGCACTCCAACGCCCTCTGAGCTTCCAGCCACTTCCCGCTGATCTCGCTCGCTCACAAATGCTGGCAGACGGTCGTCCTGAGCGACTGGTAGAGGCGCTGCTGGCTGCCTCAGTGTCCCGACTGGAGTCAAATCGCACCACCGATCATGTTGAGCGCCTTACCGGCCGGCCGGCTGGCACCTTCGCGAGGTGGGTCATCGACCACGTAGCGGAGTTCGGCTGACGGGAGAGCCGCGGCACGGCCCGCCAGGATTCCCCTTCGCGCCCACCTATCAGGGATCCGCCATCGAGAAGTACGACGTGCACGTAGAGAGAAACAACTACTCCGCGATGCCCCTGGACAGAACGCAGAACGGCGCCGCCGGCAACCTGCTTGCCGGTTTCTACACCAACAACCGCATGATTGACGGCCCGGACGACGGCTTCATCGTCAAGTTCGGCTGACCAACGTGCGGGCTCGCCCCTAAGGGCTGTCCCGCAATTCCTGGTGGATCAGCGTGCGGCGTCAGATGCGGTGTATCGCAAGGCGGAGAGGCGCCCGCATACTGGATGTATTCGGGCGTTTCGACAACGCGGCGAGGTGCCGTAGCTGTCGTCGTGCGCCCGCCAGGAATTGCGGGACAGCCCTTAGGCATTGGGGCGAGCCCGTTTCGTCATCGTTGAAACCAGAAGTCGACGACGTGCTTGTCGATGCCGTAGGCGACCCCTTCTTGCTCGGACACTCGCTTGGCCTCGGCTCGGCCAGACCACGTCACCCGGACCCGCCACCGGCCCAGGGCTCCCAGGCTGATCAGATCAGGCAGCGGCCATAGACCGTCGACCAGATCGCAACATCCCCGTTGGCCGAATCGAAGTCGACCTCCTCCAACTTGTCCCAAGGCTGGCCAACCGTCTCTGGCTCAGCGTCCCAGACCCTCACTCGCACCTCGGCGTCGTGCGTATGGGCGGCGCTGTACACATCAATCCTGCGCGCGTGCGCGGTCAGGAAGCCGTCTTGCTCACATGCCTCGTTGTACGCCACCGGGACCAAGCTTTCGTCCGACTCCTGGAAGGCGAAGCTGTCGAAGGAAACCCGCACGTCAAGAACGTCATCTCGGGCCAATAAGGCCACGGATGCACTCCATTCCTCATCCGGCGAGAAGGTCAAAAATCACTCTGGCCTCGATCGTTCATGAGTCCTCGTCGGTTCGCTGGCGGGGGCCTCGTGCTGGCGAGGTGCGGTCCTTTCGGGGCGGGGTGATCACAGGCGTCCAGGGCCATCGGGCGGTGAAGCGGGGCGAGCGGCGGCGGCCGGTGGAGATCAGCTCAGCAGCGGCAGAGAACCACCGCGGGTGAAGCCGTTCGGGCTCCCAGTGGCGGGCTTCAGCGACTCCAAGCCCGACATCCAGCAGGGCCTTGCCCGGATCATGCACCACCCGTGGCTTGCGCCACGGGGCCCACCGGCGCGGGCATATGGTGACCCGTCGTCGGCGCGTCGGCCGGGGCGAGGCCGCTGCACTCCCCCAGTGACCTATCTGCGGAAGCCGCAAGGTTCTGCGGCTGGTCAGCGCTCCCGCCCCGTCGAGCGCGTGTCAACCCCAGCCGCGTCAAAGTGCCCGATCTCCCGCTACGCCGCTCCGTCTGACCAGGCGCAAGTCCTGGGCGCCTCCAGGATCAACATCACCGTGCACCCTGCCGCCGGACTGGGTGGTGCTGACTGCGGACGGGTCGTCGGGCAGGGTACTGCCTGATGCGGTGCCGCGGGGAGAGGGAGCCCGGGCGGAATCGGACACTCCTGTCTCCTGTGGTTACTCATGCTGTATCTCGTTCCTCAGTCGTGACAGATGTGGTGGGGACGCGACCTGCTTGTCGCTCTTACGCGCCTGTGCCGCCCGCGCCGGGGGTCAGGCCCAGCGCGCTCCGCCGTCGACGTGGAGGGTCTCGCCGGTGATGAAAGGGTTGGTCAGCAGTGCGCGGGCGGCGGCCGAGACGTCGGAGGGCTCCCCGACACGGCGCGCCGGCGCGGAGGCCGCGACGCGTTGGAACAGTTCGTTCTTGTCGGGTGCGGCGGTGTTCCACGCGCTGGTGGTGATCACTCCGGGCGAGATGGTGTTACCGCGCGTGGGTGCCAGTTCAACCGCGAGGGCGGATGCGAGCGCGCTGACGCTGCCGTTGGTGGCTGCCATCGCACGCCTCCCGGTGACGGCCGCCACGCGCCCAGGCCGGAGAAGAACAGCAGCGATCATTCTTCGGCGATCATCGGGGCGAAGTGCTTGGCCAGCAGTATGGGTCCGAGGACCTTGGCGTCGAAGGCCGCGAGCAGCGCGCGGCGCTCGAGGGAGGCGACCGGCCCGCTGGCCCGTTCCGCGGCGACGCTGACGAGATGGCCGAGCCTGCCGGCGGCCCTGACCTGATCCGCGGCTGCCTGGATCGACCCCTCGTCCGACAGGTCGAGGGCAACTGGCCGGACGGTGTCCCCGAGGGCCTTCGCCGCGACAGCCGTCTTCTCGAGCGCCACCGTGCAGGCCTGACTGCCGCTGGCCGTGCGGAGCTGCCCAGGCGAGCAGAGTCGTGGGACGGCGATGCCATACGGCTCGTCTGCGTCGTCGGGCAGGGCGCCGATGCCCCCTCCGGGCGGTCGCCGCAGCAACGCCGGCCCGTGCGGGCGTTGCTGCATCCGGGTCCGGCCTTTGCCGAGTCGCTGGGTGCTGACGCCGCCCCGCTGTTGGTCGCCGGCGAACGACCTGGTCGCCTACCGCCTCGGCGGGACGATCCTCAGGAGGACAGTCACGCCTTCGCGGAAGCAGCGGGCGCGGGCGAGGCCTCGCCGTGCAGGGTGGTGTCGAGGTTGGCCAGTGCGGGCGGGGTGGACCTTGGGGCCGCCTGCCGGGCTGGACGGCGTCGACGGGGCAGCGGGGCGGGAAGCCGCCCCCGGCCGGTCTGGACCACGCGCAGGGCTGCCTGGAAGCTGGCCGGGCGGGCCGCCCCGTCGTGGGCCCATCTCGGTGGTCTACGGGCGCGGGCAGGGGTGGCGAGGCACCAGCTGTGCTGCGTCCGGGTGTACGGGAGTGCGTGCCGCTGCCGGTGCCCGCGGTGAGCCTTCTACGGTGACCGTACATCCCCGCCGATCCTGGAGCCGAAGTGGGAAACACGACGATCAATGGGATCCCGGCGCATCCGTTGTGGGTGCACACCGTGGTGGTCCTGGTGCCGTTGTCGGCGTTGCTGTTGGTGGCATGTGCGGTGTGGCCCGCGGTGATGCGCAGGGCTGGGGTGGTGCTGCCGCTACTGGCGCTGGTGGCGCTGGTATCGGCGCAGCTGTCCACGAGTGCCGGGGAGTGGTTGCAGGAGCGGGTGCCGGAGACCGCGGCGGTCGAGCTCCACACGGAGATGGGCGGAGATCTGCTGCCCTGGAGTGTGGGGGTCTTCGCCGTCTCGGTGGTGCTGTGGGTGGTGCATCGCGGTTTCCTGCGCCGTCTCGTGCGGGAGGGTGGCGGACGCGAGTGGGCGTGGGTGAATCGGGTGTCCTTGACCACCGTGGCTGTACGTGTGGCGGCGGTGGTGGCGGCGCTGGTCGTGGGGGTGGGGGCGGTAGCGGAGGTCTACCGGATCGGTGATTCCGGCGCCAAGGCCGTGTGGCAGCACCGCTGACCCGGTGTTCGCCTCGAAGGTTCCTGCCGGGCTGCGGTCGAAGGGCCCTGGCGTGGCCTCCGACCGGGCATGTGGGTGGTGGCAGAGCGACGGCACCAATCTACGGGATGGCGGTGGTCGAGGCCGCAGCACCACGGGCCGTCGCAGCGGTGGTCGGCCCGCGGGCCAGATGGTCAAGACCAGCAGGCCCCACGGCCACCCAGGAGTAGGTGGAGTGCGGCGCTGCGGCGGCAGTCCGCTCGCATCGACGACCTCGCCCTGCCGGCCGATGCCGGCGTCGGTGCAGGTGACGGCCGGCAGCGTGCAACTGCCAGCGGCCAGGCTGGCCACCGTTCCGCTGTCGACACCGCCCGACAGTGCGACCGCGGTGTTCATGCGCTCGCTCACCGAGCGAGCGCCCTGTGCTGATGACAGTCACGTACTCCAGTCGTCGATCATGACCGTCACGCCTGAATGGCTTGTCGGATCCGCTGTCGGACAGGACCTACGGAGCGCCGACCAGGCTGTTCACAGCAGGTGCGGGTGACGGAGGGGGTGTTGGTCACACCTGCTCACGGACGTAGCCGCCGGGGCGCCCGCGGTCCCTTGGTCGGGCTGAGTTCGTCCGATCACTGGTCTCACGGCCTACTGGCCGGTATACAGGCGAGGTTGGGTCCGCCGAGCGCGAGTCGCCGAGGGTCCGGGTGCCTTCTGATGTCCCGTGCGCCTTGGTCACCGCTGCCCGTCCGCGGATTGTCGGATTTTCTGGGGAGGGCATGATGATGCATCGGACGCGTCCGGGCGAGACCGTATCCAAGCGACGCACCGCCATCACGCTGGCCGCGCTGAGCAGCTGCGCGCTCACCGTCGGCTTCACCGGCACGGCCTCGGCCACGGCCACGGCGGGGGATGCGCACGGGACACCCCGCTCCACCTACGTGGCGCTGGGCGATTCCTACACCTCCGGCCCCCTGATACCCACTCAGATCGATGCCAACTGTGCCCGTTCCGACCACAACTATCCGTCGATCGCCGCGCGCGAGCGCCACGTCACCTCGTTCGCCGACGTGAGCTGCAGCGGGGCGACGACCGCCGAGATGTGGCAGGCGCAGGGCACCAACGGACCTCAACTGGACGCGGTGAAAAGCGACACGGACCTCGTGACCCTGCAGATCGGCGGCAACGACGTCGGCTTCGGCTCCATCATCGGCACCTGCGCCGGCCTCAGCGCCAAGGACCTCTCTGGCAACCCCTGTGAGCAGTACTACAGGGCCTCAGGCTACGACCAGTTGTCGCTGAGGATCCTCCAGACAGCGCCCAAGGTCGCTCGCGTACTGCGGGAGGTTCACAACAAGGCCCCCCACGCGCGCGTGGTCGTCGTCGGCTACCCGGACCTCCTTCCCGACGACGGCACCGGCTGCTACCCCAACGTCCCGTTCGCCGCGAAGGACTTCCCGTACCTGCGGGACACGGAGAAGCGCCTCAACCTGATGCTGCGCGCGGTGGCGCTGCTGAACCGGGCCGACTACGTGGACACGTACGGACCGACGGTGGGCCACGACATGTGCAAGGCACCCGCCGACCGGTGGATCGAGCCGCTGCGCCCCTCGGCGCCCGCCGCTCCGGCCCACCCCAACGCGAAGGGCGAGGAAGCCATGGCACAGGCGCTCCTGAAGACCCTCAGCAGGGGTGCAGGGCACCACTGATCCATTCCGCGGGCAGGCGGCGCATGGACCCTGAGGTGCAGGAGCGAATCACCACACGCAGGGCGGAGTGGGAAGGACCTCCGCACATGCCGTCACAGGCAACATGAAGATCCCGGCAGCTGGAGCTGGCGGGATCTTCGGCGTCTTTCGGCCTCGCTCATTGCCGACATACGCGATAGTTCCTGCGGCATGGCGTACTTCCGCCTCAGTTGTCGCTCCGGCGGCGGCGCGGGAACGCTCGACGGCCGCATACGCGTCAGGACTTCCGGCGTTCGGGAGATCGGTCCCGGTTGTCGGACGCTTGCCGGGAATCGCGATGTCGGTCCTGTTTCGGTCTCGGGCACCCCGGCCCCCGGCGATCCACATCGTGGCGCTACTACGCGCAGCAGTCAGGTACGAGCCGGGGCAGTCGCGTGGCAGCAGACCATCGCCTCGGGCCGCCGCCTACAGACGTCGTCTGCTCCTGGCAGGTGGGCCGGACCTGGCCGACGCGGAGGGGGCGAGGCCGGGGGTCTGAGCGTCGACCCGGCGCACCGCTGGGCACACCGTTCTGGCGGCGGAGCGGGGAGTGCGGCGGCTGAGCGCGGTACGCGGCCCCTGTAACGGAGCGTGTGTCGGTGGCGGGTACTAGCCTGCCCGCAGCGTCCAGTCGATCTCTGTACTCGTGAGGAACCACGATGCCCCAAGACACTCCCGAACCGCCCTCGAAGGACCTGCGCGCCTTGATACCGGAGTACGCGCAGCTTGCCCGGGACGCCGTCGTGCTCAACCCCGAGGCCGGCAACCCGGGCGTGCGGGACAGCTCGCTGGGAGGCGTGTTGCTGTGGCCCACCGATGAGCCGTGGCCGCACTGCGCGCAGGAGGACCACTGGACGTTCGGAACCGACTGGCGCAATCGCACCGAGATCGTTCCGGGGCAAGTGCCGATGGTCCCGATCCTTCAGCTCTTCGCCCGGGATGTGCCCGGACTGGAGTTTCCGGAGGGGAAGGATCTGCTTCAGCTGGTGTGGTGTGCACTGATACACGAGCAGGAGCAGGGGCCGGTGGTGCCCCGGCTGTTCTGGCGCAGTGAGGCAGAGGTCGTGTCCATCGGGCTGCTGGAGGAGATACCCGGGGTGGGTGAAGGAGAGTTCGACGAGGACCACATGCCGGAGCCTTCCACGCTGTCCCCGACCACCGTAGAGGACTTTCCGAGGTGGTCCGATCTGCCGGAGGGCTTCTGGGAGACCTCGGAACCTCGTCTCGGGTTGCCGGTGGCCAATTCCACTCGGCCGCCTGATTCCAACGTCATCGCTACGAAAGTCGGCGGTTGGCCCGCCTGGACACAGCCGGCGTACTGGCCGAGCTGTGCGAGCGGGCATCGCATGGAACACCTCCTGACCATCACCGGCGACATCCAGTTGGGTGACTGCGGTGGCATCTACTTCTTCCACTGCCGGCAGTGTCCGGGCCTCCCCTGGGACTGGCGCTTCGACTGCCACTGAACGCCCCGAGCGCGCATCCGTAACGCTGCGCAAGCAGTGGCGCCGGCCTCGGGTCGGCACCCGTCGGGCGAAACTCCGTGAGCAACTTGCCCAGCGGGGTTTGTCGCTGCTCCCCGGCCTGCCTGAGGAGGCCAAAGATCAGGAGAACCCCCAGCATGACCCGTCTGCCCCTCAGCACCGAGCGCCTGGCTCTCTTCGGCCCTGCCGGCCACCTTCGGCGAACGGCACCCTGCCTGTGACCACTGGATCAGCGTGGCAAAGGCCGTGTCCACCATCCAGGTGTCTCGGTACGCGGCGGTCGGTTGCTGATGACAGCGGCTTGCCTCAGGTTCTGGACGTCTCGGTTTGACGCCGTCCACGCTCGGTCCAGCCATGCACCCCTGGGAGTGGTAGGTGGATCGTGTGCCGTGGCGCTGGCTGTGGTAGTAAATCCTTTGCTGCGAGCCACTGATGACGGGTAGCCTCGCGCGTCATGACTCCCCCGCTGCGCAGCGATCGGCTGTTGCTTGAAGCCTACGTACCTGCTGATGAGGACGATTTCGTAGCGCTCTTCATGGACGCCAAGGTTTCCCGGTGGATGGGTGACGGTCCCTGGCCCGAAGCCGAATATCGCGCCACATTTGCCCGGATCTTCACGCATGCCTATCAAAGTGAGAATTTCGACGTCTGGGCCGTCCGCCAGGGCAGCCGCATGGTGGGTCATGCAGAGATCAAGCCGGCGAAAGTCGTCGAAGGGCATGAGTTGGTGTATGGCCTCGCCCCGGAGGTGTGGGGGCGAGGCCTTGGCACTGAGCTCGCTCAGACAGTCACCGCATACGGCTTTGAAACGCTGAACTTGGAGCAGGTTTACGCGACTGTGGCAGAACCGAACGTTGCTTCGCTGGCAGCCCTTCGTAAGCTCGGGTTCCGCCACGTCCGAGACATTGCCGAGGACGACGGGACCATCACTCATCTGCTTTCCTGCGGACGCGCTGAGCAGCGAGTGAGCTGCTCAGGGGAGCCGGAGATTTACCGGTGAACGTGCCCAGTTGGAGGCGGAGTCGATGGACCGCGTCGCCGTTGGCCGCCAGGACCCACAGCAGGTGCCGGTGACGTCCCTCGAGCTGCGTGAGCTCGGTGTGGGTGCGGGCGAGTTTGCCGGCGAGCCGTTGGTTGAGATCACGCAGCCGGGCGATGCGGGTCTCGCGCGGGTCTGGCTGCCGGCCCCCCGCCCAGGCGGCTGCCCGCCGTTGCTCGAACTCGTTCTTGAGGTGGCCCAGGTCAGGTAGAGGGGCGCGCGGGAGATGGCCGCCTCGCGGGCAAGCGTTTTGACGTCGCAGGTGCCGTCGGGAGGGATCTGCCCGGCCAGCAGCCGATCGATGGGCGCGTGGGTGCGCCGCTCGATCCGGTCGCGCTGTCGGTGGCTCAGTGTCGTGTGATCCGGCCGTTCCGGCTGCCGTGTCGATCTCTTCGGGAACCCCGCCCGGACGGCTCGTGCTCGACCCGTACCCGGGCCTTCTCCGCGGGTGGAATCCGAGGGCTTGCCATCAGGACGACGCCGTAGTCGGTCGTCATCTGCAAGACGGATCGGTGAACGATGTGGTGGGGGCCTGCGGGCAGCGGGAGCTGTCACTCAGCCCTGTCAGGGAGCTGCCGCGGGCCTGGTGCCCGGCGAGCTTGAGACACAGCGGCTGTGCCGGGTCCTCGAACCAGCAGCAATTAGCCCCACAGGCGATTGCGTACGGGCCCCCGAGGATGGGCCAAGCCCTTGCCTCGACTGTTGATCTGAGCGCAGTAGGACCTCGGGTGCCGGGCTGACACTACCCACGTTCGACGGCTTCAACGCCCTGGCCCGAGCGCACAACCTTGATCGTTTCTTAGTACTCCTGCTGGAGATCGCGATCTTCGTACAGCGCGTCTGCCGGGCAGCGGCCGGCCTGGGCTTGGTGGCCGCGGCGGGCTGACGCGTAGGGTGCCGGGATGATCGCGATGCCCGAGGAGTTCGTACAGAGCACCGTCGACCGCGAGGGGGAGGACGGGGTGGCGTGGCTCGCCGAGTTGCCCGGGATCGTGGAGGAGTTGCTGGGGCACTGGGAGTGCGTGCCGGATGGCGAGGTCATGCACGGGGGCGTCGGCGTCATCGTTCCGGTACGGAGGCGGGCTGAGGAGAGCGCCGTGCTGAAGGTGTCATTTCCACATCCCGGCAACGTCCATGAGCCGGATGCGTTCGTTGCGTGGGGTGGCTGCGGTGCCGTCCTGCTGCATGAGCGCGACGAGGAGCGGTTCGCGATGCTGCTGGAGCGGGTTCAGCCGTCGACCCTTGCGGAGGTTGAGGACGGCGACGAGGTGGTGACGGTCGCCGGGCGGCTCAATCGCCGCCTGGCCATTCCCGCACCGCCCGGCCTGCCCCGGCTGCGTGAGCAGGCCGATGTCTGGGAGGAGCAGCTGTGCAAGGACGCCGAGGAACTGCCGCATGCGCTGCCGCGTCAGGTGCTGGATGCTGCCGTGGCGACCGTTCGGGAGCTGGGTCGGGCACAGCCGGAGACCCTCATCCATGGCGACCTCCATGCCCGGAACATCCTGCGTGCCGCCCGGGAGCCGTGGCTGGCTGTCGACCCCAAGGGATATGCGGGAGATCCCGCCTACGACGGCGGCACGCTACTTAAGTCCCGCGCGCGGACGCTCCTCGCAGCGGATGACCTGCGCAAGGCTGTCCATCGCGTCTTGGATGTCTTTGCCGAGGCGGCGGAACTCGACCGTGAACGCGTCCAGCAGTGGGCCCAGTTCCATGCCGTCCAGGCTGCGTTCTGGGGCCGCCGCCACGGTTTTCGTATCGCCCGCCATGGACCACGGCTGGACTGGCTTACCGCATTCGCCGACCGTCTGGCGGAGTTGCTCACCGAACGCTCGTAGTGCGTGGTGGTGCTGGCCGGGTCCGGTGGGTGGATGAGCACGGCGACCATTGATGATCATGAGTCGTGTGAAACAAACGATAGGACGGTGGCCTCAGGACAGCGTAGTCTCCCCCATTCGGCGGGAGTTGTTCGCGGCGGCCATGGGTCTCATCGCGGGTCGCTTCGCCCGATGCGAGCCCCGCATGCTTTCGGATCGCTCCCGCAGGAGCTGGATGTCCGTGCGGCATGGGAGAGTCCTGGGCATGACGTTGCCGGAGAACCTTGAGCGAGTGCTGCCTGAGATCGGACGCGACTTCTTCGACGTTCTCGTCATCAGGACCGACTTCAGCGACGACGAGTCGTGGAACGCGGTAGTTGGGGAGTTGCACCGGCCGTGGGGGCCTGTCGGTGAGTTTCCCTCAACAGTGCAGCTGGTCGAAACGCCTGCTTGGTCAGGAGCAACGACCGATGAGGTTTTTGCCGCCGTGGTGGATGAGGAGCTGATTGTCGTCTTCCTCGCTGACCGCAACACGATGCAGTCGCCGACGCGGGCGTTGCTGGCTTTGTCGACCGCCCGGGAGGACGTGAGTGGTCTTGACCCCGTCTATTACCGGGAACTCATCGAGTCGCCGGAGCCCAGGGAGTTTCGAGCCATGCCCGCCGCGGTGCACGGCGTCCAGGTGGACTTGGCGCTCGGCAACGTGAACTTCGCAGAGTACGCCGGGGCTGCTTCCGAAGAGCCTGATCAGGTGCTGCGGCCCATCTGACCGCAACAGCGGGCGGCCGTTGCCTCGGCAGATAATGAGTCGTTCGTTGGGGCATGTCGTTGAGTAATGCGCAGTGGGCCCGACATCGCGGGATCCGGGCGGTGCCCCCTCAACCCGCAGACCGGACAGCGAATCGCCAACGGCTTGGCAGCCGCGGTGGGCGCCCTCCGGCCTCCGCGCGGGCGCAACGTACGAACAGCGGAACACGGTCGAGCGGTGCATCACAAGATCTGGCAAGTGATGACCCGGAGGAAACGGCCTAGTCGATATTGATGTGGAACGTTGACGTGCTGCCATCCGCAGCGGTCAGGGTGACCGGCCCAAAGGTGATGATCGCGGCGGAGCTGGCCCCCGGACCCCGGTAGAAGCCGGTTGCCCTGGTGATCCGGACGGCCAGGGCCGCGAGGGTTGCCGCTGCCTGCTCGTCGGCGTCGACCTTCGGCTGGGCCAGAGCGTGATGGCCGTGCTCCTCTCCCCAGTCCCGAACGGTTCGGGCGTCGCGGCTCATCTCCGGCAGGACGCTCTCGTTCGCCCAGGCCCACAGCCACGAGCCCGACGAAGGGCTGAAGCCGGCCAGAATCTGCGCGGGCGCCGTCGCGGTCTTCTCGGGGAAGGTCCACGTGATGAGGCCCGTCCTCTGGTCCAGGCCCCAGCTGTCCGCCGAGCCCAGCCCCCAGGACACGTGCGCCCGAGCCAGCTGCTCGATCATCTCTTCGCCCTGCAGCAGCAGCGTGCTCAGGTCAGCCGGATCCACTCCCTGAGCAGGACTCTCCGACGTGCCGACCCGCTTGAACAATCCCATGCCGCCTAGTCTGCCAGAGGGCAGCTGCCCGGCCGGCGGCCCCCGTCATGCCCAGCCCCACGCCAGATGACCAGGTGGCGAATTGCGCGAACTACGCCTGGGTAATGACGAGAACGTTCACAGCCAAGGGGCCTCGGCTCTACGACTGGGCTGCTGCCCGCCTTCCGGCGGTACGGGAGTTCGACGGCGTCGAGCCCACCCGGCAACGTTGGGTGCTTGCCCGCCGCAGCATCACAAGCCCGACGAGCTCGCCTACCTCCTCGCATCCGCGCCCTTGGACTCCACCGTGGCCGATCTCGCTCAGGTCGCCGGGTCCCGCTGGAAGATCGAGGAGTGTCTCCAGGGCGCGAAGAACCCAAGCGGCCTGGACCGGTACGGAGTCCGCCGCTACGTCGGACGGGCGCCCCGAGGCGCCCAGCGCAACTGGGTGAATGCCGCGGGTCCTGCTTGTGGTGGAAGGCGGGGGCTCAGAAGCCCGGGCAGGTCAGAGACAGACGATGATCAGGGCGATGTCGTCCCGGCCGCCGCTTGCGACGCCGAGGCGCGCCAGGACGGTGTCGGCGACCTGTTCGGCGCCCAGGCGGCTGCAGTCGCTGAGTGCGTCGGTCAGGCGGCGCAGGCCGATGTCGATGTCCTCGCCGCGCCGTTCAATCAGTCCGTCGGTGTACAGCACGAAGGTGTCGTCGGGTTTGTAGGCCAAGCTGGCCTGCGGGCGGGGGACGTGCAAGGGGCGGGCACCGAGCGGCGGGTCGGTGGCCTGGTCAAGGAATTCGCAGCTGCCGTCGGGGTGGGCGAGCACGGGTGGCGGGTGGCCGGCGTTGCTGTAGGTGATCAGGCGACTGCGGCTGTCGATGATCGCCTTGACGGCCGTAGTGCCCAGAGCGCCGTCCACCGACCGGGCGTACAGGCCGAGAACCTCCAAGGCCTGGGCGGGGCGCTGCACGGCACGGATGGTGGCGGACAGGGCGCTGCGAAGCATGCCCATGACGGCGGCGGCCTGAAGACCGTGCCCGATGACGTCGCCGACGGCGAGGGCGAGCAGGTCGGGCGGAATGTCGACCACGTCGTACCAGTCGCCGCACACGTTGAGGGAGCCGACCGCGGGCAGGTAGCGCACCGCGACATCGCGGTGATGGTCCAGGTCGGGCGCGTGGAGCATGGCTTCCTGCAAGGTGACGGCGACCTCGCGTTCACGGGTGTGGGCCTGACGCAGCTCCTCGTTGAGCCGCTGCAGCTCCCGGGCTCGGGCGTACAGCTCGGCTTCCAGGCTCTGGGCGCTCTCCAGGCGCTCGCCCACCCGGATGCTGGCAGGGTGGGCGACCTGATGGGCTTTGACGTACGCGGTGACGTCCTCGACCCGGTGGATGATGTAGGCAACCTGTCCGTCCGGGCCCGGGACGGGGGTGTTCACCGGGGACCACCAGCGTTCCTCGAACACTCCTGGCCGGCCCATGACGGGGATGTCGTACTTCTGCAGAGCCATCGAGTCCGGCTTGCCGCCGGACAGCACCCGGTGCAGGGAAGCACCAAGGTTGCTGACCCCGTCCGCGTCCGGGTCGGCGGGGTTGTCAGGGAACGCGACGAAAACGTGCCGGCCGATCAGGTCCTCACGGGTTCGCCCCGTGGCCACCAGGTACGCCCGGTTCACATCGACGATCACCAGGTCCGGACCCAGCACCAGATAAGGGCTCGGAGTAGCGGCGAACAGCGCCGCGTGATCAACCGCCGATGCCACCGGTGACCACTCCCTTCCGCCCCCAGCGGTCCCGCCCTTTCAACTTACAGTCCGTCTCCCGGTTGCGCCCGTCGGCACGAAGGCACGGGGCCGCATGCCGCGTCCGCCCTCGCTGGGCCGACATCGCGCCGGCTCGGGTGCACCAGCTCCTCGCCCACCTTCAGATCCCCGCATGCGTCGAGGACGTTTTCGGCGTACTGGCCTCCAATCCCGTGGCCGTCGCGCTCTCCCCCGGCGAGAACCGGCTTCGTTCCCTCCTCCTCAACCCGGGGGAACAAGCCGTCCAGCAGGAGAGGGGGAAAGCGACCGCGGACTTCATTGCCGCTCTTCGCGCAACCATCGAGGATGACGCCGGCAACCGCCGGGGCGTCGAGCGTGTCGGAGAGCTCGCACTTTCCAGCCAGCGGTTCCGCGACCTGCGGGCCCAAGGGCCCGCCGACCGCTACCCCGTGCCGCGATGATAGCGGGGCACGGGTAGCGGACGGCCCGGCTGCTGGTGGGTCAGCCGCCGATTCCCGAGTCCTGCGCGGCAGCAACGACCGCCGACGCGTCCTCCCGCAGCAAGTACCCCGCATCGACCGACGTCTGCGCGGCCGCGCGCACCTTACCCACATAGTCGGCGTGGGTCGGGTAGAGCCGGCTGAGCAGCGGCTCCGCCGTGGCCGGGAAGAAGGGGTCGGACGGATCTCCGTCGTCGTGCCGGTCCCAGGCGTCGGCGTCGCCGTTCCACGGATCGCGGGCGCCGTACAGACCGCAGAAGATGCCGCTCCCCGTGGTGTCACGCGAACCGGTGAGCGTACGGGTGGGCACCGTGACGTCCGGCAGGCGGACACCGCCGGTGGCCAGGCCGGTGGCAGGGTCACGCAGGACGGTGCTCAGCGGCTGGCCGCTCGGCGGCCGCGCTCCGCCCCGTGCCCAGACGGCCAGGTGGCGCAGCGCCGCGTTCATCGCCCAGTGGCCGGGCCCGTCGTTGAACGGAGCCGACCCGGCGGCACAGTCGGTCGACGGCGCGGCCGAACCCGCGGACTTCTGTACCGTTGGGTTGCCGAGGTCGAAGGCCCACTGGTCGCCGTGCGCGGTGCCTGCCAACTCCCAGTGCACGACGCTGGTGGTGTCAGGCTGCCGTGCGGTCGCGGCGCCCGGCACATCCGTCTCCGTGAGCACGACGAACGTCGGCGCCGCCAGGTCGCTCCTGATCCGCGACGGGTTCGGCATCAGCAGGGTGTCGGCGAGCACGCCACTGATGGGCGAGGCGATCGCGCTGTTGCTGTGCACCATGAAGCCGTCGTAGACCTTGGACACCGGCTGTACCGCGTTGACGTACGTCGTCATGAAGCCGGCCGACTGCGACTCGCCGTCGGCGAGCAACGTCCGGACCGCGAGCCCGCCGAGCGGGTTCGGCCCGTCAGGGGCGCGTAGCGCCTGGCCCGCCTGGGAGAAGATGTCGTAGGCGAAGGCGTCCCCTGGATGGACCAGACTGCCGTACCGGGCCGGGTCCCAGCCCTTGAGGCCCTTGATCTCACCCCGTCCGCCGTTGACCCCGACGGCCTGTGCCGAGACGCCGACCCAGGCGTAGCCCTCGCGCAGCAGCTCGTCGCGCTCGAACCAGTAGTCCGGAGAGAGGTCGAGCCGGCCGCTGACGTTGAGCCACTCCACGACCACCGTGCCGTTGAATTTCGCCGGATCGACGGGGCGGCGCACCAGCAGGCGACTCTTGTAGGGGGCGGTGCCCGACGCTCGGACGTTCCATCGGCCGTCCGACGTCCACAGGCCCGACTTGGCGTAGGACGTGGCGGTGCCCGAGATGAAGTACTCGCTCTCGGCGTAGCCGAACGAGCCGAGGTCCTCCGCCGCGGCAAGGAACGGGAAGCCGTGCGTGCCGGCGGGCGGGACAGTGACGGTTGGGCTCGCTGCCGCGGCGGCGGAAGCTGCGGCCGGGGCGGCCGGCGGGGCGACGGCGAGGAGCGCGCCGCAGAGCAGCGCCCCTAGCGCGGTGGCGGTGACGGACCGCCGGGATAACCGAGCAAGTATGCGCATGGAGTGCCTCCGTGAATGCATGTGCCAATGGGTGGAGACCGCAGTCTCGGCGGACCAGGACGGGCTGCCATCGGTGAATCCACCAGCGTCCCAGGAGCGGTGACAGGGGTCCGGTGACCGGTCACCGGGCCCCTGTCTCAGCCGCACCTCCCTGCACCTTCCTGCCTCGCCTCGGTACAGCTCGGCCGGCCACTCGCGCGCCCTTTACCCCCGCCACCACCGGATACATGGCAGGGCCGCGTTCAGATATCGCCTGCCTGCGATGCCCGCCTCATGAGTGCGGAAGCCAAGGGGCGAGTGCGTGCGCGAGCACGTCGTATGCGCCGTCCGAGGAGAGCCGTGGAAGCTTGTGCTCCGCGCGGGCCGGGTGGTCACCTCCGCGCCGCACGTTCTGTGTGTGGCCGTGCCAGGTCGCAGCCCCGGGGTATGTCTCGCCCGTGCCGGCTGTCAGAGGGCATTCTGAACCTGTATGACCGATTCCCGCAGTTGGCTTGTGCCAGGCACCGTCCTGGTGGTCACGTGGTCCTTCGGCGGCTTCTACAGTGTCCCGAGGTAAAGAGGTCGGGCGGGACGGTAGATCAGAAGGGCTGACTCAAGAACGTGGCGCGGATCGAGGGACTGGCGGGCCTGAAGCCCGTTCACCAGCGTCAGGCGGCCGTCCTGGCCCTGTGGCAGTGGCGCGCGCCGATACTCGCGTTCGAATTGGATGCAGAGTGGGGCGTCGACCAGTCCGTGCTGGAGTCGCTGTTCCGACTGGCAGCATCACCCGCTGGTGAACAGTCGGATCGCGCATACCGGCGAGCAATCGCCGAGCTGTGCACGGCCCCGCTCTTCACGTCCGAAGTCGACCCGGACACGGTCCAGCTCTTCCAGTTGGAGACCATCAGCAACCTGTTGACCTTCGGCGAACTGCTGGACGAGGCTGGCGTGGACGAAGTCGAGCGAGTGGTCGAAGCCTCGGCCGGCCTGGCGAACTACCTCGACGGTCTCGTCGAGGGCTCCTTCTACTCTCATCCCTCGGAGGAAGCCCACCGCCAGTACCTCGCCGACCTGGCGGACCGGGCGAGCGAGGGCTACTTCGCGTTGCGCCATTTCGCTGTCGAGACCGCCTGTCATGGTGCTCTCGGGGTTCTCCCCGTTTCCGCAGGGCTGCTCGACTCGTCCACGGGTCGCGAGTTGCTCGCGCTCTGCGAGGACTTCGGCGAAGAGCTCGTCACAACGATGCAGTGGCTCCGCGTGACGGGTCACTAGCGTCGTGAGCCGGATGGCGAGTGCGGCAGCCGTGACGGACGGGTGGCCTGAACGGAGGGCTGCTACGGGCCTCGCTGGATGAACAGGCCTGGTTCGGTCTCGGCGAGGACGCCCAGGCTGACCAGGCGCTTGAGCTTGTGCCGGGTACTCTCTATGTTCTTCGGCTTGAGCGGGAGGTCCAGGGCCTGGCACAGGTCGCGGGCACACACCGGTCCAGCAGCGTCGGCGAAGACGTCGAGGATCTGCTGGTAGGCCGGGTGGGCCGGCAGGACAGGCGGCTCCTCGGTTGGCTCCGGGGTCGCCGGCGGGAGGGCGAGGAGCGTCTTGCGGGTCACGGCCAGGCTCTCGATCTCCTCGTCGAGTTCACGCAGGCGCGCGGTGAGCTCGTCCATCTGCGCACGGATCTGCGCTGCATCGCCGACGAGCTCGCGTTCGCGTGCATCGATCCGCTCCAGAAGCGGCGTGACCTGGTCATCCATGCCTTCACCCGCGCCATCTGGGCGTGGTCTGGCCAGTGAGGCGGCGCGCTATCACGTCGATCATTGCCCAGCGCACCCTGGACTCCGAGGACTTCGGCCTGCTCTCGTAGTCCCGCACGAGCCGCCGAAACAGCATGAGGATGCCGAGCGTCTGCTCCACGATCCACCTCTTGGCCTGCGGGACGGAGCCGACGCCCCTGTCGGTTGGGTTGCGTTCGACGATCTCGACGTCGATGCCAACCGTGGTGCCGTGCTCGACGACGGTCTTCTTGAAACCCTGGTCCACCAGCGCTTTCTTGATAGTGCCAATGGGGGCGACCTGGTCGAGGAGCGCGATGCCGAACGCGTTGTCGTGGGCGCTGGCGGCCAGCACGGTCACGGCGATGACCAGGCCGAGGACGTCCACCGCCAGCCCGCGCTTGCGGCCCGGCACCTTCTTGGCCGCGTCTTTCCCGGTCGTGGTGGTGGGCACGTTCACTGCCGCGTGGACGCTCTGCGTGTCGATCACGACCAGGCTCGGGTCCTCCGACCGCCCGGCCTTCTCGCGGACCTGCCAGCGAAGCAGGTCGTTGATCTTCACGTCCGTGCCGTCGTCGCGCCAGGCCGCGAAGTAGTAGTAGACGGCCGACTTCGGCGGCAGGTCGTGCGGGAGGTAGTCCCACTGGCAGCCGGTCCTGCCCTGGTACAGGATCGCGTTGACGATCTCCCGTATCTCGTACCGACCCTGATGCCCCGTCGGGGACGGGTGGTCGGCCTTCCACGCCGAGATCACCGGCTCGATCAGCGTCCACCGCTCATCGGGCAGGTCGCTCTTGCAAGGCTTGCGGTCACTCACCCAGACAGCCCAACAGGACCAAGCAGCCCGATCGGCCCGAACCGCCCAAACCCACACGATCAGGCGACCACAAGACCGTCATACCGGCTCAGAATGACCTCTCAGTGCTGCGCGGCCGGAGCGAGCGGCTCAGCCCGCCCAGCGCCGTCGTGCCCTGCGCCGATCGGGCGGTCCGTCAGGCCGGTCGGCGGGGGAAGCGGGAGGCGGCGGCGCGCGCTTGGAGCGCTCGGATCTCTCCGGCCGAGAGGTTCAAGGCCTGCGCGGCCAGGTTGAATTCGTCCGCCAGGGTGCGCCCTGTGTGCAGCGGCACGTCCGTGTTGAGGGAGACCGGGACGCCGGCCGCCAGAACCGTCGGCAGGGGATGAGACGCCAGCCTCGGCACCGCCCCCAGTGCCAGGTTCGAGCTCAGCGACACCTCGGCCAGGATCTCGTCGGCTGCCATCCTGCGCAGCAGCGCGGCACTGGTGGTACAAGACAGGCCGTGTCCGATCCGGTCCGCGCCCAGCAGGTCCAGGGCCCGCCAGATATGCTCCGCGGTCCCGAACTCCCCGGCGTGCACCGTCCTCCCCAGGCCCGCGCCGGCCGCCGCTCGGGCCAGCGGCACGAAGGGACGGACGTCCGGGTGGGCCTGCTCGTCCCCTGCCACGTCCACGCCCACGAAGACCAGTGGCAGCTCCCCTATCCGGTCGGTCAGCTCCCCGATGAAGTTGGCCGGGCTGTTCCGGTTCACCAGCAGCACTGCCGAAACCACGGGATCGCGCAGCGGCCCCAGCACCTGCTGCGCAGTGCTGGTGAACTCCTCCCAGGCCATCCCGTCCAGCAGCAGCCGACGCGGCGAGAGCCGCAGTTCCACGTGGTCCGCGCCTTGGGCGGCCTGTTCGGCGTGCACCTGGGAGAGGAACAGACCGAGGTCACCCGGACCGGTCCGGGACCGGTCCGGGCGGTCGGTGCGGTGCGCCGCGAAGAACCGGTCCCTGGAGCTGAAATCGCGAACAGCCAGGCCAAGTTCGCGGCGCTTACGTTCCTCTGGCTCAAGGTGGAGGTGGAGGTGGGGGCAGACCGGGACCGGGAGTGTGCCGCAGCCGCCGTCGGCGAGGGTGTCCGCAGTTCCGGGGCCGTTCACGTCGCGCGGCGGAGGCGGAGTTTTCTCCACTGCTGGAGTTCGGAAGAAGAGTCCCGCTCCTCCGTGGTCCAACTGCGCTCCACCTCGAAGCCGGCCTCACGGGCGAGAGGTGCCAGGTCCTCGTGCCGGTAGTAGAAGAAGTGCCGGCAGAAGGGGTTCTCGCCGCCCATCGGCAGTGCGGCGTGCCCGTCGCCCTCCTTCACCGAGACGTGCAGGGCGCCCCGGCTACCCAGCACGCGGTGGAACTCGACCAGCGCGCGCAGCAGTTCGGCGGGTGGCAGGTGAAGCAGCACGGCCGAACACCACACCGCTCCCACCGCCCCGGCCGCCAGTGGTACGGCGCGCACGTCCCCGGCGACCCGGCGGAGTCGGGGGTCATCCGGGATCATCGACAGCAACGGCAGGCAGGCGTCCAGGGCAATCACCCGGCGGCCGGTGCGGGCGAAGCAGAGCGCGTCCCGGCCGGCGCCGGCCCCGGCGTCCAGGACAGTTCCGTCAGTGGCGCCGGCCAGGTCGGCGATCTCGCCGGGCAGGGCGGAGTCCGCCCCGTACTGCTGGGTGCCGGCCGCGTAACTGTGGGCGGCGGCCCCGTACGCCAGTAACGTCTCGCGCAGCCAGCGCTCCGTCTCACCCTGGTCGCCCGCGGGCCCCCGGAGGTGGTCGGCCGTCTTCTGGCAGTGGGTCAGGAACGGGAAGGCGGCCCAATCCCAGAGGTCGGGCTCGTCGAGGGTTCCCGCCCAGACGCGGCGTGCGTACTGGGAGGGGAGGTTCGGATCGGACAACAGGTACCCCTCGTCGCGTTTCCAGGTGCAGAAGTAGTAGTTCCGATTGCGGTGCGCCGTGTCTATCAGGTCCGAGAGGCCTGTGGTCCGGCGACTTCCGGAAGCGACGAACAGCCCGGCCCGGGACTCATCCGAAAGCGGGAAGACATGAAGGTGGGCATGGATGATGCAGGAGCCCCCGGAGGAGTGAGCCGGAGCGTGGCCCGTGGGGTGACCGGCTGCCGCACTCCCGGAGGAACCGTGTTCGACCAGCACGGTCGGGCTGCCGAGCTCCCGGCCCACACGGTCGGCGTACTGCCAGGCCAGGTCGAAGGCCTCAGCCAGCTCGGCCGGCGCCAGCTCGCCCAGGCTGGCGGTGTGTCGCCGGGGCACCACCAGCAGGTAGCCGGGGCGCAGGGACCCCAGGCCGGAAAGCACGTCGATGGCTGCGGTGCGGGTGATCAGCCGGGAGAAGCCGGTGTCGGATGCGCCGAGCGGGTACGGGTTGCCTGTGGCGAACGCGCCTGCCAGCCGGACCTCCTCGCACATCTCGCACTGCTCCGGCGGTGCGGCGAACACGGTGTCCCGGGGTGCGTGGGCGGCCGACCGCCCGTGCGGCCGGGGGCGGGATTGCGAGGGCGTCCGCTCGGGCGCGCTCACGGGTTTCCCCGGGGCCGGGCCGGCGGCCTGCGGTGGTCCCACGCGTACTGGAACACCATCAGCAGGATCGGCAGGATCAGCGCGGTCAGGAAGTCCTTCATGGAAAAGCGGCCAGTCGCCAAAAGGACGGCCGGGATACCGGTGGTCAGGAGCGCGACCACCCAGAGCACCAGCGTGAGCCACTTGCTGCGCAGCCAGTCGAAGAAGGCGTTGCGGATCAGCAACTGGCGGGTCAGGTCCTGGGGCTGGTCCTCGCTCTGGATGATGGCGCAACCCGGGTAGAGCAGATCCGCCCGGCTGCGGGGCGTGGAGAGCACCGCGCCCCGGACCGCGGACAGCGCCGAAACGAAAGGCCACACCGCCCACACCGAGGGCCGCATGGGGCTACGGGGCAATTCCCAGCAGCCAGACTCGAGTTGGGTGTCGAGAATGCCGGTGACCAGGTTGAACACCTTGGGCTGGAGGGGGTTGACGACGCCCGTGGCGCAGATAGCGGAGAGCGCGAGCGGGCCGGCGAAGTGCGGCAGGGAGTTCTGGAAGACCGCGGGTGTCCCGGCGTCGTCGAAGGGGACGTCGTACTCCTCGACCGTGGTGCTGCGCTCGACGTGCACCCCCGGCTCGACCCGCTCCAGTAGCCACTCGGCCGTCTGCCGCATGGTGTTGGTGCTCAAGGCACCGGGGATCCGGGACAGCGCCATCAGGGCCATGCTGGTGTGGACCACGGTCGGCTCTGTGCCGGGGAGCGGCCCCCAGCCGGGCGTCTGCGGGTTCTGTACGTCGATCAGCCAGCGCTGGGCATTGGTGAGGGCTTCGCCTTCCGCCCCGGCCTCGTGCAGGGCGAGCATGTTGAGAGCGGTGAGGAAGACCCGCGAGGGCCGGCCGCGGTAGGAGCCCCAGCCGAAGTCGACGTTCTGCTGGGCCCGGAGCCATTCAATGCCCAGCCGTACGGAATCCCCGGAGCCCAGCGCGATGCCGGGCCGGCTGAGCGCCCGCAGCACCCAGGCGGTGGCCTCGCCTATGGGGAAGCCGTTGGTCGTACGCACCGGCCAGCCGCCATGCCCGCCGTCCGGCGAGAGGCGCTGCTCGCCGGTGAGGTACGAGACCACTTCGGCGGAGCGCTCGAAACGCAGCCCTGCCAGGCCGAAGGTGAACAGCCCGACGGCGGAGGCGGTGATGCCGGGTTGCGGATCGTCGAGGTAGTGGTACCAGCCGGCCGCGTCCGGGGCCGTGCGGAAGGTCTGACGCAGGCACCCGACGGCACGGTCGATGGACTCGGTCACGGCGGTACCGGACAGCTTGGCAGCGGAACGCACGCCTGTCTCCCCCTGGTTAGGTACAGCTTCCCGATCCTGCATCAGGCCGCGCGCTCAGCGACTTGACGCGACCGGACGGTAGCCCCAGTGTGCCCGCCCCAGCCTGCCCTGGCACCGCTTTCTGCCGGAGCAGACGTTGACAGGTCAAGATCGGCGACGGTGGCGTCCAAGGGAGCGGATGCGAGGAAATAGGCCAGTTCGTCGGGCTTGGTTATGCTGCGGCGGGCGAGCATCGAGCGTTGCCGGGTCGGCTCGTCGCCGTCGAACTCCCGGACCGCCGGCAGTCGGGCGGCAGCCCAGCCGTGCAGCCGCGGTCCATTGGACCGTCGCCGCAGGAGAGCCGCTGCCATGCCTCGTCGGGGGCCCTTCCCGGGCCATTAGGGACGCCGACGCCGTTCGCGACGACGTCCGTGAATACACCGTCGAAAACGTCCACGCCGAAGCAGGAACGGGTATCGGTGTCCCGAAGCCGAGTCGGTCGGCCTCGCACCTCCGAAGTGACGGGCGCGGGCCGGGGCGGCGAGACCTCCAAGAGCGTCAGCGCGGTGTGGATGGTGGGGGTCGGTGGCGATCCGGATCAGGAACGGTACGGCGAGAGCTGCGGCGGCCCGGCTGTCGTCGGTGCACATACCGATCAGTACAGCCATCGCATGGCGTGCGGTCCCGTCTGCGGTGTGCAGCTGCCGAACGGCATCTCGGGCCTCCTCCCCATGAGGGAAATTCCCCCACGGAAGATCGTCGAGGAACGCTCTGTTGCTGGTATCGGGCCGGGTAGCCGGCACCACAGCACGGACGTCGAACGGGCCTCCCGCGAACGCGGCCGCATCGGCCCCGTCCACCAGAGCACGGCACATCGCGCCGTCGGATCAGTCCGCCAGTCCCCCACACCACTGCGCCCCATCGTCGAATCCACAGAGATTCGATCATGCGCAATCCGGACGACTCGAATCCACCCGGCAGTCGGGGCAGCACACTGCAGACGTTCGTGATCCCGAAAGACCTCCGCTCTGCCGCGATCGGGTGGGCCATCAATCGCGCCCTGGGAGGGAGCCGGGTGTGAGTGGTGAGGTCGTCCAGATTGTTCACGGTGGCGGGTTCAGCTCGGGCCACAGTTTTCCTCAGATGCAGTACGCGCATGCTCTCTCGCCGTAAATAACCCCGTACGGGGTCAGGGCGATGACGCCGACACCACGCGAGAAGGTCTCCGGGCCGATGCTGAGCGGGCTCCCCCCAAGAGATGGGGCGATCGCGGGTGCAAAGTCGAACGCGGCCCACTTCCATTTGTCCGCGTCGTCCTCGGATTCCAGCGCGGGGTCCCATACGGGCTGGAGGCCAAACTCCTTCGGCGCGCCCACCCGTGACATGGTTGCTGCCATGACAGATAGCGCCGCTCCAAGCAGTGAGGTCGTACTCGAGACAAGTCGCCTGCTGCTCAGACCCTGGCGGGTAGCCGAGGCTGTCGTCCAGCGTGAGCTGTGGACCGAACGTGATCCACGAGTGCCGCCGCACCGTCGCATCGACGCGGATGGAAACCCAACGGTCGCGGAACTCGAGGATTCGATCCGTAACAACCAGCTGTGGTCGACCGGGTTGCTGGCGGTCGAGCGGAAGGCCTCACGTGACGTCATCGGCTACTGCGGGCTGGTCGACAGCGGGCGAGGACCGAAGGGGGAACCGGAATTGGCGTTCGAGCTGCTACGCCGAGTCTGGCGTCAGGGATACGCGACCGAGGCCTCGTTGGCGGTTCTGGAATGGGCGAGATCATCTGGGTACGAACGTCTGTGGGCCACGGTCTGGGACTGGAACACCGCTTCTCGACGTGTGCTGGCCAAGGTCGGATTCACGGCCGAGCGCAAGGAAGTGGACGCGGTGCACGGAACCAACCTGTACACCACAAAGCGGCTCTGACACGCACCCTCTTGACCTTGCGGACGGCCGTGCACTGCTGGCCGGTGTCACCCATGCCGTTGGCAGAAGCGGATGCGGTACGCGCTCGATGCCGGGACACCCAGGACGCGACATCACGGCGCCCTTCGGTCCGTTGTCTCTGCGTCCCGCGGACTCCGGTTGGTCGGACACGGTCGGTTCAGGCATCCAGCCTGCCTCCGCCCGTCTCATCGTCGTCCGCACGCCGCTGTGCACGTTCAGCGCTCGGGCTCTGACAAGATTTCGTAGCCGGAGATCATCTCGATGACACGGTCGGTCGGTCCGCGTGGCGGCGACGGACGTGGGCCATGAGAGCGAAGCGGTGGCGGAGTAGTGGGACACCGGCGCGACCGGCCATGAGGCCTCTTTGCAGCTTGACGTCGGTGATGCGGCCTTCATTGACATGGGAGTTGCAAGAGGTGGTGATTCCCTGGGCGCCGGCATGCCGGTCCCCCGAAGGGCTGGGGCGAGGCCGATGAGAGGGGCCGGTCCGCTGTGCGTGAGGTCGTTCAGCCAGTCGGGCAGAGGTGTCGCGTCGTGGTCGGGCATGGTCGTGGTTGTCGAGCATGGCGGCGAACCTGCGGACCAGGTCGTGCGCCCGCCGGAGTTCAGGGCAACGGTCGGGGAGCCGGGGCAGGCAGCCGCGACGGGCGCAGGAATCGGTGGGCGGAGGCGATGTCCTGGACGCGGCGGGAGGGACCCTGCCACGAGTGGAAGAGGTCGCTGACCTGCACCGCGTCGGGAGATCCGGCCGTGACGCCCATCGGGTAGGTGAGGGAGCCGTCGCGGCGGACGACCTCGACACCGGGGTGCTCGCGGGTCCCCCATGCCCTGGTGGGGCCCCTTGGGCCGGTCTGCCCAACCAGCACACGCCGCCCTTCTGTGAGCATGGTGGGGAGGTGAGAAGAACAGTGCGCGCCGTGGGCGCGGCAAGCGTGGAGACGGTCTGGCAGCGGTACGTCCGGACAGCGGCCTGGCCCACGTGGGCTCCGCAGATCCGGGCTGTGGAGTCGGAGGCGGAACTGCGAGCGGGCATGCGCGGCCGAGTGGTGCCCGTGGTGGGGCCGGGGGTCTCCTTCGTCATCGAGGCCGTCGACCATCAGGCCCGCACCTGGCGGTGGCGGGTCCAGGCAGGTCCGGTGCGAATGCGTCTGTGGCACGCCGTCCGAGCCCGCACGCCATCCGGCACGGAAACCGAGCTGCACATCGACGGCCCCGCTCCGGTCGTGGTGGCATATGCGCCGGTGGCCCACCGCGCGTTGCGCCGTCTGGTGGCCCCCTGAGGCGGCACCGACGAGTGGGGCTTTGTCACGTCTCCGGGCAAGTTCCGGCCTTGATGACTTCCTGCTGGTGTGACGGTTGGTGAACTCGCTTCGTACAGGAGTCGTAGCAGCGGAGGTTTCCGTGCGGTGGGGCAATGACGTCGAAATCTCCCCCTGCCGCCGCGTCCCGGTGCTCGATCGCTCATTCAAAGGCGGGTGCGGAAATCGGGCTTGCGGGGCTGATCCCCCTGAGGTGATGGCCCCGCACGAGGTGACGGCCCCGCACGAGCGGATAGAGCCGCAGTTCAGGTTGGTTGCGGGGCTCAGCCCGGCTTCTCCGTGCGCCCCTTGCCCCGCCGGGGCGCGATGGCTCCGCGGATCTCCTCCGTGGCCGCGCGGAACGCGGGCGCCGCGCGGGCGAAGTAGTCGAAGAGCACAGCCTGCTGCTCCGGGGTGTAGGAGCCGATGACCGCCGCGATGTGCCTGCGGGCCGGTCCGACCACGTCCTCGACCCGGTCCAGCGCGTCCGCCACGGGCTCCACGATGACCCGTCGCCGGTCACTCGGATCGGCGGCCCGACGGGCGTAGCCTGCCCGTTCGAGGCGGTCGATGAGCCGGGTGGTCGCGCCTGTGGTCAGCCCGGTGCGGGTGGCGAGCTCGCCGGAGGACAGGCTCCCCTCCAGGGTGATGAGGCTGAGCGCGTACCACTCCGAGGTGTGCAGACCGGCTGCCTCGGCACTGGCCAGACCTTGGAGGCCGACGGCGTCCAGGTACTGCCGGAAGGTCGTGTGCGCGTTCGGGCCGTCGCCGCCTGTTGCCATTCTCAGGATCGCCTCCTACATTTATATCTGCACGCATGCAGATACTGCGTTCGATCAGTATCTGCATCAGTCTAGTCAATTGGAGAGTGATCCGTCATGCAGTCCACCACCGAGTCCGTCGCCTCCGTCCGGGCCGCGCTCGACCGGCTCGTCGCCGCCTGGGAGCGGCACGACGCCGAGGCGTACGGCGAGCTGTTCACCGAGGACGCCACGTACATCACCTACGTCGGCACCTTCTACCAGGGGCGCCGCGACATCGTCGAGAGCCACCGCACCCTCTTCGCAGGCTTCCTCAAGGGCACCCGGCTGGCCGACGAGATCATCGACGTCCGCTTCTACGGGCCCGACGTGGCCGTGGTGAACGGACGCGGGGACACCTACAAGGGCAAGCGCCCGGAGAAGCTCAGCAAGATCCAGACGTACACCCTCGTCCGTGACACGACCGCCGGCGCGGACGGGCAGTGGCGGATCGCAGCCTTCCAGAACACCAAGCGCAAGCCGCTGATGGAGGCCGTGTCCTACCGCTTCTCCCCGGGTCTCGTCCCTGCCGCCGAGCACTGACCGTGCGCAGCCGATCCGCGCCCACCCACACCCGAACGACCTTACGGAGAGCTCGCATGACCACCGATCAGATCAAAAGCCAGCTCAACGACCCGACCGGCGAGCGGGCCGACGGAGCCGACGCCCCGACCGCGCACCGTTCCCGGCGGCGCACCGTGAAGCGCGCCCTCGTCGCCACCGCGCTCACCCTCGCACTCACGGCCGGCGGCGGCTACCTGTGGCTCGACTCCACTTCGGAGGTCAAGGCCACCGGCACCGCCGAGTGCACGGCCGTCGCCCCGGCCTCGAGCGGTACGGGCCCCGCCCCCTCCACCAGCGACCGCGACGCCGTCTGTGGCGTATTGGCCTCGCTCGCCCGGGCCTGGGGCGCCGCCGACGCCGACGCGTACGGAGCCCTCTTCACCCCGGACGCGACGTACACGACCTACGTCGGCACCCACTACCAGGGCCGCGACGACATCACCGAGGCCCATCGGGCCCTCTTCGGCGGCTTCGTCAAGGGGACCGAGCTGGCCGACTCGATCCTGGGCATCCGCTTCCTCGGCACCGAAGCGGCCGTCGTCACAAGCCGCGGCGACACCTATGAGGGTGGTCGGCCGAAGGAGCTCTCGAAGGTCCAGACGTACACGCTGACCCGCGAGAGCGACGGGCAGTGGCGGATCGCCGCCTTCCAGAACACCCAGCGCCGGCCGGTCATGGAGAGGATCTCCTTCCTGCTGTCGCCCGACACGGTGCCCGGGGCCGAGAAGTGATGGGGAGGCCGTGAAGTGGCGGCCTGTGGCTGTGCGCCGGTGTCAGAGGCGACAGTCGGCGTGCTCGGTGGCCAGGTCCCACACCGTACGGACCGCCTCCACACACAGCTTGGCGGTCTGCGGGTCGTCGGCGTGGCCGGGCCGTGGCGGCGAACATCCGGGCCGCCGGCCGGTGGGCGGGGACGTACCGACGTACACACAGGGGCAGAACCTGAGCGTACGTCGGCACACCACACCCCGGACCCGGCTCCGGCAGAGCCCGGGCGTTCAGTTGGCGAAATCGTCGCCGAAATAGGAGATCCCGGCAGGCCCGCCGACCGATCCCGGACCGAAGGACGTCGATCCGGTGGCCGTGATGCCGCTGGACCCCGTCTTGAACAGCCAGACCGAGCCGACGCCGCTGTTCTCCGCGGCAGCACCGGTGACCAGTTCCGCACGGCCGTCGTTGTTGCTGTCCGTGACCCATACGGAGTCGCCGAACTCGTCATGGGTCTCGGCGGCGCCGGGGACCCCCGCCGTGTCCTGGGAGAAGCTCTTCGAGCCGGTCCCGGTCAGTCCCTTGGCCGATCCGCGGAGCACCGTGACCGTGCCGGCCGACTGCATGGATCCGAGGGACTCGCCCGTGGCGCCGACGGCGACGTCGGCGTACCCGTCGCCGTTGGTGTCACCCACGGACACGCTCCACCCGAAGCGGTCGTTCTTCTCGGCGGTGCCCGGGACCGAGGCGGTGTCCTGGGTGATCCGGACAGGGGTCCGGGTGGACAGACCGGAAGCGCTTCCGTACGTCACGGTGACCGCGCCGCCCGGACCGCCGTTCGGTTCATCGGCGGACTTCTCCATGAAGTTGCCGGTGATGATGTCCCCGTAACCATCCTTGTCGACGTCGGCGATTGCCGCCGCGTAGCCGCCCGCGAGGGTGCTCGACGCCTTGAGGCCGGTGGAGCTGCCCTTGTAGAGGACGCTGCGGGTGGCATACACGTTGCCACTCTCCTGCTGGCCCATGACGAGGAGGTCGGCCGCACCGTCCCGGTTGACGTTGCCGGCGACGAGTTTGTCGGGGTAGATGCCGGTGGCGGTGATGGTGTCGATGCCGACGAGGGCAGCGGCCTTGCCGGTACGGGAGATGGGGCCCTTGAAGATGTTCAGGCTCGGGGTGGAGTTGTTGCCGGCGGCAAGGTCGGTGTGTCCGTCGCCGTCGAAGTCGCCGGCCGCCAGGGCCCAGCCGAGCTCGTTCCGGTACTTGGGCAGCGGGGACGCGATGTCGGTGCCGGTCGTGAGACCGGCCGCCCCGCCCCAGATGACGGTGAGGACACCGAACGAGTCGGTGGATCCGATCCGCTCGGAGTGCACGCCGACCACGAGGTCGGTGTACCCGTCGCCGTCGAGGTCGCCCGTGGTGAGCCGGTCACCGAAGAGGTCACCGGCCTCCGGAGTGCCGGGGATGCCCGTGGTGGCCTGGCTGATGACCGCGTGCTTGGACTTGTCGAGGCCACTCTTGGTCCCGTAGACCACCGTGACGTAGCCGGCCCCTTCCTTGCCCGAGATCTTGCCGATGGGCGCGGCTATGACGAGGTCGCGGTAACCGTCGCCGTTGAAGTCGCCCTGCAGCCTGGAAGGCGCGGCGGAGGCGCTGCCCGCGCCGGCGACGAGCAGCGCGCCGGTGAGCGCGGCCGCGGCGGCGGTAGCGGTGGCGATACGGAGGCTCTGGTGCATGTGGGTCTTCTTCTCCTGGAGCGGGCGCCGGATGCCGGTGGTACGGCATCCGGAATTCGGAATTCGGTTGATCGGTCGGCACGGGTGCGGGGGCGTTCGGGTGCGTACGCGCGTGCGTTCAGGCGCGTACGTGCCTGTGCCCACGTCGTTCGGTGCAGATATGGACTACTGGAGTGCGCCTGGAGTTGTACGGGACAGGTGTGCCGTCACGTACCCCTCAGTCCGCCGCGATCCACTACCTCGGCGCGACTGTCCGTCCGCGGCATGAGCCTCTGGCAGGGCTCGCGGGTTCTTGAGCCCCTCGGGCGCCAGTGCACGGTCGGATCGTTGTGCACGGGAGCCGTGCACGTCGAGCACGGCCTGGAACTGTTGCCCGCCTCGCGGATGCAGCCCGCCACCGCGTAGGCGTGGCCCGGGCGGCTGAGGATGTCCATCTCCCGTCAGTCGTAGATCAGCATGTGTGCTCAGCTCGTCGATCAACTGGGACGGGCAACGCTGCGGGTCCACACAACTAGGGCGTGTGTCGCCGGTGCTCCAGGTTGGCTGGCGCGAGTGGGCGGGGGCGAAAACATCGATATGCCGGACTGGTCGAGCTGAAGGCTGCCGTCCGGCCTGGGGATCAGCCCGCGCCTGCACGCCAACGCTGACTCCCGCGGATCCGACCCGCGCTGTCCCGCTGAGCCACGGCCGTGTGCCATGCCATGGGATGGCTGCGCGCAGGGAAGGCGAGAGACATGAACCTCACGGCTTTCACGCATCGATCGCAATGGGCCGCGCTGCTGGCGACCGTTCCCCTCCTGGCCGCGTGCGGCGGAGACCCCGGCGCACGGCTCGATGGAGCGCCGCCCGACCTGGGCCGGGGATCGCATCTGGTGATCACGACCGACAACGGCGTGCGTCTGCGGCCGGCCGAAGACGACCGGGCGGTCATCGAGGCCCGGGTCGACAGCCGTTGGTCCCACCGCGACGACACCTGGGCCCTCGACCTGTCCTGCCCCGGGCAGGACGAGCCCGCGCCCGACAAGCAGGGCGATCACGAGGACGGGCAGTGCCCCCGCATGCCCGCGGTCGGCATCCCCGCGGGCGTCCCGGTCACGGTCACCGCCAGGAACGCGGGCATCGACGTGGTCGGCGTCGCGACGGCGCTGGACCTGACCACGGTCAACGGGGACGTGACGGTCGCCCGGTCCGGCCTCGGCGACGCCACTGTTCGGCTGGTCACCCGCAACGGCTCCGTGCGCGCGGGAACCCTGAGTTCGGCGCGGCTGCACGCGGAGACCGTCAACGGTGACGTCACGCTCGACAGCACCACCTCACCAGCCCGTCTCGACGCCGCCACGACCAATGGCTCGGTGCGGGTGACGCTGCCCGGCGACGCGCCCCAGTACGCCGCCGACGCGACGACGCAGAACGGCCGGACCTCGGTGGTGTTCCCCTCCGCCACGGAGCGGGACGGGCACGACATGACCCTGACCACCGTGAACGGCGACGTCACCGCCACGCGCGGCTGAGACCGGTCAGGGATGTTCGCCCGGCCCCTCGGCATGCGGGGCGAGGCGGGTGGGCGAGAGGGCGGTGTCCTCCTCGCCCGGTTCCAGCAGGGTGGCGGCCGGGCCCACGACGAGGGGGTCCGGCTTGCCGACCGCCTCGTCGCTCTTCGCCGTGTAGTCGATGCGGGCGAGCAGACTGCGCATCGCTTCGAGGCGCGCCCGGCGCTTGTCATTGCTCTTCACGACGGTCCAGGGCGCGTGCTCGGTGTCGGTGGCACGGAACATGTCGACCTTCGCAGTGGTGTAGTCGTCCCAGCGGTCAAGGGAGTCCACATCCGTGGGCGAGAGCTTCCACTGGCGGACCGGGTCGACCTGGCGGATGGCGAAGCGTGTGCGCTGCTCGGCGCGGGAGACCGAGAACCAGAACTTGACCACGATGATGCCGTCGTCGACGAGCATCTTCTCGAACTCCGGGCACTGCCCCAGGAAGAGCTCGTACTCGGACGGAGTGCAGAAGCCCATGACGCGTTCGACTCCGGCCCGGTTGTACCAGGAGCGGTCGAAGAACACGAGCTCGCCGGGCGCCGGCAGATGGGCCACGTAGCGCTGGAAGTACCACTGGCCGCGCTCGCGGTCCGTGGGCTTGTCCAGGGCCACGATGCGCGCGCCACGCGGGTTGAGGCGCTCCGTGAACCGCTGGATGGTGCCGCCCTTTCCGGCCGCGTCCCGCCCCTCGCAGACCACCACGACCCGTGCGCCGGTGCTCTTGGTCCACCGCTGGAGCTTGAGCATCTCGATCTGCAGGATGCGCTTGATCCGCTCGTACTCCCCGCGGTGGATCTTGCGGTCGTAGGGGTAGTTCTCGCGCCAGGTCCTGATCGGCATGCCCGCCTCGTCGAGCAGGATCGGCTGCTCGGGGCGGCTGGTGTCGACGGTCAAACCGTCCAGCAGCTGTTTCTCCATCCGGTCACGGTCCACCTGATCAAGCCTGTCACCCGTTCGGCCGTAGCGCCACCAGGCGGATGGGACGGTGAGCACGGGGCCACCCAAAAGGGCGTTTGTCCTGTTCAAGGGCTTGAGCGGGGCGTCATGGCGGGGTGGTGCCCGGTGCCGGGACGGATCCTGCCCCTCGAACGAACGCCGCAGCTACTGGCGGCACCCTGACCGCGCGCCGACGCGAGTACGCCTCAGTAGGACCCAGCAGCTGGGCGAGCTCGTCAGCGGGCTGCTCAGGATCTCGTGCTCGGTTACGTCCACGCTTGGAACGTGGTTGACGAGGCCGTGAGGGTGGCGATCCCTTCGCTTGGGGCGAACTGGCAGATGTCCTCGGCCTCGCCCGATCGCGCCGGATCACACGAAGTGGTCGCGTCGGTACCTACTCGTACACGGTTCATGGGGCAGGCTGCCGCTTCGTCAGTGACAACGGCACTGAGGTCGATGTGGACTTCGCAGCCGACGAGAGTGAAGTCTTCGACCTGTGGCGGCTGCGCCGATACGGGCTGAGCCGTGATCAGGGGTTTGATGCCGCGCTTCCACAGCAGGCGGCGGTACCCACCCGCCCTCTGAAGACCACTCTCCGAGTCCGGTGGGATTCACGCAGGGCCAAATGGGATGAGACTCCTCATGTGTGTGAAGCTGCACGCCTTGAGTCACACACTGAGCGCAGGTCCAGCAAAACGCAGGCCCCTGTGCCGGAACGGGCGCCGGCACCCCAGGCCACTCGAACTTCGGTGAAACCAAACTGCCAGTCATCCACCTTCGGTGACTTCGCTCAACCTTCGGTGACACAGCAGAGCGACTACACGTTGGACCACACAAGGAGCCTCCTCCCATCGGAGCGCGAACGGACTTCGTACGCGCTTTGTACGCGATTCGTACTCGTTTCGTACGCAAGCTAGGCGTTTCGCGCGATAGGGTGATCGTCAGGAGGTCTCCATGTCCGAGTTGTTCGACGCGGTCGACGCACTGGTCGCGTCCCGCTCGCCGCTCCCGTCGCCGATGGAGCGCAAGCGCCTGCGTACCGCGCACGGCCTGACAATTGACGAGGTGGCAGGCGCGCTCAAGGTGCGCCGGGCCACGGTCAGCGGCTGGGAGTCCGGCAAGACCGAACCCCGGCCACCGGAGCGGGACGCATACGCCCGGCTGCTGGAGAAGCTCGCGGAGCTCTACCCCGCCCCGGCCGAACCGTCCGCCGCCGTTCAGGCCGTTCCGGCGCCCACGCCCGCGACAGACGAGAACACCCCGCCGGGGGCACAGCCGCCGACGGCAGAGCAGGCGCCCGCGGCCACGACCACGACCGCGGCCCAAAACGCCCAGAAGGCCCCGACCGGATCCGTCGACCCCGTCTCCGCATCTCCTGCTCAGGCGACCCCGTCACACCCGGTGAGCACCGCCTCGACGCCTCGGCGCCAGGGCGCTGAGATGCCAACCTCGACCAAGACGGCGGCGGGCACCGACCCGCGGTTCGAGAACGGCCCGCTCGCGGTCGTCGACGTAGAGAACGGGCAGGTACTGGCCCACTGCACCGGCGGTCTGATCCTGGACGTTCCCGCCAAGTCCCTCCCGGCCCTGGTGGATTGGACACTGCGCGAGGCGAAGCTCGGCCACCCGAAGCTCTCCGGGCCGGGCAAGGCCGCCGATCCACTGCTCGTCCTCACCGAGGCCGCCCTGGAGCGCTACGGTCTGCCTGTCGCCCTCACGGAGGAAGAGAGGCTGGCCGGGCGCATCCCCGAGGGCCACAAGGTCATCAAGCAGGTGGTGCGCGCGCAGTGGAAGCTGACGAAACGCGGGTTCGGACCGTGGGCGCGTATCTACCGCCCGGCCCACGGCTCGGAGCGGGCTTGCGTGCAACTGTGCATTCCGTCATGGAACGCGCTGGACACCCGCCACTGGGGCAACGCGGGACAGCTCCCGCCGGCGGAACTCGCCCGGCTCCTCGGCACGTACGCCTCCCGGGTGATGACGCCGCGCGGCTCCACCGCCGTCACCGGCCTGGAGTTGATGACCGCACTGCACCCGGCGACCCGCGCCTCCGAGCCCGACGAGACGGGAAAGCGGCACTCCGAGCACAATCCCGGCTCGTTGGGGAACGACCCGGTGAACTGCGCGCCGTGCGAGGCGCCGGACGGGCACCCGTTGCTCAAGGATGTGCCGCGCTTCCACGTCCGCGGTCCCGGAGAGAAGCTGTTCGAGGAGGCGTACGACTGGGCGCGCCCGCTCACGGACTCCGAATGTCTGCGCCGCTACCTGGTGGGCGTCGACGTGAACATGGCCTTCGCAGCCGGCGCGAACGGACTGATCGTGGGCCTGGGTGAGCCCACACACGTCAGCCGGCCGGTGTTCGACCCGAAGCTGCCCGGCTCCTGGCTGGTCGACCTGAGCCACGTCGACCTGTCCCGGGTGAAGGTCGGCAAGGAGTGGGCGGAGCTGGACGGCAGCCTGCTGCCCAGCCCGTTCACACCGAAGGGTGAGCGGCCGCGGGGGGCGGCCTGGTACGCGACGCCGACGATCGCCTACGCCCAGGAGCTGGGGTACGAGGTGCGCCCGACGGAAGCGTGGGTGCGCCACGACAACGGCCGGTATCTGGACTCCTGGTACAACCGGCTGCGCGATGCCTACCTCGCCACCATGGCGGACCTCGGGGTCACCGCGGACCTGTCCCCGGAGGCCTTCCTCGCGGCGATGGACGGCTACCGGAGCCATGATCCGGAGCTTGCGATCGTGCTGTCCGCGATCAAGGCGACGGTGAAGGGCGGGCTGGGGAAGCTGCGTGAGCGGCCCCGCGGCGAGGGCTGGCGACCCGGCGAGCCGTGGCGGGCGCTCTCCCGGCCCACCTGGCGGCCGGACATCCGCGCGGCAGTCATCTCGCGCACACGGATCAACCTGCACCGCAAAGTGCTCAAGCACGCGGCGTTCACCGGGCAGTACCCGGTCGCGATCCTGTCGGACTGCGTGGTGTACGCGGCCGATGGCGAGAGTCCACTGGACTTCCTCCCCTACCGGGAGGGCAAGCCCCTGCCGGGCGGCTTCAAGCTCGGGGTGAACCCTGGCCTGGTGAAGCACGAGGGCACCCAGACCACCCTGTGGGGAGAGGGCGTCCGGGAACAGTTCGACGCTCCGGAGCTCAACCTCGCCCGGTACATCAAGGACGGCAGCGTCACCGACCAGGACGCCGGGGAGTAGCAGGCGATGAGCACATTCGGGGACGGCCTCGACAGGGCGGTACAGAAGGCGTTCACCCGCCCCGTGCCGAAGTCGGCCGGTGCGCAGATGCGGTACCTGGTCAAGCAGCTCAAGGGCACCAGAGCAGTCGCACAGATGCTGAGGATCTCCCAGCGCACGGTCGAACGGTATGTGAAGAACCAGATCAAGAAGCCCCGCCCCGACCTCGCGACCCGCTTGGAGGATGAGGTCAGGAGGAGGTGGCAGCCGCAGATCCGGGCCAAGGCCAGGGACAGGGCGGCGCGTACCGACGGCATCGTCATCGACACCCGGGCCCGTCTCGGCTACGTCGCCCCGATCGGATCGACGGATGAGGACCGCATCCGGCATCTGACCGTCGCCCTGCCTCCGCGGCACGCCGCCCGCCTCTTCAGCGCCCAGGAGGAAGGGGCCGGCGACGACCGTTTGAGGGAGATCGCGGCCGAGGCTCTCAAGGAGGCGTACTTCCAGGACGGCGGCCGCCGCGCCGGCTCCCTGGAGGAGGTCCGCTTCACGGATATCGAGCACGTGGCGTTCGAGTTGTAGCCGTGAGCCCGGGCGGGGTTCGGCCCTTCAGCCTGTGTCCAGGTGTACTGCCCCCGCACCACGTGCAGGGCGCTCAGCCCGGCGGCCGGGACGGTGCTGACGGCGCCGGGACGCGCCGATCATCGCGGTGATGCACGCGAACTCGGCGACGAAGTCCCGCGAAGCCGTCCCGTCGATGGAGTTGCCCATCGAGCCGCGGCGGCCTCCGGCACCACGGTCACTGCTAGGGGCGGCCGAGATTGCCGGCCAACGGGAACGCAGCCGAGACGGGTAATTGCGGCGGATAAGGGCCGCCGTCGAGGAACGGACACGCTACTGGGGCCCTCGCGGCCCGGTGTTCGTCACCCACCCGCCGCCCGAGGCCGGGCAGGGCGATCAGCCTCACGACCGGTGCCCGGACACCGGCCTTGCTCGCCTCTCCTTCGGCCGGGCACGCGCCCTGCTGGGTGAGCACACCGTTCTCCGGGAGCCGGGCACGGGCTGGGACCTTCAGTACCGCCACTCCTCGCTGACCCACCTCGGCAAGGAGGGGGCCTCCCTGTTGATGCTGATGTCGAAGTCCCGCCACAGAAGCCGGCGAACGTCCGCCGCTACTCCAAGTCGTCGCCGGCAGGGATGGCCGAGCTGACGATCCTGCACGTGCCCGGCGGCACCAACCGCTGAGCCGCGCCTTGATCCTTCTCGGTGGCGACGGCGGAGGCGGAGAGGAGCGTGGCAGCGGCGAGGCTGCCCCAAAGGGCGGCCGAGCCGTGGGGTGCGAGAGCGGTGATGACTGCCGGGGAGACGGCGAGGCCGAGGCCCGTGGAGAGCTGGAAGCGGGCGAGGGCGCGTCCCAGGACAGGGGCCGGGGCGAGGGCTGTGACGAGCGCGGTGGCGCTGCCGGCGTAGATGATCTCGCCGATGGTGCAGAACACGGACACCGCGGCGACCGCGGGGGCGCCCCAGCCGTGTCCCAGTGAAGTGGCCGCGAGGAAGCCGAGGTAGGACGCGGTGAGCACCACGCCGGCGAGAGCCAGCACGGTCCGCCGGGGGAAGCGGGACATCAGGACGGTGACCGGGACCTGCAGGGTGACCACCAGCACTGTGTTGGCCACGAAGATGGCTGCCGACCACACCGGGGATGCGTCCAACTGTGTCACCAGGACCAGCGGGAGCGCGATTTCGGTGATGTTGAGGCAGAAGACGTAGACCACGTTGGCGGCCAGCAGCGCGCGCATCCGAGGGGCGGGCCCCTCGGCCCTGCCCGTGGCCGACATAGCGGCGGGATGGGCGTGCAGGTGAACCGACCATGCCAAGGCCGCCGCAGAAAGATAGGCGAGCCCGGTGACGGCTGCCAGCGCCTGCATTGCGGTGGTGCCGCCCGCCAGGCATGCGGTGGCCAGGAGCGCGCCCGCGCCCATGCCGGCGTTGCGCAGGGCGCGGCCTGCCGCGAGAGCGGCGTCGCGTTCCCGGCCGTGGGCGACCGTGGCCACGAGGGCTGCGTGGGCGGCCGGCCATGCCTGGTTGCCGATACCGAGGAAGAACGCCGCCGTCCCGAACAGCCAGACGTGTCCCGCCGGAGCGGCCAGCAGCACCACCACGCCCAGCACCCGCACCAGCATCGACGCTGCCACGACCGTGCTGCGTGTGCCCCGATCCAGCCAACGGCCGACAGCGGGCAGGCACGCCAGACCCACGACGGCGCCGAGCGTCATGGCGATGCCGGTGGCCGGCGCGCCCAGCCTCAACACCGTAAGCCCGTAGAGCAGCAGAAAGGGCCGCAGCAGGCCGGTGCCGAGCGCATCCACGGCAAGGGCGACGGCATAGCGGGGGCCTCCGGAGGCACGGACGAGGGCGCGCGGCTGGATCTTGGTGGTGGTTGCCATGGCGTCAACGGTGCATTCGGCCGCCGAGCCGACCATGTCGGTTGACGGACATCGTCAACCGACGCGCTCGGCGGTCGGCCGACCAGCGATGATGAGGAGATGACGTTGAGGATCGGCATCGGCGGCCTGCCGTCCGGGCGACTGCGGTTCGCTGCCTCGCCGCTGGCCGAGCTGACGGCGATGCTGCACGTGCTGGCCGAACCCGGGCATCATCCACGACTCGCCGGCTGGGCCGGGGATGTCTGGGCTGGGCTGCGGCCGGAGCTGGCCGAGCAGCTCAGGGAAGCGGAGTTCCTCTGGCGTTCCTCACGAGCCGATTTCCTGGTCCCCGCTCGCCCCCGGCCGACCCTCGTCGAGGAGTTGGACGACGTGGACCGGATCGACGACGAAGCGTATGTGGCTTCCGCGCTCGTCACCACGTGCGGCAGCAACCGGGTCCACTTCGCCGCGCCGTCGCCGCTCGCCGACGCGACGGCGCGCGAGCGGGCCCTGGACCTGGCCCAGGCCCGCGGCCCGCTGCAAGAGGCCTTCGCAGAACGGCTGCTCGCAGATCCGCCCGCCGTGCGGGCACGGGTGCGCCGCACCCTTGAACAGTGTGTCGACGCCTTCTTCTCACCCGCTTGGACGGGCGTCGCCGTGCAGCTGGCCACCGACCTGCGTCTGAAGAACGACCTGCTGAAGTACCAGGGCGTCGGGGCGGCACTCGCCTCGGTCTCCGACGCGGTCACCCTGGCGCCGGACGGCGACAGCATCATCGTGGACAAGCTGCAGGACAACGCGACCGTGGCCCACGGCACCGGGGTCACCTTCCTCCCCAGCGTCTTCGGCCGCCCGCACCTGGTGGTGGTCCACGCGCCCGGGTGGCATCCGGTCGTGCAGTACCCCGTGGCCGAGCCGAGTCCATCGGAGCCGGTATCGCTGGAGACGGTCGCGCTACGGCTGGAGGCACTCGCACATCCGGTACGACTGCGGCTGCTGCGCACCCTGGCCCGTGGCCCGCACACCACCGGTGAGCTGGCACACGCCTGGGAACTCTCACCCCCGGAGGTTTCCCGCCACCTCGCTGTCCTGCGCCGCGCCGGGCTGCTCACGGCCCGGCGTCGCGGGCGCTACGTCCACTACACCCTCGACGTGTCCGCGACGGCGACGCTGGGGGCCGACCTGCTGGCGGCCGTACTGCGCTGAGTAGCTCGATGGCCGCCTGGTGCTCGGTGAGCACGGCGCGCGCGGCCCGGCAGGTGGCCGGCCGCAGACCTTTGGTCGACGTGGGACAGCGGGCCGTGCCTCAGCTCGTCGATCTCACCGATGACTGTGTGCAGCCGACGTCGCAGCCGTGGGCGACCATCAGCCCCGCGACGGACCGAATTCTGGGGCGGCGAGCAGGACTCGATCTCACCCTCCAGCGCCTCCACGTCGAGCGCGAAGAAACCCAGCGCAATGCGCAGTGCCCGCCTACCGAGCTGGGCATCCCCTAGCCGCACAGGAGGAAGGGTTCTACAGGCTCAGAGGTCTGCCCGCCGCCGGTTCACTTTCCCGTGTCGACGACGCCGCTCCCCGGGTTGATGCCCCTGTTCCTGTTCACCCAGGCCGTCCGCAGCATCTCGTAGTCCTCATCACTGAGAACCTGGCATGCCTCGGGCCGGTCGGGGACGGTGTATGTGCGTGTGGCGTTGATGGCCTTCTGACAGTCGGCCTGCCTGTCGGTCTCGGACGTGCCACATGCGGTAAGTGCGGCCGTGAGCAAGGCGATCGAGGCGACGGCGGTGCGCGTCCTCATGATTCCCCCAGGATCGTGTGATGCGAGTGAGGCAATCATGCGATGGGTGAGGTGACGGAGGGGAGGCTTCGGCGGCAGTTCGCGTTCCGTGCCTCGGATCCGCTGAAGGGCGGAGGATCCTCCGGGGCTGTCGTCTCAAAGGCGATGGGCGCGCACCAGGTCGATGCTCGGCTTCGCCGGACTGCACAACCTCCCCCTCGGCAGGTGGCCGAGCCGGGTGGGATCGAGCGAAGCAGTGCGTGACCGGCCGATGGAACCGCCAACGGTGCCACGGGCGGCGGACGGCCGGCTGGCCATGGCCGCCGACCTGACCGGCCGCCTGCGATCCAGCGCGCACACTTCACCGCAGCGGATCCTGGGCCACGCCTACTGATGGGGCAAGGACCACCCCATCCTCGCGCCCGGACGGCCGTACCCGTTGATCCGCGCACTGGAACCGGCCGCAGTTCCTGCACAGCACCGCTGGACGCACTACGCCTGGCAGCAAGCGACGGTGCCTTCACCCTCACCGCCCGGCAGATGCGCGAACCCGTCGGGCGGCTGATCACGGCCGGGCATTGCGTCGGGTCGAGGCCACAGCCTGCCACGGTCGATGCGTTCCCTGCGGCGCCGGTGGCAGTCGCCAAGAAGGCGCAGGATCGTGTCGCGAACCTGGCGACACGCCAGATAGCCCTGGTGTTCACCCTGGTGGTCCATGTCGCCGCCGGAGTCGGGGTGAAGGTCGGGGGGTGAAGGTCGGTGAAGGGGAGGCGCAGGTTGGCACACAGGACATCGATGCACGTCGGCCGCAGGCCATCGACATGCCGGGACAGTCAGGTGGTTGGCCCACTCGGGGCAGCTCGCGGTCCGGGAACATTGCCTACGGCGCGTTTGAACTCGGGACAGTCGACGATCGGCTCGTGGTCGCAAACGGCCGCGTGGCGGAGACTGTCGCGCAGACGTGTGAGCTGGCCGATCTGTTCGTCGAGTTCGCGGGCCTTGGTTGCCATCCGGGCGCGCAGGTCCACGTCGGACGGCGCCGCCGAGACGACGCGACCGATCTCGGCGATCGAGAATCCTGCGCTGCGCGCACAGGTGATCAGCGCCAGTCGTTCCAGAGCATCCGGGTGGTAAGTACGGCGTAGACCGTTGCGGCCTGCGGCCTCGATCAGTCCCTTCTTCTCGTAGAACCGCAGCGCCGACGGGGCCACCCCGGAAAGCTGTGCGACCTCCGCGATGTCCAGAGTCGATGCGTCCATCCCAACCCCCTTGACTTGAAGTGCGGTTCAAGTCGCAGTCTAGGCGACATGAAGATTCATCACTTGAACTGTGGATCAGTCATGACCATCGAGGCCACCTATGAGGGCCCGCAGCCCACGCCCGCGGTGAACCATTGCCTGCTGGTCGAGACGGAGGCCGACGGCCTCGTTCTTGTCGAGACAGGACTGGGCCTCGGCGACATCCATGACCCTGGAGGCACACTCGGTGGTGACTGGGTCGAGATGGCCCAACCTGTGCTCGACGAGGGAGAGACGGCCATCCGGCAGATCGCCCGGCTGGGCCTCGCACCGTCCGACGTGCGTCACATCATCGTGACCCACCTGGACGTCGACCACAGCGGCGGACTCCCCGACTTTCCCGAAGCCCGCGTCCACGTGCTTGCCACCGAGCTCGACGCGGCACGCGCTCAGGCGCCCAGCTTCCGTTACCGGCCGGCGCACTGGGCGCACCAAGTCCACTGGGTCACTTACCCGTTCGAGCCGGGCGAACCGTGGTTCGGCTTCACCGCACTGCAGCCGAAAGGGCTGCCACAGGAGATCAAGCTCGTCCCCCTAGGTGGTCACACCGCCGGGCACACCGGCATCGCCGTGCAGAGCGGTGACCGCTGGCTCCTGCACTGTGGTGACGCCTACTACTACCACCGCGAGATCGACGAGACGAGAGAGGTCCACCCTCTTCTCGACCTTGTCCAGACGAGCTCACAGGTGTCTCGCGACCTGCGGCTCGGGACACAGGCCCGCCTTCGCGAACTGGTGCGCGAGCACGGTGACCAGGTCGAGGTGTTCTGCGCACACGACCCATGGGAGTTCGCCCGCTATTTCGATGACGGCACATCGACGGGCTGACATGTGTGACGAGCCTGAGTCTGCGTCCCAGCCGGGCCGCAGACAGGCTGTCTCGGGCGAGCGGCGTGCGGGCCCAGGAGCGCCCAGAGGGCATCTTGAGCTGCAGGCCCACGAATCCGGGCAGCACGGCGTGAGCTACGGAGTTGAGGAGTACGCCCGTGCCGCACATCCTCAAGTCAGGCCGCTGGGCACGCCTGTGGACCAGTTATGGCGGGTTCATCCGGGCGGCGACACCCAGGCGGAGGCCCCTCCGCCGAGTCAGCGCAAGGTCGCCGGATCCTCAGCGTGAAGCTGACGTTCGGGGAAGTACCAACTCTTGATCCACCAGGTTCGGAGGCTCGACACGGGATGCTCCGGCTATGGCAGAATCTGCCTCCTTTGCCTGCTCCAATTGGGGGGATCATGCGCCACCTCGTCACCGCTTCCACGCTCGCGGCGGTCGGCTGTCTGAGCCTTACGGCCTGCACGGACAGCGACGACCGGAGTACGCCTCAGCCGCGCCCGCGCTCCATACTCCAGTTGGGGCAGAGCGTGGACAGCGTAGGTGCCGGTGGCCGCGGGGCTGCCCAGATCACCCCGGATACGGTCGTGTACGTCGACAGCGCTCGTTTCGGTACCCCGGAGCACGGCCTGTTCGCTGTCGTCAGCTACAGGTCCACGAATCGGACCAAGTCGCACGTGACAACCACCGCCGAACAGGGCGGCTTGCGATGGAAGGCCGCGGATGGACATACCGTCACGGTGAGGAACAGCAAAGCCGCGACAAAGGTCGCTCCCATCGGGTTCAGCGAAGGCGGGCCGGCCCTGACACGCGAGACAAGTCACCAGGACGTGGCTGTCTTCGACATCGCCGCAGCTGAGAGGGGCGGCACCCTCATCTACGTTGACGGCGACGGCACCGCCTTCCGTTGGAAGATCCCTGCTACCAACTCCGGTTCTTCGGTCCCCGCGCTGAAATCCGCCCTGAGCTAAGAGGTCGAACGCGATCAGGGTTCGGCCTTTTCGGGCCTCGCCGGCAGCTGACGGCCCGGGCCAACGAGACGACAGCACGGCGGTCGAGGATTCGTTGTCAGAGCAGTGCGATCCGCGTGAACCGAGGGAGCAGGGTGAAGCCCGCTCCACGACGTAGGGGAACTTCCCGGGCGCTGCACGACGGAGAAGAAGATCTCTATCCGGTTCAGCCAGGATGCGTGAACGGGGGTATGGGCCATGACGGCGTTCGGGAATCTGACGGCCAAGCGGTCGATGGCCTGCTTGCCGCGATGCGGGGGCCGTTGTCGACGATCCAGAACACGTGTTTCGCGCTGGAGTAGGGCTCTCTGGCCATCACCTGCTCGACCATGTTCATGAACACCACGATGCCGGTGCTCTGTTCACAGCGACCGAGGGCTTCGGTCCGATGGATGTCGTAGGCGGCCAAAGTAGGCCAGGCTGGGCAGCAGCCTAGGCCGCTGCCCAGCACAGATGTCGTCAGGCGACGCGGAGGATGCTTTTCCCATGGGTTGCGCCTTCGGCGAGCCGCTGCACGGCCATGGCCAGGTCTGCGAGGTCGTACTCGGCGGTGATGTCCGTGCGGACCTGGCCGTCGGCGACGAGGTCGAGTGCACGGCGGGCACTGTCGGCGAGTCGCTCGGGGTGGGTCTGGCTGAGCAGGTTGCTGTTGTAGGTCAGGAGCGATTTGCCGTGCGTGAGCAGGTCGTTGGCGTCGGCCAGGACAGGTTCGTAGGTGGCGAGGTTGCCGTATGCCACCAGTCGGCCGTGCGGTGCGAGCTGCTCGACGAGACCGGCGTGGCGGGTCGAGCCGCCGACGGGGTCGAGGATCACGTCGAACTTGTCGTCGCCGAGCTTGGCCGGGAATTCCTCGCGCAGCAGGAGCTGGTCGTACCCGAACTGTGCGGCGTAGTCGGCCCTGTCGGCAGTGCCGACAACACCGACGATCCGGTCGGCCCCTGCCAGTCGGGCGAACTGGGTGGCGAGTGTGCCGACTGAGCCGGCGGCGGCGTGGATCAGCACGTGCTCGCCGGGCCGTACATGTGCGGCGGTGTTGATCAGGTCGTAGGCGGTCGGTGCGCCCCACCCGAGACCTGCGGCAGTCCGCAGGGGCATGTCGCCGATGCTCAACGTGAGCACGGCGGGCGCCAGGACCATCTCGGCGTAGGCGCCTGCCATGGTCAGCGTGGTGACGGGTTCACCGACACGGCTTGCGTCGACGCCCTCGCCGACCGCGACGATGTGTCCGGATGCCTCGAAGCCGGGGACGAAGGGACGCGGTACGGGGAAGTGGCCGTCCCGGACCATGGTGTCGCCCCACTGGATTCCGGCATAGGCGACCCGAATCGCCACCTGGCCGGGGCCGGGGGTGGGCTCATCAAGTTCGGCAATCCGGTAGTGATCATCGGTGTCGAGAACGGCAGCCCTCATGGATTACAGCCCCTTGTGTTGACTCAGTATCCTTACAGTCGAGGACGGTACGTATATAAGGTTCCTGAGTCAATGCATGAACCTGTTAATGAAGTGGGAGTGCGCCATGGATGCCCCGATCGGGAACGACCTCTGCAGCCGGATCAGACGATCGGAGCAGGCGCTGATGGCGCACCACGAGGCAGTGTTGCGGACCTACGGGCTGACGATGACGCAGTACACCGTTCTGCTGTTCCTCTCGCACGAAGGCGGGATGTCCGGCGCCCAACTGGCCCGCTCCTGTGGGGTGACACAGCAGAGCATGAGCAGCGTGCTGACCAACATGGAGACCAAAGAGCTCATCCACCGCGAGACGTCCCCCGTCCACGCCAAGGTGCAGATCGCCACCCTCACCGAGCAGGGCCAGACGCTGCTGGACCGCGCCTACCAGGAGGTGATCATCCTTGAGCGCGCGCTCACCGACGCGTTCACGCCCTCCGAACACGCCTCACTCTGCGCACTCCTGGAACGCGCCACCACCGTCCTGATCCAGCAGACCCGCCACGCGGCAGCCCCGCCCACGACCTGAGACCGCGGCCACCACACGCGCCGCCGCCCCATCACCGTGAAGCCGCTCCGGAGGCGTCCCCGCCAGCCGCCCTGAAGACCCTCCGTCGCCCTGGTTATCCGATCAACCCCCGAAGGACTTCCGGGGCCGACCACATGCCGTATCCACTGAGTGGATACCCCCCCGTCCAGGTCGTGCGCTCCCGCCACCTGTCAGGACGGCCCCGGCGTTTCTCGCCCGTCGGCCATGCGTCTGCCGACCCGGGCCGCCGTCTCGCGTAGCCAGATGTGTGCGGCGTCGTGCGTGTGGACGGGGTGCCACCACATTGCCTCCTGCAGCGGCACCGCTTCGTAGGGCGGTTCCAGTACCCGCACGGCGGCGAGGGGCGTCATCAGCTGGGCGAGGCGGGCCTGGATCAGGGCGATGCGCCGGGTGCCGGCGACCAGCAGAGGCAGCAGCTGAAAGCTGTCGACTCAGACCTCCACGCGCGGTTCGACGCCGAGCATGCCGAGTTGCCGTACGGCCGGGGCGTCGTAGGTGCGCTGGTAGGTGACCCACGGCAGCCTGGCGAGGTCCTGGCGGGTGAGCCGGTCCTCCACACTCGGGTGATCGTTGGCGACGAGGTAGACCCACCGGTCCTGGTAGAGGTCGGTGGCGGGGAAGTCGCTCACGACTCCGTGCGGCATGAGCAGGCCGTCGGTGGTGCTCAGCAGCGTGGCGGTTTCGTCGACGATGGTGGTCGGGGGCTGGGTGAAGCGCAGGCGGATGCCGGGAGCCTCCTCGTGCACGACCCGGGCGAGCTCGGTACCGAACACGGCGACGGCGTAGTCGGACGCGATGAGCTTGAACTCGCGGCTCTCGCTCACCGGGTCGAAGTCGGCCTGGCTGGCGAACAGGCGCTCCAGCACGTCGTAGGCGGTCGTGGTGCGATCGAGGAGGACCTGCCCGAGCGCTGTGAGTTCGTAGTGACCGCCGACCCGGGCGAGCAGGTCGTCGTCGAAGTGGCGGCGCAGCCGGGCCAGGGCGGCGCTCATGGCCGGCTGGCTGAGCCCGACGCGCTGTCCGGCGCGCGTGACGTTGCGCTCCTCCAGCAGAGCACGCAGCGCCACGACGAGGTTGAGGTCCAGACGGGACAGGTTCACGGGCTTTCCTCTTGCGATAGGACGCTGACCAGGAAGAATAAACACTGTGGATGACTATGATCCACAGAATCGATTTCCATGATTGCGGGCGGCAGGTTCAGATTAGTCACATCGCCATCAGGAGGACATGTCTGTGAAACCTGCACCCGCGTCCGCGCTCTTCGCCGGACCGTTCGCCCTCGCCACGCTGTCGGCACCGGACGGACCCTCGTTCCCCGCTCTTGTCACACCCGACGCGCAGGTGGTCGATCTACGCGCCTCATTCGGCGACGACCGGTTGGACATCCGCGGCCTTCTCGAGATCTGGGAGGAGGCCCTCCCCCGGCTGGAAGCACTGGCAGAGGACGGCGGGCAGCAGCGAAAGCCGCTGGCGGACTTCCGGGTGCACGCTCCCGTCGAACCCCGCCAGGTCTTCCAGTCGGGTGCGAACTACCGGCAGCACGTCATCGATCTGCACGTCGCACACCGCGCCCCCGACGACGACCGTTCCGAGGATGAACGGCGCGCGGAGGCGGCGGAGATCATGGACCGCCGGGCGGCCGAGGACCTGCCGTACGTGTTCATCGGGCTGCCGAGCGCGATCACCGGTCCGTATGACGACGTTGAGCTCCCGGCGTGGGCCGAGAAGCCCGACTGGGAGCTGGAGTTGGCCGCCGTCATCGGGCGGCCCGCCTACCGGTTGTCCGCCGAGGAGGCACTGGACCACGTCGCCGGCTACACCATCGCCAACGACCTGACCGATCGCACCACCGTCTTCCGCCGGGACATGCCCCAGATCGGCACTGACTGGCTGCGCAGCAAGAACGCCCCCGGTTTCACCCCGCTCGGCCCCTGGATCGTGCCCGCCGCGTCGGTCACCGACCCGGACGACCTGCAGGTGACGCTGAAGCTGAATGGCGAGACCATGCAGGACGAGTCCACCCAGGACATGATCTTCAACGTCGCGCGGGTGGTGGCGTACGTCTCGCAGACCGCACGACTCCTTCCGGGGGACGTGGTGTTGACGGGAAGTCCGGCCGGGAACGGCATGCACTGGGGCCGGCTGCTGCGCGACGGAGACGTCATGGAGGGCACGGTCACCGGGCTCGGCGTCCAGCGCACCCGTTGCGTCGCGGAGGAGACGTCGTGAGCCTCGACCGCACTGACCCCGAGGGTTCGATCGCCGCGGCCGCCAAGGCGTACAGCAACTGGGGCCGCTGGGGCGAGGACGATGTGCTCGGCACCCTGAACTTTCTCGACGCGGCCAAACGCCGCGAGGGCGCCGCCCTGATCCGGCGGGGCGTCAGCTTCTCCCTCTCCCAGCGCTTCGACATGGACGGCCCGCAGAAGGGCTGGCGCCGGCGCACCAATCCCGTGCACACGATGCTCGACACCGGCACCGACGCCGTCCTCACCGGGCAGGGCTTCCCGCACGGCATCGGTGGCGCCGACGACGTCATCGCGATGCCGCTGCAGTGCTCCACCCAGTGGGACGGGCTCGGTCACATCTTCGATCACGGCAAAGCGTGGAACGGGCGCCCGGCGGAGAAGGTCGTCACCTCCGAAGGCGACCTGGTCACCGGCATCGAGCACATGGCACCGCACGTCGCAGGACGGGGAGTGCTCCTCGACGTCGGCCGGGTCATCGGCGAGAGCGGCGAACTTCCCGACGGGTTCGCGATCACGGCGGACCACCTATCGGCCACGGCAGATGCCCAGGGCGTGAGCGTGGGACGCGGCGACATCGTCCTGGTGCGTACCGGGCAGCTCGCCCCGGTCCGACGCGACGGCTGGGGCGACTACGCCGGCGGACCGGCTCCCGGCCTGTCCTTCACCACGGCCGGCTGGCTGCACAGCACGGAGATCGCCGCTGTCGCCACCGATACCTGGGGCTTCGAGGTCCGGCCCAACGAGTTCGAGCACGCCTTCCAGCCGCTGCACCAGGTCGCCATCCCCAACATGGGTCTGCTCATCGGGGAGATGTGGGATCCGGAGGCGCTGGCCGAGGACTGCGCGGCCGACGGCGTGTACGACTTCTGGCTCACCGCCGCCCCTTTGCCGATCACCGGCGCGGTCGGCAGCCCGGTCAACCCCATCGCCGTCAAGTAATCAGCGGAACAGAGGAGTTCCCCATGAGTATCGACCGTACGGTCCTGGTGATCGGCGGCGGCGCGGCCGGCAACGCCCTCACCGTCCTGCTGCGCCGCTCCGGCCTCGGCGTGGACCTGATCGAAGCGAAGGACGACTGGAACGCGACCGCGGGTTCCGGCATCACGCTCCAGGGAAACGCCCTGCGCGTGCTGCGTGAACTGGGCGTGTGGGAGCAGGTGCAGGCGTCCGGCTACGGCTTCGGCTCGGTGGGCATCACCGCCCCGGACGGCACCGTACTGCACGCGCAGGACGACATCCGCAGCGGCGGCGACGACCTGCCGGCCACCGTCGGCATGCAGCGCCCCCAGCTGCAGCAGATCCTCATCGAAGCCGTCCGTGCGAGCGGGGCCCAGGTGCGCCTGGGCATCACGGCCACCGACTTCGACCAGGACGACCAGGGCGTCACCGTGCGCTTCAGCGACGGCTCCGAGGGCCGCTACGGCCTGGTGGTCGCCGCCGACGGTCTCGGTTCCGCCACCCGCGCCGCGATAGGCATCACCGAGAAGCCGGAGCCGACCGGCATGGCCATCTGGCGGATCGCCGCCCCCCGCCCGGCGGGTCTCACCCGCACCGATCTCGCCTACGGCGGGCCGGCCTACATCGCCGGCTACTGCCCCACCAGCGAAACCACGCTCTACGCGTACGTGGTCGAGGCCAGGCGCGACCGGGCGTCCATTCCGCCGGGGACGTACGCCGACGAGATGCGCCGTCTGACCTCCGCGTACGGCGGATTCTGGCCGGAGATCACCGCGACGATCACCGACCCCGGGCAGGTCAACTACACCTGGTTCGACCGCATGCTCGTCGAGGGGTCATGGCACCGCGGCCGCATCGTACTCATCGGCGACGCCGCGCACTGCTGTCCGCCCACCCTCGCCCAGGGCGCCGCCCTGTCGCTGGAGGATGCCTGGGTCCTCGCAGAGATGCTGACCGAGGCCGGTGCCTGGGACGACGCACTGCTCCAGGCGTACTACGAGCGCCGCATCTCCCGCGTCCGGCCGGTCGTGGAGGCTTCCGTACAGATCGGACAGTGGCAGCTCGACGGCGTCCGTGACGCAGACGTCCCCGGTCTGATGGGCTGCACCATGACCATGCTCCGGGAGCGGCCGTGACCACCCCGACCGTGGATGTGCACGCCCACGTCCTGCTTCCCGAGGTCGATGCGCTCGTCGCCGGTATGCCGGGCCACGCCGAGGCCAAGGCGCTGGACGTCCGGCGCAATGGCTCCGACGCCCTCGCCGTCAGCGGCCCCATGGTCCGCGCACGCATCCCGAAGATGACCGTCGTCACCGCACGCCTCGCGGCGATGGACGCGCAGGGTGTGGACGTCCAGCTGGTCAGCCCCTCCCCCTCGCACTACCACTACTGGGCGGACCGCGACACGGCCGAGAAGGTCTGCCGGCTCGCCAACGAGGCCACCGCCGCACACTGCGACCAGGCGCCGGACCGCCTGCGTGGGCTGGGGCTCGTACCCCTGCAGCACCCGGATCTCATGGTGCGCGCCCTCGACCATGCCCTCGACCAGGGGCTGGCCGGTGTGGAGATCTCCAGCCACGCACCGGGGCGGGAGCTGTCCGATCCGGCGTACGAGCCGTTCTGGTCGCGGGCCCAGGAGACGGGTGCGCTGGTCTTCCTGCACCCCTTCGGGTGCACACTCGATGAACGCCTGGACCGGTGGTACCTGTCCAACACGGTCGGGCAGCCCACCGAGAATGCCGTGGCGCTCTCGCACCTGATCTTCTCCGGGGTCCTGGACAGGCACCCCGGCCTGAAGCTGATCGCCGCCCACGGCGGCGGTTACCTCCCCACGCACATCGGCCGCTCCGACCACGCCTGGTCGGCACGTTCCGACGCGGGCGCCGGGTGCGCGCACCTGCCCAGCAGTTACCTCAGGCGCATCTACTTCGACTCCCTCGTCCACGACCCACGGGTGCTGGGCTCACTGATCGAGGCCGCGGGGGCGGACCGGGTCCTGCTCGGCTCGGACTTCCCCTTCGACATGGGGTCCGAGGACCCGGTCGGCGCGCTGCGCGCCGCACGGCTGTCCGAGACCGACTCCGACGCGGTACGCGGCGGCAACGCCGCCACCCTCCTGCGACTCGCCTGACCTCAACGAGGAGGAACACCATGAACGCACGCCTGCTCACCCACCTGCGGCACGTCGACCTCGCCGTGCCCGACTACGACAAGCAACTCGACTTCTACGCGGGGGTGTGGGGCCTGGCCAAGGTCGCCGAGGACTCCGGGATCTCGTTCCTGGCCGCCGAGGGCTCCCCCGAGCAATACGTCGTACGACTGCGCAAGGCCGAGGAGAAGCGCCTCGACCTCGTCTCCTACGGTGCCGCGAACCCGGCCGACGTGGACACGCTCGCCGAGCGGCTGCTGGCCGGTGGGGTGGATCTGATCAGCCGGCCCGGGAAAGTGGACACCCCTGGCGGTGGGTACGGTTTCCGCTTCTTCGACGTCGACGGCCGCACCATCGAGGTGTCCGCCGACGTCGAGGTCCGCCGGCACCGGAAGATCGAGGAGAAGGAGGCCATCCCGGTCAAGCTCTCCCACGTCGTCCTCAACTCCCCCGACCTCAACCGGACCCGCGAGTGGTACGAGCGCCACCTCGGCTTCGCCCTCTCCGACACACTCAGCTCCCCGCACATGGGCGAGGTGATGCACTTCATGCGGATCAGCAACCAGCACCACTCGATGGCCATCGCGCAGGGCCCGCACACCGCCCTGCACCATGTCTCCTTCGAGATGCGCGGGATCGACGAGTACATGCGCGGCTCGGGCCGGGTCATGCGGGCCGGGTTCAAGAAGATCTGGGGCCCCGGGCGGCACATGGCGGGTGACAACACGTTCACGTACTTCCTCGACCCGCACGGCAACACCGTTGAGTACACGACGGAGTTGGAGAACCTCGACGAGGACACCTGGCACCCGCACGTCTACGACTTCTCCCAGCCCGAGGTCACCGACCAGTGGGGCACCGCCAACGCGATGAACGAACTCGTCGCCAAGGAGTCCTTCAACGACCCCGACCGCGGCGTCTTCGTCGCTCCGCCCGTCTAACGGCTGTCCCCTCCCGCACCGCTCGTGCTGCCGCGGAGGTCATAGCCGTGGGGCACGCCTCGATGCGCGTTCACCTCGACCGACCCCTCCCCCTTCAGGAGCAGCACGTGCGTTTCGCCAGCTACGAGCACCAGCACCGCCACCGCGTGGCCGTCGTGGAGGAGGGTGGCACCCTCCACCCCCTCCCCGGTGTCACCTCACTCACCGCTCTCCTCAAGGAAGTCGACGGGCTGCCGGGGCTGCTCGCCGCCGGTGCGGCCGCCCTGGACGCAGCTCCCGGCCCGCACGTTTCCCAGGTTCGACTGCTCCCTCCCCTGCAGCCCTCATCCATACGGGACTTCGTGACCTTCGAGGAGCACGTCGAAGGCGTCCGCCGCGCCGTCGACGGCGTCGCCGGTGTTCCCGAGCAGTGGTACGCGGCGCCGACCTTCTACTTCACCAACCCGCACGCCGTCTACGGCCCGCACGACACGGTTCCGATGCCCCCCGGGTCGTCGGTGCTCGACTTCGAACTGGAGGTGGGCGCGGTGATCGGCAGGGAGGGGCACGACCTCACCCCCGAGCGGGCCCGCGACCACATCGTCGGCTACACCGTCTTCAACGACTGGTCCGCGCGCGACCTCCAGTCCGCGGAGATGAAGGTCGGCCTCGGCCCCTGCAAGGGCAAGGACACCGCCACCACGCTCGGCCCCTACCTCGTCACGGCCGACGAACTGGAACCGTACCGGGGCGCCGAGGGACTGCTGCGTCTCGCGCTGACCGCGGAGGTGAACGGGGAGGTGATCGGCAAGGACCTGCTGTCCAACATGAGCTGGACCTTCGAGGAGATGACCGCCTACGCCTCGCGCGGCACCCGGGTGGTGCCGGGAGACGTTCTGGGCTCCGGTACGTGCGGCAATGGGGGCTGTCTCGCCGAACTGTGGGGGGTGCGCGGCGAACAGACACCGCCCCCGCTGAAGCCGGGCGACACGGTGAGGCTCACCGTAGAGGGGATCGGCACCCTGACCAGTACGGTCGTGGCCGGCGTTGCGCCCGTGCCGCTGCCCGTGGGCCGGCGTCGCGATCGGCAGCGACCGTGAACGAGGGGTACTCCAAGAGGCTCCTGGGCAAGGTCGTCGTCGTCACGGGCGCGGCCCGTGGCCAGGGCGCCGCCGAGGCCGTAGCCCTCGCCGGCGAGGGCGCCCGCGTCATCGCCACCGACGCGACCGACGCCCCCGGCTGCCGCCGCCTCGACGTCAGCAGCGAGCAGGACTGGGCCGAACTGGCCGCCGAGCTGCGCGAGAAATACGGCCAGGTGCACGGCCTCGTGAACAACGCCGGCATCACCTGGCGCGCCCGCATTGGCGAGGTACGGCCCGAGGACATGGCACGCGTCCACGCGGTCAACGTCACCGGTCCGCTGCTCGGTATCCAGCACGTGACCCCGCTGATGCCCGTCGGCTCCTCCATCGTGAACGTCGGCTCCTCAGCGGCCCTCACCGCCCACTACCCGGTCGCGTACACGACCAGCAAGTGGGCGCTGCGCGGCCTCTCGAAAACGGCTGCTCTGGAACTCGGCCCGCGCGGCATCCGCGTCAACACCATCCATCCCGGCTACATCGAGACCGAGATGACCGCATCGGCCGCCCCTGCCTTCCGGGAGGCCAACATCCGCGAGACTCCGCTCGGCCGCACCGGCAGCGTCGATGAAGTCGCCCCGCTCGTCGTCTTCCTGCTGTCGGACGCGTCCTCCTTCATCAGCGGTGCCGAGATTCCGGTGGACGGCGGCATGACCGCACACGGCGGCGTGAAGTCCGTATCCGACGCCCTGCGACCGGACAGCAGCGCATGAAGCGGCTCGAAGACGAAGTGGCCCTGTCAAAAGACGCCTGCGGCCTCATGCGCTCCGGCACAGCACCCGCGCGCACTCCCCGCGCGCATCCACCGCACTCTGCACCCGTCTGTACGCCCCACACCACGTTACGTAGCCTGCTCAATGGACAGACAACGCCCCTCGTCGGTCGCGAAGGCCGCGACAACGTCAGGGGCGACCGAGCCGGAATTCCGTTTCGCGTGAGTCATCACCGCGACCGACCGACACCTCGCTTCTGTCAGGCCAGTCAACTCACCACCGACCGGCATCCGTTCGTGTCTTGACGGCGTCCGGTGCGTCAGGGGGAAACGATGTCCATCCATCAGCGACGTAAGCGCGAGCGGATAGCCGACGGCAGACGTATCGGAGCGGTGCCGAACAGCGGACGGTGGAGGCGGCGTGCGATCGGCGTGCTGTCGTCACTTGCGCTGGCGGCCGTCGCGGTGGTCGCGGTGCCATCGGGACCGGCGGCAGCGGTTCCCGCGGGGACGTATGCCTTCATCGCCGGCTACGGGAACGGCACCGTGACGGTGATCGACACCGCCACCCACACGGCGGCCACGAGCATCGACGTCGGCGGCAGCCCTCGCTCCGTGGCCCTCACCCCGGACGGCACCCGCGCGTACGTCACCAACTACAGCACCGGCAAGGTCTCGGTGATCGACACGACCACCAACGCGGTGACCGCAACCGTCGGCGTCGGTACCTACCAGGAGGAGCTGGGGGTGACCCCGGACGGATCCCGCGTCTACGTCGCCAACGCCGGCAGCGCCAGTGTGTCGGTGATCGACACGGCCACCGACACGGTGTCGTCCACCATCTCCGTCAGCGGAAACCCCCGCGGTCTCGCGGTGTCGCCCGACGGGTCACGTGTCTACGTCACCAACTCCGGCAGTACCGTGTCGGTGATCGACACCGCGACCGACACCGTCTCGGCCACCATCGGCGTCGGTGGCAGCGCACTCGCCGTCGCGTTCACCCCGGACGGGGCACACGCCTACGTCACCAGCGCGGGTACCGACAGGGTGTACGTGATCGCCACAGCCACCAACACGGTGACCGCAGCCATCGGTGTCGGCTCCAGCCCGCACGGGGTGATGGTGACCCCCGACGGTTCGCGTGCGTACGTCGCCAACTACTACAGCAACAGCGTGTCGGTGATCGACACGGCGACGAACACGGTGACCAACGCGATCGGCGTCGGTACCCACCCGTGGGAGGTATCGCTACCGCCGGGCGGCGACCACCTCTACGTCACCAACAGCGACAGCAACAATGTGTCGTTGATCGACCTGGCCGACAACACGGTGACCTCCGCCATGAACCTCGGCACCACTGTCCTCGGCGTCACATCAGGTGTCGTACGTCCCGCGCAGGCCGACCTCGCCGTCGATCTGAAGGCCAAAGCCAACGTGCTGCTCCCGGCCTCCATCGGCTACACGCTGACGGTGCGCAACACCGGCCCGGGTAAAGCTACCTCGGCCGAGGTCACCGCGACCCTGCCCGTCGGCACCACGGCGACCGGCCTCTCGCCCGGCTGTACGACCACGGGCAACACCGTCGTCTGCACGTTCGCGGACCTCGCCAAGGCCTCCACCGCCACGGCGAATTTCAGGGTTCCCCTGACACTGCTCACCCTCGGCCAGGTCACGGTCAAGGCCGCGCGTACGACGTCGTCCCCGGTCGACCCCAACCCTGCCAACGACGCCTCGTCGGCCTCCTGCACGGTGGTCTCCATCCTGCTGGCCACCTGCTGACGTCGACGCGGATCGGACGTACTCGTAGCTCAGGAGGGAGAAGCGCGGCCGCGCAGCGATCGCGCAGGGGAGACATGTACCTCGGGGAGATGCGGCGCCGCCGGCCTCCAGCGACAACGACCGGGGCCGGCGGTCGCCCGCACCACCGCTGCGCTCCAACCCCGTTTCCGCTCCTGCAGGAGCGCCCCCCGGGAAGCCCTCGGCCAGGCAGAGGAGGGCGGCCGATCCCCACTTCTGGAGCTGGTGATCGTCGGCAGCCTGTCCGCACGACCGGCGTCGTGTGCGGATCCGAGTACGAAGGTGGTGACGGAGCGCTTCGGTTCGAGCCGGCGTCAGGCGGCAGACTTCACGTGGCGGACCAGCCACTTCAGCAGAGTGTCCAGGTCGGCGGCGGCCGAGAGGACCCGGTCGACCGCCTCGGGGGTGTGCAGCCACTCCTCGCAGCCGAAGGAGCGAGCGGCGATCAGCGAACGGTGGCGCAGCAGGTTCGTACGGGAGTGGTCCGCCGGGTAGCCGCGCGGGGGGCGTTTCATCACGTCCCCGGAGATGTCATAGCCCTTCTTCCGTACGTCCTCGACGATCGCGGACAACTCGCGGCCGCTCCTCTCGGAGGCCACGGCTTTGCGGAACATGTCGACCTGGCCCGGATCGGGGTACCACCAGGCACCCTGGACCCGCAAGCCGTCCAGTGAGAACACGAGACTGATCTCGATCTTGCGGCCGAGCCGGATCACCGCGCCCTGGTGCTGCCACCACCAGGAGTTGGTGCGGTAATGCCAGACGGAGAAGTCCTCGTACCGGGCGTCCGCGTCCGCGACCTCGTTGAGCAAGGCGATCATCGGCTGCCGGATCAGACGTTCGCGTTCCTCGCGGTAGCGCTCGCGAGTCGCGTGCGTCGGTTCGCCCTGCAACTGCCACAACACGTCCAGGGCCTGTTCCGGCCAGCCGGTGAACTGTCCACGCATGCGCGGAGAATAGCGCACCCACGCTCCGCCGCGCCGAAAGTGGGACGGGCGAGCGGCGAGCTGACGAAGGCGCACGGAGAGGCGTGCGATTGCACCTGACCCGCGGCTTCCACCCGCCGAGGCCTGGCGCTTCGACATCCGCCGGCACCCCGTCCGGACGAGCTCGGGAACCGTTCCCCCAGCTCCTGCGTCAGCTCCTTTGTTGCCGACTGTGACTGAGGGGCCTGAATGCGAGTTCGGACGCTGGTGAGCGTGGCCGTATCGACGTGTGTGGCGCTGGGGGCGTGCGCGTGCGGTCCGGAGAAGTCGGAAGAGAGCACGTCCACGACCGCGAAGCCCTCGCGGTCGTCCGGATCGGTGCGGCCCGAAGAACCATCCGCGTCGCCTCGGACCGAGAAGCCGTCCGCGGAGCCGCCCGGTGACCAGTCCGCGCCCAGGACGAAGGAGGGCGCGATCCAGCGGTACGAGCAGTACCTCCATGCGGTGGGACGTGAGGACATCAACACGGTCTGCGAAGTGGCGGGGCCGGCCGCGAAGCAGGCAGAGGACCAGGGATTCGGCCCATGCACGTCGACGTTCGTCGTGACGTTCCAGATGATCTCGCCTGCACAGAAGAAGGCCCTGCGAACCGCGACGGTCGACCCGCAACGCGTCGACGTACTGACCCCCGCCAAGGTCGAGATCCCGGCCGAAGCAATCAAGGCCTCCGTCACATTCTCCGATAGCGAGCTCGGCAGCAGCACCCTGGAGTACCAGAAGAGCAACTGGTACATCACCGACTGAAGCCCGATCGCCGTCGCCCGCACCAGCGGGTAAGGCCCGCCATCACGGCGAACACCTCTGCGATGCCAGGGCCGGGCCGGTCCGGAACAAGATGCGGCCCGTCGCGCAGGCAGAACTCTGCGTCAGGCCAGGACGGCCACGCGCATGGCTCGGTGCGCACCACAGCACCAGGTGCCTCCGCGCACAGCGCGTCGTCCGACCAATCGCCCGTCGGCATGCGGGCAGATGGCGTCGATGGAGGCGGCCGCCGGCTCAGTCATCCTCCAACGTGTCGGCGAAGGCGCGGAGAGCATCGGCCAGCTCCTTCTTGGAGGGCAGCTCATCCACCTTCTTCTCCAGACCCTCGATGCGCTCGGCCAGGTCGTCCAGGCTCGCCGGAGCCGTGGGAGACGATGTCGGTTCGTCCGTAGGAGCAGGGGTGTCGGAGGGCATCGGTCCCGCATCCGAACCACCCGAGCCCCCCACATCCGCACCGCCGGAGCTGGCTCCGTCGGTGCCACCTGAACCACTGACGGAGCCACTGTCTCCAGTGCCGGCGTCGGCGCCGGCCGAAACGCCGGCGATTCCCGCATCGGACGTCTCCGAGGGCACCGGAGTCGGCCCGGACGCTCCGCCGTCCTCGCCGGCCACTGCAATCGCCCCGCCTATACCCAGCACCATCGCGGCGGCCGCGCCGACCAGTGCCACCGTCATCCGCCTCGCTTGCATCTTCCGCACATGTGTCATGTCTCGGACACTAGCCACTGTTCACCGCGGAAGGATTCCTTCCGATGATTTGCTGCCACATGGGCTTCTCGTGCAGTCGGGAGCCGGGGTCACCCGCCCAGGCCCGCAGTCCCACCGCCGCAACCGCGAACCCACTGCCTGGGCCACGTGGGCGTCGCCCAGGCATGCGCGGTGTGCGGCACATCGAGATCGAGAGTCCCCCACCTCGACGGCGCCCGCCACGCCTGGGACCTGATCGACCGAGGGCGCGACAGGTCAACTCGCCCGACGTACCACGCGTGCCCCTCCGGCAGCGGACGCGCCTGCGGGCGAATGAGCCCGGAGGCCTCAGCCGCCTGTTCTGCGCTCCGGCCCCAGCCACCCCTGCCCGGCCGCCCGCAGCGCGATCTGGAAGCGGGTCTTCGCGCCCAGCGCGTTTCCCGCATCTGTGACGTGTTTCTGCACCGTGCGACGGCTCACCTTCAGCACCCGGGCAATGGATTCGTCCTTCAGGCCAGTGGCCATGAGCCGGAGGATCTCCCGTGTCCGCTCGTCGACCCGGGGGACGTCCGGCCCGGCCGGGCCCCGCGGACCATCGGGGACGTTCGCCCCGCCCGGCACCGGCCAGTCGTCCCGGCTCTCCAATGACACCGGCGTAGCCCCCGCCCACACGCTCTCGAACAGCGCCGCCAGCGCCTCCACCAATGCGGGGGAATGAACAACCAGCGACCCCGCCTCCGGCCGGTCGCTGTGCACCGGCAGCAGCGCCGCAGTCCGGTCGAAAAGCACCAGCTTCACCGGCAGGCGCGAGGCCAGGCGCAGTTCCCCGCCCCGCGCCGTGCCCTGCAACGCAGTCTCCAGCGAGACCGCGTCGGTGAACCCGTCCGTCTCGTACACCGAACGCAGCCCCACTCCCGTCACCACGCCCGGTTCACCCGAGGAGGCCTCGGTGCCCGTCAGGTACGGCGGCTTCGCCAGGTGCAGCACCTCCACCTCGCTCTGCTTCAGGAGCTGGGTGTAGCGCGCGGACACTTCCTCCTCGTGCTCCAGCACCTCTATCAGGTGCGCCGCCCGAGGGCCCGACGCCGCGTCGTACGCCTCTTGGAGCCGCTCCAGAATCCCCTCGGCCGTGGCCAGTTGGGCCCGCCGGCGGGCCAGGACCGCGCCGAGCGACGAACGTGGCGGACCCGCGGCCCAGCGCATCGGCCGCCCCTCGAGCCGTATCACCAGCAGGGCGCCTTCCAGCCGCCGCAGCGCTTCCTCGGCCCGACGCGGCGAGATCTCGGCCGCCTCCGCGACCGTGGTCACTTCCGCGGACGGCACACCCACCAGGTGCTCGAGCACCCGCCCGCTGATCGCGTCCAGACCTGCTGCCGCCCATGGGCTGTCCGGGATGACGTTCATACGGCCTGAAACTCCTGTGCGCGGGGCCGGCCGAGGCCGGCCCAAGCCGATGCTGAAGCCTAACGGGCTCCGACGGTCGCTCCGCCGGGATGACTCAGCACATGTGGGCAGTTGCGCCAACACGCGCGTCGGCGCTCTTGTTCCGGCCGCCGCGTCCCACGAGAGCAAGCGCGCACTCCGCACGATTGGCGCACGCCCCACAGCCCTGGAGACGTGGCTGGGCTCCCCCTCCGTTTCCTCCCACGAGGAACCTTCCCGGCCGCCGCATGCCGCCACCCCATCTCCGAGCGTCGGGCGCGGTGCTCACGGCTTGGCTCATCGCCGTGCCGGCAGCGCCCGTCTCCCACGCGGCCGATTACGCCCGGCCCGGCTCGCCGGCCACCGCCTCCGCCTCCCGGGGGCGGTTCGCTCCGCCGGACCCAAGCCGCCCCCGGCGACAACCAGCTCCACCTCGACTCGGCCGGAATCCTCGAGAGCAGGACCCCAACCTCGGCGAAGTCCCCCTCGACTTCTCGATGATGTCCCGTGGCGGCACAGCATCACAGCACGCCCACCGGCGGCGCCGCACCTCTTGTGGGGGTGCGGCGCCGCATTGCGTCCGGGCGACGCGGGATCGCCGTACGGGGGCGGATCAGGGGTCGAGGGTCAGCTGTCCGCTCTCAGCCTCACCTTCCCGGTGACCACTCGGTCGGCCCGCGCCCGCACTTTGCGGGTGACCGTGTCGTATCCGGATGCGCCCACGGTCAGGGTGTGCCGGCCCGGTTCGGCCAGGAAGAGCGTGTAGAATCCCTCCCCTACGGCCGGGTCGTCCGGGGTGGCCGCGGTGAGGACTCCTGTGTCCGGCGCCGAGGCGTCCACAACGGTGGCGCCCACCACCCCCTCGCCGGTTCCTGCATCGTTCACCGTACCGACGGCGAGCCCGCCGGATACGGGCAGCAGCGTCCGGGCCCGGACGTTCACGTCGTCGATGGCCCAGTAGTAGCCCCAGTTCGCGACGAAGTGGAAGCGCAGCTTCACGGAGGAGTCGCCCGCGTACTTTCTCAGCGGGACCCGCACGGTCAGCTTCTGCGCGTCTCCGCTGACCTTCGGTCCCGCCCAGACGTTCGCCCAGGTGGCGCCGTCGTCCGCGCTGGCGTCCACGGTCATGTGCTGCTGGCTGATGTTGGCCAGATAGGCGGTGCCGAAGGTGAGTTCGGCGGACTGGGCGTCCGACAGATCGTATGCCGCGGTCGTCAGGTAGGTGTCCTGGTGCGGGCCGAAGGGGCCGCTGTCGCTGTCGACCACGGCGAAGGTTCCACTGCCCCCCGTGTAGTTGCCACGCTGGATCGGGTCGTCGAACTGCCAGCCGTTGTCGGTGCCTTCGGCGTTGGTGACCGTCCATCCGCCGGGGGCCGCGATGGTGGAATCGAACGGCTCGGCACGGTCGGTGACCTGCGGGGTGTATCCGACGGCGGTGGCGGCGTCCGGGTCGGCAGTCAAGGAGACGTGAGCGGTCACCGCCCTGCCGGCCACCGTCACCTCACGGGTCGCGGCCTCGTATCCCGGCAGCACGGCGGTGACGTCCAGGGAGTAGTCGGACCCCTTCGGCAGCAGGATGTCGTACTCGCCGGTGGCCGGGTCGGTCCACGCGGGGGCCTCGGGCGAACCCTCGACGGCGAGCCGCGCGTAGAGCGGCCAGCCGTGTCCCGAGCCGTCCCTGACCTTCCCCCGGACATGGACGCGGCGTATCGGCTGGAGGGCCAAGTCCTGCGTTCGGGTCTGGTCCTCGGCGATCTCCACGGTGATCGGTTCGGTGGTCGTGTATCCGAACATCGTGACGGTGAGCCCCTCGACCGTACCGGCCGGCAGGTTCAGTGTGTAGCTGCCGTCGGCGAGGGTGCTCGCGACGTCGGCACCGGAGCCCACGATGGCTCCGGCGAGGGGTTTCCCGGACTTCGCGTCCGTCACGACACCGGACAGAATTCCGCTCGGCCCGCCGCGGAAGGCGGCCAGGCCGGACGGGGTACCGAGACCGGTGGGGCCGTCGTAGCCGGCGACCGCCGTGCAGAGGTACTCGGTGTCGCAGTCGCCGTTGGACCCGGAGGCGATGTCGTTCAAGCCAGCACCATCGCCCTTGTACGGGTAGGAGTTGGGATAGGTGGCGGGTCGGGGAGCACCGGCCAGGGCGTAGACGGCCGCGATCAGCGGTGTGGAGGCGCTGGTGCCCCCGTAGCGCATCCAGCCGGTGCCGGTGGAGCCGAAGCTGTGGTAGACGGCGAGGTTGTCGGCGACGGCGGAGACGTCGGCCACGCTTCGGCCCGCGCAGCCCGTGTCCATCTGGAAGTCAGGCTTGGGCTGGTAGGTGGCACACCCGGACCCCGGGCCGTAGAAGTCCCGCTGCCACACGGTTTCGGACCAGCCGCGGGTGCTGTCCGGGTCGGCGACCAGGTTCGTGCCGCCGACCGAGGTCACGGTGGACAAGGTCGAGGGGAAGGACAGTCCGTAGCCGAAGTCCCCGCTGGCCGCGACGATCGCGATGCCGGGGTGATCGTAGTGGGCGCCCCAGGACGAAGCGTCGGCCGGCGAGTCTCCGCTTCTGCCGTAGGAGTTGGAGACGTACTTGGCACCCATCGACACAGCCAGGTCCACGCCGGCCCCGAGGTTCTCAAGACCGGCGTTGTCCGTCTCCACCAGCAGGATGTGGGCGTGCGGCGCGGCGGCGGACACCATGTCGAGGTCGAGGGCTATCTCGCCCGCCCACCCCTCGTCGGTCGGCGGGTAGTGGGTGCCGCCCCGCTGGTCGACCTTCTTGAAGCAGCCGTTCTCCGTGGTGCACGGCGGGAGCCCGTACTGGCTGCGATAAACGGCGAGGTCCGCCTCGGCGTTGGGGTTGTCGTTGGCGTCGACGATGGCGATGGTCTGCCCGGAACCGCCGTCCGAGGGCAGGCTGTAGGCGCTCTGGATGTCCTGTGGTCCGAGCCCCGCCGGCGTCTGCGCCGCGCTCAGCCTCATCACCGGCGCCTCATCGGCCGCGCGCATCGCATAGCAGCGGGCACGGCCCTCGGCGGGAACACCGCAGACGGGTTCGAGGTCGTCCGTCCGCCCGTCGGCCGGGAGTTCGTCGGAGGTGGGTACGACGGCGGTGCTGGGCTGCGGGGCCAGTCGCGTCGGCGTGGTCGCGGTGGCTTCGGCCATGGCGCTGGGTGCGGGGCCGGCCGGGGTCCCGGCCTGGGCAGCGGGCTGGACGCCGAGGATGACCAGGGCAGTGAGGCCCAGGACCGCGGTAGCGCTGCGGAGTGCGCGGGGTACGTGGGGTGTGTCCCCGGCGCGCTTGACTGTTTTCACGCATCACCTGTCATGACGTGCCCTCAATTCGGGCGCGGAAAAGGGAGATCGATCGTTCACGCATTTGCGCGGAAGACCTATTAGTCGCCTCAGCCCGATGGGGTGTCAATAGCTTCCCTGTTAAGAGCGCATGTCGTGCCGACGTCTACAGCTTCCCTGGTGGCGGCGGCACTTCTCACTTGCGCAGTCTCACGAATGTCCTACGGACAGCGCTTGCCCGGGCCGCTCCACGCGACGCAGAATGAGAGCGATGCCGATGCGTCCGGCGTTCGAATGCAATTACGTACGGCCAGGCTCGAATACGCCCGACCTCTTCTTTACCGGTGTTTTGGAAGGCTGTTCCATGACCAAGTCGGTCTGGCTTTCTGGAAGGATCAGCCCATGTTGGTATTGCCTTCTCCACTGAGTAGCGGGACGGCACGGAGAAGGCCCCGGCCATCATCCGAGCGGACGGGCCCGGCCTCCGGGAGGTGCTCCGCGCAGCGGCCGAGGCGGACACTCCGCGATGATCCCGCTCGGCCGCCGCGCCGGAGCACCAACTTCCGCCCGAAGCTGTTGACGCAGGGGCAGGCCTTCATCACGTCGCACCGCTGAGTGCCGGAAGATTGCCATGCTTCTGAGCGTTGTCGCCGGGTATGAAGATCAGCGAAGCTTCCGAAGTCAGCGGCGTGAGTGCGAGATCATTACGGCACTACGAGGATGAGGGCTTGATCGTCCCTGGCCGGTTCAGCAACGGCTTCCGCGACTACTGCCAGTCCACGATCGACCGGGTGCTCGTCATCCGTTCGCTACTGGAGTCCGGGCTTCCGGTGCGGTTGATCCGAGAACTCCTGCCCCGCCTCACTGACGCATCCGATGTCGGCACAGACGCGGTGTGCGCGGAATTCCTGCACGAAGTACAGAGCTACCGCGATCGGCTCGCTGCACGAACTGCGATTCTCAACGATCAGCGGGCAGCACTCGATGCCTACCTGCGAGAGATCCGCCGTGCTGATCTCTGACTGCCCCTTGACCTTGACGCAAGTGTCAGGTTCTTACCTTCGGTGCATGGAGACCAACGAGCAGCAGAGCACTACTGAGCCGACGATGCGAGCCCTGGTGCAGCAGTCGCACCAGGGACCGAAGGCCATGACCCTCACGACAGATCTGCGCCGCCCGACCCCGGGGCCTGGCGAGTACTTGATCCGCGTGGGCGCTGCCGGGGTCAACTTCGCTGACGTCATGCAGACGCATGGAACGTACGGAGAAGGCCCCCAGGCCCCGTATGTTGCCGGCTTCGAGGCCGCCGGTGAGCTCGTGGGTGTCGGCCCGGACGTCAAGAGTCCGATGCCCCTCGGCACCCGCGTTGTCGGAGCAGGCGCGGGGGCCTTCGCGCAGTACATGACGATGCCGGCCGCGGGTGTGCTTCCCGTGCCGGCCGGATGGAGCGACGCCGCAGCACTCGGCCTCGTGTTGAACTGGGCCACTGCCTTGGCGGCGCTGAGGCCGCTGGGCGAGATCAAGAGGGGCGAGGTGGTCCTCATCCATGCCGCCGCCGGCGGCGTGGGGCAGGCTGCCGTTCGCCTGGCCCGTCACTACGGTGCGCACGTGATCGCCACGGCGTCACCAGCGAAGCACGACACCGTCAGGGCGCTCGGCGCCGACGAGGTGCTGGACAGCCGGCGCCCTGATCTGGCTGCGGAGATCACACACCTGACCGGCGGGGTCGACCTGGTCCTGGAATCGGTGGGGCGGGCCACGTTCGAGACCAGCCTGTCAGTCACCAGAGCCTTCACCGGACGTCTTGTCGTTTTCGGCGCTGCGTCAGGCGACGCCACCCTCACCACGCGCGACCTGGTCTTCACTCACCAGGTTCAAGTCAAAGGCTTGCATATCGGGGCTTTGGCGGTCGCGGCCCCATCGGTCTACCGAGAGTTGCTCGTCGAGATCGATGCGCTCATCGCCCACGGCGTGTATCCGCCCGGTACCCCTCAGCTTCACCCCCTGGCTGAAGGGGGCTTGGTTCTGCAGCAACTCGAGGCCGGCCGGACCAGCGGTAAGCACGCACTCGATCCGTGGCGTTACTGAGGTTGATCTTGTGGTGTCGTTGTCCTGATCTCAGTGAAGGTGGAGGTTCTCACCCACGATTGACTGCTGTGGTGTGACTGCTGTGGTGTTGTTTCAGCGAAGCTTGATCGAGATGTCCAGCTGGGATCCTGGGACCGTGGAAGACTTCATGGAGCAAGGACTGCCCTACTCGGTCGCTGAAGCCGACTCTCCGGCCTGGCACGTCCGGGCAGCTGCGGGGCGACGGCTGGCGGCGGCGTCTCGGATCGAGAGCGTCGCCGGTGTCCTGCACCGTCTCCTCCTGGACGCTCACGACACCGGAGTGACCTCCGATACCGCCGCGGCTTTGTTGGCTCGGAGGGATCTGGCCGGCCTCCGTGCCGTGCTCGCGGCCCGTGCGGTGGCGTCCGACTTGGGGACGGCTGATCAGCTCGCCGCGGAACTCGACGGTGACCCACGCTGGGCGACCGGAGAGGGCGGCGTCGAGCTGATCGCGCAACTCCGGACTCTTGCGTCGGATCCAGATCCGGAGGTGCGCAACGAGGCCCTCTTGCGACTTTCGCGCCTGTGCTGATCACCGTGCGCCCGCCAGGAATTGCGGACAGCCCTTGGCTCAGTGGTGACAGGACGAACCCATTCGGCTGAGGGGGCTACCCACGGGCGCGTTCACGCTCTCCCAGGAAATGGTCACGATTCAGATGCGCGTCACCGATCCGTATCGACCCATTTTCCTCTGACCGGATCTCAAGTGCGGACTCATGTGCTCGCTCCGGCAAAGGAGGCTTCGCTTCGTCCCGCCGGTCATGACCACCTGCTCCCGGCCCGATCAACCGAACTGGCCTCGGGGCGCGGCAGGGAGTTCCTTTGCGTCGGGAGCCGCTACCAGTAGTGCCGTCGTCCACCGACCGCGTGTCCCACAGATCCGAGGATCCAGAGGACGATGCCGATGACCAGCAGAACAATGCCAATGGTCCAGAGAATGCCAATGCCAGCCACGAGGCCGATGACAAGGAGGATGACTCCGAGGACGATCATGACGCCCTCCGATCTCGCAGGAGTAGTACTCGTAGCGGTACCCGCTGCAATAATTCTACCCCGTTATGACCGCTTCTCGGAAGCAGATCTTCCGTAACCAGCATGCATCCGGAGCACGTCCGCTCGAGGGATCACCTGCGCACGTCGTGCGCGACGGCGTTTTCCTCCCCCATTCGGAATGGTTCGCTCCGAGAGCGGTGCACCGATGGGATGCCATTGCCGACGCGGCAAGGGCTGTCGCTCTTTCCGTGACGACTGCGCCGCTCACCCACGCCACCCGGGAGCTCGTCGCGCCCCCGGACATGGTCGCGCACTGGAGCGTTCCCGCAGCCGGCCGGCCCTCTCCTCCTCGAAGCATCAGCCCCGCGCGGGGATATCGAGACGGAGCTGCCCGCGATCCTGCTCTCCGCCCTCATCGCTCGACTCCGGCCGCCTCATATGAGGTGAGGTCGACAAATCCAGTGTTCCGCCCGCACCGGTTCAGCGTCGAAGCGCACGTCCGGAAACGTCACGACGCCGGCTACTACGCCCAGGCATGGGGATACACGCCGCGCACCCTCTAGATGATCGATTCCAAAGGGTTCAGTGGTTCGTGCGTCGAGCGTGAATACCGCTCGCCCACGGTCATGCGCTTTCCGGCGCTGCGGATGCCAGCCGTTCCGCTGGTGGCAGTGGTGCGTGCTGCGGGCAGGCTTCGAACGCCTGGATCACCAACGCTGCGAAGCGTCGGGAAGCCTTGATCTGGCCGGCGGTCGACGTGGCGCGGATCCCCTTGTTAGCCATGAGTACGAGAATCAGGTCGTCCAGGACGAAGTCGGACCGCAGCCGGCCCGCTTCCTTGGCTCGCTGAGCCAGATCGGCGACTGCTTTCACCGTGTACTCACGGCCTGCGGCAACATCCTTCACCTCTGGGTAGGACGACAGGAAGGCTTCGGTGAAGCCCCGATCGCGTGCGTGCAGCTCACAGATCCTCTCGATCACCAGGCACAGACCACGCCACGGATCAGGATCGGCGCACCCCTCGTCGACAATGGCGCGACATGCATTCAGCTGGTCCGCGAAGGCCTCGGCAACCAGCATCTGCTTGGTCGGGAAGCGACGGTACAAGGTGGCAGGTCCCACCTCGGCATGCCGCGCGACCTCCCGCATCGGCACGTCCAGACCATCGGTGGAGAACAGCGCTCGGGCCGCGTCGAGGATGCGTTCGCGGTTGTCCCGCGCGTCGGAACGCAACGTATGAGGCAAACGGTCGGTCACCACTCTCACTTTACCTAAATGGACGGGGGCGTCCGTTACCGTCCGGGACGTAGAAGCTCTCGTGCTTGAGCTGTCCGAGGACCTGGAGACCACCGTGAAGGCAATATCGATCCAGACGTTCGGAAGTCCTGACGGCCTGGCCGTTGTCGGCCTGCCGGTACCCGCACCTGCTGGCGGGCAGGTACTGATAGCCACCGAGGCGGTGGGCGTAGGCGGTGTCGACACCGTGATCAGAAGCGGGGCTCTGGCCGTCCACGGCTTCAAGGAGGGCCACATCCCGGGCAGCGAGGTGGCGGGCACGGTGGCGGCGGTCGGCGACGGCGTCGACGCGTCGTGGATCGGCCGTCGGGTGTGGGCCTTCACCGGCACCGGCGGAGGATACGTCGAACAGGCCCTCGCGCAGATCGAGGAGATCGTTCCCCTGCCCGTGAACCTGTCCGCGGTCGATGCGGTGACACTCGGCAGTTCCGGGGTGGTCGCCCACTTCGGGCTACGCCACGCCCACTTCGTTCCCGGGGAGACGGTCCTGGTGCGGGGTGCGGCCGGCAGCATCGGGATCATGGCAGTGCAACTCGCCGCTCGCGGCGGCGCCGCTGCGGTAGCGGTCACCACCTCCTCGGCCGAGCGTGGCGAGCGGCTGCGACGTCTTGGCGCGTCCCACGTGCTGAACCGCTCCGGCGAAGGAGCGGAACAAGCTCCCGCAGGCTACGACGTCATCATCGATGTGGTGGCCGGCAAGGACATGCCGTCGTTCTTCGACCGGCTCAACCCGAACGGCCGCATGGTGGCCGTGGGCGCTGTCGCAGGCCAGCCACCGGCGGACTTCGGCACGAAGATCATGGCGGCGTTCCAGAAGTCGATGTCCTTCGCCACTTTCAGCGCAGCCACCGTCACCGCAGCCGACCGACGTGCCGTGCGGAGCGAGCAGTTCGCCGCAGCGGGCCGGGGCGAGATCGAAACAGTGGTGCACGAGGTGCTGCCACTGGACGCGGCCGTGCTGGCGCACCAGAAGATGGATGCGGGCGAGGTCTTCGGCAGGATCGTGCTGACTCCGTAGCGTCACCACCGCCGCCGGGACGGTCGAGGCCAAGCCTCCGCGCGTGAACGACAAGCGTGTCGACGATGCGACCGGGGAACGCAAGCGGTCCTCCTCGGGCGTGTTTCGAAAGTCCCGAAAAGCGGCGAGGTGTTGCCGCTGCTTTCTCTGCACGGCCGGTGCTCCGAGCGACATTCGTGCCCGCGCTCGGGCAATTCCTCGGCTCCTGTGCTGGGCTCTCGCCTGCCACGGTCGCCCCGGCTGACCACGCAGTGGCGGGCCGGCCACAAGGCCCTCGGCAAGCGCGACCCTTCTGTGTGCCACTACGTCTACGACTGGACCGACGGCATCCCCCTGCGCGTCCGGCCGGCCGAGGCCAAGTCCTGTGTCCTGGTCGTCGTGGGCGGGCGTCGGACGACGTCAAGGATCTCATCGCGATGGCCGACGGCTACCGCGAAAAACGCACCGCACCTCGTCGCCCTCGTCAGAGCTGGATCCCGCTTCGAACGCGGGGTGCTGGTTGACCGCAGTGAAAGGATCGCCGCATGAACCAGCCCACCACCGACGCGGCGACGTCGGCTGCTCCGCCTGGAAGAGTGATCATCCTCACCGGTCCACCCGGGGCGGGCAAGAGCACGGTGGCCCGCTTGCTGGCGGCCCGCCTGTCGTCCAGCCTCCATCTGCACGGCGACGACTTCTGGGACTTCATCAAGAAGGGTGCGATCGCTCCCTATCTGCCTCAAGCCCAACGGCAGAACGAGACCGTCATCAATGTTCTGGCCCACGCGGCGTTCGGCTATGCCGCCGGTGGCTACCAGGTGATCTGCGACGGCATCATCGGCCCCTGGTTCGTCGACGTGTTTCGTGCCGTGAGTGAGACACGGGGGGTGGAGCTTCACTACATCGTCCTGCGCCCCGACCAGAACACGACGCTGCGCCGGGCAGCCAGCCGCAGCAACGAAGCACTGACTGAACCTGAACCAATCCGTGCGCTGCATCAGCAGTTCACTGACATCGACGTATTCGAAGGCCACGTGCTCGACACGACGCACCTCACACCCGAGGCCACCGGTGACTCTGTCCTGCATGGCCTCGACGAAGGTGCCTTCCTGCTCGAGCCGAGGTTTCTCACGCAGTGAGTGAGAAACCGATCCACGACTCTCGACGATTGCGCGTTCTGGAGCAGCTCAAGCGGAATACCGACACCGACGTCGTCAGAGCTCGGATGTCCGGCCCCTCCGTTCACGTGCCCTGGCGTCCCCGTAGTTCCTCCACAGCGGCCCGGGCCGCAGCGCCGATGACCGCGTCGGCGCGTGGGAGCTTGTTGTCGGACCGGGCGGCCTGGGTGAAGACGACTGCGGTGTAGGTGGTGCCGTCGGCGAGTTCGACGACGCCCGCTTCGTGGCGCAGTGAGCCGAAGGTGCCGGTCTTCCCGTAGACGGTGACGTCGTCGTAGGGGAATCCGGACCCGAGCCGGTGTGTCCAGGGCTGTTGGCGCATCACCCCGCGCATGAAGGCGCAGTGTTCCTCGGAGGCGGCCTGTCCGGTCCAGATCGCTCGCAGAAGCCGTGCCATGTCCGACGGTGTGGTGGAGGCCTTGTATGCGGGGTCGTACACACCTGGTGGCACGACGGTGTCGTTGTCCGCCACGCTTGCCAGGGCCGCGTCCAGTGAGTGGGCGCCTGTTTCGGTGACCAGTTGGCTGAACGTGTTGACGACGCCTCCGTGGATTCGGGTGTCGGGCATGCCAAGGCTGCGGCACACGGCGTCGACCACGTCCGGGCCGACCGCTCGGAGTACGGCGTCGGCCGAGGTGTTGTCGGAGATGGTCATCATCAGCACCACCATGTCGCGCAGCGACATGGTGACGGCGTCGCGCAGGATGGAGATGCCGGTCGGCCCGGGAACTCGCTCGTCGGGCACCAGCGTCACCCTTCGCACCGGATCGATCAGCCCCGCCTCCGCGAGCCGGCAGAAGGCGACCATCACAGGAATCTTGTATACCGAGCCCATGGGCAGTTGTTCGTCGGGGTCGACGGCGACCTGCGCCGACGGCCGGTGCAGTTCCGCCACGTGCAGCCAGCCGCGGACACCCGCGTCGTCGAACATGCCGCGGATGGTGCTCTCCACGCCGTTGCCTCGCAGTATCCCGCTCACGGTGCCACCTTCCGAGTCAGCGCGTCCTCCAGTAGTTGCGCTGTCCTGGCGGCCTCCTTCGCCCCGGGACGACGCGGGTCCCAGGCCACCCGCAGGCGCAGTGGCAGCGGCGGGTCTGTCGTAGGTCGCCGGTCGACGCCGGGGGCGGTGAGCGTGTCGTCCGCCGTGACCAGCACTGCCTGACCGGCCGCGACGAGTGCGAGGCCCGCACGCTCGTCGGAGACCACCACAGTTTCCACGCGGCGGCCGCGGCTGGCCAGGGTATCGATGAACAGATCGTGGGCCGCGGGGGCTTCGGCGCGGGGACGTACGGCAACGGGCAGACGCGGCGCCCGTGCGTCACGTACATCCCCGCGACCGGCAGGGGCGAGGATCCAGGTCGGCAGAAGGATCACGCGGCCGGCGGCGAGACCGTGCAGCACGGAGGGGTGCCGGATCACGGCGATGTCCAGCCGCCCGGCAGCCACGTCGCCGAGCAACACGGACGTCGACGCCGTCACCATACCGATCCGCGTCCGTTCGCCTGCCCGGACCGGCGCGGCAGCCACGCCCGCCGCGAGGGACGTCGGTACTTCGGGAGCCAGCCCGAGCCGCAGCCGGCGGCCGTCGGCCTGCTCGCGAGCCCCGGTCTCACGGAGTGCCGCGAGCGCGGCCAGTGCTTTGCGGGCGTGCGGAAGCAGCTGAGTCCCCTCCTCGGTGAGGGAGACTCCCCTGTCACGGTCGAACAAGCGGACACCGAGCAGGGTTTCAAGTCGCCGCAGCCCTTGTGACAGAGGCGGCTGGGTGATGCCCACCCGCTGCGCCGCGGCTCCAAAGTGTTCCTCCTCCGCCACCGCGATGAAGATTTCCAGATGCCGTTCCGTCAGCACTCTGCACCTCCTGGCCTCTACTGATACGACCTGTGAATCACTTCGACGCCGAGATCGTATTCGACATGCAGTCCGGCAGCGGGCTTGACTCCCGACAGGTCCGGTTCCGACAGGGCCAGCACCGAGCTGCTGCCAAGCCGAGGCCCCCGCCCACGCCGAGACCGCATCCGGCCGACCATCCGGTGCGAACGGCACGCCCCGAAACGGAGATCACCTTGAGGCGTACCCACAGCCAGAACACTTCCGTCCCGCGCCGCCGCCGGTCGCGAAGCGTGCGGCGACCACTGGTCGTGGTGCTGTCCGTTCTCGTGCTGGCGGGAGGCGGGTATGCCGCATTCGGTCTCCGGGGCGGCGATGCGGGGGAAGACGACGTGGATGTGGCGGCCGCCCGCCGGCCCCTGGCCGCGTTCCTCGCCGCATGGGCCGGGCACGACGCGCGGAAGGCTGCCGGCTACACCGATACCCCCGACGACGCCGCATCGCTCCTCACGTCGGTCCTGACCAATCTCAAGCCCTCCAAGACCACCATCGTCGGAGGCAAGGGGGCGAAGAAGGGTGAGGGGGAGGTGCACTTCCCCTTCACGGTGACCATGGCGGTACCGGGCGCCGGAGACGTCATCTGGCGCTCCGGCGCGCAGGTGATCGACTCATCGGGCACCTGGAAGGTCGAGTTCACTTCGCCGTTGGTCCATCCGGAGCTGAAGCCGGGGCAGACCCTCGCGCTCAAGAGCACGAACAGCAGGGCAGAGGTTCTCGACGCCGAGGGAGACCCGCTCCGCGCGGAGAGTCTCACCGGAACCGTCGACCCCGTCAGCGGCAAGGGGACGTCGGGCCTGGAGGCCCGGTACGACGACATCCTCTCCGGGGGCAGGACCGCAGCCAAGTCCGTCGTGGTCGCGGACCGGCAGAGCGGGCGCGCCGTCAAGGACCTCACCAGTGTCGCGGGGAGCAAGGGCCGCCCGGTGCACACCACCATCGACCCTCACGTCCAGGCGGCGGCGGCCGATGCCCTGACCGGGGTCGAGGTCAATGCGGCCATCGTCGCGATAGACCCGCGCAACGGGCACATACTCGCCGCCGCCAACCGTCCCGGCGGCTTCAACCGCGCCCTCGAAGGTCGGTATCCGCCCGGTTCCGTCTTCAAGGTCGTGACGGCAGCGGCTCTTCTGGAAGGCGGTATGGAACCCGGGGACTCCGCGGCCTGCCCGAAGTTCGCGCGTGTCGACGGGCAACGCTTCGAGAACCAGAACCAGTTCGAACTCCCCACCGGTTCGACCTTCACGGACGTCTTCGCCCAATCCTGCAACACCTACTTCGTCAACGCCCGCAACCGGCTTTCCGACACCGACCTGAGGGACGCGGCGCAGGCGTTCGGCATCGGCGGCAGCTGGGACGTGGGCACCACCACCTATGACGGCAGCGTTCCCGTCTCCACGAGCGACAACGACAAGGCCGCGGCGACCATCGGCCAGGCACGCGTTCAGGCGTCACCGCTGGTCATGGCGTCCGTCGCCGCCACCGTCAAAAGTGGGGCGTTCCACCAGCCAGTACTGGTGCCGGACGCGGTGAAGAAGAAGTACCAGGCACCGAAGGCGCTGGACGCCGAGGTCGCCGACCGGCTGCGCGCCATGCTGCGTACCACCGTGACCTCCGGCTCCGCCCACGCCCTGAAGGACCTCTCCGGTCAACCGCACGCGAAGACCGGAACCGCCGAATTCGGCAGCGAGACCCCGCCGCGCACCCACGCCTGGATGATCGGTTACCAGGGCGCCACCGACCTCGCGTGGGCGGTGCTCCTGGAAGACGGCGGCTCCGGTGGCGCCGACGCGGGCCCGGTCGCTGCGCGGTTCCTGAGCAACCTCGCACGGTGAGCCAGGACCGGACCGTCCGAACCACCACCACCGAAGGGAACGCCCGCGCCTCATGCACCGTCGATCTCGTGTCTCCCGTCGTGCCGCCCTCGCCGCGCTGGCCGGGGCCGCGACCCTGCCTCTCGCCGGGTGCACCACCACTCCGGACGGCACCGCCCCGCCAGCATCCGGTCCGACTCCGCCCGCCGCGAAGCCATCCGCATCACCTCAGCCTGCCGATGAGCCTTCGGAGCGCGCGTTCGTCGAACTGGAGCGGAAGTTCGACGCCCGGCTCGGGATCCACGCGCTCGACACCGGCAGCGGCCGGACAGTGACCCACCGGCCCGACGAACGCTTCGCCTACGCCTCCACCTGCAAGGCTCTGCTCGCCGGCGCCGTGCTCGGCAGGAACTCCCTGCGACAGATGGACCGGCTCGTGCGCTACGGCCGCGACGACCTCATCAGCAACTCGCCGGTCACCGAACGGCACCTCGCCACCGGACTGACTTTGCGTGAGCTGTGCGACGCAGCCGTCCGATACAGCGACAACGCCGCGGCCAACCTCCTCTTCCGTGAACTCGGGGGGCCGCAGGGCCTCCAGGACGCCCTGCGCGCACTGGGCGACAGCATCACCCGCTGTGACCGCTACGAGACCGCGCTCAGTGACGCGGTGCCGGGGGACCTCCGCGACACCAGCACGCCCCGCGCCCTCGCCGACGATCTGCGCGCCTACGTCCTCGGCGCCACTCTTCCGGCAGACAAGCGGGCCGTTCTGACCGACTGGCTCGGACGCAACACGACCGGCGACCACACCATCCGGGCCGGCACTCCCGCCGGGTGGCAGGTCGGCGACAAGACCGGCACCGGGGACTACGGCACCCGCAATGACATCGCCGTCCTCTGGCCTCCGAACGCAGCTCCCGTCGTCCTGGCCGTCCTCTCGCGCCGCGACACCAAGGATGCCGAACGCGACGACGCCCTCATCGCTCACGCTGCCGAAGCCGCTCTGCGTGCGCTTGCCTAAGGGGCAGCAGGCTTTGAGTGGACCGCTAGGATCAGTGCCTTTGGGTGCGAGGCTGCGGGGAGGTCGTTCTATGGTCGGCTTGGCGGGCCTGAGACGTCGGGGTGCGCTCGCGCTGGGCCTTGCGACGCTACTCGCGGCGTGTACGTCGACTGCGAAGGACAAGGACGGCAACGAAGTCCGTACGGACTCCGAGCCGCTCGAACGTCGGTTCGCCCCGCTCGGCCCGCTCTCCGATGCACATTGGCTGGGCGTCGCACTGGGTACCACCGATGCGAGGGTTCCGGGCCCCACGGACCTTCGCGTCGTGGGGTTCGCCCAGTTGCGAGCCGGAGCCGTCTCTTCCATCACGGGGACGTCGTCGCAGCGAGGCTTCAAGGCCGCGAAGCCACATCAACTACCGTCGGAACTGGTGCAGTTCATGCCAGAAGGGGCCCGGTGGGTTCGTAGCGAATCCTTCGACCGTCAGGTGACGGGCGAGACGTATGCGGGGCGGTTCTACTTCGACGCGGCTACGGACCTGGTCTACTTCGACACGATCAATCCGAGCGTTGCTTCCAGTTCCGGAACGTGACGGTGTCCCGGTTCGACCCGGTAGATGATCGAGGGCTTCCAGAGTCATCGCGTGGATGGCCGACCCTCTGGACACCCCCGCGAACGCGCGCTGGGCGAAGACCGGCGACCGGCGGGACGAATCGCCGGTCCGACTGCGCACCGTCAGTCCCCGACGAACCACAGATACCGGTGCACTCCCTGCTGGGCGACCTGGCACAACTCGCGGGCCTGCCCCACCCAGTCACCGTCACACTCCGTCGGGAGCCGGTCGAGCTCCGCCAGCAGCATGGGAACCTGACGGTGGTTGAAGACCGCATCCCCGTAGGGATCCAGGGCCCAGAGCATCGGGAATTCCGCCGGGTCCAGATCCGCGAAGGCAGCAGTCCACTCCACACCGCCTTCGGCCCGGGCCACTACGCTCCTGCGGTCTCCCCGCACCGACATATTGATCATCTGCCGAGCCTATCGGCGCCCGTCCCGAACGACGAAGGAGCGCCGCCTGCCACACACCTGGGTCTCCGAAATGGGTCTCCGAAAAACGCCAGGCCGTCCCTCCCACGGCTACCTGCACGGGCATTCTCCATGGCCGCTGAAATCTCCCCGGCCAGGCGGGGGCACCTGGTGGCCAGTGACTCGACAGAAGGCATGCGCCACCTGCTGAGGGCTGTCCCGCAGCCCGGCACGGTCCACGGGCTCCCGAACGCAGCGGTCACGTGTGGGAGAGGGCGAAGGAGACCAGGAAGCCGGACACCGTGATCAGTCCGATGGCCAGGTGGGCGTCTTCGAACGCCTCGGGAATCATCGTGTCGGCAATCATGGCGAGAATCGCTCCCGCCGCTACCGCGGTCACCGCGGCAATCACGGACGGGGAGAAGGAACCGACGACCGTGTAGCCGAGGACGGCCGAGACCGTGCTGGCTGCGGCAATCGCCGCCCAGACACCGAAGACATATCCCTTGGTGCGGCCCGCCTTCTTCATCCCCGCCGAACTGGACAGCCCTTCGGGCACGTTGCTGATGAACACCGCGGCCACCGTCACCAGGCTGACCGCACCGCCCTCGAGGAGTCCGACGCCGATCACCGCGGACTCCGGTATCCCGTCGAGCAGCGCGCCGAGCGCAAGCGCCATTCCGGAGCCCCCCTGCTCCGTCTCCGAGGGCTGCACCTCCCCCCGCGCGTGACCGGAGCGCTTGCGGTGCCTGGCACCCCGGCCGGCCAGCCACACGTTGCCCCCGGTGTAGGCAAGTGCGCCGATGAGCGTGCCCATAGCCGCGGGAGCAAGTCCCGCCTGCTCATACGCCTCACCGACCAGTTCGAAGGAGACCGCCGATATCAGCACACCTGCCCCGAACGCCATCACGGTCGCGATCACCTTGCGCGGCACCCGCAGCCCGTACCCGAGCGCAGCACCGAGGAGCAGCGCGGAGCCCGCCACCAACCCCCATAGCCCAGCCTCTACCACGTCAGCCATGCCGCCCGTCTACCCGCTACGGATGTGGATCAACAAGGAACTGGCACAGCGTGGGGACACCGGCACAGCGGGCAGGCTGCTGGTCCCGGGACCGGGACCGGGACGACCGTGGTCACGCAGTAGCGGCCGGAAGTCCTGGGGCGGCCGTCCGAGGACGTTCCCACTGCACCGCGACCACTGCGGGCGCTGCCAGGTCGACACGAAACCCGGCCGCTATGGACTGTCCGCAGTAACCACCGGCTTTCGTCGCCCTCGATATCGCGAGCGCGGACTCGTTCTGTCACCGGGCGAGGCTCGGCGTCCGGATGCCGCTGGAGGGTCGTGTTCAGGAGATGTCGTTCGAGTCGGTCGCGACCGTCTTGGCTACGGCCCCGTTCCGGGTGACGCCGTCCCTGCCACGCAGATACCGAAGACGCGCTCACGGCTGGTCCAGCCATCGACGCGGCCACGGTCAACAGGCGCTTGAGCCGTGATATTCGCCGATTCGCTCTTCAACCAGCTGAGATACGCGAGCAAACCTGATCAACTCGTCCTCAGCCGGCACACCGCCGCGGCCGACCAGCACGCCCAGGGCGACCAAACGGAAGATCAGAGCCCGCAAAAGCATCTGAGCGCCCTCGGCGCTAGGGGCCGCGGAGTCGACCAGGTCGGGTCCGGCCCCGTGATAGAGCAGGCCATCGACCACCACGATCGCATCCGCGTACGCAACCGGGCGCCAGTACGGCGAGAAGTCAATGATCGCGGGAGCATGGCCAGGAGCGAAGAGAACATTTCCCGTAAGGTCACCGTGAATGAGCTGAGCACGCACGTCCACGGGTTCGCGGAGCGCCTGCAGTCCGGTGACCAACTGGGCGATGCTCGCTGGTACTTCCACGGTGGTCTCGCCCCAGGCAACGCGATCGGCCAACGCCCACGGATGCTGGTGCACGTCCAGCCGATCGGGACGCGGCACGTTCCGCAGAGCCTCGTGGAAGGCCCTACCCGCAGCCAACAAAGAGTCCCATCTGCCGGCCGGCCCTGGCTCGCCCGTCAGAAATCGGGTCGCCGCCCACCCTTCGACGACGTGACCACCCCTTGCAGAACGCAGAAATCGCGGGACACGAAAGCCCTTCCTGTTCTGCAGGCCATGCATCAGCGTCGCGGTCCACTCCACGTCAGCACCGTCACCAGCCGGCTTCAGCACGACGTCGCCCACTCGAACGCTCTGCCCCTGCCCGCCTTCAAGCACCTGAGGACGCCCTGTCAGCTGGAACCCTCGCAAAACGGATGGTGGTGGCAGGGCTGAGTCAGTCGCGGGAGTCATACCGTGCATCCTTAGGCCACGGCACCGCCTCGCGCATCCCCATTTCCGCCAGGCCCACTTCCCTCTCCACCCCCTCCTTCCCGGTGAAGCGAAGAGAGGGAGCGAGCGATGCAGTGACGTGAGACAGCGGTGCCAGGCCCGTCTGACGCGTGAGCAGCTGTGGGCTCTGGACGCCAGATGGAATGGGGCCAGGTTTCGGCGACGAAGTCCTCGCCACCGCTATCCTCGACCGCCTCCTGCACCACTGCGAAGTCGTCGCCATCAACGGTCCCGGCTATCGGCTGAAGAACCGCCTCAAGGCTGTCGAGCGCGAGACGGAAGTCGCCTGATCCGGGAGTTCGATCCTGGCCCAGCTCCTCACCCGGCGGGATGAAGGCGTCGGCACTGTCGGCATCGTCAACATACCCGTGAGCATCCGTCGTGATGGCCGTTGGCCGGCCTGCGAGGTGATCAGCCACGCGAGTACCTGTTCCGTGAGCGGAGTGTTCCCCGGGCCGTCGCCCTTCCAGTGGGCCCGCCACCCGCCACCAGGAACTGCGGCTACGACCTGGCCGGCCTTCGCAAGGTGGGAGAAGGCCTCGTAGTCCGTGACGGGACGCATGGCGCCTCGCTTCGGGTCGACTACGAGTGCCGTTCCAGTTGCCGGGTCCCATGCCTCCACCCGCACCGCGCGGCCGATCTCGGTCTCGGTGCCATTGAAGATCGCGGTCCAGCCGGTCTGATTGAAGTAACGAACGTGCACTGCCCCGTCCTCTCGCATGGCGATGAGCGCAGCGGGCGGCTACTTGCTCTGCACGTTCATCCGTACGCACCTCTGCCCATAGGCAAGTACGCCGACAGATGACGCCTGTGGATCGGGAGGCCGGGAAATGTCGTTGCGATTTGACGTCGCGGAGCGGCTGACTGGCGGGTGGTGACAGCTGGGGGGGGCTGGCTTCGGTTCGGCCTTGCCAGGGCTACTGTCTGGAGATCATCGCCAACGCGAGTGGCGCGGACAGCGAGTGCCGGATGAGGAGTGCCCGATGCCTGAGCTGATAGATCACCTTGAGGGCCGGCTCGGCCGCATGGGCGGTGCCTGGCCGGCCCGTGACGGGGCTCCTGAGGGCAGTCCCCAGGTGGCGTGGTTCCGGGATGGCCGGCTCCCGCGGGTCCAGGCGTTCGCCACGATCGGGTTGTTTCGGACACCGTTGCAAGTCCGGACGTCGGATCGTCACCACCACCAGGAACTCATGGCCTGCGACTACTTGAAGGACGGGCAGGAGCCCGGCCCGTTGCCGGAGGTGGTGGAATTCGTGGCCGAGCGCATGGTGCACGGTGGCCACGCAGTGATGCGCGGGGACGTGATCCCTCTGCCGGTCCCTCTCCCGGGCGGAAACAAGACGGCTCTCTATGCAGCCCTGCCGGTCTACTTCGACGACGCTTTCTTCTCCGTGACGATCGAGAACGGCAGTGACGTCGCAATCATCTGGTTGGTCCCCGTTACGTCAGTCGAAGCCGACTTCGTCCGGGTCCAGGGCTGGCAAGCCTTCGAGCAGGCGCTCGCGGCCCAGGACCCGGACCTGGTCGACATCAACCGGGCGGGTCTCGATCTTTGACCGCTCTCCTTGGGTCGACCTCGTTCGCATGCTGACCGGGACCGATTGCCTGCTCATCCCGTAAGCGCCTGTTCGGCGCGAGCTCAGGTGGTGGCGAGGCGGAGGAGCCGGTCCGGGTTCGATGATGGTGCCGTTGAACGTGAGGCGGTCGACGATGGCCGCGCAGAGCCGCGGGGCCGCCTCGGCGCCCAGGGCGATGAGCATGTGGGACTTGCCCGTGTCGGAGTCGCCGATCAGGCAGAGCGGCTGGCGCTTCTTGATCCATTCACAGCTTGCAAGGGTGTGAATGGTAGCCGCGTAGATGTTCGTGTCGGCGTCAGGTCGAAGGCGCGCAGGGACTTCTCCCGCGGGAAGACGGCCGCTTTGATCCGCCTCTGCGAGCGGCGGCGGGACCGGTCGTCGAACTCGGTCATCGGCAGTTCGGCAAGGAAGCCCCGGTAGGTCATCTGGTCCTTCATCGCCCGGTCGGCGATGTCGGAGGACTCGTTGCGGTGGACGTGGCCTTCGAAGAAAGCTTCCTGGCCGCAGGAGGCGCACACACGGTGGACGGCCTTGCCCGAGTACGACAGCCGGAGGGAAAAGGGGTAGCTGGTGACCAGTTCACCGGATCGCAGTCCGGTGCTCCGGATCATCACCTCGGCGGCGCGGGAGTCTTTGAAGCCGCTCGGCCTGGACCATCGCGGGCGGTCGCGACTATGGATTGATGATCGCGGCTGGTGGCTCGGGGTTGTGGAGTTCACGCCGCCGCGGATTGCCGGCAGTGGTCTGCACGTCGGTGCGATGTGGCTGTGGCACGACGTGGACCAGCTGGCCTTCCACGTGGATGCAGTCCGGGTCGGCTCCGAGCTGTTTCGCAACGAGGATCAGTTCACGTCGCTGGCGCTTGAACTCAGTCGGCAGGCGGCTGCGAACGTGACCGCGCTGAGGGAGAGGTTTGCGGGTCTGCCGGATGCCGCTCGATACCTGACGTCCCGGCCGGTGCGGCGGGGGTTTCTCTGGGACTGCTTCGACTCTGGGATCGCAGCCGCTCTGGTTGGGGATCCGGACACGGCCCGCGATTACTTCGAGCGAGTCCTTCGAGAGGACGCCCTGGTCCCGTGGGAATTCGATGCCCAGGAGAAGGCGCGTGAGCTTCACGCGATCGCGGGAGATCGCGACGCAGTGACCGCCTGGGTCACGCGGGCCGTCGACTCATGCCGGAGAAAGCTGAGCCTGGATCCCGTGCCGTTTGCGATCAGCTGAGCGGACACGCTCGTCGCGTAACAGAGCCGCAGGCAGGCACGGAGGACTCGCTTCCGCAACAGACTGAATCCGGCCCGGCCGTACATCTGGCGTTTGATCATTTTGATCCGGCTTACGTGGCCTTCGACGATGCCGGAGGCCACTACTGCTCGATAGGGCCAAGTCAGGCAGCTTCCCAGGCATCGCTGGTGCACGACAGCTCGAAGCCCCACCATCCCTCGTCCTGTCCTCGGATCAGCAGTGCCTTGATCTGCCTCAGATCAGCGGTGGGCGGCACGTTGAGGGCAACAAGCGGGAGTTGCAGGCTGAACGCCTCGCCACCGAGGCCATACGGAGCGAAGAGGTCGTGCACGGCTCGCGCGCTGGGCCCGAGCGGCCCCTTCGCGGCCGGCAGGACACGAACGGTGCAGTTGCCTGACCACTCCACTCGCTCCGTGACCCAGCGCAACCCATCGTCCCCGATGACGTAGCGCACGACGTCGTCCTGCGCTACTCCCGGGACGAGGAACGGGACGTTGTTCACCTGAGCGGTGTCTCCCGACAGGACGGTGGCCCACAGCCCCTCGGAGTCCTGCGGGAGCCAGCCCTCACGCGGTACGAAGCGAAACCAGACCTTGACACGATCACCGAGGACTGTGCCGGGTTCTTTGGATGTCGGGGGAACCATGACCGCCATGATCGCGTACTCAGCCGGTGGGACCGGCACCGGGGACATCCACTGATCACAGCCACTGATCACAGCCGTGACGGGATCGGAGGGCCGCGCGGAAGTAATCAACACCGGCCACCGTATCGTCCGCGTTGCTGCGGCGCGAGGAGTGTGCCCTGCGCTGCCGCTGGGCGATTGCGCGCGTACCGGACCGGACCACACCCGCTTCCTGCTTGAAGCGCTGAAGACCCGCAGCAGGCGCCTACCTGACGAGGCGGTTCGCCGAAACGAGCCACCGCCAGCGTCGACGCTCCGTGACGAGGGTGCCGGCGGCGAGCACGGTCGCAGGAACCGCCGCCCAGGCGGGCCAGGCCAGCCAAGAACAGGTCACAGCCGCGGCGATCTGGAGCAGCACCAGCAGGATCGTGGCCCAGCCCGGCACCGCGACGATGACGTTGGCCTTGTCGCCCGGGGTGGAGAACAACGTCGGGAGGCCGATCAGGGCCAGCACGGACAGTCCGGCAAGCAGCCACGAGTGGCCGGCGAGGGCCCAGGGGGTGGCCACCCACGCGACGAGTTCCGTCGCGAAGCGCATGGCGGACGCGGTGCCGTCGTCAGGTCGCCCCAAGGCTGTGGCCCCACCATCAGTGTCATTCACCTGCGGACGATCTCACAGCGCGTGGTTGACGGCCAAGGCGTCGGGGAGGGCGTTTTCGCACCGGGAGGAAGATCAGCGTGCAAAGCAGGAGGCCGGGCCGAGCGAGGGGCCGGGATGGGGGACGAGCGGCTTCGGGAACACGATCCGGGGGTCAACTGGAGGCTGGTGGCCGGACTCGCATCGCCGGTGCCGAGCCGGACCGAACACCGGCCCGAAGCTGACGCCCAGCGGTGGGGGTGCGCAGACGGGGACACATTTCGGCCGTGTGTCCCCTGATCGGGCGCCGTGGAACGTACGGCGCGACAACTGCCGCGGACACGGCGCCCGGTCGGCTCCATCCCGGCCTGCACCGTCCCTGCCGTGGGACGCGCGCGGGCTGCGCGCGACGCGCCAAACCGGCGCCCCTGCACTCGATCATGGCGTTTGTCCTGGTCCGATGCGCGTCCGGCATCTCCCTCAGCATCAATAATCTGGTCCAGACCATTGACCCACAGTTGAGTCTCTCTCTAGCATCTGCGGCATCACGACAGGCCATCAGGGCAGCTGTCCCCCTCCCTCCGCGCGTCACCCACCTGCGGAACACGTATGCGGTTTCAGCCAGTTCGGGCCGACCTAACGGCCTGGCCCCCAGGAGCGTCATGCCCACACCCGACCAGCAGCTTCAGCCGGCGAGCGAAACGGGGCCGGTGAGGGCTCACGCCACGGCCGTGCTCTCCGTCGGGCAGGAACGTCTCTGGTTCCTGGACCAGTTCGAACCGGGGGACGCGGCCTACAACATTCCGTTGGTGCTCCGGTTCACGGGACCTCTGTCGCCCAAGGCCCTGAGTGCCGCCCTGGACGCGGTGACTGGGCGGCACGAGGCGCTGCGCAGCCGGTTTCCCGCCGTCGACGGACGTCCGTACGTGGTCGTTGAACCGCCGGCTTCCGTGCCGCTCGACACCCGCGATCTGCGGGGGCGTTCCGAGGCCGACACCCTCGCGTGTCTCGGCGAGTTCACCAATCGGCCCTTCGACCTGGCCGAAGGGCCGTTGCTGCGAGCCGCACTGCTGCGTACCGGGGAGAACACGTACACGTTCTGTCTCGTGGTGCACCACATCGTCGCCGACGGCTGGTCCCTGGGTCTCCTGCGTTCCGAACTGGCCGCGCACTACTCCGCCCATCGCGCGGGCGTCACAGCGGAGTTGACGGAACCGCCGTCGTATCTGGCCCACGCGGTCGCTGAGCGCGCGTGGCTGGACGGGCCCGAGGCCACCGTAGCCCTCGACCACTGGCGCGAACTGCTGTGTGGGGCAACGCCGTTGGCGCTTCCTCTCGAACGCCCGCGCCCCGAGGTCCCCGGCAGCTCCGGCGCCTACCACACCCGGGTGCTTCGCGGTCTGGGCGCCGGGGTGGAGGCCTTCGCCCGTTCACGGCGCTTCACGCCGTTCATGGTGATCGCCGCCGCCTATCAGGTTCTTCTCCACCGCTGCACCGGTCAGGACGACTTCTGTGTAGGAGTGCCCACCGCGGCGCGGACCACGGTCGACAGCGAGCGGACCGTGGGCTACTTCTCCTCCACGCTGGTCCTGCGCGCGGACTTCGCCGACGCACCGTCGTTCGACGCCGTCCTGCGGCGGATCCGCGGCGACTGGCTGCGCGCTCTGACGCACGGCCGCGTTCCGTTCGAACGGCTTGCCGAGGAGCTGCGGCAGGACCGCGACACCGGTCGTACGCCCGTCTTCCAGACCCTCCTCACCGTGCACACGCAAAGCGGCGGCGCTCTCGGCGAGCACCGTTTCGCGGACCTCGTGTGCGCCGAGGGCGACGGCGGCCACACCGCCGCCAAGTTCGAACTCACCCTGGACGTCCGTCCGGACGGTGACGATCTGCACGCCGTCTTCGGCTACCGCACCGATCTCCTGAACGCGACGCAGACCGCCCGGATCGCCGCTCGCTTCGAGGTCCTCCTGCGCGCCGCCCTGGAAGCCCCCGGCACGCCCATACGTCTGCTGCCGCTGCTCGACGAAAACGAACTGGCGCTACAGCGGGACGAAGCTGCGGGACCCGCTCTCGCGGCACACCCCCCGACGGTCCTCGCCGCGATCGACGAGGCGCCGCTCGCCCCCGGCGCCGCGGCCCTCATCGGTCCCGACGAAAGCCTCACGCGCGGTGAACTCGCCGACGCCTCACGCGCCCTGGCCGCCCGGCTCCTCGCCTGCGGTGTGCGCCGCGGGGACCTCGTCGCGCTCTGCCTGCCCCGTGGTCCGCAGCCGGTCGTGGCGATGCTCGCCGCCTGGCGCATCGGCGCCGGATACCTCCCGCTGGACCCGCAATATCCCTGCGCACGGCTCGACTTCATGCTCAGGGACAGCGGGGCCGCCCTCCTGCTCACAGCTGACGGCGAGCCCGTAGCGGGCCTCACCCTCGACCTCCCCGTCCTCTCCGTCGCCCCACCGGCCGACACCGGGACCACCGGGCCTCTCCCCGGGCCCGGCACCGAGGCGGGCCCGGACGACCTCGCCTACGTCATCTACACCTCGGGCTCCACCGGCACGCCCAAGGGCGTCCTCGTACCGCACCGCGCGCTCGCGGCGCGTGTCGCATGGATGCGCGAGGGTTACGGCCTCGGCGAGGCAGACCGCGTCCTGCACTGTGCCTCGCTCTCCTTCGACACCAGCGCCGAGGAGATCTTCCCGGCACTGGTGTCGGGCGCGGCCCTCGTCACGGCCCGGCCCGGCGCCACCCTCTCCGACCAGCTGGCCGAACCGTACGCGGCCGGTGTCACCGTCCTGGACCTGCCGACCCCCTACTGGCACCACCTCGTCGCCGATCTGGACGAGACACCGTGGCCGGACTCGCTGCGCCTGCTGATCCTGGGCGCCGACCAGGCACGCGCCGAGGCGGTCGCCGCCTGGCGGGCCCGATTCGGCGACACGGTGCGGCTGGTGAACTCCTACGGCCCGACGGAGACGACCGTCATCGCCACCACGGCGGACCTGGGCGCGGCCGACGAGCTGCGCATGCCGCCCATCGGCCGCCCCATCGGAGCGACGACCGTCGCCGTGCTGGACCGCCACGGCACACCCGTGCCGCCCGGCACGCCCGGCGAGCTGGTGATCGGCGGGGCCGGTGTCGGCGACGGGTATCTGGGGCGTCCCGGCGCCACCGCCCGGTCCTTCGTGCCCGATCCGGACGGTCCGCCAGGGGCCCGCCGCTACCGCACGGGCGACCGCGTACGCCGTCGCGCCGACGGACAGCTGGAGTTCCTGGGCCGCCAGGACGGCCAGGTGAAGGTGCGCGGATTCCGGATCGAGCCCGGCGAGGTCGAAGCCGCGCTCGGCGCCCTGCCCGGGGTGGCCGAGGCTGTGGTGTCCGCCCGCGACGACCGGCTGATCGCCCACGTCGTGCCCGCGCCCGGAACGCCCCCGCCGGACCCGGCGCGACTGCGCGCCGAGCTGTCCACCACACTGCCACCCCATCTCGTCCCCGACGCCTGGGCCGTGCTCGATCACCTGCCCCTCACCCCCAACGGCAAGGTGGACCGGGCGGCCCTGCCGCATCCCGGGACCGTCCCGCCCGTCCGAACCGTCCACCTGCCGCCCCGGACCGAGGCGGAGGAGCTCGTGGCGGACATCTGGCGGGAGGTACTCGGCACAGGCCCCGTCGGCGCCTTCGACGACTTCTTCGACCTGGGTGGCCACTCGCTCCTCGCGACCCGGGTGGTCGCCCGAATCCGCGCCGCCGTCGACCTCGCCGTCCCCCTGCGCACCCTGTTCACCCACCGCACCGTGGCGGCCTTCGCCGAGGCTGTCGAAGCCGCCCTCGCCGCCGAGATCGACGCCCTGTCGGAAACGGCGGCCGAAGAGCTCCTCGCCGCGCAGAACGCACTGGAAGGAAGCCGGCCCGCCTCATGAGCGCCGACACCGCCCACCCGGCAGAATCCGCTGCGACCCGCCTCTCGGCCGCCAAGAAGGAACTCCTGCGGCGCCGGCTGGCCTCGCGCGCCACCACCCGCGCCACCGTGCCCCGCCGGGACCCCGGCGCGCCCGTCCCGCTGTCATTCGCCCAGGAACGGCTCTGGTTCATGGAGCAGTTCGCCCCTGGAACAGCCGCGTACAACATCCCCGTGGTCCGCAGGCTGTGCGGCCCGCTGGACGCCGGTTCTCTCCGCGCCGCTCTGGACGCGAGCGTGGCCCGGCACGAGACGCTGCGCTCGCGGTATCCGGCCACCGACGACGGACTTCCTCTGCTCGTCGTCGATCCGCCCGGGCCCGCTGATCTCACCCTCACCGAGGCCGACGGCCTGTCCGAGGCCGAAATGCTCGTCGACGAGGCGTCGGCCGTACCTTTCGACCTGGAGGAAGGGCCGCTGCTGCGAGCGCTCCTGATCCGGCTCGCCGACGACGACCACATACTCCTCCTGGTGGTCCATCACAGCGTCAGCGACGGCTGGTCCAGCGAGGTCCTGCTCGGGGAGGTGCTGCGCGGCTACGCAGCGCGCGTCGCGGGGAGTCCGGATCCGCTCCCCGAACTGGCCGTGCAATACGGAGACTTCGCCCTGTGGCAGCGCGAGCAGCTCAGCGGTGAGCGGCTCGCCGCCGAGGTCGCTCACTGGAGCCGCGAACTTGCCGGGATCGAGCCACTGGAGCTCGCCTTCTCCCGTCCCCGCCCGCCACGTCAGACCTTCGACGGCGCCGGGCGCGCGTTCTCCGTCGACCGCACCCTCCTCGACCGGCTCGCGGCGCTCGGGCGCACGCACGACGCGACCGTCCACATGGTGCTCCTGGCCGCTTTCCAAGTCCTCCTGGCCCGCTACAGCGGTCAGCGGGACTTCGCCGTCGGCTCCCCCGTCGCCGGGCGCACCGAACCGGAACTCGAGCCGCTGGTCGGCATGTTCGTCAACGTGATCGCTCTTCCGGCCCGGCTGGAGGGCGACCCCTCCTTCGCGGAGTTCCTGCGCCGCACCCGCGAGACCTGCCTCGACGCCTACGCCCACCAGGACCTGCCGTTCGCGCAGCTGGTCAGCGAGCTGAAGGTGCCCCGGGACGTGTCCCGGCCGCCCGTCTTCCAGGCCGTCCTGGCGGTCCAGAACTACGCCACCCAGCATGATGCCGGCTCGGAAACCTCCCTGAGGGTCGAGCCGTTCGGGGTGCGGGCCAGCGGCACCCGTTTCGATCTCGAGCTCTTCCTCCAGGAATGGCCCGACGGGCTGCGCGGCTCCTTCAACTTCAACACGGACCTCTTCGACGCGTCCGACATCGCGCGTCTCGCCGACCACCTCGGCCGCCTCCTCCAAGCCGTGGCGGCCGCCCCGGAGACCCCGCTGTCCGGCCTCGCCGGGCCCACTGCGGACGAGTCCGACTTCGAGACCTGCCGGTTCAACGGCACTGCGCTGGAGCGTCCACCCACCACCCTGACCGCCCTCGTCGACGAGCAGACCGCCCGCACGCCCGACGCGGTCGCCGTGGCCGTCGAAGGCCGGGCCGCCCTCACCTACCGGCAGCTCGACGCACAGGCCGACCGGATCGCCGCGCGTCTGACCGCCGAGGGTGTCGGCCGGGGAAGCCTGGTGGCCATCTGCTCCGAACGCTCGCCCGAACTCGTCGCCGGCCTGCTCGGCATCCTGCGGACCGGCGCGGGCTATGTGCCGCTGGAACCCGGCTACCCTGCCGAACGCCTCGCCTTCCTCCTCGCGGACAGCGACGCGCCCGTCCTGCTCACCCAGCGCGGACTGCCCACCCCGCACGGCTGCACCGCTCAGATCATGCTGCTGGACGATCCTGCGGAGCCGCCCAGGTCACGCCGCGGTCCGTCGGGCCCCGGCCCCGACGACACCGCGTACCTCATCTACACCTCCGGTTCCACCGGCCGCCCCAAGGGCGTCCCCAACACCCACCGGGCGATCGCCAACCGCATCCAGTGGATGCAGGACGCCTACCGTCTGGGAGGGGACGACGCCGTCCTGCAGAAGACCCCCGTCGGCTTCGACGTGTCGGTCTGGGAGTTCTTCTGGCCCCTGGCCACCGGCGCGCGCATCGTCCTCGCCAAGCCCGGCGGCCAGAAGGACAGCGGCTACCTGCGGGACCTCATCGCCTCCGCCGGCGTCACCGTCGCCCACTTCGTCCCCGCCATGCTGACGGTCTTCCTCGGCGAAGAGGGAATCGAACGGTGCACGACACTGCGCCGTGTGATCAGCAGCGGAGAAGCCCTGCCGCCCGACGCCGCCCGCGAGCTGACCGGCCGGCTTCCGCACTGCTCCCTCGCCAATCTGTACGGCCCCACGGAGGCCGCCGTCGACGTCTCCTCGTGGGAGTGCGCCGGCCCCCTGGAGACGGTGCCGATCGGGCTCCCGATCGACAACACGCGGCTGTACGTCCTGGACGCCGCCCTGCGCCCGGTGCCGCCCTGCGCCCCCGGTGAACTGCACATCGGCGGAACCGCGGTCGCCCTCGGCTACCACCGCCGGCCGGGCCTGACCGCGTCCCGCTTCGTACCCGACCCCTACGGCCCGCCGGGCTCGCGCCTCTACCGCACCGGAGACCTCGCCCGCCGCCTCCCGGACGGGGCCCTCCAGCACCTCGGCCGCATCGACCAGCAGATCAAACTGCGTGGGCTGCGGATCGAGCCCGGCGAGACCGAGGCCGCACTGCGCGCACAGCCCGGTATAGCCGACGCCGCCGTCGTCCTGCGCGAGGACCGGCCCGGCGACAAGCGCCTCGTCGGGTACGTCGTGGCCGCTTCAGGTTCGGACGAGCCCGATCCGGCTCGGCTCCGTACGGCGCTCAAGAGGTTGCTGCCCGACCATCAGGTCCCCGCCGCGGTGGCCGTCGTCCCGTTCCTGCCCCTCACCCCCAACGGGAAACTCGACCGCCGCGCCCTGCCCGCTCCCCAGCTGCGGCGCGCATCCGGAGCCACCCGGCCCGCCACCGCGACCGAGCGCCTGCTCGCCGAGATCTGGAGCGAGGTGCTCGGCCTGACGGAAGTCGGCACCGACGAGGACTTCTTCGACCTCGGCGGCCACTCGCTGCTCGCCACCCAGGTCGTCGCCAGGGCCCGCGGCAGGCTCACCGACGCGGGCGCACAGCCCGTCAGCGTCATGGACCTCTTCACTCACCGCACCATCCGCGACCTGGCCGCCGTCGCCGCCAGGGACGAGCACGAGGACGGTCCGCGGCCGCTGCTGCACCGGCTCACCCCGCCCGTGTCCGCCGCCCGCCGGACCCGCACCTTCGTCTGTGTCCCCTACGGTGGCGGCAGCCCCGTCGTCTACCAGCCGGTCGCGGACGCGCTGCCCTCCGACGTCGAGCTGTGGGCCGTCGCCGTGCCGGGCCACGATGTCGGCGTCACCGAGGAGTCCGTTCCGTTCGACGAACTCGCCGAGCGCATCGCGGGCGAGGTGAGGGACCGGACGGAGGGCCCCGTCGTCGTCTACGGCCACTGCGCCGTCGGCACGGCGCTGGCGATCGCCGTGTCCCGGCTGCTGGAGGCGACGGGCCACCCCCTGGAGGCCGTGTACGCCGGCGCCCAGTTTCCGTTCGCCCGGCCGCGCAGCCGCGTCCTCGGCGCACTCAGCCGCGTCGCCTCCCTCGAACGCCTCCTGGGCGACCGGGTCTACGCGAACTGGCTCATCGGGCTCGGTGTGAACACCTCCGACCTGGACAAGGAGCAGGCCGCGTTCATCATCGGCAACATGCGCCGGGACACGCAGGCCGCCGAGGACTACTTCACCCGCGCCATCGCCGATGTCTCCGCCGGCGCTCCGCGGCTGCGCGCCCCGCTCATCTGTCTGGTCGGCGACCAGGACCCTGCCGCCGACTTCTACCAGGAGCGCTACCGCGAGTGGCTGTTGCTCGCCGAACGCTCCGCCGTCGCCGTGCTCGACCAGGGCGGTCACTTCTTCCTCAAGTACCGGGCGGCCGAGGTGGCCGACGCGGTCACCACGGTGCACCTCGCCGTCCGCGACGGGCGGACGGACGAGCTCCCCGCCTGCGATCCGCTCCAGTCGTGGTGGTTCCACGGCGACACCGGCCCCGCCACTGCGACCGCCGGCACACCCGTGGCCGGGGAGACCGCAGCGCAGCCGCCGTCCGCTCAACCCCATGACGACGCGGAGTCCGACGCCGGGCCCGAACCCAGCATGCGCCGCTTCCTCCTGGTCGCAGCCGGGCAGCTCGTCTCGATCACCGGTTCGGCACTGACCGAGTTCGCCCTGCCGATCTGGATCCTCCTGAACACCGGCTCCCTGACCCGGTACGCGCTGTACGCGGTCGTCGCCATGGTCCCCGGCATCCTCGTCGGTCCGCTCGCGGGAGCCCTCGTCGACCGGATGAACCGGCGCACAGTCCTCCTCGCCGGCGACATCGCCGCCTGCACCACTCAGGCCGGACTCCTGGCCCTGCTCCTCACCGGAAACCTGCACTCCTGGGAGGTGTACGTCCTGCTCGGCGTGCTCTCCCTCGCCCTGACCTTCCAACGGCTCGCCTACGCCTCGGCGGTGCCGCAACTCGTGCCCAAGCAGTACCTCGGCCATGCCAACGGCATCGTGCAACTCGCTTTCGGAACAGCGCAGTTCGTTGTTCCGCTGGTCGCCGTCGCACTCATGGCGGCAATCGGACTCGACGGCATCCTCGTCATCGACGTGGTCAGTTACGTCCTGGCCATCGGCATCCTGCTCGCGGTGAAGTTCCCCCGGACCCTGCCGTGGACGCGGCGCGAGTCGCTCGTCTCCGAGATCCGGCACGGCTTCGCCCATTCATGGCGCAACCGGGGATTCCGGGCCATGCTCCTGTGGTTCGCGGGCCTCAACATCTTCCTCTCACCCCTCTTCCTGCTCATCACCCCGATGGTCCTCGCCTTCGACGACCTCCAGGGCGCTGCGCGGGTCGCCGTCGCGGGCGGCGCCGGAGCGATCCTCGGAGGGATCGTCATGGGCTTCTGGGGCGGGCCGCGCAGGCACCGTCTGCGGGGCATGCTCGGCGTCGCGGCCCTCCTGGCCCTGGCCGGAGCCATCACCGGTCTCCACGCCAGCCTCTGGGTGATCGCCGCCGGGGCGTTCGGCATGTCCTTCGCGCTCTCCCTCGTCAACGGCGTCTACTCCACGATCGTCCAGGTCAAGGTGCCCCAGCGCTTCCACGGCCGCGTCTTCGCCCTGAACACCCTGGTCGCCTGGTCCACCCTGCCGCTGGGCCACGGGGTCATCGCACCACTGGGCTCCTCGTTGCTGGGGCCGCTGATGGAACCCGGTGGTGCGCTCGCCCCCGTCTTCGGCACCCTGATCGGCACCGGCCCCGGGCGCGGCATCGCCCTGATGTACGTCCTGTTCGGGTGCGCCATGCTCGGCATGGTCGCGCTCGGCCTGCGCCTTCCCGTGCTGGCCCGCTTCGACCGGGACGTGCCCGAGGCCGAGCCGGACGACCTGGTCGGCCTGCGTGAGCGGGCCCGCATCGCCGCCGCCCGCCGCGCGAAGGCGAGCCGGACGTGACCCACGCAGCCGCCACCCTGCCCGCCCTGCTCGCCCACCGTGCCGCCGCGCACGGCGGCCGCACGGCGCTCGTCACCGGTACCGAGCAGCTCGACTTCGCTTCCTGGCAGGCCCGTTCAGGGGCGTACGCTTCCGCCCTGCGTGCCGCCGGAGTGCGGCCCGGGGACCGCGTCGTCCTGCACTACGGTACGAGCCGGTGGACCGAGTTCGCCGTCGCGTTCCTCGCGGTGCTGCGGGCCGGCGGAGTGGCGGTTCCCCTGTCCGACCGGTCAGCGCCCGCCGCCACGGCGTACGCCCTCGACGACACGCGCGCCCGCTTCCTGCTGCACTGCGGGACCGGCCTCCCCGACGCCATCCCCCCTGGGACATGCGTGCTGACCGAGGCCGACGCCGACGGACACCCCACCTTGCCGGACCTGCCGGACCCCGCAGCCGGTGATCTCGCCCAGATCCTCTACACCTCCGGCACCACCGGAACCCCCAAGGCGGTCGGTGCGCGCCACGCCAACCTGGCTCACGGCTGCACGCTGGACGATCGCCGCCGGCCGCTGCGTCACTCCTCCTTCTTCCTGCACGCCTTCCCCGTCGGCACGAACGCCGGACAGACGATGCTGGTCAACGCGCTCAACGCGCACGCCGCTTGTGTCACGGCTCCGCAGTTCACCCCGGCCCGCTTTCTCCGTCTCCTGTCCGAACACGACGCCGGCAGCGTCTTCCTCGTCCCCGCCATGGCGATCGAACTGCTGGCATCACCGGCCCTCGCCCGCGCCACCGCTTCCGGCGCCCTCGACTCCGTGTACCTGGTCGGTTCCACTGCCGCCGCGCTGCCCCAGCCGGTCGCGCTCGCACTCGGCCGGGCCTTTCCCCGAGCCCAGATCGCCAACTACTACACCTCCACCGAGGCCGCGCCCGCGCAGATCACCCTGCTCTTCGATCCCGCCCGTCCCGCCTCACCCGGCCGGCCGGCCTCCCTCGCCGATCTGCGCGTGACCACCCCCGAGGGCCTCCCGGTCCCGGCGGGCCGGGCGGGTGAGCTGTGGCTGCGTTCTCCCGCGGCTCCGCGGGCCTACGTGGATGAGGCGGACGACGAGGTGTTCCACGGCCGCTGGGTGCGGATGGGCGACCTCGGCCGCATCGACGAGGACGGCTTCCTGCACCTGCTCGACCGGGAGCGCGACGTCGTCAAATCGGGGGCCCACAAGGTCTCCACCCTCCAGGTCGAGAACGCCCTGCACTCCCATCCGCAGGTACGCGACGCCGCCGCCGTCGGGGTCCCCCACCCCGTGCTCGGAAGCGTCGTCGCCGCGGTGGTCGTCTCCGACACCGGACTGACCGCCGCCGCGCTGCGGACCTACCTGCTCGATCACCTGGCCGTCCACGAACTGCCCGCCACCGTGCTGTTCCACGACGCGCTGCCCCGTAACGAGGCCGGCAAAGTCCTCAAACGCGATCTGCGCCGGCTCCTCGCCCACGACGACCCCGAGGCCACCCTGTGAACGCGATCCTCAGCCCCGCCCAGCACGGCGTCTGGCTCACCGAGCGCACCCTGGACACCGCTGCCGCCTATCACATGACCGTGGCCGTGGACTTCGACGGCCCCATCGACTCCCACCGCATGGCCGGGGCCTGCGCCACCGTCGCAGCCCATCACCCCGCCCTCACCACGGTGTTCCCCGACGGCACACTCCGCCCCGGCCCGGAGACGTCCCGTCCGTGCGTCGTCGACTGCGCCCCCGGTGAGTTCGGCACGCTCCTCGCCCGCGAGCGCGCCCTTCCCTTCGACCTCGACAGCGGACCCATGCACCGCTTCGTCCTCTTCCGGCTGTCCCCGGTACGGCACATGCTGGTCCTGACCGCCCACCACCTCGTGTTCGACGGCGAGTCCAAGGACCGGCTGATCAGCGACCTGGCCACCGCCTACCGGGGAGGTCCGCTCACTCCTGTCACCCCGCCACCGGTCACCGACCCCTCCCCCGACGCTCTCACGGGCGCGGAGGCGTACTGGGCAACCCGTTGGCGCGAGCCGGCCACTCCCACGCTGCCGGGCCTCACGCTCTCCCGCACCCCCGGCACCGCTCCCGCGCCGGGCACCGAACTCTCCTTGAGCCTCGGCCCGGCACGGACCGCTCTCCTGGACACGACCGCGCGACGGCTCGGCCTCACCCGCTTCGACATCCTCACCGCGTCCTGGCACGCGCTCCTCGCCCGTTACGGGGACCCCGCCCCGGTCACAGCCATCGAACTGTCCCTGCGCCCGCGAGGCGAAACGGCCGGCGTAGGGCTGGCGGTCAACGAGCTGCCCCTCTTCAGCGCCGCGGCGCCGGACGCGAGCTTCGCGGACTGGTCGCAGACGGTCCGTGCCGAACTGCGCGCCCTCTACAGGCATCGCGCCATCCCGCTCGGCCGGTCCGTCCGCGGCCTGACCCCGCGCACCGCGCTCACCCCCCTCTCCCTCAGCTACCGGCGCCGCCCCACCACGGATCAGCCCTGCTTCGGCACCGGAGTGCGCGCCGAAGTCCGCTGGATCGGCTTCTGCGGCACCGCTCGCAACCTGCTCCACCTCCAGTTCGTCGACTCCGGACCTGAGATCGACGCAAGCCTGCAGTACAGGACCGGCGCCCTCAGCGCCGAGTCGGCACAGCGCATCGCCGGTCACTGGACGAGGCTCCTCGACGGCGTACTGGCGGACCCCGGAACACCGGTCGGCGACCTGCCCCTGCTGACGTCCCCGGAGCGGTCGGACCAGCTCGCCGCGCCGCCCCCTCGACCCGAACTCGCCCGCTGCACCGTGCCCGCACTGTTCGCGCAGGCGGTTGCGGCCCGTCCCGAGGCTCTCGCCGTCGTCAGCGGCGAGGAGACCCTGAGCTACCGTGAGCTCGCCGACCTCGTCGCACACGCGGCCACCGCCCTGCGCCGCCACGGCGCGGGTCCGGGCACCCTCGTCGGCATCGGGTTGCCCCGCGGCCGCGACCAACTGGTCGCCGCCCTCGCCTCCCTGGTCTGCGGAGCCGCCTACCTGCCCCTCGATCCGGACTACCCGGCCGAGCGGCTGGCCTTCATCCGGTCCGACTCCCGTCTCGCGCTCCGGGTCACCGCGCACCCCGACAGTCCGGGCGACCTCACCCCGGCCGTTCTCGCACCCACCTGCACGGACACCCCGGCGCTGCCCCCCGGCCCGGAGCCCTCTCATCCCGCCTACGTGCTCTACACATCCGGCTCCACCGGGCGGCCCAAGGGGGTGGAGGTACCTCACTCCGCTCTGGCCAACGTCCTGGGGGCGCTGCGCGACCACCTGGGCTCCCGGCCCGAGGACCGCTGGCTCGGACTCACGTCGCTGTCCTTCGACATCTCCGCGGTCGAACTGTTCCTGCCCCTCATCACCGGAGGCAGCGTCGTCCTCGCACCGGAGGGCGGCCACCGCGACGGGCCCGCGCTCCTCGGCCTCATCCGCGGCAACGGGGTCACCCACGTCCAGGCCACGCCCAGCGGGTGGCGACTGCTCCTCGACGCGGGCCTCGACGACGCCTCGGCGGGGCTCGTAGCCCTCACGGGCGGTGAGGCACTGCCCCCGTCCCTGGCCACGGACCTGGCCGCCGTGAGCAAGCGGCTCGTGAACGTCTACGGTCCGACCGAGACGACGATCTGGTCCACCCTGGCGGAACCCGCCGTCACCGACGACGGACACGTTCTCATCGGCGGTCCGCTCGCCAACACCCGCGCCTACGTACTCGACGAACGACTGCGTCCCCTCCCGTACGGGCTGCCGGGCGAACTCTGCCTCGGCGGCGCGGGCGTGGCCCACGGCTACCGGCACCGATCCGGCCTGACCGCCGCACGGTTCGTCCCCGACCCGTACGGGCCGCCGGGATCACGCCTCTACCGCACCGGCGACCTGGTCCGGCGGCTGCCGGGCGGTGGTCTCGTCTACCTCGGCCGCTCCGACACCCAGGTCAAGCTGCGCGGCCACCGGATCGAGCTGGGCGAGATCGAGGCGCTACTGACGTCGCATCCCTCCGTGGCCCAGGCCGCGGCCGCGGTCCACGGCGCGGACGGTGACCGCCGGCTGAGCGCCTACGTCGTCCTCGCCGGTCCGGCGCCCTCCGCACAGGAGCTGCACGCCCACCTGTCCGCTTCGCTCCCCGCCGCCGCCGTGCCCGGCACGTACACCGTGCTGGACGCCTTCCCGCTCACGCCCAACGGCAAGCTGGACCGGGCCGCGCTGCGGGAGCCGGTCCCGGACCGGAACGGCCCCACGGCCGCCGACGACCCGCACGCCGCGCTCGACCCCACTACCGGCGCGGTGCTCGCCATCTGGCGCGAGGTGCTGGCCCTGGACGACCTCGGACCCGACGAGGACCTCTTCGACCTCGGCGGACATTCACTGACCATCACCGCCATCGCCGCCCGCATCCGCCAGAACCTGGGCGTGGACGTGCCCTTCGACGTCTTCTTCGACACCCCTACCGTGCACGGCGTCACCGCCGCCGTCACCGCACTGCGCAAGGAGTAACCCATGAGCGATCCCACCCGCTATCTCGTGGCCGTCAACGACGAGGAGCAGCACGCCCTCTGGCCGGACGGCACTCCTTTGCCCGCAGGCTGGCGGGCCGAGGGCTTCAGCGGCGCCGAGGAGGAGTGCGTCGCGCACGTCGACCTCGTCTGGCCGGACATACGACCGCTCAGCCTGCGTCGCCGTCTGGCGGACGAGGCGGCCCGGCAGGCCGGCGGTGCGCGGTGAACGCGTCCGCCCCGACCCGCCACCGCCTGGCCCAGCTCGTCGAACAGGCCACCGACGGCCGCGTCGCCGCCGCCGACATCGCCGACTCCGCCGAGCCCCTCGCCGCGCTCGGAGTCAGCTCGCTGTCCCTGCTGCGGCTGGCCGACAGCCTGGAGTCCGAGTACGGCGTCCTCATCGACCTCGGGGACCGGGCGCTGTACACCGAAGGGCTCGCCGGGCTGACCGCTCGCGTGCGGAGTCTGGCGGCGGAGGAATCCCGATGACGGCGGCGGCTCCGGACACGGCGGCGCCCGGCACGACGGCGCCGGGCACGGCGACCCCGCACGCGGCGGTTCCCGACCCCGGCCGGTCGCCCGGCGAAGTGACGACGGCGGTCCCGTTCACGGGCGGCCGCACCGGCGACGCCCCGCTCACCTGGGGCCAGCGTGCGATCTGGCATGCGATCGGCCGCACCGCGCCCAACGATCACTACTTCAACATCGGCCGTGTCCTGCCCCTCGCCGACCGGGGTGCGCCCGTCGAGCTCCCCCGGCTCACCGGCGCGCTCGCCGCGCTCCTCGTCCGTCACGAGGCGCTGCGCACCCGGATCGTGGCCGGTGAAGAAGGAGAACCCCGCCAGCACCTCCACGCCGAGGGACTGGTGGAGGTCAGCCTCCACGACGTGCTCGATCCGGCGGAAGCCGGGGCCGCCGCCGAGAACCTGCTGTCGTCCCTGTCCTCCCGCCGTTTCGACTATGCGCGCGAGTGGCCCGTACGGTTCGGCGCCATCCGCCACGAGGGCCGGATCACGCACGTCGTGCTGGCGCTGTGCCATCTGGCCACCGACGGGCACGGCGCCGAAATCCTCGTCCGCGACCTGCGCCTGCTGGTACGCCGCGGGTCGGCCGGTCCCGCCTGCGCCGAGACGCCTCTCGGCCTCGCACGGCACCAGGCGTCCCCGGCCGGCCGCCGCTCCGGCCGGGCCGCGCTCACGCACTGGGAGAAGGGCCTGCGGCAGGCGCCGCCGACCATGTTCCCCAACCCTGTCGCGGCGCCGCGCACCCCTCGATTCTGGACGGGCCGCCTGGTTTCCGCCGCTCTCCCCCGCGCCGTCGAGGCGGTGGCCGCCACCCACCGGGTCAGCGGCTCGACGGTGCTCCTCACGGCCTCGGCCGCCTTGGTCGCCGCCGATCAGGGGCACTCCATAGCGGCGGTCATGCCGATCGCGGGCAACCGCGCGGCACAGGACCACCGCACCCTGGTCAGCACACTGTCCCAGGACGCCCTGTTCATCCTGCGTATGGACGAGGTCCCGGGTCCGGACGCCGTCTTCACCGACCTGCTGGCGGGCGCCTGGCCGGCCGCGCTCGCCGGGTACCGTGCAGCCGCCTACGATCCCTGCGGCTGGGACGCCCTGTTGGACCGGGCGTCCCGTGAGCGCGGCGCCGAGGTCCACCCGTACTGCTGCTTCAACGACATGCGGCTGGCGGAACGGGCCACGGCGACCGGTACCGCTTCCGCGCCGTGCGCGAGCGAACTCGCCGCGCTCCGCCGCCGCAGCGTGCTCGACCTCCCCGCGACGCAGGACCGCGTCGCCTGCCGGTACTGCCTGCACGTGAGCGGGGACGACGGCGCGCTCACCGTCACCCTCACCGCCGACACCGCGTACCTGCCGCCGGCTGCCATCCACGCCCACCTCCGTGCCATCGAAGAGGTCGTCGTGTCCTCGTGGGCCGACACACCGCCCCTGCTGGCGGCGCTTCCCGGGCTCCTCGCGGCGGAAGGCTCCGGCCGATGAGCGCCGGTCCGGTCCCGAGGCCGCTGGCCCGTGCGGAGACGACGTCCTGCGTCCAGGGCGGGAGCATGCGATTCGGCGTGACCGCCGGCGACGGCGGCCCGCTGACCGGTCATGTCGTCGTCACCGACGTCGTCTCGCAGCGCCCGATGACGCACGTGCCCCTTCACGGAACCGGGTGGACGCTCGACGTCCCGCCTCACTGGCCCAGTTCACTGTACGTCGCCCGTTTCCACGACGAGCGCCCCGAGACACCGTCGCCGAAGAGCGACGCCGAACACGAGGTGTGGTTCGTCGTCCGCGCGGCACAGCCCGCGACCACCTCGTCCGTGCTCGTCTCCGTTCCCTTCGCCACCTGGCGCGCCTACCACCGTGCGGGACAGCCGGGCCGCAGCATCTACTACGCGGAGGAGCCGGGCCGCGCCGCGCAGGTGTTCTTCACCGGCCCCGGGGGCGGGCCTCCTCCCGAGCGCTGGGAGGAACCCCTGCTGCGCTGGCTCCCGGAAGCCGGATACCCCGTCGAGTTCTGCTCCGGCCTCGATCTGCACGAGGGCGACGAACTCCTCTCCTCCTACCGGCTGCTGGTGATCAACGGTCACGACGAGTACTGGTCGTCCGGGATGCGCGACAGCGTCGAGGCCTTCGTCCGCAAGGGCGGCAATCTGGCCGTCTTCGCGGGCAACACGGCCTGGTGGCAGATCCGTCTGGAGGACGGGGGCCGCACGATGGTGTGTCACCGGGACGCCGCCGCCGACCCCGTCACGGCCATGGATCCGCGCCTCACCACCGTCGAGTGGTCCAGCTCACCCGTCGACCGTCCCGAGAACTCCATGACCGGGGTCAGCTTCCGCAACGGCGCCGGCGCGTGGGGCAAGGGCATGGCCCTGATAGGACGCGATTCCTATACGGCCCGGTTCGCCGGCCACTGGGTCTTCGAGGGCACCGGCCTCGCCGACGGCGACGCGTTCGCCCGGGGCGCGCTCGGGTACGAGACGGACGCCGCCGAGCTCGACTGGTCGGCCGGCGTGCCCCGGTCCACCGGCCGTGACGGAACGCCGCGCTCCTTCACCGTCCTCGCCACCGCGGACCTGCGGCACTGGCGTGCGTACGGGCAGGGCGGCTGGGCCACCATGGGCGTCTTCCGACTGGGCGCCGGTACGGTCTTCAACGCAGCCACCATCAACTGGGGCCGCGCACTGTCCGATCCGGTGGTGGACCGGATCACCCGCAACGTACTCGACCGTCTCGGTGGTACCTCTCCCCGGCCCTCCTGGCACACCGTCGGGCCGGCGCCGCGTCTGCGGGCGCTCGCCGCCTGCGAGGGCCTGCTCTTCGCCGTGGGCGAGGACGGCAGAACACTCCTCCACCGCGAGCCCTCCGACCAGAACGTGCCATGGACGGCCTGTCTCCCCGCGCCGGGGCCGGCGCCGGAGATACGGTGCATGACTGCTCCGCGCGAGGCGTGCAACCCCGTCCCCCTGGCCCTGCTGGCCGTCGGAACGGACGACCAACTGCTCGTGCGCCCCCCGGTGCCCGGTCCCGCTCCCTGGACGGCGGCGGGAAAGGTCCCCGCCGGAACGACCGCTCTGGCGATGTGCGACAACACGCTCTTCGCAGTGACCCCGCACGACGACACCCTGCACCATCGGCCGGCCCTGCACCCCGAGGCGCCGTGGACCGCGCTGGGACCGGCGGGCAAAGCGGCCTCGTTGACCGTGCTCAACGCCCGTCTGTACGCCGTCGGTCCGGACGGCCTGCTCACCCGTCCGCCGGTCACTGCCGACGCTCCCTTCACCCTCGGCATACCCTTCCCGGCGACCAGGGCTCTCACCTCGTACGCGGGCCGGCTGCTCGCGGCGACGTGTGACGACGTTCTCGTCAGCCATCCGCCGGTGTGAACGGAGCAGTCCCGTATCGTCCCGGTGATCCTCGTGGCTTACAGGTGCAGAGGCGTCTTCACACGGGCCGACCTGCGCCGACCCGGCGTGATCTGGATCATCCCGCCTCCCTGAGACCCTCCCGCCCTCCGGCTGTGCACCCGGCGCTCATTCCTCGGCAGCGCGTGCGCCCTCCCAGCTGAGCTTTACCGTCAAGGGGCCGTCGAGGCTGGATTTGGCGATGACAGCGCCGGCTTCGGTGCTCAGGCGCACTCCGAACTCCACCTCGATCTTGTCCGGGCGCACGGGCGCATCGCGGAACTGGCCGAGGATCGTGGACGAGGCGTCCCGCACTCTGCTCAGCGCGGACCCGAGCGAGGTCGCCGCGGAACGAACCACGTCGGCCTCGGTCATTTCGCCCAGGGTGACCGGCAGCCACGTCCGGGCGAGGTCAGCGGCCGCACGGTGAGCGCCGTCCCCGGAAACGTGTCGCGCAGATTCACCAGCACACACAGCCGGGACCCGGCAGAAAGGCCGGACAGCAGAGCGCGGACGCATGCCGAGCGTTCGTTGTCCGACGCCGCGAACACAGCTCCTCGAACTGGTCCATACACAAGACCAGTTGGCCCGCATGGTGCTGCTCCAGCAGTGTGTGCACCGCCTCCTGGATCTTCCGTCCCCGTCTCGGAGTTGCTGATCTGCCAGGAGCGGGACGTGACGGTGCACCGGTCGAGGGCCGGTTCGGGAAGGTGCTCACACCGGCCGGAATACACGCTCGTGGTCGCCGGTTGCAGCGGGACATGCACCGTCCTCCGGAACCGCCCAGCGGCATACACCCCCTGCTCGCCGAACGGTTCAGCCCTTCCCGGTTCGATCCGTCCGTGGCCGTCGACGACCACGCCCTCGGAATGCTGTTGGAAGCCGCGCGCTGGGCGCCCTCTGCGGGAAACTCCCAGCCGTGGGGCTTCTTCACCAGCAGGCCCGGTGAGCTGGAGCACGAGCGGGTACTTCCTCACCTCGCGCCGAGCTCGGCACGGTGGGCGAAGGACGCGAGCTTGCTCGTCGTCGCCCTGACGCGCCGGAACATCGAGGACAGCCAGGTGCTCTACTCCGAGTTCGCGGACTACGACCTCGGCCAGGCCATCGCCCACATGACGGTTCAGGCCCAGGCCATGGGGCTGGCCGTGCACCAGTTCCGGGCCTTCGACCTGGAAGGACTCACCAAAGAGCTGGAACCGAATCCGGGGTGGGTGATCGTCTCCCTGGCCGCGGTGGGCAAGGCGGTCGGCGGCCCGCCGCAAGGCCGTGCCCGACACACCGTCGCCCATATGCGCTCTGCTCCCTGGGCACCCGTGGAGTAGCAGCGGAGCTTGGATCGTCGAGCGGTGCCGGTGAGGTCCTTGATCCAGATCATGGAGCCGCGCAGGGGGCGTCGGGCGAGGTAGCTTTCGGGGAGATCGTCCAAGCGCGTCATGGTGCCCCGCCATGCCCCGAACGTGTGGACCGGACGTTCAACGGTGTTCCTCTCCGTGACGAGCTCGGCGCCGCGGCCGACGGGCCGGCCGCCCCAGAGCCCTCCGGTGGACGGCCTGGTCCTTCTTCTCCGGGATGACAGCGTCGCTGTCGCGTTCGCGCAGGTGGGCACGGTTGTCATGCAATGGTACGAGTACGCCTCGTCCCAGCCACCCGGACCAGCGACAACGTCGCCGCGCTTCGCCGCCTCGGCTGTCAACGCCTCGGAGACGCCGGCGTGCCCTCCGGTTCCGCAGACTGTGGTGAGCGGTCGACCACGCACCGAACGCAGCGGGGTTCTCCCAGCACTGCGCTCAGCGGCGAACCGCCGGACCACCCCTTGGCGAAGTCGGCGGGTTCGACGGAAGCGAAGGCGGTGGTGACGAGGTGTTCCTCTGCGCCTACGGGTTCGCCCCGTCGTGCGCTCGGCCGTTCCGGCGAATCGAGGGCGCGAAGCGATCCGTTCCGTTCCGAAGTGCCGTTAAGCGTGGGGCGCAGGCGCGCCCAGGCACCCGACGGACAAAGGCATGAGGCAGGCAATGACTGACATGGATCGCAGGAGCATTCTGCAGTTGACTTCGGCAGCGACGATCGCAGGGGGGCTGGTCGTGGGCACGGGCGGTGCAGCACGCGCGACGCGCAAGGCCGTCCGCCAGATCGTCCTCACGGGTAGGCGCACGGGTGCGAACATCCCGGACGTCCTCACAGCGGGAGTCCCCTACTTCGTTCGATACGACCTGTCGGACGCGCAGGGGCGCAGCGTGGGAACCGAGAACGCGCATTGCCTGCCCGTCGCCGTGGGGCTGGACGGATCGTTCGTCATGGCGACTCTGGTCCTGAGCCTCGACGACGGCATGATCACGGCTACCGCCGCCTTCCAGCGGCCGCTTCCTGCCGTGACCGAGCCGCCGGTGAACGCCCGGCAGTGGTCTCATGTCTTCGCGATCACCGGAGGCACGGGAGCCTACGTCGGCGCCGCAGGCTCGGTCACGATCGAACACCCCTCGCGCGACGAGGACGTACTCACCATCGAGCCGGCCGACGCTTCGTCGTAGGCGGGCCTCGGCCGGACGGGGAGGCGCCTTGGGACAGCCCACGAGGGCGTGGCTCCGTCGGCACGTCTCCGGCGCACGGTTCGTGAGAGCGGTGGGGGCGAGTCCGAACTCCCCCGCCGGGCGCGACGGGCACCATCGGCCCGCCAAGGGCCAGGAGGTTCTTTCACAGGCCCAACTGGTCCCGCATCGCGTCGGCGTCGCGCAGGGCCCAGTGTTCAACGATGCGGCCGTTGCGGACGCGGACCATGTCCATGCTGAGGACCTCATAGCGCCGGCCGGACTCCGTGTGGGTGCCCCTGCTGGTGTACCGGTTGACTGAGGTGTCGCCGGAGACAACGTTCTGCTCGATCGTCACCGCGACATCATGAAACGCGCTGCCCTCGCCCATCCGCTCCCACTTCTGTCGCCAGGCGTTACGTCCCCGATGATCGCCCTGAGTGCCTCCCCGGTGGTCGACGACCTCAGGGTCGATCAGCTCCAGAGCGTCCTCGAACCGGCCTTCCAGGATCTGCGCGTAGCTCTCGACAACACACCGATGAATCTCTCCCGGTCCTGGATGTGCGGAGTCGTCTGCTCCCTGTGGCATGTGGCATCTCCTGTGGTGGGGATACGTGCGGCGACAAACGGGGAGTTCCCCGTTTACTCGATTCGGTACCCTAACCGGGGAAGTCCCCGATTAACAAGGAGCGCCATGCCTTCGCAGAGCGCCGGACCTGCGCCGTGCTCGGAACCCCGGCGTCGTCGCCGAGCGGACGCCCAGCGCAACTACGATCTGCTGGTGGCCGCGGCTCGAAACGTCTTCCACGACCACGGCGTCCACGCCCCACTTGACGACATCGCCCGCAGGGCCGGCGTGGGCAACGCCACCATGTATCGGCACTTCCCGACGCGTCGCGAACTGATCATCGCCGTCTACTCCGAGGAAGTGGCCGAGCTCTGCTCCCGGAGCCAGTCCCTACTGGCCGAGCATCCTCCCGGCGACGCACTCTTCGACTGGCTTCAGGATTTCATCGCCCACGTGGCAGCCAAGCGAGACCTGGCACTTTCGATCACCGATGAACGCCCAGGTCAGCGATCAGCACTGTTCGACCGCTGGCATGAGTCGATGCTTACAGCCGCTTCCGCACTGCTGATCCGCGCGCAAAGCGCGGGGACCGTCCGCGCCGACCTCAACGCCTCGGAACTACTCGCCCTGGCCAACGGGATCGCCCTGACCGCCACCGACGCCACTCAAGCGGAGCGACTCGTCGTCCTGGTCAGACAGGGCACGGACACTCCCTCGGCGACGGCGGACGACGGAACCCGCTGAAAGCGGCCCCACCCCGCCTGCCGCTGCACACTGGCATACACGCGCTCCGGGCCGTCCGGCTACTCAGGTCGTCCGGCGAGGAAATGCGCAAGCGAGGACGCGGGGGTGTCTGGAGCCTCATCGGCCACGTCGGGCAGCGGCCCGGGCGGCCGGCACCGTCCACAGGTCGGGCGGCTCGGCCCTGCCGGACAGACCTCTCCCTCCCCGGCGCACCCCGTGCGTACCTTTTCCGCCGGTCACGGTGCATATCCTCACCGCCCCGGGGCAGCGAGGCAGATGGTTGGTGAAGGTATACGTGGGCGGGAACCGCCCCGAAGAGGAGTGGACGCGTTGGCACGTGAAGTACGCCGGTTGGCCGCCGGCCGGTGGGCCGGGCGGGAGTGGGCGGCGGTCCGGCGGTCCGTCCACAACGCGATCGAGGAGTCCGGCCCCGAACGGGACACCCTCGTCCAGTCCCTCAAAGCAGCCGCAGCAGCGATCATCGCCTGGGCCCTGACCGGATGGTGGCTCAAGGCCCCCATGGCGTTCCTGGCTCCCTGGACAGCGGTCGCCCTGGTCAGCGGCACGGTCTACCGGTCACTGCGCACAGGCACCCAGCAGTTCGCCGTCATCGCCCTCGGCACGGTCTGGGCCTCGGCCGCCATGACCGTCACGCATGACCAGATCATGGCGGCCATGCTGCTCACCCTGCCGTTCATGACTCTGCTCGGGAACTACCGCCGGTTCGGGAGCCAGGGCATCCTCGGGGCGAGCACAGCCCTGTTCGTGATCACCTACGGCTCGTCCAGCACTTCCGCTGTCGGTCACCGGCTACTGGAAACACTTATCGGCGCAGTGACGGGCATTGCGGTCAACGCCCTCGTCCTGCCCCCGGTCCACCTGCGCAGCGTCCGCGACCGCCTGCGCCGCCTCGCTCGGGAATCCTCAGATCTGCTCGACGCCATGGCGCAGGGCCTGCGCGACGAGAACCCGTTGGAGAAGGCGGAGACCTGGCACGCAGAGGCGTCCCGTCTCATCCTGTCCCTCCGGAGCGTGGCCGACGCCAGGCACTGGGCTACGGAAGGGGCGCGCTGGAACCCGGGCGGAAGACTGCGCCGTACAGGCCCCCCGCCCCCGCCCTTCGCGGACGATATGCGGTGGGACCGGGTCTGCACCCGCATCCTGGCCGTCGCACGCACGCTGAACGGAATCGGCGATGACGACACAAGCCTTCCCGCGCCGCCCCCCGGCTTCCTGGTCGAACTGTCCGCGGTACTGGAGCAGGCGAGCCGCGTATGCGCCGAGGAGGAGGGGCCACCGGCCCCCTCCCCCGCCTCCGAGCGTCGCCAGGCGGCCTTCGACAGGGCATGGGTCGCCCACCGCACTCTGGCCGAAAACTTCCGGCAGCAGGAGGGCACGGCTTCCGCCGTTGGAGGTGAACTGCTACTGGAGACGCGGCAGTTGCTGTTGGAGATGGCTCCGCCGCCCTGAGTGACACGGGGCACCGATGCCCCGGGAGGCAGGCCGGCGCCCCGGCCCCGGGGCGAGCACGTTGGACCCGTAGCACTCGGGTGGCCACCTCGCGTGGTGCCGGTCAGGGGCTCCGGTGCTGACCTCTCGGGGTCAGGCCAGGTCGCCCCACGTGCCCGCCGTCCCGGAAAGCTGGGACCGGCAAGCATCTCCTGGGTGGTCTCGCCGTTGAGCCGGCACGACCGCCCGGGGCCGCCGTCGCCCGTGTCGAACCGGCAGCACACCCCGCCGTCGGCAGCGGCAAGGTCGAGGAACACCCTCCTGATGTCGGCCGACCGCGCGAACAAGCGGCTCATGTTCGACATCGCTGCCCAGCGCTCCACCGACGCGTAACCAGGGCGCAGGAAGGAGAGGCCTGTGGCAACCGACTCGGCCGGAGCGCGAGGCGGAGGCGGAGAATCCCGCGATGCTCCGCATCGAGGGTGCTGCAAGAACTTTCACCGTGGTGAAAGTTTCCGTCCACCGAATCCCGTCTTCGCAGCTCCACAACCCTCCCGTCTGGACTAGACCATAGAGACCGCCCTGCACCCCCTTTACGCCGCCGCCTTCACATGCGTCACTCATGACGTGTCCCCATCAACTTGCGGCTCCGTGACGAAGTGCTCCTGCACGCGGGGTCACCCGAACGCCACCTCAGACGCGCCCACTGAGCGCGCCGGGCGACGCGCCTCCCCCATTTCGCAATTCTTTGCATGAAGGTGTGACGTCGCCACACCGGAGTCAACAGTACGGCTCCGCCGAGTAGGTCCCCGGCACGCGGGAGCGTTCCGGGACAGCCCCGCACCGCGCTACCCCGAGTCTCCGGAACCCCGGTGACGGTCGATCCGCGTTCGTCCGCTACGCGAGTAGACCCACTCCCATCACCCAGGAGGAATGCGTTGTCATCTCGAATCCACAACCCAAGACGAATCCACCAGGCACGATCCGTCCGGCACAAGCTGATCGCGGCCGGCCTGCTCAGCCTCACCCTGACCCTCTCCCCGGCAGTGTCCGCCGGGACGGCCGCGGCCACGCCCGTGCCGTCGAACAACACCATCCCTCTCGGCGACGGCTACATGGGGGCCGGATACTTCACGGACGGCACGAGCTTCAAGGCGGACACTCGACGGATCGAGCTCGGTGCAGGGGCCAACGTGTCCACACAGGCCTCCCAGGCAGGCATCGATGTCTCCCACTACCAGGGAACGATCAACTGGTCGTCGGTGAAGTCGGCGGGCATCCAGTTCGCCTACATCAAGGCCACGGAGTCGACCACGTACAAGGATCCCAACTTCAGCGCCAACTACCTTCACGCCTACCAGTCCAAGGTGATCCGGGGCGCATACCACTTCGCGCGGCCCAACCTGTCCAGCGGCGCGGCGCAGGCGACGTACTTTGCCGGGAACGGCGGAGCCTGGTCACGGGACAACCTGACGCTGCCCGGCATGCTCGACCTCGAAGGCGGCTGCTACAGCAAGTCGACCTCCGCCATGCAGTCGTGGATCCTGGACTTCTACAACACGTACAAGGCGAAGACCGGCCGTGACGTCGTCATCTACACCAGCCCGAGCTGGTGGAACACCTGCACCGGCGGCTGGAGCGGCATGTCCGCCCGGAGCCCCCTGTTCGTCGCGCACTGGACGAGCGCGTCCAGCCCCTCCATCCCGAGCGGCTTCCCGTACTGGACCTTCTGGCAGTACACCGACTCCGGTTCGGTGAGCGGAATCTCGGGCGCCGTGGACCGCGACCGGTTCAGCGGTGACAGCAGCCGTCTGCTGGCCTTGGCCAACAACACCCCCTGACGGCGCCTCTTTCCGGAGGTGTCCTGAAGTCCGTCGATGCACCGCGCGCGGTGGTCCTGTCCCGGCAGGGCCACCGCGCTCGTCCTCGACGCCGACTCGTGGCCGCCCTGCACGGCCTCCGCTGCCGGACTGTGCCGGCTCGACGGCGCATGTGGCCGACCCCGCGACCATGCGGCTGACCAGCCCCGCCCTGTTCCCTGCTCATGACGGCGGACCACGGCCGACGCAGTGCGCGCCCGCCCGCATAGGATGCGCTCCACGAACTGGTCGTACGGGTGGAGGGTTGGGGACTGAAGATGTTCAGGGGCAGGAAAGAGGAGGGCGGGCTGCCGAAGATCCCGCGGAGCGTGGATCCACGCCGAGCCCGGGAGCTGCCGGTACCGGCCGATGCGCAGACCGACGCGCGCATGTTCATGCTGGGTGGCGACACCATCCGGGCGGTCAAGGTGATCGTGGACGCGACGGGCTACGACCTGCGCCAGGCCCGGGACATCGTGTATGCGCTGGTCTACGACATCGACGTGCCCAAGGGGAGCTGAGCCGAGGCGTGACGCAGCGGCCCCGGTCGCCCTCCGTGCTCGTCGGCGCGAGGCCCGGGCATGGCGACCGGAGGACGGGTTCGGGACGGGTTCGGTGCGGGTTCGACGGCACACGGCGGCACGCCGGCACCGGACATCGGCTGTCCCCACCGCTCCGCGGCGTGTGTCGAGCCGCCACCGCACGGTCGCCCAGGTAGCGTCGCTGGAGCCCTTCCCGCACTTCGGCCGGGGGATTCACCCGTGCAGCTATCGTTCTTCCAATTGGTCGGCCGGCTCCTGAGCGACCCGCGGTGGCGCGCCTTGCACTTTCGCGCCGCGCTGGGCGTCACGTCGGCCACCGCCGCGGTTCTGCTGGCCGGCTCGGCGCTGGTCGTGCAGGCCGAGAAGGGCACGCCAGGCGCCAACATCACGTCGTATCCCAAGGCCATCTGGTGGTCCATCGAGACAGCGACGACGGTCGGGTACGGCGATCTGTATCCAGTGACCGCTTGGGGCCGGGTCATCGCCTCCGTGACGATGCTGGCCGGGATCACCGCCTTCGGCATCGTCACCGCGGCCCTGGCCACCTGGTTCGTCGGCCGTGCGCAGAAAGAGGCTCATGAGGTCGGCACGGCCGTGCGGCGCTACACCCGCGAGGGCGAGGAAGCCGTCAGCAGTGAGCTGCGGATCCTGCATCAGCGGTTCGACCGTGTCGAGCAGTTGCTGGATCGGCGCAGCGAGCGTTGACCGGACGCTGCCGCGCCCGCCGCGGAGGCGGGCGACGACGGGCCTGTGGACCGGCTCCCGCACAGGCCCGACGCTCCCGGCCCCCAGGGCACCGACCGTCACCGCCCCCGGGGCATCGCCTCCGTGCCGGCCATCTCGTCCGGCACGGAGGCGGGACCGGCCTGATAGGCGCGCGAGCATTCGGGGCATAGGTGTGTGCGTGAACGATGACCGGAGCAGCACCCCGAAGACCCCGCACCAGCGCCCCGAAGGCGTGAGCGACAAGACGGTCGAAGCGCTGGGCGCGTTGTCGAAGGCCCTGGAGACGACCGAACGCGCCCGCGGAGCGTTGTACGAGTTCCATCAGCTGACCGGTAGCGCGGACTTCGGCGTCGGTGACGCGGTCCGGCTGCTGCGCGAGGCCGGGCACGACGAGGAGGCCGCCCTGGTCGAGCGGGAGATCCTCGGCCGCAACGTCATCCCGGGCCACTGGACATTCCAGCTCATCGAGTCGTACAACCAGACCTACTATCGGCCGTTCACCGATATCGAGCAGCACCTGCTGCACAAGCTCGTCCAGGGCCGCGACCACCTGTACGAGGCCGAACTGAAGGGCGCCCGCCGCCCTCTGGGTGGAACCCCCGGCGCCGCAGCGAACCCGGAGTAGGCGATTCGCCCATGAGCCCGCACCGGCTTGGTCCAGCCGCAGCAGGGTGGAGTCCGGGGCCCGTCGGGCGAGTACACGTCAGTACGCGGACCGCACGTGGAGCCGTTCAGCGGCGACCCGCCGGGCACACGTCTGCGCTACGCGCCGTGGCCCATGAGCTCGTGAACCCGCCCGTCGGACGCCGGGCCCCAGCATCGCCGATCGCGCCGATTCGGCCATTCGCAGGACGTGGAGCCCGACCTCGGATCATGGACGACGCGTTGCGGAGTGAGATCGGGCCGTTGCTGCCACCGTGGCCGGAGCGGTCGAGGCGGGGTCAGTGAGCGGGTCCGGCCCAGGCATCCGACCGTCAAAAATCAACAGAATCTGACGTTGCCATTGTGGTGGTTGTGTTCCCTTTCTAGGGTGGGTGCGTTTCAACAGGTGTTATCCGTCACACCAGTTGCACACATCGGCACCCGAGGAAGGCCCCCGCCATGCCACACTCGAACCCGACCCCCCACGCGCACCCGCACCCACACCCCGGCTACGTGAGTCGCCGCCGTCTCCTCGAAGCGGGTGCTGCCGTACTCGGCGGACTCGCTCTCTCCGGCGCCCTGCCGGGTGCCCGCGCCCTCGCCGCCTCCGCCAACGACGTCCCGGCCGACGGCAACGAGTGGAACGGGCGAATCGACGTCTTCCGGCTCGGCACCGAGCCGCCGCACACCACCCTCATGCCGTACGCGAACCTCAAGCAGGCTCTCGACGCCGACCGCACCACGTCCCCGTGGCGTCAGAGCCTCGACGGCACGTGGAAGTTCGCTTACGTGGACCGGCCCGCCGACAAGAAGGCGGATTTCTACCGCACCGACCTCGACGACTCGGGCTGGGAGACCACCCCGGTCCCCTCGGCCTGGCAGCTGCACGGCCACGACTACCCGATCTACATCAACATCACCTACCCGTGGTGGGGGCCCAACGGCCTCGGCGAGGACGCCCGGCCGCCCGCCGCGCCGACCTTGTACAACCCCGTCGGCCAGTACCGGCGCACTTTCACCGTGCCGAAGGGATGGGCGGACCGGCGCACGTTCCTGCATTTCGAGGGCGTCAAGTCAGCCCACTACGTATGGATCAACGGCCACTTGGCCGGTTACCACGAGGACTCGTACACCCCTGCCGAGTACGACATCACCCCGTACCTGAAGGACGGCACCAACCAGATCGCCGTCGAGGTCTACCGCTACTCCGACGGCGACTGGCTGCAGGACCAGGACATGATCCGGCTGAGCGGCATCTTCCGGTCCGTGTACATGTACTCGACGCCCGGCGTCCACGTGCGGGACTTCAAACTCGACACCCCGCTCGGGGACGGGTTCACCACCGCCGAACTGTCCGTGACCGCGCACGTACGGGACTATGCGGGCGACGCCGACAGAGGGGCCTACACGGTCGAGACCCAGCTGTACGACGCCGACGGGCACGCGGTGTGGGCACGACCCCTGGCCCGGCCCGCGAGCCCGGCCGCCGGTGAGGTGACCGTGACGGGCGTCAGGCCCATCCCTTCACCCCGCCTCTGGTCCGCCGAGGACCCGTACCTGTACACCGCCGTCCTCCAGCTCCGCGACCCCTCCGGCAAGGTCGTGGAGACGCTCTCGCACCGCCTCGGCCTGCGCGAGTTCGCCCTGACGGACGGGCTGATGCGCATCAACGGGCAGCCGGTGACCTTCCGCGGCACCAACCGTCACGAGATGCACCCGGAACGCGGTTCGGCTCTCAACCGTGCCGACATGGTCGACGACATCACGATCATCAAGCGGCTGAACATCAACTCGGTCCGCACCTCGCACTACCCCAACAACCCGCTCTGGCTTGAGCTCGCCGACGAGTACGGCCTGTACCTGGTCGGCGAGACCAACCTGGAGACGCACGGCGTCCGCGACCAGTACCCGGCCAGCCGGGCCGACTGGACCGCGGCGTGCGTGGACCGGGCGCAGAACATGGTCCACCGCGACAAGAACCACGCCTGCGTCGTCATCTGGTCCCTGGGCAACGAGGCCGGATCGGGTTCTTCCTTCCGCGCCATGCACGAGTGGATCCGCTCCTACGATCCGACCCGCGTCATCCAGTACGAGGGCGACGACGGACCAGCCACCAGCGACATCCGCTCCAGGATGTACGAGTCGCCGAGCCGGGTGGAGGCCCGGGCGAAGGACACCTCCGACACCCGGCCCTACGTGATGATCGAGTACGCCCACTCGATGGGTAACTCGACCGGGAATTTCAAGGAGTACTGGGACGTCATCCGCCGCTACGACGTCCTGCAAGGAGGCTGGATCTGGGACTTCGTCGACCAGGCGCTCACTTGGCCGGCGCCGACGCGCAAGCTGCTCACCGAGACCGGTCCCGCCGGACTGAGCGGCGAGATCATCAATCCGTCGGGCTCGTTCGGCCCCGAGCACGGCGTGAGCGGCGCGACCGTCTTCGCCCGGGACGACCGGCTCGACCTGACCGGCTCGCTCACCCTCGAGGCCTGGATGACCCCGCACGTCCGCGGCTTCCACCAGCCGATCCTGGCGAAGGGAGACACCCAGTACGCGCTGAAGCAGGCCGACAAGGGCCTGGAGTTCTACATCTACGCGAACGGACAGTGGATCGCGGTCTCCTGGACGACCCCGGACGACGGCTGGACGGGCGAGGAACATCACGTCGCGGGCGTCTTCGACGCGGACGCGGGAACGTTGACCCTGTACGTGGATGGCGACGTCAAGGCGACGAAGAGCACTGCCGCCCACGGGCCCAGCAGTACCACTGCGTCACTCTCCCTCGCTGGCGAGGTGGAGAACCCGACACGGGAGTTCAGCGGAACGATCCGTCGGGCCCGGGTCTACGCACGTGCCCTGAACGCCGCCGAACTCGCTGACGACGGGCGTGGTCCCGGCGACGACGGCGTGCGCTTCTGGTTCGACGCGCGGACGGCCCGGTACGAGCAGGCGAGGGCCCGCGCGAAGACCTTCCACGCCTACGGAGGCGACTGGGGCGACAACCCCAACGACGGCGCTTTCGCCGGCGACGGCATCGTCCTGGCGGATCGCCGGCACACCGGCAAGGCGGCCGAGGTCAAACGGATCTACCAGACGATCCACGCGACTCGCACGGACGGCGCAGCGCCCGGCACGATCACCCTCACGAACGAAAACCTGTTCACCAACCTGCGCGCGTACAACGGCAGCTGGGAGCTCTCAGCCGATGGCGAGACGGTGCGGCGCGGCAGGATCGGGAGGGGACAACTCGACGTGCCGCCGATGACCGACAAGACCATCACGCTGCCCGTGGAACTGCCCGGCAACTCTGCGCCCGGGACCGAGTACTTCCTCCAGCTGTCCTTCACGACGAAGGAACGCACACCGTGGGCCGGCGAGGGTTTCGAGGTGGCGCGAGTACAGCTGCCCCTGGACGCGAACAGCCCCGGGATCGAGCCGGTCCCCTTCACCGCGGTGCCGAAGCTGTCGTACCGGAGCGGTGACACCGACATCACCGTCACCGGCCGCGGTTTCGAGGTCGTCATCGACAAGTCGACCGGGCTCCTCACGTCGTACGAGGCGGACGGCACGAAGTTGCTGGTTTCCGGCCCGGTACCCAATTTCTGGCGAGCCCCGACCGACAACGACCACGGCAACGGCCAGCACACCCGCAACCAGACCTGGCGGGACGCGGGCGCGCGGCGCAAGGTGACCGGCGTGACGGTGCGCGGGCTCGACGGGCGCGCGGTCGAGATCACGGTCACCGGCACGCTGCCGACGAGCACCCCATCGTCCTGCACCACGATCCTCACCGTCTTCGGCAACGGTGAGATCAAGGTCGACAACACCCTGGCTCCGGGCGCGCCGGCCCTCCCGTACATCCCCGAGATCGGGACGGTCCTGCACCTGCCCGCGGCTCTGGAGCAGTTCCACTACTACGGTCGCGGCCCCGAGGAGAATCACTGGGACCGCCATGACGGTACCGATGTGGGGCGTTGGTCCGGGACTGTCACAGAGCAGTGGACCCCGTACCTGCGCCCGCAGGAGAACGGGAACAAGACCGACGTACGCTGGGCGGCGCTCACGGACCGCCACGGTCGCGGTCTGCTCGTCAGTGGCGACGGGCTGCTGGAAATCAACGCCTCGCACTTCACACCGGAAGACCTGTCCGTCGGCGCTCGCCACGACTACCAGCTCACGCCCCGTGATGAAGTGATCCTGCGGGTCAACCACCGCCAGATGGGTGTCGGAGGCGACAACAGCTGGGGCGCGCAGACCCACGACCCGTACAAACTGTTCGCCGACCGGGACTACACGTACACCTACCGGCTGCGTCCGCTCACTGACGTGCGGCAGGCAACGAGTCTGTCACGCCGGCCCACGGCGCTGGACTGACGGCTGCTCCTGAGCCAGTTCTCGGTGGACTGCGGCCTGGCAGGGGATGGCGAACTTGCCGGTTCCCACGGCCAGGCCGCGCCACGCTTGAGCTGGTTCATGAAGCGCTCGACCGTGTTCCGCATGCTCACGCCTCCGCGTCGAGTGCGCGCGGACAGCTGCCGGCGCCGCCTTGACCCAGCCGGTGGCCTACCGGACGGAAGAACCGATGCCCGAGGAATCGGATGGAGGGAGCGTTCCGCTGTGACGGACTCGCACCACGAAGAAGTGCTCGCCCGGATCGCCAAGGGGCTCGTCTACACCGAGTCAGAAGCGGCCTTCCAGGCCCCTCTGCGCCGCACGGAGGAGATCTTCGAGTACAACCGCACGCCCCCGAGCGCACCGGAGAAGCGCCGGACTCTGCTGGTCCAGATCCTCGGCTCAGTCGGTGAACGCACGGTGCTGCTGCCACCGTTCCACGCCGGATTCGGCAGCAACGTCCACATCGGCGACGACTTCTTCGGGAACGTGAATCTGACCTTCGTCGACGACGTGGACATCCGCATAGGCAACGACGTCATGATCGCACCCAGCGTGACGCTGACCACGACGGGACACCCGGTCCATCCCACGCGCCGAGCCGACTTCGGTCGCTTCTCCGAGCCGATCGTGATCGAGGACGAGGTCTGGATCGGCAGCAACGCAGTGGTCCTGCCCGGCGTTCACATCGGCTACGGATCGGTCATCGGCGCCGGCAGCGTCGTCAGCCATGACATTCCGCCGATGACCGTCGCACTCGGAACACCTTGCCGGGTGGTCCGCCACATCACGGACGAGGACCTCACCACACGTACCGCCGGACCGGAGTCCGTTTAAGGGCTGTCCCTCGCAAGCCTGTGGATTCGTGTGGTCAGGCGCCCCGCTGCCTGAGGTGATGATCGGCGAGGGGACCTTCTCCCCTGGGGGTCCCCTCGCCCTTGCGTACGGAGACGAAGCCGACGCCGAGCTCGACCGCCACCGCCGCGACGAGAAGGATCCGCCGCGGCTCGATGCCGCGGACAGGGTGCAGCGGCGCGCTCCACCGCCTGAGGAAGTCCCGCGCCTCGCGCTCCGGGTGCGCCGTCCATGACCTCTGAGGTAATCGCGCCGCCCGGCACCCTCAACTACGTTCCGGTTGACGCTCATACCCCTGGAAGGGAAGGAACCCCGTCGTGCCCGCTTACGGTTTCGCTCATCTCCGCAGCCGACGGCATCACTCCGATGTCATCGAGTACCTGGATCGCATCCAGGCGACTCTCGACCCCTTCGACGGCCGCTTCGTCATCCATGGCCCGCCGGCCGAAGTCGTCGAGGGGACGTGGCCCGGGAGCATGGTGCTGATCGAGTTCCCGGGTCTGGCCGAAGCCCGTGCCTGGTACGACTCCCCCGCCTACCGGGCGATCCTGCGTCTGCGGGCCGACCATATCGAGGGTGACTTGCTCCTGATCGAAGGCGTCGGGCCGGACTACGACCCGGCCGAGCGAGGTCGCACCTTGCGTGCAGAAGCGGAGCGGGCGGGCCGGCCGGCGGAGTGAGTCCGGCAGCCCTGCTCGGGCTGCGGAGCCTTCCGCCCGCTCGGCCCCGGGGGGCGAAGGTGAGGGGTACCGGCCGGCGCTTCCTGACGGTGCCCCGCCGCCACGTCACTGCCCGGCCATCACGATCACCTCGTCGTCCACGCTCCAGTACCGGACCTCCGCCTTGGCAGGGTTGATGCGCACCTCGTGGTCGATCCCCACCCGCGCAAGGCCTCGACTGCGGTAACCGAGAGCGCACTCCCCGCGGCGGGAGGCGGCCTCGACGACCGTCGCGAAGGAAGCCCGCTGCCCGGTCCGGACGTAGTCGCCCACAGGCTTGAGGTGGATCGCGTTGCCGTGCGGAGCCAGTAGTTCGGCGAACAGGCCGGCGAGATGCCAGTTCTGGGAGATCTGAGCCATCAGCAGGCCGACCAGCTTGCCGCTCACGATGAAGTCGGCGCCGACGCCGGCGGGGGCGAGGGTTCTGTTGCGATCGTCGGTCATCTCGGTGACCACACGGACCGGCACACCCGACGTCCGCTCATGATCACGCAGGAGCAGCAGCGTAACGAGCGTTCGGTCGTCCGGGGAGTCCTGCCCGGGCCCGGGGTCGGGGCCGAGCACGATAACGCCGTCGTGATGGGAGAAGTCCAAGTCGTTCACGGTCTCCGGAAGGGTCGGGTCGCCCGGAGCGAAGGTGACGGTCAGCGTGGAAGCGGCTTGCGCGGCCTCCCGTACCTCTCTTGCCAGGCTCTCGCCGCCCTGGGCAACGACGTGGACGACGGACCCGGCCGCCGCATGGCCGGAGAGGTGACGGAGGATGTGTCGGGCCCGGCGGTTCCATCCCAGGAGGAGCACCCGTTCGGGGCGCGCCGCGGCCGGTGCCCGGTTCACGATCACCGACTCGTCGAATGCGGCAGGCTGGTCGGTGGTGACCGTGGTGTCGTCGTCCTGGGCGATCACGACAAGCCGGTCGCCCGGGCTCAGGACAGAGGTGGCCGGCGGGTTCAGGTGGAGGGACCCGTCCGTTCGTACGACGCCGACCACGCTGGAAGTGGGGCATGCCCTCAGCACCTCGGCGAAGGCACGGCCGGTCTGGGCCGGTGCGTCGACGACGTAGAACTCGTCCCCGGCGAAGTCGAGCAACTCCTGGTAGACGAGCGACAGGCCGGGCTGTCTGGCGCACTGGGCCACGAGCCGGGAGGTGACGTCGTCGATCTCGAGCACGACTGCGTCCGGGCCGGCCGCAAGTTCGGCGGCGAGGCGATACCGGACGTCTCGCACCACTGCCACGGTCCGCACCCGGCTGTCGTCGTCGACTGCGGTCCGCAGGGCCAACAGGTTCTTGACGACCTCCGCGTCCTCGTCCGGGCGGTCACGCGGCAGGACCAGGACGACGTCAGCCGTGGCCGGGCTGACGCGAGCGAGCGCGGCCGGATCGGTGGGCCGTCCGTTTCGGCAGACGATCCTCGTACGGCCGGTGTCCCTCACTTCGCTGCGCAGTTCCTCCTCCATTTCGGTCACGTCCCGGTCGGCCAGTACCGCGACGGCGCCCCGACGCTGATTGGCGTTGGCTGCGACGAGCTCGGCCACCACGGTGAAGATCTGGTCGGACCAGCCGAGCACGACGGTGTGACCGCTCTCCAGCACCGTGGAATGACCACGGCGCAGGGCGATCAGCTCTTCGGTGATCGCCGTGGTGATGAGACCTACGATGGTGGAGACGTAGAAGAGTGCCATCAACGCCAGCAGGACCGACAGAACGACGCGCAGCGGTGAGCCGACCTCCCCTCCCAGCCTCAGTGTCTGCCCGACGCTTCGCCACACCGCTCCTGCCTTCGCCCACGCCGAGTCCGGGGCCTGGTCGTCCGTCCACACCAGAAGCACGCTCACCGGGACCACGACAGCCAGACAGGCGACGGCAAGCCATCCGATGAGAACGGTCACCCCTCTCGCCAGCGTGTTGTCGAACCAGTACCGGGCACGCTCGTACGACGGGGCCCGTGGCGGTGTCCGTCGCGCCGGACGCGGCACGCGGGCCGGTGTGCTCCGTGGCTGTCTCTGCTTCCCCACGCGGACGGCGTCCACGCTCCGGCGCCGGCCCCGACTCTTGATCATCCTGTACACAGCAGCAGCGTGAGGAATCGTCACCCCCGCCACACGGGTATCCGGCGGCGTTTCATCCGATAGGGATCAGAACGGAGGATGAGGCCGTGGGCAGGCGCCCCAGGGGCACGGCCAGGACGCGCTCCCTCCACGCCCACCGGAAGTGACGCGCCCCCGCGGTCATCCCACCGCGGGGGCGCGACGAACGAGCCACGGCTCCGCCGGGCCGGAGAGGCCAACTCCGCTGCAGCCGAAGGGGATTGGTCCCGGCATGACGGCGCCGGGTGCCGGAGTGGTCCGCCGTCCAGGTCCCGACAGGCGGCGGGCGGCGGGGAGGACCCTTCAAGTGATGAACGCTGCACACCCCATTGACATGTCCATTGCTCTATCGCTTTTATTGCGCCGGGCATCAGCCATCAACTTCCGCCCCCGGAGAACGGGACTCCAACCCGGGGCCGGGAGCGGCGATCGCCCGCGACACCATCATCCCCATGCCTTCAGCGGCACGGTGCGCGACAGAATGGGAGCGCTCCCATGATCGTCGTAGGACCTTGCCCCCGAGAGAGGAACCAGCACCGTGCTCCACCCTCTCCGCCTTCTCCGGCGAGCGTTCAGAACGGCGACCATCACGGCGGCCGCTCTGCTCCTCCCCCTCGCGGGTTCTCAGGTGGCAACCGCTGCCGACGCCGCGCCGGGTGCCGGCTACTGGCACACCAGCGGCCGCCAGCTCCTCGACGCCGCCAACCACCCGGTCCGCATCGCCGGAATCAACTGGTTCGGCTTCGAGACGTCCAACTACGTCCCCCACGGCCTGTGGTCCCGCGACTACAAGAGCATGATCGACCAGATGCAGTCGCTGGGCTACAACACCATCCGGCTGCCCTACAGCGACGACATCTTCACCGGCACGACGCCCGCGAGCATCAACTACTCCGCCGGCATGAACAGCGATCTGCAGGGCCTCGACTCGCTGCACGTGATGGACCGGATCGTGGAGCATGCGGGCAGCATAGGGATGAAGGTCATCCTGGACCGGCACCGGCCCGACTCCGCCGGCCAGTCGGCCCTCTGGTACACCGCGTCCGTTCCGGAGTCGACCTGGCTGGCCAACCTCAAGGCGCTGGCCGGCCGCTACGCCGGCAACGACGCGATGATCGGCATCGACCTGCACAACGAGCCGCACGATCCCGCCTGCTGGGGCTGCGGTGACACCACGAAGGACTGGCGACTGGCAGCACAGCGCGGCGGCAACGCCGTACTGTCCGTCAACCCCGATCTGCTGGTCTTCGTCGAGGGCGTTCAGACCTTCAACGGGGTGTCCGGCTGGTGGGGCGGGAACCTCATGGGCGTCGGCCAGTATCCGGTGGAGCTCAGCGTGGCGCACCGTGTCGTCTACTCGGCCCACGACTACGCGACCAGTGTCGCCCAGCAGCCCTGGTTCAGCGACGCGTCGTTCCCCGCCAACATGCCCGACGTCTGGGACAAGTACTGGGGCTACATCTTCAAGCAGAACATCGCGCCGGTCTGGGTGGGCGAGTTCGGCACCACGCTCCAGTCCGTCACCGACCAGAAGTGGTTGAAGGCCTTGGCCGTGTACCTGCGGCCGACCGGCGAGTCCGGAGGGGACAGCTTCTCGTGGACCTTCTGGTCCTGGAACCCCAACTCCGGTGACACCGGAGGCATCCTCAAGGACGACTGGACGTCGGTCGACACGGTCAAGGACGGCTATCTGGCGAGCATCAAGGCACCGGGTTTCGGCGGAGGCAGCGTGGGCGGCGGTAGTGACACCGAGGCCCCCGGAGCCCCGACCGGCCTCAAGGTCAGCGGAGTGACGAGCGGTTCGGTTTCCCTGTCGTGGACAGCCGCTTCCGACGACACCGGGGTCACCGGCTACGACGTCTATCGTGGCTCCACCAAGGTCGGCGGTGCCTCCGGCACCACGTACACCGACACCGGTCTGAGCGCCGGGACTTCGTACACCTATACCGTCCGGGCGCGCGACGCCGCGGGCAACGTCTCGGCACCCTCCACGCCCGCACAGACAACCACCAGCGGCTCAGGCGGCAGCGCCGGGTGCACGGCCACCTACACCGTCAGCGGTGACTGGGGCAACGGCTTCGGCGCGGACGTGACCGTGACCAACACCAGTGCGGCACCGGCCACTTCGTGGCGGCTCACCTGGACCTGGGCGGGCAGCCAGAAGGTCACGAACATGTGGAACGCCACGTACTCACAGACCGGTGCCGCCATCAGCGTCACGAACACCGCCTACAACGGCGGCCTCGCAGCCGGTGCGCACACGAGCTTCGGCTTCCAGGGCACTCCGGATTCGGGCGGCGTACCGACGGTGAGTTGCACGCTCTCCTGACGCGGCCGAACCTTTCGCCCCCGACCGGCGGCACGACGACCGGCCGGGGGCGAAAGGTCTCCGGGGGCAAGCGCGCAACCGGGCCGGGGACAGCAGGCCTCAAGCCAGGCCGCAGCCGTTCGGGGGCCGAAGCTGCGCCACGCGGTCACGGACGGGTCGGCCGCGGTCGACAGCGCTGGGCGAGTCGGTCGCTGCCACCCGGCAGGGCCGGCGGCCCAGCGGGTGGCAGCGACCGGCTCGCCGGTCCGGGGTCGGGCACGGATCCCGCCATCCCGTCGCGACGGCCCGGCCCGCCCTCAGACACTCCTGACCTGAGGGCAGTTCAGGCCCCCGGCCCGGTGGTCATCGCAGTTCGATGCGTATCCGGTGCCGCCCCCGCAGGTGGGCGGGGACCGTGGTGCGGTGGTGTCCGTCGACAGTGGAGGAGACGACCCGGCGGCCCGAGCCGGTGAGGGTGATGTCCAGGGTCATGTCCCGGTACGGCACTTCGCGCAGCGTCACCGGCCCCCAGCCGGGCGGCAGGCTCGGGGTGAAGGCCATCCCGTCCCGCCGGTGCCGGATGCCGAACACGCCCTGGTGGATCAGTCGCAGATATCCCGTCGCCGACCAGGTCTGATCCGGCTGGGACCCCCACTGCCGGGCGTTCTGCCAGCCGCCGTCCACCGCGCCGGTCAGGGCGTTGTGAATCTCCCAGAAGTGGCCGTCGCGCTGCTCCAGGGAGGCGATGTCGGTGACCGCGCGCGCCAGCAGGTCCGTCCGGCCGCCGACCGCTGCCGCGTGCCCCCACATGCCGACCGTCATCGGCCACACGATCGCGTTGTGGCGGCCGGGATGCGCGTCGTCGAAGCGGGCGAAGTGCGGCCATACGTTGACCACTCCGTGCGGTTCGTGGTGGGTGCGGTCGAGGACCGTACGCGCCCGGATCGGTGAGGCCACCCCGCACAGCACGGCGAACGCGAGGCCGTTGGCCTCCTGATACGGCTCCAGCCGGCCCGCCCGCTCACCCGCACCGTGGATGAAGTAGCCGTAGGTACCCGCGTCGGGTCGCCAGAGGTGGGTGTTGATCGCCGTCCGCAGGCGGGCGGCTGCCGCCCGGAACTCCCGCGCGGTGCGCCGGTCGCCGGTCTCGTCCGCCATCTCCGCACTTGCCAGATACCCGGCGTGGAATAGGCAGTTGGTGGACAGACACATCATTCTGTCCGTGCCCGGGTGGTCGAGGACGAACGAGGAAGGATTGTCCGGATCGGCGGGAGGGGCGGGGTAGCCGGCGATGCCGTCCTGGAGGAACGCGGGTCCCTCGAAGAGTCCGTAGCTCTCGTTGAAGTGCTGCTCCCGGTCAGCCCGCAGGGTGTTGGCGGCAGCCTCGTAGGCGTCGTCGAGGAATGCGCGGTCCCCGGTGACCAGGTAGTGGTGCCAGGCGGCGACCGTCCACACGATCAGGAACGTTCCTGGCAGCCGATCGCCCGGTTCCGGAACAGATCGCATCCGCGTCCAGGTCCCCTCGACGGCGTCGCGCACTCGCGGTGCCGAGTGCGCGACGCCGTCGCCGAGGGGTCGGTCAGGGCAGGAGTTCGATGTATCCGTCGGTCCCGTGCACGCGGATCCGCTGCCCGTCGCGGATCAGCTGGGTGGCCCGCTCCACGCCCACGACAGTCGGCAGGCCGTACTCCCGGGCGATCACCGCACCGTGGGTCATCATGCCGCCCACCTCCGTGACCAGGCCTGCGATTCCGACGAACAGCGGCGACCAGCTGGGGTCGGTGAAGGGCGTGACCAGGATGTCGCCCGCTTCGAGGTCGGCCTCTGCCATGTCGAGGATGACACGCGCCCTTCCCTCGACGGTCCCGGCGGATACCGGAAGGCCGGTCAGGGCGCCGGACGGTACGTCGTCGCGCCGGTACGCGCCGGTGATGGCCTCACCGTCCGATGTGAGCACCCGGGGCGGGGTGAGCGCGTGGTACGACCTGAACGCGTCCTTGCGCTGCCGGATGAGCCGGTCGTCCACCTGGTGCGAACGCGCGACGTCGTGGAACTCCTGGAACGTGAGGTAGAAGACGTCCTCCTTCTCGGAAAGCACCTGGGCCTCCACAAGACGCTCGGCCTCCTGCAACAGGGCCTGCTTGTAGACGAAGTAGCGGCTGACGATGCCGTACTTCGGGTACTCCCGGTACCCGATGAAGGTTCTGACGCGGTCGATCATCCGCTTCGCCTCGTCCGCTTTCCGGTCCCCGTCCGGCAGGGCCCGCAGGCGTGACAGCACGTCCCGTTCCTTCTTCTGCGCCTTCTGCCGGCCTCGCTCGAAGCGATGCTCGGCAGCGCCCGGCTCGAAGTTCCTGACGTTGTCGAGAATGGCGGGGACGAGCGTGCTGGGGCGCTCGCGCCAACGTGGCCTCGTGATGTCGATCTCGGCCGCGCAGCGCATGCCGTACCGGTCGAGGTAGGTCTCGATGGCGTCGCGCGCTTCGGTCCCGCCCGTGAGCTTCGCCAACTCGTCCAGGAATGCTGCGTCCTCGGCGTGCTCGGCACTTCGAAGGAATGCCACCAGCTCCGGATACGGACGGATCACGTCCGCGACGGCGAGCAGTTCCAGTCCCATCTCCGACGTGATGTTGTCGGGGGCGGACAGCGTGAGTGTGTCAGCCGCGTTCTTCTCGCCGAGCCACTCCAGCAGCTTGTCGTTGAGCCACCACGTGGCCTCCATCCCCGCCATGATCACCTGCATGCTCGCCGGGTCTCCGAGGGCACGCTTGTGTTCCTTGAAGGCCTCGAGCAGGAAGTCGAACAGGGCGGGGCCGCTCTTCGTCCGGATGTCGCGCTCCAGTGCGGTGATGGACGCCTGGCTGCGCTCGATCAGTTCGGTGACGATGGCCGGGTCGGTCTCGATCGGGACGGACGCACCGCCTGCCGGCGGCCTGCCGGGACCCGGGTCCGGGTCCGGGAGCAGGGGGACGAAGTCGTCACGGTCGAGGACGGTCTCCAGAGCATCCCTGACCAGCGGATCGCCCTTCCCCATAAGGTCCAGGAGACCGACGCGACCCGCGGGCGAGGCCAGGCGCCGGGTGACGTCGACGAACAGCCTTCCGCCGGCTTCGTGCATCGCCACCATCGCCGTCAGCTGCCACATGGAGTATCCGAGGGGCTTCATGGGGTCGGTCATCATCTGCTGATGGCCGACGGAGACGTAGATGTGGTTCTCGTGGTCGCTTGTCCCGGGGACGGGGAACAGCGTCGTGATCGGGCGGCTCTGAACTATCTGGAAGCCGTCGTCTGCCAGGCACCATTCGATGTCCTGCGGGCGGCCGAAGTGCTCTTCGATCCGCCGCCCGAGCTGCACGAGCCGCACGACCTGTGCGTCAGTCAGAGCAGGTTGCTCCTGCTGTGGGGAAGCGATCGCCACTTCCTGGGTGCCTCCGGCAGGAAGGGCGTGAAGGGCACGCTGTTTGGCGGCGATCGTCCTGGCGACGACTTCGCCGTCTCGCACCTTGAAGACGTCCGGGTTCACCAGGCCGGAGACCAGTGCTTCGCCGAGGCCGAAGCCGGCGTCGACGGTGGCGACCTTGCGGTTACCCGTGACGGGGTCGGCCGTGAAGAGGATGCCGGACGCCTGCGGGAAGGCCATCCGCTGCACGACCACGGCCATGTGGATGTCACGGTCGTCGATGTCGTTCCGGCGGCGGTAGGTCACGGCCCGCTCGGTGAACAGCGAGGCCCAGCAGCGGCTGATGTGCCGAAGGATCGCCGTCGGCCCGATGACGTTCAGGTACGTGTCCTGCTGCCCGGCGAAGGAGGCCGTCGGCAGGTCCTCCGCCGTCGCGCTGGAGCGGACCGCGTAGGCGGCCTGCTCGCCGAGTGGGGACAGCGCGCGGGTGATCGCCGCTGCGAGATCGCCCGGGATGGCGATCCCCTCGATGGTCCGGCGGATCTGCGCGCTGAGCGTGCGGATCGCCTCCCGGTCGTCCGGTTCCAGACGCGACAGCTGATCGAGCTGACCGTCGATCGAGGGCGCTTGGGCGATGACCCTCCGGAAGGCGTCCGTCGTCACGCAGAAGCCGGGTGGGACGCGGATGCCTTCGATCCGCGACAGCCCGCCGAGGTGGGCGCCCTTGCCACCGACGAGCGCGATCTGTGTCTCGTCGACCTCTTGAAGGTCCCGCACGTACTGCTCAGTCATCGTGATGCCTCCGAGGCAGTCGTGTTCCGTCGCACCGCACCGCACCGGCCGTGCCGGTGACCGGCGTCTCCAGCTCCGTCGAACCTCTTGTCAGCCACGTACGCGTCACCGGCTGTCCTCCCTCTGGCGTCTCGGGCAGCGCGCACACCCGCACCACCGTCCCGAGGGATCGCGACCGTGCTGCCGCATGCACCGCTTCTGCGACGTCACCGCATCCCCCATACATCGACGGCTCACACACGTCGTGCCCTCATTTCCGCAGGTTGTGGCCTCGGCCGACGATTCTGCGCCACCACGGGGGCCTTGCCGCAAGCCCCCCAGTGCGCTATAAGTTAGGAGTGGCGAGGAGAGCGTTCTCCTCGCCTTCGCCATGTGCCGCCCGTCTGAAATGACAAGCTTCCTGCGAAGCGGTGGCGCGCCGCGCACGGGACAGGTGTCGGCCCCCACCTCCGGCAGTGGGCCCTTCCGCTCGGAATCCAGCACATCGAACAGCCCGTGCTCTTCGCACGCTTCGCCGCGCTGTGTCCCCGCGGCCTTGTGCGACGACTCCGAGAATGCGGCCCAAGGCCGCCTTCAACTCACTCATCTCTTCCGGCGCGGCCGGACAGTCTCATGCTCTCGCGGGGAGGGGCGACTCCGGGCCCGGCTCTCGCACGGTCGATGCCCCACGGGTGAGGACGCCCCGCTGACCCCTTCGGGTGTTGCGCAAGAGGTGAGAGGACTCCTATCACCCCTTCAGCGGCTATATCCGGCATAAGAGCATTCCGAACTCTGTGGGGGAACACCTCACCCACCTACGTTCAGGAGAAAGCATGCTGACCAGGCGTACCGCCTTCACCGCCATCGCGGCGACCACGCTGCTCGTGGGCGCAGCTACCGCGGGAGTTGCGCAGAGCGACCCCCCTGCAGCTTCGGCCGCACCGTCAGCGACCACCGGAATCGAGCACCTGCACGCCCAGGTCGACCTGCCGGCCGGCGCCTGGACCGACACTCCCCTGGAGGTCACCCTCCCCAGGAGCGGCACCTACGAACTCAACGCGGACGTCCGCGGGCGCCTCCAGGGGCTCCCCCCGGTCAACATCTACATCACCGCACGACTGTGGAACGTCACGTCCGGCACAGCTGTGCCGGAAAGCGAGCGCCTCGTCAACCAGATCATCGACACCAACGCGGGCGATGCCGAGTCGGGCAGCAATCAGACCGCGCCGGTCAGCGAGCTGATCAGAGTGAAGAAGCCGACGACGATCCGGCTGCAGGCACGGCGGATCGATGCTGCCGGCGCGGCAACCATCAGCCAGATCTACTCCGACGCCCAGGGCTACACCTCCCTTCGCTACGAGCGGGTCGGCTCCTGACCGAAGTCGTGTCCTGCTGAATCAGGCGTGGTCCCTGCTCCGGAGTGCCGAAGCGGGGGCCGTTCCCCTCGCCGGGTTACGGAGACGGTTTCGCGACCGGCGGACAGCAGGCCCGAGCGGCTCCGGCTGCAGGTTGCCTTCCCATGCGGCGGAACGAGCCACGCCGTCAGCCCCACCGCAGTCGGGCAGTCGCTGGTTGGATCACTCAAGCAGCCGAGCAGTGTGCGACCTGCGCATACGCATGTGACGTGCGCACGTCTTGACTGGTGACCGTTGTCGCACGCACCTTTGCTGGGCGGATCTTTCCCAGGGGGGTACATGAACAGCAAGGTCCTCAGCGTGGCGACGGTCCTGGCCCTCACGGCCGTGGTGGGCAGCTCACCGGCTCCTGCGTCCTCCGGGCCGCGTCCGGCGCCGGAGCGTGCCCTGCCACTGGGTCCGGTCGGCTTGAGCGAGACGCGCAGCACGCGGACACTGCAGCCCGGCGTCACCCTCACCCGGATCGTGCGCGGGGCCGACGCCCCGGCTCTGCCGTGGACGGTCGAGATAGCCATACCCGGCGGTGCCACCTCGCCGGACCCCGACGCGCCGCCGACTGCGCTCAAGGACCGTGCGAGCGCCGATGAGCTGACCGCCGACGTCGAGGGGGACGGCTTCGACGCCCGGTCCGAGCAGGTCATGACGCCGGCTGTCGCCGACTACGCCGGCGGGTCGCTCGGGTGGCGGGTCCGGGTGGGGCGGTTCGACTCGCAGTCCGCCGCGACGGCCGAGCTCACCCGGCTGAGGAAGGCGGGGTACGCCGGGTCCGCCGTGTACACCGGCTGGGACGGCGACTCCGCAGACCGTGGCCCGTGGCGGATCGACGTGCTCACCATCGACCCGGGCCGGTTCCGCGGCGGGCTCGAGGCGTCGTACGGTCCCGATCTGGAGAACCGCGAGAAGACCAGTGAGCTGGTGGCCCGGGCCGGCGCCACCGCGGGGATCAACGCCGGGTTCTTCGTGCTCGATCCGAAGTCCGGCGCACCGGGTGACCCCGCCGGCGTCGGCGTCTACGACGGCCGACTGCTGAGCGAGCCGGTCAACGGGCGACCGGGCCTGGTGATACGCAACACCGGCCGGCACAGCACGGTCGCGCGGCTCACCTGGGCGGGGCGCGTCGCCGGCCGGGGCGCGTCGCGGCCCCTGGACGGCATCGATCGCGTTCCAGGTTTGATCAGGAACTGTGGCGGCACCGCGGACGACACTCCGACCTCGCTGCCGTTGCACGACATGACCTGCTCCGACCACGACGAGCTCGTCGCCTTCACGCCTGAATACGGCGCCCGGACGCCGCACGGCGACGGCCTCGAGGCCGTACTGGACAGCCGTGGCCGGGTGCTGGAGTTGCGGTCACCACGCGGTGGGCCGCTTCCGCACGGCGGCAGCTCCGTTCAGGCGACCGGCAGCCGAGTCGCCGAACTGACCGCCCTGGCACAGGTCGGCCATCCCCTGCGCGTACAGAGGACGTTGCGGGACGGCGACGGCCGCAAGGTCTCGCCGTCACCGACGATCAGCATCCTCAACGGAGGCCCCGAACTGGTCCGCGACGGACGCCTGCACGTCACGCCTGCCGCCGACGGGATGGTGCAGTCCGGGAACCCGAGCTTCTACTACGGCTGGATGCACAAGCGTAATCCGCGCACGCTGGCCGGGGTGGACGCCGCCGGCAGGACCGTGCTGGTCACGGCCGACGGGCGCAGCACCGCGGCGCTCGGGCTGAGCATCCCCGAGAGCGCCGCGGTGGCCAGGGCGCTCGGCCTGCGCGACGCGGTCAATCTCGACGGCGGCGGGTCGACCACCATGGTCGTCGACGGAGAGGTGATCAACGAACCGTCCGACGCCTCCGGTGAACGCCCCGTCGGCGATGCACTGCTGATACTGCCCGACCGGAGCTGAATCCGGCCCGGGACCGGGGCTCCCCCGCCCGCAAATCGCCCGCCGTCCAACGCCAGGAGTCGCCATGACCGCCGTTCCGACCCGAAGAGCCCGCCTCCTGCTCATGGCCGGCGCACTGCTCTTCGCACTGGTGGCGAACCCGCAGGTGGCCGCCGCCTCGACCGGGTCACCTGACGCCGAAGCGGGCGGGCACGCCTCGTCTCGGGGTGCCGAGGTCGTCGGGATCACCCAGGTCGCCGACCGGCAGGTCGACTTGTCGGTTCGTTCACCGGCGCTCGGCGGCCGCACGGTGAACGTACGTCTGCTCACACCGGACGGCTGGGCTCCGGGCGACCGGAGCCGGCGCTGGCCGACCCTCTGGCTGCTGCACGGCTGCTGCGGGGACTACACCTCGTGGACCAGCCGGACCGACGTCGCGCGGACGGAGGGCCTGCGCGACGTCCTGGTGGTCATGCCGGAGGCCGGCTGGAACGGCTGGTACAGCGATTGGTGGAACTACGGCAAGGCCACTGACCCGGCATGGGAGACCTTCCACACCGAGGAGTTGCGCCTCCTGCTCGAACACGGCTGGGGGGCGAGCAGTAACCGCGTGGTGGCGGGGCTTTCGATGGGTGGCCAGGGCGCCCTGCTGTACGCCGCCCGGCACCCCGGAATGTTCGAGGCGGCCGCCTCGTACTCCGGCTCCGTACATCCGCTGCTCAACGACGAGTCGGTGAACCGCATCATGGGGTTCTTCGCCGGTCAGGGGAACGACCCGTTGAGGGTCTGGGGCGACCCGGTCGCGCAGCGTGATGTCTGGGCGGCGCACGACCCGTTCCACCTGGCCAAGCGCCTCAGGACGATCCCGGTCTACCTGTCGTGCGGGGACGGCACGACGGGTCCGTTGGACCAGCCCGGCAGCACAAGCGCTCTGGAGACGGACTTCAACCGGCAGAACCAGGCCCTTGCGAGCGAGCTCGAACGCAGGGGAGCACGGCACGTGGTCACCCATTTCTACGGGCCGGGCACTCACGGCTGGGCTTACTGGGAGCGTGAGTTGCACTCCTCGCTGCCGATGCTGCTCCACGCTTTGCGGACCGGTAGCTGAGCGGGCCGCTTGCCGCGCTCATGCGCCCCGGCATCCCCGCCGGATCACCCGTGTCGTAACGACGCCTCACCGTTGGCCACGACTCACCCCGGCCGTGCCTCGTCCATACACGGTCCGGGCGGGTGGTCGATCGTAGGGTGACGCGGGTGATCGTTCGCGAGGATGCGGTGAAAGCGGGCGGTGGCCGGCGACCCGGCTACCTGGCTGCTGCTGCGGTGTTCGCCATCGGGATGGCCGGGACCACGCTTCCCACTCCCCTGTACGGGCTCTATCAGCAACAGATCGGCTTCTCCGAACTGATGGTGACCGTCGTGTTCGCCGTGTACGCCCTGGCGGTGATCACCGTGTTGATGCTGGTGGGCAACTACTCCGACAAGGTCGGTCGCAGACCCGTGCTCCTGGCCGCCATGGCGCTTTCGGCGGCGAGCGCCGGATGCTTCCTGCTGGAGAGCGGGCTGCCTCTGCTCTTCGCGGGCCGCCTGCTGTCCGGCGGCGCGGCGGGTCTGCTGAGCGGAGCGGCGACCGCCGCGGTTCTGGAACTCGCCCGCCCCGGTCAGAAGGCGCGGGCCGGGTTCGCCGCCACCGCCGCGAACATGGGAGGGCTGGGATGCGGACCGCTGCTCTCCGGATTCCTCGCCGAGTACACCCCGTGGCCGCTGGCGCTGCCCTTCTGGGTCCACCTGGGCCTGGTGACCGTGGCGTGCGGGATCACCTGGCGTCTGCCGGAGACCGTGGCACACCCCCAGCGATGGCCGCGGCCGGAGCCTCAGGGTGTGTCGGTGCCGCCCGAGGTGAAGGGGGTGTTCGCACGTGCCGCGCTGGCGGCGTTCGCCGGCTTCGCCCTGCTCGGGCTGTTCACCGCGGTCGCTCCGAGCTTCGCCACCCGGACACTGGGCGTGGACAACCTGGCGGTGACCGGAGCCGTCGTGTTCTCCGTCTTCCTGGCATCGACCGTCGGACAGTCGCTGAGCGGGCGCATCGGCGCGCGCCTCGCTCTGCCGCTGGGGTGCGGCTCTCTCGTCGTCGGCCTGCTGCTGGTGGCATCGTCGCTGATCGCGGAATCCCTGCCGCTGCTCGTGCTCGGCGCCCTGTGCGGGGGCACGGGCCAGGGTCTGTCCTTCCGTGCGGCACTGACTCTGGTCAGCGATGCCGCTCCGGCCAGGCATCGGGGCGGCACCATTTCGGCCTTCTTCGTCGTGGCGTACACCGGGATCTCGGTTCCGGTGGTGGGGGTCGGCGCGTTGGCCACGGCGCTCGGTCTGCGCGAGGCCGGGCTGATCTTCACGGGGTGCGTCATGGTGCTGGCGGCCGCCGCGGGGACCTACTCCGCCCTCCATCCGCCACAGACATAGCCGGAAGGCCACGGTCAGCGAACTGACCGCAGCCTTCAGGAAGGGTGGATCTGGACGGAGTCCGGAGGGATCGTCCGGCGGTCTGGATCCGGAGAGATCGTCCGGCGGCGTGGATCCGGGGAGATCGTGCGCGGTTCAGTGCGCGACGACGGGGACCTTCACCTCGTCCTGGCTCTCGGACGTGGTACGGGAGGCAGCCGCGGGGCCGCCCTGGTGACCGGCCCTGATCATGGTCAGTGCGATGCCCGCGGCGAGCACGAGGATCGCGACCGCCCACCACGTGGCGCTGGAGTACCCGTCCACCATGGCCTGTGCCTGAACCAGCTTCTGTGCGGCCGGAGTCGTGGCACCCCCCGCGTGCGCGGCGAGGTAGGCGGTCGTCGCCGAGGCCGCGATGGTGTTCAGGAGCGCGGTTCCGATGGCGCCGCCCACCTGCTGGGAGGTGTTGACCATCGCGGACGCGACGCCCGCATCCCGTGGCTCGACACCGTGAGTGGCGAGCGACATCGCGGGCATGAACGCCGTACCCATTCCGAGGCCGAGCAGGAGCAGTCCGGGCAGCACCAGACCGGTGTACGAGCTGCCGATGTCCATCCGGGTCAGGAACAGCATTCCGGCCGCGGCGGTCAGGAAGCCCGGGCCCATGAGCAGTCGCGGGGGGATCCTCGTCATCAGCCGGGCGCCGATCTGGGTGGAGCCCGTGATCATGCCGGCGACCATCGGCAGGAAGGCCAGACCGGTCCTGATCGGCGAGTAGCCCTGCACGACCTGCAGGTAGTAGGTGAGGAAGAGGAAGGTGCCGAACATCGCGATGACCGCGAGGCCCAGCGAGAGGTAGACGCCGCCACGGTTGCGGTCGGCCGGCACGCGCAGCGGCAGCAACGGTGCCTTGACCCTGGACTCGGTGACGAGGAAAGCGCAGAGCAGCACCGCGGAGGCGACGAACATGCCGATCGTCAGCGAGTCGGACCAGCCTGCGGACTCGGCGTGCGTGAACCCGTAGACCAGGGAGACCAGGCCGAGGCTGGAGAGCACGACGCCGGGGATGTCGAGCGGCGAGCGGTTACGTCCGCCGGCCGGCTCACGGATCACGAAGTACGCGCCCAGGGCTGCGACGATCGCGAAGGGTACGTTGACGAAGAAGGTCCAGCGCCAGTTCAGGTACTCGGTGAGGGTGCCGCCGAGGATGAAGCCCACGGCGCCGCCGCCACCGGCGATCGCGCCGTAGATACCGAACGCCTTGGCCCGCTCCCTGGCCTCGGTGAACGTGACCGCGAGCAGCGAGAGCGCGGCGGGTGCGAGCAGCGCGCCGAAGGCGCCCTGCAGGGCACGGGCGCCGAGCATCATGGCCTCGCCCTGGGCGGCGCCGCCCAGCACGGAGGCGGTGGCGAAGCCGGTCAGGCCGACGAGGAAGGCCCGCTTCCGGCCCCAGAGGTCGGCGATACGACCGCCGAAGAGCAGCAGACCGCCGAAGGCGAGGGCGTAGGCGGTGATGACCCACTGCCGGTTGCCGTCCGAGATCCCCAGGTCCTGCTGGGCGGTGGGAAGCGCGATGTTCACGATGGTCGCGTCGAGCACGACCATCAGCTGCGCCAAGGCTATGAAGATCAGCGCCTTCCAGCGCTTCGGGTCGGGGCCGGTCTCGGCTTTCCCGGCCGACATGACTGTTTCGGACATGGGGGTACCCACTTCGGGACTCAATTCGGGACTGAAGGAAGAACGCGAGCTGCGACGCTGCGTCGCACACGCGAGGTCAGGGCTGCCTGTGGAGCCTGCCTGGCCCGCTCCGGGCCGTGCGGGTCAGGCGGCGTTACGGGTGGTGGCGGGCCGCCGTCGCCGGGCGGTCTCGGTGAGGGCCGGCGGGTTGTAGGCCATGTCGAGGGCGCCGACACCGGTGCCGGGGGCCACGATGGTGTCGATCCGGTCGAGGACCTCGTCACCGAGTGTGGTGCCGATGCCTTCGAGGAGATCCTGGACGTGGTCCATGGTGCGCGGACCGATGATCGCGGAGGTGACGCCGGGGTGGGCGATGGCGAAGGCCACCGCCAGATGCGACATCCGTATCCCGGCCTCGTCCGCGAGGGGGACGAGCTGCTCGACGGCGTCGAGGCGGCGTTCGTCGCTGAGGTGTCTGAAGCCGAAGCGGGCCCGGTGGCTGTCCGGGGCCACGCCCCTGCGGTAGCGGCCGGTGAGCATGCCCTGGGCCAGCGGGCTCCAGACCAGGGCGCCCATTCCGTACTGCTCGCACACCGGCAGCACATCGCGTTCGATACCGCGGTCAAGGATCGAGTAGGGCGGCTGCTCGGTACGGAAGCGCTGCAGGCCGCGCCGGTCGGCCACCCACTGGGCCTCGACGATCTCGGCGGCCGGTGTGGTCGAGGAGCCGATGGCCCTGATCTTGCCCGCTCGCATCAGGTCGGTGAGCGTGGAGAGCGTCTCCTCGACGTCCGTCTCCGGGTCGGGGCGGTGCATCTGATAGAGGTCGATGTAGTCGGTGTCCAGGCGTCGCAGCGAATCCTCCACGGCTCGGGTGATCCAACGCCGCGAACCGCCCTGCTGGTTGGGATCGTCCCCCATGGCGAGATGCGCCTTCGTCGCCAGGACGACGTGGTCGCGGCGTCCCTTCAGTGCCTTGGCGAGGATCTCCTCGGACTCACCGCGTCCATAGACGTCGGCGGTGTCGATGAAGTTGATGCCCGCATCCAGGGCGGTGTGGACGATGCGGGTGCAGTCGTCGTGGTCCGGGTTGCCGAGGGCGCCGAACATCATGGCGCCGAGGCAGTAGGGGCTGACCTTGATGCCGGTCCGGCCCAGCGCGCGGTACTGCATGGTCTTCTCCCTCTGTGGGCTGCCGGTCGCGGGTCCGGCTAGAATGAAACCGGAACGCCGTTCAGCAATGACAATACGGAACATCGTTCCGGAGCGCAAAGGGAACCCATTCCATGTCTGATCGCCCCACCGAGGAGCCGGTCGCCCGCCGCGTGCGACCCGACGTCCAACGCAACCTGGACGCCTTGCTGACCGCAGCCGCCGAGGTCTTCGCGTCGGACGGCGTGGATGCCCCCGTGCGGCGGATCACCGCCAGGGCCGGGGTGGGCGCGGGCACCCTCTACCGCCATTTCCCGCAGCGCTCCGACCTCATCACCGCGGTCTTCCGCCATGAGGTCGACGCCTGCGCCGAGGCGGCGCCCGCCCTCGCGCAGGAGCACGAGCCGGTCGAGGCTCTCAGTCTGTGGCTGCAGCGTTTCGCTCAGTTCGTCGCGACCAAACGCGGCCTCAAGACCGCTCTGCACTCCGGCGACCCCGCCTACGAGAGCCTGCCCGCCTACTTCCAGGACCGCTTCCTCCCCGTCGTGACGGAGCTGCTCGGCGCGGCCGCCGCATCCGGCGGGATCCGCGCGGAGGTCCCCCCTTACGACCTGCTGCGCGCCGTCAGCGATCTCGTCTCGCCGGACGACCAGGGCTACACGCACCGCATGATCGCGCTGCTCGTCGACGGACTCCGTTACGGCACGCTCCCCGTGGCCACGGACCACGAGGGCAGCTGAGCGGCCCGCACGGGACCGGATTCGGCACGAAGCCCGACGTGAACGAACAGACGCGGCCCGCGACCATTCGCGTGTTCATCGCCCTCGCCCCGCCCGACTCCGCAAAAGAGGAGCTGGTCCGGGAACTTCGACCTGTCTACGGCACCCATCCGCACATGCGGTGGAACCGCGTCGAGGACTGGCACATCACCCTGGCCTTCCTCGGCGAGCTGCCTGTCGAAGCGGTTTCGCTCCTGCGGCCTCCGCTCGCGGACGTCGCAGCGTCACGCCGCCCGCCGCGCCTTGCTCTGCGGGGCGGCGGAGACTTCGACGACCGGGTGCTGTGGACCGGAATCGACGGAGACATGGAGGAGTTGTACGACCTCGCCGCCGATGTACGCACCGCTGTCAGGGGCTGCGCGATCGAGTTCGAGGACAGGCCCCTGCGACCGCATCTGACGCTGGCCCGCGCACGCCGGGGAGATCTGTCCTCGGCGGCGGAGATCGCGGCAGGGCTCACCGGATTCACCGGCCGCGCATGGGCTGCCGAACGTCTGCACCTGGTCGGCAGCAACGCCGCACGGGGCAGCGGGCCGATCCGCTATCGCGACATCACGGCATGGCCCCTCGGCTCCGGGGACAGCGCCGGCGGGCCTTCGACTTCGTCGGCTGAGGGCCGGTGCGAATCCGTCCGCCCGCCCGCGGGCACCGGCCACGATGCTTGATCACCGAATCGCCCGGGAGGGCCGGCCCACCCGGCCGGAATGTCTGCCTCTCAGTCAGACTCCCCGCCCCGCCGGAACTCCCGGACCACCTGGATCTCACCGACGATGTGGGCGTTGAAGTCATCCAACTCCTCTGCCGGAACCCAGAGTTCGAGGATGGTCTGCCCACCGGCCTGCTGGACGGGATACCGGCCCAAGAAGTCCGTCTCGACCTCGAATCGGGTGACGAAGCCGGCGCCGTCGTGCTTCACGTTCCAGTCCCGCGCGATTCTGACCGCATAGTCCTCGTTGAGAACGGGGTAGAAGATCGGCTGCTCGGGAAGCCGGGGCGGCCAGGCACGCCAGTTCAGCTCCCGGACCAGATCCAGCTCCTTGGGTCCGGTGGGCCGCCAAAGGGTCGTCGTTGCCGGCCTGCCGGTCATCTGCCTCACTCGCTCTCAGGACGTACTCACTGGCACTGGGTCGGGAGACCGGACGATACCGCGTGAGGCGCACACCCCCCGAAGAAAATGGGTGCGCTTCGGCAAGCAGGGCGCGCTAACGTCGATGGCATGAACGTCACCGGCCCCAGCACCACCGCGACCGCGCGAGCGACCAGCTCGCCGGTTGCCGCCGTCTGACTTTCCCTCCCCCGGCGACCGGAAACGGTCCGTCGGCAGTGCCGTGGAGCCTCTGGCCCCGGCCGGGTGACTGAACGGTCCCGTTCTCCGGTGCCTCCCCCGCTGTATCGCGAAGGAGCCATCCCATGAAGACGGAACAACTGGTCCGTACGTTCGTCGAGTACTTCGAAGAACGCGGTCATCAGCGGATCGTCGGTTCGACGCTGCTGCCACCACCGGGTGACAGCGTGCTGTTCACCACCTCCGGAATGCACCCGCTCACTCCGTACCTGGAGGGCCGCCCCCATCCACTGGGCAGGCGACTGGTCAACGTACAACGCTGCCTGCGCACCACCGACCTGGACGAAATCGGCGACGCCACTCACCTGACGGTCTTCGAGATGCTCGGCACCTGGTCACTCGGCGACTACGAGGGCCCGCGCAGTCTCGACTGGGGGTACGGGCTGCTCACCGAGGGCCTGGGTATCGATCGCCGCCTGCTGCACGCCACTGTGTACGCCGGTGACGGCCGGAGTGAGCGGGACACCGCTTCCCTTCAGCTGTGGCAGGACCGCGGGGTCCCCGTCGAGCTCACCGTGGACGACAACTGGTGGTCCAACGGACCCGTCGGACCGTGCGGCCCCGACTCGGAGATCTTCCTGTGGAACGGTGACGGCCCGCCGCGGTCCACGCCCACCCAGGACGACCGCTGGGTGGAGGTGTGGAACCACGTGATGATGAGGCACCGCCGGCTCGGCGACGGTTCCCTCGTGCCGCTTCCCCAGCGGAACGTCGACACCGGACTCGGCCTGGAGCGGCTGGCTTCCCTGCTCCAGGGGAAGTCGTCCGTGTTCGAGGGCGATCTCTTCGAGCCGTGGCGCCGGCTGGTTCCGCCCCTGTGGCGACTGGAGGAGTCATCGCGGCGTCTGGTCTGCGACCATCTGCGCTCAGCCGTCGTGGTGCTGGGCGACGGAGTGCGCCCGGCCCACACCGGCCGGGGTTACGTGCTGCGCCGCCTGGTACGGCGAGTCCTCACGGTGTTGTGGCGGGAGGATCCGTCGTACGGTCTCGATGACCTGCCGGACGAACTGATCCGGCACACCCTGGACCACTTCCGGCAGGACATGCCGCCGGCCGGCGTACGTCGGCTACTGCTCGACGAGGAACGACGGTTCAGGCTCCTCATGGAGCGAGGCCGACAGGTGCTCGCCCGCCCACGGTTCCGGGGGCGGCTCACCGAGGAGGACTTCCGCTACCTCCATGACACCCATGGTCTGCCTCGTGACCTGATCACGAGCCTGAGCCAAGGCTGACGAACACGGCACCGGCGGGGCCGGCCGCCCGGCCGGGGGACGGCTGCCTGGATCGTGGACGGACGCAGCACTCCGCACCTCCCCGACGCGCAATTCAGCGAACCGGGAACTGCGTGGCTGCCGTGGCCGACGGCGCGGGAGCGGACGGCGCACGCCATCCCCGCGGCATCCGCCCGTCGGTACCGCGGGTCCCGGCGTACCGAAGGGGCAGGGCCGCTCCGGTGATCCGCGCGGCTCCGAACGAGTGGAATCACCGGAGCGCGTATCCCCCGGGGCCCCCTGCTCCGGGTGCCGGATGGTGATGTTGCCGTCCGCTCCCCGACCTGACGAGGCATCCCGACATGCAACGCATCCCCGCTCGACGTCTGTTCGCCTCGGCACTGCTCGTGGCGTCCGTGCTGGCCCCGATGGCGCTCACTCGCGCGCCGGCGGTACAGGCCGCGGGTGTCGGCCGGCACGGCGAGGCCGACTGTCCGGCCGGCGGTCTCGGCCCCCAGGTGAACGCCCGGCTGGACAAAGCCATCGCGGACGTCCGCAAGCAAGCGAACATTCCCGGAGTCGTCGTCGGCTTGTGGATGCCGGGCAAGGGCAGCTACGTCCGCGCGACGGGTGTCGGTGACACCGCCACCCGCGCGCCGATGTCCGCCGACTCCTACATCCGGATCGGCAGCGAAACGAAGACCTTCACCGTCACCGCTCTGCTCGAACTCGTCGACGAGCACCGGGTCAAGCTGGACGACCCGATCTCCGCCTATGTCCCCGGCGTACGCAACGGGGACCGGATCACGCTCCGCCAGCTCGCCGAGATGCGCAGCGGCCTGTTCCCCTACACCTCCGACGCGGACTTCACCCGCGATCTGGAGGACGACCCGCAGCGCTACTTCACCCCCCAGGAGCTGCTCGCGTACGGCATGAAACACCGGAACACCTTCGAGCCGGGGGCCCAGTTCCAGTACTCCAACTCCAACCTCATCCTGCTCGGCCTGGTGGTCGAGAAGGTCAGCGGTCACAAGCTCGCAGACGTCATCCGTCACCGGGTGCTCCGCCCGTCCCACCTGCACCACACGCTGTTCCCGTCAGGGCCGAGGTTCCCCGAGCCGCACGCGCACGGCTACACCCAGCAGCCCCTGAGCGGCGAGCACGTGGACGCCACGAACTGGAATCCCAGCTGGGCCTGGGCCGCCGGCGCGATGATCTCCGATCTGCAGGACCTGCGCCGGTGGGCAAAGATCGTCGCCACCGGAGAGCTGCTCAGCCCCGCGACGCAGGCGCAGCGGCTCAAGACGCTGCCGACGGGCTTCCCCGGTACCACTTATGGCCTCGGCATCTTCGAGACCAACGGCTGGATCGGGCACAACGGTTCCCTGCCGGGGTACGAGACCGTGACCGTCTACCTGCCGTCGCAGAAGGCCACTCTCGTCATCATGATCAACACGGACATCGACAGCGGGGGCCAGGAGCCGTCCACGTTGCTCGCCAGGGCGGTCACCCAAGTCGTCACGCCGGGCAGTATCTACGCCGGGGCGGTCGTAGCGCACTGAGCCGTGGCATCGCGTCGCCCTCGCGCCGAGCGGGGAAGAAGGGCCGGTCGGCGATCCTCACAAGGACAGTCTGCCTGCCGCCGGGGCATGGCCCCCCGGCGACAGGCAGACTGTCCATGTGACGACACTGAGCAAGGGCGCCAACATGCCGGTGACGGCAACCACCGTCAGAGCTGTCCTGGGCTGGTCGCCGGGGTCCGGCGTCCCGGATGTGGACGCCTCGGCGCTGCTGCTGACCAGTAACGGCCGGGTCCGTTCCGACGACGACTTCGTCTTCTACAACCAGCCGCAGCATGCATCCGGCGCCGTGCGTCACCTCGGCAAACAGGCCGGAGCCGACGCTCTGGACGTCGATCTCGACGTACTGGAGCGGGACATCGAGCGAGTCGCCCTGTGCACTTCGGTCGACGGCGGGAGCTTCGGGCAGGTGCCCGGCCTTCATCTGCGGCTGTTCGAAGCCGCGTCCGGTGCGGAGTTGGCCCGCTTCGACATGGAGGCCGGCTCGGAGACGGCCTATGTGAGCGGCGAGCTCTACCGGCGCGACGGCGGGTGGAAGTTCCGCGCCGTCGGCCAGGGGTATGTGGACGGGTTGGCCGGCCTGGCGACCGACTTCGGGATCAGCGTCGACGCGGAACAGCCCGCCGCCGCTCCCCCGCCCGCCGCCCCGGTGCCGCCGTGCCCCGCTCACACTCCTCCCGCGTCTGCTGCCCCGCCCCTTACGGCCGTCGGCGGGCGCGCCGACGGGGATCAGCCCTCGATCCGGCTCACGAAGGGCGAGGAGGATCTGCCCCTCGACATGCGCAAGCGCCTGTCCCTGCGCAAGCAGCAGGTCGCTGTCAGCCTGACCAAGCACGGTCTGACCAGACTGACCGCACGTGTCATCCTCGTCCTCGACGCGTCCGGATCGATGAGCGCCCTCTACACACGCGGCACCGTGGCGGGCGTCGCCGAACGGATGGCGGCCGTCGCGGCACAGCTCGACGACGACGGAGAGATGCAGGCCTGGACGTTCGCCAGCAACCCCGCCCGGTTGCCCGACCTCATGGTCGGTGAACTGCCCGAATGGCTGACGCTGCACGTCCGCGTCGGACAGGTCAGCCTCTTCGGCCGCAAGAAGCCGCCGAGGGGGCTCCGCCCCGGACAGGTCGACATGCGTGCGGTCGGGATCCAGAACGAGGAGCAGAAGGTCATTGCCGAAGTGCGCGCCTACGTGCGCGACAATCCGGTGCCCGACCCGACCCTCGTCCTGTTCTTCTCGGACGGAGGCGTGCACCGCAACGACGAGATCGAGCGGGAGTTGCGGGCGGCGGTGGAGGAGCCGGTCTTCTGGCAGTTCATCGGACTCGGCCGGGCTCAGTACGGTGTGCTGGAGCGGTTCGACACCCTGCCCGGCCGACGGGTCGACAACGTCGGGTTCTTCGCCGCGGACGACATCGAGAAGCTCCCGGACGCGGAGTTGTACGACCGGCTCCTGTCGGAGTTCCCGTCCTGGCTGAAGGAAGCCCGGCGGCTCGGCATTCTGCGCTGAAGACTGCCGGAGGCCTGTTCGCCGCCGGCCGAGGGGCGTGGCACCGTCCGGACCCGCCGGGGCCGGAGGCGCTGACGGCCTCCGGCCCCGGCGCTGCCCTCCCGTACGGGGTCAGCACCGTCCTTCAGTCTGTTACGGCGTCACCACGGTGCCGCCGAACGTCACGACGAGGCGGCCGTCCGCAGCGAACGACCAGTCCAGGGCTCCGTCGTACGAGGAGCACCGGGAGCCGTTCGAGCCGGTCCAGAACTGGTTCGAGCTGTCGGCGTCGCCTACCGTCTTGTCGTTCGACCCGCTGCCACTGCGGCAGGAGGTGTTGTTGCGGTACACGGAAGTGCCCTTGTCGAAGGAGAAATTGCGCTCCTCGTTGTCTATGCCGACGTTGTCCGACACCGTCATCGAACCGGGGTTGCTGTTGTACGTGAATCCGTGGTGGCCGTTCCCGTAAGCGATGTTGCGGCGCACTACGTGATCGACCTCGATGCCGTCGCCGCCGAGCTTGAAGCCGTTGCGGTCGCCGTCGGCGTTCACGGTCCCGTCCGAGAGGGTGCCGTTGCTGTAGGAGAGGGAGTCCTCGATGGTCACCGGGCCGATCGGGCCGGTCTCGTTCTTGGTGTAGAGGTCCCATCCGTCGTCGATGTTGTTGTGGGACACCGTGTAGCGGAAGACGTTTCCGGGGCCGGAAGTGAGCTTGGAGGCGAATCCGTCGGCGTCCTCGCCATCGGAGTCGGCGTTGTCGTGCGACTCAGAACTCAGGATGAGGTTGTTGGCGGGCCACTCGTCGTCGGGAGTGGTCGAGGCTATCCGTGAGATCTGCAGGCCCGAGTCATGGTTGAAGCGCGTCACGACACGTTCGACGATGTTGTTGCTGCCCCCGACGAAGATCCCGTTGTCACCGGCGTGCTCGACGGTGATGCCGTTGATGTGCCAGAAGTCGCCGTTCACGGCGAGCCCGCGGTTGGCCGGGTCCTCGCTCATCCCGGAGAAGTTCAGCACCGGGGCCTCACCCGGGTAGGCGGCCAGAGTCGTGCGGGCGCTCGACGAACCGTCGTTGCCCGGTGGGATGGTGACCGTCTGTGCGTAGTGGTACGTCCCGCCACGCAGGTAGACCGTGCCGCCGGAGTCGACGCGGCTGATGGCCGAGGCGAGCGTCGTCGGGTCCGCCTCGGTTCCGGCTGCGCCTTCGGTACCGCCGGGCGCCACGTAGAGGGCGGAGGCGGCCGGCGCCAGGGAGGCGACCGCCGTCTCGCCGGGGGCGCCGCGTCCGGACAGGCAGGATCCTCCGCCCACGCCGGAAAGAGCGCATGCCGCGGACGATGGTCCGGTCCGGTGCGGGGTGGGCACGGCCTGAGCGGTCGTGCCCGACACGGCGGCAAGCGAGCCGGCCAGCAGGGTGACGCATGCGATGACGGGCTTGATCTGCATCGTTCGACTCCAGGTGGGGTTGGTTCGTTCGACGAGTCGCGCTGTGAGGTCGCGTAGGGGTGCGTTCAATGAGTCCGCGATACATGACCGCGCGGTGGCTCGGGTCCGCCTCTGGGTGGGGCAGCGGGTCGGCCGACTGGGTGCGGGCATGCCGGTTTCGGTACGGCCACGACCGTGGCCGCGTCAGGTGAGAACGTCAGCTCCCCTTCTGCCGAGGCCTTGTACGTGGCACCGTGTCTGTTCGAGTTCATGAACGGTTCCCGCAAGAGGAACCCTTCGGATGAGCCGCACAAGCGCTTTCTACGGACCTTAAGCATCAGCCATGTTCACGTCAATGGACATACATCTGAAACATAGTCATGATTATGAACGCACTATCGCCCCGGTTCGGGGGGTGCCACGGGGGATGACATCGATGCACCCGCCGACAGCAGCCTCTGCGCCAGCACCCGGCAGCGCGTTGCGAGTTCCGGAGGGTCGAGCACCTCGAAGTCGTGTCCGAGCAGGAGGACGTGCATGAGTACGGCGTCCAGGTCGGCAGCACCGCTGAGCACCTCGCAGAGCCCACTCCCCCGCTGACGCACGACAGCCGCGGACGCCGGGATCTGCGCGCGCACCGTGTCGGCCGGCGCGTGCACGAGGAAACGCGCCCGGTGCGGGTAGACCCGACTCGCCACACCCTCCTGCACGTACGCCGCGGCGTCGGGCGCGGCGCGCGGGTGAAAACGCCACGCACGAGCGGCCACAGCACCCATCCGGTCGACGCGGAAGCTGCGCCAGCCGTCGCGATCGAGGTCGTAGGCGAGGAGGTACCAGCGCCGGTCGGAGGCGACCAGCCGATAGGGCTCGACCCGTCGCCGTCGCGAATCGCCTCCTGGGGGCACCTCCTGGGCGGAGTCCGGGGAGGGGTAGTCGAAGCCGGCTTCGACCTCGTCGCGGCAGGCCCTGGCCAGCGTCATGAGCACCTCGGGGTCGACCGGCGTGCGGCCTCCGCCGAAGGACTCCACCGAGCCGGTCAGAGCGCCCACCTCGTGCCGCAGCCGAGTGGGCAGCACCTGGTCGAGCTTGGTCAGCGCACGGAGTGCGGCGTCGCCGGCGCCCGCAACCGCTCCGCCCGCGCCGGCGAGCAGCGAGACCGCGGTGGCGATCGCCTCCTGGTCGTCGAGAAGCAGCGGCGGCAGATCCTGCCCCGGTCCGAGCCGGTAGCCCCCGCCGACACCCTGGCCGGCATGCACCGGATAGCCGAGTGTGCGCAGCCGTTCGACATCGCGTCGTACCGTGCGCGGTGTGACCCCGAGCCGGGCTGCGAGCTCGGGGCCGGTCCAGACCCGAGGCTGCTGCAGCAGCCCGAGAAGGGTCAGCACCCGCTCCGTCGTGCCCAGCTCGTCACTGCTCGCCGCGTGCATGTCGCCACCCTGCCAGAGATGGCGGACCGATCCTGTCCGCCAGAGGTGCCATGGTGACTCCATGGGCACAGGCGCATGCGGCGGGAACCGGACGCCGCACGACCTGTCCCCGCACACCCCTCCAGCTACGAGCGGAGCAACCCGATGAGCCGACACATCCAGGTCACCTTCGACGCCCACGATCCGCGCGCACTGTCGCGCTTCTGGCGCGACGCGCTGGGCTACGTCCACCCCGGGCCGCCCGGGGTCGAGCTCCCGGAGGGCGCCGACCCGCTGGCGGCGTGGGACGACTTCCTCGCGCAGATCGGCGTACCGGAGGAACAGCGCAATTCGAGGTCAGCCATCGAGGACCCGGACGGACACGGCCCGCGCGTCTTCTTCCAGCAGGTGCCGGAGGACAAGGTAGCCAAGAATCGCGTCCACCTCGACATCCGGGCCGCTCCCGAGCGGCAGGGAGAGGAGCGGATGGCAGCGCTGGAGGCCGAGTGCGACCGGCTCGTCGCGTTGGGGGCGAAGCGGGTACGTCGCGACGATCCCGCTCCCCCGATGAGTGCCGGCTTCATCGTGATGGCCGACCCCGAGGGCAACGAATTCTGCCTGGACTGACCCACCGCTCGGCCGTGGTCCCGAACGTCATGGCCACTCAGGCCCGTGTCCCGGCTGGACCCACTTCGGGCCCAGCCGGGACACAGAGGCTTTCGACGCGGCCAAGCGCCCGTCGTGAGGGACGGCGGCAGATTCGTACCCGGGACAGGGAGCCCACCGCCCGCATCGGCTGAGCGGCTCGTCGGACCGGCTTCACTCGGGGCGCGTGGTACGCGCTTCCCGCTCCGCCGCTTCGGCGACGCGCTTGATGTGCGCCAGTCTCCGGTCCCAGTCCGCCGCCAGCATGGTCATCCACCGCGCCGTCGCGTCGAGCGCCGCGGGCCGAACCGCATAGCGCACCTCGCGGCCGACCCGGGTGCCGGACACCAACTCGGCGGCATCCAGGACGGCGAGGTGCTTGACCACCGCCTGCCGCGACACGGGCAGCCGTTCGGCCAGCGTCGTCGCGGTGGCCTCGCCCCGCTCCGCGAGCAGATCGAGCAACTGGCGTCGCGTCGGGTCGGCGAGCGCGCCGAGGACGCTGCCGACGGCCTCGGCGACACCAGGAGGTTCCTCCGTCATGCGTCGGGCTGTTCGGCGCGCGTCTTGAGCGCGTCGAGCTCCAGGGGCCAGCCTCCGGTGTGGTCCTTCAGGTTCTGACTGCGCAGCTCCTCGGATCCCGCCAGAGCCGCGAACCCGCTCTCGACGACACGCAGCCGCGTTCGAGCGCCCTCCCGGGTCAGCGTGAACTCCACGAGGGTGCTGTTCTCCTCGCGCAGTTCCTCTCCCGGGAACGCACTGGTCCAGCGGTACGCGAGGTACGTCGGCGGCTGGACCTTCTCCACACGCACCGGGAAGTCGCCGTGCTCGGCGTGCTTGGCCACGATCGATTCACCCTCTCTTGCCACGGTGCCCGGCAGGCTCGCCTTGTCGGCCACCCAGAAGCCGGGTTGGGCCACCAGTGACCAGACCCGCTCCAGGGGCGCCTCGATCAAGGTCTCTCGTTCGATCCGGTCCTCGCTCATGAGGTGACTCCGTTTCATTGTCGTCGCATGACTTGCAACCCCAGGGTTGCACAACGGGATTTCACGCGCAACCCACAGGTTGCATTACACGCCGAAGCGCGGGGCGTGCCACTCACCATTCGCTCGATACTTTGTTCATTCGAACAGTGCCGTGGTAGAAAGTGCGCATGAGTGTCGCCAATCGCCTCGACCTGACCCTGCGGCTCGTTCAGGGTGCCGACGGCTCCGACCGGATCTCGGTGTCGGAGCTCTCCCGGCGCCTGGGCGTGTCGGAGATGACCGTGCGCAGAGACCTGGACGCCCTGGAGGGCCAGGGGCTCGTCCGGCGCGTCCACGGAGGAGCCGTGGCGACGCGCTCCCGGGCCGAGGACGCCGGATTCCTCGCACGAGAGCCGTGGCAGGCCGCCACCAAGGACCGCCTGGGCGGCGCCGTGGCACAGCTGGTGGAGCCAGGATCACGGGTGCTGCTGGACGCGGGGACCACAACGGTGCACGTCGCCGAACACCTGGCGGCACAGGCTCCGCTGACAGTCGCCGTGCTGAGCCTGCAGGCCGCAGTGTGCCTGGCCGACCGGCCGGGGATCGAACTCCTGGTCGTGGGCGGGCGCTCGCGCCCCGGGGAGCGGTCCTTCGTCGGGCCACTCGCGCTGCGCACGCTGGAGTCCTTGGCCTTCGACTGCTTCGTCATGTCCATCGGCGGTGTGCACGCCGAACACGGCTGGTCGGAGTTCTCTCTGGACGACGCCGCGGTGAAGCAGGCCGGGCTCGCCCGGGCCGACCGCACCGTCGCGGTGGCGGACGCGACCAAACTCGGCGTGCGCGCCTTCAGCCGGGTGGCGCCCCTCGGCGCCGTGCACCACTTCGTCACCGACCGGGCCGCCGACAGCGCCTGCACTCACCCCAGCGGCCCCCGGACCCTCGACGCTCTGCGCGAAGCAGGCGTCCGGACCGTCCTCGCCTGAGCCCTTGCGCTCACCGGCCCCCGAGCCCCGCCCCCACCAACCCTCATTGAGGAGTGTGCCCCCGTGGCCACCGAACCGCGTTCGTTGATGATCCTCGTCGCCGGCCCCTACCGGTCGGGTACCGGCGACGACCCGCTCAAGCTGGAGGCCCATGTCCGTGCGATGAACCAGTCGGCCCTCCGTCTCTTCCGCGCCGGCCACCTGGCCGTCACCGGCGAGGCCCTCGCACTGCCACTCCTGGACGCCGCCGGAAGCACCCGGCCCGGCGACCCGCTGTTCGACGAGATCTTCCATCCGGTCGCCGAGCGACTCCTCGCCCGCTGCGACGCCGTTCTGCGCATCGGCGGCCCTTCCGAGGGAGCGGATCTGATGGTCGCCCTGGCCCGTGCCCGAGGCCAGGCCGTCTACACCGATGCCGCCGACGTACCGGCCGCCCGATGACCGCCGGTCTCGACACCCCCGACCGCCGCGGGCGCACCGGCCTGGACCGGCACGGCCTCGGCCTGACCGGCAACCCCCGCGTGCGGATCCGTGACGTGGAGGTGCTCTCCTGCGACTGGTACGTCCTGCGCAAGACCACCTTCGACTACGAACACGCCGACGGGCACACCAGCCGGGAGCAGCGCGAGACGTACGACCGCGGCGACGGGGCCACGATCCTCCTCCACAACACCACCCACCGCACCGTGCTGCTCACCCGTCAATTCCGTCTCCCCGCCTATGTCAACGGACACCCCGACGGCATGCTCCTGGAAACAGCCGCGGGGCTCCTCGACGGGGAGAGCCCGGACACGGCGATCCGCCGCGAGGCCGCAGAGGAGACCGGCCATGTCATCGGAGCTCCCGAGTTCGTCTTCGCCGTCTACATGAGCCCCGGCTCCGTCACCGAGCGCGTGCACTTCTACGCAGCCCCGTACGACCCGGCGGCCACCTCGACCGGGACGACCGGAGTGGCGTCCGAGGGCGAGGACATCACCACCGTCGAGCTCCCGTTCACCGATGCCCTGGCCATGGTGCGCAGCGGCGCGATCGTCGACGCGAAGACCATCATGCTGCTTCAATGGGCCGCGCTCGACGGCCCGTTCCGACGCTCGGACGCGCTCCCCCACCGGAACTGACCGCGGGCGGCGCCGAAGGGTCTGCCGAGCGTCAGAGGCCCGCGAGCAGGCAGTCGAGCGGGACGGGTACGCGTTCGGGGTCGAGTGCCTCGACGAGGACGCGGCCGTAGTGGATCTTGCGGCCCTTCTTCGTGCCGAGGAATCGCCGCAGGTGCTGCTGCGGGGTACGGCCCTGCTGGGCGGGCTGGTGCAGGAAGATCTGGAGCGCGCGGAGGTCGCCTTCGGCCTCGATGAGTTCTTCCACCCGCGTCACACCGAGCGCCCGGATGAGCTCGTCCTCCAAATCCGCCGCGCAGACGAAGAACTTCTCGTGCGCGGCGTCTGCGCGCTCCAAGCCGCGTGTGTAGTAGGGCCGTTCGGCCTCGTCGCACAGGCCCGTGAGACGGAGGCCCAGCCCGGGCGGTCCCAGCAGACGGGCGAAACGTCCGACGCTCATCGCACCGCCCATCGGCAGGACGCAGATCCCTTCGGCCGCCAGATCCCGGCCGCGGCTTGCGGCCAGGGCGTTCACCGCTGCGGAGTCGCTCGGCCCCTCCAGCAGAACGGCCGTCCGGACGGACAGCCGCGCGGCCAGTTCGCGCGGGGAATCACCGGGGCCACCTGCCGCCCAGGCGATGACGGCCCTCCGGAACAACTCCATGTCAGCCACGAGACGAGTCTCCGGCATACCCAGCCGCGACGGTAGGGAATTCCCGTTAGGGCGGGACTGGTGCCGAACACGAACCGCGCCGACCGGTGCGTGACATCGACGCCTCGTCACGCGCGGCAACTCCGCGCGGTGGCGTTGGTCCGTCTGTCCTGTGGGGTCATGGTCCAGTCGCCCGGAGTCCGACCGGGTGCGCTTCCACCGGAGGGGGCCACCACACTCCGTGATTCCTCCCTGAGATCTGCGCCGGCCCCACGGCCGCCGCGGCCGGCGCGGCAAGCACGCACGCGGCTGCCACCCTTCGCGACGTGTACCGAACGCGTCCGAGATCGCGGGGAGATGGCCGGCGCCCAGCCCCTCCCCCGAGCGGATCCCCGTACCCAGGCCCGCCGGACCGCAGCAGGGCACGAGTGACGGCAGACCGGTCACCCGCCGCTTGCCGGGCGGAGCGCTCAGCACCCGACGCCGGTGGACAGCTCCGCGCGCAGCACCTCACTCAGGGGGGTCGGTTCGCGGGAGATGAGGCCGGCCAGCGTCGGGTCGACAGCGGCGAACTCACCGGCGCGGGCGGCCGCGAAGACGCCGAGCAGATGATCGGCCGCCTCAGCAGGCACACCACGGCCCGTCAGTTGGTCGCGGAACCGGGCGTCGGGCGCGGTGGTCCGCGTCAGGGCGCGGCCCGTGACATCGGCGGCGAGGGCGGCGACCTCGTCGAAGGTGAAGGCCCGCCCGGCGGTGAGTGGGGGCGTGGACCCGTCGAACCGGCCTTCGTCGGCCAGGACGGCGGCGGCCGCGTCGGCGAGGTCGGCGTGCGCCGTCCAGCTCACCGGACCGTCCTCGGGAAGCGCCAGGCTGCCGGAATCGGCGGCATGGCCGAGGAACTGCACCGCGGCTGCCGCATGGAAGCCGTTGCGCAGCGCGGTGAACGGCACACCCGAGGCGCTCAGCGCCCGTTCGGTGGCGGCATGGTCGCGGCAGGCCTGGAAGTGCGACGAGGCTCCGGCGCCCATGTGGCTGGTGTAGAGGATGCGGCGGGCTCCCGCGGCGACCGCCGCGTCAATGGCGGTTCGGTGGAGCCGTACCGCCTCCTCGCCCATCCGGTCGACGGACACAACGAGGACCTGGGTAGCGCCCTCGAAGGCATGAGCGAGCCCGGCCGCTTCATCGAAGCTGCCGTGCCGCACCCGAACTCCCTGCTCGACGAAGGCCTGCGCCTTCTGCGGGTCCCGGACGCTGACTCCGACCTGGTCCGCCGGCATGCGCACCAGCAGCCGCTCGACGATCTGACGCCCCAGCTGCCCGGTGGCTCCGGTCACGATGATCATGATGCACTCCCCTGCTCGGTTCCACTGGAATCACCTTTACGGTAACACCGATACTAACGACGGAACCAGCAGAGCTGTATCGTTGATACATGCCACCCCGTTCACCCAGCACCACCGCCGCCGATTCCGGCACCACGGCCTCACCTCGCGAGCAGCCGCGTCAGCGGGTGATCGAGGCCGCCGCAGACCTCCTGGCACGTGAGGGCCGCGACGCGGTCACCACTCGGGCGGTCGCTGTCGCGGCAGGCCTTCAACCACCGGCCATCTACCGGCTGTTCGGCGACAAGGACGGGCTGCTGGAAGCGGTTGCCGAGCACGGCTTCACCCAGTTCCTCGCGGCCAAGCACGTAGACCCCGAGCCCCGGGATCCTCTCGATGACCTGCGGGCCGGCTGGGATCTGGCGGTCGAGTTCGGTCTGGACAATCCAGCCCTGTACTCGCTGATGTACAGCGAGCCCACGGAGCCGACGTCGGCCGCTTTCCAGGCCGGAATGGCGATCCTGAAGGGCCGTGTCCAGCGCCTCGCCGTCGGTGGCTGGCTCCGCGTGGACGAGGAACTGGCAGCCGCGATCATCCACGCCACGGGGCGCGGCGCCGTGCTCACCTGGCTCTCGCTGCCGGAGGACCGGCGCGACCCGGCACTGCTGACCACGCTGAGGGAATCCATGGTCTCCGCCGTGACCAACCAGGAGCCGGCCGTACGGAGCACGGGGCCGGCCGGTGCCGCGCGCGCCCTGCGCGCCGCGCTGCCCGACCAGACGACTCTCAGCGCTTCGGAGCAGCAGCTCCTCAGGGAGTGGCTGGATCGTCTCGCCTCCGACAGCCGACAGGCCTGACAGCACGCCGCCCGCGCCCAGCCACTCCCCGTCCCCGCTCACACCCTCACCAGGATGTACTCCGGACCGGACGAAGCCCGGTATCCGGAGCTGGGCCTCGTCACCGGTCAGCGGGGCCCTGCGATCGCGATCGTCCCGGACGAGGCCCAGGCGCGGGGGCCGGTTCCGCCGTCAGTCGGCCGCGGGATGCCCCAGCTGCTCCCGGTGCGCCCGGGCCGTCGCCACCAGTACGTCGAGGGTGTCCCGGGTCCGTACGAGGTCGTCGATGTGCGCGGAGAGCCGCTCGCGCTCCTGGGCCATCCGCTCCAGTGCCGAGTCGGAGTTCTCCCTGCTGGGCGCGTCGACGCAGGGCAGCAGCTCGACGATGGTGCGGCTGGACAGGCCCGCCGCGTACAGGCGCTGGATGAACGCGACCCGTTCGACCTCCTCCTCCGTGTAGTGCCGCTGCCCGCTGGGACTGCGCGTGCTGGCGAGCAGCCCCTGCTCCTCGTAGTAGCGCATGGACCGGACACTGACCCCGGCCCGGGACGCCAGCTCTCCGATGCGCATGGAACCCTCCCGATCATGTCCTGCGTCACAGGACTTGCCTCTGACATCAATGTGAGGTTTTAGCGTAACTGCATGCCCTTCGGGCACCGCTGAACGCGAAGGAGTCCTGTAGTGACGTCCCTTTTCACCGGCTACCGTCTCGCCGGTCTGACACTGCCCAACCGCGTGGTCATGGCCCCGATGTCCCGGGTACGGGCCGCTGCCGACGGCCTGGCGACACCCTCCATGGCCGCCTACTACGCCCAGCGGGCCAGCGCCGGGCTGATCGTGAGCGAAGGGGTCCAGCCGAGCGTCATAGGGCAGTCCAATCCGGGGACGCCGGGGCTGCACACCGACGAGCAGGTCGCGTCCTGGCGCCCCGTCACCGCCGCCGTCCATGCCAACGGCGGGCGGATCTTCGCCCAGATCATGCACGGCGGCCGGGTCTCGCACCCCGAGACCACGGGCCTGCAGCCGATCGGCCCCTCGGCCGTCCCCGCCGTCGGTGACGTGTTCACCCCGACCGGGCCCCAGCCCGCTCCGATGCCCCGCGCCCTGGACACCGCCGAGGTGCCCGACCAGGCACAGTCGTACGCCCGGGCCGCCCGCCGCGCCGTCGACGCCGGCTTCGACGGGGTGGAACTGCACGGCGCCAACGGTTACTTGATCTCGCAGTTCCTCTCGACCAACGCCAATCTGCGCACGGACCGCTACGGTGGTCCGGTCGCCAACCGGATTCGCTTCGCCGTCGAGGCCGCCTCCGCCACCGTCGACGCCGTGGGCGGCGCCAGGACGGGAATCCGCCTCTCGCCGGGCGGCCTGTTCTGGGGGGTCGAGGACAGCGAAACCGTCGAGCTCTACTCCGCGCTGCTGACCGAACTGGCCCGCCTCGACGTGGCGTACGTGCATCTTGAGGCCACTGTCGAGGAGGAGGTACTCCTCATGCTGCGCCGTGCGTGGCCGGGCACCCTGATCATCAACCCCACCCTCCCGATGGGGCCCAAGCAGACCGGGCGGGACGACGCGGACCACTGGCTCGGACTGGGTGCCGATCTGATCAGCTTCGGCCGCGCCTTCATCTCCAACCCCGACCTCGTCGAGCGGCTGCGCGGCGGACTGCCGATCGCACCTGTCGACGAGGCCACGTACTACCAGGGCGGCGATGCCGGTTACCTGACCTACCCGGCCTACCAGTACGCGGCCTGACCCCACGCCGGCGCCCGCCGGTCGCGCCCGCTGCCGGAGGGCTGCCGGTGCGCGACCGGACGGGGCGGCACCACGCCGCAGAGATCCGGGTCCGGCGGTGTGCGGACCCTTCGCCTCATCCAGCGGTCTTGGGACTCCTGGATCAGTGGGCCGCCGTGGCCGATGGCGAGTCGTGGCCTCGGTGACCCGAGGGCTTCGGCGAATTTCCCGCAGCTCGGCCGACGGTGAGGCGTTCCAGAATCCAGAGCACCACGGTGCCGGCCGAGAGGGAGGCGCCCAGGACACAGACGCCCGTCCAGCCACCGCGCACCCAGATCACCGAGGTCAGCGCGGACCCCACCGCGCCGCCGACGAAGAAGGAGGTCATGAAGGCGGAGTTGATCCGGTTGCGGGCCTCGGGGCGGAGGGCGTAGATGACGTTCTGGGTGCTGTTGAGCACCGCCTGGTGTGCCAGGTCCAGCGCGATGACGCCGATGAGCAGCCAGACGAGGGAGCGGGCACCGGCTGCGAGCGCCGCCCAGGACGCCAGCAGCAGGAGCGTCCCGGCACCGGTCACCATCTGGACGCGCCCGCGGTCCGCCAGCCTCCCCGCGACTGTGGCGCTCAGCGCGCCGGCGGCACCGACCAGCCCGAAGAGGCCGATGGCCGACTCCGACCAGCCGTAGGGGGACCGGACCAGCAGGAAGGTGAGCGCCGTCCACAGCACACTGAACGAAGCCATGCTCAGGGCACCGATGCACGAGCGCCACCGCAGCAGTGGCTCGTACCGGAACATCGCCACCGTCGAGCGCAACAGGCCCGGATAGGTCAGGCCGCCGCCGTCCCCGCTCAGCCGGGGCAGGAAGAGGCGCAACAGGAGGGCCATCAGCGCCATCAGGACCGCGTTCACCCAGTAGACCGTGCGCCAGCCGCCCACCTCCGACAGCGCTCCGGACGCCGTGCGGGCCAGCAGCAGACCGAGCAGCAGACCGGTCATCACCGTGCCGACCACCTTGCCGCGTTCGGCCGGGGCCGCCAGTGACACCGCGAACGGAACCACTACCTGCGCCCCCACCGAGGTCAGCGCGGTGAGGGCCGTACCGACCAGCAGCACCGTCGCGTGAGCAGCGGTGGCCGACACCAGCAGGAACACCGCCGTCGCCGCGTAGAGCAGCACCGCCAGCCGTCGGCGTTCCATCAGGTCACCGAGCGGCACCAGCAGGATCAGGCCCAGTGCGTACCCGCCCTGAGCGACCGTCACGACCAGTGCCGCTGTCGTGCCCCCGAGTCCCAGTTCCCGGCCGATGAGGTCGAGGAGGGGTTGCGCGAAGTAGTTCCCGGCCACCGCCAGTCCCGTGGCCACCGACATGAGCAGGAGCAGCCCGTGCGACAAGCCGCCGCCCGGATGGGATCTCGTCGTTGTCATGCCCTCATCGTCGGCGACGGCTGATCAATGAGTCCAACACATGCTGTTCATCGAACCAATCATGAATCACGATTGATCCATGGATCTTCAGCAGATGCGCTACGTCATCGCAGTGGCGGAGACGAAGAACTTCACCCGTGCCGCTGAGCAGTGCTTGGTCGTCCAGTCCGCGCTGAGCCATCAGATCGCGCGGCTGGAACGCGAGCTGGGTGCCCGGCTGTTCGAGCGGACCAGCCGCCGGGTCCGGCTGACCGCCGCCGGCGAGGCGTTCCTCCCGGCGGCCCGTCAGGCGCTCGACGCCGCCGAACGGGCCCGGGCGGAGGTGGCGGCCGTGGCCGGCGAGATCCGAGGCCCGCTTGCCGTCGGAGCCATTCCCACCGTGACGGCGGTCGACCTGCCCGCCGCGCTCAAGCGGTTCCACCTGCGTCATCGGGAGGTACGCATCAGCCTGCGCGTAGGCGCGAGTGAGGAACTGGCCGAACAGGTGCGGCAGGGCACTCTGGACGCCGCTTTCCTGGGACTGCCCCCGGGGCCGCGGCCCAAGGGGGTGCGCGGCCGGGAGCTGGCACGTGGCCACCTCGTGGCCGTGGTCCCACCGGGTCACCCGCTGGCGGACCAGGGGGAGGTGGACCTGGCACGGCTGGGTGACGAGCCGTTCGTCGACTTCCCCGCGGGCACGGCCGGGCGGGTGCAGTCCGACGACGCCTTCGCCGCGGCGGGGGTGCGACGCGAGGTCGCCTTCGAGGTGACGGCGCCTCACCCCATGGCCCGTCTGATCCGGCAGGGGCTCGGCATCGGGATGCTGCCCGCCGCCTTCGTCGACGAGTTCCCCGACCTGCCCGTCGTCCGCCTCCGTGACGCGCCGGTGCGGGTGGAACACCTGGTCTGGAGCAGCTTCCGGCCCTCCCCCGCCGCGACGGCCTTCCTCTCGATGTTCGGTGACGGGGAGGTGCCGGAGGCCCGGGGCGAGTGACAGGACTGCGGTGTCCGGGACCATCCGTTCGGGGCGGCCCGCGCGTCTTGGGACACCGCTCCGAGTAACGGGCGGGCCGAATAGCGGCACGTGACGCACGCCATCCTTTGCGCCCGCGATCTCTGGGAAGGTCTCCGGTACGGTGTCGAACGCTCCGGCCCGAGCACCACGGAGCGCTTCGCCACCGCCACGTACCACCGGATGCCGATACGTGTATCCCGTGCGACATCGCCTGTCCTGAGGCCACGCGCCCGTGACACGACTGGGGAGTTTGATGTTCGACAAGGTATTGGTCGCCAACCGCGGGGAGATCGCGATCCGGGCGTTCCGCGCGGCGTTCGAGCTCGGAATCTCCACCGTGGCCGTGTACCCGCACGAGGACCGCAATTCCCTGCACCGTGCCAAGGCCGACGAGGCGTACCGGATCGGGGAGCCCGGTCATCCCGTACGGGCCTATCTCTCGGTGGACGAGGTGATCAAGGCTGCCCGGAAGGCGGGCGCCGACGCGATCTACCCGGGGTACGGGTTCCTGTCGGAGAATCCCGAGCTCGCGGCCGCGTGCTCCGAGGCCGGGATCACGTTCGTCGGACCGCCGGCACCGGTGCTGAACCTGACGGGGAACAAGTCCCGGGCGGTCGCGGCCGCACGGGCGGCCGGCGTCCCGGTACTAAGGTCGTCCGAGCCCTCCGAGGACGTCGACGCGCTCGTCGCGGCGTCCGACGACATCGGCTTCCCGGTCTTCGTGAAGGCCGTCGCCGGAGGCGGCGGGCGCGGAATGCGCCGGGTCGCGGAGCCGGGTGAGCTGCGCGAGGCGATCGACGCGGCCATGCGTGAGGCCCGGTCCGCGTTCGGCGACGCGACGGTCTTCCTGGAGCAGGCGGTGATCAACCCCCGCCACATCGAGGTGCAGATCCTCGCCGACGCCGACGGCAATGTCGTCCATCTCTACGAGCGGGACTGCTCGTTGCAGCGCCGCCACCAGAAGGTCGTCGAGATCGCGCCCGCCCCGAACCTGGACCCGGAGCTGCGGGACCGGATCTGTGCCGACGCGGTCGCCTTCGCGCGCCATATCGGATACGTGAACGCCGGCACCGTTGAATTCCTCGTCGACGAGCGCGGCAACCACGTGTTCATCGAGATGAACCCGCGCATCCAGGTCGAACACACCGTCACCGAGCAGGTCACCGGACGCGACCTGGTGATCGCGCAGCTGCGGATCGCCGCCGGCATGACACTGCCCGATCTGCATCTCACGCAGGACGACATCACCCTCAACGGCACCGCGATGCAGTGCCGCATCACGACGGAGGACCCGGCGAACGGGTTCCGGCCCGACACCGGCACCATCTCCGCCTACCGCTCTCCGGGCGGGCCGGGCGTGCGGCTGGACGGCGGCACTGTCCACACCGGCGCCGAGGTGTCGGCCCACTTCGACTCGATGCTGGTCAAACTGACCTGCCACGGGCATGACTTCGCCAATGCGGCCCGCCGTGCGCGCCGTGCGATCGCGGAGTTCCGCATCCGGGGGGTGGCGACGAACCTGCCGTTCCTGGGGGCCGTGCTGGACCAGCCCGACTTCCGGGCAGGGCGCATCACGACCAGCTTCATCGAAGAGCATCCGGAGCTGATCCGCGCGCGCCCGTCGGCCGACCGGGGCAGCCGCATGCTGAGCTATCTCGCCGAGACCACCGTCAACCGGCCGTACGGCCCCCGGCCCTCCGTCATCGAGCCCGCCGACAAGCTGCCCGCGCTGCCGGCCGGAACACCGCCGGCCGGGTCGCGGCAGCGCCTCGCGGCCATCGGACCGGAGGCCTTCGCCGCCGAACTGCGCGCCCAGTCGGCCGTCGCCGTCACCGACACCACGTTCCGCGACGCCCACCAGTCGCTGCTGGCCACCCGGGTGCGTACCCGCGACCTCCTGGCCGTCGCCCCGCACGTCGCGCAGACCGTGCCACAGCTGCTGAGCATCGAATGCTGGGGCGGAGCCACCTACGACGTAGCGCTGCGCTTCCTCGCCGAGGACCCGTGGGAGCGCCTGGCCAAGCTCCGGGAAGCCGTACCGAACATCTGTACGCAGATGCTGCTGCGTGGGCGCAACACGGTGGGCTACACCCCCTACCCCACCGAGGTCACCGAGGCGTTCGTCGCCGAGGCGGCCTCCACCGGGATGGACATCTTCCGGATCTTCGACGCCCTCAACGACGTCTCCCAGATGCGTCCGGCGATCGACGCCGTCCGCTCCACCGGCACCTCGGTCGCCGAGGTCGCCCTCTGCTACACCGCGGACCTCTCGAACCCCGGCGAGACCCTGTACACGCTGGACTACTACCTGCGTCTCGCCGAGCAGATCGTGGAGGCGGGCGCCCATGTCCTCGCCATCAAGGACATGGCCGGGCTGCTGCGTCCGCCCGCGGCCCGCACCCTCGTCACGGCGCTGCGCGAACGGTTCGACCTGCCGGTCCACCTGCACACCCATGACACCGCCGGCGGGCAGCTGGGCACCCTGATCGCCGCGATCGACGCGGGCGTGGACGCGGTGGACGCGGCGGTCGCCTCCATGGCAGGGACCACCAGCCAGCCCCCGATGTCGGCGCTGGTGGCCGCCACGGACCACACCGAGCGCGCTACCGGCCTCTCGCTCCAGGCGGTCGGCGATCTGGAGCCCTACTGGGAGGCGACCCGCAAGGTGTATGCCCCCTTCGAGTCCGGGCTGGCCTCACCGACCGGCCGGATCTACCACCACGAGATCCCCGGCGGCCAGTTGTCCAACCTGCGTCAGCAGGCCATCGCCCTCGGTCTGGGCGACCGCTTCGAGCTCATCGAGGACTGCTACGCCGCGGCCGACCGCATGCTCGGCCGGCTGGTGAAGGTGACGCCGTCGTCGAAGGTGGTCGGCGACCTGGCGCTGCATCTGGTGGGCGCGGGGGTCGAGGCATCGGACTTCGAGTCCGACCCCGGCAAGTTCGACGTGCCGGACTCCGTCATCGGGTTCCTGCGGGGCGAGCTCGGCGACCCGCCCGGTGGCTGGCCCGAACCCTTCCGTACCCGCGCGCTGCAGGGCCGACCGGCGAAGGCAGAGACACCGCACCTGTCCGACGAGGATCTCGAAGCCCTGAACCAGTCCCCGCGCGCGACCCTGAACCGGCTCCTGTTCCCCGGCCCGACCAAGGAGTTCAACGCCCACCGCGAGGCGTACGGGGACACCTCCGTACTGCCGACGCAGGACTTCCTGTACGGCCTGGAGACGGAGACCGAGCACACGGTCACGCTCGACCCCGGTGTCACCCTGCTGATCGAGCTGGAAGCGATCTCCGAGGCCGACGAGCGCGGCTTCCGGAGCGTACTGGCTACCCTCAACGGGCAGTTGCGGCCGGTATCGGTACGGGACAAGTCCGTGGCGACCGACGTGAAGGCGGCGGAGAAGGCGGACCGCGGCAACGTGGGCCATGTCGCCGCACCGTTCGCCGGCGTCGTGACACTGCAGGTCGAGGAGGGCGCGTCGGTGTCGGCCGGTCAGACCATCGCCACCATCGAGGCGATGAAGATGGAGGCCTCCATCACCGCGCAGGCGGCAGGCGTGGTACGCCGCCTGGCGATCGGCAAGGTGCAGCAGGTCGAGGCCGGCGATCTGCTCATCGAGGTCGGCTGACGCTCCGGGCCCGCCCGTGTTTCCGCGGGCGGGCCCGCCGGTCCGGTGTCAGGCGAGGCGGAACACCGGGCCGCGCGGTGTGAACGGCAACGAGGCGCCCTGCGGGATCAGGAGGGCGTGCTCGCGCCGGATCCGCAGGGCGTCGCACCACCCGTCGGTGATGACGAGCAGCGGGGCCGTCGGCGGAAAGTCGTCGGCCCGTTGCAACAGGTCGACACCCGGCTGGAGTTCGGTCCCGCCGCGGCCGCGGACCCGCACCCGTCCGGCGATCTCGGCCGGTGGCAGGTACCCGGCGTCGTACGCTGCCGCGTCGCAGAAGACGACGCGCGCCGCGGGTACGTCGCGTGCTTCCGCGTACGAGGCGATGGCTCCGAGCGCCTTGCCCAGCAGGCTGCTGTCCATCGAACCGGAGGTGTCGAGGACGACTCCGAAGGTGCAGCGAGCCGTTTCCTGCGGAGGGAAGTATCTCCCGGCACGCGGGATGCCGGGCGTCGACGCCTGCCGCCGCGCGGGGCGCGCGTAGGAGCGGACGGGCTCCGGCCGGGGCACGTACTCGTCGAACCAGCGGGCCAGTCTCGCGTCCCAGGGCACGGGCGGGTGGGCCAGCGCCCGGATCTCCTGGACGAGCCCGGCGGGCAGGAGGCCGCGCTCCCCGTACTGGTGCAGGTCGAATCCCTGGACCAGCCCGCGCCGGTAGAACTCGTCCAGATCGGTGTACCCACGGGCCTCGGCGTGCGGCAGCGGCTCACCGAGGATGTCACCGGCACCCCTGCCCCGCAGGGTGGCGAGGCGGCGCTGCCGGCGCAGGTCCCTCGCGATGCGGTCGTAGACCTCCTCGGCGGACAGCCCACGCAGGCCGGGGTCGTACAGCAGCCCCTCGGGCATGTCGCCGACCCGCATCTGCACGAGCCAGTCGTTGACCACGTAGTCCGCCGCGACGTTGAAGAGGAACGGATCGCGCCCACCACGGCGTTCGCCGTGGCGCAGTGCGGCGTGCAGCATCTCGTGGGCGAGGACGAAACGCCATTGCTCGTCGGTGAACGTCCGCAGCGGATTGACGTAGATCTCGCCTGCGACGGAGCTCACCGCGGCTATGTCGATGCTCTGCGAACGGGCCAGTTCGGCGTCCGCGACGACCGTGAGACCGGCGGCGAGCCCCCCGAGCAGGGGGTACGAGGAGACGAACCAGTTGAGGGCCCGGTCCCAGGGCCGCTGCGGTGCGCGCACTCCGGTGACGCTGTCGCGGCGGCCGCCCGCCACCTCCATCGCAGCGGACACGCTGCGGGTGAGCGCCCGCGCGAAGGAGGTCTCCCAGTCGGGGACGGCGGAGCGGTTCCACGACCGCCAGGTGGTGAGGATCTGGTCCGAGTGCTCCCCCGCGGTTCCGCAGTGCTCGTAGAGGGCGGGGATCCCGTCGCGGCGCCAGCGGACGGCGAGTTGTTCCTCGTCACCACCGGGATAGGAATCCGGCAGGTCAGTGAGGGGCCGCCCGGTCGGGTGGGTGAGCAGGAAGCGGTTGACGACCGCGCAGCGCGCCGCGAGGTCGAACCGGTCGGGCTGCTCGCGCGGGTCGTCCGCGGAGGCCGGTAGGTGGCCGAAACCCAGATGCAGCAGGCAGTGGGCGAGCACCCAGGCCCATTCGGCCGGGTCCGCCCGTCTGGTGGGATGGAGGTGGATGGTGCCGTTGGAGGTGACGGCGGCCAGTCCCCCTGCGGGGGTCAGTTCGCATGCCGTCTGCCGGCACACGGACGCCTCGACGGCCGCGAAGGCGGGGTTGCGTTTGACCATGGCGAGCCCGGCGGCGAACGCCTCTGCGGCCGGGTCCGGCATGTCGCCCTTGCCGCGGTTCGCGCCCTTGCCGTTGCGCCGACCGCCGGTCGCGGCCTTCATCGTCTGGCCTCGACCAGTCTGGGCATGTCGCGAGCGGCCTCGACGAGGAACCAGGCGGGCAGCACCGGCTGACCGTCGACGTCATCCGCGATGACGGTCTGCGCAACCTCGACGGAGATCTCCGCCAGTTGCACGAGCAGTGACTTGGCCCGGTAGGCCGTCTGCCGCATCGACGCCGAGACGTGCTCCTTGCGCCGCGGCAGCTCCTTCACGAGCCGTCCGCGGAACGCCTCGGCCAGGTAGTACAGCAGGTCACGGTCCTCCAGCCGGCCGAGCCAGGAGGCGTCACCCTTCAGGATCGCCTCGATGCCGAAGGTGTGGCGCACGATCTTCGCGTATCCGCAGAAGGACACGGCGTGGGCGGGGGTGAGCGTGCCGTGCGCGATGACTTTCAACGTCTGTTCGTCGATGTCCGGCCCGAAGGAGTGGAGGGCGTCGGAGAGCATGTGCCAGGACCGGGGAGTGGAGAACGGTTCCTCGCTCTTGGGCGGCTGCGACCACAGATGGTCCGGGCGGTCGACGACGTAGTCCGTCACCCACGGGTGGACGCCGTTCTCCCCCGCCCACACCAGCCAGTCCGCCGCCGAGGCCCGCAGATGGACATGGGTGAGCCGGTTGACCAGCGCGGACGCGATGGGCCTCGCCAGCGCGTTGTCCGTGGCACGGTTGCCGGCCCCGATGACGATCGAGCCTGCGGGCAGCTCGTACGATCCGATCCGCCGGTCCAGGATCAGCGAGTAGAACGCCTTCTGGACGTCGGGGGTCGCCGCGTTGAGTTCGTCGAGGAAGAGACAGTAGGGCTCGTCGCGGGCAATGGCCTCCGGCGGGCAGAACACGGAACGGCCGTCGCGGATCTGCGGGACGCCGATAAGGTCCTCCGGTGCGAGCTGCGTTCCCAGAAGACTCACACACTCCATGCCCAGCGAGCCGGCGAACTTCCGCACGAGCGACGACTTACCGATCCCGGGCGCTCCCCAGAGGAACACAGGCCGCACGGTTGCTAGCCCCAGCAGCAGTTCGGGGATCCGGGCGGGAGTGACGGTGACGGCGGCCTGCACGCTGAGGAGTTCCTTAGGGGCTCGGGAGTCGGAGCCCGCCCAGTATGCGGAGGCCCGATGGTGCACGCAGCCGATTTTCCGCAGGGTGGCCCCCGCCCTGCGGGACCGCCTCAGGACATGGAGCGGCGGAGGCCCTGCGCAGCGGCCTCGAAGCCGCAGGCTTCGTGGACGGTGTGGACGTACGCGTCATCCGCTGCCGGCAACTGCACCTTGTAGCAGTTGCCCGCCTCGGCGAGCTGAACAACAGCAGCCATCAGCAGGCGACCGGCACCGCGCCGCCGAGCAGGGGCCGCCACCACGACGTTCGCCGCGGAGCAGCCGTTAAGGTTCCGCCATCGGAAGGCGGATCCGACTCTGCGGTCGCACCACTGTGCGACATGCGTCGCCCTTCATGCTTCCGTGCCGGTAACCCGGCGCCGCACCCATCCGCCGGACCGGCCCGCACCTTACCTGAGGAACAACGATGTCCCAGTCTCACGCCAGTCGCAGGACCGTCCTCGCCTCCCTCGTGGCCGCAGCTGCGGGTGGCCCGCTCCTGACCGGCCTCGCCGCGACTCCGGCCTCCGCTGCCGGCGGTGACCTCTACGCCTCGAACTCGGACCTGTACACGAAGGCTGTCGAAGGCCAGGACTTCGCCCGCCGGTTCAAGCGGCACGAGGCCTTCGACAACGACAAGGCAGCCACCCCACGTCCCCGCCTGACCAGTGTGCTGGCCATCCACGGCGGCGGAATCGAAATGGGAACGTCCGAACTCTGCCTGGGCATAGCGGGGTACCGGCCCGACACCCTCGCCCCCGTCACGGCGGGCGGCCCGGTGTACGACTACTGGATGCTCGAAGGCCTGCGCTCTTCCAACAACGGCGAGCTGCACGTCACCGCGTCACACTGCGACGACCCGGTCGCGCGGTCCATGGCCTCCGGCAGCGCCAACGTCCTCAGCCTGCACGGCTGCACCGCGGCTCAGGCCGGAGCGCCTGCGGGGCTGCCCAAAGCGGTCGTGGTCGGCGGTCTCCACGCGCGTTTCCGCCAGCTGCTGTCCACGAAGCTGACCGATGCGGGCTTCCAGGTACTCGAGGGCGACCCGGAAGCCATCGACGGCGACCTGCCGGAGAACATCTGCAACCGCACCCTGACGGGCGAAGGCGGCGGCCAGCTGGAGATCACCACCGAACTCCGGCAGAGCCTCTTCGGGAACTTCTCCGGCGCGAGCAACCGCGCCGCCACCACCAACACGGACTTCTGGAAGTTCACCCAGGCCTGCAGTGACGCGATTGCGGCCATCGAGGCCGAACAGCTGGCGCGCAAGAGTCTCTTCGTCTACTGAGAGAACCTGCCGCCTTACGGTTCCGGCCCTCGGTACAGCCGCCTTCGGGCTCGAAGTGGTCGCGGAGTCGCGTCGTGGACCACGAAGCGGCAGCCGCCGGCGCGTCGCTGCCTCCTGCCGTGATGTCGGAGCGGGCTCCCCGCCCGTGCATCAGCGGGGAGACGCACGTCACACGTGGGCCTGTCACATTCCTCCGAGCCGGCCCGTCACAGAGGTGTATCCATCACCATCGCAAGGGAGTACACCATGGAAGCCCGTCTGAACCTGTTCGCCAACCCGCTCGCGGCCAAGGCCCTGAAGCACCTGGTCGCCGCGGGCAGGGCCTTCGAGGACTCGACGCTGCCCGGCGCGACGGCGGAGCTGGTGAAGCTCCGCGCTAGCCAGATCAACGGCTGTGGTGTCTGCACCGACATGCACACCAAGGACGCCACGGCCGCCGGGGAGACCGCGACTCGGCTTCACCTCGTGGCGGCCTGGCGGGAGGCGACGGTGTTCACCGACGCCGAGCGCGCCGCACTTGAGCTGGCCGAGCAGGGCACCCGCATCGCGGACGCGGCCGGAGGCGTCACGGACGAGGCCTGGGCGAACGCCGCCAAGCACTTTGACGAGGACCAGCTCGTCGCGCTGGTGGCGACCATCGCGTTCATCAACACCTTCAACCGGCTGAACGTCATCGTTCAGCAGCCCGCCGGCGACTACCAGCCCGGCCAGTTCGGCTGACCCGGGTCTCTCGGGTCCACGAGCACCGGTCCCGGGGGACGCCCGTGCCATCGGACGGCCCCCGGGGACCTGCTCGTTCGGTGCTGGTTCATGGGCCCGGGCGGTCAGGGTGGTGCGCGAAGCAGGCGATCCGGACCCCCGGATGACCGTGTCGCTCACGTTCTCGGCTCGGCCACGCCTGTTCCGAGTGTGGACAACGCGTGTTCCGGATACCTGGTGTCCGCCGACGGCACCCGGGGTGGGGGAGGCCGACAACGGGACTCCGGCGCACGGCAACGGAGCATCCGGACCGCGCTTCGGCCCTGTTCGACGGACCGATCGACTCCGCAGCGTCGGGAGCCGAGCTCTCCCACGGGTGAACCCCGCCCTGAGCCGAGCGAGTCCCGGCCGGCCGGCAGCTCATTCACGACACAGCCCTCAGTCGGCGATCCTGACGCGCCGGCTGTCGTTGTCGGAGAGGAACAGGGCAAGCGCCACGCCCTGTTCGGCGACGGCCGCGCGGTCGGCCCGGGAGAGGCGGCTCAGCGCAGTGACGGTCACGGTGCCGGCCTCGACGCTCCAGGTCGCGGCGACCCGGCCGTCGACCAGGACGATGCGAGCACCGGCGACCGACAGGCCACGGTCGGCGTCGTCGATGATCCGGGTGCGGTCCTGGTAGCCGAGGATCGCGTTGTCGAACGCCGGGAGGAAGCGCACCGGGGCGGGGGTGTCGGGGTCGGGGCGTGGCGCTTGCGGCAGATCCAGCAGCTCGCGGCCCCGACCATCGCGAAAGGTCACGAGCTCCCCGCGGATCGCGGCGATCGCGGTCGGCAGCCCGGCGAGGCCGCTCCAGGCTCGCAGGTCGGCAGAGGCCGCCGGCCCGAAGGCGGCGAGATAGCGACGTACCAACGCTTGACCGACGGGATCGGCAAGCTCCCGGGCGGGCGGGTCGACCGCGCGGCCCAGCCACGAGGCCATCGGCACGTTGCGCACTCCTGCCTTGGTGCGCCAGAGTCCGCGCGGCGGCAGCTGCACCATCGGGATGAGAGCGGCGACCAGCATTTCGCCCAGGGCCCGCGGCCCAGGGGCCGGCCAGCGATCGGCGAGCTCCCGTGCGAGTTGCGCCATCGAGCGCGGCTCGCCGTCGGCCATGACCGCCCGTCCGGCTGCGGCGAGTTCGTCGAGGTCCACCCCGTCGAGCTCACGGCGGTACGTTCCGAGTACGCGCTGCCGCAGCATGGCGTCGTGGCGCGCCCACCAGGCCAGAGCGTCCTCGGCGGTGACGAGGTGAACGGTCCGGCGCATGAGGTGCGTCCGGACCACGCTCCCCTGGGTCAGGAGGTCCGAGAGCACCGCCGGGTCGAAGGCGCGCAGACGTGACCAGAGCCCGACGAACGGCTCCTGCGGTTCCTGAGCCTGAAGACCGCCGAGGTGCGCGACGGCATCGATGGCCGGCATGTCCGCGCGGTCGAGCAGGAGTTGCCGGCAGAGCGTCGCACGGTTGAGCGCCCGGGCATTCAGTATGGTCATCGGGCTTCACCGGGTCGCGCTCGTCCGGCGGCCGCAGACCTGGCCGGATTCGGATCTCCTCCCGTTGAGGAGGGGGCCTCCTGGCAGGGTGGGAACGCCCGGGCACCGGTCGGCGCCGTTCGCTTGCACAGTTCCACGGTGATTCCGTTCTCAAGGATGCGTACATGCCGGGCGCAGGGCGGGAGCGCGCATCGATGCGCCGCCGCGGGCATCGTCCACCGATCCGGGCCGCCGAAGCGGTCGGAGGCGGGCCGGCCTGTCGTCGGGGTCGGGCCGGACCGTCGTCGAGGGCGGCCCGGATCCTCGTCGGGCACGGGTCGGATCGTCGTCGGGCGGCCGAACCGGTCGGAAGCCGGCCGGACCGCCGACGAGCCGCCGAAACCTTCGGAAACCGGCCGGACCGCCGTCGGTCGGTCAGGTGGCCGTCCGGCCGTCGATCGTCTCGCGCAGGATGTCCGCGTGGCCCGCGTGCTGGGCGGTTTCGGCGATGACGTGCATCAGGACCCGCCGCACGCTGCGCACCGCTCCCTGCTCGTACCAAGGGGCCTCCGGCAATGGGTGAGCCGCCGAGAGGTCGGGGACGGAGGCGATGACCTGCTCGGTCCTGGCCGCCACCTTCTCGTATCGGGCGACGACCCCGGCCAGGGTCTCCCCGGGCAGCATCCGGAAGTCGTTCCCGTGGTCGATCATCCACTGTGGGATCTCCCGGGCGGTCCCGGCCGCGAGGTCGCCCCAGGTGACGCCTTCGGGCAGGTCGTGGCTCATGGCCGACGGGCCCGAGACCACGAATCGCAACCAGCCTTCCTCGGTGGAGGCGACGTGCTTGATCAGCCCGCCCAGGCACAGCGCGCTGACTGTGGGGCTTGCTCCGGCCTGTTCGTCGTCGAGTCCGAGGGTCGTGGCGATCAGAGCCGCTCGCGCGGTCGCGAGCGCGGCGAGGAGGTCGGTGCGCTCGGCATCGACGGCAGATCGGGGCGTGGTGGGGTCGGTCATCGATCAGGCCCTTCCGGTGGTTCTCGTCGATCGGTACGAGTTCAACGGTCGCAGGGGAAGCGGTCAGGGTATGTCCGCTTCTCGGGGCAGTATGGGAGGCATGCCGAAGACGTCAGCGCGACTGCTGTCCCTGCTTTCGCTGCTCCAGGCGCGCCGGGACTGGCCGGGCGGCCTGCTGGCCGAACGGTTGAACGTCAGCGCGCGGACGGTGCGCCGCGACGTCGACCGTCTGCGCGAGCTGGGCTATCCCGTCCTCGCCTTCAAGGGGCCTGACGGCGGGTACCGGCTGGACGCCGGCGCGCAACTGCCGCCGTTGCTGTTCGACGACGAACAGGCGGTCGCCCTGGCCATCGCGCTGCGGACCGCCACCACCACCGGGGCCGGAATCGAGGAGGGGGCCGCACGTGCCCTGAACATCGTGCGGCAGCTGATGCCCGCCCGGTTGCGCCACCGGATCGACGCCCTTGAGATCACGGCAGTCGAGCGGCCTGACATCCGTCCGAACCCGCCGGCGACGAGCAGCGTGCTCGTGACGCTCGGAGCGGCGGTGCGAGCCCATGAGGTGCTGCGCTTCGACTACGCCGCAGGTTCCCCTCCTCCGGAGGACGACCTCTACGCCGTGCCCCCGCGCCGAGTACAGCCCCACCATCTCGTGACCTGGGGCGGCCGCTGGTATCTGGTCGCCTGGGACCTCGACCGCGAGGACTGGCGCACCTTCCGCGTCGACCGAATCACCCCACGGACCCCCAACGGGCCCCGCTTCACTCCGCGTGAGCTGCCCGGTGGTGACGTGGCGGCCTTCGTGGCCGGCCGGTTCCGCGGCGCGGCCGGCGCGGGCAACTGGCCCTGCCGCGGCGAGGTGATCCTCGACGCTCCCGCGTCCGCCGTCTCCCGCTACACCACCGACGGAGTGGTCGAGGACCTCGGCTCGGACCGCTGCCGACTCGTCCTGGGCTCGTGGTCATGGCCCGGCCTGGCCTCCGCCATCGGCCGGTACGACGCCGACATCACGGTCATCGGCCCGGCCGAGCTCAAGGACGCCTTCGCGCACCTGGCCCGCCGGTATACCGATGCCGCAGCCGGTGTTCCTCCCGCCGCCGTGGAATGAGTCCCGCACCACGGCCACTGTGCGGGACCGCGCGCAGGACACCGGAAGGCAGGCTGTCACTCCGTCCGACGCGTCAGCCCCAGCTCGCCCGCCCGCAGTCCCGCCTGGAAACGTGAGCCGGCGTCGAGCGTCGCCATGAGCTCCGCCACGCGCCGTCGGTAGGTGCGCAGCGAGACGCCGAGCCGTCTGGCCGCGGACGCGTCGGTGAGCCCGGAACCAAGCGCGTCGAGGATGGTGCGGCCCTCGGCGTCGAGATGCGGGATGTCCTGGCGCAGATAGGTGTCGAGCCCGACGGAGTTGTCCCATAGCGCAGAGAACAGCGCCCGCACCCCGCCGACCATGGTGGGCGACGTCGTCACGGTGTAGTGGCGGCCTCCGGGTGCCTCGCTGCCGGCAAGGATCATCACCCGCCGGTCGATGATGATGGTCTCGTGGGGCAGCGGCGAGCCGCTGATCCGGACGAGAGCGCCCCGTTCCTGCACCGACCGCACATGTGCTCGGGTGGCCTCGTCGGCAAGCGCCGTCGGGCTGAGCAGTTTTCGGGCGGCCAGACCCGGAGACTCCGGGGCCCGCATGCGGTTGCGGATCGCGGCCCTGGCGGCGGGCTGCGACCAGGTGTCGAGGTCCCGCGCGGCGCACAGGAACTCGGTGCGCGCGGACTCGAAGAGGTGGCCTGCGCGCGCGATCAGCTCCACGTCGCCCTGGACCGAGAACATCTGTTCATTCCGCACCCCGCCAGTCTGACAGCAACCTGCCACGAGCTCGCCCGGGGCGGGTGCGGCGCACACCATGTGACTCATGACGATCAAGACCTTCTCCCTCGGCGGGGACCTGACCATCAGCCGGCTCGGTTTCGGCGCCATGCGTCTGGCGATGAGCACCTTCGCCGGCCCGACGCGCGACCCGCTCAACGGCATCGCGGTGCTCCGGCGCGCCGTGGCGTCGGGTGTGAATCACATCGACACGGCGGGCTTCTACGGCAGGGGCGCAGTTCAGGCCAACGAGCTGATCCGTACGGCTCTGAGCCCCTACCAGGACGACCTGGTGATCGCGACGAAGGTCGGGCCGTTGCCCGGACCCGACGGAGTGCCCAGCGGGCAGGCGACGCCCCATCAGTTGCGCGCGCTGGTCGAGGCGGACCTGCGAACCCTCGGTCTGGAACGGCTCGACCTGGTCTACCTGCGCGTGGGCGGCATGGGCGGGCCGGGCGGTGAATCGATCGCGGAACGGTTCGCGGTCCTGGCCGAGCTGCGCTCTCAGGGGCTGATCCGGCACCTGGGCGTCAGCAACGTCGACGCCGGACAGTTCGCCGAGGCGCAGTCCATCGCTCCGGTCACGGCGGTGCAGAACCATTACGGCGATGACATGGAGCTGCTCGCGGAATGCGAGGCATCGGGTGTCGCGTACGTGCCGTACTTCCCGCTCGGCGGCGGCCGCACCCCCCTCGACACCGAACGGCTCGGCAAGGTCGCAGCCCGGCTGGGCGCGACCACAGCTCAGGTACAGATCGCCTCGCTGCTGGCCACATCACCGGCGATGCTGGCGATTCCGGGCACCGGCTCCCTCGATCACCTGGAGGAGAACCTCGCGGCGAATGATCTCCGTCTCGGCGAGGAGGACCTGTCCGAGCTGCGAGGCACCCGGGCCCGCTGAACCTCCGGCCCGTGGCACAACAGCCGGTCCGCCGAGCACGGCGCATCCTCGCAAAGCCGCGGAGGGACATCGGCCCGCCGGAACCACGCCGAAGACCGGCTGGGTGCGACCTCTGCATGTCGTCCGGCAGAGGTGTTCGCGGAAGCGCCGGCGCCCCACTGCCGGGGCGAGTTCTCCGGGTGACCGACCGCTCGGCGCGACGAGTTGTCCGAGCCGGTCGACGGCGGGGCCGTGCGCCGCGGGTGTGTGCACCTCGGCCGGAGCACGCGATCGGACGATGGCGGCCCCGCGTGGGTGATTGCCGGGCCTACGATCAAGTCCGACGGCTCGTTCCAGGCCCAACTGGGGGTGCAATGGCAGAGGTTGCTCAGTGGCTCAGGAACTGGCACGCCACACACGAACGGGAGCTTCACTCACGTGGGATTCGCTCTGCGGTGAAGCGGCCCGCCCCGGGAACCCCGTCCCCGGGGCGGCCGAAGGCCACAGCGGTGAGCCTCACACTCGAATCGGGCGAGCGCACGGGACTGTTGTTCCTTTGGGAATCGGGCGCTGCTTCACTGCTCTTCGTCGACTCCGAGACCGAGCGGACCTGGCAGGAGCAACCGGTACTCACTTCGGAGGACGACCTGCATCAGACCCTGGCGCCCCTCGTGAAGCTGGTCGAAGCAGCAACCGACAGTCGTTGAGGAACAGGCTTGGAGCTGTTCCACCACGGATCGGGGGGGCAGCCCTTGCCGGCACACTGATCCGCGTGCCGGCCCGAACGACACAGGGCAGCCGGCGGTCGCCTCGCACTACGCACCGCGACACGGCTGAATGAGGCAGGGCCCGGAACCATCAGGTTCCGGGCCCTGCCTCGACAGTAGCGGGGACAGGATTTGAACCTGCGACCTCTGGGTTATGAGCCCAGCGAGCTACCGAGCTGCTCCACCCCGCGTCGTTGTGATCCCCAGCCTATGCCATCCCGGCGCCTCCCCTGACCACCTCCGCGCCCGGACAGATGGGCTCGGCCCTCCCGGGTGCCGCCACGGAAGCCTGCTCTCGGCGGAGCACTACCCTCCGGTGGGGCCGGCGGGCCCGGCGCGCGGCCAGGCACGGTGGAGCGCGGGCGTCCGGGAGGGGCCAACGTCCGGGTGGCGCAGGCACACCAGTAGTTTCGCGTGGGCACTTCACTGGAGACCTGCCGACGGAGGGAGCTGATCATGGACGAGCGCACTGCGCTGGCCGAACGGTTCGAGGAGGACAGGAGCCACCTGAGGGCGGTCGCCTACCGCATGCTGGGTTCGGCGAGCGAGGCCGACGACGCGGTTCAGGAATCCTGGATGAGGGCCTCCCAGGCCGATGTCAGCGAGGTGCAGAACCTGACCGGATGGCTGACCACGGTGGTGGGCCGGGTGTGTCTGAACATGCTCCGCACCCGTCGTACGCGCCGTGAGGAGCCGCTCGACACCTACGACCGGACGTCTGGGCCCGGTGACGGGGACGACCCGGAGCAGGAGGCTTTGCTCGCCGACTCCGTCGGGCTGGCGCTCCTGGTGGTCCTCGACAGACTGGCACCCGCGGAACGACTCGCCTTCGTGCTGCACGACATGTTCGCGGTGCCGTTCGCCGAGATCGGCTCGCTGCTCGACCGTTCCCCGGACACCGCCCGTCAACTCGCCAGCCGTGCCCGCCGCCGGGTCAAGGGCGGCGCCACCACGCCGGCGGATCCCGATCTGCCCCGACGCCGACGGGTCGTCGAGGCCTTCCTCTCTGCCTCCCGCGCCGGGGATTTCGATGCTCTGGTGGCGCTGCTCCATCCCGATGTGGTGCTGCACGCCGACCGGTCGGTCATTCCCACCCCCGAGCCCGTCGTGGTCCGAGGCGGCCGCACCGTGGCGCAGGGAGCGATGGCGGCCACGGGTCGTGCGCTGTTCACGGGCGTCGCGCTCGTCGACGGGGAGGTCGCGCTGGCGATGGCACCGCACGGACGGCTGCGCCTGGTCCTCGGCTTCACCATCGTGGACGGCCTGATCACCGAGATCGACGTCGTCGCTGAGCCGGACCGGATCGACGCGTTCGACGTCGGCGTCCTCGACGACTGACGCAGGTCCGGGGCCCGGTCGCCGACACGTCGTCACCGTCGGCCCGGGCCCGCTCCCCCGGCCCGTGGCCATACCCCTGTGGGAGGGTTTTCCCGGGGCGCCGTCTGCGCGCCGCGCGGGTTCAGGAGCTCACCGCGCTCGCGAAGCGGGCGGGTTCCAGTGCGTGGCCGCTCGGTGCCTGACCCGGGCCCGAGTGGACTGCCGACAGGCTTCGTCCCGAGCCGTCACGCCGTCGGGGGTGTCGCTCGTCGGTAGCTGACGCCGTCCTTGGTCCGCGCCAGCCGGCCGCCGATGACCATGTACCGGCGCAGCGCTGCGCAGTCCTCGTGAACGGTGAGGAGGGCCTCGTTGACTTCGCGTTCGGTGTACGTCCGCTCGGGTTGGAACAGCGTTTGTGCGAGGTGTTCCAGGAGCTGTTCGCGACGGGCCGTCTTGCGCGGAATCGTCGTCAGGCGCCCGTGCGAGAAGAGGGCGGCCACACCATGGCTGGAGCTTGATCGGTTGTCGGACATGGCCTGGACCCTTTCAGCCGGATCCGGCGGGCGGCAACCTGTTTCCGCGGAAACCGGGGCCGGAGCTGTGGCGATGAGCAGCCGTGCTGCCCGACGCCTGCCGGAGGCAGCCGAGTTGACGCGCAGACGCCCTCACGGTTTCCTGCTGCGATGACGGGGCTTCGTATCGAGCAGGTGGCCGACGACACCATGCTCAAGAACTGGCAGTACCTCCACAACGCGATCATTCCCACGGCCGTGCTGTCGCTCGCGGAGGTACGCGAGCGCGCCGGCCGCAATCGGCTCGCCGTCGCCTATCTCGGCGACGTGGCGGTGGGGTGCTCGACCGTGCGGCCGCCCGCCGACGGCGCTTCGACGGCCACCGTCATCGCGAGGGTGCTGCCGGACCACCGCGGCAGGGGATTCGGCGGGCAGTTGTACGAGCGGGGCCTGGCGGACGCGCGAGCGCTCGGCGCCGATGTCATCGAGACCTGCGTCCTGGAGTCCAACCCGGAGGGGCTGCAGTTCGCGCTCGGCCGCGGGTTCATCGAGATCGAGCGCTATGTGCTGCCGGGTGACAGTGTGCCGTTCATCGATCTGCGGCTGGTCTGACGCCGACGCGGGGACGGCGCACTGTCGCGGAGCGCGGGCTGTCAGTCCTTCGCGGCGGCGAGTTCGCGTACGCCATGTCGCTGAAGGGGATGGGCTGTTCGCCGACGATCCGGTAGGACCCGCTGTCCTTCCCCGCCACCGGCACGACGTCGTCGCGTCCGGCGTCCGACCGGGCGAAGGCGATCGCCGCGCGGGTCCGCGTGACGTTCGAACCCCGGGCCGTGGCCGCGAGACCCAGGCCGGGTCCATGATCGCGTCGGCATCGTCGTTCCTCGGGTTGCCGGAGGTCAGGAAGCGGAGGCCGGAGCGGGCCCGGCGATCTCGCCCTGTGCCCGCTCGGCGACGCGTGTACGTCCCGCGGCCCGTGCCGGTCCCGGTAGTCGTCGGAGCCGGAGCGGGGACGGCACGGACGCGCCCATCAGCTGCGGCGAGGGCAGCGGCCGTCCCCGGACGCATGCCGGGCCTGTCGCGCGGGAGTGGTGTGCTCCCGCGCGACAGGCCCTCTGGTCCGGCCGTCGTCCGGTGTCAGGCGGTGTGCAGGGTCAGCCCGTACCGGTTCAGGATCTCGTTGATCGGCTGGTGCCAGGTCTCGCCGCCGGAGCTGCAGTTGCCCCATCCGCCCGAGGTGACGCCCTGCGCCTGGTCCCCGCTGATGAAGGAACCGCCCGAGTCGCCGGGCTCGGCGCACACGCTGGTCTTGGTCATCTGGTAGACCGCGCCCTGGCTGTAGTTGACCGTCTCGTTGGTGGCGAGCACGTTTCCGCAGTGCCAGTGCGAGGTGGATCCGGAGCGGCAGATCGAGGCGCCGACCGGAGCCACGGCGGAGCCGCGAACCAGCTGGTCGGAGACGGTGCCCCAGCCGAGGACCACGGGGACGGTCCACCAGCCGTTGCCCACGCTGACCCAGGCGTAGTCGTCACCGGGGAAGGAGGATCCCTGGAAGTTGCCTATCCCCGATCCGTCCCAGCCTCTGACCGACGCGCCCGCCTGACCGCAGTGTCCGGCGGTGACGAAGCCTCCGTACACGGAGAAACCGATGGAGCACCGGACGTTGCCCGTGTAGTACGGGTCGCCGCCCACGGTCCCCGCCGAGAAGGTGCGCGGTGCCTCGGCGGTCTGCTTCACGGCGACGGGGCCCGCGTCCTCGGCCCGTTCGATGAACGCGCGGACATCGTTGTCGGACCGCGCCGAGGAGACGACGTTCACGACAACCTTGTTGGCCTCGGGATCGACGTGCCAGCTGCTGACACCGGCGGGCGCCCGGAGCCGGTCGATCTTCGCCTTGGCGGCGTCGAGGCTACGTGCGGTGTGCGCGACCAGGCGGACGGCGGCGCCCGTCGCGCGTACGGAAGCTGCCCGTTCCTCACTGGTGACGGCGACGGTGAGGCCGCCCGTGGACGGGTCGAACCAGGAACCGCCGTACGACGCTCCCGCGGCACGTTGCGCCTTGGGCTGGATCGCGGTCGCCGTCTTCTCCGCGGCGAGCCGCGCCCTGGCCTGGCTCTCCGTCAGGCCGAGGTCCTTCTGCATGGCGGTCAGCAGACCGGCGGACGCCTGTCGTGTGTCGGTGGCGGTGCGGGAACCTGTCGTGGGGGTGTCCGCGGCCGAGGCGGACGGGAAGCCCGCGCCCGCCCAGGCCCCGACGAGGAGTACGGCGGACAGGGCGGTGCGTAATGCTGTGGTGCGTCTCATGATCCTGGCCCTTCTGTTGTTCCGGCGACGTGGGGGAGGAACAGCAGGCGTCCGGGAGACCTCTCTCCTGAGAGCGCTCTCAGAGTGTGCCGATCCGGACTGTAGCCCAGAGCCCTTTGCAGGTCCATGCCAATGACGGACGAAGGGCCGCCACGATGAAGCCGGGCGGCGAAATCGCGTCAGGGCTGCTCGGGGCGGTAGGTGAACCCGCTCCACAGTGCACGCAACGTCGCGCCGTGCCGCCAGAAGTCGGGGCCCCTGTCCGGGTCCGCCGTTCCCCAGACCCTGATCGCGTCGGGCGAGGCGTCATCGACGGGCTCCCATCCCGGTTCGCCCCTGGCGGCGAATCCGGCCCAGGCCGCGACGATCCGGTCCGAGAGGCGGTGGTCGGCCGGCGTCGGCGGACCGCCGATCAGGAACTGGACGCTCTCCGCGGCCAGGTTTCCGAAGGCGAAGGGAATGTCCGCGCAGTGCCAGGCGTACACCCCCGGTCCGGATCCGCCCCTCTGCCGGGCGAAACGCGACAGGAAGGTGCGCCCACCGGTTCGCGCATGCGCGTCGGCAAGCCGGTTGCTGTACTCGCCGAAGGACAGGTCCCCGTACACCGCGAGCTGGATCTCCCGCACAGTCGCCTCAGGAACGAGACGGCGATAACCGGCCGTCAAGGAGTCCGGCAGACCGAAGTCCGCGGCGAAACGGGCCAGTTCCTCCTCGTTGGTGGCCTCGACGCAGCTGCCGACGGCGTCCATCAGCCAGTACTCCTGGGTGGTGTGACAGACGAGGAGATCGATGTCCGGGGCCGCCCCGGCCGCGATCAGGTCCAGCGGGTCGGCCCGCAGGAGGTGGCCATCGGCGACCGGGCCGAAGATGACCGGGTCCCAGGAGAGGTGCCCGGTCCGCGGCTCCTGCCGGTATGCCTCGACGGCCGCGTCGGACGCCTGGACCAGCGCTTGTGGGGACGCGGCGGCCAGACCGGCCTGCGTCGCGGTGATCCCCGCCTCGGCGGCCACCTTCCGGGTGAAGTGCTCGGCGAGCTCCGGGGCGAAGACCGGACCGACGGCGCTGTGCGCGATCGCCCGCCGGAACAGCCCCCTCGCACCGTCCATGGCCATCAGGCAGGCTACGGACGTCGCTCCGGCGGACTGCCCGGCCAGGGTGACGTTGCCCGGGTCTCCTCCGAAGGACGTGATGTTGTCACGTACCCACTCCAGCGCGGCGATCTGGTCGAGCAGCCCACGGTTCGGCGGACAGAAGTGGGTGCCGTCGGGCGGGACATGGCCGAAGCCCTCGAATCCGACCCGGTAGTTGAGCGTGACCACCACGAGTCCGGCCCGGGCCAGCGCCGTACCGTCGAAGTCCGGCTGGGCGCTCGACCCGAACGTGTAGGCCCCACCGTGGATCCAGACGAGCACCGGCAACGGGCCGTCCCCGGCTCCGGGTTCGCGTGCGGTGGTCCATACGTTGAGGCTGAGGATGTCCTCGTCACAGGGCGCCCAGTTCGGAGCGCCCGGCAGCTGCGCCGACTGCGGCGAGATCGGGCCGTACTCCACGCAGTCGCGGATGCCCTCCCAGGCGCGCCGGGGGCGCGGCTCCCTGAACCGGTCTGCTCCGAAGGGCGGTTCCGCGTACGGAATGCCGAGGACGGCGACGACTCCCCGGTCCTCCGCCCGTCCGCGTACCCGGCCACTCACTGTGCTGAAAACACTTGTCAAGGCTGCTCTGCCGTCCTTCGCTCCCCCGCCCCGGGCCGGGCGGCACGAAGATCAGAATGGCAGAGCAGCAGACCGCGGCGCGAACGAGTTGTCCGTCACCGCACGGGGTGCGTCACCCGGTGGAGAACGCGTGCACGGTCGTCGTCCGGTAGGTCCGGCCGGGGCGCAGCACAGTGGAGGGGAAGGACGGCTGGTTCGGTGCGTCGGGGAAGTGCTGGGCCTCCAGGCAGAAGGCGTCACCCTGCCGGTAGAGGCGGCCCGAGGTGCCGGCGAGAGTGCCGTCGAGGAAGTTTCCGGTGTAGAGCTGCATGCCGGGCTCGGTGGTGTACATCTTCATGACCCGGCCGGTCTCGGGATGGGTGATGGTCAGTGCGTACTCGGGCCGGGGTGTGATGCCTTTGTCCAGTACGTAGTTGTGGTCGATGCCCTGCGCGATCACGGTCTGCTCGTGCGGGGTGCGGTGCTGGGAGCCGATGGTTCCGGCACGGCGGAAGTCGAAGGGAGTGCGCGCCACCGGGGCGAGTTCCCCGGTCGGGATGAGCGTGGATCCCACGGGGGTGTAGTGGGTGGCGGCCAATTGCAGCAGATGGCCGTCGATCGTGCCGCTCCCCTCTCCCGCAAAGTTGAAGTAGGTGTGGCTGGTGAGGTTGACGACGGTTGCCCGGTCGGTCGTGGCCTCGTAGTCGATGCGCCAGGCGCCCTGAGGGGTGAGGGTGTAGGTGACGCGGACGGCCAGGTTGCCCGGGTATCCGGCCTCTCCGTCCGGGCTGGTCCGGGTGAGGACCAGGCCCGTGTCGGCGCCCCGGGTGAACGGTCGGACGTTCCACATCCGTTTGTCGAAGCCCCGGTCGCCGCCGTGCAGGCTGTTCGGACCGTCGTTGACGGGGAGTTGACAGGGGGCGCCGTCGAGGGTGAACCGTCCTTCGGCGATGCGGTTGCCGTAGCGCCCGATCAGTCCGCCGAAGTAGGGAGACTTGGCCACGTAGTCGTCGAGGTTGTCGAATCCCAGGGCGACGTTGGTGGTCTCGCCGTGGCGGTCTGCGGTCTCCAGGGACTGGATGATACCGCCGTAGGAGAGGGCCCTGAGCGTTGTCCCGCCGTTGCTCAGGGTCCAGCGGTGCACCGCTGTTCCGTCGGCGAGCGTACCGAAGAGCTCCTTGGTGGGCGCGTGGCCGGATGAGCGGCTCGGGCTGTCCGATGCGTGGGCGGCGCCGGCCGCAGCCGTCGGCACCGTGCGACTGGTGGTACTGGGCATGGGTGACTCCGCGACGGGGAGGGGGAGTTACGAGCCGACCTTGCGTTTGTTGTAGACGTCGAAGCCGACGGCGGCGAGCAGCACCAGGCCCTTGATGACCTGCTGGTAGTCGGTGCCTATCCCCACGAGCGACATGCCGTTGTTCAGTACGCCGAGCACGAGGCCGCCGATGATGGCGCCGAAGACCGTGCCGACGCCGCCGCTCATGGAGGCTCCGCCGATGAAGGCGGCGGCGATGGCCTCCAGTTCGAAGTTGGTTCCCGCCTGGGGTACGCCGGCGTTGAGTCGGGCGGCGTACACGATGCCGGCCAGCGCCGCGAGTACGCCCATGTTCACGAAGACGAGGAACGTGACGCGCTGGTCCTTGACGCCGGAGAGCTTCGCCGCGGCGCGGTTGCCGCCCAGCGCGTAGACATGACGGCCGACGATCGCGTTGCGCATGACGTAGCCGAAGCCGATGAGCAGCGCGGCGAGCAGGAGGAGCACGACGGGGACACCGCGGTAGCTGGCCAGGGTCATGGTGAAGGCGAGCACGGCAGCGGCCAGCGCGACGCACTTGGCGAGGAAGATGTTCCGGGGCAGGACGTCGAGTTCGTACCGCTGCTGGCGGCGGCGGTCGCGGACCTCCTGGAGGAGGGCGAAGGCCAGCAGTGCGCAGCCCATGAGGAGAGTCAGGTTGTGATAGTTGGTCTCGGGCCCGATCTCGGGGAGGTAGCCGGTGGAGATCTTCTGGAAGCCCTCGGGGAACGGGCCGAGCGAGCGGCTGCCCAGCAGGATCTGCGTACCGCCCCGGAAGAGCAGCATTCCGGCCAGTGTGACGATGAACGAGGGGATGCCGACGTACGCGATCCAGAAGCCCTGCCAGGCTCCCGCGACCGCCCCGACGATCAGCGAGAGCACGAGGGCGAGGACCCAGGGCACGTCGTGCTCGACCATCATGACCGCGGCGGCGGCGGAGACGAAGGCGGCCAGTGAGCCGACGGAGAGGTCGATGTGCCCGGCGATGATGACGATCATCATCCCGATCGCGAGAACCAGGATGTAACTGTTCTGGAGAACGAGGTTGGTGACGTTGTTCGGCTTGAGCAGGACTCCGTCGGTCCATATCTCGAAGAGGACGACGATCACCCCGAGGGCGATGAGCATCCCGTACTGGCGCATGTTGCGGCGGGCCGCGTCCAGGAGGAGGCTGCCGGTCGTCGGGGTCGGGACCGGGGCTGCCTTGACTGTGCGCTGCGGGGTGTCGGTGGGGGCCTGGGGCATTCCTGCTACCTCTTGTCGCTGGTCATATGGCGCATGAGGACCTCCTGGGTGGCCTGCGCGCGCGGGACTTCGCCGGTGAGCCGGCCGGCGGCCATGGTGTAGATGCGGTCGCACATGCCGAGCAGCTCGGGAAGCTCGGATGAGATGAGTACGACGGCCTTGCCCTCGGCCGCCAGCCGGTCGATGACGGAATAGATCTCGTACTTCGCGCCGACGTCGATCCCGCGGGTCGGCTCGTCGAGGATGAGGACATCCGGACCGGCGAAGATCCACTTGCCGAGGACGACCTTCTGCTGGTTTCCGCCGGAGAGGCGGCCCACCTGTTCGAAGACCGTGGGGGCCTTGATGTTCATGGAGGTGCGGTACGACTCGGCGACGCGGGTCTCCTCGTGCTCGTCGACGATCCCGCGCCGCGACACCTTGTCCAGGGCGCCGAGGCTGATGTTGCGGCCGATGGTGTCGATGAGGTTGAGGCCGTACTGCTTCCGGTCCTCGGTGACGTAGGCGATCTTGTGACGGACGGCGTCGGCGACGGTGCGGGTCCGGATCTCCGTGCCGTCCTTGAGGACCGTTCCGCTGATGTTGCGGCCGTAGCTGCGGCCGAAGACACTCATGGCGAGTTCGGTGCGGCCGGCGCCCATCAGGCCGGCGATGCCGACGATCTCCCCGCGGCGGGCCAGGACGGATACGCGGTCGACGACCTTGCGGTGCTGGTCGATCGGGTGGTGGACGGTCCAGTCGCGGATCTCCAGGGCCGGGTGCGCTCCCGGCTCGCCTTCGTACGGGGTGCGTTCGGGGAACCGGTGGTCGAGTTCGCGGCCGACCATGCCGCGGATGATGCGGTCCTCGGTGGTCGACCCGGCCTTCACGTCGAGGGTCTCGACCGTCCGGCCGTCGCGCAGGACGGTGACGGAGTCGGCGACCGCCGTGATCTCGCCGAGCTTGTGCGAGATGATGATCGAGGAGATGCCCTGGCTCTTCAGCTCCTCGATGAGCGTGAGGAGTTTGGCGCTGTCCTCGTCGTTGAGGGCGGCGGTCGGTTCGTCGAGGATCAGCAGCTCGACCTTCTTGGAGAGTGCCTTGGCGATCTCCACGAGTTGCTGCTTGCCTACGCCGATGTCCGCGACCCGGGTCTGCGGATGCTCCCGAAGGCCGACCCGGTCGAGCAGGAGGGCAGCGTGGCGCAGGGTCTCGTTCCAGCTGATGAAGCCCCGCGTGGCGTGTTCGTTGCCGAGGAAGATGTTCTCGGCGATGGAGAGGTACGGCACCAGGGCGAGCTCCTGGTGGATGATCACGATGCCGCGCGCCTCGCTCGCCCGGATGTCCTTGAAGGCGCAGTTCTCGCCCTTGAACCGGATCTCGCCCTCGTAGCTGCCGTGCGGGTGCACTCCGCTGAGCACCTTCATCAGGGTCGACTTGCCCGCGCCGTTCTCCCCGCAGATGGCGTGCACCTCACCCTGGGCGACGGTGAGGGATACGTCGGAGAGCGCCTTGACACCGGGGAACGTCTTGACGATGGACCGCATCTCCAGGATGGGTACGGCGGCGGCCACCGGGCCTGCCGTCGGGGCCTTCATCGGAGGTCGCTCTCCTTGATGTAGCCGGAATCGAGCAGCTCGGCACGGTAGTTGGTCTTGTCGACGCTCACCGGGTCGAGCAGGAACGACGGAACGACCTTCTTCTCGTTGTCGTACGTCGTGGTGTCGTTGACCTCGGGCTTCTTGTCGTTCAGGACGGCGTCGGCCATCTGGACGGCCTGTTTGGCGAGGGCACGCGTGTCCTTGTAGACGGTCTGCGTCTGCTGACCTGCCATGATCGACTTCACCGAGGCGACCTCGGCGTCCTGACCGGTGACGATGGGGTACGGCTTGGAGCCGGTGCCGTAACCGTCCGACTTCAGGGCCGAGATGATGCCGATCGAGATGCCGTCGTACGGGGAGAGCACCGCGTCCACCCGCTGCGAGGAGTAGGCGCTGGTGAGGAGGTTGTCCATGCGCCGCTGGGCGGTTCCGCCGTCCCAGCGGAGCGTGGTGATCTGGTCCAGCTTCGTCTGCTTGCTGCGGACGACGAGCTGCTTCTTGTCGATGTACGGCTTGAGCGTCTTCCAGGCACCCTGGAAGAAGTAGCGCGTGTTGTTGTCGTCGGGCGATCCGGCGAACAGCTCGATGTTGAACGGCCCCTTCTCGTTCCCGGACTTCAGCCCGAGCTTGTCGAGGATGTAGCCGGCCTGGAGCTCGCCGACCTTCTCGTTGTCGAAGGAGGCGTAGTAGTCCACGTCCGGACTGCCGAGGATGAGCCGGTCGTACGAGATGACCCGGATGCCCTGCTCCTCCGCCTGGTTCAGCACATCGCTGAACGCGCGGCCGTCGATGGCGGCGATCACCAGGACGTCCACACCCTTGGTGATCATGTTCTCGACCTGGGACACCTGCTGGTCGACGTCGTCCTCGCCGTACTGCAGATCCGTCTTGTATCCGAGCTTCTCGAACTCGGCGGCCATGTTCTTGCCGTCGGCTATCCATCGCTCCGACGACTTGGTCGGCATGGCGATTCCGATGGTTGAGCCCTTGCCGCCCGTCTTCTTGTCCTTGCTGCCGCCTTCACTGCTCTGGCCACAGGCGGCGAGAGTCACCGAGAGTGCGAAGGCGGTGAGGACCGTGGCGGTCCGGGCGACGCGCGGGGTGGACGCGGTTCGTGAGGTGCGCATGGTCGGTCCTCCGGGGTGCGAGGGAAGCGGCTGGGCGGACCGCATCACCCTCGTGAATGTTCGGTATTTCGGACATGGTTCGGCGTGCACGACGACCGGAAGCGCTCGAAGACCCCGCCGCCTTCGGGCATCCCCTTGCGCGACGCGGCAGTTGAGCTGGCCGCCGTTCGAAATCTCGTCATGCGTTCGAAATATGGGCGTGACGCTAGTGAGGGAGCAGGGAGACTGTCAATGGGTCGTGCACGGGCCGTCCGGACAACGCACACCAGCCAGGGGCGGTTTCGGGCCATCGGGCCCATGGCACCCGCGTCCCTCCCGGGCCGCAGCACCACTCGGTGGGGCGAGGACCACGACGGTGCGACGGTGGTCAGCCCGCCCGGCCGGCCGCAGGAGGGAACGGGGTGGTCAGCGGGCCTGAACGGTGGCGCTGCGGAGCACGGCCACCGGAGCTCAGCCGGCCAGACCGATCGCGCTGCGGAGCATGGCGACGGTGGTCGCAGCGGCGGCCCGTTCCGCCTCGTCGCCCGTGGCGCGCACCCGCTCCTCCAACAGAACGACGGCCGCCTGGAGCACACCCACCCGCACCGGAACGCTTTGCACGGCTGCCAGCACCGCTGCTGCCTGTTCGGCAGGTGTCGCAGTCGCGGCCTGCGGAATGAGGGTGGAGATACCGCGCCCGAGTGCACGGTCACGAGGCGGCTGAGCCGCGGCAGTGGTCACCGAGGAAGTCTGCCGCACTCCGGGCGTGGAATGGGTCAGCGACTTGGCCACCCCGCCCCGGCGCCGCCCTGCAGATGTTGGTGAACACGTGCCAACAGAGCTGTCAGCCGGGCGCGTTCGCGCGCGTTCAACGGGGCGAGAACGTCATCCTGCACGGCCCTCGCGTCGGCCTGGAGCCGGCTGAACAGTGCGCGACCCGCCGGGCTCACGGTCACCGTCACGCGCCGCCGGTCGGTCATGTCGCGTGCCCGGCCCACCAAGTCGGCAGCGTCCAGCTCGTCGATGATCTTCACGATGTCGCTGCGGTCGATCGTCAGCCGCTCCGCCAGTTCCCGTTGCACATGGGGGCCGAAATCGACCAGCGCGGCCAGCACCGCCATGTGCCGCAGCCGCAGGCCACGGTCGGCCAGCCGCTCCGCGAGGCGACTCCGCGCATCCTTGCCCGTCCTGGACATGAGGTAAGTCGTAAGTTCCAGGAGGCTGGGCGGGGTCTCGTTCTCGTTCACCTGTATATCGTAGGTACCAGTGAATGACGGGCGCTCACCCATCATTCACCGCCGCGGCATTGTTCCGCGCCGGGCCGGTGCCCTGCCCGAACGGCGCCACACGCGTCGGAGAGGCTCGACGTCGCCGTGAGCACGGGCGGGATCGCCGCCCGGCCGACGGCGGCGCTCGCGGACCGCACACCGGCGTGCCGCTCAGGTCGAGGACCGGGCGGCCCGACACCTCCCCCGGTCTTCCACCGACGCCCCCGCTTGCCGGCCCTCTACCCCCGCGCCCACGTGTGCATGGCCTCTCGTGACGAGAAGGCCGCCACGTCCTTGTCGAGCGGCTGGTCGGTGTACTGGTGGATGCGCCAGGAAGCCTTGATGCGCGGCTTTCCGGCGGTGACGTAATCGGCGATCCAGAGACCGTCCCCGGCATACGACGTGGTGTCGTGATTCAGCCAGAAGTACCGGTTGCAATAGAGCAGGACCTTGTGGTGCGGCCGCAACCGCTTGACTTCGCGGATGAAGCGGTCCTTCTCGGCATTGCTGGCATGGGTACCCTCGCCGTTCCGCTCCCAGTCCACGGCAAGCAGCTCGCCCGCCTTTTCCGGCGCCTTGCTCAGGAAGTATTCCGCCTGCGCCGTGATATTCCCGGGCCACAGGAAGTGGTAGAACCCGACCACACATTCTGCGTCCCGGGCACGTTTCGCCTGCTCCGCCAGGCGCGGATTGATGTACGAACGGCCCTCGGTGGCCTTGATGAGAACAAAATCCAGCCCGTCCGTTTCGTAGGACGACTGATAGGCGCTGACGTCGACACCGTGCAGCATGGGTACCGCCTCACACATGGTCCGGTGATTCCGCTTCCTCCTCTGATACGTGCCCGTAGTGCGCCGCTCCCATCCGCCCGAGGGTCCGAAAGATGGATTGCGCCGGAGCGCGGAATAGCTACGGGCAGACAAGGGTTGGTGAACCGTCGAGACCCTTTGCACGCAACGCTCGCATCATCGGAAGGTCGGATCCATGAAGATCGGCATCATCGGAGCAGGCAATATCGGCGGCAACCTCACCAGGCGCCTCACCGCGCTCGGGCACGACGTGTCGGTCGCCAACTCGCGCGGTCCGCAGACGCTCACCGCGCTGGTCGAGGAAACCGGTGCGACCGCCGTCACCGCAGCCGAGGCGGCGAAGGGCGCCCAGGTCGTGGTCGTCACCGTTCCGCTCAAGGCCGTACCGGCGCTGCCCCCCGGCTTCCTCGACGGCGCCGCGGAGGGCGTCGTGGTCATCGACACCGGGAACTACTACCCGCGGGAGCGCGACGGCCGGATCGCTGCGATCGAGGACGGGCTGCCGGAGAGCCGGTGGACGCAGGAACAGATCGGCCACCCCGTCGTCAAGGCCTTCAACGGGACCTATGCGCAGGACATCCTCTCCAACGGCCGCCCGGCGGGCAGCACGGGCCGTCAGGCGCTGCCCGTCGCCGGGGACGACGCCGCGGCGAAGCAGACGGTCCGTGACCTGATCGACGAGCTGGGCTTCGACACGGTGGACGCCGGCGGGCTGGACGAGTCCTGGCGCCAGCAGCCGGGCACGCCGGTCTACGGCAATCGGGGTGATGTCGCGGCCATCGAGAAGGCCCTGGCCTCGGCGTCCGCCGAGCGGACTGCCGAGTGGCGGGCCTGAGCGACCGGAGGGCCCGTGCCCGACCGAGCGCCGGGGAGGCCTCGGACCCCGTACGCGACCGGGTGCGGGGCCCGAGGTACGACCCGGGTGCGGCTGCGGTCCGAGCCTGATGCTCCGTACCACCGTTGTGCGACAGGGGCGGGTACACACCCCCTGTCGCACGGCCCGGGTCCGCCGGGCCGTCAGGCGCCGTCGGTCCGTCGGGGCCTCAGTCGTCGTAGCCGGTGGCGCGGCTGACCTTCTCCCAGGCCAGCAGTTCGCTGCGGGAGGCGTCGAGACCCGCGAGGACCGCGTCCGTCGCGTCGTTGCCGAGCGGGAGTCGCAGCGGGGTCACCTCGGCCGCGAGCGCCGTCAGAATGGCCGCGGCCGCCTTGTCGGGGTCGCCCTCCTGCTTGCCGTCGGAATCCGGCAGGTTGCTGCGGACCGGGCCCACGGTCTCCTCGTAGGCGGGAAGGGCTGTGGACTGCCGCAGGGCCCCGCCCCCCGCGAAGCCCGTGCGGAACGATCCGGGCTCGACGATCAGCACCTTGATGCCATGCGGGGCCACCTCCCCGGCCAGCGCCTCGGACAGACCTTCCAGCGCGAACTTCGTGGCCGAGTAGGCGCCGACCCCGGGGAAGCTGAAGCGGCCGCCCATGCTGCTCATCTGGACGACGGCTCCCGAACCGTTGCGGCGCATGTGCGGCAGCACGGCACGCACCAGCGCGGCCGGGCCGAAGAAGTGCAGGTCCATGAGATCGCGCAGCTCGCGGTCGCTCGTCTCCTCGACAGCGCCGATCAGCCCCAGCCCCGCGTTGTTGACGACCACATCGATCCGGCCGTACCAGAGCACCGTGTCCGCCACTACGTCCGCGATGCGTGCGGTGTCGGTGACATCCAGTTGCACGGCGACGGCCCGGTCGGGATGCGCGGCCACCAGATCGTCGAGCGCCTCCGGCTTGCGGGCCGTGGCGACGACGGTGTCCCCGGCGGCGAGCGCGGCCGTGGCGATGGCGCGACCGAAGCCGGAGGAGGCCCCGGTGATGAGCCAGACCCGGCCCGGGGCATGGTCGCGGAGCGCTGCTGCGTGTTCGGCGTTCATGTCCAACTCCATTTGTCACAAGCGGCGTTGCGGTGATCCAGTTATGTCACCCGGCTCCAGGTCCGGTCCAGGACAAAGACCCGTGGGAGCGATAAACGGGCCTTATGATCGCTGGATGGAGCTGCGTCAGCTGCACTACCTCACCGTCATCGCCGAAGAGGAGAACCTGGGCCGGGCCGCGAAACGGCTGTTCGTCAGCCAGCCGGCCCTCTCGTACGCGCTCAGGAGTCTCGAATCCGAACTCGGGGTGCGGCTCTTCGACCGCCACGCCGGTGGCGTCTCCGCTACCGCCCCGGGCCGGGACGTGATCGCCGAGGCCCTGCTCACGGTGCGCCAGTCCGAGCGGGTGACGGCGGCGGCACAGCGGCACGCGCGGGGAGAGACTGGGGTGCTGCGGGTGGGTTTCGAGGCGAGCGGCGCCGGCGAACTGACCACGCGGGCCCGGGCGGAGTTCTCCCGGCGCCATCCAGGGGTGCGGGTGACGCCCAAGCGCTATGACTGGGGGCAGGAGGCGGACGCGCTGCGGGACGGTCTGGCAGATGTGGCCTTCGTCTGGCTGCCCAACGATCTGTCCGGTCTGCACAGCGAGTTGGTGCATACGGAGCCGCGGGTGGTGGGTCTGCCCTCCGGGCACGCGCTGGCGACCCGGTCCGGTGTCTCGGTGCTGGAGGTGGGGGACGAGCCGCTGCTCTGGACCGAGCGCGCGCCACGGGAGTGGGTGGACTGGTGGGCCGTCAACCCCCGCCCGGACGGCTCCAGTCCGCGGTGGGGGCCGACCAACGACAACGTCGAGGAGATGCTGGAACAGGTGGCGGAGGGTGCCGCCATCTGCTTCGCTCCGCTGAGCATGGCGCGGTACTACGCACGACCTGATCTTTCCTGGGTCCCCCTGACGGACGTGGCGCCGCTGCGCGTCGTCCTCGCCTGGGCCAAGGACAGCGACAACGCGCTGGTACGGGGATTCGCCGGCGTGGTGCGGGAGCTCACCGCGTCTGCTCCCACGGGTTGACGTGGGGAGACACGGTCGCTGCCACGTTCAGCCGAGCCCGTAGTCGATCCGCACCTCGGTACCGTCATCCTCCGTGCGGGCCGGCAAGCTGTCCATGAAGGAGCTGACGGAGAACACCGCACGCCCGGGGCCGGGCGGTCCGTAACCGGGAGGCGAGCTGAGTCCGTACGCCTCCATCGTCGAGCGATAGGCGTCCAGCAACCGGATGTGGTACTCCAGCGGCGCCCCGTCCGGGTTGGACTTGCCGAGCGGTGTCGTCGGTTCGGGGCACCACGTGGTGAAACGCGGGGTGATGCCGTGCGACATGAAGAACCGCAGCCCCTCGGTGGTGGAGTCGATCGCCTCCTTCACCGAGGTGAAGCCGAACGGCTCCGCCATCTCCACGCCCGCGACGAAGTTGGGAATGACGTTGCGGGCGCCGAAGACGTCGGCGGAGTCCAGGATGCGACGGTGCCATTCGTCGCGGCCCACGTAGCGCTCCTTGCCGGGGCAGTAGAGCTCGAAGAGCCTGCGGTCCCACACCTCGTAGTTGGGGTGGTAGATCTGCACCCCGTAGTCGTGGAAGCGCTGGACGTCGGCCTTGGGCAGGGCCTGGGCGACGACCTTGCCGATCCAGCGGCCGGGGAAGCGTTCCTCGATGGCCTTGGCGTACTGGCCGTAGAAGTCGGCCTCGTCCCGCCCGCCGATGTGGGAGGTGATGGCCCCGCCGGTCAGGGTGTAGGCCGTGGAGGTCTTCGCCGTGTCGTACCGGTCGATGATGGCCAGTGCCTCCAGGACCTCCTCGACGGGCTTCACTCCGGTGTAGGGGCGCCCCGCCGCCTTGTGCTGGCGCCAGTTGTGGTTGATGTCGCAGTACTGGCACTCCTCCTTGGCACCGAAGTACTGGCAGACGCGGAAGACCGTCAGGTAGACCAGGTAGCCCCACTGGATGGTGGGCGCGACCTCCATGACGGACTTGCCGTTGCCGAGGGTGTGGCGGTAGTAGTCCGGCATGGGAGGCAGACCGACATCGGAGATCCGCCGGCCGTCGAGGTACAGCCCGAGCACGCCGTCGTCGTCAGCCGCCACGCGGTAGGGCGAGGCCGGATTGACGCGCACGGAGACCACGGTGCGCCGCAGTCCGTACGGCCCGCCGGTGAGCACGATCTCCTCGGGTGGGCGGCGCAAGGCGGCCGCACCGAGCTCGGGCAGGGTGCCGTGGTCGAAGGAGAAGATGAAGTACGACTTGGGTTTGACGTCACCGCCCTCGTTGTCACTGAGCGCGGATTCGTCGAAGGCCACACCGCCGCGGAGCAGGTCCTCCTTGATGACGGCCTCCCGCGGAACGTGCGGGAACTGCTCCATGAGCCGCTCGATCAGGCGGGTGCGGCTGGTGTCGGTACTGCCGGGGTCGGTACGGCTGGGCATGTGCGGGCTCCTGGGTCCGGTCGTGGCGGGTGTTCCGGGTACGCCGTCCTGTCCAACGAACCAGGACCGCGAAGCGTTCGCACGTGCAGTCCGCCGGAACGGCCGGAGCCCACGGTCCCCTTAAGTGACCGACGAGTAGGGTGTCGGGACCGGGAGCCCGTCGGCCGTGCGGCCGTCCCGACGCCCCGGTGGTTGCTGCCGTCGGCCGCGGAACGGAAGTGCCACATGCCCCGCACCATGTCCGTGTCGGACAGCGTCGTTGTTCTCGTCGGGCCCTCGGTCGTGTACGACCGGTTGAGCGACCCCACGGCAATGGGGCTCTGGAGTCCGGAGAACCGGGGTGCGAAGGTGCTCGGGGACCGTCGGGACGCGTACGTCGGGATGGTCTTCGAGGGCCGGAACAAGCGCGGGGCCATGCGCTGGACGACCCGGTGCACGGTGACGGCGGCGGAACCGGGTGTGCGGTTCGCCTTCCGTGTTCACGCCATCGGGGCGAAACGGCCGCGGCTGCCGGGGGCGATCGCCACCTGGGAGTACCGCTTCGAGGCCGTGGACGGCGGCACCAGGGTCACCGAGATATGGACGGACGACCGCCGCGCCTGGCCGGACTTCCTGGCCAACGCCTTCGACCGGGCGGCGACCCGGGGGCACACCTTCGCCGAGTTCCAGCGCGGCAACATCCGTACGACGCTGGAGCGGCTCAAGGCGGCGCTGGAGGCCTCGCCGGCTGACGAGGCCCCACTGGCGTGACGATGTGGCGGGCCGTCACTCGCCCCAGTGGGCCGGGCGGCCGATCGAGGAGGGCAGCCGGGTGGCACCGTTCCCCTTGGCGGCGTTGAGCTGGGACTGCGTGAGGAAGAGCGCCCCGGTCAGGTCGGCGCCGGAGAGATCCGCGTCCCGGAAGTCGGCGCCGATCAGGTCGGCCAGCCGCAGGTCGGCGCCGGCGAGATCCGCCGCGATGAGGTAGGCGCCGCGCAGATCGGCGCCCCGCAGATCAGCTCCCCCGAGACGGGCGCCGATCAGATCCGCACCGCGGTGGCTGCGCTTCTTCTTCCGTGGCGCGGTGGCGCGTACGAGCTCGCTGGTGCGCGCCAGCAGGGCGGCGACCCCCTCGCGGTGCGCCGCCACGTCGAGGTCCGCGATGGCGTCCGCGTCGAGGTGGGTGAGGCGTTCGGTCTCCCCCAGCACGCGTCGGATCTCTCCGTGCAGGGAGCGGGCCGGTGCGAGCGACGCCGCCTCCGTGAGGTACCAGAGGAGCTCGTGGAGCTGCCGCATGACCGGGAAGACCTGGAACATGCGCTGGGCACTCTCCGGGGCCGTACGCCAGTCCCGTCCACCGAAGGTGTCCACCGAGACCTTCTGGCCCGCGCCGAAGCAGTCGTACACCGTGCAGCCCGCGAAGCCTTCGGTGCGCAGCCGGGTGTGGATGCCGCAGCGGAAGTCGTCCTGAAGGTTGCGGCAGGGCGTGCCGGCGTCCTTGTTGATGGCGAAGTCCGCGGACCGGGTGAGGGTCAGCGCGACACAGCACAGTCCGAAGCAGTTCCCGCAGTCGGCGCGCAGAGCGGCACGGCCGCCGTCGGTGCCGGGCGCTCGGTCGTTCTCGGGCACGGTGTGTGAGTCCTTCTGGTGTACGTGGTCCATAGGCGGCCGAGCCTACCGAGATTCGCCGCTCCGCCCGCGACGAGGTGCCCACGGCAGACGGCATGCCCGGGCCGCCCCACCGTCCGACAGCCACGCGGATCATAATCGTGGTTGATACATCTTTTGGGAGGTGGCCACCATCGTGGCGAACGCACCGGCCGACAGCATTCCGGCCCAGCGGGTCCTGACCGATCCGGCAGGACTGACCCGGTACCAGCACGACGAGGCCGAATGGGCACCGTACGGGACACCGCTGGCCGTGGTGCGCCCGCAGAACACCCGCGAGGTGCAGAACGTGGTGCGGCATTGCATCGCCCACCGCATCCCGCTGGTTCCGCGAGGCGCGGGTACCGGTCTGTCCGGGGGCGCGAACGCCGTCGACGGGTCGATCGTCCTGTCCTTCGAGGACATGAACAGAATCGTCGCGATCGATCGCGCGGAGCGGCTGGCCCTCGTCCAGCCCGGGGTGGTCAATGACGATCTGCGCGCCGCAAGCGCGGAGCACGGACTCTGGTACCCGCCGGATCCGGCCAGTTCGCCCTGGTCCACCATCGGCGGGAACGTCGCGACCAACGCCGGGGGCATGTGCTGCGTCAAGTACGGCGTGACGCGCGATTACGTGCTGGGCCTGGAGGTCGTCAACGGGCTCGGCGAAGTCGTCTCGCTCGGGCGACGGACCGCGAAGGGCGTGGCGGGGTACGACCTGGCCGGTCTGATGGTGGGGTCCGAGGGCACACTCGGGGTGATCACGGAGATCACGGTGCGCCTGCGGCCGGCGAGGCTCCAGGAGCGGACGGTGGCCGGGTACTTCTCGTCCGTGGTCGCCGCGGGTGAGGCGGTGAGCGCCGTGACGGCGTCCGGTGTCATCCCCTCCGCGCTCGAACTCGTCGACCGCCACTGCCTCGCCGCGGTGGACGCCTGGAAGGGGATGGGGCTCTCCGCCGACGCCGACGCGGTGCTGCTCGGTCGCGTCGACACCCCCGGCGCCGAGGGCGACGCGGAGGCCGAACTGGTCCGTGACTGCTTCGAACGCGCCGGGGCGAGCTGGGCTGCGGTCTCCACGGACCAGCAGGAGGCGGACGCGCTGTTCCAGGCCAGACGGCTGGCGTATCCGGCACTGGAACGGCTCGGTCCGGTGCTGACCGAGGACGTGTGTGTGCCGCGGACCGCGGTGCCGGAGATGCTGGCCCGGATCGAACGGACGGCCGCCCGGCACGACATTCTGATCGCCAACATCGCGCACGCGGGGGACGGCAATCTCCATCCACTGATCATCACGCCGCCCGGGGACGAAGCCGCACGCGCCCGCGCCCAGGATGCCTTCGAGGACATTCTGGACGACGCGATCGCGCTCGGCGGCACGGTGACCGGTGAACACGGCGTGGGCCTGCTGAAGATGCGCGGGATGAACAAGGAACTGGGCCCGGCGGTGCTCGGCATGCATCACGCGGTCAAGGCGGCGCTCGATCCCCACGGCATCCTCAACCCGGGCAAGGTGCTGGGGAGCGTCTGACGCGCCTGACAGCCCAGCAGGACGTCAGTCAGTGGCCGAGGCACGGCCACCGGAAACCGCTGCGCGTATCGATGTCAGTGGGGCGGCGCACACTGGCACCCATGTGGTGCGGGAAGGGGAATCGGATGAGCGGCGAGGAAGAGACCGGTTTCGAACCGGCCACCGGGGAGGGCCCGCCTCCCCCGGGGCCGGCGGAGCGACGGGCCGCCTCGGTGCGCACCGCGTTCGCCGGAATGCTTCAGATCCGCCGCCTGACGAACACCGGCCCCGCGTCCCCGGAAGCGGTGCCGGCGGCCTGGGAACTGCACAGGACGGTACGGGCCGTTGCCCTGGCCCTGGAGGCATCGGGGCTGCCCCCTTCGGCTGTTGACGCGTCGGGCAGGCGCACTGCGACGGGATACCGGGTGGCGGCAGGCACGTCACCCGGGACCGCACGGGTGGAGTGGCTCGGTCCGCCGGGCAGTGGCGCGGCGCACGAGGAGGAGCGCGAGCTGACCCGGTGTGCGGTGACGCTCCGGGAGTTGGGCTGGATCGCCCTGCTCTACCGCGGACCGCGCAGCCGCCGGTTCCTGGAGGTGGAACCCCCGACGGGGGCGGCTCGGCCGGACAGCCGATAGGAGGCGTGCCGCAGCGGCCGCCCGGACCGGTTGTCGGACTCGTGCGGGATGCTTGTGGGTCCGACACCTCTGACCTGGAGATGCTGAGATGCACCCTGACGAAATCGCCGCGGCGCAGGCGTACGTCCGTTTACTGGAGGCGACGCGGGCGGCGCTCTCCGATCCGGACGACGCCCCGTTGTACATTCCGCTGCTCGCCTCACCGATCGAGGAGGCGGACGGCGCGCTGCGCCGCGCGGGCCTCTCGGGCAACGAGTCACGCTTCTTCGGCCTCGTCCGCTCGCTGCAGCCCAGCATGTCGGACAGCGGGCACTGAGCAGCACCGTCCGGAACACCGGTGCCCGCCGCACCGGTGTCCGCACGCTTGCCACCCCGCCGCATCCTGGGACACGCGCGCCGGTCTCCCGGATTCCGAAGGCCTCGTTCACCGCTGCCCCGGCCCCGGTACCCCTGGATCTCCCGGGGCGGACCGGGGCCCGTCTTCGGCGGGGACGCCCCGATCCATGGTGAATTGATTCAACCTCGTTCAACCCCAGATGAAGAGCGTCTGACCACTTGACTGTTGACCACCGCCATACCTAGCGTACGTTTGGATGAAACGATTCACTTCATTCTGACGATCATATGCGTCAGGACTCTGCTTACGAGGTGTTCATGTCTGATGTGTCGGCCGTCAAGGCAGCCCTGAAGTCCCAGGTGATCGAGACCCCGTCGTGGGGGTACGGCAACTCCGGAACCCGGTTCAAGGTGTTCGCACAGCCGGGGGTGCCGCGCGACCCGTTCGAGAAGATGGAGGACGCAGCGCAGGTCCACACGTTCACCGGCGTCGCGCCGAAGGTGTCGTTGCACATTCCCTGGGACAAGGTCGCGGACTACGCCGCCCTGACCCGCCACGCCGAGGGCCTCGGGCTGCGGATCGGCGCGATCAACTCCAACGTCTTCCAGGACGACGACTACAAGCTCGGCTCCGTCACCCACCCCGACGCAGCCGTGCGGCGCAAGGCGACCGACCATCTGCTGGAGTGCGTCGACGTCATGGACGAGACGGGGTCACCCGATCTCAAGCTGTGGTTCTCCGACGGCACGAACTATCCGGGGCAGGATGACATCATTGCCCGTCAGGACCGTCTGGCCGAGGCGCTGGCGGAGGTGTACGAGCGGCTGGGCCACGACCAGCGGATGCTGCTGGAGTACAAGCTCTTCGAGCCGGCCTTCTACACCACGGATGTGCCCGACTGGGGCACGGCGTACGCGCACTGCCTCAAGCTCGGCCCGAAGGCGCAGGTCGTCGTGGACACCGGCCACCACGCCCCCGGCACGAACATCGAGTTCATCGTGGCCCTGCTGCTCCGCGAAGGGCGGCTCGGCGCGTTCGACTTCAACTCCCGCTTCTACGCGGACGACGATCTGATGGTCGGGGCGGCCGATCCCTTCCAGCTCTTCCGGATCATGCACGAGGTCGTCAAGAACGGCGGTCTCCGCTCCGAGACCGACGTCAATTTCATGCTCGACCAGTGCCACAACATCGAGGCCAAGATCCCCGCGGTGATCCGGTCGGTCGCCAATGTGCAGGAGGCGACGGCCAAGGCCCTGCTGGTCGACGTCGACGCGCTCGTCACCGCGCAGAAGTCGGGCGACGTACTCGCTTCGAACGCCGTGCTGATGGACGCCTACAACACGGACGTCCGGCCGCTGCTGGCCGAGGTCCGGGAGGAACAGGGACTGGCAGGCGACCCGTTCGCCGCCTACCTCGCCTCCGGCAACCAGGAGCGCATCGCCGCCGCCCGGGTGGGCGGCACCCAGGCCGGCTGGGGTGCCTGACCCCGGCTGCGCCCGCACGCCGCCCGTCGACCACCCACATCGCACCCCGAAGGAATCCCCATGACGTCCCCGACGCACGCCGAAGTCGCCGCGCTCCTGGAGCGCGCACACCGGATCGGATCCGACCCCCGCAACACCAACTACGCAGGCGGCAACACCTCGCTGAAGGCGGCCGGCGCCGACCCGGTCACAGGTGGTGAGACCGAACTCCTCTGGGTCAAGGGCTCAGGGGGCGACCTGGGCACCCTGAAGGAGGAGGGACTCGCCGTGCTGCGCCTGGACCGGGTCCGCGCCCTCAAGGACGTATATCCGGGGGTGGAGCGCGAGGACGAGATGGTCGCGGCGTTCGACTACTGCCTGCACGGCAAGGGAGGCGCCGCGCCGTCGATCGACACCGCGATGCACGCCCTGGTCGAGGCGGCACACGTCGACCATCTGCATCCTGACTCGGGGATCGCCCTGGCCTGCGCGGCCGACGGGGAGAAGCTGACCGCCGAGTGCTTCGGCGACAAGGTGGCCTGGGTGGGGTGGCGCCGGCCCGGCTTCCAGCTCGGGCTGGACATCGCCGCCGTCAAGGAGGCCAATCCGCACGCCGTCGGCGTCGTCCTGGGCGGTCACGGAATCACCGCCTGGGGCGAGACCTCGGACGAGTGCGAGCGCAACGCCCTGTGGATGATCCGTACGGCGGAGACCTTCCTGGCGGATCGCGGGAGGCCCGAGCCGTTCGGAGCCGTGCTGCCCGGCCGGAAGGCCCTGGCCGCGCAGGAGCGCCGCGAACGGGCGGCGGCGCTCGCCCCCGCGATCCGCGGCCTGGCATCCACCGACCGCCCTCAGGTCGGTCACTTCACGGACGCCGGACCGGTGCTGGACTTCCTGTCCCGCACCGAGCACCCGCGGCTCGCCGCGCTCGGCACCTCGTGCCCGGACCACTTCCTCCGTACGAAGGTCAGTCCCCTGGTGCTCGATCTTCCCGCCGACGCGCCGGTCGCCGAGGCGGTGGAACGGCTGAAGGAGCTGCACGGAGAGTACCGCGAGGCCTATCGCGCGTACTACGAGCGGCATGCCGTCCCCGGCTCCCCCGCCATGCGCGGCGCGGATCCGGCGATCGTGCTCGTGCCGGGGGTAGGGATGTTCTCGTTCGGGAAGGACAAGCAGACCGCCCGCGTGGCCGGGGAGTTCTACCTCAACGCCATCAACGTGATGCGTGGCGCCGAGGCCGTCTCCGCGTACGCGCCGATCGAGGAGGCCGAGAAGTTCCGGATCGAGTACTGGGAGCTGGAGGAGGCCAAGCTGCGCCGGATGCCGAAGGCGAAGCCCCTGGCCACCAGGGTCGCGCTGGTGACCGGGGCCGGCTCGGGGATCGGCCGCGCCATCGCGCACCGGCTGGTGGCCGAGGGTGCCTGTGTCGTCGTGGCGGACCTGAACGCCGAGAACGCGGCGGCCGTCGCGGACGACCTCGGGGGCCCGGACCGGGCCGTGGCCGTCACCGTCGATGTCACGAGTGAGGAGCAGATCGCGGAGGCGTTCAGGGCGGCCGTGCTCGCCTTCGGCGGTGTGGACCTCGTCGTGAACAACGCGGGGATCTCCATCTCCAAGCCGCTGCTCGAAACCACCGCGCGCGACTGGGATCTGCAGCACGACATCATGGCGCGCGGCTCGTTCCTCGTCGCGCGCGAGGCCGCCCGGGTGATGCGCCAGCAGAACCTCGGCGGCGACATCATCTACATCGCTTCCAAGAACGCCGTGTTCGCCGGCCCCAACAACATCGCGTACTCGGCGACCAAGGCCGACCAGGCTCATCAGGTCCGGCTGCTCGCGGCCGAGCTCGGCGAGCACCGGATCCGTGTCAATGGCATCAACCCGGACGGAGTGGTGCGGGGTTCGGGGATCTTCGCCGCGGGGTGGGGCGCCCAGCGGGCTGCGACGTACGGCATCGAGGAGGAGAAGCTCGGCGAGTTCTACGCTCAGCGGACCCTGCTCAAGCGCGAGGTGCTGCCCGAGCACGTCGCCAATGCCGTGTTCGCGCTGACCGGCGGCGATCTCACCCACACCACCGGTCTGCACATTCCGGTGGACGCCGGCGTGGCAGCCGCCTTCCTGCGATGACCTGGACACGATCCCCATGGCTGTGAACTCCCTCGACACCGCGGCCGGCGAAGCCGTCTTCGCCGCCGTGGACCTCGGCGCGACCAGCGGCCGGGTGATCACGGGCCGGGTAGGGCCCGGGAAGCTCGAACTGACCGAGACGCACCGGTTCGCCAACACCCCGGTACGCCTGCCGAGCGGTCTGCACTGGGACGTGCCGGCCCTGTACCAGGGCATGCTGGACGGGCTCCGGGCCGCCGGGCGCTCAGGGCCGGTCACCTCCATCGGCATCGACACCTGGGCGGTGGACTACGGGCTGCTGGACGCCGACGGAGCACTGCTGGGGCTGCCTTTCCACTACCGGGACGCACGCAACAGCGGGGCGTCGGAGCGGCTGCCGGACGGCTGCGGTGTGCGGGAACTGTATGCGGTCAGCGGATTGCAGCACCTGCCGTTCAACACGGTCTTCCAGCTCCTGGCGCACCGGGCGACCGCCCAGTGGGGGGCCGCTCACACACTGCTGCTGATGCCCGATCTGCTGGTGCACTGGCTGACAGGATCGGTGGGCGCGGAGATCACGAACGCATCGACGACCGGGCTGTTCGACGCCCGCAGCGGCGGATGGTCCGATCCGCTGATCGGGCGGTTGGGGCTGGAGCGTTCGCTCTTCCCGCCCCTGCGTGAGCCGGGCGCTCCGGCGGGGACGCTGCTGCCGCACGTGGCCGACTACACCGGCCTGCCGGACGGCACTCCGGTGACGACGGTCGCCTCGCACGACACGGCGTCAGCGGTCGCGGCAGTTCCGGCCAAGGAAACGGACTTCGCGTACATCTCGTGCGGTACCTGGTCGCTGGCCGGGCTGGAACTGGATGCGCCGGTGATGTCCGAGGAGTCCCGGGCGGCGAACTTCACCAATGAGCGGGGGGTGGACGGCACCGTTCGCTATCTCCGCAACATCATGGGCATGTGGCTGCTGGAGGAGTGCCGACGGGTGTGGGACCGCGCGGGTGCGCCCCTCGGCCTGGCCGGTCTGCTCGCCGACGCGGCGGCGGCGGAACCGTTCGCTGCGGTGATCGATCCGGACGACGCGTCGTTCCTCGCCCCGGGTGACATGCCGGTCCGCATCGACGCCTATCTGATGCGGACGGGCCAGACGCCGCCGTCAACGCCCGGTGGGTACGTGCGCTGCGTACTGGAAAGTCTGGCGCTGGCCCACCGCAGAACGTTGCGCAGGGCCGCCGAGCTGGCCGGGCGCACCCCGGAACGGATCCACCTGGTCGGCGGCGGCTCGCGCAACGAACTGCTGTGCCAGTGGACGGCCGACGCGAGCGGGCTTCCGGTGACGGCGGGGCCGGCGGAGGCGACGGCTCTCGGCAACATCCTGCTCCAGGCCCGCGCCCACGGCCTGGTGGGTGATCTCGCAGGTCTACGCCGGCTGGTCGCCGGTACCCAGGAACTGCGGCACTACGAGCCGCGGGGTGATCGCCGTGACTGGGACCGCGCGCAGGCCCGGCTCGGCTCCTGACTCCAGTGTGTGGAGGCCCGGACGAAGGAGCCTCCGAGGCAGGTCCCTGCCTCGGAGGCGGTGACGTCGGAGGCGGTGACGTCGGAGCCGGGGACCTGCCGCGGAGGCGGAGGCCGTGACTTCGACTGCTGCCGGGGCGGCCCGCGGGATTCCGGTCAGGTGCTCAGCATCTGCCCGGTCGTCGCGTCCACGTGGTCCGGGACTTCCTCGTGGCGGTCGCCCACGGTCGGTGTGCCGGTGGGCTCGAACATGAGGATGGCGGCGGCGGAGGGAGCGTACGGCTTGTGCTCCGTGCCTCGGGGAACGGTGAAGACCGCACCCCGCGGCAGACGGACCGTGCGCTCCCCGTCCGGCTCGCGCAGGGCGATGTGCAGCTCGCCGTCCAGTACCAGGAAGAACTCGTCGGTTTCGTCGTGGACGTGCCAGACATGTTCGCCCTCGACCTTGGCGATGCGGACGTCGTAGTCGTTGACCCGCGTGACGATGCGAGGGCTCCACAGGGCGTCGAAGGAGGCCAGCGCCGTGCCGAGACTGATCGGTTCGTTGCTCATGCACTCATCCTGAGCTGCCTTGCGAGCGCGACGTGAGTGCTAGGAATTGCACATGCCGAAAGAATCCTCGCATGCGCCGCGTTCTCCGGGCCTGCACCGGGTCGTCGTGATCGTCGACGCGAACTCGAACCCGTTCGAGCTCGGCTGCGCGACCGAGATCTTCGGTCTCCGCAGACCGGAGATCGGCCGTGCCCTCTACGATTTCCGACTCTGCTCCCCCGAACCCCGCACTCTGATGCGGGACGGGTTCTTCACGCTCACGGGCATCGCCGGCCTGGAAGCGGCAGACGCTGCGGACACGGTGATCGTCCCCAATCGTCCCGATGTGGATGTGCCCCGCCGCCCCGCCGTCCTCGAAGCCGTCCGACGGGCGCACGCGCGCGGTGCGCGCCTGATGGGCTTCTGCAGCGGTGCCTTCACCCTGGCCGAGGCCGGGGTGCTCGACGGCCGACGGGCCACCGCCCACTGGCAGTGGGCGGAATCCTTCCGGGCCCGCTTCCCCACGGTCCACCTCGCGTCGGACGTGCTGTTCGTGGACGACGGCGACATCCTCACCGCCGCGGGGAGCGCGGCCGCACTGGATCTCGGGCTGCATGTGGTCCGCCGCGACCACGGGGCCGAAATCGCCAACTCCGTGAGCCGGCGTCTGGTCTTCTCGGCGCACCGGGACGGCGGTCAGCGGCAGTTCGTGGAACGCCCCATGCCCGACCTGCCCGACGAGTCCCTGGCGCCCGTCCTGGCCTGGGCCCAGGGGCGGTTGGACACGCCGCTCAGCGTGTCCGCCCTTGCGGCGCACGCGGCGGTCAGCCCGGCGACGCTGCATCGCCGCTTCCGGGCACAGCTGGGAACGACACCGTTGGCGTGGCTCACGGGGGAGCGGCTTGCCATGGCGTGCCGGTTGATCGAACGAGGGGAGTCCCGGTTCGAGATCGTCGCGCGGCGCAGCGGGCTCGGCACCGCCGCCAACCTGCGCACCCTGATGCGTCGCGAGACCGGCATCACTCCGTCGGTGTACAGGGGCCGGTTCGGGCCGGAGGTGAGCTGACAGCCCCGGGGCCCTGTCCGGCTCAGCCGCCTGCCCCTGCTGCGGGGCCGAGGCCGAGTTCGCCGTCGCCCAAGGGTGCGAAGTGGCGGGCGACGTCCTCGTCCGTGACGTCGGCCAGCGCTGCCGGGCTCCACCGGGGGTTCCGGTCCTTCTCGACGATCTGGGCGCGCACCCCCTCCACCAGATCGGGCCCGACGAAGGCGGTGGAAGAGACCCTGTACTCCTGGTCGAGGACCGCCTCCAGGCTTTCCAGGCGACGAGCGCGCCGGATGGCAGTGAGTGTCACTTTGAGTGCCGTGGGCGACTTGGCCAGGATCGTCGCCGCGGCCTGCTTCGCGGCCGGCACCCCGCAGCCATCCAGGCGCTCGACGATCTCCTCGACCGTGTCCGCCGCGTAGCAGGTGTCGATCCAGTCGCGGTGCCCGGCCAGCTCACCGGCGGGGGCCGGGCCGGCGTGGTGCGCCACCGTCGCGACGACGGCCTCGGGTGTGGGGCATGTGTCGAGCGCGGTGACCAGGGCGGGAAGGTCCCCCGACGGCACGAAGCGGTCGGCGAGACCGCACAGGAGCGCGTCGGCCGCGCCGATCGCGTCGCCGGTGAGCGCCAGGTGCGTGCCGAGCTCGCCGGGGGCCGCGCCGAGCAGATACGTACCACCGACGTCGGGTACGAACCCGATGCCGGTCTCGGGCATGGCGATCCGGGAGCGCTCGGTCACGATGCGAAGGGATCCGTGGGCCGACACGCCGACCCCGCCGCCCATCACGATGCCGTCCATGAGGGCGACGTAGGGCTTGGGGAAGCGGGCGATCCGGGCGTTCAGCCGGTACTCGTCACGCCAGAAGTCCAGTGAGGCCCTGCCGCCGGCGAGGGCGTCATCCCGGATGGAGCGGATATCCCCGCCCGCGCAGAGCCCCCGCCCCCCTGCACCGGTGAGGAGCACCGCGACGACCGCGCCGTCCTGTTCCGCCGCGTCGAGCGCCTCCGCCATGTGCAGCACCATCGCGTGGTTCAGCGCATTCAGGGCGCGCGGCCGGTTCAGCGTGATGTGACGGATGCGTCCCTGGGTGTGCAGCAGGACGGAATCCTCGTGCTTCATGCGTGCGCTCCGGTCAGCCACGGTGCCGTGCCGTCCGCCGGTCACGGACGATCTTCCCCTGCCATTGTGCGCGGCGGTCCGGCGGGCACGGCACGAGGGGTGGCTGCGCGGGGCCCGGGCGGGAGCCCCGTGCAGGGAGGTTCCCGCTGTGGCAGGCGTACCGGACCCGCCAGACAATTGAGTCACGCCGTACGGCAGCCCGCCGGACGATTTTCGGAGCAGGAATGACCGATCACGACCGGCCACCTTTCATCCCCGTCCCACCCCGACTGCTGGTCGAGAAGACGCACACCAGCGAGATGGCGACGGCGGAGCGGCTTGCCCTGAACCGCACCGGCAGTTTCGAGTGGGACCTCGACAGCCGGACACTGGACGTCGACGAGGCAGGACTGCTGGTCTTCGGCCTGGATCCGGCCGTTTTCGACTCACGGCCGGAGTCCCTGATGGAGCTGCTCGACCCGGCGGAGCGAGTCCGTCTCGATGTGGCGATCGACGAGGCCATCAAGGGCGGGAGCAACTCGTACAGCGTCCACTTCAGGGTTCCGCTCGACGACGGCGGCGATCAGTGGACCCATGTCCAGGCGCGCATCCTGCGCAGCGCCGACGGGCGGGCGCACCGGGTGATCGGTCTGGTGCGGGACGCAACGGCGGAAGTCACCCATTCGGCCTTCGTCCTGGAACTGGAAAAGCGCCGACAACGGCAGACCGACATAGTTGAGCGGACAACCAGCGCCTTGTCGCGCGCGGTGACCGTGGACGATGTGACGGCTGCGCTCACCGGACCGGGCGGGCTGGCACGGCTGGGTGCCGACGGACTCGCGCTGGGGCTCCTCGACAACACCACACTCAATGTCATCGCCCTGAGCGGGGAGTCGCTCGAGGTCGTCGACGCTCTGGGATCGGGACGGCTCGACCCCAAGTACCCACTGGCCGACACCGTCCTCAGCGGCCGGCCACGGTTCGTGAGCTCACTCAGCGCGCTCACACGGCGCTATCCGGTGCTGGAGCCGTTCGTGGGACAGCTCAAGTTCCAGGCAGCGGCCTATCTGCCCCTTGTCGCCCAGGCCAGGACTCTCGGCGGGCTGGCCCTCTTCTACCGCGAACGCGTGACCTTCACCGCCGACGAACGCAACCTGTGCCTGGGACTCGCCGCGATCGTCGCCCAGTCCCTCCAGCGGGCCACCCTCTTCGACGAGGAACGCGAATTCGCCACGGGCCTCCAGTCCGCGATGCTGCCCCGCCGGATCCAGGAGATCGAGGGCGGCGAGATCGCCGTCCGCTACCACGCCGCATGGAGCGGACGTCAGGTCGGCGGTGACTGGTACGACGTGATCGCGCTCCCCAACAACCGCTTCGGCATCGTGGTCGGTGACGTGCAGGGCCACGACACGCACGCGGCGGCGATCATGGGGCAGCTGCGCATCGCGCTTCGCGCGTACGCCGCCGAGGGGCATCCGCCCTCCACGGTGTTGGCCCGGGCCTCGCGGTTTCTCGCCGAGCTGGACACGGACCGGTTCGCCACCTGCACATACGCCCAGGTCGATCTGGGGACAGGCACCGTGAGGGTGGTGCGGGCCGGCCACTTCGGCCCGCTGATCCGGCACGTGGACGGCCGCGTCGGTACCCCGCAGGTGCGCGGCGGCATCCCGCTGGGCATCGCCACCGACTTCGGCGACGAGGAGTTCCCGGAGACCCGGCTGGACCTGGTCCCGGGCGAAACGCTTGTCCTGTACACCGACGGGCTGGTGGAGGAACCCGGCGCGGACGTCGACGCGGGTGTGCGCACGCTCATCACCGAGGTCAGCGCCGGACCGGCGGGCGCCGAGGCACTGGCCGACCATCTGTCGGACCGGCTGTGGGAGCGCTGGGGTTCGGGTGACGACGTCGCACTGCTGGTGCTGCGGCGGAGCCCGGACCCCGGGTCGCCCCGAGCGCCACGGCTCCACCAGTACATCCATCAGGCCGATCCGGAAGGCCTTTCCGACGCTCGGACGATCGTGCGCCAGGCCCTGACCGACTGGAACATGGCCGAACTCGCCGACGACGCCGAGCTGGTGACCGGAGAACTCCTGGTGAACGTGCTCCTGCACACCGAGGGCGGTGCCGTACTCACCCTGGAGGTGCTTCCTGAACCGGTGCGGCGGGTACGGCTGTCGGTCCAGGACCGCTCGAGCGCGTGGCCCCGGCGTCGTACACCCGGCGAGACGGCGACCTCGGGCCGGGGCCTGCTGCTCCTGGATGCCGTCGCCACCCGCTGGGGCATCGAGCCGCGCGGCGAGGGCAAGGCCGTCTGGTGCGAGATCGGTCCGGCGACACCCCCCACGTCCGCCCCGGTCCACGAGGACGCCACGGAACCTACGAACCCCGGCGGCGCCTGACAGGCCTTCACCGCGCCCTCCCCGGGCGCTGACCGTTAGGACCGCCCCGGCTCACCGTCGGACGGCATCGGGCGCGTGGCCCGGACCACCCGCGGATCAAGGGCATCGTGCGCACGGCGATGGGCGGACAGCGCTGAGGGGCGTGCCGTCTCGTCCCTCAGGACACGGCACGCCCCTCACCCGGTGCCCTGGCGCGCCCAGCGCGTCCGGGCCTACGGACTACGTCAGTGCTGCGCGGTACGGCGCTTGCGCACGGACCACATGATGCCGCCACCGGCCAGCAGGACGGCAACGGCCGCACCACCGATGATCGGTGTGGCGGACGACGAACCGGTCTCGGCCAGATCCGGCGAGCTGGGGCTCGGCGTGGCCGCGGCGGGCGCGGACGACGAGGCGGTCTCGCTCGGAGTAGCGGTCGGTGCAGGCGCCGACGTGCTGGGCTTCGCCGTGGTGGGCGTCTCGGACGGCTTCGTCTCGGTCGGCTTCGGGGGGGTGGGCTTCGGCGGCGTGTCCTGGCACACCGGTGCCTCCTTGGACTCGTCGCGCGAGAACTGCTCGCCGTCGCCGGCCTTGACGACCAGACGGACCGTCAGCGCCTTGTCGTGCTCGGGCAGGGCGATCGTCTTGTCGAAGCCCCTGCCGAAGGTCTCCGCCGGCAGGAGGTCCTTTCCGTCGACGGTGACGGTCACCTGGTTGGTGACGCGATCGTTGTACGCCGTCAGGTGCAGGCTCACTTCGTTACAGGTCACGGCCCAGGTGGGGGTGTGAGCTGCGGCCGGACCGGCGGTGAGAACCGTGCCGGTCAGGCCGACAACCGCGGCGGCAGCGAGGGTTCCCGCAGCGCGCCACGATCTCCTGGGTATGGTCATGGATTCTTCCTCCGCAAATGTTTCAACGCCCGAATGGCGGTGGGGCGCACAGTACTGCCCCCGTCACCCCTGTGTGCACCCACCCCACATACCTGTTGGTGTCACAACTAACCGCACATCGTCGCTGGTTGGGGCAACACGGACATCGGTGTCGATGTCCGGGGCGGCCGGGCCGTGGCGCGAAGTAAGCGTCCGGCGGCGGACCGTGGGCACGCGCGCGTCCACGTCCACGCCCACGCCCACGCCCACGCCCACGCCCACGCCCACGCCCACGCCCACGCCCAATGATCGGCCCGCAGCCACGACGACCACCGAGGGCGGGGCAGTGCCTTGGGCCCCGTCAGGTCCGTCAGGTCCGTCAGGTCCGTCAGGTCCGTCAGAGCGGCCGATGCATGATGTGCAGACCCACAAACCCCCTCTTCGGGTGGTTGAAGCCCTCCGGCAGGGTCCCCAGAACCTCGAAGCCGAGGGAGCGGTACAGGCCGACTGCAGCGGTGTTGCCCTCAACGACTGCGTTGAACTGCATGGCTCGGAAGCCCGCCGCACGAGCCCAGTCGATCGTGTACTCGCACAGAGCCCGTCCCACACCCCTTCCGGAGTGCCGGGGGTCGACCATGTAGCTGGCACTGGCAATGTGCGCGCCGTTGCCCATCTGGTTGTTGTTCATCTTTGCCGTGCCGAGGACGGTGCCGTCCGCGTCGACCGCGACGACCGTGCGATTCGGGGGCTTCAGGATCCACCAGTCGAGAGCGTCGCTCTCTCCGAGATCGAGAGGATAGGTGAACGTCTCACCCGCGGCGACGATTTCATGGAAGAAGGGCCAGATGGCGGGCCAGTCCTCAGCGGTTGCTTCCCTGATCAGCATGGCGCAAAGAATGCCTGGTCCGAGCATCAGTGGCGAGCGGTTTCCCTCCACCGGCGGCCTGTCGGGGACGTCGGCTCCCCCGCCGCCCGCGAAGGCGCAGCCGGGCCAGCAGACCCGGGGCCCCGCCACCGGCGCCCTGTCCGCCATCATCCCGCCCGCCACCGGCGCCCTGCCCGCTGCCTTCTCGCATGACGGGCTCCGCCCCTCCCGTCGACGCGACCACCGCAGACCCCGACGGCGCCGTCGGTGGGGGATGCCGCACCAGCACTGCTCGTTCGGTCAAGCTCTCCGGCTCGTTCGCGGCCGCCGCCGACCCGTTCGCCGAATCGGGCCACCGCTCCCCTCCCGGCCGCGGAGCCGGGCGCAATTCCCGTGCACGGTCCAGCTCCATCCCGAGGGTGACCCGCCGCCAGAGGATCTCGTCCGGTTCATCGGCGAGCATCAGCTTCGCCATGACCTCGCGCCCGGCGGTGGACCCCCGTTGGGCGAAGACCGGTTCTGGCCGGATCCTGCCGAAATAAGCGCGCTCGTACGGATCATCGACCACCTCGGCCAGTTGGACCTGGTCCAGTGTTTCCGCGAGGACGGCCGCCCGGGCCCAGGGGTCTTCGGTGAGGGTCAGCAAACCCTCGACCCGGCGCGAGCGCCAGTTGCGCGCCCGGCAGTCCATGCCCGCGTCCAGTCGGCCGCGCACCCAGGGCGGGGTGGTGCCGACGAGGAGTTCGGGAGAGCGGGCGGCCAGTCCACCCAGCTCCTGAGCGAGATAGAGCCACACCACCGCTCGGTAGCGATTGAGAGAGAACGCGACCGGCGTGAGACAGCCCGCGCGCGCCGGCCGGGCGAAGCGGACCGGAGTGATCCCGAGCAGCCTGGCCCCTTCGGCGGTCCCCACCGTCCGTACCCGCTCCCGCAGTGTCTCCGGGAATCCGTCCTCCGACCTGAGCCGGTCGATCTCCTCCTGGCACACCCTGGCCCGCCCGGCTCCCTGCCCCACATCCACCCGGGCGATTCCCAGATGGGCAGCCAGAGCGAACTCGCCCCTCCCCAGCTCCAGTTCCGCGGCAGCCCTGCCTACGGTGACCACGCGGCCGCCGTCGTCGCGCACCGTTTCCGTCATCGGCATGACGATTCCCCCCGTGAGACTCGGATACTCTCCGTGACCACGGTAGTCCGGAAACCGCAACAGCCGCCCGACCTGTGGATAACTCCCCGGCCGGGCGGCAGCATCGCTCAGAGCTCAGAGCTCAGAGCCGATCGGCCCCCACGCCCCCGTCCTGCCGCGCAGCCACGCCGAGGTGCTCCCCCACCCTGTTGACCATCAGCGTCATCTCGTACGCCACCTGACCCACGTCGGCCTCCGCCTCGCTCAGCACACAGAGGCAGCTGCCGTCGCCGGCCGCCGTCACGAAGAGCAATGCCTCGTCGAACTCCACCATCGTCTGCCGGGCCTTTCCGGCACGGAAGTGGCGTCCCGATCCCCGGGCGAGGCTGTGCAGTCCCGACGAGACGGCGGCCAGGTGCTCCGCGTCCTCACGTGCCAGTCCCGTACTCGCCCCCGTCACCAGACCATCGTTCGACAGCACCAGCGCGTGCCGTATGTGCTCCACCCGGCTGGTGAGATCGTCAAGCAGCCAGTCGAGTCCCCTGTCCAAGGCCATTCTGTTCCTCCCCGCTCATACGTTCCCCGTGCCCCACTTGTGCACAAGACTTACGCACCGGTCACGTACGGGCAAGCGCCCCGCCGTGCAACAGCGGGGCGGGATCAGGCCATGCTGCTCAGCCCACCGAGTCGAGGAGCCGGGCGGTGTGCATCCGGCCCGCGTACTCGACCATCCGGATCAGGACCTCCTTGCCGGAATCCCGGTCCCTGGCGTCGCACAGGACCACGGGCGTTCCCGGGTCGAGGTCCAGGGCGCGCGACACGTCCTGTTCACCGTACGAACGTGCCCCCGCGAAGCAGTTGACTGCGACGACGAAGGGGATCCGGCGGTGCTCGAAGTAGTCGACCGCCGGGAAACAGTCCTCCAGCCGCCTGGTGTCCGCCAGCACCACCGCGCCCAACGCACCTTGGGAGAGCTCGTCCCAGAGGAACCAGAACCGGTCCTGGCCCGGAGTGCCGAACAGGTACAGGGAGAGTCCGGACCGGATGGTGATGCGTCCGAAGTCCATGGCGACCGTGGTGGTGGTCTTCTGTGCGACGCCGTCCGTGTCGTCGACCGTCTCTCCGGCCTCACTGAGAGGTTCTTCCGTGCGCAGTGGCCTGATCTCGCTCACGGCTCCGACGAGCGTCGTCTTGCCGACCCCGAACCCTCCCGCGACCAGGATCTTCAGGGCCAGCGTTTCGGTCGGGGCGGCCCCGGCGGTTTCGTCCCGGGTGCTGTCAGCATGCTCGGTCGGCATCGATCACTTCTCTCACCAGTGAGTCTCAAGACGCCAAATGCGCAGGTCAGAGGCATCTTAAGTGGTCTCGGATTCAGTGAATCATCGGCAGGCGTACGGCGACAGCATGGCAAACCAGCACCTGACCCGGGGAGTGCGATCACATTTTTGAGGATGTGACTGATTCGAGCCGCTCCACGCCCGAAACAGTACGAATTCTCGTGTGATTGTCAGCCGTTCGATTGTTCTTGGCTGATCGCCGTCCCCAGCCCCTTCACCGGCTCCGTATCCCTGTTCCTCGTCCCTCGTCCCTCGTCCCTGTTCCTCGTCCCTGCTCCTCGCGGCCGTTCCTCGCCTGCGAGGGATCGCTGCTCCCTCCACCGGCAGGTGTGCCCCGGGCCACCCTGCCCGCGACCGGGCCGGCAGCCCGCCCGTCCGGACCCCGGGGGCCGCCGGATCCGCCCCGTCCCAGCCGGACATCCGGTCCGTCCGGGCCCGCTGCCGGTGCGGCGCCGAGGCAGGACTGGGGCGCCTGCCGTGCGGCTGCGAGCGGGCCGGGGGAGGTCCGCGTCCGGCGCCTACACTGTTTCTCTCGGGTGCGAGGATTCGGCCCACGCGGACGGGAGTACAGCAGTGTCGACAGGTGCCGATGGCGGTTTCGAGGACCCGCCCGCGGACGTGCTGGCCCAGGCGGCTGCCGCCTTCGGTCTCCTGGCGACCCCTGCCCGGCTGCACATCGTCTGGGCGCTGGCCCAGGGCGAGAGCGACGTGACCGGTCTGGCGGAGCGGGTCGGCGGAACGCTCCCCTCTGTCAGCCAGCACCTGACGAAGTTGAAGCTCGCCGGGCTCGTCCGTTCCCGGCGTGAGGGCCGCCGACAGGTGTATCTGGTCGATGATCCCGGCGTCGTGACGGTGGTGCGGTTGATGGTCGGCCAGCTGGCCGAGCGGGCCGGATACCAGGAGGCACAGCCCGTGCGTCTCCGTGAACTCGGTGCCTGAGAACGCTGCCGCTGCGGGGTCGGGACAGACCGGCGAGCAGTCGGCCACGGTCCTGCCGATGCCCGGCGCAGCGTCCGCCGGCGGCGGCGTACGGCCGTCCCTCCCGCCGACGTCGCTCCAGGTGCTCCGCTCGCTGGACAGCGGACCACGGGGACTGCTCGAAGCGGAGGCGCAGGAGCGGTTGACGCGGTTCGGCGAGAACACGCTGACCGCCCGGCGCCCGGTCCCCTGGCCGCGGCGTTTCCTGCGCGCGCTGCGGGACCCCTTCACTTCGGTGCTGCTCTGCCTGGGGCTGGTGTCCGCCCTGGTGGGTGCGTGGGGCACGGCTGCCGTGACCTCGGTGCTCGTGGTCGTCAGCTGCCTGTTGCGTTCCAGGGAGGAGCACCGGGCCGACCGGGCGACGGCCGCACTGCACGAGTTGGTGGCGACGACCGCGACGGTGGTGCGGCGCACTGGACACGACACGGCGGCGCGGGGCCGCGAACTGCCCGTCGGGGAACTCGTGCCGGGTGATGTGATCCGGCTGGCTCCGGGCGATCTCGTCCCCGCCGATGTGCATCTGCTGCGTGCGAGTGGCCTGACCGTGTACCAGTCGGCCCTGACCGGGGAGTCCGTGCCGGTCGCGAAGCACCCCCTCGAAGAACAGGCGGTGCGCGCGGCCGTGCCGCACGGCCTGCCCGATGCCGGGGACGGGGTGTTCGCGCAGCGTCAGTCGTGCTTCCAGGGCAGCAGTGTGGCGTCGGGCAGCGGTACGGCGGTGGTGGTGGCGACCGGAGGCGACACCCGGTTCGCCGCGGCGTACGAACGGTCGGCGCGCCGCCGCGGCACGAGCGCGTTCGACCGCTCGGTGCGGGGGATCTCCTGGACACTGGTCCGGTTCATGCTCCTCACTCCGCCGCTGGTCCTGATGGCCAATGCCGCGCTGCGCGGACGAGGTCTGGAGACCCTGCCGTTCGCGGTCGCGGTCGCGGTGGGGCTGACGCCGGAGATGCTGCCGGTCATCGTCACCGCGGCGCTGGCCAGGGGTGCCTCACTGCTCGCCCGCGAGCATGCGGTGATCGTGAAGCGTCTGCCCGCACTGCACGATCTGGGCGCGATCGATGTGCTCTGTCTGGACAAGACCGGCACACTCACTCAGGACCGTCCAGTGGTCGACCGCTCGCTCGGTCCTGCGGGAGCTCTCGATCCCCGGGTGCTGCACTGGGCGGCCGCGAACGCCCTGTGGACCCTGCAGCTCGCCGATCTGCCGACGCCGGACGCCCTTGACGAGGCCGTGCTGGACGCCTGGGACCGAGGGCCCGGGGAGGATGCGGCGCCGCTCCCGTCTGTCGAGGAGTACGACGCGGTGGCCGCGCTGCCGTTCGATCCGGTGCGTCGCCTCTCCACGGCGGTCGTCCGTGCACCCGGTCGGTTCGCCACCCATGTCCTGGTGACGAAGGGGGCGGTGGAGGCGGTCCTGGAGCGATGCGATCTGGAACCGGCGGAGCGGGACCGGCTCGGTGCGCTCGCGGCCCGCGAGGCCGCCGCGGGTCTGCGACTGCTCGCCGTGGCCCGCACCGAGCGGCCTGCCCGGCTCGGCGCGTACACACCGGCCGACGAGCGTGAGCTGGCGTTTCTCGGGTTCGTGACGCTGCGCGACGCGCTCACTCCGAGCGCCTCCGACGCCCTCGGCGTACTGATGCGGCGGGGTATCGCGGTAAAGGTCCTGACCGGCGACCACCCGGGCACCGCGGCCCGAGCCTGCCGGGATCTCGGCATGGACCCGGGGCAGGTCCTCTCCGCCGGGGAGATCGACGACCTGTCAGCCGAACGGCTCGCCGGCATCGCCGGACGGACCACGGTCTTCGCGCGCTGTACTCCTGCGCACAAGGCAAGGATCGTCGACGCGCTGCGTGCCTCCGGGCACACCACCGGATTTCTCGGCGACGGTGTCAACGACGTGCCGGCCCTCCACGCGGCCGATGTCGGTATCTGTCCGCGCAACGCGGTCGATGTCGCGCGGGAGGCAGCCGACGTCGTTCTCGCCGAGAAGGATCTCGGTGCCATCGATCACGCGATCACTGCGGGCCGCCGCAGCAGCGGCACCATCGCCACGTACCTGCGCATCACGCTCTCGTCGAACCTCGGCAACGTCATCGCCATGCTCGCCGCCGGTCTGCTCCTGCCCTTTCTGCCCATGCTGCCGGCACAGGTGCTGGTCCAGAACCTGTGCTTCGACGCGGCGCAGCTCGCGTTCGCCTTCGACCGGCCGGGGTCCTCGGCCGTGGGGCGTCCGGCGGTGCTGCGCCCCCGGGACTTCCTCCGGTTCATCACGGGCTTCGGCCTGCTGAACGCCGCCGCCGACCTGGCCACCTTCGGCGTCCTCGCCCTGGCCCTGCACGATTCACCGGCGAACGGCCAGGCCGCCTTCCACTCCGGCTGGTTCACCGAGAACCTCCTCACCCAGGCTCTCGTGATGCTGCTCCTGCGCACCGGCCGGACAACCGCTCAGGGGCGCGGCAGCGGGCCGCTGCGGGTGGCAACGGCCGCGCTGGCGGTCGTCGGTGTGTTCCTTCCGCTCACCGCGCTCGGACCCATGCTGGGGATGGGCGCCCTGCCGCCGCTCTATTACCTGTTGCTCGCCGCAGTCCTCACGCTGTACGCATGCGGTCTCGGACGGGCGCGCACGCGCTACGAACGGAACCGGAGGTTCGCATGATGCTGCATGCCGACAGCACCGCGGCCGGATCAGCGGCCGACGGGCCGGTGCGGGAGCGGGAGCGGGTGCGCCGGGCCACTCTCGCCGATGTCGGAGCGCTGGTGCGCCTGCGGGCCCTGATGCTCGCCGACATGGGGATGGACGTCGGGGACGACCGCGCTCCCTGGCGGGCCGACGCGGCACGATGGTTCACCGACCGGATGCCCCGGACGGACGAGTTCGCCGCGTTTCTCGTCGACGATGCGGAACTCGGCGTGGTGGCGTGTGCGGTGGGGGCGTGCGACGCCCATGCGCCGAGTCCGGCCAATCCGAGCGGGCTGCACGGGCACGTGTCCAACGTGAGCACCGATCCCCGGCGGCGCAGGCTGGGACACGCCCGCGCCTGTGTGGACGCACTGCTGACCTGGTTCCGTCAGGAGACGTGTGTCACGGTGGTCAATCTGAACGCCACGGGGGACGGAGCCGGGCTGTACGCGTCGATGGGGTTCGCACCGCCTCGGCATCCGTCGCTGCAGCTGCGGACAGCCCGGCCGCAGGCCTGAGCCGTCCGCGGCGGACTCAGCCGTAGGAGAGGTCGCTGCACGGGTCGTCGTCCGCGGAGCGGGCCTCGTCGGCGACGCTGGACGGTACGGCGTCGGGGATCGACGACGCGGGAGCGGGCGAGGGGTTGTCGGCGAAGTCACTGCCCACGATCACCTGGATTCCGGGCTCGCCGGACTCCGTGGTTCGCGCACCCCCGAAGAGCCGGGCCGTGGTCGCGGCCGCGCCTTGCAGTCCGGGACCGTAGGTGACGACGGTGCGGGCCTGGTCCTGGGAGTTCGCGGTGGCCGTGCCGGTGACGGTGAACCCGTGGGTGCGCAGGAGCTCGGCGGCCCGGGCCGCGAGCCCGGTCACCGTAGTGCCGTTGTAGACAGCCACGTCGATGCCCTCCCCCGAGACTGGGCCGGTGGGAGCGGATGCCGCGCCGGATGCGGTCGTGCCCGGTCCCGGCGTGGAGTTCTTGGCCCCCGACGTGCCCGCGGCGTCCTGGCCGTCGAGTGTGCGGTCGGCCTTCAGTGCCGCCCACAGCGCGTCGGCCTCCGGTTCCACGATGGCGACGCGATCTCCCTCGTAACGCCAGGGTACGGTCACGAACTTGGTGTTGTGCAGATCGATGTTCTTCATCGACATGGCGAACGACAGGAGTTTGTCGGCCGAGCCGAGCCCCGGGTCGACGGTCATCGCATCGGTAGCCGCGTTGGCCAGCGGCAGCAGGGTGGTGGGGTTCAGGCCACGGGACTTGACCTTCTTGACGAGGGAGCCGACGAATGCCTGTTGCCTTTTGATGCGGCCTATGTCGGAGCCGTCTCCGATGCCGTGCCGCAGCCGTACGTAGTCGAGGGCGCGCTGTCCCGACACCGTCTGCGGCCCCTTGGCGAAGACCTGCTCACCGCGGGTGGGGCGCTTGGGGTTCAGGTCCCGCTGGTAGATCTCCTGCGGCAGGCACACGGACACTCCGCCGACGGCCGAGGTCAGTGCGGAGAAGCCGGCAAAGTCGACCACGACGGTGTGGTCGACGCGCAGGCCGCTCAGGTGCTCGACGGTGTTCTGGGTGCAGGCCGGGTTCCCCTCGGCGGTCTCCCCCACGGAGAAAGCCCCGTTGAACATGACGTGCTGCTGAGGGGTCGTCCAGTCGCCGCCGGGTTTCTTGCAGGCCGGGATGTCGACCAAGGAGTCACGGGGGATGGAGACGGCCACTGCGTGCTTGTGGTCGGCGTAGACGTGCAGCAGGAACGCCGTGTCGGAGCGGCCGACCTCGCCCGTGCCGCCGCCGAGTCCGCTGTTGTCGCCCGATCGGGTGTCCGACCCGATGACGAGAACGTTCTGCCCCGCGGATGTGTCGGGCGGCCGGTCACCGGAGATCCCGTCGGCACTGAACGTATCGATGCTGCCCGTGAGTTTGAGATATCCCCAGCCGACTCCGGCGACCAGCAGGACGAGGAAGGACAGCCCGGCCAGAGCGGTTCGCCGCAGGCGCCCTCCCCTTTTGCCGCCATTTGCCCCCTTGTGACTACCAGTCATCGCCCACCCCGTTCGCCCGGCTGCCATGAAGGAGGACTGACGTTCGATCCCACATGGTTGTACAGTTGCGCAATGTAGCAAGTGTTGGTGTCCGCGTGGATCACGGCCTCGTCCATGGTCGGTCCGATCCCCTGTCCACAAACGCCTGCCGAAAACATTGACCGGAAGACACCTCAAGAAAGGGCGTGACCCACATGCTGCGCAACGGCCTCGAACCCTGGCACCTGTTGATCGTGGCGATCGTCGTGCTGGCCCTGTTCGGCTCGAAGAAGCTGCCGGACACCGCCCGCGCCCTGGGCAAATCCATGCGGATCCTGAAGAGTGAGACCAAGGCCATGAGGGAGGACGCGCCCGCGCAAACCGCCGACGACTCCCCCGGCCACGCCACCACTTCGTGACCTGCACAGCAAGGGAACCACAGAGGAAGGGCCGCCGTCCTCATCGGTGGCGGCCGAAGGAACGCTGATCAACGGATCATTGGAGGAAGTTCATGGGTGTGACCCTGGCCAAGGGCGGCAACGTCTCCTTGTCGAAGGAGGCACCCGGCCTGACCGCGGTGACGGTGGGCCTGGGCTGGGACGTACGGACGACGACGGGCGCCGATCACGACCTCGACGCCAGCGCGCTGCTGTGCTCGGACGCCGGAAAGGTCCTCTCGGACCAGCACTTCGTCTTCTACAACAACCTCAACAGCCCGGACGGTTCCGTCCAGCACACCGGTGACAACCTGACCGGCGAGGGCGAGGGCGACGACGAGTCCATCAATGTGGACCTGGCAGGAGTCCCCGCGAATGTGGCGAAGATCGTCTTCCCGGTCTCCATCCATGACGCACAGAGTCGGGGGCAGAGTTTCGGCCAGGTGCGCAACGCGTTCATCCGCGTGGTGAACCGGGCCAACGGGGTGGAGCTCGCCCGCTACGACCTGAGCGAGGACGCCTCCACGGAGACCGCGATGGTGTTCGGCGAGCTGTACCGGCACGGTGCGGAGTGGAAGTTCCGGGCGGTGGGCCAGGGTTACGCCTCCGGGCTGGCCGGAATCGCTTCGGACTACGGCGTCAATGTCTGACCCGTCGGACACGACGTCCCGCAGCGCCCCGGGCCCCGGCCCCGCCGCCGACATCCGGCGGCGGGGCCGGGGCCCGGATGCGTCACCCGCCTGAGCCGGCCCGCTCCCCTCCGGCCCGGATCCGGCTGATCCTGCTCGGCCACCAGGCCTTGGGGCCGATGTCCACGACCAGGGCCGGTGCCAGGAGCGAACGCACCACCAGAGTGTCCAGCAGCACTCCGAAGGCCACGATGAACGCGATCTGGGCGAGGAACGCCAGGGGGATGACGATGAGCGCCGCGAAGGTGGCGGCAAGCACCACCCCGGCCGACGTGATGACCCCGCCCGTGCTGACCAGCCCCCGCAACACTCCCTGGCGCGCCCCGTGCTCCAGCGCCTCCTCCCGGACCCGTGACATCAGGAAGATGTTGTAGTCGACGCCGAGGGCCACCAGGAAGACGAATCCGTACAACGGCACCGACGCGTCCGTACCGCTGAATCCCAGGACGTGCTTGAAGACGAGCGACGAAACCCCGAGGGTCGCGAGGAAGTTGAGGCCCACGGTGGCCACCAGCAGGACGGGGACCAGCACCGACCGCAGCAGCCCCATGAGGATCAACAGAATGATCACGAGTACCACCGGCACGATGATGCCGCGGTCGCGTTCGGCGGTCTGCTGCGTGTCGTACTGCTGAGCGGTGTAGCCACCCACGAGCGCCTCGGCTCCCGTGACGCGGTGCACGGCGGTACGCAGACGCTGGACCGTCGCCTTGGCGGCGTCGCTGTCCGCGGCATCGTCCAGGGTCACGTCGATCCGTACCCGGCCGTCGACCACGAGGGGCGGCCCCCCGCCCGGCCTGCCGGACTCGGTGACGGCCGCTGCTGCGGCGACGCCGGGGGTTCGGGCGGCCGCGGCCGTCACTTCGTCGACGCGGTCGGCCGCCCCGACCACCACGGCGGGGTTGCCGGAGCCGCCGGGGAAGTGTTTGCCCAAGGTGGCCTGGGCCGAGACCGACGGGGCGTCGTTCACGAAGATCTCGTCCAGGGGCACGCCCTGCGACTTGAGCGTGGGGGCGAAGGCCGCACAGGCGACGAGGACCAGAGTGGTGGAGACCCACACCTTGCGCGGGGACCGGTCGACGCGGCCTGCGACCCGGCGCCAGATGCCGTGGCCTCCCGACTCCTCGTCCGCCGGGCGCGGCTTGGCCGGCCAGTAGGCGGCCGGACCACAGAGCACCAGCACCGCGGGCAGGAACGTCAGTGTGCTCAGCACCGCACAGACGATGCCGATGGCTCCGACCGGCCCGAGTGCCCGGTTGTTCGTCAGATCACTGAGCAGCAGCGCGAGGAGACCGAGCGCCACGGTGGCCGCGCTCGCGGTGATCGCCCCGAAGGAGCGGCGGAGTGCGGCGAGGGCGGCGGCCGTCCGGTCGCCGTGCCGCGAGAGTTCCTCCCGGAAGCGGGCGGTGAGGAGCAGGGCGTAGTCGGTGGCCGCCCCGATCACCAGAATGGACAGGATGCCCTGGACCTGCCCGTCCACACGGACGACGTCGTGGTCCGCGAGGACATACACGACGGCGCAGGCCAGGCCGAGGGCGAGGACGGCACTGACGATGATCAGGAACGGCAGCAGCAGACTGCGGTAGACGAGCAGGAGGATCACCAGCACGGCAGCCAGCGCCACCCCCAGGAGCAGTCCGTCGATCCCCGCGAACGCGTCCTTGAGGTCGGCCTGACTGGCCGCGGGACCGGCGATCTCCGCCGTCGTGCCCGGCACGGAGCCGGCCGCGGTGCGCACCCGGTCGAGGGTGTCCGGCAGTGCGTCGCCCAGGTCCGAGCGCAGTTGTACGACACCGGAGAGCGCCTCACCGTCCTCGGACGGCTTCACGGCCGACGGCTTGCCGACCACACCGGGTTGCCCGGTCAGGGAGGCGAGCGCCCGGGTGGCGGACTCCTGCGCATCGGCCGGGATCCCCGCCGGCCGGCCGGCCCACACGACGATCGCGGGTACGGTCCCCGACTTCTGGAACGCCTTCTGCTCCTCGGAGACCTTGGTCGACTCGGCGCTGCGCGGCAGGAAGGCCGCCTGGTCGTTCGTGGCCACCTCGCCGAGCTTTCCGGCGTAGGGACCCAGCGTCCCTCCGATGCCGAGCCAGACGACGAGCAGGGCTACGGGCACCAGCCATCGGACGATGCGGTGCCGCGGTACGGGCTTCATTGCTTCCCCATGGGTCGATGCACGACAGATGTCTCTCGGCCGTTGATTATCTCAATGAGTGAGAGATATTACTCTGGGGGGATGCGCACCGCAGACAGAGGCCCGGACAGAGGCATGAGCGACGGGCCCACCGGGCTCCAGTCGTTCGCTGTGCTGCTGCGCCGGATGACCAGCGAGTTCAATCGCATCACCCATGAGTTTGCCCAGGCACAGGGCCTCCACCCGACGGATGTGCAGGCTCTCATCGCCATCCTGGACGCCGACCACGACGAGGCGGGCTCGGCCATGACTCCCGGGAGGCTGCGCGAACAGCTGGACCTCACCTCGGGTGCGGTGACGGCGTGTCTGGACCGGCTGGAGCGTGCGGGGCACATCTACCGCGTCAGGGACGGCGGCGACCGCCGGGTGGTGCGCCTGCATTACGCCGCTGCGGCAAAACTGGTGGCCCGCGACTTCTTCAGGCCGCTGGCGGCAAGTACCGATGCGGCCCGGGGGCAGTTCGACGAGGACGAACTGCACGTCGTCATCCGCTTCCTGCAGGCGATGAACGACGAACTCACGCAGCTGAGGGGCAGCACACCGCAGATGTAGTCAGGGGCCCTCAGAGCGCGCGAAGACCGTTGATCACCTCGCGCAGGATGCGCTCATCGGGCAGCTGAGCGGGTGGCACCGGGCGGCTCACCGTCACGTACCCCGATTCGAGCAGGTCGCCGAGCAGCACCCGGACCACGCCGACCGGCAGGTCGGCGTCGGCGGAGAGCTCGGCGACCGACTGGGTCTCGGTCCGGCAGAGGGCCAGCAGCGTCCGGTGCTCGGGACCCAGCAGCGCGTCCTCGGCGCTCCCCGACACGGTGTCGTCGAAGGTGACGAGCGCGATCAGGTCGAAGCGCGCGCCGCCCGGGCCCGGTTCGGTCCGGCCACCGGTCATGGCATACGGACGGACGAGCGGCCCCGCATCGGCGTCGTACCACTGGCTGCCCGGCAGCTCGAAGGGGTCGGGGGCCTCCGGGCCCCTGTCTGTCCTGGACACTGCTCTTCCCGCCCCTCAGCCGGCTGCCGACGGGTGCCCGGCGAAGCGCGCCGGGGTACGCAGGTGCTCACCTACGCGTTTGACGAGGCGGGCCATCTCGTAGGCGACCAGGCCGATGTCCGCGAAGGCGGTGCTGAGCACGGCGAGGCACGACCCCTCCCCCGCGGCGGCGACGAACAGGAAGCCGTCGTCCATCTCGACCATCGTCTGCCGCACGTCGCCCGCGCGAAAGTGTCGTCCCGCGCCCTTGGCGAGGCTGTGGAACCCGGAGGCGACCGCGGCCAGGTGCTCGGCGTCCTCGCGGCTCAGCGCGCTGGACGCACCGACCGCGAGCCCGTCGCCGGAGAGCACGACAGCGTGCCGGACCTCTCCGACGCGGGTCACCAGGTCGTCCAGCAGCCAGTCGAGTTCACCGGATCGGCGGGCCGCCCCGGTCCTCTCGTTCGCGATCATGCGGGGTCTCCTTCGCTGAGCGGGCGGGGTTGGGTGGTGCCGGAGGCTGCCGCCGGGACTCCGGGGGCGGCGCCGCCGCCTCGTACCCAACCGGCGCGGTAGGCGGTCATGCGGTCCCGGGCCTCTTCCGGGGTGCGGTGGGCGTTGCCCTCGGCCGGTCCGCCGGCACGGGGCGGTTCGGGCCGGGGCTCTTCGCGCAGTTGGGGCACGAGACTGGCCTGCCGCACCCGGCGGGGCAGCGTCTCGTCGTCCTGCTCCCCGACCGGGGGCTGCGGCGCAGGCGTGGCTTCGCCCTTGCCCTCCGCCGGGCGGGGGCGCAGCGAGGTCACCTGGGCCGTGGGGGCGGTGCGGGACTCCAGCGCCGGGACCGCGACCGGTGCGGGGAACGCCGTGTGCGGCGGCCGTACGGCATGGGGGCCAGGCCCGAAGGAGGTGCGTTCGTGAGCGTCCCGGCGCTCGACGGAGGCCTGCTGCGGCGCAGCCTGCTCCTCGGCGGGCGGCAGTGCCGTCTGCAGGAGTGCCGTCGGCAGCAGGACGACCGCCGTGGTGCCGCCGTACGCGGAGGTGCGCAGCTGGACCTTGATCCGGTGCCGTACGGCGAGCCGGCTGACGACGAACAGGCCGAGCCGGTCGCTGTCGAACAGGTCGAGCGCCTCCGCCTGCTCGATACGCCGGTTGGCCTCGCCGAGCAGTTCGACTCCCATGCCGAGGCCGCGGTCCTCGATCTCCAGGGCGTAGCCGTTGCCCACGGGTTCGCCGGTGATGCGCACCTTGGTGTGCGGGGGCGAGAACTGCGCGGCGTTCTCGACCAGTTCGGCGAGCAGGTGGGTGAGGTCGGCGACGGCGGTGCCCTTCACCGCGGCGTCCGGGAGCCGGCTGACCTCCACCCGGGCGTAGTCCTCGATCTCGGAGACGGCCGCCCGCACGACGTTGGTGAGGGACACCGGCAGGCGCCAGGCCCGCCCGGGCGCAGCGCCGGACAGGATGATCAGGCTCTCGGCGTGCCGGCGCATCCGGGTCGTGAGGTGGTCGAGGCGGAAGAGGTCGCTCAGCTCGTCGGGGTCGTCCGCCCGGCGCTCCATGTTGTCCAGGAGGTTGAGCTGGCGGTGGACCAGCACCTGGCTGCGCCGGGCGAGGTTGACGAAGACCCCGGAGATCCCGTCCGCGAGCTCGGCCCGCTCGACGGCGGCGCTGAGCGCGGCGCGATGGACGGTGCCGAGTGCCTCGCCGACCTGGCCGATCTCGTCCTGGGAGGCGAGCCCCGGCGGAGCCTCGGCGCGGATGTCGAGCTCTTCGCCCGCACGCAGGCGCTGCATGGCCAGGGGCAGTTTGCGCCGGGCGATCTCCAGGGCGCTGTTGCGCAGGCTGACCAGTTCCACGACGAGCGCGCGGCCGATGCGCACGGAGATCACGAGGGAGGCGGCGACTGCGACGCACCCGAAGATCACGGCGGCGCCGGACGGGCTGAGCAGTCCGTGGGTGAGGGGGTCCGCACGGTCGGCGGCGCGCTCTCCCGCGCCCGCGCCGATGCGGTGCAGTTCGCCGCGTACGTCGGCGGCAGCGCGCTGCCAGTCGGTGGCGGGCACCGCTGCGGCAGCCTCGCCTCCGGGTGCGGCGGCGAGCACCTTGTCCTCGGCCGTCCGGATGGCGCGGTAGGCGGGCAGTGCGGTGAACTCCTGCCAGGCGGTGCGTTCGGTGGCGGGAAGGTCGGCACCGGCGGTCTCGGTGAGGCTGCGCCGGGTGTAGACGGCGCCGGTGAACTGCCGCAGTGGGCGGTCCTTCAGGGTGCCGTGGCGCGCGGCGGTGGCCAGCAGGGCGTCCTCGCGGGCCAGCATCTCGTCGGCGCGGGCGAGTTCGAGCAGGACGCGGGCGTCGGAGCCGAGGGCGTCGTCCTGGATTCCGGTCAGGGCTCCGGAGACGGCGAAGGCGGCACTGACCGTCGAGGTGTAGCGGTCGTACAGAGCGTTCTCGTCGCCCGCGGCGCCCTTCCTGGCGCCGTCCCGCAGGTCCTGCGCGAGGGCCAGGAAGTGGTCGAGCCGGCCGGCCACTCCCCCAGGGAGGTTTCCGGTGTCGGCAATGGTGTGACCGTCGTCGAGCCGCAGTGCGTCGAGGGCGGCGTCGGTGCGGCCGGCCCGCTCGTGCAGGGCGGAGGCATGCGCGCTGCTGGGGTCGGCGGTCTGGAGCATGGCGGCCCTGCGTTCGTCCTGGAGGGCTGACACCGCCGCGGCGACCGGTGCCCTGACTTCTTCGTCGACGCGCTGCAACTGCCGTAGCCGGGCGACGTCCTGGGCCGTGGACACGGTGGCGAAACCCCAGAGGGCGAGCAGGGAGACGACGGGCAGCATGAGCAGCGAGATGATCTTCGCTCGCACGGTCCTGGGACGCAGCGTCCACCGTCCGCGCGGGGCGGATATGCCGTACGCGGGCAGCGGTCCGTCGTGCTCGGCACTCTCGTCGGCCGGCGGTCCTGCGTGCGCGCGGCGGCCTCGGGCCGGAGGCGTCGGCGAGGTGGCGGGCCGGGTGTCGGACGCACCGGGGTCCGGCGTCGTGCGGGGTGGGCGCATGGCCTCCTCGTTCCGGGTCGGAACTGGGTGGGTGGTGGTGGGGCGGGCCGGGCCGCTCGTCAACGGGTGCCGACGGGTGCACCGGTGCCGACGGGCGACACGTCGGAGCCGCGGGCGTCGCGCCGCGGCCGGAGGTCCGGGCCGCGTCCCGCCGTGGCGTCGGCCGGTGCCTGCGCACGGCCCGCATGGGCGTACGCGGCGCGTTCCGGCGCGGTCGGGGAAAGGGCCACGAACGCCGAGGTGAGGAAGAGGTAGGAGCCGAGCCCGACGGCGAGCGGGAAGATGAACTGCATCGCGGTGGCCCCGTGAAGTGCGGCCCCCGACGGTGTCACCTGCACGGTCACGGCCAGCATTCCGGTGTAGTGCATGCTGCTCACCGCCGCTCCCATTACGAGGGAGGCCAGGGTGACGGCACGGGTCGATCTGATGTTGAGCGCGGCCCAGAGAGCGGCCGTGGCCGCGATGACCGCGATGACGACGGAGAGGAGGACCCTCAGCGGGTCGTAGTGGATGGTGCCGTGCAGCCGCAGGGCCGCCATGCCGAGATAGTGCATGCTGGCGACGCCGAGCCCGGTGGCGAACCCGCCGAGCAGCAGCGCCCTGGTCCGGTCGCGGCTGTAGCCCACGGCGAAGACGCCGCCACCGACCACCACCATGGCGCCGAGCAGGCTGAGGAAGGTCAGCGGCACGTTGTAGCGGATGTCGGTGCCGTAGACCCCGAATCCGAGCATCGCGACGAAGTGCATGGTCCAGATGCCCGAGCCGATGGCCGATGCGGCCGTGATCAGCCAGTTGCGGCGCGAGCGCCCGGTCGTGTCGAGCGCGCGCACGGTGCAGCTCAGACCGAGCGCGGCGCCGATGCAGGCCATCGCGTACGACAGCAGAGGTGTCAGCCAGCCGAAGGTGGCGTGGTCCAGGTGTCCCATGACTCGAGGACGCTAGTCGCGCCGGGGTGCGCGCCCGGGGCGCATTCGAAAGCTGCCGAAATATGACAGAGAGATGTTCCCAGACGATCGCAGCATGGTCGAACATGCACATCGATTCACGACGTTTCGTTCGGACGGCGGCTGCGCGATCATGTCCGTATGGCCGATGACCACACACCCGTCCAGGACTTCTTCACCGCTCGCGCCGCGGACTGGGACACGCGCTTCCCCGACGACGGCCCTGCCTTCGCCACCGCGGTCGCCGCGCTGGGGCTCCGCCCGGGCGATGCCGTTCTTGACGCGGGGTGCGGTACGGGGCGGGCGATGCCGGCCCTGCGGGCGGCGGTCGGTGCCGGGGGCATCGTGCTGGGCGCGGACCTCACCGCGGCCATGCTGGAGTCGGCGGCGCGCGCGGGACGCGGCGGAAGCGGGCTGTTGATCCAGGCCGATGCCGCCCGGCTGCCGCTGCGGCCGCGGACCCTGGACGCGGTGTTCGCGGCCGGGCTGATCTCGCACCTGTCCCGGCCGGGCCCCGATCTGGCCGAACTGGCCCGGGTGGTGCGGCCGGGTGGGCTGCTGGCGCTGTTCCACCCGATCGGCCGGGCGGCGCTGGCCGCGCGGCACGGCCGGCGGATCACGGACGGCGATCTGCGCGCCGAGCCGAACCTCGGCCCCCTGCTGGCCCGTTCCGGCTGGCGCCTCACCTCGTACGTCGACGAGGTGAGCCGGTTCCTCGCGCTGGCCGAGCGGACTGGGTGACTGGGGCGACGGCGCGTTCCGCTACCGGGGTCACTCGGCCTGGGCGGCCGGCCGGCGAAGGTGGCGAACCGGGCAGCCGCCGATGCCCGGGGTGGGGAACGTACCGAGCGCGGCCACCTCGTATCCGTCCGGGTACCCCTTGATCTCCGGGTTCTGCCGGGCGTGGTGCGGCTGGGTACGCGGCGGCAGCAGGCGGACCGCGCGGGCTCTCAGGCGCAGGGAACCGCGGGTCAGCGAGCGGGCTGCGGCGCTCGGCCTTTCGTAGCGGAAGGCCCTCAGCAGCGAGTCGTCGAGGAGGGCGAGGCTCGCGCCGCGCACGATCGGCGCGAGAGGGCGCGGATACCAGGAGGCCATCAGCTCCAGCGTCGCGTCCGACACCGCGCGCGCCCCTTCGTCCCAGCCGAAGTGTGCGTCTTCGTAGGTGTCGAGGGTGCGCTCGAAGTCCTCGTACGTCTGCGGCAGGTCCTTGATCCCCATGTGGGCGCCCAGGGTCCGGTAGTAGGCAGCACAGGCTCGCAGTTCGTGGTCGGACAGCCGGCGCCATCCGTAGGTGTCGAGCCACCGCTTCGGGGTGACGACGAAGGTGCACAGCACGTAGCGCATGTCGTCGTTGCTGATGTCGAAGCTGTTGTGCATCCGGTTGATCCGGCGGATGGCCGTACGTCCCGGGTCGCTGTCGAATCCGTGCTCGACGACCGTGTCCAGGAGGAGCGCCGTGTCGTCGTACCGCTTCTGGGAACGTTCCGTCAGCTCGGCCGTCTCCGCCAGGAGTCGGCCGATGCCGGGCACGGCATACGTGCGGTACAGGGCCAGTTCGAGGGCCCGGGTGATGTCCCAGGGGAACTCGTACGTCGCCGTGATCCGGTAGATCTCCAGGAAGTCCCGCTCCGGATCGAGCCGATGGATCTCCCTCAGCCGGTCGTATCGCTTCACCGAACCGTCCCCCTTGCCCAGGTCGTGTGTCCCAGCGTACGTGCGGGGGCAGGACGATGAGTAGGTACGACGGACAGGGACGGCACCTGATGCGCGGTCCGTACCCCACACACGAGCGCGTGGCGCGGACCCCGGCCCACGCGTCGACGAGAGGCGGCCCCCATGACCAGCATGTTCGGCATACTCCGCAGAGCCGTGACCCCGGCGCGCAGGGACGGACCGTCCGCACCTGCCCCGCGGGCGCCGGAGCGCCGGCAGCACAATCTCTTCGAGGCGGCCGCCACGTTCGTCGCCGCGTCGGCGGAGGACGACCAGGACCGGATGGACGAAGCGAGCGCCTGGGTGTCACCGGAGGCGCTCTCGTTCGGTGTAGGCGAGCTGGCCTGCCGGGCCGTCATCGCGCTCGCCCGCGAGCGCGACGAGTCGCCGGAGACGGTGGCCCGTTCGCTGCTCGGCCTGGCCGACGGCTGAGGGCTGCCGTCCGGTTCGTCGCCGGGCCGCCTGCGTCCTGCCTTGTCAGGGCCTCGACGAGCGGGTTACCCACTGGTTAAGGTGCGCCGACGACAACCATGACGGAAGAGGAGGGTGCAGTGGCCGGGACGGACAACACAGTCGCCGACGACGACGCACTGTACGTGCTGACTGCGGTCCTGCTGACCCCTGCGCAGTTTCCGAGCGTCCTCGGGGACGACTACCCCGCAGCCTGTGCGGCCCTGGGCCTGGAACCGTACGCCGAGGGATACGGCCTGGTCCTGGGCCAGGACGGTGACGGGGCCCGGTGGACCGTGGTCGTCGACGACGTGTCCCTGGTGGCGGTGGCGATAGCGTCCTGGGACTGCGGGATGGAGTACGACCTGTCGCCGGACGACCGCTCGGTGGTCTGCGCGCTTCCCGGCTGGCCGCTGGCCGTGGCCGTCGCCGCTCCCGGGGTGAGCGCTCCGCACGATCCGGAGCCCGACCCGGATGCGGAGGGGGAGGATCCGCCACCGCTGACACCGCCCGACACCGACGCGTGGGGGCCCGCCCAGCGCCGGCTGGGCGCGGACGCGATCGCGCTCCAGTGGGCGGTCTGGCGGGAGCAGCTCGACGCCGAGACGGCGTTCGCGCCGGCGGGCGGCGGGAGCGGGGACGGGGCCGCCGAAGAGGCCGGCTCCGGCGCAGCCCCTGCCGCCGGACCGGATTCCGGTACCGGCGTGGCCGGCGCCGATGCGCCCGGGAGCAGCTCCGGCACACGGAGCCCGCAGGACAGCGCCCCGTCCGGGATACATCCCGGTGTACGGAGAGCTCTCAGCGAGGCCCGCAGCTATATCGACGCCCCGCCGCCGCCCGGCCGTGTGCGTTCCTCCTTCGCCCCGGGGGACGCCCGGATGATCCGCGCCGACGGCCCCGGCTGGTCCATGGTCGCCAGGACCGACGACATCGCCTTCCTGCTGCTGGACGAGGTCCCGGGCGAGATCCTGCCGGTCGGACGCGGGACGGAGCTGCCCGGTCTGCTCAAGGCCCTGGACGCAATGGCCGTACGACCGTCCTGAGAGCGCAGGCTCACCGGCCGCGTGCAGCCGTCCTTCGATGCAGCCGACGGTGGCCGCGGCGGCCGCCGCGGGCCCTTCCCCGGAATCACACAGGATCAGGGAGCAGGGTCCGGGGCGTGCGCCTGCGAGGAGGAGGGAGCCCCTGCGGAGCACGGGTGACCGACGACAACGCCGCAGGTCCAGGGGCCGGACCCCGCGAGCCCGGCGTGATCCCCACGAACGAGAGACCCCAGGAGCGCCTCCCGAGGGCGGGGAGCGCATGCCGGGGCGGTTGCTCCGACCGCGTCGCGCCGTTCTGCCCGACATCCGCCCTCGTCCCGGCCGTCGGGGCCCGGAATCCCGGGATCACGGGCCCCGACGGCCGGCTTCGCTCAGACCCGTTCCAGCGGCCGGTGCGGCTCCGCGGGGAGTTCGACCCTGATCGGGTCGCCGGGACGGACCACGCCGCCCTCGGCGACCACGCTCATGATCCCGGACTTGCGGACGACGGCGCCCGCCTCGTCCCGGCCGACGACCTGCTTGAGCAGCCCGTTCTGGAAGGCGTCGATCTGCAGGCACGGATTGCGCAGCCCTGTGACCTCGACGACGGCCTCGTCACCGAGGTGCAGCAGGGTACCGACGGGAAGAGCCAGCAGATCGACACCACTGGTCGTGACGTTCTCCCCGAGGTCGCCGGGGGCGACGTCGAAGCCGGCCTCGCGCAGCTCGTCGAACAGTTCTTGCTGTATGAGGTGGACCTGGCGGAGATTCGGCTGGGTGGGGTCCTGCGCGACCCGTGAGCGGTGTTTGACCGTCACCCCTGCGTGTACGTCTCCCTCCACGCCCAGCCCGGTCAGCAGGGTCACGCTGTCCCGGTTCGGCTTGGTGAAGCTGTACGTCTCATTGCTGCTCACGACGGTGACTGTCCCGCTCACTGCGCAGGTCCCCTCTCAGCGGCCTATTTCCTTACGCGTGATCCTACGAAGCCTGCGGCGCTGACTCGGGTCCAGGGCCAGGTACGCGATCGCGGGAATTCCGATGAGCACCAGCAGGGACAGCCAGAACCCGATGAACGGCATCAGGACGACTGCGACGACGACTCCTCCGATGGCGATCTTTGCGCTGTTCGACATCGTCCACGCCTCCTTCGCGGCCCGTGGCCGCTCCTGCTGTGAGAACGCCTGTGGGCGCCCATCGGTTCCAACGGCCGCGTACGCGTGCCGGGCGATCACCTCAGTGGGGCGCCGACCTCGTGCATGTGCTCCAGCGCCTGCCGGTAGGACTCGATGAGCCCGGTCTCGGCGTACGGCATGCCGAGGGTCTCGCAGTGGGCCTTGACCAGGGGCTGGGCCAGCCGCAGATGCGGACGCGGCATGCTCGGGAAGAGGTGGTGCTCGATCTGGTAGTTGAGCCCGCCGAGGAACCAGTCGGTGAGGGCGGCGCCCCGCACGTTGCGCGAGGTGAGGACCTGTCGCTGCAGGTGTCCCCAGCGGTCCCCGTCGGGGTCGGGCATCTCCATGCCCTTGTGGTTCGGAGCGAAGGCCATGCCGAGGTGGAGGCCGAAGAGCGCATGGTGCACGAGCGCGAAGACGATGGCCTTCCCGGGGGACATGACGGTGAGCAGCAGCGTCGCGTAGAGGCCGAGGTGGGCCACCAGGAGCGCGGCCGACAGGAGACGCTCCCTGACGGGCTGCTGCCGCAGGTACTGGAAGCCCGAGATCTTCAGGGCGATGCCTTCGAGGAGCAGCATCGGGAAGAACAGCCTGGCCTGGTTGCGGGTGAGCCAGCGGGCGAAGCCCTCGCGCTGCGCCGCCTGCTTCTGGGTCCAGACGAGGGCGCCGACGCCGACATCGGGGTCCTTGTCGATGTGGTTCGGGTTGGCGTGGTGACGTACGTGCTTGTCGTTCCACCACGCTTCGTTCATGCCGAGCAGCAGGTTCGCGTGGAACAAGCCGATGGTCCGGCTCACCCGTCGGTCGCCGGTGATCTGAGCGTGCCCGGCGTCGTGTCCGACGAACGCGGTGCGGGACCAGAAGATGGCCAGGGGCACGGTGAGCAGCAGGGTCCACCAGGTGTTCCCGAGCAGCACCAACGCGGTCAGTACCGCGCCCAGCGCGACCAGGTTGGCGGCTATGCCCGCCGCGTACCAGCCGGTGCGCCGTTCGAGGAGCCCCTGCCCCTTGACGGCCCGCAGCAGTGGCGCGAAGTCGCTTCCAGTACTTCCGACACTTCCGTCACTGTCGCGAGTTCGTTCCGCGACGGTGGTTGCGGCCTGAGGCATGATGTCTCCGGTCTTATAGGTGCGCTGACCTGATGAAACGTACGGGTCGCAGATGTATAGCAGCCATGGAGCCACCACCCGAGTTCCACTGGTGCCAACCCCCTGATTCCGACGGGGGTCTGGCTACACCTGGCAGACATAAGGTGCATTTGTGAGTGACATGAATCACGTTCCGCGACCCGCCCGTGGCGACATCGAAGGAGTACCCTCGGCGACCTCGGCCCACTAGTCAAATTTGAGGACTCTGACATCGCTGTGCACCGTCTCCCCGCAGCAACGCTCTCCGAGATCTCCGCACTCGCCGGCTGCTCCGTGGTCTTCCTGCCCGCGGATCCTGCCCGGACCGGACGGATCGCCTTCTGGTATCCGGACGGCAGCAGTCCGCCCGAAGCCCCCGGAACGGTCGAGGAAGTGACCGTCACCGGCGCGGATGCCCTGCCGTACGCGGTGCCGGCGCGGATCCTCCCCGTGAGGGACGCGCTTGCGGTGCTCACCCGCGCCCGGACGGCGGCCCATGCGTCGGCCGCAGCCCTGTTCTGGGGGGCGGCGGGGCTGCTGGCCCTGCAGTTCGCCGCCCGAGGGCTGCTGCTGCCGGGACTGAGCGCCACGGATCACGACGCGTGGCGGGCCGGCCCGCTCACGGCCGACGACCGGACACGGATCCGCACACTCGCCGCGTCCATGCCGCCGACCGCCCACGCGGCGCCCGTCGACGCCCTGGCGCAGCCCCTGCTACTGCCCGAACCGGAGTGGTTGGTAAGGGAGTTCCTCGACGCGGTCGCGGACGGGCTGCCGCGCACACCCGGCGCCCCGCTCGCCGCGGGTGGCCGGGCGTTCGCGGCGGACGCGCCACAGCATCTGCCCGGTCAACGCGCCTGGGTCACCGATGTGGCCGCGGGACACGACGCGGGCATCCGGCTCTCGCTGCGCGTCGAGGTGTCGGGCCTCGACCGGACCGGTGAGGTACTCCCGGGGCGGCCATCCGCCCCTTCCTTCCGGGTCGTTCCGCAGATCCACGGCGTGAGCGACCCGACGCTGGTCGCCGACGCCGCCGAGGTCTGGGCCGGTTCGGGACCCGCCGCCGCGGCCTTCGGGCCGAAGGCCCGGATGGACGCCCTGGTCATGCTGCGCCGGGCCGCCCGCGCCTGGCCTCCCCTGTCCCCCCTGCTGTCGGCGGCCGTACCGGACGCCGTGGAACCGGCCGACGACGAGATCGCCGAACTCCTCGGCCCCGCCTCACGGGCGCTCGCCACCACGGGCGTTCAGGTCCACTGGCCCCGGGAGCTCGCCCGCAAGCTGACGACGCGCGCGGTGATCGGCCCCCCGGACGACACGGACTGCGGGGACGGCGGGGACACCCGGAACGGGCAGCCCGCCCGGAACGCGTCCGACACCGCTCCGCTCCTGGCCACCGATTCCCTGCTGAGCTTCGACTGGTGGTTCGCACTCGGTGACCACAAGCTCAGCCGTGCCGAGCTCGACCGGCTCGCCGAGGCGGGGCGGCCGCTGGTGCGGCTGCGCGACCAGTGGGTGCTGATCGACCCCGAGGAGGCGCGTCGGGCCCGGGAGACGCAGGACCGCAAGGTCACCCCCATCGACGCGCTCAGTGCCGTACTGACGGGCTCCACCGAGGTGGACGGCCACCGCGTCGACGTCCGGGCGACCGGCTGGCTGGAACGCCTGCGGCAGCGGGTCGCAGACCCGGAGTCCCGGCAGGCGGACGAGCCGTCGGTCGCTCAGCCGGCCGCACTCACCGCGACGTTGCGGGACTACCAGGTCCGTGGCCTGAACTGGCTGCACACGATGACGTCGCTCGGGCTCGGCGGCTGTCTCGCCGACGACATGGGGCTCGGCAAGACCATCACGCTGATCGCCCTGCATCTGCACCGCCAGACCCTCGACGGGGCCGCCGGACCCACTCTGGTGGTCTGCCCGACCTCGCTGATGGGCAACTGGCAGCGGGAGATCGAGAAGTTCGCCCCAGGCACTCCCGTCCGCCGCTTCCACGGCGCTTCGCGCAGCCTGGACGGCCTGGTGGACGGCGAGTTCGTCCTGACCACGTACGGAACGATGCGGCTCGACGCCCCCCGGCTCGCGGCCGCGCGGTGGGGCATGGTCGTCGCCGACGAGGCTCAGCACGTCAAGAACCCGTACTCGGCGACAGCCAGGCAGCTGCGTACGATCGGCACACAGGCGCGGGTCGCCCTCACCGGCACCCCCGTGGAGAACAACCTCTCCGAGCTGTGGGCCATCCTCGACTGGACCACCCCCGGCCTGCTGGGCAGGCTCGGCACCTTCCGCACCCGGTACGCACGCGCGGTGGAGGGCGGCAGCGACCCGGCGGCGGCCGAGCGCCTCGGTGCTCTGGTACGGCCTTTCCTGCTGCGCCGGCGCAAGTCCGATCCCGGCATCGCCCCGGAGCTGCCGCCGAAGACCGAGACCGACCGCGCGGTGTCGCTGACGCCCGAACAGGCGGGCCTCTACGAGGCGGTGGTGCGGGAGACGCTGGCAGCGATCTCCGAAGCCGACGGGATGGCCCGGCGTGGTCTGGTGGTCAAACTGCTCACCGCGCTCAAGCAGATCTGCAACCATCCCGCGCAGTACCTCAAGGAGGAGGATCCGAAGGTCGCGGACCGTTCAGGAAAGGTGGAGCTGCTCGACGAGTTGCTGGACACCATCCTCGCGGAGGGCGCGGGCGTCCTGGTGTTCACCCAGTACGTGCAGATGGCCCGGCTGCTGGAGCGCCATCTGGCGGCGCGCGGGATCGGGACCCAGTTCCTGCACGGCGGGACGCCGGTGGCGCAGCGGGAAGCGATGGTCAGCCGGTTCCAGTCGGGCGGGGCGCCGGTCTTCCTGCTGTCCCTCAAGGCCGCTGGAACCGGGCTCAATCTCACCCGAGCCGGCCATGTGGTGCACTTCGACCGCTGGTGGAACCCGGCCGTCGAGGCACAGGCCACGGACCGTGCGTACCGCATCGGGCAGACCCAGCCGGTGCAGGTCCACCGTCTGATCACCGAAGGCACGATCGAGGACCGGATCGCGGAGATGCTGGCCCGCAAACAGGGGCTCGCGGACGCGGTGCTCGGTTCGGGCGAGAGCGCCCTGACCGAGCTCAGCGATGCGGAACTGGCCGATCTGGTGGAGCTGCGAGGGGGCGCACGATGAGCGAGGGATACGAGCCGGACGCATACGGCGACGGCGACGACGGCTACGGGCAGGACAGCACGGTGCCCGCCCAGGAGCGCACCTTCGCCGCGTTGCCACCGGCGCAGGGACGCGGCTTCGCGGAGTCCTGGTGGGGCCGGGCGTGGCTGAAGGCCCTGGAGGACACCGCGCTCGATGGACAACAGCTCAAGAAGGGTCGCCGGTTCGCCCGCGAGGGCCGGGTCGGCGCGGTGTCCGTGAGGCCGGGCCGGATCACCGCGATGGTCCGCGACCGGGACGAGAGCGGCTACCGCAGCGACGTACTGCTCCAGGAGCTGACCGAAGAGGAATGGGACCGTTTCCTGGACATGGCCGTCGACCGGGCCGGGCACATCGCCGCGCTGCTCGACCGGGAGATGCCGCCGCATCTGGTCGAGGACGCGGCGGCGGCGGGTGTGGACCTCCTGCCGGGAATCGGCGACCTCGACCCGGAGTGCGCCTGCGAGGCCTGGGACCACTGCCCGCACACCGCCGCGCTCTGCTATCAGGTGGCACGGCTGCTGGACCAGGATCCGTTCGTCCTGCTCCTGATGCGGGGCCGCGGGGAACGGCAGCTGCTCGACGAGCTCCAGGTGCGGATCGCCGCCAGGGCTGCGGGTCACGCACCGTCAGCCACCCTGGACGAGCCTGCCGAGGAGGCCGGGGACCGGGCCGTGCGCGGGATCCCCGCGACCGAGGCCTACGCGGCGGCCGGCATCCTTCCGCCGCTCCCCCCGCCCCCGGCGCTGCCCGAGGGTCCGGGGGCGGCTCCCTGCCTGGACACGGAAACCGACCCCGAACCGGGCGTGGACCCGACGGCCCTGGAGATGCTCGCCACGGACGGCGCGGTGCGCGCGCACCGGATGCTGGCCGAGGCGCTGGCGCCCGGTCACGGACAGCAGCCGGTCCCGGCAGCCCTGACACCCGGACAGGACGCCGTACGGCTGGCGGCCGAAGCGCGACCCGAACCGTGGATCGTGAACCGGCTGGCGACCGGATCGGGCCGGCAGCGCGCCGGCCTGCCGGCCGCGGTGCGTGCCTGGCAGTACGGCGGCGCGGCCTCGCTCGCCGTGCTCGACGAGGAGTGGACGCCCGACACCGCCGCACTCGCGCGGGCCAGGACGCGGCTCGCCGGCGCCTGGGAGGAGGACGAGGCCCCCCGGCTGCGGGCCGAGCGCAACCGCTGGACGTCGGCGGACGGCACGGTGCAGCTGCGCTACGGGCGGGACGCCCGCTGGTATCCGTACCGCAAGGAGAGCGGCCGCTGGACTCCGGCGGGGCCTGCCGACGAGGATCCGGCGGCGGCCTGGGCGGACGCGGCCTCCGCGGACGGGTGACAACGGCTCAACGGCGGCGGGCGGCTGCACAGCACCCCGGCCCGCCGCCGCGTTCCGCCCGGGAGTTCAACTCGATGTCACCGCTCGTTGAGGAGCGCGGCGCAACGTGACGGCCGTCAGATCCTTTGCTCCTCAGGAGGCCTCATGTCCGCGCGTGTCGTCCGTCGATCCCTTGCCGTCGGGCTGCCGCTCGCCCTGCTCGGCACGGTGTGCGTCGCAGGCACCGCCACCGGCGCGCAGGACCGGAGCCACCGCCCCGAGGACACCGCGCGGGTCGTCGCGAGCGCCCTGCTCGGAGACGTCCCGCTGGCCGGCTTCAGCAACGGACTGCTGCCCGGGTCCGTGGGGGACGACCGCGGTGTGATGCTCGGCGGCATCGGAAGCGACCTCTACCCGGCCGGTCGCAAGGGCGAGTTCTGGACCGTCACGGACCGCGGGCCGAACGGCCAGATCAAGGTCGACGGCGGCAAGCGGCGCACCTTCCCCGTCCCCGGGTTCGACCCGGCGATCGTCAAGGTGCGGCTGAGCGGCAAGCGCGTCGAGGTACTGCGCTCCCTCCCGCTGACCACGCGGTCCGGAGCTCCCGTCACCGGTCTCCCGAACCAGGCGGGGCGGGACGAGGCCCCGTACTCCTACGACGCGAAGACGCCTCTCCCGTACGACCCGAACGGTCTGGACACGGAAGGCATCGTCCGGGGCGCGGACGGTTCGTTCTGGCTGGTGGACGAGTACGGCCCGTCGCTGGTGCACGTCTCCGGGAGCGGCCGCGTGCTCGCCCGTTACGTCCCCGAGGGGCTGAACCTCAAGCATGCGGACTACCCCGTCGTGGAGGCCCTGCCCGGCATCCTGCTCCACCGGAAGACCAACCGCGGCTTCGAGGGCCTGGCGCTGCTGCCGGGCGGTGATCTGGTGCTCGCCGTCCAGAGCCCGCTCTCGCTGCCCGATGAGGACGCCGGCGAGGCCTCACGCAATGTGCGGCTGCTGCGCTTCTCCACGAAGAAGCGGGCGGTCACTGCAGAGTACGCGTACCGTTTCGACGCCGTGGGCGTCGTGGATCCCGGTGAGGACGACACGTCCGAGCTGAAGATCTCCTCGGTCGTCGCGGTCGGCGGCAACGACCTCCTGGTCGAGGAGCGCACCGACCGGGCGGCCCGTCTGCACCGCGTCACACTCCCCCGCGGCGCCGGCATCCTGGGCTCCCGCTGGGACGTCCCGGCCGCCTCGCCCTCGTACGAGGAGCTGGCGGACCCGGCGGCCGCAGGCGTCCCGGTGCTGCGCAAGAGCCTCGTCGTCGACCTGGGCAAGGTCGCGGGCGTGCCCGGGAAGATCGAGGGTGTGGCGGTGACGGGCCCCGACACGCTCGCCCTGATCAACGACAACGACTTCGGGATGACCGACGGGGCGGGCGCCTTCGACGCGGACGGCCGGCTGGTCGACTCCGGCATCGAGACGTCCGTGTCACTGCTGAAGCTGTCCCGCCCGCTGACGCACTGACGGGCCGAAACGTCGTGGCCGCCGGACCACTCCTTCCGGCGGCCACGAAGTCGACCCCTCTTCGCCGTCAACTCGCCCTCGCCCGTGCCGATTTCACTCTTCCGGTCTTCCGCCGGTCGCGCGGCGCCCGTACGGTGGGGCGCGCACGTTGCTCGGCCGCACATCGGACATCACATTCCGGTCATCGGACAGGGGGAGTCACCGGATGTCGGGTGGATCGGGTCCCGAGCCCCGAATCTGTCGACCGCCGTCGTCCCCCGCCTGTCGTCCCTCCCCCACACCCAGGAGTACGCATGGACCGCAGAAGGATCCTTCAGGGCGCCGCGGCGACGGCCGCGGGGGCGCTCATTCCCGCCTCCGTCCGCGCCAGCGCGGCGACGACCGGCGACACGGACTACCCGGCGGCCCACTGGGTACCGGCCTCGACGTCCAACTACACGGTCTCGAGCCGGCCTTCGGCCTATCCGGTGCAGTACGTGATCATCCATGTCACCCAGGAGACGTTCTCGGACGCAGTGGCGATCTTCCAGAATCCGGCGAAACAGGTGTCCGCGCACTACGTGGTGCGCTCGGGGGACGGTTACATCGACCAGTGCGTACGGGAGAAGAACATCGCCTGGCATGCGGGGAACTGGGACTACAACACCCGAAGCATCGGCATCGAGCACGAGGGCTACGTCGACCAGCCCGCGTACTTCACCAACGCCATGTACGAGAAGTCCGCCCTGCTGACCGCGTCGGTGTGCGACCGCTACGGCATCCCCAAGGACCGCGCGCACATCCTCGGCCACGCACAGGTGCCGGGTACGGACCACACGGATCCGGGTCCCAACTGGGACTGGGTCCGCTACATCCGCATGGTCAACCTCCTGGGCGCGGCGTGACCCGCTGACCGGGGAGCGGCTCCTACGGGCCCTCCGCGACCGGGCTGCGGACGAAGAGGATGCCCTCCACATCACCGTCGGGTGCGCCGTAGACGTGGGGCGTGTCGGCCCGCCAGTGCGCGGAGGCGCCGGGGCCGGCCGTCCTGGTGTCGTGCGGCGGGCCGACGACGGCCGTGCCGGTCAGCACCATCAGGCTCTCCCGGGTACCGGGGACATGCGCCTGTGACTCCTGGACGGCGCCTGCGCGGATGCTCACGCGGAACACGTCGGTGACCGCTGCCTCGTCCTCGAACCGCTCCAGCAGGACGGCGGTCACGGCGCTCCCGGAGACACCCGCAGGGGTCGCGCCGCCCGTGGGCAGTGGGTCGCTCAGTACCGCGCTGAGCGGCAGGCCGAGCGCGGTGGTGAGCGCGTACAACGTCTCCAGGGTGGGATTGCGCGTCCCGCTCTCCAGCTCCGAGAGCGTGCCCTTGCCGACACGGGAGCGACGGGACAGCTCCGAGAGGGACAGGTCCCGCTCCTGCCGCAACGTGCGCAGCCTGCGCCCCACGTCCTCGTTCAGTCCCATCGGTTGTGCACCCGTTCCCCTGTCCTGGTTGACGGGCGTCGGCCCGCCTCTCTAGTGTTCCATATACGGAACGTTCCGTATATGGAACGCTCACCTCAGGAAGTGGCTCACTCATGTTCGCGATCACCCGCATACGCACGATCGCGCCACCGTCGGCCGTGGCCGCCGGACTCATCGCCGTGATGGTCGGGGTCACCAGTTCGGCGGCGCTGGTCTTCACGGCCGCGCAGGCGGCGGGGGCGGACTCGCGCGAGATATCCTCCTGGATGCTCGCGCTCGGCGTCGGCCTGGCCTGCACCTGCATCGGACTGTCGCTGCGCTACCGCGCCCCCGTCGTGACCGCGTGGTCGACGCCGGGAGCCGCGCTGCTCACGACCGGCCTGAGCGGTGTGCCGATGGCTCAGGCGGTCGGCGCGTTCCTCTTCTCGGCTCTGCTCATCCTCGTGAGCGGGGTCACGGGCTGGTTCGGCCGTCTGATGGGCCGGATCCCGGTGCCACTGGCGGCCGCGCTGCTCGCCGGGGTGCTGCTGCGTTTCGGAACGGGCCTGTTCAGCACGATGGACGGCGGGTTCGCGGTCGCGTTCCCCATGTTCGTGCTCTATCTGCTGGGCCGGCGCGTGCTGCCCCGGTACGCGGTGCTGCTGGCGCTCGCCGCGGGTGTCGTGGCCACCGTCTTCACCGGCGGCTGGCGGCTGGGCCAGGTCCGACTCGCCCTGGCCACCCCGGTGTTCACAACGCCGGAGTTCGACTGGAAGGTCCTCGTCAGCGTCGGCGCTCCCCTGTTCGTCGTCACGATGGCCTCGCAGAACCTGCCCGGCGTGGCCGTGATCCGCGGCGCCGGCTACGAGGTACCGGTCTCGCCCCTGATGACGTGGACCGGCGCGGCCAACGCGGTGCTGGCGCCCTTCGGGGCCTTCGGCCTCAATCTGGCCGCGATCACGGCGGCCATCTGCACGGGCGAGGAGGCGCACCCCGACCGGGACAAGCGGTACCTGGCTGCCGTGTGGGCGGGCGTCTTCTACCTCTGCGTCGGGCTGCTCGGCGCGACCGTCGCCTCGCTCCTGACCGCGATGCCGCACGAACTCGTCCTGGCGATCGCCGGGATCGGCCTGCTCGCCACCATCGAGGCCTCGCTGTCGGCGGCACTGGCCGACAAGGCGTCCAGGGAAGCGGCCGTGGTGACCTTCCTCGCCACCGCTTCCGGCGTGACCCTGCTGGGAATCGGCTCCGCGTTCTGGGGCCTGCTGGCCGGACTGGTCACCGGCGCGATCGCCTCGGTGGGCCGCCCGCGCCGCAAGGAGCCCGCACCCGAGCCGCTGCCGGACGAAGTCCGCGTGCACTGAACCCGCCGGCCCTGCCCCCTCCTGTCCCGTCCGTGGGACGGGGTTGCCCCGGACGGCGGGAGCGGGGTGGGATGGACACCATGCAGAAAGCGGTTTCCCAACCCTCCGCCGAACCCCTGGCGTCCTTCGACCACCTCGACCACCGCTACCGCGGCGAGAACCCGTTCCGCACCCTCGCTTACCTCTTCCGGCCCGACCGCGGCCGGCTCGCACTCGCTGTCGTCATCTTCGTCGTGAAGCACAGCCCCATCTGGTTGCTTCCCCTGATCACCGCCACGGTCCTGGACGTGGTCGTCCAGCACGGCCCGGAATCCCGGCTCTGGAAGTCCACCGGTGTCCTGTTGTTCATCCTCGTGATCAACTACCCGCTCCACCAGTGGTACGTACGCTGCCTCGGCGGCAGCATCCGGCGCATGGGCACAACCCTGCGCTCGGCTCTGTGCCGCCGCATGCAGCAGTTGTCCATCGGCTATCACGCACGCGTCAGTTCGAGCGTCCTGCAGGCCAAGGTGGTCCGCGACGTGGAGTCCGTCGAGCAGATGATGCAGCAGAGCGCCGACATGGGACTCGGCGCGGTCGTGACCCTGGTCGGCGGCCTCGTCGTCATCGGCGTGCGGGTGCCCGCCTTCCTCCCGGTCTTCCTGATCGTGGTGCCCGCGGCCGGCTTCCTCGTGATGAAGCTGCGGGCCCGGCTGCGCAGTCACAACGAGTCCTTCCGGCGCGAGGTCGAACAGCTCTCCTCCCGCGTCGGCGAGATGACCACCCTCATCCCCATCACCCGCGCGCACGGGCTGGAGCGCACCGCGCTCGGCCGGGTCGACGGCTCGCTGCGCCAGGTCTTCGCGGCCGGTCTGCGCCTTGACGTGATCAACGGCCGCTTCGGATCCCTGGCCTGGGTCATCCTCAACACGCTCGGGGTGCTGTGCCTGACGGGGTCCGCTCTGGTCGCCTACCACGGCTGGATGCCCATCACCCCCGGCGACGTCGTGATGCTCAGCGCCTTCTTCACCGTCCTGACCGGCTCGGTGACCACGCTGCTGGGTCTGGCCCCGATCCTCACCAAGGGTCTGGAGTCAGTGCGTTCGGCGGGCGAGGTGCTCCAGGCACCCGACCTCGAACACAACGCCGGCAAGGCTCAGGTCGACCGCGTCACCGGCCGGATCGACTTCGAGGACGTCGGCTTCGCCTACGAGGGCGCCGCCCCCGCCGTCGACGGCTTCACCCTCTCCGCACGGCCGGGCGAGACCATCGCCCTGGTCGGTGCTTCGGGCGCGGGCAAGTCGACCGTCCTGAACCTCCTCATCGGCTTCATCCGGCCAACGTCGGGCCGCATCATGCTCGACGGCACCGACATGGCGGGGCTCGACCTGCGCAGCTACCGACGCTTCCTGTCCGTGGTGCCGCAGGAGTCGATCCTGTTCGAGGGCAGCATCCGCGAGAACGTGACGTACGGGATGGGCGACACGGACGAGGCCACGCTGATACGCGCGCTGACGGACGCCAACGCGCTGGAGTTCGTCAAGGACCTGCCGCTCGGCCTCGACACGGTCGTCGGCGAGCGGGGCGCGCGGCTCTCGGGCGGGCAGAAGCAGCGGCTCGCCATCGCCCGTGCCCTGATCCGCGACCCCAGAGTGCTGGTGCTCGACGAGGCCACGTCCGCGCTGGACAACCGCTCCGAGGCCCTTGTGCAGGAGGCCCTCTCCCGGCTCGTGCACGGCCGTACCGTCTTCGTCGTCGCGCACCGGCTCTCCACGATCCAGGGGGCCGACCGGATCGTGGCGATGGAGGGCGGCCGGATCGCGGAGGTGGGGTCGCACGAGGAACTGATCGGCCGGGATGGGGTGTACGCGGGCCTTCAGCCCGCCTAAGGGCCAAGGCCGTGAAGTTAAGGCTTGGTCGTTGGCGTCAAGATCTTGATGTTGAGGGTGGCTGTGTAGGTGCGCCGGTCGACTCTGAGGCTTTTGTATGCGTATCGGGATAGGGGTCGTTTCACCGCTCGGGGGCTGACGCGGAGGCGGCGGGCGGGCATGAGGTGGTCCAGGACGGCTCGGCCGATCGTTCCGGCGAGGTCGATGACGGAGTCGGCGATGATGCCTGCGGCTCGGACGATCTGATCGCGGGCGCATCGTAGTGCGACGCTGAAACTTCCCCGGTCGGGGTCTGCTCCGGGTGTGGTCCCGGTGGCGTCGGCGATCGCGATCCGCAGGGCCTGGTATGCGCTCAGGAGGGCATAGACCTCTTGGGTGATGCCTGCCCAGGTCTGAGAGCGCAGGACTCGTCGGCCCAGCATCGACTTCTTGATCGCGAAGTAGGCGGATTCCACTTCCCATCGCTCGTGATAGAGGCTGACCAGGTTGGATGCCGGGTATCGGTGGTGGTCGAGGAGGTTGGTGGCCAGCCGGTAGAGGCCGGTCGTGCGGCCCTGGCTGGTAATGATGGTGATCTCGCACTCGATGATGCGGACTTCGAGGCCGCCGAAGCGGGAGAGGTGGGAGCCGTCGTCGAAGCGGGCCAGGACCGGGGGCTTGCGGGCGGCCGAGATACGGGCCAGGAAGGCGGCCTCGGTGCCGGCGACGGCGGTCAGGAACGGATTGCCGGAGAAGCCCCGGTCGAGAAGGACGATCATTCCCGCGTGCAGGGAGCGGGCCAGTTGCTTGGCGTAGGCGCTCTCGCCGCTGGAGCGGGGGCCGAAGGCAGCGTCCAGGACCGCGCGGGTGCCGCAGGCCACCAGCGCGGTCAGGCAGATCTGCGGGTAGCCGGAGGTCCCGTACTGGTTGGTGATCCCGCCCAGACGGGCCCGGTGCAGTGGGCTGTCGGGGACGTCGAGGCAGGTGCCGTCGATCGCGACGGTCAGCAGGCCCTTGAAATGGGCGCCGGTGGTACGGATCGCTGTCGCGGGCCCGCGCAACAGGTCGAACAGGGCCTGCATGGGACGCGCCCCCAGGCGGGTCCGGGCGTTCCAGAGCGCTGTGCCGGTGACCTTCGCGACCGGTATCGCCTCCAGCGAGGCGGTGAGCTTGCGCCAGACTGCCAGGTAGCCGCAGTCGTCGAAAAGGGCCGCGGCCAGCAGCAGGTAGACCACCACCCGGGCAGGAATCTTCCGCAGCCGCTGCTGGACCGCACCCGTTTCGACAAGGGCCGCATCGACCATCTCGAACGGGACGATCCGGGTGAGTTCCCCCAGATGCCCAGGAGCGAACAAGCCCTTGGCTACCGTGATTTCACGCGTGATGACACACTGATCGGACAGCGGAGCCTCCGGTGCTGTGAACGGCTGTCTTGGTCGACTGCCAGTTCTACCGGGGCTCCGCTTCTCACGTCCCGGATCGCACCAGATCAGACCCCACACGTTGGCGTCCCCCGAGCCCTAACTTCACGGCCTTGGCCTAAGGGCTGTCCCGCAATTCCTGGTGGATGAGCGCGCGGCGTCAGGTGCGGTGCATCGCAAGGCGGAGAGGCACCCGACGAGATGTATTCGGGCGTTTCGACAACGCGGCGAGGTGCCGTAGCTGCCGTCGTGCGCCCGCCAGGAATTGCGGGACAGCCCTTATCCGTAGCCGGACCGCGTGAACGCCGACGGCGGCGCTCCGCGGCTCACCAGTCGTGGACGCTGCCGTCCAGGAGGCGGTTGACCGGAAGGTAGGCCCGCGCGTACGGATGCGCGGCCGCAGCCTCCTCGTCCAGTTCCACACCGATACCGGGCTTCTCCCCGGGGTGGAGGTACCCGTCGGTGAAGGTGTACGCGTGCCGGAACAGCTCGTCGGTCAGCGGGGTGTGGCCCGAGTACTCCTGGATGCCGAAGTTGTGGACGGCGAGGTCGAGGTGGACGGCCGCGGCCATCCCGACCGGCGAGATGTCCTCCGGTCCGTGGACGGCGCTCTTGACCTGGTACTGGGCTGCGAAGTCGAAGAGCTTGCGCAGGGGTGTGACCCCACCGAAGTGGGTGACCGCGGAACGCGCGTAGTCGATCAACTGCTCGGCAATCAGCGCCTGGTAGTCGTACACGGTGTTGAAGACCTCGCCGACGGCCAGGGGCGTGGTGGTGTGGCGGCGGACCAGACGCAGGGCCTCCTGATTCTCGGCCGGAGTGCAGTCCTCCAGCCAGAAGGGCCGGTAGGGCTCCAGGTCCTTGCCGAGCCGCGCCGCCTGGATCGGGGTGAGCCGGTGGTGGGCGTCGTGAAGAAGGGGGAGCTCGGTGCCGAACTCCGCACGTACCGCCTCGAAGACGGCCGGCGTGTGACGCAGGTACGCGTCCGTGTCCCAGTCCTCCACCAGGGGCCGTGCCTGCTGGTGGGCGACCGCCGTGCCGTCGCCGTCCTGGCTGTACACGCCGTACACGGCCTTGAGTCCGGGGATGCCCGTCTGGATGCGGACGGCGGGGTAGCCCTCGGCGAGCCTGGCCCGTACGGAGTCGAGGAGTTCGGGGATGTCGCGGCCGTTGGCATGGCCGTAGGTGCCGATGCGGTCCCTGCTCGGGCCGCCCAGCAACTGGTAGAGCGGCAGACCGGCGGCCTTCGCCTTGATGTCCCACAGGGCCACGTCCACGGCGGCGATCGCGGCCATGGTCACCGGCCCGCGCCTCCAGTAGGCGCCGCGGTAGAGATACTGCCAGGTGTCCTCGATCCTGTGCGGGTCGAGGCCGATGAGCAGGGGTGCCACATGATCGGTGAGGTAGCTGACGGCGGCCAGCTCCCGTCCGTTGAGCGTGGCATCGCCGAGGCCGGTGAGGCCTTCGTCGGTCGTCAGCTTCAGCGTGACGAAGTTGCGTCCTGGGCTGGTGACGACGACTTTCGCGTCGATGATCTTCATGCGCGCCCCTCCGAGGGGAGTGAACCGAGGAATCCGGGGTCGCCCAGCCCCATCTGCCGGCAGAACTCACCGCTCAGGGCGAGCAGCTCGGTCAGGGGAACGGGCGTCCTCGTGGTCGCGGCCGGATCCGCCTGCGCCTCCTTCGACCACAGGAAGGGGTACACGGCGATTCCCCGGGACAGGTCGAGCGATTGCGACTCGCGCTGCCAGCCGGGCCACCGGAGTCCGTCGTAGAACTGGTCCAGCCGTCCCGACAGCAGCCAGGTCAGCCACGTTCCGTAGCCCATCTCCATCGCCTCCCATTCCAGGGAGTCCGGCGCGAAGTAGAGCATCTGCCCGGGCGCACCGGGACGGCCGCACGCTGCGGGATCGTGGCCGTTGAGAGCGAACACCCCGCCCAGGACATCATGGCCGACGACCAGGGCGTCCGTCGGGCGCCACGCGCCGTCGAACGTGGCTGGGAAGCGATTGACGCGGGCCAGACCCGGGAGACCGGCAGCGCCGCTCGGTGCGCCTGCGAGAACACGGACCCATCCGTGGTCCACGACCAGGCCGCCGGAGTGCAGCACCAGGGCTCCGAGAGCGGATCGCGCGCCGACCTGCAGCTGCAGCAGACAGGCGCGGCCCTGCCCGGGATCACCGGGCAGCACCTCCACCGGCACCGAACTGTTGGCGAACTCCTCCTGGAGGACCGGCCACGCAGGCTCGTCCACGTCTGTCAACTCGCTCAGCTGTCGCATACACGCATCGTTCCATCTCCCCGTGCCGCGGCCACCAGCAGGGGGATCGCAGGTGAGGCCCGCACCGCCTCCGTGGTCCGGCGGAGACCCTCCGGCATCCGCTCCTGCACGAACAACGGATACGACATGGCCAGGCCTGTCGCCTCGGGCGTGAGGCGTCGCGGGACACACGTGTCGCGGCGGCGAGGGCCCGGCCCGCGGAGGAGGCGCGGGCAGTCGCCGGAAGGTCCCGGGGCTGCCGCTGAGCACCACGCCGACGCCGCCCGTCGTGCTGCCCGGAACCCCCGTCGTGAGGTGCCACACCACGTCGGGAATGGTCCAGGGAGCGAAACAGCCCCCGCGCCCACCACGATCCCGACGGCCCCTATGACGTGCTCCGCGCCCATGCCCTCCCCCGGTCGGCACCATCACTCAGTCGGTGGAGCGGCGGACATCCATCGCTACGGCGACCGCGCCCGCACCGCCGCCGCGCCCCGCAACAACCCTTGGCCCTCCGCGTGAGCAGGGTCACTTGCCGGCAGTCGCCGTGCATGGCTTCCCCCTTCCGGGGCATATGGCCAGACCGCCGGGAATCACCCGGCGTCAAACCCATGGCCACCGAAAGGGCAGCACACGACGTGTCGGCACAACACACCATCCAGGTAGCGGGAGAGTGGCGCGCCGCCGCCTCCGGCGCCACGCGCGAGATCCTCGACCCCGTCGACGCGACCGCTTTCGCCGTCGTGTCGGAGGGCGATGTCGTGGACGCGGACGCCGCGGTCGCCGCGGCCAGGTCCGCCTTCGACGCGGGGCCCTGGCCGCACACCCCGGTCGCCGAACGCGCAGCACTGCTCAGGCGGGTGGCCGGCCTGTTGGAGCGCGACCGGGAGCGACTGGGTGCGCTGGAGTGCCGTGACGCGGGCAAGACCCTCGAAGAGGGCCGGGTCGACGTGGACTGTGTGCGCGACGCCTTCCGCTACTTCGCCGACCTCGTCATGAACGAGAGCGGAGGGCGGGTCGTCGACGCAGGGTCCGAGGAGATCCACAGCATCGTGGTGCATGAGCCCGTAGGCGTATGCGGCCTCATCACTCCGTGGAACTACCCTCTGCTCCAGGCGAGTTGGAAGATCGCTCCGGCGCTCGCCGCGGGCAACACCTTCGTGATCAAGCCCAGCGAGATCACCCCGCTGACTACCGTCGCGCTCGTGGCGCTGCTCGCCGAGGCCGGCCTGCCGGCCGGCGTGGCGAACATCGTCACCGGCCCCGGCGCCACCGTCGGGGCCCGGTTGGCGAACCACCCCGACGTCGACCTGGTCTCCTTCACGGGCGGCCTCGCCAGCGGCACGAAGGTGATGCGGGCGGCCGCTGACTCGGTCAAGAAGGTCGCGCTCGAACTCGGCGGCAAGAACCCCAACGTGGTGTTCGCCGACGCGTGCGCCACCGAGGACGGATTCGACACCGCGGTCGACCAGGCGCTGAACGCCGCCTTCATCCACAGCGGCCAGGTCTGCTCCGCCGGATCCAGGCTGATCGTCGAGGAGTCGGTGCGCGAGCGGTTCGTGACCGAGCTCGCGCGGCGCGCCGAGCGGATCCGCATCGGCCGCGGCACGGACGAGGGTGTCGAGTGCGGTCCCCTCGTCTCAGCCGGGCAGCTCGCCAGGACCGAGGAGTTCGTCGCCTCCGCGCTCAAGGACGGGGCGGTGCTTCGGGCGGGCGGCGAACGTCCTCAGGGGCCGGGCTACTTCTACCGGCCGACGGTCCTGGACCACTGCGACCGCACCATGCGGGTCGTGCGTGAGGAGGTGTTCGGCCCGGTACTGACCGTCGAGACCTTCCGTACGGAGGACGAGGCCGTCGCTCTGGCCAACGACACCGAGTACGGCCTGGCCGGCGGTGTGTGGACGGCCGATGCGGGCCGCGGCCGCCGGGTCGCGGCGCGGCTGCGGCACGGCACGGTCTGGATCAACGACTTCCACCCCTACCTGCCGCAGGCCGAGTGGGGCGGTTTCGGCAAGTCCGGCATCGGCCGGGAACTCGGCCCGACGGGCCTGGCCGAGTACCGCGAGGCCAAGCACATCTACCAGAACCTCGCCCCGCGCCCGGTGCGCTGGTTCGCGGGCTGAACGGGGAGCAGAGGCGATGGAGGACGACATGACCACGTACGACTACGTCATCGTCGGCGGCGGCACCGCCGGTTCGGTGATCGCGTCCCGGCTGACCGAGAACCCCGACGTCACCGTCGCCCTCATCGAGGGCGGACCGAGCGACGTGGGGCGCGAGGACGTACTGACCCTGCGCCGCTGGATGGGCCTGCTCGGCGGGGAGCTGGACTACGACTACCCCACCACCGAGCAGCCGCGCGGCAATTCGTACATCCGCCACAGCCGGGCCCGGGTGCTCGGCGGCTGCTCGTCCCACAACACGCTGATCGCTTTCAAGCCGCTCCCGTCCGACTGGGACGAGTGGGCGGCCGCCGGTGCGGCGGGGTGGGACGCCTCGTCGATGGACCCTTACTTCGACCGGCTGCGCAACAACATCGTCCCCATCGACGAGGCCGACCGGAACGCCATCGCACGCGACTTCGTCGACGCCGCGCAGTCGGCGCTCGGCGTGCCGCGCGTCGAGGGCTTCAACAAGGAGGCCTTCCAGGACGGTGTGGGGTTCTTCGACCTCGCCTACCACCCGGAGAACAACAAGCGCTCCTCGGCATCGGTCGCGTATCTGCACCCCTTCCTCGACCGGCCGAACCTCCATATCGCCCTGGAGACCTGGGCGTTCCGCCTGGAGTTCGACGGCACCCGGGCGACCGGTGTGCGCGTGCGGACCGCGGACGGCGAGGAGCAGGTCGTGCGGGCCCGGCGCGAAGTCGTGGTGTGCGCAGGCTCGGTGGACACGCCCCGGCTGCTGATGCACTCCGGCATCGGTCACCGCGCGGAGCTGGAGAAGCTCGGCATTCCGGTGACGCACGACCTGCCGGGGGTCGGCGAGAACCTGCTCGACCACCCGGAGTCGGTCATCGTCTGGGAGACGCACGGGCCGATCCCGGAGAACTCCGCGATGGACAGCGACGCGGGGCTCTTCGTGCGGCGTGATCCGGACAGCCCGGGCCCCGACCTGATGTTCCACTTCTACCAGATCCCGTTCACCGACAATCCGGAACGGCTCGGCTACGAGCGCCCACCGCACGGGGTGTCGATGACACCGAACATCCCCAAGCCGCGCAGTCGAGGCCGGCTCTACCTGACGAGCCCCGACCCCGAGGTGAAACCCGCACTGGACTTCCGTTACTTCACCGATGCGGAGGACTACGACGGACGCACCCTCGTCGACGGCATCAGGATCGCCCGGGAGATCGCCGCTCAGGAACCCCTGGCCGGCTGGCTGAAGCGGGAGGTCTGCCCGGGGCCCGAGGTCACTTCCGACGAGGACCTGAGCGAGTACGCACGCAAGGTCGCGCACACCGTCTACCACCCGGCCGGAACCTGCCGGATGGGCGCACCCGACGACGCACTCGCCGTGGTCGCACCCGATCTGCGGATCCGGGGCCTCGACGGCATCCGGATAGCCGACGCGTCGGTCTTCCCGACCATGACGACCGTCAACCCGATGATCGGGGTCCTGATGGTCGGCGAGAAATGCGCGGATCTGCTCGTCGCCACCCATGGGGGTCATGCCTGATGAACACACCACCGCACGTCTTCTCCGTACGCGACCTCTGGAAGGTCTTCGGGCCGAAGGCCGACCGTGTACCCGGTGATGCCGAACTCGGCGCGCTCGACGCCGCGGAGCTGCGCGCGCGCACCGGCTGCACCGCCGCCGTGCGTGACGTCTCCTTCGATGTCCGCAAGGGCGAGGTGTTCGTCGTGATGGGACTGTCCGGTTCGGGCAAGTCCACCCTCGTGCGCTGCCTCACCCGGCTCGTCGAGCCGACCTCCGGTGAGGTCACGATGGACGGCGAGGACGTGCTGGCGATGAACGCCGGCCGGCTGCGTGAACTGCGCCGCCACCGGGCCTCCATGGTCTTCCAGCACTTCGGACTGCTTCCGCACCGCTCGGTCCTCGACAACGTCGCCTACGGCCTGGAGATCCAGGGCATGGGCCGGGCCGAGCGCCGCGAGCGGGCAGCCGAGGTCATCGCGAAGGTCGGCCTCGACGGGCTGGAGAGCCGCCGCCCCGGTCAGCTCTCCGGCGGTCAGCAGCAGCGGGTCGGGCTGGCGCGTGCGCTCGCCGTCGACCCCGAAGTGCTGCTGTTCGACGAGCCGTTCAGCGCGCTCGACCCGCTGATCCGCCGTGACATGCAGGAGGAGGTTGTGCGGCTGCACCGAGAGGAGGGCCGCACGATGGTCTTCATCACCCATGACCTGAACGAGGCGCTGAAGCTCGGCGACCGCATCGCGCTGATGCGCGACGGCCGGATCGTGCAGCTCGGCACGCCGGAGGAGATCGTGGGCTCGCCGGCTGACGACTACGTCCGCGACTTCGTACGGGATGTGCCGCGCGAGCAGGTGGTGACCGTGCGGGCGGCCATGCGTCCCGCCGACGGCGCGGAGAGCGCCACCGGCCCCGGGCTGACCCCGGGGGCCACCGTCGCCGAGGCGATCGAGGCGGTCGTCCGTACCGGGGAGACGGCGCGTGTGGTCGAGAACGGGCGCTGCCTGGGCGTGGTCGACCACGCGTGTCTGCTCGCCGTCGTGGCGGGGGTCCCGGCCGTGAAGGAGGCTGCGTGATGCGGGTGAACTACGCCGAGGGACCTCCGGGCCACGCATGCGGCCCCGGGAGGTGGGCGCTGTGACGGCGACCGCTGCCACCACCACGCCCGCCACCCCGCTCGGCACGGCCGGCCCGGCCGCTTCCCTCGCCCGGCACCGCACGACGTTCCTGCTGACCGGAGCTGCCGTGCTGCTGGTGCTCGGAACGGTCCTGGTCGGCCCCGGTGCGTGGCCCACGAGCCTCACCGTCGATCTCACCGGACCGCTGGGCGACGTGAGCGACTGGATCATCGACAACCGCGACACGCATCCGGTGTTCCTCTACTTCTTCGGGCACCTCAGCAACGCCGTCGTGCTTTCGGTCCGCGGTGTCTACCTGGTGCTCCTCGCGGCAGGCTGGGCCGGTGTCACAGCTGCCGGCGGGCTGATCGCCTGGCGGGTGGCAGGCGTCAGGCTCGCGCTGACCGCTGTCGTCGCCTTCCTCGTATGCGCGCTGCTCGGCATGTGGGTGCCCACCATGCAGACGCTGGCACTCATGGTCATCGCGGTCCTGGCGTCGGTGGCTCTCGGCGCGGTCCTCGGCCTGGCCGCCGGGCTGTCGGACCGCGTCTTCCGCATCCTGCGACCGGTGCTCGACACCATGCAGGTCATGCCGGCCTTCGCGTATCTGCTGCCGGTCGTCCTCGTCTTCGGTATCGGTGTCCCCGCCGCCGTGCTCGCGACCGTCGTCTACGCGGCGCCGCCGATGGCCCGGCTGACGGCTCTCGGACTGCGCGACGCGGACGCGGGAGTGATGGAGGCTGCGGCTTCGCTCGGAGCCACGGGGCGGCAGCGCCTGTTCACCGCCCGCCTTCCGCTGGCGCGCAGGGAACTGCTGCTCGGCCTCAACCAGACGATCATGATGGCCCTGTCGATGGCCGTGATCGCCTCCGTGATCGGCGCCGGCGGTCTCGGCGACCGCGTCTACCAGGCGCTCGCGTCCGTCGACGTGGGCGCCGCGCTCGCCGCCGGGATCCCGATCGTGCTGCTCGCCGTGGTGCTCGACCGCGTCACCGCCGCCGCCGGCAACCGCATCGGCGGTGTTCCGCGCACCGGATCCGCCCTGCTGGGCTGGGCCGTCGCCGCCGCCGGCACCGTCCTCGCGGCCGTCGTTGCCCGCCTGGTTCTCGGAACGGGCTGGCGGGACGGCTGGACGGCTGACATCGCCCCTCCCGTCAACTCGGCAGTCGGCTGGATGACCGGCCACCTGTACTCCGGTGTGCCCGTGATCGGCGGCACGGCGGACTGGGCCGGACGGTTCACCACCTGGGTCCTGGACCCGCTGCGCGACGGTCTGCAGTGGCTGCCCTGGTGGGCGGTGCTCCTGCTGATCGCCGTGCTCGCCCTGCTGATCGGTACGTGGCGCACCATGCTGACCGCCGTCCTCGCCATGGCGGCGATCGGGGTCCTAGACGTCTGGGACCCGGCTCTGGACACGCTGTCCCAGGTGCTGGCCGGTGTCGCGGTGACGCTGGTGGCCGGTTTCGCCATCGGGATCGCCGCCTCCCGCAGCGCACGCGTGGAGCGGCTGCTGCGGCCGGTGCTGGACGTGTTCCAGACGATGCCGCAGTTCGTCTACCTCATCCCGGTCGTCGCCCTCTTCGGCGTCGGCCGCGCACCGGCGGTGGCCGCCGCCGTCGTCTACGCGCTGCCCGCCGTCGTACGGATCACCACGCAGGGCATGAACGCCGTCGATCCCGTCACCATGGAGTCCTCGCGCTCACTCGGCGCGACGGGCATCCAGCAACTGCTCAAGGTCCAGCTGCCGCTGGCCCGCCCGGCGCTGCTCCTCGCGGTCAACCAGGGCGTGGTCCTGGTCCTGGCCGTCGTGGTGATCGGCGGTCTCGTCGGCGGGGGCTCGCTCGGCTACTCCGCCGTGTTCGGCCTGGCCCAGGGTGACCTGGCCACCGGGCTCGTGGCCGGTGCCGCGATCGTCCTCCTCGGTCTGATGCTCGACCGGGTCACCCAGCCGACCCGGCGCCGCTCCGTGAAGGGGGCCTGACATGGCTCGTACGCGTACCTCTCTCGTCGCCCTCGCATCGGCCACGGCTCTCGTCGCCGTCGCGGGCTGCGGTGCGGCGGACATGACGCAGCAGGCCTCCCCGTTCGCCAACGCGCGGGGCGCGAAGACCGTGACCCTGTCCGTGCAGTCGTGGGTGGGCGCCCAGGCCAATGTCGCCGTGGCCGAGTACCTCCTCGAACACGAGCTGGGCTACCGGGTCGACACCGTGCAGATCGACGAGGTGCCGGCCTGGGACGCCCTGAGCCAGGGCCGGGTGGACGCGATCCTGGAGGACTGGGGCCACCCGGACCAGGAGGCCCGGTACGTCCGGGACAAGAAGACCATCCGCTCCGGCGGGGAGCTCGGGGTCACCGGTCATATCGGCTGGTTCGTGCCGACGTACTTCGCGAAGGCGCATCCCGATGTCACCGACTGGCGCAACCTGGACAAGTACGCCGACAGCTTCCGCACGGCGGAGAGCGGCGGCAAGGGCCAGCTGCTGGACGGGTCACCGTCGTACGTGACCAACGACAAGGCCCTCGTGCAGAATCTCGGCCTCGACTACCAGGTGGTGTTCTCAGGGTCCGAGGCGGCGCAGATCACCCAGATCAAACAGTTCGCCAAGGGGAAGAAACCCTTCCTCTCCTACTGGTACAAGCCGCAGTGGCTGTTCGAGCAGGTGCCGATGACGGAGGTGAAGCTTCCTGCCTACAAGGAGGGCTGCGACGCCGACCCCGAGAAGGTCGCGTGCGCCTACCCGCACACGCCGTTGAAGAAGTACCTCAACGCCCGCTTCGCCGGCACCGGCGGCAAGGCGGCCTCGTTCCTCAAGAAGTTCTCCTGGGGTACCGAGGACCAGAACAAGGTCGCCCTGATGATCGCCGATCAGAAAATGTCACCCCAGGACGCGGCCAGGGAGTGGGTGGACGCGAACGAGAAGAAGTGGCGGCCCTGGATACCCGGGTGAGGGCCCCGAGGGGTGCTGTCCCGCCCGCGCCGGGGCAGCACCCCCCCTCGTCGATCAGCCGCACTCCGTCCCGTTGAGGGTGAAGGAGGCCGGCGCCTGCGCAGGTGCCCCGATGGCCTGGAATCCGAAGGAGACGGTGCCGCCCACCGGGATGACCGCGGTGTGGGCCGCGTTCTTCACCGTGACGCGGGAGCCGGCCTGGGTGGCGGTCGCGTTCCAGGCGTTGGTGACCTTCTCGGCGCCGCCGAATGCGAAGCCCAGCTGCCAGCCGTCGACCGGATCCGTCCCGGTGTTGCGGACGGAGACGTCGGCCGTGAACCCGCTGCCCCAGGACTGGCTGACCCGGTACGTGACCCCACAGGTGCCGGCCGGGCCAGGGGTTCCGGTCGGATCGGGCGTGGGCGTGGGATCAGGGGTCGTGGTCGGGTCGGGTGTCGTGGTCGGGTCGGGTGTCGGTTCCGGGTCCGTCCCGTCCGGCGCGCTCCCCCACTGCGGGGCCGTACCCTCCAGCAGCACCATGTGCGGAGCGTCCACCGGCGTAGTGCCCGGGGTCGTTGCCGACGAGGGGTAGGACCAGTCGTTCGCCGGGTTCCAGGCCCCTGCCGAGGTGATGCGGAACTGAACCTCCTTGCGGTACGCGGACTGGCCGGCCGGCGCGATGTCCGTGCCCGAGCAGTCCACCGTCACGTAGTAGACGTCGCCCGCGTCGTGCGTGGGGCCGGTCACCTCGCCGCACTGGTTGTAGTTGGTGGTGAAGCTGATCTGTCCGGGCGTGACGCCGGGCTCCAGCGTGAAGTAGTAGCGCACGGACGCGTCGGTGAGGGCTCGCGCCGGCCACGCGGACCTGTTGACCAGATACGCCTTGACCTCGGTGAAGTTGCTGCCCGCCGCGTTCACCGAAGCCTGGACCGACATCTCGGGCCCGTCCGGTGTCTCCCGCTGGGGGAAGTTCGCGAGCGGGGCGCCGCCGTACTCGCCGTAGAGCCGGGCCAGCGCGCCCGTGAAAGCCGCGTTGTAGTCGGTGGCGACCTCGTTGTTCACGTAGTTCGAACGATCGTCGGTGTATGTGTCGTCCGCCGCGCTGGGTCCGCCGACCAGTGCTCCGTAGAGCGTGTGCCGGCTCTCCACCGGGTTGTTCATCTGGTCGGTCCACGAGCCGTGGGCGGTGCGGTGGTGGGGTTTGGTCGGCGGGTTGCTGCCGAAACCGACCACATAACTCGACTTGCGCGGGTTGTCGCCCAGCGCGTAGTTGATCTGGCGGAGGGCGAAGTCGTGGTAACGGGCCTTGCGCGTGGTGTCGGTCAGCCAGTCGGAGTAACTCAGCGCCACGAAAGCGGTGTTCGCCGCATATCGCAACGATCCCCAGCTGTCCAGGACGGCCTGCCCCCCGGGCGAGTAGGCCACCCGCTGTCCGTTGACGCCGACCGTCCACCAGTCGAGCCAGCGGTTCGCGTCGTCGACGTACTTCTGTTTGCCCGTCAGCTGCGCGAGCAACACGTAGGCCCCGTAGGAGCTGTCGTCCCAGGAGAGAGTCCAGCGGTAGGACCGTGTGCTGCTCTGCGGCTCGGTCGAGAGGTTGTCGTAGTACGACTCCGCCTTGGCGAGGTACGAGGCGTCCCCCGTTGCCTTGTACAGCCAGATCGCACCCCAGACCAACTCGTCGTTGTACCCGCTCCAGGAGTTGTAGTACGCCTGCGCGTCGGTGATGCAGTCGCTGTACTTGCCGCGGTAGGTGTCGGCGAACGTGTACAACTGCTTCGCGTGGGTGATCAGCTTCGTGGCGTACGCCGGGTCGCTGTCGGCGAACACCATCGACGAGGAGGCCAGGGCAGCGGCCGTCTGACCGGCCAGGTCGGTGCCGGGGCAGGATGCGTCGATCCTGTAGGCGGGCCGCTTCATCGGCATCACCTCGGCCGGTCCCCACCATTTGTGGTCGTCCCCGCCGTTGCCCACCTGCCCGTAGAGGACGTTGGGCGACGGGTGCGCCTTGAGGAAGTAGTCGTTGACGAAGCGCAGGTTGTTCCTCAGGTACGGAAGCTGGCCGGATGCGGCATAGGCGCCCTTCTCCTCGACACCTCCCCACGCGAGCATGGTGGTCGAGAAGGCCATCGGCAGACTGAACTTGACGTGGTCGCCTGCGTCGTACCAGCCCCCCGTGAGATCGAGGCCGACGTCCTTGCCGTCGTCGAGGGCGGAATCACCGCGCCAGCCGACCCGGTTGGTCTCGGGGAGCGTGCCCGACTGCTGCGCCTCGTAGAACAGCACCGACTTCTGCAGCGCCTCGCCGTAGTCGAAGGCCGGCGCGGCCGCCGCGCTGCCGGACAGCGACATCGGAAGCAGCAGGCCGGCGCCGAGAGCGAGTGCCAGAGCGATGGCGCCGGGGCGGTGGGCGAGAGAGACGCTGCCGGCCCCTCGGAGTCGTCTGCGTACAGCGGCAAGAGTGAGCGAGCGCAACGGAACAATCCCTTCCGTACGTCGGTGGGCGCGCCGGGGAGCGCAACGCCTATGGGAGCGCTCCCATAGGCGTTGCTCATGAAGCCAGCTACCGGGGATCCTGTCAATGCTTCTGACAGGAACACCTCAGTACAGTCGGCGGCCGGACCGGCCTACGGAACGAGCAAGCGGAACAGGTGGGCGCAAGCCGCCGCCTCACCCGGGTGACGAGCGATCACCTCGTAACCGCCCCGTTCGTACGCGCCGGTCTCCCACTCCCCGCCGGACGCCTTCCGCAGGAACAGGAAGTCGGTGGGGGTGGGGGCCGGTTCGTGGACCCCCTCGATGCGGTAGTAGCCGTCGGCCACGCCTGCGGCACGCAGGGCGTCCCGCAATTCCCGGCGGTCCACGACTGCGTTACGCGCCCGCGGCAGTGAGGTAGTCGTGCTCCAGCAGCCACTTGACGTTCAACCGCTGCCCCTGGCCCGGGTCGAGGAAGACGGCGTCGAGCTTGATCTGCTGACCCCCGCCGGGCTGCTCGAACCACGGGGCGATGCTGCCCTGCCACACCCAGAACGGCTTGGCGACCTTGTACACGCGGTAGTCGCAGGCCACGGCCGCGTCGCGGGTGTTGAGGTTCTGCGGGGGCAGCGCACGCTCCGCATACGCATCACCGGCAGGGGCCAGGTAGCCGCCGTACTCCGAACCGAAGCGGTCCAGGCGCTGGCCGGGGCGCAACTTCGCGGGCTCCTTGTCGACCTCGCCGTTGACCTCACCGAAGCCGTCATTGGGCGGGTACTTCCAGCTGCCGGAGTCGGCGGGCCCTTCCCAGTACTTCTTGAGGAAAGCCTGCGGGGACAGGTCCCCGGTGCGCTTGTAGCCCTTGAGGAGCGGGCCGACCGGGGCCAGGTTCCTGTTCGGGAGCCACTTCGGGCCGAGGCGTGCGTCGTCCTGGAATTCGCCGGTGCACGGCTCGTGCCGGGCGGCGGCGGCCGCCGTGGGGCCCTCCGGCTTCGCGGCGGCGCCGGCCGCGGGGGCCGTGATCAGTCCGGCGGTGATGCCGAGTGCGGCGAAAACGGTGCGCATGCGGTGCATTCAGGGGTCCCCTCGGGTACCGATGATCAAAGGTGAGGTGACACAGGGTATCCGCATGATCACTGCAAGGGTTCACGGCATGCCGCGCCGCACCCCGGAGGCCGGAGGGGTGGGAGTTCTCGGTGCGCGGCGACGGCACCGCGCCATCGGCGTCAGCTCACCAGTAAGCGGGCACGCCCTGCCATGGGCGCCGGCTCATCGGCAGGCGCAGCGCCCCGCCATCAGTTCAGCTCACCAGCAGGCGCAAACCCCCGCCATCGGCTCAGCCCGTCGCCGTGTCGCCGGCCTCTGCCGGGGATGCTTCGTTGAGCGCGAACCACGCCGTCTTGCCTTCGGGTTCGGGGCGCACGCCCCACTGGTCGGCCAGGATGTCGAGCAGCATCAGCCCACGGCCCGACGAGGCGAGTTCGCCGGGGGTCCGCTGATGGGGCAGTTCGTCACCCCGGTCCATGACCTCGACGAGCAGTCGGCGATGACCGGTCTCGCCGGTGACGTAGGCGTTGAGAGCGCCGTCCTGGTCGGTGTGGACGAGTACGTTGCCCAGGAGTTCGGTCGCCAGGAGCACCGCGGTGTCGACCTGGTCCGGCCGCGCCCAGTCGTGCAGCAGCGCCTTCAGCTGGGCCCGGGCCTCGGAGAGTCCCTCGCCCTGGTCCTGGCCCACGGTCAGCATCAGCCGGCGCCGGCTGACCTCGTCCCGTGCCGGTCCGGCGTCCCTGCGCAGAAGCAGGAGTGCGATGTCGTCGCCGTCCCGCACGATGTCGTCCTCCTCGGCCCCCGGCTCGGCGCTGAGAGCCGCCGCCATCAGCCGGTCGGCCATCCCTTCGAGGTCCTCGACGGGGCCCGGGGAGAAGGCGTCGCGTACCCGGACCCAACCGGTGTACATGTCGTGGCCGCCGTTCTCGATCAGCCCGTCCGTACACAGCATGAGGACCTCGTCGTCGTGCAGGCGCACGACGTCGACGGGATAGTCCTCCTCGCCGGGCATCAGGCCCAGCGGCAGGCCGCCGCTGACGTGCTTGATCAGACAGGTGCCGTCCGGAGTGCGCAGGACAGGGTGGGGGTGTCCGGCGCGGGCGATGTGCAGGTCTCCGGTGGACGGGTCGGCCTCGATGTAGAGACAGGTGGCGAACCGGTCCTCGTCGAGGGTGGTCAGGAAGCGTGAGGCCCGCGCCAGGACGGCGTCCGGGCCGTGACCCTCCGCGGCGTAGGCGTGCACGGCGGTGCGCAGCTGGGCCATCAGCCCGGCGGCGTGCACGTCGTGTCCCTGCACGTCGCCGATGACGAGGGCCAGCCGGCCGTTGGGCAGGTCGATGCTGTCGTACCAGTCCCCGCCGACCATGAGCCCTCCGCCGGTCGGCACATAGCGCGTCGCCACGCTCAGCCCGGTCAGGGCCGGCCCGTCCGTGCGCATGCTCCGGCGCAGGCCACGGGAGAGTTCCAGTTCGGCTCTGCTGGCCCGGGCCCGTTCGAGCACCTGGGCGATCATGCGTCCGGTCGTGGTCAGAAGGGCACGCTCGGCGGCGGTGAACGCCACCTGGGAGCGGAAGGCGGTCAGCCAGACTCCGGTGATCCGTCCGGCGGTCACGAGCGGGACGAAGGCCCACGCCTCACGGCTCTTGCGGGCTGACATGTGCCACGTGGCCGGGAAGCGGCGCCGGTATTCCGCCCGGGAGGCCAGGTAGACGGCCCGGCCGGTTCTGGCCACCTCGGCGGCCGGGTAGCCGGCCGTCATCGACATCCGGAATCCGCGGTCGGCTCCCCCGGGGGTGAATCCGTACTGTCCCAGAGAGCTCAGGGTTTCCTCGCCGATGCCGAAGACGCACTGGCCGTCCAGCGAGAAGTCGGGGGTGTAGAGCGCGGCCACCAGTTTCAGCGCCTCGTCGAGGGAGTCCGCCTCGGCAACGGCGTGCCCCGCCGAGAGCAGCCGGGAGTCGCGGCGCCTGCCCTCCCCCTCCGCACCTTCGGCATGCATCTGCCGGTCCGTGGGGTCGGGGCGGGGCGCCTCCATGCGGTTCAGGGCGTCGATCTGGTCCAGCTCGGTCTCGAACCCGTCCGCCGGCGGCTCATGCCGTTCACCACCCATCCGGCATCCCTTCGTCCCGATGTCGTCGCCGACTGTTCGTTCCATGCTCCGACGGGAGAGCCCGGTCCGCAGTGCGAGACGTCGTGACAGCGGCGGGGTGCAGGGGGTCGCACCCGGCTGCGACGCGGGAGTCCACGGCGGCCGGGGCGTGCGGCAAAGGCCGCGACCACCGCCCGGTCACCGGGGTGGCGCCACCCTGCGAGGGTGGTCGCCGCTGCTACCGGTACGCGGCCGCCCTGCGGACATCGCTGAAGTCGATGGCCCGGTCGGCCTCGCGCAGTGTCTCCTCAGCCACCCGGCGCACCTCGGCCGGCACATCCCCGTGCTCTTCCACGAGTCCGGCGTAGATGGGTGCATCGGTACTGTCTGTGAAACTCACGTCGCACTGCCTCAATCGTTTGTGTTTGCCATCGTTCGGCCGGAAACAGGGGCCGATTCTACGTGGTCCGTCTGCGCCGCCGCAGACGGCACCGAGGATTGGGCGCCCACGCGGCCGACCTGCACTCTTGCCGCACACGTTGATCTTCGAGGCCGCCCTTTACCGGCTCTTACGGAGGACGGCGTTGACCTCAAGTCCACTTGAGCTCATAGCGTTCTCTCTGCGCCCCGGTTCGTGCCCGGGAGCCGAGCAGCCCCTTTTCGCACCCCGGAGGCACCGCATGAGTATGGAAGTCACCGCTTGGTCGTCGCTGCACAGCGCGATGAACGCCCAACAGGACCGCAGACCCTTCTCACGGGCCACCGTGCGCCGGATCGCCTCCTTCGCCCGGCCGCGCCGCCGTGAGCTCTACCGCTTCCTGCTGCTGAGCGTCGTCATGGCTCTGCTCGCCGTGGCCACCCCGGTGCTGGCCGGCAAGGTGGTCGACACGATCGTCCAGGGCAAGGAGCACGGCACGGTCACCCGGCTCGCGCTGCTGATCGCCGTGATCGCGGTGGCCGAGGCAGGGCTCGGTCTGCTGACCCGTCTGCTGTCGGCCACGCTCGGGGAGGGGCTGATCCTGGATCTGCGCACGGCCGTCTTCGACCATGTCCAGCGGATGCCCGTCGCCTTCTTCACCCGGACCCGCACGGGCGCCCTGGTGAGCCGGCTCAACAACGACGTGATCGGGGCGCAGCGGGCGTTCAGCAACACCCTGTCCGGGGTGGTCTCCAATCTGGTGACCCTGCTGCTGACGCTCACGGTGATGCTGACCATCTCCTGGCAGATCACCCTGCTCGCGCTCGTCCTGTTGCCGGTGTTCGTCGTGCCCGCCCGCCGCATGGGCTCCCGCATGGCGCGGATGCAGCGCGAGGCGGCCGCTCACAACGCGGCCATGGGCACGCAGATGACCGAGCGCTTCTCGGCCCCCGGCGCCACACTCGTCAAGCTGTTCGGCCGGCCCGATGACGAGTCCGCCGAGTTCGCCGCCCGTGCGAGCCGGGTCCGTGACATCGGCATCCGTACGGCCATGGCGCAGTCCACGTTCATCACGGCCCTCACCCTGGTCTCCGCGCTCGCCCTGGCACTCGTCTACGGCCTGGGCGGCTACTACGCGCTGCGCGGCAGTCTGGAGCCGGGCGCGGTCGTGTCCCTGGCTCTGTTGCTGACCCGCTTGTACGCCCCGCTGACGGCGTTGGCCGGTGCCCGGGTCGAGGTGATGAGCGCGCTGGTGAGTTTCGAGCGCGTCTTCGAGATTCTCGACCTGAAGCCCCTGATCGCCGAGAAGCCGGACGCCCGCAAGGTGCCGGAGGGCCCCGTGTCGGTGGAGTTCGACGGTGTCTCGTTCAGCTATCCGTCCGCCGACAAGGTCTCCCTCGCCTCACTCGAAGAGGTCGCGACGCTCGACTCCCGCGGGGGTACGGAGGTCCTGCACGAGGTCTCCTTCCGTGCCGAGCCCGGCCGGATGGTCGCCCTGGTGGGTTCGTCCGGCGCCGGCAAGTCGACGATCGCACAGCTGCTGCCCCGCCTGTACGACGCCGATTCCGGCGCCGTACGCCTGGGCGGCGTCGACGTGCGCGATCTGACCGCCGAGTCGATCCGCGAGACTCTCGGGATGGTGACCCAGGACGGGCACCTCTTCCACGAGTCGGTCCGCGCCAACCTGACCCTGGCCAGGCCCGGGGCCACCGAGGACGACATCTGGGACGCGCTGCGGCGGTCGCGGCTCGACGGACTGGTGGCCTCCCTGCCGGACGGACTGGACACGGTGGTGGGCGAACGCGGCTACCGGCTCTCCGGGGGTGAGCGCCAGCGGCTGACGATCGCCAGGCTGCTGCTGGCCCGCCAGCGCGTGGTCATCCTCGACGAGGCGACCGCGCACCTCGACTCCACGTCCGAGGCAGCGGTGCAGGAGGCCCTGGCCGAGGCACTGGAGGGGCGCACCGCCGTGGTGATCGCGCACCGGCTGTCGACGGTGCGGGCGGCCGACCTGATCCTCGTCGTCGAGGAGGGCCGCGTGGTCGAGAGCGGGACCCACACCGAGCTGCTGGCCGCGGGGGGACGGTACGAGGAGCTGTACCGGACACAGTTCGCGTCCCCGGAGGCCGGAGAGACACAGGGGGCGCCCGTCTGATCCGGCCCCGGCCGCCACGCACGCACGAATAGCCCCCGGTCCGTGCGAACCGGGGGTGTTCGTGCGTGCGGTGGTGCCGAAGGTCAGTCGTCCGTCTTCTCGGCGGTGACGGAGCCGGTGGCCGCGTCGACGTCGACCGTGGTCTCGTTCCAGCTCTTGTCCACGACGTCCACCGACCAGACGAGGACGTTCTTGTCGTTCTCGTCCAGGTCCAGGGACGTGACCGTGCCCTTCTTCTTGTCCGTGGCTGCCTTGGCCGCCTGCTGCGGGGTCTGCTTGGCCTTGGCGATCCAGTCGGCGGTGCGGCTCTTCTCCCCGGCGTCCTGTTCGGTGTCCTCGGTGGACTTGACCACCTTGCCGGAGACGGCGTCGATGCGCACGGTGTGCTCGGTCCCGTCCTTCGCGGCGACCGTAGCGACCCATTCCGGGCCGGTGGCGGCGGGCGAGGCGCTCGCGCCGCTGGGCGAGGCGGCGGTGCCCGTCGGCGAGGGGCTGGCGCTCCCGGTCGGTGAGGCGGTCGTGCCCGTCGGAGAGGGACTCGCGGTGGGCGACGCGCTCTCCCGGTCGGTGTCGTCGTCCGACTTGCCCGGACCGCGCAGGTCGAGCTCGACCACCTTGCCGCCGCTGACGGCGCCCTCGGCCGTCGTGACTGCTTTGTCGAAGGTGATCTTGGTGGATTCGAGGAGCTTCTTGCGGTCCTTCTGGTCCTTGGTCATCGTGGCGGAGGGAGACGCGCTCTTGCTCGCGCCGTACGTGGGCGAGGTGCCCCGCTCCGGGACGGCACGCGCGGCTTCCGAAGTGGCGGTGCCCGTCGAGGTGTCGCCGCTGTCCTGACCGCAGCCCGTGAGCAGGGCCGCGGCCAGGAGGACGCCGGCGGTGCCGGCGGCGCGCAGGCGCTGGGTGCGGAGGAGTCCGGTGTTCTTCGGTGGGGAGTCACATGTCATGCCCGCATGCCTAACCGCACGGCCGGTCCGGCATGACGTGCCACCCCCCGCTGTCACCCGATCACCGGAGAACCGGGCTCAGACCTGCGCGTCCTCGGGGATGCTCACCAGCCACCGGGTGGCACGGCGTGGCCTCAGGTACAGGGCCCAGTAGAGCGTGGCGACCGCGGTGATCCCACCGGTCCAGAGCAGGTACTCGGTCTCCTGCTGGGTGAGGATGTACGTGAGGACGAGGATGAGCCCCACCGGGACCGCGGGCCAGAGCGGCATGCGCCAGGCAGACGCGTCGCGGTGGGTGCCGCGTCGGCAGAGCAGCGCGGCTATGGCCACCAGCAGGTACATGGCGGTGACGGAGACGCCGGTCACTCCGTACAGGGTGTCGAGGTTGACGAAGCAGAGTGCGGCTCCCGGAATGCCGACGAGGAGGGTCGCCACCCACGGCGAGCCGAACCGGCCGAGCCGGGACAGGGCCTTGTTGACCGGGGCGGGCCACGCCTTGTCACGGGCGGAAGCGAACAGTACCCGCGAGTTCTGGATGACCATGACGATGCCGGCGTTGATGATGGCGAGGGCCACGCAGAGGCTGACGAAGGTGCCCACGGCCGAGTTGGACCAGGCCTCGACCATGGCGCTGAGGTGGCCGGAGGTCAGAGCGGCGAGGTCGGGGGCGCCCAGCGTGATGGCGATGACGGGAACGAGGATGACTGCCGTCGAGATGGCGAGTGTCGCGAGGACGGTACGGGCCACGTTGCGCCGCGGGTTCTCCAGCTCCTCCGAGAGGTAGACGGCCGTGGAGAAGCCCTGCGTGATGAAGAGGGCGATGGCGAGCCCGGAGACGACCATCATGGCGGTGACGGTCGAACTCGTGCCGCCCGTCGACGCTACTGAGCCGTGCACGAGCGCGGAGGCGCCCCGCTCGGAGTGGGCGAACCCGAGGACGGCGACGACACCGGCGGCGATCACCTCCAGCACGAGGAAGATGCCGGTGATCCACGCGTTCGCGCGCAGGTCGAGGAGGCCCGCGAGGGTGGCCAGCAACATGACGCCCGCCCCGGCGAGTGCGGCGGGGACGTGCACGAGCGGCGCGAGGTAGTCGGCGGTCCCCATGGCGATGACAGGAGGGACGATCATGACGACGAGCAGGGAGAGCACGAAGACGAGCCAGCCCGCGAGCCGGCCCGCCATCGTCGACACCATGGCGTACTCGCCGCCGGCGCTGGGGATGAGGGTGCCCAGCTCCGAGTAGCAGAACGCCACCGCGATACAGAGCAGCGAGCCGATCGCGATGGTGAGCGCGGTGTACGTGCCGAGGCTGGAGAACAGGTCCGGCACCACCACGAAGAGGGTGGAGGCGGGAGTCACGCAGGAAAGCGTGAGCAGGGTCCCCCCGACGACGCCGATGGAACGCTTGAGCTTCTGCGGGGTGGGGCCGGTCGCGGGGGCGAGCGCCTGTGGAGCGCTGAGCGTGTCGGTCATCGAGTCGGGTTCCGATCAACAGGTGCGGTGTCTGAGCGCGGGAGCGGTATCGCCTCCGGACGAGGTGTGATGAATGGTTCCGGTGCTCCCAGCGCGTCATGCAATACCGACGCGTTCCGCAGGTCAATAGCCGTTTTACTTCGGAATTCGTTGTCCAAAGATCGCCGGTCAACGGTTTGTCGCCAAGATCGCACCAGGGCAACGGGATCGGCGGTTGCGGGAACCGCAGGGGGCCGCTCGAAAAATTTCATTCAAATCCACCCGCGGTTCGCCGGCGGGCCCTGCGCTGCACGCCTCTGCGGACGGAGGGGTTCCGGGACTTGTCGTCCATGGGTCGCGATACGGCGGCTTTGGTGCGAGCCTGGATGCATGACTTGGGCGTCCTGGACGACACGCGGGATTTACTCGGGGCACGGCGGGGTGCTCACCGAGGAGGTCGGGCCGCTGTCCGGCGACCTGACCGTCCACACCACCTGGGCCGAGGGCACGGCTCAGATCACCGTGCAGTACACCGATGCCGCCGACTGGTTCACGATGGCGGGGAGTCCTGTGCCCTGCCCTTCGGAGGAAGCCAGCCGGACACTGCACGAAGCCGTGGTGGAGGCCGTCCGGCAGGGCTCGGCGGCGACGGTTCCGGCCCCGCCGCAGGCGCAGGACCGGACGGCAGAGGGAACCCCCACCGAGTAGGGCCGTACGTATATGCCTCCGCACTCGTACACGGACGCGTACGAGTGCGGAGGCATGTGCGGGATGTGAGCTTGAGCTTTGTGCAGGCGTCTACGGGTGCGGCCGAGCGCAGCGGCGCGTAGCGGCCGCCGGGTCAGCCGGCCTTCTTCACGAACTCCGTCGTGTACGTCTTGGAGAGGTCCACCTCGGCGTTCTTCAGGTTGGGGTTGAAGGCCTTGAGGACCCGCTCGACGGTCGCCGGCCCGTCCGGGGGCATCACGCCGTCCGTGGTGAACATGGGCAGGGTGCTCTTGATGGACTGGGCGTAGAGAGCGGCGCCGCCGCCCTGCGCGTAGTCGGCCGGCATCTTCGCGGCGATCTCGTCCGCGCTGTGCGAGGACATCCACTTCAGGGTCTTCACGAAGGCGTTGGCCAGCTTCTGCACGGTCTTCTTGTGGCCGTTGACCCACTCGGTCTGCATGTAGAGGCTCGATGAGGGATAGGGCCCGCCGAGAGCCTGCTTGGAGCCCTCCGGCGTCCGCATGTCGATGAGGATGCGGCCCAGCTTCTTGTCCAGGATGGTGGCCACGGTCGGGTCCGTGGTCATACCGCCCTGGATGGAACCCTGCTGGAGCGCGGAGATGAAGGTCTGTCCTGCGCCGACCGCGACGGGAGTGAACTCACTGGTCTTCACGTCGTTGTTCACGGCGAGGTACTTCGTGAGGAAGTCGGTCGACGAGCCGAGGCCCGTCACGCCGAGCTTCTTTCCCTTGAAGTCCTTCGCGGACCTGATATCGCCCGCTGCCTGGTTGGAGACGATCTCGACCTCGCCGGGCGCTTGGGAGAACTGCACCACGGACTCGACCTGCTTGCCCTTCACCTGAAGGTCGAGGGTGTGGTCGTAGAAACCCACGGTGCCCTGTACGTCGCCGGAGACCAGAGCGGTCTCCGCCTGGACGCCGGCGGGCTCGGTCAGCAGCTGGACCGACACTCCCTCGTCCTTGAAGTAGCCGAGCCGTTCGGTGAGCATCGCGGGCAGGTAGATGACCTTGTCCAGGCCTCCCACCATGATCTTGACCCTGTCGTTCTTGTCACCGGAGGCGGAGGTGGAGTCGCCTCCGCACGCGGTCAGGCTCGCCGCGGCGAGTGCTCCGGCGACGGCGAGTGCCGGGATCCGGGGAGACATGCGCATCTGGTTCACGTCCTTGTGAAGGGGCTTCGCCCGAAGAGGGAGAAGAGGGCTTGCGGAAGGAGGACTTGAGGCAGGAGGGGAGGAGCGGTCAGGCCCGGCTCAGCGTGTGGTGTCGGCTTCGGCCGGCTTCCAGCGGAAGAGTTGCTTCTCCAGGAAGGTGAGCAGCCCTTCGGCGAGCAGGGCGACGATCGCGAGGATGACCATCGCGGCGTAGACACCGGCCGAGTTGAAGGTGCCCTGTGAGGCGGCGACCAGGAGGCCGAGTCCCTTGGTCGCACCGATGTACTCCCCGACGATGGCGCCGATCAGCGCGAACCCGAAGCTGACGTGCAGACTGGTGAAGATCCACGAGGTGGCCGAGGGAATGACCACCTGAAGGGTCACCTGGCGGTTACTGGCGCCCAGGATGCGGGAGTTGGCGACGAGATTGCGGTCGACCTCCCTCGCTCCCTGGAAGGCGTTGAAGAAGACGGGGAAGAACACCAGGACCACCGCGGAGGCGACCTTGGAGGCCGGGCCCAGACCGAACCAGATCAGGAAGATCGGGGCGAGCACGATGCGGGGCAACGCGTTGAGCACCTTGATGTACGGGCCGAGCACGTCGGCGGCGAAGCGGACGCGGCCGAGCGCGATGCCGAGCAGAACACCCGCGATCACCCCGATGACCCAGCCGAGCAGCGCCTCGTAGAGGGTGTACCAGATCTGTTCCCACAGCGAGCCCTGAGCGGTGCCGTCGGTCACCCAGATGCGGATCTGGTCCCAGATCCTCGAAGGCATGGAGAAGTTGAACGGGTCGATGACGGCGGTCCTGGCCAGCCACTCCCACAGCCCGACGACAGCGACGAGTACGGCGATCCGGCTGCCCAGCACCAGCATCCGGCGGTTGCGGGCGGCGCGTGCTCTGGCGGCGGTCCGTCCGGTCCCGGTGCCGGCGGCCTTCACCGCGACGGTCTCAGGCAGCATCTGCGGCACCCCTCTCGCGGGTGATGCGGACCTCTTCGCCCAACGAGGACCAGATCTCGCGGTAGATGTCCAGGAACCTGGGCTCCAGCCGCACCTGTTCGACCTTGCGCGGACGCGGCAGCCCGATCTCGAAGACCTCCTTGACGGTGGCCGGGCCCGCGGTCATCACCACGACCTTGTCGGCCAGGGCGATGGACTCCTCCAGGTCGTGGGTGACGAAGACGACGGAGGCACCCGTGCCGGCCCACAGTTCCAGCAGTTCGTCGGACATCAGGGCACGGGTCTGCACATCGAGTGCGGAGAACGGCTCGTCCATCAGCAGGATCTCCGGGTCGTTGACGAAGGTGGCCGCCAGGGCGACCCGCTTGCGCTGTCCTCCGGAGAGCTGGTGCGGATAGCGGTCCTCGAACGAGGTCAGGCCGACCCTGGCCAGCCAGGCCCGGGCGCGTTCCTTCGCCTCGGCCTTCGGCACGCCCCGGAAGCGGGGCCCCGCCATCACGTTGGACAGGACGGTGCGCCAGGGGAAGACCGCGTCCTGCTGGAAGACGAAGCCGACCTTGTCGCCGATGCCGCTCACCGGCCGTCCCGCCACCAGGACCTCGCCCTCGGTGGGCTCCTCCAGCCCGCTGATCAGGGTCAGGGTGGTCGATTTGCCGCATCCGGTCGGACCGACCACGGCGACGAACTCGCCCCTGCCGATGGTCAGGTCCAGATCCCGTACGGCGGTGTGGAGCGCCCCCGACGGAGTCCGGAACGCTTTGCTCGCCCCCCGCAGCTCGATGGCGGGGCTCGTTTCGCTGTTCATGGGGCGGGACGCTAGGGGCGGCGCGGGGCGGGCGGGAGACTTGCGCTCACAACTGCGGGTTGTGCCTGTAAACCCTGGTTCTGCCCATTGTGCTCACGGCCGTACAACGAAGCAGGAACGGGGGCTAGGCAGCGAGGTCGACGGCGTTTACGTTGCGTGCACACGGAACGAATCGGAGCACCGGATTCGAGGGCGGCGAAAGGGCAGAGGGCGACGGCATGCGGATCCACTGGCCCCGTCGTGTGTTCGCCCAGGTCCTGCTGACCCAGGTAGCCATCACCGCGGGCGTGGTCATGCTCGTCACCGGGCTCTTCCTCGCCCCCCTCAGCCACGAGCTGGACGACCAGGCGATGCGCCGGGCCCTGTCCATCGCCCAGACCACCGCCGCCGAACCCGGTCTGGTGGACAAGCTGCTGAGCACCGAGCCCAGTCCGTCCGGACCCGTGCAGGCCGAGGCGGAGCAGATCCGGAAGGCCACCGGGGCGCTGTACATCGTGGTGATGGACACTCGGGGCGTGCGCTGGTCGCACACCGAGACCGACCGGATCAGCCGGCATGTGTCGACCGACCCGAGCACGGCGCTGTCCGGCCGGGAGATCATGCAGATCGACATCGGCACCCTGGGCCGCTCGGCCCGCGCCAAGGTCCCGCTGCGCGACCGCCACGGCACGGTCGTCGGGGCCGTCTCGGTCGGCATCGCCTACCAGAGCGTCCGCCAGGGGCTGCTGGGCACCATCCCGGTTCTCCTGCAGTACGCGGGCGCCGCACTGGCGGTCGGGGTACTGGCAGCCCTCGCCGTCTCGCGTCGGCTGCAGCGCAACACCCACGGGCTCGCCTTCGCCGACATCTCCGCGCTCCTGGACGAGCGCGAAGCCATGCTGCACAGCATTCGTGAGGCCGTGCTGGCGCTGGATGCCCGCGGTCGGATCCGGCTGCTCAACGACGAGGCGCAGCGGTTGCTCGACCTGACCCCGGAGGCGGTCGGGCGGCCTCTGGCCGAGGTGCTGGTGCCGGGCCGTACGGCGGAGGTGCTGGCGGGGCGGGTGGACGGGGCGAATCTCCTCACCGTGTGCCGGGGGCGGGTCCTGATCGCCAATCGCATGCCGACCGGGGACGGTGGCGCGGTCGTGACGCTGCGCGACCGCACCGAGCTCGAACTGCTGGGCCGTGAACTGGACTCCACGCACGGTCTGCTCGACGCGCTGCGGGCCCAGGACCACGAGCACGCCAACCGGCTGCACACGCTGCTGGGGCTGCTGGAGCTCGGTCGGCACGAGGCCGCGGTGGAGTTCGTCACCGAGGTGGCGGACGGGCGCCGGGCCTCGGCCGAACAGGTCGCCGAGCGTGTCAGCGACCCGCTGCTGTCGGCTCTGCTGGTGGGCAAGTCGTCCGTCGCCGCGGAACGCGGCGCGTCCCTGCGCATCTCCCCCGCCACCCGGCTGCCCGATGTCGTGGTGGATCCCCGCGATCTGGTCACGGTACTGGGCAACCTCATCGACAACGCCCTCGACGTCGCCACGCTGGTCGAGGTGGAGCTCCTTGCCGAGGGCGCCGACGCGGTGCTGCGGGTCAGCGACAACGGCCCCGGGGTCCCGGTCGCCATGCGGGAGCAGATCTTCACCGAGGGCTGGTCCACCAAGGAGCCCTCGTCCCACCGGGAGCGGGGGCTCGGACTGGCGCTGGTGCGCCGCCTCGCAGAACGTTATGGCGGTGCGGCCAGGATCACGGCCAGGGCCGGTGGCGGCGCGGTCTTCACCGTGGTGCTGCCCGAGGCCCTCGCCGTACGGCAGCTGAGCGAAGTGGGAGAGTCGCAGTGATCGACGTGCTGGTGGTGGACGACGACTTCCGCGTGGCGGAGATCAACGCGGCGTACGTGGCCAAGGTGCCGGGGTTCCGTGTGGTCACCCGCGCGCACACGGCAGCGCAGGCCCTCTCCGTCCTGGACCGCGAGCATGTGGACCTGATCCTGCTCGATCACTATCTGCCGGACCGGACGGGCCTGACGCTCGTGCGTGAGCTGCGCAGGCTCGGCCACCCTGCCGACGTCATCATGGTGACGGCCGCACGCGATGTCGTGACGGTGCGGACGGCGATGCGGTACGGGGCGCTGCAGTACCTGGTCAAGCCGTTCAGCTTCGCCGGTCTGCGCGCCAAGCTGGAGAGCTACGCGACGCTGCGCCGCACGCTGGAGGGGGTGGAGAGCCGGCGGGGTGAGGCGGGCCAGGAGCAGGTCGACCAGATCTTCGGGGCCCTGCGCACCACGGAGTCCGTGCCGGGGGCGCGGCTGCCCAAGGGACATTCGGCGCCCACCGCGGACGTGATCCGCCAGGTGCTGTCGGCGGCCGGTGAACCGTTGTCCGCCCACGAGGTGGCTGCCAGGGCGGGTCTGAGCCGCTCGACCGCCCATCGCTATCTGAAGTACCTGGAGGGGGCGGGCCGCATCAGCCTCAGCCTGAAGTACGGCGACACCGGCCGGCCCGAGCACCGCTACGCCTGGGCGACGGCCGGCTGACGCAGGCGCCGGCCCGCGCGGTGCTGTCCGGTGCCGTCCGGTGCCTCAACGCCGCCCGCCGGTACGGCGGTCCAGCATCTCGCGTCTGATCGCCGCTGCCGTGGCCCTGGCCCGGTCCGAGGGGGCCCTGCGGTCGGCCTGGGCCGGCACGAAGCGGTGCAGAGGATTGGCGCAGCGCGGACACGGGGAGTCGGTGCTGATGAGCCGGCCGTCCTCGCAGTCCGGCTCGGCGCAGAACCCCGGCCGGAGCAGTTGTTCGGCGATCTCCCAGGGCTCCCGGCGGCGGCCTTCCTCGTCCTTCTCCTGAAGCGTGTGGGACCACCGTGCGTTCCACCGCCGTTCGACGCGGTCCAGGAGCTGGTCGGGGCTGCGCCGGCCCAGCTCCCGTCGGATCAGTGCGACGAGTTCGCTCGGGTAGCGGCCGCCGAACGCCCGCATGAGCGGTGGTGGCAGGGCGTGCAGGAGATAGCCGACGGGATCGCTCCCCGGCCGCTGCCATCTCGGGCATTGGCAGTCGCCGTCGGTCCCGGCCGATGTACCGCAACGCCCGCACAGTCCGCGGCAGTCGCCGCACAACCCGTGATCGAGCCCCTCCAGATGCGGGGCGGGCGCACGGCCGCACTCTCGACAGCAGGAGGCGCAGAGCCCGCACAGGCGTTCGCTGCCTGCGGCAGTCGTCCAGGGCCGCTGCTGGCATCGGCAGCAGCGGCTGCTCCTGCAGTGCTCATGATGGACGGCGCCCGGATCGCGTCCGAAGGAAGGAAATGACATGGCGGCGCTCTCCGGGTCACAGTGCGGTGCGACACCCCGGCACCGTTTCGGCGCGGGGCGGGGCGCGGTCCGAACATCCCCGCGCCCCACCTGACCGTTTCACACAGAATGCCTGGGATCCCCGACGGGCCGCATCATGCGACTTGTTTGACCGCAATGGTCACCTTCCGGTGCAGGCCAGGACCGTTCCTGCGCGGTCCCTTACCGCTGCTTGACCTTGCCGCTGGAGGCAGGGTTGCACGATCACCGCATGAACATCACCCGGGAAGCGCCATCGCCGGCCGTATCGTCGCCATCACCGGAACCGGAATCGGCCGCGCCACCGCACACGCCTTCGCCGCCGAAGGGGCCACCGTGCTCGCCGTCGGCCGCCGCCCCGGACCGCTGGCGGAGACCGCCGCCGGAAGCGACCGGATCGTCCCACTGAGGGACCGGCTGGCCACGGCATTGCAGACCCCGTCCGGTGACTCCGTCCCGCAGGGCGTAGCCACCCGTCCGGCGATGCGGTCAGGGCTTGATGCTGCTGACCACGTCCGCGGTGGCCGTGAGGCCCTCCTGGATGGTGGGGGCCATGCTCGTGCCCGCGAGGAAGAACCCGAGGAGGGCGCAGACCAGGGCGTGCGAGACCTTCAGTCCGCCGTTGCGGAGGAAGATCACCGCGAGAATCAGCAGAAGCAGCACCAGTGAGATCGAAATGGCCATGGCCAACCTCCTCCGCCGCGCCGGAATTGCGGCATTCGCCGTCAGTTTGGCGTAGCGGAGGAGCCATCCGGCGCACTGGCGTGTCCGCCAAACGGGTACGGCGGAAGGGTCTTTCGTCCGCCTACCGCGCGTGCCGGTCGTGGGTACGGAGGAAGCGGGCGAGTCCCGCGAGGTCGTCGGTGTTGAGGTGATCCACCCCTGCGGCGAGCAACTCGGCCCAGACCGCTTCCCGTTCGGGGCCCGGTACATCGGGTGTGGCCCAGAAGCGCACGCGCTGCCCCGCGCGATGCGCGGTGGCAGTGATCGCGCGCAGTGCATCCCTTTCGAGGGCCGGAATGGGACCCGCGCCGAGCCAGCTGAACGTCCCGGTCCAGCTGCTGCTGATGAGGGGGATGAACGAGGCCGTGGCCGCGGTGCCGAGGTCGTCGAGCCTGCCGTCGTAGAAGGCGTACCGGGTGTGCTGGGCCTCCATGGGGGCGCGGGCGGCCCGATCGCCCGAGACGACGGGGGTGACGGCTCCCGGCCGCACCCGTCCGCGCTGGAAGGAGGTCAGCATCTGCCGGTACCGGCCGAGTTGGCGGTCGAGTTCCGCGTAGGCGGCCGCGCCGTCCGTCTTGATGTCGATCAGCAGTTGCACCGGAGTGCGGTCACCGCGGAACACCGTCCCGTGGTTGGCCCGGACCCTGGCGAGGAGTGGATCGAGGTAGAGCGCCGAGAGGGTGCGGGCGGGATCGAGATCCGTGGCCTCGTGAGCGACGAGCAACTCGCCGTCCACGAGGAAGATATCGGCCTCGACGCTGGTGAATCCCTGGGCCAGCGCGTCGTGGAGCGGGCGGGTGTGCAGATAGTCGTTGTGCGCGTGGGCACGCAGCAGCGGCCGGATGGCCCGGGCGGGCGGGGCTTCGCTCGCTGCGGCCGTCGGACGGGGTACGAGGGTGCCTGCGGCCGCGGTGGCCAGTGCGGTGGCGACGACGCGGCGGCGGGTGGGGAACGCCATGGAATCTCCCGGTTGCGAGGCGTGCCGGACGGGCGGACGCGACCGAGTATGGAAGCGTCGCACCGCAACTTTGTTCCGGATGAGCAGAGTTGGCTCGATCGCCGCCCGCCCGTCGCCCCGCGTTCCGCCCGCCGTGGCCTGATCCGTACGAAACGGCACGTCGCCCGCACGACGAGGCGGGGGCGCGCATGTACGCACCCCCGCTCCGGTCCGGGAAGACCCTACGGCGCCGGCAGTTCCATCAGCGACGCGACGGTGTCGCGGTGGCGGCCCGCCGTTCCGAAGGCGGTCGCGTCGGCCTTGGCCCGCTTCAGATACAGGTGCGCGGGGTGCTCCCAGGTCATCCCGATGCCGCCGTGCAGCTGGACGCACTCCTCCGCGGCGTGGACGGCGACCCTGGAGCAGTACGCCTGCGCCACGGCCACCGCCAACGGAGCCTCGGGGCTGCCCGTCGCGAGCGCGTCGGCGGCGTTCCGTGCCGCCGCCCGGGCCGACACGACCTCCAGCCAGAGCTGCGCCATCCGGTGCTTGAGCGACTGGAACGACCCCACCGGGCGGTTGAACTGGTGGCGCTCCCGGGTGTGCCGGACCGTCTCGGTCAGGCACCATTCGGCGAGTCCGAGCTGCTCGGAGGCGAGCAGTCCCGCACCGGCCAGCAGTCCCCGGTCCACCGCGGACCGCGCCGCCGCGGCGTCCGCGAGGCGCGTGCCGGTGGCGCCGGTGAGGGTGACGGTGGCGAGCGGCCGGGTGAGGTCGAGCGGGACGAGCGGCTGGACCGCGACACCGGGCGCGCCCGTGTCGACAGCGTAGAGGCCGTCGGTGGTGGGGACCAGCAGCACGTCGGCGGCGGCCGCGTCGGCGACGGGTTCGAGTGTTCCGTCGAGGGTTCCGGTCACCACCGGCGTGTCGGACGCGGCGGCCGAGAAGGGCACGGCGAGCACCGCGACCTTGCGGCCCGCGGCCAGTCCGGCAAGGAGTCCGGTCACCGGTCCGTCCTCGGAACCGAGCGCCAGAAGCGTCTCGGTGGCGACGACGGAGCTGGTCAGGTAGGGCGCCGGGGCGACGCTGCGCCCGAGCTCCTCGATGACGACGGCGGCCTCACGGTGAGTGGCGCCCTGTCCACCGAGCTTCTCGGGCACCAGCAGTCCGGCAGCGCCGATGTCGGTGGCCAGCGCCCTCCAGAGCCGCGGGTCGTACGGCGTGTCGGACTCGGTGCCGGCGATCACCGTCGGCGCGTCGGCCCGGTCGGCGAGCAGGGAGCGGACCGCTGCGCGCAGGTCCTCCTCGGCCTCCGAGTACAGCAGGTCGGGCGCCTGGCCGGGTTCGGTCTGTGCGGTCATCGGGAGAGGTCCTTCCAGGCGACGTCCTTGTCGTTGCGCGGCTCGGCGGGCAGACCGAGCACCCGTTCGGCGACGATGTTGAGCAGTACCTCGCTCGTACCGCCCTCGATGGAGTTGCCCTTGGAGCGGAGGTAGCGATAGCCGGCGTCGCGCCCGGTGAAGTCGACGATCTCCGGGCGGCGCATGGTCCAGTCGCTGTACAACAGCCCTTCGTCACCAAGGAGTTCGACTTCGAGGCCGCTGATCTCCTGATTGAGCCGGGCGAAGGCGAGCTTCATGCCGGAGCCCTCGGGACCCGGCTGTCCGGCGACGAGCTGCTGGCGCAGGCGCTCACCGGCGAGACGGGCGACCTCGGCCTCGACCCAGAGGGTCAGCAGGCGTTGGTGCAGGTCGTGGGTGCGCAGCTCGGGGCGTTCGCGCCAGGTGGTGGCGACCGGGCCGATCATGCCGCCCTCGCGCGGGATGCGTGATCCGCCGATGGAGACGCGCTCGTTCATGAGCGTCGTCTGCGCGACCTTCCAGCCCTCGCCGACCGCACCGAGGCGCCGGCTGTCGGGGATGCGCACCCCGGTGAGGAAGACCTCGTTGAACTCGGCCTCGCCGGTGATCTGGCGCAGCGGCCGCACCTCGACGCCGGGGTCGGTCATGTCGCAGATGAAGTAGCTGATGCCGCGGTGCTTGGGCACGTCCGGGTCGGTGCGGGCGATGAGGATCGCCCATCGGGCCACGTGGGCACTGGATGTCCAGACCTTCTGTCCGTCGACCACCCAGTCCTCCCCGTCGCGCACGGCGCGCGTGCCGAGGGCGGCAAGGTCGGAGCCGGCGCCCGGCTCACTGAAGAGCTGGCACCACACTTCCTCGCCGACCCACAGGGGGCGCAGGAAGCGCTGCTTCTGCTCGTCGGTGCCGAAGCCGAGAACGGTCGGCGCGGCCATGCCGAGGCCGATCCCGATGCGCCGGGGGTCGTTGTCCGGGGCGTTCGCCGCGGCGAGTTCGGCGTCGACGACGGGCTGGAGGGAGCGCGGCGCGTCGAGGCCCCCGAGGCCGGCCGGATAGTGCACCCAGGCGAGTCCGGCGTCGAAACGCGCCTTGAGGAAGTCGGTGCGGTCCGTGGTGGCCGGGGGGTACGCGGCGAGCAGTTCGCGGGTGCGGCGGCGCAGTCCGGCGGCGTCCGGGGCGGTCATCGGGCGGCTCCTGACGGGAGTACGACGATACGGCCGGTGCTGGTGCCGTCGGCGACGCGCTGGACGGCGGCTGCTGCCCCGTCCATGGCGACGCGCTCGCTGATCAGGGGCTTGATGACGCCCTGCGCGGCGAGGCGGGTGAGCTCCTCATGGCAGTCGCGGACGGCCTGCGGGTCCTTCGTGTTGTACAGGCCCCAGTGGAGCCCGACGACCGAGTAGTTCTTCACCAGGGCGTGGTTGAGTCCCGGTGTGGGGATGACTCCACTGGCGAAGCCGACGACGATCACCCGGCCCTCGAAGGCGATGCACTTCACGGACTTGGCGTACGCGTCGCCGCCGACCGGGTCGTAGACCACGTCGGCGCCTCGGCCGCCGGTGAACTCCTTCACCGCGGCGACGATGTCCTCGGTGCGGCGGTCGATGACCAGGTCGCAGCCGAGCTCGGCGGCGATCCTGGCTTTCTCGGGGCCGCCCACCACACCGATGACGGTGGCGCCGGCGGCCTTGCCGAGCTGGACGGCCGCGCTGCCGACGCCTCCGGCCGCGGCGTGGACGAGGAGGGTCTCGCCGGACTGGAGGTGCGCCCGGCGGTGCAGTCCGAACCAGCCGGTCTGGTAGCCGATGTGCAGGGCCGCCGCCTCGGCGTCGTCCAGGGCGTCGGGGGCCGGCAGCAAGGCGGCCTCGTCCGCGACGACGTACTGGGCGAATCCGCCGTTCGGCAGGGCGGGGGTGGCGAGCACCCGGCGCCCGTCCCCGGTCCTGCCGCAGATCTCCACACCGGGAGTGAACGGCAGCGGGGGCCGCACCTGGTACTGGCCGCGGCAGAGGAGCGCGTCGGGGAAGTTGATGTTCGCCGCGAGCACCTCGATGAGCACCTGCCCGTCGCCGGGCGTCGGCCTGTCCACTTCTTCGAGCCGCATCACCTCGCTCGGCTCGCCGTTCCGGTGCACTCGCCATGCCTGCATGAGGGGCCTCCACAACACTGTCGGCATTACCACTGCTCCGGCGCATACTAAGCGGTCGCTTGCCCCTGTGGGAACAACCTGCGGGTGACCGGTTCGGCCGGGGCCGACATGGGCGTGCGCCCGGCCCCGCCCCTGGGAGGTGGGGCGACGCCGGGCGCACGGGCAGGCCGTGCCGCTACTTCCCGACCACAACCTCCGCGATCAGGGGTGCCGCGGAGCCCGTGTGCCAGGCGAGGCGTACCGCGTCCGCGGTCCGGCCCCCCGCGTCGACACGCGTGTACGGCCCGTCGAGCGTCCCGATGGTCTGCCAGCTCCCGTCCTCGCTGCGCACCTGGATGTCGGCCGCGGCCTCGGAACCGGCCGGCTGCAGGACGGTGACCGCCCCGACCGCCCGGGCGGCCACGAGACGCACCTCCAGCGATTCGCCCGCCTCAGGTGCGCGCGCTGCCCGGTAGACGCTGCCCGGGTCGCCGTCAGCCGCCGAGCGCAGCGCCGATCCGGCGGCGGCCGGCGGGTTGCCCGTGATCTCGCCGTCCGTGGTCGCCACGCCGAATTCACGGACGACCAGCCAGCTGTCCTGACCCGCGGTCGCCCTGGCCCGCACGTAGCGGGCCTCGGTGCCCGCGGGAGCGGTCGCGGTGACGTCCGGCTTGCCGGAGAACTCGGTCAGCCGGGTCCAGTCCTGCCCGTCGGCCGAGTACTCCAGCACCCCCGCGTGGAGGTAGTCCTCGGTGCTTCCGGGCTTGGCCATGGCGAGGGTGACTCCGCTGAAGTCCCTCACCTCCCCGAGGTCGACGGTGAGCTGGTCGCCTGCCGCGGGCGCCCCGTCACTCCAGAAGTAGGTGGAGTCGTCGCCGTCGAGGATCCGGGCGAGGGTGTTGCTCTGGTACGTGCCGAGGCTCGTCGTCGCCGTGGGCCGGCCGCTCACACCGAGCTTCTTGTCGTGCTCGGCGGTGGCCGCTTCGACGAACCCGTCCAGCGCCCCGTCCCCGACGAGGACCGGCACCTTGCGTCCGTCGAGACCGGTGTACGTGAAGGACTTGGCACGGTCCACCTGCGCGGGCAGCTGCTGCCGGAGCTCCCAGGCCTGGGCACCGTTTCCGGCGCGTGCCGCCTCGACCATGTCCAGGGCGGTGCGGGCCGCGGTGGCCCAGGACCCGGTGGCGTCCAGCCAGGGGCCCGAGTCGTCGATGAAGCCGCGGTCCGGAAGGTCCGCGCGCAGCCGGGCCGGGGCGGCGGCGAGGTCGGCGAGCACCGAGGCCAGGCGCTTCGCGTCACCGGACTGCCAGTAGCGGGCGAACTCGGCGGACAGTTCCGGCGCCTTGTCGGTGTTGAGGGCCGAGCTGTAGTTGACGTCGGCGAAGGCGCGCAGCGCCCGCTCGGTGCGGGAGTCACCGCCCGCGTACTCCTTGAGCCCCTTTCCCCACGAGGTGCGCGCGTCGTAGGCCCCGTCGTTCCAGGCGTAGTCCGCGACGGTGTACAGGGAGAGCTTCGAGGCGTACGGCTGGATCATCGGGTTGGCGGTGATCCCGGCCAGCCGGCCCGGCAGTCCCTTCTCGCGCCCGTTGAACGGGCCGAGCAGCAGCCGATTGGTCGCGTAGTCGTTCACCGGGTAGTTGTCCCAGGTCAGGATCGGGTGCCCGAACACCGCGCGCGCCGCGTCGGCCTGAGCGACCGTCATGGTCGGAGAGACCACGCCGACCCCGGTCCATTCGACGAGTACGTCCGGGTCCAGCTGTTCGGAGAGGGCCGTCTTGTACGGGGACGGGGTCACGTTGTAGTACTCGGTGGGGACCATCTGAAGCGGCTCGGCACCGGGGTGGGTGGCGATGAACTCCTGGTTGACCTTGTTCAGCAGATACGCCTGCGCGGCCCCGGCCGCACCGCCCCCGGTCCCCCATTTCGCCTTGTCGGCGTCACAGTTCCAGTTGGTGTAGCTGATGTCGTCGAGCGGCACCGCGAACGTGCGCACGCCGATGTCCCAGATCGTCCGGAACTTGTCGACGAGCGCCTTCGCGTCCGCGTCGGAGCTGTAACAGACCGACAGGCCGGGAGAGAGCGCGTAGGTGAACTCGACGTGCCGCTGAACCGCCCGGTCGGTGAGGTCCTTGATCTGCGCCAACTGGTCGGCAGGGTAGGGGTCGCGCCACTTCTCGCGGAGGTAGGCGTCGTCCTTGGGCGAGTACACGTAGATGTTCATCTTGTGCTCGCCGTAGTAGTCGAGCTGGTCGAGCCGCGCCTCGTGGGACCACGGGGTGCCGTAGAAGCCCTCGATGACGCCGCGCAAGGCGGTGCCGGGCCAGTCGCGGACCGAGAGTCCGTCGACGCGGGCCCCCGGATGCGCCCGCTGCGGAAGGACCTGACGCAGGGTCTGGGCGGCGTAGTACGTGCCGGTGGTGTCCTTGCCCGCAAGGACGATACGGCCCGCTCCGATGCCGAGGACGTACCCGTCGGCGGGAAGCCCGGAGGGCCCTTCGAGCTTCTGGGTGGCCACCGCACCGGCGTCGCCGACATGGACGTTGAGCCCGTTCGGGGCCGGCTTCACGGCACGGACGACCCGCTGTGCACCTGCCTTGCGCAGGGCCGTCGTCACCACGTCGAGCGTCGGCTCGTCGGCGGTCTTCCCCACGACCAGGGTGACGGTGGGAGTGATCGTGACCCGGCCCGCTCCGGCCTTCACTGACTGCGGGGTCGGGGTGATGGCCGGGGTGTCCCGGGCCGTGGCCGGCTGTGCGGCCGGGCTGGCGCCGGCTGCTTGCGCGGCCGGCATGGCGGTCAGCAGACCACCGGCAAGCAGGGCCGCCGCCGCGGCGATGACGGTGAGACGGGGTGGGCGAGGCGTCACAGATCCTCCATTGGTCACTCAAGTCACCAGAGTCGCGCAACACAACGAGACTGAATTCAACATCCTGGCGCTGGCATGTCAATGGTCTGGACAACATCAATGCGTGGACCTGGCCTTTTGACTTCCGAGACGGTATTCATGCGGTCATGACGGAGAGCGTGCACACCCGCGGACTCCCCGCTCCTCCCCCGCTGGGGGCGAGCGCATTACCGACCGGCACGTACGACGGGAGCGTTGTCCTGGTGACCGGCGGCGGTTCCGGTCTCGGCAAAGCCGTCGCGGCCGAGTTCGCCCGACTGGGAGCGGACCTGGCGCTCGTCGGCCGGAGCGCCGAGCGGCTGACCGCCGCCCGGGAGGAGCTGGCACCCCTCACCCGAGGCCGAATCCTGACCGCGCCGGGCGACATCCGCGACCCCGAGAGGATCACTGAGGTGTTCGACGGGATCGAGGCGGAACTGGGGCCGCCCGATGTCCTCGTCAACAACGCGGCGGCCAACTTCCCGTCTCCCGCGGAGGACCTGTCGCCGAACGCCTGGCGGGCGGTCCTCGACATCACTCTGACAGGGACCTGGTTCATGACCCGGGAGTTCGGGCGGCGCCACCTCGCCGCCGGGACGGGTGGCTCGATCGTGTGTGTCGGCGCCTCGTACGCCTGGACGGGCGGCCCCGGATACGCTCACTCCGCGGCCGCCAAGGCCGGGGTGAAGAACCTGGTCGAGACCCTTGCCGTGGAGTGGGGACCGTACGGAATCCGCGTCAACGGGCTGGTGCCGGGGCTGATGCCGCACGAGGACATGACCCGCGACATCCGCGGCCACCTGGACCGGGACGGGTCGGAAGCGGGCGGTGGGGCCGGGGACCTCGACGCGCGGCAGCCGGCGCTGCGGGTGGGCCTGCCCCGCGAACTGGGCTGGGCGGCCACGTTCCTGGCCTCGCCGTACGCGGGCTTCGTCTCCGGCCATTCACTGGTGGTCGACGGGGCGAACTGGCAGCGGCGCTCACTGGTCGCGCCGCCCGTGGTGCCGGTGCGCGAACAGTTGGGCCGCGGGCCCTTCACCCCGCCCGGCGCCGGTTGAGCGGGGCCACGCAGGGGGCCCGCCTCGGGTCATTTTCCGTCGAAGTGCGGCCGGCGGCGGGCAGCCTTCGCGGCATAACCCTCCGCCGCGTCCTGCGAGGTGAGGGTGAGGGCCGCGGCCAGAGCCGTGCGGTCCAGCGCCTCACCGAGGCCGGCGTCCGCGTACGCGTCGACCGAGCGCTTGATGTGGCGGACAGCAAGGGGCGCGTTCGCCGCCACGGACTCGGCGACCGAGCGGGCGGTGCGCTCCAGTTCACCGAGGGGCGTGACGGCCTGGAGCAGCCCGATCCGCTCCGCCGTCGCCGCGTCGATCCGGCGCCCGGTGAGCGCGAGATACTTCGCCCAGCCCGCCCCCGCCTCGCGGGCGATACGCATGTCGCCGCCCGCGTCGACCGCCACCCCGATCCCGGCCTCGGGCAGCGCGAACACCGCGTTGTCCGCGGCGATCCGGATGTCCGCCATGAGGGCGAGTTCGAAGCCGAAACCGAGGCAGTAGCCCTGCACGGCGGCGATCACGGGCTGCGGAAGGCCGGCGAACGCCGCAAAACGCTCGTGGACCCACCGGATGCCCTCGTAGTAGCGCTGGGTGCGCTCGGCGGACGTGCGGCCCGTGATGTCGCCCCCGGGCGCCGTGACGTCGATCCCGGCACAGAAGGCGCGGCCCTCACCCCGCACCAGGACCGCCCTGGCCGAGTCGTCGAAGCGGAGCCGGTCGGCCATGATGCCGAGCTGCCTGCTGGACTCCCAGCTCCAGCCGTTGAGCTGCTGCGGCCTGCACAGCGTCAGCAGACCGACGCCGTTCTCGATCCGCAGCGTCATCCGCTCCTGGCCGTGCGGGATGCCGTGGTCCAGGATGTCGATCACGGCCCGCCCCTCCGTGGACTGACACACCGTCAGAATCCGGTGCGCGGCTCAGCGTACGACGACCGGGCCTCCCGAAGCCAGGGTCCCGCGCTCAGCGCGCAAGGAGCTCGAACGTGACCGCCGGGCGCCCCCCGAAACGCCCGGCGGACGCCTGCGCGTTTCCGGTGAGGAAATTGCGGCAGTACGCCTCGGGGTCCTGATCCGTGAGCACTTCGATGTACGTGCGGTGCGCGAGGAGCGACTGCACGGACCGTTCCAGACCGGCCGTGGCGTCGACGGCGTGCGTGGGCGTGGCCGACCCGGCCACGGCCACCCAGCGCACACCGTCCCACGGCTCCAGGCCCTGCTCGGTCAGCTCCGGGAAGATCCAGCGGTTGCCGGCATCGGCCGCCGCATCAAGCGTGGCGCGCCCGACCGCACGGTGGTCGGGGGTGTTCCAGGCGACACCGCCCCAGGTGTCACGGTGATTGAGCGTGATCACCAGCTCCGGCCGGTGACGGCGGACGGCCGCCGCGATGTCGCGGCGCAGCCCGATGCCGTACTCGATCACCCCGTCGCGGTGGTCGAGGAACTCGACGCGGGAGACCCCGACGACCGCCGCGCTCGCGCGCTGCTCCTGCTCGCGCAGCGGCGCGCACCTCTCCGGTTCGAGTGTGTCGATTCCGGCCTCACCCCGCGTGGCCAGGAGATACGTGATGTCACGCCCGCCGTCGGTCCAGCCGGCGACGGCCGCCGCGCAGCCGTACTCCAGGTCGTCGGGGTGTGCGACGACGGCGAGGGCGCGCTGCCAGTCGGTCGGCATCGGTTCGAGCTGATCCGTCATGTCGGCAGGCTAACCGGCCCGGCCGCGCGGGGCCCCGCGTCGCATACGCCCCACCCGCCGAATAGATACCCCTAGGGGTATCTATCCCGGCCTCGGAGAAAATACCCCCGGGGCGCATCGTTCACCGTTGCGGAGGGAGCGTGCCTCCGTCATGTGACCGCACCCGCCGTGAAGCCGTGCCGGGCGGCCCCCGCTCCTCTCAGGCCAGCGAGAGGAAGAGCTTCTCCAGCCGGGCGCGCATCTGGTCCCGGTCCGCGGGTTCGCTGCCGCCGTCGGCCATGCAGTGCTGAAGTCCTGTCGCGATGATCGCGAAGCCGGCCCGGTCGAGCGCCCGCGAGACGGCCGCCATCTGAGTGATGACGTCCTCGCAGTCGCGCCCTTCCTCGATCATCCTGATGATTCCGGTGAGCTGGCCCTGTGCGCGGCGCAGACGATTGAGCACCGATTTGAGTTCATCGGCCGCCATGTCGAGTTCCACACATCCTCCTTTTGATACCCGGAGGGGTATTCTAGCCCGTCCGGGGCAGGAGAGACCGAGTCTCTTCCTCGCACCCGGTGAACGAAAGGAAACACTGCTCGTGACCAGCCCCGTATCTCTCTCCCCTGCCCAGGCCGCCGCCCGTCTCGCGGAGTTCACCGTGATCGACGTACGCGCCCCCGGCGAGTACGCGTCGGGGCACGTACCCGGCGCCCTGAACATTCCGCTCGACCGTCTCTCCGAGGCGGTGCCCGCACTCAAGTCCGCGTCGGCCCGGGGCGCCCTGCTCGTGGTGTGCGCCTCCGGCGTCCGCTCGACGCGGGCCTGCGACATCCTCTCGGCGGCCGACATCGACGCCGCGACGCTCTCCGGCGGCACCTCCGCCTGGGAGGGCGAGGGCCACGGCCTCGACCGCCCGGAGGGCGGCGGGGCCATGTGGCCGATGGAGCGTCAGGTGCGTCTAGCCGCCGGTTCGCTCGTGGTGGCCGGTCTCCTCGCGGGCGTGAGCCGTCCGGCCGCACGCTGGCTGTCCGCCGGTGTCGGTGCCGGCCTCGTCTTCTCCGCCGTGACGAACACCTGCGGCATGGCGGCGGTGCTGGCGAAGCTCCCGCACAACCGCGCCCCGCGCTCCGCCTCGAACCTGAACGCGACGCTGGACGCGCTCCAGGGCTGAGCACGCAGGCAGCAAGGAGCCGGCCGCACTCGAAGTGCGGCCGGCTCCTGCCCGTGCGGCCGGCTCCCGCCCGTACCGGGCGGCTCGCGACCGTAACGGAACTCAGACCTCGTCGCGGACCAGGGCAAGCAGTCGGTCCAGCACCCGCGGTCCACCGGCGCGCAGTCCGTCGTGCTCGAACTCGTCGGTGACCCAGGTGCGCAGCCCGCGGATACAGGCGGCGGTACGCAGCGCGTGCGCGGTGTCCACATACATGTCGTCGTGGTAGACGGCGGCGGCCACCGGCACCTCGTTGGCGGCCAGGCGCCCGGTGTCGTACAACGGCTCCCAGTCGCCGCGGGTGGCGAGCAGCTCCGCGGTCTCGCGGAGCGGGCGCAGCGCCGGGTCGACGTCGAAGTGCCAGGGGTGGATGCTCTCGCCCGTGAACAGGACCGGGCTGTCATCCTCGAGGGCGGTCGCGGCGTCGAACTGGGGAAACTCCGCACGGACCCGCTCGGCCGCCCAGCCGGTGGGGCGCTCGCCGTGGCCGTAGATGGCCTCGTGCAGGACCGCGTACAGCGGATGCCCGGCGAACGAGTTGGCCGTGCGCATGGCCTCCTGGAAGGTGTCCGAGAGCTCGGTGCCGTGCGCAGTGGTGACGAAGGCGTTCTCCAGCAGGTAGTGCAGCTGGTGGCTGCCGTTGCTCCCGCCGAGCATGATTCCGAGGGACTGGAATCCCTCGGGCGTCAGCCGGTGTCCGGCGCTCTCAGGGCGGTGTTCCGCGAGGTGAGCGGTGATCTCACGGGCGCGCTCGACGTCCTGCGGGTAGCGGGCGTAGTGCGCTGCGACCTTCCGCTCGATCCTCGGGTACGCGGCGCGGTAGACGTCGTCCGCGTGCGCGTCGAGGGAGGGCAGGCCGCCGGTGATCAGGACGGTGCGGAGTCCTTCCGGAGCGGACGAGAGATACCGGACGGCACAGAAGCCGCCGAAGGACTGGCCGAGGACGGTCCAGGGCGCACCGCCCGTCAGCTGCGGACGGATCAGCTCGCAGTCGCGCACGATGCTGTCGGACCGGAAGTGCGCGAGGTAGTCGGCCTGCTCGCGCGGACCGCCGCGCAGCGGCAGGGTCTGCCGGTTGGCCGGGGTGGAGAGTCCGGTGCCGCGCTGGTCCAGGAGCAGCACCCGGAACTCCTTCACCGCCCGCCCGAGCCAGGCCTCGGCTCCGGTGAAGCGCCGGGCGCCGAAGCCCGGGCCGCCCTCCAGGTACAGCAGCCACGGCAGTTCCTCGCCGGCCCGGGAGGCGGCCACCACCTCGCGGCCGAAGACCTCGATCTGCTCACCACCGGGGTCGGTGTGGTCGAGCGGCACGGTGAAGTGACGGTCGGTGAGGACGAGGCCGGGCTGGCGATAGCTGTTCAAGGAGGCTCCTGGATCGATGGTTCTCGGACAGTTCAGCACACCGTCCCGCCCCGGGCGGTCCCGGCCCGTGCACGGCGGACCCGCCCGGCTCCTGCCGTGCAGGCATGATCCGGTTCCAGTGGGTCGAAGATCCATCCGGACGGGACGACCGCGGTCGACGGACTGGCCTTCGAGGTCGCCGAGGGGGAACCGGCCCCCTGGTCGGCCCCTCGGACCGCGGCAGGAACCCTCACGACGATGAGGGTGAACCGGCTGGTCGAACCGGACCGGCCCCGGGCCGGCTCCTCGTCGACGGCGACGACATCTCGAAGGTCGACCGGACACGATCAGGACGACGGTCCCGGTGGTCACCCATGACATCGAGGAGGCGGTGCGGATGGGTGACCGGATCGTGGTGTGCGGGGAGGGCCGCACCGAGCGGTTCGACAGCCCGGGCGCGGTCGGAGTCCCGACCCCGGCCGGACTCCATGAGGCACTGTGCCGTTCGGTGACGCGCGGGGCGCGGGACGCGACGAGGCCCAGTCCGACTCGGTGCCGGACGCCTGACGGCGCCCCCGGGCGTGCCGGAGTCTCAGCCGGCGGCGACGTGGCGCCAGAAGTCCCGCATCGTCGCGGGCGGCTTGGGGCCGGTCATCTCCACCTGGCTGAGCATGATCGCGACCGCACCGGTGGCCGGGATGATGTGCGCCGTGGTGCCGGTGCCGCCGACCCAGCCGTAGCGGCCCGGAACGTTCCAGGGATCGGTCCGCTCGACGTCCACCGAGCCGCCGAACCCCCAGCCCTGTCCCTCGGTGAACAGCCCGCTCGCCCTGCGCTGTGCAGGTGTCAGGTGATCGGTCGTCATCTGTCGCACCGATCCGGGCGTCAGCAGAGCGCGGTCGCCCACGGTGCCGCCGTCCAGCAGCATCCGGCCGAAGGCGTACCAGTCGGCTGCGGTCGACACCAGGCCGCCGGCTGCGGACGGGAAGTCCGGCATGCTGCTCCACTGCCCGTCGGGGGCGTCGACAAGTGCGAGGTTCCCTGCCTCACCGGCCCGGTAGTAGCTGGTGAACCGGTGGAGCTTCTGCGCCGGTACGTAGAAACCGGTGTCGGTCATGCCGAGCGGTTCGAAGAGCCGCTCGGCCAGGAACTCCGGCAGCGACTGCCCGCAGGCCCGGGCGATCAGGACGCCCAGGATGTCGGAGCAGGCGTTGTACAGCCAGGCCTCCCCCGGCTGGTACAGCATCGGAATGCGGGCCAGCGCCGCCATCCAGGCATCCGGGGCGGCGACAGCCTGAGGCTGCGGTGGGGCCTGCTTCAACTCGCTGAACAGGGGCGCGACGGCGGGCAGCGAGAAGTCGGACGGGAATCCGTACCCCGCACGGAAGGTCAGCAGGTCGGACACGGTGATGGGCCGGTCGGCCGGGACCACGTCACCCAGCGGACTGTCGGGGGTGCGCACGACCATGGCCGACGCCAGTTCGGGCAGCCAGGGCGCTACCGGATCGTCCAGCCCGAACCGGCCGTCCTCGATCAGCATCATGGCCGCCGCCGCGGCGATGGGTTTGGTGAGGGACGCGATCCGGAAGATCGAGTCGGGCGCCATCGGCGTACCGCCTCCGGCATCGGCGCTTCCGGCTGCCTGCACGTCCACCCGGTCTCCCCGGGCCACCAGGGCCACGGCTCCCGGCACCGATCCCTCGCGTACGTGCTTCTCCAGTACTTCGCGCAGGGTGCTCATCGCTCCACCTTCTCGCATAGGGGTCGACAGGATGACTCCCGCACCGGTGCGGACTCATCGGACCGCGCCGCACGGTCCGCCACTCCCACCCCGTCGGGTCCCGGGCGGAGGCCGTCGTTCGTACCGGCAGGCGGCTGCGGCCGGAGGGTTCCTCCCTTGACCCGACCCCTGCGTGAAGCCTAGGTTTCCGAGGGGAGAAAGCGCTTGCTACCCGGTGGGCGCCCCCGTTCACCGTGGAGGTGTTTGTCACGCCCAGCCAGGCTTTCCCCAGCCGGCCGATCCGGGTCGCGATCGTCGGCACCGGCGCGATCGCGCGCGTCAGTCATCTGCCTGCCCTGCGTGCGCTGGCCGCCGAACAGCCCCTGGAGATCGTCGCGGCCGTCGATGTCGACGCCGTCTCCGCGGAGGCGTTCTGCGCCGAGGCGGGCGCCGGTCGTCCCTACACGGATCTCGACCGGATGCTCGCCGCGGAGCGCCCCGATCTCGTCACGCTCGGCACCCCGCCACGCTTCCACCGCGATCAGACCATCGCCGCACTCCGCGCCGGGGCCTGGGTGTGGTGCGAGAAGCCCCCTTGCCCCTCGCTGGAGGACTTCGACGCCATCGAGGCGGCGGAAGATCCTGACAAGGGCGGCCCGTACGCGGCCATCGTGTTCCAGCACCGGTTCGGCTCCGGCTCGGACCACGTCCGGGCCCTGCTGACCGAGCAGGCGATGGGACGGCCCCTGGTAGCCCACTGCCAGACCACCTGGTACCGGGACGAGGCGTACTACTCCGCGCCCTGGCGCGGCCGTTGGAGTACGGAGGGGGGCGGCCCGGCGATGGGCCACGGCATCCATCAGATGGACCTGATGCTGGATCTGCTGGGTCCGTGGTCGGAGATCCGGGCGATGGCGGGACGGCTGGTGCACGACGTGGAGACGGAGGACGTCTCCACGGCACTCGTCCGCTTCGAGAACGGCACCATGGCCACGATCGTCAACAGCGTCCTCAGCCCGGACGAGGTCAGCCGGATCCGGATCGACTGCGAGCAGGCCACGGTCGAGCTCACCCATCTGTACGGCCATCGCAACGCGGACTGGCGGATCACCCCGGCTCCGGGGGTGTCAGCCGAACAGGTCGCCGGATGGCGGGACTTCGGCCTCGATGTGCCCAGCTCCCATGAGGCTCAGCTGCGTGGCCTGCTCAGCGACATGCGGGCGGGCCGCCGACCGCGCAGCAGCGGAGCCGACGGGCGTACGAGCCTGGAACTGGTCGCCGCCCTGTACAAGGCCGCCTTCACCGGGAACACCGTCCTGGCCGGCGAGATCGGGCCCGGCGACCCCTACTACAGCGCCCTGCACGGCAACGCCCCCGGCTGGGCACCCGGGTCTGCGCAGGCGTCCGCATGACCGGCCGGCTGGGTCTGGTGCACCGGCACGGCGACCACATCGCCGTCACCGAGGCGGGCAGCGGGGTCGAACTGCTGCGGTACGTGTACCGGCCCGAGGCGGCCTGGGAGGCACCGAAGCCGTACATCCATCCGCTGCGCACCCTTCTCGACCGGGTGGTGACCGACTACCGGCCCAACGACCACCGCTGGCACAAGGGGCTCCAGTTGACCGCCTCGCATCTGTCGGGCCAGAACCTGTGGGGCGGCAACACCTACGTGCGGGGCGAGGGGTACCGGCCGCTGCCCGAGCGGGTGGGCTCCATGGCGCACCGCGGTTTCGACGAGGTGTCGGTGCGGGAGGGCGGGGTCACCCTCGCCGAGCGGCTGAGCTGGCATCCGTACGGTGGCGGACTGTGGGCCGACGAGGTGCGCCGGGTAGAGGTGCACGACGTCGACCCGGCGTCCGGCAGCTGGGTGCTGACGTGGTCGTCGGCCGTCACCAACCGGCGGGACGAGCCCCTGCGGTTCGGCAGTCCGACCACGCACGGACGGCAGGACGCGGGCTACACCGGGTTGTTCTGGCGCGGCCCGCGCGCCTTCCGTGACGGCCGGATCCTCACCCCGGACGGCGAGGGCCCCGAGGTGATGGGCCGGCAGGCACCGTGGCTTGCCTACAGCGGCGAGCATGACGGAGCGGACGGCCACGCGACGCTCGTCTTCGCCCATGCCCCGGAGAACGACCACACAGGCGCGGGCGGTGAGCACCCCGCGCACTGGTTCGTCCGCAACGACCCCTTCGCCGCGGTGGCCCCCTCCTTCGCCTTCCACGACGAACTGGCGCTGGCGCCCGGGGCGACGCTGGCCCGGCGCTACCGGGTGGTCGTCGCGGACGGGGCGTGGGACCGCGAGCGGATCGAGGCCCGGCTCGCGGAACTGACCTGGTGAACACGTCGCGCGCGAGGCAGTCGCCCGGGGCGCGGTCAGTCGTCCATCGGGGCCCGGAGCGGCTCGGGGGCGCGCGTCCTGTTCGAAACACGCCCGAGGGCCAAGCGGCGAGCCGTCCGCCACCGCACGGGCGTGCCGGGCCGAGGGCAGGTCAGAGCGTCGCTGTGCGGTTCAGGATCCCGACCAGCTCCTCCGGCCGGGAGAACATCGGCCAGTGGCCCGTGTCCATGGTGATCAGCTCCCACCGCTCACCGGTCAGCAACGCGGCGACGTCATCGGTCGGTTCGGGGCCGTCGAGAAGGCACTTGATGTACGTCGCCGGAAGCTCGCCGAGCGGGCCGGTCAGCACCGCGGGGTCCCTCAGCGAGGCGCCCGGGTGCGGCGTGGCGCCGCTCACGATCCGTGCGGTCTGCTCGTCGGTGAGGCCCTGTCCTTCGAAGTCCGACGCAGCCGGCGGGGCCCATGAGCCGCCGTTCCCCGCGATCTCGGCCTCCAGCGCCGCCGGGCCCTGCCACCAGGCGGAGACGAACGACTCGCCGTCGGCCGGAACGCTGGCGTCCACGAAGACCACGCGGGCCAGCCGGTCACCGATGCGCTCGGCCGCCTGTCCGACGGGAATGCCCGCGTAGCTGTGTCCGACCAGAACGACGTCACGCAGACCGAGGCGATCCACCTCGTCGACGATGTCGGCCACATGGGTCTGCCGGCCGGCCGGTCTGTCCTGCTTCTCGCCCACACCCGACAAGGTCAAGGGGTACGCGCCGTGTCCTGCCGCTCGCAGGCCGGGCACCACGTCGTCCCAGGCCGGTGCCCCGAGCCACGCGCCCGCCACCAGTACGAAATCAGTCATGGGGAAAACCTAGCCCAGGGGTATGACACGGCCCCTGCCCGACGGTCGGGATCCCCGCCGCCCGCGAGTCAGCCGGCTCGTCCGCCTGCGGCGGACTCGTCGCGAACGGGAGCCGATTCCGCGCGGTCCTCCAGGATTTGAAGGACCCTCTGCCCCCAGCGAATGTTCTCCTCCTCGAAGGACCGCCCGCGCATCAGTGTCAGATACGGGCCGATGCGGTCCGTATCCCGTACGAAGGTGTCCTCGTCACGGCCGTCCAGCATGCGCTCCCGCAGCCGTTCGTAACGGGCGAGCTTCGCGCGCGCCCATGCCATGCGCTCCTCGACGGAGGCGCGGACCGCCTCCCTGTCGCCGTCGTCCACGGCCTGGGTCATGACCAGGAGCTCGTCACGGATGGCCGTGGGGCGGGGCGCTCCGGCGGTGAACCCGGCCAGCGCTCCGCGGCCCGCTCCCGTCAGGGTGAACACGCGCTTGTTCGGCCTGCGCTGCTGTTCGACGACCCGGGCGTCGATCAGACCGCTCTCCGCCAACCGCTCCAGTTCGCGGTAGAGCTGTTGCGGGGTCGCGGACCAGAAGTTCGCCACCGAGACGTCGAAGATCTTGGCGAGGTCGTAACCGGAGGCCTCGCCCTCCAGCAGCGCCGCCAGGACCGCGTACTTGAGAGACATCTGGACACGCTAACACCGATGTGATTAATCTCTTTCACACCTATTCAACTTATTGACTATGGAGCGTGGGATGCACCCTTTCCGTAAAGCCGTCGAGGCGCACGACCTCGACGCGGTCGAGGCACTCCTGGCGGAGGATGTCGTCTTCACCAGCCCTGTGGCGTTCAAGCCCTATCCCGGCCGCCCGCTCACCGCAGCGATCCTGCGCGCGGTCTCCGAGGTCTTCACGGACCTTCGTTACGTCCGGGAGATGACGAGCGAGGACGGCCGCGATCACGCACTCGTCTTCGTCGCGAAGGTGGGCGACCGGGAGATCAACGGCTGCGACTTCCTGCACATGAACGAGGCGGGCGAGATCGACGACCTGATGGTCATGGTCCGCCCCCTCTCGGCCGCGCAGGCTCTGGCCGCGGCCATGGGAGCCCGGTTCGAGCAGATCAGCCGTGAGGCCGCCGCAGGCTGAGTCCGGGCCCGTCAAAGCCCTGCGAAATGCGGGTGGTTGACCCGGTTCACGCTCAATCCGCAGGACGCGTGATTGGTAGGATCACCGCCCTATGGACACCAGCACCGCAATCACCATGGTCGACGTCCCGCCGGGACGCGTGACCCTGTCCGACCGTCGTACGCAGCACAGCTGGGCGGTCGATCTCGCCCCGTACCGGCTCGCGGTGTTCCCGGTCACCCAGGCGCAGTACGCGCAGGTGACGGGAGAGCGGCCGAGCACCTCGCAGGGCGGTCTGCTTCCCGTGGAGGGGGTTTCCTGGCTGGACGCCGTGCACTTCTGCAACGCCCTTTCCGTGCGCGAGGGCCTGACTCCTGCCTACCTGCTCCACGACGACGCCGCTCGGGTCGAGTGGGACACGGCAGCCGACGGGTATCGGCTGCCGAGCGAGGCCGAGTGGGAGCACGCCTGCCGGGCCGGCACGACGGAGGCACGGTACGGGCCGCTCGACGACATCGCCTGGCATCGCGGCAACTCGAAGGAGCGGCCGCACGAGGTGGGCGGCCGGCAGCCCAACACCTGGGGCCTTTACGACACGCTGGGCAACGTGTGGGAGTGGTGCTGGGACGTGTACGACGCCGAGGTGTACGGCACCTACCGGGTACTGCGCGGTGGTGGCTGGTTCGACGAGCGCTGGAGCTGCCGGGCCTCGGTGCGCCGGCGCAGTCACCCGACGTTCCGGATCGACGACACGGGATTCCGCGTCGCGCGCTCGGGCGCACGGTGAACCGCGGACAGCTCACCGAGGACGGGCCGTGCTCACTGCCGCGTCCATGTGGGGGTCCAGGTACCGCCATCGGAACGGCCTGACCGTGTGGAGCCGAGGAAGGCCCGGAGTGCGGTGAGCCCGGGGTGCGGGTTGTCACGGCGCCAGATCAGCGAGTGCGGGTAGACGGGCGTGGGACCGGTCACCGGGATGCGGCGCAGGCCATGGCCCACGGGCCAGATGAGGCGGGTGTGCTCACCCATGAAGGTGGCGAGGGCCGGGGTGTCGGCGACGGTGTCGAGAAGCGCGTCGGAGCCGAAGTTGGGACCGGTCGCTTCGATGGTGAGGCCGAACTCGGCAACGAGATCGTCGTAGTAGGCGGCCCACTCGGTACCGGGGACGATGCCGGGCATCCAGATCCGGTGTCCGACGAGTTGGGCGAGAGGCACTGACCTGGCACCCGCCAGCGCGTGGGCGGGCCCCGTGAGGAGCTGGAGCGGCTCGTCGAGTACCCGGACGGAGTCGAGGCCCTCCGGCAGCGGCCGGCCGGGCGCTCCCACGGCCCGGAAGGTCGCGTCGATCGAACCGGCCCGGATGGCGGTGACGGCGGCTTCGATGTCGAACACCATCAGCACGTCGAGCTCGATCTCGGGGTGCGCGCGGTGGAAGTCACGCATCAGGCCCGCCTGCGCGCCGCGCGACGCGATGACGTCTACTCGCAGCGGACGGCGGCCGGGGCGCACCGATGCGACCGCGCGATCGGCGACGCGCAGCAGTTCGCGCGCCTGGAGCAGGAACGCCTGCCCGTCGAAGGTGAGCTCGGCTCCGCGCGCCGTACGGGTGAACAGCCGCACCCCGAGGTTCTTCTCCAGTACGGCGATGCGCTTGGAGACGGCCTGCTGGGTGACCGCCAGATCGGCGGCGGCTTCCCGGAACTGGCCCGCGTCCGCCACGGCGACGAAAGTACGTACGGCTTCGAGATCCATGCCGGACCACGCTAGAGCACAACACATGGTTGTAGAACATCGGCAGATGGGTTGTTTGACCTGCCGCACTCCTGCTCGCTTAGCTCTCACCGGTCAACGTCGGTTTGTTCAGGTGAGACTCCGGGGGCGTGTCGGGCATGGTGGTCAGGAGACCTTTGGGCCGAGAGTTCGGCTGGCTGTGGGCGGCTTATGCGATCAGCACGTTCGGCACGCGGTTCGCATTCGACGCGTTCGCTCTGATCGCGATCCTCGCGCTGCACGCCGGTCCTGCCCAGGTATCGGTGCTGGCAGCCACGGGGCTCGCGGTGGGGGCCGTGGTGGCGGTGCCGCTCGGGCCGTGGGTGGAGTTTCGGCGCAAGCGACCGGTGATGGTCGCGATGGACCTGACGCGTTTCGTGGCACTGATGAGCATCCCGGTGGCGTACGCGCTCGATCTGCTCGGCTTCGTCCAGCTCCTCGTGGTGTCCGTGGTCGTCGGCGCCGCCGACATCGCCTTCAGTGCGGCCAGTGGCGCGTATCTGAAGGCGCTGGTGCGGCCGGAGGACCTGCTCGTCGCGAACGGCCGGTTCGAGTCCACGACCTGGACCGCCACCGTGCTCGGTCCGCCGGCCGGCACCGCGGCGGTCGGACTGTTCGGACCGGTGATGACGGTGGTGGCCGATGCGGTCAGCTATCTGCTCTCAGCCGCAGGACTCAGTGCGATCGGCGGCAGCGAGCCGCGTCCTGTGACGAGTACGGGCAGGACGCGGGTCCGCCCGGCCGACCTGCTCCAGGGGTGGCGGTACATCCTGGCCCATCCGACCCTGCGCCCCCTGTTCTTCAACACGGTCCTGGTCAGCGGACTGATCATGGCGACCTCTCCGCTGCTCGCCGTCCTCATGCTCGGCGATCTGGGGTTCGCCCCGTGGCAGTACGGCCTCGCCTTCGGCGTGCCCTGCGTCGGCGGCCTCGTCGGCGCACGGCTCGCCCGCCGGCTCGTCTCTCGGTTCGGACGGCACAGGGTCATGCTCACGGCCGGGACACTGCGGGCGTGCTGGTCCCTGGGGCTGGTGTTCGTCCGGCCCGGCGTGGCCGGGCTCGTGCTGGTCATCGCAGTCGAGTTCGGGCTGATCACCTGCATGGGCGTGTTCAACCCGGTGTTCGCCACCTACCGGCTCGAGCGAACAGCTACGGACAGGATCGCCCGCACCCTGTCGGCGTGGTCCGTCACCAGCAAGGCGACCGTGGCGACCCTGACCGGGCTGTGGGGAGCGCTGGCCGGGATCACCGGCCCCCGCACCGCGATCGCGGTCGCCGGTCTTCTCATGCTGATCACCCCGTTCCTGCTCCCCCGGCACGACCACTCGCCGCACCACGAGCAGGATCCGGTCCGGGACCGGGCCTGAGGCGCCATACGACTCCGGGCACCTCCGGCTTCAGCACCTGTGGCTCGTCGCGTGGTGTCGGATGGTGGCCCCGCACCACGGACGACGCCCGTCACCGCGCCGCACTCCTCGGCTCACCGCGCCGCCGGCCGTGCGGGGAACTCACCGCCGCCCCTGCCGCGCCCGGAACTCCCCGCTGCCCCCCTGTTGTGCCTGGCCCGACCGCCCGGAAGGCGCGGCCGGCGCGCCCTACCGGGCTCCCCCTCGTGTCGCCCCGGCTCGGTTCACGGCGACGGGGCGGCCCCCGGCGGTTGCGGGCCGGCGGGGCACGGTGTTGATTCGAAGTAGGTGTCCGGGCTGCCGCCCGCTTCCGTGATCCGGGGGTGAACCCCTGTGCTGTTCGCCGACCGCGCCGACGCGGGACGTCGGCTGGCCCTGGCCCTCCGCCCGCTGGCGACGAGTGATCCCGTGGTGCTGGGACTGCCGCGTGGCGGCGTACCGGTGGCCTTCCGTGTCGCCCGGGAGCTCGGGGCGGCCCTCGATGTGATCGTGGTGCGCAAGCTCGGCGTTCCGTACCACCCGGAACTCGGCTTCGGCGCCATAGGCGAGGGCGGTGTACGCGTCATCAGCGAGGACATCGTGCGCCGCGGCCGGGTGTCGGAGGCGGACGTCGCCGCGGTCGAGCGGGCCGAGGAGGCCGAGCTGTCGCGGCGTGCTCGGGCGTTCCGGGGCGACCGGCCGCGGATCCCGCTGGCGGGGCGCACGGTCATCGTCGTCGACGACGGGATCGCGACCGGCGCGACGGCTCTGGCCGCATGCGAGGTTGCCCGCGCCCAGGGTGCGGCGCGCGTGGTGCTGGCGGTCCCGGTGGCACCTCCGGACGCCGCCGAACGGCTGGGCGGTCTGGTCGACGAGATGGTCTGTCTGTCGACACCGCACGGCTTCTCCGCCGTGGGCGAGTGGTACCGGGACTTCGGCCAGACCCCGGACGAGGAAGTCGTCTCGCTGCTGGCCCGGGCCGCGGCCCGGGACACGTCCCCTGCCACGGTCGAGGTGGCGGTGGAGGCGGGCGGCGTGGTTCTGCCGGGCACTCTCACCGAGCCCGGGGACGCCGGGGCACTCGTCGTGTTCGCCCATGGCTCCGGCAGCAGCCGGCACAGCCCGCGCAACCGGTCGGTGGCAACGGCGCTGAACCGGGCGGGCCTCGGCACCTTGCTCTTCGACCTGCTCACCCCCGGCGAGGAGTCCGACCGTGCCAATGTCTTCGACATAGCGACCCTGGCCGGGCGGCTCGTGGACGCCACCGCCTGGGTGCAGCGCCGAACGCGGGCCCCCGTCGGCGTGTTCGGGGCGAGCACCGGGGCCGCGGCTGCACTGCGGGCCGCCGCGTCCGTCGGCACGGAGCGCGGTGCGGGGATCGGTGCCGTCGTTTCCCGGGGCGGCAGGCCGGACCTCGCCGGTGACTGTCTCGGCGACGTCCGGGCCCCGACGCTGCTCATCGTGGGCGGCGACGACACCCGGGTCCTGGAGCTGAACCGGCAGGCCCAGGCCCAACTGCGCTGCGAGAACCGGCTCGACGTCGTCGCCCATGCCACGCACCTCTTCGAGGAGCCGGGCGCCCTGGACGAGGTCGCCGAGCTGGCCCGGGTGTGGTTCACCGGGCACCTGGCAGCCCGGCCCGCCTGACTCGCCGCGCATCCCACCGGCTGCCGGCTCGCGCGGTCCGCACACGCTTCCGCACGGTTTCCCTGCTCGCCGAGCAACCCTCGGGGCGTGTTCGCCGTCTTGATCCACAACAAGGCGGCACGCCGCACACGACCGACCCCCCACGAGCGCAGGGGTCAGACCACCGCACATCTATACCTTCGATGTATACACCAAGGGTATAGATGTCGCCGGGGGCGCCCTGCCCGCGCGAAAGGCTCCCATGCACAGCAAAGCGCTGGCGCCCGAATACCAGGGCCCCCTCACCAAGTTGTCCGTCAACGCATCCATCGCGGACGTACTGGCCGAGGGTGAAAGGCACTTGAAGGAGGCCGAGCTCGTCGGCTCCCCCCAGGACGTGGCCCGGGCCGGACTCGCGGTGGCCGAGGCCCACCGCCGGCTGGGTCACGTCCAGGAGGCGGACCGGGCCTGGAAGGCGAGCTACCGGGCAGCCCGATCGGCCGGTGACACGGGAGCCATGGCCTGGGCACTGTGGAGCGGGGGGACGCTCGCGCGCCAGCGCGGCGGACTGCGGCTCGCCTTCCGCCTGTTGCGGCTGGCCGCGGACCTGGGGAAGGCGGGCGGAGACGTGGTCGCACGCGGCTACTCCCTGGCCGGCCTCGCGGAGACCGGGCGCATCCAGGGCGACTACCGGACCGTCGCCGCGCTGCACGAGCAGCTCCTCACCGAGGCGCGTGCCCGCGGCGAGGCCCGCCACACCGTCTGGGCCCTGGAGGGCATCGCCCAGATCCACCGGAACACCGGGTCGTTCGACACCGCCCTGGAGATGTTCGAGGAGGCGGCCCGGCTCGCCGGGGACGCGGACGACCGGCGCGGGCGTGCCTGGGCGCTGCGCGGCATGGCCGACATCATCTCCGTACGGGACAACGACCCGGAGCGCGCCCTCGCCCTGCTGGCCGAGGCCGAACTGTCCTGCCGTGCGATGAAGTTGTCGAGCGCTCTCGCGTACAACCACAAGATGCGCGCCAATGTGCTCTACCGCGCCCGGCGGTACGAGGAGGCGCGGACGGTCTACGAGGGGGCGCTGGCGGAGTTCCGCGCGATGACGGAGCCGCGGGGCGAGGCGCTGGCCCGTCTCGGACTGGTGAAGTCACTCGCCCGGCTCGGCCGTGACCGTGCGCGGACCGCCGCGGACCTGGACGAACTTCGTCGCACGCTGGACCGGATCGGACTGCTCAACGCCCGTGACATGGTCGACAAGGCGTACGCGGAACTCGGCGTGACACCGGCCGACGGCTTGCCTCCGGCCGACGACATCGCTGCGGCCGAGCGCGCTGCCGCCCCGGTGGGCGGTCGCCGATGACGCCTCCCGTGGCCCAGCGGACGGACGCACCCCGGATACTCGCCCGTTGTCGCGAACTCGTCCGTCCGGCACTCGGGCAGGCGGTCCGGCAGATGCATCCGTGGCATGCAGAGATCACCGCATTCTCCCTCGGCTGGGACGGGTCCGACGGGCGGGCGGCCCCCGGTGCGCAGGGCAAGGGGATTCGGCAGACCCTGGCCCTGCTCGGCGCGGAGGCCGTCGGTGGCAAGGCGGAGAGCGCGGTCCTCGGGGCGGTCGCCGTCGAACTGATCCACACGTTCTCCCTGCTCCACGACGACATCATGGACGGCGACGAGACCCGCAGGCAGCGGGCCACCGCCTGGAAGGCCTACGGAACCGGGCCGGCGGTCCTGGCGGGGGACGCACTCTTCGCGCTCGCCGTCCAGACACTGGCCGGAGCCCCCGGCAACGCCTGCGGCCAGGCGGTCCGGCTGCTGGCCGGGACGCTCGACGAGCTGGTCCGCGGCCAGGCGGACGACCTGCTCTTCGAGACGCGGCCCTGGACCGGGCCCGACGCCGTGCAGCCGCACGAGTACCGGGTGATGGCCGAACAGAAGACGGGCGCCCTGCTGGGCTGCGCCGCCGGTCTGGGCGCTGTACTGGGCGGCGCCGGCCGCTCGGAGACCGATGCCCTCACAGCAGCGGGGCGGCACCTCGGTGTGGCGTTCCAGGCAGTGGACGACGTGCTCGGGATCTGGGGCGACCCGGAGATCACGGGCAAGCCGGTCCACAGCGATCTGCGGCGCCGGAAGAAGACGTACCCCGTCCTCACCGCACTCGCCGCAGGCGGCCCGGCCTCTCTGCGACTCGGCGCGTTGCTGCGTACCGGCGAACCGCTGGACGACCGTACGGCCCGGCGGGCAGCGGGGCTGATCGAGGAGGCCGGCGGCCGCTCCGCTGCCCTGGCGGAGGCGGACCGGCATCTGGAGCGTGCCCGCGCCTGTCTGGGCAGTGTCACCCTGGCCGCCGAGCCTCGCGCGGACCTCCTCCTGCTGCTGCCGTATCTCGTCGAACGCACCGTGTGACCCGCGGCCGCCAGGCGTTCCCGCGGCACGCGGCAGCCGCTCTCAGGGATGCATCGACGCACCCTTGAGGATCTTGTCCACGGCGTTGCGCGGTCCGTACACCGCCATCCCGACCAGGTCCATGCCGTCCCGCCGCACCGCACGGACCGCGGCCCGGTTGTCCCGGTCGTTGCCCGTCGCGAACAGGTCGGAGGTGAACACCGACAGGGTCACGCCACGGCCGACAGCCCGGGTGTGCGCGGTCGTCAGCAGCTCCTTCGGCCCTTCGAAGACCATCACCGGCTGACGGAACATCGGCAGGTACGGGGTGTCGTCGGCGTCGGCGTACGGCTCGCCGACCACCTCGGGCGCGGCCGTGCCGAGCCCGCTGACCAGGAAGGCCGTCACGTTGAGGCGCTGCCAGGTCTCCAGGTCGTCCCGGAGCAGCACGGCGATCTTGGTGTCGAAGCGGACGGGGGCGAGTTCATCTGTCATGGGACCGAGCCTGCCGGGCCGTGCGCCGCCTCGTCTTGTACGAACTTTGCACGGCCGGCCACGCGGCCCGGGGCGCGGGGCCGGGCGTACGATCGGCCCATGGCTGCACGTCCGGACATCACCGCGTGGCGTCCGTCGGTGGCGGGAATCGACGAGGTCTTCCACGCCCGCTTCACCGACCACATCTACCCGATGCACACGCATGATGCCTGGACGCTGCTCATCGTGGACGAGGGCATGGTCCGCTACGACCTGGACCGGCACGAGCACGGAGTGCTCACCGACGTGGTGACGCTGCTGCCCCCGCACGTCCCGCACAACGGCGGCGCCGCCACGGCCGCGGGGTTCCGCAAGCGTGTCCTGTACCTCGACGTCGCCCAGGTCGACGAGGAACTCATCGGCATGGCGGTGGACCGGCCCGTCGTCCGCGATCCGGCTCTGCGCCGGGGGATCGACCGCCTGCACACGACGCTCGCCGGGCCGGGCGACGAGCTGGAAGCGGCGAGCCGCCTCGCTCTCGTCGCCGAACGCCTCGACCGGCATCTGCGCAGCCGCCCGGAGCCCGTACGGCATGCCCGTGACCGCAGGGTCGCACACCGGCTGCGGGAGCTGCTCGACGAACGGTTCGTGGAAGGGATCACCCTCCAGGAGGCGGCGCTTCGGCTCCACGCCCATCACGCACACCTGGTGCGGGCCTTCAGCCGGGAGTTCGGCATGGCGCCGCACCAGTACCTGACGGGCCGCCGCGTGGATCTCGCACGCGGGCTGCTCCTCCAGGGGCTTCCGGCGTCGGACGTGGCGAGCGCCGTCGGGTTCTACGACCAGTCCCATCTGACACGCCACTTCAAGCGGGTCGTGGGCACCGGTCCGGGACACTTCGCCCGCACCCGGAAGCCGTCCGTCCTCTCAGCCGGGCAACCGGAGCTTCTCGCTCCCGGGGGATGACGGGGCAGCCCCGGAAGGATGCTGACGCTCTTGGCGGGCCCGCCGGGGCAGCCCTTAGCGTCGCTCCAGGCATCCCCGGACGAAGGCCGCCTGCCCGGCATGCTGAAGGTCGTCCGACAGGACGCTGATCAGGCGTACGCCCAGAGTGACGGGCGGCGACCAGGCCTCGTCGACGATGCGGTCGAGCGCCTCGGTGTCGAGGCCCCGGATGAATGCGGCCGACCGTGCGTGCACCGCGTCGTGGTAGCCGAGCAGCAGCTCGGCAGAGCCGACCTGTACCGCGCCGACCTGCTTGCTGCTGTGTCCGTAGCCGGTGGCGTGCTTGGCGACCGGCAGGTCGAAGCGGCCGGCCCAGTCCTCCGTGAACCAGACCTGCTCGGTCCCCGCAGCATCCGCGATGTGGTCGTCCTGGACGCGGGTCAGATGCCACACCAGCCAGGCGATCGAATTCGCCCCGTCGTCGAGTCGGGCGTTGAGGTCGTCGGGTTCGAGGCCCTCGACGGCCGCGTGCACCGTCTCCTTGATGCGGGCGTATCCATCGGTCAGCATGTCTGCGACGTTCATGCCCTCACCTTCGCCGCTCCCCCACCCGCGCCCCGCCAACGACACGCCCGCGCCGGGCGGCGCCGGTGAGGGGCACTCCTGACCTCACCGGCGCCGCCCGTCTCTCAGCCGTAGATGCCGAACTCCCAGAGGGAGTAGCCCCAACCGGTGCCCCGTTGCGTGAGGTTGAGCTTCACGTAACGGGCGGTCTGCGCGAGGTCCAGGTCGTCGGCGTCACCGTTGCCGCTGGTGGTGGTGTGGACGGACCGCCAATTGCTGCCGTCGTCCGACACCAGTACCTCGTACGCCTTGGCGTAGGCCGGGTCCCACACCAGCTGGAGGTGGCGGATGGACTTCCGTTCGCCCAGGTCGACCTGGATCGACTGCGGGTCGCTCCAGTCGCTGGCCCAGCGGGTGTCCATCCTGCCGTCGGTCGCCATGGCGGCGGTGCAGGGGCAGCCGCTGCTGCCGGTCTGTGCGGACGTGGCGGTGGCCGGCCGGCCGAGGGCCAGGTTGGTGCCGTTGACCGGGGGCACCACGACCTTCACGGACTTGGTCTCGATGCCGGCGTTGCCGTGTCCGTCCTCGGCCTGGATGTACACCTTCCACACCCCGAGCCGCTCCGGCGCCTTCACGGCGAAGGTGCCGTTGCCCGTGGACCGCCAGACGGCCTCGACCAGAGCCTTGTCACCGGTGGCGTAGTTCCCGCTCAGGAAGATCCGGTAGGTCAACGGGTCGTCGTCCGGGTCGCGGATGTCGGCACCTACGGTGAACTCCGCTCCTGCCGGAGCCCCGTTGGCGTGCTGGACCGTCATGCCGGTGATGACGGGCGGGGTGTTGTCCCCGGCCGTGGAACCGGCGTACGCCTTCTTCAGCGCGTAGTACGAGAGCCGCTTCTTGCCGTCGGGCACCACGTTGAACCAGATGCCGCCGAAGTCGTGCTCCGTGCCGTAGTGGAAGAGGGTGGCGCCCAGGGCGACGCCTTGGTGCGAGGTGACGCAGTTCCAGGCCTTGGTGTACCCGTCGGCCTTCTGAACGTCGGTGGGCTCGTCCGGGACTCCGTTGGCGTCGTCGGGGACCTCCCACTCACCGGCCGGGCCGCCCTCGGTGACGATGTAGGGCTTGGTGTAGCCGCCGGCCTCCCAGGCGGCGCGTACCCCGCAGATGTCGCCGTAGGCGTTGACCGAGTACAGGTCCAGGTCCGGGGCGTTGCGCCGGTAGTACGGCCAGGCGCCCGTCCAGGCGTCGGTCGAGGTCACGGGGTGGTCGGGGTCGATCGTGTGGATCTTCTTCGCCACGTCGTTGACGAAGGTGGTGTAGGCGTTGCGCTGCTGTTCCAGTGCGTCACCGCTGTAGCAGTTCTGCAGCCCGAGGACCGACTCGTTGCCGACGTTCCACATGAGTACGCCGGGGTGGTTTCTGTAGGTGTCGACCCACTTGGCGAACTCGGCGAGGGAGGCCGATTTGTAGGCCTCGTCGGTAACGTAGTCGACGCAGCCTCCGCTGCCCGGGCCGCCGCCCGGCTGGAGCCAGAAGCCGCTGACGACCCGGATGCCGTTGGCCGCGGCGGCATCGAGCAGCGGCTTCGAGGAGGCGTCGGTCCCCCAGGTGCGGATGGTGTTGACGCCCATCGACTTCAGGTCGGGCAGGTAGCGGCCCGCGTCGGCGACGGAGGGTCCCCAGGTGAGGCCCTTTACCTGGTACGGCTTTCCGTCGACGGTCAGCTGCCAGTTCCCCTGCGCACCCGTGACCCGGACGGCGCCTCCGGCGGCCGGCGGCAGGCCGGTGGTGCCGTAGACCTGGAACTCCCAGAGGGAGTAGCCGTATCCGCCGGCGCGGGCGGTGCCGTACATACGGACGTACCGGCCGGACCCGGAGACGGCGAGCTCGTCCGTGCCACCGTTGCCGTCGGTCACGGTCTTGAGGGTCCGCCAGTCGGTTCCGTTGTCCGATGCCTGGATCTCGTATGCCTTGCCGTAGGCGGATTCCCAGGTGAGTACGACCCTGCTGAGGTCCGCGGGGGCGCCCAGGTCCACCTGGATCCACTGCGGATCGCGCCATTCGCTGGCCCATCGGGTACCGCTCAGATCTCCGTCCACGGCGGCGGAGGCGGTCAGGCCGGGCCCTTCGTGCGAGGAGTCCGTTGCGGCTCTGCCCTGCGAGAGGAGGGACTCGGCGGCTCGGGCGGAGGGTGCGGTGAGCATCACGAGCGATGAGGCGAGTAGGGCGAGAAGGGTGATCAGCAGCGTGCCCGGACGCGGTCTCGAGGGCAGGGCTGCGCTGGCTCCGTACACATTCTCTCCTGGCGGAAGAGTGCGGGACAGGTGTCCCGGAACTGGGTGGGAGAGCGCTCTCCCAGGAGAGTGACGTGTACCGGCTCGGCTGTCAACGAGCTTGACGTGTCCGGTTACCCTCGACGGCGCGGACGCCGGAATGCGGACATCGCTCTCCCGCCCGCGGTGCGTACGGCCCTACGGCACGAGGCTTCCGTCCTCCACCGGCCGCTCCGCACGCCTGCCCACTCCGGCCGCTCGTGCGGCGGCGTGCAGGGACCGCAGGGCCAGCAGCAGGAAGCCGATGTCATCCAGGTAGACAGGGTCCGGCAGCAGGTCCACGGGCGACACCGTGTAGACCACAGCGGCCCAGAACAGCGCCTTGTCGCGCAACGGGATCCCGGCGTCGGCCAGCAGCTTCCTGGCGCGCAGGACCCGCACCAGGAGGACGCCGGCAACGCCTGCGGTGAGCAGCACGAGAGCCGCGCCGATGACGATCCATACCGTGGTGTCCATGCTTCATCGTGTACCCGTCGGCCGGAGAATCACCGGGCGAGGGCGGCAGCAGCCCCTGTGACGATGCCCTCGTCGCTATCGGGGGTCCTTGGCCTGCCTGCGCGAACGGCGCTTCAGCGCGCGTCGCTCGGTCTCGTCGAGACCGCCCCACACGCCGGCGTCCTGGCTGTTCTCCAGGGCCCACCGCAGGCACTCCTTCCGGACGGGGCAGCCGCGGCACACGGCCTTCGCGTCCTCGGCCTGCACCAGGGCGGGGCCGGTGCTCCCGATGGGGAAGAACAGGTCGGGGTCCTCATCGCGGCAGGCCGCGTTCGTGCGCCAGTTCTCCATGGGTCTCACTCTCCTGACGGTCGTTTTTCGTCCGATCGGCTCCGTACGGTGCGGGTGACCGCCCCAGAGCTTTCGAAACCCCTGTGGCGCCTGCTCCCGGGCCTCGAAGCTGCGGGGGTGGTGGCTCCGGGGCGAACATGGGAGACAGCGGGCCTGCGTCCGGGCGCGGTGACTGCATGGAAAGGATCGTCCGTGGGCGGCACTGATGACATGCGGACCGGGTGGGACGGTGCACGTCTGGAAGGCGTGCACCGTTCCCCCGAAGGGGGCCTGCTGGACATCCTCGGGGTGGCGGCGATGGTACTGGACACCGAAGGGCGCATCGTGCTCTGGAGTCCGCAGGCCGAGCAGCTGCTCGGGTACGCGCCCGGCGAGGCCCTGGGCCGGTTCGCCGCCCGGGTCCTGGTGGACGAGGAACACTTCGAGCTGGTGCTGAGGCTGTTCACCGAGGTGATGCGCAGCGGGGAGGCGTGGGCGGGCGTCTTTCCCGTGCGGCACAAGAACGGCACCTCCCGGCTGCTGGAGTTCCGCAACATGCGGCTGCAGGACGACCACGGCGACTTCTACGCACTGGGGCTGGCCGCCGACGGGGCGACTCTGCGTGGAGTCGAACGCGACCTCGCGCTGTCCGTGCGCCTGGTCGACCAGTCACCCATCGGCCTGGCGGTCCTGGACGGCGACCTGCGTTATCTGGCCGCCAATCCCGCACTGGAGCGGATGGGCGGGATGAGCGCCGCCGACCACTTGGGCCGCCGCTTGGGCGAGGCCCTGCCCTTCCTGGACTCCGACACCATCGTGGCGGCGATGCACGAGGTCCTCGGAAGCGGTGTGCCGCAGGTGTCGCACGAGGTGGTGGGCCGGACCCCGACAGATCCGGACACCGACCGCGCCTGGAGGGTGTCGCTGTACCGGCTGGACGACTCCGGAGGCCGGGTGCTCGGCATCGCCGTGTCGCTGATCGACGTGACGGACCGCTATCGGGCGGCTGCCGAGGCGGAGCACGCGAGGCATCGGCTGGCGGTGATCGCCGATGCCTCGGTACGCATCGGCACCACGCTGGATCTGGAGCAGACGGCCCGGGAACTGGCGGAGGTCACCGTGCCGGAGCTCGCCGATGTCGCCGCGGTCGACGTCCTCGACAGTGTCCTGAAGGGCCGCCCGGGCCTGACCGAGGGGCCACTCCTCATCCAGGCCCTGGCCATCGTCGCGGCGCGGCCCAACCCCGTCGTGGAGGCGGCGGATCCGCCTGGCCAGGCCGCCCAGTACGGCGCCGACCGGCTGATCACGCGCTGTGTGCGGACCGCTCAACCGGTCCGGGAGCCCTACCTCGACGCGGGGATCCTGGCCCGCATCGCCCGTGACAGCCGTTCGGCCGCGCTGCTCGCGGAGGCCGGTGCGCATTCCTATCTGGCGGTGCCACTGATCGCGCGGGGCGAGGTCCTGGGCGCGATCGACCTCATCCGGACGGACAACCCACAGCCGTTCACCGAGGACGACGAGCTGATGGCGTGCGAGCTGGCAGCCCGTGCGGCGATCAGCATCGACAACGCGAGGCTGTACCGGCAGCAGCGGGAGGCGGCGCTCACGCTGCAGCGCAGCATGCTGCCGCGCGGCCACCACGATCCGGTGGGTCTGGAGGTGGCGTCCCGCTACCAGCCGGCCGCTTCGCGGTACGAGGTCGGCGGGGACTGGTTCGACGTCATCGGGCTGCGGCACGGGCGGACCGCGCTGGTGGTGGGTGATGTGATGGGCAGCGGCATCAGCGCAGCCGCCACGATGGGGCGGCTGCGCACCGCCACCCAGACCCTGTCCAGGCTCGGCCTTCAGCCCGCCGAGGTCCTTGGGCACCTCGACGAGATCACCGCGGATCTGGACCCGCCCTTCGCCACCTGCGTGTACGCCGTGTACGACCCTGCCGTCCGCCGTTGCCGGGTGAGTACCGCGGGTCATCTTCCGCCGGTGCTCATCCCGAGGGGCGGAGCGCCGCGCCTGCTGGACCTGCCGCCCGGGGCGCCGCTCGGTGTCGGCGGTGTGCCGTTCAGCGATGTGACGGTCCCTTTCGGGCCCGGTGACCGGCTCGTGCTGTACACGGACGGGCTCGTGGAGACCCGGGACGACGACATCGACAGCCGGCTGGCCACCCTGCTCGGGCTGCTGCACGATGCGGAGCCGTCGTTGGAGGCGTCCTGCGACCGCCTTCTGCGCGAGCTCCGCGACCCCCAGGGCCATGACGACGTGGCACTCCTGATGGCCCGGGTCCGCGGATGACGTCAGGGTGGTGGCACGGCCTCCGTGCCACCACCCCTACGCCTGCGGCCGGGCCGGGCCCGGTGGGTCAGTGTGCGCACCTACGGTGCCTGCGGTGGCAACGGCACCTCGCGGCACCGGCCCCACGGGGGCTTGCGCCGAGGAAGCCCAGCCCGAGGCCGAGCATCCAGGAGTCCTTGGCCAGCGGTACGCCGTCCTGGCTCGGGCGCAGGCTGCCGGGCTCACGCATCCCCGGCATGCGCAGATACAGGCCGACCAGTCCCCCGGAGAATCCGGTGAGGACGAGCCCTGCGAGCCGGGTCGGCACGAAGGGAATCAGCAGGCTGCTGCCCACGGCGATCTCGGACCAGGCCAGCAACCGGGTGAACCTGTCCGGCTCGATCTTCTTGAGGAACGGGTAGGCGGTGCAGGCCATGCCGTGCAGGCCCTGCTGGGTCGCCTCGTCCGCCTTGAGCTTGCCCAGGCCGGAATTGAGGATGAACGCGCCGGTCGCGATGCGCGGCGGGAAGTCGCGCGGTTCGGGCAACGGCAGCATGGGCGCCTCCATGTGTCAGGTCGTCGGCCCCTGATCGAGCATATCCAGCGGGCCTCTCGGACGCGCGCAGAGAGCGGCCGCCAGGACCCGCCGGCATCCGTGCGCACGGCTCGCCCCACGTGATCGTCCCGCAATGCCTCGGCGAGTTCCCTTGCTGCCCGGCCTGGGGCCTCTCGTCCGGATCACGCCGGGCTCGCGGGACCCGGCCCGCACACCTGCGGCGTTGCCGTCGGCCACCCACGCTCCGCAGCGGCTCCCTCCCCCGCCCTGCATCCGCACGCACCGGACCCCGCTCCCCGGCCCGGCCCGACCCGGACGAAAGGCCCTGGTCGTCGTGGACCGGCGAACTCGACCATCCGGGTGTCCGGCCCTGCCGGTTCGGCCCCTCGGCCATACTGATCACGGCGGGAACGGAGAGGAGGCACAGTGGTCCAACAACAAACGGAATACGACGTCTTGGTGGTCGGCGGCAGCGGGGTGGACACGATCGTCCGCGTTGACGCCCTGCCGGTCCCGCTCGCCGACTCGGTGATGGTCGGCCCGATCGAGGAGTGGCCCGGCCACACGGGGGGCAACGTGGCTCTCGGCGCCCGCGCCCTGGGGCTGGAGGTCGCGCTGCTCGACTGCATCGGCGACGACTGGACCGGTGCGCAGGTACGCGAGCGGATGGCCAAGGGTGACGTGGAGTTCCATCCGCTGATCTCGGCGGCGGGCACTCGCCGTGCGGTGAACCTGGTGGATGCGACGGGCCGGCGGATGTCGTTCTACGACGCCCGCGATCCGGAGGACCTGCGGATGCCGCAGGACTTCTACCTCCCCCGGCTGCGGCGTGCTCGGCACGTCCATCTGTCCATCATGAACTTCACCCGTTTCCTCTACGACGACATCGAGGCACTCGGTGTTCCGGTCTCCACCGATCTGCACGACTGGGACGGACTGGCCGACCACCAGCGGGAGTTCGCTCTCCGGTCCGACCTCGTGTTCTTCAGCGCGGCAGCGACGGGTGACCGTACGCCCACGCTGATGCGGGAGATCCTGCGTGAGGGCCGGGCCCTGACCGTGGTCGCCACCGCGGGCGCGGAGGGCTCCTACGTCCTCACCCGGGACGGCGGTCCGGAGCCGCAGCACGTCCCGGCGACCGTGCCGCCCGCCCCGGTGGTGGACAGCAACGGCGCGGGCGACGCGTTCGTCACCGGTTTCCTCTACGGAAGGCTCGACGGCCGGGACGCTCTCGGATCCGCCCGTCTGGGCGCGGTGGCCGGCGCCTTCGCCTGTACGGCACCGGGCTCCACCGCCATGATCGGCCAGGAGGCCCTGCTCGCGTCGGACGGCGGCGCTTCGTAGTCGCTGCGCCGCACAGGCCTGCGCCCCGGCGGGCCGGGAATTCCGGTCCGCCGGGGCGTCGGCGCCGCGGGAGAGGTCCCGCTGTCGCACCGCTACTTGAGGTACGGTCCCGCCGTGCCGATCAGGCCCGGGCCGTTCAGCACGTAGACGCGCATGTTGCCCTTGCCCGGAGCGGCGACGGTGAGCTTTCCGTCGGTGACGACCCGCGTGTCGCCGGTGACCGCGTCCTTGTACGTACCATTGGGGATCCCGGCGTACGAGGCTCCGCCTGTCACGGTGACGAGCGCGAAGCTGTCCGTCGTACCGCTGGTGTAGCGCCGCTTGTACGCCATCTGGCCGGTGATGCCCTCGGTGGAGTACTGGCCCATCTGCAGGGCGGGCACGGCCCGGCGGATCTCGTTGAGCCGTTGGACGTGCTTGACCAGCGGTGTGGCCAGCGTGCCGGCGACCTCACCGGTGGCGGAGTCGACCTTGGAGAAGTCCGAGGCCGTGACGCTGCCCGCGAGGTGGTCACCGTAGTAGGCCCGCCCGGTCGTGGCCAGCGGGCAGGTCGGGCCGCAGTCGATCTTCTTGCCGGCCTGGAACTCGATCTCCGATCCGTAGTAGAGGGTGGGGATCCCGCGGAAGGTCCACATCAAGGACATGTTCTCGGCCCAGGCGTCGGTGCCGCCCGCGTATCGCTCGCTGCTCTTGTTGGGGCCGTAGTCGTGGCTGTCGACGTAGACGACGTTGTACGTGGCGTCGTTCGTCGAGTCGTCGGAGTCCTTGCCGTTGTTGTAGGCGTTCGTGGCATCACCGAAGTTCATGTGCATGCGCATGTCGATGATGTTCATGCCGGAGAACTCGCTGTGGTCCGGTGCGTGGTATGTGTTGCCGTTCAGGAACGCGTTGTCCGAGGTCGGCTGCGACCCGGTACCGAGCTGCTCCTCGTAGGTGTACATCTCCAGCGCGGCCTTGGCGTCGTCGGCGTCGTACTCCTTGCGTTCCTTCCATGTGAAGAACTGTGCGGAGTGGTTGACCGATCCGCGGTTCCACTTGTCGTTGACGAAGGCGCCGACCTCGCCGAAGACCAGGAAGTTCTTCGCCGCCTCGGCGCCGAACTGCTGTGTCACCCGTTCCTGGATCGCGGGCAGGAACCGGCGGTTCCAGGTGGTGCGGGGGATGTGGACGGCCGTGTCGACGCGGAATCCGTCGACGCCCATGTCGATGTACTTGTTGTACGCGCCGATCAGGTAGTTCTGGACCGGTGCTGACTCGGTGTTGAAGTCGGCCAGGTCCTCGTGCAGCCAGCACGAGCGGGAGTCCTCGCCCTCCCAGTTGCCCAGCCAGCAGTTGTGGTAGTACTCCTTCGGGAACATCCCCGACGTCGGGTTGGGCCACTGGCAGTTGTAGATCCTGTAGCCCTCGGGCGAGGTGGCTCCGGTCGGCTTGCCCCAGTTGAGACAGGTGCTGCCCGCGGGCTCGGACGTGGACCACAGGTCGCCGTTGTAGTACGACTTGCCGCTCTTGGGGTCGACGGTGAGTCCGTCGTACTCGAAGCCTTCGTTCTTCTCGTCGTAGTACCAGCTCCACTGACTGTCCCGGACCCCGTAGACGGTCGGGGTGAACAGACCCTTGGCGCCCCAGCGCGAGGAGTGGTTGTAGACGGCGTCCTGGTAGATCTTGACGCCCTTGGCGTGGGCCGCGTTGATCAGGTCCTGGTACGAGGCCCCGGCGGACTCCAGGCGGGGGTCGACCTTGTAGAAGTCGTAGCCGTGGTAGCCGTGATAGTCGTAGTCGGACCGGTTCAGGACGACCGGGGTGATCCAGATGGCCGAGAAGCCGAGCCCCTTGATGTAGTCGAGCTTGTTGACCAGGCCCTTGAAGTCACCCCGGAACATGGGGTCGTTGTTGGCGGCGTTGCCCGACTTCACGTCCTGGCTACCGCCCCGGTTGTTGCTCGCGTCCCCGTCGTTGAAGCGGGCGGTCAGGACGAAGTAGATCGGGTCCTTGCGCGGATCGGTGCCCAGCGGCTTGCCCTGGGCGGCCGTCGGCGGCTTGAGACCGGTCGTCGTCCTGGCGGCGGAGGAGGCCGCCGAGGTGTTGCCCGCCGCGTCGACCGCCTTGACGGTGTAGGTGTAGGCGGTGTTCTCCTCCAGGTTCGACTCGGAGAGCACCGTCGAGCTCACGTCGGTCACGACGCTGCCCTTGGTCCCTCCCGTCCGGGTGACCTGGTACTTGGTCACCTTCTGGTTGTCGGACGAGGGTTCCCAGGTGAGGACGACGGCCACCCCGTCCGCCTTGGCAGTCACCGCGGTGGGCACGGTCGGCGCCTCGGTGTCCGGGGGTTCGGCGACGCACGGGTCCTTGGCGTCCTTCGCGACCGTGCGGTCCTTCACGGTGCTGACACCCGCGGGGATCGTGTAGTTGCCGCCGTTGTTGTTGTCCCAGACCCCGTTGCCGTTGTTGAACACGGCCTGCATCGAGGTGGCCGCACCGAGGTCGACGGTCTTCTTCACCCAGCCGGTACAGGCCGGCTCCATGCCGACGCCGGGCACCGCGGTCCACGATCCGCCCGCGGGCTGGTAGTGCAGATTGGTGGTCGTCCAGCCGACGGTGGCCGTCGAGTAGTACACCGAGGCGGTGTTGGCGCCCGAGTCGGTGGGGCTCGGACTCGGGCCGGGATCAGTCCCGGCACACGGGTCGCTGTGGGCCACGACCCCGTCCCTGACGGTGATGTTCCCGCTGCCCAGGTCGTAGTTGTTTCCGGCGTTGTTGTCCCAGACACCCGAGCCGTTGTTGAAGGTCGCCTGCAGCCCCTGCGCGGTCCCGAGCGGCACGGTCTTCTTGACCCAGTCGGTGCAGGCTGCCTCCATCGCCACGCCGGGCACCGGGGTCCAGGAACCGCCGTCCGGAGCGTAATGCAGGTTGTACGCCGTCCAGTTCTTCGTCTTCGTGTAGTAGAAGACCGTCGTGGAAGTCTCGGCGGCGGCGACGGGTTTCGCGTCGAGATCGGGGGTGCCGGGCAGCGCGGTGAGCAGGCCGAGCACTGCGGCCGCGGCCGTGGCTGCCGCCAGGGGGCGTCCGAGCAGCCTGTGAGGGGTGCGTCTCATCGGTGTCTCCAGGGAAGGGCCACGGCGATGGCGGAGCCGTGACGTCCAGGACGCAGGGGTCGGGGACCTGCGCCGTCCCGCCGGAAACCCTGACGCGCCTCAAGGCACTGGCGATGGTGGTGCGTTCCGTCCGAAATTCCAGCCGGAATGTTGCTGCAATCTCTTGCAGACGGAAAGTTACCGGCACATGACAAAGTCGTAAAGGGTCCGGGCACAGCACAGCGTGCCCGCCATGAGGGAAAGAGGCACTGCGCGTACCCGAGCCGCCCCGCGAACCCACCCCGCGGGGCCGCCGCCACTCAGATCCGTACGGTCAACTGCGCCTGCACATGGGCACGCAGCACGCCCGCCATGTCCGTCACGCAGCCGCTGAGCAGCCATTGCGTCTGGAGTCCGTCCATGAGCGCGAGCAACTGCTGGGCCGCCTCGTCGGGGACGATCCCGTCCCGAAGCGCCCCTGCCTCGCGGGCTTCCTCGTAGGAGACGGCGGTGGTCATGACCGAGTCACGGTAGCGCTCGACGAAGTAGGCGTGAGCCGGGTGGTCCGCGGAGGTGGCCTCGGCGGCGAGTACGGTGAACAGCTCGACGATTCCCCGCCGTTCGGCGTTCAGCGCCGCGAGGTCGATCAGCCGGCGCAGGCGGTCCACGCCCGTGGGGCCGCCGACGGAGAGCCACTGGCCGTCCACCTCGTCACGGTGTTCGAGAACCGCGAGCAGCAGTGAACCCTTGGTGGGGAAGTGGTGCAGCAGGCCCGGATGCGAGATGCCGCAGCGGGTCGCGATCACGCGCAGCGAGGCGCCCCGGTATCCGACCTCGCCGAACATGGCCATGGCCTGGTCGAGGATCTCCACACGCTTGGCCCGGCCCTTCGCGTAACCACGACGCGCCTCACCCGTCACTCGCCACTCTCCCAGGTCATGTCGGACGGCTCCCCTGCGTACGGTCGCACACCCACATACTTACCACCCGGTCGGGATTCGGCGTACGGTGGTCCCCAGAACGTCGCCGACGTTGTGAAAGGAACTCCTGTGGGCTCCTCCCTGCCCTATCTCGACCCCGCGCTGCCCGTTTCGGAGCGCGTCGCCGACCTGGTCGGCCGCATGACGCTGCCGGAGAAGGTCGGCCAGATGCTCCAACTGAACGCGAAGGACGGGGTGCGGCACCTCGTGGAGGAGATGCATGCGGGATCGATCCTGCATGCGTCCCCCGACCGGGTACTGGAGGCAGCCGCGCTCACCGAGCGCACCCGGCTGCGCATCCCGCTGCTCGTCGCGGAGGACTGCATCCACGGTCACTCGTTCTGGGAGGGGGCCACGATCTACCCCACCCAGCTCGGCATGGCGGCGACCTGGGACCCGGAACTCGTGGAGCGCATCGCCCGGGCAACCGCCGTCGAGGTGGCCGCGACCGGGGTCCACTGGACGTTCTCGCCGGTCCTGTGCATCACCCGGGACCTGCGCTGGGGCCGCGTGAGCGAAACGTTCGGGGAGGATCCCTTCCTCATCGGCGAGCTCGCGTCGGCGATGGTGCGCGGCTACCAGGGAGACGGGCTGGACGACCCGACCGCGATCCTCGCCTGTGCCAAGCACTTCGCGGGGTACTCCGAGACCCAGGGCGGCCGGGACGCCAGTGAGGCCGACATCTCGCGGCGCAAGTTGCGCTCGTGGTTCCTGCCGCCCTTCGAGCGGGTCGCCCGCGAGGGCTGCCGGACGTTCATGCTCGGCTACCAGTCCATGGACGGCGTGCCGGTCACGGTCAACAACTGGCTGCTGAACGAGGTGCTGCGCGGCGAGTGGGGCTACACCGGAACGCTGGTGACCGACTGGGACAACGTCGGCCGCATGGTGTGGGAGCAGCACGTCTACGCCGACCACACGCAGGCGGCCGCCGCCGCGGTCCGCGCGGGCAACGACATGGTGATGACTACACCTGCCTTCTTCGAGGGGGCGCAGGAGGCAGTGGCCAACGGCACGCTCGACGAGGCGGAGATCGACGCGGCGGTCGGGCGCATCCTCAACCTCAAGTTCGAGCTGGGCCTGTTCGAGAACCCGCGACACCCCGACCGCGAGCGCCAGGCCGCGGTCATCGGCAGCGCGGACCACACCGGGCTGAACCTCGAAGCGGCCCGCCGCTCGCTGGTGTTGCTGACCAACGACGGCACGCTGCCGATGGCCGGCGGGTTCGGGGCCGGCCTGGACGGCCGCGCGGTCGCGGGTGCCGGAACCACGCCGCGGACCGTCGCCGTCATCGGGCCCAACGCCGACGACGCGCAGACCCAGCTCGGCGACTGGGCGGGCTCCTCCGGGCAGGCGGACTGGCTGCCCGACGGGCATCCGCGCGCCATGATCCGCACCGTGCTGGACGGGTTCCGCGAGCACGTGCCGGACGGCTGGACCGTCACGCACGCCCGGGGCGCCGACATCCTCACCGTGGGCCCGGACCCCGAGGGCGCCTTCTTCCCCGACGGGCAACCGCGGCCGGAGATCGTCGTCCCCGCGGAGCCGTCCGAGACCATGATCGCCGAGGCGGTCGCCGCGGCGGAGGCGGCCGACTACGTCGTCGCGGTCGTGGGTGACCGCATCGAACTCGTCGGCGAGGGCCGCTCCACGGCGACCCTGGAGCTGATCGGCGGCCAGGTCGCACTGCTCGACGCGCTCGCCGCGACGGGCAAGCCGCTCGTCGTGGTCGTCATCAGCTCCAAGCCGCTCGTGCTGCCACCGTCCGCCCACCGCGCCTCGGCGATCGTGCACGCCTTCAACCCGGGCATGTGCGGCGGCCGGGCCGTCGCCGAACTCGCGCTCGGAATCGTCGAGCCGTCCGGGCGGCTGCCCGTCTCCTTCGCCCGGCACGCGGGGCAGCAGCCGACGTACTACAACCAGGTGCGCGGCCAGCACGGCACGCGCTACGCCGACCTGACGCAGCGTCCGGCGTTCGTCTTCGGCGAGGGCCTCAGCTACACGACGGTCGCGTACAGGGATCTGGAGGTGCTCACCGACGTCCTCGGCGCGGGTGACACGCTGCGGGCGCGCGTCACCGTACACAACACGGGTGAGCGTCCCGTGCTGGAGACCGTACAGGCGTATGTGAGCGACACGGTGACCTCCGTGACCTGGGCGGAGAAGGAGCTCAAGGCATATCGCCAGGTGTCGCTGGCCCCCGGCGAGTCCCGGGACGTCGTCATCGAACTGCCGGTCGCCGACTGCAGCCTCGTGGACGCCGAGGGCAGGCGGATCGTCGAACCGGGCGCTTTCGAGCTCCTCGTAGGTCCCTCGTCGAGCGACGCCGATCTGCTGCGGGCGGACTTCACGGTCAAGGGCTGAGGCTTCACGGCCGGGGCTCTGACCCGCCCCGCCCCGGGAGGCAGGTGACACGTGCCGTCCGGGGCGCCGTCCGCCCGGCATAGCCCAATAGGGGCTCGGCTGCGGCCCGGCGGCATGTCGCGGGGGTGGCCCGCGGCATGCCGCCTACTGTCACCGGCACGGAACCCGGAGCGGGTGACGTTGCGGTATCGGCGCTGTGCGGGCCACTCCGGCGCCGCCTTCCCCCTCGATGACGACGTCACTCATGACGAAGTACGAGGAGTGGCATGCCGGACGTACAGCAGCGCCGAGGGCCGGGCGTGGCCGCTCTCATCTGCGGCCGGCGCACCAAGTGGCTGGTCGTGGCACTGTGGCTGATCGTCTTCGTCATCGCGGCACCACTTGCCCAGAAGCTCACCGACGCCCAGGACAACGACGCCACTTCGTGGCTGCCGAGCAGCGCGGAGTCCACGCAGGTCCTGGAGAGCTCGAAGGCCTTCAGGCCCGAGGTCATCACCGCCATCGTCGTCTACGCCCGGGAGACCGGGCTGACCAGGACGGACCGCGCGCGGATCGTCGACGACACGCGGCAGTTGCGTGCCCTGGACGCGCACGGCGTGCTGGGCACGCAGACCCGGGGCCCCGTCTACAACAGGCCGGCCGCGCCCATGGCCGCGCAGGTCTTCGTGCCCATCACGATGGGCGAGAAGGGATGGGAGCGGATCCGGCCCGCGGTCGATTCCATCCGGGAGATCGTGGGGACGAGCAGCGGCGGTCTCGCCGTGCACGTCACCGGTCCCGGGGGCGTCACGGCGGACTCCGCGGAGGCATTCTCCGGCATCGACTCGACCCTGTTGTTCGCCGCGCTGGCGGTCGTGATCGTCATGCTGCTGATCACCTACCGCAGCCCCACCCTTCTTCTGCTGCCCGTGATCGCGGTCGTGGCGGCGCTCTTCAGCGCGCAGGCGGTGATCTATCTGCTCGCCGCGCACGCGGGCCTGACCGTGAACGGGCAGAGCGCGGGAATCCTCACGGTGCTGGTGTTCGGCGCGGGCACGGACTACGCGCTGCTGCTCGTGGCCCGGTACCGCGAGGAACTGCGCCGGCACCAGGACCGGCACGAGGCGATGTCCCGGGCGCTGCACCGGGCCGGTCCGGCCGTGCTGGCCAGCAGTGGCACCGTGGTGCTCGGCATGCTGGTGCTGCTGGTCGCGGAGATGAACTCCACCCGGGGGCTCGGCCCGGTGGCCGCGATCGGCGTGGCCATCGCGCTGGTCGCCATGCTCACCCTCCTGCCCGCGCTGCTCGTGATCTTCGGACGGTGGGTCTTCTGGCCGGTGATCCCGCACTTCGGCTCGTCCGAGCCGACCGAGCACGGGGTCTGGGCCCGGATGGGCGAACGACTGGCACGCCGCCCCCGCACGATCTGGGTCGCCACCGCCCTGGTGCTCGCGGCACTGTCCTTGGGTCTGATCCAACTGCGCGCCTCCGGACTCAGCAACGCCGACTCGTTCACCGGCAAGCCGGACTCGATCACCGGCCAGGAGATCCAGGACCGGTACTTCCCCGGGGGCAGCGGCAATCCGCTGGTGATCATCGCCGCGGCGGACCGCGGCACAGCGGTGCGGGCCACGGTGGCGACGACCCGGGGTGTGGTGCCCGGGTCGGTCGGTACGCCACCCGGTTCCCGGCCCGAGGCGAACGGGCAGGTCATCTTCGAGGCGACGATGAGGGATCCGGCAGACAGCGACGGGGCCAAGGACACCGTCGAGCGGGTCCGCGACGCGGTGCACGCGGTGCCGGGCGCCGATGCCCAGGTGGGCGGCAGCACCGCGGCCCAGCTCGACATGGACACCGCGATCAGGCACGACAACCTGCTGATCATTCCCCTGGTGCTGCTGGTCGTGCTGATCATCCTGGGCCTGCTGCTGCGCGCGGTGGTGGCGCCCGTGGTGCTGGTCGCGACGGTGGTGCTGTCGTTCGCCGCCGCGCTCGGCATCAGCGCCCTGGCCTTCCGTCACGTCTTCGACTACGCGGGCGAGTCGACGGACTTCCCGCTGTTCGTCTTCGTGTTCCTGGTGGCCCTGGGCATCGACTACAACATCTTCCTGTCGACCAGGATCCGTGAGGAGGCGATCCTCCAGGGCACCCGGACCGGTGTGGTGGCGGGGCTCGCCGCCACCGGAGCGGTCATCACTTCGGCCGGTCTGGTCCTCGCGGGAACCTTCGCGGCGCTCGGCACCCTGCCGGTGGTGGGCTTCGCGGAGATCGGTTTCGCGGTGGCTCTGGGGGTGCTGCTGGACACGCTGGTCGTGCGGTCCGTGCTGGTCACCTCGCTCTTCCTCGACATCGGCCGTCGGGTGTGGTGGCCGAGCCGACTGGCCCGCGAGGACGGGACACCCACGGGGGCGGGGGCTCCCACGACGAAGGTGTAGCCGGTTCACCGCCCGACGGCATGCGTCCGGACGGACGCCAGAACGCCCGCCCGGCGGCCCGCAGGCGGGCCGAGTCCCTCCGGACCCGGTCCGCACGTCCCTGACGGCACACGAGTGCCCCAGTGCCCATGAGCCGCTTTCACTGCTCAGGACCGGGCCCGTCCTCACGGCCCCTGCGCGGCGAAGGCCGTGCGTCCGGTCCGGGTGCCCCGGCGCCCGCCGCACCTTCCGCCGCCGGCTCGGCCACCGCTTCCGAGCCCGGCATCGTGCCGTTGCCCCGCAGGCGCTCCAGGTCCGAGGGACGCACCTGGATGACGATCAGGGCGATCAGCGCGGCGACGACGGCGAAGACCGCGGCGGCGACGAAGGAGCTGGAGACACCCGATGCGAGGACCTGATCGCCCCACTGCCCCGGCAACTGGCCGGTCCTTCGGAACTGCGCCAGCTGGGCCGGTGTCGCGTCCGCGAGGAACTTGGGCACCTGGTCGGTGGCCTCGTTACGGCTGGCCGTACCGAAGACCGTGACGAGGATGGACAGGCCGAGGGAGCCGCCCACCTGTTGCGTGGTGTTGAGGATGCCGGACGCCGCTCCGGCCTCGTGCGGGGCCACCCCGGAGACGGCCATCAGCGTGAGCGAGACGAACTGCAGTCCCATGCCGAGGCCGAACACCAGCACCGGGCCCAGGAGACTGCCCACATACGAGCTGTTGACGTCGGTCTGTGTCAGCCAGCCCAGACCGGCGGCGGCCAGGAGTGCGCCCGTCACCATGAAGGGTTTCGGACCCCATTTGGGCAGCAGCCGGGAGGCGATCCCCGCACCGACCGCGACGATCACGCTGATCGGCAGGAAGGAGAGGCCCGTCTTCAGAGGGCTGAAGTTCAGGATGTTCTGCACGAACAGGGTCAGGAAGAAGAACATCCCGAACATCGCGGCGGCAAGGCTCAGCATCATCCCGTACGTGCCGGCGCGGTTGCGGTCGCGGAACATCCACAGTGGCGTGATGGGCTGCCGGGACCGGCTCTCGATCCCGATGAAGACGGCCAGCAGCACTACGGCCGCAGCGAAGGCCGCCAGGGTCAGCGTGTCGCTCCAGCCCTCCTCGGAGGCGCGAATGAAGCCGTAGACCAGGCATACCATTCCGAACGTCGCCGTCAGTGCGCCCACGACGTCGAAGTGACCTGGGTGCCGCTCGGACTCGCGGATGTAGCGGCGGGTGGCGAGCACGATCAGCAGACCGATGGGGACGTTGACGAAGAAGATCCAGCGCCAGTCGAGCCACTCCACCAGGATGCCGCCCGCCAGCAGCCCGATGGCACTGCCTCCCGCCGAGACGGCGGCGAACACCCCGAACGCCCTGTTGCGCTCCGGCCCTTCGCGGAAGGTCGTGGTGATGAGCGACAGGGCGGTCGGCGAGGCGATCGCGCCTCCGACACCCTGGAGGGCACGTGCGGCCAGCAGTTGCCACGATTCCTGGGAGAGCCCACCGAGCAGGGAGGCGAAGACGAAGAGGGCGACGCCTGACATGAAGACTCTGCGGCGGCCCAGGATGTCCCCCAGGCGACCGCCCAGCAGGAGCAGCCCGCCGAACGTCAGCGTGTACGCGTTGATGACCCAGGAGAGGTTCTCGGTCGAGAAGCCCAGCGAGGTCTGGATGTGCGGGAGGGCGATGTTCACGATGGTGATGTCGAGGACCACCATCAACTGGCATGAGCAGATGACGAGAAGGGCGATCCCGCTGCCTCGTCCCTTCTTGGGGGATTCGGCAGCCTGTCGTGGGGATGTCGCGTGCGAGCCCGTCATCGGATTGCTTGCCACTTGCCACTCAAGCCGTCAGTGAACGCAGTCGTTCACTCCCCCGACGTTAGCCCCGCCCGTCTTCCGCCGCCAATCGGGCTACGGAAGCCAACCTTCTGGACGTGCACACGATGGGGCGGATCCCTTATGTCCGGGCGCCCGCTCGGACGCCCCGCGCGACGGCCGGTGCGGGGAACGGCTCCCTGCAGGTCCTCGCCGCCCGACGGGCCGCCGGCCCCAGCCCGTACGACGCGGCGAGGACCAGTCCCCCGAGCAGCAGCCAGCCTGCCGTGCCCCAGCCCACCAGCAGCGCGGTGAGAAGGAGGGGCCCGAGCGTGCGGGCGACGGTGACGCCGGTGCCGAAGAAGCCCTGGTACTCGCCGGTGCGTCCCTCCGGTGCCAGGTCGAAGGACAACTGCCAGGAGCCGGCCGAGTGGAGCATCTCGGCCGCCACCAGCAGCACGGAGCCACCGACCAGGGCGCTCACCGCTCCCCATCGGGAGTCCACCGCCGACAGGGCGAAGACGCCGCAGGTGAGGACCATGAGTACACCCGAGCGGCGAAGGGCCCGGGCGGCGGTGGAGATCCCGTTGACGGAGCGGGCCGTTCGCACCTGGAAGAGCATCACAGCACCGGTGTTGAGGACGAAGAGGGCGGAGACCAGCCACTCGGGGGCCTCGGTCCGCTCGGTGATCCACAGCGGCAGTCCGAGGCTGAGCAGCGGCATGCGCAGGAGCAGCACGGTGTTCAGGAGCGTGACGACGGTGTAGGGCCGGTCCCGCAGTACCGCGAGTTCCGCATGGGCGTCCGGGGCCACCGCCGCGACAGCCGGCAGCCGCAGCAGGACGAGTGCGCAGAGCAGGAAACTCGCGGCGTCGATGGCGAAGATCGCAAGGTACGCCGCAGTGGTACCGGCGGACAGGGCGAGGCCGCCGAGTGCGGCGCCCACGGCGAGACCCGCGTTGAGCGTCGACTGCAGATGGGCGAGCGCGCCGGTGCGCTCCTCCTTGGCGACCAGGCCCGCGAGCAGCGCCTGGCGGGCGGCGGCGAGACCGGACTGCGCGGTGGCGTAGAGACAGGCGGCCGCGAGGAACAGCGCGAAGTCCCGTACGACGAGGAAGGACGCGACCGCGACCGCGGTCGCGAGGGCGAGCAGGACCGCTGTTCCCCGCGGGCCCCTGCGGTCGGCGATCCGGCCCAGAGGTACCCCGACGACGGAGCCGACGGCCCAGGCCACGGTGAGGCCGAGCCCGATCCTGGCGGGGGCGAGTCCCACCACATGAGTGAAATAGAGGGCCGACGTGACGTAGTAGGCACCGTCGCCACACGAGTTGCTCAACTGGGCGAGTGCAAGTGTGCGTTGAGATCCGGGCGACGGCAGTAGGTTCGGCATGGCGATGACGATACGCGGGGAGCGGCTCACTCCTGTGGGGCAATTCAGCGCGCTCCAAGTGGGCCAATCGGCACTTCGCTGTTCAGTCGGAGAAGCGCCGGCGCAGGTGCTGAGCGGCACGGGCGAAAGGGGGCTCGTGTGTCACGGCGGCGAGGCAGCGCAGTTGCTGGACCGTGAGATCCACGGAGATCCTCCTGGTGGGACCGCCCCTACGGCAGGGGCAGGCCCGCGTAGTTCTGCGCGAGTTCGGCGGCGGCATGCGGCGAGGAGGCGATCCTGTCCAGCTGAGAGATCTGCAACCGGGTGTCGAAACCGCTCTGCCCGGGGTCGGTGTGGAGCATGGTGGTCATGAAGTACGAGAAGTGCTCGGCCCGCCACACCCGGCTCAGACAGGTGTCGGAGTAGGCGTCCAGCAGGTCGGACGATCCGTTCGTGAGCTGACGCGTCAGAGCGCGGGCCAGCACCACGACGTCGGCCGCCGCCAGGTTGAGCCCCTTCGCCCCGGTCGGTGGCACGATGTGGGCGGCGTCACCGGCGAGGAAGACCCGGCCGTACCGCATGGGCTCGGTGACGGAACTGCGCATCGGCAGAACGGACTTCGACGTGATGGGGCCGCGTCGCAGTTTCCAGTCCCCGTCCACGGCGAAGCGGGCGTCGAGCTCGTCCCAGATCCGCTCGTCGGACCAGTCGGCGGGGTCGGTGCCGTTGGGCACCTGTAGGTAGAGCCGGCTGACCTCGGGCGACCGCATGCTGTGCAGGGCGAAGCCGCGCGGCGAGTGGGCGTAGATCAGTTCGTCGCACGACGGCGGTACGTCGGCCAGGATCCCCAGCCATGAGTACGGGTACACCCGGTCGTGCGTGCGCTGCACCCCGGCCGGGATCGCGGACCGGGTGACGCCGTGGAATCCGTCGCACCCCACGACGTAGTCGCAGGTGAGCACCTCCTCGCGACCCTCGTGGGTGTAGCGGACGGTCGGACGGCCGGTGTCGGCGTCCTCGACCGAGGTGACCTGCGCCTCGAAGAACAGCCGTGCGCCGTCGGCCAGTTGGAGGGCAATGAGGTCCTTGACGACCTCGGTCTGGGCGTAGACCCACACCCGGCGCCCGCCGGTGAGCGAGGGGAAGTCCACGCGGTGGGCCCGGCCGTCCCAGCGCAGCTCGATGCCGTCGTGCACCAGGCCCTCGGCGTCGAGGCGATCGGCGGCGCCTGCCTCGCGGAGCGCGTCCACGGTGGGCTGTTCGAGAATCCCGGCGCGCTGACGCTGTTCGACGTACGCCCGGTCTCGACTTTCCAGGACCACGCAGTCCACGCCTGCGCGGTGCAGCAGGCGGGCGAGCAGAAGGCCCGCCGGGCCGCCGCCGATGATCCCTACGGTCGTGTGCATGGACTACTTCTCCTTGGCGGCATCGGATATTTCGGTGAGGATCCGGTCGGCCGCGGCGAACGCGGCGTTGGCGGCCGGGACCCCGCAGTAGACGGCTGCCTGGAGCAGGACCTCCCGGACGTCTCCCGGGGTGAGGTCGCCGCTGACGAGCGCGGCCCGCAGATGCATGTCCAGCTCCTCGTGGTGGCCGCGGGCCACCAGGGCGGTGAGGGTGAGGCAGCGCCGGGTCCGATGGTCGAGACCGGGCCGGGTCCACACCTCCCCCCAGGCGTAACGGGTGATGAAGTCCTGGAATACAGCGGTGAAGGGCGTGGTCCGGGCGATGGCCCGGTCGACGTGCGCATCGCCGAGGACGCTGCGCCGTACCGCGAGACCCGCGCTGTGACGGGAGACGTCGTCGGTGGCCGTCGCGGTCGCGAAATGGCTGAGCAGTGCCGATGTCACGGGCGCGGGCCGCTCGAGATTGGCCAGGTGTGAGGCACCCGGGAGTTCTACCAGCGTCGAACCGGGGATTGAGTCGGCCAGTTCGCGGGCGTGGGTGACCGGGGTCGCGGGATCGTCGCGGCCCGCGACGACGAGCGTGGGGGCGGTGATGCGTGCCAGTTCGCCGCGCAGGTCATGTGCGGCGAGGGCATCGCACAGCGCGGCGTAGGCGTACGGGTCGACGTCACGCACGTCGGCCAGGACGGCACGGGCCGCGGGGCTGCCGGTGAAGTCCGCGGTGAACCAGCGGGCCGCTGCCGTGCCGGCCACCGGGCCGATGCCCTCGGTTCTTACGCGGGCGGCACGTTCACGCCATGCCTGCGGGTCGCCGAAGCGCGCCGAGGAACAGACGAGTGCGAGGGACGTGATCCGTGCGGGGTGGTGGACGGCCAGCCAGCTCCCCACCGCGCCACCGAGGGATATGCCCCCGTAGGCGAACCGCTCGATGCCGAGGGCGTCGGCGAGACGGAGCACCTGCAGGCCCAGTTCGGCGATGCCCCCGCCTGCGGGGAACAGGGAGGCGGGGGTGCCGCCGTGTCCGGGCAGGTCCCAGCGGACGACGCGGTGGTCGCGAGCCAGTCCGGTGATCTGTGGGTCCCATATGGACAGCGCGGTGCCGAGGGACGGCCCGAGAATGAGGGGCGGTCCGGCGAGGGGGCCGTCCACCAGGTGGTGGAGCAGGCGCGTGGTGGGTGCGGTCGGGGTGGTCACGGGGCTCCTGGACCGGCCGGTGCCGGATGCGATGGGTGCGGGGCAGCGGCTTCCGGGAGTGCGCGGCGCGGGTCCGCCGTCGCCTGGCAACCGATGCGTGTCGAGGTCGTGGTGAGCGGCGTGCACGTCATTCCGGAACCGTCCCCCCGGTCCGGCGGCGCAGCGCACGGTCGACGAGGGGGCCGGCCGAGCCGGTGTATCCGGAAGGGTCGCTGAGAGCCCTCAGTTCGTCCGGCGGCACCACGCCCGCCAGCGCCGGGTCCTGGGCAAGGACTTCGTGGAGGTCGAGTCCCTCTCCGGCCGCGCGGGCGGCTCCGTCGGTCACCGCGGTGCGGGCCGCGGACCGTCCGATCCTGGCCGAAAGGACGGCGACGATCCGTTCGCTGACGATCAGTCCCCCGGTGGCGTCGAGGTTCTCACGCATGCGCCCGGGGCGGACACGCAGCCCTTCGGCAAGGCCGGCAGCCCCCTCGGCGGCACCGCCGACCATGCGTAGCGCCTCCCGCAGAGGCTGCCATTCCGCATGCCACGCGCCGGGCGGGCGCTCGTCCTCCGCTGCGAGGGCCCCGTACAGGATCCCTGCGAGCGCGGGGACCTGGCGGGCGGCCGAGGCGATGAGGACGGCACGGGCCGGATTGGCCTTGTGGGGCATCGCCGACGATCCTCCGCCGGTGCTCTCGGCCACTTCGCCGATCTCGGTACGGGAGAGGACGAGGACATCCGCGGCGAATTTCCCGAGGGCTCCGGCGGTGAAGGCCAGGGCTCCGCCGAGGTCGGCGACCGGGGTGCGCAGGGTGTGCCAGGGCAGCGACGGTACGGCCAGCCCGGTCGCGGTGGCGTACGCCTCGACGAGGCCGAGCCCGGTGTCCTCGGTCCCCGTCTCGTCGCCCGGCGCGTCGGGCGTCCCCATGACCGGGTTCGGAGACCCGGCGAAGGCAGCGAAGGCCGCCAGTGTCCCTGCCGCACCGCCCAGTTGCACCGGGAGGGCAGCCCGGACCGCCGTGGTCCGGTCGTGCGCGTCGAGGACCAGGCTGCGCCAGCCCGCGGCCTTGAGACCGAACGTCGTCGGCACGGCGTGCTGGGTGAGGGTACGGCCCGCCATCGGTGTGTCGCGGTGCTCGGCGGCGGTGGTGGCCAGAGCGGCGGCGGCGCGGTCGAGGTCGGCCAGGATCAGGCGCAGGGCCTCGGACGCCACCAGCATGGCGGCGGTGTCGAGGATGTCCTGGCTGGTCGCGCCCCGGTGGACGTGGGCGGCGGCCTCCGGCGACTCTTCGGCGACGGCTGCCGTCAGGTCGGCGGCCAGCGGGATGACCGGGTTGCCGCCCGGACGGGCCCGCAGCGCCAGCAGGCGTGGGTCGAACCGGGCCGCGTCACGAGCGGCCGAGGCGATGGCGTCCGCCGACCCGGCCGGGGCCCGGCCGAGCGATTCCTGCGCGCGGGCGAGCGCCACCTCGGCATCGAGCAGCGCGCGTACGTACGCGGCATCGCCGGTCACGTTCTCGACCGCGGTGCCGGCGCGGACCGGTGCCAGCAGGCCGACGTCCGCCGCCGCTTCATCCGAAGTCAAGGAAGACCGTCTCCTCGTGTACGCCGTCGCACTGCAGACGGATGTCGAATCGGTGGATGCCGGTGTCTTCCGGCGTCGTGAGGAGCGTGGCCCTGCGCTCCTCGGGAAGCCCCGCGAGCAAACGGTCCTGTGCGAGGCCTGGGGCGTCGTGCAGATAGGCGCGGGTGTGCAGGTGATGCGTCAGGCCGCGGGCGAAGACGGCGAGCGCGAGGTACGGGGCTCCGCCCGGCGGCAGCGTCCGTACTGTGTAATGCCCGTCGGCGTCCGTGGCCACCCTGCCGAAGCCGGTGAACGCGACTCCGTGGCGGCCGATGACCGCCCCCGTGACCGGGTCGCGGCGCAGGGAGCCGGGCGCCCCCCGCCGGGAACCGTCGGGTGCCGGCTGCCACACCTCGACGACGGCGTCGGGCACCGGCTCACCGGCCCCGTCGAGGACGTGGCCGTGCAGGACCACGGTGCCGGGGTGGCCGGCGGGGGCGATGTCGCCGCCGCCCGCGAAGGGCAGCGCGTACCCGTAGAAGGGCCCGACGGTCTGGGACGGGGTGGGCAGGAGCTCGCCGGATGCAGCAGCGGAGACGGCGGCGGACATCAGCGGCCCTCCTCGATCCAGGTGGCGGACGGGCCGTCGAGGACGATGTCCCAGCGGTAGCCGAGCGACCATTCGGGGGTGGACAGGTCATGGTCGTACGCCGCGACGAGACGGCCGCGGGCGGCGTCGTCGGTGACGGACTGGAGGATCGGGTCGTAGGCGAAGAGCGGGTCGCCGGGGAAGTACATCTGGGTGACGAGTCGCTGGGTGAACGCGGCGCCGAACAACGAGAAGTGGATGTGCGCGGGACGCCATGCGTTGGTGTGGTTGCGCCAGGGGTAGGCGCCCGGCTTGACGGTGACGAAGGAGTAGGCGCCCTGTTGGTCGGTCAGGCAGCGGCCCACGCCGGTGAAGTTCGGGTCGAGGGGGGCGGGGTGCTGGTCGCGCAGATGGGCGTAGCGGCCGGATGCGTTGGCCTGCCAGATCTCGACGAGCTGGCCGCGCACGGGACGGCCCGCCCGGTCGAGGACCCGCCCGGTGACCGAGATCCGCTCCCCCAGCGGTTCGCCGTGGTGCTGTCGGGTCAGGTCGTGGTCGAGATCGGTGATGTCGGTGACGCCGAAGACGGGTCCTGACAGCTCGACGGCCTCCGGATCGGCGCCCACGTCGATCAGCGGCCGCTTCGGGTGCCTCAGGGTGCTGCTGCGGTAGGGGGCGTAGTCCCGGACGGGGTGAGAGCGCACAGGTGCGCCGGCGGCGAGGGCTGCGGCGTAGTACTCGCGCGCCGCGGCGATCTCGGCGGTGATGTCGGCCTGGGCCGGTGAGCGGGGGGCGGCCGGGGCGGATGGGTTGCTCATGGGGCGGGGGTGCTTCCTTCCGGTACGGGGAACGGCTACCGGCCGTGCGCGGTGCGGGGCTGGGCGGCGCTGTGCGGGGCGATGCGTACGTTCACCGCTCGGTCTGACGCCGTGGTCACCCGGGCGTGGGGCCCGGGCCTCACGGCGTGGTCTCCTCGGGTAGGCGGACCGGTGCGGCGGTCCTGGCCAGCACCTCGGCGATGTCTACGCCCGGTGCGGTCTCGACCAGGACCAGACCGCCGGGGGTCACGTCCAGAACCGCCAGATCCGTGATGACGCGGTGGACGCAGGACCGGCCGGTGAGGGGCAGGCTGCACTCCGCGACGATCTTCGGGCTGCCGTCCTTGGCGGTGTGGGTCATCGTCACGATGACGCGGCGGGCCCCGTGCACGAGGTCCATGGCGCCGCCGATCCCGGTCACGAGCTTGCCGGGTACGGCCCAGTTGGCCAGGTCGCCGCGGGCGGACACCTGCATGGCACCGAGCACGGCCGTGTCGATGTGGCCTCCGCGGATCATCCCGAAGGAGAGCGCCGAGTCGAAGAACGAGGCACCCGGCAGGACGGTCACCGTCTCCTTGCCCGCGTTGATCAGGTCGGGATCGACGTCCTCCTCGTACGGGAAGGGGCCGGTGCCCAGGATGCCGTTCTCGGATTCGAGGACGACGTGCACGCCGTCGGGCAGGTGGTTGGGGATCAGCGTCGGCAGGCCGATGCCCAGGTTGACGTACTCGCCGTCGCGGAGCTCCGCGGCGGCGCGGGCGGCCATCTCCTGGCGGTTCCAGCTCATCGGTGACCGTCCTCGTCAGGGTGGGTTCGCGGTGTCACGGTGCGCTGCTCTATCCGCTTGTCGGCGGCCTGTTCCGGGGTCAGAGCGACCACGCGCCGTACGAAGATGCCGGGCAGATGTACGTGGTCGGGGTCGATCTCGCCGGGCTCGACCAGTTCTTCGACCTCGGCGATCGTGATCCGGCCGGCCATGGCGGCGAGCGGGTTGAAGTTGCGGGACGCCTTGTTGAAGACGAGATTCCCGTGCCGGTCTCCCCTGGCCGCCCTGACCAGGGCGAAATCGGTGCGGATTCCGCGCTCCAGGACGTAGGGGGTGCCGTCGAAGTCGCGCACCTCCTTGGCCGGGGAGGTGACGGCGACGCCGCCGTTGCCGTCGTAGCGCCAGGGCATTCCGCCGTCGGCGACGAGAGTGCCGACGCCCGCCGGAGTGTAGAACGCCGGGATGCCCGAGCCGCCGGCACGCAGGCGCTCGGCGAGGGTGCCCTGCGGGATGAGTTCGAGCTCCAGCTCACCGGCCAGGTACTGGCGGCCGAACTCCTTGTTGCCGCCGATGTACGAGCCGGTGACACGGCTGATCCGTCCGGCAGCCAGCAGGATCGCGAGCCCGGAGTCCTGCGCGCCGCAGTTGTTGGACACGACGCGCAGGTCCTGGGTCCCGCGTTCGTGGAGGGCCGCGATCAGGGCGTCGGGGACGCCGCTGAGTCCGAAGCCGCCCACCGCGACCGAGGCGCCGTCCGGCACGTCGGCCACGGCTTGCGCGGCGGAGGCGACCACCTTGTCCATGGGACCGTTTCCTCACACTTGTTCGCATAGTGAAGTTTCTTTCACTATTCTTGGTCCGGAGTCTGCCGCCCGCCCCGGCGCCTGTCAACGGTCGGCGCCCCGCCGCCGGGCGAGCAGCCCTCACCTGCCGGTGTTCACTACTGTGTTCCCACCACGCACGACGGAGAGCCGATGCCACCGACTCACACGCTCCAGCAGAACGAGCCACCGGCCCCCGCCGAAGCCGTCGCCCCGCTCATGCGTGGCATCGCGGTGCTGCGCCGGCTCACCGACGAGGGCGGGACGATGAGCCCCAGCGCCATCGAGCGCGCCACCGGTCTGGCCCGGTCCACGGTGGACCGGATCACCGCCACCCTGGCCCGTATGGAGTACGTGCGCCTGGACGGCCGCGACGTCACGCTCGCCCCGCACCTGATGGAACTCGGCAACGCCTACCTCTCCGCCCTCCGGCTCCCCTCGCTGCTCGGCGGGCGCGCCGACGCACTGGCCGACGAGCTCGACGAGTCGGTGTCCCTCGCGGTCGGCGACGGCGACGGCATCCGCTTCATCCACCAGGCCACCCGTCGCCGCGCGATGTCGCTGAGCTTCCGCATCGGGGATCTACTGCCCGCCGAACGCACCGCCCCCGGACCGCTGTTGGCGGCCGGCTGGGATGAGCGGGAGTGGCAGCGCTGGCGGGAGCAGCGGGCCACGGACCCGGACGGCCTCGCTTTCCCCGCGGTCCCCCGGCGCCCGCCCACGGACGAGAAGGAGTTCGCCGCGCGGGCGGGACGGGCGGGCCGCGACGGCTGGGCTCTCGACGACCAGTTGATCGAGCCCGGCCTCGTCGCCCTCGCCGCGCCGGTCCGCTTCCCGGCGGGCGACGTGGCCTGTCTCGTCAGCGTCGTGAGTCACACCAGCCGGCACACCGCAGCCTCCCTGCGCGACACCCTGCTGCCCCGGGTACTGGCGGCCGCCGCGGCCATGGAGCAGGACCTCCGGCAGGCCACGCCCGCCGTCACTCCGGACTCCCCCACCGCCCTGGCCTCCTGGACCGGGGCGTCCAAGCAGGAACTGGGGCGTGAGTTCAACGAGTCGCTCGCACGGGGCCTGACCGTCCTGGCCGCGTTCGGCGAGGGCCGGAGCGTGCTGACGCTGACCGACACCGCCCGGGCGACCGGGCTGGCCAGGGCGACCGCCCGGCGGGCGCTGATCACCCTGGAGCACCTCGGTTACGTCACCGTACGGGGCCGGGACCACCGCCTCACCCCGCGCGTACTGGCCCTCGGCTACCCGCCGTTGTCCCGCGCGACGCTTCCGCAGATCGCCCAGCCCCACCTCGCCGCGCTGACCGGACAGGTCCGGGACTCGGCCTCGCTCGCGGTTCTCGTCGGCGATGACGTCCAGTACACCGGGCGCGTGGCGACCCAGCGCATCATGAACGTCAACATCACCGTCGGCACACGCTTTCCCGCGCACGCGACCTCGATGGGCCGGGTCCTGCTTGCCGCCCTGCCGCCGGCGGAGCGCGAACGCCTTCTCGCCCGGACGCAGCCGAAGGCCCTGACCCCGTACACCGTCACCCGTCCCGACGAGCTCCGCGCGGGCCTGGAACGCGTACGGGCGCAGGGCTACGCACTGGTCGACGAGGAGTTGGAGGTCGGTCTGCGCTCGGTCGCCGTCCCCGTCCACGACCGCCGTGGCACGGTCGTGGCAGCAGTCAACGTGGCCATGCACAGCAGCAGCCGCACGCTGGAGGACTGCGTCACGGATGTGCTGCCCCGCCTGCGCACAACGGCCGGACGCATCGAGGCCGATCTGCACATCACCGAACGGTACGTCCGGGTGCCGGCGACATGACGGGGCCGGAGCGACATCGACGCTCGCACTCCGCGATATCCGCAGGAGGCGGGAGGCCCGGCCTTCCCCGCCGCTCGACCTGAGCAGCCTTCGCCACGCCGCAGGGGGCGTTTGCTAAGATCGTCAGGCCGTTCAGCGTGTAACGAGGAGACCAGACATGGCAGGCGACGACGACATCTCCGGGTGATACCCGGATCTGACCGGCTACCGCGCGGCGCCCCAGGGGCCGCCGCAGTGGCCATGTCGTTGTCCCCTTTTCGGCCACTCCTCCGGGGCGGCAGTCCGTGCCGACCCCGGATTCACACGCGAGGTCTCCCCTATGTCCGACGCATCCGTCATCTGCTCGAACCTCTCCTTCTCCTGGCCCGACGCCACCCCCGTCTTCGCCGGCCTCTCCTTCACCGTGGGCACGGGCCGTACGGGCCTCGTCGCGCCCAACGGAGCGGGCAAGAGCACCCTGCTCAAGCTGATTGCCGGGGAGCTGACGCCCGCGGCGGGATCCGTGACCGTGGACGGCACGCTCGGCCATCTCCCACAGAGCCTGCCGCTGACCGGCGATCTGTCGGTGGCCGAGGTCCTGGGTGTCGACGCGGTGATCCGCGCGCTGGACGCCGTCGAGTCCGGCGACGTGGGCGAGGACCACTTCGCGGTCATCGGCGACGACTGGGACATCGAGGAACGCACCCGCGCCCAGCTGGACCGGCTCGGGCTGGAGGCGATCTCCCTCGACCGCGGCATCGGCACGCTCAGCGGCGGCCAGGTCGTCTCGCTCGGGCTGGCCGCCCAGTTGCTGAAGCGGCCCGATGTGCTCCTGCTCGACGAGCCGACCAACAACCTGGACATCGACGCACGCCGCACGCTCCACGACACCCTGGAGGCATGGAACGGCACGCTGCTCCTCGTCAGCCACGACCGGGCCCTCCTCGACCGCATGGACCGCATCGCCGAACTGAACCCGGTCGAACTACGGCTGTACGGAGGCAACTTCACTGCCTACGAGGAGTCCGTACGGTCCGAGCAGGAAGTGGCCGAGAAGAACGTCCGCAATGCCGAGCAGGAACTGAAGCGGGAGAAGCGGGAGCTGCAGCAGGCCCGTGAACGGGCCGAGCGCCGAGCGAGCAACGCCGCCCGCAATCTCAAGAACGCGGGGCTGCCGCGCATCTTCGCCGGGAACATGAAGCGGGGCGCCCAGGAGTCCGCCGGCCGGGCAGGTCAGACGCATGCCGCCCGGGTCGGTGAAGCCAAGACCAGACTGGACGAGGCGGGCCGGGCCGTGCGCGACGATCAGCACATCACGCTCGATCTCCCGGACACCGACGTTCCGGCCGGACGCACCGTCCTGCTCGGTGAAGGACTCCGGGTCCGTCACGGAGACCGGGAACAGTTCTCCGGGCAGGGCGTGGACCTGACGATCCGGGGTCCCGAACGCATCGCGCTCACCGGACCCAACGGGGCAGGTAAAAGCACCCTGTTGCGACTGGTCAGAGGCGATCTCCCTCTGGACGGCGGAGAGATCAGGCGGGCCGAGGGGCGGATCGCGTACCTCTCACAACGCCTCGACCTGCTCGCCCTCGACCGCACGGTGGCCGAGAACTTCGCCGCGTTCGCCCCGCACAAATCGGAGGCGGAACGGATGAACCTGCTCGCGCGCTTCCTGTTCCGCGGCGACCGCGCCCACCTGCCCGTCCGTGTGCTGTCCGGCGGCGAAAGGCTGCGGGCCACCCTGGCCTGCGTCCTGTGTGCGGAGCCGGCCCCTCAGCTGCTCCTGCTGGACGAGCCGACCAACAACCTCGACCTGGTCAGCGTCGGTCAGCTCGAGAGCGCCCTGGGCTCCTACCGGGGGGCGTTCGTGGTGGTCAGCCATGACGAGCGGTTCCTTGAACGGATCGGGGTGGGCCGGTGGTTGAGGCTGGCCGACGGGGAGCTGGTGGAGACCGGAGCGCCGCAGACGTGACCCGCTGACGTGACGTCCCGGCCCGCGCCCGAGGCCTCGCCCGGCGGGCCGACAACCGACCACGTTGGAGGCAACCAGATGGGTCACCCCACACCCCCGCCGGCCCTGCTCGCCCACGATCTCGTCCGCACCCTCGGTACGCGGCGCGTGCTCGACGGGGTGTCGCTCACCGCGTCGCCCGGCCACCGGATCGGCCTGATCGGGGAGAACGGAGTCGGTAAGTCGACTCTGCTGCGGCTCCTCGCCGGTGCGGACGAACCCGACTCGGGCAGCGTCGTCCGGCCCGCCGAAGCGGGCTTCCTGCACCAGGAGATGACGTTCGACACGGGGGCGACGATCGCCGACGTGCTGGACGATGCGCTGCGTGAAGCCCGGGCGGACCTGACGGAGCTCGACCGGCTCTCCGGACTGCTCGCGCGCACCCCGCAGAGCTCCCCCGACCACGCCGCACTCCTGGAGGCGTACGGCGCTCGGCTCGAACAGGCCGAGGAACGCGAGACGTGGGACGCCGACCGGCGCGCCGCGATCCTGCTCACCGGACTCGGCCTCGCGGCGCTGTCGCACGGGCGGACCCTCGGCTCGCTCTCGGGCGGGCAGCGCGGCCGTCTGGCACTCGCCGCGCTGCTGGTGCGACGCCCCTCCGCCCTGCTGCTGGACGAGCCGACCAACCACCTCGACGACGAGGCCGCCGCGTTCGTGGAGGAGCAACTGCGCGGCATGCCGGGGCCGGTGGTGATCGCCAGTCACGACCGGGCCTTCCTCGACGCCGTCTGCACGGACCTGGTCGACCTCGATCCGGCCGTGGACGGCCCCGTACGGTACGGCGGCAACTACAGCACCTACTTGACCGAGAAGCGGGCCGAACGGGCACGCTGGGAGCGGCGTCATGCCGAGGAGCAGCAGGAGCTCGCTGCACTGCGTCGTTCGGCCGACGTGACCGCGCGCATGGTCGCGCCGGACCGCGCTCCGCGTGACAACGAGAAGATGGGGTACGGCGTGCGGGCCGGCCGTGTGCAGAGCCAGATCGCTCGCCGGGTCCGCAACGCCTCCCGCCGGCTGGACGATCTGGAGCGTAACCGGATCGGTGAGCCGCCCCCGCCCCTGCGGTTCCGGTACACCTCACTGGCCGGGCCGTCGCCGGACGGCACCCTCGTCTCCCTGCGCGGGGTACGGGTCCCGGGCCGCCTTGCCGTCGAACGCCTTCATGTCACGGCGACCGAACGGCTGCTGGTCACGGGCGGCAACGGCGCGGGGAAGTCGACGCTCCTCGCGGTGCTCGCCGGGGGCCTCGCGGCCGAGGGTCTGTCCGGCGAGGGCGAGGTGGAACGGCGGCCGGGGCTGACGGTGGGGATGCTCGCCCAGGACACGGAGTTCGCCCGGCCGGACCGGACCGTCCGGGAGACCTACGAGCTGGCGCTGGGCTTCGAACGGGCCGAGACGGTACCCCTGACCTCACTCGGCCTGATGCATGAGGGAGACCTCGACAAGCCGGTGGGACATGTGTCGGTCGGCCAGCGCCGCAGGCTCGCCCTGGCCGTGCTGACGGCGCGCCCGCCGGAACTCCTGCTGCTCGACGAGCCCACGAACCACCTGTCCCCGCGCCTGTGCGACGAACTGGAGGAGGCCCTGGGCACGGGCCCCGGAGCCATCGTCCTGGCCAGCCACGACCGCTGGCTGCGCAGGCGCTGGAAGGGCCGGGAGCTCCGGCTGCGGGCGGAGCAGGAGGACTTGGCCATGGGGTGAGCGACCCGCCGCGCCCCACGACGCCCGGCCCACGCTCGCACGGGGCGGGGCGGGGCGGGGCGGGGCGGAGCGGGCGGACCGGGGCCGGCAGGCGGGGCCTCCCGGGCGGACGGGCCTCGTTTCACCCCTCGCGCCGGACGCTCACCACTCCGCCGGCAGTCCCGTCGCGCGCAGTCGCTCCACCGTCTGCGCCGAAGCCGCGCGGGGCGCCTGGACCGCCAACGCCGACAACAGCCCTTCCCAGGCGTCGGGAAGTCCCGCATCCACAGCCGACCGGTAGCCGGCGCACGCCTCGGCATGCCGTCCCTGTGCCAGGTACAGGGCGCCGAGCGCGGCGTACGCCTCCGTGTCACCTGCCTCGCCACCACGGACGTATGCGCGTTCGGCGGCGGCGGTGTCACCCAGTTCCTCTCGCACGCGGCCCAGTGCGGTCCAGGCGTCGGAGGCGCCGAGGGCCCCGGCCCGCACCACCGCTCTCCGGGATCCGTCCCGGTCCCCTGTCCGCTCCCGCATCCGGGACAGCGCCGCCCACGCCGCGGGGGACCCCCGGTCCGCGGCCAGATCGGCTGCGTCCTCCGCGCCCTCGGTGTCCCCAGCGCGTTCCCGGCCGCGCGCCAGCATGATCCAAGCCTCCACGTCACCGGCGCGCGCCGCCTCCGCTGCGGCACGTGCGGCGCCCGTGTCGTCGCCGCGCTCCTCGCGGGCCTCGGCCAGAGCGGTCCAGGCCTCCGGATCACCGGCACGCACCGCCTGCGCCGCAGCCTCCTCGGCGGCGACGTCGTCGCCGTCCGACTCGGCGAGCAGGGCCAGTTCCCGCCAGGCCGCGCCGGCGCCGAGGGCCGCGGCCTCCCGATGAGCGGCAGCAGCCCCCGAGACATCCCCGTCCGAACGGCGCAGTCGGGCGAGCAGGGACCACCCCTCGGGGCTTCCGCTGGTCGCGCCCCCGGTGGCCGCGGCCACGGCTGACGCGGAGGCACCGAGCGACCAGTGCAGCCGCACCAGCCGCGCCCACGCGGCCGTGACGCCCGCCTCGGCCGCTCGCGTGGCGTGCTCCACCGCCTCGGGCAGGTCAGCAGCCCGTTCGGCGACCTGCGCCAGACCGATGTGCCCCCATCCGTCGCCGGAAGCTACCGCCTGTTCGAACGCCTGCGCCGCCGCCGGGCCGCGGGCCGCGCGCATCCGGCCGAGCGTCCGCCAGGCGATCGGCTGCCCCGCCGCCACCGCCAGGGCCGCGACGGCGTCCGCGGCGGCCGGGTCCCCCTCCTCCTCGCGGATCCGGGCCATGGCCGACCAGGCCCACGTATCACCCGCCTGGGCCGCGCGCCGGTAGGCGTCGAATGCGGCGGACCTGCCGCCTCCGCCCTCCCTCGACACCGCGAGAGCCGCCCAGGCGACGGGGTCCGCCGCTGCCGTCTCCTCGGCGGCGGCCCGGCCGTCGGTGGTCTCCCGCAGAACCGCCCAGGCGGCTCGGGCTCGGCCATGGCCCTGATTCACGGCGGTCTCGTACAGCGCGGCGGCACAGCCGTAGCGGCGCCGCTCCTCCGCGGCCCGTCCGAAAGCGTAGAGGTCATCGGCGGTCCTGGCCCAGGAGGCGCCGGTCCAGAACTCTGCCGGTGGCGCCCGGTGTGCCCTGACCCGGCGGATGTGCTGCTCAAGGTAGTCGTCCGGGCGGTAGCTGTCGGGGTCGCCGACGCCCGGCTCATGCCGGGCGGCGATCAGCGGCGTCGGACCGCGCCCAGCTGTCGTCAGCGCGCCGATGGCTGCGGGGAACCATTCCCTGCCCGCGGTCGCTCGGGCGGTGGAGTCCATGAACCCGGCCGCTGCCTCCAGAAGCAGACGCGCCGGGACGGCGCTGGCGTGACCGAGCCTGCGCGCCTCCACTGCCGCCGTCAGCACGGCGTGTTCGGGAGCGGTGAACCACTGGTCCGGTCCCATGTCCCAGCGACGCACCAACTCCGGGCCTCCGGTCAGGTGTTGCAACACCCGATGGCCGGGGCCGGCCGCCCGCACGGCGGCGGCGATGCGTGGATCGCGGGCCGCCGCGGCAGCCACGGCCGGAGCATCACCGGACAGCGTGTCCGGCACCGTGATCATCGCCTGCCGTCCCGTCAGCAGAGCACGGGTGAACGGAGTTTCGTCGTCCCCCTCCCGTCTGCTCTCGGTCAGCCGTCTCAGGTGCTCCGGCCACATGGTGCCGACCACCGCGAGCGGCGCCACCCGGTCGAGCAGCCGGCTCAACGTCCTGGCCGCCCGCTCGCCCGAGACGCCGTTCAGATAGCGCTGCGTCTCGTCGAGCCACAGCACGGTCCGGGGGCCGATGTCCGCCGCCATCAGATCGTCCGCATCCGCGGGGTGCACCACAGGCCAGTCGGGCAGGACGGCCACGACCGCCTCGTAGGCGGCACGGGTCTTGCCGCTCGCGGAACGGCCCACCAGCAGGACGAACACGGCGTCGTTCGTGGCCGCGGTCCGGGCCAGCCGCTGCCGCAGGGTCTCGTCGTGCGGACGGGGAAGGTACTCCGTCAGCGGCAGGTCGGCGCCGCCGTCCGGGCCGGGGGCGTGGTGCACTCCGAGGCGCACGGGGTCCCACTGGGTGGCGGTGCGCCCGCGCACCGCACCATCAGACATGCGTCTTGCCCACCGCCCGGCCGATGTACTCGACGCCGCGGTCCACCGTGTCGAACATGGGAAACACCTTGATCAGCCCGGTAACCCGGAACGTCTTCCGTACGTGTTCGGCCGTCACGACCAGCGCCACCTGACCGTCGAAGGCGCGTACCCGTTTCAGACCGCCGACGAACACACCCACTCCGGTCGAGTCAATGAAGTCGACATCAGTCAGGTCCATGACCAGGTGGCACCTTCCCTGCCTCACCAGGTCGGCCATCAGCGTGCGCATGGGTGCCGCTGTGCGGCCGTCCAGCTCACCGCCCGGCCGTCCGCCCATGACCCTCACCACCGTGATCTCCTCGGAGAGGTGCTCGTAGGTGTGGTCGCCCGACGCGACTACGGCTTTCGCCATTGCGCGCCGTCGGCGGGCCCGGTCCTCGACACCCTGCTGCGCATAGTCCGCGGCGAGCTCCGCGACAGCGCCCGACACCGTGTCATGGACGGACAGGACCGCGCGCAGGCCGACCCTGGACAGCATGCCACGCGCCTGCTTGCTCGAGGTGACCAGCAGGAGGGTCCCGCCATCGAAGTGCACACGCTTGAAGACCCCACCCAGCATGGCGAAGGCCGAGTAGTCGACAGAGCCCATCGCACTCAGGTCGACGACCAGCATCAGCCGCCCCTTGTTGACCAACTGCATCAGCACTTTGCGCAGTTCCGGTCCGGAGGCTCTGTCGAGCCAGGCGTCCGGGTCCGCGCCTTCGACCCGTACGACAGTGATGTCGGCGTGCTCGTCCTCGTACGACACCTTCAGGTGCACCTGGCCCCCCATCATCTCGGGCACTGCGGATCATATCCGCCCGGCACGCACTACACAGGGGTGAGCGCGGCCCGGGCCGCGTCCAGGAACTCCGCCTGCGATACGGAGTGTTGGGTTCCATGGGCTGAGCTGCCGAGAGAGGTCCGCAGGGTCTCCGCCGCCGCGGCCACAGGGGCCGGCCCTTCCAGCCGTACGAGGTTGAGCGCCTCCCCCAGCGCGCCCATGGCGGTGTCGTACGCCCGCCGGCGAGATGCCTCGTCCGTGGTGCCGATGGCGCTCTGCCATGCAGCGAGCGCCTGATGAGCACTGTCGGTGCGGCTCAGATACGTGACGTAGGCCGCTCGCCGCACCGCTCGCTGGCCCGCGAGCGTCTGCTCGGTGAGGGTCCGGCGGGCGACATCGATCTGAGCCGTGGCCTGGAGCTGCCCGGCGTCCCAGGCAGCGGCGGCTTGTTGGCGTCCGGCTTCCCACGCGGCGGCCGCCTGACGCTCGCCCGCGGCCCAGGCGGCCGCGGCCTGGCGCTTGGCGGCAGCGAGGGTGAGCACCCCCGTCAGCCCGCCGCCGCCGATCGCGGCCCCCGCGGCGATCAGCGCTGTCACCACGGCCTCGTCCACCGTTGTCCCCTTCTCGTCGCATCGGACGTCGGGCGCTGAGGCACGACGGACCTGGCCGCCTCGTGAACCCTGGCTCGAAGGGTCCTGCCCGAGGCGCGACTCCGCGCCGATCCTAACGGCGTCCTCGGTGGCAGGCGGATGACCACCGGCGCCAGATCATTGCTGCGGGTCCGGTGCGGCGACCTCGATCAGCAGCGCCTGCCCCGGGTTGAGCGTCGGCATGGGCAGTCCCGCGCCGGTCAGTACCGCGCCGGGCATCGGGACCCAGTCCCCGAGCGCCGCCCGGTACCACGCCGGGGCGGCGACCTGGTGCATGGAGGGGAGCCCGGCCTCCGTGCGGATGCGGACCCGGTAGGGCCGGCCCGGGGCCAGCCCCGGGAGGCGGACGCGACCCGACTGGGCCGGTACGGAGGTCTCCGTGCGTGCCCAGCAGTACAGTGCGCCGGCGGCGTCGGGGGCCACGACTCCGTGCAGGTACGTCGCGTCGTCGTCGAGGTCCGCCCGCACGACCCGTCCGCCGTGCAGCAGCCCCCGCACCTCCTTGTAGAGCGCCGCCCACCGCGTCAGCGCCTCCCGTTCCGCGGGGGTGCGCGCCGTCAGGTCGTCCTCGATGCCCGCGTGTCCGAACAGCGCGGTGATCAGACGGAACGAGCCGTCGGTGGCCCGGCCCGTCGTATGGCTGCGCGGGCCCCCGACGTGGGCTCCGATCAGCTCGGGTGGCAGCAACTGCCCGGTCCAGCGCTGGATGGCCTGGCGCTCCACCGGGTCGTTGCAGTCCGAGGCCCACACCCGGTCGGTGCGGGCGAGGACGCCGAGGTCGACGCGTCCGCCCCCGCTGGAGCACGATTCGATCTCCAGGCCCGGGCGCCGGGACCTGAGTGTGTCCATCAGCCGGTACAGGGCCCGTGTCTGGGCGTGCACCCCCGGCCGGTCACCCCCGTGCGCGCCGCGGTGGACCGCCTCGTGCAGCTCCCGGTTGTGGTCCCACTTCAGGTAGTCGATGCGGTACTCGGTGACGAGGGCGTCCAGCGACTCCAGCAGATAGGCGAACGCCTCCTCGTGGGCCACGTTCAGCACGAACTGGTGGCGAGAGCTCGGGCCCAGACCCGCGGTCGGGCCGAGGATCCATTCGGGATGCTCCCGCGCGAGGCGCGAGCGGAGGTTCACCATCTCCGGTTCCACCCACAGCCCGAACTCCATTCCGTGCTCGTGCACCCGGTCCGCCAGCGGCGCCAGCCCCTCGGGCCACATCTGCGGGTCGACCGTCCAGTCGCCGAGTCCGGCCGTGTCGTCGCGGCGGCCGAGGAACCAGCCGTCGTCCAGGACGAGGCGTTCCACCCCGACTTCGGCGGCGGCGTCGGCCAGCGCGAGGAGCCGTTCGGGGCGGTGGTCGAAGTAGACCGCCTCCCAGGTGTTCAGCGTCAGCGGACGCGGTGACGAGGGGTGCCCGGGGCGGGAGCGGAGCAGGGTGTGGAAGCGGCCCGCGAGACCGTCCAGGCCGTCTGCGGACCAGGCGAAGTAGCACTCGGGCGAGGTGTAGCTGTCGCCGGGGGCGAGCCGGATCTCGCCGGGCGTGAGCAGTTCGCCGCCGCCGAGGACGCCGCCGTGCACCCCGGCGCCCTCCGGCAGCCGCTCGGCGAGCCAGCGCTGGTTGCCGCTCCAGCCGACGTGCAGGGCCCAGACCTCTCCTGTACGGAATCCGAATCCGGGTACGCCGACCGTCAGCAGATGGGGTGCGTCCAGTCCGGGGCGTCCCCTGCGGATCTCGCGGACGTGGCCGGCGAAGGCGAGGCGGCCTCGCTGCGGGGAGCGTTCGCGGCACCACTTGCCGGTGAAGTCCAGGATCTCCTGGGCCCGGTTGGGCAACGGGAGCAGCGTGGTGGTCGCGGCGAGGTCGTACGGGGCGGGGCCCGGGGCATCGGCCGGGGAGGACATCCGGGTGCGCACGCACAGGACGCCGGACGGGTCGAGCCGGTAGGTGAGGGTGAGGTCGAGGCCGCCGTCGGCGTCCCGGAGCGCGATGACGAGCGCGTCCGGGCTCACCTCCGCGCCGGTCAGCGTGACGCGGGGCGTGGTGGCCGTCCCGGCCCGGTGCCCCTCCTGGGCGGGGGTGCCCGACCAGCCATCCGCCTGGGTGGGCCACAGGGTGAACTGGCGTGGCTCGTCGAGCGCGCAGTGGAGGGAGGCGGCGTCCGCCGTCAGTGCGAGGGCCGCGACACCGTCGTCGGTCAGCTCCCCGAGATCCTCGCCCCAGTGCAGGACGCGGGGCAACGGAGTGCGGAGCTCGACGACGAAACTCACTCCGGCCGCGCGCAGGTGTGCGATGCGGGTGGTGCTGCGGGGCATGCGTGTCCTCTCGGAACCGGTGGGGCGGCGCTCGACTCCGCCGCCCGTTCGCGGCTGTCAGGCGTATGGGTCGAAGGGGATGCCGGCGGGCTTGGCCTTGGCGAGGTGGCCGGCGAAGTTGCCGTCCTTCAGGCCGAAGACGGCACTGCCGAAGTCGGCCTGGACCAGCTTCTCCCGGATGCCGGCGGAGTAGCCGTTCCAGCCGACCAGGTCGGGGAACTGCCACTGGTGGTAGTGGTTCTCCGGTGGCTCGTCGCCGCTGGTCGCGCGGCGGAAGCAGTGGGTCCCGATTCCGTCCTTGTGGTAGACGACCTTGGGATGCGTCCCGTCCCACAGCATCCCGTCCCGGCCGTACACGTTGAAGTCGCCGTGGGCGGAGGTGGACACGTACTTCGCCTCGTTGTCCTGTACCCACACCACGACGTGCTCCCAGTCGTGCCGGTGCCCGCCGAGACCGCTTCCGGCCACGGCTTGGTCCTTCTCGAAGTAGAGGCCGTACATGATGGCGCACCAGCCGTTGTTGCAGAGGGAGCGCGCGTATCCGTTGGTGTTGTCGAGGTCCCATGCGTCGTGGCAGCTGCCGTTGACGGCGCCCGTGGTCTTCAGCCCGGGCGCCACTCCCCCGTCGGCACCGATGGCCGGTGTCGGATAGCAGCCGTCGCCGTCGTAGTCGAAGGCGGGCTGGAACGTCTGCTCCAGCCCGTCCGCGTTCGCGGGCAGGGCGCCCGGCACGCCGGCGAAGGCGCTGCCGGACGCTGCGACGACCAGCACCGCGGCCGCGGCGAGGGTGAGTGTTGTCCTACGGAGTCGTCCTGTGTTCCGCACTGCGTCCTCCTGGTTCACGCCTGCCGGACCCGGCCATGTCATGGCATGCCCATGTCCAAGCGTGCGGAACCCCGCGATACCCGGCTTCGCCCGCCGTCAGGCGTCCGTCACGCGTAGCCGGGAAAGCAGTGGGCCGCTGTTCGGCTGGTGGGACGGCGGAGCCGAAGATTTGTGAGCAGCGACGAACTCGCCCGAACACCGTCCCGTCCGGCGCGTCCAGGAGGACGGCCGGACGGGGTGCGGACGGCGGGGGGCGGGGCCGAGCACGGGACGGAGGCGGGCCGGGCATGACCAGCAGTCAGTCCCGGCCCGCTGGCAGTCAGGGCAGCGCCTGAAGGGTCCCGGCGACGTCATGGTGGATGGGCGTCCGCGATCCGGTCAACGGACCACCCGTGCCGCCCCGGCGCTCGGCCACGATCTCCGCGGCGATGGACAGGGCGGTCTCCTCCGGCGTACGGGCGCCGAGATCGAGGCCTATCGGCGAGCGCAGACGGCCCAACTCGGCCTCGCTCACCCCGGCTTCGCGCAGCTTGTGGTTACGTTCCGCGTGGGTGCGGCGCGAACCCATGGCCCCGACGTACGCGACCGGCAGCCGCAATGCCGTCTCCAGCAGGGGGATATCGAACCTGGCGTCATGGGTGAGCACGCACAGGACGGTCCGTTCGTCGGTGGTGGTGCTGCCCAGGTACCGGTGCGGCCAGTCGACCACCACCTCGTCCGCCTCGGGGAAGCGGGCGCGGGTGGCGAAGACGGGCCGGGCGTCGCACACCGTCACATGGTGGCCGAGGAACTTGCCCACCCTCACCAGCGCCGTGGCGAAGTCCACCGCGCCGAACACGATCATCCGGGGCGGCGGCACACTCGACTCGACGAAGAGCGTCAGACCGCCCGGGCAACTGGTCCCGTCCTCCGCGATCTCCACCGTGCCGGTGCGCCCGGCGTCCAGTAGTGCTTGGGCTTCGGCTGCCGCCCTCCGGTCCAGGGACGGACGTCCGTCGAGGCTGCCCTCGTACGATCCGTCCCCCCGGACCAGCAGCGGCCGGCCGAGCAGTCCGCCCGGCCCCCGGACCACCCGGGTGAGCGCTGCCGGCTCGTCGCGGCCGGCCGCGGACAACGCCGCCCGGAGCACCGGCTCTTCGGAGCGCACCGGCACGACGAGGACGTCGATGACGCCACCGCAGGTGAGCCCCACGGCGAAGGCGTCCTCGTCGCTGTACCCGAACCGCTCCCGCACCGCCCGGCCGTCCTGGAGGGCCTGGACGCACAGCTCGTACACGGCACCCTCCACGCATCCGCCGGAGACCGAACCGATGGCTGTGCCTTCGCTGTCGACGGCCAAGGCCGCGCCCGGGGCCCTTGGTGCGCTGCCGTCGACCGCGACCACGGTGGCGACGGCGAAGTCGCGCCCCTCCTCGGACCAGCGGTGCAGGGCCTCGGCGATGTCAAGCACCCCGGGCTTCCTCCGCAGCCGTGAGGACGCGGTCGGGACGGATCGGCAGGCGCCGGTGACGAACACCGGTCGCGTGCCACACCGCGTTGGCGATCGCGGCGGCAACACCCACGATGCCGATCTCACCGATGCCCTTGATCCCGACCGGGTCGTCGGGGTCGTGGTCGTCCACCCAGTCCGCCTCGATGTGCGGCACGTCGGCGTGTGCGGCGACGTGATAGCCGGCCAGGTCGGCGTTGACGTAGCCGCCGGACGCCGCGTCGCGGACCGCTTCCTCGTGCAGAGCCATGGACAGCCCCCAGGTCATGCCGCCGACGAGCTGGCTGCGGGCGGTGAGCGGGTTGACGATGGTCCCGGCTGCGAAGATGCCCAGCAGTCTGCGTACGCGCACCTCTCCGGTGCTGGTGTCCACGGCGGCCTCGGCGAACTGCGCCCCGTAGGCGTGCCGTTCCTTCTGCGCGAGGGCGCCGATGGCCTCGGTGGTGTCCGACCGGGTGGTGAGGCCCTCCGGCGGGACGGAACTGCCGAGCGCGAGCAGTTCGCGCAGCTCGTCCGCCGCCATCCGCACCGCCCAGGCCCAGGAACGGGTGCCCATGGACCCGCCGGCGATCCATGCCGGGCCGAGGTCGCTGTCCCCGAGGCGTACCCGGATCCGGGCCGGGTCCACCCGCAGCGCGTCCGCGGCGACGGAGAGCATGGCGGTCCTCGCCCCGGTCCCGATGTCCGCGGCGTTGATCCGTACGGTGAAGCTTCCGTCCTCCTGCGCGGTGACGGCCGCCGTGGACGGGCCGACACCCGCGGGGAAGGACGCCGCCGCCATGCCGGTCCCGATGAGCCAGCGCCCGTCGCGGCGGAGCCCGGGACGGGGGTCCCGGCCGGCCCAGCCGAAGCGGCGCGCGCCTTCCTCGAAGCAGGCGAGCTGATTGCGGCGGCTGAAGGGCAGCCCCGACACGGGGCCCACCGTGGGCTGGTTGCGCGTTCGCAGCTCGACCGGGTCCAGACCGCACTTCTCGGCCAGTTCGTCGATGGCCGATTCGAGGGCGAAGGATCCCGGCGTCTCACCCGGCGCCCGCATCCAGGTCGGGGTCGGCACATCGAGCCGTACCAACCGGTGCCCGGTGCGATGAGCGTCGGCGTCGTACATGGTGCGTCCCACGTTGGCGCCCGGTTCGACGAACTCGTGCACGGTCGACGTGAGACTCAGCGACTGGTGGTCGAAGGCCCGCAGACGGCCGCCGGCGTCGGCTCCGAGCGTGACCCGCTGAGAGGTGGGGCTGCGGAAGCCGACCAGCGAGAACATCTGGCGGCGCGTCAGTACGACGCGGACAGGGCGGTGGAGAAGGGTGGTCGCCATCACGGCGGCCACCTGGTGCGGGGACAGGCCCTTCGATCCGAAGCCGCCACCGACGTGCTCGGACCGCACCCGGACGGAGGCCGGGTCGAGGGAGAAGATCGAGGCGAGTTCGCTCGCCACCCAGGTGGTGCCCTGATTGGAGTCGAGGACATCCAGCCGGCCCCCCTCCCAACGGGCCGTAGCGGCGTGCGGCTCCATGGAGTTGTGGTGCTCCTCCGGGGTGGAGTACTCCTCGTCCACGACGAAGGCCGCCTCCCGGAGCCGGGCCTCCAGGTCCCCCTTCTGCGTCTGGGCCTGGGCCATCGTTCGGGGGCCGGGGGTGTACGCACCGGAGTGGCCGGCGAAGAAGCCCACGTCGTGCGGCTCCTCGTCGTAGCGCACCACCAGCGCCTCGGCGGCCTCCCGAGCCTGCTCGGACGTCTCGGCGACGACCAGCGCCACGGGCCAGCCCATGAAGGGCACCCGGTCGTGCTGGAAGATACCGACGACCGGATTGGGCGGTCCCAGCATGCCCATGTACGCGGTGTCGACCCGTGGCGCGTTCTCGTGGTGGAGCACGGTGAGCACCCCGGGCATGGCCCGGACGGGGGCGTCCTCCACGGACCGGATCCGTCCGCGGGCGACGGTCGACAGCACCAGCCAGCCGTGGGCGAGTTCGGCGAAGGGGATCTCGCCGGCGTAGCGGGCCGCGCCGGTGACCTTGTCCCTGCCCTCCACACGGGTACGGGCGGTGCCGACCGCTCCCGTCACGTTGCTGTTCTCGGTCGTGGTGGTCATCGGGCGGACTCCTCGGCGAGTTCGGTGAGCACGGTCGTGACGAGGTTGCGCATCAAGGTCACCTTGTATCCGTTCTCCGCAAGGGGCTCGGCCGCCGCCAGCTCGGCGTCCGCGGCGGCGGCGAAGGCCGCCGCGTTCGCGGGGCCGCCGGTCAGGGCCTGTTCGGCCGCGCGGGCCCGCCAGGGCCTGGACGCCACCGCTCCGAAGGCCAGGCGCACTTCGCGTACGACACCGTCCTCGACGTCGAGCGCGGCGGCAACGGAGCCGATCGCGAACGCGAAGGAGGCGCGTTCGCGCACCTTCCGGTAGCGGGAATGCGCGGCGACGGCGGCCGGCGGCACGGTGACGCCGGTGATCAGCGCCCCGGAGGGAAGGGCTGTTTCCAGGTGCGGGGTCTCCCCCACCGGCAGATAGAAGTCGGCGATCGGCAACTCACCCGGTCCGTCGGCCGTTTCGTACGAGATGACGGCGTCGAAGGCCGCGAGCGCGACCCCCATGTCCGAGGGATGCGTCGCCACGCAGTGCTCGGAGGCGCCGAGGATCGCATGGTTGTGGTGCTCGCCCACCCGTGCGGGGCAACCGCTGCCGGGGGTGCGCTTGTTGCACGGCTTGGCGATGTCGCCGAAGTAGCCGCAGCGGGTTCGCTGGAGCAGGTTTCCGCCGACGGTCGCCATGTTGCGCAGCTGCCCGGAGGCGCCGGCCAGAAGGGCTTGCGAGAGGGCCGGGTAGTGCCTGCGGACTTCGGCATGGGCGGCGAGATCGCTGTTGGTGACTGTCGCACCGATGCGGAGCCCGCCACCGGGCGTGAACTCGACTGTGCCGAGGGGGAGCTCCTGGACGTCGACGAGGAGCGTCGGCCGTTCCACCCCGGTCTTCATCAGGTCGACGAGATTGGTGCCGCCGCCGAGGAGACGCGCTCCGGGGTCCTCCGCGAGCAGGGCCACGGCTCCGGAGACGTCAAGAGCGCGTTCGTATCGGAATTCCCTCATGCCACGGTCTCCTTGATGTCGGCCGCGGGCACCTCGGCCGCGCGCGCCACGGCCTGCACGATCGACATGTAGGCCCCGCAGCGGCAGAGGTTGCCGCTCATCCGCTCACGGATCTCCTCCGCGGTGAGAGCGGGTGCCCCGGCTTCCGGCCGGACGTCCTCGGTCACGGCGCTCGGCCAGCCCGCCGCGTGTTCCTCGATCACCGCGATCGCCGAACAGATCTGACCGGGGGTGCAGTAGCCGCACTGGTAGCCGTCGAGGTCGAGGAAGGCCTGCTGCACCGGATGCAGCCGGTCGCCGTCGGCGACGCCCTCGATGGTGGTGATCGCGCGCCCCTCGGCCGCGACCGCGAGCTGCAGACAGGAGACGGTCCGCCGCCCGTCGAGCAGCACCGTGCAGGCACCGCACTGCCCCTGGTCGCAGCCCTTCTTGGTACCGGTCAGATCAAGGCGCTCGCGCAGGGCGTCGAGCAGGGTGGTGCGGTGGTCCACGGGCAACGTGTATTTTTCGCCATTGATGTTCAGGGTGATGGCACTGGACGTCGATGGGGCCATGATCAGCCTTCTTTCGCATTGCTTATGCGCGTCGAACGAGACGAACCCGGCAGCCGTACCGGGAGGGAGAGAGCGGATGCGGGCAGGCAACTGGGCGCACTGGTCGGCCACGATGGCCGGATCTACCGCTATGGTGGAGCCAAGCGGACAGGTGTCCGCTTATCTGTCGAACCTAGCGGACAACTGTCCGCCCAGCAAGGTCGACTTGGCCGTGATTCCGGAAGGATGAGGCGTGGACGACGAGAAGAACGCGCCCCAACGTCCGGACGCGCAACGCAATCGCGAGCGCATCCTGGCTGTCGCACTTGAGGAACTGACGCGGTCCGCGGACGCCCCGGTGAGCACCATCGCCAAGAAGGCGGGTGTCGGCCAGGGCACGTTCTACCGCAACTTCCCCAACCGTGAGGCCCTAGTCCTGGAGGTGTACCGCTACGAGATGCAGCAGGTCGCCGACACCGCGGCCCAGCTGCTCAGGACCCGGACGCCCGACCGGGCCCTGCGGGAGTGGATGGACCGGCTGGCGCAGTACGCCATGGCGAAGGCCGGACTGGCCGACGCGCTGCGCACGACCGCCAGCAGGTGCGGCAGCCTGGCCCAGTTGGGCCACGACCCGGTGACCCGCGGCATCACGCTCCTGCTGAACGCGAACGAGGAGGCGGGCACCATTCGCCCGGGGGTGACCCCCGACGACTTCGTGCTCGCCATCGCCGGCCTGTGGCAGCTCGACCCGCACAGCGACTGGCAGCCGAGGGCCGCCCGGCTGCTCGACCTCGTGATGGATGGGCTGCGGGCGGGGGCGACCGGCGCGGGAGGCCCGGCGCCGGGCCAGGGCCTCGCGCGGTGAACGTCAATGCCCGCGGCAGCGCATGCCCCGCCGGTCGGCGACGGTCCCCCGACGAGCAGGCCCGGCTCACCGCCGACACCGGAGACGAGAAGTGGGTGACGGACGCGAGGACGGGGCACGCGCCGTCGCTCGTGAGCTTCGCAGCACAGGTGTTGAGACCTCGGCCGGCAACGGGCCGCGGGCAGGTGAGCCCGCACCGGCTGCCGCCGTGGATCAGTGACGGGCGCTGAAGACCTGCCCTTCAGTCGCCGAGGATCCGCTCCCACAGCAGCCCGTCACGCCAGCTCCCGTCGAGAAGGATCGAGGAGTGCGCGACGCCGTACGGGCTGAACCCGTTGCGGCGCAGTACCCGCTGCGACGGGAGATTCTCCAGATTGGTCGACGCCTCGGCGCGGTGCAGACCGAGCTCGTCCGTCATCGTCCGGAGCACAAGCCCGACGGCGCGCCCGGCGTGTCCCTGGTTCTGGGCGGCACCGGTGATCCAGTATCCGACGGAGCCGCGGCGCAGGTGCGGCTGCGGCAGGATGCCCCCGACGGTGATCTGCCCGATCACCTGGTCGTCGGCGAGCACCACGCCCGGCCAGACCGCGCCCGCCCGGTAGCCGGCCAGCAGGCTGTCGATCCGCTCGGCCTGGCCCTCCGGGGTGAAGTAGTCGGCCGGCTGAGCCGGTTCCCACGGCCGGAAGGCCTCGACGTCGCGCACCCGGTGCGCGGCGATCGGGGCGGCATCGACGGGGTCGATCAGGCGGATCCTGGTGCTGCTGCCCATGGGCTGATCCCCGTCACGCCGTGCGTCGAATGGAACGGCCATCCTAAGGGCTGTCCCCCGCACAGCCGGGCTGTCCCCCTCACAGCCCGGCCATGGCCCGTTTCGCCCGGGTGGACAGCGGGCTGAGCGCCTTGGCCGACTCCTTGGCGATCGTGTCCAGCAGGGCCTTCGCGTGCACCATGGTCGCGCGCGCGAGTGCCGTGTCGCCCGTCCCGGCCGCCGCGAGTACCAGTTCCAGGTGCTGTTCCGTGATGAGCCGGCCGAGCCCCCGCCTGTGCCACCCGGCCACGTCATCGTCCGGCACGGGACCGCCGAGGCCGACCGCCGCCCTCGCCCGCTCCAGAGCCCGGCCGGCAGCATCGAGGTCGCCCTTGCCGCGCTCCAGACGGGCGAGGACGTACGCCTCCGAGGCCCGTTCCCGTGCCGAGTCCTGGAGCGACAGCAGGTTGAACTGGGCCCGGGCCGCCTGCGCGTGATCGCCGATGCGTTCCAGTGCGCGGCTCAGCTCCCGGAGCCGCGCCGCGTCCGGTCCGGTGTCGTCCAGCATCCGGATGAGCGCCACCCGGGCGTGCTCGACGCGCCCTTGCCGGTGCGCCAGGTCGGTCCAGGTGAACTCGCTCTCGGACGCGATGTCCCGCCCGTACCGCCGCGCCTCCTCGGCGCGGGCCCACTCGACGGCTCCGGCGCTGTCGGTGACCACACCGGAAGTGGCCGACCGCAGCAGGGGGACGTCCTCGTCCTGCCCCCGCAGGGCGACGAGCACCGCGGCCAGCCGCCGCTCTTCGAACCGCTCGGTCCGCACGGCACATTCGGCCTCCAGCAGCAGCCGCAGCAGCGGCAGGTCTTCCTCACGGCGGTCGAACTGCGCAGCCCTCAGGACTCCCGCCCGCAGCACCGCATCCGCTGCCGCCTCCTCCCGCGCTCCGAGCTCGTCGGAGCGCATCCGCCGCAGCGCCTCCCGCCCCGGAACGAGGACGACGTCGCGCAGACACATCCGGTAGGAGTCGTGCAGCCGGTACGCGCACAACTCCGCCGAATTGAGCAGGAGATGGTCTGGTTCGGTGCGCCGGCCGGCCGACTCCGCCATCGCGAAGAGTTCGACCAGCGGCCGCTCCGGAAGACCCAGGCCACTGATCAACGCTGCCCGCTGTGCGTCCAGTTCGGGCGCGTAGTCCTCGCGTGCCTCGTCGTCGGACGCGCGCACCGCGGCACGCATCGCCTCCTCGTCCAGCTCCGCCGTGAGGTCCTCGCACCACTCGGGCAGCCGGATCTGCATCTCCAACGCCTCGCCGACGCTGTCGGCGATGAGCACCACGTCCCCTTCGGACGAGGCGTACAGCACGGCTGCCCCTCCGGAGAGGAAGAACGTGCCTCCGGTGTCGTCGCCGGCGATCGGCTCCAGCGACGCACCGGAGGCAAGGTGCACTTCCTCGACGTGAGAGGCCCGGCTCACATCGAAGTTGAAGGGGAAGGCCGCCGTCTCGGCCAGCTCGGGGCGGGTGCGCAGGAGTTCCAGGAAGCGGTCGGTCATACGGCCGAAGCCTAACGACCTCAGCCGGGAGGGAGCGCTCCTCGGCTGATCGTCGGGGCGGATGCCGGGCGCCGCACGCTCACCGGCACCGAAGCGGGCTCGGCAGGCACCGGGAGGGCGTCGGGCCGGAGGGACGTCACGATGCCGCCCGCTCGGCCACCACGTCGCCGGGGTGGGCCAGGCCGAGGTGGTCGCGCAGGGTCGTGCCCTCGTACTCCGTGCGGAACACACCGCGCTCCTGGAGGAGCGGAACCACCGTGTCGGCGAATGCGTCCAGCCCGCCGGGTGTGATGTGCGGGACGAGGATGAAACCGTCGGCGGCATCGGCCTGTACGAAGTCATCGATGGTCGCCGCGACGGTGGCCGCGGAGCCGACGAAGGCCTGGCGGTTGCCGGTCTCGATGACGAGGTCGCGGATCGACCAGTTCTTCGCAGCCGCGAGTTCACGCCACTCCCGGGCCGTGGTCAGCGGGTCCCGGTACATGCGCACTTGGGCGCGTCCGCGGGCGACCGTGTGTTCGCCGAGGTCGGGGTCGATCTCGGGAAGCGGGCCCTCGGGGTCGTACGAGGAGAGGTCGCGGTTCCAGACGAACTCGAGGTGCTTGATCGCGGTGGCACCGCTGACCTGCTGTCTGCGGACCTCGCGGGACAGTTCCTGCGCCTCGGCGTCCGTGTCGCCGAGGACGAAGGTCGCCGCGGGCAGGATCAGCAGCTGGTCAGGGGTGCGGCCGTGACGGGCGAGACGGCGCTTGACGTCCGTGTAGAACGCCTGTCCCTCCTTGAGGGTGCTGTAGCGGCTGAAGATCGCGTCGGCCCCCTCCGCCGCGAACTCGCGTCCGTCGTCGGAGTCCCCGGCCTGGAAGATCACCGGTCGGCCCTGCGGGCTGCGCGGGACGTTGAACTGCCCCTCGATGTCGAAGTGCTGCCCCCTGTGCACGAAGGACCCGGCGCGCGCGTCCCGGAGGAAGGTGCCGGTCCCCTGATCGGCCACGATCTCGTCGCCCCGCCATGAGTCGAACAGCTCGTTGGCGGTGGCGAGGAACTCCTTGGCCCGGGAGTACCGCTCCTCCTGCGGAAGGAATCCACCGCGCCGGAAGTTCTCGCCCGTGAAGGCGTCCCACGAGGTGACGACGTTCCACGCCGCCCGCCCGCCGGAGAGGTGATCGAGGCTGGCGAACTGCCGGGCCACCTCGTAGGGCTCGTTGAACGTGGAGTTGATCGTGCCGGTGAGGCCGAGGTGTTCGGTGACGGCGGCGAGTGCGGACAGCACGGTGAAGGTGTCGGGGCGACCCACGACATCCAAGTCATATATCTTGCCGCCCTGTTCGCGCAGGCGGAGCCCTTCGGCGAGGAACAGGAAGTCGAACTTGGCGCGTTCGGCGGTGCGGGCGAAGTGCGCGAACGAGCTGAACTCGACGTGACTTCCGGCCGCGGGATCGCTCCACACGGTGGTGTTGTTGACGCCTGGGAAGTGGGCGGCGAGATGGATCTGCTTGCTCGGCTTGCCGGTGTCGCGGCCGGCGCCAGTGCTGGTGCTCATGTCGGTGGTCCCTCCGGCTCAGACGGTTGCGTAGCGGTTGGCGGGGCGGGCGAGTCCGAGCAGCCCGCGCAAGGTGTCGGCTTCGTAGGCGGTCCGGAAGGCACCGCGGCGCTGCAGTTCGGGCACCAGCCGACGGGTGATCGCCGGGAGGTCGTGGCCGATCACGGCGGGGCGCAGCCGGAAACCGGAGAGCCCGGCCTCTTGCCAGTCCAGGAGCAGGTCCGCCAATTGCCCGGGGGTGCCGGTGAACACCTTCGCGTCGCTGGAGTAGGGGTGTCCCGCGAGGCCGTCGAGACGGTCGCGCCGGGCCGCCGCGGCCGCGGGGTCGTCGTCGAGGAAGACCACGAGGTCCCCGAAGACGTGGAGGGGGTCCGCCGCGCGTCCCGCCGCCGCCTGTTCGGCGCGTATCTCCTCGACGACGGTGCGGGCGTGGCCGGTGTCGTGCGGGGTGACGTATCCGATGTCCGTGGAACGGGCCACCAGCCGGAAGGGCACGCTCCGGTGCGCCAGCGCGCTCACGACCGGCTGCCCCTGCGGGGGCCGGGGTGTGATCGAGGGACCCTTGACGCTGAAGTGCCGCCCCGCGAAGTCGATGTAGTGCAGCTTGTCGCGGTCGATGAAGCGCCCCGTGGCCGCGTCGCGGATCTCCGCACCGTCCTCCCAGCTGTCCCACAGACGGCGCACCGCCTCGATGTAGTCTCCGGCTTCCTCGAAGAGTTCGGCGGTCAGCGCTTGCACGGCCGGGGTGTCCAGTTCGTCGACGCCGAAGCGCGGGAACGTACGGCGGCCGAAGTGGGCGGCTTCGTGCTGCCGGGCCGACACCTGGACGCGCACGCCTGCCCGGCCGGAGCTCACGTAGTCGAGGGTGGCGATCGCCTTGGAGAGGTGGAACGGCTCGGTGTGCGTGACGACCACGGTGGGGACGAGCCCGATGTGCCGGGTCAGCGGGGCCACCCGGGCGGCGATGAGCACCGCGTCGAGGCGCCCGCGCTCCTGGTCGGTACGGCCGTCGGGCTCGGTGGACAGCGAGGACTGGAGACCGAGCGCGTCCTCGATCGTCACGAAGTCGAGCAGACCCCGTTCGGCTTCGGTGACCGTGTCGGTCCAGTAGGCGGCGGTGAGCAGCTCGCCGGGCCGGGCCACCGGCTCACGCCAGGCGGCGGGGTGCCAGCCCGCGCCGTTGAGAGCGACGGCGAGGTGGAGGGAGGCGGGCAGGGGAGAGTGCGGGGATGACGATGCGGACACGAAAGGGTGCCTTCCTGATCGACCGTAGGTGGTCGCCGGGCCTCGTCGGGAGGTTCGGCGTCGCGGGTACGGGTCAGGAACAACAGAGCGCGCCGGCCACTCGCTGGAGGTCGATGTGGGGCCGGGAGTAGAGGTGGACGCGGCGCCGGGGGGCGAGCACCCTGACGAGCGGGCAGGACGTTCCTGGCATGACCCCCGCCTCCGCTCTTCCGGCTCGGCGGGGCCCGGAGGCCTCGCGCCTGCGGAACCCGGACGGGCCCCGCCTCGTCGTCATGCGGACCCCCGCGTGCGAGGGTTTCCGGTCAGCCCGACAGGACTTGACGCCGACGCATATCCACCGCGAACGCTACGCGCGACGGCCGCGCCGCGCAATGCCCCGTGGATCATGCTCCCGCTCGCCGCGCCGTGCTTCACGACGAGGCGGCTGCGCCGTCTGTTCCGCCCGGCGCCGCCTGTCACAGCACCCCGCCGACGACGCCCCGGCAGAAAAGCAACCCGCCTGCGCCCGCGCCATGGACCGACCGGAGGGGCTGCGGCGCCCCTGGGCTCCGGGTACGGCCCGGCCCGGGCGCGTACGGGATCACGCGCGTCCCGCGGCCTTCTGGCTCCGGCGGGAGACGGAGTCGACGACGACGGCCGCCAGCAGGACGGATCCCGTGATCATGAACTGGATCGCGTTGCTGACACCCATGATGTTCATCCCGGACTGGATCGACCCGATCACCAGGGCGCCCAGCAGGGCCGACCAGACCGAACCGCGCCCGCCGAACAGGCTCGTGCCGCCGATGACGGCGGCTGCGATGACGTTCATCAGCAGGTTGCCGCCTCCCGAGGTCTGGCTCGCCGACTGGATCTGCCCGGCGAGGAACAGGCCCCCGACCGCCGACATGGTGCCGGCGATCGAGAAGACGGTCATCCGGACGAACGGCACGCTGATGCCGGCGCGTCGCGCACCCTCGGAGTTGCCGCCGACCGCGAAGACCTTCCGGCCGTACGTGGTGCGACGGAGCACGAAGTCCAGAACCACCAGCACGATCAGGAAGATCAGGAGGGCCAGCGGGAGGCCCTGGTAGCGGTTGAGGATGTACGCGGTGACGAAGGCGATCGCGGCGATGACGACGGTACGCAGCACGATCTCGGCGATCGGTCGGGAGGGCACCCTGGCCGCCCTGCGACGCGCGGCGTCCAGGAGCGACGCCGTGAGGAAGAGCCCGACCCCGGCCGCCGCGGCCCCGTAGGCGGCGGCCTGACTGTGGTAGATGGTCGAGTAGAGCTCGGCCACGATGCTGTCGCCCGGGATGTTGACCGTGCCGCTGGACCCGAGCACCTGAAGCATCAATCCGTTCCAGGCGAGGTTGCCCGCAAGGGTGACCACGAAGGCGGGCACGCCGACCTTCGCGAAGAAGAAGCCCTGGATGAGGCCGACCGCCGCTCCGCCCAGGAGGGCGACCAGGAGCGCCAGCCATTCGTTCATGCCGTTCATGACGTTGAGAACGGCGAAGATCGCGGCGCACAGACCGCTCACGGATCCGACGGACAGGTCGATCTCGCCGAGGAGCAGCACGAAGACGATGCCGATGGCGATCATGCCGGTGCCGACGATCTGCTGGCTGAGGTCGGAGAGGTTCTGGGCCGAGAGGAACGTGCTGTTCAGGCTGCCGAACACCGTCCAGATGATGATCACGGCGATGACGACGGGCAGGGAGCCGAGTTCCCCGCTGCGCATCTTGCGCCAGAACTCCCTGGCGTAGCCGCGGATACCCTCCTCGCGCACGAGCAGGCGGGTGTCGATGGCGGGCATGGCGTCGTGTGCGGGCTCCTGGACATCGTCGCTTTCGGGTTCCCGGCTCATCGCTCCTCCTCCCGCTTACGGGCCTGACGTCGGGTGACCGCGCTGTCGGAGGCCCCGGTGATGGCGGAGATGATCTCCTCGGTGGTGGTGGAACGCCGGTCGAAGAAGCCGTTGTTGCGCCCCAGGCGCATCACCGCGATCCGGTCCGCGACCGCCATCACGTCCACCATGTTGTGGCTGACCAGGATGGTCCCGAGGCCGCGTTCCCTGAGCCGCTCGACCAGGTCGAGGACCTCCGCCGTCTGCTCCACGCCCAGCGCCGCGGTGGGCTCGTCGAGGATGACGACCTTCGGATCGCCGATCAGGGACCGGGCGATCGCCACCGTCTGGCGCTGTCCGCCGGAGAGCGAGGCGACGGGGATGCGGACGCTCGGGATGCGGATGGACAGGGTGTCGAGCAGTTCGCGCGAGCGCTGGTCCATGCGGACCTCGTCGAGCACGCCGAAGCGGCGCAGTTCGCGGCCGAGGAACAGGTTGCCGACCACGTCGAGGTTGTCGCACAGGGCCAGGTCCTGGTAGACGGTCGCGATGCCGAGGTTCTGGGCGTCGTGGGGCCTGCCGATGGCAACCCGCCGGCCCTGCCATTCGATGACACCCTGGTCCGGCGGGTTGACTCCCGCAATCGCCTTGACCGCGGTGGACTTGCCGGCACCGTTGTCGCCGACGAGCGCGACGACTTCACCGGGGTGGACCTCCAGGTCGAAGCCCGACAGTGCCTGGACGGCGCCGAAGCGCTTGGAGATGCCCCGCAGAGTGAGCACAGGTGCTTCCGGCAAAGGAACCGCCTCCTGAGTTGTCCGCGCGCACGGGCGGACGGTCTCGGCCCCCGCCGGACGAGCCGCTCGGGGCGGCTCGTCCGGATTCGTGGAGTCAGGACTACTGGAGGCCGGCCTTCTCACAGGCGTCGGAGTAGGCGGGAGTACAGATCTCCTCGATCGAGTACAGGCCGTCCTTGACCACCGTGTCCTTGATGTTGCCCTTGTCGACCACGACCGGTGTCAGCAGCTTGGCCGGGACCTTCTCGCCACTGCCGCTGGTGACGGTGGTCGGCGTCAGCGACTTGGGGACGTCCTTGCCCTGCGCGAGGTCGACCGCGATGGCGGCCGCGGTGTCCGCCTCCGGCTTGTACGGCTTCTCGACGGTGATGGTCTGGGTGCCGAGCAGAATCCTCTGGATCGCGTCGAGTTGGGCGTCCTGGCCCGTCAACGGCACGTTGATGCCCGCTGCCTTGAGGGCCGTGGCGATGCCGGCGGCCAGGCCGTCGTTGGCCGAGTAGACGCCGATGATCTTGTCCTTGCCGAGTGCGCTGATAGCACCCGACATCTGCTGGTTGGCGTTGTTCGGGTCCCAGTTCGGAGTGTCGTACTCCTTGCCGATCTTCACCTTCCCGTCGAGGACGGAGTGTGCGCCGGCCTTGAACTCGGCGGCGTTCGGGTCGGTCGGCGAACCGTTGTGCATCACGATCTCGCCGCTGCCGGCCTTGTTGCCCAGAGCGGCCAGCAGTGCCTTGCCCTGCAACTCGCCGACCTTGCGGTTGTCGTACGAGACGTACGCGTCGACGGGCCCTTGCGCGAGCCGGTCGTACGCCACGACCTTCACGCCCGCGTCCCGCGCCTTCTGCACGGAGGACTGGATCGACTTGGCGTCCACGGCGTCCAGGATGAGCACCTGGTCGCCCTTGGCGAGCGCCGTGTTCACCTGTTGCTGCTGAGTGGTGGCGCTCTCGGCGGCGTTGTAGTAGTCGATCTGGGCGCCCGGCGCCAGTTCCTTGATCTTGTCCTCGATGTACGGCCGGTCGAACTTCTCGTACCGCGTGGTCTTGCTCTCGGGCAGCAGCAGACCGATCTTCACCTGGTCGGCCGCGCGGCCCGTTCCCTGTGCCGCCGCACCGCTGGTCGCCACCGCGCCCATGGACAGGGCTGCCGCTCCAGCCAGAGCTATCGCACTCCGAAACGTACGGGTCATGGGAGGCTCCTTCTCGTACGGCGCCGCCCTTCCACCAGGAGAGCGCGCAGAAGAAAATGCACATTTGGCCTACATATCGACATTAGCGGTAACCCCCGGACCGGCAAGCGGGTGACATCACCGCACCTCAGAGCCCCGCAACGGGGCCTTCGTCCGTCTCGGAGCGGCGTTCGGTTTTCCGGGCGGCCGGACGGCGGGGCCGGGCGTTCGGGCTCTCCGGCAGCCCGAACGCGGAGCCGGGGAGAAGGGTGGCGGCGCTGTGCGACCCGGGCGCCGGGGCGCCCGGCGGCGGGTCAGTCCGTCAGTCCGACGGCGAGGGTCGCCCCCAGCTCCCAGCACGCCTGGATGTCGTCCTTGGACGGCTCCCCCGTCACCGTCACGGCTTCCGCCGCGCGCCGCCATCCCAGGCCCGTGGTGATCGACTCGATGGCCCGCACGGCCCCCGTGACGTCATTTCCTCCGTGCACGTAGTACCCGAAGGGACGGCCTCGCGTGGCGTCGAGGCAGGGGTAGTAGACCTGATCGAAGAAGTGCTTGAGGGCGCCCGACATGTAGCCGAGGTTCGCGGGTGTTCCGAGAAGAACGCCGTCGGCGGCGAGCACGTCGGACGACGCCGCGGCGAGCGCCGCGCGGCGCACGACCTGGACGCCCTCGATCTCGTCCGTCGTCGCACCGGCAACGACGGCTTCGAACAGTGCCTGGCAGTTCGGCGAGGGCGTGTGATGCACGATCAGCAAAGTGGCCACACCCCGGAACCCTGCCGTGCCCGCCCCTCGGCTGCAAGCGGGGCACACCGCACGCAGCTCGCGCTCCACACCCCCGATCAGGCACGGAGGGCTCCCTCCGCGGGCGCAACCGACGGACTGACGGACCCACTTGCTCCTGCGCAGAGCCCGGCGATCGCGCCTGGCCGGGATTAGTATCGGCTGTCCCGCAGGGGCGACGAGTGGCCCGGCGCCAGGTCGTCCGGGACGTGTGCGTACGGGACGGTCTCGGCCTTGACGGCGGCGGCCCAGGCCCTTCCCCGGGCGCACGCGCCCTGCACCGAAGGCGGTCACCGACCGGTGATGCGGTCGGGCTTGAGCTGATGGACGGAGAGGTGGGACATGAATTCCCGCGCGGCCGCGGGGCCGGCTGTAGGCATCCTGGCGGATGACCTGACCAGCGCCGGCGACGGGGCAGCACCGTTCCGCCGGGCCGGTCACGAGGCACGCATTCTCCTGTCCACCCCGGCGACGGCACCCCCGCACTTCCAGGGGGTGACCGCAGTCGACCTCGGGACCCGGCTGCTGCACGCGGAAGCCGCCGCCGCGCGCACACGGCAGGCAGCAGGTCTCTTCGCCGGCTCCGCGATCCTGCTCAAGACGGTGGACTCGACCTTGCGCGGCCATGTCGCGGCAGAGGTCCGGGCCGCGTGGGCCGGATCGCGTCGGCGTGCCGTCATCATCGCGCCCGCCTTTCCCGCGGAGGGCCGGGTCACGGTGGACGCAGTGCAGTACGTGCGCGGCGTCGCGGTCCACGAGAGTGACTTCGCCCACGATCCCGTACACCCCGTGGGGTGCTCGGACCTGGCGTCGTTGTTCCCGGACGCCGTCGCGGCCGGGCCCGACCGGACTGCCCACCTGCCCGGCCTGGTCGGCCGAGGCGGCCTGCTCGTCTGCTCCGCGGCTACGGACGGCGACCTCGACCGTCTGGTGGCAGCGATCCCGCGCCTCGACGACGTGCTGTGGGTGGGCTCCCCGGGGCTGGCTACCGCCCTGGCCCGGCGGTGCGCACGCGCCGATGGACGTGCAGCGCACACACCGGCCCGCCGACCGCTGGTCGTCGTCGGCAGTGCCAACCCGGTGACCCGGCGACAGCTGACCGTGCTCCGGGCGCAGCTGGACGTCCAGGGCATCACCGTCGGCGACGATCCCGCCTCGGCAGTGGCGGCGGTACGCGGCCTGAAGGCCCCGGTCCTCACCCTGCAGACACCTGATGAACGCCATGCGCCGGACTCGGTGCGGGGCTTCGCCCACTCCTTGGCCGCGGTCGTACGTGCGGTAACCGAAGAACACCTGGCCGACGCTCTCGTCGTCACCGGTGGGGAGACCGCCGCGACCGTGCTCCACTCCCTCGGCATCCAAGGCATCGACCTGCTCGACGAACCCGAGCCCGGCGTCGCCCGCGGCACGCCCCTCGGGCGCCCGGCATTCCCCGTACTGATCAAAGCCGGTGGCTTCGGCGACGACGAGATGCTCCTGCGTCTGTGTCACCTGATCCGGCATCCCGGCGGCCGGAGAGACCTCGTGTGACCACGGTCGTGGTCGCTCTGCCGCGGCCGTCGGGACGTGGACGAAGTCCTCTGCCTGGCAGGGCAGTTGGGCTGGTGCCCTGGGCGGATGAGGCTGGCGACATGCCCCGTCCACCCACCGGGCTCGTCCGGTCCGCGGTCGCCGTCACGGACCGTGTCCGGGGATCATGCCGAGCTGGCGCAGCTGCGCGAAGACGTCGACGACTCCCCAGATCTCCGCGATGCGGCCGTTGTCGAAGCGGACGACGAAGATCTCGTCGTACCTGACGGACCTGCCGGTCGGCGGGTGGCCCCGGTACTCGCCGAGGTGGGTCCCCGTGACGGTCTGCCTGCTGACGAGCTTGTCTCCCTCCGCGATCACGTCCTCGACCGCGACACGAATGTCCGGGAACGCGCGCAGCAGCCCCGCCCACACTCCCTTGAGCGCCCCCACCCCCGTCTCGCCGCTCGGAACGGGTGCGTGGAACAGCACATCCGGGGCGACGACCTCGTCGACCGTTCTGGAGACGACGTCCAGGTCGCTGCTGTTCATCGCGTCGTGGAAGCGGCCGAACGCGGCTCTGTTGCGGGATTCCTGCTCTGTCGACATGGTGCTTCTCCTCGGGTCAGTGGTGGAGGACGGCTTGGATCGCCAGGCTGATCGACACCTTGTTGCCGACCAGGACACCGCCGCCGTCCGTCCTGGCGGTGATCCCGAAGTCGCGCCGGTCGATCTGCGCGGTCGCGGTGAAGGCGGCCCGCCGGCCGCCGGCCGGGCCCGGGCCAAAGCCGTTCACGTCGACGGCCAGGGACACCTTCCGGGTGACGCCGTGCAGGCTCAGCTCGCCGTCCACGGTCCATCCGCCGTCATCGCGCGGGCGGATGCCGGTGGAGCGATAGCCCATCGCCGGGTGGCTCTCCGCGTCGAGGTAGTCGGCGGAGCGCAGATGGGTGTCCCGCTTGTCGTTGCCGGTGTCGATGGACGCGACGTCGATCGACGCGGTCAGCGCCGAACCCTGCGGTTCCTCGCTCGTGGCGAGCGTGATGGAGCAGCCGGTGAACCGGCCGTGCACCGTGCCGACCGTGAGGAAGCGGACAGAGAAGGCGACCTCGCAGTCCTCCGGGCCGGCCTTCCAGGTACCGGCCTGATAGCCGGGAATCGTTGCGGTCGCTGGGGCGGAGCTCATGACGTCCTCCATGGATCGGGGTGGTCCCTCACACCCGGACGACGAATGGGACTCCGCCCGGGGGACAACCCGGATCAGGATTCTTCGAGCCGCCGGTTCAGGAAGCGGCGCTCAGGTGTCGAGGTGGCCAGTTCGGCGGCCCGGCGGTAGGCGGCCCGGGCCTCGTCCGTCCGGCCGAGGCGCCGCAGCAGTTCGCCACGCGTCGAGTGGTAGTAGAGGTAGCCGTCGAGGTCGAGGCCGTCGACGGCGCGCAGTGCCGCGTCGGGGTGGCCGGCCTGGGCGAGTGCTGCGGCGTGGTTGAGCTCGACGACCGGGGACCCGGTGAGTGCCACGAGCAGGCGGTAGAGTGCGGCGATCCGTGGCCAGTCGACCGGCTGCCGTGTCTGCATCGACGCGATCACCGCCTGTACGACATAGGCGCCTCGCCCGCCGAGTGCGAAGGCCCGATCGAGCACCGCCCGGCCGGCGGCGATCTGCCGCATGTCCCACAACGACCGGTCCTGGTCGTCGAGCAGCACCAGATCCTCGCCGGCGAAGCGGGCGTCCCGCCGGGCGTGGTGGATCATCATCAGCGCCAGCAGCCCGTGCGCCTCCGGCTCGTCCGGCATGAGACCGCAGAGCACCCGCCCCAGGCGGATGGCTTCGGCGCCGAGGTCGACCCGGCCCCGGTAGCCCTCGTTGTAGATCAGGTAGAGGACGGCCAGGACAGCATCGAGCCGGTCGGGCAACAGATGCGCTCCGGGCACGGCGAACGGGATTCCGGTCGCCTTGATCTTCGCCTTGGCGCGTGACAGACGCCGCTTCATGGTCTCCTCGGAGACCACGAAGGCCCGGGCGATCTCGGCGGTCTCCAGACCTCCGAGGGCCCGCAGGGTGAGCGCGACCTGTCCCTCCGGCGGCAGCGCCGGATGGCAGCAGGTGAAGATCAGCTCCAGGCGTTCGTCCTTGATCAGGGTGTCGTCGAACTCGTCCACGGCGGCCTCCGGTGCGGGCAGGAGGTGGATCTTCTCGGCCAGGGTGCGCTCCCGGCGGATGCGGTCGATCGCCCGGTTGCGGGCCGTCGTCACCAGCCAGGCGCCCGGCCTGTCCGGCATGCCGGACGTCGGCCAGCGCTCGGCCGCGATCGTGAAGGCCTCCTGGGTGGCGTCCTCGGCCTTGTCGAAGTCACCGAGATACCCGACGAGTGCGGCGAGCACCCGGCCCCACTCCTCCCGGAAGACCTCCTCCAGCGCGCTCAGTGCCGTCCCACCGGCCGGATCTCCACCATGCCGCCGTACCGGGCGGCCGGAATGCGCGACGCCACCTCGATCGCCTCGTCCAGATCCGCCGCCTCGATCAGGCAGACACCGCCGAGCACCTCCTTGGTGTCCGCGAAGGGGCCGTCCGTCACCAGCGTCCGGCCACCGGCGACGCGTACACCCGTCGTCATGTGGACGGGCTGCAACTGCGCCGCCGCGACGCACCGCGTGTCCTCGGCGAGCGTCAGGTACTCGGCATAGGCCGCCTCGCGTTCCGCGTCCGACAGCGCTTCCTCCTGGTCGGGCGCCGCGTAGATCAGCAGGGCGTACTGCATCGCATCCTCCGGGGTGAGTGGGCTCTCACCCACACGACGAACGAGCAGCAGCGTAGGGGACAGGGCTCGTGCATGCGCGCGGAACGTCCGGCGACGCACCCGTGCTCGCTCATGCTCGAAAACTGGCAGTCTTGAACAACTCTTGACATGCCATCGTCACTCCCGCGAGAGTCGTCCTCGCCCGTGATGCCCGGTCGCGCAGCAAGGAGTGTTGTCGCATGCCTGAAATCCCCGCAGTCTCACGCCGTCTGGTCCTGGGAGGAACGCTGGCAACGGGGGCGCTCGCCGTCGGGATCGGATCGGCCGCACCCGCTTCGGCATCCCCCGGTTCCACCGCAGCCTCCACACTCACCTCGGCAGCCGCTCCCCGGCGGCGAGCGGGGCAGAAATCAATGGTCAACGTTCCCTTCGAGCCTCACACGACGGTCCGGGTCGGTGTGATCGGGCTCGGCAACCGGGGCTCCGGGATGACCACGGGCTGGTCGGTCATCCCCGGCTGCGTCGTGACCGCGGTCTGCGACATCCGCGCCGACCGCGCCAAGCGCACCGCCGACCGGCTGGTGACGGCCGGAAAGCCGCGCCCCGCGGAGTTCGGCGGTTCCGCCGACAGCTATGCCGAGATGCTCAAGCGCGACGACATCGACCTGGTCTACATAGCGACGCCCTGGGAGTTCCATTACGAGCAGGGCAAGGCCTCGCTCCTGGCCGGCAAGCACGTGGTCGTCGAGCTGCCCATCGCGACCGAGCTCGACGAGCTCTGGGACCTCGTGGACACCTCGGAGCGAACCCGCAAGAACCTGATGCTGTCCGAGAACTGCAGTTACGGCCGCAATGAGCTGGCCATGCTCAAGATGGGCCACGAGGGCGTGTTCGGCGACCTCACCAACGGTCACGGCGGCTACCTCCACGACCTGCGCTCCCTGCTGTTCTCCGACACCTACTACACCGACTCCTGGCGCCGTCTGTGGCACACCCGCTCCACCGCGTCCTTCTACGCCATGCACGGTCTGGCCCCCATCGCCGCCGCGATGGACATCAACCGCGGCGACCGGATGACCACGCTGACGGCCACCGCGACGGCGCCCAAGGGGCTCGCGGACTACCGCGAGCGCTTCATGCCGAAGTCGCACCCGTCCTGGAACGAGACGTACATCAACGGCGACCTCGTCACCTGCCAGATACGAACGGCGAACGGCCGGACGATCCGGGCCGAACACGCGGTGAGCGCGCCCCGCCCGTACAGCCGGATCAACTCGCTCGTCGGCAGCCGCGGCATCTTCGAGGACTACGCCGGAACCTCGTCGACCGACGCACGCGTCTACTTCGAGCCGGACCACAGCGGTGACACCTGGCGGGACTTCGAGACGTATCGCAAGGAGTTCGACCACTGGCTGTGGAAGAAGATCGGTGACGACGCCGAGAACAACGGCGGTCACGGCGGCATGGACTACGTCCTGCAGTGGCGCACCGTCCAGCTGATGCGGGCCGGGCTGGTCCCCGACATCGACGTGTACGACTCCGCCTCGTGGTGCGCGCCGGTCCCGCTGAGCGTCATGTCCCTCGCCGCCAAGGGGCGTCCGGTGGAGATCCCGGACTTCACCCGTGGCTCCTGGGTCAACCTGCGCATGGGACTCGACTCGCGCACCACCGAGATGCCCCCCGTCGCCTGATGACCTCCCTCTCCAAGGAGCACGCCATGAGATCGGCCCGACTGATCAACCCGCTCAGAGCCGCCGCCGTGGCGGCAGTGGTCCTGCTCGTTCCCGCGCAGGCCGCCTCGGCAGCACCCGCACCTCCGGCCGCGGCCGCCGAATCGCAGACCGCGGTGACCGTCTCGCCCGTGGACCTCGACGGGCCGGTCATCTCGACGGTGGAGGTCACGGTGAAGAACTCCGCGCCGCAGCGCCTGCGTTCACTCAAGGTGTCCTTCGCCGGGCCCGTCGGGTGGGCGGTACAGCCTTCCGTCCAGAGCGTTTCCGGTTCCTTCGCGACAGGCACCTCGGCCTCCGCGACGTTCCGGATCCAGGTGCCGGAGAAGCGGTCCGGCTTCGTGGTCCGTACGTTCACGGCGATCGCGACGTACCAGGGAGGCGACGGCCTCGGCACGGCCACCGGCACCCGGACCGACCGCTCCGGATCGCCGCAGGCGAACCTCGCGGCGGCGTACAACGGGGTGGCGATCACCGACGAGTCCGCGACCACGGCCGGAGACTACGACGGCGAGGGCAACAGCTTCTCGGCGCAGAAGCTCGCCGCGGTCGGTTTGACTCCCGGAGCGAAGGTCGACGCGCTGGGCGCCACCCTGACGTGGCCGGACGTGCCGGCGGGCACGAAGGACAACGTGGCGAGTGCCGGGCAGGCCGTCACACTGAGCGGCAAGGGGTCCAAGCTGGTGTTCCTCGGCTCCGGAGTCGGCAGCGGCGCCACGGGCAAGGCCACCGTGTTCTACACCGACGGTACGTCCGCCACGGGGTCGTTCGGCTTCCCCAACTGGTCGTTCGACCCTGCCGACGCCCATGGCGCGACGCTGGTCAGGTCGACGGACGGCCGCAACCGTCCCGACGGGTACGGCAACGCCACAGTGCAGTACCGCGTGTTCGCCCACTCGATCCCGCTGGATCCGTCCAGGACCGTGGACTTCGTGGTCCTGCCGGCGAACGGGAACGTCCACCTCTTCGACATGGCGATCGCTTCCTGACTCCCCACGCCGTCCGGCATCTCTCCCGGGCCCGTCGCCCTGTGCGGCGGGCCCGGTCATGTTTTCCGCCGGTCCCGTCGACCACGCCTCTGCATACTCTGTCTGTCGCAAGGAAGTTCGGCGTGCCCCGCAGGCTCCTCCTCCGTGGCTCCGCGCATCATCCACCCGACCGACTGGAGAACCCTGTTGAACACACCACCGGTGGACTCCGCAGCAGGTGCACCGCACCGCATGGACCCGGCAGGCGGCTGCCCGCACGCGGCCAATGCCAGGCTGCTGACCCGGGGGGCCGTCACCTCGGTGATCCTCCCGGGCGAGGTGGAGGGCATGGCGGTCCTGGGTCATGACGCGCTGAAGGAATTCCTCTCGCACCCCGATGTCGCCAAGAACGCCCGTCACTTCACGGCGCTCCGGACGGGCACGATCGCCGACGGCTGGCCATTGAAGACGTTCGCCACGGTGCCGGGGATGACCACCGCCGACGGGGCCGACCACCGGCGCCTGCGGTCCCTGATGAGCAAGGCGTTCACGGCGCGGCGGGTCGAGGAACTCCGGCCACGCGTCCTGGCGTTGACGACATCGCTCCTGGACGGCCTCGAAGACGCGGCTGTCGACGGTGTCGTCGATCTGCGTGCGCGCTTCGCGCTGCCGTTGCCGATGGGCGTCATCTGCGAACTGCTGGGCGTGGATGAGGAGCAGCAGGACCGGCTGCACCAGCTGTCCAACCGGATCGTCTCGACGGACATCGCCCCCGCCGAGGCGATGGCGGCCAACAAGGAGATGGTGGAGGTGCTGGGCACGCTCGCCGCCACCCGGGCGGAGTGTCCCGGGGACGATCTCACCAGCGCGCTGACAGCGGCCCGTGAGGAGGACGGTGACCGGCTCGGCCCGCACGAACTGATCGGCACCCTGATGCTCACGATCATCGCCGGGCACGAGACGACGCTCAACCTGATCACCAACGCGGTCCGTGCCCTGTGCGCCCACCGGGACCAACTCGCCCTGGTCCGATCGGGCGGAGCGACCTGGGCGGACGTGGTCGAGGAGACGCTCCGCTGGGACAGCCCGGTGAGCTACTTCCCGTTCCGCTACCCGACCGCCGACCTGACGCTCGACGGGACGGTGATCCCCAAGGGGACTCCGGTGCTTGCGGGCTATTCCGCGGCAGGCCGCGACACAAAGGCCCACGGCCCCGACGCCGAACGCTTCGACATCACCCGCGAAGGCGGCGCCCGGCACCTCTCGCTCGGACACGGCGCGCACTACTGCATGGGCGCGCCACTGGCCCGGATGGAAGCCACTCTCGCGCTCGAGCAGTTGTTCGCGCGCTTCCCCGGCCTCGATCTCGCCGTCCCGGAAGCCGACTTGCCACGACACGCCTCCTTCATCGGCAATGGCGTGGACAGGCTGCCCGTGCGACTGCACGGCTGAGGCAGGGTCACCCGGGGGCGGCACTCGGCAGCCGCCCCCGTGGGCCCGCGGCCGGTCAGCCGTTGGCGAGGAGCTGGAGCGTGTCGATGACACGGTTCGAGAAGCCCCACTCGTTGTCGTACCAGGCGACGACCTTGATGTGCCGGCCCTCGACCCGCGTCAGCTCCGAGTCGAAGATCGACGAGGCCGGGTTGCCCGTGATGTCGGACGAGACGAGTGCGTCCTCGGAGTACTCCAGGACCCCGGCGAGCGGCCCGTCCGCCGCGGCGCGGTAGGCCGCCAGCACGTCCTCACGCGAGACGTCGCGGGCCACGGTGGTGTTGAGCTCGACGATCGAGCCCACCGGCACGGGCACGCGGATCGAGTCGCCCGACAGCTTGCCTGCGAGGTTGGGCAGCACCAGGCCGATCGCCTTGGCGGCGCCGGTCGTGGTCGGCACGATGTTCACACCTGCGGCGCGGGCGCGGCGGGCGTCACGGTGCGGGCCGTCCTGCAGGTTCTGCTCCTGCGTGTAGGCGTGCACCGTCGTCATGAAACCGTGCTCGATACCGGCGAGTTCGTCGAGCACCTGGGCCAGCGGCGCAAGGGCGTTGGTCGTGCACGAGGCGTTCGAGACGATCGTGTGCAGGGCCGGGTCGTACGCGTCGGTGTTGACGCCGAACGCGAGCGTGACGTCGGCGCCGTCGGACGGCGCACTGACGAGCACCTTCTTCGCGCCCGCGTCGATGTGGGCGCGGGCGGCCTTCGCCGACGTGAAGCGGCCGGTGGCCTCCAGCACGATGTCGACCTCCAGCTCGGCCCACGGCAGTTTCGCCGGCTCGCGCTCGGCGACCACCTTGATACGGCGGCCGTCGACGACGAGGACGTCTCCGTCGAGTGTCACCGGGCGGCCCAGCCGGCCGGAGGTCGAGTCGAAGGCGAGCAGCCGCGCCAGAGCGGCGGGCTCGGTGAGGTCGTTGACGGCGACGACCTCGAGGCCGCTGTCGCGCTCCAGCAGTGCGCGCAGCACGTTGCGTCCGATGCGGCCGAATCCGTTGATGGCGATGCGAGTCATGTGGTGTCCCTTCGTCCCTGCGGTACGCCACCAAGGTTCGCTCGCCGCACCCCCGTCGTGGCAGCGGCGTGAGCGCCACGGTTCGAAAGGATCGCGCCACCGGATGCCCGGGCTACTCGGCTCTGGCGAAGGTGCGCCGGTACTCGCTCGGTGTGGTGCCGAGAATGCGCTGGAAGTGGAGCCGCAGATTGGTCCCCGTACCGAGCCCCGTCTCGGCTGCGATCTGCTCGATGCTCTGCTCCGACCGCTCCAGCAGCTCACGGGCCACATCGATGCGGGCCCGCATGACCCACTGCATCGGGGTGTAGCCGGTGTCCTCGACGAAGCGCCGCGACAGTGTGCGCGGTGAGACCGCCGCGTGCCGGGCGAGCGCGTCGAGGGTGAGCGGCTCACCGAGGCGGTGCAGCGCCCACTCGCGGGTGGCGGCGAACCGTTCGCCGAGCGGTTCGGGCACGCTGCGCGGCACGTACTGCGCCTGACCGCCACTGCGGTAGGGCGCCGCCACCAGCCGCCTGGCGGCGTGGTTGGCCGCCGCCACGCCGAGGTCGCCGCGCAGGACGTGCAGGCACAGGTCGATGCCGGAGGCGGCCCCTGCCGAGGTCAGGACGCTGCCCTCGTCCACGAACAGCACGTTCTCGTCGACCCGGACGAGAGGGTGCTTGGCCGCGAGTGCCCGCGCGTAGTGCCAGTGCGTCGTCGCACGCCTGCCGTCGAGCAGGCCCGTGGCGGCGAGCGCGAAGGCCCCGGTGGAGATGGCCGCGAGCCGGGCGCCCCGGTCGTGAGCGGCGACGAGCGCGTCGACGACGGCCTGCGGCGGGTCGTCGCGGTCCGGGAAGCGGTAGCCGGGGATGAAGACGATGTCGGCCCACTCCAGTGCGTCGAGGCCGTCGGCGACGTGGTAGGACAGCCCGTCACCACCCGTCACGAGGCCGGGAGCCGCGCCGCACACCCGTACCTCGTACGGCATGCTCGCGCGGGTCGTGAACACCTGCGCGGGGATCCCGACATCGAGCGGTTTCGCGCCCTCCAGGACGAGGACGGCGGTGCGGTGAAGACGGGAGGCTGACACGGGACACAGGGTACGAGGGGCCCGGCCGCTCCGGGGAACAGCTCCGTCGGAGCAGCCGGGTCGTGCCGTGCTCAGCCCGCGAACCGGGCCATCCACGCCTCGACGTCGTCGCCCGAGCGCGGCAGGCCCGCCGACAGGTTCTCGTGACCGTCGTCGGTCACGAGCAGGTCGTCCTCGATCCGGACACCGATGCCGCGCCACTCCTCGGGGACGGTGAGGTCGTCGGGCTGGAAGTACAGACCGGGCTCGACGGTGAGCACCATGCCCGGCTCCAGGGTGCCGCCCACGTACTCCTCATGCCGTGCCAGCGCACAGTCATGGACGTCCAGACCGAGCATGTGGCCGGTCCCCGCCATGGTGAAGCGGCGCTGCAGACCGAGTTCGTACGCACGGTCGGCCGGGCCCTCGATGAAGCCCCACTCGACGAGCCTGACGGCGAGGTGGCGTTGCGCCGCCTCGTGGAAGTCGCGGTACGCGGCGCCCGGCTTCACGGCGGCCATGCCGGCCTCCTGGGCCTCGTACACGGCGTCGTAGACCTTGCGCTGCACGGGAGTGAACGTACCGCTGATCGGCAGCGTGCGGGTGACGTCGGCGGTGTAGAGGGTGTGCGTCTCCACGCCGGCATCGAACAGGAGGAGTTCGCCGGGGCGCACCGGGCCGTCGTTGTCCGTCCAGTGCATGATCGTGGCGTGGTCGCCCGCGGCGCAGATGGTGCCGTAGCCCACGGAGTTGCCCTCCAGACGCGCGCGCCGCAGGAACGTGCCCTCGATCCAGCGCTCGGACGACGCGACCGCTCCGGAGAGCTCGCCGACCGCGTCGGTGAACCCGCGCACGGTGGAGTCGACCGCCTTGCGGAGTTCGCCGATCTCCCAGTCGTCCTTGACGAGGCGGAGGTCGCCGAGCGCTTCTTCGAGGTCGCTGTCGCGCTCCTCGTCGGTGCTGACGGCGGCCTCCAGGGACGGGTCGACACCGCGCACGATCCGGGTCGGCACGCCGGCTGCGGCCGCCAGGTCCACGGCTGCCGTGCGGACGTCGCGGCAGGGCAGTCCGAGCACGCGTTCCGACTCGGCGAGGGAAGGGCGCCGGCCCATCCAGAGCTCCGCCGTCGGACCGGTCCAGAACTCGTCGTTGTCCCTGCTGTCCCGGGGCAGCTGGAAGCAGTAGGCGTCGTGACCGCCGTCCGGGCGCGGTTCGAGGACGAGTGCGCCGTCCCGGGCCCGGTCGCCCGTCATGTGTACGTACCCGGAGTACGGACGGAAGGGATAGGTGTCGTCGTTCGACCGGACCTTGAGGTTGCCTGAGGGGATCACGAGGCGTTCGCCGGGGAAGCGCGCGGAGAGCGCGTCGCGGCGGCGGGCCGCGTACGGCGCCTGCTCGTCGGGCGGCAGATCATGCTGCTCGGTGTCGGCCCACCCGGTCCGCATCAGGGCGGACAGTTCCTCGGAGATCCCTGAGTAGAGACCGTTCTTTCGGCCTTTCGCCACGTCATGCTCCTTCTTGGGGTACTTCGGGAGGGTTCCTTGGTGGCGGGAGCCGGAGGGAGACCTCCGGACGCGCGCCCTCGCCGCCGCCGGCCGCCGGCAGATTTCGGACGGTATCCCGCAGGACGGGCGCGCGGCGCCCAGGACCGCCATTGGCACAGATCGGCCAAAGCAAGGGGTAGGGCCGTCGATAATGACGGGTATGACGAACGTGAGACTCGGGGAAGCCCTTCGGCTTCTGGGCATCGACCGGACGGCGGGCGAGGTCTATCTGGCGCTGCTGGAGCTGGCCCCCGCCCCGCTGGACGCGATCGGATCAGCGGCCGGCCTCGACCGTTCGGAGCTCGCCACGGCGTACGCGGCCCTCGTGGACGCCGGTCTGGCCAGTGCCGCCGAGGAGGGCGACGAGGTCGTGGCCCCGGTCCCGCCCGCCGCGGGGCTGGAGATCCTGGCCCGGCACCGGGCGGCCGAGGTCGAGGAGTCACGCATCGCGGTCGGGGGTGCGTTCGAGTCGTTCCGGCGGCAGCGGCTCGCCGCGTACAACGACCATCTCGTCGAGGTCGTGACCGGTGACGCCGTCGGCCCCAGGATCCGTCAGGCCTGGGCGAGTGCCCGCAGCCAGATCCGGCAGTTCGAGTCGCCCCCGTACTTCCCGCTGCCCGGGGCGACGGACGACGCGCTGGCCACCCTCGCCCGAGGGGTGACGCAGCGCGTCGTGTACTCGCGGGAGTCACTGGAGCATCCGGGTCACCTGAGGGACGTCATCGAACCCTGCGTCAAGGCCGGCGAGCAGGCCAGGGTACTGCCCTCGGTACCGGTCAAACTCGTGATCATCGACGACGCGTACGCGCTCGTTTCGTTGTCGATCATAGAGGCGGACGTGCACAACACGATGCTGGTCGTGCAGCCGTGCGGTCTGCTCTCGGCGCTCGTGGCCCTGTTCGAGCAGTCCTGGCAGAACGCCCTGCCGTTCCACGGTGCCGCCACCCGGCCGGGCGGTCTGCCACCCGGCGACCGCCGGCTCCTGTGGCTCCTCGCCGGGGGCGCGAGCGACGACGTGATCGCCCGCGAGATGGGCATCAGCCGGCGGACGCTGTTCCGCCGCCTGTCGATCCTGATGGCGCGGCTGGGCGCCGCGAACCGCTTCCAGATGGCCTTGCAGGCGCAGCGCTCGGGGTGGCTGTGAGCGGGCGCGGCCCGGTCCCGGCCGTGCCCGCCCAGATCAGATGAGGTCGGCCTGCGGCTGGGCCGGATCGTCGAGGAAGCCACCGGACTGGTGCTGCCACAGCTTCGCGTAGGCCCCGTCCGAGGCGAGCAGTTCGTGGTGCGTACCCTGCTCGATGATCCGGCCGCGGTCCAGGACCACGAGCCGGTCCATGGTGGCGACCGTACTCAGCCGGTGTGCCACCACGAGCGCCGTCCGCCCGTCCATGAGCCGCCACAGCGCCTCCTGGACGAGGATCTCGCTCTCCGAGTCCAGAGCGCTGGTCGCCTCGTCGAGCAGCAGGATCGGGGCGTCACGCAGGATCGCCCTGGCGAGGGCGACACGCTGGCGCTGCCCGCCGGACAGTTTCACACCCCGCTCCCCCACCATCGTGTCGAAGCCTTCAGGGAGTGCGTCGGCGAACTCCGTCACGTGAGCGGCCTTGGCCGCGCGACGGATCTCGGCGTCGGAGGCGTCGGGCCGGGCGAACGCGATGTTGTCCCGCAGCGTGCGGTGGAACATCGCCGGGTCCTGCGGTACGTACGCGATCATGCCGCGCACGTCGGCCTGGCGCAGTCTGCTGATGTCCTGACCGCCGATCAGAATCCGCCCGCCGTCGATGTCCGACATCCGCAGCAGCAGCCGGCTGAGCGTGGTCTTGCCGCCCCCGGACCGGCCGACCAGGCCGATCTTCGCCCCACTGTGCACGGACAGGTCGAGTGACTCGAAGAGCGGTGGCGCCCCCGTGTGGGCGAACGTCACCTGCTCGAAGCGGACATCGGCGTCCCGGGAGAGCAGCGGCTCCGGCGACTCCGGATCGCGCAGGGCGGGCGGCGTCAGCAGCAGTTCGGTGAACTGCGCGGCCTCCGTCATCGAGCTCTCCAGCCGCCGGTAGATCTGGTTGAACTCGAACATGATCCGGGTCGCGTTGGAGTAGTACATGAAGGCGACGACGACCGCCTCCACGCCGTTCCCGCCCCCGCCGAGAGCCACCGCGAGCAGCAGCCCCAGGGCATTGGTCAGCACGGACAAGGGCGCGACCAGTGTGTCGATGCGGAGGTTGCCGTAGTCCCAGGAGCGCAATGTGAGCCGCCGCGACTCCGCGACGCGCGAGCGGTGCTCGGCGGCCTCCCGCTGCTCGGCGGCGAACGCCCGGACCGTGTCCATGTTCATCAGGCTGTCGGCGACGTGGCCGGACACCCTGGCGATGGCCTCCTCGCGCTCCCCGACGAGGGCCTGGCGGCGACGGATGAGGGGGGCCACGCACAGTGCCGTGATCAGGATCATCGTCAACAGGGCGACGACGAGCAGTGGTTCGTAGCGCCACAGCACCACCGATCCGAAGATCAGCGGTACGAAGCTGCCCACGACGGAGAACGTCAGTGTGTCGACGAACTCCTCGAAGCGAGAGGCGAAGCTGAGGACCCTCTTGGTGAGCGACCCGGCGAAGTTGTCGTGGAAGAACGAGGCGTCCTTCGCGTACAGCTCGTCCATGCCCTGCACGTAGAGGTGCTCGATGCCCAGGGCGTCGAGGCGGTTCAGGAAGTGCAGTCCGATGCGCCAGAACGTCTCGGCGAGCAACAGCACGCCGGCGAAGCCGAGGACGTAGGGAAGCATCGAGCCGATCGACGTGTCGTTGTCTCCGGCGATACGGCCGACGAGCTTCGCGACGACCAGCGGCGCGACGTAGTTGATGCCGATGTTGCCCAGTGCGGGCAGCAGCATCGCAGGCAACGTCAGCCGTTTTCGGCGGGTCAACTCCCGTCCGTAGTAACGAAGTGCGAGGAGCACGGAGCCCCTGCCCGGGGGTTCGTGCGATTCAGGCGATCCCATATCAACCCTGTGTGGTCGTGCGGCCGGCCGCCACGTGCTGCGACGGGGAGAGGCGCGTGCCTCACCGGCCGCGCGGAGTTTCGGTCTTGGGGTGGAAAGCCCTCGCCGGGGTGGTCCGGCGACACACGGCAGCGCGGCGGTGCGTCGGGGTGAGTACGAGCAGGGGTCGGGCGAGGGCTTCCAGTGTCCCGCCCCGGCACCGGCCGAGTCCAAGCGTTTTTCCCGACCGGCCGCCCACCGATGATTTCCCGGCCCGGCCTCGGACTCCAGTGCGAGAGACGTCGGATCGCCCCGCCGAGTGAATGCGGGGAAGTACGTCCGCCGCCCTCACCACACCGCCCCAGTGGATTCGACGACGAGTCCTCGCGCGCGGACATCGAAGCGCGCGACTTCGCCTGGGGCCCGGGCCGGATAGCCGCCGCGCACGGGCCGGTCGACGCACCCGCTGTACGCTGCCCGGGCCCGGACCGCCCCGACGAACGGATCGATCCATGCACGTCGAGTTCACCGGCCGCGTCATCGAATGGCGCGGGCCCTCACCGTTCTACTTCGCCGCGGTTCCCGAGGAACAGGCCGCCGACATCCACGAGGTGGCCGCGATGGCCACGTACGGCTGGGGCGCGGTCCCGGTCGAGGCCCGCGTCGGGGAGATCGCGTTCACCACGTCGCTCTTCCCCAGGAACGGCGGCTATCTGCTGCCGCTCAAGACCGCAGTACGCGAGCCGCAGGACCTCGCGGCGGGTGACGACGTGAGGGTGAGCATGACCGTGCGCCTCTGACGTGCCCACCCGCCGTCCGGAAAGTCGGCGCGCGCTGCCGGTGCGATCGTTCGGCTGCTCGTCCCGCCCCAGCCGTTCTCCGCCCGCTGCGGGTGCCACCCTCCGGAAGCTGGGCTCGTGGGTCGTCGAGTGCGCTCGCCTGCTCGCCGCGTTCCCATCTGGGCGCCGCGGGCCACGTACGAGTCGGCCGGCGTCATGCAGCGACCCTGAGGGCCGCGTCCCGCAACACCTGGACTTGCTGTTGGACCATCAGTTCTGTTGGCCTGCACCGAGGTTGCGCCCGTCTTCGTCTCTCCTCTCCGACGGCGAGGCCCTTCGCCCCCGGTGCGCCGGGTCCTGTGTCCTGCCGTGCCGTCGTCCCGTGTCACCAGCATGTCGCGACGGCAGGAGCCACGCGGGCAGCAGGCCGAGAGCGGCGAGAGCGGCCAGGACCAGCAGGGCGGTATCCATGGCCGGACCGGACACGGCCGGCCCCGCGCCCAGGGGCGGAGCGGTGGACGACCCCAGCGGCGTCATGCCGGCGGCGACGGCGATGCCGAGTGTCGGGCCGACGTTCATGGCGGTCTGCTTGAGCCCGCCGACGGCTCCCGCGTATCCAGGTGGCGCGTCACCGACGACGGTTCCGGTGGCGGTGACCATCACGACGGCGAAACCGGCACCGAGCGCGGCGAACGTCGCGCTCCACGTCGGCCAGGGGCTGGTGGGGCCCAGCCGGGACAGGCTCACGATAGCCAGGACCACGAGGACCTGACCGGCTGTCGCGGCGCGACGGGCACCGTACCGGCGGAGCCCCGCATGGGCGACGGGCGCCCCGAGGACCATGAGCACGGTCAGCGGGAGAACGCGCACGCCGCCGGCAAGCGGGTCCAGCCCGAGGTCGTTCTGCAGGACGAACGTGGTCACGAACAGCGCACCGAACATCCCACCGGAGGTGACCAGCAGGATGGCCATCGAGGCGACCACCGGCACCGACCGCGCCACGGCAGGCGGCACGAAGGGCTGTGCGGCACGACGTTCACGCACGACCAGGACCACTGCGAGAGCCACTACGAGAAGAAGTCCGAGGAGCGTCCGCGAGGCGGTCCACCCCCGTTCCGGTACGCCGGCCAGCGTGTGGACCAGGGCTGCGAGCTCCGCCGCGAAGAGGGCCGCGGTGATGAGGTCGATCCTCCCGCTTCCGGTCCGTGGCGGCGCCGGAACCCGCGCCGCACGAGTGAGCGCGGCGATGGTGAGGGCGACGGGAACGTTTATCAGGAACACGGCGCGCCAGCCCAGTTGCTGGACGAGGAAGCCGCCCAACAACGGTCCGCTGCCCGCCGCCACCCCGATCGCGCTGGTACGAAGGGCGACCGCCGCACCGAGCCGGTCGGGCGGGAACACGAGTCTGAGCAGTGCGAGCGTGGCCGGTTGCAGGAGTGCGCCGAACAAGCCCTGGGCGATGCGCAGGGTGATCACCCAGCCGACACCCGGCGCGACGGCGATGCCCGCCGACGCCGCCCCGAAGCCGAGCACTCCCACGCACAGGAGGCGCTGGTGCCCGTACCTGTCCCCCAGGCGCCCTGCGATGACGAGGAACGCGGCCACGGCAAGCAGGTATCCCGTGCTGGTCCACTGAACCTGCGTCACGCTCGCCCGCAGGTCACGCTGCAGGTCGGGTTGCGCCACGAGCAGCACGGTGCCGTCCAGTGCGACGATCATCGCGCCGGCGACTGCGGCCAGGAGCGCGATGCGCGGCCGTACGGCCCCGGTCACGCCCCCTCCGGACCGAGATGGGCGTCGAGCACCGCCATGACGAGTCGGTCGAGCGGTTCGGCCGGGTCGTCACCGGACACAGCCGGGGAAGCAGCCTCCAGGACGAGTTGCAGACTGCCCCACGCCCACAGCTGGGCGGTGCCGTGCAGGTTGGCCCACAGGGCCGCGGCCGTGACGGCCGGCGTCTCGAGGCTCCCGACCGCCCTGCGCTCCGCCGCGTGACACGCCACCAGCTCGACGAGGTGCGCGAACAGCGGGAGGGTCGAGTCGCGCAGCGGGGGCACGTCGGAGGGGGCCGCCTGACTGTCCAGCAGGTCATGGCGGAACATCAGCTCGAACATGCCGCGGTGCTCCGAGGCATAGCGCAGATACGTGCGCGCGAGCGCCTGCAACCGGTCCCGCGGTGATGCCTCTTCGTTCGCCGTCGCCTCGATGCGGGAGCCGAGCTCCGCGAAGCCCCGTCGCGCGATCGCGGAGAGCAGGGCGTGGTGGGTCGGGAAGTAGCGGCGGGGCGCCCCATGGGAGACACCCGCACGGCGAGCGATCTCGCGCAGTCCGAGCGACGCGGTCCCCTCCGTTGTGACGAGGTCCACGCCGACATCGATCAGCCGCTCCCGGAGGGAGCTTTCGAGTTCCATGGACAGTGTCTAACACCGCGGGGTAGACACTGTCTACTCCCCGCTCGGCGCCGGTCGTTGTGCCGGCTCCCCGCCTGCGGCAGAAAAGCAGTGGCGGGGCGGGGCCGCACGAACGACCATGACGCGCATGAGCGAGCAACCCGCACGATGGACCCGGGCCACCGTCTACCCCGACATGTGGACGGACCCTGACGACGACCCCCGCAACAGCAACGGAGGAGGGGCCGGCCCGGACGGCGAGCTTGCGACCCTGCAGGACTTCCTGCGGGACTACCGCCTGACGCTGCGGATGAAGTGCGAGGGGCTGAACCCGGAGCAGTTGGCCCGTCGGTCGGTTCCGCCGTCGACGATGTCACTGCTCGGGCTGCTGAGGCACCTGGCCGAGGTGGAGCGGGACTGGCGGAACTGGATCAGCGACGGGGATCCCCTGCCGAAGCTGTACGGCGGGAGCGACGCGGACTTCGACGGAGCTGTCGCCGATCAGACTCTGGTCGACGCGGCGTACACCGATCTGGCCCGCGAACAGGACGAGTTGGACGCCGCGCTGGCCGAGCACCCCGATCTGGGCGCGCGCCTGGGGAAGGACGGCATCGCCGTTCGGGAGCTGATGGTGCACCGGATCGACGAGTACGCCCGTCACTGCGGGCACGCCGACCTCTTGCGCGAGTGTGTCGACGGACGGGTGGGCCAGTAGTCCAGCAGCCCGAGCAGGCCCGAGGAGAGCGTGCCGCCCGGGCCCGGCTGTTCTCAGAATCCGCTGTCGGCAGGTCCTGCCGCCATACGCCGGCCGGCATCGCGACCGGGAGCGGGCCCGCACCGCCCGGGGTCAGCCCCGATCGCCGTCCGGACCGCTCCCGTGCGACGGGTCGCCGCTCTCACGGAAGCCGGTTTCGGGCGGTCGTGAGTGGCGGCGGTGGCTGGTGTCGCACCACGGGTAGATGCGGCTGCGTCGACAGGTGCACACGGCGACGACGAACCGGTCCGAGGTGGCGACCGTACCGTCCTCCTGGACGATCTCCACCGGTCCCTCGATCAGCGTCGGACCGTTGCGGTCGACGCTCATGCGCCTGGCGCGGTCAGATTCGTTCGGCACGAATGACCACCAGTTCTTCCGTGTCCTCGTCGGCGCCGATCAGACCGCGGGCACGCAGCCATGGCAACCGCTGGGTGAGGACGGGCCCGAACGGTACGTGGGAGCGTTCCCTCACCGAGCAGCGCAGACCGGTGGCGGTGAGCCGTGTCAGCGATTCCTCGATGCCGCACAGCCCGGAGTGCACCATGAGCAGCACGCCCTGCGGACGTAGCACATGGCGGGCATGGGCGCAGATCCTGTCGACGGCCTGCCGTCCGCCCTCCCCTGCGTCCCAGGCCACCGCGGACCGGTGGCTGCGGCGGGCGTGGGGAGCGGGAACGTACGGCGGATTGCTCACCACCACGTCGAAGCGGTGCCGGGCGACCGGGCCGGTGAGATCGCCGTGCAGGACCCGGACCCGTTGTCCGGCGCGTGCGGCGTTCATCCGTGCAGTGAGTACCGCCCGCCGGGAGATGTCGGTGGCCGCCACCCGGGCCCCCATCCTCGCGGCCAGCACAGCTAGCGCACCGCTTCCCGTGCAGACGTCCAGGACGTCCGTGTCAGCCGTGATCTCCTCGGCCTGGAGCGCCTGTGCCAGCAGGTAGGTGTCGGCCTGGGGCGCGTACACCCCCGGCAGGGTCCACAGCTTCCCGAGGTCGATGGGTGGTGCGGCAGCAGTCGTCATCCGGAGCCTCCACGTGGGTACGAACGGGAACAGGTCGTTGTCCGTCTCGCCAGGCGCGTGCCCACCTTTCCCAGACTCGGTGCGCCTGTGGTCCGCCGCCACTCGAGCGACGGCCCCCGGCCTCCTGCCCCATGTCCGCCCGCGCATGCAAAGACGCTGGTGACGCGACCGCGGGTTCTCTCATCTGCCCCGCTGGCGGGCATTCGGGGGATGCTCAGCCTGCCGGGCACCGCACCGGGTATACGGCACCACGTGAAGGGCGGCCAGGCTCTGCTCGGCCACTTCGGCGGACGGCGTGCGACGCGTCGCACGCCCCACCCGCCCCTCACGTTCAGGCGGGGCGACCGTCCCGTGTGCGGCATCCGAAGGAGTTCATCGACATGGCACGTGCTCTTGCTCTCGTCTGCACCTTGTCTCCGTCCCCGAAGCGTTCCAGCAGCCACTTGCTGGCGGACCAGATCATGGCTGAACTCGCCGGCCTCGGCGTGCAGGGCGAGACCGTGCGCGTGGTCGACCATGACGTACGGCCGGGGGTCGCGCAGGACATGGGCGAGGGAGACGCATGGCCCGAGCTGCGCCGGAAGGTGCTGGCCGCGGACATCGTGCTGGTGTCCACTCCCATCTGGCTGGGCCATCCCTCCAGCGTGTGCCAGCGCGTGCTGGAGCGTCTGAACGCCGACATCTCCGAAACCGATGACGAGGGCAGGCAGCTGACCTACGGCAAGGTGGGGCTCGCCGCCGTGGTCGGCAACGAGGACGGTGCGCACAAGGTCAGCGCCGATCTCTTCCAGGGCCTCAACGACCTGGGGTTCACCCTGGCGCCCGGAGCTGTGTCCTACTGGGTCGGCGAGGCGCAGCACGGTACCGACTACCAGGACCTGGACGGGACCCCCGAGGCGGTCGCCGCCACGACGCACACCCTGGCCGTCAACGCGGCGCACCTCGCCAGGGCTCTCGCCGAGAACCCCTACCCGTCCGTGTCGTAGCCGGGGGTCTCTCCGATGCCCTGCCCCACCATCGCCCACAGTGCCGCAAGGTGTCCATGAGGGGCGGCCCGCCCCATACGCGCTGCCGGGTTCGCGGACGGCCTTGGGCTGCCTGGCAGCCGAGAGGCACCGTTCCCGCCGAGGTGAACCGGTCAGGAGAGGAACGGGAGGACGACGGCATGCGGCGGCCATCGAGCGGGCCACCACCGAGGGCGGATACTGACGTCCTGCCATCCGGCGGCGTTGACCGGCCACTTGAACGAGGAGGGCGAGGCATGAACACCGGCACTGATCGCCACAGGCCGCGCGTGGCCGACGTGCTGCGGGGCTTGCGGGCGCCCAGCCTCGCCCCGTGGACACACCTGTACGAGCCCCCGGCTCCGCCTCTGCCAGGAGCTGCACGCGCCGTGTTCCTCGGGGTGTCCACGCTGCTGCTCGACGACGGTGAGACCGCGATCCTCACCGACGGATTCTTCAGCCGACCCGGCCTCCTGCGCGTGCGGTTCGGCCGTCTGCGACCGGATCGCGCCCGCATCGCCGCCGGCCTGCAGGGGGCCGGTATCGACCACCTCGACGCCGTGTTCGTCGTCCACTCGCACTACGACCACGCCCTGGACTCCCCCGTGGTCGCCGCCGCGACGGGCGCCCGGCTCATCGGCTCCGCGTCCACCCGCAACATCGCCCGCGGTCAGGGGTTTGCCGAGGACCGATTCCAACCGGCCGTCACCGGTGAGCCGTGCACGTTCGGACGTTTCACGCTCACCGCTCTGCCCGCCCGGCACAGCCCCGGCGACATCGCCCCCGGCCGGATCGACCGGCCCCTGCGGCCTCCGGCCCGTGTCACGGACTACCGGACCGGAGAGTGCTACACCCTCCACGTCCGGCACGGCGAGCGCCAACTCCTCGTCCACGCCAGCGCGCACAGCCTCCCCGGCGCCCTCGACGGCCACGTCGCCGACACCGTGTACCTGGGGATCGGCGCGCTCGGCAAGCAGGACGAGACGTTCCGGAACGAGTACTGGCACCGGCTGGTCACGGATACCGGCGCCCGCCGCGTCGTCCCCATCCACTGGGACGACTTCTTCCGCTCCCTCGACCGTCCCCTGAGACCGTTCCGCGCCTTTCTCGACGACTTCACGGCCACCATGGACTTCCTGACCCGAAAGGCCGAATCCGACGATGTCGCCCTGGCCCTGCCCATGCTGCGCCGCCGGGCCGATCCCTGGCCGTTCTGACTCGGACGAAGGTCATGAGGCCGTCGCCCGAGTGCTTCGTGCCGTGTGCAGACCCACCGCACACGTTCCGCCGAAGAGCGGACCCGCAGATCTGATCCATATCGGCCCGGGCGCTTTCGGTAGTGGACGGCTTCGGCGCGGGTTCGCAGGGTTCGCAGGGCAGTTTGAGCAGATCGAAATGGCTTCCGCGCACCACGGCGACTCTTCACGGGCCGCGTGAGCCCGTTTCCCGAGTCGGCGTCCGTCAGACCATCCGCTTCACCTGGTCGGGCGTGGTCTTCACGTCTCCGTGGGCTCCTGATCGTTGTGTTCTTGCTCCTGCGCCCAGGTGATCGCCCATTCGTCGAGCGGACGGAGGGCATGACCGAGTGCTGTCCCCAGCCGAGTGAGCTCGTAGCCATCGGCCGAGGGGGCGATGATCCCGCTCGATGTGAGCTCGCGAAGCCGCTGATAGAGGACGCTGGATGACAGCCCTTCGCACCGCGCCAGCAGCGCGCGGGCGCCGAGCGGGCCCCCACGCAGCTCCCAGAGAATGCGCAGCGCCCACCTACGGCCGAACAGGTCCATCGCGGCCATGAGAGGACGGCCGGTTGTCGATCCACGAACCGGTGTTCCTGGGCGCGGTGTCGGCATGATCCTCCTTGCGTTTCGTTATTCGAAACGCTAGCATCCACCCGGCGTTTCTGATTTCGAAACGAACCCGACACGCGGGAACGCGAGATCGATATGCATGAGTTGGTGGTGCTGCGTTCCAAGCCCGCCGGCCCTGATCCGGACGGAGGACGTCGTGCACAAGTTGGTGGTCCTGTATTCCGAGCCCGCCGATCCTGAGCACTTCCGCGACTACTACGTAACCAACCACCTTCCGTTGGTCATGAGTTGGCCGGGCCTGCTTGCGTGGCGCTACAGCTTCGACGTGACGGCGACCATGGGAGAGGCGTCGTATTTCGCGGTCTTCGAAGGCGACTTCGCCGACGCCGCGGCCATGACCGCGGCGCGGGCGTCGCCGCATGGCCGGCGGGTGGCGGCCGATGTCGCCAACTACGCCACCGGCGGTGCGGTCGTCATCCACTATCCGGTGCAGGACGGCACCGGTTGAGGCAGGCCGGTACGCCCCGGGACGCGTTCGGTCGGCCGTTGCGGCCACGTCCGGCCATGAGCGGACGCCGTCCGCGGTGGCCGTTTCGTTGAGCGTCGAAGGTGAGCCCATGTCCTGGCCGGGTGTCACAGTGGTTGATGCGTGCGTGCGGCGCGACGGCCGGGGCGGTAGCCCCACGGCCGTCGCCGACGACGATCCGGCGGCAACAAACGCGGACCGGCGTGCGGTCGCTGCCGCGGCCGGCACCTCGCACGCGGCGTTTCTCGGCCCGGGGCGGACGCCGGACGGTGGCCGGCCGGTCCGGTTCTTCACCGCCACCGCCGAACTGTCCGGCTGCGGCCACGGCACCGTCGCCGCGCAGGCCGTCCGGTTGGCCCGCACCGCGCTGGGCGAGCTGAACGACCGCCAACACACCGGCGGGCGCACGTTCGACACCGTCGCGATCCGCCGCCCCGCCGGCATCGAGGTGTGGTTCGACCAGGGCCTCGTCGCGCTGCGTCACCCCGCCCCGGACGAGCGTGCCGCGGTCGTCGCCGCGCTCGGGCTCACCGCGGACGATCCGCATCCGACCGACGCGCCACGCATCGCCGCACCCGGCGCACCCGGCGCACCCGGCGCACCACGCATGCTGGTACCGGTCCGCGACCGGTCGGCGCTGCTCCGAGTCTGCCCACACCCCGGCAGGCTGACGGCGGCGTGCCTGCGGTACGGGCTCCTCGGCTGCTTCGTGTACGTACCGCCGGTGGGCGACCGGCCGGGTGCGGCGCGGATGTTCGCGCCGGCGATCGGTGTCCACGAGGACGTCGCCAACGCCAACAGCACCGGCTGCCTGGCCGCCCACCTGCTCGACACGACCGGGGCGCAGGCGGTCGCGATCGAGGTGGAGCAGGGCGACGCCCTCGGTCGACCGGCCGGCGTGCTTGCGTCGGCCCGACGCGGGCCGACGGGCATCACGACCCGGGTCGGCGGGTTAGCGGTGGTCCGCGACGGACACTGAGGCAACGACTGGACCGTCCTCTTCTGCGATCCGCGCATGGGGCCGGAGCTGTCCGCTGCGGTCAGGCGTCGGCCCCGGTGGGCGGCCATCAGCGGGACGCGGGGCCGAGGGCTCGGCTGAGCGTCCATCGGGAGACGCGCCGCTTGGCGGCGACGGCGGCTCGGGTTTGTCCGGCGCCGAGCAGGATGCGGGCGTCGGCGATCCGTTCGGAGGTCAGGGCGCGAGGACGGTCGCCGACGCGGCCCCGGGCGCGGGCAGCGTCGAGGCCTTCGCGGGCGCCTTTGACGATCTGCTGACGTTGGAGGCCGGCGATGGCGGCGAACACGGTGAAGATCAGTTCGCCGCACATGTCGTCGCTGGTGTCGACCACGTTGCCGTCGAGGGTGCGGAAGTACCGCTGCCGATCCGCACGGGGGCGAGAACGATCGTTACTGCCCCTGCTCTACGCCTCCGCTTTCCCCGAATCGTCGGCCTCACCCGCGCGCTACCCCCTGTCGGCATCGACTCCACCTTCCCCGAGCGTGCCGCCCGTGCCCCCATCCGCAAGGAACGGCCGCAGCAGCGAGAGCAGGGCGCGTGGCCGGTGCAGCGGGATGATGTGCCCGCAGTCCTCGATGACGTGTCCGGTCAGATCGTCGGTGAACGGGCGTAGTTGGCGTTCCAGCGCCGCACCGACAGGCTGGGCTCCCAGCGCCATCGTCGGCACTGTCAGGCGGGCGGTGCCGACCGCCTGCTCGATCTGTGCCGCGCTCTGGGGCAGGGCCCGATAGTACGAGAACGCGCAGCGCAACGCCTGGCGGCCGGTGTATGCGCGGACGAAGGCGTCCCGCACGGCGGGGAGCACCCCGTCGCCGAGTGTGCCGGTGCGCAGAAACCAGTCGACGTAAGCGGCCTCGTGGCCCTCCAGCACGGTCTCGGCGAGGTCGGGCGCGGCGGCGTGGAAGCCGAACCACCACGGTGGCCCGTCGGCCAGGAAGTCCTCGGCGCCGGGCAGCCTGCCCAGCAGGGACTCCATCACGACCAGGCGCCGGACGAGACGAGGACGGCGCAGGGCGAGGAGGAAGGCCGGCGCCGTGCCCGCGTCGATGGCCACCACCGCGGCCGAGGCCACGCCCAGTTCGAGAAGAAGCGCGGCCGCATCCTCGGCCAGGGTGGCCGCGTCGTACCCGGACGCGGCCCGGCTGCTTGCTCCGAACCCGCGCAGGTCCGGTGCGATGACGCGATGGCGGACGGCCAGATCGGCCATGACGTCCGTCCACAGCTCCCAGGTATGCGGGAAGCCATGGAGCAGCAGGACCGCCGGACCCGATCCGGCCAGGGCGACGTTCAGTTCGACACCGTTGACGGCAATGCGCCGCAGCTCGGGCATGGAAGGGCTCCCTTGGTGGTGAACAATGGTGACAACGTCACGTTAGGGAACTAGCCTGATCCGCCCAAGACAGCACTTTTCCTTCAGGTGGTGAGCCCCGGGTGACCATGTCGCTTCCCGGCGGACGTGACCAGCGGCCCGGTGAACGCGGTGACCTGCTGGATCCGCTCTGCCCGACCCGCCAACTGCTCGACCGCATCGGCACCAAATGGACGTCGATGGCAGTCAAAGTGCTGGCCGGGGCGGCTCCGGGCGAGGTCCGCTTCGCGGAGCTGCGACGCCGTATCCCGGGCATCTCGCAGAAGATGCTGTCCACCACACTGCAGAGCCTGGTGAGCGACGGTCTGGCCGCGCGCCGCGTGGAGCCCACCGTGCCGCCGGCCGTCCACTACCGGCTCACCGAGCTCGGCCTGTCCCTCGAAACCCCCCTCTCCGCCCTGCGGGCCTGGGCGGAGTCACACATGCCGGAGATCGACCGCAACAACCGGCTCGCTGACGAGTCGTCCCCACGATGAGGGGCCATCGTCGAATGTGACGGCCGCGGCGGCTCGTTGACGGCAGCGACAGGGACCGTCGCCGGGTACGGCGCCGACGTGTCGCGGACTGTCTGGGCGTAACTGCGGCCGCGCCCATGCGGTCCTCCCGCAGTCGAGGTCGCCCGCTGTCCGGCGCGAGCGGTGAGGCTGGTGCGCTCCCCCGCACGCCGCTGCCGAGAGCCGGGGTGCCGACGCCGGCGAGATCGGGCGCCGCGGAGCCCACTCGGACGCGCACGAGTCGGACCCACGCGGCCCTCGGTGATCAGCCTCGCAAGACGAGGCACGGGACCCTCCCCTGTCGGACGGGGCTCCGGCAAGGCCGGAGCCCCGTCACAGGTCAGCTGGTGGGGAAGTTGTCGGAGGTGCTGATCCGGCTCTTGAGCAGCGTCCCCGATTCGGTCAGCACGCCACTGCTGCTGTAGTCGCTGCCGTCGCAGGTGCCTGGATTGAGCGCCGCGCTGCTCTCGGGAGCGTCTGAGTAGGTCCAGTTCGCGTAGCCGATCTTCAGCTGATCGAGCAGGTCCAGCCAGGTCGTCGTGCTCGCCCGGTCCAACGCGCCCCCGCCGGTGGCACTCACCGTACCGAACTCAGTGACGAAGAGCGGCAGTTGAGAGGAGGCACGGCTCAGCGCGGCGCGATAGGAGTCCTTGTGGCTCGCGGCGTAGAAGTGGAACGTGTACATGATGTTCGAGGCATTGACGGGATTGTTGATGACCTCGCTCTCACTGGAGCCGTCCGAAACTCCCAGTGAGGACCAGCCGCGGGTGCCGACGATGACGACAGCGTCCGGGTCGGCGGCCCTGATCACGGGAATGACCTGCTCGGCATAGCTCTTGATCGCCGCCCAGCTCACTCCGTTGGGCTCGTTGGCGATCTCGTAGATCACGTTCTTCTTGTCGGCATTGCGGGCCGCGACGGACGCGAAGAACGTCTTCGCGCGCGCAAGGTTGTAGTTCGGGTCGCCCGGCGTCAGCGTGTGGAAGTCGATCATCGCGTACATGCCACGCGCTTCGGCCATGTCGACGAGGCTGTTCACGCGGCTGGTGAATCCTGCCGGGTCGGTCTCGTAGCCGTCCTCCTGCACGTACATGGCGACGCGCAGCAGGTCCGCCTTCCAGTCCTTCGCCAGCGCGTCCATGGACGCTGCGTTGTAGCACTGACTGAACCACTGGATGCCGTGCGTGCTCATCCCCCGAAGCTGTACGGGGCGGTTGTACTGATTGCACAGGTGCACGCCGCAGACGTGGACCTGGCCGTTGATGCCCACGGGGGTGCCGTCGCCCGGGTTGGGCGTCGTCGGGGTCTCATCGACGGATCCCGTACAGGCGACGCCGTTGAGCGTGAACGCCGTCGGCTTCGGGTTGGCGCCCGTGAAGGACCCCACCAATCCCACGTCGACCGCCGCACCGGTGTTCAGCGTGCGGTTCCAGTCGATTCCGCTGGCGGTGACCGTGGAACCGGACTGCGACCAGGTGGCGTTCCACCCCTGGACGAGCTTCTGCCCCGCGTCCGGCATGGCGATGGCGAGCGTCCAACCGGATATGGGTGCGCCCAGATTGGTGATCTTCACACCGGCCTGGAAGCCGCCCTGCCACTGGCTGGTGACCGTGTAGTCGACCTTGCATCCGGTGGCAGCAACTGCCTGGGGGCTGAACAGGGCCGTCAGGCCCAGGATCGTCGCGCAGGTCGCCAGTAGAGCCAAAAGGCGTTTCAAAGCAGTCCTCCTCGTACGAAGTGGAAACGACGCAATGGGAGCGCTCCCGAAGAGGGTCAGCCGTGGAACCGCCTGTCCGCCGACAGGTGGAGAAACAGCCTCGCCCCGGGTCGGGTCGACCACTCATCGTCGTGAGGTCTTCCCACGGTCCCGGACACTCCATGACGTTGGGCCCGAGAGGACGCAACGCGATTGGGAGCGCTCCCAATTTCGGGGGGCGCCAGACGCGCCGTCAAGCTGTTGGACAGGATTCGATGCCGTTGTTGCGTTCATGGCGAAAACGCCATCACGTGATGGCCGGCCGAACAGCCGATGACGTGGATGAGTCACATCCCGCCTACGCGGCCCACGACTTGACCCGGAAAAGCTCAGCCGCGGCCGCACCGGTGATCACGTCACCAGCGGCGCTTCACCGCGAGCACCCGTCGCTCCCCTCATCGATGCGCGGGGCTCGCCCTTCTTCGACATCTTCCAGGCCGAGCACCCGTACGGCCGTAAGATCGGACCTCTTGGGGGTGGGAGCATGCTGAAGCGAAGTTCCAGCACACCGACGCTGGAGGAAGTGGCCGCGCTTGCCGGCGTGGGGCGAGGCACGGTCTCCCGAGTGATCAACAACGCGTCGGGCGTCAAGGCGTCCACACGCCGTGCCGTGCAGCGCGCCATCGACGAGCTGGACTACGTTCCCAACCTGGCCGCACGCTCGCTCGCCGGGCGGCGCGCGGACGCCGTCGCGCTGGTGATGACGAAGACGGACTGGCGGCTCTTCGGGGAGCCGTTCTTCTCGGAAGTCGTGCGGGCGGTCGGGGATGCCCTGACCGAGGTGGACGTGCAACTGCTGCTTACGCTCGTCCGCACGGACGCCGAGCGGCAGCGCCTCGTGAAGTACGTGCGCGGCGGCCGGATCGACGGCGCTCTGCTCATGTCCCTGCGGGCCGAGGACCGGTTGCCCGACATGCTCGCCGACGCCGGACTGCCCACGGTGCTGCTCGGCAGGCGCTCCGACGAGGAGCGGGTGACGTACGTGGACGCGGACAACGTCGGCGGCGCGCGGGCCGCGGTCGCCCATCTGGCGCGCGGCGGACGCAGGGCCATCGCCGCGATCACGGGACCGTCCGAGATGTACGCCGCCCAGTGCAGACTGCGCGGCTACAGGGAAGCCCTGAGCGATGCCGGGCTCGACAACGTGCCGTCCCTGGTCGTACAGGGGGACTACACCGAGGCCAGTGGGCGGCGGGCGATGGCCGGGCTCATCAAGCGGCACCCGGAGGTCGACGGAGTCTTCGCCGCGTCGGACAGCATGGCCGCGGGGGCGCTGGCCGCCCTGCACACGGCGGGGCGCCGGGTACCGGAGGACGTGGCGGTGATCGGCTTCGACGACTTCGAGCTGGCCGAACAGACCGAGCCGCCGCTGACGACCGTCCGCCAGCCGATGGAGGAGATCGGCCGGACGATGGTGCGGCTGCTGTTGGAGGAGATGGACCAGCCGCAGGTGGCCTGGCGCCATGTGATCCTGCGGACGCAGTTGGTGGTGCGCGAGTCGACCTGAGGCGTCTTCACACGCCTCGGCAACCGCTGTACCGACCAGCCGGCTTCCGGCGGGGGCCGAGCGGCGCCGCCAGGACGCGGCAGGGATCCGGGCCTGCCGGGCGCAGTCCCCGGAATACGCCGGGGGCCGCGGGAGCGCTCCCGCACCAACGGCGCGACTTCTGGTCGCTGTTGTCTACTTCACCGCCTCTGACCTGTCCCTTCTGAATCCGTGCGACGCATTCCGTACCGATGGCTTGTCAGGGACACGCTGACACTTCTACAGTCCTTTACTGAGCAGTGCATGGGAGCGCTCCCACCAGGTCGGCGTGCACGCCCGGTTCACTGATCGCCCATCCGGTCGTCCCTCCCGGAGAGGTCCCGCATGCGAGCGTCACCGCACGGCCCGAACTACCGCCCGCAGTCTGCGCAGCGGCAGTACGGCGCTCACGCTACAGACGGGTTCGGCCCTCGTTCAACGCCTGACGGTTGCCCCGCCCCTCAGCCCCCGGCCTCGGATCAGGCGCACCGGAACGTGCGTCGGCCCTTCGCTCCCACGCACCGGCATCCGCGCGTGGACCCTGCGGCCGGGGCTCGACCCCGACGGCATTGGCATGGCCCGGTCCGATCCACAGACGACCCGGCGCCGGGGCCTCTCGTTCGGATCATGCCGGACTCGCGAGGTCCGACCTGATCCGAACGAGAGGCCCCGGTCAAGCCCGCCGGACTCGACCTGCCCCCCCTTGCCAGATCCGTCTCGTCCACCCGGCTCGCCGTGCCCGCCCTTGACGCGTCCGATGACTGCGGTCGCACCACTGCCACGACTCACACCCCCACCCAACCGAAAGATAATCCCCACACAGGCACAGGAGACACCATGACTCGACGCAGGAAAAAACTCGCCTCCCTGGTGACGGTGCTGGCGACTCTGCTCGCCGGAATCGCCTTGACGTTACTGGGCCAGGGCAACGCCCAGGCGCACGGCGTGACGATGACGCCGGGATCGCGTACCTACCTCTGCTGGCTGGACGCCAAGACCAGCACCGGCGCCCTGGACCCGACCAACCCGGCGTGCAAGGCCGCGCTCAACGAGAGCGGCGCGACAGCGCTGTACAACTGGTTCGCCGTGCTCGACTCCAACGCGGGTGGGCGAGGGCAGGGTTACGTCCCGGACGGGAAGCTGTGCAGCGCCGGCGACCGGTCGCCGTACAACTTCACCGGATACAACGCCGCGCGCTCCGACTGGCCCCGGACACACCTGACGTCCGGGAACACGATCCAGATCAAGCACAGCAACTGGGCCGCGCACCCGGGCTCCTTCCGGGTGTACCTGTCCAAGCCCGGCTACTCACCCAGCACCGAACTGGGCTGGGACGACCTGGAGTTGATCGACACCGTCACCAACCCTTCGCAGACGGGCTCGCCGGGCACGGACGGCGGTCACTACTACTGGGACACGGCCCTGCCCTCGGGGCGCTCGGGTGACGCGGTGATGTTCATCCAGTGGGTGCGCTCGGACAGCCAGGAGAACTTCTTCTCCTGCTCCGACATCGTCTTCGACGGCGGCAACGGTGAGGTGACCGGCATCCGCGGCTCGGGCAGCACTCCGACCCCGGACCCGACCCCCACACCGGACCCGACTCCGACCGATCCGCACACCGGGTGCATGGCTGTCTACAGCGTCACCAGTTCCTGGGGCGGCGGCTTCCAGGGTTCCGTCGAGGTCATGAACCACGGCACGGCGGCGCTCGACGGCTGGGCCGTGAAGTGGACGCCCGGCGCGGGCGCCAAGATCAGCAGCGTGTGGAACGGCGCGCTGACCACTGGGTCCGATGGCGCGCTGACAGTCAGGAACGTCGACTACAACCGGACCATCCCGCCTGACGGCAGCGTCACCTTCGGGTTCACCGCGACATCGACCGGCAACGACTTCCCGGTCGGCTCGATCGGCTGCGTCAACCCGTAGCAGACGACGCATGCGGTGCCGGTTCCCACACGGTGCGGGAACCGGCACCGTCACGCGTCAAGGCCCGGACCCCGCAGGCCAGAAGACCGGCCGCGGGCCCCGCCCGAGAACCGCTGCCGGTGGCAGCTCGTCATTCGGGAGCCGCCTCATCCACAGTTCTCCCTGCTCGCCGAGCGCGTCGATGCCAGACATCAGCCCGGCCATGGCCGGGCATGGCGCAGGATCCGGCGTCCGGCGTCCGGCGTCCGGCGTCCGGCGTCCGGCGTCCGGCGTCCGGCAACAGGTTGGAGCACCCACCCGCCTGCCCGGGCAGCACGCCGCAGCGCCCGGTCCGACCAGATCCCATCAGACCTGCTAACATACTGATCATCACGCGAGCCTTCCCATCCGGATTCCGATCCGCCGGGGAGGCTTTTTTTATGCCCGGGGCCGCCTGCCCCGGCGCTGGTGGGCCCGCCCACTTCGAGGCGCTCTCCCGCCCGGCGGGCCTGGATGTGCCGCGCCCACCCATCAGTCTGCCGTTCCCCACCGCAGGAGGAGACCCAGCCATGAACCCACAGCCCAACGCGGCAGCCCCAGAAACCTGGCAACTCGGTGACCTGACCGTCAATCGAGTCGGGTTCGGCGCGATGCGCCTGACGGGTACCTCGCCCTTCGACAGCGGCGTGCCACGTGACCGCGAGACCTCGATCGGCGTGCTCCGGCGCGCGGTCGAGCTCGGTGTGAATCACATCGACACCGCCGCGTTCTACTTCTCCGCGACACGCTCCGCCAACGAGCTGATCAACCGGGCGCTGGCGCCCTACCCGGAGGATCTCGTCATCACCACCAAGGTCTGGCCCGGGCGTGATTCCTCGGGCGCGTGGTGGTGGGCAACGCCGAAGCAGTTGCGCGGCCAGGTCGAGGAGAACCTTCGTCAACTCGGCCGCGATCACCTGGACGTGGTCAACCTACGCGTGCCGCCCAAGAACCGGAGCGGCTCGATCGGCGAGCACTTCGGCGTGTTGGCCGAGCTGCGCGAAGCCGGGCTGATCCGCCACCTCGGAATCTCCAACGCCACCTCCGACCACCTGGCCGAGGCCCGGGCCATCGCCCCGGTCGTCTGCGTGCAGAACCCTTACGGGATCGGCGCGTCGAGCGAGGACGGAGCACTCCTACGGCGCTGCGGTGAACTCGGCCTCGCCTTCGTCCCGTTCTTCGCGATCGCCGGTCGCGGGCGGGAGGCGGGCCCGGCGGCCGGTGACAGTGAGGCGGTGACGGCGGTCGCCCGCACGCACGGTGTGTCCGCCGCACAGGTCCGGTTGGCCTGGACCCTTCAGCAAGGGCCACACGTACTCGCGATCCCCGGGACGGGCGATCTGGACCACCTCGCCCAGAACGTGGCGGCAGGCGCGCTACGGCTCTCCGAGGATGAGATGCTGCGCCTCTCGTCTCCGAGTCCGGTCCGTGCATGAAGCCCCATCGTCATCCGTCCATGGGCGACCGGCCCGCATCTCAGAGCGTCCGCCGCTCGCCTGCCGACGGACCCTTCTGAGTCAGCCGGGTGAAAGGGCGTCGAGTCGCTCGTTCGCACCGCCGAGGACAACGACTCAGGGCACGCGTGCGACAGGTGTGGGCGGCGGGTAGCGGTGACGATGTCTGGACGGGGTCCGCACCTGCACGTTCCGCCGGGCTGGGCGACCACGGCCGCAGGCCGCAGGCCGCAGGCCGCAGGCCGCAGGCCGCAGGCCGCAGGCCGCAGGCCGCAGGCCGCAGGCCGCAGGCCGCAGGCCGCAGGCCGCAGGCCGCAGGCCGCAGGCCGCAGGCCGCAGGCCGCAGGCCGCAGGCCGCAGGCCGCAGGCCGCAGGCCGCAGGCCGCAGGCCGCAGGCCGCAGGCCGCAGGCCGCAGGCCGCAGGCCGCAGGCCGCAGGCCGCAGGCCGCAGGCCGCAGGCCGCAGGCCGCAGGCCGCAGGCCGCAGGCCGCAGGCCGCAGGCCGCAGGCCGCAGGCCGCAGGCCGCAGGCCGCAGGCCGCAGGAGAAGGGGACCTGCACGACCTCCTGCTGGTCAGCAGCCTGATCGTCACCTATGCGCCCCACCTCACCATATGCGTGGTCGACCGCTTCTCCGGTGGCGGTCCCGGCCGCGTGCGGGCCCTCCTGCCCGCGGCCGGAGCACAGTTCGCCGGCCGCGGGCCCGCCCCCGGGCCATGACCAACCGCTCCACGGACAAGACCGCCGGCTTGCTGGAGCAGGAGCTCCCCACGTGTTCACCGCACCCGGCTCGATGTCACCGCCCCCAGCGCCTTACGCCAACTGGGGGGGCGAAGCGTTCGCTGTCGGCCGTGTCGACGTCGTCGTCTCCATCGCCGGATACGCGCTGCTCGGTCCCACCGAGAACTCACCGCGGCGGGTCAACCATACGAAGGGCTCACCACATCCCGCAGGAAAGCGTAGGGAGTCCTTTCCGGAGTGGCCACTGATCGAGTGATGGCTGCGCCGGAACATGCTGGTTGTCACGTAGGCGGGCTTGCTGTCGCAGTGGCCGGGGCTGCGTGCGCCGGCCGGTTGAGGCGGCCAGGGGTTGTCAGTGGCTGGTGACAGGATCATCGGCATGGTTTTCGTACGCACTACTCCGCCACGGCGCGTGGACGTGGCCGCGGTCTTTCCTGAGCTGGCGCCGTTGGCGCGTGCTGCGATTCGGCTGCACCCTCGTCCCGGGTTGCCTTCCGTCGAGGAGAGCTCGGTCGGGGGGCCGTTGCTGTGGCCGGCTGAGGAGCCGTGGCCGCACTGTGAAGCCTCGCACCTGCACGTGGACAGCGGGTTCCGCCGGTCGCCGGCCGACGTGCGGCTCAAGAGACGCATGCAGGCCCGGTGGCACCGTGATCACAATGGCCGTGGGACAACACCCGAGGAGGCGGCGGTCAAGGAGCGGAACGCTGCGATGCTCGCGGAGCGATTCACCGTGGGCCCTCCTCCCGCGGACTGCCCTGTCCCCATGGTGCCCGTGGCCCAGCTGTATCTGCGTGACATCCCCCTGTTGCGGCCGCCCGGACAGGCCGATCTGCTCCAGGTTCTGTGGTGCCCCTACGACCACGATCCGCATCACAAGCCGTCAACCACACTGTTCTGGCGGTCCGCCGCCGAGGTCGTCGACATCCTCGCCACACCGCCCGAACCGTACGAGGTGAACGATGACGGCTATCTGCCGGAGCCGTGCGTGCTCGCACTGGAAGCGATCACCGAGTACCCCAACAGCCTCGATCTGAGCCCGCAGATGCAGTTGATGGTGGAGGACTGGGGCAGATGGCAGGCGGCCGACGTCGACGTGGACGGCTCCGAGCACGCGGACTGTCCGCGGGACTTCTACGATGTCCATCTGGCTGACGCGCCCGGCTGGAAGGTCGGCGGCTGGCCTCCGTGGGGCCGCACCGACCCCAATCCCCGGTACTGCACCGTCTGTGATGTGCAGATGGTCCCGCTGCTGACCATCGCCTCCTACGAATGGGACGGCGGTGAGGGACACAGCTGGGCACCTTACGAAGACCGGGCCGCCGCCAATGCCGCCGGGCGTTGCTGTGGCCAGAGCCCCTCACAGCCGACCAAGGTCGAAGTCGGCAGCACCGACAACATGCAGATCTACGTCTGCCCGGCCTCCCCCGAGCATCCGCACACCGACCTGATCCAGTGAGCGTTCTCAGTGTTGCTTCTCCAGGGTGAGGACAGTTTGGTGATGCCGCTCATGCGGTTGGGGCTGATGCGGGATCGGTGGAAGATCTGCCAGGACTTCAGCCGTGCCATGCGTCGTTCGACGGGTGCCCGGGCCTCGGACAGGGCCCGGTTCTGGGCTCGCTCGGTGAGGGTGAGTTCACCGCCTGGCGGGCGGCGCTCGGCGGTGGTGACCCGGTCGCCCGCACCGATGCAGGCCCTGTCGGCAAGGACCGGGACCCCCTGGCGTGCGCAGATCCGGAGGATCTTGTGGTGCAGGCGCCCGTCAGATCGTGGGTCCGGCCCGGCAGCGTTGGCGACAGCCACAGAATCTGCCCGGCCGGGTCCGTGACGACCTGCACGTTCACCCCGTGCCGTTTGTGTTTCGAAGAGTAGTCGGCACTGCCGTCGCCGACGCGGTCGCTGATCTCGCTGCTCTGGGCGGTGCTGCCGACACCGGCGTTCTCAGGGTGGCGGACAGACCGCGCAGACGTCCGTCCACGGCAGGCTCGGCGCTGGTATTCGGCCCCGTTCTCGCCTGAAGCGCCCGATCCGCCCGGCTCGGTAGCATGCGACACATGGCCATCAAACTTGAGAACGTCGGCATTGCCGTTCGCGACCTCGAAGCAACGATCTCCTTCTTCACCGACCTCGGCCTGACGGTCGTCGGCCGTGACACTGTCAGTGGTGAGTGGACCGACACCGCCGTCGGTCTTGATGGTAATCACGCCAACATTGCCATGCTTCAGACGCCGGACGGTCACGGTCGCCTCGAACTATTCGAGTACATCCACCCCGAAGCGATCGAGTCCGATCCCACTCTTCCCAACGAGATCGGCATGCATCGGGTCGCCTTCTCCGTCGACGACATCGACAAAGCCCTTGAGACAGCCGCAAAGCACGGATGCCATCCGCTTCGCGGTGTGGCTACCTACGAGGACGTCTACAAGCTCACCTACGTCCGCGGTCCCAGCGGCATCCTGGTGATGCTCGCCGAGGAACTGAAAAAGAACTGACGGCCGATCGGGTCACGTACTGACCTCGTGGCGGTGGGAGACGAGCCATGCCTGACAGCGCTCATGCCGCGTGGGCCAACCTCGGCGACGAGTTCAGTGATCACTTGGGGGGGGCCGACACGTAGTGCCGCGCAGGCGTCGGCAGGTGGACGCAGTACGGGACGGGAGGAGGTGGGGGGCGTTGACCGCTACTGAAGAGGCCGCGCCGAGCCACCTCGGTGAGGTGGTCGTGGACGACTTCAGCAGGCGGTTCGGCGTCGGACCGCGCAATGCCGCACTTGAGGCAGGGCCCCCGTGACCGGGATCGAGCAGGAGACGAATCGGATCTCGGACGGCCTGTCAGTCATGCACGCCCTTGCACGCGTTCTCGGCCGTAGGTATTCCGAAAAGACACCGCAGTGGTCAGAGCTCGGTTTCCCGGTGATCGACCGGGGCACATATGCGATCTTCCCGCTCGCGGTGGCCCGCACGCAGGAGGACGCCGATTCCGGAAGGGCCGAGCGCCTGTCCGACATAAGACGCGGCCTGCAGCGCAGTTGCGTCCACTTCTTCGGAGGCGACGACTTCCATGCGGAGATGGAGCTCGATGCCGAGGACGGGTACGGCCGGAAGCTCGCCGACTCCGGAGCCCTCATCACCGGGCCGCCCTGGGAATGCTTGTGGAGTATCCAGCGCTTTGCCGTGGTTCTCGTGCACTCGGTGGATGAGCGAAGCGCATGGGAAACCCTGGCCCTCCACATCATCCCGATGGACTGGGTCCGATACCGCCCGCTCAACTCGGGAACGAAACGCGAAGCATCACGCTACCGACGGATCATCCGAGAACGGGACGCCGCCGACGTGGTCTGGTCGTGGCCGCTCTCGGCTGCGGACACGTGAGAACTCCGGACCGCGAGTTCTCCGGCTCCTCGTCCGATGTTCGGCGTCGGCAACACCCGGCCGGGGTGAATCGAAGACTCGACCGCCACGACCGGGTCCGCCACAGCGCCGACGTACTGACGCCGTGGCGTGAAGTGAGCGCCCCACATGCGACGTCCCCTTTTCCGCGAGCAAGCACCGGCAGCGGTCCGGGCCGGACCGGATTGAGCCCTTAATCGGCTTCCCACCGGGTGATGAGGTGCTTCTTCCAGCCCTTGGGCGGAGGCCAGGGGACGCCCCAGACGGCGAGCTGCTCCCGGGTCCAGCCGCCGGCAGGAGTACGGGCAAGCTCGATGTCCTCCGGGGAGGGGGCGATGCATGGGGCGACGGGTGCGGGACCGGACGCGCCAGGAAGACGGTGGGGTGCGGGCACGACCGGGTCCTTCGCAGTGCTGGGACCGTTGGACGGCAGGGCCGGGCGGAGCCGGTAGGGGCGGCTGTGCCATGTCCAGCCGTGCTTGAGGATCAAGGAACACAGGCCCAACGTGTCCAGGGGCAGCGAATCGGCCGCAGCTACGACCTGCGGCCAGGTGAGCTCTCCCTGCGCATCGAGGGCGGCAGCCAGCGCCGACTCCAGGCGTGAGTCGACCGTGCGGTGTTCGAGCAGTCGGCGGGTGCGGTAGCCATCCGTGGCCACGAGTCCCCAGCCCCGGGGCCGGCAGAACTCCTCGGTGGCCCGATACTTGGCGACGTTGACGGCCATCGCCATTTCGTAGACCGGTTTGACCTCGATGAGGATGCAACGGCCGTCCACCGTCGCAGCCAGGAGATCCGGGTAGTAGGTGCGCTGCTGCCCCGCGAACTCGTAGCTGATGGCCAGGGGTTGTTCCTGGTAGTAGGCGATCTGCGGCGCGAAGCTCAGCAGTTGGATCACCCTCAGCTCTGCATCTGACTCGTACGACACATCGCGGTCCGACTTCGGGCAATGCCACACCCCGAAGCGTCCCCGGTCGGCGCTCTCCTCCTCGCGAAGGGTTTCCAACTCAGCTCGGGGCGGGGCCGGTTCGGGCTCGCCGAACCAGGTGACCTCGTCGGTCAGCGCCTTCCAGCGTCGGCCGGCACGTTCGACACGTCGCTCCCGTGTCGCGTCACGACGAGCCGACTCGTGCCGCAGGATGCGTATCGTCGACGCCTCTGCAGCCAGGTTGTCCGCACGGACCTTGTTCGCGCCGGCCAACCGTGCCAGAAGGGGTATGGCCTGCCGGGGCGTGACCGAGGGCAGCAGCACGTCTGCCAGGTCGAGTAACCGTTCCGCCGCCGATGGCCCGGTCTCCGGGGGCACCCGTTGCACACAGCTCAGGTCGGCCAGAACCTCTCGGAGCTTTCGCGAAGCCGGCGCGTCGGTATGCGCCAGGCGGCGGATCGCCCTCGTCTGCAGTTGCCGGACCCGCTCGCGCGACACGCCGCAGGTCTCCGCGACCTGCTCCAGGGTATGGGCGGGTTGATCGTCAAGTCCCAGGCGGCGGGAGAGGACGTCCCGGTCCCGCTCCGCGGGCATCTCACCCACAGCTGTGGTGAGCAGCTCTCTCAGGACAAGCACCGTGTCGGCATCGCGCTCGGCGATCAGTGCCCAGTCGGCTGTCAGACCCACGGCGCCCGGGCACACACACTCAAGCAGCCAGTGATCCAGCAGCAGCACCTGTCCGTGGTGCCACAACCTCCGGGCCGCAGTGCGCCGTACAGCCTCGGGTCTGGCCGCCAAGGCGTGAGTTGTTCGTCGGGCAAGGAAGACCTCACGGCGCTCGGAGCGCAGGACATGGCCGGTCACGTGCTCCCAGTCCGCCAGCACCTCGGCCGCCGAACTCGCCTCAGCGGCCCCCAGGGGCTCGGTGGACGCGTACCCCCTGTGGCGCTCACGCCGTTCGCTGAGACGCCGCTCGGCAGCCACCTCCCGCCATGCGTAGCCAGGATCCGCGGCCAGCCGAGACCTCAGCCAGTCCAGTGGATCATCGACGGCCGAACCGGACTGTGACACGAACCGGTCCAGACGCGCATGGACACCGCCCGTCGTACGGCCGTGCCGCTCAGCGAGCTCGGCCAGAGCAAGCCCTTCGCGCACACCTTCGACGAGCTCAACGTCCTCCTCGTCGCTCCAGGCACGGCCACGCCGTGCCCCGGCCGTCTGATCTGGCACGCTTTCTCCCCCTCGGCTCCGGCCGTTGTGGGGCAGTATGACTGCTGCCGACAGCACGCCGCTACAGAATCGGAGCTGCTCCGAGCCGACTGTTTGGGGGACTCGTCCACGTTCGCACTTCGAGGCCAGGACTACCTTCCAGACTCCTGGGGCGGTCTTCGATTCCGGCGATGGCGCAGCTGACCCGCTGCACTGGGCGCTGCTTCCCGGATTCCCTGACCGGCCAAGGGTGGTGGGGTCAGGCCGGCTTCATCGTGGGACCTGACGAACGCGGAGTGGGATCGGCTGGAGTCATTCTTTCCTCCTGGTGGTGCGTGGAGGTCGGAGCAGCGATCGCCCGTGCTGAGCCCGCAGTTCAGCGCACTCGCCCCCGGGGCTTCAAGGGCACAGGGGGCAACGCCGGAGCCGGGAGCGGCGCACCGTCGTAGCCGCGCACCGCGCCGAACCGATCACCGTTCATCCAGTCCTCCCGCGCCTGGGTGATGTCGTCCTGGGTTCTGCCCACGAAGTTCCACCACATGACGATCTCCTCCTCGAAGGGCTCACCGCCCAGGAGCATCAGACCCGCGTCGGACTCCGCGCGCAGCGGAAGCTCGGTGCGTCCGCAGCCGAGGTAGAGCATGGAGCCCGGCAGCACCGGGACGCCGTCGACCTCCGCCTCGCCGGACATCGACAGCACGGCGTACTCGAAGTCGGGGTCCAGCGGGAGGCGTGCGTCGGCCCCACGGCTCAGGGCGAGATCGGCGCCGACGATCGGGGTGTACGCGGTGCCGGGCGAGGTGGCGCCGTCGAGGGTCCCGAGGATCACGGTGGCCGAGAGGCCCGGAGCGGTGACGGTCGGCAGGTCCGTGTGGTGCTGGAAGTGGGGTTCGACGGCGCGGTGGGCATCGGGGAGGGCGACCCAGAGCTGGGCCCCGTGCAGAAGCGAGGCGTGCGGCCTGGGGCTCTCCTCGGAGTGACTGATGGCGCGGCCGGAGGTCATCAGACCGAGCTCGCGCGGGCGGATCGTCTCCAGGCTGCCCAGGCTGTCGCGGTGCAGGACCTCGCCCTCGTGCAGCCAGCTGACCGTCTGCAGGCCCATGTGAGGGTGGGGCGGCACCTGCATGCCGGGCTCGTCGGCGATGTCGTCGGGGCCGTAGTGGTCGACGAAGGCCCAGGCCCCGACCATGCGGCGGCCCAGATTGGGCAGCAGTCTGCGGACCTCGGTGGACTCGCCGAGGCGGACATGGCGCGGGGTGAGGAGTTCACGTACGGGTTCGGCGACGACGAAACCCCGTCCTCCGCAGACGGAGAGTGTGGCCTGGCGATCGAGATTACTCATGGCGGTCAACCTATTCCCGTGCGGCTCCGGGCGGGCTGCACCCACGCCCAATAATTAGTGGAATGTTAAACGACATGTGGGTGTTGTGGCGGATGGAAACGTACGGGAGCGGCCCGGCGGCACCCTCGACCGAGGAGATCAGATGAGCGACACCTACTACGAGTTCGGTACCGCCGCCGAGCGCTGGGATCGCGCTCAGTTCTTCTTCGATTCGAAGGAGTACACGACTGCGGCCCGGATTCTGGGCGGACTGGTCGAGCAGGTGCCGGAGCAGGTCGCGCCGCGCTTGCTGCTGGCACGGGCCTACTACCACTCGGCGCGGCTCGTCCGGGCCGAGACGGAGCTGCGCGCGGTGCTGGAACTGGACCCGGTCGAGCACTACGCGCGACTGATGCTCGGCCGCACGCTGGAGCGTCAGGGTCGACAGGCCGAGGCGGACACCCACCTGCGGATGGCGGCCGCCCTGTCCGGGGACTTCACCTCGGCAGCCGATGCGTGACCCCAGGGCCCGGGAACTTCGCCTCGGCAGGCGATGCGTGACCGCCCTCCCCGGGGGCCTGGCCCCGGCAGCCGAGCCCTGACCGCACGGTCCGGGTACCTCACCACGCCGGCCCATGCCTGCCCCCACTGGCCGGAGACCTCACCCAGGCAGGGTGGCTCCCGGCCGCCCGCACGCGCCGGGCCGCACCTGGAAAATCCAGGTGCGGCCCGGCCGCATCGCGTGATACCCACAGCCCATGACCGACCTCGTCACACCACGTCTGCTCCTGTACCCCCTGACCGCCGCCCACGCCGAGCAGGTGGTCGCGGGCCGGCCTGCCGGCGGTGCGCGCTGGGCTCCGGGCTATCCCTCGCCGGGCGAGATGAGGGCGGCCAAACGCTTCCTGGAAACGTGCGCCGATTCAGGCGATCCCCATCCCTACGGTCCGTACGCGATACAGCGCCGCGAGGACGGCACGGTGATCGGCGGAGTGGGGTTTCACGGGGCACCCGACGACCGGAGGCACGTCACGATCGGCTACGGGCTCGTGGAGTCGGCACGGGGAAGGGGTTACGCCTCCGAGGCGCTTCGCGCGCTGTTGCGGTTCACCCGCGACCAGGGCATCGCCTGCGTCCACGGGGACACCGATCTCGACAACACCGCCTCCCAGCACGTCATGACCGCGGTAGGGATGCGCCTCGTGAAGGAGGACGCACAGCTGAAGCACTACCGGATCGACTGGGACGGGCCCGCCACCCAGGAGTGAGAAGCGAGGCGGCTTCCGCACGCAGCAGAGCCCACCGGGTTCCCCGGCGGGCTCTGTGCGTGCCGTCGTCGCGACGTACACGGTCCTGCCGCAGACGTCACGCCGTTCCGGGCCGGCCTGCCTGGCCCGTGGTGGCTCCCGGCCTCAGCCCACGATGGTGGCCGGCCGGTTCGCCGTGACCTCCCCGGCCGTGACCGCATCCCGTCTCGGCACCAGCAGCCGCTCGGTGAGGTACCCGAAGACCAGCCCGAAGGCCGTCCAGAGCGTGATCTGCACCGCGAGCGTGGCCAGCCTGAACTCCCAGAGCAGAGAAGCCGGGAAGTCCTTTCCGACCTCGTTGAACGAGGGCAGGAAGGCGTAGGCGAGGCCGACCACCAGGACATAGCCGGCGGCCGCGGCGATGGTGGCGTTCCAGTTGCCCAGGCGCGGGGCCAGCCGCCTGCCGAGAAGGACGGCGGCGACGGCCAGCAGGACACTGAGAGCGACCATCAGGAAGAACAACGCGGTGCGGCGGCCGATGGTGTCGGGGTCGCCGACCGCGGGCGGATTCGCCGGATACTTCAGGAACGGCACGATGTACACGGTCAGCAGGGCCGCTCCCGCGATCAGCGCAGCCGTCGCCCGGGGTCCGAAGCGGCCCATCCGGCCGAGGGCGTAACAGAAGACGAGCGCGGCGATGCCGCCTACGGCGACGCCGAAGACCAGTACACCGGTGGCGAGGCCGCCGGTGGCCTGCATGCTGCGGCTGACGAGTTCCGCGCCACCGCCGTGGTCGTGGGTATGTGACTCTTCGAGGGCGATGGCCGCGTCGACACGGGACTCGCCGAGGAAGTAGGCCACCACGAGTGCGATCGCACCCGCGACGAGGCCGGCCAGCATGCCGCGGACCAGCAGAGCTCTGACAGATATGGAGTTCATGAGGAATTCCCCTGGATCAGCCGGATGGATCAGTGGCAGGGGAAACCGAGGAGGTGACGGCCGTCGTGGACCCACTCGTGCACGCCTTCGCCCGAGATGAGCGCGGTAGCGCCCTGCTCGGCGCCGACGAAGTAGAGCAGGACCAGCATGAGGACGCCGAAGAAGACCGCCCACGGGGCAATGGCCTTCAGTGAGATGGGGGTGATGGCGGGTGTGACGGCGGCGGGGGCAGCAGTCTGTGCCATGGCAGAACCTCCTGGGGGAACACGCGTCCCGATCGTGGTGCCTGAGACGAAGGTGCTGGGTCTGACTTCCCGCACAGGTACGGGTTCACAGTGGCGCGACCGTGCCGGATTCTCACCGGACTTCCGTCACACCCTCGTCATGTCGTCGCGACCATACCGCCTGGACGTGACGGCCGCCATGGTGCCCACGGGCGGGCCGTTGGCCCTCGGATGCCATGGTGTGCTTGGCCGAGGGGCCACAGTTCAGGAAGGTCGTAGCGGTGATGACGGTACGGGTGATGTTGATCTCACCGGCGATGAACGCCGCGCTGCGCGAGGCCCGGTTCGCCGGTGACGCGCCCCTCGACGACGCCGGACTCCGGCCGGCCCGCGCTGCCGCTGCCGCCGGATCGGTCCCGGCAGCGGACCGGTGGCTGCGGGGACCGTCCCGACGCTGCGCGGGCACCGCGACGGCGCTGGGGCTGCGAGCCGAGCACGAACACGAGCTACGGGACTGGGAGATGGGCCGTTGGTCCGGCGCACGACTGTCCGAGGTCGGCGCGGACGAGCCGGACGGAGTGGCGGCCTGGCTGGCGGATCCGGCCGCCGCACCGCACGGTGGTGAATCCCTGCTGGGCCTGTGCGCCCGAGCGGCCTCATGGCTCGACTCGCTCCCCGGCAACGATGCCCGTCGGGTCCTGGCGGTGACCGAGCCCGCCGTGATCCGGGCCGCCGTCGTCCATGCGCTGGCCCTCCCGGCCCAGGCGTTCTGGCGGCTGGACGTGGCTCCGCTCACGGTGACGGAGCTCAGCGGCAGATCGGGGCGGTGGAACCTGCGCTGCGGCCGGCCGCTCGCACCCGAGGAAGAGGGCTGATGACGGCGGCAGGACAGCCCTCCCACATGTGCGAGCCCACGTGTGCGAGCCCCTACATGTGCGAGCCCCTGCAGACGTGTTGGCTCCTACGCCGCGCCCCCGCGCTCCCCGTTGAGCCTCGCGTCCAGGGTGATGGCGGCGTCGATCAGGGCGAGATGGGTGAACGCCTGCGGGAAGTTGCCCAGTTGTCGCCCTGTCAGCCCGATCTCCTCCGAGTACAGGCCGAGATGGTTGGCGTAGGAGAGCATCTTCTCCAGAACCAGTCTGGCCTGGTCCGTGCGCCCGGCCCGCGCCAGGGCGTCGACGTACATGAACGTGCAGAGGGAGAAGGTCCCCTCCGAGCCGCGCAGTCCGTCCGGTGACGCTTCGGGGTTGTAGCGGTAGACCAGGCTGTCGCTGACCAGCTCACGTTCCATCGCGTCCAGCGTGGACTCCCACATCGGATCGTCCGGCGTCATGAAGCCGACCGTCGGCATGCGCAGCAGTGACGAGTCGAGTACGTCGTCACCGTAGTGCTGCACGAAGGCCTGCTTCTTCTCGTCCCATCCCTGGCTGAACACCTGCTGGTAGATCGCGTCGCGGGCGTCCAGCCAGCGGACTCGGGCCGCCGGGCGGCCGTCGTCGTAGGCGATCCGGACCGCTCGGTCGAAGGCCACCCAGGACATCACGCGGCCGTAGGTGAAGTCCTTGCGGCCGCCGCGGGTCTCCCACAGCCCTTCGCCGGGCCGGTCCCAGTTGTCGACCAGCCAGTCGAGGAGGGTGTGCAGCGCGGTCCAGCCCCGGTGGTCGAGGTGCATGCCGTGCTGGTGCGCGAAATAGATGCTGTCGAACGCCTCGCCGTAGATGTCCAGTTGCAGTTGGTCCGCCGCTCCGTTGCCGATGCGGACCGGGGCGGAGCCGCCGTACCCCTCCCAATGCCCCAGGGTCTCCTCGGTAAGGTCCGAGGAACCGTCGACGCGGTACATGACGTTCAGCGGCCCGGTGCCGCCCGTGTGACCGGCCTCTTCCTTCACGCGGTCGTGCAGCCAGCTGATGAACGCGGTCGCCTCTTCCCTGAACCCCAGGCCCAGCAAGGCGTACACGGAGAACGAGGCGTCCCGGATCCAGGTGAACCGGTAGTCCCAGTTGCGCTCCCCGCCCAGTTGCTCGGGCAGCCCGGTCGTCGGCGCGGCTACCAGGGCTCCGGTGGGCGCGTAGGTCATGAGCTTCAACGTCACGGCCGAGCGTTCCACCGCTTCCCGCCACCGGCCCGCGTAGCTGGACTGCCCCAGCCAGGATCGCCAGAACTGGACGGTCTCGTCGAAGAGCCGGCTGAACTCCGCCATGGCGACCTCGTGCGGCGGCCCGCCGGGTGACGACTCCATGACGAGACCACGTTGCTGCCCAGCCTGCAGCGTCAGGGTGAACCGCAGGTCGCTGCCGTGCGGAACGATGTGCAGCAGTCGCTCGTCCCGCGGTTCACGGACGGCGTGAACGGCAAGGCGCATGTCCTTCGAAGCGAACAGGGCCCCGTGCTCCGTGAGATGCAGCTCGTGCGGCTGACGACCGTAGTCGAAGCGGGGGGCGAGCTCTCCCTCGAACGTGATACTGCCCCGGACACAGCGCACCATCCGGACCAGACGGTGCCGGTCCGTCGCCGTCGCGCCGGTGACCGGCATGAAGTCGACCACCTCGCCGGTCCCCGCCTCGGTCATGAAGCGCGTCACCAGCACGGCGGTGTCGGGGTGGTAGAGCTGCTTGCTGGTGTACGTCCCCGCGGCGGGCTTGCAGGTGAAGTGACCGCCCTTCCGCCGGTCGAGAAGAGCACCGAAGATGCTGGGCGAATCGAAGCGCGGGCAGCAGAACCAGTCGACTGTCGCGTCGGTCGTCACGAGGGCCGCGGTCTGCAGATCACCGATGAGACCGTGGTTCTCGATCAGGGGGTATTCATCCATTTCGCACCTCTTTCGGCGCCGATGGCTCATCGTAAGCCGTCGGCGACGCCGCGTCCTGGCGAGACGGTCCGCCCCGTGGAGCGACCGCGGCTTACGCGGCCCGGGGGGCCCGGCCGAGACCGTAGGCTCTGCCCCATGGTGGAGACGCAGGCGGACGGTGCCGTACGAGGACCAGGCCGGCCGCGGGAGGAGCGGGTCACCGGAGCCGTTCTCGACGCGGTGGTGGGCCTGGTCACGGAGCTGGGGATCGGGGCGGTCACGATGGACGCCGTCGCGGCCAGGGCCGGGGTGAGCAAGCCGGCCATCTACCGACGGTGGCCCACCAAGCAGGACTTGATCATCGCCGCCGCGGAGACGCGCATCGGCATCCTCTCGGTGCCCGACCTGGGTGACTTCCGCGCCGAGCTCCGCTTCGTGCTCACCGCACGCCTGGAGGCATACCGACTGCCCGGCTCGGACCGGCTTCTCGCGGGCCTCATCGGGGCGTCGGCCGATGCGGGCGCGGCGCGGGGCCAGTACGCGGAGTACACCGAGCGCATCACGAGCGAGACGAGGCGCATCCTCGAACGGGGGATCGCGCGAGGTGACGTGGCCCCCGGCATCGATGTCCGGGCCGCCGCCACCCTGGTGGCCGCACCACTGGTCTTCCGGCTGATCGGCGAGCTGGAGCTGCCCGACGCCCGCTTCGTGGACTCGCTGGTCGATCTCGTCGCTCAGGCGGTCGGCACAGGCGCCTGACGGATCAGGCTGACGGATCACGGCTGACGGATCAGGGGGCCCGACCTCCGGGTCCAGGCCGTCGGCAACCCTGATTTCCGGCGTCGAATTTTCACGCCCCACGCGTCTTGCCTCGCCATGCCTCAATAACGATACTTCCAGTAACGATTTTCTGGACCTCGATGTGGAGGACTCATGGCCAGCGCCGTCACCACCCCCGCCCCCGCCCTCGACAAGCCGTTGATGCACTACGGGAAGCGCACGCTCGACCGCCTCGCACCCGGCGCGGAGCAGCCCGGCTACCGGCTCCTGGACGTCTGCCCGCTCACCCCGCACATCGGCGCCGAGATCGAGGGCGTCGACCTCTCCGGCCCGATCGGCGACGGCCTCGCGCAGGAGCTCCGGCAGGCGCTGCTGGAGTGGAAGGTGCTCTTCTTCCGTGATCAGCACGCGTTCGCCCCGCAGTCCCAGCTGGCGTTCTCCGCCCTGTGGGGCGAGCCGGAGCCCAATCCGTTCTTCCCCAAGGGCGACTCGGTCGGCGTCTCCCGGCTGGCCAAGGACGCCATGGCCATCGGCAGCGAGAACATCTGGCACAGCGACCACTCGTTCATGGCCGCACCGGCGCTCGGCTCCGTCCTGCGCGCCGTCGAGGTCCCCGCCGCCGGCGGGGACACCATGTGGGCCGACATGGCGGCCGCCTACGACAACCTCACTGACGCCTTGAAGGCCCGGATCGACGGGCTCACCGCCGTACACGACTGGGTGCCGAGCTGGGGGGCGTTGATGACCGCGAGCCAGATCGCCGCCCATCGCGAGAACCTGCCGGCCGTCGAACACCCCGTGGTCGTGCGCCACCCGCGCACCGGGCGCAAGCTCCTCTACGTCAACGAACCCTTCACCACCCGGATCGTCGGCCTGTCCGGCCCCGAGAGCCGTGAGCTGCTCGGTGAGCTCGTCCTCCAGGCCCGTATCCCCGAGTACCAGGTCCGCTTCCGATGGCAGCCGGGCTCGGTCGCGGTCTGGGACAACATCGCCACCCAGCACTACGCGATCAGTGACTACTTCCCGCAGCGCCGTGTCATGGAGCGCATCGCGATCGCCGGCGTCCCCCTCTCCTGAACCCCCTCCCCGCACCTGACCCACTCCCCCTCCCTCCATCCAGTCGCGCGGAGCCCCAGTGACCGACACCGATGCCGCACCTGCTGTGTTCACCGGTCCCCCGAAGGCGCCTGGCGGAACGAACCGCCGGGCGTGGACCGTCACCGCACTGCTCGTCGTCTTCATGATGATCAATTTCGCGGACAAGTCCGTGCTCGGTCTGGCAGCGGACGAGATCCGGGAGGATCTCGGCCTGTCCGCATCGGCCTTCGGACTCGCCAGCAGCGCCTTCTTCCTGCTCTTCTCGGTCTCCGGCGCCGCTGTGGGGCTGCTCGCGGACCGCATCCGGCCCAAGTGGCTGCTCCTGGCCATGGCCGTACTCTGGTCCGTCGCCCAGGCCCCGATGGCGGCAGGCGGCGGGCTCGCGGTGCTCATCACCTCACGCGTCCTCCTCGGTGCCGCGGAGGGGCCCGCCTTCCCTGTCGCCCAGCAGGCCACGCTGTCCTGGTTCCCCAACCACCGGCGCAACCTGCCCGGGGCCCTGATCGTCCTCGGAATCACCCTGGGGGTCCTGGTCGCCGCTCCCGTACTGACGTGGGTGATCCAGCATCACGGCTGGCGCTCGGCCGTCGCCGCTGTCGCACTGGCCGGTCTCGTGTGGGCCCTGCTGTGGCTTCTCCTCGGCGGGGAGGGGCCCTACGCCGGCGCGCCGGCCGGCTCCGGCGACGGGACGGGCGCGGCGGCAGGGACGGGATCCGGGGCGCCCCTGCGCAGGATGCCGTACCGGCGGATCCTCGCGACCCGCACCTGGATCGGCGCCACGGCCGCCTATTTCGGAACGTACTGGATCATCGCCTTCGCCCTGGTCTGGCTCCCGTCCTACCTCCAGGACGCCCTGGGCTACACCTCGGCCGGTTCCACCCGGCTGGTCATGCTGGTCTGGGGTCTGGGCGGTGTGGTGGTGCTCGGTCAGGCCGGCCTGACGGGTTGGCTGCTGCGCCGCGGGACGTCGAGCCGGTGGGCCCGCGGCGGGGTCGGCGGAGTGCTGCTGCTCATCGGCGCCGCAGCGTGCCTGACCCTGCCCGCGGCCCCGGCCGGCGCCATGACCGCCCTGCTCCTGGTCGCGGGATTCGGCCTGGCCGGAGCGATGAGCAGCATCGCCGTCACCACCGTCACGGAACTCGTTCCCGCCGATCGCCGCGGCGGTTCCCTGGGCATCATGAATGCAGTGGTGACCACCGCCGGGCTGATCGCCCCCACTCTGATCGGGCGCCTCGTGGACGGCCACGGCGCGGAGGGTTACCGGTACGCGGTCCTGATCACCGGGGTCGTGCTCCTGCTGAGCGGAGCGGCCGCCCTCACGTTGATCGATCCCGCCCGCGACGCCCGACGGCTGTCCGTGTGACCGGAGGTACGTGCTCGCTCCTCGCGCGACGCACCGGACCGGCCCTTCTGTCCGCTTCTTCTCCCGCCTTCCGCAAGGGACGACCTTGAACACCGCCGCCCTCGACGCCCCCTTCCTCGACCGCACCGTCGCCCATGTACGCGGCAACGCCCAGTCCTGGTACGCCACTCCGCTCAGCGAACGCATCGCTCTCCTGGAACGTCTGCTTCCGCGCATCGCCGCTCGCGCGGCCGAGATGGCCGGTGCGGGCGCCCGGGCGAAGGGGTACGGCCCGGACTCGCCCTGGGCGGCCGAGGACTGGATCGGCGGCCCATGGGCCCTGGCCCAGAACACGACGGCGTACCTCCACGTCCTTCGACGGATCGCCGGGGGCGGGGACCCCCTCGCCGGCAAGGCCGTTCACGAGGAGAACGGCCGCACCCACGTGGACGTCTTCCCCGCAACCGGCTGGGACGCCCTGCTGCTCAACGGGTTCACGGCTCAGGTCCGGATGCGCCCCGGCGTCACCGTCGAGCAGACACGCGCCTGTGCCGCGGGCGAGTACCGCGGCCGGCAGGGCGACCCGGCCCTGGCGCTGGTGCTCGGCGCCGGCAACGTCGCCGCCATCACCGCGCTCGACATCCTGCACAAGCTCTACGCCGAGGGCCAGGTCGTCATCGCCAAGATGAACCCGGTCAACGCCTATGTCCGCCCTCATTTCGAGTACGTCTTCGCCGAGTTCGTCGAACGGGGCTGGCTGCGCTTCGTCGACGGAGGGGCAGCCGAGGGCGGCTACCTCGCCCGCCATGAAGGCGTCGACACCATCCATGTCACCGGCAGCGACCGCACGCACGACGCCATCGTCTGGGGCACCGGCGAGGACGCCGTGGCACGCCGCCGTGACGATCTTCCCCTGATCAGCAAGCCCTTCAGCAGCGAACTGGGCGGGGTCAGTCCCTGCATCGTGGCTCCGGGCCCGTGGAGCCGTGCCGACTTCCGCTTCCAGGCGGAACACATCGTCACCAGCAAGCTGAACAACTCGGGTCACAACTGCATCGCCACCCAGATCCTGGTCCTGCCGCGGGACTGGGACGGCACCGAGCGGCTGCTCGCCGAGATCCGACGAGTGCTGCGCGAACTGCCCGTGCGCGCCGACTACTACCCCGGCGCCGGCGCCCGTCTCGCCGCCGTGCGGGCGTCCCATCCGACGGCGGAGGTTCATGGGGACGGCTGCCGGATGCTCGTACCCGACATCACCGACCCCGACGATCTCCTCGTCACCGACGAGGTCTTCGGCAGCGCCCTGGGGGTCGTACGCCTGCCGGGTGCGACCCCGGCCGATTTCCTGGGACATGCCGTCGAGTTCGCCAATGAGGTCCTGCCCGGCACGCTCGGCGCCACCCTGATCGTCCACCCGAGGACCGAGAAGGCCGCTCCGGAGGCCGTGCGCGCCGCGGTCGCCGATCTGCGCTACGGCACCCTTGGTGTCAACTGCTGGTCAGGGGTCGGGTTTCTGCTCGGCTTCACCCCCTGGGGCGCCCATCCCGGCCACACCCGCCAGGACATCGGCAGCGGTGTCGGCTTCGTGCACAACGCGTTCATGCTCGAGGACGTCGAGAAGACCGTGCTGCGCGCCCCGTTCGCGCCGGCTCCGCGCGGGCTGGTGACGGGCGCCCCTTCGCTGTCCCCCCGGCCCCCGTATTTCGTCACCCATCGCACGGCACTGACCACGGTGAAACGCCTCACCCGCTTCACCGCGGCGCCGAGCCTCGGGAAGCTGCCCGCACTCTTCGCCGCCGCCCTGCGGGGCTGAAGCTCCGACCGCGGTCCCGGCACCCCGCGCACCCCTGTGCGCCCGTCCCTTACGGAGACCCCATGCTCAATCTCGCCACCCTGCTGGAGAACAGTGCCCGGACCGTGCCCGACCGTGCGGCGGTCGTGCTGGGCGTCCAGCGGACGACGTACGCGGAGTTGGACACGGCCGCCCGCCGTGTGGCCGGCCTGCTGCGTTCCCGCGGTATAGGCCCGGGCGACAAGGTCGCCCTGTCCTGCCCGAACCTCCCGTGGTTCCCGATCGTCTACTACGGCATCCTCAAGGCCGGCGCGGCGGTCGTGCCGCTCAACGTGCTGCTCAAGGGCCGCGAGATCGCCTATCACCTGGCGGACTCCGAGGCCAGAGCCTACTTCTGCTTCGAGGGCGGCCCGGAGCTCCCGATGGGCCAGGACGGCTGGTCCGGCTTCAGCGGGGCTCCCGGCTGCACGGACTTCTTCCTCATGACCGCCTCTCCCACCGAGCACTCCCCGATCGCGGGTGCCCAGACCCTCACAGCAGCGCTGGCCGGGCGGAGCGCGGACTTCGAGACCGTGGCGACGGAACCCGACGACACGGCGGTCATCCTGTACACCTCGGGCACCACCGGTCGGCCCAAGGGCGCGGAACTCAGCCACTCGAACCTGATGCTCAACGTACTGACCTGCCACAAGGTGTTCGGCGAGGTCGAGCACGATGTTCACCTGGTCGCCCTGCCGCTCTTCCATTCCTTCGGTCAGGTCGTGCAGATGAACGCGGGCCTCGCCTCGCAGGCGACGCTCGTTCTGCTGCCACGCTTCCACGCCTCGTCCGCCCTGGCCCTGATGCAGCGTCACGCGGTGACCTTCTTCGCGGGTGTGCCCACGATGTACTGGGCCCTTCTCGATGCGGAACCGCCAGAGGTGGAACCCTCGCGGATCGCTGGGTCGTTGAGGATGGCGGGATCGGGCGGCTCCGCTCTGCCGGTCGAGATCCACCGCCGTTTCAGCGAGCGCTTCGGCGTCACCGTCATGGAGGGGTACGGCCTCTCGGAGACCAGTCCGGTGGCCACCTTCGCCCCCCGCGGTGAACAGGTGCGCCCCGGCTCCATCGGCCGCCCGGTCTGGGGCGTGGAGGTGGACCTGGTCGACAAGGACTGGGCATCCGTGGAGGGCGCGGACGCCGTCGGCGAGATCGCCGTCCGCGGCCACAACGTCATGAAGGGCTACTTCAACCGGCCCCGGTCGACCGCCGAGGTGATGCGCGACGGCTGGTTCCGCACCGGCGACCTGGCCCGTCGCGACGAGGACGGATGGCTCTACATCGTGGACCGGGCCAAGGACATGATCGTGCGGGGTGGCTTCAACGTGTATCCGCGCGAGGTCGAGGAAGTGCTGCTCACCCACCCCGCCGTGAGCATGGCGGCCGTCATCGGCGTGCCGCACGCCAGCCACGGCGAGGAGGTCAAGGCGTGCGTGGTGCGTGCCCCGGGAGCGACGCTCGCCGAAGAGGAGCTGATCGCCTGGTGCAGGGAGCAGATGGCCGGCTACAAGTACCCCCGCATCGTGGAGTTCCTCGATGCACTGCCGACCAACGCCACCGGAAAGATCCTCAAGCGCGAGCTCAGGGACGCGGACGGTCACATGAGCGGGGCAGGCGGATGAGCGCGCCGCCCGGCAGGTCCGAGCCCTGAGGCCGGGCCTCGGGCTGCGGCCCGCGAGAGCACAACGGCGCCACCCGGGGCGGCGACTTGCCCCCATTCCAGCCGTTCACCCTCGGCGAGTCGTTGCCATGGCGAGAACTTGCCGCCGTCAGCCCTTCACGCCGTGCGTTCCTCACAGATAGACCGATGCCATGTTCTCCCCCTCTCACTCCTCCGCCTACCGGCGCAGACGCCGGCAGCTGATAGCGACCGCCACCGCGGTCCCACTCCTGGTGACGGGGCTCGCAGTTCTGCAAGCACCCGCCCAGGCCACCCCGAGCAGGCCCTCTGCTCCCGCCAAGCCCTCGGCAACCCACAAGGTCACCCTGGTCACCGGCGACGTCGTCACCGTCACCACCATGGCCGACGGCAAACAGACCGCTGACGTCGACCGGCCGGACAGCGCCGTCGGCGGCGTGAAGATCCAGCAGATCAAGGGCGATTTGTACGTCGTCCCCGACGAGGCGGCTCCGCTGCTGGGCACCGGCAAGCTCGACCGCCGGCTGTTCAACGTCACCGACCTGATCGAGATGGGGTACGACGACGCGAAGTCGTCCGCGGTACCGCTGATCGCGACGTACGCCACGCCGAAGACCCGCTCGGCCGCCGAGCCGGCGGCCCCCCGTGGCAGCAAGCTGACCCGCAGGCTCAAAGGCATCCACGGTGCCGCGCTGAGCACCGAGAAGCGGCAGGCCCACACCTTCTGGAACACCGTCGCACCGCGAAGCAGCGCCGTGCTGGGGGCGGGCGTGACGAAGCTGTGGCTCGACGGGCGTGTGAAGGTCAACCTGAAGGAGAGCGTGCCGCTCATCGGCGCGCCCGAAGCCTGGGCGTCCGGGTACACCGGCAAGGGCGTCAAGGTAGCGCTGCTCGACACCGGCGTCGACGTCAACCACCCCGATCTGGCCGGCCGCATCGACGACACGGTCAGCTTCGTCCCCGATGAGGCCGTCACCGACGTCAACGGGCACGGCACCCATGTGGCGGGCACGATCGTCGGCTCGGGGGCCGCGTCCGGGGGCGACAACAAAGGCGTCGCCCCGGACGCCGACCTGGTGGTCGGCAAGGTGCTCGGCGGAGCCGAGGGGTACGGCCAGGACTCCTGGGTCATGGCCGGAATGCAGTGGGCCGCCGAGTCCGGCGCCGACGTCGTCAACATGAGCCTCGGCGACTCGTATCCGACGGACGGCAGCGACCCGATGTCGCGGACGGTCGACGCGCTGTCCGCGCAGTACGGCACGCTGTTCGTCATCGCGGCCGGCAACGCCGGCCCGGAGACCATCTCGGCGCCGGGCGCGGCCACGTCCGCGCTGACCGTGGCCGCCACGGACAAGGAGGACCGGCTCGCCTCCTTCTCCAGCACCGGCCCGCTGGCCTACTCGGGCGGCATGAAGCCGGACATCGCGGCACCCGGCGTGGACATCACCTCGGCCCGCTCGCAGGAGATGACGGGCGGGGGCGAAGGCCTGTACCGCACCCTCAGCGGCACCTCGATGGCCACCCCGCACGTGGTGGGTGCGGCGGCGATCCTGGCTCAGCAACACCCCGACTGGACCGGCGCACAGCTCAAGGAACACCTGATGAGCAGCGCGAAGGGCCTGGGGGACTACTCCCCGTACGAGGTCGGCACCGGCCGCGTCGACGTGGCCGCCGCCGTGCACACCACGGTCCGCGGCACCGGATCGCTCTTCTTCGGCAACTACACCTGGCCGCACGAGCCGGGCGACGTCGCCGTCACCAAGGACCTGACCTTCACCAACACCGGTTCCACCGACGTCACGTTGAACCTGGAGCTCACCGGCGAGGGCGGCCCGTTCACGCTGGGCGCCGCCAGGGTGACCGTCCCGGCGGGGGGCACCGCCGCCGTGCCGGTGACCGGCGACCCGCGCTCCGCTTCGGCCGGGCGGCACGTCGGCCATGTGATCGGCACCGATGCGGCCACCGGGAAGCCGGTGACCCGCACCTCCGTGGCGCTGCTCAAGGAAGAGGAGCGCTACGACCTGGACATCAAGCTGGTCGGGCGGGACGGCAAGCCCGCCGCAGGATGGGTCACGGTCAACCTCGCCGGTGACTCATGGCCCTGGAACGTGTACGTCGAGGGCTCGACCACGATGCGCATGGCACCCGGTCTGTACACGGTGGCGGCCTACGTCGACGTAGCCGGCGAGAGGTCGGACCGCTCCGGTCTGGCCGTGCTGGTCGACCCGGAAACCGTGCTCAAGGACGGCTCCGCCGAGGTGGTGCTCGACGCGGGCAAGGCACACCTGTTGCGGACCGAGGCGCCGCAGCGCACCGAGGACCGCCAGCGCAAGGTCGACTTCAACGTCCACTACAAGGGCTTCGATCCGTACACGGACTACCGCGGCGCGTATGTGCTGCCGTCCACGTACGACGACGTCTACGTCGCACCGACGGAGCGGATGGCGCAGGGCGACTTCATGCTGATCACCCGCTGGCGCAAGGGCGAGCCGCCGCTCGTGCTGAGCACGCCGGGCGGCCGGCTCCGCTTCGAGGCACTCGTGCAGGCGGGCAGCGCCCTGGGCACCGCCACGGACAGGCTGAACGCCGTCTACGCGGGCAACGGCACGGCCGCCGCGTACGAGAAGATCCGGGCCAGGGGCAGGATCGTCGTCATCCGGCGCAGCGACGAGGTTTCGCCGCAGGAGCGCACCGATGCCGCCGTCGCGGCCGGCGCGAAGGCATTGATCGTGGTCAACGACGGTGTCGGCGGGCTGATGGAGTACGTCGGCGAGTCGAGCATCCCGGTCGCCACGGTCCATCGCGACGCGGGCAGCGCCCTCGTCGCGATGGCCAGGGCCGGCGTGCTGAAGCTGACGGTGAAGCAGACCGAGTTCACGCCGTTCGTCTACGACCTGACCCGGGACTACCCCGGCCAGGTGCCGGACCGGGCCCTCGTCTACAAGCCCTCCAGGGGCGACCTCGCGCGGATCGACGCCCGCTACTACTCCGCCACGAACGGTGGGCCGGCGGAGGGCTACCGGTCCGACTTCACCCTCAGCCCGTCGTTCAACCTGCCCGAGGGCGAGTGGCACCCCGGGACCCGCACCGAGTGGGTGACGCCCGGCCAGGTCTGGCGGGAGTTCCACACGCAGGGGGTCGACACGGCGCTGCCGTGGTCGATGGTGTCGGGCGACAACACGTATGCCAAGGGCAGCGCCACCCGGCTGGACTGGTTCGCTCCGGCCACCCGGCCCGGCCAGAGCGAGTCCTTCGGTGTGTACAACTCCCGCTGGCAGAACTACATGACCTGGAACGTCCAGGCCTGGGCCTCCGCCAGCGACACCATGCGGCTGGGCGGCTACCTGCCGTGGGGCGAGACGCCGTCCCACCTGCAGGTCTTCCAGGGCGACACGCTGATCCAGGACAACCCGAACAGCGGCGACATGCAGTGGCAGGAGGTGCCTGCGGGCAATCTGCCCTACCGCGCCGTACTCGACGCCGAGCGGCCCGGTGACGTCTTCCGGCTGTCGACGCGTACGCACACGGAGTGGACGTTCATGTCCGGCACCGTCGACTCGGACTTCTTCGAACGGTTCTCGGTGCTGAACCTGGACTACGGGCTGGAGTCCGATCTGCACGGCGACATCAAGAGCAACGACGCCCGGAAGATCGCGCTCAAGCCGGTGTCGATGGACTCCGGGACTGTGCCGGGCACCGTCACCACGGTGAAGCTGGACGTCTCGTACGACGACGGCGCCACCTGGCAGAAGGTGAGCCTGGCCAAGGCCGCAGGCGGCTCCTGGACGGGAACGTTCCGGACGGCGGAGAAGCCCGGCGGATTCGTTTCGGTCCGCGCGAGCGCCGCGACGGACCGCGGCTACAGCGTCAAGAACGAGATCATCCGGGCCTACGGCCTGCGATGAGCCACCAGGCCGGGCCCCGGGGAGGCGACTCCCCGGGGCCTCTCCCCTCACACCTGCTCCCACCAGGGACTATTCAGGGTCTGCCGCCATGGCGCATACTCTCCCCGCTGCGGCACGTGGAAGAGAGTCGGTCGTCGATGCTGGATGTCCTGGGCCTGGGGCCCGATGATGAGCGCGTCTACCGCGAGCTGCTCGGACGGCCGGACTGCCCCGCGGCGCCGCTGTCGGATCTGCTCGCCATGACACGGCCACTCGTCGACGAGGTTCTGTGCCGGCTGGTCGGGTGGGGACTGGTGATCAGGTCGGCGGACGACCGGTTCACCGCCGCGCCACCGGCTGTCGCTCTCGGCGCTCTCATCGGGCAGCGCAGGGACGGGCTGCGCATGGCCGAGCAGGCGCTGGTGACGTTCGCCGAGGAGCACCGGGCGGCGATGACCGGGAGCAGCATCAGCGATCTGATCGAAGTCGTCACGGGTGTCGACGCGATCCGCCATCGCTTCCTGCAGGTACAGCAGGCGGCCCGCAGCCAGGTCCGCTCCTTCATCACCGCCCCGTTCGTCGCCGTGCCGCCCGACGAGAACTCGGCCGAACCCGTGGCCCTCGGCCGCGGTGTGCGGTTCCGGGCGGTGCTGGACCGGGCCGTGCTCGCAGAGCCGGGCATCGTCGCGGACGCGATCGAATCGCTGCGCAACGGCGTGCAGCTACGTGTCGCCGACCAGGTGCCGATGAAGCTCGTGCTGGCCGACGCGGACCTCGGCCTCGTGCCGCTCGCGGTCACGCCGGCCGGAGACCCCGGCGCGGTGCTGCTGCACCGCAGCGGCCTGCTGGACGCGCTGGACGCGCTGTTCGAGACGGTGTGGCGCACCGCCCACCCGCTCGAACTGGCGGGCACCGGGAGGGAGGCCGAGCCCACCGTCGAACTCGGCCCGGAAGGCCCGACCGACCTGGACCGGAAGATCCTGGCCCTGCTGCTGGCCGGCCTGACGGACCCGACGGCCGCGACTCAGCTCGGCCTGTCCCCGCGCACACTGCACCGGCGCCTGCGCCACCTCATGGACCTGGCCGGGGTCCGGACCCGGATGCAGCTCGGCGGCCATGCCGTGCGGCACGGCTGGGTGGAGCCGCAGTCGGCACGGCCGGACCCCACCCGCCCGGACGCGGCATGAGGTCATCCCTCCTCGGCGCCGCCACTCTCCTCCCGGACCGGAACCTGTGCGGGGTGCCCGCTCCCTGAGCGGGAGGCGGGTGCGGGGCGACTGCGGCAGCTGCCGGCCGAGGGTCTGATGGGGCGGCAGCCCTGCTGGGCACCGGGTGCGCATCCGGCACGAACACGTGCTGAGGACCGGGTCCCCCCTGTTTCCGCTGTTCGTCGCGCTGACGGAGGGGGAGCGCGACGGACAGCGGGCGGGGCGGGGTCGCACTCGATCACGCCGTGCGATGAGCTGCTCGTCCCGGCCCTGCGGTGCGGAGGGCTGTCCCGCAATCCTGGCGGGGCAGCACTCAATTCCCCCGGTACGTCTCCAGAAGCCGGAGCCAGATCTCGCTGATCGTCGGGTAGGCAGGGACCGCGTGCCAGAGGCGGGCGAGTGGGACCTCTCCCGCGACCGCGACGGTCGCCGAGTGCAGCAGCTCGCCGATGCCCGGGCCCACGAACGTGACCCCGAGCAGGATCTCCCGGTCCAGGTCGACGATCATGCGGGCCCGGCCCCGGTAGCCGTCCGCGTACAGGCCGGAGCCGGCCACCGCGGCGAGGTCGTGGTCGACGGCCCGGACCCGGTGACCGGCCTGCTCCGCCTCCGCGAGGGTGAGCCCCACCGAGGCGGCTTCCGGGTCGGTGAAGACGACCTGCGGGACGGCCGCGTGATCGGCGGTGGCGGCGTGGGCGCCCCAGCGGTCCGTCTCCAGGGACTGCCCGCCCTGCGCCCGGGCGGCGATCGCCGCACCCGCGATGCGGGCCTGGTACTTGCCCTGGTGGGTCAGCAGGGCCCGGTGGTTCACATCACCGACGGCGTAGAGCCACGGAGTCCCCTCGACCTGGCAGCTGTCGTCGACGGTGAGCCAGGACCCCGGCTTCAGGTCGACGGTCTCCAGGCCCAGGTCGTCGGTGCGCGGGGCGCGGCCGGTGGCGAAGAGGATCTCGTCGGCCTCGATCCGTTCGCCGTTGTCGAGCTCCACGGTGACCGGTCCGTCCGGTGCGGAGCGCTGTACGGAGGTGGCCGAGACGCCCGTACGGATGTCGGCGCCCGCGGCGGTCAGCGCTTCGGCGACGAGCTCACCGGCGAACGGTTCCATCCGGGGCAGCAGGCCCCTGCCGCGGACCAGCATGGTGATCCGGGCTCCCAGGGCGCCCCACACGGTGGCCATCTCCACGCCGACCACTCCCCCGCCCACGACGACGAGGCGGCCGGGCACCTCCTTGGCGCTCGTCGCCTCCCGGCTGGTCCAGGGGCGGGCGTCGGCGATGCCCGGCAGGTCGGGGACCACGGCCCGGCTGCCCGTGCACACGGCCACCGCATGCCGGGCCGTGAGCCGGTGCTCCGTACCGTCGGCTGCCGTGACGGTGACCGCCTTCGGGCCGGTCAGCCGACCGTGACCGCGGTAGATGTCGGCTCCGATCCCCTCCAGCCAGGCGACCTGGCCGTCGTCCTTCCAGTGCGAGGCGTACGTGTCGCGGTGCGCGAGCACGGCGGCGGCGTCGAGCGGCCCCTGGACCGCGGCGGCGAGGCCCGGGACGCGGCGGGCGTCGGCGCGGGCGACGACGGGGCGCAGCAGGGCCTTGCTGGGCATGCAGGCCCAGTACGAGCATTCGCCGCCGATCAGCTCGGACTCGACGATGGCGGTGCTCAGCCCGGCGGCCCGGGCGCGGTCGGCCACGTTCTCCCCCACCGGCCCCGCTCCGATGACCACGACGTCGTACGCGACAGGCTCCACAGCAAGTGTCATGGGCCCCATTGTGGTCATGGGGTGTGCGGGGTGGCCACATGGGCAGGCGGAATAGCGCAAGCACAGGCACCGTTGTCCCGGACACGTCGATACGGGCACAGGAAGAGGTACCAGAGCATGACCACCGTAGAGCTCACCAAGGAAAACTTCGATGAGGTCGTCAGTGAGAACGAGTTCGTCCTGATCGACTTCTGGGCTTCCTGGTGCGGCCCGTGTCGGCAGTTCGCGCCGGTCTACGACTCGGCGTCCGAGCGTCATGCGGACCTGGTCTTCGCCAAGGTCGACACGGAGGCTCAGCAGGAGCTGGCGGCGGCCTTCGAGATCCGGTCCATCCCGACGCTGATGATCGTCCGGGACAACGTGGCCGTCTTCTCGCAGCCGGGCGCGCTGCCGGAGGCTGCTCTGGAGGACGTGATCGGTCAGGCCAGGAAGCTGGACATGGACGAGGTCCGCAAGTCCATCGAGGAGCAGCAGAAGGAGCAGAAGTAGGCGGTCTGCGCCGCGCGTGCCTCAGGGCCCGGCCGGTGACGGCCGGGCCCTGACTGCTGCGGTGCCGGGGAGCCGGCGGCCTCAGCCCTCCACATTGCGCTCCGAGACACGGACCGTGAGTCCGTAGTCCAGCTCCGATCCGTCGACGAGCAGGGCCTCCACGGTGTGTGTCGCGGGGTCGATGTCCGCCACCATTCCGTCGCCGGCGTAGCGGGGGTATCCCGACTCACCCGTCTCGCCCGTGGCGGCCACGATCGCCGAGCGGAGGGCCGCGCCGGGCCGCGCGGTCCCGGCGGCGCGGCTGCCGGATTCCCCGGCGCCCGAGTCCTTCATCTGCTGGGCCCCGGCGTCCGGGTCCCTCGGTTCCTGATCCCCGGGGGCCACGTCCTTCGTGTCCTCGTCCCCGGCGCCCGCGCCCGTCCCCCGATCCCCGGCGCCCGAGTCCCTCGGCTCCTGATCCCCGGCGGCCGCTTCCTTCGTGTCCCTGTCCTCCGCGGCGGCATCCCTCGAACCGGAATGCCCGGCGCCGGACCCCTTCGTTCCGGCCTCCTTGCCTGCCGTTCGCCTGTCGTCGGTGAACGCGGGGACCAGCAGGATCTCGTAACTCTGCGGATGGCTCATGGTCATGACGCTAAGCACGGGGCGTCCGCCGCGCATGTTGCCGCGCTGGCGGCCGGTTCAGCTGGACTCGCGGTGGATGGTGCGGACGCGCAGCAGGTCGTGGTGTTCGGGCTCCGTCCCGGGGTGCTGCACCAGCCGGTCGACGAGGTCGGCCAGTGGCTGCACCGTAGCCAGTTCCATCCGTACGCTGCTGAGTCTGGGCCGGAGCAGCCTCCCCAGCATGGAATCGTCCGCCCCGACCACGGCGGTCTCGGTGGGCACCTCGATCCCTGCGTCCTGGAGAGCCCGCATCAGCAGCATGGCGTAGCTGTCGTCGTACGCGAAGACGGCGTCCAGACCGAGTGTGCGCCAGCGGGCCGCCAGGGCGGCAGCCGATTCCTCCGTGTATCGCAGCGGGAGCTCCTCGATCCGGGCGTCGCCTGCCGCTGCGGCCAGCCGGGCACCGGCCAGTCTGGGGCCGGCGAACAGGGCGAGACCGGCTTCCCCGGGCATCACCACGCCGATCCGCCGTCGGCCGCGCTCCAGCAGGTGCCGGACGGCGCTGCCGCCCACCTCCCGCTGATCCGTGATCAGCGCGTGGGCGCCGGTCACCGGCTGCGACCCGAGGGTGATGACGGCTTTCGCTCCGGAGCGCCGGAGTACGGCGATGCCCTCGGGGGCGAGGGGCACGGACCCGGGGGCGATGACGGCGACGGGTCGCAGTTCGGCCCAGGCGCGGGCGGCGTCGTCCGGGTCCAGACCGAGGGAGCCGTACTGGACGACGGTGTAGTCGAGGCGGCGCAGGCCGGATTCCAGGCCATGCAGGAAGCGGTGATGCAGGGGTGCGGAGGGGAGGCTCGCCGTCGGCAGGAGCACCATGCGCGAGTGTCCGGCACGCAGGCTCCGGGCGGCTGCGTGCGGTACGTAGCCGAGTTCGGTGGCGGCCTCCCGCACCCGGCGGCGGGTCGGATCGCTGATCCGTACGGCCGTGTTGTTGTTCAGAACGTACGACACGGTGGCCCGGGAAACGCAGGCGAGCCGCGCCACGTCGGCGCTGGTCGGAACGGAACGTTCGGCGGGCTGCTTCGGTAACTGACTCATGGCGTCGGGCAGTCTTCCAGACCCGCCCGGCAGCGGAACGCGCCGGGGCCCGGCGCGGGTGTGAACCTCAGGCCGACGTCCGGACCGGACGAAAGCGGGCGTCTGACGGCCCCCGTCCGCGGTCCGTGGAGCGGACCCGCTCCCCGCGAGGGACTGCGCAGGTCCTACGGTGTTGCGATGACCATCCAGCACCGCAGCGACAGCAATGACAGCACGGCCGGCTTCCCCGGCCAGGCCGGCCCCACCGCCACCTCCGAGGCGGACCCGAATGACGTGGGTCCGGTCCGCACCTCGTACGCCCCCGACCGGGACGGCGATCCCGATCCGGGCGAGATCGTCTGGACCTGGGTCCCGTTCGAGGAGAACGACGGGCGCGGCAAGGACCGTCCGGTTCTCGTGGTCGCACGCGAGGCGACGGGCACGCTGCTGGCCGTACAGCTGTCCAGCAAGCAGCACGACCAGGACCGCGAATGGGTGGGGCTGGGAGCGGGCCCCTGGGACAGTTCGGGCCGCCCGTCCTGGGTCGACCTGGACCGGGTGCTGCGGGTGCACGAGGACGGCATGCGGCGCGAGGCGTGCGCCCTGGACCGCGACAGGTTCAACCTGGTCGTCGAGCAGCTGCGGGAGCGCTACAACTGGCGGTGACGGGCGTCCGCGCCCGTCACGGCCCCGGCTGTTGCGTGGCGCCGGGGCCGGCCCGCGACCCGAACGGCCCAGACCCGGTGCCGGCTGACGTCGCGAACCCTTTGGCTCAACGTCAGCCTGAGGGTCGGCCTTCAGTGGCGAACGCACGATCGAAGGCGGCCCTGGTGGGTGAGTCGTCGTTGCGGGCGAGAATTCCGAAGACGATCTGCTCGAAGTGGCCCGCGAAACGGCCGCCGCCGGTGAGCAACGCGCGGAAGGCGCCCGCCACCTCGGCCGGGTCGTTGCGGAACACACCGCATCCCCAGGCGCCCAGCACCAGCCTGCGGTAGCCACGCACCGCCGCGACCTCCAGCACCCGTTCGGCGCGCGAGGCGAGGGCCGCGGGGATGTGGTGCGACGACTCCGGGGTCCGGCTGCGTATCACTCCGGCGTTGGGTGCGGGAGAGGTGAGGAATCCCGCCACGTACGGGGTCTCGAGCAGCCGGCCGCGGTCGTCCCGGAAGACGGGCACACCCGGGGAGTGGATGACGCGGTCGGTGTAGAAGGCGCTGCGTTCGGCCCGGTGGTGGGCGTAGTAGTCGGGGGCTCGCAACAGCGTGGCGTAAAGGGCGGATCCGCGGCACAGGGCCTCCTCCTGCGCCTGTGCCCCGTTGAGATAGCCGCCGCCGGGGTTGCGCGCGGAGGCGTAGCTCAGGACGGCGACCCTGCCCGATTGCTCGCCCGTCATCCGGGCGGCTGCCTGGAGGCTGCTCTCGCCGGTGACCTCGATGCGCGGTGTGCGGTTGTCGTCCAGGGCGGCCACGTGCACCGGCTCGGGACCGTACAGCCTGGTACCCGACAGGGCGGCGGAGAGCGCCCGCTCGATACTGACCTCCCGGCCCTGCGGTGTGCGGTAGTGCCCTGCCTCGACGATGGTCTCGGTCTCGCGCGCGATCCCGCGCAGCCGGGCGCTCACCGGCCCTCCCCCTTATGGTGCATACGGGGCATCATCAACGCCCCCACGGCATGGATGCAAGTGAATTTCCGACGCACAGGGGCACCCTTGTGCGATCTCCCGGCAAGGGTTTGGGTAGGACGGTCGCACCGGAACAGGAGGCCCGGCATGTCATCCGACACACCTGGCACACACGGCCCGCCCGGACAGGCCACGCCCATCACGGAGGGCGAGGCGGAGGATTTACTGCGCTGTATCTGCTTCAAGACGGGACCGCCCCGCGTCGTGGGGGTCGAGCTCGAATGGCTCCTGCACGACCGTGACCGGCCCCACGTGCCCGTCACCCACCACCGTCTCGACGCGGCCGCCGAGGCCGTCCGGGCACTGCCGCTGAACGCGGCGCTCACCTTCGAACCCGGTGGCCAGCTGGAGCTCAGTTCGCGCCCCGCCGGCTCGTTGATGGCCTGCATCGACGACACGGCCGCCGATCTCGTCGCGGTGCGCGACGCCCTCGGCCGGCTGGACCTCGCTCCGGCCGGTCTCGGTGTCGACCCCTGGCATCCGCCGCGCCGACTGCTGCACCAGCCCCGCTACGACGCCATGGAGATCGCGTTCGACCGCTCGGGCCCGGCCGGCCGGGCCATGATGTGCACGACCGCGTCCGTCCAGGTCTGCCTGGACGCCGGAGAGGAGGAGCCGGGACCGCTCGGATACGGGCGGCGCTGGCAGCTGACCCATCTGCTGGGCGCGGTTCTGGTGGCGGCGTTCGCCAACTCGCCGTTCCGGCTGGGGAGGCCGACTCCGTGGCGGTCGACGCGCCAGTCGCTGTGGGCCGACCTCGATCCGCACCGCACGCTGGCCCCGGCCGGCCAGCTGCCACCTCGGGATGCCTGGGCGGCCCACGTACTCGACACACCGGTGCTGTGCATCCGGGACGGCGAGGGGCCCTGGGCCGTGCCCGAGGGGCTCACCTTCCGTGACTGGATCCGCCGGGGGGAACCGCGGCGGCCCGACCGGTCCGATCTCGACTACCACATCAGCACGCTGTTCCCGCCGGTGCGTCCGCGCGGGCACCTGGAGCTGCGCATGATCGACGCGCAGTCGGGTGACGACGGCTGGCTCGTGCCGCTCGCCGTCACCACTGCCCTGTTCGACGATCCGGAGGCCGCCGAGACCGTGTACCGCGCCGTCAAACCGCTGGCCGAGACGGCGGGCCCACTGGCCGCGCCCCGCAATCCGCTCTGGGCCGGGGCCGCCCGCGACGGGCTGGCCGATCCGGAACTGCGGGCGGCGGCGGCCACCTGTTTCGATCTCGCTCTGGAGGCGCTGCCGCGGATGGGAGCGACGCAGGCCGTGCAGGACGCGGTGGCCGGTTTCCAGGACCGCTATGTCGCGCGGGGCCGATGTCCGGCCGACGATCTGCGGGAACAGCTTACGACGGACCGGCACCACGGTTCGGATCACCCGGAGGGGACCCTCTCATGACCGACTCCCCCACTCCTTCGCCGGACCGGGATCAGAACCCGGTCGTCCAGGACCCCGAGGTGCTGCGGGAGCGCGCGCTCGCCGCGCTGGTCACCGCCCGCGAGCGCACCGGGCTCCTGACCGACAGCGTGGACGATCACGAACTCACCGCCCAGCACTCTCCGTTGATGTCTCCGCTGGTGTGGGACCTCGCGCACATCGGCAACCAGGAAGAGTTGTGGCTGCTGCGCGGCGTCGCGGGCCGCGAGGCCATGCGCCCGGAGATCGACGGTCTCTACGACGCCTTCGAGCACCCGCGGGCGACCCGGCCCTCCCTCCCGCTGCTGGGACCCGCCGAGGCCCGTTCCTACGCCTCGGAGGTGCGCGGCCGGGCGCTGGACGTCCTGGAGTCGACCCCACTGGGCGACCGCCCGCTGGTACGGTCCGGATTCGTGTTCGGGATGATCGCCCAGCACGAACAGCAGCACGACGAGACCATGCTGATCACCCATCAGCTGCGATCGGGCCCTGCCGCCCTCAGTGCACCGGAGCCCCCGCGGGCCGGTGACGCGGCCACCCTGCCGCCGGAGGTCCTCGTCCCCGGCGGCCCGTTCACCATGGGGACATCGACCGAGCCGTGGGCGCTCGACAACGAACGCCCGGCGCACCGGCGCGAGGTCCCCGGCTTCTTCATCGACACCTCACCTGTGACCTGCGGCGCCTACCGGGCGTTCGTCGAGGACGGCGGCTACACGGAGCAGCGCTGGTGGGCGAGCGAGGGTTGGGCGATGGTGCGTCAGCACCATCTGACGGCTCCGCTGTTCTGGCACCGCGACGCCGGGCAGTGGCTGCGGCGCCGCTTCGGGGTGACCGAGCCGGTCCCGGAGGACGAGCCGGTGCTGCACGTGAGCTGGTACGAAGCGGACGCGTACGCCCGCTGGGCCGGCCGCAGACTGCCCACCGAGGCCGAGTGGGAGAAGGCGGCCCGGCACGACCCCGGCTCCGGGCGCTCCCGGCGCTATCCGTGGGGCGACGAGGACCCGACGCCGGAGCGCGCCAATCTCGGACAGCGCCATCTGCGCCCCGCGCCCGCGGGGGCGTACGCTCCCGGGCGCGCGCCGTCCGGCGCCGGGCAGCTGATCGGTGACGTGTGGGAGTGGACGTCGAGCGACTTCCTGCCCTATCCGGGCTTCGCGCCGTTCCCCTACCGGGAGTACTCGGAGGTGTTCTTCGGCCCGGAGCACAAGGTGCTGCGCGGCGGTTCGTTCGCGGTGGACCCGGTAGCCTGTCGGGGCACGTTCCGTAACTGGGACCTGCCGGTCCGGCGCCAGATCTTCTCCGGCTTCCGCACCGCCAGGGATATGTGATGTGCCGTCATATTGCTTACGTGGGGCCGTCGATACCCTTGGGCGCAGTACTGACGCAGCCAGTGCACTCGCTGGTTCGGCAGTCGTGGGAGCCGCGCAGGCAGCGGTACGGGACCGTCAACGCGGACGGTTTCGGGGTCGGCTGGTACGCGGACGGGGACCCTGTGCCGGGACGGTACCGCCGGCCGGGACCCGTCTGGGGCGACCGGACCTTCGCCGATCTGGCGCGAGTGGTGCGCAGCCAGGCCCTGCTCGCCGCGGTCCGGGACGCCACCGAGGCTGACCCTGACGGCGAGGCGGCAGCCGCACCCTTCAGCGGCGGAGACGTGCTCTTCAGCCACAACGGCGCGGTGAAGGGCTGGCCCGGATCCGTGGCACCGCTCGCTGCGCTGCTTCCCCCGGTCGAGCTTCTCCGGCTGACCGCCCGCTGCGACTCCGCACTGCTGTGGGCACTCGTGCAGCACCGGCTGGCAACGGGCGACGCCCTCCCGGAGGCGGTCACCGACACCGTGCGGAAGGTCGCCGGGGCTGCGCCCGGATCCCGGCTCAACCTGCTCCTCACCGACGGCCGCACCATAGTTGCCACGGCCTGGGGAGACACCCTGTGGTATCTGGCCGAGCCCGGCCGGCACGCGGTCGTCGCCTCGGAGCCGTACGACGACGATCCGCGCTGGATCGAGGTTCCCGACCGCACCCTGCTGACCGCGACCCGCGCCGAAGTCCTGCTGACCCCGCTCAAGGAGCCCACCGAGTGAGTCCCTTTCTGCTGACCCGAACCCTGCCGGTGGACGCGACGGACGCGGCGCTGCGCGCCGATGTGCTGCGCGGTCTGACCCTGCAACCCAAGACACTGCCCCCCAAGTGGTTCTACGACGCCCGCGGCAGCGAGCTGTTCGAGGAGATCACCCGGCTGCCCGAGTACTACCCGACGCGCGCGGAACGCGAGATCCTGATCGACCGGGCGGCCGAGATCGCTGCCGCATCCGGGGCCAGGACGCTCATCGAGCTGGGCTCCGGCTCCTCGGAGAAGACCCGGCACCTGCTGGACGCGCTGCCCGAGCTGCGCAGTTACGTGCCGGTCGACGTGAGCGAGAGCGCGCTGCGCGGTGCGGCGAACGCGCTGCTGGAGGAGCGCCCCGAGCTGTCGGTGCACGCGCTGATCGCCGACTTCACCGCGGAGCTGTCGTTGCCGGACACCCCGGGCCCCCGGCTGGTGGCGTTCCTCGGCGGCACCATCGGCAATCTGCTGCCCGACGAGCGGGCCGCGTTCCTGTCGTCGGTGCGGTCGCTGCTGTCCCCCGGCGACACGCTGCTGCTCGGTACGGATCTGGTGAAGGACGAGAAGGTGCTGGTCGCGGCGTACGACGACACGGCAGGGGTGACGGCCGCGTTCAACCGGAACGTCCTGGCGGTCGTCGACCGGGAGCTGGGAGCCGACTTCGCACCGGACGACTTCGAGCATGTGGCCCGGTGGAACCCGCAGCAGGAGTGGATCGAGATGCGGCTGCGGGCCCGCCGGGCGCTCACGGTGAAGATTCCGGAACTGGATCTGCTGGTGTCGTTCGAAGCCGGTGAGGAAATGCGGACGGAGGTGTCGGCGAAGTTCCGCAAGGACGGTGTGCGAAGCGAACTCGCCGCTGCCGGCCTTCGGCTGAGTCAGTGGTGGACCGACTCGGCCGGCAGGTTCGCCCTGTCGCTGGCCACTGTGGACTGAGCCAGACCGGCGAGCGCGCGGCGGTCGTGGAGGCTGCCCGCCGGGATCCTCGGCAGGATGTGGATCTCGGCGGTCAGACCGGCCGCCCGCACCACCCGCCACAGCGAGGCGGTCAGCGGATCGTCACCGACGAACGCTGCGGCCCCCGCGGGTTCCCGGCTGCCTGGAGGAGCCGCGAAGTAGCGGATGCGGACGGGCTGGACCGCGGCGTCGGCGTCGATCGCCGCCTGGAAGACGGCGGGCCTGAACCGGCCGCCGGGCCCCCGGCCGCACCAGGTACTGCCTTCCGGGAAGACCACTGCCCGCGCCCCGCCGCGTAGTGCCGAGGCGAGGACCCGCACGGTCGTGGGGAGCGCGCGCAGCCGATCGCGCTCGACGAAGAGGGTGCCGCCGAGCGCGGCCAGCGGCCCCAGCAGCGGCCAGCGCCGGACGTCGCTCTTGGCCAGCATCCGGCCGGGGAACACGGCCGCGACCAGGGGGATGTCCAGCCAGGAGACGTGGTTGGCGGCGACGAGGACGCCCGGCCCGCCCCGGTGCGCCTCCGCTCGGCCCACCACGCAAACCCGCACCCCGAAGGAGCGGACCACCCGGTACGCCCAGGCCCGGGTCAGCCTCCCCCTGTGGGCCCGGCCCAGGAGCAGGGCGAGGGGGACGCACAGCGCGCCGGCGAGGGCGAGTGCGCAGCCGGCGAGCAGCAGTGCCGCTGCCGGGACCGGGTGCCGGACGGGGCCGACGTGGGTGGCGCAGCCGGGTGGGGTGCAGGGCGAGACGGGCAGCCAGCTACTCACTGCTGCGGGGCGAGCGAGAGGAAGTGGCGCAGGTAGCGCGGGTCGGTGCCGCGCAGCGAGAGCAGGACGTACAGATCGGCGACGTTGAACTCGGGGTCGTGGGCGGGTGCGCCGCAGACCCGCGCGCCGAGCCGCAGATAGCCGCGCAGCAGGGGCGGGAGCCCGGCAGGTCCTACGGGGCCACCCGAAGTGCCGGCGAGGGCGGCCGGAGGCTGCCAGAGGCGGTGCGGCGAGACCCAGTACTCCTCGGGTGCCAGGTGCTTGGTCCGGACGGTCTCCCAGGCCCGGGCGGCCGCCGCGCCACCGTCGGACAGGGGGATCGAGCAGCAGCCGGCCAGCCAGTTGTGCCCGCTGCGCTCCATGTAGCGGGCCATTCCTGCCCAGATGAGCGCGATGACGGCACCGTCGCGGTGGGCCGGGTGGACACAGGAGCGGCCGACCTCGACCAGTCCGTCCCGCAGGGGCGCGAGCCGGCTGAGGTCGAACTCGCTCTCGGCGTAGAGGCGTCCGGCGATACGGGCGCGCTCGGGCGGCAGGAGCCGGTAGGTGGCGACGACCTCGCCGGTGGCCGTTTCCCGGACCAGGAGGTGGTCGCAGTACGCGTCGAAGGCGTCGCTGTCCAGGCCGGGTTCGGGGCCGTCCAGCCGGGCACCGAACTCGGCTGCGAAGACCTGGTGGCGCAGGCGCTGCGCGGCGCGTATCTCCGCCTGGTCCTCGGCGAGGGAGACCCGGTAGCGCGGCAGGCCGGTGGGGGCGGCCCGGCCGGGCTGCTGCACCGGGACGGAGGGGGCGGTGGTGGAAACGGGGGGCAGCACATGCATGACGGACTCCGGGGACGGGTCGGCAAGGGCGGCTGCCGGGTCACCGCGCAGACGCGAGGACCCGGCCCCCTACTTCTTCCGTGGCCGGCTGGATTCGACGTGTCCGCCATGGGGAGCGTGGATGTGCGACGGCTGAATCCCACGGTGTGAGGCGGGGTGGCCGATCCCCGCGGGGCCGTGCGACGGCTGCCGGTTCAGCTGCCCGCGAGGCCGTGCGACGGCTGCCGGCTCAACTGCCCGCGAGGAGCGCGGTGATCTTCTCGGATGCGGTCTTCGCCTCGGTCGCCGGGTCCCCGCCCTGGAGGACCGCCGTCATGTAGGGCTTGATCGGGTTGGCGGCCTCGACGGCCGCCCACTGCGGCGAGTTGGGGGTCGCATGGCCCCGGGTGGCACCCTCGGCCATCGCGGAAGTGCTCTCCTCCCCCTCGATGACATGGGCCAGGGAGGGCTTGTTGGGCACGTAGCTCATCGTCTTGGCGAGCTCCTCCTGCCACTTCGCCCCGGCCAGCGCCTTGATGACCTCGAAGCCCGCGCTGCGCTGGTCCGCCTTCTCCGGGATGATCAGGTCGGAACCGCCGGTGAAGACGGAACCGGGCGTCTTGGCTGTCTTACCGGGTATGGGGAAGTAGCCCAGCTTTCCCTTGAGTTCGGGGTTCGCCTTCTCGATCAGGGTCGCACTGCTGGGGGTGGAGATGATCTGCGCGACATCCCCCTTGGCGAACACATCGCTCTGCGGGGGCTTTTCCTCGTCCGCGTCCTTGGGGCCGTTCCCCAGCGCCTGGAGTTCGGAATAGAAGTCCATCCCCTTGAGCGCGGCCGAGGTGGCGAGCGCGCCCTGCCAGTCCCCGCCCCTGTCGTCGGCGAGTTCACCGCCCTCGTCCCAGATGAATCCGGCGAGCACGTACCAGTTCTGGCCAGGCAGATACATGCCCTGGTCGCCGCCCTGGTTCAGCTTCTCGCTGTCCTTGATCCACTGTTCGCGGGTCTTCGGGGGGCTCTTGATTCCCGCCTGCTGGAACAGGTCCTTGTTGTAGATCACCACACGGTTGGCCGCGTACCAGGGGATTCCGTACTGGACACCGCCGATGCTGCCCGGCTCGGCGAGACCGGGGAGCCAGTCCTCGCTGCCCAGGTCACGCATGGACTCCAGGGTGAGATCGCGCAGATTTCCGCTCTCCGCGTACTGGGCGACCTGGGTGTTCCCGACCTCGATGACGTCCGGCGTGTCCTTGCCGCCCAGTGCTTCGAGAACCTTCGGGCCGATTCCGCTCCAGTTCTGAATCTTGAACTCCAGTTCGACCGAGGAGTGCTCGTCCTCGTACGACTTCTTGAAGCGTTCCAGGAAGTCGGCGGTGACACTGTCCTTCATCAGCCAGATGGTGACCTTCTTGTCGCCCGAGCCGCCCGAGCCCGGGATCATTCCGCACCCGCCCAGCGCGACGGTGGAAATCAGGGCCATGGCTCCGACGAGCATGCGGTTGTTCACGGGGGTCACCTTCTGCGAAACGGCAGGACAGACTTGCGAACCCGGTGTGGGGGACTGCGGGCTGCGCTCGCACGGGCGTGGCTGGATTTTGGTATGTACCAATACTTTGGTCAAGGGCGGTACCGGACGGTCCGGCGCTCCGCAACCTCTCGCGAACCTCACCGAGGTGGGGCACCTTGGTAAGGGCGAGAGGAGACACACCATGTCAAACCACACGTATCGCGTCACGGAGATCGTAGGAACCTCCCATGACGGCATCGACGCGGCAATCCGCAACGGCGTCGCAAGGGCTTCCGAAACGTTGCACAATCTCGACTGGTTCGAGATCACCCAGGTGCGCGGGCAGATCAAGGATGGCCGGATCGAGCACTATCAGGTCGGCCTGAAAGTGGGCTTCCGGCTGGACGACAAGGAGTGACGACTCCGGCCCCGATCAGGTGCGCCCCTCGCGCTCCTGCGCGTCCCTCAAAGCGGGCGAGGCGTGCGTCCAGCGGGCGCGCACCACCGTGAATCCGGCCAGCTCCGCGGCGTCGCAGACCAGTTCGTCGTCGTCCACCAGCATGCGCACCGTGCGGCCCCGGCCCAGCCCCCGCAGGACCTCCAGCTTGGTCCTGCGGGCCGGCCGCCGGTCGTCGTTGCGCCGCATGTGGAGCGGACCTTCGGGGAGCCCCTGCCGGGCCAGCCAGGCCACGGTGTCCTTGCGGCAGCGCTCGGGCCGGCCGGTGAGGTAGACGACCTCGCACTCCTCGGCGCTGCTCACGGCGAGCCGTACGCCCTGGGGCAGCGGCGGGTCGGCGGGCGCGGCCGAGAAGAAGCCCGCCCAGTCGCGCCGGGAGCCCTCCAGGAAGTGCTGGCGGTGGGCGGTGTCCGCGAGCGTGCCGTCCAGATCGAATACGGCCAGCGGCCGGGCGTCGTCTCTCATGTGCCCAGTGTGCCCAGCAAACCGAGGCGTGGCGGCGACCGGAGGTCCGGTGCGGGCGGTGCAGGCGGTGCGGGCGGTGAACCTGATATACAGCGCCCACACACCTGGAATCGAACCGTTCGTCCCGGTCAGCCCGCCCCGAACCGTACGGAGCTCAGCCCCCATGCCCACCCCCCACGATCCGTACGTCAGGGTCCGCGGCGCACGCGAGCACAATCTGCAGGACGTCCGCGTCGACATCCCGCGCGACACCCTCACCGTCTTCACGGGCGTCTCCGGCTCGGGCAAGTCCTCACTGGCCTTCGGGACGATCTACGCGGAGGCCCAGCGCCGCTACTTCGAATCCGTCGCGCCCTACGCGCGGCGGCTCATCCACCAGGTGGGTGCACCGAAGGTCGGCGAGATCACCGGGCTGCCGCCCGCCGTCTCGCTGGAGCAGCGCCGCTCCGCGCCCGGCGCCCGGTCGTCCGTCGGCACGGTGACCACGCTGTCCAACTCCCTGCGGATGCTGTTCTCGCGGGCCGGGGAGTACCCGCAGGGGGCCGAGCGGCTGGACTCGGATGCCTTCTCGCCGAACACGGCCGTCGGCGCCTGCCCGAAGTGCCACGGTCTTGGCCGGATCCACCGCACCACCGAGGAACTCCTGGTTCCCGACCCCGGGCTGTCCATCAGGGCCGGGGCGATCGCCGCGTGGCCGGGGGCGTGGCAGGGCAAGAACCTGCGCGACGTACTGGACGCGCTCGGCCATGACGTCGACCGCCCGTGGCGCGACCTCGATCCGGCCGACCGTGAGTGGATCCTGTTCACCGACGAGCAGCCGGTGGTCACCGTCCATCCGGTGCGCGACGCGGACCGGATCCAACGCCCTTACCAGGGCACGTACATGAGCGCCCGGCGCTATGTGATGCACACGTTCGCCGATTCCCGCAGCCGCACGCTGCGGGCGAAGGCCGAGCGTTTCCTGACGAGTGCGCCCTGCCCGGTCTGCGGCGGCAGCCGGCTGCGGCCGGAGGCCATGGCGGTGACCTTCGCGGGCCGGACGATCGCGGAGATGGCCGGCCTCGCGCTCACGGATCTCGCCGATGTGCTGTCGGCGGCGGGCGGGGGCGATACCGCCCGGGTGCTGACGGGGGATCTGCTGGCCCGGATCGGGACGGTCACCGAGCTGGGGCTCGGCTACCTCAGCCTCGACCGTACGGCTCCGACGCTGTCCTCCGGCGAGCTGCAGCGCCTGCGGCTGGCGACCCAGCTGCGGTCGGGTCTCTTCGGTGTGGTCTACGTCCTGGACGAGCCGTCGGCCGGACTGCACCCGGCGGACACGGAGTCGTTGCTCGCGGTGCTGGGGCGGCTCAAGGAGGCCGGGAACACGGTCTTCGTCGTGGAGCACCAGATGGACGTGGTGCGACAGGCGGACTGGCTGGTCGATGTCGGCCCGCTGGCCGGTGAGCACGGTGGCCGGGTGCTGCACAGCGGCCCGCCCGCCGGCCTCGCCGACGTCGCTGAGTCGGCGACACGGCGTTTCCTCTTCGACGACGCCCCCGCCCCCGTACGACAGGTGCGCACGCCCTCGGGGTGGGTGCGGCTGCACGGGGTGGACCGGCACAACGTGCGCGATGTGGACGCCTCGTTCCCGCTCGGGGTGTTCACGGCCGTCACGGGGGTCTCGGGCTCGGGGAAGTCGACGCTCGTGGGTCAGGTACTGGCGGGCGCGCTGGCCGACCGGCAGGCCGAGGACGCCTCCGGGGAGCAGAGGGAGCGGCCGGCGCCCGGTTGCGCCTCGACGGAGGGACTGGAGGCGGTGGATCGGCTGGTCCAGGTCGACCAGAAGCCCATCGGCCGCACCCCGCGCTCCAACCTGGCGACCTACACCGGGCTCTTCGACGTCGTGCGCAAGCTCTTCGCCACGACCGACGTGGCACGCGAGCGGGGCTACCGGGCCGGCCGGTTCTCCTTCAACGTGCCGGGCGGGCGGTGCGAGACGTGCCAGGGCGAGGGGTTCGTCTCGGTGGAGCTGCTCTTCCTGCCCAGTACGTACGCACCCTGCCCGGACTGTCACGGAGCCAGGTACAACCCGGAGACACTCGATGTCACCCTGCGGGGGCTGAACATCGCCCAGGTGCTGGATCTGACAGTGGAGTCGGCGGCCGCGTTCTTCGCGGACACCCCCGCCGCCGGGCGCAGTCTGCGGACGCTGCTCCACGTGGGCCTCGGCTATCTGCGGCTGGGGCAGCCGGCGACCGAGCTGTCCGGTGGCGAGGCGCAGCGGATCAAGCTGGCCGCGGAGCTGCAGCGTGCCCGCCGGGGCCACACCCTGTATCTGCTCGACGAGCCGACGACGGGTCTGCATCCGGCCGATGTCGAAGTGCTGATGCGGCAGTTGCACGGGCTGGTCGACGCCGGCAGCACCGTGGTGGTCGTGGAGCACGACATGGCCGTGGTGGCGGGAGCCGACTGGGTGATCGACCTCGGTCCCGGTGGCGGCGACCGAGGCGGCCGGATCGTGGCCGCGGGACCGCCCGTGGAAGTGGGCCGCGTCCAGGAGGGCCGGACGGCTGCGTACCTGCGTGCGGCCCTCCGCCTCGGCTGACGACAACTCCCCCGTAGGCCAGACAAGTTGCGCGCTCCGGCAAGCCAAGGGGAATGAAACAGTAAAGAATGTTGACAGTTAGCTGGTCCAGACCAATCATGGGCATGCCTCACGGTCGTTCCTCGCCGTGCGGCACGTGACCCCGGCCGGGAATCACAGGAACGGGCCGCGCCCCCACCGGGCGCGCGGCCGAGCCGTGCGATCACCCGTCGTCCCACCCCGCTGGGAGCTGCCCCATGAGACGTCCAAGCACAGTCGGCGCCCTCCTCGGCGCCTTGGCCACCTTCGTCGCGTCCGCAGGCCTGGTCCTCGGATCAGGCGCCGGCGCACAGGCCGCCGCAACCGCCGCCACCCCCCTGCCCGCACACGTCTTCGCCCCGTACTTCGAGGCGTGGAACGGAGACAGCCCGGCCGCGCTCTCCCAGGCGTCGGGCGCCAAGTACCTGACCATGGCCTTCATCCAGACGGAGGCCCGCGGTTCCTGCACCCCGTACTGGAACGGCGACGCGGGCACACCCATCGCCCAGGCCGAGTTCGGCGCCGACTTCACCACCATCCGCTCGCGCGGCGGCGATGTGATCCCGTCGTTCGGCGGCTACGCGGCCGACAACGGCGGCACCGAGATCGCCGACAGCTGTACGAGCGTCGACTCCATCGCGGCGGCGTACGAGAAGGTCATCACGACCTACGACGTGTCCCGCCTCGACATGGACATCGAGGACAACTCACTGGAGAACAGCGCCGGAATCGACCGCCGCAACAAGGCGATCAAGAAGGTCCAGGACTGGGCGGCCGCCAACGGGCGCTCGGTACAGATCTCGTACACCCTGCCCACCACCACGAGCGGGCCGGCCGAGAGCGGCCTCGCGGTGCTGGAGAACGCGGTGTCCAACGGGGCGAAGGTCGACGTCGTGAACCTCATGACGTTCGACTACTACGACGGAGCCGCGCACAACATGGCGCAGGACACCCAGACGGCGATCACCGGCCTCAAGGGCCAACTGGCCGATCTCTACCCGTCGAAGACCGACGCCCAGCTGTGGGGCATGACCGGCATCATCGAGATGCCGGGCATCGACGACTACGGTCCGGCCGAGACGTTCACCACCGCCGATGCCACCGCGGTCTACAACTGGGCCGTCTCCAGGGGCGTCAGCACGCTGTCTTTCTGGGCGCTCCAGCGCGACAACGGCGGCTGCCCCGGCACCGGCGGCAGCGACACCTGCTCCGGAATCGCGCAGGACACCTGGTACTTCAGCCACACCTTCGCCCCGTTCACGAGCGGCGGCACCGGTCCGGTGACGGACGACTACTCGGTGGCCGTCACGCCCGGATCGGCGACGGTCGCACCGGGGGGCTCGGCCACGGCCACCGTGAGGACGGCGGTCACCTCGGGCAGCGCCCAGGCCGTCGCGCTGAAGACGAGCGGGGCGCCGGCCGGAGTGACGGCGTCCCTCAGCCCGGCATCGGTCACCGCGGGAGGCACCTCGACCCTGACGGTCAGCGCCTCGGCTTCGGCGGCGCCCGGCACGTACACCATCAGCGTGACCGGCACGTCGGGCACGCTCACCCACACGGCCCCGTACAGTCTGACCGTCTCCGGGCCGGGCGGCGGTACCGGATCGCTGGTCAACGGCGGCTTCGAGACCGGTTCGCTGGGCCCCTGGACCTGTGAGTCCGGCGGCGCCGTCGTCTCCTCGCCGGTACACGGCGGTGCGCACGCGCTGGCCGCCGCGGCGACCTCCTCGCAGACCGGCGAGTGCACCCAGACGCTCACCCTGTCCCCCCACACCACCTACACGCTTCAGGGATGGGTGCAGGGGAACTATGGCTATCTCGGCGTCCGGGGCGGCGCTTCGGCGAGCACCTGGGGTTCGTCGAGCGGCTACGCCAAGCAGTCGGTGGCCTTCACCACCGGATCCAGCGGCACGGTGACCGTCTATCTGCACGGCTGGTACGGGCAGGGCACGGTCTACGGCGACGACCTCTCCGTGACCTCCTGACCCTGCCGTACGTGCAGGGCGTCCCGGTCCCGGAGGCGGGCGGCCTCCGGGGCCGGGAACCGGTGCGGGCCCTCAGCGGTGCACCTTGCGGGTCGCGCGCAGCCACTCCTTGTTCATCGCGGAGATCGACGGCAGCGGGATGCCCTTCGGGCAGGCCGTTGCGCACTCGCCGGTGAGCGTGCAGCCGCCGAAGCCCTCGCTGTCCATCTGATCCACCATGTCCAGGACGCGGGTCTCACGCTCGGGAGCGCCCTGGGGCAGGACGTTGAGATGGTTGACCTTCGCCGAGGTGAACAGCATCGCCGAACCGTTGGGGCAGGCCGCGACGCAGGCGCCGCAGCCGATGCACTCGGCGTGTTCGAAGGCGAAGTCCGCGTCCGGCTTCGGCACGGGCGTCGCGTGCGCGTCCGGTGCCGTTCCCGTCGGGGCGGAGATGTAGCCGCCTGCCTGGATGATCCGGTCGAACGACGAACGGTCCACGACCAGGTCCTTGACCACCGGGAAGGCCGAGGCGCGCCACGGCTCGATGTCGATCGTGTCGCCGTCCCGGAACGAGCGCATGTGGAGCTGACAGGTCGTCGTACGCTCAGGACCGTGGGCGTCGCCGTTGATGACGAGACTGCACGCGCCGCAGATGCCCTCTCGGCAGTCGTGGTCGAAGGCGACGGGGTCGTCGCCGGCGAGGATGAGCTCCTCGTTGAGGGTGTCGAGCATCTCCAGGAAAGACATGTCCTGCGAGATGCCGTCCACGTCGTAGGTGGACATGGCGCCGGGGGCGTCCGCGTTCTTCTGGCGCCAGACGCGCAGGGTGAGCTTCATGCGTAGCTCCGCTGAGTGGGGTGGACGTACTCGAAGACGAGGTCTTCCTTGTGCAGGACGGGTGCTTCACCGGTGGCGGCGAACTCCCAGGCCGCCGCGTACGAGAACTCCTCGTCCCGGCGTGCGGCTTCACCGTCCGCGGTCTGCGACTCCTCGCGGAAGTGGCCTCCGCAGGACTCCGCCCGGTGCAGGGCGTCGAGGCACATGAGCTCGGCGAGCTCCAGGTAGTCGACGATGCGGTTGGCCTTCTCCAGCGACTGGTTGAACTCGTCGCCGGTGCCCGGGACCTTGATGCGGCGCCAGAACTCCTGGCGGATCTGTGGGATCCGGTCGAGGGCCTTGCGCAGCCCTTCCTCGGTGCGGGCCATCCCGCAGTACTCCCACATGAGTTCACCGATCTCCCGGTGGAAGGAGTCGGGGGTGCGGTCGCCGTCGACCGCCAGCAGCAGGTTGAGCCGGTCCTCGGTCTCGGCGACGGCCTCCTCCACGGCGGGGTGCGAGGCGTCGACCTCGTCGTGGTGCGGATTACGGGCCAGGTAGTCGTTGATCGTCGACGGCAGGACGAAGTAGCCGTCGGCGAGGCCCTGCATCAGCGCCGAGGCACCGAGCCGGTTGGCCCCGTGGTCGGAGAAGTTGGCCTCGCCGATCGCGAACAGGCCCGGGATCGTGGTCTGGAGGTCGTAGTCGACCCAGAGGCCGCCCATCGTGTAGTGCACGGCCGGGTAGATCCGCATCGGGGTCTCGTACGGGTTCTCCGCGGTGATCTGTGCGTACATGTCGAAGAGGTTGCCGTACTTCTCCTCGACCTTGGCGCGTCCCATCCGCTCCATGGCCTCGGCGAAGTCCAGGTAGACGCCCTGGCCCCCGGGCCCGACCCCGCGCCCCTCGTCGCAGACGTTCTTCGCGGCGCGGGAGGCGATGTCACGGGGCACGAGGTTGCCGTAGGCCGGGTAGATGCGCTCCAGGTAGTAGTCGCGCTCGTCCTCGGGGATCTCGTTCGCCGGGCGGGTGTCGCCCTTGGCCTTCGGCACCCAGATGCGGCCGTCGTTGCGGAGCGACTCGCTCATCAGCGTCAGCTTGGACTGGTGGTCGCCCGTGCGCGGAATGCAGGTGGGGTGGATCTGGGTGAAGCAGGGGTTGGCGAAGTACGCGCCGCGCCGGTGGGCTCGCCAGATGGCGGTGGCGTTGGAGTTCATGGCGTTGGTCGACAGGTAGAAGACGTTGCCGTAACCGCCGCTGGCCAGGACGACGGCGTCGGCGAAGTACGTGTCTGTCTTCCCGGTGACCAGGTCGCGGGCGACGATTCCGCGGGCCTTGCCGTCGACGACGATCAGGTCGAGCATCTCGGTGCGGGGGTGCAGCTCGACGTTGCCCGCGGCGATCTGCCGGGACAGCGCCTGGTAGGCGCCGAGGAGCAGTTGCTGGCCCGTCTGGCCGCGGGCGTAGAAGGTGCGGGAGACCTGGACGCCGCCGAAGGATCGGTTGTCGAGAAGGCCGCCGTACTCGCGGGCGAAGGGGACTCCCTGGGCCACGCACTGGTCGATGATCTCGACGGAGATCTGCGCCAGGCGGTGGACGTTGGACTCCCGGGCGCGGAAGTCGCCGCCCTTCACGGTGTCGTAGAAGAGCCGGTGGACCGAGTCGCCGTCGTTGCGGTAGTTCTTCGCCGCGTTGATGCCGCCTTGGGCCGCGACCGAGTGGGCCCGGCGGGGCGAGTCCTGGAAGCAGAACTGGACGACGTGGTAGCCCTGTTCGGCGAGCGTCGCGCCCGCCGAGCCTCCGGCCAGCCCGGTGCCGACGACGATGACGGTGTGTTTGCGGCGGTTGGCGGGGTTCACCAGCTTGGCCTCGAAACGGCGGGTGTCCCAGCGCTCGGCGACGGGGCCCCCGGGGGCCTTGGTATCGGCGACCGGTGCGCCGGTCGCGTAGTCCGTGTAGTCGTTCATGTCAGCTCACCACTCCGGTCATGACGGCGACGGGTACGGAGACGAAGCCCACGGTCAGCACCAGGGCGAGGACGTTGGCGAGGGTCTTCAGGACGCGGTCGCGGGTCGCGCGGCCCGCGCCGAGGGTCTGCGCCGCGCTCCAGAACCCGTGCTGGACGTGCATCCCCATGGCGAGCATGGCGACGATGTAGATGACGTTGCCGTACCAGGTGGAGAAGGTGTCGACGACGTTCTGGTAGGGGTGCCCGGACTGGAATCCGCCCGCGTGCACGGTGCCGGTCGTCAGGTCCAGGATGTGCCAGACGATGAACAGCGCCATGATGATGCCGCCGTAGCGCATGGTGCGAGTGGCATAGCTCGCACGCGCCCTCTTGTGCACGTACTTGCTGGGCCGGGCCCGGAGGTCTCGACGGCTGAGCTGGTACGCGGACACCGCGTGCAGCACCACCGCCGCGACGAGGACCACACGGACGATCCACAGCGCCCACTCGTGGTGCAGGCACGGCTCACCCATCACCCGCAGCCAGTGCGCATAGCCGTTGAACTCGTCGGAACCGAAGAAGATCTTCAGGTTGCCGAGCATGTGGACGACCAAGTAGAGGAGCATGATCAAGCCGCTCACGGCCATGATCGTCTTCTTGCCGACGGACGAGTCCCAGAGCGTGCGCGTCATGGACGGCCGTCGGCCCGCCCGCGTTGCCAATGCCATGGACACGACGCTAGAGCCGAGAGGCCCGATCAGTCCAAGACATGGAACATCTGATATCCATAGGCAGAGACTATCGACGGCCCTAGGGTGAGTGTATGCAATTCCAGCAGCTCGCGTACTTCGTGGCGGTGGCCGAGGCCCGGCACTTCACCCGCGCCGCAGAGGAGGTGCACGTCTCGCAGCCCTCACTCTCCCAGCAGATCCGAGCCCTGGAGAACGAGCTGGGGGCCGAGCTGTTCAGCCGGGCCCGGGGGAACATCACGCTGACGGACGCGGGCGAGGCCCTGCTGCCGCTCGCCCGGCGCATCCTGGCCGACGCCGACACCGCACGTCACGAGGTCCAGGAGCTGGCCCAGCTGCGCCGGGGCCGGGTCAGGCTTGGCGCGACGCCCAGCGTCTGCACGGGCCTGCTGCCGGACGTGCTGCGCACCTTCCACGACCTGCACCCGGGGATCCAGCTGCTGCTGGAGGAAGGCGGTTCGCACGACCTCGTACGCGAACTGGCGCGCGGAGCTCTCGATCTGGCGCTGGTGGTGCTTCCGCTGCCCGCGGCCTCACCGGCGCTGACCACGGTCGAGCTGCTCCAGGAGGATCTGGTGGTGGTCTCGTCGGCCGACGGCCCGCGCCCCGGCCGGGGCGGCACGGTCCGGATCGCGGATCTTCAGGGCGAGTCGCTGGTGATGTTCCGGCACGGCTACGACCTGCGGGAGCTGACGGTCGCCGCCTGCCGCGCCGAGGGATTCGAGCCGTCGTTCACCGTGGAGGGCGGCGAGATGGACGCCGTACTCGGCTTCGTCCGGGCAGGCCTGGGTATCGCGGTCGTGCCGAGCATGGTCGCCACCCGGGCCGGTCATGACCTGCGGACGACACCGCTGGCGCGGCCGGGCCTGCGCCGCACGATCGCGCTGGCGCACCGCAGCGACGTGGCCCCGCCGCGGGCGGCACGCGAGCTGCAACGGGTGCTCCTGGCCAGCCGGCGGAACAGTCCGGCCACCGCCCCGCCCTCAAGCCCGTCCCCGGGTGCGGGACGGGCTTGAGGACGCAGCGTCCGCCCGGCTCACACCGCGTCGGCCAACAGCAGGGAGTGGATGCGGTCCGGTGCACCGGGGCGCGCGTAGTACCAGCCCTGAGCCGTGTCGCAGCCCAGCTGCCGCAGCTGCTCCGCCTGGGCCCCCGTCTCCACACCCTCCACCGTCACGGCCAGGTCCAGACTGTGCGCGAGCGAGACGATCCCCTCGACGATCTTCAGATCCACCGGGTCGGCCGGGTGGTGCTGCATCCCCTGGGTGAAGGAACGGTCCAGCTTCAGCACACTCACCGGCAACCGACGCAGGTTCGCCAGGTTGGAGTACCCCGTGCCGAAGTCGTCGAGCGCTATGTCGACGCCCATCTCGGCCAGTTGCCGCAGCGGCTTCAAGAGGTCCTCGTCCGCCCCGATGAGCGCGGACTCGGTGACCTCCAGGCACAGCGCCCCTGCTTCGAGCCCCGAGCGCTCCAGGACGTCGACCGTCTCCGCGACCAGCCGCGGGTGGTGCAGCTGAGCCGGCGAGAGGTTGACGTTGATCCGCAAGGGACCGCCGTCGGTGTGCCGCTCCTGCCAGAAGTTGGCCTGCCTCACCGACTCCTCCAGCACCCAGCGGCCGAGCGGCACGATGAGCCCGGTGTGTTCGGCGAGTGCGATGAACCGGTCGGGCCCCAGCACACCGTGCTGGGGGTGGCACCAGCGCACCAGTGCTTCCGCGCCGTGCACCGAGCCGTCGTCCAGGTGCACCAGGGGCTGGTACTCGATGAAGAACTCGCCGCGCTCCAATGCGGCCGGCAGCGCCGTGGTCAGCCCGTGCCGGGTGATCGCGCGGGCGTCCGCCTCGGCGTCGGCGAACTCGAAGCGGTTGCCGCCCGCCGACTTCGCCCGGTACATCGTGATGTCCGCGCTCCGCAGCACCTCCGCGGCGCTGCGTTCACCGGCCGGGCCCTCGACGACCCCGATGGACCCGCGGACGGTCAGCTCACGCCCGTCGAGGCGGATCGGCGCGGCGAGCACACCGAGGATCCGGCACGCGAGCTCGTCGACCTCCTCCGCCGTGTCGGGTCCCGTGGTGAGCGCCACGAACTCGTCGCCGCCGAGCCGCGCCACCATCTCACCGGGTGCGGTCGCACAGCTCTGCAACCGGTCCGCGACCTCGACCAGCAGCCGGTCGCCCGACGCGTGGCCCAGACTGTCGTTGATCGCCTTGAAGCCGTCCAGGTCCAGATAGCAGAGGCCGAACCGGCTTCCGTCACCTGCCGCGAGCGCCTTTTCGAGACGCTCGAAGAAGAGCGTCCGGTTCGGCAGCCCGGTGAGCGCGTCGTGCGTGGCCTCGTACCGCAGCCGCAGATTGAGCAGCCGCCGTTCGGTGGTGTCCTCCATCAGGGCCAGCTGATACTCCGGCCGGCCCTCGGAGTCGCGCAGCAGCGACACCGTCAGATTGGTCCACAGGACGGTGCCGTCGTTGCGGTAGTACGGCTTCTCGACCCGGTAGTGCTCGCGGTCGCCGCGCACCAGCTCGTTGTAGTACTTCCAGACCTGCGGAGTGTCCTCGGGGTGGACCCACTCGTTGAGTCGGTGGCTCAGGACGTGGTTCTCGAGACCGCCGAACATCCGGGTGAGGGTGTCGTTGATCTCCAGCAGGTTGCCGTCCAGGTCGGCGATGCCGATGCCGATGGCCGCGTCCTTGAAGACGGCCCGGAAACGGGCCTCCGTCGCGTGCAGCGCCTGTTCGGCGTGGGAGCGGGCGGAGAGCGCCGAGCGGGCGATCGCCTCCTGCTCGGCGAGGGTCCGCTCGCGCAGTGCCTGGGAGAAGCCCCCCGCGACCGCGTGCTGGATCCGTGCGCAGCGGGACCGGCTGTCCTCGGTCGACAGTGCGACCGGTCCGTTGGTTCCGCAGTAGAGCACCAGGTACGAGTCGACGACGCCGAGGGTGGAGCTGAGGGCGTCCGGGTCCGTGCAGTGCGCCGCGACGAGGGCGGTGCCCACGCCGCTTGCTGGTGCCGGGTCGAACGGGCGGGCATGCAGTATGTCGTTGAGCGTCCGGGCCAGCGGGAGCAGGTGCTGCTCGAACTCCGGCCGGGTCATGGAAGTGGCCGTGGACGGGAAGATCGCCCGGCTCCAGATCGTGGCGAATCTCCGGAGCCGGTCCTCGGGGCCGTCCGGCTCCGCGTCCGGGGCTCCGGACGCCTGGGCGGGAATGCTCACGCCTTGCGTCCCACTCCAGCGAAGCCCGAAAAGGCGTACGGGTCTTCGTTCTCCTGCTTGACAGGGGCCTCGGGACGCCAGTGCGGCATCGCCACCAGGCCGGGCTCCACCATCTCGTAGCCGTCGAAGAACCGGCCGACCTCGTCCCGGGAACGCATCACCAGCGGGTTGCGGATGTCCTTGTACACGCCCACCGCGCCTACGGCCTCCTCCTTCGTCACCGGCACCCCTTCGTACGAGGCGTGAGTGACGACAAGGAGGCTGCCGGGCGCCAGGAGGTCACGCAGGGCGGCGACCGCCGTGTGCGGGTCGTCGGCGTCCTCGATGAAGTGGAGTACGGCGACGAGCAGCAGCGCCACCGGACGGTCGAAGTCGAGGAGCCCGGAGACGTCAGGGTGGTCGCGGATCCCCTCTGGCCGGCGCAGGTCCGCGGTGGCGATCACCGCGCCGTCGTTGCCTTCGAGCACGGCCTGACTGTGGGCGACCGCTACCGGGTCGTGGTCGACGTAAGCCACTTTGGCCTGCGGATCGATCGTCTGGGCGACCTCGTGCACGTTTCCGAAGGTCGGTATCCCGGAGCCGATGTCCAGGAACTGCGTGATGCCCTCGTCCAGCGCGAACCGCACGGCGCGGCGCATAAAGGCGCGGTTCGCCTGCATGATCTTGGGAAGTCCCGGCATGAACTCCATGGCCTTGCGGGCCGCTTCCCGGTCCACCTCGAAATTGTGCGAGCCGCCCAGATAGAAGTCGTACATTCGGGACACGCTCGGCACCGAAATGTCAATGCCTTGCGGTGCCCAGGCGGGACGCTCCATCGATGTCTCCAACAAGTCGCCTCGGTGAACCGGCCATGTTCATGGTCAGTATTGACCAGAGGCTACTGACCCACCGCCAGGAGAGCGAGCGGAAACGGAAATTAGCGGTCCGTTATTGGTCACACACCCGTGGCATGTGCAACCGCCCCGTCGCTGCCTGTGACATTCGGCGACGGGGCGGCACGGGAAGACCGCGCGGGAACTACTTCGACGCACCGACCAACTTCGCCTGGGGCGAGACCGCGTACCAGGTACCCCCGACGCCCTGACCGTTGGTGTCGCCGGGTTTGACGTCCCCGGAGAAGGTGTAGATGGGCCAGCAGTCGACGGCCTGCTGCTTGAGTCCGTCGGGCCGGTCGAAAGTGACAAAACCCTTCGTGGTGACACCGTTCACGTCATTCTTCTCGACGGGAGCGACAACCGGCCACTTCGAGAGACATGCGCCGGTGCAGGCCGACTTCATCGGCCATGCGACATCCTTGTTGAACCGGTAGACCGTCATGCCACGCTTGTCCACGACGATATCGCCGAGTTTCGGATCCTTGCGCACCGAGAGTCCCGCGAGGTCGGCCGGGCGGCTACCGGAAGGGCCGTCGGCGTTCACTGCCGCCTTCTTGCCGTCGGGCGCGGCGGCGAACCAGGTTCCCCCCACTCCCTGCCCCTGGGCGTCGCCCGGCGCGGCGTCCTTGGCGTACCGGTACATGGGCCAACCGGCCAGTGTGAGTTGCTGCGTGCCGTCGGCCCGGGTGACCTTCCCGATCAGAGCGGCATCGGTCCCGGCCGCAGCGGTGACATTGCCCGCGGGCACCGGCGGCCACACTTTCGCGCAGTCGCCTTCACAATTCGACTTGGGCGGACTCGCGGTGTCCTTGTCGAATCGGTAGAGCGTGAATCCTTCGCTGTCCGTCACGACTTTGCCGAGCTTCTTGCTGTCCCACACCGCGAGCTGACCGGCCTGCTTCGCCGAGACGGTCTCAGCCGCCGCACCGGAACCGTCACCGCTGTCCGACCCGTAGCTGTCCGATCCGTAGCTGTCGGCGGCCTGGCCGGCCGGACTCGCGTTGCCCACGTTCTGGCCGTTGGGCGACTCGGTGCCCTTGTCCTGCCCGCACGCCGCCGTCAGCGCCAACAGGGTCACCGCGGTCACCGCGAGCGAGGCGTTCCGCCAGGTGTTCATGTCAACTCCCGTGGTACTTGTGCCAGTTGCGACGCGAGTTCGCGCCGTTCGTGACCCTGGATACGGGCGCCGGGCCGTTCTTTGTTCAATGCGTACGCAGATTCTTCCGGAACCGCAAACACCAAGTGCGCCAGATCCCCTCCATCAGGCGAATCCAGTGGATCTCCGGCGTGCCTGACCGCGGCCCGGAACATGCTCCCCGTCGTGTACGGATCACTCATCGGCCGACTCACCGCAGCGGTCGCTCTCACCTGGCTGTTGACCGCCCCGACGCCCGCGGCGGCCGACAGCTGCGCGTATGCCTCGATCGGTGACGGTGAGGGCAACTGGGCGGTGGCCGTCAGTGGCGACGGCACCTGTCACGCAGGGCCGGAACCCGAGCCCTCTCCCCCGCCGACCCCGAAACCGAAACCCCCTCCGCCAACGCCCCCTCCCCCGCCACCCCCTCCTCCTCCGCCGCCTCCACCCCCTCCACCCCCTCCGCCGCCCCCTCCCCCGCCGCCTTCTCCGCCACCGCCCGCACCGGCGCCGCCCCCTCCCCCGCCGACACCCACTCCGTCGCCGTCACCCACACCGTCCCCGTCCCCGTCCGCGCGCCCCGCGCCTCCCGCGCCCGTGGCGCTCCCCTCGTACCGCAGACCCGTGCGGAAGGCACCACAACGCCATACCTCCCTGGTCACGCTCACCTTGATGATCACAGCCCCCGCAGTGTTCGCCGTCGCCGTGCTGCGGCCCCGTTCCCGATGACCTCCGGAGGCATTCATGTCGGAATGGCTGGTTCTCACCCTCGCCATGGCCGCGGCCAGCACCGTCGTGCTGACCATCGCCGTCCTCAACAACCGCCGGCTCCCGGAGGACGACGACCCTTCCGAAACCCCTGACGTCATCGAGTACATGACGATGATGATCGGCGTGGTCTACGCGATCGTGCTGGGTCTCGCCATCGCCGGCGTCTGGGAGGGGCGGGGCGCCGCCCAGGAATACGTACGCCAGGAGGCCCAGGCGCTGCACGAGGTCAGCGCCCGCTCGTCCGTCTACCCGGCCGAGGTCCGCACCCGGATCCGTGCCGACGTCGATGCCTATGTCAGCTACGTCGTGCACGACGAGTGGCGAACCATGAGCAAGCACGGCACCCTCGGCGACCGGGGCACCGAGCTCCTCGACCGGGTGCGCGCCGACGTCACCGGGTACCGGCCGAAGACGGACCACGAGGGCCAGGCGTATCAGCCGCTGGTCGACCAGGTCGCCGCGGCCGACGACGCCCGCAACGCCCGGGGGCAGAGCGCCGGCGCCACGATGCCGGGGGTCGTCTGGTTCGGGCTGATCACGGGGGCGCTGGTGACGGTGGGACTGATCTTCACCCTGCAGATCCGCCGCACCTTCCGCGAGCTCCTGCTGGCCGGCCTCTTCAGTGTGCTGATCGCCTTCCTCCTCTTCCTGATCTGGGATTTCGACTCCCCCTTCGGCCGGGGAATCTCGGCCACCGCTGCGCCGTTCCTGGATCTGTTCCCGGGTGCGACGGGGGGATAGAAGACCCCGTTCCCCGGGCGGTGCGCCGCTCGGGGGACACCGGTGCCCCATTCGCCGGACCCCGATCGCGAGCGAAATGCACCACTTCTAGCGTTGCCGGCATCGAGGTGCATTTCTGACGCTTTGTGGAAATCCGTTCCGCAGCTGCTCCTCGGGGACCCGGAGGATTCACCATGCGCGCAATACGTGTCACCCCCGTCGCTCTGCTCGGCGCCGCAGCACTCGCCCTGACCGCCCCGGCCGTGACCGCGTATGCCGCTACCACGGGCGGTCCGTCCAACAGCGGGAGCGGATACACCGTGACGCCGTCGGTGATCGCGCCCGGCGGCCAGGTCACCCTGGCCGCCAAGGGGTGCTCCACCACGGCCACGGCGTCGTCGGGGGTGTTCGACACCGTCACCATCCCCAAGGACGGCACCGGCAGGGCTACGGTCGACTGGGACGCGAAACCGGGCGCCGTCTACGAGGTGACGTTCACCTGCAACACCTCGCCGAGCTCCACGGCGAAGGTGAACCTCACGATCAGCGCCGCCACGAGCACGCCCACCACCAGCTCGACGGCCTCCGCGGTGTCCACGGCCTCCCCGGCCGGGGTGCAGGGCGGTCTCGGCGGCAGCATCGACAGCATGAACTCCGGCGAGATCGTGGCCGGCACCGCGCTGGCCGTGGCGGCCGCCGCAGGCACCGTCTACGTGGTGCGGCGGCGCAAGGAGAGCCGCTCTCACTGACCGGCTCACGCGGCAGAACGGAAGTCGCCCCGGGTCCTCCAAGAGGACTCGGGGCGACTTCGGTTATCGGGCCGCTGGGTGCGTCCTTACGGTCAGATCGCCCCATGGCTCATCCTCCGGCGGCGCATGATGTACATGCCTCCGCCGAGGGCCGCCGAGGCGACCAGGCCCGCTCCGACGCCCATCTCCGTCGGGGTCGCGGCCATGGAACCGCCGAAGCCGCCCTGCGCGCCGCGGCTGTTGAGCACGGTGAAGCGGTGGCCCGCCGTCCGGTCGGTGCCGTCACAGCGCACCGTCAGGTTGTAGGAGCCGGGCGTCGCGTCGTTGAAGATCCGGACCCTGGCGTGGCCGACCCGGCCCGCCGAAAGGCGTGTGGTCCGGAACGCGTTGGACGAGACGCTGCCGCCCCGGCCGCAGCCCTCGGCGCTGACCTGCATGGCCGCACCCTGGTGCACACGCTCGGGGTCGACGGTCACGTTGTTCGGGCCGTTGTTGCGGCCGTTCCCGTTCCCGTTCCCGTTCCCGTTGCCGTTGCCGTTGCCGTTGCCGTTCCCGTTGCCGTTCCCGTTCCCGTTCCCGTTCCCGTTGCCGTTCCCGTTCCCGTTCCCGTTCCCGTTCCCGTTCCCGTTCCCGTTGCCGTTGCCGTTCCCGTTCCAGTTGTCCCAGTCACCCGGGTCGTTCCAGTCGTTCTGGCTGTTGCCGTTGTTCTGGCCGTTCCCGACGTCTCCACCGGCGGTTGCCATCGGGGTACCGAGCCCGAGAGCGGCGACGGCGGTCGCGGCGACAACGAGAGCGCGTGTAGCACGCATCGTTCGAACCTCCAGCGGGAAGCGCCCCGGGGCTCTGTGCGCCGGGATGGATCGACGAGTACGCCTCCCATGACGAACCCTCACCAAAACCTTGATCCACCGCATTTCGGGACTGCTCCACCCCGGTGATCCGACACGCCGTGCGAGTACGGGTGCACCTGATGGACTCGCAGGTCACAGACCGTCAGGATTTTTGTCCGGCTACTACTCCGATGTGTGCCCCGCCGAACCGCCGCCACCCGTTCGCACTTCTCTGCATGCCGCTCGGCCGCCCCACGCCTAGCGTTCCCCTCGTCGCGACGAAGGGAGAACCATGGGACGGGACAACTGGCGCCCCGAACGGATCAGACACTCGCCGTGGGGCGCACTCGCGCTGGCGATGCTCACCGGTCTCGCGCTCATGCGCAACGGCGCGGACCTCTCACCCGGGCCGCCGCAGCCGGTCGCCGCCACCTCGGTGGACCACCAGAAGGTCGTCCCAGGGGCCCCGGTGGCCGGACCGGCCGTGAAGCCGCTCGCGTACGCGCCCGTCGCACGCGTCGCCATCCCCTCGATCGGGGTCGACGCACCGGTCGTCGATGTGAACCTCGACGCGAACGGCTGGATCGAGACTCCGCCCCCGCAGGATCCCAACCTGGCCGGCTGGTACCAGAACGGCATCGCCCCGGGGCAGATCGGCACCTCCGTGATCGTCGGTCACGTCGACAACCAGGCCGGCCCCGCCGTCTTCTACGGGCTGGGCTCGCTGAAGAAGGGCAACCGCGTCGAGGTCACCCGCAGCGACGACAAGGTCGCGGTGTTCCAGGTCTACGGCGTCGAGGTGTTCGCCAAGGACGACTTCCCCGGCGCCCGGGTGTACGGCGACACGGGGCAGGCGGAGTTGCGCATCATCACCTGCGGCGGCGGATACACGAAGGCCCGTGGCTACGACGGCAACGTGGTGGCCTTCGCCCGCCTGGTCGAAACCCGCTGACGGTTGCTGCCGGGGCCGGTCCCGGCAGCCTCCTCGGCCCGCCTCAGCGTCGCCGCGGCACCGTGATCCGGTACCCGTCGTCCAGCAGCTCCGGTAGATAGCGGCGCAGCGCGGCCACGCTCTGCGACCGGTTGCCACCGGCGTCGTGCGAGAGCACCACGACTCCGGGTGCCGCACCCTCCCTGACCCGGCGGACGATGCTGTCGGTCCCCGGCACGGTCCAGTCCAGGGTGTCCACCGTCCAGGCCATCGGCTCCATGCCGAGCGCGGCCCCGATCTCGAACGAGTTGCGGTTCCAGGCCCCGTAGGGGGCCCGGTACCAGAGCGGCGGTTCGCCGGTGATCTTCTCGATCACGTCGCTGGTACGGCCCAGCTCGTCGGTGACACCGGCCCGGGAGAGGCCGGTGACCAGCGGGTGGGTCCACGAGTGGTTGCCGACGGTGTGCCCCTCGTCGGCGATCCGGCGCACCAGGTCCTCGTTGTCGTGGGCCATCTCCCCGCACACGAAGAACATGGCCCGTACGTCGTGCTTGTGCAGGGTGTCCAGGATGGGCGGTGTGTAGAGCGGATCGGGGCCGTCGTCGAAGCTCAGGACCATGGCCCGGCCGATCTCGGGCAGTTCCTCGAAGGGCCGGGTGCGGACCGGTGGCGCCGCCGGGCGGTATCGGGGCGGATGGTCCGCGGTCATGGGTTCAAGGCGGTAGGCGAGCGGCCTGGTCCGCAGGGCGGCCGGCTCCGGACCGGCCGCGGTGGCCGCCGGCGGCACGGGCCGCCGGGACGGGGTACCGGCGGAGTCCGCCGCGACCAGGCGGACGGCAGTAGCGGCGCCCAGCCCGGCAGCCAGCCTCAGCAGCGTTCTGCGCATCGGCGGCATCTGATCGTTCTTCATGACCAACTGCTCGCACATCCGCTCTGTCTCCCTTCTCAACGACACCGTTCGGGGAGGGTTTTGCACCCATTGGAGGGAGCGCGCCCGCGCAAGCAGCAGCAGCGCGCCGGGGCACTCGGGAGCCCGGGCCGGGGCCGGCCGAGCGAGCCGATAGCCTCACTGCCGTGACAGACCAGCAGCCTCACCAGTTCGAACGTGGCACAGACGGCCCGAAAGTGATCGTCGCGGGCATCGACGGTTCCGACTCCTCCATGCGCGCCGCCGCGTACGCCGCAGGTCTCGCCCGTCGGCAACGGGCCATGCTCGCCCTCGTCTACGTCCAGCCCGTCCTCACGGCGGGTGCCGCGCTCGGTGCGCCGGTCGGCGACGCGACCGCGGACGTCGCGGAGGGGCTGGTGAGCGAGATCCGCGCGTCGACGGAGCGAATGAAGGACATATGGGATGTGCGCTGGGAGTTCCACACCTTCCGAGGTGATCCGTACAACGGGCTGGTGACGGCGGCGGACGAGCTCAAGGCGGACGCCGTCGTGGTGGGCGCGTCCGAGTCGGCGGGGCACCGGTTCATCGGCTCGGTGGCCGTACGCCTGGTGAAGGCCGGCCGCTGGCCCGTCACCGTGGTCCCGTAGAGCCACTCTCCGGCGTTGCCCTCCCCGGCCCCGCACACCGCCGCCCGACCGTTCACCGCACCATTCGCCGCTCCGTGCGACCGCTCGTCGCACGGAGCCGCGTATGTCCTGTTCCCCGTGGCGCGAATGCGTTCGTATACGCCAGTCAGCAGCGAGGCGGCAGGGACCTCCGCGGGGAAGGGCGTTCACCATGACCACGACGACGACCGATGAGCGGGCACTCGCGGATCTGCAGCGTGAACACGGACCCGCCCTGTTCCACTTCCTGCTGGGTCTGACGTTCGGCGACCGGCAGCGGGCCGAGGATCTTCTCCAGGAGACGTTGGTGCGCGCGTGGCAGCACCCCGAGGCGTTCGACGGCCCGTACGAGTCGATGCGGCCCTGGCTGTTCACGGTCGGGCGCCGGCTGGCGATCGACGCCCGCAGGTCGCGGCTGGCCCGGCCGGCCGAGGTCAGCGACGCGGTGCTGGAGAGCGCCCCGGGCCGGGAGGACACCGCGGAGTCCGCGGTCGCCGCGCTCGATGTGCGGGAGGCGGTCCGCACCCTCAGTCCGGAACACCGGGCGGTGCTCGTCCAGATCTACTTCCGGGGGCTGAGCGTGGGCGAGACCGCGGAGGTCCTCGGAATACCCGCCGGCACGGTGAAGTCCCGTTCGTACTACGCGCTGCGCCTGCTCTCCCGTAACCTGCCCGGCTACTCCCACAGGTCCTCCTCGCTCAGCAGCGGCAGCAGGGCCGCCGCCTCCGCGACCGCCGCGTAGTCCGCGGCGCAGCGGTCGCAACTCAGCAGGTGACGGGCGACGGCGCGCGCCTGCGCGTCCGGGAGCGCGTCCAGGACGTAGGCGCCGAGCAACTGCCGCATGTGCGGTCCCTCCCCTGGGTCGGCGGTCATCGCAACCTCATGTCTGTGACGGATCGGGCACGACGGATCCTGCCCTTCTGGCCACGCGGGGCGCGCTCCCCCGGTTCAATGCTGCGTGTGGGGCCGTGCCGAGAACGGAATGGGGCGAGACCGGATGCGTCCGGAACGTCAAGACGGATCCAGTGGCGGTGGGCTGCTGATTCCGATGGCCTGGATGTACGCGGAGTACATCGCCGACGAACTGCTGCGGACCGGCGAGCTGATGGAGCCCGCGACGCTGGAGTACCGGGCGGGCCGTGACGCGCTCGCCCTCACCGTCTTCCTCTCCGACGGTGCGGTGGCCGAGGAACTGCCCGCCACCCGGGTGGACGAGTTGCGGCTGCTGACGGCGTACGGGACGCCGTGGCGCCGATGGGTGTGCGAGCGGCTCGACGCGCTGGAGGCGGCGGGGGACACCGGCCCGGACCTCGCTCTGGCCCGCGCGGCCTGGCGGTGGCTGGAGGAGACCGAGCTGCTGGCGGCCGACCTGGACGCGATCGGCCCGCCGCCGTGGGAGCCGGCCGACAGCCCTCGTGAGCCGGAGGAGGACGAGGCGGCCACCCAGGTGTGGACACCCGCCTGGCAGCTGGGCCTGCCACTGGGGCATCTCTCGATCCACCTGTATTAGGGGTGGTACGGGGTTCCGGGCCGGGACCCTCTTCAGGAGCCGTGGACCCCGGCGCGGTACTTCGGCAGCCGTACGGTGATGCGCATGCCGGCGCCGATGCCCGTCTCGATGACCAGCCCGTAGTCGTCCCCGTACACCTGGCGCAGCCGTTCGTCGACGTTGAGCAGGCCGATTCCGGTGGACTTTCCGCCCTCGCCACGCAGGATGTGGCGCAGGCGCTCCGGGTCCATGCCGGTGCCGTCGTCCTCGATGACGACCTCGGCCTCGGAGCCGGCGTCCAGCGCGCTGATGGTGATGCGGCTGGAGGTGACTGCCCCTTCGAGTCCGTGTTTGACGGCGTTCTCGACCAGTGGCTGGAGGCAGAGGAACGGCAGGGCGACGGGCAGCACCTCCGGGGCGACCTGGAGCGTGACCGAGAGTCGTTCGCCGAACCGTGCCCGGACGAGGGCCAGGTACTGGTCGATCGAGTGCAGCTCGTCGGCGAGGGTGGTGAAGTCGCCGTGACTGCGGAACGAGTAGCGGGTGAAGTCGGCGAACTCCAGGAGGAGCTCACGGGCCTGCTCGGGGTCGGTACGGACGAACGAGGCGATGGCGGCCAGCGAGTTGAAGATGAAGTGCGGGGATATCTGCGCGCGCAGGGCCCTGATCTCGGCCTCGATGAGCTGGGTCCGCGAGCGGTCCAGCTCGGCCAGCTCCAGTTGTACGCAGACCCAGCGTGCGACCTCGCCCGCGGCTCTCGCCAGGACCGCGGATTCGCGCGGGGCGTACGCGATCAGTGTGCCGAGGACCCGGTGGTCCACCGTGAGCGGCACCGCGACGGCCCAGCGCAGCGGGCAGTCCAGGTCGTCGCACTCGCTGCGAAAGGCGGTGTCGCGGCCGCTGGCGAGGACGCCCTGCACCTGCTCCAGGACGTGGCGGCCGTGGTGGTCGCCCTCGCCGTCCCACACGAGGACCCGGTCGCGGTCGGTGAGGCACAGGGCATCGGTGCCGAGCAGCGAACGGAGCCGGCGGGCCGATCTGCGGGCGCTCTCCTCGGTCAGTCCGGCGCGCAGCGGGGGCGCGGCGAGCGATGCGGTGTGCAGGGTCTCGAACGTGGCGTGCTCGACGGGCGTGCCGACATCGCTGGTGCGGACGGGGCGTGCGGTGCGCCGGCCCGTCAGCAGGCCGCCGCCGAACAGCAGCAGGACGAGGAGCACGATGACGGCGTATCCGGCCCCGGTCACCGGTGCCTCCCGGCGATGAGTGCCTCGGGCAGGTGGAAGCGGGTCATCGCGGCGTTGGTGCCGGCGGGTATCCGGCTCGGCGTGGCGAGCGAGACCAGGATCATGGCGAGGAAGCCGACGGGCACGGACCAGACGGCGGGCCAGGCGAGCAGGGCGTGCGGCCAGCCGGGCGGGCGCACCGCCCCGCTGACGGTGATGGCGACGGAGAGCAGCGCGGAGCCGCCGCCCAGGACGAGTCCCGCCACGGCTCCGGGCGGGGTGAGCCGGCGCCACCAGATGCCGAGGACCAGCAGCGGGCAGAAGGAGGACGCCGATACGGCGAACGCCATCCCCACCGAGTCGGCGACCGGTACCCGGCTGACGATCAGCGACCCGGCGAGCGGGACGGAGATGGCGAGGACGGTGGCCAGCCGGAAGTGCCGTACACCGCGCGAGGGCAGGACGTCCTGGGTGATGACACCGGCGACGGCCATCGTCAGTCCGGAGGCGGTCGACAGGAACGCGGCGAAGGCGCCGCCGGCGATGAGCGCGCCGAGCAGGTCGCCGCCGAGCCCGCCGATGACCCGGCCGGGCAGCAGCAGCACCGCGGCGTCCGCGTCGCCGCCCTGGATGAGTTCGGGTGCGTACAGCCTGCCGAGTGCTCCGTAGACGGGCGGGAGCAGATAGAAGACGCCGATCAGGGCGAGGACGGCGACCGTGGTCCGCCGGGCGTCGCGGCCGTTGGGGCTGGTGTAGAAGCGGACGACGACGTGGGGCAGGCCCATGGTGCCGAGGAAGGTGGCGACGATGAGTCCGTACGTGGCGTACAGCGGATGGTCGGCGCGGAAGACGGAGAGCTGCTCGTCGAAGGTGACGCGGGGCCGGCCGTCACCCTGCCAGGCGAGTACCAGGAAGATGGCCGGGACGAGGAGCGCGGTCAGTTTCAGCCAGTACTGGAAGACCTGGACGAAGGTGATGGAGCGCATCCCGCCCGCGGCGACGGCGAGGACGACGACGGAGGCGACGAGGGTGTCGCCGAGCCAGCCGGGCGCCCCCGTAAGGATCTTGAGGGTGAGTCCGGCACCCTGGAGCTGCGGCACGAGGTAGAGCCAGCCGGCGCCGACGACGAGGACGCTGACGAGCCGGCGCACCTGCCGGGATTCGAGCCGCCCCTCGGCGAAGTCGGGCAGGGTGTACGCGCCCGAGCGGCGCAGCGGAGCGGCGACGAAGACCAGCAGCACCAGGTAGCCGGCCGTGTAGCCGACCGGGTACCAGAGCATGTCGGGGCCGTGGACGAGCACCAGACCGGCGATGCCGAGGAACGAGGCGGCGGAGAGGTACTCGCCACTGATCGCGGCCGCGTTCAGCCGGGGCCGTACGGTCCGCGAGGCCACGTAGAAGTCCGAGGTGGTGCGCGAGATGCGCAGCCCGAAGCCGCCGACGAGGACGGTGGCGAGAACGACGGCGGCGACGGCCGCCACCGCGTACGTGCGGCTCACTGTGCGGGGCGGCCTTCCACGAGCCGGGCGAAGTCGTGCTCGTTGCGCTCGGCCCGGCGCACGTACCACCAGGCGAGCAGCGTCAGCGGCGGATAGGCGGCGAACCCGAGGACGGCCCAGACGACGGCGGAGCTGTGCAGGGCCTCGAAGACCAGGGGCAGGGTGCCGACGACCACCGCGAGGACGGTGAAGGCAGTGAGTCCGGCGCGCAGCTGGCTGCGCATCAGCGAGCGGACGTAGGCGCCGCCCAGCGCGGTCTGTTCGTCGATCTCCGACTGGGTGCGGTAGCGCGGCAGCGGACGCACCCGGCGGGGCTCCCCCGTCACCACTTCACGCCGGGGCGTTGGCTCTGCGGACATGGGGCCGGAGTGTACGCAGCACCCGACCCCGCTGGGAAGGGGTTCGGGCGCGTGTAGACGCTGGTCAGCGGCCGGTCTGCCGCATCAGCAGATCGCGCAGCGCGCGGGTGTGGCGGCGGCTGACGGCGAGCGAAGCGGTGCCGATGCGCACGCTCATGCTCCCGGCGTCCAGGCGCAGTTCGTCGATCCGGCCGAGTGCCACGAGGTGGCGGCGGTGTATGCGGACGAATCCGCGGGCGCGCCAGCGCTCCTCCAGCGTGGTCAGGGGAACGCGGACCAGGTGGCTGCCGGTGGCGGTGTGCAGGCGGGCGTAGTCGCCCTGGGCCTCGGCGTACGCGATGTCGTCGATCGGGATGAAGCGGATGACACCGCCGAGTTCGACGGGGATCTGGTCGTGTGCGGTGTCGGCGGTGGGTGCGGAGCGGTCGCCGACCTGTTCGGCGGCGCGGCGCACGGCTTCTGCGAGGCGTTCGCGGCGCACGGGTTTGAGGACGTAGTCGACGGCTTTGAGGTCGAAGGCGTGCACGGCGAAGCCCTCGTGGGCGGTGACGAAGACGATGAGCGGAGGTGCGGCGAACCCAGCCAGCAGTTGGGCGACATCGAGCCCGGTGAGGCCCGCCATGTGGATGTCGAGGAAGACGACATCGATGGCGGCGGGGTCGTCGGGACCTGCGTCGACGGCGCCACCGATGCGCCGCAGCGCCTCGGTGGCACCGGTGGCTCCCTCGGCGCTGCGGATCCGGGGATCGGCGCGCAGGAGGTACAGGAGTTCCTCCAGAGCGGGTTCTTCGTCGTCGACGGCGAGTACGCGGAGCATGAGGCCGGAGTTTAGGGCCTGAACGACGGGTTGCACGGGGGTGTGCTGAGTGATTCACGGGCTGTTTCCGTACAGGACGGCATGTGCAACCCGCAACACCGTCGCGATGTCGGGGCCTATGCCCTGGGCGTGCTCGGCGCCGCCGACACCTTCCGATTCGACGAGCATCTCGAGGGTTGTCCGCTGTGTGCGGGCGGGGTGGTGGAACTCAGCGGGGTCGCGGCCGCCCTGGGACGGTACGCCCGGCTGACACCGCCGGGCGTCGCCCCGCTGGTGCGGGCGGGTCCGGGGCTGGTGCGGCGGGCCGTGGAGGTGGTGGCGGCCGCGCGGCGCAGGACGCGACGCCGACGGCTGGCAGTGGTGGCGGCGGCCGTGGTGCTCGCGGCCGGGGTGTCCTTCGCGGCGCCCGGCGGGGGGCGCGGATCCGACCGGTGGACGGGCGCCGACCGGGGTTCCGGGATGACGGCCGTCGTGACGGCGGGGGCGCGCGAATGGGGTGCCGATGTCGGGCTGGAGGTGTCGGGAGTGCCGGAGCGCGCGGTGTGCTCCCTGGTCGCGGTGGGGCGGGACGGGGACGAGGAGACCGTGGCCACCTGGTCGTCGGCCGGTCCGGGCGAGGCGCCACTCCGGCTGAACGGCGGCGCCGCCCTGCGGCCCGGGGCCATCGCCCGGTTCGAGGTGCGCACGACGGCGGGGCGGCGGCTGCGGCTCACCCGCTGAGGGCCCTCGGTCCCGCCTACTTGAGCAGTTTGGAGAGCCTGCGGTCGGCCAGCGGCTTGCCGCCCGTCTGACAGGTGGGGCAGTACTGGAGCGAGGAGTCGCTGAAGGACACCTCACGGATCGTGTCCCCGCAGACCGGACATGCCTCACCCGTGCGCCCGTGAACCCGCATCGCACTCTTCTTCTCGGCCTTGAGCCGTCCCGCCTCCAGCCCGCTGGAGCGGGCGACGGCGTCGTTCAGCGTGGTGCGCAGGGCGGTGTGGAGCCGGGTGATCTCGTCGTCGGTGAGACGCGCGGTGAGTTTGAACGGCGACATCTTCGCGACGTGCAGGATCTCGTCACTGTAGGCGTTGCCGATGCCCGCGATGAGCGACTGGTCGCGCAGGGCGCCCTTGATCTGGCGCCTTTCGTCGGCGAGCAGCGAGGCAAGGGCGTCACGGTCGAAGGACGGGTCGAGCGGGTCGGGCCCCAGACGCGCCACCCCGGGGATCCCGGCCGGATCGTGGACCAGGTACACGGCGAGGCGTTTGGTGGTCCCTGCCTCGGTCAGGTCGAAGCCGTCGCCGCCGGTGAGGACGGTACGCAGCGCCAGGGGGCCCTTTCCGGGGCGCGGCGGGGTGGCGGGGAAGCTGTCCTTCCAGCGGAGCCAGCCGGCCCGGGCGAGGTGGGTGACCAGGTGCAGCGGGCCGACGGCGATGTCGAGGAACTTGCCGTGCCGCCGCACAGCGGTGACCGTCCCGCCGTGCAGGGCGGTGAGCGGCGGGTCGTACGTCTTCAGGACGCTGATGGCGAGGGGCAGGACGCGGTCGATCTCCCTGCCGACCAGGTGGTCGTCGAGGAAGGCCCGCAGGGCTTCGACTTCGGGCAGTTCCGGCATGGTTCCCAGCCTGCCGCAGCCGCCGCCCCGGCGCCTACCGGAGGCCGTACACCCGCTCGGCGGTGGTGGCGAGGACGGCGCCCCGCTCGTCGTCGGCGAGGCTGCCGAGGAGCACGATTGCGGTCTCGACGACCTCGGTGTACGTCGCCGCGAGCCGGCACACCGGCCAGTCCGAGCCGAACATCAGCCGACCGGGTCCGAAGGCGTCGAGGATGGTGTCGGTGTACGGGCGCAGGTCCTTGACGGTCCAGTCGTGCGGGTCCGCCTCGGTGACCAGCCCGGAGAGTTTGCACACGGTATTGGGGAGGGCGGCGAGCGCCCGCAGGTCATCTGCCCAGGGGTGCGTCAGCCCCGTGGCGATCGGCGGTTTGCCCGCGTGGTCGAGGACGAAGGTGAGCCCGGGCAGCAGCTCGGCGGCCCGGACGGCGGCGGGCAGCTGGTGGGGCTGGACCACCAGGTCGTAGGCGAGTCCGGTGTCGGCCACGGCGGCCAGTGCGCGCTGTACGTCCGCGCGCAGCAGCCATCGGGGGTCGGATTCGCCCTGGACCTGGTGGCGCAAGGAGACGAGCCGGTCGCCGCCCGGGAGCTCTCGCAGGGCGGCCAGGGTGTCGGCGATGTCCGGGGCGGTGAGATCGGTCCAGCCCACGACGCCCGCGACCAGATCACTGCCGTCGGCGAGCGCAAGGAACTCGGGGGTCTCCTCCGGGACGGTGACGGTCTGGACGAGCACGGTCGCGCACACACCGTTGGCCCGGGCCTCCGGCTCCAGGTCGGCGAGGCCGAAGTCGCGGCGCAAAGGGGCGAGTTCCTCGCCGGTGATCCAGTCCTGGTCGCGTACCGACAGGTCCCACACGTGGTGGTGGGCGTCGACGATCCGGGGGCGGCCGGTCATCTCAGAGCTCCCAGGCGACCGGGAGACCGGCCTCGGCGCCGTCCGAGGAGTAGTCGTGTGCGACGTCGAGGAGTTCGTCCATCCTGGCCTGCCAGGCGACGTTGACGGGGAGCTGTTCCAGTTCGGCGAGGAGCCGGGTGTAGTCGTCGCACTCGATGACGTGGAACAGGTCGGTGCCGCTGCGCCAGATCGTCCAGGAGGTGGCTCCCGCCCCGCGGATCGCGCGGGTCAGTTCGGCCGGGACCTCGCGGTGGGCGGCCTCGTACTCGGCTATGCGGTCCGCACGGACCTTGGTGTGCAGGGCGATGCGCATGTCAGTGTCCGATCTCGGTCAGCAGGCCCTCGGCGCGCAGGTCGTCCCAGAGGGTGTCGGGGATCTCCCGGCGGAGCAGGGCGGCGGCGTCGCGCACCTCGTCGGGGGAACGGGTGCCGACGAGCACGCCGGCGACCGCCGGGTGAGCCAGCGGGTAGTGCAGGGCGGCGGCACGCAGTGGCACGCCGTGGCCCTCGGTGACGGCCTTGAGGCGCAGGGCCCGGTCGAGGAGGTTCAGCGGCGCGGCGGCGTAGTCGTACGTGGCACCGGGTCGCGGGTCGGCGAGGAGGCCGGAGTTGAAGACGCCGCCCACGACGACACTGCGGCCGCGCGCCGCGGCGGCGGGCAGCAGGTCGTTCAGGGCGGACTGGTCGAGGAGGGTGTAGCGGCCGGCGCAGAGCACCACGTCGACGTCCGTCTCGACGACGAAGCGGGTGAGCATCGCCGTCTGGTTCATACCGGCCCCGATGGCCCCGATCACCCCTTCGGCCCGCAGCTTCTCCAGTTCCGGATAGGCCTCGCCGAACGCGGCTTCGGCATGGTCGTCGGGGTCGTGGAGGTAGGCGATGTCGATGCGGTCGAGGCCGAGGCGTTCCAGGCTGTCCTCGATACTGCGGCGCACACCGGCGGCGCTGAAGTCCCAGCGCCTGCGGTGCGTGGCGCGGACGGCGAAGCCCTCGGAGAGCGACTCGGACGCGAGGGCGCCGTCGGGCAGCGGGTCGAGCACCCGGCCCACTTTGGTGGAGAGGGCGTACGCGTCGCGGGGCCGGCCTCGCAGGGCCTCGCCGAGCCGTCGTTCGCTGAGACCGAGCCCGTAGTGCGGTGCGGTGTCGAAGTGGCGGACGCCTTCGTCCCAGGCGGCGTCGACGGCGGCCGCGGCCTGTGCCGGCTCCACGGCGCTGAAGAGATTGCCGATGGCGGCCGCCCCGAAGGACAGCTCGGTGACCTCGACCGCGCTGTTTCCCAGCCTGTTGCGCCGCATGTTTCCGCCGCCCTCCCCGAAGATCGCTTCCTGCACACAGCGAATATTCATCGGATCACTTGGGCGCGTCAACACCCCGGAGGGCATCAAAGCCGCCGACCGCTCCGCCACCTGTCCGATCTATGAGAGGGCGGGCGCAGGCAGCAGCGTCAGCAGTTCGGCCACCTCCTCCTCCGCGCAGCGCCCCAGGCGCTCCAGATCGGGCAGCGCCTTGCCGTCGGCCACCAGTCCGATCTGTACGGTGCCGCCGTACGTGGTCAGCGCGACGGCCAGCGACTGGCCGCGGGCCAGCGGCGCCATCGGATAGAGCGCGCGCAACGGGCAGCCGCCGAGCGAGAGGGCCGAGCGCGGCAGCGGCACACTGGTGACCAGCACGTCGAAGAGCAACCGGGCGGCGCTCCCCGCGAGCGGCGCACCGAAGCGGTGGGCCAGCGAGGGCAGCTGGTCGGCGAGGACCGCGACCGCTCCGGCCCCGCGCAGCGGCCCGGCGGACTTGTTGCGGTCCATGGCCCCACGGACGGCCCGAAGCCGCTCCCAGGGGTCGGGTTCGGAGACGGGGAGGCCCAGCAGGTAGGCGGAGAGCCGGTTGCCGCCGGCCGCGGCCGCGCCACCCGGGCGACGCCGGGAGACGGGGACCAGGGCGCGCGGGTCGGCGCCGGGCAGCGGTTCGCCGCGCTCCAGCATCCAGCGGCGCAGCGCGCCCGCCACGATCGCGAGCAGCACGTCATTGCTGGTACCGCCCGCCGCCCGGCGGATCCGCTGCACGGCTTCGAGGTCGAGGTCGGCCGTGGCAAGGCGCCGGGTGCCGGAGGAGCTGGCGCTGAGGGCCGGCGCTCCGCGCAGGTCGAGGCGGCTGGCGCGCACCAGTGAGGCCCCGACGCCGAACGCCCGGCCGAGGTCCTCGATCCGCCCGAGGGCGAGGCCTGCGACCTGACGGGGTCCGGGCATCCAGGAGCGCGGCGCCACCGGCAGGACCCGTCCGGCCGCCGGTCCCGGCCGGCTCCGGCCCGCGAGCGAGGCGATCTCGTCGAAGATCCCGGCCCCGATGGCGACCGCGCGCATGCCGTCGGCGAGGGCGTGGTGAAGCTTGACGAGCACGGCGAAGGTTCCGTCCGGGGCGCCGCCGATGACGTACATCTCCCAGGGCGGCAGCCCTCTGCGCAGCGGCTGCTCCATCAGCTCGCCCGCGAGCCGGGTGGCCGCCGCCATGAACCCTGCCCGGCCCTCGCCCGCGGTCGCCACCTCGGGCAGGCGCACCCGCTTGACGTGCCGGTGGACGTCGAAGTCCTTGTCCACCGACCAGGCAGCGCCTCCGACCGGCAGCAGCACGTCCCGCACCCGCATGCGCAGCCGGGGGATGGCTGCGGCACGGGCGCCGAGCAGCGCGAGGAGAGCATCGGGGCCGGGTGCCGGACCGTCCCCCGGCGCGAAGACGGCGAGCGCGCCGAGGTGCATGGGATGCGCATCGGACTCGAGGTGCCAGAAGGCCAGGTCGAGAGGTGCCAGTAGCTCAGTGCCCAACGGGTCCTCATGTCATGGAAGCCGAAGACTGACGGAGTCGCAGTCAATCCCTGGTGGTCGGTTACGGTCAAGTACAGACATGTTACGTTCTGTTACTTTCTGGTAGCGCTCAACCCCGGTGGACGGCAGCGGCCGTCACCGGATCAGCCGCGCGGCGGGATGACGAATTCGCACCAGACGCACTTGCCGGTCCCCCGGGATTCGACGCCCCAGGCATCCGCCAGCCGGTCGACGAGCATGAGTCCGCGGCCCGAGACCCCTGCCTCGCCGGCGTCCCGGCGGCGCGGCAGCGCACTGGAGCGGTCCTCGACATCGACGCGCAGGCGGCGCTCGGGCCCGGTGAGCACCCGGATGGTGACGATCGCGCCGCCATCGGTGTGCATCAGGGCGTTGGTCGTCAGCTCGTCGGCGGCCAGCTCCACCTCGTCGGCCCGCTCCTTGGCGCCCCACGCCCGCACCGCCGCACGGATCATGTGCCGCGCGGAGCTGAGGGCCTCCGGATCGTTCTGCCCCACGTGCTGCTGGAGCCGGCCGCCGGGCTGCGGAGCGTGGGCGGCCTTGCGGCGCAGCAGCAGGACCGCCACATCGTCCTCGCCGCCGCGTTCGTCGACCGATTCGCAGAGCCGGTCGGCCAGCCGCTGAAGGTCCTGGGGGCCGTTCCTGATCATGGCGGTGAGCAGCTGCACGCCCTCGTCGAGGTCGGCTCCCGGCAGCTCCACCAGACCGTCGGTGAACAGCACCATGGTCTGACCCGGGTCCAGCTCGACCGTGCTGACCGGATACTCCAGCCGTCCGAATTCCGCGGAGAGCCCCAGCGGCAGACCTCCCTCGACCAGCACCTTGCGACAGCTCCCGTCGGCGTCGCGTATCAACGGGTCGACATGCCCGGCCCGGACCACCTGCACCACACCGGTGGTCAGGTCGGCCTCGGCGTAGGTGCAGGTCGCGAAGCGGTCGGTGTCCAGTTCGTGCAGGAAGACCGACGCCCGCGCCATGACCGTCGCGGGGCTGTGCCCCTCGGCCGCGTACGCGCGCAGCACGATGCGCAGCTGCCCCATGACGGCGGCGGCGTGCGTGTCGTGGCCCTGGACGTCCCCGATGACGGTACCGACCCGGCCGCCGGGCAGCGGGATGACGTCGTACCAGTCGCCGCCGATGTCCCGGCCCAGCCTGGCCGAGCGGTAGCGCACGGCGATCTGGGCGCCGGGCACCTCGGGGACGCGGCGCGGCAGCATCGCCTGCTGGAGCCCCTCCGCCAGGTCGTGCTCCTGTTCGTACAGCATGGCGCGCTGGAGGCTCTGCGCGATGGAGCTGCCGAGGGCGACCAGCAGATTGCGTTCGTCGGCCGTGAATCCGTCCTTGTCGCTGTAGAGCAGCCCGAGCGCACCGATGGGACGGGCCTGGGCGATCAGCGGCAGGTAGGCCGCCGAGGTGATGCCCAGATGACTGATGTGGGGCCACAGGACCGGGTACGAGTCCGCGAAGTCCTCGGCGGACTCGATGAACCGGGGGCCGAGCGTGCGGACGACCTCGCTCATCGGGTACTGCTCGTCGGTCCGCGTGTACCGGGTGCCCGGCACGAAGGCACCCTCGGGCCCGTCGGCCACCAGGTGGATGCGCCCCGCCTCGATCAGCCCCATGACCAGGCTCGTCGCCCCCAGGTGGGCGAGCCCCTGGGAGTTCTTGAGCACGTCGATGACGTCCTTGACCGTACGGGCGTGGGCCAGCGCGGCCGTGGTGGCTTCCACCAGGCTGGTGCGCCGCTGCCGCTCCTCGTCCAGTTCGCGACGGGCGGTGGAGTCCGCCAGTTCCTCGCTGGCGTCCCGGACGATGCCGATGATGCGTCGCGGCCGGCCGGTGGCGTCCCGGCGGACGAAGCCCTGCGTGTGCATCCAGCGCAGGGTCCCGTCGCGGCGCAGCATGCGGAAATAGGCCCCGTAGTTGCTCCTGCCGGTCTTGAGTGCCTGCGTCACCATGGCGTCGAGCCGCATGGCCTCGTCCGGCGGCACCCGCGTCCCGAGCGTCTCCGGCCTGTTGTCGTACTCGTCGGCCGTCAGGTCGAACACGTCGAGGGCCGGCTGGTCCATGTGCATGAGGCCGCTGTCCAGGTCCCAGTCGAAACTGCCCATACGGTTCAGGGCGAGACTGAGGTCCGGGTGGGCGGGCCAATCGTCCGGGAGTGACAGGGCACCCGCTACCCGATCATCCATATGCGTAACTCTGCCATCATTTGCCCGATTCTTCGCGCGAACCGTCCACCAGCTGAACGTGGGATGGAACACATTTACGAGGCGCCGGGCGAGGCAGCCTCCCCAGCGATTGCGCGGGATTCCGAGGAGCGGCAAAGGTGCGGGGGGCCGGATATCCCCGCAGAACACCGACCCGCCCCGAATACGGGCAGGTGCAGCGACTAACGTGTGCGTGGGGGCGGAGTAAGCCAAGCCTTACCACGGCCCGCCCCGCTCCTGCTCGTTCGTCCTAAGGAACAGCTCGCCATGACACGCCCCGTCCGCGTAGCCATCGTCGGAGCCGGCCCCGCCGGAATCTACGCAGCGGACGCGCTGCTCAAATCCGACGCCGCCGCCGACCCGGGCGTCTCCATCGACCTGTTCGAGCGGATGCCCGCCCCCTTCGGCCTGATCCGCTACGGCGTGGCCCCGGACCACCCGCGGATCAAGGGCATCGTGCACGCGCTGCACCAGGTCCTGGACAAGCCCCAGATCCGGCTCTTCGGGAACGTCGACTACCCGAACGACATCGGCCTGGACGAGCTGCGGAGCTTCTACGACGCGGTGATCTTCTCCACCGGCGCCGACGCCGACCGCGCCCTCGACATACCGGGGAGCGACCTGGACGGCTCGCACGGCGCCGCCGACTTCGTCTCCTGGTACGACGGGCACCCGGATGTGGCGCGCACCTGGCCGCTGGAGGCCGAGAAGGTCGCCGTGCTGGGTGTCGGCAACGTGGCCCTGGACGTCGCCCGCATCCTCGCCAAGACCGCCGACGAACTGCTGCCGACCGAGATCCCCGCCAACGTCTACGACGGCCTGAAGGCGAACAGGGCGCTGGAGGTGCACGTCTTCGGACGGCGCGGTCCCGCCCAGGCGAAGTTCAGCCCGATGGAGCTGCGCGAGCTGGACCACTCGCCGAACATCGAGGTCATCGTCAACCCCGAGGACATCGACTACGACGCCGGCTCGATCGAGACCCGGCGCGGGAACAAGCAGGCCAACATGGTCGCCTCCACGCTGGAGAACTGGGCGATCCGCGACGTCGGCGACCGGCCGCACAAGCTCTTCCTGCACTTCTTCGAGTCCCCCGTGGAGATCCTCGGCGAGGACGGCAGCGTCGTCGGACTGCGAACCGAGCGCACCGAGCTGGACGGCACCGGAAACGTGAAGGGCACCGGCCGTTTCCACGACTGGGACGTGCAGAGCGTCTACCGGGCGGTCGGCTACTACTCGCAGGAGCTGCCCAAGCTCCCGTTCGACGTCGCGTCCGGCACGGTTCCGCACGCCGCCGGGCGGGTTCTCGCCGGCGGTGAGCCGATGGAGTCGGTGTACGTCACGGGCTGGATCAAGCGGGGCCCGATCGGCCTGATCGGGCACACCAAGGGCGACGCCAACGAAACGGTCGCCTGCCTGCTGGAGGACCACACCAGCGGCCGGCTCGCGGCCCCTGCACAGCCCGAGCCCTCGGCCGTGACCGAGTTCCTGGAGTCGCGCGGCGTCCGTTACACCACCCGCGAGGGCTGGTATCGCCTGGACGCACACGAGCGCGCCCTGGGCGAGGCGCAGGGCCGCGAGCGGGTCAAGGTCGTGGAGCGAGACGCCATGCTGGATGCCTCGGAGCCCGGCAACTGACACCACGGCGGCGGCCCCGGACCACCCCCGGTGCGGGGGTGGTCCGGGGCCGCCGCCGTTCCAGGGATGTCAGCGTCCCTGCAGCGCCCTGACGTTGTCGCCGAAGGTCCAGTTCCTGGATCCGTCCCAGTTCAGCGACCAGGTCATCAGCCCCTTGAGGCTGCCGCCGTAGTGGTTCCAGGCCTGCGCGACGAGGTTCGGCGCCATGTGTCCGCCCCCGGCACCCGGCTGGGCGGGCAGACCGGGTACCTGTTTGTCGTAGGGCACCTTGATGGTGGTGCCCTGGATGACCAGTCCCTTGTCGAGACAGTCCGTCTGCGCAGTGAAGCCCTCGACGGTGCCCGCGGAGTACGAATCGCCCGCGCAGCCGTACATGCTGCCGTTGTAGTACTGCATGTTCAGCCACCAGAGCCGGCCGTTGTCGGCGTACTTCTTCACGATCGGCAGGTACGCGCCCCAGATCGAGCCGTAGGTGATGCTGCCGCCCGTGACGTAGGCCGTCTCCGGCGCCATCGTCAGCCCGAAGTTGGAGGGCATCCGCGCGAGCACGCCGTCGATGATGCGGATCAGGTTGGCCTGCGAGGCCGACAGCTGACTGATGTTGCCGCTGCCCGTGAGACCGGTCTCGATGTCGATGTCGATGCCGTCGAAGTTGTACTTCTTGAGGATCGGCACCACGGTCTCGACGAAGCGGTCGGCGACCGCGCCGGAGCTGAGGTCGATGCCCGCGGCAGCACCGCCGATGGACATCAGGGTGGTGAGCCCGGAGGCCTTCGCCCCACACATCTCGGCCGGGGTCGGGACCTTCACGGTCGAGTCCATCCCGTCCTCCCACAGGACGGTGCCGTCCGGGCGGATCACCGGGAAGGCCGCGTTGATCACGTTGTAGCCGTGCTGCGGGATGCGGCTGTCGGTGACCGGGATCCAGCCCAGGGGCGGATGCACACCGTTGGACGCGCCGTCCCAGTTCTCCCAGTATCCCTGGAGCACCTTGCCGGACGGCTTGGACTTGACCGCGCAGGTGTCCTCCTGCGCGGAGCTCGGTGTGGCCGCGACCAGCATCTGTACGATGCACGCCGCCGCGAGACCGGCTCCCAGCAGCCGTGAGGTGCGAGCGGACATGACGAACCCCCTTGATGGCATGTACCTGACAATTCTTGGGCGGGGTCGCGCTTGCCGGGACCCCGCATGCACTCAACGTAAAGTGGTCCAGACCTTCCGTCAATAGGTCTGGACCAAAGGGCGGCGGGCCCGTCACGGGCCGGCGCGGACGCTCCGGTACCGCTCGCGCACTCGGTCCGGGTAACGCTCCGTGACGCGGACAGCCAGAACCAGCAGGACGACGGGGATGATCCAGTTGTACCAGTCCGCACCGGACGACGTGTGCACCGCGAGCAGGCCCAACAGGGCGGTCGCGGCGAAGACCCCTCCCCAGAGCAGGGTGAGCATCCGGTTCACATGCTGGAAAGCGGGCGTGCCCCACACCTCACGGGGCGTGGACTCCCGCGCGTACTGCTCGGTGAAGGGGACGAACGCCAGCGAGCCGAGCGCCACCACCGCGATCACGGCGCTGGACAACACCTGGGCGTACCGCTCCACCCAGTACAGGTCCTGGCGGTCCAGAAAGAGTGCCAGGACGCTGAGGAGAGCGAAGAAGGCGATGCCCGTGACCTCCAGCACCTTGAACGAACCGCGGCGCAGGTCGGGCAGGTTGAGCGCCACGGCGGCCACGAGACCGGCGAGTGCCGCGTATTCCCAGGTGCTGGGGGAGGCGATGACATCGAAGATGATCCACGGGGCGAACGCGAAGAACAGATTCCCGGTCCGCCGACCGGAATTGGCTTGGGCCACCGGACACCTCCGGGGCATGTTCCGCGGCACTCTGCCGCTTCCTCCATGGTGATGCCGAGACCCTCCCGGCGCATCTCCGCACCCCGGGGCCCGCGTTGCAGCGGCGCCCGCCCGGAGATTGAATGAGGGACCCGTGGCCCCACCTCCATCGACGGCCTCGACGAACCGATGATGATCCACGACATGGCACTGACCGCACGGTTCCTGGTGATCGTGCTGGCGCCGGTGTTCTTCGACATCGCCGCCGCGATGAACGGCGGATCCATGATCGACTGGCGGCCCGAGCGCGGCACCCGGGTGGCCCTGGTCTCCCGCGACGGCGGCCCGGTGCGGTGGGCGTCCGACGAGGCGTTCTGGCTGTGGCACACGGTCAACGCGTACGACACCGAGCCCGGCGGTGGTGATGTGGTGCTGGACTACGTGCAGTGGTCCCGCCTCTCCATGGGCGCGCCCGACGGTTCGGGGCAGCCCAACACCGCCGGTCTGGTCCGTGCGGTCATCGACCCCGTGGCCGGCACGATGCACCGGACCATGCTCGACGACGCCAGGATGGAACTGCCGCGCACGGGCGACCGTCTGATCGGCCGGCGCCACCACCAGCTGGCCGTGGCCGCGGACTCCGGGGACCCGCATCTGCTGCCGGGCGAGTTCGACGCGCTGCGCTGGTACGACGGTGCGGACGCGTCGGGCGCGAGCGTGGTGTGGCGGGCCGGAGATCTGTCCGTCGGCGAGCCGGTCTTCGCGCCCTCGCCGGGCAGCGCGCCCGGCGAGGGCGGCCACTGGCTGACGTACGCCACCGACCGCACCGACAACAGCAGCTGGCTGCTCGTCATCCCCGCCGACGACCCCGGCTCCGGCCCGGTCGCGCGGGTGCGGATGCCGGTCCGGGTCCCGTTGGGACTGCACGGCAACTGGCTGCCCACCGAGGAGTGAGGCGGAGAAGGACGTCTGCTTCATCGATGACGACCTGCCCCGCGGCCTCTGCCGGGACGCGCACCGCACCGGCTGAGACCGGACGCGGAACCCGTCCCCCGCACGGGAAACAGCGGACGTCCCGGCCCGTCACCAGGCCGGTCATCCGTCGACGGGCGCGTCCACGTCGTCCTGCCACGGCAGCCGGATGGAGGTCTGGGGCTCGTCGGTCATGGGCGGCACCAGGTCCTGCGGCGGTTCGTCCGGGTCGACGGGTGTGCCGGTCGGCTCGTCCGTCGGGAGCTCCGGGTAATCGTCGGTGGGGCCGTCGGACGGCGTGGGGCAGTTCGACGGCCGGGACTCCGGCGCACCGGTCGGCTGCTCCGTTGCCGCGACCGCCTCGCCGGGCGGTGTCGGAGCGCCGGGCGTCGGGCAGTCCCCCGGGGCGGGAGCGGAGCGCGAGGGTGGAGGCGCGACCGACTTCTCCGGCACCTTCGGTTCCCTCGGCTTCGCCGAAGGCGCGTCGGGCAGCGGCCCGGTGATGTCGGTGTCGGCAGCGTAGGGCGGTGGCACCTCGGGGGTGCGGTCCCGGGCGCCCTCGTCGCCGACCGGGCGCTCCATCCAGCTGTTGTGGTCCGCGTCGACGACGACCAGGGCCGTGACGGGCTCCACGGTGGGCGCGACGACGACGATCCGCGCCGGGTCGTAGCCCTCCCACTTCTCGCCCCGTCCGCTCTCCGTGCCCCTCGCGCCGACGGGCCGCCCCAGCGGGTTGCCGCAGGCGCAGCGGACCCGCGGGAGACCGTGGCCGTCCACCATCACGGCGGTGCCCGCCTGGAGGACGGCCTGGAACGTGTGGGCGGAGCCCTCGCGGAAGCCGTGGTCGGCCACCAGGGTGTCGGCGCGCAGGACCAGGGGCGTCAGGCCGCTCAGAAAGTCCGCGACCTCGTTCCGGGGCACACCCGCGGCCTGGGCGAAAGCATCCTTCCTGGCCGGATCGGCTGCGAGAAGGCGGGCCTGCTGCCCGACGTCGCACGAGGCGACGGATCGGGTTCCCCCGTAGATGCCGGGAGTCGATCCGGGAAGGGTGTGCGGGCCCCCGTCGCCGGGCACGGGCGCCCGCGGCGGGGTCGTGCGGGGTGCGGCGCCGGCCGGTTCCACCGTCGACCTGGTGAAGGGGTCGGGCCCCTGCTCGGCGGCCGGCTGGAGGAGGACTTCCTCGGCATCGGACGTTCCTTCGGTGCCGTGCCCGCCTCCCCCGGTTTCCCGGGCGCAGCCCGCCGTGACGAGGATGCCGGTGGACAGTACGGCGAGCACGGCGCGGCGCATGCGTGTCGGTGCGTGCACGAAGAGGTCTCCTGCCTGGTCACCGGTCCGGGTGCTTCCCTCATGTCTGCCGTAGTTCCCCCTCCCCCGCAAGCCGGAGCGGCATGGCGTGAGCACGGCTGCGGGAGACTCACACCCACTGCCTTGAACGCGTTCAAGAAAGCCTCTAGAGTCAGCACGGTCAAGCACTTGAACGCGTTCAAGTACGGGGAGGGTGGCGTGATGTCCGTCCTGGTGGGTCTGATCGTGATGCTCGGGATGCTGGTGATCGTGCCCGTCGGGCTGCGGCTGGCGAACGCCCCGGACCTGGACCGGATGCGGCGGCTGTGGCCGGCCTTCGCCCTGCCGGGGGCAGACGCCCTCTGGCTACCGCGCGGACCGGCCGCCACCGTCCTGGCCCTCGGTTACGCGCTCGGCGCCGCGCTCCTCGCTCTGCGCGCCCCGGCCCGCGTCGTCCGGCGCTCCGGTCCGCTGCTGTCGTGGCGGACGGCACCCGCCGAGATCGCGCTGCTCACCGCTCTGGTGACCCCCGCCGTCGCCGCCACCGCGCTGGTCGCCGAGCGCTCGGGGCGTCCGCTGTTCGGCTTCGGCCTCGGGATCCTGGCGCTGACCGTGCCGCACTTCCACTTCGCCGGATTCGCCGCCGCTCTGGTCTCGGGCCTGGTCGGCCGCGTTGCCGACAGCGCGGCAGGCCGGTTCGCGGCGCTGAGCGTGCCACTGGGCACCCTTTTCGTCCTGATCGGCTACTTCATCGGCGACTGGGCCGAACTGGCCGGAGCAGTGGTCCTGACAGCGGGCATGTGGACCGTCGCCCTCCTGACCTGGCGCACGGTCCGGCCCGCGGCACGTGACCGGACCACCCGTCTGCTGCTCGCCACGTCGGCCGCCGTGCTCGCGGCGACCATGGTGCTCGCGCTGAGCTGGGCACTGGGCGAGGCCACCGGGCTCCCGCACCCCACCCTGGCCTGGATGGCCGCCACGCACGGTGTCGGCAACGCGCTGGGCTTCGCGCTCTGCTCGGTACTCGCCTGGCAGCGTCTGAACCACCGCACCGCCCACGAAGGAAGGACAGCATGAACACCCTCACGTACCCCGAGGCGGGCGCCACCCGCCTCGGCCCGCTCCCCGACGGCTACCACCACCTCCACCACCGCACCGAGGTCGGACACGGCCGCGCCGACCTCGAGGCGGCAGGCGCCGCGATCACCGAATTCCGCATGCACCGCGTCTCCGGGGCCGAGGTCCGGGCCTCCGCGCCACGGGCCGAGCCCGGTGCGTCCGTTCGAGTGCCGTTGGGAGCGGGGCCGTTCCGGTTCTCCGCACCCTGCCGGGTCGTCTGGGCCGAGTACGGTCCGGAACGCATCGGATTCGCGTACGGAACACTTCCCCGCCACCCCGAGTGCGGCGAGGAGTGCTTCGTCGCCGAGCTCGCGGAGGACGGCACGGTCTCGTTCACCGTGATGGCGTTCAGCCGGCCCGTCCGCTGGTACACCCGCCTGGCCGGACCGCTCGTACCCGTGGTCCAGCACTGGTACGCGCGCCGCCTCGGCCGCACACTGCGCCGGATCGTCACGGAGGAACGCGCGCAAAGGAAGTGAGACGCCGGGGAGCGGCGGGCCGATACTGGAAGCGATGGACTGGTTCACCGCAGACGGGTACTGGCTCGGCCGGCTCCTTTTCCAGAAGGGCCTGGCCGTCATCTATCTGGCCGCCTTCCTCGGGGCCGCGCTCCAGTTCCGCGCACTGATCGGCGAGCGCGGCATGCTGCCCGCGCGCGAGTTCCTGCGGCGTACGGACTGGCGCACCGCACCTGGGCTGTTCCGCCTGTACTGCTCCGACCGGTTCTTCGCCGTGGTCGCCTGGTCCGGCTGCGCGCTCGCCGTCGCACTGCTCGCGGGCGCGGACCGCTTCGTTCCACTGTGGGGGGCCATGCTCCTGTGGGCGCTGCCCTGGGCGCTGTACCTGTCGATCGTGCAGGTCGGCAGCGTCTGGTACGGCTTCGGCTGGGAGTCACTGCTCCTGGAGACGGGGTTCCTCGCCGTCTTCCTCGGCAACGCGGACACGGCGCCACCGGTGCTCGTCCTGTGGCTGCTGCGCTGGGTGCTGTTCCGCGTGGAGTTCGGCGCCGGACTGATCAAGATCCGCGGAGACGCCTGCTGGCGCAAGCTGACGTGTCTGTACTTCCACCACGAGACCCAGCCGATGCCGGGTCCGCTGAGCTGGTTCTTCCACCACCTCCCCCGGCCCGTGCACCGGGCCGAGGTGGCGGCCAATCATGTGACGCAGCTTCTGGTGCCGGTGCTGCTCTTCACCCCGCAGCCAGTGGCGAGCGCGGCGGCGGGACTGATGGTCCTCACCCAGCTGTGGCTGGTGCTCTCAGGAAACTTCGCCTGGCTCAACTGGCTGACGATCGCCCTCGCCCTGTCGGCCGTGGACTGGTCCCCGCTCGCCGAGCCGCCCGCGCCGGCCGCTGTGCCTCTCTGGTACGAGGTGCTGGTCATCGCCGTCACGGCCCTGGTCCTGGTCCTCAGCTACCGCCCGGCCCGCAATCTCTTCTCGCGCCGACAGGTGATGAACCGCTCCTTCGACCCGCTGCACCTGGTGAACACGTACGGCGCGTTCGGCAGCATCAGCCGGGTCCGGATGGAAGTGGTGGTCGAGGGCACCGACGAGCAGGAGATCCACCCGGGCACGGTCTGGCGGGAGTACGGCTTCCGGGGCAAGCCGGGCGATCCGCGGCGGCTGCCGCGCCAGTTCGCCCCGTATCATCTGAGGCTCGACTGGATGATGTGGTTCGCGGCGCTCTCGCCCGCGTACGCCAGGCCCTGGTTCGGGCCGTTCGTGGAACGGCTGCTGGAGAACGACCGGGACACCCTGCGGTTGCTGGGGGACAACCCGTTCCCCGGGGAACCGCCGGCGCACGTCCGCGCCAGGGTGTACCGCTACCGGTACACGACCTGGCGCGAGCTGCGGGCCACCGGATGCTGGTGGCACCGCACCTACGTGCGGGAGTTCCTGCGACCGACGCCCGCGGGCCCGGCCACCGGCCACCCTCGCGGGTCCGCAGCGACCTACTGATCTCCTCGACGGATCCGTCGTCCTCGGAAGCCGGCTTGCCGGAGACGATGGCGACGAGCTGCTTGCCCAGGAGCCCTCAGCCGCCGCCGTGGAAGAGTCCCAGCGATGGCGACATGCACGCGACGCAAAACGCCGCCTGCTCTCACGCTGCCGCGGCCGCACGACCGAACTCCGGCCCCGCCCCTGTGCGGGGTACGGGCCGGAGCTCGGGCGGGAAGCGCTCAGTCGATGCCGGGCAGGATGTGCGGCTCCGCGAGATCGTCCTCGTAGCCGGCCAGCCGGATCGGCGCGGACCTGGCCCAGACCTCGATGTTCCGGAGCTTTTCGGGCCTTCGGGCCCGCTCTCCGTGCCGCTCGGCCGGCCGCTGCTCGCGCTTCGTCAGTTCTGGTGTCGTCACCGCGCACTCCTTTGTGTCGCATAGCCCCCGGCGTATCCGACGCTCCGGCGTCATATCCGGTGGTCGACCGCCTGTGGTGCGGGGCAGGGCAGGATCTCTATTTCGGTCGCGGTGGCGCCGGGTACGGGGCGGGACGGCGGCCCGGTTGACGGGCCTGTCCCAGGACGGTCGAGGAACCTTCGTGGATCCCTTGGTGGCGTCCGTTCCTCACAGAGTAACCAAATGAGCGCGCCCATGCTCGATGGAACGTGTGCCCTGGGTCACTTTAGGCCACCAGCCATGGCAAAGGCCCGGCCCGGGAGAGTTCCCGGACCGGGCCTGTGACCTCAGGAGGGTGCTGCTACCAGTTGGCGGGGGCGTAGTCCTTGAGGAAGCAGCCGTACATCGCCTCGCCCGCTTCGCCGCGGACGATCGGGTCGTACACCCGGGCGGCGCCGTCGACCAGGTCGAGCGGGGCGTGGAAGCCCTCCTCGGCCAGCCGCATCTTGTCGGGGTGCGGGCGCTCGTCGGTGATCCAGCCGGTGTCGACGGCGGTCATCAGGATGCCGTCCTTCTCGAACATCTCCTGGGCGCTGGTGCGGGTCAGCATGTTCAGCGCGGCCTTCGCCATGTTGGTGTGCGGATGGCCCGCACCCTTGTAACCGCGGCCGAACACGCCTTCCATCGCGGAGACATTGACCACGTAGGCATGCTTGGCGGCGGCCGCGGCCATCGCCGGGCGGAGCCTGCTGATCAAGATGAACGGCGCGGTGGAGTTGCAGAGCTGGACTTCCAGCAGCTCGATGGGTTCGACCTCGTCGACTGTCTGGATCCAGCTGTTGGTGTGATGCAGGTCCGGGACGAGTCCGCCCGCGTCGATCGCGGTGCCGGCCGCGATGCGCTCCAGCGACGCCGAACCGGTGACCAGGGCCAGCTCGGTGACGTCCTGCGCGCTCAGCCCTTCCTTGCGGGCGGCGGGCAGGGCGGCCACGCGGTCGACGGTGCCACTGCCGAAGGTGCCGATCACCTCGGCGGCCGGCAGCTCACCCGCGGGCAGCGGAGCGGATTCGGCGCCGAGCAGTTCGCTGTACGCCTGCGGTGAGCGGCGGACCGTCTGCGCGGCATTGTTGATCAGGATGTCCAGCGGCCCCTCGGCCGCCACCGAGTCGGCGAGCGCGACGACCTGGGCCGGGTCGCGGAGATCGATGCCGACGATCTTCAGACGGTGGATCCACTCGTCGCTGTCCGGCATCGCCTTGAAGCGGCGGATCGCGTCGTTCGGGAAGCGGGTGGTGATCGTGGTGTGCGCGCCGTCGCGGAGCAGCCGCAGCGCGATGTACATGCCGATCTTGGCGCGGCCACCGGTGAGCAGGGCACGGCGGCCCGTGAGGTCGGTGCGCGCGTCGCGCCGGGCGCGGTTCTCGCGGGCGCAGTCCTGGCAGAGCTGGTGGTAAAAGGCATCGACCTCGACGTACCGCGTCTTGCAGATGTAGCAGGACCTCGGCCGCTGGAGGACACCGGCGATCTCGGAGGCGGCGGAGGACGACGGCAGTACGCCCTGGGTCTCGTCGTCGATGCGCTCGGCCGAGCCGGTGGCGGTCGCCTCGGTCACGGCCTTGTCGTGCGCGGTCTTCGCCGCGCGCCGCTCCTGGCGGCGCCGCTGCTTCACGGTGCGGTAGATACCGGCGGTGGCGCGGCGCACCGCGATGGCGTCCGGATGGTCGACATCGATGGAGTCGAGCTCGTCGAGCACACTCAGGCAGACGGCCAGCCGCTGCGGGTCGATACCGGGACCGAAGTCCTCGATTCCGGGCGCGATCTCCGGGCTGTCCTCTGTCACCGTCATTGCCGTTCCTCTGTAGCTTGTGCCGCCGGATTCACTCGGCAGACCGTGGCGCCCCGCCGAACCGGGCGCACGAGGACTGACATCCACGGGACTGGCCCGGCCGCGGGCTTCTACGCAAAGCCGCCGCACTGCGGGCCGAACGCCCCCGTCAAGTTTGCCATGCTCCGGGCGCTGCTCCATTCGAGTGCGGGGCGGGGTCACCGACGGCGAGGCCGGACGGCCGGGCAGCGTCGCCTCCCTCCGCGCGTGGTCATGTCTGCGCGAACTCCACCCTGATCCCGAGAGGCCCGCCGGGTCTGCCACGGCCCGCTTCCAGGGCCGGCCGTCCAGCCGGAGCAGAAACGGCTCCCGCGACTCATCCCGGGGGCGGCAATCCGGGAGGCACGGACGGCCGGGGCGATGGGCGACACGGCCGGGATCGACCGGACCGGCCCCGACGGCGATCCCACCGCCTTCGCGGCGACCGGGTCCTCACCGGCGGCCGGGCGCGCGGTGGCGCGGGCCGCCCTCGCGGTTTGTGCGCTGCGACCCACGCCACCCCGACATGCTGTCCGCCCCTCGACCACAGCTCGTGTGCGTGGTGGCCGGGGTCGTCGTGACCCCTGTAGCGGCGGGTCTCCTCACTACGGGGTCCGGGCCGGCCCTCCGGCAGATCGTCCACATGCCCGTGGGCTGACCCGGGCCCGCTCGCGCTGCGAAGGCTGATGTCGTCGACCGACCGCCCCTCGGCGTCCGGGAAGTCCGCGCTACTCGATCAGGGGCCCATACATACACAAAACAGTCATCTCCAGGCCGGTGTCCGGGAGATGAAAAGAATTCGCATCCGCTCGGCATGACCTCCCGATTACGGGGCACACGAGGGCTGACGAACTTGTGAACAAGGAGGGGCGACACCATGGCGACCACGACGGAGCGGACAGGCGAAGCCTTCGGAAGCGTGCGCACACTCTCGGAGCAGGACAGCGCCCGCACCGGCCACGGCACTTCGGACCTGCCGTGGATCGAGGACACCGGGAAGGTGGCCCCGAAGGACGCCCGCGCACTGTCGAAGCTGTTCCTCGACCGTCTCCAGACCCTTGAGGAGGGGACGCGCGAGTACCAGTACGCGCGGAACACCCTCATCGAGATGAACCTCTCACTGGTCCGGTACGCCGCCTCGCGGTTCCGCAACCGCGGTGGTGACGACACCGAGGACATCATCCAGGTCGGCACCATCGGACTCATCAAGGCGATCGACCGCTTCGATCTCTCCCGGGAGGTGGAGTTCGCCACGTTCGCGGTCCCCTACATCGTCGGTGAGATCAAGCGCTTCTTCAGGGACACCACCTGGGCGGTGCATGTGCCGCGCCGGCTCCAGGAACTGCGGGTCGATCTCGCGAAGGCGAAGGAGCAGCTCTCCGCGGAGCTGGACCGCGACCCGACGGTCAAGGAACTCGCCGACCTGCTCGACCTGCCCGAGGAGGACGTCATCGAGGGGCTCGTCGCCGCCAACGGCTATGCGGCAGGGTCCCTGGACGCGCCGTCCGCCGAGACCGACGCCGGCAGCGACAAACGGTCGTTCGCCGACCTGATCGGCGAGAACGATCCCGGGATGGAGGCCGTCGAGAACCTCCACACGCTCGCTCCGCTGCTGGAAGAGCTCGACGACCGCGAGCGCCAGATCGTGCGCATGCGCTTCGGCCAGGAGATGACGCAGTCCCAGATCGGCGCCGAACTCGGGGTTTCGCAGATGCACGTCTCCCGGCTCATCGCGCGCATCGTCAAGCAGTTGCGCGCCGGGATGTTCGTCGAGGCGTGATCCCGGGCACATGAGAGCGTCCCGCGGCAGGGGTCCCTCTCCTCCCTGTCCGGCGCGTGGACCGGCCTCGGTCCCGCGCCACCCCTCCATTCGGAGACCGCGTATCCGCAGGAGCTGAACCACCTCAGCCCCCACATTCGCAGCATGCGTGAACGGCACCCCTGCACACCGGCGGGTGCCGTTCACATATGCTGCGAGCGACGACAGGCAGCCCGCTCGGGCGCAACGAGAGGGTGAAGCGTGGCTGAGATGCGCACAGGCTCCCCGGCCCTGCATCCGGCCGCTGCGGCGTTTCCGGTGCAGACCGTCTCCGCGCCGGCCGGCCTGCCCTCCGTATGGGACGTCAACGCCTCCATCCTCCTGGTCGAGGACGACGCGGGCGACGCCTTGCTCGTCGAGGAGATGCTCGCCGACGGCGAGCTGGACTCGGCGCTCACCTGGTGCAAGAGCCTGGCCGAGGCTCTGGCCTTCCTGCGCGGCCAACGCAAGCCCGTCTGCGTCCTGCTGGACCTGCACCTCCCCGATGTGTACGGGCTGAGTGCCGTCACCCAGATCGTGGAAACCACCCCGGACGCGGCCATCGTGGTCCTGACCGGCCTGGCGGAGGCCGAGGCCGGCCTGAACGCGGTGGCCACCGGCGCGCAGGACTACCTCGTCAAGGGGCGGATCGACCCGCAGGCCCTGTCGCGCTCGGTCCGCTACGCCCTCCAGCGCAAGCAGGTGGAGCGGGCGGCGGCCGCCCTTCGCGCCACTCAGCTGATGGCGCAGGAGAACGCACGCCTCGAACGGGGACTTCTGCCCGTACCGCTCCTGAACGACGACAGTTTCGAGGCCGTCGCCCGCTACGAGCCGGGCCGCGCCCACGGACTCCTCAGCGGCGACTTCTACGACGTGGTCCAGAGACCCGACGGCACGGTCCACGCCGTGATCGGTGACGTGTCCGGGCACGGTGCGGCCGAGGCCGCGCTCGGCGTGTGCCTCCGGGTCGCCTGGCGCACCGCGGTCCTGTGCGGTACCGACTCGCTGGAATTGCCCGCGCTGCTCGAGGAGATCCTCGTCGCCGAGCGTTCCGACCCTCATGTCTTCGCTACCGTCACCTCACTCGTCTTCCCGCCGGAACGGGACCACGTCCGGATCGTCAGGGCGGGCCACCCGGGGCTCCTGCTGCGCCACAACACCGACATCGAGTGGGTCGAGCCGGACGGCGGCATCGCTCTCGGGCTGCTGCCCGGCCACGGTCAGTGGGTCTCGACCCGGCACACCCTGGAGCCCGGCGCCGGTCTCGTACTCTTCACGGACGGCCTGTTCGAAGGGCGCACCGGACCCGACTCCCGTCTGGGTGAGGAGGGTCTGCTGGCCATGGCCCGGGACCAGGCCGGCCTGACGGCCCGGCCGTTCATCGACGCGCTGGTCGCCGGCGCCGCCGAGGGGGCGGCTCCCTACGGCGGCCTCGCCGATGACGTGGCCGTTCTGCACCTCGCCTGGAAACGGACAGCCCATGAGCAGTGACCCGCAGGACGACACCCCCCAGCACCCGGGGCGACTGGCCCGGCTCTCGGTCCAGAACTGGGTCCATCTCATCCTGGCCTGCTTCGTGCTGGTCGTGTGCGGCTGCCTGGTGGTCGGCGGACTCGTCCTGGCCTCGATATCCGACCGGACCACCGAACTGGTGGACCGCATCCAGCCGGCCCGGTCGGCCTCCTTCCAACTGCAGAACGCCCTGCTCGACCAGGAGACCGGGGTCCGCGGCTACGCCCTCACCGGCGACGCCTCCTTCCTCGAGCCGTACGCGGCCGGGAAGCGCAACGAGCAGACGCGTCTGGCACAGGTCCGCTCCGCCATGGGTGACGACGGGCCCTACGCCAACGATCTGGAACGGATCGCCACGGCCTCGGCACGGTGGCGCGGACAACATGCCGAACCGCTGATCGCCGCCGTCCGCCGTGACGGACCGGAGGCCCACTCGTCCTCCAGAACCGCCGGGAGCAAAGCCGCCTTCGACACCCTGCGGCGGCTCTACACGGCGCAGCAGTCCCGGCTGGACGCCGCCCGGGACCACGCGCGGGCCCAGCTCAATGACGCACGCACCACCCGCGACCACACGCTGATCGCCCTCGTCGCCTGTTTCGTCTTGTGCGTGATCGCCCTCAGCCTGCTGCTGCACCGGGTCGTGGGGCGCCCGCTCAACGCCCTGGCCGAGGCCTCCCGACTGGTGCGGGCCGGTGCCTTCCGCCGGCGGATCGACGTGCCCGGGCCCTCCGACGTGCGTGCGGTGGCCGCCGCCGTCGAGGACATGCGGTGCCGGCTGGTCGAGGAGCTCGACGCCGCGCAGGAACGCGAGGAGCTGCTCGCGCAGCAGACGGAGGAGCTGCGCCGCTCCAACTCCGAGCTGGAGCAGTTCGCCTACGTCGCCTCGCACGACCTCCAGGAGCCGCTGCGGAAGATCGCGTCCTTCTGCCAGCTGCTGGACAAGCGCTACGGAACCGAGCTGGACGCGCGGGGCAAGCAGTACATCGACTTCGCCGTCGACGGCTCCAAGCGGATGCAGGTGCTCATCAACGACCTGCTCACCTTCTCCCGGGTGGGCCGGGTCCACGACAGCTGGACCTCCGTCGACCTCGAACGCACTCTGGACCGGGCGCTGGGCAATCTGGCGCTGGGCATCGAGGAGTCGGGCACCACGGTGGTGCGCGCGGACCCCCTCCCCGAAGTGAACGGTGACGCGACGACACTCGGGATGATCTGGCAGAACCTGATCGGCAACGCCGTGAAGTTCCGCCGCCCCGACGAGCCGTGCGTCATCACGATCGGCTGTGTGCGGGAGGAGGACGTCTGGCACTTCACGGTGACGGACAACGGCATCGGGATCGCCCCCGAGTTCGCCGAGAAGGTCTTTGTCATCTTCCAGCGCCTGCACGCCCGTGACGAGTACGACGGCACGGGCATAGGCCTCGCACTCTGCCGCAAGATCATCGAGTTCCACGGCGGCAGGATCTGGCTGGATCCGGAACCCCGCTCGGGCGCCCGCATCCACTTCTCGCTGCCCGCCGAGGCCGAGGACACCCGGCCCGCCGAAGCCGACGATTCCCAGCCTGCCGCCGAGGATGCGGCCGGCCCCGCCGAGATCCCCGGAGGTACCGCGTGACACTCCCCGCACAGCCCATCGAGGTCCTGCTCGTCGAGGACGACCCCGGCGACGAGTTGATGACGCGCGAGGCGTTCGAGGACAACAAGATCCGCAACACGCTCCATGTGGTCCGCGACGGGCAGGAGGCGCTCGACTTCCTCTACGGCCGTGGCGAGCACGCCGACGCCCCGCGCCCCGATCTGATCCTGCTCGACCTGAACCTGCCCAGGTACGACGGGCGCCAGGTGCTGGAGCAGATCAAGCAGGACCCGGAGCTCTCGCTCATCCCGGTGGTCGTGCTCACCACCTCCTCCGCCGAGGAGGACATCCTGCGCAGCTACAAACTGCACGCCAACGCCTACGTCACGAAGCCGGTCGACCTCGATCAGTTCATCGCGGCGGTCCGTCAGATCGACGAGTTCTTCGTGTCAGTGGTCCGGCTTCCCGGACGTGCTTGATTTATCCGACATCGCCCGGGAGTGGGATCTTCCGAGGCGGGTACACGTCCAGCGAGAAGAGAGGTCCACGGCCTCCCCCGCTGCGCCATGGCTGGAGCACATGAACCAACAGCCCACCTCTCGGCCTGACGACCCTCCAGTGGGTCGCCCGCCCACGGAGGCACTGCACAGCGCCGAGGTGTTCGACGGCGAGCCCGGTTGCATTTCGCGGGCGCGCGCCCTGGCCGACCGGTTCCTCGTCCGACTCGTCGCCGAGTGGATGGCCGTGGTCGGCACGCACACCCGCAACGATCTGATGCTGGCCGTGAGCGAGCTGGTCACCAACGCCGACCGCTACAGCCACGGCCCCTACCTGCTGGAGCTGGAGGGCACCGCCGAGCGCATCAGCGTGACGGTGTACGACAGCAGCAGCGCCCTCCCGGTCTTCTACTCCCCGGACCCGAGCCGGCTGGGCGGCCACGGCATGGAGATCGTCGTCGCCCTGTGCGATCGACTGACAGCCGAGCGTGTGCCGGTCGGCAAGCGCATCCGCGCGGAGTTCATGCTCAGCAGCTGAACCACCCGACGGCCTCCGGGCCCGTGTCAGGCGCCGCTTTCCTGCCTGCCGAACCAGTCGACACAGACGACCAGTGCGTCGTCGAGAGGCTCTCCGTCGCGGTAGTCCGCGAGCTCCCTCAGGACGGCGCCCGGCACCGATGCCGCGGGCAGCAGCCGCGTCGCGAGGATCGCCCTGGTCAGGCCCCTCTCCACGTAGGGCTCGCCGAGGGGTGAGACGGTGTCGTACACCCCGTCGCTGACGAGCAGCAGCCGGTCGCCGGGCATCACCCGCAGGTTCTGGACCACGTACTGCGACTCCTCGAACATGCCGAGCGGCAGCTGTGCCTCCAGCTCCACGCGTGCGACCGTCCTGCCGCGCAGCCGCCACATCTGCGGGGAGCCGGCGTCCACCGCACCGACCGCACCGGTGGCGAGGTCGAAGCGGAGCAGCAGGGTCGACACGTGTGCGCTGCCGCGGTGCTGGTCGTAGAGGGCCTGATCTGCGAGGGCGGCCTGGTCCGCGATGTCGATCCCGGCCCTTCGCGCGTTGCGCAACGCGTTCACGGCGAGGTTGGTGAGCAGCGAGGCCTGGATGCCCTCGCCCATGCCGTTGGTCACCGCGACGGTCAGCTGGTCGCTGTCCGCGGCCCAGTCGAAATTGTCCCCGTGGATGGCGTAGGCAGGCTCCAGCTGCGCGCCGATGGCGTACTCCGCCGCGGTGAACGCGCGGGCGGGGAGCAGCTGCCACTGCATCTCGGCGGCGAGGGTGAGCCGGGTGACGCGGCGGACCCTGTCGTAGTGGTCGGTGTCCCGTTCGGCGACGATGATCTCGTGGCCCAGGAGATCGGCCACCTGGGCCAGCTCGTCCATGGTCTCCGGGGTCGACCGCCCTGCCGGGAGGCGGACGCTGAGGATTCCGAGACGCTCGCCCCGTACCGTCACGGGGAAGTGGTGCTCGACCTGGCCTCCGTTCCCGGCCGGCTCCTCGTGCGGGCGCTGGCTGCCGAAGGCACGGCCCTGCGGGCTGTTGTGCATCGACAGCGGGCGTTCGTTCTCCGGCTCGGGACCGACCGGCTTGAGCACGGTCATTGCGTAGTCCGCGAGCAGCAACTGCACGGAACGGGCGTCGTACGCGGTGGCAAGGGCGGCGCGCACCGTCTCCACCAGGGCGTGCGGTGCCGCAGCGCGTACGGCTCGTTCGATTTCGGTACGGGCGTTCACGGTCTTCCGCTCATTCTTCGTCCCAGGACAAGGACGGGGCCAGGCTGACAGGAGGACGCTCCGGGTGGCAGAGTGGACGGATGCCCCACCGCGCCGGTCTCCCCCACCGCCTTGAGCGGGTGTCCGAGGACGTCCGTGCCGCATCCGAACTGCTGGAGGTGCTGTGGGGACGCGGGCAGGAGTCCGCGCCCTTGGGTACGGTCTCGCCCTCGCAGCTGCGGGCCCTGCTCGTCATCGAGAAGCTGGAGGGCAACAACCTTCGCTCGCTCGGCGAGGCGCTCGGCTCGCGTGCCCCGTCCGTGAGCAGGCTCTGCGACCGGATGGAGGCCATGGGCCTCGTCCAGCGGGACCCGAGCCCCACGAGCCGGCGCGAGGTCGAGCTCCGGCTGACCGGGCGGGGCCGCGCCCTGCTGGAGGAGTACCGGGCGATCCGTACGCGCGAACTCTCCGCCGTGCTGGAACGGATGCAGCCGGCAGACGTTGCGGCGCTCGCCGAAGGGCTGGCCGCCTTCCACTCGGCCGCGTCGCAGCGGCTCACCGGCGGCCGGGGTCCGGCCGACCGGCTGCGCGACGACATCGCGGACAGCGCCTAGCTTCATCCAGCCCCTGCTTCCGCGTTGCTGAGGCACTCCCGAGGGGGTGCGTTCGTTGATCAGTGCGGGTACAGATTGTTGCCCCATGAAGAATGTTGTCAAATGGCAACTATTACTTCTATCGTTGCCCTACCGCCGCGACCAGGGACGGGACTCGCACCGGACCATCCAGGTCACGGCGGTCTCCCCCGCCACCCAGTGCATCACGAGGTGACCGTGCTTCCATCCCCCAGCGCCGGCAGAGCAGTAAGAATCGTCCCACGGCAGGACCGGGGCGCGCTGGTGCTCGCCGTGACTGGCGACCTCGACATCGATAACGTCGCCCCGCTCGCCGCCGCGCTGGAGGGCGCGGCGGCGGACGGCGCAGCGCCCGTCGTCGTCGACCTGTCGGACGTGAGTTTCGCGGACTCGACGACGGTGAACGTGCTCCTCCAGGGCCAGACCCTGCTGGGTCCACGGCTGCGGCTCGCCGCGCCGTCCCCGTTCGTACAACGGCTCATCGGGGTGCTGGGCCTCGACTCCGTGCTTCCGGTCTTCCCGACCGTCACCGAGGCGATCGAGCCCCCGCTGCCCGCCTGACATCGCCATACGCCGCCGAGCGCCCTGCCCCTCTTCCGGAGAGAGGCAGGGCGCTCGGCGTGTCGCGGATAGCGGGATCAGCCCAGCGCGGGCGGGGCGTCCTCGGGCGAGGTGCCCCAGGCCGACGGCTCGCTGCCCACCGTGAAGGAGAGCGAACGGGCCGAGCGGATGTCGTCCGTGGTGAGGTAGGTGCGCGACTGCTGCGCACCGTCGATCCGCGCCGACTGGATGTAGCGGTCGGTGTCCGAAGCTCCGGGCGCGCTCACCGTGAGCGAGCCGCGCGGGTAGTACCGGCGGTCGAGCTTGATGTCGACGCGCTCGAAGGCCGGCGTCGACAGGCCCCAGGTGTCGGTGCCCGGCTGGACCGGGAAGACGCCGATCGACGAGAGGACCATCCAGGCGGACATGGTGCCCAGGTCGTCATTGCCGGTCATGCCGGTCGGTCCGTTGGTGAAGAGCGTCAGGGCGGCGTGGACGACATCGGTCGTCTTCCACGGCTGGCCGGTGGAGAGATAGGTGTAAGGCGCGATGAGGTCGGGCTCGTTCTGCGGGTTGTACTTGTCGGCGTTGTAGTACGCGTACGGGCCGTTGACCCACACCTCGCGAGCGGTCTTGGCCGGGTCGGCGAGGAGCTTGTCGTACGCGAAGAAGGAGTCGAGCCGCTGGTTGGCGGCGTCCTTGCCGCCGATCAGGTCGACCATGCCGGGGATGTCCTGCGGCACCATCCACTGGTACTGCCAGGACGTTCCCTCGTGGAAGCCCTCGCTCTGCGCCGGATCGGCGGGCCCGGTGAAGGCGCCGGAGGCGTCGCGGGCGCGGAAGAAGCCGGTGGAGGGGTCGAAGATCTTGCGGTAGTTCTGGGCGCGTGCCCCGTAGCGCGCGGCGTCGGCGTCGTGCCCGAGGTCGCGGGCCATCTCGGCGAGCATCCCGTCGGACAGGGCGTACTCCAGGGTGGCGGAGGCACCGTGGTCGTAGTCGGAGTCACCGGGCTTGGCGTGCGGACGGCCGCTGATGTACGGAGCGAAACCGTCCTTGAGGTACTCGACGTTGGCCTCGCGGCCGACCGGGGCGGATGCGGTGGCCGGCACCCCGTCGGCGTTCTTCTTCAGGGCGCGGTACGCCTCCTCCTCGTACCCCTTCAGCAGACCCTGCTGGTAGGCGTTGGTGAGGAAGGGGGTGACCGGATCACCGGTCATGATGTTCGTCTCGACCGTGCCGTAGCCCCACTTGGGCAGCCAGCCGCTCTCGGCGTCGATCCGCAGGACGGATATCGCCATGTCGCGGGACTCGCGCGGAGCGAGCAGCGAGAGCAGCTGGGCCTGGGTGCGGTAGGTGTCCCAGAGGGACCAGTTCTGGTAGTAGGTGAAGTCCTTCGCGCGGTGCTTCTTCTGGTCCCAGCCGGTGTAGCGGCCGTCGACGTCGCTGCCGACGTTGGGGGCGAGGAAGGACCGGTAGAGGGAGGAGTAGAAGGTGCGGCGGAGTTCGTCGCTGCCGCCCTGGGCCTTCACGCCTTCGAGGCGGTCCTCCCAGCTGCGCTGGGCGGCGCCCTCGACCCGGTCGAAGCTGCGGCCGCCTTCGGCGCGGAGATTGAGCGCGGCGCCCTTGGCGTCGACGTAGCTCAGGGCCGTGGTGGCCTCGACGGTGCGGTCCTTGGTGGTGTCGAAGCGGAGCCAGGCGCCGTTGCGGGCGTCGGTGGCCGAGGACTTCTTGGAGCCCTCGGTGACGGTGTCGCCGTTCCAGGTTCCGGACGTGGTGAAGGGCCGGTCGAAGTGGGTGACCGTGTAGACGGTGTACGCCTTGGTGTCCTGGCAGAAGCCGCTGCCCTTGATCGCGGTCCGCACGGTGCGGTTGTCCAGGATCTCGACGTCGGAGGAGAGCGTCCGGTGCAGTGACTGGCCCGCGTTGAGCAGGACGTTGGCCTTGTCGGTGGCCGGGAAGGTGTAGCGCTGCACGCCGGTGCGCTGCGTCGCGGTCAGCTCCGCGTCGATGCCGGTCTTGAGCCCGACCCGGTAGTAGCCGGGGCTCGCCTTCTCGTCGTCGTGGCTGAACTCCGCCGCGTACTTCGCGTAGTCGGTCTCGGTGACGTCACCGGTGGTGGGCAGGGTCGGCAGGTCGCCGCCCAGGCCGCAGCCGACACCGGAGAGATGGACCGAGGAGAAGCCGCGGATGTGGTTCTCACCGTAGTCGTACCCGGTGTTGTGGCCGGTGTCCGGGGAGAGCTGCACCATGCCGAAGGGCACGGAGGCGCCGGGGTAGGTGTTGCCCTCGTTCTGGGTGCCGATGAACGGGTTGACCAGGTCGGTCAGCCGGCCGTCGGTCCGGGGCGCGGCCTGGGCCGTGGCCCCGGCGGTGAGAACACCGCCCAGGAGCGCGGCGGCGGCGAGTGCGGCCGCCGGGCCGCGCAGGCGCGGCCGTGGGATCCGGTGCATGGGGTTACTCCTTCGGACAACGTTGTCAGAGCGCGATCATTCTTGGGTCCCCGTTGATCCGAGTCAAGGGGTCGGACGGTGCCGTTCCGGTCCGCCCGCTGCGGGGCGGACCGGAACGGCACCACAGGTCAGGCCGCGGGGCAGCCCGCCACGACGTCCTTCGAGGCGTCGCGGATCAACGCCTGCTGGGCGTCGTGGACCCGCTTCACATCGGGTTTGACGACCCTGCGGTCGTAGGTGAGCAGACCGTTCAGCTCACCCTCCACGTCGGAGATCTGCGTGTACACCGCGCCGTTGCCGCCCTTGCAGGCCAGCGCGTGCACCTCGTCGAGCTTGGTGAGGTAGTCGTCGGTGTAGGTGGCAGGGTCGACCGCGATGTACGACTGCTGCACCGCCCAGGCGTGGCCCGGCACCGCGAGTCCGAGTCCGCCGTACTCGCCGCTCATCAGCGCCCGTCGGCCATCCGGTGCCGGCAGGGCCGGACTCGGGTAGCCGTGTTCGTCGATGATGTCCCCGGTGCCGCCGTCGGCACCCAGGTTGATCCCGGACATGCTGTTGACCAGGCGCGTCGGGTCCCAGGCCTTGGCCTGGTCGGCGATCCGGGCCTCGTCGTACTGGCCCCAGCCCTCGTTGAAGGTCACCCACATGACGACGGAGGGGTGGCCGGCGTGTTCGTCGATCATCTCCTTCATCTCGTGCTCGTACTCGGCGCGCGCGGCGGCGGACGGGTTGACGGTGTTCATCGCCGGCATGTCCTGCCACACCATCAGGCCCAGCTTGTCCGCCCAGTAGAACCAGCGGTCGGGCTCGACCTTGATGTGCTTGCGGACGGAGTTGAAGCCCATCGCCTTGTGCATCCTGAGGTCGTACGCGAGCGCCTCGTCGGTGGGCGCGGTGTGCAGCCCGTCGGGCCAGAAGCCCTGGTCGAGGGTGGCCATCATGAAGACGGGCTTGCCGTTGAGCATGGTGCGCGGGGTGCCGTCCACCTTCTCGACGGCGATGGACCGCATGCCGAAGTAGCTGCCGACCCGGTCGGCTCCGACCGTGACCTGGAGCCGGTAGAGATGCGGGTCGTCCGCGGACCACAGGTGCGGATGCGGCACGGACAGCTTCAGGGCCGATCCGGTCCGGCCGGTGACCGTCCCCACCTCGCGCTTGCCGTCGTACGCCGTCGCCGTGACCGGCACCCCGTCACGCACACCGCGCACCTCGACGGCGACGCTCTCGCTCGCGACGTCCGGGGTGAGTTTCAGCGAGTCCGCGTGGTCGGCCGCGACCGGCTCCATCCAGACGGTCTGCCAGATGCCGGAGGACGGGGTGTACCAGATGCCGCTCGGGTCCAGGCGCTGCTTGCCCATCGGCGGGTTCTCGCCGTCCTCGGCGTCCGTCGGGTCGTAGACGCCGACGATCAGCTCCTGGGTGCGGCCGGGCTTCAGCGCGTCGGTGACGTCGGCGCTGAACTTGTCGTAGCCACCCTTGTGTTCGGCGACCTTGTGCCCGTTGACGTACACCTCGGACTGCCAGTCCACGGCGCCGAAGTTCAGCTGGAGCCGCTTCGCCGAGCCGACCTTCCAGTTCTTCGGAACGGTGAAGGTCCGGCGGTACCACATGCGGTCCTCGTGCCGTTCGATCCCGGAGAGCTGCGATTCGACGGGGTACGGGACGAGGATCTTCTCGCCGAGCTTCCTGCCGACCGGCGGCTGCTCCCCCGCCTTGGCCGCGGCGAATTCCCAGGACCCGTTGAGGTTCTGCCAGTTGTCGCGGGTGAGCTGGGGACGCGGGTACTCGGGCAGGGCGTTCTTCGGCCCGACCTCCTCGGCCCACTTCGTGCGGAGCTGGTACGTGGAGTGGTTGGGCCCGCTGGACCAGAAGGCGCCGACCGCCTTGCCGTCCTCGCCGGCCAGAGCGCCGTCCCCGTCGTAGCGGATGTCGGCCAGGCCCGTGGCGTCACCGGCCTTGTTCCCGACGACCGGCTCCTTGAGGGCGACGGTCACGCTGCGCGGGTCGGCCGGGTCCGCAGTGACCGCCCCCAACGGCCACTGCGCGCCACCGATCACGGCGTCCAGGTGGTTCACCAGACCGGCCGGGAGAGCACCGAGCTTCTGTGCGAAGTCGAGCTTGAGGGTGCGGCCGTCGGCGAGCACCGTGGCGCCGATGGCGCCGTCGTACGCGAAGTCGTCCGGCAGCCGGAAGGCCGACTGCGGTACGGGCACCTTGGTGCCGCCCGGTTCGGTCCATTTGAGGTGGAGGTTTGATCCTCCCTGGTGCTCGAAGAACTCCACCTTGAAGTCGTAGGCGGTCCCGGCGGTCAACTCGACCGGCTGGGAGGTCTGTTCCCTCTCCCAGTCGTCGACCCAGTGGTCGATGACCGGCTTCCCGTCGATCCAGAGGCGGAAGCCGTTGTCCCCGATCATGGAAAACGTGTGGGCGCCGGACTTCTCCGGCACGATCTTCCCGGTCCACCGGATGCTGGCGTCGTCGGCCTGTCCGGTGGCCGAGGTCAGCCGCGACTCCAGAGTCGGGAAGTCGATGGACGGGTCGAAGCCGGTGGCCTTGAGCGTCCCGAAGTCGAAGGCCCCGGGGGCTGTCTGGGTGTAGTACTCCCCCTTCAGCCCCTGTACCTCGGCGGAGTCCCCGGAATCCTGACCGGCCGCCGAGGCGGCGGGTACGGCGGACAGACCGGCGGCCCCCACGGCGGCTGCCAGGAACAGAATCAGTCTCTTGTCGATGCGCACGGATCCTCCTTGGTGAGGAAGGGTGGCGGCTCGTTGCAACACGATGTACAACGTTGGAAGGAAAGGCAGTTGGCATGACAGCACGCCGGATGCAGCGCTGTCCAGGTCCATGACAAGGCCGTCTACGGAACGGAGGGATACCGGAAGAGCCCACGTCAGAGCCCTCGGCACGGCAGCACGGACCGGATCGCCGCGCCGCGTTTCGATGTGCCCTGAAGACTGTCGGGCGCCGGGGCTCAGACGAGTTGGTAAATGCTCTTGGCGACCAGCCACACTCCGGCGAGCAGGGACAACGTGACGATCACCTGGTCCTGATGGCCCTCGGTCCAGTCGCGCAGCGCACCGAGCTCCGCCCGCGCCTTCGCCGGCCGGAACGTCGCGTACAACTCCATCGCGATCAGGCCGCAGGTGGCCAGCAGGCAGAAGGCCACCAGCGCCACGTACGAGGCGAGCGAGGTCAGATGCGCCTGGACGACCGTGGCGGCGCCCGCGGCGACCAGACCCCAGGGCTGCAGAATGAAGCCCAGACCCGCGGCGGTCCAGCCGGAGGCACTGTCCAGTCTCCCCAGCCACTTGGGGGTCCGGTGCGGCCGTTTACCGGCGCCCCGGCGCCGTTTCGACTCCGCGTAGACCACCATGCCCGTGCCCAGCACCAGTTTGAGCGCCAGGGCGGCCGTGGAGGGGGCGCTCCTGGGCGCCGGTGGCTTACCGCCGGTCAGCAGAAGCACCGCGGCCAGCACCAGGACCAGGCAGCCGAGCCACGCCATGATGAACGCAAGGCCCTTCCGGACGCCCCGGGGCGCGGAGAGCAGCAGGATGAACGCGCTGTTGTGCAGGGGCCCCACGTTGATGGCCAGACCGATGATGACGAGGTCAAGAACCATGCGTGGCACCCGTCGCCCTCAGGGTACGGGCACGGAGCCCGGCACCGGTGGTCCTCACGGTGGACTGCTGCATGTCCGGGCTCCTCGTGACAGGGCAGGGATGGGGCGTGGCGGGGACGAACCACCTGCCGTCGACTTCGTAGCCCGTGCGCCGCTCCCCTGCCGCCATACGTGCCGACCGGCTCACGAGAGAAACCCGAAAGGCTCTGCCACGCGCGCTCCGGCGGGCTCCTCACCCCCGGCCGGGGCGCCCCGGCCGTGCGAGGGGGGCCTCGTCGAAGACGCAGTCCCCGCACAGACCACCGCCCGGGACACGGTAGTAGAGGCAGCAGGTACTCCTGCGGAATGCCGGCCCGTGCGGGACGCCCGAGTCGCGCAGATCCGGGTGGTCGAAGAGTTCGGCCGCCAGGACGCGGGTGCGCGCGGCAACGTCAGGCCTGCCGTGGGTACGCGCCCACGCGATCAGCTCGCGTGCGGCTCCCGCCAGAGCGGAGCCGGCGTTGCCCCACAGCAGCCGGGCCGGCACGGGGGTGTCCCTGCGGATCGCCTCGGCGAGCGGTTCGAGGTGGGCGTGCTGGACGGCATCCCGGATCCGGGCGGCCGAGCCCGGGAGCAGCGTGCTTCCGCCGAGCCACAGGTCGTCCGGGGCGGGCCACCGGGGATCCCAGTGAAGATCCTCTGCCGCAAGACCGGGGAGACCGCCGGTGAGGGCTGCCGGGCCCAGAGCGACGGACCACAGGCGCGCGGCAAGGCCGAGATGCGCGATGGAGGCGGCGACGCGTCGTTCGGCCGTCCCGAGCCGCTGCGCGACGGTGTCGATCCGGGCCGCGAGCGAGGCGCCCTCCCCGGCGTACAACCGTGCCAGGGCGAGATGCCCGCCGTCCGGCACCGGGGCCCTCCGCAGCACGAAGAACCCGCCCGGACCTGCCTCTTCGTCCCCGCCCATCGCGCTGTCGCCTCCCGCCCCGTCCTGCCACCTGGTGTGAACCCACGGACACCGAACGTGCCGCGGCTCGCGGTTCACCGTATAGGTGCGGGATGATCGTTCTGACGTCGGCCACAGGGAGGACTACCGTCGGGAGGAGGACACCGGGACCACTCCCGTACTACCAAAGCAGTACGCCGAATCGCCGCCTCAGGGACGACGACGCGGCGGCTTTGAAGGGAGATCGTGGTGTACATGAGTTCCCTCGCGTTGTCCGTGCTGCTGTCACTGATCTCCGCGGTCGCCTACGCGGCCGGGGCGATCGTCCAGGAGCGCGTGGCCACCGCCTCCGACGGAGGCTCACTCGCACCACTGCGCAACCGGGTGTGGTGGGCCGCGGTGACACTCAACGGTGTGGGCGCCCTCCTGCATGTGGTGGCGTTGGCGTACGGCCCGCTGAGCCTCGTGCAGCCGCTGGGCGCCCTGACCATCGTCTTCGCCCTGCCGATGTCCGCCCTCTTCGTGCACCGCAAGGCCGGGGCGACCGCCTGGCGGGGCGCGGTCATGGCGACCGCGGGGCTTGCCGGGCTGCTGGCCCTGACCGGAGGTTCGGAGGCGCGATCCCTGGGCGGGCCGCAGCAACTGATGCTCGCCGTCGTGACGTTCGGCGCGGTCGCCGCGCTCATGCTGGTCGCGAGGGCCATGCGCCGTCCGGTGATGCGCAGCGTGGTCCTGGCCGGCGCCGCGGGTGTCGCCTTCGGCATCTCCTCGGTGTTCACGAAGACCGTGGCGATGCAGTGGACCTCGGGCTCGGTGGGCACGGGGCTCCCGACGCTCCTGGTGATCGCGGCGCTCGCGGGATCCGGACTGCTGCTGTCCCAGTCCGCGTACCGGGGCGCGGGCCTGACCGCCCCGCTGGCCACGGTGACGGTCGTGAACCCCGTGGTGGCCGCCGCGGTGGGCATCACGCTGTTCGGTGAGCAGTTCCGGCACGGCACCGCGGGCACGATGCTCGCCCTCCTCTGCGGCGCCGTGGCGGCCGGTGGGCTGATCATGCTCACCACGGAACGGATGAGCGCGGAGCGCCGCGAGGGCCGGCAGGCGGCGGATCGCGACGACCGCCGGCAGACCGCTGCCCGCGCAGACAGGGCGTCCCGGAGCACCACCGGCGCCGCGCCTTCGCCCGAACCCCAGCACTCCGGCGAGGGCGCGGGGGATTTCGCCGGGCCCGCCGGCTCGCCGGACCCGGCGGGCACACCGATCGACCCGGCGGGCACGCTGCCGCGGCCGGTCCGGTCGACGACACCGACCGCGGTGGTTCTTACCGGACCAGTGGGGCCGACGCAGCCGACGGCGGCCGCAGAAACGTTTCCCGCTCCGCCGGCATTGCCCGTACGGATGCCGCTGGAGCGCCGGGTGGGTCAGGTGGAGTTCGGACCGGGCGCGCGGGCGCACGGCGGCGCCGCGCGCAAGGGCGCGTCGTCCGCTGCGTCCACCGCCTCCGCCGTCGCGGCCGGTGACCGCCCCGGTGTTCAGACCCTGACGCCGCCCGCCCTGAGGTAGGCGAGCGGGTCGATGTCGGAGCCGTAGTCGGGGCCCGTCCGGATCTCGAAATGCAGGTGCGGCCCTGTGACGTTGCCGGTGGAGCCGGAGCGGGCGATGCGCTGCCCTCCGCCGACGTGCTGACCGGAGCGCACCAGTAGCGACGAGAGGTGCGCGTACTGGCTGAACTTGCCGTCGCCGTGCCGGATGACGATCTGGTAGCCGTACGCCCCGCCCCAGCCCGCCGAGACGACGGTGCCGGGCGCCACAGCCTTCACCGATGTGCCGGTGGGTACCGGGAAGTCGACGCCCGTGTGGTATCCACTGGACCATGAGCCGGCCTGGTGATACGGGGTGCCCGTGCCGGCCGCCACCGGGGCGGTGAGCCCGGAGTGCTTCTCCGCCCGCTCGGTCTTCCGGTTCTGCGTCTTGTGGCTTTCGGTCTTGTGGCTTTCGGTCTTCCTGGGCTTCGGTTTCGCCTGCTCGGTCCGCTTCGGCTGCTGCTGCACGGGCCGGGCCGTCTGCTTCTGCTCGGCCTGCGCCGTCCGCTTCGGTGCGGGCGCCGGCTTCTCCTTGGCCCGGGACTCGGGTGCGGTATCCGTCTTCGGCGCGGCGCGGGTGACCGTCCTGGGGGCCCGGGACAGGTCGAGGCTCAGGCGCTGACCCGGGAAGATCAGATCCGGGTCGTCTCCGACCACCTTGCGGTTCGCCGAGTAGAGCCGCTGCCAGCCGCCCTCCAGATTCCGGTCGGCCGCGATCCCGGACAGCGAGTCCCCGCCGGCCACGGTGTACGAGTCGCGCTTGCCCGGCACCGTCGTCGGCGTGGCGGACGCCGACGCCCTCTTCACCTCGGCCCTGGCCGGCTCGGCGGTCCGGGGTCCGGCCTTCCTGGGTGTCGTGACCTCGGCAGTGCGCTCGGTCTGCGGACTGAGGTCCGGTCCGTCACCGCCCCGCGTCAGGCCCGCCTTCCCTGAACAGACCGGCCAGGCGCCGGGGCCCTGCCCCTCCAGGACCTTCTCCGCGATGGCGATCTGCTGGTCCCTGCTGGCCAGGTCCGCGCGTGGCGCGTAGACCGTGCCGCCGTAGGCCGCCCACGTCGACCGGGTGAACTGCAGCCCGCCGAAGTAGCCGTTACCCGTGTTGATGTGCCAGTTGCTGGTCGATTCGCACGCGGCAACCTTGTCCCAGACATCTCCTGCCGCCGCACCGGCCGACGCGGCGGTGAGCAGCGGAAGCGCAATGCCCGCACCGCCCGCCGTGACCGTGAGCGAGGCGCGGTTGATGCGGCTGGGCTGGTATCTGCGGTGCCGTCCGTTCGCGGCCATGATGTGGCTCCCCCACAGGCAGTAGGACACGTCGCAAGCGGTCAACTTATGTGCAGACAGCGGGTGATGACAAGAGCACAGCGAGTTCCGGCCATCGGCGGTCCCGGGCGTGTCGCAGCCTGCCCGGGCCCCTTCCCCTGCACCAGGGCCGCGCCTGTCGGACGACGTCGGGGTCACGGACGGGGAGAGCGCTCTCCCTTGATGCTATAAATGCGCTCATGACGGATGACCTGCGACCGGTCGGTGCACCCACCCTTGAGGACGTGGCGAGGGCGGCCGGTGTCTCCCGCGCCACCGTTTCCCGGGTGGTCAACGGCGTACGGAACGTCGACCCGGTAATCCAGGAGGCCGTGCGCCGAGCGGTCGATCTCACCGGCTACGCGCCCAACCGGGCGGCGCGCTCCCTGGTGACCCGGCGCACCGACGCCATCGCCCTGGTGGTTTCCGGCGCCGGCGTCGAACCCGAGCCTGCCGACCCGCTGGGGGCGACCGGCGCGGAGGCGGCCGATCCGGACAACGGATCGTCCTTCACCGCGCAGGTCTTCGCCGACCCGTTCTTCGGCCGGGTCGTGACCGGAGTGGTCAACCATCTGCGGCCCCGCGGTATGCACCCGGTCCTGATGTTCGCGGAGACGTCACGGGCCCGCGAGGAAGTGGTCTCGTTCCTGCGCCAGGGCAGTGCGGACGGCGCCCTGATCGTCTCGACACACGCGGAGGACCCCCTGCCCGGTCTGCTCGCGGATGCCGGCCTGCCCGCCGTGCTGTACGCCCGGCCCGCCCGGCCGGTGCCGATCAGCTATGTGGACCTCGCACACCGCGACGGGGCACGGCTGGCCGCCGAACACCTGCTGGCACGAGGCTGCCGCCGCGTCGCGACCATCACCGGACCGCTGAACGTACCGGCGGGCCAGGAGCGGCTGGCCGGTTTCCGCGACGCTCTGGCGAGTCGCGGGCATTCCTACATCCCGATCGCCGAGGGACGGTTCACCCAGGAGAGCGGCGAGGCCGCGATGGAGTGGCTGCTGGCCGAACACCCGGATCTGGACGGACTGTTCGTGGCGAACGACGTGATGGCGATGGGCGCCTGTCACGTCCTGCGGGAACACGGGAAGCGGGTGCCGGAAGACGTCGCGGTCATCGGGTTCGACGACAGCAGCGCGGCGTCCGCCTGCCGCCCGCCGCTGACCACGGTCCGTCAGCCGGTGGAGGCGATGGCCGCGGAGATGGCCCGGCTGCTGATCGACCGGCTGTCGAGCCCGGACAGAGCGGCGTCATCCGTGATCTTCGAACCGTCGCTGGTGGTACGGGAGTCGGCCTGACCCGCCGCCACGCTTTGTCCGGAACACGCCCGGGCAAGACCCGTGTCGGAGGCTTTCGGCCCGGGGCGTGACCTGGCCGGCCGAGTGGCAGCGGATGCCCCGCTCGTCGCCCTCGCTATGCGGCGAGCGGGGCTCCTGCGACCCTTCCCCTGATCGCGTCCGGGCGGGGACAACCGGCGCCTCCGCCTCACCTCGTCGCGTCCGGCGCCGTCCGCGCACGCTGCCTGCTCCGTACCGCGTCGACGGCAGTCCGGAAGCCGGTTCTCCGGCCGGGGACAACCGGTAGTCGCGTCTCACCTCGTCGCGTCCGGCGCCGTCCGCGCACGTTCCCTGCTCCGTACCGCGTCGACGGCAGTCCGGAAGCCGGTTCTCCGGCCGGGGACAACCGGTAGTCGCGTCTCACCTCGTCGCGTCCGGCGCCGTCCGCGCACGTTCCCTGCTCCGTACCGCGTCGGCGGCAGTCCGGAAGCCGGTCCCCGCAGAGGCGGGCTGTTGTCGGGGGGACGGGCGGCTTCCACCCCTGGCGAGGAAGGCGGACAGCGGGAGCGTCGCGGCGCCGACCGTCACCGCGTCGGGGCCGAGGCGTCCCAGCTCGATCGTGGTGCGGGCAGCGGCATGGCGGAGCGCGTACTCCTGTGCGTAGCGGCGGATGTCGGGCAGGAGATGCGGTCCGATCAGCAGACCCGCCCACCCACCGAGGAGAATGCGCTCGGGCAGGAAGAGGTTGATCAGGTCGCCCAGCGCCGCGCCCAGGCATGCGGCGGTCTCGTCGAGCACGGCGACCGCCACCGGGTCGGGCTCGCCACCGGGGCCGGGGTACGCGGCGGCGAGCAGCGCGGCGATCGCGGTCTCGTCGTCGGCGTCGGCGGGCAGCGGGCTGCCCGCCTCGTGCCAGCGCTCACGCATGGCCTCGGCACCCGCGTACGCCTCCAGGCAGCCGATCGAACCGCACCGGCAGCGCCGGCCGCGCAACTGCACGGTGGTGTGGCCCCATTCGAGGGCCATACTGCTGCGGTCCTCGTCGAGCAGGCCGCCGTGGTTGACGCACGCTCCGACGCCGGAGCCGATGAGGGCGATGGCCGAGGCCCCCGCGCCGCGACCACCGCCGAACCACATCTCGGCCTGGCCGAGCGTCTTGGCACCGTTGTCGATGAAGAAGGGCACCTCCGGCGGGACGCGGACGGCGTCGCGGAGCAGCCGCTCGAAGGGAACGGCGCTCCAGCCGATGGTCTGGCCGTGGACGACGGACCCCACGTCGCCGACCTCACCCTCCGGTGCATGGCGCTCGATGATTCCGGGGACGCCGATACCGATGCCGAGGAGCCGGTGCGGATCGGCGTTGGCATCCCGCAGCACGTCGGCCACCCCGCTGCGGACATGGCCGACGATCCGGTCGACGTCGTAGCCGTGCTGGGCCAACAGGCGTTCGGTACGGGCGAGTTCGGTGAGGGAGAGATCGAGGAGCTCGACCCTTATCCGCGTCTCTCCGATGTCGACGCCGATGAGGAGGCCGCCCGCGGGAGCCACGCGCAGCAGTGTGCGGGGACGGCCGCCGTCGGAATCGACGACTCCGGCCTCCTCCAGGAGACCCTCCGCGGCGAGTTCCGCGACGACGTTGCTGATGGAACCTGAACTCAGTCCTGTCGCGGGGCCGAGCTCCTGACGGCTCAGCGGGCCGTCGAAATACAACCGTTGCAATACCCTCGCCCGGTTGCCCCGGCGCAGGTCACGCACGGTCCGTCTGTCGCGCTCAGCCATGTGGCTCCTTCCCATCCCGCAAGATACCGCGACCTCGGGACTTGACGCGAACTTCACTCACCTCTTAAATCACGTCATAAATTAAGTCCTGAAGGCCGTTCGGTTCTTGAAGGAAAACGGCCTTCCTCCCCGGAAAGGGGCCATCCCGCATGCGCACCATCAGAGCCGCAGCAGCCGCCACCCTCGCGATCTCCATCGCGGCCGGAGTCACCGGCTGCGGAGGCGGTTCGTCCGCGAGCGGCGGCAGCAACGATTCGCCCAGGACCCTCACGTACTGGGCCTCCAACCAGGGCCCCAGCATCGAGGCCGACAAGAAGGTCCTGACCCCCGAGCTCAAGAAGTTCGAGGAGCAGACCGGCATCAAGGTCAAGCTCGAAGTCGTCCCCTGGGCCGACCTGCTCAACCGGATCCTCGCGGCCACCACGTCGGGCCAGGGCCCGGACGTCCTGAACATCGGCAACACCTGGTCGGCCTCGCTCCAGGCGACGGGAGCACTGCTGCCCTGGGACAAGGCGAACTTCGACGCGATCGGCGGCCGGGACCGCTTCGTCGACTCGGCGGTCGCCTCGGCCGGCGCGCAGGGCAAGGACCCTTCCGCGGTCCCCTTGTACTCGCTCGCGTACGCCCTCTACTACAACAAGAAGAGCTTCGCCGACGCAGGGATCAGCAAGCCCCCGGCCACCTGGGACGAACTGGTCGAGGCCGGCAAGAAGCTCTCCAAGGACGGCAAGTGGGGCCTGGGCGCAGAGGGCGCCAACCTCTCCAACAACATCCACCAGACCTTCGTCCTGGCACAGCAGCACGGCGCGGACTTCTTCGACGCCGCCGGCAAGCCGACGTTCACGTCCGACGGGGCCGTCGCGGCCGTGAAGCAGTACATCGACTTCATGGCCAAGGACAAGATCGTCGCGCCGGGCAACGCCGAATACGCCCAGAACCAGTCCCTGACGGACTTCGCCAAGGGCAGGACCGCGATGGTGCTGTGGCAGGCCGCCGCCTCGACGTTCGCCTCCCAGGGAATGAAGCCGGAGGACTGGGGCGCTGCCCCCGTGCCCGTCGCGTCCGGCACTCCCGGCCAGGGCAAGAACGTCAACTCGATGGTCGCCGGCATCAACATGGCGGTGTTCAAGAACACCAAGAACATCGACGGCGCCAAGAAGTTCGTGAAGTTCATGACGAGCGACGCCGAGCAGAAGCTGCTCAACAAGACCTACGGGTCCATCCCGCCGGTCAAGACCGCTCAGGCCGACGCCGCGTTCTCGGCGCCCGACCTCGCCGTCCTGCGTGACACGCTGGCCAAGAGCGCGGCCCCGCTGCCGCAGGTGCCCAACGAGTCGCAGTTCGAGACGGCCGTCGGCACTGCCGTCAAGGAACTGTGGGCCGATGCCGCGGCCGGACGCCCCGTGACCACCGAATCCGTCAAGGCGCGCCTCGAAAAGGCCCAGCAGACGATGCAGCAGTAAGGCACCTTCCATGACCGCGACCGTGACCACCGACAGCCGTACGGAAAAGTCGGACAGGGTGACGAGCCGGGGCACCGGGGGTGCGCGCAGGCGACTGCCGCGCATCCCCGGCCGGATCCGTCAGGGCGGACTGCCCTATCTCCTGCTCCTGCCGGCCGTCCTGCTCGAACTCCTCATCCACGTGATTCCGATGATCATCGGCATCGTGATGAGCTTCCGCCGGCTCACACAGTTCTTCATCGGCAACTGGGGAGGGGCGCCCTGGACCGGCTTCGACAACTACAAGATCGCGATCGACATCAACGCCCCGATCGGCGAGGCGCTGCTCCACTCGTTCCTCGTCACCTGTGTCTTCACGTTCTTCGCCGTCGGCCTGGCCTGGCTGTTCGGTGTCGCGGCGGCGATCATGCTCCAGGAGAACTTCCGCGGCCGCGGATTCCTCCGCGCGATCTTTCTCCTCCCGTACGCCCTGCCGGTCTACGCGGCCGTCATCACCTGGGCGTTCATGTTCCAGCGGGACAACGGCCTGATCAACCACGTGCTCCACGACCAGCTGGGGCTGACCGACCAGCCGTCCTTCTGGCTGATCGGTGACAACAGCATCTACGCGCTGATCGTCGTCTCGGTCTGGAAGGGCTGGCCCTTCGCCTTCCTCATCGTGATGGCGGGGCTGCAGAACATCCCGCGCGAGCTGTACGAAGCCTCCGCGATCGACGGCGCCGGCATCTGGCAGCAGATCCGCACGATCACACTGCCGTCGCTGCGCCCGGTCAACCAGGTCCTGGTGCTCGTGCTGTTCCTCTGGACGTTCAACGACTTCAACACCCCGTACGTGCTGTTCGGCAAGGCGGCGCCGGAGAGCGCGGACCTCATCTCCATCCACATCTACCAGTCGTCGTTCGTCACCTGGAACTTCGGCACCGGATCCGCGATGTCCGTGCTCCTGCTGCTGTTCCTCCTGGTCGTGACGGCCGTCTATCTGCTCATCACCTCACGCGGGAGAAAGGGTGCCGATGCCTAGCCATGCCCAGCCGGCCGCACGGACGAGAGCGGCGAGGACGAGATCACGGTCCCGGTCGCCCATGGCCGCGCCGCAGTCCTTCCTCTGGACCCGCCGCATCATCCTGGCCTTGCTGACGGCCTTCGTCCTGCTGCCCGTGTACGTGATGGTCAGCAGCTCGCTCAAGCCGCTCCAGGACGTCTCGGGGAAGTTCCACTGGATCCCGTCCGGGCTGACCGTCAAGCCGTACATCGATATCTGGGACACCGTCCCGCTCGCCCGGTACTTCGTCAACTCGCTGGTGGTGGCGGGCGCGGCGACGGTCCTGTCGGTGATCATCGCGGTGTTCTCCGCGTATGCCGTCAGCCGCTACACGTTCCGCGGCAAGCGCGTCTTCACCATCACGGTGCTCTCCACCCAGATGTTCCCCGGCATCCTGTTCCTGCTCCCGCTGTTCCTCATCTTCGTCAACATCGGGAACAGCACCGGCATCGCGCTGTACGGCTCGCGCGGCGGGCTGATCCTCACGTACCTGACGTTCTCGCTGCCGTTCTCCATCTGGATGCTCATCGGCTACTTCGACTCGATCCCCAAGGACCTGGACGAGGCCGCACTCGTCGACGGCTGCGGACCGCTCGGCGCCCTGTTCCGGGTCGTCGTGCCGGCGGCCGTGCCGGGCATCGTCGCCGTCGCCGTCTACGCGTTCATGACCGCCTGGGGCGAGGTCCTCTTCGCCTCCGTCATGACCAACGACACCACCCGCACACTCGCCGTCGGCCTCCAGGGCTACGCCACGCAGAACGACGTGTACTGGAACCAGGTCATGGCCGCCTCGCTCGTCGTCAGCGTGCCGATCGTCGCCGGGTTCCTGCTCCTCCAGCGCTACCTCGTGGCCGGCCTCACGGCGGGAGCCGTCAAGTGACCGCTCCGGAAAGGAATTCCGTGTACGCCCTCAGCTCCCTCCCGGCCGATTTCACCTGGGGCGTCGCGACTGCCGCGTACCAGATCGAGGGAGCCGTGGCCGAGGACGGCCGCTCGCCGTCGATCTGGGACACCTTCTCCCACACCCCGGGCAAGGTGGCCGGTGGCGACACCGGGGACGTCGCCTGCGACCACTACCACCGTGTCCCGCAGGACATCGCCCTGATCAAGGAGGTGGGTGCGGGCGCGTACCGCTTCTCGCTCGCCTGGCCACGGATCGTCCCGGGCGGTGACGGCCCGGTCAACGAAGCCGGTCTGGACTTCTACGACCGGCTGGTGGACGGCCTTCTGGACGCCGGGATCACCCCGTTCGCCACGCTCTACCACTGGGACCTCCCGCAGGCGCTCCAGGACCGGGGCGGCTGGACGGTCCGCGAGACCGCCGAGCACTTCGCCGCGTACACCTCGGTCGTCGTGGACCGCCTCGGGGACCGCGTCAAGGACTGGGCGACCCTCAACGAGCCGCTCTGTTCGGCCTGGATCGGCCATCTGGAGGGCACCATGGCGCCGGGTCTCACCGACCTGACCGCCGCCGTCCGGGCCTCGTACCACCTGCACCTCGGACACGGTCTCGCCGTGCAGGCGATACGGACCGCGTACCCGGACGCCCGCGTCGGCATCGTCAACAACCTCAGCCCGGTGGAAGCCGCCACCGACCGTGCGGCGGACCGGGAGGCAGCGGTACGCGGTGACGGTCACACCAACCGCTGGTGGCTCGACCCGATCCTCGGGCGCGGCTACCCGCAGGACATGGTCGACCTGTACGGAGTAGAACTCCCGGTACATGAAGGCGACATGGACCTCATCGCGGCGCCGCTCGACTGGATGGGCGTGAACTACTACTTCCGCCAGGTCGTCACCGCCGACGCGACCGGCCCCGTTCCCCACGCCAAGCCGGTCTATCTGCCCGGCTCCCGCCACACCCACATGGACTGGGAGGTACACGCGCAGGGTCTGGAACAACTGCTCCTGCGCCTCACCGGGGAATACGGCGTGCGGCGCATCTACGTCACCGAGAACGGCGCGGCGTACCAGGACGTCGTCCTCGCCGACGGATCGGTGCACGACCCGGAACGCACCCGGTACTTGGAGGAACACCTCGCCGCCTGCGCACGTGCCGTCCGCAAGGGCGCCCCGCTCGCCGGCTACTTCGCCTGGTCACTGCTGGACAACTTCGAGTGGGCATACGGCTACGACAAGCGGTTCGGCCTGGTCCACGTCGACTACGCGACGCAGCGCCGTACCGTCAAGAGCAGCGGCCGGCGCTACGCCGAGCTGATCCGGGAAGCGGCGACAGGCCGCTCGCACAAGACCGCCTGACTCTCCGCGGGGCGCGAGCGCCCACCTCAGCAGCCTCCGGCCGCGACGGATGACCGCCGCCGCCGGAGGTTTCGCGCTGCCCGGGAATCCCCTCTGCCGGAGGTCCCACGCCTTCCGTACGGCATCACACGCCCCGTGCGCCCCCACCGGTCGCCGACGGCCAGTTCGCCAGCAGGAAGTGCAACGCCTCGACGGCACGCTCCCAGGACGTCTGCACGGCGCGCGGCGCACCGAATCCGCCGTCGGCCTCCAGGGCGGTGAACCCGTGGAACGTGCTGCGCAGCAGGCGTACCGCGTCCGTGAGGTCGGGTTCGGTGAGGCCGTACGCGCGCAGCATCGACGAGGTGGTCTCGATGGTCCGGTGGTACGCGGGGGCTTCGGCGACGACGGCGGGGTCGACCCGCATCCGCGTCGCCTCGTACCGGCCCGGGCACTCCAGCGCGAAGGAACGGTAGGCGTCGGCGAACGCGATCAGGGCGTCCCGCCCGGCGCGGCCCGCCACGGCGGCCTCGATCCGGTCGATGAACTCCCCCGCGGCCAGCAGCGCGACCCGGGTGCGCAGGTCGTGGAGGTTCTTGACGTGGGAGTACAGGCTGGCGTCCTTGACGCCGAAGCCGCGGGCCAGCGCGGAGATGGTGACCTTGTCGAAGCCGATCGAGTCGGCCAGGTCGGCAGCCGCCGTCACGACCCGGTCGGTCGTGAGCCCCGCGCGAACCATCTCCGCCCCCACCATGTGCAGCCTGAGGGCTGTCCCGCGATCCCCGGCGGGCGCACGACACCGGCTACGGCACCTCGCCGCGTTGTCGGAACGCCCGGACATGTCAGTATGCCAACGTCCCTCCGCGTCGCGATGCACCGCATCCGACGCCGCGCGCCGATCCACCAGGAATTGCGGGTTCAGCCCTCAGGACCTCTGGCTTTTCTCCGAATATACACAGGCGGACGGCCGGGCCGAGAACGCACCGGACCCGCGGTGGCCACGTCGGACGGTGGCCCCCGCGGGCTCGTACACCGTGCCGACGGCGGGGACCGGGACGGCACGTTTTCCCCCCTCCGGGTCAGGGGAGTTCGTAGTTCCCGTCGAGCGCGGCGCCGCGGTCCGGATTCGTCTGGTCGTAGCCACGCGCGTCGCACTGGAGGCCACCGATGATGCAGTGGTCGACCAGGGCGTCGAGCGTGGCGTCGTCCCAGGCGTTGAAGAAGTCGTAGTGGAAGCTGTGGCCGGTACCGCTTGCCAGCCTGACCTTCGACATGTCGCCATTGACCGGCCAGGCCATCTTGAACTCGATCATCGGCAGTGCGACCGGGTGGGAAGCCGGGCAGACGTTCTGATTGGCGCCCTGGGCCTGCGGATACGCCATGTGCGCCTGGTGGTCGGGGGTGTCGAGGTGGAGACCGTCCCAGCAACTCGGCGCCTGCATACGGATGTTGAGCTGGACGTCACGGTCGGTCGGGCAGTACGCGGGGAATTCGACGTTGTGGTACTGGTTCTGGCACTCCCAGCCCTCGACCATGCCCGGGTGGTCGCGGAACTGCTCGGCGGTCTGCATCGGGCTGCCGACGACGAACCGCAGCCCCTTCGGGAACGGGCGCACGCTGGTGTAGTCGGTGACCCCCGCCTTGTAGTAGATGGTCTGCGGCCCGACGGGGCGGACCTCCTGGTCGCCGTTGTAGAGGGTCGGCATCCAGTACGCGGACAGATCACCCGGCGCCTTGCAGGCGGTGCCGCCCGCGCCCAGGGACGCGGTGGTGCTGGCGGCGTTCGTGGTGTCGTTCCCCATGAACGTGTGGTTGTGCGACTTGCCGGCCTGACCGGGGAAGACGATCGGGTCGTCGGGCGCGGTGTGGCTGACCGAGCAGTTCGCCTGGAACTCGTGGAAGTAGCGGTGCGCAGGCAGGTCGGTGGACGGCTCGACACCGGTGACCGGCGGGTTCGCCGGTATGTAGCCGTCACCGTCGGGGTCGTCACCGAAGGGCACCGCCTTCGCCGCCATCGCGTGCCCCTGCATCGCGTGGGTCACCGCGGCGGGCTGTGCGGCCGTGCGCGGCGCGGCGTCGGCCCGGCCGGCGTCCGTGATCGCGTTGAATCCCGCGACCACGAGGGCCAGGGACGCGACGAACGCCATCAGGGACAGCAGCCTCGCCTTGCCGAGGGCTGTGGGACGGGGTCGTCGCGGGCAGGTTCTTGTCACCATACGTACCTCCATGCCGCTCTGCGTCCGCACACATCGGGTGTGCGGAGTGGGGAGAGAGTGGTGCTGGACGGTGCAACCGGGGAGCGCCCCTTCGTGGACGCGAGCCGAGCCCGGTCCCGGCGGGAGAGCGCTCTCCCAGGCGTTGTCAGTGTTGCGCCGCCGCTGATGAGGTGTCAAGACTTGATGAACAACAGCCGTACGGAGACCCGTTGGCGTTCGGGTACGGAACACGCCGGGCCGGGGCCTGTCGGGCGGACCCGGCGGGCGGCGGACCGTGCGCCATCCGGCCGCTGAACAGGCCGTCCCCCGCCCTCGTATCCATACTGGACATCGCGGCACCCCGGACCCCGCGGGCCCGTCCCTCCACCGTCTCCCCGACAGATTGCAGGAGCAGACAGATGAGCGGCACTGCGCAGATCGGCGTCACCGGACTCGCGGTGATGGGCCGCAACCTGGCCCGCAACTTCGCCCGTAACGGCTACACGGTCGCGGTGCACAACCGCACGACCGCGAAGACGGATTCCCTGGTCGCGGAGTTCGGTGACGAAGGGACCTTCGTGGCCGCACGCACACCCGAGGAGTTCGTCGCGGCACTGGAACGCCCGCGCCGCCTGGTCGTCATGGTGAAGGCGGGTGAGCCGACGGACGCCGTCATCCAGGAGTTCGCCCCCCTGCTGGACGAGGGCGATGTCATCATCGACGGTGGCAACGCCCACTTCGAGGACACCCGTCGCCGCGAGAACGAGCTGCGCGAGCGCGGCATCCACTTCGTCGGCGCAGGCATCTCAGGTGGCGAGGAGGGCGCACTGAACGGGCCCAGCATCATGCCGGGCGGTTCGGCCGAGTCGTACGAGTCACTGGGGCCGATGCTGGAGAAGATCGCGGCGAAGGCGAAGGACGGGTCGCCCTGCACCACGCACATCGGGCCGGACGGTGCCGGACACTTCGTGAAGATGACGCACAACGGCATCGAGTACGCGGACATGCAGCTCATCGGCGAGGCGTACCAGTTGCTCCGCGACGTGGCCGGCTACTCCCCCGCGCAGATCGCGGACATCTTCCGCACCTGGAACACCGGGCGCCTGGACTCCTATCTCATCGAGATCACCGCAGAAGTGCTCTCGCACTTCGATGCGGCGACCGGCAAGCCCTTCGTGGACATCGTGCTCGACCAGGCGGAGCAGAAGGGCACCGGCCGCTGGACCGTTCAGATCGCCCTCGACCTCGGCGTGCCCGTCTCAGGCATCGCCGAGGCCGTGTTCGCCCGCTCCGTCTCCGGCCACGCCGGGCTCCGGGACGCCTCACGCCACCTCGCCGGACCCACCGCCCGCAAGCTCGGTGAGGACGAGGCGGCGGCCTTCGCCGACCAGGTGGAGCAGGCCCTGTACGCCTCGAAGATCGTCGCCTACACCCAGGGCTTTCACGAGATCGCGGCCGGCAGCGAGCAGTACGACTGGAGCATCGACCTCGGCAGGATCGCCGCGATCTGGCGCGGCGGCTGCATCATCCGGGCCGCCTTCCTCGACAGAATCACCAGTGCCTACGAAGCCCAGCCCCAGCTGCCGAGCCTCCTCGCCGACAAGAGCTTCGCCGAGGAGATCGCCGCGGCACAGGACGACTGGCGCACCGTGATCGCCACCGCCGTCACCCAGGGCGTCCCCACCCCCGCCTTCGCCGCCACGCTCGCCTACTACGACTCCCTGCGCGCCGCGCGCCTCCCCGCCGCCCTCACCCAGGGGCAGCGTGACTACTTCGGCGCACATACCTACCACCGCATCGACCGCGACGGTGTCTTCCACACCCTCTGGGGCGGCGACAGGACCGAAACGGAAAGCTGACCGCCGCCGCAGGAGCCGACGGCCGGGCGGATCGCCCGGGACACGGTCGCGGAGGGTGCGGGCGTCGGAGGCGACGGACGGCCCGTCTCCGCGGACCGGCCCCGGGGCCGAGGTCCGGGGCCGGGGTGGGCCCGCGGGGACTCACCCGCGCGAGCGCCGCCTCAGCATCCGGATCACCACCACCGCGACCAGCACGGCCGCCGTGGGCGCCGCAGCCTTCCTGAGCAGCACGGGCAGCGCCGCCGCACCGAGGTCGATGGCCTCCGGCTCGGGGGCGAGCCGGCCACGGAGGGTTCCCGCCGGGCCGCTCGTGGACGCCGCGGACGCCGCGGACGCCACAGGGCCGGCCTCCCGCAACAACTCCTCCAGCCGGGTGGCGAACTGCTGGACGATGCGGTCGCCGACCTCGGCCATGATGCCCCGGCCGAACTGCGCCGGGCGCCCGGTGATGTCGAGGTCCGTGCGGACGCGTACCACCGTGCCGGCGGGAGTGGCGCTCAGCGTCGCCGTGACCGTGGCAGCGGCGGTACCCGCCCCGCGCGTCTCGCTACCGCTGAGGTCGAGCAACATCGAACGGGCGGATTCGTCGCGGGTGACCGTTCCCTCGCCGCGGTAACTCATCTGGACCGCACCGACCTTGACCTTGACGCGGCCGGTGAAGCAGTCACCGTCGAGGGTGTCCAGCACGGCGCCGGGCATGCAGGGCGCGACCCGGTCGAGGTCCTGGAAGAGCCCCCAGGCGTCGTCGAGACGGGCAGGGACGGTGAAGGAGTGGTCGAGCTGCATGGGTGTCCAATCAGGGGGCGGCCGGCCGTGGATGCGAAACCGGTTCGGGTGGGGCGGGATCAGGCGCCGGATGCCGTACGGATCAGCGCGCGTACCCGGCTCGGTGAGAGGGGTCCGCGGCGCACGACCACGCCGAAGGGGCGCAGCGCGTCCTCGACTGCGCCGGCGAGTACCGCCTGGGGGGCGATGGCGCCGCCTTCGCCGAGTCCTTTGACGCCGAGGTCGTTCATGGGGCTGGGGGTGAAGATCTCGTCCATGTCGAGGTCGGGGATCTCCGAGGAGGTGGGCACCAGGTAGTCCATGTAGGTGCCGGTACGGGGCTGCCCGTCGGGGCCGTAGATCATCTCCTCGTACAGGGCTCCCCCGATGCCCTGGGCGATGCCGCCGGTGACCTGCCCTTCCGCGATCATCGGGTTGACGATGTTGCCCGCGTCGTGGACCACGACGTAGTGCAGGATCCTGACCTCGCCGGTGTGTGCGTCGACCTCGACGACGGCGGCGTGTGCTCCGCTCGCGACGGCGAAACCCGGCGGACGGAAGTGCACGGTCTCGCTGATCTCGGTGCCGTGCCGGCCGTCGGTGGGCTCCGGGGTGCCGGGCATGGGCGCCTCCCCTGCCAGCTCCGCGAGGCTGATGGAGGGGCCGCCCGGTTCGCGGGCTGACACGACGCCCTCGTTCAGGGCGAGACCGTCCGGCGCGAGGCCGAGACGTCGGGCGGCAGCTTCGATGATCCTCTCGCGGACGAGCCGGCCGGCCCGGTGGGTGGCGTTCCCGGCGTTGACCAGCGCGCGGCTGGCTATGGTGCCCACGCCGAACGGAGTGGCATCGGTGTCGCCGCCGACCACGTCGATGACATCGAGCGGCACCCCCACGGCGTCGGCGGCGATCTGCGCCATGGAAGTGCGGTGCCCCTGCCCCTGGGAGGGGGCACCGATCGCGAGCCGGACACGGCCGCTGGGGGCGATGTCGATCCGGGCGGTCTCGAAGGGACCGAGACCGGTCGCCTCTATGTACATGGCGAAGCCGATGCCGAGGTGCTTGCCGTCGCGGGCACCCTCGCGCTGCCGGTCGCGTACCCGCTGGACGTCCGCCTTCGCGACGGCGCGGCGCAGGAGTTCGGGGAAGTCCCCCGAGTCGTAGGACTGCGGACTGCCCGAGCGGTCCACCAGGCCGGTCGCGTACGGCATCTCTTCGGGCCGCACCAGATTGCGTGCCCTCAGCTCCTCGGGTTCGATGCCCAGTTCCACGGCCAGCCGGTCCATGGCCCGCTCCATGGCGAAGACCGTCTCCGGACGTCCGGCGCCACGGTAGGGCGTGGCGAAGGTGGTGTTGGTGAGCACGCCGGTGACGTCGATGTGCACGTTCGGGATGCGATAGGGGCCCAGCAGGTGGCACAGGGAGTTGTACGGCACGACCAGGCCGGTCATGTTGTACGCGCCGAAGTTGACGGTGATGCGGTCGCGCACGGCGAGGATGCGGCCTTCGGCGTCCGCGGCGAGTTCGATGCGGTGGATCTGTTCGCGGGCGTGGGAGGAGGCGGTGAGGTTCTCGTTGCGGTCCTCACGCCACAGCACGGGCCGGCCGAGACGACGGGCGGCGTGCGGCACGAGGAGTTCCTCGACGTAGAGGATGCCCTTCTGGCCGAAGCCTCCGCCGACGTCGGCCGCGATGACGTGCACCGCGGCGGACTGGAGACCGAGGGTGTGGGCGATGGCGTCCCGGAGCCGGTGCGGGGTCTGGGTGCCCGACCAGACGGTCAGGCGGCCGTCGTACGGCTCGACCTGGGCCGAGACGGCACGGGTCTCGATCGGCGAGGCGACGTACCGGTGGGCGTCGAACCGTTCACTCACCACGGCATGCGCTGCGGCGAAGGCCTCTTCCGGGTCCCCGACCCGGGTGGCGACGGCGACCGCGGTGTTGTCCGGCAGGTCCTCGTGCAGCCGGGCCGCATCCGGCGACAGGGCGTGTTCGGGGTCGACCAGCACCGGCAGAGGGGCGTACCGCACCTCGATGAGTTCCAGCGCGTCCTCGGCGAGGTAGCGGTTCTCGGCAAGGACGAGGGCCACGGGCTGGCCGACGTAGAGGACCTTCTCGCGGGCGAGCAGCGGCATGGGCGTCATCCGGACCAGCGGATCGAGGAGATCGGCGAGACCGGGCGGGGTGCGCAGTTCCTCCTTGTTCAGCATCGCGGGCAGGTCCGCCACGTCGTCGCCGGTCCACACGGCGACCACACCGGGTGCGGCCAGGGCCGACGTCACGTCGACCGATTCGATACGGGCGTGGGCGTGCGGGCTGCGCAGGAAGGCCGCCTGGACCGCGCCCGGGAGGGCCACGTCGTCGACGTAGCGGCCGTTGCCGCGCAGCAGCCGGTCGTCCTCGACGCGCGGGACGGAACGGCCGATCCAGCTGCCGCTGCCGGCCTGGGCACGCTCGGAACCGTGGGACATGCGGGTCACTCCCCGAATCGCTCGTCGAGTGCCTGACACACGGCACGGCGGATGTTGCGGTAGCCGGTGCACCGGCACAGGTGCCCGCTGAGCGCGTCGGCGACCTGTTCCTCGTCCGGACGCTCGGGCTGCTCGGTCAGGGCGGTCGCCGTCATGACGAATCCCGGCGTGCAGAAGCCGCACTGCATGCCGTGGCACTCGTGGAAGGCCCGCTGTACGGGGGTGAGCGGGGCGTCGGCGGGCGCGAGGCCCTCGACGGTGCGGAGCTCGGCACCGTCACACTGCACGGCCAGGGTCAGGCAGGCACGCACCGGCTCGTCGTGGAGGAGGACGGTGCACGCTCCGCAGACGCCGTGTTCGCAGCCGGCATGGGTGCCGGTCAGACCGAGCCGGTCGCGCAGGAAGTCGGTGAGCAGCAGCCGCGACTCGACCTGGGCGGTGACCGGTCGTCCGTTGACGGTGAGGCTGATCTCGTGCCAGGCGGAGGGCTCGGCGAGCGGCGGTGCGCCCGCGACGAGCGGGGCGGGGACGGAGGGGGTCATCAGCAGCGCTCCCAGGCGGTGGTGCAGGCGCGGACGAGGAGGTGGGCGGCGGTCTCGCGCCGGTACTCGGCGCTGGCGTGAACGTCGTCGGCAGGGGTGAGGTGGGACAGCGCGGCACGGGCCGCGGCGGCGAGGGCCTGTTCACCGGCGTCGCTGCCGACGAGCGCGTGCTCGGCAGCGGGCAGGCGTACCGGGACGGGACCCGCACCGCAGAAGACCACGCGGGCGGCGCGGACGGTGTCCACTGCGGTGTCCCGTTCGAGGACGACGGCCACGCCGACCGTGGCGAAGTCGCCGTGCCTGCGGGTCAGCTCCTCGAAGGCCCAGCCGTGGTGTGCGGAGAGCGGCGGGAACACGACCTCGGTGAGGAGCTCGTCCGCCTCGACCGCCGTGGAGAAGGTGGCCACGAAGAAGTCCTCTGCGGTGACCGTACGAGTGCCCCGCGGGCCGGTGATCACGAAGCGGGCGTCCAGGGACAGCGCCGCGGTGGGCAGTTCGGCGGCCGGGTCGTGGTGGGCGAGGCTGCCGCAGACGGTGCCGCGGTGGCGGATCTGAGGGTGCCCGATGTGGCCGATCGCGGCGGCCAGCAGCGGCCATCCGTCCCGCACCGCGCCGTCCGCGGCGGCGTGGGCCTGCCGTACGGCGGCTCCGATGCGCAGGTTGCCCGCCTCGTCCACGTGGAGGCGGCCGAGTTCGGGGATGCGGGTGATGTCCACGAGCACGTCGGGTCTGGCGAGGCGCATGTTCAGCATCGGGATCAAGGACTGCCCGCCGGCGACGACCTTGGCCTCCCGTTCCTCGTCGCCGAGGAGGGCGACCGCCTCACCGACGGTGCTGGGGGCGGTGTAGTCGAAGGATGTGGGTTTCAACCCGCTGCCACCGAATCTCTCGTGTCGTCGTCGCGCCGTGGTTTTCGACACGGGCAACTTATCTAGTACCTGAAATGATTTACATTAAAGTTTCCTCTTGGCAAGAGGCTGTCCGAGATTTCACGGCCCGCGGAGGGCGATATGCGACATGTCATCGACCAGGCAGCCGCCTGGCAACGCTCCGGAACCCGCTTCGCCATGGCGACCGTCGTGCACACCTGGGGCTCCTCCCCCCACGGTCCGGGCGCCTCGATGCTCGTATCCGAGGACGGCCGGGTTGTCGGCAGCGTCTCGGGGGGCTGCGTCGAGGCCGCGGTCTGCGCGATCGCGGAAGACGTGCTCGCGGGCGGCGCCCCGGTGCTCGAGCGCTGGGGAGTCGGCGACGAGGACGCCTTTGCGGTGGGCCTGACCTGCGGTGGAACGATCGAGGTGCTGGTCCGCGAGATGGGTGCGGACGCCGCCCTCGACCGGCTCGCCACGGACATCGCGGCCGGCGTGCCGGTAGCCCTGGTCACCCCGCTCGACGGCAGCGGCTGCCTGGTCGTCGGCGGTGGGACGACCACCGGTTCCCTGGGGGACCCGCAAGCGGACAGGGCCGCGGCCCTGGCGGCCGAGGGCATGCTCGGCCGGGGCGCCGACGGGGTGGTGGCCGGCCGGGACGGCGCAGCCGCCGGCAGAACCTGCGCACCGGGATACCAGCTGCTGGTGCAGTCCTTCGCCTCTCGGCCCCGCCTGCTCGTTTTCGGTGCGGCGGAGTTCGCCCGGCCCTTGGCGGACATCGGCGCCACGCTCGGGTACCGGGTGACGGTCTGCGACGCGCGGCCCGCCTTCGCGACGGCCGAGCGGTTCCCGCGGGCGGACGAGGTCGTCACGGAAAGGCCCGATCGCTGGTTCCTCGCCCACGAGGATCTGGTCGACCCCGCGACCGCGGTGTGCGTGCTGACTCACGACACGCGGTTCGACGTGCCGGTACTCGGCGTCGCCCTGCGGAGCAGGGCCGGCTACGTCGGAGCCATGGGCAGCCGCCGGACGCACGAGGACCGGATGGCGCGACTGCGCGCGGCGGGCGCGACGGACGCGGAACTCGCCCGGCTGCGCTCGCCGATCGGGCTGGACCTGGGCGGACGGGGTCCCGAGGAGGCCGCTCTGTCGATCCTGGCCGAGATCGTGGCGGTGAGGCGCGGCGGCAGCGCGCTACCGCTCACCCTGCGCACCGGACCGGTACATGCAGTATGACTCTTTTTGAACGACTGTTTTCATGAACGACCGTTCAATTTGAACACTCGTTTAATGTAGTCTCCGTGGATCCACAGGACAGGGGCCGCCGAGACCCGGCCCAGAACACCGCGCCCCCAGCCGGTCGGGAAGCGGGGCGCCCCCGGCACCCGTCGAAGCGCCGCCCCGGCACCCATGACCCCGAGGGCAACCGTCACGCGGTCCTCGAAGCGGCCCGCCGCCTGTTCGGAGCGCACGGCTACCGGGGCGTGGGGGTCCGCGCCATCGCGGCCGAGGCAGGGGTGACACCCGGCCTGGTGATGGCGTACTTCGGCACCAAGGACGGTCTGTTCCGTGAAGCGGTCGGTGGCGGATCCGGCGTCACGGGCGACGTGCTCTCGGCCACGGCGGCCGGCACGGGCGAACTGCCCGCAGCGCTGGCCCGCGCCTACCTCGACCGGTGGGACCGCCTGCCGGCCGACGACCCCTGGCCCGCGCTGATCCGCTCGGCCGTGAGTCACCCGCCCAGCGCCGAGCTTCTGCGCACGATCCTGGAGAAGCAGGTCGGTGAACCCCTCGCGCGCCTGCTCGGAGACTCCGCCGATGCGGAGGTGCGCACCGCCGTCATCCGGAGCGTCCTGTTCGGCGTGATCATGGAGCGCTACCTCTTCGCGCACGATCCGGCGGCCTCCGTCCCGACCGAGGAACTCGCCCCGGCGCTGACGGATGTGCTCGTCACCGCTTTCGGCGACGCCCTCGGAACCGCGCCTCCCTCTCCGCATAAGGGCGAGGCAGCAGACGGCGAGGCGCATTCCCGTCCCGCTCCCCCGTCCCCGTCATCTTCAGGAGACGGCGCGGCTTCAGGAGACGGCGCGGCTTCCGGAGACGGCGCGGCTTCCGGAGACGGCCCGGCTTCCGGAGACGGCCCGGCTTCCGGAGACGGCGCGGCTTCCGGAGACGGCGCCGCGGAGCGTCGCCCGGAACTCTCGGTCCGGACGGCTGACGAACAGCCCACCGCCCTGTTCGCACAGCTGAACTCCTGTGCCGCTGCCCATCAGGAGCTGATCGGCAGGACCCTCCGCGCGTACGGCCTCAGCCTGCCCGCCTACGACGTGCTCACGGCCCTCCGCGATGCGGGAGAGCCCTACCGGCGGACGACGGGCGAGGTGGCAGCGGCGGGCAGGGTTCGCGCGGGCGGCCTCACCCAGCACATCGACCGCCTGGAGGCGGCGGGGCTGATCCGGCGGGAACGCGACGCGGACGACCGCAGGATCATCAGGCTGTCCCTCACCCCGCAAGGCCTGGAACTGACCAACCGGGTCGTCACCGTGCGGTCGGCCCAGGAGCAGGAACTGCTCGCCGGGCTGGGCGCTTCGGACCGGCGCCGGCTCGCCGGCCTGCTCGGTGCTCTGGGCGAAGACCTGGGGGCGGGTGCGACAGAGCGCTGACGCTCTGTCACGTTCGGCCATCGGGCCACCTCGCCGGTCACGGCGCGGGCCCGAACGCCCTCACTCGGGGGCGGGTCCTCTCCGGGTCGCCCGGTCGGGTGACCCGGGGTGCGGCGGCGCCCGGGGTGTGGGTAAGTGGCAGCGGGTCCCTCTCGTCCCCACCCGCGACGGGACCGTGTTCCACCGCGCCGTACCGCCGCCGAGCCAGTTCATGGAGCCGCCGCATGCCCGGGACCATCGAGGAACGGCCCGCGGCGCAGCCCGTCGTCGCACCGCTGACCAGTGCGGCCCTGATCCTGGTCGCCACGATCGAGCCCGGCGGGGAGCCCGTCGTCCATGAGGCACTGCCGGATCTGGCGGCGTTCGCACGCTCCATCGGGTTCCGCTACCCGGATGCCGGACTGGTGTGTGTCACCGGGTTCGGTTCCGATGCATGGGACCGGTTGTTCTCCGGCCCGCGGCCGGCCTCGCTCCACCCTTTCCAGGAGTTGCACGGCCCCCGCCATCGCGCCCCCGCCACGCCGGGCGACCTGTTCTTCCACATGCGCGCCGATCGGATGGACGTGTGCTGGGAGTGGGCTTCGCAGCTGCTGGACCGGCTGGGCGGGGCGGTGAAGGTCGTCGACGAGACGCACGGCTTCCGCTACCTCGACCACCGGGATCTGCTCGGGTTCGTCGACGGGACCGAGAACCCGGTGGGCGACGACGCCGTCGCGGCGGCCCTCGTGGGCGACGAGGACCCGGATTTCGCGGGCGGCAGTTACGTCATCGTGCAGAAGTACCTGCACGACCTGCCGTCATGGAACGCTCTGACGACCGAGGAGCAGGAGCGGGTGATCGGGCGGAGCAAATTCACCGACGTCGAACTGGCCGACGACGTCAAACCCGCCGACTCGCACGTCGCGCTGAACACCCTCACCGACGCGGACGGAACGGAGCGCGACATCCTGCGCGCCAACATGCCGTTCGGCAGCTTCGGGCAGGGTGAGTTCGGCACGTACTTCATCGGGTTCGCCGCCGACCCGGACGTCACGGAGCGGATGCTGCGCAACATGTTCCTCGGTAACCCACCCGGCACCCACGACCGCATCCTCGACTTCTCGACCGCGGTCACCGGCACGCTCTTCCACACTCCCGGCGCCGGCTTCCTCGGCGCCCCGCCGCCGTTGCCCGCCTCCGCCGAAGCCGCACCCCAGCCTGAGCCGGCGTCCGCGCCGGTGGCGAGGGCCGCGGCCGCGCCGGTACTCCGGGACGGTTCGCTGCGCATCGGCAGCCTGCAAGAAAGCGCCCAGAGATGAACAACCTCCATCGCGAGCTCGCCCCTGTCACCCAGGCCGCCTGGGACCAGATCGAAGAGGAGGCCCGGCGCACCTTCAGCCGCCATCTGGCCGGGCGCCGCGTCGTCGACGTCAGCGGTCCGCAGGGCCCGCATCTGGCGGCGGTCGGCGACGGTCATCTGCGTGACATCGATCCGCCCACACCGGACGTCCTCGCGCGGGCCCGTACGTCGATGCCGGTCATCGAGTGGCGGGTGCCGTTCACCGTGACGCGGGCGGCCGTCGACGATGTCGAGCGCGGCTCGGACGACAGCGACTGGCAACCCGTCAAGGACGCCGCCCGCACCTGCGCGTTCGCCGAGGACATGGTGATCATCGACGGTTACGCCGCAGCCGGGATCGCCGGTCTGCGGGACGGCTCCTCGCACGCCGCACTCCCCTTGCCGGCCGACGCCCGCGACTATCCGACCACGGTCAGCCAGGCGCTGACCCGGCTGCGTCTCGCCGGTGTGGACGGGCCGTACCGGCTCTTGCTGGGCGCGGACGCCTTCACGGAGGCGACGGAGACGTCCGACCACGGCTACCCCGTCTCCACACACCTGGCCCGCCTGCTGGACGACAGGATCCTGTGGGCGCCGGCGGTCGCGGGCGGAGTGCTGCTGTCCACCCGGGGCGGCGACTTCGAACTGTGCCTGGGCGAGGACCTGTCCATCGGATACCAGGACCATGACGCGACCGACATCCGGCTGTATTTCCACCAGTCGTTCACGTTCCGGATGCTGACCCCGGAGGCCGTGGTCCCGATCATCGCCTGACCGCCGACGGGGAACCGGACGTGTCCGTGCCTCCGGTCGTGGGCCGGAGGGAACTTCACCGCGGACACGCCCCGGGCCTGTGCGCTCGTATGCTCGGCTGCCATGACGAGCCGTACGTCCACCTCACCGGAGTCCGCGGTCGCGCTGCGCGAGGTTCTGGCCTTCGACGACACTGCAGCCCTACGGGCGGTCCTGGTCCCTGCGGGCCTCGACGTCGAGGTGCGGGGCGTGGCGGTCGGTGACGAGGGTGGCGCGCAGTCGCTCGACGGCTGCCTGGTGCTGGTGATCGGTGCGCCGGCCGCTTCCGCCGCGGCCGCCGGCCCGGTGCGGGAAGCCGCCGGGCGCGGCGCATCGGGCGTGGTGCTGCGTGACACGCAGGGAGAGGCCACCGCCCCGGAGGTCCTGGCCGCCGCCGAGGAGTCGGGCATCGCGCTGCTGACCCGCGCGGAGTGGGCCGACTGGGCGGACACCGCGGCGTTGTTGCGCTCCGCGCTGGCCTGCGCACGGGCGGGCCTCGACGAAGGGGCGCCGGATGGCACGGCAGGGGGCGCGGAGAGCCTGACCACCCTCGCCTCGGCGGTCGCCGAGTACACGGGGGGCTCGATCACGATCGAGGACACCCGGTTCCGGGTGCTGGCCCACTCCGCCACCGGGCCCGAGGCCGACGGGCTGCGCCGGTCCACGATCCTGGGCGGCCGCGTCCCCCGGTGGCGGGTCGCCGAGCTGCGCCGGAGCGGGATGCTGCGGGTGCTGTGGACGTCTCGGGACGTGATCCACCGCGCGGGGGACGCCGACGGCCCGGAACGTCTGATCATCGCGGTCCGCAGCGGTCCCGAGGTGCTCGGCTCCATCTGGGTGGCCGCCGACGGGCGCGCGCTGTCCCCGCACGCCGCCGACGCACTGCGCCGGGCAGCGGAGGCCGCCGCACCCCTCCTGGTGCGGCAACGGCTGCGCGAGAGCGGTGCGGCGCGCCACAGGGAGCTCGCGCTGCGCGGACTGCTGCACGGGGGCGGGGACGCCCGTACTCACGCCTGGTCCCTGGGGCTCTCACCCGATGCGGCCTGTGCGGTCGTCCTCGTCGAACGGGACGGTTCGGCACCGGCCGTGGGCGACCGCACCCTCGATGTGCTCGCCCTGCACGCCTCGTCGTACCGCCCTTCGGTGCAGGTGCTGCGCGACGGTGACCGACTCCTCGCGCTGCTGCCCCTCGGCGCGGGTGAGGAACGTGACGCGCTGGGCCTGGCCCGGGAACTCGCGACGCTGGCCCCTTCCCTGCCGGGCGGCGTGCCGGTCCTGGCGGGGGCGGGGCCGGTGGCCGGCAGCGCCCTGCGCGTACGTGACTCGTGCGAGGAGGCAGCACTGATCGTGCGGGTGCTGCGCGAGCGCGCGCTCCGTCAGGGCGGGGCCGGTGCGGCCCGGTTCGCGGATGCGGCGGCCGTCGGCGCGTCGCTGGACGTCGTGCGGATGCTGGACGCGGTCCGGCCGGTGTGGGAGGCGGGCGGCGGGCGGGTGCACGAGATGGTGCGGACGGATCGGGCATCGGGCGGTGAGCTCGTCCGTACGCTGGCCGCCTACCTCGACGCGTCGGGCGATGTGGTCCGGGCGGCTGCCCGGTTGGTGGTGCACCCCAACACGCTGCGGTACCGGCTGCGTCGCGTCCGGGAACGGTTCGGCTTGGATCTGGACGATCCCGACACCCGGCTGCTCATCACGCTCGCCGTGCGCCTCAACGGATAGGTTGGCCCTGGTCCGTGCGGTTCATTGGCCACCCGGACAAGAGCCTGCACCGATGTTGTCCAGCCGGACAGAGACTGTGAGGCAGCCATCACTGACTCTGATTCCATGAGCCTTTCATCGTCCCCCTCCGCTCCGCCCTCCTCCGCGCGAGTCGCGGCCGTGGTCCGACACGCCGTCGCGAACGGTCTGCTCGGCGAGTCCAGCCCGGTCGCCGGATTCGTCGACACGGACGGAGTACGCGACTCGGTCGCCGCACTTCACGAGGCCTTCGAGGGTGTGCCCGGCGTGCTCCACACCTTCGCCGCGAAGGCCGCGTCACTCGTACCGGTGCTGCGCCTCCTAGCGGAGTGCGGCATGGGCTGCGAGGTCGCGAGCCCGGGTGAACTGCGGATCGCGCTCGACGCCGGATTCGCCCCGTCCAAGATCGTCCTCGACTCCCCCGCCAAGACGCGTGACGAGATCCGGTGGGCGCTGGCACTCGGAGTGGCGCTCAACGCGGACAACCTCGACGAGGTGGACCGGATCGCTTCGCTGCGGCCCTCCGACGCGGTGTCCGCCATCGGGCTCCGGGTCAACCCCCAGGTCGGCGGCGGGTCGATCGGCGCGATGAGCACGGCCACGGCAACCTCCAAGTTCGGCGTGGCGCTGCGCGATCCCGGCGCGCGGGAGCGGGTCGTGGAAGCGTTCGCGGCGCACCCGTGGCTGACCCGCCTGCATGCTCATGTGGGTTCCCAGGGCTGTTCCCTGGAACTGATCGCGGCGGGCATAGGCGAGACGTACCGGCTGGCCGAGGAGATCAACAGCCGGCTCGGCCGTCGACAGATCACGGGCCTCGACATCGGCGGCGGCCTGCCGGTCAACTTCGCCGACGACACGGTCCGCCCCACCTTCGCCGCCTATGTGGCCGCGCTGCGCGCCGCCGTGCCGGGGCTGCTCGACGGGCGGTACGAGCTCGTCACCGAGTTCGGCCGGTCGCTGATGGCCAAGAACGGCTTCATCGGCGCGCTGGTGGAGTACACGAAGGACGCCGGGGGCCGACGCATCGTGCTCACCCACGCGGGCGCGCAGACCGCCACGCGTACCGTCTTCATGCCGGACGCCTGGCCACTGCGGGTCGGCGCGTTCGACGCAGGTGGATCGCCGAAGGCCGGGCCGGGGCTCGTCCAGGACATCGCGGGCCCGTGCTGTTTCGCCGGGGACGTCGTCGCGCACGCCCGGGAGCTGCCCGAACTGCGGGCGGGCGACTACGTGGTGCTGTACGACACCGGCGCGTACTACTTCTCCACACCGTGGGCCTACAACAGCCTGCCGCGCTCGGCGGTGTACGGATTCGGCATGGGGCCGGGTGCGGGGCACGACAGCCCGACGGTCCGCTTCGCGCCGGTGCGGGAGGTCCAGTCGCTGGACTCGATCGCCGCGGAGAGCGGTCTGGCGCACGCCGATGCCCTGCTGGATCTACGGGGCTGAACGTCGGCCGGTGCTACGGGTGGAACCACGTCCGAATTTTAGTAGCCATGTACATAGTAGCCATGTACTGTATTTCTCATGAGCAACGCACATGAGGGCCCCACCGCCGGCTTCCTGGTCTGGCGCCTGTCGATGAAATGGCGGGTGGCGATGGACCGGGCACTGGGGCCGCTCGGCCTGACCCACGCGCAGTACTCACTGCTGGGATCCCTGCTCGGGATGCAGCGCTCAGGACTGCGGCCGAGTCAGCGCGCGCTGGCGGACCACACCGGCCTCGAACCGCTCTACGTGTCGAAGCTGGCACGCGGCCTGGAGACCGCCGGCCTCGTCGAGCGCACCACCGATCCGGCCGACTCCCGAGCGGTCCAGCTGTCGCTGACCGATGAGGGCACCGCGGTGACCGGCCGCGCGGTCGGCGTGGTGCAGCAGCTCCTCGACGGGTTGCTCACTCCGCTGGGCGGCCTCGAAGGCGCGGACACCGAGGCGTTCACCCAAGCACTGACGGCACTGCTCGACGCCCCGGCCCCAGCGGCCGACGGCTCTTCCACCAAGGAGTAACCATGTCCACCACACCCACCGTCAACGGCCAGGTCATCGGCCAGGCCCACTACGCCACCCGCGCCGTCCTGGAACGACTGCTGGCCGGCACCGGCACCACGTTCCACCAGTCCGTAGCACTGAACGCCACCGCCGACAACGACGGTCCGATCGACCGGAGCGGGCTCGTCGAGCGGATGACCGCCACCCTGAAGATCGGAGCGACGGTGGCTCAGGACACCCTCTCCGGGCTGACGTCGGCCGGACTGATGGAGGAGCTGCCCGGCCAGGCGTCCCGGCTGGTGCTGACGGCCGCGGGCGCCGAAGTGCAGCGAACGAACAGAACCGGCATCGCCGAGATCACGGCCCGGCTGTACGCGGACCTGCCGGCCGAGGACCTCGCTGCGGCAGGCCGGGTGCTGACCGAGGTCACCGCACGGGCCAACGCCGTACTGGCCGAGGCCTAGCCCGACCCGCACCCTGTGCGGCGTGGGGTCGTATCGACGACGCCGCCACAGCTGTTCAGGCCGGACCCGGCAGCCCTGCCTGATCCGGGGGAAGGGCCCTGGCCGGCCGGCGGTGCCGGAAAGCCGGCCGCCGCCGGACTCCCGGCCGCTGCGGGTCAGCCGACCGGCGAAGGCTCCGGCTCGGGCGGCGGCACCGGCTCGGGGTTCGGCGCGGGCGGCTGCGGAATCGGGTCCGGCGCCGGGCCCGGAGGCGTGGGCACGGGCGGCGTCGGCCCGGGACCCGGCGGAACCGGCGTGGGCTCCGGCAGCGGCTGGGGCGGCCCCGGCATCGGCCCGGGGGTGGGAGCCGGCGGTACCGGGTCGGGGAACGGGTGCGTCATCTCAAGCCTCCGAACGGTCAGGGTGGATCTCCTCCACCGTCTCCCGGAGCGGCTGCCCGCGCCCGGCGAGTCCACACGTACGGCTGCGGATGCTCCGGCCGGCTCACGACCGCCGGCCGGGTCGGTCAGCCTGCGGCCGCGACCGCGGCGGCGTCCAGACCGGGCCCCGGGCTGGACAGGACCGGGATCCGGGTGACCGAACGGGTGACCGCGCCCGCCATGGAGACCTGGGCCAGGACGATCACGTCGGCGTCCGTCACGTCGTCGGCGGCGGCCGCCACGAGATCCAGGTAGCCGCCGTGATCACCGGCTTCGAAACGCGCCCAGGCGCCGTCGACCAGCACGGTACGCACGTCCAGGGTCTCCCCCGCCCGCTCCGCCTCCTGCGCGAGCAAGGCGCGGGTCGGCTCCAGGGTGGCGTGGTGTGCCGCCAGAACGGTGACCCGCCCCGCTCGGACGGCGGCGGCCGCCATCGGCCGGTCGATGCGCAGGACCGGGACGCCGAGACGCGCCCCGACGGACTCGGCGACACCGCCGATCGTCGAACAGGTGCAGAGCACCGCGGTGGCCCCCTCGGCGACAGCGCCGCTGACCAGCGCCTCGACATCACCCGCCATCGCCTCCGGGCCCAGCACACCCGCCCGGTCGAGCAGGTCCCCGTGCACGAGGTGGCGCAGGACGAGTCCGGGGTGACGGGCGTCGCGCAGGGCGTCGAAGACCGGGACATGGACCGCAGAGGTGTGCAGAAGGGCGAGGCTCATCCGCCCCACGCTACCGGCACCCGGTCCACGTCCGCACAGCCACCGCCGAGGGCGCGTGGGACGTCGGCCACGGGCCGGGCACCCTCCGGGCCGCCCGCCCGCACGACACGGACGAGCTGCTCCGTGATCAGTAGAGCTCGGGGTGCGAGGCGAGCTCCTCCCTGGCACGCTCCACCAGTTCCGCGGGGACCTCGTGGGCTTCGTCCGGATGGCGCGAGGCCCACTTCGCGGCGTACGGGCAGAGGGGGACGACGGGAACGCCCTCGCGGGCCGCCATGGCGTAGAACTCCTTCACCAGGGAACCGCCGATGCCCTTGCCCTCGTGCCCCTGTTCAACGACGGTGTGCACGGCGACGAGCGCCGCAGGCGTCCCGTCCATCGCGAAGTACACGATGACGCCCACGGCCACCCCGTCTACGTGAGCGAGCAGCCTGCCTGCCGCCCGGTCGTCACGGATGGCTGGTCCGGTCTGTTCTGCCCGCTCCGGCACGGCGAAAGCTCCCTCGCTGAGTGATGCCCTTCAGCGCGCCGCGGGCACGGCGTGCGGACTGCGCTCGGTGTCCGTACCCGGTACGGGTGCGGAGGCGTCGGCCCCGAGTTCGACGATCCGGTTGCCCGCGTCGACGTGCACGATACGCGGAACCAGCCCGCGCGCCTCGGCGTCGTCGACCTGCGCATAGCTGATCAGGATGACCAGGTCACCGGGGTGTACGAGGTGGGCGGCAGCGCCGTTGATCCCGATGACACCGGAGCCGCGCTCGCCCTCGATGACGTAGGTCTCCAGCCGGGCGCCGTTGTCGATGTCCACGATGTGGACCAGCTCGCCGGGCAGCAGGTCGGCGGCCTCCATCAGCGCGGCGTCGACCGTGACGGAGCCGACGTAATGGAGATCTGCCTGGGTGACGGTGGCTCGGTGGATCTTGGACTTGAACAGAGTACGCAGCACTTTGGACTCCTGGAAGACGGCTCCCTGCCAGCTTTTTGCAGGTCAAGGGCGTCCCACACTGTACATCGCCATGCCCTTCGGTCGAAGGCCTTCAGGAACATCGTGCGCCGCTGCGACCAGGCACCCCGCCTCGGCATTTTGCTGCACCAAGCAGGCTGGCGCGGGCCACCGACTCGGCTCGTGCGCGAAGGAAGTGCGCGAGACCGGTGCTGAGTGGACGCCGGCTCACCGGCCCTCCGCGCCGTCGTCAGGAGCGCGCGAGCCGGGCCGCGAGATAGGGCGCGGTGGCGCTGCGGCGGGCCCTCGCCACCTTGGCCGGCGGGCCCGCCGCGACCACCCGCCCGCCCGCGTCGCCACCGCCCGGCCCGAGGTCGATGACCCAGTCGGCGGTAACGATCGTGTCCAGGTCATGCTCGACGAGGACGACCGTGTTGCCCGCGTCGACGAGCCGGTGCAGCTGTCGCAGCAGCAGCGCGACGTCCGAGGGGTGCAGCCCCGCCGTCGGCTCGTCGAGCAGGTAGAGCGCGTGGCCGCGGCGGGCTCGTTGCAGTTCGGTGGCCAGTTTGATGCGTTGCGCCTCACCGCCGCTGAGTTCCGTCGCGGGTTGGCCCAGCCGCAGGTACCCCAGGCCCACCTCGCGCAACGTCTCCAGACTGCGGGAGGCGGCCGGGACGGCGGACAGGAACGTGGCGGCGGCGTCGACGGACAGCGCCAGCACTTCCGCGATGTTCTTGCCGAGGTAGGTGACGTCCAGCGTCTCGGCGTTGTACCGGGCACCCTCGCAGGTCGGGCACGGCGCGTAGGTGCCGGGCAGGAACAGCAGTTCCACCGCGACGAATCCTTCGCCCTGGCAGGTCTCGCACCGCCCTTCGGGCACGTTGAAGGAGAACCGCCCGGCCGAGTAACCGCGCGCCCTGGCCTCGTCCGTCGCCGCGTACAGCTTGCGCACCGCGTCGAACATCCCCGTGTACGTGGCCAGGTTGGACCGGGGGGTTCGGCCGATGGGCCGTTGGTCGACCCGGACCAGACGGTCGAACGACTCGAGTCCCGACGCGTCCTGGACGTCGACCTGCAACTGCGCCTCGTCGGGCTCCTCCGGTACGAGTCCGAGGTGGCCGCGGACGACCTCGGCGAGCACCTGCGTCACCAGCGTCGACTTCCCGGAACCGGACACGCCCGTCACCGCCGTCAGGACGCAGAGCGGCACGTCCACGGACACGTCGTGCAGATTGTGGCGGGAGACGCCGCGCAGGTGCAGCCAGCCGTGCGGTGCGCGCGGACGGTGATCGAGCGGCTTGGCGCGCCCGAACAGGTACTCGCTCGTGGCCGACTCCCCGACCCGCTCCAGGCCGGCGACCGGGCCGCTGTACAGCACGCGTCCGCCGCCCTCGCCCGCACCGGGGCCGATGTCGACCACCCAGTCCGCGCGCCGTACGACGTCCATGTCGTGCTCCACGACGAACAGTGTGTTGCCTGCCGCCTTGAGGCGGTCCAGCACCTCCAGCAGCGGTTCCGCGTCAGCCGGGTGCAGGCCCGCGGAGGGTTCGTCGAGGACGTAGACGACGCCGAACAGCCCCGAGCGCAGCTGGGTGGCGATCCGCACGCGCTGCGCCTCGCCGGGCGACAGGGTCGTCGAGCGGCGCCCGAGGCCGAGATATCCGAGGCCCAGGTCGAGCAGTACGTCGACCCGCGCGACCAGATCGCCGCAGATCCGGACCGCGACCTCGGTCGTCTCCCCGGATCGGGCGGTCGACGTGGTGGCGTCGGCCTCGGACCGTGCCGCGACGGGCCGCAGCAGCGCCGCGACCCCGGTGAGCGGCATCGCGTTGACCTCGGCGATGGAACGTCCGGCGAAAGTCACGGCGAGCGCCTCGGGCCGCAGTCCGCTGCCGTGACACTCCGGGCAGGGCACACTCCTGACGAACCGGAGCGCCCGTTCGCGCATCTTCTCGCTCCTGGAGTCGGCAAGGACGTGCATGACGTGCTTGCGAGCGCTCCAGAACTTGCCCTGATAGCCGTAGTCGACGCGATCCTCCTCCGGCTCGATGTACACGGAGGGCTGCTCGTCCGTGTACAGCAGCCAGTTCCGGTCCTTCTTCCTGAGCCTGCGCCACGGTCGGTCGATGTCGATCCCCAGGCCGCTCACGACACTGCGGAGGTTTGCGCCCTGCCAGGCGCCCGGCCAGGCGGCGATCGCCCCCTCGCGGATGCTCAGCGAGGGGTCCGGGACGAGCAGCTCCTCGGCGACGTCGTGCACGACGCCCAGTCCGTGGCACCGCGGGCAGGCGCCGGCCGCGGTGTTGGGTGAGAACGACTCGGCTTCCAGCCGCGCCGCCCCGGGCGGATAGGTGCCGGCGCGGGAGTACAGCATGCGCAGCAGATTGGACAGCGTGGTCAGGGTGCCGACCGTCGAGCGGGAACCGGGCGACCCGCGTCGCTGCTGCAGGGCCACGGCCGGTGGCAGCCCGGTGATTTCCTGCACGTGGGGTGCACCGACCTGTTGCAGCAGCCTTCGGGCGTACGGCGCCACGGACTCGAAGTAACGCCGCTGCGCCTCCGCGTAGAGCGTGCCGAACGCGAGCGACGACTTGCCCGACCCGGAGACGCCGGTGAAGGCGACCATCGCGTCCCGCGGAACGTCGACATCAATGTTCCGCAGGTTGTTCTCACTGGCACCCCGGACATGCACGAAGGCGTCGGTCGCATCCTTGTTCACCATTCCTGACTACCTGATCGCGCGGTGAACCGCGCGACAGGAGCCGTCACAGGGCCCCGCTCCCCCGAGCGCTATGCAGAGCGCTTCGCCGCGAGGCGCCTGCCCTTCGCGCCCACTCTCGATCGGCCCTGCCCGGGATCCACGGAAGTCCTGCGGGCCAAGGAGGAGCACGAGGTGCAGGAGGGGCCCGCGCGGCAGGCCGCCGAGCGGCTCGTGGAATGGAAGGTCTCACGGGATGACTCCCGCCGCGTGCGAGACCCGAGAGGTCCAAGACAGACGGTTCCCCACCTCGCCGACCCGGTGCGTCCTCAGTCGAGACAGAACTCGTTGCCCTCAAGGTCCTGCATCACAATGCAGGACTCGTTCTCGCCATCGGCAAGCATCGTTCGCACATGTACCGCGCCGAGCGCGACCAGCCGTGCGCATTCGGCTTCAAGCGTGGCCAGGCGCTCCTCACCCACGAGCCCGATGCCGGCCCGCACGTCGAGATGCAGCCGGTTCTTGACAACTTTCCCTTCAGGGACGCGCTGGAAGAGCACGCGCGGGCCCACACCCGAGGGATCGCTGCAAGCGAAATAGACCACCTGGTCCTCAGGCGGCAGCGAGCGATGGTAGTCCTCCCAAGTGGCGAACCCCGTCGGGGTCGGAGGTACGACGTACCCCAGCACCTCGCACCAGAATCCGGCGAGACGCGCAGGATCCGCGCAGTCGAAGGTCACTTGGAACTGCCTGATCGTTGACATCGGCGCACGATAACAAGCGCCCCTGCCCACCTCCCCGGGCGGGTAGGTGGGCACGTCGTCGGGACGAACGACCGCTCCTTGCCGTCCGCTGCTCTTCGTTCGGTCGCAGAGGTGGACAGGGGCGAGTGCTCCGAGGGGTGGGACTCCGGACCCATCTCATCCTCGTGTGCCGGTTCAAGAACGGTGAGCCGACGACGCTGGACATGAGTGCCACGCACGAGGTCCCTGACCCCTGTGCGGTGGCGTGGGACCCCGCGACTGACTTCCTGCTGGTGAGTACGGCGGAGGGGGGAGGAGGCGGGCGTGTACTTCAACAACCCGACCGGCATCACCTTCAACCGATTCGCAGGGGACGGGATCATGGACCTCCTGGCCGTCCTGCTGCGACGGCTGGATGCCGTGCTCGTCGTCCCGGGCGGACCGACCATGATCCAGCAGGACGAGGACCGCGATCTTCTGCCTGCCTCCCTCAGGGACGAGTGGCCCGTCGTCGTGGCCCGTACCGGCGCGGAGATCGACCGGGCGATCCGGGCTTCCTGAACTGATCACGGACTGAGCGCATGCCACGGCCGGAAGGGCGGGCGGTCCTTGTTCGGCCGGCAGCGGCGGCACCGACGCTCGGGCGCGGGCAGCGGGAAGGTGAGATCCGGGCGGGGCCCGGGTCAGGCGGCAGCACGTGGCGGCCTCCGACGCCGCCGGCCCGCCCCCTCCGCAGTGCGTGCGAGCCACCGCCCAGCCGCGTCCGGCGTGCCGGCGGCCCGGTCCCGAATTAGCTCACCTGTTCGATTCGCGTAGACTGGGCCCATGGCAACCCACCAGCTCCAGGGATCACTCTTCGACCAGAGCGACGACGTGCGGCTGGGCCCTCTGGGCGGGATCCGCAGGACGGTTCTCGGTGACGGGGCCTGGATCGACCTGCTGCCGGGCTGGCTCAGTGGCGCCGGAGTCCTGTTCGAACAGCTGGCCACGGACGTCCCGTGGAAGGCGGAGCGTCGGCAGATGTACGAGAAGTTCGTGGACGTGCCCCGGCTGCTCGCCTTCTACCGGGCAGGCCAACCGCTGCCCCACCCCGTACTCGACGAGGCACGCCGGGCCCTCTCCGCGCACTATGCCGCCGAGCTCGGCGAGGAGTTCGCCACAGCCGGCCTCTGTTTCTACCGGGACGGACGCGACAGCGTGGCCTGGCACGGTGACCGCATCGGGCGGGGCGCCCGCGAGGACACGATGGTCGCCATCCTCTCCGTCGGCGCACCCCGCGACCTGCTGCTCCGCCCGCTTCACGGCGGCGAGACCGTCCGCCGCCCGCTGGGGCACGGCGACCTGATCGTGATGGGTGGCTCGTGCCAGCGGACTTGGGAGCACGCCATCCCCAAGTCGGCCCGGTCCTCCGGAGGGCGCATCAGCGTCCAGTTCCGGCCGCACGGGGTGCAGTAGCCGGAGCCGCTGCCCCATCGAAGGCACGCCCCAAAACCGCCGACGCGTGAGCCTCGACCAGCGCGCCCGCGGGGCCTCCCGCGGGCGGCCGCACAGCCGCGCCCTCCGACAGCGAGCCGGCAGCACCGCCCGCACGCCTTGCCCCTCCGGGCGGGAAGGGCCGAAAGAAGTCTTGCGCGAACCCTTGACCGCCGCGATGCCGGGGCTCACAGTACTCGTTAATGCGCATTAGTAATACGCATTAACGATCCGGAGGCACACCGTGGAAGAACCCAAGCAGCGCGCCCGGCCGGGCCGGACCCCCGCCCCGGGGGGGCGCACGTCCCGGCCTCGGCAGGCCGAGGTCGCACGCCTCGCCGGGGTCTCCCAGGCCACGGTCTCGCTGGTCCTCGGGGCACGTAAGCAGGGCGCAACCATTTCGGAGGAGACCCGGCGCAAGGTGCTCGACGCCGTGCGTACGCTCGGCTACGTCCCCGACCCGGCGGCCAGCAGGCTGGCCGCCGCACGCAACAATCTGCTCGGGGTCTTCAGCTTCACCTCGACGTTCCCGACCGACGTGCAGCACTCGTACTACCCGTTCCTCGTCGGCGTCGAGCAGGAGGCGGCCGCCCGCGGCTACGACCTGGTTCTGTTCACCGGTTCCAGTACGGGTGGTGCCGGGGCCGCCGGGCCCCACGCGCTCAACCGGGTGCGGCTCGCCGACGGCTGTCTGTTCCTCGGACGCCACGCGCCCGCCGCCGAGCTGCTGCGGCTGGTCGCCGACGGCTTCCCCGTGGTGCACCTGGGCCGCAGGGACGAGCTGGAGGGGCTGGCCTGGGTCGGTGCCGACTACATCAGCGCCAGTCAGGAGGTCGTGGCGCATCTTGCCTCCCTCGGGCACCGGCGCATCCTGCTCGTGCGTGAGGACGACGACGCCCCCGCCTCCACCGACCGCGAACACGGCTTCCTCAAGGGGCTGGAGGAGGCGGGGCTGCCCGGCGGCCCCGGAGCCGTCTTCCGCTCGGCCGACCCGGAGCGCGACCTCACCGCGGAGCGGCTGCGCGGCTGGCTGGACGAGGGGGTAACGGCGTTCGTCGCGGAGGAGACCGATACCGGCGATGCCTGGCGGGCTCTGCACGGCGCCGCGCACTTCGTCGGGATCGACTGCCCGCGCGACGCCTCGCTCGCGGTACTGGGCAGCCCCCCGCCGGACCTCGCGGACGGCCCGGACCTCACCGGATTCGACATCCCCCGGCCGCAGTTGGGCGCGGCCGCCGTACGCATGCTCGCCGCGCTGGTGGCCGGCGAAGAGGCGACGGAACCTCTCGTTGCCTGCGCCTTCCGCCCCGGTTCGACAGCGGGTCCGCCCCCTGCCCACCGCTGACCGGGCTCCGCACTTCCCCCGCACACCCGCACCACTGCACTGAGTACACCCAGCACTTCAAGGAGAACCGTGACATCCGAACCGGACATCCTCATCGTGGGCGCCGGACTCGGCGGCGTCGCCGCCGCCCTCGCCGCCTGCCGGGCCGGGCGCACCGTGGTCCTCACCGAGGAGACGGACTGGATCGGCGGCCAGCTCACCTCGCAGGCGGTCCCGCCGGACGAGCATCCGTGGGTGGAGGAGTTCGGGACCACCGCCTCCTACCGCGCCCTGCGCGAGTCCATCAGGGACCACTACCGCCGCTGGTACCCTCTGCGTTCCGAGGCCCTGGCGCTCACCACCCTCAACCCCGGGGCCGGCCGTGTCAGCAAGCTGTGCCACGAGCCGCGCGTCGCCCTCGCCGTCCTTGAGGCGATGCTCGCGCCGCACCGCTCATCCGGCCGGCTGACACTGCTGACCGAGCACCGGCCCGTCGCCGCCGAGGCGGGAGACGACGACACCGTACGGTCCGTCACGCTGGAGGAGACCCGCACCGGCAACCGCCATACGCTCAGAGCCCGTTACGTCGTCGACGCCACCGAGACCGGCGAACTGCTCGAACTCGCCGGGGTGGAGCACGTGATCGGTGCGGAGGCACGCGCCGAGTTCGACGAACCGCATGCCCCCGAGGAGGCACAGCCCCTCAACCAGCAGGGCATCACGGTGTGCTTCGCGCTCTCCCACCACGAGGGCGAGGACCACACCATCGAGCGCCCGGCCGACTACGACTTCTGGCGCACCTATCAGCCGGACTTCTGGCCGGGCCCGCTGCTCGGCTTCCTCGCCCCCGACCCCCGCAGCCTGGAAGCCGTCCCGCGTACCTTCGTCCCCAACCCGGACCTCGACCCGCTCGACGTCAACGCGGACCAGTCCGCCGACGCGGGTGACAAGGAACTGTTCGGCTTCCGCCGGATCCTGGCGCGCAAGCTGCACCGTCCCGGCGCCTTCGACTCCGACATCACCCTGGTCAACTGGCCGCTGAACGACTACTGGCTGAAGCCTCTGATCGGAGCCGGGGAGGAGACGTCGGCCGCCGCACTGGCCGAGGCCCGCCAGCTGTCGCTGTCGGTGCTGTACTGGCTCCAGACCGAGGCGCCCCGCGCGGACGGCGGCCAGGGGTTCCCCGGGCTGCGGCTGCGTCCCGACATCACCGGTACGTCCGACGGGCTCGCCAAGGCTCCGTACGTCCGCGAGTCGCGCCGCATCAAGGCCGTCACCACCGTCACCGAGCACGACGTGTCCATCGACATCGTCGGTCCGTACGGCGGCACCCGGTACAAGGACTCCGTCGGCGTAGGCAACTACCGCATCGATCTGCACCCCTCGACCGGTGGCGACAACTACATCGACATCGGTTCGGTGCCGTTCGAGATCCCCCTCGGTGCTCTGATACCGCGCCGGGTGCGCAACCTGCTGCCCGCCGGCAAGAACATCGGCACCACCCACATCACCAACGGCTGCTACCGGCTCCACCCGGTGGAATGGAACATCGGCGAGGTCGCCGGCTCCCTCGCGGCGCACTGCGTCGCCGAGGGCGTCGAACCTCACCGGGTCCAGGCCGAGGACAAGCGGTTCGACGCGTTCGCCCGGTTGCTGGACCGCGAAGGCATCCAGCGTCACTGGCCCGACGTACGCGGCTACTGACCCACCACCGGGCAGCCCCGTTCGCCCGGACGACACCACCGCTTCACCGCACGGCCCCCCGGGGTGAGGGCGGAGCGCCGGGCGGGCGCAGCTCCACCTGTACCCGCCCGGCCCAGGGCCGGTCCCGTAACGACGACCGGTCCCCTGCCGCCCTCGCCCTGCCAACCCGCACAAGGAGGTGCCCAGCCATGAACACCCACCGCATCCGCGTCGGCATCGACGTGGGCGGAACCTTCACCGATGCCGTGGCCGTTGACGCCACGACCCTGCACTTGCTGGGGCAGGTGAAGGTTCCCACCAGCCACCACCACGAGGACGGTGTCGCCCACGGCATCGTCGAAGCTCTCGACCGCCTGCTGGAGCAGACCGGCCACACCCCGCAGGACGTGACCTTCCTCGCGCACGGCACCACACAGGCTACCAACGCCCTGCTGGAGGGCGACGTCGCCACCGTCGGCCTGATCGGCATCGGCGCAGGTCCGAGCGCGGCGCTCACCCGCCGGCTGGCCTCGTTCCGCAAGTTGGAGCTCACCCCGGGCAAGCGGCTGCCGCTCGTCTACGGGCACGTGGCCGACCCGGACGACGCGCCGGCCGTACGCGCCGCCCTGGACGCGGTCGTGCGGGAGGGCGCCGAAGTGGTCGTCGCCAGCCAGCCGTTCAGCGTCGACCGTCCCGAGGGCGAGGACGCCGTCGCCGCCGCGGCTTCGGAGCTCGGGCTGCCGACGACGGCCGCGCACGACATCACCTCGCTGTACGGGCTCCACAAGCGGACCCGGACGGCCGTGGTGAACGCCGCGATCCTGCCGCGCATGCTCGCCACGGCCGACCTCGTCGACTCCTCCATCACCAAGGCGGGCGTGAGCGCGCCGTTGATGGTGATGCGTTGCGACGGCGGTGTGATGTCGCTGGACGAGATGCGACGCAGACCGCTGCTGACCGTGCTGTCCGGACCGGCGGCGGGTGTCGCCGGAGCGCTCATGCAGGAGCGCATCAGCGAGGGCCTGTTCCTGGAGACCGGCGGAACGTCCACGGACATCAGTGTCGTGCGGCGGGGCAAGGTCGCCGTGCGGCACGCCACCATCCTCGGCCGGGCCTCGTACCTGTCGGCGCTCGACGTACGGACCGTCGGGGTCGGAGGCGGGTCGATGGTCCGTCTCGCCGGCGGCGGCGTCACCGGTGTCGGACCGCGCAGCGCACACATCGCGGGGCTGGCGTACGCATGCTTCGCGAGCGCGGCGGACCTGCGTGACGCGAAGGTCACCACGATCCGGCCGATGGAGGACGACCCGGCCGACTACGCGGTGATCGATGCCGCCGGCGGGCGCTTCGCAATCACCATGACCTGTGCGGCCAACGCCCTGGGCCGGGTGCCTGACGGGGACTTCGCACAGTGCGACCGGGCCGTCGCCGAGGCCGCGATCGCCCCTCTGGCCGCCCTGCTCGGCACGGACGTCGCCACGGCGGCGACGATGATCCTGGATGCGGGCACCGATCAGGTCAGGGCGGTGGTCGACACGATGATGCGCGACTACCGCCTGGACAAGGACACCGCGCTGCTCGTCGGCGGGGGCGGTGGCGCCGCCTCCGTCACTCCTCATCTCGCGGCCGCCACCGGCCAGGAGGGCAGGATCGCCCGGCACAGCGAGGTGATCAGCCCCATCGGAGTGGCCCTCGCCCTCATCCGGGAGCAGGTCGAGCGCATCATCCCGGGTGCCGGGCAGGAGCAGATACTCGCCGTGCGCGCCGAGGCGGAGGCGGCTGTCGTCGCCCAGGGTGCCGCAGCCGACGGCGTGGAGGTCGAGGTCACCGTCGATCCGCAGACCAGCACCGTGCGGGCCGTCGCGACCGGCGCCACCGAACTGCGTACGCAGGACCGTGCTCACCGGGCCGACGAGGCGGACCGGCTGCGTGCCGCAGCCGACAGCCTCAGGACCGACCCGGCGTCGGTGCGGGTGCTCGCGGGCACCCCGGCCCACACCGTGTACGGCACCGACGTGCACCGGCGGTTCCGCCCGGACCGCCACCCGGTGCGCGTCGTCGACGCGGACGGCGTCGTACGGCTCCACGCCCCCGATGCCCGGGTCGAGACCACCACGGTGGGCCGGGCGCCCGAGGTCCTCGCCGGCCTGGTGAAGGAGGCGACGTCGTACGGCGACGGCGGTGTCCGCGCCCCGGCGCTGCGGCTGCTGCTCGGCTCCCGAATAGCCGACCTGTCCGGGGTGCTGGATCCGCAGCCGCTGCTCGCGCTCGCCCGCAGCGAACTGCGTGCCCGCGCCGCCGACGAACCGGTCGTCGCCGTCCTGGAGGTGCGGTCATGACGGCCGCCCTGCTCGATTCGGCCGCGCTCGCGGCGATCGGGACCCTCTCGGCGTGCGACGACGTCGAGTTCGGCGTACGGCTGCTGGCGCACACTCCCACGCACGAGGGCCGCGACCCGGAACTGCTGCGTCACTGGGCGCGTACGGCCGACGTGTTCGGCGCGGCCCTCGCTCCCGCCCCCTCCACAGCCCGGATCGTGGAGAGCGACGGCGGACTGGCAAAGGGGCTCCTGGCCCGTTACACCTCCCGGCCGGTCCCGACCGTCGAGCTGTTCACCGACACCTTGGCCCTCGCCGAGGAGCTGACCGACCTGCTCGGATGGCGTCACTGGTTCCCGGCCGGATCGGTACGGGCGGCGGCGATCGCGCACGAGGCGGTGCACGAGCGGCTGCACCACGGGCCGGCGAAGAAGGATCTGAAGCGCGCGCTGAACCATGTCGTACTGCGCGCGGGGCGTCACACCCTGTACGGCCATGTCGCCGGGGCCGACGAGATCGCCGCACATGCCCACGCCCGCGCCGCCTGTGGTCTGGGACGCAGCCCGCTCCTGCTCACGGCCGCCCTGGCCACCGCGGCCGAGCCGCAGCACGGATTCCCGCACGGAAGAGAGAAGTAACGCCATGGGCGTCGTCATCCTTCTTGTCATGGCGGCCGGTGTCGCCGCGATGCTCACCCGCAGGCTGCCCACCGCCTTCGCGCTCGTCATCCTGGGCGTCGTCATCGCCTTCGTCGCGGGCGCTCCGCTGACCGGCGAGAACAGCGTCCTGGACACGGTCGTACAGACCGGCGCGCCGTTGCTCGCCGCCACGATGATCGCGATCCTGCTCGGCTCCTGGCTGGGCAAGCTCCTCGACGAGACCGGCATCGCGGGCACCCTGGTCCGCAAGATCGTCGAGTTCGGCGGGGACCGGCCGGTCGTGGTCGCCCTCGGCGTCCTCGCCGTCTCGACCCTGGTCGGTACGGTCACCGGCTCCGCCCCCGCGGCGATGCTCGCCGGGATCATCGGCATCCCCGCCATGATCGCCGTCGGTATTCCCAAGGTCACCGCGGCCGGGACGATCCTGATGGGCATCGCCGCCGGCATGCCCTTCGAACTGCCCATCTGGCAGTTCTTCTCGACCGCCCTCGAACTGCCCGTCGACACGGTGCGCGGCTTCATGATGAAGCTGTTCCCCTTCGCGCTGGCCGCCGCCGTGCTCTTCGTCCTCATCGAGACGCGGCGTCGCGGGGTGGAGCACGCGTGGTCGCTCAAGTCGGCCTCCCCGAAGCCCGCCTCGCGACGCAAGCAGCTCGCCGACGCACCCTGGTACGCCCTGCTCACCCCGCTCGTTCCGCTGGTCCTGGCGCTCGGCTTCGAAGTCGCGATCCTGCCCTCGATGCTGGCCGGTGTCCTGTACGCGCTGGTCACGACCACGCGGCCGCGCGACATGAACAAGCGGCTGTTGCGCACTCTGTACGGCGCGTTCGAGGTCGCGGCGGCACCGATCGTGCTGTTCGTCGCGATCGGCATCCTGCTCGCCGCGGTGAAGCTGCCGGGAGCGGTGGAGTCCCTGGAACCGCTGGTGAAGGCCGTCAGCCCGCAGCACCCGGTGCTGTTCGTCCTCGTGTTCACCCTGCTCGTACCGCTCTGCCTGTACCGGGGACCCCTGAACGTCTACGGCCTCGGAGCGGGCATCGCCGGTGTCCTCATCGCCGCCGGCATCTACCCGGCTGTCGCGGTCCTCGGCCTCGCCACCTCGTACAACCAGGTCTTCGGGGTGTCGGACCCCACCAGTACGCAGACCGTCTGGAGCGCCCAGTACGCGGGGGTGACGCCGCAGCAGGTGATGCTGCGGACCCTGCCGTACGTCTGGGCCGTCGCCCTCGGCGGGTTCTGCGTGACCGCCGCCAGTTACCTGTGACCCCTCACCCCAGTCATCTGTGATCGCTCACTCCTCGGGACGGAGCAAGACATGACACAGCACGGCCATGAGCACGAGGCACACCACCACGACCCGCGGGCCGCGTCCGGCCGCCGGCAGCCGAGCCGCCGGGTCTTCCTGCGGGGCGCGGTCGCCGGGGCCGCCGCCACCACCGGAATCATCGCCACCGGCGCCGCTACGGGCAGTGCCGCGGCCGCCTCCGGTATCGATCCGGAAGGAGCCGCGGCGGCGGCCCCCGGCGGATTCCCCGCCTACCGATACGTCAAGACGCTGCTGACACCCTCCGAGCTGAAGTACAACCCGACCGGCGAGATCATCTTCCCGTGCATCCGGGGGGTCTACGACAAGCTGGCGAATCCGCTGGGCCGTTACTACCTCTACTACGGCCCGCACGACGCCCCCGGGGGCATCTGCCTGGCGTACGGCGACTCGCTGGAAGGGCCGTTCACCGAATACACGGCGAACCCCATCGTCTCCAACAACTGGCAGCCGCACTACAAGGTCAGCCATGTCGCCTCCCCGCACGTGCTGTGGAACGAGGACGTCAAGGAGTTCTGGCTCTACTTCCACGGCGAGAACAGCACGACCCGGCTCGCCCGTTCCAAGGACGGCATCACCTTCACCTACGACAAGGTGGTGCTCACCACCGCGATGATGCCGGCGGGCAGTACCGAGACCTCCTACGCCCGTGTCTTCCGGCACGACCTGCCTTCGCGGGGGGCGCGCTACGTGATGCTGTGCATGCTCAACAACCAGTCCAACCACCGTGACATCGCGTGGGGCTGGTCGAAGGACGGCCGCGACTGGACGTTCGACCAGCAGCCGCTCGTACGCCACACCGACGTCGGCGCGGACAACATCGGCGGCCCGCACCTGCTGAGCCGGAACGGAAGCACGTACGTCGTCTACAACACCAACAAGGAGAGCGGCGGCAATCTGCTGATCACCGAGGTCGGCAACGACTTCTCCCGCCGCGACCACCTCGGCGTCTTCTACGACTCGGGCACCGCAGCCCCGGAGAACGGCCGCAGCGCCTCACCGAGTTTCGGAACGGACCACGGAGTGCCGTACATGGTCTACGAGGCGGGTGAGCGTCTCCAGGGGTCGATCGCCGTCGCCCGCGGCTGAGAGAGGGGCTGGGGGCGCCGGGCCGCCGGGTCCGGCGCACCCGGTGGTTGGGCGAGGCAGAAGCCGCCGCGGTGGCAGGCGGCCATGTCCTGGGCGCCCGAGCAGCCGCGCGGCCCGCGGCCTCGGACGGGAGCCGAGCGGACAGGGAGGGGCGGGAGTTTCTGCGGTCCTCCAGGCGCCACCCCCGCCCGAGGCCGCTCACGACGATGGATTGACGGATCAACATCCGGGGAGCAAGATCGACGGCAATCATTATGACAACGTTGTCGAGCGAGAGGATCGTGATGAGAGCGCTGAAGCGCGTGTTCACCACCGCGTTGATCGTCACCACTGTGGCCGCGGCCTCGGTCACCTCCGGCGTCGCAAGCGCCGAGGAACGGGGGCCGGGGTTCGCCAAGGACCCCACCTCGCTGGTGGACACGTCCATCGGCAACAACGGTGACGGGACCACCTTCCCCGGCGCCGCGGCCCCGTTCGGCATGGTGCAGCTGAGTCCTGACACGCAGCTGAACAAGTACGCCTCCTACGACTACCAGCAGGACACCATCCTCGGCTTCAGCCATACGCATCTGTCGGGCGTCGGCTGCCAGACGATGGGCAACTTCCGTTTCATGCCCACCACCGGCGCGGTCACGTCGTCCGATCCGGCGCAGTACGGTGCCAAGTTCAGCCATGACAACGAGACCCGCTCGCCGGGCTACTACGGCGTGAAGTTCGACAACGGCGTGCGGGCGGAACTCGCCGCGACGCAGCGCACGGGCCAGCACCGCTACACCTACCCCGCCGGATCGGGCCCGGAGAACGTGCTCATCGAGGCCGGCGAGAGCAACGGCAGCACCTACGCGGGCGACATCAACGTGGTGGGCAACGACACCGTGGAGGGATGGGTCCAAGGGGGCAACTTCTGCGGTGAGACCGGCAAGGAGCGCTACCGGATCTACTTCAGTGCCACGTTCGACCGGACGTTCTCGGCTTTCGGCACCTGGTCCGACGGGACGCTCACGCCGGGCCGGCGCGAGGCATCGCGCGGTACCAAGCGCGCCGGCGCCTGGCTGACGTTCGACCCGGCCGAGGGGCGTGAGGTCGGTACGTCGGTGGGGCTGTCCTACACCTCGGTCGACGGCGCGCGCCTCAACCGAAAGGCCGAGCAGCCGAAGTCCTTCGACAAGGCCCGCGGCGGCGCACACGACGCCTGGCGGGACGAGCTGAACCGTATGCGCGTCGCGGGCGGCAGCACCGCCGACCGGCGCACGTACTACACCGCGCTCTACCACTCGCTGCTGCACCCGTCGATCGGCTCCGACGTCGACAACCGCTACCGCGGTTTTGACGACAAGGTGCACCGCGCCGACTCCCCGTACTACCAGATGTTCTCCCTCTGGGACACCTACCGCTCGCAGAACCAGCTGGTGGCCCTGCTGCATCCGGACAAGGCCGAGGACATGGCCAAGTCGATGCTGCACATGTACCAGGACGGCGGCTGGCTGCCGCGCTGGGGCCTCGGCAACAGCGAGACGAACGTGATGAGCGGGGATCCCGTCACCCCTTGGATCGTCGATGTCTACAACCGCGGGCTGCTCGACGACCGCACCTCGCGTCAGCTCTTCGACGCACTCTGGAAGAACGCCAACGACGTCCCCTCGGACCAGTCGCTCTTCCGCGGCCGTGACGGCAACCCCACGTACGTGAAGAACGGATGGGTCGGCTACCAGAACCTTCCCGGCTACAAGTACGGCGACAGCCGCCAGGCGGGCTCGGCCACGCTCGAGTACGCGCTGGGCGACTGCGCGCTCTCCACGATGGCCGGCGGCCTCGGCTACGAGGACAAGGCGGCGACGCTCGCCTCGCGCTGCGACAACTTCGCCCAGCTCTGGGACCCCGGCGTCACGTCGCAGGGCTTCTCCGGGTTCCCGGTCACGAAGAACGCGGACGGCACCGTCGCGGGCGACCCGGACCCCACCCGGTCCGGGGCGTTCCACGAGGGCACCGCGTGGCAGTACCAGTGGCTCGCCCAGCAGGACCCGCAGACCCTCTTCGGTCTCATGGGCGGTCAGAAGGCCGCTGAGCAACGGCTCGACAAGTTCTTCGACATGCCGGCCGTGCTCAGCGACCCGGCGAAGGCTGCTTCGGAGTCGTGGGTGACCGGCGCGTACGACTACCACAACAACTTCGCCTTCAACCCGAACAACGAGCCCGACTTCCACACGCCGTGGATGTACGCGTGGACCGGCGCGCCGTGGAAGACCTCCTCGGTGCTGCGTGCGATGCGGACGCTCTTCACCGACGACGTGTACGGCATGCCCGGCAATGACGATCTCGGCGCCACTTCGTCGCTGCTCGTCTTCGCCATGGCCGGCGTCTTCGAGGCCCAGCCCGGCTCGGCCGACTACGTGGTCACGGCGCCGATGTTCGAGAAGGTCGAGATCCGTCCCGCACACGGCCGCACGATCAGGATCGAGGCCCCGGGCGCCGACGCTTCGAAGCTGCAGTACGTGTCGTCCGTGGACACGAACAAGGGCCACGTGCGCCAGAGCTGGCTCTCCCACAAGGACCTGCTCCGCTCCGGCACGATCACGATCGAGCTCAGCGACGAGCCGACGAGCTGGGGCGTCGACGCCGCCCCGCCCGCACTGGCCCAGAACTGAGGGCGAGAGGGTGCGGCCCCTCTCCCAGGGGGCCGCACCCTCTCGTTGTCCCGTCCACGAGAGCCACCACCGGAAGGGCCGATCGGTGCCGGGGCCGGAGAGACCGGCGCGCGGGACGGGAGACCGGCGACGGACGGCGACACGGGCCACCCACACGTACGGGCACGGACGTTTGCCGCCCTGTGGGCGGGTAAGGGATCCGTGATCGCCATAGGCGACAAACCGGTGGATAATGCCGGTAGACCATTCGAACGATGCAGATCAAGGAGAGTTTCATGTCCTCGAAACGACGTCGCAAGAAGAAGGCCCGCCGCAAGAACGGCGCAAACCACGGCCGCCGTCCCCAGACCTGAGGAGCCCCGGCGCATCGGACCTGGGCCCCGCTGCATCCGGGAGACGGCCCTGCGCCGTTCGCGGATGAGGAGGCGGGGCGTCGGCTCTCGGGCCGGCGCCCCGCCTTCGTCGCGGGCTCACCAACGGCGATGCTGTGCGGTGCAGGGTCGTGCGCACACTGACGGGCCTTGACGTGCTTTTACGCGCCGGAACCATCAACGGCCCAAGCGGAGTTTCCGCCCGCCCCCTGCAAGTGCCCCCACGGCTGCGAGCGCGGCGGCTGCGCCGAGGGCGGACGTCAGCCGTGCGTGCTGGGACGCCCACACCTGGAAGCTGCGCGTGTGCGCGTTCGTATCGAAGGGGCCGTGCGCTCCATGGTCGCTCGCACCGGCTCCGTCGACGGGCTCCCAGAGGTTGCCCGGACGCGCCGGCGCAGGTTCCTCGGTCTGCTGGGATTCGAAGCCGGTACGGGCGAGGTACCGGTCCAGCAGAGGCGCTGCGAACTTCTGCGCGAGGATCGTGGCGGCGGTACTTCCCCCCACCCAGTACTGCTTGCGCCTGGGGTGGTCGGCGGCGAACGCGATGGCGCGGGCGGCCAGCTCCGGCTGAAAGATCGGGGCAACCGGCTGCGGCTTGCGCGGTAGCCGGGACAGGACCCAGGTGAACTGAGGGGTGTTCACCGCCGGCATCTGAACAAGGGTGATGCGCACCTCGCTGTGTTCGTGCATGAGCTCGCAGCGCACCGATTCGGTGAAGCCGTTGACGGCGTGCTTGGCTCCGCAGTATGCCGACTGCAGGGGGATGCTCCGTGAGCCGAGTGTTGAGCCGACCTGCACGATCGTCCCGTGATTGCGGGGCTTCATCCGGTCCAGTGCCACCCTGGTGCCGTGCACGAAGCCCAGGTAGGCCACCTCGGTGACCCTGCGGAACTCCTGCGGGCTGATCTCATCGAAGGGCGCGAACACCGAGACGAACGCCACGTTGATCCAGAGGTCGATGGGCCCGAACCGCTGCTCCGCCCGTCCGGCCGCGGCTTCGACCGCCCCGTAGTCGGCCATGTCTGTGGGGACCGCAAGCGCCCTGCCCCCGGCCTCCTCGACATCGCGGACGGCGCCCTGGAGTCCCGCTTCCCCTCGCGCCAGGAGTGTGACGTTCGCACCGCGGCTGCCGAAGTGCTGCGCGGTGGCGCGGCCGATGCCTGCGCTCGCGCCGGTGATCACTACGTTCTGGGTCATCGCTGGAACGGTGCCTTTCTGAACGGTTCGTGTCAGGGGACCGGCGTACGAGGCGGCGATGCGGACCGGTTCACTTCGTCTCGGCGAGGACGGTGCAGCGAGTCGTGCACGAGCGGGCCCCCGCGGCAGGAGCGCCAGCACTCATCAGCTGCCCGCTCCCCCGCGTGTGTCGGGCCCGTCACCGTGCCGGTGCCCCGGCAGCATCTCCTGGACCTTGGCCTTGAGTCCCTGGCGGATCATGCCGGCCCGGTCGCTGTCGCCCTTGACGATGGCCGACGCGGCGGCTTCGATCTGGTCGAGGCTCGCGTGCGGAGGGATCGGCGGTACCGCCGGGTCGGTGCGGAAATCGATGACGAACGGCCGGTCGGCTCCGAGGGCGCGACGCCAGGCGGCTTCCACATCCGCCGGCTTCTCCACCCGCACTCCGTCGAGGCCGATCGACTGGGCGAAGTCCGCGTACGGCACGTCGGGAAGTGCCTGTGAGGGGAGGAACTGCGGCGCCCCGGACATCGCCCGCATCTCCCAGGTGACCTGGTTGAGATCCTGGTTGTTGAGCACGGCGACGATCAACCGCGGGTCCTGCCACTCGCGCCAGTACTTGGCGGCGGTGATGAGCTCGGCCAGTCCGTTCATCTGCATGGCGCCGTCACCGACGAGCGCGACGGCGGGGCGTTCCGGATGGGCGAACTTGGCTCCGACCACATAGGGCACACCCGGCCCCATGGTGGCGAGGGTGCCGGACAGGGAGCCGCGCATCGTCCCGCGCATGCGCAGGTGCCGGGCATACCAGTTCGCCGCGGAGCCCGAGTCGGCGGCGAGGATCACATCATGGGGCAGCAGGGCGTCCAGGGTGTGGACCACGTACTCGGGGTTGATGGGGTCGGCCTCCACGGCGGCCCGCCGCTCCATGACCTCCCACCAGCGCGCCGTGTCCTTCTCGATCTTCTTCCGCCAGGAACCGTGCCTCTTCTTCTTCAACTGGGGCAGCAGGGCCGTGAGCGTCTCCTTGGCGTCGCCCACCAGGTTGACCTCGAAGGGGTAACGCAATCCGATCATGTAGGGATCGATGTCGATCTGCACCGCTCGGGCCTGGTCGAGACCGGGCATGAACTGGGTGTAGGGAAAACTGGAGCCGATGACGAGCAAGGTGTCGCAGTCCCGCATGAGTTCGTACGAGGGACGGGTGCCCAGCAGTCCGATGGAGCCCGTCACGTACGGCAGATCATCGGGGAGCGCGTCCTTGCCCAGCAGGGCCTTGGCCACCCCGGCCGCGAGCGTCTCGGCGACCACCTCGACCTCGGCGCGAGCACCCCGCGCACCTTGGCCGATGAGTACCGCCACCTTCTCTCCGGCGTTCAGTACCTCAGCGGCCCTGGTGATCTCCTCGCCGGCCGGAACGGGCGCGTACGGGGACATGCCCAGGCTGGAGGGCACCATCTTGAACGCATGGGTCGGCGGCGAGTACTCCAGTTCCTGTACGTCCGCGGGCACGATGATCGCGGTCACGGTCCGGCGCGCGTAGGCGGTGCGCATGGCCCGGTCGATGACGTTGGGGAGTTGCTCGGGGACCGTCACCATTTCGCAGAAGTCCGAGGCGACGTCCTTGTACAGGCTCAGCAGGTCGACCTCCTGCTGGTAGGAGCCGCCCATGGCGGTCCGGTTGGTCTGGCCGACGATCGCGACCACCGGGACGTGGTCGAGCTTGGCGTCGTACAGGCCGTTCAGGAGATGGATCGCTCCGGGCCCCGAGGTCGCTGCGCACACGCCGGCCCTGCCGGAGAACTTGGCGTACCCGACCGCCTCGAATGCGGCCATTTCCTCGTGCCTGGCCTGGACGAACTTCGGCGTGTTGTCCGCTCGCCCCCAGGCGGCGAGCAGGCCGTTGATGCCGTCCCCGGCATAGGCGAAGACATGCTCGACCTCCCATTCGCGCAGTCGCTGGAGGATGTAGTCCGAGACTTTCATCGACACGGGATGGGCCTTTCTTCTCAGGGACAGGACTGCCACGGAGGGGCTCGGTCAGCTGCGCCACCGCCGGACGAGTCCGGCCGCACAGATCACAGCCGTCGCACCGGTTCCGGTCACCGCGGCTGCGGTGACCAGGCGCGAGGCCCAGGGCGGGGCGACGGGGCGGGAGGCGGGCTTCTCCGGACGGCCGGGCTCGCTCAGAAGCGGCGTCATGCACGGGATGCGCCCTTCACCGTGCGCCTCCGGCCCTGACAGCCGGCCCCGGCGAAGATCCCATGACTTCATCCACTCCTCTGCCGCGTGGTCCCGCAACTGAGTTCGACGACAAGAACCCGCGGCCTCTCTGCCCGAGCGGGCACCGCACCGGTTTCCGCGACGGAGGCCGGGTAACCGCCGATCAGCGGTCGAAACGCCCCTACGACGCAAAGAACACCCAAAGGGCCGAACACCTCCGAAACCCAGGTCCCCGGTTCATCCGCAGGTCGGTGCAGCGTCCGCGGAACGTACCGGTCCGGGTACCGGGTCGGGAGCGGGCGTTCAGTACCGTTGCCGACCGGGCCCGGACCGCCCGTCCCCCGGCGCGTCACTCCACCGCCGCCTCGCCACCCCTGCCCAGGGGCCCGGTCTCCGGGACGCCCCCGCCCCTCTCCAGATGCCGCATCATCCGTCGGGACCGGAGCACGACCAGCGGCGGCAGCAAGGGACGCACCAGCCGCACCGCGCGCACCCACTGCTGGGCGTAGACCGCGGCGGAGCGGCGTTCGACGCCCCGCACCAGTCGTTCCGCGACCTCTGACGCCGGATACGTCCGCGAGGCCGGCCACGGCAGCGCCGACCTCAGCGCAGGCAGGGCAGTCGACCTGTCACGGGCTCTGATCATCTCGGTGTCCACCCAGCTCGGATAGGCCACACCCACCCCCACCCCGCGGTGTGCCACTTCGGCCCGCAACGCCTGCGCGAATGCCTCGGCACCCGATTTCGAGGCGCAGTACGCGCTCATGAGCGGTGTCGCCGCGAGGGCCGCGAGGGAGGAAACCTGGAGGTAGTAGCCCCGGGTGAGCAGCAGGTCGGGCAGGAAGGCGCGTGCCGTCACCGCGCTGCCCACCACGTTGACCTCGACGACTCGCCGCCACAGGAGCGGATCGGACTCCGGGAACGGGCCGGCCGCGGCGATGCCCGCGTTGCCGATCACCACCGACGGGGAGCCGAACCGGGACCGCACCAGCGCGGCCGTCTCGTCCATCGCGGCCGCCTCGCTCACATCGACGGTCCACTGCCGCGCGGCCCCTTCGGGCAGTTCGGCCACCGTCCGCGCCAGCTCTTCCTCCTCCAGGCCCAGCAGCGCCACTCTCGCTCCGCGCCGTACCAGCGCCGTGGCCATTTGGGCGCCGAGGCCGCGGGCGGCTCCGGTGACGACCGCCGTGCGACCGGCGAGGGGGCTCGTTGCGGGCATGGCACCTCCCAACAGCGGAACACGCCTGCTTGTCCACCCAGGATGCCCCGCGCCCCGGCGGGATGCGCTTCGACAGCGGGCCGGGGGCGTGGGCGGCGCGCCGTGGCCGCACGCGGGTGCAGCGGCCACCAGCCGCGCCCCTGACCGTGGCCGCGCGCGCGTGTGTACCGGGGCCTAGCGTGGGAACCCGCAGCATGAATCGCGACACTTCGGACGACGGAGGCACGCATGGCTGTACGACACCGGTTGATCAGGAAGCCTCCCGCCGATGTCTGGGCGGTCCTGTCCGCCCCCGAACGATACGGGGAGTGGGTCGTCGGTGCCGCGAAGGCCGAGGTGGACAGGGGGCAGTGGCCCGAGCTGGGGGCGACCCTGCGCTACGAGATCAAGATCGGTCCGGCCACCCTCCACAACCGGACCGTGGTCCGCCGCAGCGAGCCGATCACGGCTCTCGAACTGGAGGCGGACAGCGGCCCGTTGGGGACCGCGAGGATCGCGATGGAACTGCGGCCCTGGGGCGGGCACACCCTCCTCATCTTCGACGAGCACCCGCTGCGCGGAGCCGGGGGCGCTCTGCACAACGGCCTCCTGGACCTGGCACAGCAAGTACGGCACCGGGTGATGCTGGGCCGCCTCGCCCGGGTGTGCGAGGGGGACGAAGACCCGGGCCGCAGCGCTCCCGGGCGGCCGCGACCGCACAAGGCGTGAACCGGCGCCGATCCGGACACGGCCGCTCCTGCGGGAGCGGCGCAACCCATCTAGCCGGGAGCGAACCATGCCGGACGCGGTAGTGATCGGTGCGGGTCCCAATGGGCTGGTCGCGGCGAATCTTCTGGCCGACGCGGGCTGGAGCGTGGAGGTCCTGGAGGCCCAGGACGAGCCCGGAGGAGCCGTCCGGCACGACCGGGGGGTCGACCCCGAGTTCGCCAGCGACCTGTTCAGTTCCTTCTATCCCCTCGCCGCCGCCTCCCCGGTGCTGGCCGGCCTGCATCTGGAGCAGGACGGGCTGATCTGGAGCCATGCCCCGAAGGTGCTCGCCCACCCCTTGCGGGACGGTCGCTGCGCGGTGCTCAGCCGGGATCTGGACGAGACGGCCGCGAGCCTGGAGGCGTTCGCCCCCGGGGACGGGGCCGCATGGAAGGAGCTGCGGGAGGTATGGGAAGTCCTGCGGCCCGGCATCCTCGATGCTCTGTTCACACCGTTCCCCCCGGTCCGGGCCGGGGCCCAGCTTGCGCTGCGGCTGCGGGCGGCGGGCGGGCTGCGACTGGCCAGGACGATGGTGCTGCCGGTGCGGCGGCTGGGCGAGGAGGAGTTCCGCGGCGAGGGTGGCAGGCTCCTGCTGGCGGGCAACGCCCTGCACGCGGACCTCTCACCCGAGGCGGCCGGCAGCGGTGGCTTCGGCTGGCTCATGTCCATGCTCGGTCAGACCTACGGCTTCCCCGTGCCCACAGGAGGCGCCGGGGCCCTCACCGCCGCGCTCGTCCGCAGGCTGGCGCGGCGCGGCGGGACCGTCCGGTGCGGGGAACGGGTCACCGAGGTCGTCATCCGCGGCGGCCGGGCCGTCGGCGTCCGCACGGCAGGCGGCGAGGCGGTACCGGCCCGCAAGGCGGTCCTTGCCGATGTTTCCGCGCCCTCGCTCTACGGTTCCCTGGTGGCCGAGCGGCACCTGCCCGGCCGCCTGCTCGCCGACCTGAAGCGTTTTCAGTGGGACTTCGCCACGTTCAAGGTCGACTGGGCGTTGGACGGCCGCGTCCCCTGGACCTGTGCGGAGGCCGCGCAGGCGGGGACCGTCCACCTCGCGGAGGGCGTGGACGCCCTCACCCGCTTCGCCGCGCAGATCGCCATGGGCCGCGTGCCGGACGAACCCTTCGCCCTCTTCGGTCAGATGACCACCGCCGATGCCGGCCGCTCCCCCCACGGCACCGAGGCCGCGTGGGCGTACACGCATGTGCCGCACAGGGTGCGCGGGGATGCCGGGGACGCGGGGCTGACCGGTGCGTGGGACGTCCGGGAGCGGGAGACGATGGCGGACCGGGTCGAGGAACAGGTCGAACGCTACGCGCCAGGCTTTCGTGACCTCATCAGGTCCCGACGCGTCCTCGCCCCGCCCACGTTGGAGAGCATGGACGCCAACCTCCGCGGTGGAGCCATCAACGGTGGAACCACTGCCATGCACCAGCAGTTGGTCTTCCGCCCCACGCCCGGAACGGGTCGTCCGGAGACGCCCGTTCCAGGGCTCTACCTCGCTTCGGCCTCCGCACACCCGGGTGGCGGAGTCCACGGCGCCCCCGGAGCCAACGCCGCACGCGCCGCTCTGCGCCGATCGCGCACGGGGGCCCTGTCCCACCTCCAGAGCATGCTGACCCATCGCGACCGCAAGGGGCAGCGCTGAAGCGTTTTGGCCAAGTACAAGTAGGTGCTCGCCCAGGCGTGGGGGCAGACGCAGAAGGGTTCACGGTCTCGGCCGCGACGCCGACTACGGGGATACACGGGCCTGTTACTCCGGGGGCGCCCCCTTCATCGCGTCTCGGTCCTCGTCGGGCAGCCACTGGGCCTCGGTCCTCGTCGGGCAGCCACTGACCGCTCGCCGATCCGGCCGACCGTACCGGCACCCTCGGCTCCGTCCCCGCGAAGCCCAACGGCCCGTCGCCGTCCCACGCCCCGCCTACGGGCCGGGCGGGGCGATGCGACGGCCGAGGTCACGTCGCCGGAATGTGGAGCTACGCCGGCCGCGGCACTTCACTTGCGCGACAGCACTTCATTCGCGCGTACGCGGAGCTGTGCCTCACGCGTAACCCGTGTCACTGGACGCGGGACTTCGACGGAGAGCGCTCCGTGTCCTCGTCCTCGTCGTCGGACCCTGGTACGTGGACGTCGAGCACCTTGATGTTGATCTCGACAACTTCCAGTCCGGTCATGGTCTCGACCGCATCTGTGACGTTGGTCCGGATGTTCTTCGCGGCGTCCAGGATGGGAATGCCGTAGTCGACCACGATGTCGACGTCGATGGCGGTCTGCTTCTCACCCACTTCCACCTTTACGCCGCGGCCCGGGTCGTTGGAGCGGGACACCTTGTCCTTGACCGCTCCCAGAGCCCGGGATGCGCCTCCGCCGACGGAATGGATTCCATCGGTCTCGCGCACAGCTATGCCGGCGATCGTCGACACCACGGTGTCCGCAATGACAGTGGTGCCACGGGTCCCACCCGATGTGTCGCCGGTTCCCAGTGCAGTGCCGCTCCGGCTGTCGTTTGTCGCCATGAGTTCCTCGCACAGAGTTGTTCTGCCGGGGGCGGACCGGACTGGACGGATTCTTCCGCCGACCTGTGCCCCCAGATCCACTGTGCTCCGGAACAGGGGCCCCCGCCATTCAGGTGAGTGGCGGGCGGGGGCCGGGGCCCCTACCGCCCCGCAAGGTCGGCGGCGGGCCCGCACCGAGCCAGTCGGCGAACCTCCGCCGGTCCCCTGCCGTCACGGCGGCAGCGGCGTCGCCGCTTTCCGCGACAAGCAGCCGGCTGTCGCGCAGCCCGAGGGAGGGCCTGCGAGCGGTCGCGGACACAGCCACGCGGCAGACCCTCACCAACTCCCCGTTCATCCACGTGAGTCGGGCATCGCGCACCTCGAAGGCGGCAGTGCACCCGTCCACCCTCCGCAGGGCGGGCGTGGCACAGAAGACCGCAGCGGGGCCGCGGGGCCGCCCTCGGACCGGCCGGCCAGGGCCTCTCACGACGCCGGGGCGCGCCGTGTCGTGGAGAGATCGTACGGATTTCCTCCGTGGGGGTAGGCCCGCGGCGCCTTCTTGCTATACCTTCCGTCTAACAGCTTGCTAGACGCGACGTCTAACAAGCTGGGGCGGCGCCTGGCGGCCGTCGATCTCATCGGGCAGACACGGGATGGGAGAAGAGGCCGGGCAGCCGTCGGGTCGATCTGTCTCGATTCAAGGAGCCGCAGCATGGCAAGCAGCACCGTTCGGCCGGAGGACCAGGACCGGATCGCCGAGCAGGACGTCGCCCGGCGCCTGCTCGATTCGGCCGCGAAGCTGTCGTACGACCCGGCCACCGAGGTGGACTGGAACACTCCACTCGACAGCGGTCACCACGGCGCGAGCCCGGAGTGGAGCACTCTCTACGGCACGTCGTACTGGCAGGAGTTGACCGAGGATCAGCGCAAGGCGCTGACCCGCCAGGAGGCGGCTTCCGTCGCCAGTACCGGCATCTGGTTCGAGATGATCCTGCAGCAGATGGTGCTGCGCGACATGTACGCCAAGGACCCCACGGACCCTCGGTTCCAGTGGGCGCTCACCGAGATCGCCGACGAGTGCCGGCACTCCATCATGTTCGCGCGCGGGGCCGCGAAACTCGGCGCACCCGCCTACCGGCCGCGCCGCGCGGTGGTCGAACTGGGGCGCGCCTTCAAGACACTTGCCTTCGGCGAGGCCGCGTACGCGGCGATCCTCGTGGCCGAGGAGGTGCTCGACGTGATGCAGCGGGACTGGATGCGGGACGAACGGGTCGCACCGTTCGTCCGGACGATCAACAACATCCACGTGGTGGAGGAGTCACGGCACATGAAGTTCGCCCGCGACGAGACCCGCAGGCGCCTGCGCACCGCGGGGCCGCTGCGCCGGCAGATCAACTCACTCGTGGTCGCCATCGCCTCGTACTACATCGTCACCAGCATGGTGAACCGGGACGTCTACGCCAACGCCGGGCTGGACGAGGCCCGCGCCCGCGCCGAGGCCGCAGCCAATGAACACCACAAGTCCCTGATGCGTTCCAGCTGTTCGGGTCTCATGGAGTTCCTGGCCTCGGCCCGCCTCCTCACCAAACCGGCCCTGTTCTTCTACAGGCGCGCCCACCTCATCTGAGCCGAACCGCTGCAAGCGCGCCGCCGCGATCCGCCCGCCTCCACCGCAGGCGCGCCGCCCTGACCTGATCCGAGCCGAGAGCCCGAGCTGACCCGATGACCTACGCCATCACCCAGACCTGCTGCAGCGACGCCACCTGCGTCGCCGTGTGCCCCGTCAACTGCATCCATCCCACGCCCGAGGAACCGGCCTTCGGCAGTACGGAGATGCTCTACGTCGACCCGGCGACCTGCATCGACTGCGGTGCCTGCGCCGACGCCTGCCCCGTCGACGCGATCTTCCCGGTGGACAGTCTCCTCGGGGCGCAGAAGGAGTTCATCGGCATCAACGCCGCGTACTACGCGGACCGGGCGCAGGTGCAGGCCGCCGGGCCGAACTTCCACGCCTGGGGCGAGCCCTCGTTTCCCCGCAGCCTGCCGTCGGACTTCGCCCCCATCCGGGTGGCCGTCGTCGGTACGGGTCCGGCCGGGATGTACGCGGCCGAGGACCTGCTGCTGCACACCAACGCCGAGGTGACACTGATCGACCGGCTGCCGGTGGCGGGCGGCCTCGTCCGGTACGGTGTGGCGCCCGACCACCCCGCGACGAAGGGGGTCGGCGAGACCTTCGCACGGCTCCACTCCCATCCCCGGGTGCGCATGCACCTGGGGGTCGAGGTCGGTAAGGACCTCACCGCCGAAGAGCTCGCCGCCCATCACGACGCGGTCATCTACGCGGTCGGCGCCTCCTCCTCCCGCCGGCTCGGCATTCCGGGCGAGGACCTGCCGGGCAGCCTGCCGGCCACCTCCTTCGTGTCCTGGTACAACGCCCACCCGGAAGTCCCGCCGGAGACAGTCGGCCTGTCCGCGGAGCGGGTGGTCGTCACCGGCAACGGCAACGTCGCGCTGGATGTGGCCCGCATCCTCGTCACGGATCCCGACGCACTGGCAGGCACCGACATCGCCGGCCACGCGCTGGCGGCGCTGCGGGACTCCGAGGTGCGCGAGGTCGTCCTGCTCGGTCGCCGCGGCCCCGGCGACCTCGCCTGCACCGGGTCCGAACTGCTCGCCCTCGGGCATCTGCCGGGCGTGGAGCTGGTGGTCGACGACGGTGACCCGCGGACCGGCGCGGAGATCGATGAGGCAGCCGCAGGTGAAAAGGCCGCTCTGATAAGGGAGTTGCCCCGCGAGATGGTGGACTGGGCGCAGCCTCCGCCGCCGGGGCGTCGCATCGTCTTCCGCTTCCACTCGGCGCCCGTGGAGGTGCTCGGCAACGACGGCGTCGAGGCGGTGCGGGTGACTCATGCCGCCGGAGATCGGGAGATACCCGCGGGCCTGTTCCTTCGGGCGATCGGCTACCGGGGGCTGCCGGTCCCCGGCCTGCCCTTCGACGAGGCGACCGGCACCGTGCCGCACGAGGGCGGCCGGGTGGTGGGTGTGACCGGCAGCTACGTCGTCGGCTGGATCAAGCGCGGCCCTTCGGGCGGCATAGGGGCCAACCGCACCTGCGCCGCCGAGACCGTCGGCACCCTCCTGGCCGACGCCGTCGCGGGCGCGCTGCCCTCGCCCGCGTACCCGGCCAGGGCGTTCGGGCGCCTCGCCCGGAGCCGGGCCCGCCAGGTGGTCGACGCCCGGGGGCTGGCCGCCATCGACCGCGCCGAGAAGGCCCGGGGTCGCGAACACGGGCGGCCGCGCGTCAAGTTCGACACGGTCGCCGCACTGATCGCCGCATCGAAGGGAAGCCGACTCCGGTCGCCGCGCTGACCACCGAGGGAGGGGCGGCGGCCGGCGCGGTCGGGCTGCCGCGCCGGCCGCCGCTCGCAGGGGAAAGCCGCCTCCGGTCGCCGCGCCGACGGCCGCCTCAGAGGGTGGCCGCCGTTCGCTCGCACCGCTGAAGCGGGCGGCCGCCACCTGGCCCCGCGGCGGAGTGGGTCCGCTCAGAACTCCTCCGGCTCCACGGTCTGCCCCTTGGCCCGCTTACCGACGACCGCGACCGCGGCCGCGGCGCTGCCCACGAAGGCCAGGGCGACCATCCAGGGCTGGTTGAACGCATGCCGGGTGACGTGGTCCACGGAGTACCGGCCGGGGCCGGTCAGGCCGATCGCGGCCGCGGTGAAGCCGAGGAACGCGGGGTACTCGTAGCCGCCGCCCTGCGCGAAGAAGCCCGCGGGCGCGTGGACGGCCACAGCTCCCGCCATCGCACCCGCGGCAGCCGCCCCGGCGGCCGGGGTGGCCAGCCCGAGGGCCAGCAGGACGCCGCCGCCGGCTTCGCCGAGGCCCGCGGCGATGGCGCTGTGCTTGGGCGGATGGAAGCCCATGGCCTCCATCCCTGCCGTGGTGCCCTCGATGCCCCCGCCGCCGAACCAGCCGAGGAGTTTCTGACTGCCGTGCGCGGCCAGCACCGCGCCCGTGCCGACGCGAAGGACAAGCAGGCCGAGGTCACGACGGTTGACACTGCCCATGAGGGTCTCCGGAAGGGTTCGGGGGCCCGGCCGGTCGGCGGGCCCCGGGTGACGTACGCAATCCACTCTCCGCGCACCGGCGCCCCGACGGGAGGCGTTGCTACGCCGTCCGGGCGGGCCGCGGCGGCGCGTGACCCGTGACACAGTGCGACGTACGTCATTGTGCAACTTGTTGCACAACCGCGATCCGGTGGTCTAGAACTGGCGTAACCACACCGCGCGAGGAGCCCCCGCATGAGCCCGTACCCACATCTGCTGAGCCCGCTCGACCTCGGGTTCACCACCCTCCCCAACCGGGTGCTGATGGGGTCGATGCACATCGGCCTGGAGGAGGTCGAGAACGGCTTCGAGCGCATGGCCGCGTTCTACGCCGCCCGCGCCCGCGGTGGCGTGGGCCTCATGGTCACCGGTGGCATCGCACCGAACGAGCGGGCCTGCTCGTTGCCCGGCGGCGCCAAGATGACCACCGCGGCGGAGGCGGCGCAGCACTCCGTGGTGACCTCGGCCGTACACGCGGCGGGTGGCCGGATCGCCATGCAGATCCTGCACTTCGGACGCTACGCCCACCACCCCGGCCTGGTGGCACCGAGCGCGATCCAGGCGCCGATCAGTGGATTCGTACCGCACGCCCTGACCGACGACGAGGTCGAGTCGACGATCGAGGACTTCGTCACGGCGGCCGCGCTGGCGCAGAGCGCGGGGTACGACGGTGTCGAGATCATGGGTTCCGAGGGCTACCTGATCAACGAGTTCATAGCCGCCGCGACCAACCACCGCGACGACCGCTGGGGCGGCTCGTACGAGAACCGCATCCGCTTCCCCGTCGAGATCGTGCGCCGGGTCCGCGAGCGGGTCGGCAGCGACTTCATCCTCATCTACCGGCTCTCCATGCTTGACCTGGTGCCCGGTGGATCGTCGCTGGAGGAGGTCGTGCGGCTCGCCCGGGAGATCGAGGCGGCCGGGGCGACCATCATCAACACCGGCATCGGCTGGCACGAGGCACGCATCCCCACCATCGCGACGTCGGTGCCGCGCGGCGCGTTCACCTGGGTCACCGAGAAGGTACGCGGTGCCGTGTCCGTACCGCTGGTGACGAGCAACCGCATCAACACCCCCGAGGTCGCCGAGCAGATCCTCGCTGAGGGCCGCGCGGACATGGTTTCCATGGCCCGGCCGTTCCTCGCGGACCCGGACTTCGTCGCGAAGGCGAGCGAGGGCCGTGCCGAGGCAATCAACACCTGCATCGGCTGCAACCAGGCCTGCCTGGACCACATCTTCAGCGGCAAGGTCACCTCCTGCCTGGTCAACCCGCGCGCCTGCCACGAGACGGAGCTCACGCTTTCGCCGACGCGTACCCGCAAGCGCGTGGCGGTCGTCGGAGCCGGTCCGGCCGGGCTCTCCTGCGCCGTCACGGCCGCCGAGCGCGGTCACGAGGTGACACTCTTCGACGCGGCCGAGGAGATCGGCGGGCAGCTCGACGTGGCGCGCCGGGTGCCGGGCAAGGAGGAGTTCAACGAGACGCTGCGCTACTTCCGCACCCGGCTGGAGGAGGAGAAGGTCGAACTGCGACTGGGCGCTCCGGTCGGCGCCGGGGAGCTCGACGGCTTCGACGAGATCGTCCTGGCGACCGGTGTCACCCCGCGTACGCCGGCGATCCCGGGGGTGGACCACCCGAGCGTGGTCAGCTACCTCGACGTGCTGCGGCACGGGGCGCCGGTCGGGGACCGGGTGGCGCTCGTCGGCGCGGGAGGGATCGGCTTCGACGTGGCGGAGTTCCTGACCGACGGCGGGGACGCGGCGAGCCTGGACCCGGAGGCCTTCTTCCGGCAGTGGGGAGTCGACACCGAGTACCGCGAGCGGGGCGGTCTCGGCACCGCCGAGCGCCCGAAGTCCTCGCGCACCGTCCATCTGCTCCAGCGCAAGGCGAGCAAGGTCGGCGCGGGCCTCGGCAAGACGACGGGCTGGATCCACCGCACCGAGCTCAGGCACCGCGGCGTCACCATGATCGCGGGAGTCGGTTACGACCGGATCGACGACGACGGCCTGCACATCACGGTCGACGGCGAGCAGCATCTTCTGCCGGTCGACACGATCGTGCTCTGCGCGGGCCAGGAGCCTCGGCGGGAGCTGTACGAAGAGCTGCTCGCGGCGGGCCGTCCCGCGCATCTGATCGGCGGCGCGGACGTCGCGGCCGAGCTGGACGCCAAACGTGCCATCCGCCAGGGCACGGAACTCGCCGCCTCGCTCTGACCAGGACCCCGGAGGGGTGGATGGTTCGTCCGCTCCTCCGGCCCCGTCCCTAGGATGCACCCCATGTCACTCCCGCACGCGATCCTCACCGCCCTGCTCGAAAAGCCTTCGTCGGGGCTGGAGCTGACCCGCAGGTTCGACCGGTCGATCGGCTACTTCTGGTCGGCCACGCATCAGCAGATCTACCGCGAACTGGGAAAGCTGGAGCAGGCAGGGCAGATCAGGGCGCTGGCGACCGCCCAGCCTGCACGGGGGCAGAAGAAGGAGTACGAGGTACTGCGCGCGGGCCGCGAGGCGCTGTCCGCCTGGGTGGCCCGCCCGGAGGACCCGAAGCAGATCCGTGATCCGCTGCTGCTGCGGATGCGGGCGGCGGCGGTCGTCGGTGCGCCCGGCCTCGACGCCGAGCTGCGGCGCCACCTCGCCCTGCACCGGCGCCGGCTCGCGGAGTATCTGGAGATCGAGGAGCGGGACTTCCCGCCCGGGCGCGACGCGCCGGAGGACCGGCTGCGCCACCTCGTGCTGCGCGGCGGCATCGATCTGGAGAACTTCTGGATCGGCTGGCTGACCAGGGCGCTGGACCAGGACGCCGGCACCGCGGCGGCCGACCTCGGGTAGGTGCCGACGGGCCCTGGCCGGGGCCCGCTAGGGCCTGTTTCGAAAGTAGCGCCGTCCGCCCGAAGGGGCGGGCTCGACGGCGTCCGGTGCGTGCGATCGCAAGGCGGAGGGTCGCCCCGATACCGGGTGTATCGGGGCGACCCCGACAACGCGGCGAGCGTCCGTGATCAATACACCTAGGAGCGGCCCGCCCGGATCCGCCGCAGGTGTCCGTGTTCCTGGTGGAGTACGGCCCGCGGGCTCCTGATGACCACTTTCGACGGCACACTCGGTGCCGGTCCGGCCACGGACGCCGCCGCGGCGGGCACCGTCCGGGCCTGGGCGCGGCTGAGCAGGATCACACCCCGTACGGCGGCCGCCGTACCCAGCAGCGCAGGGACGAGGCTGATCGTCCCGCCTTGGAACCGCTCCCCGAGCAGGGCCAGGCCGATGGCCGCCGCGGCGACCGGGTTGGCGAGGGTGACCACGGCGAGCGGTGCGCCGAGACCCCCCCGGTACGCGGTCTGGGAGAGGAGCAGCCCACCCATGGCGAAGGCCGACACGAGCACCGCGACGACCACCAGGCGCCAGCTGAACAGCGGGCCCGTGGTGTGGTCGGTGACGGCGACGGTCAGCGTCTGGGTCAGTGCGGAGGCGACGCCCGACGTGATGCCGGAGGCCGCGGCGTGCCGCAGACCGGGGCGCGTGCCCGGGCGGCTGAGCCCCGCGACGACGGCCATGGTCCCCGCGCCGACGGCCAGGGCCTCGGCCAGGCTCAGCGTCTCGTGCGGGGCGGACCCGCCGGCCGTCATCAACAGGGCCCCCAGCCCCAGCAGGGTCAGGAGGGTGCCGCGCCATTCGATCGTCGAGACCTTGCGGCCCGCGGCCCGTGCGCCCAACGGGACGGCGGCGACCAGGGTGAGCGCGCCGAGCGGCTGGACGAGGGTCAGCGGACCGTACTTCAGCGCGGCGACGTGCAGCAGCGCGCCGCCGGCGTTCAGTCCGACGGCCGACCACCAGGCGCCACTGCCGAGCAGCCGGAGCGTCCCCGCACCCGGTGCGGTGCGCCCCGCGAGCCGCGCCTGCGCCACCGCTGCCGAGGCGTAGGCCGCGGCGGACACCAGTGACAGCGCGACGGCGACCAGAGTGTCGTTCATCGTCCGGTCCCGGAGGAGGCGTACGAAGAGGCACGGCCGGGGGCGTACGGCGCGACCACGGCGTGGGCGGGCGCGCCTGCCGTGGACGGCCACGGCAGATGAGCCCGGACCGGTTCCGCGCGCGGCAGCCGCAGCGCCGCGAACGCCACCGAAAGCAGTGCGGCGACCACGATCGAGTCCAGCCAGTAGTGGTTGGCGGTTCCGACTATGACGAGCAGCGTGATCGCCGGGTGCAGCAGCCACAACCAGCGCCACCGCGAGCGGGTGGCGACGACGAGGCCGACGCCGACCATGACCGCCCAGCCGAAGTGCAGCGAGGGCATGGCGGCGAACTGGTTCGCCATGGAGTCCGTGGCGGGCGTGGCCCCGTACACCGTCGGTCCGTAGACCTGTCCGGTGTCGACCAGGCCGGTCGCGGCGAGCAGCCGCGGCGGGGCGAGCGGGAACAGCAGGTGCAGGGCCAGCGCGGCGGCGGTGAGCACGGCGAGGATGCGGCGCGACCAGATGTAGTGGCGCGGGCGGCGCCAGTACAGCCAGCCGAGGAAGAGCACGGTGGCCGGGAAGTGCACGGTCGCGTAGTAGGTGTTCGCGACGTGGATCAGGGTGTCGTCGTGGAGCAGCAGCCCCTGCACGGCGCCCTCGCCGGGGAGATGTACGGCGCGTTCGAGATCCCATACGCGTCCGGCGTCGTGGTACGCCTCGTCGACGTGACCGTTGGCCGCCTGGCGGCCGAACTTGTAGATCACGAAGAGTCCTACGACGAGAAGAAGCTCGCGGACGAGGGGCGGTCGGGCAGAAGTGTCCGGCTCCCGATCGGCGGGCCTGCTACCGGCGAACTGCATCCGGTGCCCCTTTGCTGACGAAGCGGTGATTCGGTGGCAGGGACGGGTCCATGCCGTATCGATACGCCAGTGTACCGATACGGCGGCGTATCGGAACACTCGCGTATCGGTACACTGGCGTATCGATGGACCTCGTCGCTGAGTCGCAGAGAGGGAAAGCGCATGTCGTCGCTGGAAACGGAGCCGGAGCAGGCCACCGCGTCACGCCGCTCGAAGATCACGCCGGAGAGGGCCCAGGAGCTCTACACCGCCGTGCTCGACATGCTGAGGGAGAGCGGCTACGAGTCACTCACCATGGAGGGGGTCGCGTCCCGGTCCCGCTGCGGAAAGTCCACCCTCTACCGCCAGTGGGGCTCGAAACCCGAACTGGTCGTCGCCGCACTGCACGGGACCAGGCGCGGACTGCTGGGCCGGATCGACACGGGCACCCTGGCCGGGGACCTGCGTGAGGCGGCGCGCGCCATCGGCGAGGGCTCGGGGCGCGACACCCCCTTGATGCTGGCCCTGAGTCATGCCGCCCTGCAGAGCCCCGAGCTGCTGTGCGCGCTGCGTGAGTCACTGATCCTGCCGGAGCTCGCGGCGATCGACGCCATGGTCGCGCGCGGGGTCCAGCGCGGCGAGGTGGCCGCGGACAACCCGGCCGCGGAGTTCGTCTCCGCGCAGCTGCTGGGCGTGATGCGCGCCCGCCCGCTGCTGGATTGCGCCTACGCGGACGAGACCTTCCTCGTCCGCTTCGTGGAGGGCGCGGTCTTTCCCGCACTCGGCCTGGACGCGCAGGCGCCCGGGTCCTGAAAGACGTGGGTCGTCGCCCGAGCGGATGACGACGGCCCATCCGCGCCGCACCGTGGGGACGGGGGCGGCGCACAACCCGGGCGGCCGGTGACTTCTGCGGAAGCCACCGGCCGCCCGCGTCTTCCCGCCCACCCCCCTTCTCGTCCCCTTGACGATATGACGGTGGGATCGTTATCGTCTCCATGACGAGAACGAGGGGGTCCATCATGGCCGACATCACCCGGCGTTTCGGCTGGCGCCATCTGCGCTCAGCTCCCACCGCCCACATCCGCCACCACAAGCGCGGCCGGCTCGCCCACGACGGGGCGGGACTGAGCTTCTGGTACCGGTCGCTGAGCGCCGCGCTCTCCGAGGTGCCGGTCAACGACCGCGAACTGGCCATGGCCTTCCACGCCCGCACGGCCGACTTCCAGGACGTGACCGTGCAGGCCACGGTCACGTACCGGATCAGCGATCCGGCCGAGGCTGCCGCACGCCTCGACTTCTCCGTCGATCCCGACACCGGCGCCTGGCGCGGCGCCCCGCTGGAGCAGATCGCCACGCTGCTCACCGAGACGGCTCAGCAGCACACCCTGGACGTCCTGGCCCGCACCCCGCTGGCCGCCGCGCTGGTGGACGGTGTCGCCGCGGTACGCGAACGGGTGGCGGCCGGCCTGGCCGACGAGCCCCGGCTGCCCGCCACCGGCATCGACGTGGTGGCGGTGCGCGTCGTCGCCATCCGCCCCGAGGCCGAAGTGGAACGCGCGCTGCGCACGCCCGCCCGCGAGCAGATCCAGCAGGAGGCCGACCGGGCCACCTACGAACGCCGGGCCGTGGCCGTCGAGCGCGAGCGGACGATCGCGGAGAACGAACTGGCCAGCCAGATCGAGCTCGCCCGACGCGAGGAGCAGCTGGTCGAGCAACGCGGCACCAACACCCGCCGTGAGGCCGAGGAGCACGCGGCGGCCGACGGCGTGCGCGCCGAGGCGGAGGCGGCGCGCAAGGTGCGTCTCGCCCGCGCCGAGGCCGAAGCGGCCCGTGAGGTCGGCGCGGCCCGTGCCGAGTCACAGGCGGCCTGGCTGCGGGTGCACGGCGAGGTGGAGGCCGCGACCCTGCACGCACTGGCAGCGACCCGGCTCGCCGAGAACCTGCCGCGCATCGACAGCCTCACCCTCTCCCCCGACGTCCTCACGGGCCTGCTCACCAAGCTCGGCCGGACCTCACCGGAGACCCGGGCGTGAGTCTGGCCCCGAGGGCGGTCCTGGTCCACCGCACCACCGAGTACGAGGAGTTGCTGGCCCGGCACGGGACGCACGGTCAGGCCGCGTTCTTCCTCTCCAGCCGGGGCCGGTCCATCGACGACGTGGCCCGGCGGCACGAACGGACCCGGCAGGCCCTGGCCGACGTGGCGGCTGCCGTTCCGCTCCAGTGGCGCCACTCCCGGGTGGAGCGGGCGGACCTGGACCGGTTCCTGTTCGCACCCGAGGACGTGGTGGTCGTCGTCGGCCAGGACGGTCTGGTCGCCAACGCCGCCAAGTACCTCTCCGGGCAGCCGGTCGTGGGCATCGACACCGACCCCGGCCGCAATCCCGGCGTTCTGGTGCGCCACCGCCCGGCCGACGCGGCAGCGCTGCTACGGGCCGCCGTGGCCCCGGGCGCCCCCGCGGACGAGCTGACCATGGTCGAGGCGGTGGCCGACGACACGCAGCGGCTCGTGGCGCTCAACGAGATCTACCTCGGCCCGTCCGGGCACCAGACCGCGCGCTACCGCCTCGGCGTAGGGCCGGCGGACTCCCCCGCCGGGCCGCATGCCTCGTCCACCGAACCGCAGGCCTCGTCCGGCGTGCTGGTCGGCACCGGCACCGGCGCCACCGGGTGGCTGCGCTCCCTGTGGCAGGAACGCCGCAGCGCCCTGCCCCTGCCCGGTCCGTCCGACCCCCGGCTGCTCTGGTTCGTCCGGGAGGCCTGGCCGTCACCGGCCACGGGCACCTCGCTCGTCTCGGGCGAACTGGGCCGCGGGCAGGGGCTGCGGCTGACCGTGGAGTCCGACCGGCTGGTGGTCTTCGGCGATGGCATGGAGGCGGACGCGCTGGAGCTGACGTGGGGGCAGACCGTGCGGCTCGGCATCTCGGCCACCTCGCTGCGACTGGCCGTGTGACCGCCCGCCGGACACCGGCCCCGCACGTAGGCTCGGTGCCCCGTACCGGTCACCGAATCCCACGAGGAACACCATGGACAGCGAAGCGACTTCGCAGATCCCCGCCCGCAACTCCCGCCCGCCCCTGGCCCAAGCGGCTCTGGGTGTCGGCGTGATCGTGCGGGACGGGCAGGGACGGATCCTCCTCGGGCGGCATCACAGCGGCACCTGGGAGCTCCCCGGCGGCAAGGTCGATCCGACGCACGAGTCCATCGCGGCGGCGGCAGTACGTGAGCTCCGGGAAGAGACGGGGCTGGAGGCCGCCGAGCACGAGGTACGCGTGTTCGCGATGCTGCACGACGCGGTGCAGGGGATCAACCGGGTGACCATGGCCGCGCTGTTGACCTCCCGGGACGCCACCGTGCAGGTGACGGAACCCCATCTCATCAGCACCTGGCAGTGGATCCGGCCCGAGGACCTGCCGGCGCCGCTCTTCCACCCCACGGCGCAGATCCTCGCCGCCTGGCGCCCCGATCTCGGGATCACGCACCCTCCCGTGCACCGGCTGGACATCGTGACCGAGAGCACACAGGCATAGCCCTAAATCAATTAATCATTTGCCTAGGGCTCATAGGCAGAGTTAGCGTCGTCCGTATGAAGGCCGTGACCGAACAGGACATCCGCACATCGTTCGTCAACTGCTCCAAGGGAGAAGCCGGGCGTCTGCCGCTGCCCCGCGATCTCGACGAGCTGCCGTGGGACGATCTCGACTTCCTGGGGTGGCGTGATCTCTCTGCCCCGGGGCGCAGCTACATCGTCACCGAGCACGAGGGCCGGCCGACCGGAATCTCGCTGCGCTTCCCCTCCCAGCAGCGCGGTTTCCTCCACCGCAGCATGTGCTCACTGTGTCTGACCACGCACCCGGGCAGCGGAGTCTCCCTGCAGACCGCCCGCAAGGCGGGCCCGGCCGGGCGCGAGGGCAATTCGGTGGGTCTGTACATGTGCACCGACCTGGCGTGCTCGCTCTATGTACGGGGGAAGAAGGCCGTGGCCTCGGGCGCCCGCTTCAAGGAGTCGCTGACCGTGGAGGAGCAGATCGACCGCACGAAGGCCAATCTCTCGGCATACGTCGCCAAGCTCTTCGGCTGAGCGGGGACCGCCGTGCCCGCCCCGGCGCTCCTGCGGTCGGGACGGGCACGACCCTGCGCGCGGAACGGCTGCCCGGACGTGCTGGTACGTGATCCGGCCGGGGCCCGCTGTACGTCCCGCAGCCGTCGAGCCCGGCTCCGACCCGAAGCCGGCGCCGCCCCACCGCAGGCTAATCGCCGCGCAGACCTCCAACACCCGTGACAGCACGATCGGGCACGGCGGCTTCCGCTGCGCGTTCGCTGTCCGACCCGCCGCACCGCGACCCGCGCACGTCCGGCTATTCTGGCCGCCGCACCGGACACGGGGTGCCCCGCACAGGGGCTGAGAACACACCCGTCGAACCTGAACCAGTTAGCACTGGCGGAGGGATGTCTTCATGTCATTGCCGCATGCCCAGGACGAACACGCAGCCGCGGCCCCGCAGCCCGCGTTCCACGGGCGCATGCCCACTGCCGCCGGCGATCTGCGCATCGAAGCGCACGGGATAGCCCCCGTGCCCGAGGGCCGCCGCTACGGCAGGCCCGGAAGGCTGTTCACGGTCTGGTTCGCCCCCAACCTGACGATGACCGGCGTCTTCACCGGCACCGTCGGCATCGCGCTGGGCCTGGACTTCGCCACGGCGCTCACCGCCGTCGCGCTCGGCACGCTCCTCGGTGCCGTGCCCACCGCGTATCTGGGCACCTGGGGCAGCCAGACCGGCGCCGGCCAACTACCTCTCGCCCGGCTGGCGTTCGGCAGGGGTGTCGTGCTGCCCGGCGCACTGCAATGGCTGTCGTCCATCGCCTGGGACGCACTGATCGGCTTGTTCGGCGGTGACGCGCTGGCCCAGCTGTGCGGCTGGCCGTTCTGGCTGGGTGTGCTGGTCATGATGGCTGCCCAGGGTGCGCTCGGCGTCCTGGGGTACGAGGTGATCCACCGGCTCCAAACCATGATGACCTTCGCTCTCGCCGCCGCGTTCGCCGCGCTCTCCACGAAGCTCCTGAACGGTGTGCACCCCGCCGCCACCGGCACGGCGCACGGCGCCGACCGGGCGGGCGCCTTCGTCCTGACCTGCACGATCGCCCTGAGCCTGGCGCTGTCCTGGGCGCCGTACGCCAGCGACTTCAGCCGCTATCTGCCGCGCACGGCGTCCCGGCCGCACATGTTCTGGTGCACGCTCCTCGGGATCAGCTCCTCCTTCGTGGCAGTCCAGGCCCTCGGCCTGTGGGGCGCGTCCGTGTTCACCGACCAGACCGCCCGCGGCATCGACACACTGCTCGGCGGGGGCGCCCTCGGAGCGTTCGGACTGCTCGCCGTGGCGCTGGCCGCACTGTGCAGCAACGCCATGAACGACTACAGCGGATCGCTGGCGTTGCAGACGATGGGGGTCCGCCTGCCGCGTCCCGTGGCCGCGGCACTCGCCGCCGCACTCGGATTCCCGCTCGTGCTGTGGATGCATGCGGCCGACACCACGGCACGCTTCCAGAACGTCCTGCTTCTCGTGGGCTACTGGATCCCCGCGTTCGTCGCGATCGTGGCCGTCGACTGGATCGTCCGGGCCAAGGCCCGCGGCGGTTCCCCCATCGACCTGGCGACCGAGACCTCCCGCCCGCAGCCGTGGTGGCCGGCGCTGACCGCCTTCACCCTCGGCTTCGCGGCGGCGGTGCCTTTCATGAGCACCAGCCTGTACGTGGGTCCGGTCGCGGAGGCGCTGCACGGGGCGGACCTCGCCTACGGTGTGGCGTTCCTCGTGGCCCTGGCGGTCTATGCACCACTTCGCCTGCGCCACCGCCCCTGACGCGGCGGGACGTTCCGGTACGGGCCGACTCCGAGGCCGTGGTCTCCGGACACGGATTCCACGGCCGGAGCCTCAGTTGTCGGCCAGGGTGCGGTCGAGAAGGGGCAGCAGACCGTCCCAATGGCGTTGCAGGGCGGCTGAGTCGAAGGCATCGGTGTCGGACATGGTGAAGCCGTGGACGGTGCCGGGATAGACCTCGGAGGTGTACGTGACGCCCGAGGCTTCGACCTTCTGGTTGAGTTCGGCGAGGGCCTCGGGGGTCAGGTCGGCCTCGGCATGAGCGAAATAGACCTCTCCGGTGAGACGGCGCAGACTGTCGGGCCCGTCGGCGCCCACGGGGCCGTGGAATCCGGCTACGGCGGCCACCTCGCCGGGGTGGGCCACGGCGGTGCGCACCGCAAGGAGGCCGCCGATGCAGTAGCCGGTCACCGCGACCGGTCCGGCGCAGACCTCTGGCTGGTCCGTGAGGAACCGCAGGTAGGCGTCGGCGTCCCTCAGCGCGCGTTCGGCGCTGTGCGCCTCGATCAACGGCATCAGCTGCTCGAAGACCGTCGTGCGGACCTCGTCTCCGATGTGCTCGGGTAGTGCGATCACCGGTGCCGTGCCGGTGCGGTAGAAGATGTTGGGGACGAGCACGTAGTACCCGTGCCCGGCCAGCTCGCGGGCCATCTCCCGCAGCACGGGCCGGATCCCGAAGCCGTCCGGGTACATCAGCACGCCTGGGTACCGCTTGCCGCGGTCGGGAAAAGCGGCGAAAGCGTCGGCCTGGCCGTCCGTGGTGGGAATGTGCAACATCGTGCTGAGCATGGGTCTCCTGTCGTGGTTCACGTGTCGGGTTCTGACCAACACGACAGGAGGCGGAGCCCGTGCGGCAGCGGCTGATCCTCGGTCCGGCAGCAGGCCGGTACCGACCCGGACGGCGCTCAGAGGAGCGCCGGGTAGCCAATCAGTGAGTGGCGCAATGCCGTCCCGGTAGTCATCGTCCCAACGTAGCCCACCGGACAGAGCCGATGCCAGGCATCCCGGTCCACCGCGCGCGCCCCGAGCTCGTGCCGCTCGCACTCCACAAAACGATCAAGGGCCGTTTCAGATTGCTCTGAAACGGCCCTTGATCTACGACTCTCTCGAGTCGGGACGACAGGATTTGAACCTGCGACCCCTTGACCCCCAGTCAAGTGCGCTACCAAGCTGCGCCACGTCCCGCTGACCAGTCCCCCGGACTTGCCGGGCGGCTGCGCAGGACAAACATTACCTCACTCCGTGGACCGGATCGACGCCCGTGCCTGCTGGGCGCGGGTCGCCAGTCCCTCGGCGCCGCAGGCCGTGGCCAGCTTGTGGGCCCGGGCGAGCTCGCGTGGTGCCCTGATGGCGACGCCGTGGTCGAACAGGGCGAGCGCGAGCTCGTAGCCGGACGGGGACGCCTCCAGGTGGCGGACCGCTTCGCCCAGGAGGTGAGCGGCCTCCTCCGGGCGGGCGAAGAGGGCGACACAGCGCAGCGCCTCACCGATCGCCGTGTTCGTACCGAAGCGCTCGGCGTGCACGCGGGCGGAGTTGGCGAGCTGGGCGGCGCGGCCCGGGTCGTCGTCGGCCAGGGCGCGGGCCAGGTCTCCGGCCCAGGGGCCCCAGATGCCGTTGAACCTGCCACGCGGTTCGAGGGACTGGCCGGCCGCCTCCAGCTCCGTGACGGCCTCCTTCGTGCGTCCTTCGGCGAGCAACAGGCGGCCGCGCACGCACGGCGCGTCGGGCAGCACCATGGCACTGGGATAGGGCAGACCGAAGTCGTACTGATCGGCGACCTTGCGGGCCTCGGCAACACGGCCCCGGGCCAGCAGCGTGTCGATGAGCAGACAGGCGGCGTCCCAGTGGACGGGCAGTCCGCTGCCCACACGGTCGGCGAGGCGGAGCCCCTCGCGCAGGAAGCCCTCCGCTTCGGCCAGCCGTCCGCGACGGCGGTGGACGAGCCCCAGCAGGGTGTGGGCGAAGGCCAGGTGGGCGCCGCTCCAGCCGGAGATCTCGAAGGCGCGCACGGCCTCGCCGAAGAGCTCCTCGGCCCGGTCGAGGCGGTCGGTGAAGGCGTAGGTGATGCCGAGCAGGGTCGGGAGTTCGAAGCCCCATTCGGTGTCGGTCCAGCCGAGGCCGCGGGCGGGGTGGCCGTTGACCAGGGCCCGTTCGCAGAGGTCCACGATCAGCTCGGAGTTCTCACCGCGCAGCATCGCGTCGAAGGCCCGCAGCGTGAGCAGCGCCCGCTCGGCGTTGTCCCGGCCCGTGAGGTGGTCGGCGTTGGCGGCCAGCCGACGGGAGCGGCCGGGGCCGTCCTGCTCGGTGGCCTGCATGCCCTCCCACAGGAAGTGGGCGGCCTGCAGACGCATCAGGCCCGGGCCGGGCGCCGTCCGCTCGGCCTCGGCCGCGAGAGCGAGCGCCGCCTCCTTCAGCTGGTTGTTGTGCGACAGCGCGGCGGCGAGCCGGAATGTGGCGTCGACCCGCAGTTCGTCGGCGAGGCCCGGCATGTCGAGGGCGGCCCGCAGGTGCTGCACGGTCGTGGGCGGCGAGCTGAGCAGCGTGGCGCAGCCCAGTTCGTAGAGCAGGGTGGCGCGCACATCGTGGCGCGGGGGCTCCTGGAGGGCCCGCTCCAGGCATCGCCGGGCGGCCTCGGGTGCGCCGACCGCGAGGTGTTGGTTGGCAGCCGCCCGTAGCTGCTCGACCAGCTCCTGGTCGTCGTCGGGGTGGACTTCGAGCAGGTGGCGGGAGGCGGCGGCCGGGCCGAGCCCGGCCCGGGTGATGGCCCATGCGGCCCTGCCGTGCATCGCGGTCCGGGTGGCCGGCGGAATGGAGCGGTAGACGGCGGTGGCGATCAGGGGGTGTACGAACTCCAGCGGGTCGAAGCCGCTGACGATGCGCGCCTCGCGCAGCCGGGCGGTGCAGTCCGCCGCCTCGGCGGGGCTCATGCCGGCCAGGGTGGCGGCGAGGTCCTGGGAGATGTCCGTGCCGAGGACGGCCGCGGCCCAGGCGAACCGGTTGGCGTTGGTGCCGAGCCGTTCGAGCCGGGCGACGAGGCCGCTGCCCCGGGCGGAGGCGCCGAGTTCGCGCAACAGCCCGGCGGACTCCTCCAGCGGGGCCAGTTCGCGGTCCTGGACCTTGGCGACGAGCTCGACCGCCTCGTAGGGGTTGCCGCCGGTCACGGCCCACGCCTCGCGGCAGAACGGGTCGTCGGCGTGCTCCCCGAGGGTGGCCCGGACCAGTTCCGCGGTGGCGTCGGGGGTGAGCGCGCGCAGGGCGACCCGGACCTGCGCCGGATGGCTGCCCGCCGTGGTGCGCTGGGCCTCGCGGGCCGCGAGTTCCTCGGGGCGGTGTGCCTGGACGACCAGGACCCTCAGTTCGCCGAGCCGGGCGGTGAACGAGGCGAGCCAGGCGAGGGATTCGCCGTCCGCCCAGTGCGCGTCGTCGATGATGAGCAGCAGCGGGCGGTGGCTGTGCCGGGTGGCGAGCCGGGAGACGACCCAGTCGAGGCCGTCGCGCACACCCTGCGGGTCGGGCTGCGGGCCGGTCGGCTCGGCAAGGCCGAGGGCAGGTGCCGCGATCTCGTACCAGGCGCCGAACAGGGCCCTCACGTCGTCGGCGGGGAGCTGGTCCAGTGCGGGCTGGAGCAGTTGGCGTACGACGTGGAACGGCACCGAGGTGACCGTCTCGCCGCCGCGGGCGGACCAGATGGTGCACCGGTCGGCCGCCATGGCCTGGATCTCGGCCAGCAGCGCGGTCTTGCCGATGCCTGCTTCGCCGCTGAACACCAGCAACCCGCCGGTTGCCTGTGCGCCGCACAGTGCGTCAACGGCGTGTGCGGCAGCGGCGAGTTCCGGTTCTCGCTCGTACAGCGGCCGGGACGGCTTCATGCCTACCCTCCCCCAAAGTCGTTTAGGTGACAGTCGAGACTAGTCGTGCGCGGGGTCCCACCGACAGGGGTTCGAGCAGTTCGTCGCAGGTGCGAGGCACAATCGAGGGGTGGACGAGACTCGCAGGGACCGGGACACAGAAGGCCGGGCGCACAATGCGCGCCCCCGGGACGGGCTGGGGCGCCCCTTGCCGTACGGCACACCCGGGGTCGAGCGGCAGCCCGAGGGGGTGGTCCGCGCCCCCGAGGAGACGGTGCGGGAGGCACAGCGGCTGCTGGACGCGGGAATGCCGTTCCACGCTCACGAGGTCTTCGAGGACGCGTGGAAGGCGGGCCCCGACGCGGAGCGGGAGTTGTGGCGCGGACTGGCCCAACTGGCCGTCGGCCTGACCCATGCGGCCCGGGGGAACGCGACGGGCGGGGCGCGGCTGCTGCGACGTGGCGCGGCGGCGCTGACGGAGTTCGCGGCGTCCGGCGGGTCGGCGCAGGCCGTCGCCGCGACCGACGCGTCTGCCGTCACGGCGTACGGCATCGGCGTCGGGGCTCTGACCGACTGGGCCGGGGACCTGGCGGCGCGGGTGGAGGAGCCGGGCGCCCCCGCCGTCGACGCCGCCGCGGAGGCGCCGCGCCTCCGGGCGGGCGGCTGAAGCACGGGGGCCGGAGGCGTCACTTGCCGCCGAACTCCCTTTACTTTCCCTCCCCTTGACCGAGAGCGGTGAACAGTGCCGTGCGAAACCATTACCATCCGGCGTCATGAGCACTTCTGACCAGGACCAGGACGAGACCGTGGACGCGTCGACAACCGCACCGATATCCGCCCCCGATGACACCGCGGACGCCGAGGAGCGGCGCCTGACGCCGCGGCAGGCAAGACGGCTGCGTATCGTCCTCTCCTCGGTCGGGATGGCGGCGATGGCGGTCGTCCTCGGACTGCGGATCGCGAGCCGGTCCTCGGTCCTGGTGGTCGGGGTGTACGGGCTCGCGCTGATCCTTTGCGGAATCGTGATCGAGCTCAGCAGGAACGGCAGGACCCGGCTCGGCAGCTGGCTGCTGGGGGTCGGCCTGGTGGCTGCGATCGGCTCGGACTGGCTGCTGATCCCCTGAGAGGCCGACCGGCCCCCCGACTGGCCGGTCAGCCGGCCGAGACGCACACCGGGCCCCCGCTCGGATCGACCCGGTCGAGCCAGTCCGCGGACAGGTGGAAGGGGCGGCCGGGCCGGGCGGGGCGCAGCAGGCGCCGGCGGTACAGCTCCCGCCCGTCCTGACGGGCCACGAGCAGCGGGGCCGTCAGCGGCCGGACGGTGCGCAGGATGAAGCGGTTGTTCAGCGGCCGGTCCCCTTCGGGGCCGAGCAGATTGGGCGCGATCCACTCCAGCGGGTCGGCGACCGTGAGTGCGGGCCGGCCGCCCGGCCATGTGCCGGCGGTCAGGTGGCGTCGTACGGGGGCGGCGAGGGCCCGGCCTTCCGCCGCCGCCGTGCCTGCGCTCTCCACCGCGTGGAGCAGGTTGCCGACGGCGAAGACTCCGGGCGCGTGGGTGCGGTAGACGGCGTCGTGCGCGGGACCACGGGTGCCGGGGTCCAGGGCTACGCCGCCGCGCCGCGCGAGTTCGTGGTCGGGGATCCAGTCGCCGGTGAACACCACGGTGTCGCACGGCAGGATCGCCGTCCGGCCGTCCTGATGGCGGACCGAGACCCCGGTGAGCCGGGGGCGGCCGTTCAGACCCGTGACGGTGGTGCGGGTGAGCAGTGGGCCGGCGTGGCGCGGTCCCAGGGCTGCGGGGAGGGCCGGTGACCGGTCGGTGACCCGGGCGACGACCTCGACTCCGGCGGCGCGCAGGGTGCCGGACGCGGCGATACTGACCGGTTCGTCGCCGATGACCACCGCCCGGGTGCCGATGTGCTGGTGATGGAGGTGGACGGCCTGCTGGAGCTCTCCGGTGGTGTAGACGCCCGCGGGGCGGGTGCCGGGGACGAGGCGGGCGCTGCGCGGGCGTTCGCGGGCTCCGGTGGCGAGGACGACGGCGTGTGCGGTGATCCGTTCGAGCCCGGCCGGGCCGGTGGTGTCGAGGGTGAGGGGTGCGGCCCAGCCGGTGACGGTGATGCCGGTACGCAGGGTGGCGCCTGCCCGGGTGGCCGCGTCCGTGCACCGGCGGGCGTACTCGGGGCCGCTCGTCCCGCCGCCCGCGCGGCTGCTGCCGAATCCTCCGTGGTGACAGTGGCGTGGGATGCCGCCCGCGGTCTGCTCGCGTTCCAGGACCTCGACCTGCCGTATGCCGGAAGCGGCGAGTTCGGCGGCGGCGCCCAGTCCGGCGGGTCCCGCTCCGACGACCAGTACGTCGACGGTCCGCTCGCGTCGGGTCATGGCCGGGCCCCCTCGATCAGGGTGCGGAGCCCGGCCCCGCAGTGGAAGCCCTGGCAGCGCCCGTTGCCGGCCCTGGTCCTGCGGGCCAGACCCGCTACGGATCGCGGCGGGAGGGTGGAGGCCAGCGCGTCGCGGATCTCTCCTGCGGTGACGCGTTCGCAGTGGCAGACCACGGTGCCGTACGCCGGGTCCCGGGCGATGAGTTCCGCGCTCAGGTAGGGGCGTTGGCCCGCCTCGCCGAGGCCCGGCATGGTGAGGGGTTCCGGTTCGGCGGGGAGGCCCGGGTCGAGCCCGGTCCCGGCGAGCAGGGCCGTGACGTGGTCCGCGATGGCCATGGACGCGGTCAGCCCGGTGGAGCGGATGCCGCCGACGACGATGTAGCGCAGGCCGGGGTACTCCTGGATCCGGTAGTCCTCCTGGCCGGTTGCGGCCCGCAGTCCCGCGTAGACGGCGGTCACCTCCTCGTCGAGGAGCCGGGGCAGGATTCTGCGGCCCTTCTCCCTCAGCAGGTCGATTCCCTCCTGCGTCGATTCGGTGGCGCTCCGGTCGTCGAGTTCCTCGGCGGTGGGGCCGAGGAGGACGTTGCCGAAGACCGTCGGGGCGACCAGGACGCCCTTGCCCGCGGCGGTGGGAACGGGCAGCAGGATGTGGCGGACGAGATCGCGGGCGAGCTTGTCGAACACGATCAGCTGGCCCCGGCGCGGGGTGACGGTGAAGACGTCGTGGCCGAGCATGCGGTCGATCTCGTCGGCGTGCAGTCCGGCGGCGTTGATCAGGAAGCGGGTGCGCAGCGGTCCGCGGCCGGTCGTCAGGGTGTGGACCGCATCCCCGGTCTCGATGTGGCGGACGGGGCAGTTCAGGTGCAGATGGACGCCCGCGCGGACGGCCTGGGTGGCGAAGGCGAGGGGGGTGGTCCAGGGGCAGATGACGGATTCGTCGGGGACCTCCAGCCCGCCGAGTGCTCCCGGTCCCAGGTGGGGTTCGCGCTCGGCGACCTCCTCGGCGTCCAGCAGTCGGGCCGCGCGGTAGCCATTGGCTTCCGCCTTGGCCAGCAGGGCGGGCAGCGCCGCGAGTTGTTCCGCGTCCCAGGCCACGAGGAGTGCGCCGACGCGTTCGACGGGGATGCCCGTTTCCGCGGCGTACGCGGACAGCCTCTGCTGTCCTTCGCGTACGAGGCGGGCCTCCAGCGAGCCGGGTACGGCGTCGAAACCGGTGTGCAGGATCGCGGTGTTGGCCTTGGACGTGCCGTCGCCTATGTCGTCCGAGGCTTCGACGAGCGCGGTTCTCAAGGGGTAGCGGGCCAGTTCGCGGGCGATGGCGGTGCCGACCACGCCCGCTCCGATGACGGTGACGTCGTACGGGTCTCCGTCCGGCAGGGCGGGCAGCGCCCCGCCGGTGGTGACGGTGCGCGTCATCCGGCCGCCCCGGCAGTGCTCATGACCGTTCCAGGAGGGTGTCGACGGCCGCACGGAATCCGGCGAGGCGCTCGGCGGCCTCCTCGGGGCCGATCCGTGGTTCGTACACAGCGGCCGGCCTCCAGGCGGGCACGGCCTCGGCGAGGGAGAGACCGGGGTCGAGTCCGAGCCGGGCCACGGCCCCGGCGCCCAGTGCGGTGACATCGGGCAGGGCGGACACCTCGACGGGCCGTTGCAGCAGATCGGCCTGGGTCTGCATGAGGAGGGCGGAGCGGGTCAGCCCGCCGTCGACGCGGAGTGAGGACAGCGGGGATCCCAGGTCGGCCGCCACCGCGTCGGCGAGCTCGACGACCTGTGCGGCGATCCCCTCGCACAACGCCCGCACGAGGTGGCCGGCGGTGGTGTCCAGGCCCAGGCCGGTCACCGAGCCGCGCAGGTCGCCGCGCCACCAGGGGGCGGCGAGTCCGGCGAGTGCCGGGACGAAGGTGACGCCGCCGGAGTCGGGGACGCTGCCGCCGACGGGGTCGAGATCGGCAGCGCCGGAGATCACGTTGAGGTCGGTGAGCCAGCGGACCGCGGACGCGGCCGTGTAGACCTGTCCGTCCAGGCAGTAGCTGGTCCGTCCGCCGAGCCGCCAGGCCACGCAGCTGACCAGCCCGGTGGAGCCTCGGCGCGGTGCGGGACCGGTCTGGGCGAGGAGGAACGCGCCGGTGCCGTAGGTGCACTTGGCGGACCCCGGCTCCAGGGCGCCCTGTGCGAGCAGGGCCGCCTGCTGGTCGACGAGGAGCCCGGTGAGCGGTACCTCGCCGCCGAACGCGGTCGTCGTACCGAACGATCCGGCGGCGTCGACCACGGACGGCAGGCGTTCGCCGCCCAGACCGAAGACGTCCAGGGCGGCGGGTGACCAGGCGACCTCGTCGAGGTCGAGCAGCTGGGTACGGCCGGCGGTGGCCGCATCCGTGACGAACGCACCGGTGAGCCGGTGGACCAGCCAGGAGTCACTGGTGGTGACGACACCGTCCAGGGTCAGCTCCCGGCGGATCCACGCCATCTTGGGTGCGGCGAAGTACGGGTCCAAAGGAAGTCCGGTGAGGTGTTTCAACTCGTCTTCGTGCACGGCCAGTTCGCCGCAGATCCGCTCGGCCCGCCGGTCCTGCCAGACGATCGCGTCAGTGAGCGGATTCCCGGTGTCCGGGTCCCAGGCCAGGACCGTCTCCCCCTGGTTGGCGAGGCCGACGGCCACGACCGGTTCGGCCGCCTCGGCCAAGGCCTGCGCCCCGGCGTCGAGAACCGATCCGAGGAGCTCCGCGGGGTCGGCCTCGACCACTCCCCCGGGCCCGTACCGCGGGCGCACCGGAGCGGAACCGGAACCGATCACACCCCGCTCGGGACAGATCACCAGCGCCTTCGTCCCGGAGGTGCCCTGGTCCACGGCGAGTACCGGGCCTGCCATCGGGTCTCCAGCGGTACGCAAGCACTGCGGCTTGAACGGATTCGTGATCTTCGGTCGGGAAACCCCAGGGTGGTGCAGCCCGGCAGTTACGTCAAGCACCCGCAAAGCGTGCGCCCTGGTTGTCCTACGAAGCACAACCTCCTGTTTGCAGACGCGACTTGAAGAAGATCCACGATTCGTTCGGGAGTTCGGCACGCGGGGCTCTACACTCACCGCCGGGCAACAACCGGAAGCTTTACAGCAGTTCACTTTTCAACTGCTGCTTCACCCCCCACGTCCCGAGGACCGATGAGACCGACACCATGTGCCGAGCACATACATGGCCAACAGTGACTTCCGGCCGGTCTACCACCCGGCCGGCCACGACAACGAACTGCGTTCCGCGTTACAGGACTTACGCACCGGACGCTGGCTCTCCATGCGCACTCTGCTGGAGAACACCCCTGACTGGACCCTGTGGACCCAGCGGACCCAGGTACTCGGGGCGGTAGCCGCGGGATCGGACGCGGTCCAGGCCTGGCTGGCCGAGGAACCGCGCAGCGTCGCTGCCGCCGTGATGCACGCCCGGGTCGCCGTGGAACGGGCGGTCCGCGCCCGTCGCTCGGACCATCCCGGCGGGCAGGAGTTCTGGCAGGAGGCCTGGGAGGCGTGCCGCTCGGCCGCCCACGCCTCGCCCGCGGACCCCGTGCCCTGGGTGTGCCTGCTGGCCCTCTCCCAACTGGACGAACGCCAGCGGCTGGAGGAACACCGGCTGCATCCACCGGGGCCCATGCTCTTCCCCGGGCCGTGGGGGCTCCTGGCGGAGGCCGACAAGCGCGATCCGTACAACCGCGAGGCCTACCACCGCATGCTCCAGTTCGTCTATGCCCGCAGGGCCGGTGGCTCCCTCTCCGAGGCGGTCAACTTCGTTCAGTGGGCGGCGTCTTCGGCGCCCGACGGGTCGGCGCTCCATGTGCTTCCGCTGTACGTGAGGGTGGAGCGCTACCGCCGTGAACGCGGCCACGAGAAGGCGCTCGACCTGCACTGGGTCACCGAGGACGCGGAGCGCGAAGCCTTGCGCGCCCTGGAGATCTGGTTCCACCGCACGCCGCGGGCGGCCCACACCCTGCTCGATCTCAACCATCTGGCCCACGCGCTGTGGGGGGCGCTCCAGTTCGCCGACGCAGCCCCCGTGTTCCAGGAGCTCGGCCCGTACTTCACCTCGCTTCCCTGGGCGTACCGCACCCGCGCGCCCAAGGATCCCGGCGGCGCCGAGGAAGTCTTCCTGCGGGCGCGCAGCCGCGCCCTCGCCGCGGCCCGCGATCCCGGCCGGGGGCCGCACGGCTGAGCGTGACCCCGCTCCACCCCCCATGCCCTTGTCCCCCTTCCCGTCATTTCCGCTCCCGGAGGTCTCCCCCATGTCCCTATCCACCTCGAACCGGAAGGGCGCCGAGGCCGCCCCGCCCAAGGACGAGGAGCAGCGGTTGCGCGAGCTCGGCTACCAGCCGGTGCTGGCCCGCCGCATGGGAGGCTTCGGCAACTTCGCCATCAGCTTCTCCGTCATCTCGATCCTGTCCGGCTGCATGACCCTGTACGGCTTCGGCATGTCCACGGGCGGGCCCGCGGTGATGCTCTGGGGCTGGGCCGGGGTCGGCCTCTTCGTCATCTGCGTCGGTATGGCGCTCGCCGAGGTCACCAGCGCCTACCCGACGTCCGGGGCGCTGTACTACATGGCGGACAGGCTCGGCGGCCGCAAGTGGGGCTGGTACACCGGCTGGCTGAATCTGCTCGGGCTGCTCGGCGCGATCGCGGGCATCGACTACGGTGCCGCGCTGTTCACCGGTGCGCTGATGAACCTGCAGTGGGGCTTCACTCCCACCCCGGGCAAGACGATGGTCATCTTCCTCTGCATCCTGCTGCTGCACGCCGTGCTGAACCTCTTCGGTGTCCGGCTGGTGAGCGTCCTCAACTCGATCAGCGTGTGGTGGCATCTGATCGGTGTCGCGGTGATCGTGTCCGTGCTCGCGATCGTTCCCTCGCACCACCAGTCGCCGTCGTTCGTCTTCACCGAGTTCGTCAATGACACCGGCTGGGAGAACCCGCTCTATGTGGCGGCCATCGGTCTGCTGCTGGCCCAGTACACCTTCTGCGGCTACGACGCCTCCGCCCACCTGTCGGAGGAGACCTCGGACGCCTCGGTCTCGGCGCCCCGCGGCATCGTCCGTTCGATCTGGGTCTCGTGGCTGGCCGGTTTCGTGCTGCTCGCCGGGCTGACGTTCGCGATCCAGGACTACGCGGGCACCCAGGACAGCGCCACCGGGGTACCGCCGGCCCAGATCCTGATCGACGCGCTGGGGACCTCGGGCGCCACGGCGATGCTGCTGATCGTGATCGCCGCGCAGCTGTTCTGCGGCAACGCCGAGGTCGCGGCCGCCAGCCGGATGGTGTTCGCCTTCAGCCGGGACAACGCGCTGCCCGGGTCCTCACTGTGGCGCAAGGTGAGCGCGCGCACGCAGACGCCGGTCAACGCGGTGTGGCTGTCGGTCGTCGTCGCAGGAGTGCTCGCCCTTCCGTCGCTGTACTCGGCGACCGCCTACGGCGCCGTGACGGCCATCAACGTCATCGGCATCACGCCCGCGTACGCGATCCCGATCTTCCTGAAGCTGCGCGCCGGTGACCGCTTCGAGCGCGGGCCGTGGCACCTGGGCCGCTGGTCGAAGCCGGTCGGCTGGATCGCCGTGGTCTGGGTCGCCGTCGTCACCGTGCTGTTCCTGCTGCCGCAGTCGTCCCCGGTGACGATCGACTCGATGAACTACGCGTCGGTCGCCCTGGTGGCCGTGCTGGTCCTGGCCACCGTGTGGTGGTTCGTCGCCCGTGGCTCGTACGGCACGCCGTCGGCGTACGGAAACGCGCGCGAGCAGGCGGAGATCGAGGAGGACATCGTCTGACGGGCCTCCGTCCCGCACACCTGCCGGCCCTTCCGGATCATCGCGATCCGGGAGGGCCGCTACGGGTTCAGGAGCAGTTGCAGGCCACCCAGCACGGTGGCGCCGATGACCAGACGTTCGAAGAGCTGCTGGTTGATCCGGTCCACGCACTTCCGGCCGACCCAGGCGCCCGGGAGGACGAACAGGAGCATGCACGCGTCCAGCAGCAGTGAGCGCGCGTTGATCAGTCCGAGGCCCACGCTGAACGGCACCTTGGACGTGTTGACGATGAGGAAGAACCACGCCGACGTGCCGAGGAAGCCGAGTTTACGGAATCCCGCGGAGAGCAGATAGAGCGACATGACGGGGCCGCCCGCGTTGGCGACCATGGTGGTGAACCCGCCGAGTACCCCGTACGAGCGGGCCTTGAGGCGCTCGCCCGCGGTGGGCGGACCCGCGCCGGCCGCAGGCTCCGCGCCCGGGGCCGTGGTCCGGCGCCGCCAGAGGGTGACTCCCGCCATGAAGACCAGGATCGCGCCGATCGAGGTCCGCACGGCGGCGTCGCCCGCCCACATCATGAACAGGGTGCCCGCCACCACTCCGACGGCGACGGCGGGGAAGAGCCGGAGCAGCGTCGGCCAGTGCGCGTGACGCCGGTAGGTGAGCACGGCGAGCAGGTCGCCGGCGATGAGGATCGGAAGCAGCACTCCGGTGGACTCGCGTGCGGGCAGTACCGCCGCGAAGACCGCGAGACTGATCGTGTTGGCGCCGCTGACGGCCGTCTTGGAGAAGCCGACGAGGGCGGATGCCGCGGCCAGCGCCGCCAGTTGCCACAGTGTGAGGGTGTCCATGCCAGGGACAGATGGTAGTCCCCGTGGAATCCGGCGCATGCATGGGTCCGGGGGGCCGCATGGCTATGCTGCGCCCCAGGCGTTCACACAAAGCGTTCAAACGCACAACGCACGGGGGGCCAGCAGCATGCGGGAGCCGGTTGAACTCAGGCGTCAGCGCATTCAGGCGGTGGTGGAGTCGCGTGGCGCGGTCAAGGTCAGCGCGCTGGCCGCCGAACTGGACGTCTCCGTGGTCACGGTCCGGCGGGACGTGGAGGAACTGGCCCGTGCCGGGCGCCTGCGGCGCGGGCACGGCGTGGCCCGCCCGCTGCGCGATCCCGCCGGGCCGATGGCGGTACCCGCACCTCGGGGCAGCGACCCCGGCGGCGAGGGGGGTGCGGTCGCCCTGGTCGTTCCGGAGCGGCATTCGTACCTCTACGAGACGCTGCACGGCGCCCGGACCGTGCTGGAGGAGGCCGGGATCCGTATCGCCCTGTACCTCGCGCCGCAGTCGGCCGATGCCGAACGGCCGCTGGTGGAGCGGGCCCTGGCGGAAGGGGCGCGCGGGCTGCTGATCGCCCCCCGGTGGCGCAGCGCGCTCATCGAGGAGGACTACGGCTGGCTGGCGGACGTGGGCGTGCCGACCGTGCTGATGGAGCGCCGGCCCCGGCCGGGCGGCCCCTTGCACGCCCTGGACTCCGTCTGCTCCGATCACTGGTACGGGATCCATCTCGCGGTGGAGCACCTGGTGTCGCTCGGCCACCGCCGGATCGTGCTGGCCGCCCGTGACGACAGCCCGACGGCACGTGCCGTACGGGCCGCCTTCGCGTCCGTCGCGGCGGCCCGGCCCGAGGTGGAGGACTGGACGGTGGTGCTGAGTTCACCGGCCGCGGTCCCCGGCACCTCCGAGTCGGGGCACGCGAGCGCCGGGGCGCCCAGGGGCGAGGGGGTGCCGCTCGATCTCGCGGCGCTGCTGCGGGAGCGTGGCGCGACCGCCGCGGTGCTGCACGGCGATGTGGACGCCCTGATGCTGGTGCAGCGGCTGGCGGAGAGCGGGGTGCAGGTACCGCGGGACTGTTCGGTGGTGGCGTACGACGATGTGGTGGCGGCGCTGGGCAGCACCCCGCTGACCGCCGTGGCCCCACCCAAGACGGACGTCGGCCGGGCCGCCGCCGAACTGCTGCTGCACCGCCTGTCGGCGGCTCCCGGAGCGGCCGGCCCGGCGCGCAGGACGGAGCTGCTGCCGGCGCTGGAAGTCCGCGGATCGGCGCAGGCGGTCGCCTCCTTCCAGGACTGATCGTTTGACCGCTTTATTTTTCTTCTGATCGATCTATTGACCGCTACCGATCAGCCGATCAGGATTCCCCGTGTCTTCATTCAGGAGCCGCGGGAGGCGCCCATGCCCGGTCGACAGAGCCGTCGATCCGTGCTCGCCACGATGACCGCACTACCGCTGGCGGGTGCCCTCAGCGCTTGCAGCGGTGGCACATCGGGGCCGGACAGCACGAGCAGGACCAGCACCGTCACCAGCAAGGCCGGCCGCAGCGCCACGCGCATCACCTTCTGGTCCGCCCTGCGCGGGAGCCAGGAAGTCGTGGACGCTTTCAACCGGACCCACGACACGATCCAGGTGGAGTTCCAGCAGATCCCCTCCGGACCCCAGGGTGGGTACGCGAAACTCAGCAACGCCTCCCGGGCCGGCAACGCCCCGGACGTCGCAACGATCGAGTACCCCCAGCTCCCCGGGTTCGCCATCGACGGCGTCGCCCTGGAGCTCACGGACCTGGTGAGCGACTCACTGCGGTCCAAGCTGCTGCCGCAGGCACTGGGCCTGACCACCTTCGACAAGCGCGTGTTCAGCCTTCCGCTGGACGTCGAGCCGATGGTGATGCATTACCGCACCGACCTCTTCGACCGGTACGGACTCGACGTCCCGCGTACCTGGGACGAGTTCGAGGAGGCGTCCCGCACCGTGCGCCGCAAGGCGCCCGGCCGGCGGCTGACGGCCTTCGCCACGGACGGCGGGTCGCAGTTCGCCGCGTTCGCCTGGCAGGCCGGTGCCCAGTGGTTCGACACCGACGGCGGTGCCTGGAACGTCTCGCTGGCCGACGAGCCGAGCCGCCGCGTGGCGGCGTACTGGCAGCGGATGATCGACCAGGACCTGGTCTCCATGACCCCCGTGGACAGCAGGCAGTACGACGCCCTGCTCAGTTCCGACAAGATCCTGGTCCGGCTCAGCGGCGCCTGGGACGCCGGGGCGCAGATGAAGGCCCGCCCCGGCCAGAAGGGCAAGTGGGCCGTTGCGCCACTCCCCCAGTGGAACGCGGGGGACGCGGCGGTCGGTACCCACGGCGGCTCGACCTTCGCGGTCACGAAGGACAGTGAGCACCCCGAGGCCGCGCTGGAGTTCATCGCGTGGCAGGTCTCGCACCCCGACGCCCTGCGGGCCCGGCTCTCCAGCGGGGCCAGCAGCCAGTACCCGGCCGCACCCGGCCTCGTCTCCGTCGGCCGCGAGGCCTTCGACCGCGCCTACTACAGCGGCCAGGACATCTACACCCTCTTCGAGCAGGAGGCGCACAAGATCCGGGACGGCTGGATCTGGGGGCCGCGGATGAGCGCCACACAGAAGGTCATGCAGGACGGTTTCGCCCGGGTGGCCGGCGGCCAGGGCTCGGTGCTCGAGTCCGTGCGCGCGGCCCAGCGTGGCACCATGCCCGACCTCAGGGCACTGGGCCTGTCCACCACCGAGCACAGCAGCTGAGCCGTGCACCGTCCCCCATCCCAGCAGCCGTGCTCCCTCCCCCCTCCCCACAGCAGAGAGGCAGGTGACTTCCGATGACCAGCCCCGTCACCACGGCGGCTTCCGCCCCCGCGGGCGTTTCCACGACGGCACCGGCGTCCGGCACGCCCCCGCGCACCACCCGGAAGTCGGCCCGACGCCGTGAACTCGGCGCGGCCGGCGCCCTGATGACCCCCTTCTTCATCCTGATGGTGACGGTCTTCCTGATCCCGGTCGGGACCGCCGTCTGGCTCAGCTTCTTCAGCGACGACCAGCCGGGGCTCGGCTTCGGACCGGAGCGCACGGTCTTCGTCGGCCTGCGCAGCTACGCCGCGGTGCTGACGGACCCGACGTTCATGAGCGGGCTGGGTACCGTCGTCCTGTACTGCGTGATCTACATCCCGCTGATGGTGATCGGCGCGCTCGCGCTGGCCCTGCTGCTGGACTCCGGCGTGATCCGGCTGCGCTCCTGGGCGCAGCTCGGGCTCTTCCTGCCGCACGCCGTGCCGGGGATCATCGCCGCCATCATCTGGCTCTACCTCTACACACCGGGGCTGAGCCCGGTGATCGACCTGCTCGGCAAGGCGGACATCACGATCGACTTCCTCGGTGTGCACACGGTGGTGCCGTCGATCGTGAACATCGCCCTGTGGAGCAATCTCGGCTACAACATGGTCGTCTTCTACGCCGCCCTGCAGGCCGTGCCGCGCGAGATCATCGAGGCGTCCGTCGTCGACGGCGCGGGCCCCGTCCGCACCGCCCTCCAGATCAAGACGCCGCTCGTGCGTTCGTCGGTCGTGATGGTCGCCCTCTTCACCCTGATCTTCGCGCTCCAGCTGTTCACCGAGCCGATGCTGCTGAGCCAGTCGACCCCGATGATCAGCTCGCGCTTCTCGCCCAGCATGTACATCTACGACGCCGCGTTCACCCGCAACAACTACGGCCTGGCCGCGGCCGCCTCGGTCGTCCTGCTGGTCTGCACGATCGCGCTCTCCTACGGAGTGACCCGCTGGACCAACCGCTCCGGCGCCGCCGAGGAGGACACCCGATGAGCGCGACCGCTCCCGCCCGCACCGCCGCCGCCCTGCGGCCCCGGCTCCTGGGCCGCTCCGTCGTCAATCTGGTCGTCGGCATCTCCGTGCTGTACACGCTGCTGCCGGTGCTGTGGCTGGTACTCGCCGCGTCCAAGGACCGGGACGCGCTGTTCGGCAGCGACGTCCTCTCGCTCGACCACTTCTCGTTCGCGCAGAACCTCAGGGACCTCTTCGCGATGGACGGCGGGCTGTACACGCGGTGGTACGGCAACAGCCTGCTGTACGCCGTCCTCGGTGCCGCGCTCGGTGCGCTGATCAGCATCGCCTGCGGCTACGCCTTCGACAAGTACCGCTTCGCGCACAAGGAGAAGCTGTTCGGCCTGGTGCTCGCCGCGGTGATGGTGCCGCAGACCGTGCTGGCGCTGCCGCTCTATCTGATGGCGTCGGGCACCGGGCTGGTGAACACGTTCTGGTCGGTCTTCATACCGGTGCTCTTCAACCCGTTCGGCGTGTATCTCGGCCGGATCTTCAGCCAGGGCTACGTGCCGAACGAGGTGCTCGAAGCGGCCCGCGTGGACGGGGCCGGCGAGCTGACCACGTACTTCCGCGTCGCGCTGCGGATGCTCGGCCCCGGCCTGGTCACCGTGTTCCTCTTCCAGCTCACCGCCATCTGGAACAACTTCTTCCTGCCGATGGTGATGCTCTCGGATCAGGACCTCTATCCCGTCAGCCTCGGCCTGTACACGTGGAACAGCGCCGCCACCGTCTCGCCCGAGTACTACCCCGTGGTGATCATGGGTTCGCTGCTCGCCGTCCTGCCGTTGATCCTCGCCTTCGCGCTGCTCCAGCGGTTCTGGAAGTCGGGGCTCACCGCGGGCGCCGTCAAATAGCAATCCTCGCAGCCCGTTTCCGCCCCCCGACCAGGAGCAAGATGACCGGCACCTCCCCCCTCACACCTGTCGCGGGACGACGGCCGCGCGCCGCCGTCGCCATGCAGCCGGGCACCGCGGCCGCCCTGCTGAACGCGCCCTCGCTGGCCGCGCTCGCGCAGGCGTGCGACCTCGCGCCCCTGCCCGTGCTCGACGACTTCACCACCGACCGGGCCCGCGACGTGCTCGCGGACACGGAGCTCCTCATCACCGGCTGGGGCTGCCCGCCCCTGGACGCGGCGGTGCTCGCCGCCGCGCCCCGGCTGCGAGCGGTCGTGCACACCGCGGGAAGTGTCCGCGGGCACATCACCGACGCCTGCTGGGAGCGCGGCATCGAGGTGTCCTCGGCCGCGGCCGCCAACGCGCTCCCGGTCGCGGAGTACACCGTCGCGATGATCCTGCTCTCCGGCAAGCGGGTCCTGGAACGGGCCCGCGACTACCGGTCCGAGCGCCGGCGCGACAACTGGCTGACCACGTCGCCGGTCGTGGGCAACTACGGCCGGACCGTGGGCGTCCTGTCCGCCTCGCTCATCGGACGCCGGGTCATCGAGCTGCTACGCCCCTACGACCTGCGGGTGCTGCTGCACGATCCGTACGTCTCCGACGCGGAGGCGGCCGAGCTCGGCGTCCGGCCCGTCGGGCTCGGCGAACTCTTCGCGCGGAGCGATCTGGTGAGCGTGCACACGCCGCTGCTGCCCGCCACCCACGGACTCGTCAGCCGCGAACTGCTCATGTCCATGCGCCCGGACGCGGTGCTCCTCAACACCTCGCGGGGCGCCGTCGTCGACCAGGAAGCGCTCGTCGACGTGCTCGCGCTGGACCGCATCCGGGCGGTCCTGGACGTCACCGACCCTGACGCCCTGCCGGCCGGCCACCCCCTGTGGGAGTGCGAGAACGCCCTGATCACCCCGCATCTGGCCGGGTCCCAGGGCAACGAGTGGCAGCGGCTCGTCGACCTGGCGGTGGGCGAGACCGAACGCTGGGCCGCGGGCGACGGCTTCGCCCATCCCGTACGACGCGAAAGGCTGGCCTACCTCGCATGACCGATCCGCACCCCAACTCCCCGCTGGAGCTTCCGGGCGACGACCGCACCGTCAGCCCCATCACCGGCTACACCCGCGCGCACTGGGAGGCGGCTGCCGACGGGCTGCTCAAGGCCGCCTGGCAGTGGGCCACCCCCGGCAGCGCGCTCCTGGACCTGCCGGGGCGCCCCTCCTCGTCCGGGGTCCGTTCCGACGGTCTGGAGGGCTACGCGCGCACCTTCCTCGCCGCCGCGTTCCGGGTCGCGGGCGCGGACGGCAAGGACCCGCACGGCTGGCTCGAACGGTACGCGGACGGGCTCGCGGCCGGTACCCGTACGCCGGGCCGGGACGACGCGGAGTCCTGGCCGCTGATCCTCGACCACACCGTCTTCGGCCAGCCCATGGTGGAGTCGGCCTCGGTCGCCATCGGGCTGCGGCTCACCCGGCCGTGGCTCTGGGACCGCCTGGACCCGGCCGTGCAGGACCGCGCCGAACAGTGGCTGCGCGGCGCCCTGCGCCACACCCCCGCACCGAACAACTGGTACCTGTTCCCCTACTCGGTGGCCGGTTTCCTGGAGTCGGTGGGCCGCGGTGACGCGGAGACGGCGCGGGCCCGCGAGCGGGCGCAGGACCTGATGGAGGGCTGGTACCGCGGTCAGGGCTGGTACGCCGACGGCGACGGACGTGCCTTCGACCACTACAACGGCTGGGCGCTGCACCTCTACCCCGTCCTCGACGCCCATCTCTCCGGCGACGCCGAACTGTCCGCGCACTACGGGGCGCGGCTGCGCGAGCACCTGGAGGGCTTCGCGCTGCTGTTCGGCGGGGACGGTGCTCCGATCCACTTCGGACGGTCGCTCACCTACCGGTTCGCGGCCGGTGCCGCGGTGGGCCTGGGCGCACTCACCGGAGACACCCCCCTCACACCGGGCGCGTCCCGCCGGGTGATCAGCGGATCACTGCGCTACTTCCTGGACCGTGGCGCGACCGGCACGGACGGTCTGCTGAACCTGGGCTGGCACGGCCCGCACGAGGCGACGCTCCAGCCGTACTCGGCGCCTGCCTCCCCCTACTGGGCGTCCAAGGCCTTCGTGTCCCTCCTGGCCCCCGCGGACCACCCGTTGTGGACGGCCACCGAGGCACCGGCGCCGAGCGAGGGACCTGACCGGGTGCTCGCGCTCCCCGCGCCGGGGCTGCTCGTCCAGTCGACACAGGCGGACGGCATCGTACGGCTGCACAACCACGGAAGCGACCACGTCCGGCCGCACGAGGGCGAGTCGGCGGTGGCGGACGATCCGCTGTACAGCCGCCAGGCGTACTCGACCGTCACCGGTCCCACCGCACGGGCGAACACGGCGGACAACCACCTGGCCGTGGTCGTCGCCGGAGCCCGCAGCGGTCGCCGCGTCATCCGCCCGCTGGGAGCGGGCGGGGGCGACGGCTGGGGCTGGGCGGCGTCCTGGCACCGTCCGGTGTTCCTGGACGGGGCGCCGATGGTGCCGGGGCTGCGGGTGGAGAGCGTGACGGTCGTCCGCGGCCGGTACGAACTCCGGGTGCACCGGGTGCTCGGTGCCCCGACCGGCGCCCGCGTGGAGCAGACCGGCTGGGCGACGGGCGCCGGGTCATCGGTGACGTCCGCGCTGCACGGTCTGCACGGCTGGGAGTCGCGGGACGAGGTACGCGCCCCGCAGGGGACGGCGTACACGCGCTGGGCGCTGATGCCCCGGCTGGGCGCGGACGCGGAGGGCACCTCGGTGCTGGTGGCGCTCGCCTCGCTGAGCGCGGAGCCGGACGCGGACGCGCTCGACGCGGTGGTGAGCGGGGTGAACGTCGACGGGGACACCGTCGAGGTGTGCTGGGCCGAGGACTCGGCGACGACCCGGATCGCCTTCGGCCCGGTGACGGTCACGCACGGGTGACGGCTCGGACGGGGGTGCGCCCGCGCACCCCCGTCTCTCCCGCTGCGCGTCCCGTCCCGTTACGCGTCCGTGCGGATCACGACGGCGAGGGTCCGCGGGCCGTGCACGCCCTCGACCCGCTCGAGTTCGATGTCGGACGTGGCCGAGGGGCCGCTGATCAGGGTCGTGGGCCGCTCCGGTACCAGCCGGGTCACCGCCTCCGGTACGCCCACCTCCACCGTCGACAGATCGACGACGCAGACGTGGAGGTCCGGCACGAGGGACAGGGCCCGGCGCCCCTGGCCGGACGAACCGTCCAGGAAGATCGTGCCGGTCTCGGCGCAGCTGACGGCCGAGGCCGTGACGACTCCGTCGAGGGCGTCCAGCCGCGGTGCCGGGATGTCGGCCGAGTCCTGCTGGACTTCGCCGTCGTAGGCGGTCAGCCACTGCGGGTCGAGGCCGGCGGGCACGCCGATCCGGCGGGCGCCGCGCTCGCGCAGCACCGCGGCGACGACCTCGGCCGTGCGATCGGCGGTGCAGGGGTGGACCTGCGCCTTGTAGTCGAGGAGCCGGTCGGTGAACAGCGCCAGGCGCTCCTCGTCGGGGAGGGTGCGCCCGGTGCGGTAGTGGCGCGGGACCGAGGTGTCTGCGGCGGGGGCCAGAGCCAGGGCGTCCCGGACGCGGCCGAGCACTGTTTCGCGAGCGGTCGTCACTTCTCCTCCTCCTGCCGGTGGTTCTGCCCGTACTCGTCGGCGGCGGCCCGCAGGGTCGCCGCGCCCTCGGCCGAGGCCAGCCAGGAGCGGAACGTCTCCGTGGGCGGGGCCGGGGTGTCGCGGCTGTCGCTCCAGCCGTTGAACGGTGGCGGCAGATGCGAGATCTTGCCGTTCCGTCCGGCGATGATGCGGCCCAGGCCGGAGGCCTTCTGCGCGGCCGTGAACAGCTTCGGGCTCTTCATCACTCCGGCCGCCGCCTTCATGGCGAGCTTCTCGGCCGTGGTGCCGGACTGCTCGGTGTGCTGGTGACGCAGCTCGACCAGCAGCGAGGGAATGTCGATCTTGACCGGACAGGCGTCGAAGCAGGCGCCGCACAGACTGGAGGCGAAGGGCAGCGAGCTGTTGGGATCGTCCTTGGCCGCGTGCATGCCGGCGAGCTGCGGGGTGAGTACGGCGCCGATCGGCCCGGGGTACGTCGATCCGTAGGCGTGGCCGCCGGCGCGTTCGTACACCGGGCAGACGTTGAGACAGGCCGAGCAGCGGATGCAGTTGAGTGCCTCGCGGCCGATCCTGTCGGCGAGGGTGGCGGTGCGTCCGTTGTCGAGCAGCACCAGGTGGAAGGTCTGCGGCCCGTCGCCGGGGGTGACTCCGGTCCACATCGAGGTGTACGGGTTCATCCGCTCGCCGGTGGAGGAACGCGGCAGCAACTGGAGGAAGACCTCCAGGTCCTGGTAGCGCGGCAGCACCTTCTCGATGCCCATGACCGTGATCAGGGTGTCGGGCAGGGTCAGGCACATGCGGCCGTTGCCCTCCGACTCGACGACGGACAGGGTGCCGGTCTCGGCGATGCCGAAGTTCGCCCCGGAGACGGCGACCTTCGTCGTCATGAACTTCTCGCGCAGATAGGTGCGGGCCGCGGCGGTCAGGTGTGCGGGGACGTTGTCCAGGGACGGGTCCACGCCCGGGATCTCCTTGAGGAAGATCTCCCGGATCTCGTCGCGGTTGCGGTGGATGGCCGGCACCAGGATGTGCGAGGGCTTGTCGTGCGCGAGCTGCACGATGAGCTCGGCGAGGTCCGTCTCGTACGGGGTGATGCCGATCGATTCGAGGTGCTCGTTGAGGCCGATCTCCTGGGTGGCCATCGACTTGACCTTGATGACCTCCTTGCTGCCGGTCTCCTTGACCAGCCGCGCGACGATCTCGTTGGCCTCCCCGCCGTCCCGCGCCCAGTGCACGGCGCCGCCGCGCTCGGTGACCTTGCGCTCCAACTCCTCCAGGAGTTCGGGGAGCCGGTTCATGGTGTCGGTCTTGATGGCCGATCCCGCGTCGCGCAGCTCCTCCCAGTCGGGGACCTCACCGGTGACCTTCAGGCGTTTACCGCGGATCGTGCGGGTGGCCCTGCCGAGGTTGCGGCGCAGTTGTTCGTTGCCCAGGTCATCGTGAGCGGCCGCGGGGAACTTCCGGTCACCGCGCAGATTTCCCGTCCCGTACGGGGAGCGGGGCGGCGTCGCGGGCATGCCGAGAAAGGTGCTGCTCATCGGGCGGCCTCCGTCAGGACGTGCGGCGCGGTGCGGGTGGACGAGAGGATCTGGGCCAGGTGCAGGGTGCGGGTGCCGGATTCGATCCGGGAGAGCCCACCGCCGATGTGCATCAGACAGGACGAGTCGCCGGCGGTGCAGACGGCGGCGTCCGTGGCGGCGATGTGGCGCATCTTGTCCTGGAGCATCGCGGTCGACGTGTCGGCGTTCTTCACCGCGAAGGTGCCGCCGAAACCGCAGCAGGCATCGGCCTCGGGCAGTTCGACCAGGTCGATGGAGTCGACGGCCCGCAGCAGACGCAGCGGTTTGTCGCCGACCCGGAGCATGCGCAGCGAGTGGCACGTGGGGTGGTACGTGACGCGGTGCGGGAAGTACGCGCCGACGTCGGTGGCGTCCAGTACGTCGACGAGAAACTCCGACAGCTCGTACGTCTTGGCCTTCACCGTGGCGACGCCCGAACGCAGCGCGGCGTCCCCGTAGCGTTCGGCGATCATCTCGTGCTGGTGGCGGACCGAGCCGGCGCAGGAGCCCGACGGCATGACGACGGCATCGATGGAGGAGTCACCGAACTGCTCGGCGAAGTTGCGCACCAGCGGGACCGGTTCGCGCTGGTAGCCGGTGTTGACGTGCATCTGTCCGCAGCAGGTCTGCCCCGGCGGGAACACCACGTCGTGGCCCAGGCGGGCCAGCAGCACCGCCGTGGATTTCACCGCCTCCGGGAAGAGCGTGTCTCCCAGGCAGGTGGCGAAGAGTCCGATACGCATGGGTCTCCCCGATCAATTCTCTGCGTGCTGTTCCGTACCCAGGAGGGCGCGAGGTTCCGTGCCCAGTAGGTGCCACTCAGTGCGTGCTATGGTCCGACCATACTATCCTCCAGCCGGAACCCGGTAGAGGGCGGCACGGACACAGCCCGTACGCGCATACGCAAAAGCCGCCGTGACGCCCCCGGAAGGGGCACCACGACGGCTGGGGTCAGGATTCAGGCGGTGGTCTTGTCGTCGACCAGCTTTCCGTGCAGCCCCCGGATGTGCGCCTCGACCACGTCCGCGGCACGCGCACCCTCGCCCGCCCGCACCAGGCGGAGCAGTTCGGTGTGGTCGGCGTTGAGTGCGGCGGCTGTGGCCGGCCAGTCCTCGGCGGCCTCCAGGGCGCGAAGGATCAGTGGCCGGACCGACTCGCGGACGGCGGAGGTGAGCGTGGACGTCAGCTCGTTGCCGGAACTGCGGGCGAACTGGACGTGGAAGCGGGTGTCCAGGTCGTTGAACTCGGGCACGTCGACGCCCGGCTCCCCCATCCGTACGAGCAGCGCCTCGGCCTCGTCCAGATCCTCTGCGGACGCGTGCCGCGCGGCTGCCTCGAAGCTGGACCGCTCCAGGATGACGCGCGCCTCCAGTACGTCCTCCAGGCTGTAGCTGCCGAGGGCGAAGTGCAGCCGGAGCAGTCGCCCGAGCGCGTCGTCGGGGTTGCGGACGATGCGCGCCCCGGCGTCCGGGCCCCGGCCCGGCTGGGCCACCAGGACGCCGATGGTCTCCAGCACCCGCAGCGCCTCGCGCAGGGCCGAGCGGCTGACCCCGAGGACCGGAGCGAGCTCCCGTTCGGGCGGCAACCGGTCACCGGCCTTGAGGTCACCGGCGAACACCCGCTGCTCGATGCTCTGGAGCACCAGTTCATGTGTCCGCGACTGCCGCACGGGCTGCCATTCGACGGGCACCTGCCACCCCCTGCCGGCCGGAGCCGTTCCGTTACTCGCACGTTTCCGAATCTCCCACTATGTCACACACTGCATGTGGTCAGACCAGAACGTGTTCCGCAGAAGTGGGCCGGCCGCCCTACGGCCTTCCGTCCCGTCCTGCCGGACCCCGCGAGCCCGGCGTGATCCGCACGAGAGGACCCAGCACCTAGTAGGTCACCACGATCCGGCGGGCCACACCGTCCACGCGAATCTGCCCGCCGTACGGGATGACCAGCTGCGGGTCCGTGTGGCCGAGGTCCACGTCGAAGACGGCCATTGTCTCGGGGGCGTACTCGTTCAGGGCGCGGAGCACGGCCTCGCGCTGCTCCTCGCGGTACCGCACCCCGTCGACGTCGCCGAGCGGGCGCTCGAAGGACCAGTTCTTGGCCCGGCCCATCAGCAGCGCGGGGAACCGGCGCAGAAGCCCGCGCTCCCCCATGCTCCGCAGGATCCAGTACACCTCGTCGGCGCGCGGCATGTCCTCGGAGGTTTCGAGGAACAGCACCCGGCCCTCGTACTCCGCCGCCGGACGGATCTCCCGGTCGGCCATGAGCAGCCAGGAGAGGATCTCCAGATTGCCGCCCCAGCTCGCCCCCTGCACCACTCGACCGGCGTTGTGCCAGGTCCAGTCGTCGGCGGGCAGCAGATCCGGTTCACGGTCGAAGGTCCGCGGGTCCTCCCAGGGGCTGTTGACACTGCCGGTCTCCTTCGCCCGGGCCAGTTCGTGGTCCCCGCGGGTGAACAGGGCCGCCCGCAGCGAGTCGGCGGTCAGGGAGTGCATCGCGCCGGGGCGTCCGAGCTCGACCATCACCGAACCGCCGTGGTAGCCGACGATGCCGAGGCTGTCGAGGAACACCAGCAGGTTGGTGTTGTCGCTGTAGCCGAAGAAGGGCTTCGGGTTGGCGCGCAGCAGTTCACCGTCCAGATGAGGCAACACGGTGATCTGGTCGTCCCCGCCGATGCTGGAGATGACCGCCTTGACCGTCGGGTCGGCGAAGGCCGCGTGGATGTCGGCCGCACGCTCCTGCGGAGTCGAGCCCATCTTCCGGGTCGCCGCGTACTCGACGGGCTCCAGCCCGAAGTCCTCGCGGAGCCTGCGCAGGCCCAGTTCGTACGGCAGCGGAAGGATGCCGGGGAGACCGGACGAAGGAGACAGCACGGCAACGCGGTCGCCGGGCCGGGGCTTGGATGGGTATCGGGGTGCCGTCATCCGATGAGCCTAATAAGCCGCCTGCCGACTGTCCGCCGGATATTCGCCGGGCGGGCTACGACGACGGGTCGGCCGGCGTGCCCTGGTGGAAGTACAGCCGCCAGCCCGCGTGCGACTGCCGCCAGATCGAACTGCGCCTGACGCGGCGCCCGTTGACCTCGGAAATGAACGTCAGGTGGACGAGGCCCGGAGCCGGCATCACTCCGGACATCTCGGTGGCGATGGTCGGGGCGGAGGCGTTCTCGTCGCCGGCGGAGGTGACGGCCAGGATCGACGCCCTGTCGTAGCGCCGCCCCGATGCCCCGAACTCGATGAACTCCGGATCGAGGAGTTCGGTCACCGCTTCGGGTGACGCCCGCACACTCGGATCGAGCAGCCGCAGTTCCCCCTCGATGGCTGCCCTCACGGCCCGTTCCTCTTCATCGCTTCCACTCATGCGCAGACCTTAGTGGTCGGCTGCGGAAGTCCTGCGGGGGTTGACACCGGACCCGTTGCCGCGAGAAGCGATTGGTCAGATTTCAGGCCTGGCAAGGTAGAGGCTGCAGGCCCGTCCAGGATTCCCTCTCGGCCGCCGGCGAAACCGCCCGTGGGCAAGATGGTGTCTACGTACCTGTCGCTGCTGGTGAGGCAGGAGGCGAAGCCCCAAGTGCTGGTGGGTTCGGCCCCTACTTCCGTCGAGGTCTTGGAACCCGCTTGGTTCGTGGTGACAGGTGGTCGAGGGCGGAGCGGTATCAGCTTTCAGTCCGCGCCTGTTCCGGTGGGACGGTCGCGGAGAGGGCGTGCAGATCGTCGAAGGCTTGGAGGAGGTGCTCGTCCAAGTCTGTGACGGGTCGTCGATCCAGGCTTGGGCGGCGTGGTGGAAGGCAGCCCAGCCGGTTTGTGCGGCCAGGCCGGCCAGCCGGTCGGGGACATCGCGCTGACGTAGCGCCTCTGCCACGGCTTCGGTGAGGGCCGCGGCCTTGGCCAGGTCACGCTCTCGCAGGGCCGGCGTCTTGGCGATGACCGCTAGCCGTGGTTCGGAGAAGGGGCGGTTGTCTTCAAGGATCCGTCCGGCTTTCCGGAAGGCGTACAGCAGAACGCCGAGTGGTTGCAGGCCGTCGGGGGCGTCGGCGACCTCCTGCATCAGAGCGCGCGAGCGTGGTCCGCCTCGCTCCTACCGTCCACGGCCCCGAAGATCACGGCTTCATCCCCATGCTCATCGCCACCACGCGAAGGACCGGCGTCTCGGCCTACGTCGGCGACGGCGCCAACCGGTGGCCCGCAGTGCACCGGCTCGACGCCGCGGTCCTGTTCCGCCTCGCCCTGGAGAAGGCCCGTGCGGGGAGCGTGCTGCACGGAGTAGCCGAGAGCGGCGTCACCATGAAGAGCATCGCGCAGACCATCGCCCGGGGCCTGGACCTGCCCACGGTCTCGCTGACCCCCGACGAGGCTGCCGGGCACTACGCCAGCCCGTTCATGGCCAAGATCTACGGCTTCGACGCGCCCGTCTCCAGCACTCACACACAGGATCTGCTGGGCTGGTCTCCCACCCGTCCGACGCTTCTCGATGACCTGGAGCACGGCGACTACTTGGCCACGCCGGCCTCCTGACCCCCTCACACCCATCCGAACTCCCGTCGTCGGTGTCCTCGGGGGCGTCCGGGTCGTGCAGAGGCCGCAGTCCCTGGCGGGGACCGACGCCTGTCCGACAGCCGGTTCGCCGTCACACAGGCGAACCGGCGCGGTGACGGACGCCTAGACCCGCGGGCTGGGGCCAGGAGGCGCGGGCGGCCAGCTGGGTGAAGGAGGGACTTGGTCGGCCCCGGCGCGGGGCCACTCCAGCGCCCGGATCGCCCGGGAGACGGGCTGCACCTGGACACGGTACGTCGGTGGCGAGGCCGGTTCTCCCCGGGCGGCCTCGCCGGCCCTGGCCGACGCCGGACGCTCCCGGCGCCCCGCCCGGTTCACTCCGGTGCAGGTCGCCGAGACCAGGGCCTGGCCTGCCAGTGAGGACGCGACCGCCCCGCTCGCACGACCATTCCCGGGCGTCAGGCCAGTACCAGCAGGTCCATCCAGCTGACGGCCGGCCGGTCCGGCTCCGCGGCCGCTGCCTGGCGCAGCCGCCCCAGCCCGCGTTCGAACTCCTCGTCGTCTATTCCGCGGAGTTTCGCGTCGGTCTCCCGCCGTATCCGATCGGCGAAGGCGGCCAGGTTCGGCGCGCTCTCCTGCGGCACGGCGTGCAGGGCGACGCGCGAGAAGCCCGCAGTGGCGAACGCGGCGCAGGTCTCCTCCACACTCGGGTAGCGGTCGACGATGCGCTCGGCCCCGGGGAAGAACCGCACCCTCAGATCACGGGCGCACCGGCCGGGGAACGAGTTACGGACGAGCACCGGGGCGCCGGGCTTCAGGACCCTGCGCAGTTCCCGGGCGGCGGCCGGCAGGTCATCGATGTGGTGGACGACCGAGCCCAGCCAGGCCGCGTCCGCGCAGCGGTCCGGCACCGGCAGCGCTTCGGCCCGACCGTCCAGCGCCTCGATGTCCGCGGTCCGCGGGATCAGCGCCCGCATGGCCGCGGCCGGCTCCACCGCCAGCACCCGCACGCCGAACCAGTCGGCGAACGCGGAGGCGAATCCCCCGGTGCCCGCTCCGACGTCGACCACGGTCGCTCCCGGCACCAGGGCGACCTCGGCCGCCACCGCGGCGCGCCACGCGGTGAGTCCGTCGCGCGGTATCTCCCGGGCGAGCCGGTACTCCTCGGCGAACCGGCGGTCGGCAGCGGTCGCTTCCATGGGTCCTCGCTCCTGCCGTGGTCGGCCGGGCGGGCCCCTGTCGCGCCGCCCGCCACGCGGCGGATGCTAGCGAGCCGCCCACCAGTTGTCTAGACCAAGTATCCGGATTGCGGCCCCGGTTCCGCAGACTCCGGCTCGGTGAACGAGCCGAGCCTGGCTCCACGCGGCCGAACCGGCCGGTGCCCGGGCACCTTCGTGACCAGGCATCAACAGCAGTGCGCCAGGCAGAATGTTGAAGTCATTGATCAAAGAAACCGTCCCGAGCCGCCCCAAGCCCCCCATCTCGGACAGCCGGGGCCCATGCGGTTCATAGGATTCTCACGCAGCCCGGCTACGGTGGCTGCCGTGACGCAGACGAGCCCGCCCGGCTGGCATCCAGACCCCGGGTACACAGGATTTGGCCCCATCCAGGAACGCTGGTGGGACGGCAGTCAGTGGACCGACCAGCTCCGGGTCCCGCCGGCCACGCTCCGCAGCCGACGGATACGCATCGGTGCCGGTATCACCGCGGCGGTGGTGGTTCTCGCCGCCATCGGCGGCGGTGTGTACCTGCTGACGGACGATTCCGGCACGACCGGGAACTCCGCCACCGCCCCGTCCGCATCGCCGTCCCCGGCCCCCAGCCGTCAGCCCGGCGCACCGGGCGGCGGCGGAGGCAACGGCGGCGAACGGACCCCCGGGCAGCAGCCCCAGGCCGAGGACGGCTACGCGACGGACATGGCCAGTGGCATCAGCATCCCGGTCCCCGACGGCTGGACGGGCGAGTCGGGCATGGGTGCCGGCGTGACCACGGGGACGTACACCTGCCCCGGCGCCGGCGGGGAGAAGTGCGTGCGCGGCGGAGTGTTCTCCGTCCCGGCCGCCGCACTGAAGCTGACCACCAGGACCGCGAAGGCCACGGCCGAGAAGGACATCGCGGCCAATGCCGAGGAGTCGTACGGCGAGAAGATCTACGGCGGCATCACCTCGCACGAGCAGTTGAAGTCCGAGACGGTCACGGTGGCCGGTCAGCAGGGCTACCGGGTGCGCTGGAAGGTGGTCACGAAGGACGGCGACGACGGGTACGTCGAGTCCCTGGCTTTCCCCTCACCGCAGGCCGAGGACATGCTGATCGTCGTGCGCTCCGGCTTCGACATCAATCCCAAGGCACCCGGTCTGTCCGTGCTGGACGACATCACCAAGGGCATCAAGGCCGCCTCGGGCATGGGCTCCGGCCCGGGCACCAACGCGTAGGGAGTGCTCCGAAGGTCCCCTGTACGGGACGCCGCACGGCCCGGGTGAGTACCCGGGCCGTGCGCTCTGAGTACGTCACCCGATCCCGCACCGCTCGGCCGTTGCTGGAATGGGGTCATGGCTCCCGACGCACCGCGCCCCCGCATCCAGCAGATGACCAGCACCGGCACCACGCTGGCCGTCACCTTCGCCCCTCTGGTGATCGGGGTCCTGCTGGCCCGCACTGCCATGACCATGGACCCGTTGACGCAGGTGAACGCACTGATCACCCGCACCGGGCACGGGCCGGGCGTCTCGCCGGCCGAGTGGCGCGGCTGCGGCAGAAGTGCGCTGCGCCGGTGCAGGACATGGACGCCGCGCTCGCGGCGCGGTGTGCACCGCGCCGCGAGCGCGGTGCGCGCCGTCGCCCGGCCGGGGCGGTAACCCTCAGGACCGGCCGGGTGCCCGGCTCCGCGGAGCCGGTCCGTGGGGTCCGTCGCCGCCCACCTTCACGGCAAGTCCGCCAAAACCGCTTCCCCCACCCGCGCCCCGTTCCCTAGACTCGCCACGAACCCGCGCCCCGGCACTCCGCCGCGGCGCGCCCGCCGTGATCACCGAGGGGAGACCTGCCGTGCGCTACCGCACCGCTGTCGTCGTTCCCCTGTCGCGGTACGAGGTGATCCTGGTGTCTACCTCCGCCCGGCGTCGGCTGCGCGGCCGGCCCCGGACACCCGAGACGAACACCTGATCCCTGTCCGCATCGTGACGGACCGTCCCTGCGCTTCGCGCCGTGGACGGAAGGGTTCCGCGGCACCCCTGTGCGGGCCGCTTCGTCCGGGCATCGCGCCGTCTTCTTCCGGATCATCCGAGAGGCCACGGACCGTGCGTACCGAACAGCACCACCAACTCACCAGCCCGCTCACCGACGTTCGCAATCTGGGCATCCTCGCCCACGTCGACGCGGGCAAGACCACCGTCACCGAACGGATCCTCTACGCCACCGGCACCACCCACAAGCGCGGCGAGGTGCACGACGGGACGACCATCACCGACTTCGACTCCCAGGAACGCGACCGCGGCATCACCATCTTCGCCGCCGCCGTGAGCTGTACCTGGGCGGGCCACCGGATCAACCTGATCGACACCCCGGGCCATGTCGACTTCGCCGACGAGGTCGAGCGGTCACTGCGGGTGCTGGACGGCGCGATCGCCGTGTTCGACGCTGTGGCCGGCGTGGAGCCGCAGAGCGAGTCCGTGTGGCGCCAGGCCGACCGGCACGCCGTGCCGCGCATGGCGTTCGTCAACAAGCTCGACCGGGCCGGCGCCGACCTCGACACGGCGGTCGCCTCGATCCGGGAGCGGCTGCACACGATCCCGCTGGTGGTCCAGCTGCCGATCGGTCAGGAGGAGCGCTTCTGCGGAGTGGTGGACCTGCTCCGCATGCGGGCGCTCGTCTGGGCAGACAGCGGCGACACGTACGAGGAAGGGGACGTACCTGCTGAGCTGCGGGACGAGGCGCAGCGGCGCAGGCGGCTGCTGGAGGAGACGGTGGCGGAGCTCCACCCGGCCGCGCTGGAGGAGTTCTGCGCCCGGTCCGGGCTTTCCGAGCGGACGCTGGCCGGGGCGCTGCGTGATCTGACCCGTACCGGTGAGGGTGTCGTGGTGCTCTGCGGTTCGGCCTACCGCAATCGCGGTGTCGAACCGCTGCTGGAGGCCGTCGTGGCGTATCTGCCCTCCCCGTTGGACGTGCCGCCCGTGCGGGGCACGCTCGGCGACGCGGTGCAGGAGCGGGCTGCCGATCCGGCGGCGCCGTTCGCTGCACTCGCGTTCAAGGTCAACGCGACCGCGACGGGCCGGCTGACCTATCTGCGGGTGTACTCGGGAACGATCAGGAAGGGGGAGACGGTGCTGGACGTCGGTGCGCGGCGCAACGAACGCATCGGCCGGATCCTGCGGGTGCAGGCGGACCGTCATGTCGACGTGGACGTGGCGGTGGCCGGTGACATCGTCGCGGTCATCGGCCCCAAGGCCGTCCGCGCCGGTGCCACCCTGAGCGCGCCGGAAGCCCCCCTGGTCCTGGAGCCGGCCTCGGTGGCCGATCCGGTCGTGTCAGTGGCGGTCGAGGCAACCCGGAACACCGACACGGAACGGCTGATGGCGGCACTCGTGCGACTGGTCGAGGAGGATCCGTCACTCGCGGTGCGGACGGACTCCGAGACGGGGCAGACGGTGCTCTCCGGCATGGGCGAGCTGCATCTGGAGGTGGCCGCGGAGAAGATCCGCCGCGCCCACGGGCTGGAACTGCGGGTCGGCCGGCCTCAGGTCGCCTACCGGGAGACGGTCACCCGCGGGGTGTCCGGTCTGGTCTACCGCCATGTCAAACAGGACGGCGGGGCCGGGCAGTTCGCCCATGTGGTCATCGACGTCGAGCCGTGGGAAGGAGACCCCGACGACAGCGGTGGCCAGGGCGCGGTGGACTTCGCGTTCCGATCGGCGGTCGTCGGTGGGCGGGTTCCGCAGGAGTACGTCCGGGCGGTCGAGGCCGGCTGCCGGGACGCGCTGGGGGAAGGTCCCATCGGCGGGCATCCGGTGACCGGGGTGCGGGTGACGCTGACCGATGGCGCCACCCATCCGAAGGATTCGTCGGAGATGGCGTTCCGTACCGCTGGACGGTTCGCCCTGCGTGAGGCGCTGCGCTCCAGTGCCATGGTGCTGCTGGAACCGGTGGTGGAGGTCACGGCGACGGTGCCCGACGAGGCCGTCGGCGGGGTGCTCGGCGATCTGGCCGCGCGGCGCGGGCGGGTATCGGGCTCCACCGCTCGGGCCGGCTCCGCCGTGATCACCGCGACCGTGCCACTGGCCGAACTCTTCGGCTATGCGACGCGGCTGCGCAGCCGTACACAGGGCCGGGGCACTTTCACCACCCGGGCCACCGGGTACGCCCCGGCACCGGCCACGGTGTCCGGTTAGCCCACGGGGCCGGTCCCACCCGTCAGGGGGTGGGGCCGGCCCCGTGGCGTCGCGCGACTGCCGGGATCAGTGGACCGGTTCGGGGTACGTCGGGTACTCCACCCCGGACACGTGCTGCACGACCCGGATGACCTGACAGGAGTAGCCGAACTCGTTGTCGTACCAGAGGTAGAGGATCGCGTTGTCGCCGTCGACCTGGGTGGGGCCCGCATCGACGATGGAGGCGTGCCGCGAGCCGATGAAGTCGCTCGAAACCGCGTCGGGGGCGGTGGTGAAGTCGATCTGGCGCTTGAGCGGCGAGGTCAGCGACACGTCACGGAGGTAGTCCAGGACCTCGTCGCGCGTGGTCTCACGACCGAGCTTGAGGCTGAGGATGGCGATCGAGACGTCCGGCACCGGCACCCGGATGGAGCTGCCGGTGATCGTCGCATCGAGATCGGGGAGGGCCTTGGCGACGGCGGAGGCCGCACCGGTCTCGGTGATCACCATGTTGAGCGGCGCGGAGCGGCCGCGACGGTCGGAGTTGTGGTAATTGTCCAGCAGGTTCTGATCGTTGGTGAAGGAGTGGATGGTCTCCACGTGTCCGCGCAGGACGCCGTACTCGTCCGCCATCGCCTTGAGAGGCGGGACGATCGCGTTGGTGGTGCACGAGGCGCAGGAGATGATCTGCTCGTCCGGCTTGATCATGTCGTGGTTGACGCCGTGCACGACGTTGAGGACGTCACCCTTGCCCGGTGCGGTCAGGACGACCTTGGCGACACCCGGGCGCAGGTGGTTCGAGAGCCCCTCCCGGTCGCGCCACTTGCCGGTGTTGTCGATCAGGATGGCGTCGTTGATGCCGTACGCCGTGTAGTCCACCGAGGTCGGGTCGTCGGAGTAGATCACCTGGATCTCGTTGCCATTGGCGATGATCCTGTTGTTCGCCTCGTCGACGGTGATCGTGCCCTGGAACTGGCCGTGGATGGAGTCGCGCCGCAGCAGCGAGGCGCGCTTGACGATGTCCTGGCCCGCACCCTTGCGGACGACGATGGCGCGGAGCCGCAGGCCGTTGCCGGAGCCCGCCTTCTCGATGAGCAGCCGGGCCAGCAGACGGCCGATGCGGCCGAAACCGTACAGCACGACATCGCGCGATTCCCGGCGCTCGATCTTGTTGGCCCCCGTGGCGCCGGCGACGGCACCGGCGGTGAACTCCGCCTCGGAGAGGCCGCGGTCATCGGCCTTGTACGTCGCGGCAAGCATGCCGATGTCGATCTGTGAGGGGCCGAGATCGAGGGTGGTGAGCGCCTGGAGGAACGGCAGGGTCTCGGTGACCGAGAGCTCCGCGCCGTCGATCTGCCGGGCGAATCGGTGGGTCTTGAGGATGCTCACCACCGACTTGTTCACCAGGGAGCGGCTGTGCAGGAGGACGGTGACGTCCCTCTCGCGGTGCAGCTTCCCGATGAGGGGGATCATCGACTCCGCGATCTCCTCGCGGTGCATCCAGTTGGTGAACGAGTCGTCATTGACAGTCACAGGTTTATCTTTCGAGCTAGGGGGCGCTCATATGCTAACCCGTCGCTCCGATGATCATCGAAACAGTGCCCACCGATGGTCACGCGGGGGTCCGGAGGTACGCGACGGGGGCGCGCCGGCCAGGGCTCGAACGGCTTCACACGGCGGACATGAAGTCGTCATACGGGAACCGGAATGCACGGCCAACTACCTCTGGTTCTGCCATACATGACTGTGGGAGTAGCGCTCAACGCGACCGGACCCGACAACCAGATCGACGCCACCGTGCGGCTCGCCCGGGAGGCCGCAGCCGCGGGGCTGCGCTCCGCCTGGTTCGGGCAGACCTTCGGTGCCGATTCCCCACAGCTCGCCGCGATCGTCGGGCGCGAGGTGCCCGAACTGCAGGTGGGCACGTCCGCCATCCCGGTCTTCGGACGCCACCCGCTGCTCGTCTCCAGTCAGGCCCAGACCGCACAGGCGGCCACACACGGCCGCTATCACCTCGGGCTCGCGCTCGGCACGAAACCACTGACCGAGGCGGGCTTCGGCATCCCCTACGAACGCCCCATCGCCCGTCTGCGCGAGTTCCTCACCGCGCTGCGGCAGCTCACCGAGACCGGCAGTGCCGACTTCCACGGCGAGCTGCTCACGGCGACCACCCCGCTCCCCGCACGCGTACCTGGGGCGGAGGGCGGCGTCCCGCTGCTCGTGGCCGCGATGGGCCCGCAGGCCCTCCGGGTCAGCGGCGAGCTCGCGGACGGGATCCTGCCGTACCTCGCGGGGCCCCGGGCGCTGGCCGAGCACATCGTCCCGGCAGTCACAGCCGCCGCCGAGGCCGTGGGCCGCCCCGCGCCCCGGATCGTGGCGCTGGTGCACGGCGTGGTCACCGGCGACCCCGACTCCGCGCGCAGGACGGCCACCGAGCAGCTCGCTTTCTACGAACAGTTCCCCTCCTACGCACGGGTCGTGGAGCTGTCCGGTGCCGTACGGGCCGGGGACGTGGCCGTGATCGGCGACGAGAAGGCGGTGGCTAGCGAGGTGCGGCGCTACCGGGACGCCGGGGCGACCGAGGTGGTGTTCTCGGGGACGGACCTGGCCGGGGAGGCCGACCGGCGACGGACGTGGGACCTGCTCGGGGAGCTGGCGGGATGAGAGCGGAGGCACCGTCGCACCCCCTCGCCCCCATTGCGTCCGGAGTATTGACGCGCAGGGAACTCGACTGATTCGGACGTCGTCTCACGTGGCAGGTTCATCGGCTTCTCGTGGCAGCTCAGGGCACTGGTGCATTGCCAGACTTCGGCCCTTCCGGTCGTTGCGGTCCACGCACGGGATCTTGAGGCCGCGAGCAGCCCATGGCAGGCTCATGCCGCATGATCGATGAATTCGCCAAGGAAAACCTGCACGGGAGACTGCGGCGGGACCGCAAGGCGCTGGTCTGGAAGCTCGACGGCTTGTCCGAATACGACACCCGCCGACCGTTGACAGTGACCGGGAGCAACCTCCTCGGCCTGGTCAAACACGTGGCCGGCGTCGAGGCCAGGTACTTCGGCGAGGTCTTCGACCGCCCTCCCCCGGAACCGCTGCCCCGGTGGCAGGACCACGACGGCAGCGATCTGTGGGCGACTGAGGACGAGACCCGCGATCAGATCATCGAGTTCTACCGGCGCACGTGGGAACACTCGGACGCGAGCATCAACGAGCTTCCCCTCGATGCCCCCGGCCACGTGCCGTGGTGGCCGGAGCCTCATTCCCACACGAACCTGTTCGCCGTCATGGTCCACGTCCTCGGCGAGACCAACCGGCATGCCGGTCACGCCGACATCCTGCGCGAAGGCGTCGACGGCCGAACCGGGATGCGCCCCGAACACGAGATGCAGATCGATGAGGAAGCCCGCGGCGCCTACTACGCGAAGATCGAACAGGCCGCCAGATCGGCCGCATCGGCCAAGGCACAGAGGGCTGCGCCACGTGACTTGATGTTCGAGCGGCATGATGGCGGCCGCGAGGGCTGATCTGTCGGGCAAAAAAGCGGGGGCTCGCCGACAGGTCCGAATCCAGTCGATCGCGGCAGGAAGGGCAGCGAACCGCACGTACTGTCTGAGGGGCAGGGCCTGCCGCTGGTCGTGGCGGTGTCGGGTGCGAACCTGCGCGACAACCAGGCGTTCAAGCCGCTCATCCTGGGGATACCGGCCGTCCGCTCCCGGCGCGGACGGCCGGTGAAGGTTGTTGGTAATGACGGCTATTCGTGAGGCGTGAGTAGGCCTCTCTTGAGACAGTCATGACATGCGGGCGGGGGGTGGCTTGAAGGATTAGGGCGTTGTGGCACGGATCTCCGTGCAGCCGCTTAGCCTGCGGTCCATGGATCTGGATGCTGAACTGAGCGCGCTGGCGGCCCAAGAGGACCTCCCCTCCGACCTGGTGTGGCGTCTACTCCGGCATCCGGCGGCCCGCCGCTCGGTGGCGCTGAGGCGTCGGGACCTGACCGAGCAGCTGATCGAAGAGATCATCAAACTCGGCTCCGCACGTTCCCTCGCGGCCAACACCTCCGTGCCCGCAGACGTCAGGGCCCGCTTGGCGGAGCACCCGGAGCCGTCGGTCCGGTGCGGGGTCGCCGCGAGCGTCGCGGACGAGCCGCCAGGGCTTCTGGCCCGGTTGGCAGCCGATCCGGATCCCTCCGTGCGGTCGTTTCTCGCGATGAACGACCGCCTGTCGCCGGAACTGCTGGCCCGTCTGGCCTCAGACTCAGAGCCCAGTGTGCGGTCGTCGACCATCGAGCACTGGCGCGATGCCCCGGACTGGGTGCGTAGGGCTCTGCTGACGGATGCCGATCCCAACGTCCGCAGAGACAGTGTTTCGGCTTACTCCCCGCCAGCGGACCTGCTGCCAGGTCTGCTCGCTGATCCTGTGACCCGTGCCGCCGCTGTTCCATACACAGCCCCATCGCTGGAACTGGCTACGGACCCGGACTCGGCCGTGCGCGAGGCCACCGCCGCCCATCCGGACCTGCCTACCGGTCTGCGTGATCTGCTGGCAGAAGATCCGGATATTTTTGTCCGCAACGCGATCGCAGCCCGCCCGGACACCCCGCTGGGTCTGCGTGAGCGGATCGTGGCCAGCGTGGAGACCGACAGCCCCCTCGCGGAGTGGATCCTGTCGTCCCGTCGCAACCCACACACGTGTCCCTCACCAGCACCGGCCCCGCCGATTCTCACCCGAGAACAGGCGGAAGTGCTCCTCGCCAAGGCTGACTTGTAGGCGTGACTGGCAGGTAGCTGAAGAGGGCCGTTATCCATCGTTGATATCTGCGGGCCTTTGCAGAGTTGCGTAGGCCAGGTAGTCGGTTCCGGCTCGTTCGGCGTAGCGCATCGCGGTCTTGGGGCTGATGCCGAGGGCGTCGGCGAGGACGGATGGAGGGGCCTGCCGGACCATCTGCATCCAGGCTCTGGAGCGCGTCGCCATGGCGGGGATGCCGCTTTCGCGGAGGATCGTCGCGACGGAGTAGACGTGCATCGTTCGGCCGGGCATCCGGCCGGGGAACGCCAAAGGGGAGTCCGGATGCGCCGCCGTACTGAGGCCTGGGCGTGAGGCGAGGTGGAGGCGGATCACAGCGGCGGCTGGCTCCGGGATGTCCGTCCAGTCCTTGCCGAGTTTGACCTGTAGCTCGTCTTGGCCTTCACGGAATGCGTCCATGCGCATGGTGACGATCTTGGAGATCGGCTGTCCGAACAGGACGAGCATGATGCCGATGGCCCTGTGCGCGGCGGGCAGAGTTTCGTGGAGGAGGAGGGCGCGAAGTGCTTCGACGTAGTTCTTCTCGCTGGCCAGGGGGCCGTTGCCGTGTGGTTGCCAGGGGACTGCGATCTTGCGGACCAGCCTCTGCTTGATGGCCCAGTAGAGGAAGTTGTTGGCGTGGCCGCGGGTACTGGTGCCGCCACCGAACCAGGCGTCGACATCGTGCTGGGTGCACTCGTTGAGCTGTCGCCCCCGGTCCGCCAGCCATTGAAGGAACTGGATGGCGAGGGTGGTGTGCTGCTTGGCGCGCAGGAACGAGTTCGCGGTCACAGGCCCTTGGCGGGAGCTATCCCGAAGGCGTCGCGTGACATGCCATCGTGTGTAGCGTTCGACGAGTTTTCGCTGGTCGGCATCTGCGATAGCGTCGATTTTTGGCGCGAGCCATCGGTTGTAGGCGACCAGGTTCTCGTCGCGCCAAGGCAGGCATTCATGGGTGACGAGAAGGCCGCGTAAGTACTCGACCGTCCTGGACCGCGGCAAGGAGTCGAAAGCCTCGTGGCTGAGGATGATGTCGCCGCTGGCCAGTCCTTGCAGGAGATCGGGCACACGTCGGTTCATGTGGATCCAAGCCCACCCGCTGTTCGGCCGGGGCATCCCGATGATGGCTTGCGCGAGTGCCTGAAGATCCTCGGGTATCGCGCCTCCGGGGCCGGCGAGGAGCTTGTTGATTCGGTCCGAGAGCAGACAGCGCCAGCAGACGTTGTTGTCGTTGGCCAGGTTCTCCTCGCCGCATCTCTTGCACTGGACCTCGATCGGCACGTCGCAACAACGCACGCAGACAGGGCGGCCTTCCGGATCGAGGCCGGGCAGGATGCCGGTGTGGCGGCAGGCGCAGGTGCCCTGGCGGTTGCGGGCGGCGCGGACGCAGTAGTAGCAGACGGTGCCTTCAGGCCACTGCTGACTTGCCGGGTAGCAGGAGCCGCAGCGGACACAGGCCGGCCAACGGCTCGGGTCGGATGTGTACTTGCGCGGTGCGGGCACTCTCAGTCCTCGATGATGCGGGCGCGTTCGGGCCGGAAGTCGGAGTTGATCTCGATGACGGCGGCCTCGCCGGCGGTGCGTTTGCGGCGGTCGGCTTCGACGTAGGGCTCGATGAGGTCGGACGGTGAGCAGTCGAGGATGTCGCAGAGCGCGGCAAGGACCGGCAGGGACAGGCGCTCAGGCCGGTCGGTGACCAGCCGGTATACCTGTGCGGTGGAGAGGCTGACGCCTCGCTCGCGCAGGAGCGGGATGAGCTCGGTGGTCTTCCAGATATTGTGTGCGGCCATGATCCTCCGCAGGTGCCAGTGGTATCCCAACCGCCTGATCATCCAAGTCCCTCTCCAGCCGCGGCGCCGATCGCGCGGCTGATCGTGCCGTCCAGGACCTTGCGCAGCGTCCGGGTCCGGAAGTCCGATGACACCGATGTGTAGAGCGCCGTGGTGGAGGCGTAGGAGTGCCCGACCTGCTGCTGGACGAACAGCGGGTCATATCCGGCCTCGATCAGGTGCGTCACATAGGAGTGACGCAGGCAGTGCAGCGTCAGCTCCCGCGGCAGACCGAGCGCGTCCCGGTAGGAGGCGAACCGGTCGCCCAGCGCGCCCATGTCCAAGCGCGGTGATCGTTCGCTCGGCCAGAGGGCCCCGTTGTCAGCAGCGGTTTCGAACAGGGTCCGGTAGCTGCCGACCCACTGCTCCAGGACCTTGACCGACCAGGGAAAGACCGTGAGAACGCTGCGGCGCTTGGGCGCGGAGCCCTTCGACGCCTTTCCCCAACGGACATAGACGACGCCGAGATCACCGAACTCGGGAGCGTGGGGGTTGTGGCCAAGGTCTGCCAGATCCAGCTTGATCACCTCACGACGCCGCAGCCCCCAGGCGTAGGTGGCCTTCATCGCGGTCGCGTCCCGCATGGCCGGCAGCCAGCCCTTGCGGCCCGATGTACGGGCCGCGGCCACCTGATCGTCGGCATAGTCGAAGAACTGCTGGAGCTCCGGCTTCGTCAAGGCACGCCGTCCGGGACGGCCTTCGTACTCGGCCACGTGCACGGCCGTGTTCCACTCGAAGAACACCTGAGACGGATGGGTGCCGAAGAGCCGCTCGCTGACGGCCGTCCACTCGTAGCGGGGGTCGGCGGCGTACTCCAGGAACAGCCGGACGTGGCCGTGGTACCCGCGGATGGTGGAGTGGGACCGTTCCCGACCATCGCTCCTGAGGTGGGCGGTGTACTCCTCCACATCGGCCGGGCGCCAAGTCCACGGCCACTCGTTGGTGAAGCGCTGGAACCGCTGGACCGCCGACAGGCGGTCCTCGATCGTTCCCTTGCTCAGGTTTCGGGCCAGTTGCTGGTCCCGCCACCCCGCGAGCATGCCCTCGAAGACCTGAGTCTCCGGATGCAGCAGCGGTGCACCACCCACGATGAACAGCGACGGTGCCGCCCCCGGCACACCCCATGAAGAACCGCCCACACCAACCCCCAACACGCCGCGAGTAGGGCGAATGAATCGTTCATTAGATGAGAACGACCGAGGTCCTGGCAGGTCACGCCGGGTGCTGCGGCGCGCCTCAAGGGGCCTGTGTACGGCCGGTCCACATGACGTGTGGCCGCAACCTGCCTGTTCAGACGCCGCCTATCGCGGAGAGGCGAGTTCTCGCACCTGATGCAATTCACATCCCTTCCGCTCGGATAAGGCGTATTACTCCGCGGAACACCTGCGCCGGCTCCGCGATCACCGCCTCGTTCCTCGGATCGCCCGGCCCGGCATCGAGTCCGGTGACCGCCTTGGCCGGCACCGCTGGAAGATGGAGCGGTCGATCGCCTGGCTCTTCGGCTACCGCCGCCTCAGTGTCCGGTACGAACGAATACGAACGAAAAGGCAGCCACTTCCTCGCCTTCCTCGGCCTCGCCGCAGCCCTCACCTGCTACAAAAGACTCGCGAAACTCGCCACGTGAGACATCCTCTCAACCTCTTCGAACACCAATGCGCTGCGCGGTCACTCCCGAAGCTCAGGCGATCGATCGCCGGATGCACGCCCCCACACGCTGAATGCGCCCCGCGCACCACCCCCGCCCCGGTGAGCCGAATGCGCATTCGGCCAGGTCAGCGCCTCGCAGCACGTCCTGCGAATTCATTATTCAATTGAACGGTGAAATTGACCGAGGGGCCCGGACATTCGCTGAACGACTCGCCCGGATTGCGGCTTCGCATTTCATGCACTCCACTCGAAACGTACGGCAACCCCCATTTCCCACAGGACGGGGCATCACCCATGTACACCACAGAATCCACTGCCACCGACATCGAGCTCGACCTCGACGAGGCGCTCAACCCCGGCGAGGCCGAAGGCTTCTACCGCGACTCCCGCGAGTGCGCGTATCTCGCCCTTCTCGGAGGCGGCTCCGCACTGCTGCTCTCGCCGCCGACCCCCCGCCCGAAGAAGGGCTAGTCGGTAGCACATGGACCAGTCACATGCTCCGTCCCCCCTCGCGGGTGCCGTGCATGACCTGGCAACAGAGGTGGTCCTCGCTCTTCGGAGCGGGGACCACCTCGCCACGGTTTGCGGCGCGGCCGGAATCGACGAGGACAACCGGACAGGAATCGCCGCGGTACGCGTCATCGGCGCCGATCTGCTTCTGCCCAGCGTGCTGTACGGGCGCAATCCGCATCCCGGAGACATCGCCGTGCTCCAACGCGCTGTGCGGGAGTTCCCGCCCAGGCCCGATGCTTCCGACGCCGCGATCTGGAGCCACTGGGGCATGCTGTCCGCGCTGCACCGGACGGCATCGGCGGCCACTCCCGGGCAAGGGCGGGCTGCCGTGTCCGGCACCGGCGAGCCGAACGCGGCGTGGCTCGAACAGACCTCCTGGCAGGCCTTCACCCATCAGCTCTCCGTGCTGGCCCCGCTCGCCGTCCCTGCCGCCTCGTCGGCCGTGCACCGGGCCGCCGCCCACCGGGTCGTTGACCTGTCCCGGGGGTTCGTCCGGGCAGTGCGCCGGCGCAACTGGCTCCAAGCGGCGGGCGCCGGGCGGTGGCTGGCCGCGCTGGACGGCCGTCCCGACAGCCTGGGCCTGGACCGCGGACTCGACTTCGTCGAGCTCATGGGCGGCACGGACCCCCGGGTCGCGTTGCACGTACGGGCAGCCCGGCTGACTGCCGAAGGACGGGCGCGGTGACGGCATCGGTGGCCACCGCCCCCGGCGGTACGGCGGGCACGGCGCTGTCCGTCCTGCCCGCGGTACTGACGAAAGCACTCGGCTGGGCCGACGCCCACCGTGCGGGCTTCGTGCTCCCCGCGGATGTACTGGACCCTCACACCCAGGTCAACAGCACCCTCAAACCCCTCGGCGAACTGGCCCAGCTCTGCAGCACGATCCGCCGCAACACCGACCCGGACACCCTTGAGCACCAGACGGCCGGCGACCTCATCACGTTCGCATGGGACCAGGTGCACGAGGGTGATCTGCTGCTGGAGCTGCTGCGCGGCGAGCCCTTCGCCGCGTACCCGTACGAGATCTACGCCGCCTTCGCCGGATACGGACTGCGCAACGAGGGCTTCGAGCGGCTGGCCGGGACGCTCTCCGCGACCAGGGGCTGGGCCCACACCGAGCAGCACGCCAACCGGGAGCTGGGACTCATCAACTCGGAGCGGCGGGTCGGCACCGCCCCGCACACCGACGCCGATGAGGTCCTCGCGCGCACCTGGCTGGGCGGTCTGTCCGAACCGTGGATGTTCGAGGGGCCTTCCGGATACGCACTGACCCACACCGTCTTCCACATCACGGACTGGTGCTGTGTTCCCGAGCGGATGCCCGCCGACATCGACGCCTACCTGCGCGCCTGGCTTCCGCCCTGGGTCGACGGCTGTCTGGAGAGCCGGCAGTGGGACCTGACCGGCGAACTGCTCGCGGTCGCCGCGGCCCTGCCGGGGCGGCCGCCCACCGATCTGCTGGACGCGGCGTGGCCTGCGCTCGCCACCGCGCAGGCCGCGGGCGGCGCCGTACCGGAGACGGGTCCGCCGGTCTCCGCAGCGGAGCCGTCACAGGCTCCTGCCCCGCCGGGCGATGCGGGCCAGGAGGCGGACCCGTACCCCTTCCTCGCCTGCTACCACTCCACCCTGGTGACCGCCTTCGCCGCCGCGCTGTCCCTCAAGCGGCTCACCGCGCACCGGGCGGATGCCGCCGCAGTGGACGCCGGGGCCGCCGTATGAGTCGCACGGCCCTCCGCACCAGCCGTACGAAGGGAGTTGCCGCATGAGCGGCATCCAGCAGATCCATGACGTGGGCGCGCGGGCCCTGGGATGGCTCTACGAGCACCGCGCGGGGTTCCGGCTGGACGACGACCCGCCTCCCGAGGTGGGAGTCCTGGACCGGTTCAAGCCGCTCGGCGAACTGGCGCTCATCAGCAAGGTCATCTTCCGGGAGGGGGTCGCCGGATCCCGGCAGGCCGATCTGGCTCGCAGGCTCCTCGACCACGCCTGGCACGAACTGCTGGGCTCGGGGGCCCGTCTGCTCGACGGCCAGCGGCGCGAGCCGCTCTGCCCCGTACCGATGGAGGTCTACGTACCGTTCCGGGAACTGGGCTTCCGGGAGCCGTCGCTGGAGGCCGCCGTCCGGCTGAACCACCGGCTGAGCAGCTGGGGCGCGCTGGAGGTCGTTCCGGTGCGCAGGCTCGGACTCAGCGCCATGGAGCGCCGCTTCGGACTGGAGCCGAGCGTGCCGCTCGACGAGGCGTACCGGCACACATGGCTGTCCCGGCGCCCCGAGCCGTGGACCGTCGAGGGCAACATCGGCTACGACATCACCCACACGGTCTTCCATCTGACCGACTGGGGCGCCAACCCGTCCGGACTGCCCGCCGACGTGGCGGACTACCTCGCCCTCTGGCTGCCGGTGTGGCTCGACGACTGGCTCGACCTCGGCCGCTGGGACCTGTTGGGCGAACTGCTCGTCGTCGACGCCTGCCTCCCGGAGCCGACCCTCGACCCGGCAGCCTGGGAGGGATTCGCCGGGGCCCAGCAGCCGGACGGGGCGATGCCGGTGATGGGCGGCATGCCGCAAGGTGACGAGGAGTCCGTCTTCGACCTCGTCTACCACCCCACGCTGGTGGCGGCGTTCGCTTCGGCGCTGGCCCTGTCCCGCGCGCTGTCGGACCTCGCCGCACCGGCCCCCGCGTGACGGCCCCTCAAGAGGCTCGCCGGACCCCCGCCGGCCGTCCGCCCCGGGGCGACCGCGAGAGGGCCCGCCTGCTGGCCGATGCGGCCCGGGCCATCGACGCACCCGGCCTCGTGATCGCACTCAGCCACCGGGGCCGGCGCACCTACCAGCTCGACGGGGGCGTGCAGCCGGACGGCGCACCCCGCTACGAGCTCGGTTCCGCGTCCAAGCCCTTCACCGGGCTGCTCCTCGCCGCACTCGTCGCGGCGGGGCGCGTGCGGTACGAGGACTCGGCGGCCGAACTGCTGGCTCCCGGCCATCCTGTGCATCCCTCCGTGCACGCCATCACCCTGCGCCACCTGATCACCCACACCTCGGGACTCCCGGCGCTGCCGAGGGATTTCTATCCGCAGGCGGTGCCCCGGTGGACCACCGCGCCGTACAGCCGCTACCCGGCCGGCCGCGTCGTCCGGGCCTTCCTCCGTGCCCGCCCGCGCCACCGGCCGGGCACCCGCTGGCACTACTCGAACTTCGCGGTCTCCGTACTCGGCCACACCCTGGCCGCAGCCACCGGCACGCCCTGGGAGACGCTGCTCCAGCAGGAGGTGCTGGACCCGCTCGGCCTGCACGGCACGCGACTGCGCCCGAGCTCGCCGGCCGGCGACGCCGTGGGACACCGGCGCGACGGCAGACCGCTGCCCGCGCTGGACACCGGCGGCTTCAGCGCGGCGGGAGCGGTCCGGGCGACGCCCCCGGACCTGCTCACGTTCCTGGAAGCGCACCTCCCGGCGGCCGTTGCGCCCACGCGCCCGTTGACCGCCGCGTTCTCGGACGTACGGCACCCGCTGCTCCGGCGCGGGCTACGGCACGCCCATACGCACACGCTCACCTGGTTCCGGCATCCGTCCGCTCGCGGTCCGGTCTGCTTTCACGCGGGAGCCACGCTCGGGCAGCAGATGTTCCTCGGTTTCCGTCCTGACACCTCCACCGCCGTGGCGGCGATGTGCACCAGGCGGGTGCACAGGACGGACCCGTTCATCGCGACGATCCACGAGCTGCTGATGGAGAAGCTCTGACCGTACGGGGCTGGAGCCGTACGAGAGCGCCCGCACCTGGCCGGGGGCGGGCGGTGCCCGTGCTGGGCCAGTCCGGTGGGCGTAAGGCGTGGCGAGCCGGGCCTGGCCGGGGCACCGGCGACCGGTCCCTCATCGGTCCCCAAAAACGATCAAGGGCCGGTTTCGGATTTCTCCGAAACCGGCCCTTGATCCACGACTGTCTCCAGTCGGGACGACAGGATGTGGACCTGCAACCCCTTGACCCCCAGGAGTGAGGGCATGGGGTATTTTCTGGATACAGCTGACTCTCCTTCGGTGAAGTGGTACTCCGCTCTCCCAAGTCCCTGTCCACCGGTCAGCGGGCGTTGAACCGCTCCCGTGCGAAGATCCGCGCAGGCCATGGCCATCCTCAAAGTCCTTGCGGTGAGAGAAGAGCCTCAATGGCGACTTCGCACGCACGGCACAAACGACCTGCCGGCAAGCCTGTAGTGAACGACGGCCCTGTGGAACCGGGCGTTCGGGCCGCACGTCCCCCCGTTCATGCTGATCTTCCTGGGGATACTCTTCGCCATCGCGCCCTCCGTCGTCTGGATGACGATCGCCCGCACCCGCCTCATCGGCTTCACGATCGGTGGCACGCTGCTCGCCGGAGCCGGTCTGCTGATCAGTGTCCAGCAGGGCTGGATCGACGCCCCCAGACCCGATGCCCATCTCCTGTTCACGGCTCTCGCTCCACTGCTCATCGCCTGCGGCGCGGGACTGGAAGGACGGCACGAGAGCCCCCCTCCCCCGCAATGGACCTCCCGCCGCAACGGAGCGATCGGCTTCCTGGGGACGCAGTTCGCCCTCACCCTCGCGGTCGGCCTCCTGTACGCGCTGATGATCAGCGAAGGCTCGGACGCCCCGCCGTCCAGGGCCCTTCCGTCATTGCCGCCAGGCATCAGCATGGTCAGCGAAGGCACCAGCTGCGGATCCAGCGGCTGCTGGCGCGCCGCGATTGTCACCAGCCGGGACGGCCTGTCCCGCCCAGAGATCATCCGCGAACTGGGCCTCCAGCAGGAGAGCTGCCGCTCCAGCGGCTGGCTGCTCGACTGGCGAGACGTGTGCGTCGGAGCCAGGGACAATGGCGAGAACGTCATCATGTACGCCGGCTGGGGATACTGAGCCGTTCCAACCTGGCGGCGCCGGTTGCGCGTTGGATGGATCGGTGGAACCACGAAGCTCCGTTGGGGCAGCCGATACGGACGCGGGGGCCCGCACCGAAGACGCGTCGATGATCGCCGCCGAGGGGCCTCCACCTCCCGGTTTCGTGGCTTGTTTCTACGTCCCGCGCGCGGTAGCACGGAGTCCTGACCCTGCTCGCACGCACGCTTCTCCCAGGGACGGTCAACTTCCAGCTGATTCCCGAGCAACACCTTCCGACTCGTGTACGTCGGGCCCAAACTCGTAGCTGATCACAAACTTGGCGGTGGCCCTTCGTCGCCATGGTGGGGGGAGCCTCGAGGTGCCGACACGACGTACGGGTGCGATCGTTCTCGGGCTGTTGCTGGCAGGAGTCTGTGGGGCGCTGGCGATCGCTCGCGTGACCGGGTCGGGAGTGGCGTCGGCAGCCGCGGGTCTTCTACCGACGCTTGCCGGTACCTACCTGGCCTGGGCGGCATTCCGCGCTGACCGCGTCGAAGCCGCCACAGGTAGAGGACTGGAACAGATCGCCGACGAGCTGGCTGTCGCCGTCCGCCGTCAGTGGGAAGCCGAGACACGCGTGCGGCGGCTCAACGATCCCTACCCGTTGGCAGTGTCCTGGAAGCCGGCGGCCGGGGAGTTGGTGGAGGAGTGGCGACACATCACGTCGGCCGCCGCTGCGTGGCCCCGCGGGCTGCACGGCAACCCCGGCGCCTGGGCTTCGGACCCCAACGCACTTGCGGGCACCGACGGCGCCATCGACAACGTACTGGAAAGCGTCCCTACCGGTCGGCTGGTCGTGCTCGGCGCACCAGGCTCCGGCAAGACCATCCTGCTGGTTCGCCTCATCATGTCGCTGCTGGAGCAGAGACCGCTCGGAGCTGCTGTGCCGATCCTCTTTTCACTCTCCACATGGAACCCGTCCGAGCGGGACTTGGAGAGTTGGATGTGTGAGCAACTCCTCCAGGACTACCCAGCCCTGCGAGCGCCGGGCCACGGTTCCCTGGAACGTATGAACTGGGCACAGGCGCTGATCACGCACCGTCTCTTGCTTCCCGTCCTGGACGGGCTCGACGAGATCCCCGCAGCCGTACGCCCGGCGGCGCTCAGCCAAATCAACGCCGCTCTGTCACCGGGTGGGAAAATCATCCTGTCCAGTAGGGAACATGAGTTCCGGGAGGCGCTGGCCCCCATCACGTCCGTCCCATCGAAGCTGTCCGGGGCAGCGGGGGTGGCACTTCAGCCGTTACACCACGAGGTGACGGCCGAGTACCTGCTGCGTGACTCTGGCGGTGCGGGCACGGCCGCGGCCGCGCGCTGGGCACCCGTGACAAGCCACCTCAGCGGTGACGACACCGCCCTCGCCCAGGCTCTCAGCACGCCCCTGATGCTCTTCCTGGCCCGCACCCTCTACAATCCCCGGCCCGGCGAACAGACCGGCTCCCTCCCGAACCCTGCCGAACTGTGCGACGTGACGCGCTTCCCCACGGTGAGCAGCATCCAGCAGTACCTTTTCGACGCCTTCATCCCGGCGGCCTACCGGCCCCACCCGGATCCCCGGAAGCGTCCCCGCTGGCAGGCCGCGGACGCTCAACGCTGGCTGGCCTTCCTCGGCGCCCATCTGGAATCGCGGCTGCAGGGAACCACCGACTTCGCCTGGTGGCACCTGCGGCACTCCGCCCCGAGGTCTCTCGTCGGCCTTCTGATGGGGGTCACGAGTGGCCTTGTCGGTGCGCTTGTCGCCGGCTTCGGAGCGAACATCGGCATCGGTTTCGGTGCTGGTCTGGGAAGCGGCATTCTCCTGGGATTCATAGTCGCGCTGCCGGTCCGACGGATCAGCGGGTTGGGCCGGGGAGCCCTGAGCGGACTCGCCGGTGGTCTGGCCGGAGGGCTCCTAGGTGGTCTGTTGTCAGGGCTGGCGAGTTCTCTGAACATCGGGTTCGCCGTCGGGCCGGCGGGAGGCATCGCGGCCGGACTGGGCGTCGGGCTGGCCGTCGGGCCCCCCAGCGGCCCGAAAGGCGGCCTGGTCGGTGGAACCGTCGGCGGGGCCACAGCCGGCCTCATGTCCGGTATCGGTCCAGGGCTTCCGTCCGGGATCATCAACGGCCTGGGCATCGGCCTGGCGGCCGGGCTGACGGCCTGGCTCACGGGGCGGAGCGAGCCAGCGCAGAGATTGCACTGGTCGCCTGTCGGGGCGGCTGGGGGTCTCGCGGTGGGGTGCGCGCTCGCTCTGGCGGCTGGACTCGTCGCGGGGCTCGCTGCCGGGGGCATGGTCGGCCTCGTCACCGGAGTCGTCGGTACTCTCATCGCCGGGCTCACTGGAGTTCCTACGGACCTGACTGCGGCGGGAGACCCCAAAGCGGTATTGCGTCGCGACGTCCGCACCTTCGCGTTGATCTTCCTTGGCATGGCGCTCGCCGTCGGGACCGTCGTCGATCTGGTGACCGGCCTGGCTGTCACCACCGAACTGCAGCTCGCCACCGATCCGGCCGTGCTGCTCACCGCCGGCCTTGCTCCCGGTGCCGCCATGGGCGTTATCTCGGGACTCGCGATCGCCTTCACCCAGGCAGCGGGCGGGACATTTCGCCTCGCGCACTACTGGTTGGCTCTGCGCGGACGGCTGCCGTGGCGGCTCATGCAATTCCTGGCCGACGCTCATGAACACCGAGGGGTTCTGCGCCAGGTCGGGGCGGTCTACCAGTTCCGCCACGCGGAACTGCAGCGCCGGATGGCCGGCAGGTAACTCTGTACCTACTCGCGCAGCGTGCGACGCCCCGGTCGCCCGTCTGCGCAGTCCGACGATCTCGGCCGTGAACTCCGGTGTGAACGAACGACGAGGGCGTGGCTTCTTCCTCCCCATGCTCTCCATGTTGGACATCCTGCCGGGGCTCAACCCCAGATCTCGCATGTCCGTCAAAACGGGTCGAGCCCACCGGCCACCCTCGCTCCGGGACGCGGACGCCTGTGACGCGGAGGTTTTCCGCCACAGCCCTGCGCACCTCCGGGCCGGCGAGGGAGCAGGTGTGCGGGGTCGACGGGCGGAATGTATCCGCTGTGTATGCCCGCCTCCTTGAATCGCCGTGTCACCCGACGCAGGACGACAAGGGGAGAACCATGCACAGGAATTTCCGCCGGTCGCTGATCACCATGAGCGCGGTCGCGGCCACCGTGTTCACCGTTCCCACCGCTGTCGCGGCGCCGGTCGCGAACTCGTCGGAAGCCGCCATTGCCGCACGGCCCGCCTTCAAGATGCCCTTCGAGTGCAACCAGACATGGCTCGGCAACAACTGGTCGGGGCACAGTCCCGCGCACTCGATCGACTGGAACCACTACGACGCGAACGGCACCCCGGACGACCTGGGCCGCCGGGTGTTCGCCAGTGCCGGTGGCACGGTCCTCGAGTCGTACTACTCGACGGGCGCCGGATACGGGAACACGATAGTCATCGGTCACGGGGGCGGCTGGCAGACACGGTACGCCCATCTGAGGACTCGTTCGGTGGCCGCGGGCGCCACGGTGAACGTGGGCCAGCTGATCGGCGAGGTCGGCAACACCTCGGCCCTCTACGACATCTCCCCGCACCTCCACTACGAGCAGAAGCACGACGGAGCAGTCGTCGTCGCGGTCGTCCAGGGTGTCACATGGAGCGACTACCTCAAGCGCAACCAGGTCAGCAACAACAGATGCTGACACACCGCCGGGTGTCGGCAGGAGGACCGACCGGCACCCGATGACCCCCTGTGCCAGGTGTGGGTGCGACGGCGGTCGCACCCACACCTGTTTCCATCGGTGCGGCTCAGAGGCTATCGGGTGGCCTCCGATCCGAATGCGAACGCGGTCCGGTACGTGCGATTCCGGGGCGAAGAGGGAGGCGAGGGCGCGTCGCCGACTGACGACAGCACGGGAAGCGTGCGTGCCAGCCGCCCGGCCGGAGGTCACCCGGCAGCCTCTCAGCGCATGGAGCGGAGTTTGGCGTCCACCAGTCCGGCCTCATCGGGCAGGCCCAGGCGGCGCCAGGTCGCGAGGGATCGGTGGAAGTAGTGCCGCGCGGTCTGCTTGCGGCCGGTCGCGTCGTGCAACTCGCCCAGCAGGCCCGCCACCCGAGCCTCGGCGCGGCGGTCCCCGAGCTGCTGCTGCACAGCGAGTGCACCGATCAACAGCGCCGACGCCTCACCGGCGTCGCCCTGCCGCAAACACAGTTCCGCGATGCTCTGCTGCACGTACGCGGCGCAGTGCAGGTCGGCCAACTCGTCGAAGATGCCGAGGGCTCGCTCCAGCTCGCCACGCGCCGCCTGCGGTTCGCCACGCAGCTCGTGAAGCATTGCGACCCTGCGGCGCACCTGTGCCTCGCGGTGCCGGTCCCCGTCGGCACGGGACAGTTCCAGGGCCCCTCGCAGCCAGCCGTCCGCGGCCTCCGGGTCCTTGCGCTCCAGCCAGACGGAGGCGATCGCGTTGCGTGCCACCGCCTCGCCGTGCCGGTCGCCGTACGCGGCGAAGTCCTTGAGCGCGGCCGTGAACGTCCCGAGCGCGGCGCCGAGATCACCCACGATCCGGTGGACCGAGCCGGAGCCCACCGCGGCGATCGCTTGCCCCGTGGGGTGTCCGAGCTCAGCGAAGAGCGCCCTGGCCCGGTCGAAGGAGGCGAGCGCGTCCGGATACCTGTCCTGGTAGAGATGAAGCTGGCCAAGGTTGCGCAGTAGGGAAGCAGCCCTGACGTCGTCGTGGTGCGGCATGGCGTCGAGCGCGAGCCGGTGGGTCCGCAGCCAGTCGCCGTAGTAGCCACGCATGTCGAAGAAGCCCGCCAGTTCGATCGCCAGGTCGGCGGCCCTGTCAGTCCGCCCGAGCCGGACTGCGGCGTCGACGGCGGCGACGAGGTTGCGGTGCTCGCTCTCGAACCAGTCCACGGGCCGGGCTCGCACCATGAGGACGACATCGTGCGCCGGTCCGTCCGGCAAGTCCCGCTCGTCGGGCTCGCCCAGCACACCGAGGAAGCGGGTGGGCATGGCAGCGTTGGCGGAGCGGGCGAGGGCGGTGAGCGCGTCTATGACCCGCAGGCGCCGCCGCAGCCGAATCTCCTGATTGTCCGTCAGGACCAGTTCCCGGGCGTAGCACCGCAGCAGGTCGTGCATGCGGTATCGGTTCAGGCCGAGACGGTCTTTGCCGACGACTTCGACGAGGTGTTCGTCGAGCAGGGTGTCCAGACCCCCCGCCGTCTCACTGTCGCACCCCGTCGCAACGGCGACGAGCCAGCCCGGGACGGCGTCGTCGGGCAGGTCCCCGAACGTGCGGAAGGCAGTGGCGGCGGGCTCGGGCAGATGGCGGTAGCTGAGTTCGGCGCCGGCCCGCACCTCCAACTCGCCGAAGCGGACCGCCCCGAGGCGACCGCGCTCGTCGCGCAGCGAGTCGGCCAGCGTGCCGACGCTCCAGCCGGGCCGGTTCACGAGCCGGGCGGCCGCGATCCGTACCGCCAGCGGAAGTGATCCGCACTCGGCGAGGACACGGTCGGCGTCGGCACCCTCCCGGCGCAGCCGGTCCGCGCCGACGATGGCCCCGAACAGGGCGCGGGCGTCATCGTGCCGCATCAGCCCGAGCGGGCAGGCACGCGCCGGCAGGCCGGGCATCCGGCGCCGCGAGCTGACCAGCACCGCCGAACCACCGGTGCCCGGGAGCAGTGGGCTCACCTGTGCGCTGTCCAGGGCGTCGTCGAGCACGATGAGGAAGCGCCGCTGAGCCAGGCGGGAACGGAACATCGCGGCGCGTTCGCCCGGTTCACCGGGTATCGCACTGTCGATGACGCCCAGGCCGCGCAGCATCTCGGCCAGGACGTCCGCCGGCTCACGGGGGCACTCGCTCGTTCCGGCCAGGTCGACGAAGAGCTGCCCGTCCGGGAACACGTCACGCACCCGGTGGGCGACATGCACGGCCAGCGTGGACTTCCCGACACCCGGCGGGCCCGACACCGCCGCGACCACGGGCTGCCGGCCAGCGGTGGACAGTAACTCCTCCAGGTCGGCGACCTCGACGGCGCGTCCGGTGAAGTCGATTATGTCCATCGGGAGTTGACAGACGGACACGGGCGTTGCCGCGCGACGGCGGCCGGGGTATCCGTTGACCTCGGCGCCGATGGCCCGCAGCGGCTCGCTGGGCTCTATCCCCAGCTCGGCGGCGATCACCCGCTCGGCCTCGGCGTACGCGGACCGCGCCTCGGCGCTGCGCCCCGCGCCGTTCAGCGCGTGCACGAGCATCCGCCACAGGTCCTCCCGCAGAGGGCTCTCGGTCAGCCGGGACCGCAGGCCGGAGACCAGGTGGGCGTAGTCCCCGAGCCGGAGCCGTAACTCGAGGCATTCGTCGACAGCGATGGACCGCAACCCCTCCATGCGCGTGATGGCCGGGTCCCACACCACGCTGGAGGGCACGTCCTGGAGCACCCCGCCGCGCCACAGCCCCAAGGCCATTTCATAGGCACGCAGCGCCGCGGCGTCCTCACCGCGGTCGCGGGCGGCGCGGGCCGAGGCGAGATGCTGCTCGAAGAGCAGCATGTCCACCTCCCCGGGCTCGACGCCCAGCGAGTAGCCGGAGGGCTCGGTACGCAGGCCATCGACCGCCGTCGGGGGCAGCCGCAGCCGCAGCGTCCGTACGTACGTGCGCACGTTGGCAACCGCGGACCGAGGTGCGCCACCTGGCCACAGGACCTCCGTCAGCAGGTCCAGTGAGACGAAGCCGTTCGGCTGGAGCAGCAGAGTCGCCAGTACGGCGCGGGGCTTGGCCCCGCCGATCCGTACCGGGACACCATGCGCCCTCACCTGGAGCGGCCCCAGGACTCCGAATGTCGGCTCCCCCACCGCAGCCCTCCGTGATCTCGGTAACTTCGGTGCAGCGTAACGATGTTCGAAGCCTCTCCAGACGAAATCCGGGTGACGACTCCCCCTCGATCCGTTCAGCGCTCGCCGCCGATCTCGACGCGTGGGTCAGGCCGCCCACCCGGCACCGCGCCCGCCAGGGGTACGGCCCCCCGGCGAATGCCCCTGAGGACGTTCCTCCAGGCCCGGTGGTCCACGCCTGGACCACCGTGAACGCCGCTCCGTGGGGCCGACACGGGCGGCCGGGCGCGCGGCTCACTGCACGCGGGCGGACGCCGGGCTGCGGCTCTCCTCGTCCTCACTGAAGCTGCGGCACTCCACCCTGTCGATCACCGCGAACCTCTACAGTCACCTCACCCAACAGGCCGCACACCAGGCCGTCGACACCGTCGACCAAACCTCACCACGGCCGCACGAGCCGCTGACCGCCTGCCCGGACCGGGGTGGCTGCGACCACCTCACGACCACATCCACCGCCTCCGCGCAGCCCTCCACAGACTCCGCCTTCCCGCACCACCCGCCACCAGCACCCAGGCGAACCAGCCTAGGCGCGGGCATGCGACCACACTGCGACCACCACACCCACAAACGCACGGAAGGCCGCCCCCTCACGAATGAGAGAACGACCTCCGACCCGCGTTTCCGCATGGTCGGGACGACAGGATTTGAACCTGCGACCCTTGACCCCAAGGGGTCATCCCTTTTATCTGCACATACGCCCAGAAACAAGGGGCACAGCAGGTGATGCCGTGCGTGCCGTTCAGGTGCGCGGACACCGCCTGGGGCCGGCGGCTTGCGGTCGCCTGTGCGGGCGGCGGGGCTCCCCGGATCAGTAGCCGTAGATCATCTTGTAGGCGACCTCGGGGAGGAACTGGCCGGCCGTGGAGCCGGATCCGACACCGCAGTTGCCGTCGGACTCGCCCGGAGTCTTGATCCACAGGAGCATCTCGGCGCCTCCGCCCTTCTGGGTGGGCGTGCCGATGCGGCGGCCGGAGGGGTTGCACCACTCGCCGTTGGAGCCGTTGCCGTTGCGGCTGGTGTCCACGACGAACGGCTTGGTGTAGCCGTAGCGAGCGGCCAGTTCATTGTTGACGGCGTTGCCGTAGGCGGTGTTCTCGGCGGTGGTGATGTAGTTGGAGACGTTGAGCGAGAAGCCGTGGGCCTGCCGGAGGCCGGCTTCGTGGAGACGCCGGGCCATGGTCGCCGCGTCGGCCCAGCGCGGGTTGCCGGCATCCATGTAGACCCAGGTGTTGGGAGCTTGGCGGTTGAACTGGACGAGGGCGTTGGTGAGCATGGCCTCGCGTTCGTCGATCTGGGCCTGGCTCATGCAGCCGTAGTCTCCGAGAGAGTCCGGTTCGAGGATGACGACGGCCGGGCGGGCCGCGATACCTCCGGCGAACCGAGCGATCCAGTCGGCGTACGCGGACGGCGAAGCGGCTCCACCGGCTGAGTGCCCGCCGCAGTAGTCACGGTTGTAGATGTTGTAGGCGACGAGGATGGGCAGCTTGTCCCGGCCGTCCGCCGCTCCGGCGTAGGCGCCTGTCGCGGTGCCGATGGCGCCGCTCCAGGAGCCGAACCAGCGGGCCATGGGTGTGTTGGCGATGGAGGCGTTGATCGCGGCGGCCCGGCCGTCGCCGGGGTTGGCGGCCGCCCACCGGCTCGCGCTCGAGTCGGGATCCGCGTAGAACCCGTTGGTCATGGTGGTGGGGTCGGCGGCGTGGGCGGAGGGTGCGGCGGCGAACGCCAGCGGCAGAGCACAGAGCGCTGCCATCAGGGTGCGGAGTTTGCGGCTCAAGACAGTACCTCGATTTCAGAGGACGTGTGCTTTGGGAGCGCTCCCACTGGAAGCGGTCCCAATCGTGCGGGTGGGTGGTTGGGCTGTCAATACTCGGCACAGCATTCGATTCTCACCGAGGGACTAGGCCCCTGTAGGCCACTGCACCGGAAGCGGTCCCAATATGTGCGTCCCTGAGCCTCCCCGCCTGTGAAAGACTCACGAGTCATGGCAGAAGCAGCGCCGCGTCGGCATCCGACGCTCGACGAGGTGGCCGAACACGCCGGTGTTTCCCGCTCAGTGGCCTCCCGTGCCCTCAACAACGCACCGCACGTGAGCCGCGCAAAACGCGAGGCCGTCGAACGGGCCGTGCGGCAACTCGGTTACGCACGCAATTCGACCGCCCGCGCGCTGGCCACCCGCCAGACGGGAGCGGCCGCCCTGGTCATCTCCGGGGAGGATCCGTCGATCTTCGCCGATCCGTTCTTCGCCCGGGTGATCGTGGGAGCGTCGGCCGCCCTGGACTCGGCGGACCTGCATCTGATGCTGTGCCTGGCCGCGTCCGACCGGGGCCGCAAACGGGTCGAGGAGCTCCTGCGGTCCAGGGGCGCGGACGGTGTGATGCTGATGGCGCTGCGCGAGGACGATCCGCTGACCCGGATGGCCGACGAGGCGCAGATGCCCGTCGTGTTCGGCGGGCGCCCCGTCGGTTCGCCTCCCCGGTGGTACGTGGACGTGGACAACGTCGGCGGAGCGCGTGAGGCGACCGAGCATCTGGTCTCACTCGACCGAAGGCGCGTGGCCGTGATCTGCGGGCGTCTGGACACCGAGGCCGGGCGCGCCCGGTACCGCGGCTACCGGGACGCCATGCTGGGCGCCGGTCTCGATCCGTTCCCGCCGACGGAGGGGGACTTCACGGAGCGCAGCGGGGCCGCAGCCATGGCCGCGCTGCTGGCGGAACACCCCGACGTGGACGGAGTGTTCGCCGCCAACGACAACATGGCGGCGGGAGCGCTGCGCACCCTGCGGGAGGCCGGCCGACGGGTCCCCGCCGACGTCGCCGTGGTCGGCTTCGACGACCTGGCGGTCGCCCAGGTCGCCGATCCGCCACTCACCACCGTCCATCAGCCTGTAGAGGCTCTCGGACGGGAGATGGCGCGCATGCTCGTCGCGCTCGTCAACGGGCAGGACCCCACTCCCCTGGTTCTCCCCACCCGCCTGACCGTCCGGGCCAGCGCCTGACCTCTCACTGCCCGGGGCTGGACCCGGTCCGAACGGGTGCTCCCGGACGCGGCGCGGGCGTCCAGAAGGCCGGCCGGAGTGGTCGAGGTCCAGCAACAAAAGCACTGACTGCCGTTCGATCCGATGGCTTGGGTACTGGTTGCAGCTGCCCCTCTTTTCGCTGATGCCGGTCGCGGTGCCGGCTTGATCAGGACGGTCGCGGCCGGCACGCTCAGGACGGACGCCCGGCGAACGCCGAGCTGTTTCCGCGGGCTCAGGGTTCTCCTGATCGGGGCGGGGGCCGGGAGGTGCGGTCGATGGATCGGTTCAGGGTGTGGACACCTCGAACCGCGTGACGCGGACCGCGCCGCCGAGGGCCTGAGTGGCGTGGCTGAAGAGGGCGAACCGGTAGCCCATGAAGAACCGCCAGTCGTTGCCCATGGGGAAGGCGGGGCCGAGACGGGTGAACGTGATGCCGTCGGTGCCGTAGGAGAAGGTCCCGGGGCGCGGTGCGCCAGGGCGGATGTCGGCGTTCGCGCGCAGCCAGATGGGGCCGCCTGAAACGGGCGCGCTCGCGATCTCGGTGCCGGTGCCGGTGGTGTTCCAGTTGCTGTCCATGGTCAGCCCGGTGACCATCACCACCCGTGTCGCACCGCCGTCGCGCTTGAGGCCGATCCAGGCGGAGGAGTCACGCAGCAGCGCGAGCCCGGCCCGGTCACCGTCCCGCATCGCGGAGTGGTCGAGCTGGACCGTGGCGGTGGAGGTGGGACCCTGGATGCGGTGGGTGAGGGTGTTGCGGGCCCAGTACAGGTCGTGGGTGACGGTCGCGGTCCGCAGCGTCAGGCCGTTGCCGACCGACCACTTGGTGTTGTCGGGGTTGTGGTTCCACTCCCATCTCGGTTTCAGGGTCGTACCGTCGAAGGTGTCGACGCCGGTCATCGGGGTGACCTGGCGGGGCGGAGTGGGTACGGCCGGACTGGGATACAGGGTGCCCCACGCGCCGTTGACGAGCTGTACGACGGGCCAGCCGTCCGCAGTCCAGGTGACCGGTGCCAGGGCGGGCATGCGCCCGCCGGGGTAGGCGTCGACGAAGGCCATGTAGTACCAGGCGCCGCTCTGCGTCTGCACCAGCCCGCCCTGGTGGGGGACGCCGCCGCCGGGGATCGGTCCGCGCAGGTCGAGGAGGACCTGCCGCATCACGTAGGGGCCGAAGGGGCCGCTCGAGGACTTGAGGATGTACTGGCCGTTCGCGGGGCGGGTCAGGAAGATGTAGTACTGGCCGTTGATCTTGTAGAAGCGGGAGCCTTCCAAGGTGCCGACGCTGGACGGTGTCCTGAACACCTCCTGCGTACGGACCTGGCTGCGGCCGTCGGGCGAGAGCTGGGCCACGCTGATGGTGGTGTTGCCGTACGCCACGTAGAGGGTGTCGTCGGTGTCGACGAGCAGGCCGGCGTCGTAGTAGGGGGTGTTGATCGTCGTCAGCCTGTTCCACGGCCCCTCCACCGCGGTGGCGGTATAGAGGTACGTCCGGGCGAAGTCGATCTGGCCGAGCCAGTAGAAGGTCCTGTTGCCGGGCCGGTAGGCAAGTGACGATGCCCAGATTCCTCTGACGTAGCCGCGGGTGCCGTTCAGGTCGTACTTGGCGCCGAAGTCGAGGACGGGTACCGAATGCCCGGCGATCTCCCAGTTCACCAGGTCGTACGACCGCAGAACGGGGGCGCCCGGCGAATAGTGCATCGTCGAGGCCGAGGCGTAGTAGGTGTCGCCGACGCGAATGATGTCGATGTCCGCGAAGTCCTGCCAGATCACCGGGTTCGTGTACTGCGACGCGACCGCGCGGGCGGGCCCAGGGGGGACGAGGGCGCCGGCGGCCAGGCCGGTGGCGGCCGCGAGCGTGCGGCGACGAGTGAAGGATTGATGCGACCATGACAGATTCATGGAGGTATGCACCTCGAGTTCATCGGTCGGAGCGGAGGTCGGAGCGGCTCTACCGCATTCGACATATCGAACATGGTGCGACTTGTCGAGCATTCTGGATGATAGGAGGTTGACGTACCCCGTCAACCCTTCGCGCATGATTCGCGCGCTGCTTCGAAATATTCGAAATGCCTGGCGTGGAGTCGGTGCGCCCCAGCACGCCTTTGGCCGATCTTGTGGCAAACCCCGACCCCCGAGAGGGGGTTGACACATCCATTCACCACTCTAGTATCCGTGGGGCGCCTCCGAAGTTTCCGAACGACTATCGAAATTTCGAACAGTTTCCTCGCCTCCCTTCCCTGCCGAAGGAGTCCCGGTGCCCAGACGATCAGGCGGACGACTGTTCCGCCTCCTCACGGCCGCAACGCTGATGCTGACCGCGTCTGTGACGGCCTCAGCGCAATCCCCGGCCACGGCCGCGCCGGGTAGTCCGGCGCTCACCCCACCGCTGGGGTGGAACAGCTGGAACAGCTTCGGATGCGGGATCACCGAGGCCCAGGTCCACCAGGCCGCCGACGCGATGGTGTCTTCGGGCATGCGGGACGCCGGGTACCGGTATGTGGTGGTCGACGACTGCTGGTTCGACCCGCAGCGTGACGCGCAGGGCAACCTGCGGGCCAACCCGACGAAGTTCCCGAGCGGGATGAAGGCCCTCGGGGACTACATCCACAGCAAGGGCTTGAAGTTCGGCATCTACCAGGTGCCGGGCGAGCGCACTTGTGCGCAGACCGTGGGCACTTATCCGGGCTCCACGGGCAGCAGGGGCCACGAGGTCCAGGACGCCGCCACGTTCGCCACGTGGGGGGTCGACTACCTCAAGTACGACTGGTGTTCCTCGAGCGGCACGCGTGACGAGCAGGTAGCGCGGTTCAAGCTGATGCGTGATGCCTTGCGCGCCACCGGTCGGCCGATCGTCTACAGCATCAACCCCAACAGCTTCCACGCCATCACTGGGTCCACGTACAACTGGGGCGAGGTCGCCGACCTGTGGCGGACGACCGAGGACCTGCTCGACATCTGGCAGAACGGCAACACCAACAGCTACCCGATGGGCGTCGGCAACGTCCTGGACGTCAATGCGCCGCTGGCCGCACAGTCCGGCCCGGGGCACTGGAACGACCCCGACATGCTGGTCGTCGGCCGCCCCGGCCTGTCGCTGAACGAGTCCCGCTCCCACTTCACCCTGTGGGCGTTGATGAGTGCCCCGTTGATGGCCGGCAACGACATCCGCACGATGTCCGCCGACGTCAGCGCGATTCTGCGCAATCCGCGCCTGCTGGCGGTGAACCAGGACCCCCAAGGTGCAGGCGGACGCAGGGTGCGCGATGACGGCAACATCGAGGTGTTCGCCAAGCCCCTTGCGGACGGTTCGGTCGCGGTAGGCCTGTTCAACCGGGGCGAGAGCGCAGCGACGGTCACCACGACGGCCGCCCAGACCGGCCTGAGCGGAGGACCGTTCACCCTCACCGACCTGTGGACCGGCGGCACGTCGAGCACGTCCGGGCAGATCTCGGCGAGCGTCCCCGCGCACGGCGTCGCTGCGTACCGGGTGAGCGGCGGCAGCCCGCTGGCCGCCACCACCTCACGTCTGCGGGGCGATGCCTCCGGCCGCTGCGTGGACGTGGACAACGCCTCCACGGCTGCCGGCGCCGCGACTCTGCTGTGGGACTGCCACACGGCCGCCAACCAGCTGTGGACCACATGGGCGAGCGGCGAGATCCGCGTCTACGGGGACAAGTGCCTGGACGCCTACAACCAGGGCACCACCAACGGAACCCGTGTCATCACCTGGCCTTGCAACGACCAGAACAACCAGAAGTGGACCGTCGGCTCCGACGGCTCGATCCGCAACGTTCTCTCCGGACTGTGCCTCGACGCCAGCGGGTCCGGCACCGCCAATGGAACCCCGCTGGTGCTGTGGACCTGTAACGGCCAGGCCAACCAGAAGTGGACCCGCGCGTGAGCGACACGGCACTGCGTCATGTCCAGAGCGGCAACACCCCGGCCACGGCCTCCCGCACGGCTGCCGCATTCGCGGCACGGCCGCCCCCGGCTCCGGCCGGACCCCGGGCGTCGGTACATCGGCGCCCAGGCCGCTCGCGCGCGACTGGCTGTCCGCCGGCCCCAGTCCCGACGCCCGTCTCTTCACGGGCCCGCGAGGGGGGCGTATCTCCACCGCCGTCCTGCGCGACGCGACCCACTGGGACGACGTGGTCACCAAGCTCGGCTACGAGCATCTGCGCCGCCATGACCTCCCGCACACCGGACTGACCTGGTTCGCCGACGCCGGGGTCCAGGTACACGTCCTTCGCAGGATCGCCGGCCACGGTTCGCTGACCACCACCCAGCGCTACCTGCATCCGGATGTCCACAAGATCACCGCAGCCGGGGCGGCGCTCTCGGCCCACTTCAGCGCGCTGCGCGCACCGCGCTCGCCACCGAGCCCTCTCGCCAGGACCCGCTGACCCGGTCAAGGACGCTGGTCCCCAACTGGTCCCCAAAAATGATCAAGGGCCGGTTTCGGATTGCTCCGAAACCGGCCCTTGATCTGCGACTCTCTCGAGTCGGGACGACAGGATTTGAACCTGCGACCCCTTGACCCCCAGTCAAGTGCGCTACCAAGCTGCGCCACGTCCCGCTGCCCGCCTGACCTGGGGTTTCGCCCTGGCCGAACGCGCATGAGAACAATACCGCACTTCAACCGGTGGTCACGAACCCTTTCGCGCTTGACCTCAACCGCACTTGATGTTGAACGCTGAGCGGCATGACGCACACGACTGCCACGCGGGCATCCGCGTACCGCGACCTGCCCCGGCTGATGAGCCTGATGACCGGCGACGAGAAGCACGGACCCGCCGCCACCTCGACGCTGGACGCGCTGTGGGTGCTGTACGACCGAGTGCTGAGGGTGACACCGCAGACCGCCGATGCCCCGGACCGCGACCGCTTCCTCCTGTCGAAGGGGCACGGCCCGATGGCGTACTACGCGGTCCTCGCCGCCCACGGGTTCTTCGACGAGGAGCTGCTGGCCGGCTTCGGGTCGTACGAGTCACCGCTCGGCCACCACCCCGACCGACTGCTGGTACCCGGCGCCGAGATCGGCAGCGGTTCCCTGGGGCACGGTCTGCCGCTGGCCGTGGGAAGCGTGCTGGGGCTGCGGGCCCAGGGCCTCACCGGCCCGCGGGTGTGGGTCCTGACCGGCGACGCCGAACTGGACGAGGGCAGCAACCACGAGGCGATCGCCTACGCCGGGCCGGCCGGCCTGGAGCAGCTGCACACGGTGGTGATCGACAACGCCTCGGCGACGTACGGACGCCCCGGCGGGATCGCGGAGCGGTTCGCGACCGCGGGCTGGTCGGTCGCGGCCGTGGACGGGCGGGACCACGAGGCGCTGTACGCGGCCTTCACCGCACCGCACCCCGGGCAGCCGCTGGCCGTGGTCGCCCGGGTCGCCGCCAAGTACTGAGACACACAACCCGCGAGCCCGTCAGACCCGCCGAGGAAGAAGGAACCCTCCCATGGACACGATGCGTGACCGCTTCATCGCCACCACCACACACCTGCTCGACGAGGACCCCCGCCTCGCGCTCGTACTCGCCGAGATCAGCCGCGACGGATTCGGCCGGGCCGAGCGGGACCATCCCGACCGAGTCGTGAACGTCGGCATCCGTGAGCAGTTGCTCATCGGGGCCGGGGCCGGAATGGCGCTCACCGGGATGCGGCCCATCGTGCACACCTTCGCGAGCTTCCTGGTGGAGCGGCCGTTCGAGCAGGTGAAGCTGGACTTCGGCCACCAGGGGGTGGGCGGCGTGCTGGTGAGCGCCGGGGCCTCGTACGACTGGCCCGCCGGCGGGTTCACCCACATGGCGCCCGGGGACGTCGCGCTCATGGACACCCTGGACGGCTGGACCGTCCACGTTCCCGGCCACCCCGACGAGGCGGAGACGCTCCTGCGGGAGGCCGCCGCCGGGGACGGCAGGGTCTACGTACGCCTTTCGCTCCAGTCCAACGACCTGGCCCGCCCCGTCGGCGGAACGGTCGGGTTCACCACCGTGCGCGAGGGGGAGGGCGGGGTGGTGATCGCCGTCGGGCCGATGCTCGACAACGTCCTCACGGCGACGGAAGGACTCGACCTGACGGTGTTGTACGCGACCACCGTGCGGCCGTTCGACGGCGAAGGACTGCGCCGGGCGGCCGGAAACCGGGCCACCGCCGATGTCGTGATCGTCGAGCCGTATCTGGCGGGCACCTCGACCGGCGCCGCGAACGACGCGCTCTCCTCCCTCCCCCACCGGATCCTGGGACTCGGTGTGGGCCGCGCGGAGCTGCGGCGCTACGGGCAGATGGAGGAGCACCTGGCCGCGCACGGTCTGGACCCGCACGGCCTGAGGGCGCGGATCGTCGGCTTCCTGGGCGGGTGAGCGCGGCCGACGCGGGGCCGGACAGGCCCATTGACCCCGTCCAAGGGGTGACCCTACTCTGGACGACGCACTCGGAAAGCGCTTTCTAATCACCTACGCACCCACCCCCACAGGGAGCGCCCGTGAACCGTCGCCCTTCGATCCGTGGTGTCTCAGGGAGCTTGCGGGCCCCACGCGACCTGGTGCCGCTCGCCGCACTCGCCCTCTGCCCGGTACTCACTCTCTGCCTTCTGGCGACCTCACCTCCCCGGGCCCACGCCGCCCCCTCACAGGTGTCGGCCCTGGTCCCGGCCCCCGGGCCCCGGCCCGCCTTCTGCGAGGCGGAGTGGTTCACGACGACCGGCGGGGCGCACGGCGGAGCCGTGCGGGAGAACCGGTTGGACGACTCCGGCGGGAGGCGGATCGCCGAGATCGAGGACGGCGACTGGATCGCCCTCGGGGCGGTGCCGCAGGGGGGCGTCGACTCGGTGACGGTCCGCGCCGCGTCCGGCGGCATCGGCGGCACGGTCGAGCTCCGGGCCGGGTCACCGCAGGGCCGGCTCCTGGGGAACCTGACCGTGCCGTACACCGGCGGGTGGGACCGTCCCGCGTCCCCCACGGCCCGGCTGAGGGGGGCCGTGGGCGGGGTCCGGCTGTTCGCCGTGTTCACCAATCCGGCATGGAGTGCGGGCACGGCGGACCTGTTCGCCCTCGACTGGTTCCGCCTCGACCGTCCGGCAACCGGGGGCGGATAGGCGGCCACGTGCGCGCGCTCAGTGCGCGGCCAGCAGGTCCCCGTACCACGCGAGGGTCTCGTCGACCGTGGCCGCAAGGGGGTTGGGTGTCAGCCCGTACGCCTTCTCGATGGCTGAGGAGTCGAGGATCTGTGCCTCCGTGTGCTGGTAGAACATCTCGGCGTACTCCGCCATGAACGCCTCGTCGAACGGGCCGAACGGGCGCGGTTCTGCGACGACGGTCAGATTCAGGGGGCGCCCGACGCGCTCTTCCACCATGGTCAGGATCTGCCGGGTGGAGAGCGCGGGGGCCGTGGGCAGGTGCCACACCCGGCCGTCTCCGTCCGGGTTCTCGCCCAGGGTCGCGAGCCCTGCGGCGACGTCACCGATGTACGTGTAGCTGTGCGGCAGGTCCATGTCGCCGAACGCCGGGACCTCTCCCCCGGTCAGCGCCGCCGGGAACACCGCTCCGCCCAGGGTGGAGTTGAGGACCCCCGGCCCGACGAAGTCCGCAGAGCGGCCCAGCACGACGCGCAGCCGGCCGTCGGCATGGGCGGCGAGGTACCGGGCGTCCAGCTCCGCACGCATCCTGCCCTTCCGGGTGGTCGCGTTCCACGGGGTGTCCTCGGTCATCACTTCACCGCGCGTCTCACCGTACGGATAGAGCGTGTCGAGGACGACGAGGCGAGCGCCCACCGGTTCGGCGGCAGCCAGTACGGCCTGCTGGATGCGCGGCATGGCTTCGACCTGGAGGTGGTAGGCGACGTTCACGCAGTGGTACACGACGGCCGCCCCCTCGACAGCCGCACGGGCGCCCTCCGCGGTCACCACGTCGGCGGCGAACCGGTCGACGCCCGCCGGAGCGGACCGCCCGCCCGACCGGTCGACGAGCCGCACGACGTGGCCGCGGCGGGCCAGTTCGGCGGCGAGCGCGGTTCCGGCGGGGCCGGCGCCGAGAACCACGTGGAGGTCGTGCGTTGCGGTCATGGGGTGCTCCCTGAGCTCGATCCAGAAGAACGCTATCGCCCCTCACTTCTGTTAGAGACAGTAACTCTCGCTATGGAGAATCGCAACCGGCGCAACGCCGGACGCCGGACCGGCCTGACAGGCCGGTCCGGCGTCCGTGTGCAGTGGGGGGCGTCAGGAGTGGATGAGCACCTGCGAGAGGGCCACGCGGGCCGTGCCGGAGGTCACGATCTTCACCGTGCGGGTCCGGCTGTCCAGGTCGATCACGGTGGGGCGGAGCGCCTTGCCGCTGACGTGGACGGTGCTGTCGTCCGTCACGATGTCGAAGTCACCTGTGGTGGATGCGGAGTTGTTCCAGACCTCCACCTGGCGGATGTGGCGGACGCCGCCGAGATCCACCTGCCACCAGGCACCCGCCTCCGACAGCGTGCGGGTGTCCGTGTTGGTGTCGGCGTCCAGGGCGAGATCCGCCGTCCCCGTCGCCTCCGTGGAGGACTGGGTGGCTGTGCCGGTACGCGCGAGGTCCAGGCGCAGCCGCTCGACCGGGCCGCCGTGGGAACCCGACCGGGCGGCGACGGCCAGCGCTTCGGCGGGAAGCCGGTCCAGTCCGGTGAGGTTGTCCGTCATGACGGAGCCCCGGCCGGCGAGTGCGGGCGCGGCCGTGTCGGTCCAGTTGTCGCGAGCGGTGTTCTCGATGCCGTAACCCGCCCAGTTGGAGACCCACTTGTAGCCGATACGGGTGATGACGTTCTTCTCGACGGTGATGTGCGAGGACTGCTCGTCGAGGTAGATGCCGTTGCCGTCGCGTTCGGTGTTGCCGTAGGCGGAACGGTTGATGTAGTTGCCGCTCAGGACGGTGCCTGGCTGGGCGCCCTGGGTGTAGATCGCACCGCCGTCGTGCTGCTGCTGCGCCACCTCCATGACGTGGGTGATGCGGTTGTTCGTGACCTTGTTGTCACGCAGTACGGACTTCTGGGCCTCCGGCTGGTTCCAGCCCCAGCCCACGGAGATACCGGAGTACGGGAGGTGGTCCAGACTGTTGTGGTCGACGGTCAGCTCCGCCTCGTAACCGGCCCAGATGCCCACCGCGTCGGTGTACTCGACACCCGCGCGGCTGATGGTGTTGTACGCGACGGTGTTGCGCTCCCCGGTGAGTTCGGCCCCCGGCATCGGCTCGGTGTCGCCGACGTACACCGCGCCCGAGGACAGGTCGGTGAAGGAGGAGCGGGTCAGCGAGCTGTCCTTCGTGCCGGCTTCCAGGACCGCGCCGGCTCCGCCGAGGTGGGTGAACCGGGCGTCCTCGATGCTCACCCCCCGGCCGCCGCGGACGGTGACCGCGGCGGCCGGCTTGGTGTAGTAGCGGCCCGCGTGATCGACGGGGCCGGTGGCTCCGGTCAGGGTGAGACCGGCCTGCATGCCCGCATAGCCCTCGTCGGTGCCGGGCTGCCCGTACGCCGCATAGACGAAGCCGATCCCGCTGACGGCGACGTCGTGGGCACCGTCGACGACGAGCAGCTGTTCGGTGTGCGGAGTGACGGCCCGCGCGTGGCGCATGTTCTCGCCTTCGCGCGGCAGGTAGGTGACCGTGCGGTCCGTCGAGTTCCAGACGAACTCGCCGGGCTGGTCCAGTAGTTCGGGTGCGTTCTCGAAGAAGGCGACGCCGCTGTAGCGACTGGAGTCGACCGTGGTGGAGTCCCACGCGGGTCCGGTGCGCTCCGTACCGCTCGCCGAGTTGGTCCAGCAGGGCTGGGCGAAGGTCATGGTGTCGCCGTCGACCCCCGCGATCCGGCAGTGGTAGTTGCGCCAGCGGACGCGGATGACGGCCTCGGCGTCGGTGGGGCGCTGCCACCGGCCGATTCCGGTGGCGGTCGCGCCCGTCATGCCGGTCCTGGTCGCGTCGCACGTAGCGGCCGCACAGGCCACCCCGCGGGCGCGGACTGCGCGCTTGCCGTCGACGAAGAGCTGACGCGGGGTGACACCTGCGGGGACATCGGCGAGCCAGGTACCGTCGGCGTTCTGCCGCCAGCCCGTGATGTCCTGCCCGCCGGAGAGGACGGGGCGGGCGCCGGGCGCCGCGGACCAGGAGACTCCGGAGTCGGCGGCGCCGAGCCTCAGGGGTTCGCCGAGCCGGTACGTACCGTCCTCGAGGAGTACGCGGACCTCTCGGCCCGTCACCGTGCGGGCCAGGTCGCGGGCCTCTTCCGGGGTGCAGGGGCGGGCGACGGTGCAGGAGTTGCCGTGGCCGTCCGGGGCCGCGTACAGGGTGCGGGCGCCGGGTGCGGCCTGGGCGCTCGGAGCGCCGAGGAGTGCGGCCAGGAAGACCGCGGTGGCGGTGACGACGGTTCCTCGTGCGACGTTCGGGGGGCGGTTCACGCGGAGGCCTTCCAGTCGGGGTGGCCGGGCATGGGAGGGTTGACGGCTCCGAAGAGCCAGTCGCGCAGGAACGGATCGACGGAGCTGTCGCCTGTGACGTCGACGGTGTGCCGGATGAAAGCCTCACTGGTGTAGGTGGAATCCCTGAACCGCTTCACCCACTCGCGCATGACCGTGTCGAACGACGGCCGGCCGATGCGCAGGCTCAGGGCGTAGAGGACCAGTGCGCCGCCGTCGTAGATGTTCGTGCCGCCGAGCGCCTTGGGGAGTCCGGGCGGGCCGTCGGCGGCGCGGACCGCGTCGAGCTTCTCGTACGTCGACTTCATCTTGTCGGCGAAGACGGACCAGCCGCGCTCCTCGCCGTACAGACCGGCGTAGTAGACCGCGGGGCCCTCGTTCAGCCAGGCCTGCTGCCAGTCGTCCGGGGTGACTGAGTCGCCGAACCACTGGTGGACGAGCTCGTGGACCATGGTCGTCTCATAGCCGGGCCGGCCGTCGGCGTTGAGTTTGAACCAGTTGGTGGAAAAGAGGGAGAGGGTCTGGTTCTCCAGGGCGTCGGTGTAGCCGTCGTAGATGTGGAGTCCGTAGACGGAGAACGGGTAGCGGCCGAACTTCGCCTCCAGCCAAGCGAGATGGTCGGCGGTACGGGCCACGACGGGGCCGTACTTGTCTTCCTGGCCCTGCGGGACGACGTGCCGCAGCGGCAGACCGCGGTGGCTGCTGGCGTACAGATAGGTGCCCTTGACGACGGCGATCCCGATGAGTTCGGTCGCCATGCGCTCGCGGAGGGCGAAGTGCCAGACGGTGGAGCCGTCGGCGCGCGGGGTCTTGTGGGTCAGCTCTCCGTTGGCCGTCGCGACGAAGCCCTCGGGGGCGCTGATGTGGAAGGTCCACGTCGCCTTGTCGGACGGGGTGTCGTTGCACGGAAGGAAGGTGTCGGCGCGCGATGACTGGGCGGCTGAGGCGAAACCGCCGTCGGTGCCGAACTTCCACCCGGTCAGGCCGAGTCGGGGCGACTTGCCGTTGCCCCGGTAGTGGATCTCGGTGGTGAACGCCTGCCGGTCGTGAAGTGGCCGGGCGGGTGTGACCGTGAGTTCCTGGCCGCTCCTGCCCGGCGTGAGCGCCCAGGTCGCGGGTCGGCCGGCGACGGTGACGGAGTCGATGATGTGACCGTCGGTGTCGAGGTTGAACGCTGCGAGGTCCTGAGTGGCCTTCGCGCTGATCTTCACAGTCGCGGTGAAGTCGTACGTCACCGGGGTGAAGTCGAAGGCCAGGTCGTAGTGGACGACCTGGTAGCCGCCGTTACCGAGCGTGGGGAAGAGCGGGTCGCCGACGCCGTCCGAGCCGGGCTGCGGATCGAATCCGTGCGGCTGCGCAGAAGCGGACGGGCCGAGGGCGGGGACGGCGACGGCTGCGGCGACCGCCGCTCCGCCGAGTCTGAGCGCCGCGCGTCTGCTGGTGGGTGCGGTCATCACTTCTTGCCCTTCTGGAAGGCTTCCTCGAACTCACCGCGGGCCTGCTCGCCGCCCTTGGCCAGGTAGTCCTTGACGAGCTGGTCGTAGGCGGACATGGGCTTGCGGCCGGAAATGATGTCCTTGAGGGCGTCGCCCTTCAGCGTGCCGAGACTTCCCGATCCCTTGGAGTCCCAAGTGGGCGAGGAGTACTGGAGCGTCGGGTCCGGCACCATCATCGGGATCATCCTGGTGAACGTGTCGTGCACGTGACGCACGCCCTGCTCGGAGTCGGCGCTGAAGATGGCGGGGACGGCGGACGCCGCGAACTTCCAGGGCACGGTGACGTCCTGCGTTCCCTGCTTGGTGAGCGCCGGGTTGCCCTGGGCGTCACGGGTGAAGTCCTTGCCCTCGACGCCGTAGTTGATGAGGGTGTACTCCAGGCTGCCGAACGGGGAAGCGGCGAAGTCGGCGAATGCCAGGATCTCCCTGACACGTTCCCCCGACGCCTTGGTGATGTGGGTGTTCTGGAGTGCGACGTTGTCCATCCAGGCCACGGCGTCCTTGCCGACCGGCACGAACGGGCGGGGGTCGTACTTCTTGTCGATCGCCTGCATCGCGGCGATGTAGCCGACGCCGGGCGCCAGGTAGGTGGGCATGCCGTCGTAGACGTAGGCGCCCTTGCCGTTCTTGAACATGTCCGTGTACTGGGCCTTCTGGGCTCCGGACATCTGGAGAGTTCCCGGGTAGAAGCAGCCGGCCTTGTACAGCAGCCGGGCCGTCTCCACCGCCTTGCGGTACTCCGGGGTCTCCAGGTCGGCGGTGAACTTGCCCGTCGTCTCGTCGAGCCGCCAGAAGTTGGGTGATCCCGCGGACATGGCGAGCATGCTGGTGGCGCCGGCGATGATCGCGTACTGGTCCTTCTTGGGCCGGGTCAGTTCCTTGCACACCTCGACGAACCGGTCGAGTCCGGTGATCTGGTCGAGGCTCGTGACCCCGACCTCTTCGAACAGGTCGTGGCGGTAGACGCCGGCGCCTGCGGTGCCGGTCCTGGCGATCGGGATGCCGTAGAGTTTTCCGCCGAAGATCGCGGCCTGCCAGGCAGCCTTCGGGATCGCGGCCAGGTTCGGGTAGTCCTTGATCCTGTCACCCGCGAGGTACGGGGTCAGGTCGGCGCACTTGGCCTGGAGGAATCCGGACTTGTTGTCGACGCCTCCGCTCTCCGGATACATGAAGAGGTCGGGCAGGCTGTCGCTGGCCACCATGGTGGAGAACTTGGTGCCGTAGTCGTCGGCGGGCACGGCAGTGATGTCGACCCGGCCGCCGAGGAGCTTCTCGATCTCCTGCCAGGCCGCGTTCCTGCCGCGGGAGGGCGGCGGCGGGGAGAAGGTCTCCATCGTCGCGCTGATGGTCTTCGCACCCTTGAGCGGCGTGCCCTTCGTGGCCCTCAGCGGCTTGGCCGGATAGCTGAAGAAGCCCTGCGGGACACCGGCGGCGGTGCCGGCCAGGTCGGGCTTGAGGCCGATGTTGCGGACCGCCGAATTCGGGAGCAGCGAGGCGCTCTTGGCCTCCGCCTCGGCGGTCGTGCCGCCGTCGCCGCAGGCGGCGAGCAGCGGGGCGGCGGCCAGTCCCAGACCGACGCCCGCGCCCATGCGGAACAGTGCCCTGCGATTGAGGGGAGTGGAGCTCGACATCAGAATCTCCATGGAAGTGGGAGAGGGGAGGGGAAGGAGTGGGGGGCGGTGGCTGCGCTCAGCCCTTGACGGCGCCCGTGAGCACGCCCTTGGTGAAGTAGCGCTGGAGGAACGGGTAGACGCAGAGGATCGGGACGACGGCGATCACGAGGACCGCCATCTGGACGGCCTGCTGCGGGGCGAGCACCTCGCCGGCGGACGCGGCGTTCAGGCTCTGGCCCTGGAGGACATAGGTGCGCAGCACCATGGGCAGCGGCCATTTGGACGAGTCGTTGAGGTACAGGAGCGAGTTGAAGAAGGCGTTCCAGTACGTCACCGCGTAGAAGAGGCTGATCACGGCGAGGACGGCCTTGGACAGCGGCAGGACGATCCGCACCAGGATGCGGAAGTCACCGGCGCCGTCGACCTTCGCCGCGTCGTACAACTCCTCCGGCAGGTTCATGAAGAAGGAGCGCAGGACGACCAGGTTGAAGGCGCTGACCAGGGTGGGCATGACGAGCGCGGCGTAGGTGTCGTACAGGCCGAGTCCCTTGACCAGCAGGAAGTTCGGGATGATGCCCGCGTTGAACAGCATGGTGAACAGGGCGGTCATCAGGATGAAGCGGGAGCCGGTGACCTCGCGGCGGGAGAGACCGTACGCCATGCCGACGGTGACGAGCAGGCTGGCGAGGGTGCCGAACACCGTGATGCCGACCGAGACGAACAGGGCCCTGGTGACGACACCCCCGGTGAAAATCGTGCGGTAGGCGTCCAGGGTGGGGTGGTCCGGCCACAGGACGAGGCCTGAACTCTGGATGATGTCGGTCTGCGAGGCGAAGCTCGTGCCGATGACGCCGACGAGCGGATAGGCGACGGCGAGGACGACGACCACCACGGCGACCGCCTTGGCGGTCTGGCCCATACGGGTCGGACGCTCCATCCACGGGGGCCGGCCGTCGGACTTGCGCACGGGAGCGGGGCGGGGCGCCGGTGCGGTGCTCCGGGTCTTGGCGCGCGACTTCTCAGCGGTCAGCACCGCGGTACACCCCTTCGTGGCCGAGACGGTGGGCGAACTTGTTCGCGCCCAGCACGAGTGCGGTGCCGATGACCGCCTTGACGAGTCCGACGGCGGCGGCGACGCCCCAGTCGTTGTCCTTGATGCCGTGGTAGTAGACGTAGGTGTCGAGGACTTCACCGGCGTCCGGGCCGACCGCGTCGCGCTGGAGCAGGATCTGCTCGAAGCCGACCGAGAGGATCTGCCCGAGGTTGAGGATCAGCAGCAGGATGAGCACGGGGGCGATGCCCGGCAGGGTCACGTGCCACAGGCGGCGGCGGGGTCCGGCGCCGTCGATCGCGGCGGCCTCGTACTGCTGCCGGTCGATGTTGAGCAGCGCGGCGAGGATGATGATGGTGCCCCAGCCGGCGTCCTTCCAGGCCACCTGAAGGGTCAGTAGCCAGGGGAAGGCGTCCGGGTCGCTCATCATGTCGTAGCGCGGCAGCCCCATGCTGCCGAGGACGTCGGGCAGCACGCCGGCTCCGCCCAGGATCTGCTGGAAGATCGAGACGATGATGACCCAGCCGATGAAGTGCGGCAGGTAGACGACGCTCTGCACGAAACGCCGGATGCGGTCGCTGGCGATGCTGTTGAGGAGCAGGGCCAGGGCGATCGGCACCGGGAAGAAGAACACCAGCTGGACGAGGGCGATCTCCAGTGTGTTGAACGTCGCGCTCCAGAAGGCCGGTTCGGCGAACGCTGCGGAGAAGTTGGCGAAGCCCACCCAGACGCTGTGCATGTATCCGAGGTACGGCTGGTAGTCCTGGAACGCCACCACGTACCCGAGCAGCGGGACGTAGTGGAAGACGACGAAGTAGAGCAGGCCGGGCAGGGTGAGCAGGAGCATCACCCGGTCGCGCTTGATCCGCTGCCCGAGCGTCAGCCGATGTGGGGCTAGGCCGGCGGCCCGGTCGGACGGCGGGACGGGTTCGTCGACCCGATTTCGCCGCTTTCGCCGTTTTTCCCGCGACAGCGGGGGTGCTGTGTCAGCCATGGTGCGTCCTGTTCGGCTGGGTGGCGCGTAATGAGCCTTCTGCGGCCGCAAGTTAGTAAGCGGTTAACCCGAGCGTCAAGAGATCCGGGCGAACGTCTTTGTTACGCGATCCTCCCGGAAGGATTTCCGCAGCCATGAACGCGTACAAACAAGCTCAAACAGGGCATCAAAGCCGTTGATGAGCTTGACGGTCGCCCTTCAGGCTCCCTAGCGTGCCGGTCATTCCATAGAACGCGATTACTGTCCGGAGGCAGGGTGCGAACCACCGAAGAGGCGCCGGCTCGTTCCGGTTCCGATGCTGCGGCCCCGCCCGAGAGGCGCCCGCGCACGGTCCTGGTCATGAGCCCCGGACTGCTGGACGACGTCTTCCCACCGCATGTCCGGGCCCGTCTGGAGGAGACAGCCGAGCTTCTCGACCCGTCCCTGATCAGCGAGTTCGACTCGCCCGCCGCCCTGCGGGCGCTCGCGAGGGCGGAGGTACTGCTCACCGGCTGGGGGTGCCCGGCGGTGGACGCCGGACTATGGGACCGGACACCGCGGCTGCGGGCCGTGATCCATGCGGCCGGCACGGTGAAAACGTTTCTGTCACCCGCCGCGTTCGACCGCGGGATCGTCGTCTCCTCGGCTGCCGCGGCCAACGCGGTTCCGGTGGCGGAGTTCACCCTGGCGGCGATCATCATGGGTGCCAAGCGGGTGTTCCCGCTGGCGGGGCTCTACCGCGCCCGCCGCACCCACCGCACCGGGGCCGACCTCGACCGGCAGCACTGGCTCGGCACGCACGGGCTGACCGTCGGGGTGGTGGGCGCTTCCCGGATCGGCCGCCGGGTGATCGAGCTGCTGCGGGTCCTGGACGCGGAGGTGCTGCTGTACGACCCGTACGTGAGCACCGCCGAGGCCGAACTGCTCGGCGTGACCCGCACCGACCTGGACACCCTCGTGGCGACCAGCGACGTGGTGACCGTCCACGCCCCGGACACCCCCGAGACGCAGGGGATCATCGACGCGCGCCGGATCGGCCTGATGCGGCCCGGGACCCTGCTCGTCAACACGGCACGCGGCACCCTGGTGGACACCGAGGCGCTGACGGATCACCTGGTCAGCGGGCGGCTCGACGCGGTCCTGGACGTCACCGCACCGGAGCCCCTGCCGGTCGGCCACCCGCTGTGGGACCTGCCCAACGTCTTCCTCACCCCGCATCTCGCCGGCGCCCAGGGCAACGAGGTGGGCCGGCTCGGGGCGCTCGCCGTCGACGAGCTGACGCGGTACGCACGGGGTGAACCCTTCGCCCATCCGGTGCACCGGGCCGACCTGGGGAGGATCGCATGAACACCGTCCCCCGCCAGGCTCTAGGCTCGGCGTCACACAACAGCCACCAGGGGGTGAGCCGGATGCGCCGGCAGAGCACGGCCGCGGACGGACAGCGGCGGGCCACGGTCACCGACGTCGCACGGCGCGCAGGCGTCTCCACGGCCACCGTTTCCCGCGTCCTGAACCGGAACTACCCCGTCGCGGAGGCCACCCGGGAACGGGTCGAGTCGGCCATGCGCGAGCTCGGTTACGTCGTCAACGCACACGCCCGCGCCCTGGCCGGCGTGTCCAACCGCACCGTCGGCATCATCGTCAACGAGGTCATCGACCCCTTCTACGCCTACATCGCACGCGGTGTGGAGCGCGAAGCGGCGCTGGGCGGGCGGCTCTGCCTGGTCTGCTGCACCCAGGGCGACCCCCAGCGTGAGCTGGCCTTCATCGACCTCATGCACGAGCGCAGGGCTGACGCGGTCGTGGTGGTGGGCGGGTCCATCGCCGACCGGGGATACACCTCGGAGCTGGCGCGCCGGGCCCGGGAGCTGGACGCGGGCGGGTCGAAGCTGGTGCTCTGCGGGCGGCCGCCGCTGGGCGAGGCCGCGCCCACGGCGGCGGTCGAGTACGACAACGAGGGCGGGGCCTTCGCGATCACCGACCATCTGCTGATGCAGGGCCACGAGCGGATCCTGTACCTCGGCGGCCCGCCCAAACTCTCCACCACCCGCGACCGGCTTGCCGGCCACCGGCGCGCACTGGAGCTGCGCGGGATCCCCGTTGATCCCGAGCTGGTCCAGCCCGGCGCCTTCAGCCGCAACTTCGGCTACCGGAGGATGGCCGAACTCCTGCGGGACGGTCCGGAGTTCACCGCCGTCTTCGCCGCCAACGACGTGGTCGCCGCGGGCGCTGCCCAGGCGTTGGAGGAGGCCGGGGTGCGGGTCCCGAAGGACATCTCCCTGGTGGGGTACGACGACATCCCCGTCGCCCAGGAGCTGCGCCCCCGGCTGACCACCGTCCACGTACCGCTGGAGGAGATGGGCCGCCAGGCCGTGCGGCTCGCCGTCTCGGGCGGGGACGAGGACGACTGGCGCGAGCCGACGACGGGGGCGCTGCGGCTCGGCACCCACATCGTGGTACGCGATTCCGTCGCACCCCGGGCAGGCAGGCCCGGCCGTATGTGACCGGTTACCTCCCGCCTGTCCCCAGTTGGCCATAGTAAATCGCAGTAACTTCGTGACTCCCCTTGCGGCTCGACAGCAACCGCTTACATGCTGGCGGCACGTCCCACCCCGCTCCGCACGCTTCCGCCCCTCATTCGTTTCTGCAGGGAGAGTTCCGCATGCGTCAGTTCAGCTCCTCCAGCCCGGTCACCCCCTCGATCGGCCGCCGCGCCGTCCTCGCCGCCGGTGCGGGGGCGGTGGTCGCACTCGGCGCCGGTGCCGCCTCCGCGCAGGCAGCCACCGCCCGCCCCGGCGCACGCCCCGTCGCGCTGACCGTCACCGCCCGCCCGGCCGCCGAGGCCGAGCGGCTGCGGCTGGCCCAGGCCCTGCGCGGCTCGGAGTTCCAGCCGACCGGCCTGTACGCCCCAGCCGGATCCCCGCTCTCGCTCACCGTCCAGCCGCACGACGACCTGGTGCCCACGCTCTGGATCGGCACCTGGGACTACTACGGCGAGATCACCGAGCCGCGCGGCTACCCGCTCGCCGCCGGCGCCAACACCGTGACCGACCCGCACGGCGGCCCGGTCTATCTGACGCTCACCGGGCGCGGCGAGCAGGCGGGCGTGCTGTTCCGGTCGGGCACCGTCCCGATGCCGGTCTTCACCCTCGGCAGCACCACGGAGGACGCGTACCAGCACCGACTCGACACACTGACGGCCTCACCCTGGGTGGAGCTCCACGGCCCGAACACCATCATGACGCTGACCCGCGAGGGTGCACTGCTGTACCGCGGCGAGGACCATGCCGCACTGCTCCGGCTGGTGGAGACGATCATCGACTCGCACGCCAGGATCAGTGGACTGGACGGCTCGAAGCCGGTGCACCGGCGCAAGGCGGGGCCGTACCACTTCACCGAGGTCAGCAAGGTGCCCGCGGGGGTCGGGGCGTACGCCACACACGGCTACAACGGATTCCCGAGGGCCTATCTCGACCGGGCCACCACGGTGGAGGGGCTGCGCACACGCGGCTGGGGGCTGTATCACGAGCTCGGCCACCTGCACCAGCAGATGGCGTACAAGCCCGGCGGCCTGACCGAGGTCACCGTGAACATCTACTCGCTGGCCGCCCAGCGCACCCTCGAACAGCCGTCCAATCTGCTCACCGTCGACCCGGCGACGGGTCTCACCGTCTTCCAGACCTCGCGGGCGAAGTTCGGCACGGACGGTCTGACGTACGAGAAGTCGTTCGGCGCGTACGAGAAGCTTGTGCCGCTGCGTCAGCTGGAGCTCGCCTTCGGGGAGGACTTCTGGCCCCGGCTGCACAAGCTGGTGCGCGAGGAGAACCCGCAGTCGGACTACACGGAGAACGCCAAGCGGTACCGCGCGCTGGCCACTTACTCCAGCCGGGTCGCGGGCTACGACCTCACCGACTTCTTCGTGAACACCTGGGCGTTCCCGGTCGACGCCGTCGGCAGGGCCGAACTGGCAGCCCTCAACCTGCCGCAGCCGCCCGTCGACCCCAGCACGCTCACCGACTGAACACGGAGAAGGAGTCACCATGCAGCTGAGCAGAAGGACGCTTCTGGCGGCGGGCGGCGCCACCGTGTCCGGCGCCCTCACCGCGGGTGCGGCGCGGGCCTCGGAGCCGGAGCGTGCGGCGCCAGGCGTCGACGAGGAGTTCGACCTATTGCTGGAGCGGGCCGAAACCCTGCTGTCCGGAGGGCGGTTCGACCCCTCGGACCCCGACTTCGCCGTCGGGGTCGCGGCTCTGGACAGCTCGGCGCAGAGGCTCTGGGGCACGCTCGACCGCAGTGCGGGGCGCACCACGCTCTGGACGGATCTCGCCCCGGTCACCGCCCCGGGGAACTTCGGGCAGAGCTATACGCGGCTGCGGACGCTCGCGACCGCGTGGGCCACCCCCGGCACCTCGCTGTCGGGCAGCACGGAGGCGGCCGACGCCCTCGTCTCCGCACTGCGGTTCACCTACGACACCGCCTACCACCCGGCGGCCCGGGAGAGCGGCAACTGGTGGTTCTGGGAGATCGGCGCGCCGCGGGCACTGATGGACTCCTGCGTCCTGCTGCGCGGCCGGTTGCCGGCCGGTGACCTCGCCGACTATCTGAGCGTCGTCGACCGCTTCTGCCCGGACGCGGACCGCCGTACCAACTCCCCCGCCCTGTCCGAGACCGGCGCGAACCGCACGGACAAGGCCGTGATCGTCGCGCTGCGCGGGCTGCTCGGCAAGGACGCGGCCAAGGTGGCATCCGCCCGCGACGCGCTCTCCGACGTACGCGACGGCGGCCGCAACAGCCTTTTCCGCTATACGAGTTCGGGAGACGGGTTCTACGAGGACGGCTCGTTCGTCCAGCACGGCGTGGTCGCGTACACCGGTTCGTACGGCACCGTGTTGCTCGGCGGCGCCGCCTGTCTGCTCTCGCTCCTCGCCGGCTCCCCGTGGGCGGTGGCCGACCCGAAGGTCTCGGTGCTGTACGACGCCGTGGAGCGGACCTTCGCCCCGGTGATCTTCGACGGGCTGATGATGGACGCCGTACGCGGACGCGCCGTGTCACGCGAGCGTGCGGGCGATCACCGGGACGGCGCGGCGGCCGTCGCGGCGATTCTCCTCCTCGCCTCCGGTGCGCCGAGGGCCCAGGCGGACCGGTGGCGGGCCCTGGTCAAGGGCTGGCTGACCCGCAACCGCACCACGCCGTTCGCCGCCCTGTTCACACCACCCCAGCTCGCCCTGGCCAAGGCCGTGCTGAACGCCTCCGACATACCGGCCGGGGCCCGCACCACGGGCAGCTTCGTCTTCGCCGACATGGACCGCGTGGTGCACCGCCGCCCCGGCTGGGCCTGCACCCTGTCGCTCTCGTCCACGCGCATATCCGCGTACGAGGCGGGCAACGGCGAGAACCTGCACGGCTGGTACACCGGCGACGGCATGACGTACCTGTACGACGGTGACGGCCTCGGACAGTACAACGACGGCTTCTGGCCGACCGTCGACCCGTACCGTCTCCCCGGCACCACGGTCGACACTCGCGCACGCGTCGATCTCGGCACGGGTGACGGGACCTCGACCTACCGGCCGGCGAACGCCGTCGCCGGCGGCGCGGTGCTGGACGGCAGGCACACGGCCGCCGCGATGGAGGTGGTGGGGGCCGAGGGCAGCACCCTGCGGGCCAGGAAGGCGTGGTTCCTGCTCGACAACGCGGTGGTCGCGCTCGGAGCGGGCATCACGGCGAGCGACGGCCGCACCATCGAGACGGTCGTGGAGAACCGCAACCTCGGTGCGGACGGCCGCGACCGCCTGCTGGTGGACGGCGAGGATGCGGGCGTGGAGGAGGGCAGGACCGGCGCGTTCGGCCGGGCCGGCTGGGCACATCTCGACGGCACCGGCGGCTACGTGTTCCCCGGCAGCACCGCGCTGCGCGCCCTGCGCGAGGAGCGCACCGGCACGTGGCGGGCGATCAACACCGGGGCGGATACCGGGGGAAGCGCCGATCCCGTGACCCGCCGCTACGTCACGCTGTGGATGGATCACGGGATCTCCCCCACCGACGCGGCCTACGCCTATGTGCTGCTCCCCGGCGCATCCGCGGCTGCCACCGCGGTGTGGTCGCGTTCGCGGCCGGTGCGGATCGTGGCGAACGACGCCACCGCGCAGGCCGTGGAGGACCGCAGGACCGCGCTGACCGCGGTGCACTTCTGGGGCGCCGGTTCGGCGGCCGGGATCACCGCTTCCGGTCCGGCGACCGTCCTCGTGCGGCGGCGGGGCGCACACGTGTCCGTGGCGGTCGCCGACCCGGGGAGGACCCAGGCCCAGGTCTCGCTCGCACTCCCCTTCCGCGTCCGGTCCCTCGCCGCAGCCGACGACACCGTGTCCCTGACCCCGGGGGCCCGGCCCGTCCTCACCGTCGCGGTCGGCGGCTCCCGGGGCCACACGCATCACGCCGAACTCATCCGGTAACCACCCGCACCGACCCCGAGGAGCAGCACCACCATGGCCGTCGCCCCGTATCTGCATCTGCCGCCGACCGACCGGGTCCTGTCGTCACGTACCGGCTGGACCCGGGCGCACTGGGAGGCGACCGCCGACCGGATGCTGGATGCGCTGACTCCGTACGCGACCCCTGGATTCGCCCAGTACCGGCTGCCGGGCCGCGGCAGCTGGTCCGGGGTCGTGTCCGACGGGCTGGAGGGGTTCGCCCGGTCGTTCCTGCTCGCCGCCTGCCGGATCGCGGGCGCGGGCGGGGCGGTCGACCCCGCGCTGACCGAGCGGTACGCGGCCGGGCTCGCCGCCGGGACGGACCCTGCGAGCGGTGAGGCGTGGCCGCGTCTCACGGACTGCTCGCAGCAGATGGTGGAGGCGGCCTCGGTCGCGGTAGCGCTGCACGAGACCCGGCCGTGGATCTGGGACCGCCTGGACGCGAAGGTCCAGGAGCGGGTCGTCGACTGGTTCTCCGGCTTCGTCGGCGGCCGTACCTGGGACAACAACTGGCGGCTCTTCCAGGCGGTGTCCGAGCAGTTCCTCGCATCGGTGGGAGCCCCGCACAGCGCCTCGGACATCGAAGGGGGGCTGGACAGGATCGAGGACTGGTACGCCGGCGACGGCTGGTACACCGACGGGGACGGCCGCAACTTCGACTACTACATCGGCTGGGCCATGCACCTGTACCCGCTGCTGTGGGCACGTATCGCCGGCCCGGGCGGCGACGGCGGCCGAGCCGCAGCCTACCGGCAGCGCCTGAGCCGGTTCCTGGAGGACTACCCGCACTTCTTCGGGGCCGACGGCGCCCCGGTCCACCAGGGCCGCTCCCTCACCTACCGGTTCGCGGCGCTCGCCCCCGTGTGGATGGGCGCGCTGGCCGACTGCACGCCGCTCGCCCCCGGTCTCACCCGCCGCCTCGCCTCCGGCACGCTGCGGCATTTCGTGGAGCGCGGGGCACCGGACGAGCGGGGACTGCTGACTCTCGGCTGGTACGACACCTTCCTGCCGTCCACTCAGCCCTACTCCGGACCCGCTTCTCCCTACTGGGCGAGCAAGGGCTTCCTCGGCCTGCTGCTTCCCCCGGACCACGAGGTCTGGACCGCGCGCGAACTCCCCCTGCCCGTCGAGGAGTCCGACACGTATCTCGCCCTGCCGGCCCCCGGCTGGCTGTTGCACGGGACCCGGCACGACGGCATCGTCCGCCTCGTCAATCACGGCAGCGACCACCATCCTCCCGCACCGGATGCTGCGGACATCGAGGCCGGCGCCGATCCCGACAAGGGCGCGGGCGAGGACGATCCGCACTACGCGAAACTCGCGTACTCGACCGCGACCGCGCCGGAATCCGCGCCGCACGCCCTGGCCCGCGATGTCGACAACCATCTGGCCCTGCTCGGCCCGGACGGCACCCCGTCCCGCCGACGCCGGATCCATCCGCTGCGCTGCGAGGACCGCATCGCCGCCTCCTGGTCGGCGGCGCGGCTGACCGGCGACGAGCGCACGTACCGCATCGGGACGACGAGTGTGCTGCACGGCCCGTGGGAGATCCGGGTGCACCGGGTCGACGCGCCCGAGGGCGTCGTCGTCCGCGAGGGCGGGCACGCGATCGCTGACACCCGAAGCCCGTTCGCGTCATCGGGGCCCGACTGGGCGCTCGCCCGCACGGCCGAGGGGCTGAGCAGCGCGCTGGTCGCGCTGTACGGATGGGACGGGGGTGTGGACGGCGCCGCCGTGGCGCGTGACATCGAGTCCAATGCGTACGGACCGCACTCGGCGGTGCCGTATCTGCGCAGCGCGCCTCATGCGGGCGGCCGCAGCGTCCATGTGTCGCTCGTCGTGCTGTCCCGCGACAGCATCCACCCCGAGGCACTGCGCACGGCGGTGCGGGTGCGGGTGAACGGTGACGCGGTGGTGCTCACCTTCCTGGACGGCCGCACGGTCGAGGCCTGAAGGCGCACAGCCCGGCCGGCGTTCAGATTCCGAGGATGTTCTCCTCCCGCTGGTGGATGTGCCCGACGAGCTCCTGCGCCAGTGACTTGATGGTGTCCAGCCCCGCCCTCCCCCACGGGCGGGGTACGACATCCACCGCGCAGACGGCCCCCAGGGCGATGCCGGTGCGGTCGATGAGCGGCGCCCCGAGGTAGGAGCGGATACCTATGTCGTCGACGACCGGATTTCCGGCGAAGCGCGGGTAATCGCACACGTCCTCCAGGACCAGCGCCCTGCGCCGGACGACGACGTGCGGGCAGAAGCCGTGGTCGAGGGCCACATAGCGGCCCCTGCGCGCGCTTCCGGCCGCCGCGCCCCCCAGGTCGGAGCCTTTCCAGGTCCCTGCCGGGGTGTGCAGTCCGGCGAAGAACTGGCGGTTGCCGTCGATGAAGTTGACCATCGAGTAGGGCACCTCGGTCACTTCGGCCACCCTGTCGGCGAAGGCGTCGAAGTTGTCGAACGAGGCATCGGCCCGTTCCCCCAGGCCGAGGCTGCGCAGCCGCTGGGTCCGGACCCGGGCGTCGCCGTCGACGGGCGTCAGCAGCAGCCGTCCCAGTGCGTGCGGGGTGGTCACGGACGGACTCCGTAGCTTCCGTGGCCGGCCAGGGGGGCGGGTTCGTCGGTGGCGTTGATGAGGTGCTGGACGAGGGTGACCAGCGCGCCGGTGCCCGAACTCGCGATGCGGGCGTCACAGAGGACCACCGGCACCTCCGGTGTCAGGTCCAGGGCCGCCCGGACCTCCTCGGGGCCGTAACGGAATGCGCCGTCGAACTCATTGACGGCGACGATGAACCCGATACCGCGCCGTTCGAAGAAGTCGACGGCCGCGAAGCACTCCTCCAGTCTCCGGGTGTCGGCGATCACGACCGCCCCGAGGGCGCCCTGGGAGAGCTCGTCCCACATGAACCAGAAGCGCTCCTGTCCGGGCGTGCCGAACAGATAGAGCACGTGCTGCTCGTCCAGGGTGATGCGGCCGAAGTCCATCGCCACCGTGGTGGAGGTCTTGGACTCGATGCCTTCGAGACTGTCGGTGGCCGCGCTGACCTGGGTCAGCAGTTCCTCCGTGCTCAGGGGCGCGATCTCGCTGACCGCGCCCACGAACGTCGTCTTGCCGACGCCGAAGCCGCCCGCCACGAGCACCTTGAGCGCGACGGGGAAGCCCTCGGAGCTGCCGGGGATCTCCTCGTCAGCAGACGTCCGGGTGTCCTCGGCGTACCCGAAGCCGCCCGGCGGGTCCGCATACCCGACGTCGGCGGGCGGGTCCGCACAGCCTCTGCCGCCCGGGGTGTCCGCGTAGCCGACATGTCCGGGGCTTGCGGTCCCCGCGTACGGGGCGGAGCCGTCGAAGCCGTCAGAGCTGTCGTCGTAAGCCATCGAGCACTGCCTCCAGCAGGGATCGGTCGGTGGGCATGTCATGGAAGGCGGGCGGATGCGCGGTGACCGCGCCGCAGTCGACCAGGTCCGAGAGCAGGACCTTGGTGACGACCGCGGGCAGCCGAAGATGCGCCGCGATCTCGGCCACCGAGGTGGGACCGCCGCACAGCCCGAGAGCCACGGAGTGCTCGGGGCCGAGGTGGGTCTGCGGGACAGTGCCGGTGGCCATCACCAGGGACAGCAGATCGAGCACGGTGGTGGGACGGGTACGGCCGTTGCTCACGGTGTAGGGGCGGATGAGGCGGCCTGCCGCATCGTCGAGCAAGGGCCCGTCCTGCGTGGCCGGCACGCTCACAGCCCCGCGGCGCCCGGCACCCCGGCCGCTTGTCTCGTCGGCGTCATCAGATACGGCCGGACGCTCTTGACCAGCATCGCCATCTCGTATCCCAGCACGGCGGCGTCGGCGTTCCGCCCGGCGAGCACGGCCAGACAGGTTCCGGAGCCCGCGGTGGCGACGAAGAGGAGCGTCGAGTCGAGCTCCACCACCACCTGGCGGACCTCCCCGTTGTCCCCGAACCGGGCCCCGGCACTGCGGCCGAGCGAGTACAGGCCGGCGGCCAGCGCGGCCATGTGGTCGGCGCTGTCGGCGTCCATGCCGTGGAGGGATTTCACCAGCCCGTCGGCGGAGAGCAGGACCGCGCTGCGCGTGTACGGTACGCGCTGTACCAGCCCGCTCAGCAGCCAGTCGAGGTCCGAGACCTGACCGGACGGCATATCGGTCGCCATGGTGCATCTACTCCTTGGTGGTGTTCGTGTTCGCTTCGAGTGGCTCTTGATCGCTGCGGTACGAGGCGGCGCCGAGCAGTTCCACGGGAGCCGCCCCGCGGACCGGGAGCGGCTTCAGCGGTGCCCGGACGGGCGCCGAGGGGCTCCGGCCGGTCCGCACGTCCCCCACGTCGTCCGTTCCGGCGTCCGGGGACGCCTCGAATCCGGGGCCGGTGTCCGGGAACGCCGCGCCCCCGGAGCCGGTGTCCGGTGAGAACTCCGCGTCGGACTCCTCACGCGCCTCGGCGAGATCGATACCGCGCCGGAAGGCCGCCACCAGCCCCGGGTCGTGCAGGGTGGGCTCCTCCTCGGCACGGGGCGCGGGGGCCTCCCTGAGCTGCGGGACCAGGCTCTCCTGGTTGGCCCGCCTGGGGAGCTGGGGCCGGCCCATCGTGCCGCGTACGACCCCTGTCTCCTGAGGGAGTGCGGGGGCCGCGTCGTCCGCGGGCCGGGTGCCCGGGAGGGCGTCGGCGGGGGTGGGCCGGTCGAGGCGCTCGGCACGCAACGGGAGCGGGGGGCCCTCGCCCTGGCGCGGCGTCTGCTGCGGTGCCTGGTGCATCCGCAGTTGCTGCTGCTGCGGTACGTAGGGGCGTCGCTCCGGTTCGGGGGCGGGTGCCGGTTCGGGGGCCGGGCGGTGGCCCACCGCGGTGTCGTCCAGGGGCGGTGGGCGGTGCACGGGGCCGAGGGGCGGGGCCGGCGCGCCGACGGCCTCGCCCGGCACGTCCTCGTCGGCCCCCAGCAGGGTCTGCGGGAGGACGAGCACGGCCTGGGTGCCACCGTAGATGTTGCTCTGGAGGCGGACGACGATGCCGTGCCTGCGGGCCAGCGACGCCACCACGAACAGCCCGATCCGGCCGTCCTGGAGCAGGCGGGCGACATTCACCTGGTCGGGGTCGGCCAGCAGTGCGTTCATTCGCTTCTGCTCGTCCCCGGGCAGGCCGAGGCCGCGGTCCTCCACCTCCAGGGCGAGACCGGCGGTGACGCGCTGGGCACGGAGCAGGACCTGGGTCTGCGGGGCGGAGAACACCGTGGCGTTCTCCACGAGTTCGGCCAGCAGGTGGATCACGTCGGCCACGGCGTGCCCGCGGAGCGTGCCGTCGATCGGGGGGACGAGTTTGACCCGCGGGTACTGCTCGACCTCGGCGATCGCCGAGCGCAGCACCTCCGTCATGGTGACCGGGTTGCTCCACTGCCGCCGGGAGACCGCACCGCCGAGGACGGCGAGGTTCTCGGCATGCCGGCGGATCCGCGTGGCCAGGTGGTCGACGTGGAAGAGCCCCTTGAGCAGATCGGGGTCCTCGACCTGGTGCTCCAGCTCGTCGAGCAACTGGATCTCGCGGTGCACGAGCGACTGCAGACGGCGGGCGAGATTGACGAAGACCTCGACCTTCTGGTCCTCGCCGTTGTGCTCGGACAGTCGGGACGCCTGGACGACGGCGGCCACCGCCGCCTCCTGCTGGCGCCCGAGCTCCTGCGCGAGCAGTTCGAATGCGTCGGTACCGGGAGCCGCGGGTTGCGGGGGACGCCGCGCGGGCACTGATTCGCCGTTGCGGAGCTGTTCCACCACTCGTTGCAGTTCGGCCTGGCCCTGGGCGCTGGCCCGGCGCAGGGCCAGACAGCGGCCGAGGACGGTCGTGGCGACCCGGTTGGCGGCCAGGAAGGCGGCCACCATCGCGGCGAGCGCCAGCGCACCGGCTGCGCCGAGCGCCGTCCAGAGCTGCGTGGACGCCCGGGTGTTACCGGCGCGGGCGGTGTAGATGACGGCCGCGGCGCCGGCCAGCGCGACGGCGACGGCCGGCAGGACGGCGGTGCGCAGGAGTTGGGGGCGTATGCGCGCCTCGGAAGACGGCCGGGTAGCGCGCGGCCTGGCCGCGGCCGAGTGGGAACGGGGACCCGGTCGGCCGTGCCGCCCGCCCTCTCGTCGTTCCGGTCGCGCGTCGGGTGCGCGAAGTTGAGACATCAGCGTCCTCGGTACGTGGGGCACCAGGAATCGGCATTCATGTGGTGACACCTACGGTGGTCGGTCATTCTCGGGTCATCGGCCGGGCAGGCTCGGAAAATATGAGCCCACCGTTGATCACCGAGCACACACGGTAGTCGCCCCGCGCGAGGGTGCGACGGGCAGTTGTGGAACTTGCCCGCCATCCGTCCCGCTCTGGTATGACCTCTCGTACGAGCGACCGATTCCGGCGAACGGATTCCTGGGGGGACGGGTGCACCCGACGGGCGGTACCGCCACGCCAGGAACGCAGAAGCCCCCGCGACACGCGACGCCGCCGGACAGGGCGGGACTTCCAGAACACGCCTGGCCCCCTCGACCGCCGTCGAGGGGGCTTGCCGGGTGTGGGGGCGCTATGCCTTGCGGAGTCTGGCGATGATGCCGTCGAGGTCGCGTCGGAACATGTACTCGCGGAAGACGTGCCCGCCGGGTTCCTCGTGCCACTCGTGCGGGATGCCTGCGTCACCGAGCAGTGCGCGGAACTCCCGTTGCCCGGCCAGCACCTGGTTCTCGTTGACCTGGTCGAACCAGTTGACCGGGTCGGGGCTGGTCCCCGCGACCAGGAAGACCCGCTTGTTCCGGTAGCTCTCGATCCGCTCGACCGGGTTGTCGGCGCTGACCCGGGCCTGGTCCCACAGCGGCACGCCGTAGACCGTGCCGCCGGCCAGTTCCACGGCCGCCGACGAGGCGTTGGCCCAGTGGCCCACCAGGCCCGCGTCACGGCGCAGACTGGCCGGCCCGGAGTGGGCGCTCACCGAGGCGAAGTGACCGTAGTACTTGGCCGCGTACTTCAGCGCCCCGAAGCCGCCCATGGAGAACCCGGCCACGGCTCGGCCGTCGTACTCGGCGTACGTACGGAAGTTGGCATCGATCCAGGGCAGCAACTGGGCGATGTGGAAGGTCTCCCAGTTCCGGGGACCGGCGTTCGAGCTGACCGGGTTGGAGTACCAGCCCGCGTGTCCGCCGTCCGGCATCACGATGATGACCGGCCTGCCCGTGGTCCAGGCTCGGATGCCGGCACGGTCGAAGGTGATGAAGTCCTGGTCCGTTCCACCCCCGTGCAGCAGGTAGAGCACGGGATAGCGGCGGCCGCCGGTGTGGTAGCCGTCGGGGAGGAGTACGTTGACCGCCGGGTCCCAGCCGATCGCGTCGGTCGCGAATCGGTAGTACCGCATACGGGAGTCGCTCTCGTTCCGGTCCACGATGCGCAGCCCGAAGCCGTCGCCCGCGGCACTCGCTGCCGTAGCGGTGGCCAGTACGCTCCCGGCACCCAGCGCCATCGCCGCGGAGAACCCTCCGGCGGCCCTCATGACACTTCTGCGGGTGGGGCGGTGCTCCTGCGCGCTCATGCCGAGTACCCCTTCGGCGGGATCAGCGTGGCGAGTTGATCGAACGAGATCCAGTAGATCTGGTTGCCGCTGAAGGAGGCGGGGTCGGCTATGAGGACGGTGCGGTCCACCTCGTCGTAGCCGAAGACCGTGAAGTAGTGGTAGATGGTCTGGTCCGAGGGGTATCCGGGCGGCTGATTGCCCGGCGGGGCGACGATGTTGGCGACCAGCGGGTAGTTGCGGTCGATGTCGAAGACGATGTCGTACCAGAGCAGGTCCCGCTGAGCCTGGGTGGGCGGGTCGTTCGGCATCTCCTTGGTCTCGTACCAGCCCCCTCCGAGGTTCGAGTTGAGCACCCTCGTGACCTGGCCGATGTGGTCGGTGCCGTTCTGGGTGGTGCCGAGTTGCCAGGCCAGATCCCCCTGGCTGGGCGGTGCCATCCGGGCGGAGAGCGCGATGCGGGTGGCGGCCGGACCGCACCAGTAACCGGTCTCCTGGACCTGGTAGTCGATCTGCAGCCAGTGGGCGCTCTGCGTGCGTCCGGCGGCGACCTCCAGCCGGGTGCCCGGCTGGTTGTGCCCGCTGACGACGGCCGTTCCCGCCTTCGAGCCGCGCGCGAGCACGGAGACGGACGAGGTGTGCGGTACGGGCGACGCCTGGGCCAGGGAGGGCTGGAGAAGGGCTCCGGCGGCGGCGACGGCGATCGCGGTGGACACAAGTCTCTTGCGCATGAGAGCTCCTGAGAAGGGTGGGGGGTGGCCCTGCGGGCAGAAACGCAATCCTGAGACGCTCAGCTGTTCGGAACAGCGGGAATCAGCGTCGCCGCTGCCGCGCGCAGGGCACAAGTGACGAAAGTTCAGGCTTACGAGGTCACTTGAGTGACCGTCACCCTCTGACCGCCCTCACCCCCCGACTGTCCTCAGCCCCCAGCCGCCCTCGCCCCCCGACCGTCCTCCCCCTCCGGGACTCACGCTCCGCACCCCGGCAGCCGGCGCGTCCGCTCCTCGGTGGCCAGCAGGGCCCGCCCTTCGGCGGTCGCGACATGGAAGGAGCGTCCGGCCTTGCGCACCGTGGTCACCAGCCCCGCCGCGCGCAGTACGTTCAGGTGCTGGCTGACGGCCGGGTGGGTCACGTCCAGGAGCCGGGCCGCCTCGACGGTGGAACAGCCGGTACGGCTGGCGCGCAGGATGCCGGCTCGCGTGTGCCCGAGCAGGGGCCCCAGAGGCCCGGAGCCCGCAGCCGAACGGGAACCGGGGACCGCGGCCGGCCCGGCCCAGTCCGCGGCGTGGTGGATGGGATAGACGAGGACGGGCGGCAGGTCCCCGTCGGCCAGGGTGATCGGCGTGGGCCAGCAGAAGAACGAGGGCTGGAGGACGAGCCCCCGGCCGCGCAGGCGCAGGTCCTGATCGACGGGATACGTCACTTCCAGCACGGGCGGACGCCAGCGGAACTGCGGTCCGAGGCCGGCCAGCAGGCCCTCGGTCCCTCCGTCGAGCAGACTGTGCAGCCGGACCGCCCGGTCGGCGTCGATATGGGCGTGCACACACTGCCAGTACGGGGCCAGCGCCTCACGTTGGTACGTACGCAGGGCTTCGCCCAGCCGCCGGAGCGCATCGGTGTCGCCTCCGGCCAACGAGCCCACCCAGCCCGGAAGGCGAAAGGAGGCCGCCAGGTGGGTCAGGTCGGTTCGCAGCCGGGGAAGCGGGGTGCTCATCAGCGTGTCGAGGGCCGCCTGCAGTGTGACGCGGTCGCCCGAGGTGGGTGTGAGGAAGTCGGGTGAGTAGCCGCGCGGGGGCAGGAGCGAGGACAACAGCCGGGGGCTGTCGGAGAGTCTCGGTCGCACCCAGCGGCGCCACGTGCCGAACACCCTCTCGCCATCGCGGCGTTGCAGGGTCTGCACGCTGTTGCTGATCTCCCAGAGGAAGTCCGGTCCGGAAGCAACCCTGACCCTCGCCAGGTCCTCGGACGTGAAGTACACCCGCAGCATGGCCGCTCCCCCGGGAAGTGAGCTCCTCGGGCCGCAGCGTACCGCCGTTCGACCGCCTGCCCACCCTGTTCGGACGTCCCCACGCAGGTCGTCCCGGCGCACCGGCCCATGGGGACGTCACCGCTCCGGCCGCCCCGGTCGCACCGCCAGGGAGGCGGTGCGACCGGGGCGGCGGGTCTCACGCCTGAGCAGCCCGGTCCCGGTCGCGGTCCGGGGCGGCGGTGGGCTTGGCACTGCCGGGGAGCTGCACGTGCACGGGCGGCCAGTTGCCCCATCCCGGCGCCGGCTCTGCGGCCACGCCGCGCCACCACGGCTCCACGGCGGGCGGATCGGCGGGTTCGAACGGCTGCCCCGGTCGCGGGGACGCCATCGTCACTCCGGCGAACTGCGTGGCACGCATGGACCATTCAGCGGGTTCCGCCCACGGATGCAGGGCGAGGTTGAACGTGCCCCAGTGGATCGGCAGCATGACGCCCGCCGACGGGTCGGCGCCCTGGAGGTCGAGGTGGGCCTGGACCCCCTCGTCGGGGCTCATGTGGATGTCGGGCCAGGCGCCTGGTTCCGGCCTGCTGTCCGTCTGGTCCTTCGGCCAGTACTGGCTGTACGCGCCGATCTGGATCATGGTGGCGTCGAAGGGGCCGTGCTCGGCGCCGATCTCCTTGAAGCCGGGGAAATATCCGGTGTCACCGCTGTGGTAGATCCGGTGCCGGGGCCCCGCGACGGCCCAGGACGCCCAGAGGGTGTGCTGCTGGTTACGCAGGCCGCGGCCGCAGAAGTGCCTGGCGGGCGTGGCTGTCAGGCTGATTCCGGCGACGGTCGTGGACTCGTTCCAGTCGAGTTCGTGGATGCGGTCCGGGGGCACGCCCCAGCGCTCCAGGTGCGCACCGACTCCGAGCGGCACCGCGAAGACCGTGGCCGTGCCCGCGAGGGAGCGGATCGTCGGGAGGTCGAGGTGGTCGTAGTGGTCGTGCGAGATGACCACCACGTCGACCGGGCCGAGCGTGCCGAGCGGCAAGGGTGCGGGGTGCACACGCTTGGGCCCGGCGAAGGCGAAGGGAGAACAGCGCTCTCCCCAGACCGGGTCGAAGAGCACCCGCCGTCCGTCGATCTCGGCCAGCACGCTGGAATGCCCCATCCAGGTGAGCCGCAGCCCGGAGGCGGGGGGCTCGGCGAGGTCGGCGAGGGTCGTGGCGTGCACGGGAACGGTCCCCGTGGGCGCCCTCAGGACACGCTCCTCCTTGCGGAAGTAGACCTTCGCGAACTCCAGAGCGGACCCCGAGGGGCTGGTACGTGCCCCCACCGGATTCTGGAAGACTCCGTCGGCGAAGTTCGGGGAACGGCGGATGCGCTCCATACGGGCCCCGCCCGGGTCGGCCCCGAAGGCGGCGGGACGCAGCGCACGCAGCCTGGTGCGGAGCGGAAGCTTGGAGTCAGCGCCGGTCACAAGATCTCCTGAGGGAGTCGGTGTCGTCCCATTATGGACAGGGGGGACGACAGTGCGAGAGCGGAGCACCCAACGGGATGGTGCTCCGGAGCGACCGGTTCAGCCACGCGGCTGCCCGTACACATGCTCGACGTGGAGCCGCAGGACGATCCGCCGGTCCCTGATCATGGCCTGGCGGTAGTCGTCCCAGTCGGGGTGCTCGCCCTGGACGTCGCGGTAGAGCGTGATCAGTTCTGCGACGGTGGCGTCGTCGGGAGCGGCAGCGACCGGGGTGAGCTCGGCCCTGCCGTCCACGACCGTCCAGGCCCAGCGGTCCTGGCTGGTCACGTGGTAGCTCGCCCGCGGATCCCTGAGCAGATTCCGGGTCTTCGCGCGGCCCTCGGTGACCGAGACGCGGACGATGCCCTCATCGGGGTAGTAGAAGTGGTTGACATTGGAGAGCTGCGGTCTGCCGTCCCGCCTGAGCGTGACCAGTACACCGCCGTCCTCCTCGGCGACCAGCCGTAGCAGCGCCTCCTGCTGTGCATCGAATCCCGTCATGCCGAATCCAACGTGCGCTCCGCCCGCAGGATTCCGCATCCGGCCCACCGCTCGTTCCTCTCGGTCCGGATCCGGCCATCGCACACCGGCCCGGCGCTCTGGGGCGCACCGATGTCACATCCTGCGGCCCCCGCTCGTCGCACCCGTGCCAGCAGCCCGGCGGCGGGGCGCCTCGCCTCTTCGCCCGGGACCGATCCGTACCGAAGGAGCCCGGCCATGACCGCCCGCATCTCGCTCGATCCGCCCCGCAGCCTGTTGTTCCGCGCCGTCTCCTGGTACTCGCACCGTACGTACGGGAAGGTCATCGCCCCCTTGCGCGCCACCGCCCATCACACCGGGGTGCTGTGGGCCTACTCCCGGCTCGAGCTGTCCGCGGGCCGCTGGAGGAAGTCGGATCCGCAGCTCAAGGCGCTGGCGGTGATGGCGGCGGCCGCCACGGTCGGATGCAGTTGGTGCATGGACTTCGGGTACTGGCTGAATCACCACCAGGGCATCGATCCGCGCAAGCTCCGCGAGGTGCCCACCTGGCGCGACAGCGACGTCTACACCCCGCTGGAGCGCGAGGTGCTGGCCTATGCGGAAGCCATGACCGTCACCCCGCCGCAGGTGGAGGACGAGCAGGTGGAGCGGTTGCGCAGCGCCCTCGGCGAGGCGGCGCTGGTCGAGCTGACGACGATGATCGCCGTGGAGAACATGCGGTCGCGATCCAATTCCGCCCTCGGTCTCACCAGCCAGGGCTTCAAGGACCGCTGCGAGGTGCCACCGCCCGGCACGTCGGCGCGACACACTCCGGCCACGGACCGGTGAGACGGCGCGGATCGCATTGACAGTGCGCCCCGCCCTCCTGATACTGACTGGCTATTCAGTAGATGATCGCCGGCCGGCCACGGGGGCGGTGGGTTCGCTCCCTGTGAACCCCGGCAGCACTCCGTGGCTGCCCCGATCATCGTGACCGAGGAGCAGTCCGATGACGACACCCACGGCGCCCCTGCCCGCCCCGTTGATCTCGCTGACCTGGACGGACCACGTCACGGGCCGCCAGGGGCACTTCGTCGTCGACCGGCTGGTGCGCGGGGTGTCCAGCGGAGGACTACGGATGCGGGCGGGCTGCACCCTGGACGAAGTGACCGGGCTGGCCCGCGGCATGACCATGAAGGAAGCACTCCACTTCGATGCGGACCGGCCCGGGGCGCGCTACATACCGCTGGGCGGCGCCAAGGGCGGCATCGACTGCGACCCGCGCGATCCGGCGGCCTACGGCGTGCTGGTGCGGTATCTGCGAGCGGTACGTCCGTACGTCGAGAAGATCTGGACGACGGGCGAGGACCTCGGCCTCACCCAGGACCTGGTGGACCGGGCCGCCGCCGAGGCGGGCCTCGTCTCCACCGTCCAGGCGGTCTATCCGCTGCTGGACGACGAGGCCGGGGCGCGCCGGCGACTGGCCGACGCCTTCGCCGTCGAGGTGGACGGCATCGGCCTGGACGAGCTGGCCGGCGGCTGCGGAGTCGCCGAGTCCGCTCTGGCCGCGCTGGACACCGCCGAGGTCGCCTACCGCGACGCGCGGGTCGCGCTCCAGGGGCTCGGCACCATGGGCGGCGCGACCGCCCGGTTCCTGTCCCGGGCGGGCCTGCGGGTGGTCGCCGTCGCCGACATCAAGGGCACGATCGCGAATCCGGCGGGTCTCGACGTCGAGGCGCTCCTGGGCGCCCGCGACGCCTACGGAACGGTGGACCGTGGCGTTCTGCGCGAGACCGATCTGGAGCTGCCCGCCGACGCCTGGCTGGCCCAGGATGCGGAGGTGCTCGTACCCGCGGCCGTCTCCTACGCCATCGACGCCACGAACCAGGCCCGGATCAAGGCCCGTTGGGTGGTCGAAGCGGCCAATATGCCGGTGCTGCCCGAGGCGGAGGCGCTGCTCACCGCGCGGGGGATCACCGTGCTCCCCGACGTCGTCGTCAACTCCGGGACCAACGCCTGGTGGTGGTGGACCCTGTTCGGCGACATCGGGGCCGACGCGGACGAGGCCTTCGCTCACATCCGGCGCTCCATGCGCGCCCTCATCGAGCTGGTGCTGGCCCGTGCCGCGACGGACGGCAGCACTCCGCGCGCGGCGGCGCACGCCGTCGTCGCCGACCGGCTGCCGGTGATGGCCGACCGCTTCGGCTGGTACCGCTGACCGCGGGCCCCGCCCTGTCCGGGGCACCACGGGGCAGGAACGCTCCTGCGCCGGACCGGCTCGGACAGGACGCGGGAGGGTGTGGGGCAGTCGCGGTACGGCCCCCGGCCTGTTCCGGCGCGGGCATTGGTTAGGGTGACGCCGTGGCAAGAGTGCGGTTGGGTGTGGCGGAGCGGCGCGAGGAGCTGCTGCGCGCTGCCGTCGAGCAGATCGAGGTACGGGGCGTCGCGGCGGTCCGGATCGCCGATGTGGCGTCCGTACTCGGCGTGAGCAACGCCCTCGTGCTCTACCACTTCTCCACGAAGGAGAAGCTGGTCGCCGCCGCCTTCGCGCACGCCGCGGAAGCCGATCTCGCTCATCTGCGCAAGCTGCTGAGCCGTCGCACCACCGCGGTCCGCAGACTGCGCGCCGCCGTGCGCTGGTACGCGCCGACGGGCCAGGCCAAGGGCTGGCGCCTGTGGATCGAGGGCTGGGCCGCGTCCCTTCGCGACCCGGCGCTGCGCAACGTCGCGGGCGATCTCGACCAGCAGTGGAAGGCGGAGCTGGCCGAGGTCATCGAAGAGGGCGCGGCGGCGGGCGAGTTCCACTGCGACGACCCGATGTCCGTGGCCTGGCGGCTGACCGCTCTGCTGGACGGCCTGGCGGTTCAGATGACGTCGTACGCGGGTCCGCTGTCCCGGGCCACGATGCTGGACTGGACCGAGGAGGCGCTCGCCCGTGAACTGGGCATCGACCACGAGACCCTGACGGCTTGACGGCTTGACGGCCCGGCCCTCCGCCGCCGGACGCCGCGCCCGCTCTCGGTGATCCCTCCACCCGCCGCCTTCGGGCAGTCCGCTTCACCCGCCCCCGCCCTCCGTCCTCCGGGCCTGCGGAGCCGGTCAGGTCTGCCGCAGAGGCGCATAGGACTCGCTCCGGAGCCCGAACGTCCACGCGACGCCCTCCCTCGCGGTCCTCGTGCGCGGTGGCACCCGGAGCCAGTACGTGCGACGCGTCCCGTCCGGCTCCGGAGTGGAGTTGACCACCTCCACCATGACCACGTCCTCGTCGCCGTCGAGCGGGATCCGCCAGAGGACGCCCGTCTCGTCCCGGTGAACCGGTTCGGCCCCGGACTCGGTGAGATAGCGGTCGTACCCGTAGAACTCCAGCATCACGCGGCGCAGTTCCGCGTTCTCCTCGGCACGGATCCGCCCGGGGGTCAGTGTGCCCAGCTCCGCGAGGAATTCGGCGGGGACCGGCATGCCGCGCCAGGCGTACAGGGCGAAGCCGTCGCGGTAGGCGAGTGCCGGTCCGTCGCCGCTGTCCAGTCGGCCCGCCTCGTCCCGGTGCAGCACCTCGGGACGTTCACTCATCACCACGGTGCGCTCGTAGGGCCACCACCAGCCCGCGTTCCGCGCGACGGCCGCGAGTCCGTCGAGCCGGCCACCCCGGCCGTCGAACGCGGCGAGCCAGGCCGCGTCGTGCTGTCCCAGGACGGCATCGAGCAGCACCAGCCGGACAGCCGACTCGGCCTCGGGCTCCGCGGTGAGGCCGGCCATGACCCCCGCCCGTATGCGGTCGGCGAGCGCCGACGTGGTCTCCCACAGCTGGGCACCGGTGGCGGACCACAGCGCGGACCAGCCCGCCGGGCCCAACTCGTCGTACATCCGGCGCCGTTCCTCCGCCCAGGGACGGGTCCGCACCTCGTCACGGACAGATCGCCCCGCGTCGGTCAGCTTCTGCACAGCCTCGACGGCTGCCCTGGGTGAGTCGGCCCAGACGAACTCCGCAGGCTCGGCCAGACCCGCGCTGCGGTAGGCGAGCCGGACCCCGTCCTCGGCCGCTGCCCGGTCCGCCGCGCCGGTCGCCGCCGCCACGGCCCGCCAAGAGTGCACGTACTGCATCGGTCTCCCCGTCCCCTGTCCCTGTGTTCCTGATGCTGGTGAGCTTCTGTCTGTTCCGGCGTCTCAGTCCGCGACGATGCGCACCGCTCCCGGTGCGTACTCGCGCTGGCGCACCACCCGGAACCAGCCCTTCGGCAGCGAGATCACGGCGTGTTCCTCGTGCACGACACGTCCGCCGTCCGGGAGGTGGAGCAGCATCGGGCCGAACACACCGCCCTCCCGGATCAGCCGTCCCGGCCCCGGCACTGCGTGGGCGTGTCCGGTGACTTCGCCGAGCGCGAGGACCAGCCGGCCCCGCCCGTCGCGCAGTTCACCCGGCGCCTCCAGGAGGTTCGCGGGCACCGCGGACTCCTCCAGCGCCATGATCAGTACGTCGCCCTGCCGGTACACAGACGTCTCCCCTCCGCGACGGCACCCGCTGTGCCGGCCACATGGAAAACGCTACGACGGAGGTCTGACAACGGGCCGGCGAGCGGCGGCCGGCGGGGCCCGGTCGCCGAGTTGTCAGTGGGTCTTGATAGACCTTGCGGACACCACATCGTCGCCGTCATCAGGAGCTCAGAACCATGTCCGATGCGGACCACCTGCACGAGTTGCTCGGCCTTCCGGCCGTTGATTTCCAGTCCGGACCGAAGGACAGCCCCCAGCAGGCCGCCGACGCGGTGGCCTGGCGCGTCTCGATCGAGCCGTACGAGGACGAGGACCGCACGTGGGAGCAGGAGTTCGCCGCGTTCCTGGACGAGGTGGACCCGGCCGGTGTCCGCGCGCTGATCATCGGGCAGTGGGGCGAGTCGTACGAGGAGAAGTCGTCGTACCCGATCGGTCTCGTCATTGCCGCGGCCGGGCGGCTGACCTCGTTGGAAGCGGTGTTCGTCGGTGATCTGACGGCGGAGGAGGCGGAGATCTCCTGGATCGAGCAGAGTGATGTCACCGCGCTGCTGACAGCCTTTCCCGCGCTGGTGGAGCTCGGCGTGCGCGGCGGTTCCGAGCTTGTCTTCCCGGCCACGAAGCACGAGAAGCTGCGTTCGCTCACCATCGAGGCCGGCGGGCTGCCGGTGGAGGTGGTGCGCGGCGTGCTGGACAGTGAACTGCCCGCGCTGGAGCGGCTCGACCTGTGGCTGGGTGTGTCCGCCTACGGGGGTGACACCGCTGTGGCGGACCTGGCTCCGCTCCTGTCGGGGACGCGTTTTCCTGCCCTGCACCACCTCGGGCTGCGCAACAGCGAGGTGGAGAACGAGATCGCTGCCGCCGTCGCCTCGGCCCCGCTCGTGGCCCGGCTGCGCACTCTCGACCTGTCCTGCGGCACACTCGGCGACGAGGGTGCGGCAGCGTTGCTGGAGGGGCAGCCGCTGACCCATCTCGATGTCCTCGATCTGCACCACCACTTCCTCACCGAGCCCATGGAGCGCCGGGTCGCGGAAGCCCTGGAGCCGCATGGGGTCCGGGTCGACCTGTCGGAGCGCTGCAAGCCGTGGGGCGACCGCGGGGCCGCGGGGCGGTACGTCACGGTGTCGGAGTGAGTGCGCGATGACGGATGTCGAGCGCCCCGAGGCCTTTCACGGTCCGGTCGACGAGGCGGACTCCCGGGACCCCGGGGACGACGAGCGCCGCCATGCCGCGGTCAACGAGTAGCGCGCCGCGACTGGCGGTGGTCGGCAATCCCGGCAGCCGCCGGGTCGGCCTGTTCCAGGACGCCGTCCGTGCCGCCGGGCTGCCGCGCGCCCGCACGGTGTCCTGGCTCGATGTCCTGGGGGGCCGGGCGGACTTCCTGCCCGGGGAGACCGTGCGCATCGAGTCGCCCGGCGAGGACCCTGAGGTCGACCACCTGCTGCGCGGGGTCGAGGACCCGACGCGGGTGGAGGGATCGGCTCTCTGGTACGCACGGTTCACCTCAGCCGTACGGGAAGTGGCGCGGGCCGCAGGGGCGGCGGGGGCGGTCCTGCTGGACGGCCCCGGTGACATCGCGGTGCTCTTCGACAAGCGCCTGTGCCACGGTGTTCTGCATGCCGCAGGTGTTCCCGTGCCGGTCTCGCCGACGTCGGGACCCGGCGCGCGTCCGGTGCGGGGCTGGGCCGATGTACGTGCGCTGATGACGGAGCACCGCTTGCCGCGGGTGTTCGTGAAGCCGGCGCACGGGTCCTCCGCCTCCGGGGTGATGGCCGTGGAGACGGCCGGACCCGGCCGGATCCGCGCGGCCACCTCGGTCGAGCGGGACCCGGCCGGCCGCCTCTACAACTCGCTCCGGATACGCCGCCTCACGACCGAGCGGGAGGTGGCGGCGGTCGTCGACGCACTCGCTCCGGAGGGGCTGCACGTCGAGCGCTGGCTGCCGAAGGCCTCGCAGCGGGGCCGGGCCGCGGACCTGCGGGTCGTGGTGATCGACGGCCGGGCGACCCATGCCGTCGTCCGTACCAGCCGCTCCCCCATGACCAATCTGCACCTCGGCGGTGCGCGCGGCGATCTCGACGAGGTGCGCGCGGCCGTCCGGGCGGCCGGCGGCAGCTGGAGCGAGGCGCTGGCCGTGTGCGAGAGGGCGGCCTCCGTCTTCCCGGACACGTTGTGCGTGGGCGTCGACCTCCTCCCGGCCACCGGCTGGCGGCGCTTCGCCGTCGGCGAGGTCAACGCCTTCGGAGACCTGCTGCCGGGGCTGACCGGTCTGCCGGGCAGCGGCGCCGAAGACCTGGACACCTACGCGGCGCAGGTCGCCGCCGTACTGAACCGAGCAAGGAACCACCGTGTCAGCGCAACCCCCTGAATCAGCCTCCGGCGCCATGAACGCCGTCGACCCCGACATGAGCGAGGTCGTGGGCAGCCACGATCTGCTGCTCGTCACCCTGGACACCCTGCGGTACGACGTCGCGGCGGAGCTCGCCGCCGCCGGGCGCATCCCCCATCTGGCCCGGCATCTGCCGGGCGGCGTCTGGGAGAAGCGGCATGCCCCGGGGAGTTTCACCTTTGCCTCGCACCAGGCGATCTTCGCGGGGTTCCTGCCCACGCCGGCGTCTCCCGGGCCGCATCCCCGGCTGTTCGCCGCTCGGTTCGCCGGCAGTGAGACCACGGCGGAGCGCACCTACGTCTTCGATGCGCCGGACCTGGTCTCCGCGCTCGCCGGGGCGGGGTACCGCACGGTGTGCATCGGCGGCGTGGGGTTCTTCAACCGGCAGGCGCCGCTCGGCTCGGTGCTGCCCGGACTGTTCCAGGAGGCGCACTGGGAGCCGGAGTTCGGTGTCGCCTCGCCCACCTCGTTCGAGGCGCAGGTGGACCGCGCCGAGCACGTCGTCCGGGAGCTCCCGGACGGCCAGCGGCTGTTCCTGTTCGTCAACGTGTCGGCGCTGCACCAGCCGAACTGGTTCCACCGACCCGGTGCCACCTCGGACACGGGCGACAGCCGCGCCACGCACGCTGCCGCGCTGGAGTACGTGGACGCCCACATCGGCCGCCTCTTCACCGCCGCGAGCAGCCGGCGCCGCACCTTCGTCATCGTCTGCTCCGACCACGGCACGGCGTACGGCGACGACGGCTACACCGGTCACCGGCTCGGCCACGAGTCCGTCTGGACCGTTCCGTACGCGCACTTCTTCCTGGAACCGGGGGCCACCGCACGATGACCAGTCGGCACACCACTCGCCCCTACCGGAGCTACGTCTACGCCTACCCGCACAAGACGGCGTACAGCAGTCTCTCCGAACACCCCGGTGGGCGCCCCACCCTGCGTGACCTGTGGGCGGGTGAGAGCAAGGACGCGCTCTCCCTCTACCTCCACATACCCTTCTGCGAGGTCCGGTGCGGCTTCTGCAACCTCTTCACCCGGATCGGCGCGCCCGGCGAACTCACCACCCGCTATCTCGACGCGCTGGACCGGCAGGCAACTGCCGTACGGGACGCGCTGGGCGACGAGGAACCGGTGCGCTTCGCCGCGGCAGCGTTCGGCGGCGGAACCCCCACGTTCCTGAACGCCGGCGAGCTGGAGCGCCTGTGCGACATCGCGGAGAAGCGCATGAGCGCCGATCTGCGGTCGGTGCCGCTGTCCGTCGAGACCTCGCCGTCGACCGCCACAGCCGACCGGCTGGCCGTCCTCGCCGACCGGGGGACGACCAGGATCAGCATCGGTGTGCAGAGCTTCGTCGAGGCCGAGGCGCGCGCCGCGGCCCGTCCTCAGCGCCGTGCCGATGTGGAGACGGCCCTCGGCCTGATCCGCGACTGCGGGATCCCCGTCCTCAACATCGACCTGATCTACGGCATCGACGGCCAGTCCGAGCGGAGCTGGCGCACCTCGCTGGACGCGGCGCTCCAGTGGCGGCCGGAGGAGCTGTATCTCTACCCGCTGTACGTCCGTCCGCTGACGGGCCTGGGCAAGCTCGGGGCGGCAGACAGGGCCGCGGCGGACGAGGCCTGGGACGAACAGCGGCTGCGGCTGTACCGGGCCGGTCGCGATCATCTCCTCGCCCACGGCTACGAGCAGGTGTCGATGCGGATGTTCCGCCGTTCCGACGCGCCCCGGGCCGAGGGTCCCGACGACTACGCCTGTCAGACCGACGGCATGATCGGTCTGGGCTGCGGGGCCCGTTCGTACACCTCCCGGCTGCACTACTCCTTCGACTACGCGGTGGAGATGCGTGAGGTGCGGGCGATCATCGACGGTTACACGGCCACCGAGGACTTCTCGCACGCCGAGGTGGGCCGGTTCACCGACGGTGACGAGGCGCGCCGCCGCCATCTCCTGCAGTCCGTCCTGCAGGCCGAGGGGCTGCGTGTGTCCGAATACCGCGAACGCTTCGGCACGGACCCGTGGGAGGACTTCCCCGCGGAACTCGCCCGGTTCGACACCCGGGGTTGGCTCGACCCGGACGCGGCGGCCGACGGCCGGCTGCGCCTGTCGCCCGAGGGGCTCGCCCACTCGGACGCCGTGGGACCCGACCTCTTCTCTCCTGCCGTACGGGCCGCGATGGCCGCGTACGAGCTGAAGTGAGCCCCACATGGACCTGACGATCCTCTACCGCGGTCCGCTCGCCTCGTGCGATTACGACTGCCCGTACTGCCCGTTCGCCAAGCGGCGCGACAGCCGGGAGCAGTTGCGGATCGACCGGGCCGCGCTGGAGCGCTTCACGGCCTGGGCGGCGGCCCAGAGCGGTGACCGGATCTCGGTGCTGTTCACTCCGTGGGGCGAGGGGCTGGTGCGCTCCTGGTACCGCCGGGCCGTGGTCGAGCTGGCCCGGCTGCCGCATGTCCGCCGGGTGGCGATCCAGACGAACCTCGGCGGCCGTACGCAGTGGCTGGCCGCGGCGGGGGCCGCGGGGCGCGACAAGATCGCGCTCTGGTGCACGTACCACCCGGGCCAGACACCGTACGAGCGGTTCCTCGGGCGCTGCGGAGAACTGGCGTCCCTCGGGATACGCCACAGCGTGGGGGTGGTCGGGCTGGAGGGTCATCTCGACGAGGCGCGGCGGCTGCGGGCGGCCCTTCCCGACGAGGTGTACCTCTGGGTCAACGCCGCCGAGGGGCACACCTATACGGACGAGGAGGCGGACAGGTGGACGGCGATCGACCCGCTTTTCCCGTACAGCCGCCATCCGCACCGCTCGGCCGGACTGCCCTGCCGGACCGGTGAGTCGGTGATCTCGGTGGACGGCGAAGGCACGGTGCGTCGCTGCCACTTCGTGCGCGCGGAACTCGGCAACCTCTACGACGGCAGCTACCGCGCGGCGCTGGGGCCCCGGGCCTGTCCGCTCGCCGTCTGCGACTGTCACATCGGCTATGTGCACCTGGAGACACTGCCGCTGTACGACGTCTTCGCGGGCGGGGTGCTGGAGCGCATACCGGCGCCGCCGCTGTCCTCGGCCACCCCGGCCGGTGTTCCGGGTGTCCGGGGCGACTGAGGACCGCGGGGCTCAGAGCGGCAGCAGGTCGGGGCGCTTGGCCTCCACGTGGTCGCCGGAGGACTCGCCGCGCAGCCGCCGGCCGATCCAAGGCACCAGGTACTCGCGTGCCCAGTGAATGTCGTCGCGCCGTACTTCGAGCGTTCCGCGCTGTGCCTGGGGCGGCCACTCCTGGTCCGGGTCCGCGGGCACGTGGAGGCCGAGGACCTGGGCGGCGCGGAGCGCGACCCGGGTGTGCCCCTCGGGCGACAGGTGCAGCCGGTCGTTGTCCCAGGCCCGCCGGTCCTGGACCGAGCGCAGGGACCACAGGTCGAGGACCGGGCAGTCGTAGCGGTCGGCGATGGACCGCACATGGGCGGTGTACGTGGCGATCTTGCCGCGCAGATGGCGCAGCACGGGAACGTTGCGGGTGTCGAAGCCGGTGGTGACCATGACCGTGCCCACCGACCGGGTCAGGTCGGCCACCGCGCGCTCGAAGCGCTCGGCCACGTCGTCGGGGTCGGTGCCCGGCCGGATGATGTCGTTGCCGCCCGCGCAAAAGCTCACCAGATCTGGGGCGAGTTCCTTGGCGCGCGGCACCTGCTCCTCGACGATCTGGTCGAGGAGGCGTCCTCGTACGGCGAGATTGGCGTACCTGAAGTTTCCGTGCGTGGTGCCTGTCGCCGCACCGAGGTCCGGGAGCTGGTCCGCGAGGAGTACCGCGAACCGGTCCGCCCAGCCGACGAGGGTTCCGCCCGGGCCGGGGTCACCGACTCCCTCGGTGAAGCTGTCGCCAATCGCCGCGTACGACCCGATGGCGCCCTTTTGGTTGATGACGCCCTGCTGGATGTTGTTCGAATCGTCTGCCACAAGGGCATATCCTGCACCGCCGAATGTGACCTACGCGACCGTATTATGGGGTTGACGGGTGGTGAGATAGACCACCCAGTCAGTTTTTGGTAAAGGGGGAATAAGTGCGAGTGCTTCCTCAGCACGGACCCCCCGGCACACGGGCCATGAGCAGAGGGACGGTGCGCCGCCGCGCACCGTCCCTCTATGCATTGCTCAGACCCGGGTCACCGGACCGCTGTTGCCTGGATCAGACGTTGATCCCGTGCGACGCCAGGTAGGCGATCGGGTCGATGTCCGAGCCGTAGGCCGGACCCGTGCGGACCTCGAAGTGGAGGTGCGGGCCGGTGGCGTTGCCGGTGGCGCCGGAGAGGCCGACCTGCTGGCCCGCGGTCACGGTCTGGCCGGCCGAGACCGACAGCGAGGACATGTGGCCGTACTGCGAGTAGTGGCCGTCGGCGTGCTTGATGACGACCTCGTTGCCGTACGCGCCGCCCCAGCCGGCGGTGACGACGGTGCCGGAGGTGATCGCCTTCACGCTCGTGCCGGTGGACACGGGGAAGTCGATGCCGGTGTGGCTGCCGCTGGACCAGTTGGCACCGGAGGCGCGGTAGGCGGTGGTGTGGTTGCCCGGGACCGGGTGGACGTAACCGGAGTCGTTGCTCTGGGTGGCCGGGGCCGAGGTCTCCTCGGACGACGGGGCGTCGGAGGAGGACGAGTCGGAGACCGGGGCGGCCTTGGTCTCAGCCTTGACCGGAGCCTTCGACGGAGTGGTGGAGCCCGTGGAGGTGGTCGAGGCGTGACCCCAGGCCTTGCCGCCGAGGGTCAGCTTCATGCCCGGGAAGATCAGGCTCGGGTCGTCGCCGACGACCTTGCGGTTGTCCTGGTACAGCTTCTCCCAGCCACCCTTGAGCTTGTGCTGGACAGCGATCTTCGACAGGTAGTCACCGGAGACCACGGTGTACGTCGTGGAGCCGGCCTGCTTCTGTGCCACCGGCTTGGCCGGAGTGGCGTGCGCGGCAGCGGCCGAGCTCGAGGCGGCGGGAGCGGACTGCTCCGCGGCGTTGGCACCGGTGGCGCCGAGCAGCGGAAGCGCGATGACGGCCCCGCCGGCACTCGCGACGACGACGCCACGGGCGATCGTGCTGGACTTGGGACGGCGGTGCTTACCCGATATGGGCATGAAGGTTTTCCTCTCCGGCGCCTACGAGGTGAGCTGTCGGGTTCGGACTGGAGATGTCCGGTCGCGACTGGCGCGACTTCACCCCGAGCCGACCGGATTCCCGGTCGGCGGCTTACCTGGTTCCCCCGCTCCTGCCACGCGGTGAGTGGGTGCGAATTCCGGGCGGCGGCAGGATTAGGCGGTCCGTCCGGATTGCAGAGAACGTAAACGAGCCGGGACGGCGGAAACAAGCCACGGGTTCCACGGGGGATTCCGCGCGGAGAAATCGGCGAGGAATTCCGGTCACACTCCGTGGATTACGGATCTTGGCTTTCCGCACCGTGCAAGGAATGCCCGGCAGCCCCACCGCCACACACCGTCACGGATATGATCCCGCTCACGAGAGGGTGACCATCTCCCGCATAAGTAGGGCATGTTCGGCTAAATATCCCAATACGGACATGTCATGCCCATCGCCTCCTCCTCATCGGGACGTCAGCGTGGATGCACCCCCTCCCAGCGAGCCCCCCAGACGCCTCATCCAGGCACGAAGTGCGGGCGCGGCCAGGATGATTGCCAGACGAATCAATGTCGTATCGTCACGAGAGTGGACCCGCGGGCGACACGCGCCGGCGACAGAGCCCCCAGGAGTGACCGTGACGCAGCAGCTGCCGCAGACCCCGTCGACGGAGCCCGAGCTGGCAGGTGTCCGCAATTTCCGTGACGTCGGCGGCCTGCCCACCTCGGACGGCCGCCGGGTGCGGTACGGGCGGCTCTACCGCAGCGGTCACCTGGCACACGCCACGGCCGAGGACGCCGCGTTCCTCGCCGGTCTGGGCCTGCACACCGTCTTCGACTTCCGCAACATGGCCGACCACAAACTGGACGGTCTGGACGTCGAACTTCCGGGAGTGCGCAATGTGAGCATCCCGCTGAGCGACCCGGCGGACGGCGCGGAGTTCTGGCGGATGGTGCGCGACGGCAACATGGAAGAGCTGCGGTCGATCCTGGCCGACGGCAAGGGGATGCACCGCATGATCGCTTCCTACCGCCGGATCATCCTGGACCGCACGGCCGAACACAGCCGGGTGCTGCATGCGCTGGCCGAGGACAGCGTGCCCGCCCTGATGCACTGCGCCGCCGGCAAGGACCGTGCGGGGCTCTCGATCGCGGTGTCCCTCCTCGCCGTCGGTGTCGAGCGCGAGGCCATCGAGGCCGACTACCTCAAGTCCAACGACGCGCACCGCCGCTACAAGGTCCGCCGCAGCGACACCTCCCCCGCCGGAATGTCCCCCGAGGTGATGGAGCTGCTCAATCCGCTCTTCGGCGCCCACGCCGACTACCTCGCCGCCGCCTTCACCACGATCGACGAGACCTGGGGCAGCACCGACCGCTACCTCGCCGACGGCCTCAAGATCACCCCGGAGACCCGCGAGCGACTGCGCGAGCGACTGCTCGACTGAGGGCCGTACAACCCGGATCCGCCGGATCGGCCCAAGGCCTTCGGACCGCCCGAGCCCGGCCCGATCCGGACGAGAGGTTCGGGTCCGGCCGTCCGGGCGGAGACCGCCGCTACTGGTTGTGCATCCCCACCGCGAACAGCAGATAGAGGAAGCCCGCGATGACATGCCCGGCCACCAGGTAGGCGAAGAGCCTGATGACGAGCCCCCGAGGCATCTTCTTCTCCTGCGGGTCGTACTTCTTGGGCCGGGCCGGGCTGAGCGGGTCGTAGTTCTCGGAATCGGACATGGCAGGTCCTCTCTGGCCACCGGCGGGCCGGCGGCGGGGACGGCGAATCAGCGACGGTGGATCCCGCTGCCGAGACACAGCTCGGCGGCGGGGCTCTGCAGCAGGGTGTGGACGAAGAGCAGCTCGGCGCCGTCGCGGTCCAGGGCCGCGATCCGGTGCGGGGTGAGCGAGTCGAAGTGCGCGCTGTCACCGGGGGCGAGGTCATGGACCGTCTCCCCGAGAGTCACCCTGAGGTGCCCGGCCAGGACGTACAGCCACTCCTCCCCGGGATGGACGCGCACCAGGTCCCCCTGGGCGCCGTGCGGGACCCGGACACGGAGAGCCTGCATCGCCCGTCCGGGACCGCCGGCCTGCTGGTACATCCAGCCATCGGCCTCGGCGCCCTCGAACCGGCGGCCGCGGACGATCGCGTCACGTTCCGGGGGAATCTCGCCGAGCAGCTCGGAAACCGTCGTACCGTAGATCCGGGCAAGCCCGAGCAGCATCGGCAGCGAGGGCTGGCGCCTGCCCGTTTCGAGCCGGGACAGGTGGGCGGGTGAGAGCCCGGCCCGCTGGGCGGCGGTCTCCAGGGTGAGACCACGACTGCGGCGCAGATCGCGCAGGCGTGGCGCGACCCCGGGCAGCTCGTCGGCCACCCCTCCTTCTGGAGGATTCATACCTTTATTGGGCCAGGAACTTTCCTCGGAGGCAAATTTCTTGCCTCCGAGGCAAAAGCACCGAGTGCGTCCCCGCGGATGACTTCACCCATGATCAGCGGTTGGCGACGGCCTGCTTCACCAGGGTCCGCCCGAAGTCCCACATCAGTCCGCCGCCGCTGTGCGCGTCGTCCATCACGGCCGTGAACGCGCCGACGAAGCGGTCCACGTCCGCCTCGTCGATCGTCAGGGGCGGAATCAGCTTGATCACTTCGAGATGGTCGCCGGATACCTGGGTCAGGATCCGATGCTTCTGGAGCAGCGGTACGACCACCATCTGCGCGAAGAGTCCCTTGCGGGCCGCCTGCAGCATCGTCCAGCGGCTGCGCAGCTTCAGCGAGCTGGGCCGGCCGAACTCGATGCCGATCATCAGCCCGCGTCCCCGCACCTCGTGCAGCAGCTCGTACTGCCCGACGAGCGCGGCCAGCCGTTCGCGCAGCAGGTCGCCGGTGCGGCGCGCGTTGGCCACCGTCTCCTCGTCCTCCATCACGGCGAGGACCGCGAGTCCGGCCGCCATCGCCTGGGCGTTGGACCCGAAACTCGCGGAGTGGACCAGGACCCGGTCCATCGAGGAGTAGACGCGTTTGAAGATCCAGTCCTTGCCGAGGGTCGCACCGACGGGCACATAGCCGCCGGAGAGCGCCTTGGCGACGCAGACCAGATCGGGTTCCACGCCTTCCTCGTGCTGGTACGCGTAGAAGTCCCCCGTCCTGCCCAGGCCGGTCTGCACCTCGTCGGCGATGAGGAGGGCCTTGTGTTTGTGCAACAGCTCCTGGGCCTGACGCAGGAAGCCTGGCGGCGCGGCGTGCACGCCCTTCCCCTGGATCGGTTCCACGACGAGTCCGGCCACATCGCCGCGCTTCAGTTCACGGCGCAGGGCGTCGAGGTCGCCGAGTGCGATGGCGGTGTCGGGCAGCAGCGGCGCGAAGCCGTCCCGGAAGCCGTCCTCGCCGTTGACGGAGAGCGAGCCGGTGGTCAGCCCGTGGAAGGCATGCGTGCAGTACAGGATCCTGGGCTTCCCGGTGGCGTACCGGGCGAACTTGAGGGCGGTCTCCACCGCCTCCGTGCCGCTGTTGCCGAAGAAGACCCGGTCCAGGTGCGGGCTGTGCGTCAGCAGCTTCTCGGCCAGCAGGCCCGGCAGCGGCTGGCAGTCGAACCGGGTCAGGTCGGCGAGCGAGGCGTCCAGGACGTCGTGCAGGGCCTTGCGCACGACGGGATGATGCCGGCCCAGGCCCATCACGCCGAAACCGGCGAGCATGTCCAGGTAGTCGTTGCCCTCGGCGTCCCAGAAGTGCGCACCCTCGGCCCGTTCGTAGACCTTGTCGAAGCCGATGGTGTGCAGCATGCGCGGGAGCTGGTGGTTGAGGTACTTCGTGTGCAGCTCGTAGCGTTCGGCGCCGCGCTCCGCGAGGAGCCGTGCCAGATCGAAGCCCTTGGGCCGGTCGTCCTTCATGCCCCGCTCTCCTTGTGCCCGTTGCCCGGGGCGCCCGGCCCCTTGCCCGTGGCCGCGTCCCGGGCGGCCAGCGCGGCGCTGATCCGGCCCGCGATCTCGACCGGTGTGAGTCCGATGTCTGCCAGGACCTCGGCCCGTTTCCCATGGGCGAGGAACTGATCGGGAATGCCGAACGTCCGCAGCGGAACGTCGACCCCGGCGTCCCGCAGCGCCTGTCCGACCGCCGAACCAACGCCTCCCGCACGGCTGTTGTCCTCCACGACGGCGACGAGCCGGTGCTGCGCGGCGAGTGGCGCGAGCTGCTCGTCGACCGGCTTGACCCAGCGGGGGTCGACCACCGTGCAGCGGATGTGGCCACCCGTGAGCAGATCGGCGGCCTGCAGGCAGACGGGGGCCATGACACCGACCGCGACCAGGAGCACATCGGCGTCCTCGGCGCGGTGCAGGACGTCCATGCCGCCGATGGTGCCGATCGCGGGTACCGGCTCCCCCACCGCCTCCTTCGGGAACCGGATCAGCGTCGGTGCGTCGTCGACGCCGACGGCCTCGCGCAGTTCGTCGCGCAGCCGCTCGGCGTCGCGCGGCGCGGCGATCCGCAGGCCGGGCACGACCTGGAGGACGGACATGTCCCACATGCCGTTGTGGGAGGCCCCGTCGGGTCCGGTGACCCCGGCCCGGTCGAGCACGAACGTCACACCGCACCTGTGCAGGGCGACGTCCATCAGCAGTTGGTCAAAGGCCCGGTTGAGGAAGGTCGCGTACACGGCGACGACGGGGTGCAGGCCCCCGGCCGCCAGTCCGGCCGCCGACACCGTCGCGTGCTGCTCGGCGATCCCCACGTCCCAGACCCGGTCGGGAAACGCCTCGGCGAACTTCGTCAGCCCCACGGGGTGGAGCATCGCCGCCGTGATCGCGACGACTTCCGGCCGCTCCGCCCCGATCAACGCGATCTCGTCCCCGAACGCGGAGGTCCAGGACGGGCCCTCCGCGGGAACGAGCGGGGCGCAGGTCAGCGGGTCCATCGCGCCGACGGCGTGGAAGCGGTCTGCCTCGTCCTGGAGCGCGGGGAGGTAGCCGCGGCCCTTCTCGGTGAGGCAGTGCACGAGCACGGGGCCGTGGAAGCGCTTCGCGCGGTGGAGCGCGGACTCGACGGCAGCGGTGTCGTGGCCGTCGATCGGCCCGAGGTACTTCAGACCGAGGTCCTCGAACATGCCCTGCGGTGCGAAGGTGTCCTTGAACCCCTTCTTGGCGCCGTGCAGTGACTCGTACAGCGGCTGCCCGATGACGGGTGTCTGCTGCAGGACGCCCTTGCCCCACGAGAGGAAGCGCTCGTAGCCGTCCGTGGTGCGCAGGGTGGCGAGGTGGTCGGCGAGTCCGCCGATGGTCGGGGCGTAGGAGCGCTCGTTGTCGTTGACGACGATGATCAGCGGGCGGTCCCCGGCGGCGGCGATGTTGTTCAGGGCCTCCCAGGCCATGCCACCGGTGAGCGCCCCGTCACCGATGACCGCGACGACGTGGTCGTGGCGGCCGAGGAGCTCGTTGGCCTTGGCCAGGCCGTCGGCCCAGCCGAGCACGGTGGAGGCGTGCGAGTTCTCGATGACGTCGTGCTCGGACTCGGCACGGGAGGGGTAGCCGGAGAGGCCGCCCTTGCCGCGCAGTTTGGAGAAGTCCTGCCGCCCGGTGAGGAGCTTGTGTACGTAGCTCTGGTGGCCGGTGTCCCACAGGATCCGGTCCACGGGAGAGTCGAAGACCCGGTGCAGGGCGATCGAGAGCTCCACCACCCCGAGGTTGGGGCCCAGATGGCCACCGGTCCTGGCCACCGCCTGGACGAGGAACTTCCTGATGTCCTCGGCGAGTTCGCCGAGTTGCGGTTCATTCAGTGCCTTGAGATCGTGCGGCCCCCGGATGGACTGCAGCAGCGTCATGCCCGGGCCCCCTCTCTGGTCCTGTTATCGGCTCACGGTGAGGGCGGGGACCCCCGGGGGTGTCCCCGCGCCGTCCATGCCCCGGCGGACTGCCACCCGCCGACCGCTGCCGGCCCGGCCCGGATGCGCCGCCGGGGCGGCGCATCACACGTGGCCGGACCGAGAGCGCGAGGAGTCCCCGGAGAACCGGCTCCCCGGCGGCCGTCACGTCACCGGTTCCCGCCGACGGTCTCCCGCGCCGCGCGCAGGGATTCCTTCAGCGACCCCATGGTGGCAAGGACGGCCGTGGGCTCGTAGCCGCAGTGCGCCATGCAGTTGGCGCAGCGCGGGTCCTTGCCACGGCCGTACTTGTCCCAGTCGGTCTCCTCGATGAGCTGCCGGTACGTCGGCACGTACCCGTCGCTCATGAGATAGCAGGGCCGCTGCCAGCCGAACAGGGAGTAGTTCGGAATGGCCCATGCCGTGCACGGGAAGTCCGCCTTGCCCTCCAGGAAGTCCAGGAAGAGCGGCGAGTGGTTCAGACGCCACCTGCCCCGGTTGCCGCCCGCGAAAGTCTTCCTGAACAGCTCGCGGGTCTGCTCGACGCCGAGGAAGTGCTCCTGGTCGGGTGCCTTCTCGTAGGCGTACGCGGGCGAGATCATCATCTCGTCGACCTTCAGGTCGTCGTTGAGGAAGTTGAGGACCTCGATGATGGTCTGGGGCGTGTCGGTGTTGAAGAAGGTGGAGTTCGTCGTGACCCGGAAGCCGCGCCGCTTGGCCTCCTTGATGGCCGCGACCGCCTCGTCGAACACCCCTTCCTTGGCAACCGATTCGTCATGGCGCTCGCGCAGCCCGTCGATGTGGACGGCGAAAGCGAAATAGGGCGAGGGGGTGAACTTCTCGATCTTCTTCCGCAGCAGCATCGCGTTGGTGCAGAGGAAGACGTACTTCCTCTTCGCCACCAGCTGCCGGACGATTTCGTCGATCTGTGGATGCATCAGCGGCTCGCCGCCCGCGATGGAAACCATCGGGGCGCCCGATTCGAGCACGGCGCCGACGGCCTGGGCCACCGGCATGCGCTGCTTGAGTACTCCGGCCGGGTGCTGGATCTTCCCGCAGCCCTCGCAGGCGAGGTTGCAGGCGAACAACGGCTCCAGCTCGACAATCAGCGGGAACTTCTCCCGCTTTCGGAGCTTCTGTTCAATGAGGTACGTCGCAACCTTGATGGACTGACGGAGCGGCATGGCCATCTAGCTCACCTCCTGGGGAGCAGCAAAGATCGGTGCCATTCATAGAAAGCCGGCAGGACGGCACGGAGAACGCGGAAAGCCGATATTCCACCGCGGACCGTGCCGATGCGGACGAGCTCATGCTCAGGAGCGTCCACGACCACCCGTACGGCCGCAACCGGGCGTGGCCCGGACCGCAGAGCGATGCGCAGGGTCGCGGCGGACTCCATGTCCACCGCGATCGCTCCGGTGGCCCGCAGCTCGGCCCGCTCATGTCCTCGTACGACATGGTCGGAGCCGGTCAGCGGACCGGTGTGGACGGTACGTCCGGGTACGGCCCTGGCGAGTGCGTCGGCGAGCAGTTCCGTGCCGGTGCAGGTGTCCGACCGCCCGGCTGTTCGGGTCTCGTCGGCCACCACCAGGTCTCCGGGGTGCATGCCGGGTGCGAGCCCGGCGCAGAACCCCGAGGCGATGACCGCGGCGCCGAGCGCACGGCCCTCGCCGAGCGCCCTCGCCACGGCTGTTTCGGCCGCCTTCGGCCCCATGCCCGTACGGAGTACGGTCACGGCGCCCGGGGCGGTGCCCGCCCTGGTCCTGCCGGTGCGCAGGGCCAGGTGCTCGATGCCCAGCGCACAGGCGATGAGCAGCGGGGTGGGACCGGCCGGCCCTGGGGCATCGCCCATCAGGCCCCCTCGCGGACCGCCGTGCGGCCCGCGAACGGGTCGCCGTGCACGTACCGTCCGAGTGCGGTCAGCGGGAAGACCTGCCGGTAGAGGTGGTAGTTGATGGAGAAGTCCCAGGGGAACCCGGTCCCGGTGAAGTAGGGTTCGTCCCAGGAGCCGTCGGCCTGCTGGGTCTCGGCCAGCCAGGCGACGCCGCGTGAGACGGCCACGGTGTCCCGCCGGCCGGCCGCGAGGAGTGCGAGCAGTGCCCAGGCGGTCTGCGATGCCGTCGAGGTTCCGTGGCCGATCCACTTGTCCTCGTTGTAGGAGCGCAGGTCCTCGCCCCATCCGCCGTCGTCGTTCTGGACGGATTCCAGCCAGCCGACCGCCCGGCGGATGGAGGGGTGGGTGGCGGGCAGTCCGGCGGCGACCAGAGCGGGCACCACCGACCCTGTCCCGTAGACGTAGTTGACGCCCCAGCGGCCGAACCAGCCGCCGGCCGCGTCCTGTTCGGCGAGCAGCCACTCGATTCCCCGCTGGGTGGCGGGATGCCGGGAATGGCCTTCGACAGCGAGCATCTCCACCACGTGTCCGGTGACATCGGCGGACGGCGGGTCGATGACCTCGCCGAAGTCGCAGAACGGCAGCCGGTTGGGGAAGGCGCTGGTGTTGTCGGCGTCGAAGGCCCCCCAAGCGCCGTTGCGGGACTGCATGCCCACGTTCCAGCGCACCCCGCGCTCGATGGCGGCATCGACCCTTGCCTGGTCCGGGTGGCGGACCCGGCGCAGCGCGAGGACCACCTCCGCGGTGTCGTCGATGTCGGGGTAGTTGTCGTTGTGGAACTCGAACGCCCAGCCACCGGGAGCCAGTTGAGGTCGGCGCACGGACCAGTCCCCCGGCCGTGCGATTTCCTCGGCGAGCATCCAGTCCGCTGCCTTCACCAGTGCGGGGTGGTCGGCGACGACTCCCGCGTCGGCGAGCGCGATGGTGGCGAGGCAGGTGTCCCAGACCGGGGACTGGCAGGCCTCGATCATGCGGGCACCGTCCTCGCGCCAGACCGCGAACCGGTTGAGCGACTCCAGGCCGGCGCGCATGACCGGGTGGTCGAGGTCGTAGCCGAGCAGGTGCAGGGCGATGACGGAGTACACGGCGGGTGGCTGGATGCCGCCCCAGCAGCCGTCGTTCTCCTGGCGTTCGATGATCCAGCGGGCGGCCGCGTTCATGGCGACCCGGCGCAGTCGGCGAGGGGCGATGCGGTGATAGAGGTGCAGCGCCTTGTCGAGGCGCTGGAAGACGCCGTCCCAGCTGGCCGCCGGGGCCGGACGGCGGGGCGGGTTCGGTTCGTCCGGGTCGGTGTGCAGCTCGTCCAGGGCGAAGGGTGCGGGCCGTACCGGCCGCTTCGCGGAGACGACGGTGAGCGGCACGATGGTCTGGCGGGCCCAGCAGCCGAAGTCGTAGATGTTGAGCGGGACCCACTTGGGGAAGAACATCAGCTCAGGCGGGAGCTCCGGGAGGTCGTCCCATTTCCACCAGCCGAAGAGAGCCAGCCAGATGCGGGTGAACACGCGGCTCGCCGCGATCCCGCCCTGCTCCCTGACCCACGCCGCCGCGCGGGCCATGTGGGGTTCGTCCGGCCGGTCCCCGGCCAGACGCAGCGCTACGTACGCCTCGATGGTGGCGGAGAGGTCGCCCGGGCCTCCGTAGAAGGTTGCCCAGGTGCCGTCGCCGAGCTGTTCGCCGCGGATGAAGCGGCCGGCCGCCTGGACCGTGGCAGCATCCTGGATGCCGAGGAACTGCCGGAGCAGGAGGTCCTCGGCATCCATGGTGACGTTGGTGGCGAGGTCGCCCTTCCACCAGCCCTGCTCGTCCTGCCTCCCGAGGAGGTGCTCCACCGAGCGTTCCGCGGCCCGCCGCGCGGCGGCGAGTACGTCGTCCGCGGCGATGGTTGATTCGGTTGTCGGAATACTGGCCGAGGCTGCGCTGGGGTCCACAGCCCCGGTGCTTCCGTCGGTCGTCGCTGTCATGGCTTCCCCTTCGTGCAGTTGGTCCTCTGCTGTGCTGGGGTCTCCGTCGGCCGGCGCCCATGACGGGTGCCGGCCGGCGACTGCGAGTCATATTGAGGGGATGGTCATCATCTCTTTCGTACGACGACGAAGTCCGCGAGCGCCGTGAGCTGCGCCCGCACGGATTCAGGCATGTCCACACCATGCAGCGCCTCGATCGCGACCGCATGCTGACGACGGGCCTCCTGGGCGGTCCACTCGCGGCCGCCCGCCTCCTCGATGAGCGCCGCACGGGCGGCGAACTCCTCTTCGGAGAAGCTGTCGAAGTCGCTGCTCTTCGCGTCGGCGGCGAGCAGCTCGCCCAGGCGCTCCGAAGCCGGCCCGCCCGCGGCGAGCGCGGCGACGACCGGCAGGGACTTCTTACGCTGGCGCAGATCGCTCCACGTCTGCTTTCCGGTGGATTCCGGGTCGCCCCAGATCCCGAGCAGGTCGTCGACCGCCTGGAAGGCGAGGCCGAGGTGGTAGCCGTACGCCTCCAGGACGTCGGCGGTCCGGTCGTCGGCGCCGCCGAGGACCGCGCCGATGGAACAGGCACAGGCGAGCAGAGCGCCCGTCTTGTTGCCCTCCATCTCCAGGCACTCCTCGACGGTGACCCGCTCGCGGTGCTCGTAGGAGATGTCCTGGGCCTGTCCGTCGATGAGCTTGCGGGTGGCCGAGGTCAGCCGTCGGGCCGCGCGGCCCGCCTCGACGGTGCCGAGCTCCAGCAGGATCTCGTTGGCCAGGGCGAACAGCGCGTCGCCGACCAGGATCGCCTGGGCGGGGCCGTGCACCTTCCACACCGTGTCGCGGTGCCGCCGCTGCTCGTCGCCGTCCATCAGATCGTCGTGCAGCAGCGAGAAGTTGTGCACGAGCTCGACGGCCACGGCGCCGGGGACGCCGGCCTGGGCGGCGGCGCCGGCCGCTTCGGCGGACAGCAGGGCCAGCGCCGGGCGGACGGCCTTGCCACCGTCGCCGTCCGAGGGCCTGCCCTGGGCATCGATCCAGCCGAAGTGATAGGCGGCCACGGTGTCCATGGGCGGTGCGAGCCGGTCAACGGCGGCCCGGAGCACCGGCGCGGAAAGGGCCCGTCCGCGCTCCAGAAGCGCGGTGACGTCCGTGGTGTCCGCCACGGTGTCGGAAGCCGGATTCGCCGGGGTCACTGACTCTCCTCTTGTTCCGGTGGTACTGCTCATGCCGCCTCCTGCAGCGGATGTTCATGGGAGCGGCCGAGCGCCAGGAGTGCGGCGTCCGCAGCGCCGGCACCGCTACGGACGGCGCCCTCCATCGTGGCGGGCCAGCCGGTGGCGGTCCAGGCGCCGGCCAGGAAGAGACCGGGGGCGCGGGTGCGCGTTCCCGGTCGCAGCCGGCCGACGCCGGGAGCGGGCGCGAAGGTCGCCGTACGCTCCCGGGTGACGAAGAAGTCCCTGATCCCGGCCCCGCGGGCGGCGGGCAGGAGCCGCTCCAGCTCGGGCAGGTAGCGCGCGCGGAGCTCGGCGACGGGCAGGTCGATCTCCTCGTCGGCGGCGGACTGGGAGACCGCGAGGTACTGGCCGGGACCGCTGAGGCCGGAGGCCTCGGTCCGGTCGAAGACCCACTGGACCGGTGAGCCGAGTGCGGCGAAGAACGGCTGCCTGAGCACCTTGCGGTCGTAGACCACGTGCACGTTGAGGATCGGCGAGGTGCCGATCTCCAGCAGCCGCTCCGGTGCGTCGAGCGCGCCCTCGGGCAGCAGGTCATGGGTCTCGCGCTGCGGTACGGCCAGCACGACCGTGTCCGCCTCGATGCGTTCGGCGCCGGTGTCGACCACCCAGCCCCCGTCGTCGGTACGGGTGAGGGCTCCGGCCTTCGTCCGCAGTTCGGTGCGGACACCGGCGGAGTCCAGGGCCTTGCGGCTGAGGGTGTCGTGGACGTCCCCGAGCGGCACGGAGGCCCAGCCGATGTCGGCGGCGCCGGGGTCGGAGAGGAGTCCCGTCTTGAACACCTTCGCGGCGAGCGCGAGCGAGGAGTTCGGCGCGGTGGCGTTGAGGGTGGCCACGCCGACCAGGTCCCAGAGGGCCTCGACGGTGCGGGGCGACTGGCCGTGCCGGGCGAGCCAGCTGCCGAAGTCGACGTCGTCGAGCGCGGGGTCGTCCGGGTCGAGCCGTCCGAGGGCCAATGCTGCCCGCCCGACGCTCGCGCGCTCGGCGAGCGAGAGGTGCGGGTAGGCGGCGAGTCCGGCGGCGAGGTGGAAGGGGACCGGCAGTCCGTTGCGCCGCAGCCGTCCCAGCCGGGGGCCCGCGAGCCGCCCCACGTCGAGAACGGGCACGTCCAAACGGTTTTGCAGGGGTGCCAGACGTGCGCCGTCGACCCGGTCGAGGAACCACCGGTAGGCGGTGCAGCAGCGCAGGTAGACGTGCTGGCCGTTGTCGACCGTCAGCTCGCCGCGCCGGAAGGAGAAGGCGAGGCCACCGAGCCGGGGCCGCCCTTCGAGCAGGGTCACGTCAAGCCCGGCATCTGCCAGGCGCAGGGCCGCCGTGATGCCGGCGAGCCCGCCCCCGATCACCACCGCGCGGGAGGAACGCAGTGCGTCGTCCGTCATGCGTCCCCCTCTCGTCGGGTCTTTTCAGTCACGGACGCACCCGTGCACCGGAGGGTTGCCCGCCGTACGGAGTGATCATCCATGATGCACATGGTGCGCGAGATGTCCGTGTGACGCATTCAGACACGCCCCCTGGTCGTGCGGCGCGAAATGTGGCGCGCGTCGAGACCCGACAGACCACGCACCGCCACGTACGCCTTCTCGTGGCCCGGGAGCGAGACCCGGCCGCGCAGCACTGCCTCGGGGTCGCGCTCGATCCGGTCGAGGAGCCGGCGGTAGATGCCGGCCATGGCCGCCACGCAGGCCCCGCTGCGCCGGTCGAGCATCGGCAGCAGCCGGTAACCCTCGGCGAACAGGGCCCGGGCGCGTCGGACCTCGAAGTGGACGAGCCCGGCGAAGTCGGAGCCGGGCGGCGGGGTGGCCCGGTGGAAGCCCGCGGAGCAGCCGAACTTGGCGAGGTCGTCGGCGGGGAGGTAGGTACGCCCGTTGCCGGCGTCCTCGCGCACGTCGCGCAGGATGTTCGTCAGCTGCAGTGCGAGGCCGAGCGTGTCGGCGTACTCGGCGGCGCGCTCGGCGCCGGGGGCGCCGGGTTCCGTACCGAAGACGCCCAGGCTGAGGCGGCCGATGGCGCCCGCGACGCACCGGCAGTAGGTCTTGAGGTCGTCCCACGTCTCGTAGGTCGCACCGCGCACGTCCATCAGCACGCCGTCGATGAGCTCGTCGAGCCCTTCGAGCGGCAGCGGGAACCTGCGGGCGGCGTCGGCGAGCGCGACGGCCACCGGATCGGTGTCGTCCTCGTCGACCGCTCCCCCACGGATCCGGTCCAGCACCGCGCGGGTGCCCTCCAGGCGGATGCGCTTGGTCTCCGGCTCCAGTTCGCCGTCACCGATGTCGTCGACCCGTCGGGAGAAGGCGTACAGGGCCGACATGGCCTGCCGCTTCTCGACGGGCAGCAGCCTGATGCCGTACGCGAAGTTACGCGCCTGCTGTCCGGTGACCGCCTCGCAGTAACTGTATGCGGCCTGTACCGGTGCCGACATGTACGTCGTCTGTCCCTCCACGGTCCGGCTCACCCCTCTCTACGCGCTCTTCGCAAAACAACTCCCACCTCGCGCAGCAGGCTGGGCTTGGTGGGTTTGGGGGGTCCCGGCAGTACGTCGAACCCGGCGGCCGCGATCGCGGTGAGGGCGGCACGCCCCCCTCCCACGAATCCGGCGAGAAGCAGCTTGAGCCTGCCGTGGACGCTACCCACCAGGGGGGTGCCTTCATTCAGCAGATCCCCGGCGCGTTCGGCTTCGTACGCGATCAGTGCCCGCACCGACGCGCCCCCGGAGGGGGCCGCCAGGTCGGATTCGGTGACATGGAACGTGGCCATGTCATCGGCCGGCAGGTAGATCCGGTCACGGCCGAGGTCCTCGGTCACGTCCTGCAGATGCTCGACGATCTGCAGTGCGGTGCAGACGGCGTCGGAGCGGCGGAGGCGCTCGGGACTCGCGGTTCCGGTGAGCTGGAGGACCAGGCGGCCGACGGGGTTGGCAGAGAGCTCGCAGTAGGCGAGGAGCTCCTCGTACGTCCCGTAGCGGCGGATCTTCTGGTCCTGCCGGTTGGCCTCGATGAGGCCGAGGAAGGGTTCCGGGGTGAGCGCGCGGCGCCGCACGGTGGGGCGCAGCGCCTGCAACAGCGGATGGTGCGGGGTCTCGCCGGTGGTGGCGAAGATGCGGCGCAGGTCCGTTTCGAGCGCGTCCAGCATCGCGAGCCGGTCCTCGCCCTGTGCCGGGTCGAGACCGAGGTGCCGGGCGTCGCCGCCGCCGGGCGTGAGGTCGCCGTCGCCGATGTCGTCCACGAGCCGGGCGAAGCCGTAGACGGCCATCAGGTCGTCGCGCCACGCGCGCGGCAGGAAGAAGGGGGCCACCGGAAAGTTCTCGTCGGCAGCCTTGTCAAGTGTTCCGGGTACGGCGGAATCAAGCCGCGCCTGCCGGGTACGGGTCACTGCGTACCGCCCTGCGCGGGGACGGCGTGAGCACCTCGGAGCTGGAGATCTTCCGTCATAGCCGTCACATCTCCCGTTCTACACTGCTGACCCAAAACATCCCATTCCGGACACGCCGCCCGCTCTCCCGAGTGCGAAGGACGGCTATGGGCCGTCCACCCAGGCGGTATCGCCCCACTTGCCACGAATCAGCACCGGTACAGCTTACGTTGTACAACGCTCATCCATACGCCGGGGTGTGGGGCGCGCAACACCTGCGCGCTTCGCCTTGTCAACTTTCCCCTTGCGCAAGGAAATTGACGTCATCCGGCGGGAGGAGATCTTGCCGGGCTCCGTACGACGAGCCGTGGAGGCCCGGGCGGGGGCCCGATCCGTACGCACCGCAGCGGCCTCTGCCGGAAAAATCCGGCAGAGGCCGCTGCGGTGCGCGACTGCGGCGACGCCCTACTTGCCGGTCTCGCGCTCGTACGCCTTGAGAACCTCGTCGGTCGGGCCGTCCATCAACAGCTCGCCCTTTTCCAGCCACAGCACACGGTCGCAGGTGTCCCTGATCGACTTGTTGCTGTGACTGACCAGGAAGACGGTGCCCGCCTCCTTGCGGAGCTCCCGGATGCGCGCCTCGGAGCGGATCTGGAACTTGCGGTCACCGGTGGCCAGCGCCTCATCGATCATCAGGACGTCGTGGTTCTTGGCTGCGGCGATGGAGAAGCGCAGCCTGGCTGCCATACCGGAGGAGTACGTACGCATCGGAAGGGTGATGAAGTCGCCCTTCTCGTTGATGCCGGAGAAGTCGACGATGCTGTCGTAGCGTTCGTTGATCTCCTCGCGGCTCATGCCCATGGCGAGGCCGCCGAGCACGACGTTGCGCTCGCCCGTCAGGTCGCTCATCAGCGCCGCGTTCACCCCGAGCAGCGAGGGCTGGCCGTCCGTGTACACCTTGCCGTGCTCGGTCGGCAGGAGTCCGGCGATGGCCCGCAGCAGGGTGGACTTGCCGGAGCCGTTCGTCCCGATGAGGCCGATGGCCTCGCCCCGGTACGAGGTGAAGGAGACGCCGCGTACGGCGTGCACCTTGCGGACCCCGCGCTCCTCGCCCTTGCCGCGGCGCAGTATCCGGCTCAGTGCCGCGGTGGCTCCGCCCTTGCCACCGCCGCCGCCGTTGACGCGGTACACGATGTGCACGTCGTCGGCGATCACGGTGGGGACGCGCCCCGCGGTTTTGTCCTCAGCCACGGCCGTACCGCTCCTCTGCCTTCCAGAAGTACACGAAGCCCGCGGCGCCCACCACGAGCGCCCAGGCGAGGGCCACCAGCCAGACGTGCGCCGGCAGGTTCTCGGAGCCGTACCCGTCGATCATCGCGAACCGGACCAGGTCCATGTAGATGGCCGCCGGGTTGTACTGCAGCACATCGCCGATCCAGGACGGCTTGTCGGCCAGCATCACCGGGATGGAGAACATGACCCCGGAGGCGTACATCCAGGTCCGCATGATGAACGGCATCAGCTGGGCCAGGTCGGGCGTCTTGGCCCCGAGCCTCGCCATGATGAGCGCCAGTCCGGTGTTGAAGAAGAACTGGAGCACCAGCGCGGGAATCACCAGCAGCCAGGACAGCCTGGGGTAGCTGCCGAATCCCACGGTCACGGCGATCAGCACGATCATCGAGTACAGCAGCTGCTGCAGCTGCTGCAACGAGAACGAGATGGGCAGCGAGGCACGGGGGAAGTGCAGCGCGCGCACCAGTCCGAGGTTGCCGGAGATGGCGCGGACCCCGGCCATCACCGAGCTCTGGGTGAAGGTGAAGACGAAGACCCCGGTCACCAGGAACGGGATGAAGACCTCCTGCGGTATCCCCCTCTTCGTGCCGAGGATCAGGCCGAAGATGACGAAGTACACCGCCGCGTTCAGGAGCGGGGTCGCCACCTGCCACAGCTGCCCCAGCTTGGCCTGGCTGTACTGAGCGGTCAGCTTCGCCCGGGAGAACGCCATGATGAAGTGGCGTCGCCCGCGGAGCTGGCGCACGTACTCGAAGAGCCCGGGCCGGGCACCGCTGACCGTCAGGCCGTACTTCGTGGCCAGCTCGGCAGCGCTCAGGCCGTCGTCGGCCGATGGCGTGGTGCTCAACGCAACAGCACCATCATGGGTTGTGTCACTCACCAGATGAAACTCTCGTATTCAAAACGCGCAGCCAGTCGCGGGCGCGGCTCAGGGCGGACAGGTCCCAAAGAACAAAACTTACGCCTCATGCTCCCAGAGGCGAACTTCTCAGATGACCGGAGGTCGGCCCAGCCTGGTCAGGCGCCACACCGTACGCCACTTCATCGGGCGGCGAGGTCCGCAGGGCGTCGACCAGCCCTCCCGGAAGCCGCCGAACCACGCCTTCAGCGCCGCTCCCGAAGGCTTGCGGAGCAGAGTGAGGAGCAGCCACACGCCGAGGTACACGGGGACCAGGGGCGCGGGCAGATTGCGACGGGCCAGCCAGACCCGGTTCCGCGCCACCATGCGGTGGTAGACGGCGTGCCGGGACGGAGCGGTCGTGGGGTGGTTGAGCACCATGTCCGCGCGGTAGTCGATCAACCAGCCGGCGTCCAGTGCCCGCCAGGCGAGGTCCGTCTCCTCGTGCGCGTAGAAGAAGTCCCCCGGCAGCGGACCGACCTCTGCGATGACCCGGGTGCGTACGGCGTTGGCGCCGCCGAGGAACGTCGTCACCCGCGAGGAGCGCATCGGGTCGGCGGCGCGCAGTCGCGGCACGTGACGGCGCTGGGTCTCGCCGGTGTCCGGGTCGGCGATCCTGAAGCTGATGATGCCGAGCCTCGGATCGGCCTCGAACGCCTGCCGGCAGAGCTCGGCGGTGTCGGTGAGCGGCAGGTGCCCGTCGTCGTCGAGGAAGAGCAGCGCGTCGACGTCGGCGCCGGAGGGACCGAAGGCCTCGATGCCCACGTTGCGGCCGCCGGGGATGCCCAGGTTCTCGGGCAGCTCGACGGTCCGTACGCCCGCGGGGACGTCCGGAACCGGGGCGCCGTTGCCGACGACGACCACCTCGATCCGGTCGCCGTCCTGTCGGGCGACCGAATCGAGGAGGGCACGCAGCTCGACCGGGCGGTTGCCCATCGTGATGATGACCGCGCCGAGTTTCATGGGGGTGCTCACTTCAGCCTGCTCGATGCCAGGACCGACACGAGGTGGAGGAGGGTCTGCAGCAGGGCGATGCCGGCCAGCACCGCGACCGCGAGGCGGCTGAAGTAGAGGTCGTCCCGGACCGCGTCCAGGACGGCCGCGACCAGAATGACCAGCGAGGCCTCGACGCACAGGATCAGACGGTGGAACTTGAGCGCACCGGCGGCCCGGCGTGCGAACGCCATGCCCGACGAGCGCGGCTCGGAGGCTGCCTCCTTGACCGGCGGCAGCCCGCCCTGGTGGCGTGCGACGCCGACCAGGTCGGTCTCGGCCTTGATCAGGATGGCGCCCAGGGCGGCGAGCGTGCCCAGGAAGGCCCACAGCCAGTCGATGCGGCCGGTGCCCCACAGGTCCGCGGCGCGCAGGCCGAAGCCGACGAGCACGGCTGCGTCACAGAGGTAGGCGCCGACCCGGTCCAGATAGACCCCGCCCAGCGAGAACTGCTTCTTCCAACGGGCCAGCTCACCGTCGACGCAGTCGAGCAGCAGGTAGAGCTGGACCATCAGGACACCGAGCAGCGCGCCGGGGATGCCCGGGACGAGCAGGGCCGGAGCGGCGAGCACACCGGCGACGGTCATCAGGTAGGTCAGCTGGTTGGGCGTCACCTTGGTGTTCACCAGGTACCGGTCCACGCGCAAGGAGACCTCGCGCATGTATATCCGGCCCGCCCAGTGTTCGCCGCTGCGCCGGTCCTTGACGCCCGGGGGGTGAACGACAGGACGGAGTTCAGCTACTGATGGTCTTGGCATAGTCGGCGTACGCGTCCCTGATCTGGTCGGTGGACAGGTTGAGGTGTTCCAGGACGGTGAAGCGTCCCGGACGGGTCTGCGGGGCGTAGTCGACGGCCCGGACGAACTCGTCGGCCGTGAAGCCGATCTGCTCGGGCAGGACCGGCAGACCGTGCCGGCGGAGTACGTCGGCGAAGAGTCCGGACTCCTCGCGGGCGCCGCGCAGATACATCGCGAAGGCGGCACCGAGGCCGACCTGCTCGCCGTGGCTGGCAGCGCGCCTGGGGAAGAGCAGGTCGAAGGCGTGGCTGATCTCGTGGCAGGCGCCGGACGAGGGACGGGTGTCGCCGCTGATCGAGATGGCGATGCCGGAGAGCACCAGCGACTCGGCCAGGACCGTGAGGAACTCGTCGTCGGTGACGGTTCCGGGGTGTCGCAGGACGGCTTCGCCCGCGGTACGGGCCATGGCGGCGGCCAGTCCGTCGATCTGCTCGTCGTTGACCTCGTGGGAGAGCTCCCAGTCGGCGATCGCGGAGATGTTGGAGATCGCGTCGCCGATGCCGGAACGCACGAAGCGGGCCGGGGCCTGGCGGATCACCGAGAGGTCGATGACCATGGCGATCGGCATCGGGACGCCGTAGGAACCCCGGCCGTTGTCGTTGTCCAGCGTGGCGACGGGCGAGCAGAGGCCGTCGTGGGCGAGGTTCGTGGCGACCGAGACCAGGGGGAGGCCGACCCGTGCCGCGGCGTACTTCGCCACGTCGATGATCTTGCCCCCGCCGAGGCCGACCACGGCGTCGTAGCGCTTGCCCTTGATGTCGTCGGCCAGCTGTACGGCGGCGTCGATGTTGCCGCCCGCGACGCAGTACCAGTCGGCGCCCGGCAGGGCCGGTGCCAGTGTCTCGCGCAGGGCCTGCCCGGAGCCGGCGCTGATGGCGATCGCGAGCTTGCCCGACGCGGAGATCCGCTGGTCGGCGAGGAGACCGGCCAGGTCGTCCATGGCGCCCCGGCTGATGTCGACGAAGACCGGGGAGGGGATGAGGCGGGTCAGTACCGGCACGCGATCTCCCTGCCCCTTGCCAGGTCCTCGTGGTTGTCGATCTCGACCCAGGTCACGTCGCCGATGGGCGCCACGTCAACGGTGAAGCCGCGGTTGACGAGCTCCTGGTAACCGTCCTCGTAGTACAGGTCCGGGTCGCGCTCGAACGTCGTCCTCAGCGCGTCGGCCAGCTCCTCGGCGGCTTCGGCCTCGATGAGGGTGACGCCGATGTACTCGCCCGTGGCGGTGGCCGGGTCCATCAGCTTCGTGATGCGCCGCACACCCTCGTCACCGTGGGTGATGACCTTCATCTCCTCGTCGGCGAGGTTCTTCACCGTGTCGAGGGCGAGGATGATCTTCTGGCCCTTCCCGCGCGCGGCCAGCAGGGTCCGCTCGACGGAGACCGGGTGGACGGTGTCGCCGTTGGCGAGGATCACACCGCGCTTGAGGACCTCGCGGGCGCACCAGAGGGAGTAGGCGTTGTTCCACTCCTCGGCCTTGTCGTTGTCGACGAGGGTGAGTTCGAGGCCGTACTTCGCCTCCAGCTCCTCCTTGCGGTCGTAGACGGCCTCCTTGCGGTAGCCGACCACGATCGCGGCCTCGGTGAGCCCGATCTCGGCGAAGTTGGCCAGTGTGAGATCGAGGACGGTCTTCTCGCCGTCCACCGGCACGAGGGCCTTGGGGAGCGTGTCGGTGTAGGGGCGAAGACGCCGTCCTGCGCCGGCTGCCAGTACGAGGCCGATCATGCGGGTTCTCCTTCGTCGTGAACGGCGGGCGCCCCGGAGGACACCCAGAAGCGGATGGACTCCACCAGCACGACCAGCGCCACGGCCACCGCGAGGACGGTGAGAGCCACGGTGAAGCCGGAGGCCCCCGTGAGTACGGCGGCGAATACGGCCACCACCAGGGTCCGGCCCTCGTGCCCGCCGATCGTGCGCACCAGCCACTGGGGCGGAGCGCCGGTGCCGCCCCTGATGCGGTACACCGTGTCGTAGTGATGGTAGGCGACCGCCGAAACGAGGCCGAAGGCCGCGGGCAGCGCCCCGTCCATGTCGCTGCGTGCGGCGAGGACGAGGATCGTGCAGTACTCCGCCACGCGGAAGACCGGGGGTACGAGCCAGTCGAGTGCGCCCTTGAGGGGGCGGGCCATGGCCACACCGGAGCAGATCGCGTAGAACACCGCGGCGGCGACCATCTGCCGGCTCCCGAAGGGCTGCTGCAGTGCGGCTGCCAGGAGCGCGCCGGCTCCGACGACCGCCGCCACCGGGGCACCCCAGGCGCCGGAGATCCGAGGCCCGCGGGCCGCCACGAGCTGCGCGACCGGGCCCGAGTCGGCCAGGTCGGCGAGGGCCTGGGCGGCGCGGTCGGTGCGGCGGGCCTTGCGGGTCAGGGAACGCAGCAGTCGGCCGGCGGTGGTGTAGCAGGCCGCGAAGGCGCAGCCGACGAGCAGCGCGTAGAAGACGATCCGCGGGGTGGTCAGCGCGGTCAGTACGGCGATCATCGCCCAGCGCTCACCGATCGGGAGAACGATGATGCGGCGCACCCAGAGCGTCCAGCCGACGCTGTCGAGCTTGTCGGAGAGGGCGGCTGTGGGGCTGGCGTTCGCGACCGCGTCGTGATTCGCCTCGTAGAACGAGAAGTCGATGAAGTGGCGGCAGGACTGGAGCACCAGGGCGCCTAGGGCCAGGGCCCAGACGTCGTCGCCGCCGCGGGCGGCACCGAGGGCGAGGCCCGCGTAGTAGGCGTACTCCTTGGCCCGGTCGAAGGTGGCGTCGAGCCAGGCGCCCAGCGTCGAGTACTTCAGCGCGTAGCGGGCGAGCTGCCCGTCGGTACAGTCCAGCACGAAGGAGACCAGCAGCAGCAGACCGGCGGCGACGTATCCGCCGCGGGTGCCGGTGGCCGCGGAGCCCGCCGCGATCAGCGCGGTCAGCAACGACGCGGTGGTGACCTGGTTGGGGGTGAACCCACGGCGCGCGCACCATCGGGCGAGGTAGCGCGAGTAGGGGCTGATGCAGTACGTGGTGAAGAAGCCGTCACTGGCCTTCACGGCGCTGCGCAGCCGGACCGCCTCGTCGTCCACGGCGGCAACGCCGGAGAGCGCGGCGGCACGTGCGGCCTCGTCCGCCGGCACGGCGGCGACGAGCGAGCCGAGTTCCGGACGCCGGACCGCGGTGCCCTCGGCGTCCATCGTGGCGGCCAGGCGCCCCGGCACGGTGCGGTCGGTGACCGCGACGGTGCCGCCGGACGGCCCGGTGGGAACACCTGCTCCGACCGCCTCCGTGGTGGTGCGCAGGGCGCGGACCAGGGCGGGACGTGCCTCGGGCTGCGCGGTGAGCGCGCCGGGCACCGAGGCGGCGGGGAAACGGGGGTCGGTCAGTCCGAGCCGCAGGGCGTGGACATGACCGACGAAACGGGGGTCGACGAGGGCGACACGGCTGTCGGCCGGCACCGCGGACAGCAGCCGGGCCGCGGCGGTGACATCGGCTGCGGTCTGTACCTCGAAGCCCAGTGACCTCAGATCGTCCTGGAGCGACGATCCGGGCACCGGAGCACCTGTGAGAATGGCGGTCGACAGACGAACTCACTCCTTGGGTGCTGACACGGGTCGGCGCGCGACAGTGCGGCCCCCAATGTGGGCCGGCGACATGTCGGCTGAGGCTATCGGATGAACGGAAGCGGGAGTTCACTGCCCGTTTGCGCTCTGTTCCGGGCGGAGCGGCATCATGCGGTCCCGTCCGCGATCATCATCGTCGATGGCCGCCTCGCCTGACAAAACGCGGTCACCGCAGGGTCCGCCGGAGAAGGCGGCGTCGCAGAGTTCCGGACGCCGGACCCTCTAACCTGGCCGACATGACATGGCTGATCACCGGCGGAGCCGGATATATCGGGGCACACGTGGTGCGGGCGATGAGGGGCGCCGGGGAGCGGGTGGTCGTGGTCGACGACCTCTCCGCGGGCAATCCGGACCGACTGCCGGACGACGTTCCGCTGATCCGGGGCTCGGCGGCCGACCGAGCACTGCTGGACCGGGTGCTCGCGGAGCACGAGGTGACGGGTGTGGTGCACCTGGCAGCGAAGAAGCAGGTCGGTGAGTCCGTTGAGAAACCCCTCCTGTACTACCGGGAGAATGTCGCCGGGCTGACCGTCCTCCTGGAGGCCGTCGTGGCCGCCGGGGTACGGCGCTTCCTGTTCTCGTCCTCGGCCGCCGTCTACGGGGTGCCGGATGTGGAGCTGATCACCGAGGACGCACCCTGCGTCCCGATCAATCCGTACGGCGAGACGAAGCTCGCCGGCGAGTGGCTGGTGCGGGCGGCGGGGCGGGCGCACGGGATGTCCACCGGCTGCCTGCGCTACTTCAACGTGGCGGGCGCGGCCGAACCGCAGCTGTCGGACACGGGCGTCTACAACGTGATTCCCATGTTCTTCGACCGGCTGACCCGCGGCGAGGCCCCGAGGATCTTCGGGGACGACTACGCCACCCCCGACGGCACCTGCATCCGCGACTACATCCACGTGTCCGATCTGGCCGACGCCCACCTGGCCGTCGCCGGGCAGCTGATCGCGCAGGAGGTTCCCGGCGACCTGACCGTGAACGTGGGCCGCGGCGAGGGTGTCTCGGTGCGCGAGCTCGCCGGTCTGGTGTCGGAGGTCACCGGTCACGGGGTGAAGCCGGAGATCGAACCGCGCAGGGCCGGTGACGCGGCGAAGGCGGTCGCCTCGTGCGGCAAGATGTCCGGCGAGCTGGGCTGGACGGCCCGGCGCGGGGTGCGTGAGATGGTCGAGTCCGCCTGGCAGGGCTGGCTGCTGCACCACCCCGGCCCGTCTGCGCCGTAGCTGATCCGCCGGGCTTGTCCGCCGCTCTGACCTGCGGGCATTTCCGCAGGTCAGAGCAGTTGACAACGGTGTTCAGTGCCGTGTTGCCCGATACCCCCCACCCGTAGTTCACTGACAGGGTCCGGGCCGTTCGCGCCCGGGTCCGCAGACGACCGGGAGGCGTCCCCATGGGGGCAGGGCACGATCACGGACATGCGCACGGAGGTACGGCGCCCACAGGCACCGCGGCCGCCGCGTACAAGGGACGGCTGAGGATCGCGCTGGGCATCACGCTCGCCGTGGCGGTCATGGAGGTCGTCGGAGGGGCGCTGTCGGGCTCCCTCGCGCTGATCGCCGACGCGGCCCACATGGCGACGGACGCCCTCGGGCTCGGCATGGCGCTCCTGGCGATCCACTTCGCCAACAAACCGGCCGGGCCCAACCGGACCTTCGGCTACGCCCGTGCCGAGATCCTCGCCGCGCTGGCCAACTGTGTCCTGCTGCTGGGGGTGGGCGGCTATCTGCTCTTCGAGGCCGTGGAGCGTTTCATCACCCCGGCCGAGACCCGCGGCGGGCTGACGATCGCCTTCGCCCTGGTCGGCCTGGTCGCCAACATCGTGTCGCTGTCGCTGCTGATGCGCGGGCAGAAAGACAGCCTCAACGTGCGCGGCGCGTATCTGGAGGTGCTCGCGGACGCTTTCGGGTCAGTCACCGTGCTGGTCTCGGCGGGCATCATCCTGGCGACCGGCTGGCAGGCCGCGGACCCGGTCGCCTCCCTGGTCATCGGGCTCATGATCGTCCCGCGCACGGTGAAGCTGCTCCGCGAAACGTTGAACGTACTGCTGGAGTCGGCGCCCCCGGGGGTCGACATGGGAGAGGTCCGCGACCACATCACGGCCCTGCCCGGAGTGCTGGGCGTCCACGACCTGCACGCCTGGACGATCACCTCGGGGATGCCGGTGGTCTCCGCCCATGTGGTGGTGCATCAGGAGTTCCTCGACTCAATCGGCCACGAGAAGCTCCTCCACGAACTGCAGGGCTGCCTCGGCGACCACTTCGATGTCGAACACTGCACCTTCCAGCTGGAGCCGAGCGGCCACGCCGAGCACGAGGCGAAGCTCTGTCACTGAGGGGCCGGGCCCGGCGAACCCGAGGTGTAGGGTCTTCGAAGCTGTGTACGCAACGCTCAAGGGTTCCCACGTTGACCGACGCCGATCATCCCCTGAACGACCCGACACCCCCGCACGACCGCGGTCTGCGACCCCTCGCCCGCTGGACTGCCCGCCCCGAGACTGCTGCCGACACCGCCGCCGTGCACGCGGTCAACGCGGCCGCGTTCCCGACGGAGGCGGAGGCCGATCTGGTCGACGCTCTGCGCCAGGACCCGTCGGCCTGGGTTCCGGGGCTCTCGTACGTCGCCGAAGCGCACGACGGGTCCCTCGCCGCCTACGCCCTGCTGACCCGTTGTCTCGTGGGGAATGCTCCGGCACTCGCACTGGCCCCGGTGGCCACCGCGCCCGCGCACCAGCGCCGGGGCGCGGGGCAGGCCGTGGTGCGGGCGCTGCTCGATGCCGCACGGCTGCGCGGGGAGCCCCTGGTCCTGGTGCTCGGCCATCCCGAGTACTACCCGAAGTTCGGTTTCGTGCCCGCTTCGCGGTACGGGATCCGGCCAGGTTTCGAGGTGCCGGACGAGGCGATGATGGCTCTGGTCCTCGATGATTCCGTGCCTGTCGCGCAGGGCACGATTGAGTATCCGGCGGCGTTCGGGGTCTGAGGCACCACTCGTGCCCACGACCCGGGTGGTGTGGTGTGGCCGGACATGCCAGGACCCTAAGTGCGGACAAGCCGCTTTTGTACGGCAGACTTGAGCAGACTCGACGGGCCGGGCGCACGGGGCCGGGTCCATAGCGAAGGATGGGTATGCCGACCACACCAGCCACCGCGGCGAACAGCTCGTCGACCGGCACAGCAGAAGCGATCATGCTCGAACTGGTCGACGAGAACGGCACCACCATCGGCACGGCGGAGAAGCTCGCCGCCCACCAGGCACCCGGCCAACTGCACCGGGCATTCTCCGTGTTCCTCTTCGACGAGCAGGGCCGGCTGCTGCTCCAGCGCCGCGCACTGGGCAAGTACCACTCCCCCGGTGTCTGGTCCAACACCTGCTGCGGCCACCCGTATCCGGGCGAGGCGCCCTTCGCCGCCGCCGCCCGGCGCACGTACGAGGAGCTGGGGATCTCGCCCTCGCTGCTGGCCGAGGCGGGCACCGTGCGCTACAACCACCCGGACCCCGCGTCGGGGCTGGTCGAGCAGGAGTTCAACCACCTCTTCGTGGGCATGGCCCAGGAGCAGGTGCGCGCGGATCCGGAGGAGGTGGGCGAGACGGCTTTCGTGACAGCCGCGGAGCTGACGGAGCGCCACGCCCGGGCCCCCTTCTCCGCGTGGTTCATGACCGTGCTGGACGCCGCCCGTCCCGCGATCCGGGAGCTGACGGGACCGGGCGCCGGCTGGTAGGCGCGCTTGGCCGGCGCCGGCCGGCAGGCGCGGATCGCCGGCGTCGACGCGGAGGGGTCACAGGCGCGTACGGAGCGGCAGCGCCGCCCAGATGACCTTTCCGCCGCCTGCGGTGTGCTCCACGTCGCAGGTCCCGCCCGCTTCCCGGGTGATCTCACGGACCAGCAGCAGTCCGCGCCCACCGGTCTGCGCGTAGTCCGTCTCCAGCGCCGTCGGCCGGTAGGGGTGGTTGTCCTCGACGGACACCCTGATCCAGTCGGCGCCGACAGCCACCTCGACCGCGAGCTCCGGCGAGAGCAGCGCGGCATGTTTCACGGCATTGGTCGCCAGCTCGGAGACGATGAGCAGCAGGCCCTGAGCGATGTCGTCGTCCAGGGGGACGCCCTGGCGCTCCAGCAGATCACGTACGGCGTGCCGGGCCTGGGGTACGGAGACATCCGCGGCCGGGGCGGTGAACCGCCAGACCCCCTCGTACGGCACGGGCCTGGCGGGGACACTCCCGCGGCTCTCCATTGTCCGGTACCCGCTCTCCCTCGGTGGTGACTGCACGTCGAGTACAGGGTGCGGGGGGTAGTCGGTTCGGCCCGTACCACTGAACAGAAGTCGACCTCAATCGACCGAACTTGACTGAATCAATGTGGTTACGTCATCTCACGGACCGCTTCTGACCTTCCTTTCGGAGGCCGTCCACGCCTGCACCGGGCGCCGTCCGATCCGGGGACCACCGGCACGATCCGGCGTGCCCCGCGCCGGCCGCGATGGGTCCGAGGGGGAGGGCGACGGACCCCGGCGGTGGCCTTCGACTCCGCCGGCATGGATAGCATCCGGCGCATGGACCGTACGGAACCCCGGCTGGAGCACGCCGTCGCGGACGGCGTCGCCACCGTCGTCATCAGCCATCCCGCCAAGCGCAACGCGATGACGGCCGCGATGTGGCATGCGCTCCCCGTGCTGCTCAAGGAGCTTGCCGCCGATCCGTCGGTACGCGCCCTGGTGCTGACCGGCGCCGGGGACACCTTCTGCGCCGGCGCGGACATCTCCTCCCTCCGCGATCCCTCAGGTGCTCCGCAGGGTCTCGCGGTGGCGGCCGAGGAGGCGCTGGCCGCCTTTCCCCGGCCGACGCTCGCCGCGGTGCGCGGCTACTGCGTGGGCGGCGGCAGCCAGCTGGCCGCCGCCTGCGATCTGCGCTTCGCGGAGGAGGGGGCCTCCTTCGGCGTCACCCCGGCCAGGCTCGGGATCGTCTACCCCGCGTCGTCGACCCGCCGGCTGGTCGCGCTGACCGGCCCCGCGACGGCGAAGCACCTGCTCTTCTCCGGCGAGCTGATCGACACGGAACGGGCGCTGCGGACGGGCCTGGTGGACGAGGTACTGCCCGCCGGCGCGTTGGACGAACGGGTCGAGGCGTACGCACGGACCCTGGTGTCCCGTTCGCAGCTGACCCAGGCGGCGGCGAAGGAGTTCGCCGCGGGGCGCGAGGACCGGGACGCGCACTGGGCGGCGCAGGCCCGCCGCAGCGGCGACACCGCGGAGGGTGTCGCCGCCTTCCTGGAGCGCCGTGCCCCGCGCTTCACCTGGCCGGCCGGGGCGTAGGGCCTCTACTCAAGGATGAAGCGGCTCCTGGCGCGCCATTGCTCGACCATCGCGACCGGGGCCTTCTCGGGTGATCCCGTGTCGTACGGCGGCTGCGGGTCGTACTCCGTGAGCAGTTGTACGGCTTGGGCGTGCTCGTCGCCGGCGATCCGGCCGAGCAGGGTGAGGCCCATGTCGATGCCCGACGAGACGCCCGCGGCCGTGACGTACTTGCCGTCGGTGACCACGCGTTCGCCGGTGGGCTCGGCGCCGTAGCCCTTCAGCGTCTCCAGCGCGAGCCAGTGCGAGGTCGCGCGCCGCCCCTTCAGGAGCCCGGCGGCCGCGAGCAGCAGTGAGCCGGTGCAGACGGAGGTCGTCCAGGTGCTGGTGGCGTCGGAGCGGCGCAGCCAGCCGAGGAGCGTCTCGTTGTCCATCTGCGCGCTCTGCCCGGGGCCACCGGGGACGATCACCAGGTCGGCTGCGGGGACGTCATCCAGAGTCCGGTCGGCCACCAGCGCCAGGCTGCCGCTGTCGTTGCGCACCTCACCGGCCGACTCGGCGACGAAGACGGTCTCGGCACCGGGCGCGCGGGACAGGATCTCGTACGGTCCGACGGCGTCCAGCGCCGTGAACCGGTCGAAGAGGACGATGGCGATCTGCATGGGTGAGTGCCTGCCTTTCGGTCGGTGAGTGAGCTACTGCGTGCCGGCGCGTTCGACTGCCGGGTGGGAGCTGAATCGCCGGCGGTATTCGGCGGGTGCCGTACCCACCGCCTTGAGAAACGCGCGGCGCATCGCCTCCGGGGTTCCGTAGCCGCAGGTGCGCGCGATCCCGGTGATGCCGTCGGTGGTGTCCTCGAGGAGCCGGCGGGCCTGTTCGAGGCGGACGCGGTCGACGTACCGGCCGGGCGTCGTGCCGGTCTCCGCCTGGAAGGCGCGGGCGAAGTGACGCGGTGAGAGCCGGGCACGGGCGGCGAGGGACTCGACGGAGAGGTCCTCGCCGGGGTGTTCGGTGATCCAGTGCTGGACCTCGCGCAGCGGTTCGCGGCGGGCCGTCTGGGCGGTGAGCTGGGCACTGAACTGGGACTGGTTGCCGGGCCTGCGCAGAAAGACCACCAGGTGCCGGGCCACGGTGAGCGCCACGTCCCTGCCGTGGTCCTCCTCGACGAGTGCGAGCGCCAGGTCGATGCCCGCGGTGACTCCGGCGGAAGTGGCGAGCCGCCCGTCGCGTACGAAGATCGGCTCGGGATCGACCTCGACGGCCGGATAGGCGCGGGCGAGGTGGTCGCAGACGTTCCAGTGCGTGGTCACCCGGTGCCCGTCCAGCTGTCCGGCGGCGGCGAGGAGCAGGGCGCCGCTGCAGACGGAGACGAGCCGCTCGGGGCGCGGGCCGTGCGCGCGCAGCCAGCCGACGAGGGCGGGGGCGGGATCCCGGGTGCCCCAGCCGCCCGGGACGAGAAGGGTGTGGGGCGTCGCCTCGTCGGCGAGGCTGCCGTCGGGCACCAGCGTGAGGCCGCAGGACGAACGCACGGGCGCGCCGTCCAGCGAAGCGGTGCGCAGCTCGTACGAGACCTCCGGGAACCGGGAGGCGCCGGCGAAGACCTCCATCGGCCCGGTCACATCGAGGCTCTGGATGCCGTCGAAGAGGACGACGAGTACGGATCGCTGCTTCATGTCCGCCATCCTGGGCGGCCGGACGGAGGGCCGCAATGACGGAATGCCCACCTTTCCTGCCATGCCGGGCTGCGGCGCAACTCACGCGGGCCCCGGGGTTCCGACACGTACCGACCAGTCGGTAACGTGCGGGCATGAGTACTCTCCCGCCCCGCGCCGGACGCCGCTGTCACAACGCCCTCAACCCGCTGCACTCCGCGCTCTACTTCTCGCCCGACCTCGGCAAGGAGCTCGGGGGGATCGGGATCGACGACCCCACCGCCGCCTACTTCGCCACGCGCGCCGCTGCCATGGGGGCGGTCGGCCCGGGCACGGTCACCGCCACCTTCTACAACTTCAACCACGAGCTCGTGGCCCGGCATGTCCCCGCCGTCTGGGACCTCGCCTCGCCCGGGACGGTCCTGGCGGCGCGGCTGCGTGCCGCCGACTCGACGCTGCGCCGGCTGCTCGGCGAGGAGGTCATCGCCTCGCCCGAGATGGCCGAGGCCGCACAGCTGGCTCTGCGCGCCGCCGAGGGCTGTACGCGACACGCCCGGCCGCTCTACGCGGCACACGCCGATCTCCCGGTGCCGCAGCAGCCGCACCTGGCGTACTGGCACGCCGCGACGCTGCTGCGTGAGCACCGCGGCGACGCCCACCTCGCCGCTCTCCTCGCGGCCTCGCTCGACCCGCTGGAGGCCCTGGTCAGCCACACCGCCACCGGCAAGGGCATGGCGCCGCGCTGGATCCTGGCCAGCCGCGGCTGGCGGCGCACCGACTGGGAGGACGCGTCCGAGCGGCTGCGCGAGCGTGGACTGCTCACCTCCGAGGGCGGGTTGACGGAAGAGGGCACCGCGCTGCGGGCCGGTCTGGAGGAGGACACGGACCGGATGGACCTGGCCCCGTACGAGCACCTCGGCGGCGCGGGCGTGGCCCGGCTGACGGAACTGGGGCGCGGATTCCTCGGCACCGCGCTGGCGGCCGGCGCGTTTCCCGCGGAAGCGACCGGCTGACCTGCCGGAAACCGGCGGCCGACAACTGGGGTGGTCGGGCGACACGGCGCCCGGCCACCCGGCACAATGCAGGCGAGTGGCTCCGGCGCCGGTCCTCACGGCCGGCACCGGGCCCGACCAGCACAGCCAGCAGGAGAAGGCGAGTCGGTAGAACCGTGACGACGTCCATCGAAGGCAGGATCGCCGAGGAGCTCGGCGTACGCGAGCGACAGGTGAAGGCGGCCGTCGAGCTGCTCGACGGCGGATCGACCGTGCCGTTCATCGCGCGCTACCGCAAGGAAGCGACCGAGATGCTCGACGATGCGCAGCTGCGCACGCTCGAGGAACGGCTGCGGTATCTGCGGGAGCTGGAGGAGCGCCGTGCGGCGATCCTCGAATCCGTACGGGAGCAGGGCAAGCTCGACGAGGCGCTGGAAGCGCAGATCCGGGCCGCCGACACCAAGGCGCGTCTGGAGGACATCTACCTTCCGTTCAAACCGAAGCGGCGGACCAAGGCGCAGATCGCCCGGGAGGCCGGTCTCGAACCGCTCGCCTCCGGGCTGCTCGACGACCCGTCGACGGACCCGCTCGCCTCGGCCGCGGCCTTCGTCGACGCCGGCAAGGGCGTCGCGGACGCCGCTGCGGCCCTGGAGGGGGCCCGCGCCATCCTCACCGAGCGCTTTTCGGAGGACGCCGACCTGATCGGCGACCTGCGTGAGCGCATGTGGTCGCGCGGGCGGCTGATGGCCAGGGTGCGGGACGGCAAGGAGGAGGCGGGCGCCAAGTTCGCGGACTACTTCGACTTCGCCGAGCCGTTCACCGCGCTCCCCTCACACCGGGTGCTGGCGATGCTCCGGGGCGAGAAGGAGGACGTCCTCGACCTGGTCCTGGAGCCGGAGGAGCCGTCCGAGACGCCGGGCCCGTCGTCGTACGAGAACATGGTGGCCCGCCGCTTCGGGGTGAACGACCGCGGGCGTCCCGGTGACAAGTGGCTGGCCGACACGGTGCGCTGGGCGTGGCGGACCCGGATCCTCGTCCACCTCGGGATCGACCTGCGCCTGCGGCTGCGTACGGCGGCGGAGGACGAGGCGGTGCGCGTCTTCGCGTCGAACCTGCGCGATCTGCTCCTCGCCGCACCGGCCGGGACGCGGGCCACGCTGGGGCTCGACCCCGGCTTCCGTACCGGGGTGAAGGTCGCCGTCGTCGACGCGACCGGCAAGGTCGTCGCGACCGATGTCATCTACCCGCACGTCCCGGCGAACAAGTGGGACCAGTCGCTCGCCAAGCTGGAGCAGCTGGCGAAGGCGCACGATGTCGATCTGATCGCGATCGGGAACGGCACCGCGTCACGCGAGACGGACAAGCTCGCCGGTGAACTGTGCGACAAGCACCCGGAGCTGAAGCTCACCAAGGTGATGGTGTCGGAGGCGGGCGCCTCCGTGTACTCGGCCTCCGCCTTCGCCTCGCAGGAACTCCCCGACATGGACGTCTCGTTGCGTGGCGCGGTCTCGATCGCGCGCCGCCTCCAGGACCCCCTTGCCGAACTGGTGAAGATCGACCCGAAGTCCATCGGAGTCGGCCAGTACCAGCACGACCTGTCCGAGGTGAAGCTGTCGCGCTCGCTCGACGCGGTGGTCGAGGACTGTGTGAACGGAGTCGGGGTCGACGTCAACACCGCGTCGGCGCCGCTGCTCTCGCGGGTCTCCGGCATCGGTTCGGGGCTCGCGGAGAACATCGTGGCGCACCGCGACGCCAACGGCCCGTTCAGCTCCCGTAAGGGCCTCAAGGACGTGGCGCGGCTGGGCCCGAAGGCGTACGAGCAGTGCGCGGGCTTCCTGCGGATCCGCGGCGACGACCCGCTGGACGCCTCCAGTGTGCACCCGGAGGCGTACCCGGTGGTCCGTGCGATGGCGAAGCGGACGGGCGGTGACGTCGCCTCGCTGGTCGGCAACTCGGACGTGCTGCGGACGCTGCGGGCGGACGACTTCGTGGACGAGAAGTTCGGGCTGCCGACCGTCACGGACATCCTCAGGGAGCTGGAGAAGCCCGGACGCGACCCGCGTCCGGCCTTCAAGACGGCCACCTTCAAGGAAGGCGTCGAGAAGATCGGCGACCTGGCGTCCGGGATGGTGCTGGAGGGCGTCGTGACGAACGTCGCGGCCTTCGGCGCGTTCGTGGACATCGGGGTGCACCAGGACGGTCTGGTGCACGTGTCGGCGATGTCGAGGACCTTCGTGAAGGACCCCCGCGATGTCGTGAAGCCGGGTGACATCGTCAAGGTCAAGGTCATGGAGGTCGACATCCCGCGGAAGCGGATCTCGTTGACGCTGCGGCTGGACGACGAGGCGGGCGCGGGCGCCGGTGCGGGCTCCGGAGCCACGGCCGGTGAGCGCGGCGGGCGTCCGCCGAGGCAGCGGCAGGGCCAGGGTCAGGGCGGATCGGGCGCGCGTGGCGGCCAGGGCGGCCAGGGGCGCGACCGGCGCGGTGGCGGGGGCGGCAACGGTGCCGGCGCTCGCCAGGCGCCGGCTGCGGCCCCGGCCAACGGCGCGATGGCCGACGCGCTGCGGCGGGCGGGGCTGGTGGATCCCACGAAGGGCGGCAAGAAGCGCTAGCCGCCGTGGGGCGGAGCGGGGAGAGGCGCGCGCCGGCGGCGGGCCCTTTCCCCGCCCCGGCCCTTCGCGTGATCCGGAGCCCCGCCCCGGGCCCCGCGCCTCGGACCGGCGAAGGCCGGAACGGTCAGATCTCCGTCAGCCGGCCCGCCGCCACCTCGACGCGGCGCGTCGTGCGGACCGCCTCCAGCATCCGGCGGTCGTGCGTCACCAGCAGCAGCGTCCCCGTGTAGGAGTCGAGCGCCGACTCCAGCTGTTCGATCGCGGGCAGGTCCAGGTGGTTCGTGGGCTCGTCCAGCACCAGGAGGTTGACGCCACGGCCCTGGAGGAGCGCGAGCGCCGCCCGGGTGCGCTCGCCCGGGGAGAGCGTGGTCGCCGGGCGCATCACATGGTCGGCACGCAGGCCGAATTTGGCGAGCAGCGTCCGGACCTCAGCGGGCTCCGTCTCGGGTACGGCCGCGCAGAACGCCTCCAGGAGCGACTCCGATCCGTGGAACAGTTGCCGTGCCTGGTCGACCTCACCGACGACCACTCCCGAGCCCAGGCTCGCGTGCCCCGAGTCCAGGGGGAGACGGCCGAGCAGGGCCGCGAGCAGAGTCGACTTGCCGGCTCCGTTGGCGCCGGTGATGGCGACCCGGTCCGCCCAGTCGATCTGGAGCGAGGCCGGCCCGAACGCGAAGTCGCCGCGGACGACCTGGGCCTCACGCAGGGTCGCCACGACGGAACCGGAGCGGGGCGCGGTCGCGATCTCCATCCGCAGTTCCCACTCCTTGCGCGGCTCGTCCACGACGTCGAGGCGCTCGATCATGCGCTGGGTCTGCCGGGCCTTCGCTGCCTGCTTCTCGCTCGACTCGCTGCGGAACTTGCGGGCCATCTTGTCCGAGTCCGAGGCCTTGCGGCGGGCGTTCCTGACGCCCTTGTCCATCCAGGAACGCTGCATCAGGGCCCGGCCTTCGAGTGCCGAGCGCTTGTCCGCGTACTCCTCGAACTCCTCACGGGCGTGCCTGCGGGCCCGGTCGCGCTCCTCCAGGTAGGCCGCGTAGCCGCCGCCGTACAGGTTGATCTGCTGCTGGGCGAGGTCGAGTTCGAGGACCTTGGTGACCGTGCGCATCAGGAACTCGCGGTCGTGGCTGATGACGACCGTGCCGGCGCGCAGCCCGGAGACGTACCGCTCCAGCCGTTCCAGACCGTCCAGGTCGAGGTCGTTGGTGGGCTCGTCCAGCAGGAAGATGTCGTAGCGCGACAGCAGCAGCGAGGCGAGGCCCGCGCGGGCGGCCTGGCCGCCGGAGAGTGCGGTCATCGGCAGGTCGAGTCCGACGGTGAGGCCGAGGTCGGCCGCGATCTCCTCGGCCCGCTCGTCCAGATCGGCGCCGCCCAGTGCGAGCCAGCGCTCCAGCGACTCGGAGTACGCGTCGTCGGCGCCGGGTGCCCCGTCCACGAGGGCCTGCGTGGCGGCGTCCATGGTGGTCTGGGCGTCGGCGACGCCTGTGCGGCGGGCCAGGAACGCGCGCACGGTCTCGCCGGGGCGGCGCTCCGGTTCCTGTGGCAGGTGCCCGACCGTGGCGGTGGGCGGGGAGAGCCGCAGCTCGCCCTCCTCCGGCTGGTCGAGCCCGGCGAGCAGGCGGAGCAGCGACGATTTACCGGCGCCGTTGACTCCGACGAGACCGATCACGTCACCGGGCGCGACCACGAGGTCGAGCTCGGCGAAGAGAGTGCGGTCGCCGTGTCCGGCGGCGAGGTCCTTGGCGACGAGGGTGGCAGTCATCAGGGTGCCGATCCTAATCGGCCGCCGGACCACCTCGGGCGGTCAGGCCCACCGGTGCCCCGCGGAGGCGGCCGGCAGGGCCTTCGACCGTGCACCGCTGAGCACGGCGGCGCGGATGTCCGTTAGCGTCCGGCCATGAGTCGAGACGTGACGGGCCAGGGCAGCGGCGGGGCGGCAGTGTCGGATGTGGTCGTGGTGGGCGGCGGGGTCAGCGGTCTCACCACGGCGATGGTGCTCGCGGGGCGCGGCCACCGGGTGCGGGTCTGGTCCGCGGCACCGGCCTCGGCCACGACGTCGGCGGTCGCGGGCGCCCTGTGGTGGCCGTACCGGATCGAGCCGCAGAACCGGGTGGGCGGGTGGTCACTGACCACGCTGCGGTGGTACGAGGAGCTGGCCGCCCGTCCGCGGGAGACCGGCGTGCGGCTGGTCGAGGGAGTGCACCGCGGCGAGCGGCTCGCCGGGCTCGGGCCGTGGGCGGGGCAGCTGAACGACGTGGTGGAGAGCGCTGAGGGGCTGCGGTGCCGGCTGCCGCTGATCGACATGCCCGTCCACCTGGGGTGGCTGGAGGGACGGGTCAGGGCGGCCGGGGGCTCGGTGGAGCGGCGGACCGTCACCTCGTTCGACGAGGCGGCCGCCGAGGCGGCGACGGTGGTCAACTGCGCGGGGCTCGGTGCCCGGGACCTGGTTCCGGACTCCGGGATGCGGCCGGTGCGCGGCCAGTTGGTGCTGGTGGAGAACCCCGGGATCGAGGAGTGGTTCACCGAGGCGGACCCGGCGTCGAGCGAGACCACGTACTTCTTCCCGCAGCCGGGCCGGCTGGTGCTCGGCGGCACGGCCCGGGCCGACGACTGGAGCACGGTGCCCGATCCCCGTACGGCGCAGGAGATCGTGGCCCGGTGCGCCCGGGTCCGCCCGGAGATAGCCGGGGCGCGGGTCGTCGGACACCGGGTGGGACTACGGCCCGCCCGGGACGCGGGGGTGCGGATCGAGGCCGAGCCGCTGCCCGGCGGCGGGCGTCTGGTGCACAACTACGGGCACGGGGGCGCGGGGGTGACGGTGGCACTGGGGTGCGCAGAGGCGGCGGCCCGCCTGGTGGGCTGATCCGTCGGCTCCGCGCACCCCGCGCATCAGTCGCCCGCGGGCGTCGGACCGCCGGGCTTGTCGTGCCGCTCGGTGGTGATCTGGCTGCCGCCGGGACCGATCCGGATCTCGAAGTCGCCGTCGTACTTGGCGTGCCCCTCGATGACCGCGGACTCGACGGCTTCCACCCCGAACTCACGGCGCACGATGAGCGGGTCCTCCCGCAGGTCCCGCATCAGTGCCACGCACATGCCGATCATCACGATGGTGAAGGGCGCGGCCACCAGAATGGTCAGGTTCTGCAGACCGGCCAGCGCATCGCCCTTTCCGTTCCCGATGAGCAGCATGACCGCCGCCACCGCGCCGGTGACGACGCCCCAGAAGATGACGACCCACTTGGCCGGTTCGAGGATGCCCTTCTGCGAGAGGGTGCCCATCACGATGGAGGCCGCGTCCGCGCCCGAGACGAAGAAGATGCCGACCAGGATCATCACCAGCAGGCTCATCACGGTGGGGATGGGGAACTGCTGCAGTACGCCGAAGAGCTGGGCCTCCTGGGTGTCGGCGCCGTCCAGCTTCCCCGCCTCCTGGAGCTTGATGGCGGTGCCGCCGAAGATCGCGAACCAGATGAGACTGACGGTGCTGGGCACCAGGATGACGCCGCCGATGAACTGACGGATCGTCCGCCCGCGGCTGATCCTGGCGATGAACATGCCGACGAACGGCGTCCAGGAGATCCACCAGGCCCAGTAGAAGACGGTCCAGCTGCTGAGCCAGTCGGCGACCTCACCCTTGCCGGTCGCCTCCGTGCGGCCGGCGAGCTGCGGCAGATCACCGAGGTAGGCGGCGATCGAGGTGGGCAGCAGGTCGAGCACGATGATGGTGGGGCCCGCGATGAACACGAAGACGGCGAGGATCAGGGCGAGCACCATGTTGATGTTGGACAGCCACTGGATGCCCTTCTCCACGCCGGAGATCGCCGAGGCGACGAAGGCGACCGTCAGTACGGCGATGATCAGGACGAGCAGTCCGGTGCCGGTCTTCTCCTTCCAGTTCAGCTCGTGAAATCCGCTGCCGATCTGGAGGGCTCCCAGGCCCAGCGAGGCGGCCGAACCGAAGAGCGTGGCGAAGATGGCGAGGATGTCGATGAACCGGCCGACACCGCCGTGGGCGTGCCGGGCACCGATGAGCGGCTCGAAGACCGCGCTGATCGTCTGACGCCTGCGGCGCCGATAGGTGCTGTACGCGATCGCGAGACCGACCACCGCGTAGATCGCCCAGGGATGGAGCGTCCAGTGGAAGAGGGTGGTGGCCATGGCCGTCTGCATCGCGTCGGCGGCGTCGGCCGGATGGGTCCCGGGCGGGTGGTGGATGAAGTGCGCCAGGGGCTCGCTGACTCCGTAGAACATCAGGCCGATGCCCATGCCCGCGCTGAACATCATCGCGACCCAGGACACGGTCCGGAATTCCGGCTCCTCGCCCTCCTGACCCAGGGAGATCTTCCCGTACCTGCTGATGGCGAGCCAGAGTGCGAACACCACGAACCCCGAGGCCGCCAGCATGAAGGCCCAGCCACCGTTGTGCATCAGGCCGTTGAGCAGGGTGCTGGAGGCGTCCTCCAGCGAGTCGGTGGCGGTCGCCCCCCAGACGACGAAGGCGAGGGTGAGGACTGCGGTGACTCCGAACACCACCCGGTCGGTCGTGGGGTGCCGGCCCTGGGTCGGATCACCGGGCAGATCCGCCGTCACCGACAGGTCCCCCTTACCGCCCGTTCTCTGATCGTCCTGCGACACGAATGGCACCTTTCGCGGAAGCTGAATTTTTCGCTCTCCGTAGGCAGTACCACACACGGTGTGCTTCTCCCGGGATCAACAAGCGGTATCGGGTTGACCGCTTGTGAGGCGATATGTCGCCCTTCCGTCCAGGAGCAGCGGGATCAGCCTCCGGGCCGGCTGTCGCAGGGGCACGTACACACCGTCACCGTCGGGCCGGGACGTGACGCCGTGCAGGGCCAGTTCGTCCCGCACGTCGGCATAGCGGTCCGCCGTGAGCCGGTAGCCGCAGGGCGGGTCGAAGAGGATCTCACCGGGCTCCGCCGCCTCGTTGTCAGCTCCCCCGAGATACACCGGCCCCCGGTCGGCGTACCCGGCCGCGCGCGAACGGGCGGTGGCGGCGAGGATGCGGTCGCGCTCGTCCTCCGCGTAGGCGAAGAGCGCGTCGATCCCGGCCCGTTGGGATCGCACGCGACGCCGGTGCCCCAGGCCGGGGTCGGTCCGCTCGGCGTCGGAGAGCGCGTCGGTGCGGGATTCGACGAGCAGGCCGATGGCGTGGTCTAGGGCTGCGGTGTTGCGCAGGATGCGTTCCTGTCCGTCGCCCGCGGTCTGTTCGATCGGACTGCCGGTCGCCGGGTCGGTCCGGACCCCGTAACGACCGCTGGTGAACCCGGCGTCCAGCGCGGCAGGCCGCACGAAGTGTTCGACCAGACGCTCGGACTCCGCGTGCACCCGGTCGTCGGTGTTGAGGTTCCGGGGCCAGAGGGCGTAGAGGTCCTTGTCGTAGGAGGGCGAGGCGGCACCGTACTCGTGGAGGTCGGCGATGACATCGGGGGTCCGGTCCCTGATGACCGCGGCGAGGGCACGGGCCTCGGCGGTCCGCAGGGCGAGGTGGTCGCGGTTGATGTCCAGACCGTCCGCGTTGCCCCGGGTTCCGGCGGCCAGGCCGTCGGGGTTGGCGGTCGGCAGGAGGAGGATCTCGGTGCGGGAAAGGAGGGCGTGGGTCGCCGGGTCCGTGGCGTAGGCGAGGTCGCGGATCACCGTCAGGCACGCCTCGCGGCCGGCGGGTTCGTCGCCGTGCTGGCTGCACACCAGCAGCAGGGTGAGCCCCGGTGTGCGGCCGCCGCCGATCCGGACGAGGCGCAGGGGGCGTCCCTGCCGCGTGATGCCGATCCGGTCCACGGAGACCCGGTCGCTGTCGCGTTCGACGGCGTCGAGCAGGGACCTCTCCTCGTCCACACGCGTCCACCGTGCACCGTGGGTGACCTCGAAGCCCGTACGGGGCGGGGTTCCCGCCGCCTCGGAGTTCGGGGTGACCAGCGGGACCGCGAGTGCGGCGGCGACGGCGATCAGGGTGAGGTTTCGGATGGTGGGCCGGCCGGAGTGCGCAGCGCTCCCGGACCGGCCGCGGGGGCCGTTCACCGGATGGGCGCCCCGCACACGTATCGGCATGGGCGGAAGGTACCCCCCTCGGTGACCGAGCGACAGGCCTGATCCGTACGGGACAGCCCTTAGGCCAAGGCCGTGAAGTTAGGGCTCGGGGGACGCCAACGTGTGGGGTCTGATCTGGTGCGATCCGGGACGTGAGAAGCGGAGCCCCGGTAGAACTGGCAGTCGACCAAGACAGCCGTTCACAGCACCGGAGGCTCCGCTGTCCGATCAGTGTGTCATCACGCGTGAAATCACGGTAGCCAAGGGCTTGTTCGCTCCTGGGCATCTGGGGGAACTCACCCGGATCGTCCCGTTCGAGATGGTCGATGCGGCCCTTGTCGAAACGGGTGCGGTCCAGCAGCGGCTGCGGAAGATTCCTGCCCGGGTGGTGGTCTACCTGCTGCTGGCCGCGGCCCTTTTCGACGACTGCGGCTACCTGGCAGTCTGGCGCAAGCTCACCGCCTCGCTGGAGGCGATACCGGTCGCGAAGGTCACCGGCACAGCGCTCTGGAACGCCCGGACCCGCCTGGGGGCGCGTCCCATGCAGGCCCTGTTCGACCTGTTGCGCGGGCCCGCGACAGCGATCCGTACCACCGGCGCCCATTTCAAGGGCCTGCTGACCGTCGCGATCGACGGCACCTGCCTCGACGTCCCCGACAGCCCACTGCACCGGGCCCGTCTGGGCGGGATCACCAACCAGTACGGGACCTCCGGCTACCCGCAGATCTGCCTGACCGCGCTGGTGGCCTGCGGCACCCGCGCGGTCCTGGACGCTGCCTTCGGCCCCCGCTCCAGCGGCGAGAGCGCCTACGCCAAGCAACTGGCCCGCTCCCTGCACGCGGGAATGATCGTCCTTCTCGACCGGGGCTTCTCCGGCAATCCGTTCCTGACCGCCGTCGCCGGCACCGAGGCCGCCTTCCTGGCCCGTATCTCGGCCGCCCGCAAGCCCCCGGTCCTGGCCCGCTTCGACGACGGCTCCCACCTCTCCCGCTTCGGCGGTCTCGAAGTCCGCATCATCGAGTGCGAGATCACCATCATTACCAGCCAGGGCCGCACGACCGGCCTCTACCGGCTGGCCACCAACCTCCTCGACCACCACCGATACCCGGCATCCAACCTGGTCAGCCTCTATCACGAGCGATGGGAAGTGGAATCCGCCTACTTCGCGATCAAGAAGTCGATGCTGGGCCGACGAGTCCTGCGCTCTCAGACCTGGGCAGGCATCACCCAAGAGGTCTATGCCCTCCTGAGCGCATACCAGGCCCTGCGGATCGCGATCGCCGACGCCACCGGGACCACACCCGGAGCAGACCCCGACCGGGGAAGTTTCAGCGTCGCACTACGATGCGCCCGCGATCAGATCGTCCGAGCCGCAGGCATCATCGCCGACTCCGTCATCGACCTCGCCGGAACGATCGGCCGAGCCGTCCTGGACCACCTCATGCCCGCCCGCCGCCTCCGCGTCAGCCCCCGAGCGGTGAAACGACCCCTATCCCGATACGCATACAAAAGCCTCAGAGTCGACCGGCGCACCTACACAGCCACCCTCAACATCAAGATCTTGACGCCAACGACCAAGCCTTAACTTCACGGCCTTGGCCCTTAGGCTGACCAGGTTCGCGCTGATCGGCCGGGCCCGGCCGCTCTTCGCACCCACTCCGCGCCCCGAGGAGCCTCTCTTGCCCGGTCCGACCTCCGACGCCCCGCACGACGCGCGCCCCACGCTGGAGGCAGTGGCGGCCCGCGCCGGAGTCTCCCGGGCGACCGCCTCGCGGGTGGTGAGGGGCGGTGCGGGGGTACGGCAGGCGCTCGTGGACCAGGTCCGCAAGGCGGTGGAGGAGCTCGGCTACATCCCGAACCACGCCGCCCGGACTCTGGTGACCCGGCGCAACGGGGCAGTCGCCGTGATCATCGACGAACCCGAGGCCCGGATCTTCTCCGACCCCTTCTTCTCCCAGCACATCCGCGGCATCAGCCGTGAACTCGGCGTCCACGACGCCCAACTGGTCCTGCTCCTGGTGGAGGGCAGCGGGGACTTCGAGCGCGTCACCCGCTATCTGGCCGGCGGGCATGTCGACGGAGTGCTCGCCTTCTCGCTGCACACCGGCGACCAACTGCCTGCGGTCATCCGAAGGTTCCGGGTGCCGACCGTCTACGGCGGCCGCCCGGGACGGCCGGGCGCGGCCTGCGAGCTCGCGGTCCCCTATGTGGACTGCGACAACCGGGGCGGCGCCCGCGAGGCCGTGCGCCACCTGGTCTCACTCGGCCGCCGGAACATCGCCCACATCGCGGGCCCACGCGACCAGACATCGGCGCTCGACCGGATCGACGGCTACGCCGACGTGCTGCCCGACGGCGATCCCGCCCTGATCGCGGACGGCGACTTCACCCCCGAGGGCGGCGCGCGGGCGATGGCGGAGTTGCTGGAGCGACGGCCCGACCTGGACGCGGTCTTCGCCGCCAACGACCTGATGGCGTCCGGCGCCCTGCGGGTGCTGCGCGAGCACGGCCGCCGGGTTCCCCACGATGTGGCCCTGGTCGGGTTCGACGACATGGAGTCGGTCGCCGAGGCGACCGATCCGCCGCTGACGACGATCCGTCAGGATGTGGTGGGAATGGGCCGGTTGATGGTACGACTCCTGATGGAACGGCTCAACGACGGTGTCTCGGGGCCCGGTTCGGTGATCACGCCGACCGAGCTGGTCCGCCGCGCCTCGGCGTGACCCCGACGCGGTGGCCGGCGGCAGTGAGCACGGTCAGCGGGCGCGGCGGGCCCGCCCGTGAGCCGCCCGCGCCCGTCGCGCCCGCGGAAGGTACCGCAGCCGTTCCGGCAGCACCGGCACGACCAGTCGCACGACGGCACAGAACCGCCGCAGCCTGCGCTCCTGCGCCCCCGTCCACTCCAGTCCGATCGCCTCGCGCGCGTCCGGCGGCATGAGCCCGACGGTGAGGAAGCTGCGGAAGCGGGCCAGAGGCGGTAGCAGCACCGGCCACGCGACCCTCAGCAGCAGCCGGAGGAGGAGCGGGCCCCGGTCGGGGGGCGGCACCGGGGTGCCCGTGGAGACGAGTTCCTCGACGACGGCGGTCCGTTCGACCTGTTCGGCGAGCATGCCGCGGTAGTAGGGCCAGAACTCCTCGATCGTCGCCGGCATGTCACGGTCGCGGATCCCGAGCACCCGGCCGACCTGGAGCCATTCCCGGTACAGCGCCCGTTCCTGCTCCGGGCCGAGCGGGCGGATGAGGTAGTGCGCCCCGTGCCGGTACACCGGGAAGCCCGTCGCGTGCACCCAGGCGTAGTTGTCCGGCGACAGGGCGTGATAGGGGCGTCCGCGGGTGTCGGTGCCCTGGATGGTGCGGTGCAGCCGGCGGAGCCGGCGCCCCTCCTCGGCGGCTTCCTCTCCCCCGTACACCCAGAGCTGGAGCGAGCTCAGGGAACGCTCCCCGCGACCCCACGGGTCGGTACGGAAGACCGAGTGCTCATCGACGCCCGCCCCGACCGCGGGATGGGCGACCTGGAGAGTGAGGGCAGCCGGCAGCATCAGCAGGGCCCGGACATCACCGGCCAGGCTCCACAGCACGCCGCCGGGCGGGGGCGGGACGGGCTCGGCGGCACCGGCTGTCTCGCTGCTCATGCGGTGCTCCCGACGGTCGACGGCGCCACGACTCGGCACAGGCCCCCTGCGTGATCCAGTATGCGAGCGCGGCGGGCGTCATGCGCAGCGACCCCGCGGAGCGCCCTGCCACCGGAGGTGTTGACGGGGCCGATGAAACAAGTCAATAGTATTTGTAACTTTGACTCCCGGACCGGATGGTCCGTCACATTCCTTGTGACAACGCCGAGTTGACACATCGGACAGCGACAACCCGCAACAGGGGCCCCGCAGGGAGTCGGTACACGGACAGGAGGGCACACCATGGGCCGATACAGCCGCCTGCACGAGATACGCCGGATGGATCCGGCGCGCGACTACGCCGAGATCCTTCGGCTGATCTCTCAGTACGAGTTCCCGTGGGACTACCGGCAGGGGGTGAGCGTCGCCTTCCTCCGTGACTACGGCGTCCCCCGGATCTCCGTTCTCCTCGATCGCACCCAGGAGTTCGAACGGGCCGGGCAGAAGCGGTATGACGACACGGTGCTGATCGGATACGAGATGGCCGCCGACGGCTTCGACTCGGAGCGCGGAAGGGCGGCAGCACGGCATCTCAACCGGATCCACGGCAAGTACAGCATCCCGAACGAGGACTTCCGCTACGTCCTCGCGACCACGGTCGTGGGGCCCAAGCGCTGGATCGACCGGTTCGGCTGGCGCCCGCTGTGCGCCCAGGAGGTCCAGGCGCTCGTGGAGACCGGCCGCAAGATGGCGGCGGTCATGGGGATCGAAGGGGCCCCCGACACGTACGCGGGGTTCGAGCGGCTCCTCGACTCCTACGAGGAGCGGATGTTCGCGTACGACCCGGCCAACCGGCGGGTCGCGAACGCCACCTTCCGCGTCATGGCCAGCTGGTACCCGCGTCCGTTACGTCCTCTGGTGGCGAGATTCTCGCTCGCTCTGCTGGACGATCCGCTGCTGAGGGCATTGGGTTTCCGGCCGCAGCCGCGATGGGCGCAGGCGTCGGCTTCGGCGGCCCTGCGCCTGCGCGCGCGGTGCGTGCGCAGGCTGCCGGCCAGGCCGCGGCGGTTCCCCTCGCGCCCACAGCCCCGTTCCTACCCCTTCGGCTGGCGGCTCGACGACCTCGGGCCGCACTGGGCCCGCAACCGCCCCCTGGAACCCCTGCCCGACGAAGCCGACGGGGCGGCCGGCGGTTCTAGCCGGCAGCCAGCAGCGGCACCAGATAGCAGCGGGCGAACTCCCGCACCTGGTTCTCGTCGTCGAGCTCGAAACAGCTGACGGGGTTGAGGAGGAAGGAGACGGTGATCCGCACCATCAGTTCGGCGACCGGGGTCGCATCGGCCGCCGGCCGGCCCTCCGCACGCCGGGCCTCGCGCAGCCGGTCGGCCAGGTAGTCACGGATGGCGAGCAACGCCGGTCCGCTCTCCAGTGTCAGGAACGGCAGCATGGTCTCGGGCTCCAGCCTCAGCAGACCGCCGATGAGCGGATGCTCCCGGATGTGACGGAGGACGGCGGCGAACCCCTCGACGAGCCGGTCCTCCATCGTCGGCAGCGCGGCCACGGCGTCGTCCACCTCCACCAGGAAGCGGCGGTATTCGCGCAGCAGACAGGCTGAGACGAGGCTGTCCTTGTTCCCGATCCGCCGGTACACGGTCACCCGGGAGACCCTGGCACGCTTGGCGACGTCGTCCACGGTGGAGCGTCGCAGCCCGAAGGTCATGAACTGCTCGCGTGCGGCGTCCAGGATCTGCTCACTGAGCGCATCGGAGGGCGGCGTCGCGCCGAGCGCCACGGCCAGCCGTGTCCCGTCGGTGCTCGGTACCGTCATGGGTCCTCCCCGTTCCGCCGCGTCCACCCCACCATAGGAGTCGATACGAAGCGACTCACCCCGTATCTCTGTAACAAGGCCGACAGGGCTCCGCCGGTGTCCGGTGGGCGCCCTGCCGGCAGGTGCGCCGTGCTCCCGTGCCGGCTCCTCTGCGCAAGGCCGTACGGACCCTGAGGGCTGTCCCGCAATTCCTGGTGGATCAGCGTGCGGCGTCGGATGCGGTGCATCGCAAGGCGGAGAGGCGCCCGCATACTGGATGCACTCGGGCGTTTCGACAACGCGGCGAGGTGCCGTAGCTGTCGTCGTGCGCCCGCCAGGAATTGCGGGACAGCCCTCAGTGGCCGAAGTCGTACACCGTCACCGAAATGCCCCGGCTCACCAGTCGCTTCTCGATCAGCGGCTCCATCCGGGACCACTTCCCGCCCGCCAGCCCGCAGCCGATCCGCGGCATGTGGACCGAGGCGCCCAGCTCGGCCGCTCTCCCGGCCACCGTCCCCAGCGCCGCGTCGATCGCCTCGTAGCGCACCGGGACCCCGTTGCTGCCCGTGCCCATACCTCGCTGGCCCACGGTGTTCACCACCCAGATGTACGGGCTCACCTGCACGAACTGCGCTGCGCCTAGGCCGAAGTCGTTGCCCGCGCGCTCCCGGTGCCATCGGCGGTAGGCCGCCTCCGGTTCGCGCCAGCGGCGCGACAGGGCCAGGACGAATCCCTTGCCCCAGCCACCGAGGTCGTTGCAGACATGGACGATCAGCTTGACGCCCTTGCCCTGGGGAGCGGTCGCGTCGCCCTTTACGTAAGTGATCTCGGACATGGCAGCAGGCTAAGCGTGCCCACTGACAGCCGGGCTCTTTCACATCATTGGTGAGACAGCAATACTGTTGCACCGGAGTGAGGCGCACGCACCCGGCGGCCCACCCGCGGGCGGACACGAGGAGCACACATGGCGACCGAGGGCGAGGAGCCGAAGCTCACCGTCGACGAACTGGCGGCACGCGCCGGGGTGACCGTGCGCACGGTGCGCTTCTACAGCACCCGGGGTCTGCTTCCGCCCCCGGTCATCGGGCCGCGCCGGGTAGGGCACTACGGGCACGGCCACCTCTCCCGGCTGGCGCTCATCGAGGAGCTCCAGCACCAGGGCATGACGCTTGCCGCGATCGAACGGTATCTGGAGCAGCTGCCGCCCGACCTGAGCGCCCACGACCTCGCGATCCACCGGGCTCTGGTGGCTTCGTGGGCGCCCGACTCGGCGGAGGACGCGACCCGCGAGGAACTGGAACGGCGCGCAGGGCGAGTGCTGGGCCCGCAGGACATCGAACGGCTGGCCGCGATGGGGGTACTGGAGCGGGCCGATCCGGGGGACGGCGTGTTCCGGCTGGATCCGGGCCTGCTGCGGCTCGGCGTGGAGCTGCTCGACGTACCCATCGCGCACGAGACGATCCTCGCCGCCCGTACGGTCCTGCTGGAGCACACCCGCTCGGCCGCGCACGAGCTGACCCGGCTCTTCCGGGACGAGGTGTGGGGTCCGTACCGGGAGCGGGAGTCGGACCCCGAGCACGTGAAGGCGATGAAGTCCTTGTCCGCGCACATGCAGCCGCTCGTGCTGCAGGCTCTGGTGACCGCGTTCCAGCGCTCCCTCAAGGAGGAGGTGCGGGCCGCCTTCGCGGCCGAGTAGCGCCCTGACGGGCCGCACCGGGGTGCGGCCCGTCGCGGCGTCGTCAGTCGTGGAACGTCTCGCCCTTCTCCGCCTTGGCCACGAGCAGTGCGGGCGGCAGGAACCGGTCCCCGTACCGTTCGGCGAGTTCCCGGGCGCGGGCCACGAAGCCGGGGAGGCCGCCCTCGTAGCCGTTGATGTACTGGAGCACGCCGCCGGTCCATGCCGGGAAGCCGATGCCCATGATGGAGCCGATGTTGGCGTCGGCGACGGTGATCAGGACGTTCTCCTCCAGGCAGCGGACACTGTCCAGGGCCTCCGAGAAGAGCATCCGCTCCTGCATGTCGGTGAAGGAGATGTCGGCGTCCGGCTTCACGAAGTGCTCGCGCAGTCCGGGCCACAGGCGGGTGCGCTTGCCGCTCTCGTCGTACTCGTAGAAGCCCGCGCCGCCACTGCGGCCGGGGCGGCCGAACTCGTCGACCATCCGGTCGATGACCGCGTCCGAGGGGTGACCGGCCCAGCTGCCGCCCGCCTCCTCGACGGCGCGCCTGGTCTCGTTGCGGATCTTGCGGGGCAGGGTGAGCGTCAGCTCGTCCATCAGCGAGAGCACCTTGGCCGGGTAGCCCGCCTGGGCGGCGGCCTGCTCGACGGACGCCGGCTCGACGCCTTCGCCGACCATGGCGACACCCTCGTTGATGAACTGTCCGATGACGCGCGAGGTGAAGAAGCCGCGCGAGTCGTTGACGACGATCGGTGTCTTCTTGATCCGGCGGACCAGGTCGAAGGCACGGGCCAGGGCCTCGTCACCGGTCTTCTCGCCCTTGATGATCTCGACGAGCGGCATCTTGTCGACGGGCGAGAAGAAGTGCAGCCCGATGAAGTCGACGGGGCGCGAAACCCCTTCGGCCAGGACCGTGATGGGCAGCGTGGAGGTGTTGGAGCAGAGCAGGGCGTCCGGCTCGATGATGTCCTGGATCTCCTGGAACACCTTGTGCTTGAGCCCGGTGTCCTCGAACACGGCCTCGATGACGGCGTCGCAGCCGGCCAGGTCGGCCGGGTCGCCGGTCGGGGTGATGCGGGCCAGCAGCTCGTCGCGCTGGGCCTCGGTCGTACGGCCCCGGGAGAGCGCCTTGTCGAGCAGCTTCTCGCTGTACGCCTTGCCCTTGGCCGCGGCCTCCGTGGAGACGTCCTTGAGGACGACCTCGATGCCGGCCCGGGCGCAGGAGTAGGCGATGCCCGCGCCCATCATGCCGGCGCCGAGGACGGCCACCTTGCGGACAGGGCGCTCCTCGATGCCCTTGGGGCGGCTGGCGCCGGAGTTGACGGCCTGGAGGTCGAAGAAGAACGCCTGGATCATGTTCTTCGAGACCTGGCCGGTGACCAGCTCGGTGAAGTAGCGGGCCTCGATCGTGAGCGCGGTCTCAAAGTCGACCTGAGAGCCCTCGACTGCCGCGGCCAGGATGTTGCGCGGCGCGGGCATGGGCGCGCCGGCGAGCTGCTTCTTCAGGTTGGACGGGAAGGCCGGCAGGTTGGCGGCGAACTTGGGGTTCGACGGGGTGCCACCGGGGATCCGGTAGCCCTTGACGTCCCACGGCTGCTGCGACTCGGGGTTGGCGTCGATGAAGGCCCGGGCCTTCTCCAGCATCTCCTCGCGGGTCGCGGCGACCTCGTGGATCAGGCCGTTCTCCAGGGCGCGCGCCGGGGTGTACTGGGTGCCCTGGAGCAGCACCTTGAGCAGCGCGTCGGCGATGCCCATCAGGCGTACGGTGCGGGTGACGCCACCCCCGGCGGGCAGCAGGCCGAGGGTGACCTCGGGCAGGCCGATGCGGGAGCCGGGGGCGTCGAGGGCGACGCGGTGGTGGGCGGCGAGCGCGATCTCGTAACCGCCGCCGAGGGCGGCCCCGTTGATGGCGGCGACGACGGGCTTGCCGAGGGTCTCGATGCGGCGCAGCGACCTCTTGATCGCGGTGCCGGCGTCGAACGCGGCCTGCGCGTTCTCGGGACCGATCCTGATCATGTCCTTGAGGTCGCCGCCCGCGAAGAAGGTCTTCTTGGCGGACGCGTAGATGATGCCCCGGATGGAGTCCTTCTCGGCCTCGGCCCGGTCGGCGACTGCCTCGATGGAGTCCCGGAAGGCCTGGTTCATCGTGTTGGCGGACTGGTTGGGGTCGTCGAGTACGAGGGTGACGACGCCGGTCTCGTCCTGTTCCCAGCGAATGGTCGTGCTCTCGGTCATTGCTTGTCTTCTCCGTAGGAAGGGGAACGGTCAGAGACGCTCGATGACGGTGGCGATGCCCATACCGCCTCCGACGCACAGGGTGGCGAGGCCGTAGCGCTTGTCCTGGCGCTCCAGTTCGTCGATGAGGGTGCCCAGGATCATCGCGCCGGTGGCGCCGAGCGGGTGGCCGAGCGCGATGGCGCCGCCGTTGACGTTGATCTTGTCGAGGGAGAGCCCCATGTCGCGGGCGAAGCGCAGGACGACGCCGGCGAAGGCCTCGTTGATCTCGACGAGGTCGATGTCGTCGATGGTCAGTCCGGCCTTGGCGAGCGCCTTGCGGGTGGCGGGCGCGGGGCCGGTGAGCATGATGGTGGGCTCGGATCCGGAGACGGCGGCGGAGACGATCCGGGCGCGCGGGGTGAGTCCGTAGCGCTCGCCGATCTCCTTGGAGCCGATCGCGACGAGGGCGGCCCCGTCGACGATGCCGGAGGAATTGCCCGCGTGGTGGACGTGGTCGATCTTCTCCACCCAGTGGTACTTCTGCAGCGCCACCGCGTCGAAGCCGCCCATCTCGCCGATCGCCGCGAACGACGGCTTGAGCGAGGCGAGCGAGTCGGCGGTGGTGCCGGGGCGCATGTGCTCGTCGTGGTCGAGGACGACGAGACCGTTGCGGTCCTTGACGGGCACGACGGAACGAGCGAAGCGGTTGTCCTTCCACGCCTCGGCGGCCCGCTCCTGCGACAGCGCGGCGAACTCGTCGACGTCGCGGCGCGAGAAGCCCTCGATGGTCGCGATGAGGTCGGCGCCGATGCCCTGCGGCGCGAACCCGGTCTCGTAGTTCGTCATGGGGTCCATCGCCCAGGCACCGCCGTCGGAGCCCATCGGGACGCGGGACATCGACTCGACGCCGCCCGCGAGGATGAGGTCCTCCCAGCCCGAACGGACCTTGGCCGCGGCCAGGTTGACGGCCTCCAGGCCCGAGGCACAGAAGCGGTTCTCCTGGACGCCCGCGACGGTGTCGGGGAGGCCGGCCGCGATCGCGGCGATGCGCGCGATGTCGGAGCCCTGGTCGCCGAGCGGGCTGACCACGCCGAGGACGATGTCGTCGACGGCCGCCGGGTCCAGGCCCGGGAAGCGGTCACGGAGTTCGTGGATCAGACCGACAACGAGGTCGATCGGCTTCGTGCCGTGCAGGGCCCCGTTGGCCTTGCCGCGGCCGCGCGGGGTGCGGATCGCGTCGTAGACGAAAGCTTCGGTACTCAAGACAGCTGCCTTTCGAGGGTGGTTGCGCAACAGGGTGGCGGGGGCCGGGTCAGGCGAGCAGCGAGCGGCCGATGATCTCCTTCATGATCTCGGTCGTTCCGCCGTAGATGGTCTGGATACGGCCGTCGGTGAACGCCCTGGCCACCGGGTATTCCGCCATGTAGCCGTATCCGCCGTGCAGTTGGAGGCACCGGTCGGCGACTCGCTTCTGCAGTTCCGTCGCCCACCACTTGGCCATGGAGGCGTGCACGGCGTCGAGCGTCCCCTCCGAGTGGTCGACGATGCACCGGTCGAGGAAGGCCCGGGTGACCGCACACTCGGTGGCCATCTCCGCGATCTCGAAGCGGATGTGCTGGAGCTTGGAGAGCGGACGTCCGAAGGCCTCGCGCTCCTTGACGTACGTGGTGGTGATCTCCAGGAGGTGCTCGGCGGCGGCGATCCCGGCGACTGCTATGCCCATCCGCTCCTGGGCCAGGTTGGTCATCAGGTGGATGAAGGCGCCGTCGAGCTCGCCCAGGAGGTTCTCCTTGGGCACGCGCACGTCGTTGAAGAACAGTTCGGCGGTGTCCTGGGACTTCTGGCCGATCTTGTCGAGGTTGCGGCCGCGCTCGAAGCCCTCCGCGCCGCGCTCGACGACGATGAGCGAGAGGCCCTTCGCACCGCCCTCCGGAGTGGTCTTCGCGACGACGACCACGAGGTCGGCGAGGATGCCGTTGGAGATGAACGTCTTGGAGCCGTTGAGGAGCCAGTGGTCGCCCCGGTCCTCTGCGGTGGTGCGGATGCCCTGGAGGTCGGAGCCGGCGCCGGGTTCGGTCATCGCGACGGCGGTGATGATCTCGCCGCTGCAGAAGCCGGGCAGCCAGCGCCGCTTCTGCTCCTCGGTGGCGAGGCCGGTCAGGTAGGGGCCGATGATGTCGTTGTGCAGGCCGAGCGCGAGGCCCGGGGCGCCGGCGCGGGTGAACTCCTCGGCGAGGACGGCGCTGTACCGGAAGTCCGTGTTCCCGCCGCCCCCGTACTCCTCGGGTACGGCGAGGCCGAGCAGCCCCTGCCGCCCGGCGGCGCGCCAGGCCTCGCGCGAGACGATGCCGTCCTTCTCCCACTGCTCGTAGTGCGGGAGGACCTCCTTGGACAGGAAGGTGCGCACCGTCTCCCGGAACGCGTCGTGCTCCTCGGTGAAGATCTGCCGCTGCATCAGTCGGTCGCTTCCTTCCGGGTGGTCCGCAGGGCCGGCACACCCCAGTCGGCGGCGACGGCCTCGGTGTCCGCGCCCGGCTGCGCCGGTCCGCTGTGCACCGAGGAGGGCGTGGCCGAAAACCGGGGCGCGGGCGCGGGCTGGGTGTGTCCGCCGTGTTCGACGAAGGTGGAGCGGGCGGCGAGGTGCGGGTGGTGGGGTGCCTCGCGAAGGGAGAGAACGGGGGCCACGCAGGCGTCCGAGCCGTCGAACACCTCGGTCCACTCGGCGCGGGTACGGGTACGGAACCGGGCGGCGACGAGGGTTCGCAGCTCCTCCCACCGGTCGAGGTCGCCCCGGTCGGGGGCCGTCTCCCCGATGCCGAGCAGTTCGGTGAACTCCGTGTAGAAGCGCTTCTCCAGCGGGCCGACCGCCATGTACTCGCCGTCGGACGTCTCGTACGAACCGTAGAACGGGCAGCCGCCGTCCAGGAGGTTGGAGCCGCGCCGGTCCTGCCAGCCGCCCGCCTGCAGCATGCCGTGGATCATCATGGTGAGGTGCGTGGTGCCGTCGACGATCGCCGCGTCGACGACCTGTCCGCTGCCGCCGGGGGTCCGGGCGTGCTGGAGGGCGGCCAGGACGCCCACGACGAGGTAGAGCGAGCCGCCGGCATAGTCGCCGAGCAGGTTGGCCGGGACGACGGGCGGCTCCCCGGGCTTGCCGATCATGGAGAGGGCGCCGGTGACGGCGATGTAGGCGATGTCGTGCCCGGCCCGTTCGGCGAGCGGGCCGTCCTGGCCCCAGCCCGTCATCCGTCCGTAGACGAGCTGCGGGTTGCGGGTCAGGCAGGCGTCCGGGCCGACGCCCAGGCGTTCGGCGACACCGGGGCGGTACCCCTCGATCAGGACGTCCGCCCGCTCCACCAGGTCCAGGACGGTGGCCGGCCCGTCGGCGGCCTTGAGGTCGACGAGGACGGAGCGCTTGTTGCGGTTGGTGAGGTCGCGGGCCGGATCGATGCCGAGACCGGCGCCGCCGGGCCGGTCGACGCGCACCACGTCGGCGCCCAGATCGGCCAGGAGCATCGCGGCGAACGGGCCGGGCCCGATGCCCGCCAGCTCGACCACGCGCACACCGGCCAGCGGTCCACGCCGACCGTGCGAGCCGCCGTTCTCCGTCGTTGCCATCGAGCCCCCAGCGGTATGACACAACTGATGTAACACCGATGATGCTAAGAATGCTCCGCGCTCCGCACAACCCCTAGGAGCGAGCAAGCGCTTAGTTCTTCTCCAGGGATCCTCCCTCACGAAGCCTCCCCGACCGCACAGCGCCACGTCCGGCTCCGCTACCCTCTGCCTGCTACATCGGCGCCGGCCCCCTGCGGAGGCACTCATGAACAGGCAGAACGGGGCACCACGCCCCTATGACGTAGTCCTCTTCGGCGCCACCGGCTTCGTGGGTGAGCTCACCGCCGGATATCTGGCGGCCCATGCCCCGGAGGACTGCCGCTGGGCTCTGGCCGGCCGCAGTCGCGCCAAGCTGGAACAGCTGCGCAACCGCCTCACCGCGCGCTACCCGCACTGCGCGGACCTGCCGCTGCTGCACGCCGACGCCGAGGACGCGGACGCGCTGCGCGACCTGGCAGAGTCCGCCCATGTGGTGGCGACGACCGTGGGGCCGTACGTCTGGTACGGGGAGAAGCTGGTCGCCGCCTGCGCCGAGGCGGGCACGGACTACACCGACCTCTCGGGCGAGCCGGAGTTCGCCGACCGGATGTATCTGGAGCACGACGCCCGGGCGCGCGAGACCGGGGCCCGCATCGTGCACGCCTGCGGTTTCGACTCCGTCCCGCACGATCTGGGGGTGTACTTCACGGTCCGGCAGATGCCCGAGGACGTCCCGCTCCGCATCGACGGATTCGTCCGCTCCAACGCCGTCTTCTCGGGCGGTACGTTCGCCTCCGCGCTCACCGCGATGGGCCGTGGCCCGCAGACGCTGCGCGCCGCCAGGGAACGCCGGCTGCACGAGCCGCGCCTGGTCGCCCGCCGCGCCCGCGCCCCGCTCGGCGGGCCGCGCTTCAGCACGGAGACCGGCACCTGGGCGCTCCCGCTGCCGACGCTCGACGCACAGATCGTGGAGCGCTCCGCCCGGGCTCTCCCCCGCTACGGCCCCGACTTCCGCTACCGGCACTACGCCTCGGTCAAGCATCTGCCGGTGGCCCTGGGGGGCACGGCGGCGCTGGGCGTCCTGCTCGGCGCGGCTCAACTGCCGCCGGTACGGACCTGGCTGATGGATCGCTACGAGCCCGGGTCCGGCCCGGACGAGGAACGTCGCCGGCGGAGCTGGTTCACGGTCCGGTTCGTCGGCGAGGGGGGTGGCCGCCGGGTCTTCACCGAGGTGTCGGGTGGCGATCCGGGCTACGACGAGACGGCGAAGATGCTGGCGGAGGCGGCGCTGTGCCTGGCGCTGGACGAACTCCCGGCGACCTCGGGGCAGGTCACGACGGCCGTCGCCATGGGTGACGCGCTGCTTGAGCGTCTGCGCGGGGCGGGTCTGCGCTTCCGGGTGGCGGCCGTGCGCTGACGCGCCGCCGGGCGTCAGGAGCTCAGAAGATCCAGGAGGCCAGGGTGTAGAGCATCGCCCCGGCCCAGACGAAGCCGGCCGCACCCCCCATCAGCATGCCCACCGCCACTCGGCGCTGAGCGGGGTGGAGGGGTGCGGTTCGAGCGGTTGAGCGAGATGCGTTCATGTGTCCAGAGTGCCGACCATGATCGGCGGGCGCTATCCGTACGCGTACTCAGACGCCCGGCACCGGGTACACACCGGACTCAGCCTGTGGCCTCACGTAGCGCCCGCCTGCACAGCGCATCCGCTCTGCGGGTGGTCTCGGGCTGACGGAAGTCCCGGGCCAGCAGCAGCGTGTGCGCGCAGGCGTTGTCCAGGCCGGAGCGGTGCCCGACGGAGACGTACACCGGTTTCGTACCGTCCTGGGTGCGCAACGCCTGCCCCACCACTTCGTCCCCGTCGACCAGCGGCGAGCGGTCGCCTCGGCGGGGTCCGGGCTGTTCGTACGAGAAGGTGAACGGGTTCTTCGCGACGCCGATGACCGGAAGCCCGGTGAGTACGCCCAGATGGCTGGCGAGGCCGAAGCGGCGCGGATGCGCCCGTCCGTAGCCGTCGCAGACGACGAGGCCCGGGTCAACGGGCAGGGACTCCAGGGCGGCCAGCACGGTGGGTATCTCGCGGAAGGCGAGGAGTCCGGGGATGTAGGGGAAGGTGACCCGTCCGACGGCGGTGGACTCGGCCACCACCTCCAGCGTGGCCGCGTCGAGCACGACGGCCGCCGCCACGACGACATCGCGCTCGTCGTCGTAGGCGACGTCGACGCCCGTCACCCGACCGGAGCCCGGCGGCGGCCCCGGCTCGTCGAGCACCACGCGGGCGCGCAGCGCGTCCTGGAGGATGCGGGCCTCGGCCTCGTCGGCGGGCATCCGGAGTATCGTCATGATGACGCTCAGTTTAGGCCGTGTCGTAGCCTTGCGATCGTGTTCATACTCGAGCTGTCCTACACCGCCCCGCTGGACCGCGTCGACGCCGTGATGAAGGATCACGTCGCCTGGCTCGACGCCCACTACGCCGCCGGGGTCTTCATCGCCTCGGGCCGGAAGAACCCCCGCGACGGCGGGGTGATTCTCGCGGTCGGGGACGACCGGGCCGCGATCGAGCGGCTCGCGGCCCTTGACCCCTTCGTCGTGGAGGGCGTCTGCGCGTACCGGATCACGGAGTTCATCGCGACGAAGACGTCGGACGCGCTCGCGCCGTACCGCCAGCAGCTTTAGGGCCTTGCGTCAGGATCGCGCCGGGCTGACGGACCGATCCGGGCGAAGGCCCCCGCTGCCCCTCAGCGGACGGACGCGCGTGCCGCCCGCCCCTTCTCACCGGCTGCCCAGCAGCTCCCGTCCGCGGTGCAGTCGACCGTGTCGTACGACCCGGCGTCGACGGTGCGCCAGGTGCGGCCGCCGTCCGTGGTGAGGTCGGTGCCGGTCGGGCCGACCGCCAGTGCGGCCCTCCGGCTGTGCGGCAGCCAGGCGACACCCGAGCGGTAGGCCGTGGGCGGCGTCCGGGACGGCTGCCAGCCGCGGCCGGCGTCGGAGGTGACGGCCGATGCGCTGGGAGACAGCTGGTCGGCGCGGTAGTCCCCGCCCACCGCGATGCCGTGGGTGCGGTCCCGGAAGGCGAGGCCGAAGACGCCCCTGGCCGGGTCACCGGCCGGGATCGGCGACGCGGTCGCGGACCACGTCAGTCCGCGGTCGCCGGAGTGCAGGACCCGGGCGGTGGCCGCTCCGCCGGTCGCCAGCCAGACATCCTTCGGACCGGCGCTGACCAGGCACTGTCCACTGGCCGCGAACCCCGCCTCCCCTGCCAGCGCCTGGGGCATTCCGGCGCTCGGCAGCACGTTCCAGCTGCGGCCGCCGTCATGCGTGGACAGGATGCGGAACCTCCCGTCCACGGGGTCACTCATGGCGAGGCCGTGGCGGCTGTCGAAGAACGTGAGGCAGTCGTAGAAGGCGCGTGCGTCGGCGTTGCGGAAGGACTCGGTCCAGGTGGCCCCGCCGTCCTCCGTACGCAACACCCGCGAGGCCTCGCCCTCGCCGATGGCCAGGGCCACCGCCCGGCGGGCGTCGAAGGCCTCGATGTCGCGGAACTCCAGCCCTGCGTCCGCCGCGCCGGACGGCGAGACGTCACGCCAGTGCCGGCCGCCGTCGGTGGTGCGCAGCACGGTGCCCTTCGAGCCCGCGAGCCAGGCCGTACGGCCGCTGACGGCCGCGAGGCCGCGGAAGCGGGCGCCGGTCCCCGTGTCGGTGGGCGTCCAGGCCGGCTCGTGCCGTTCGCCGGGCATCGCCTGGGCCGCAGGTGCGGCCAGTGCGGCGGCCAGCGCCGCCCCGCACAGTCCCAGTGACATCAGTCGTCGCGTCTTCCCCATGGCCTTCATGGCGCTGGAAGCTAACTCACGGGCCAGGCCCCGTCCAGGGTGCATCGCCGCGGATTGGGCACGCGTGAAGGGCAACGGTGTGCGGTGACGCAGCTCACGCCGTGCTCCGGTGCACGGATCGACGGTTTCTGTCGTCTGTACAGGCGCGTCCGGCAATGGGGCGGTGGGCGACGCCACCCCCTGATGCCGAACGCTCCAGGTGCCGGGAACCGTTCATCCGGTCGCGAGAGGGAGCAGGTCTTGTCCACCGTTATCGAGCAGTCCGTGAAGGCACGCATGGTCGCATCCGCCCCGCAGATGGAGACGCTTCCCGCAGTCCTGAGTTACGACCGCACGGACCCCTTCGCCGTACGCATGGCGTTCCCCGCGCCCGCGACGCTTGAGGGGACCGAGGTGTCCTGGGAGTTCTCCCGAGAGCTGCTGGAGGCGGGGATGGACGCTCCGGCGGGGGTCGGGGACGTACGCCTCAGGCCCTTCGGGTACGACCGTACGGTGCTGGAGTTCCACGCCGCGGAAGGCATCGCCATGGTGCACGTGCGCACGGCCGAGCTGCGCCGCTTCCTGCGGCGTGCGCAGGAGCTGGTCCCCGCCGGGGACGAACACCGCTTCCTGGATCTGGACCGGAGCCTGACGCATCTGCTCGGCGGTTCCTGCTGACCTCGGCCCCCGGGTCCTCCCGGGGGCACCCCACGGCGTCCGCGGGCGGGGGCCGTTAATTCACTTGCCCCGTCCCGAGGGCCGCCGTACCTTCGTTGTTGTCCTTGTTGTCGCCGATAGGAGTAGGACGTTGCTCGTCTGAGGTCTTGAGACACCGTTCGCACGCCGTGCCATGTCTGCACATGTCCGCGTGCCCGGGTGTGACCTCAGCTCTTCGAGCCGTCCTCCGCGACCAGGGCCTTCCTCATCTCCTCCGGATCTTCTTCCGTGGAAAGCCAGTGACCGGTGTCTCGCCCCGTTGCCCCTGTCCTTCCTCGCAACCGGGAGATTCCGCATGTCAACCCCCCTTACCCACATCACCTGTTCGTCGCTCTCCTTCGCCTGGCCCGACGGCAGCCCCGTCCTCGACGACTTCCATCTCACCGTGGGGCCGGGCCGTACCGGTCTCATCGGGCTCAACGGCTCGGGCAAGTCGACGCTGCTGCGGCTGATCGCCGGCGAACTCACCCCCGCGGAGGGACACGTCAGGACAGCGGGCGAGATCGGCTACCTGCCGCAGAATCTGGTCCTGGACACCGCGTTGCGCGTCGACGCAGCCCTGGGCATCGCCGGGACCCGTGCGGCGCTGCACGCCATCGAGGCGGGCGACGTCGGCGAGGAGCGGTTCGCCGCGGTCGGTGACGACTGGGATGTGGAGGAGCGGGCACTCGCCACGCTCGATCAGCTCGGGCTCGGTCACATCGGCCTCGACCGCACGATCGGTGAGATGTCGGGCGGCGAGTGCGTGCTGCTGCGCCTGGCCGCGCTGCTGTTGGCGCGGCCCGACGTACTGCTGCTGGACGAACCGACGAACAACCTCGATCTGTACGCCCGCGGCCGCCTCTACGCGGCGGTCGACGCATGGAACGGCGTCCTCGTCGTCGTCAGCCACGACCGGGAACTCCTGGAGCGGGTCGACCAGATCGCCGATCTGAGGGACGCCTCCGTCACCTGGTACGGCGGCAATCTCTCGGCGTACGAGGAGGCACTCGCCGTGGAACAGGAGGCCGCCGGGCGCATGGTCCGGGTCGCCGAGGCCGATGTGCACCGCCAGAAGCGCGAACTCGCCGAGGCGCAGGTCAAACTGGCGCGCCGCAAGCGCTACGGACAGAAGATGCAGGAGAGCAAACGCGAACCGAAGATCGTCATGGGTGCCCGCAAGCGCTCCGCCCAGGAATCCGCGGGCAAGCACCGCATCATGCACGCGGAGAAGCTGGCCGAGGCCAAGGAACGCCTAGACGAAGCCGTCGAAGCGGTCCGGGACGACGCCGAGATCAGGGTCGAACTGCCGCACACCAAGGTCCATCCCGGCCAGGGCGTGCTGATGCTGAACAATCTGGAACTGCTCTACGGAGCGCGGGTCCAGGGTGCTTTCGAGGTGCGCGGTCCGGAACGCATCGCACTGGTGGGACGTAACGGAGCAGGCAAGACCACGCTGCTGCGGACCCTGGCAGGTGAGCTGGCACCCGTGTCCGGTGAGGCGTCGGTGCAGTTGCCGATGCGCTTCCTGCCCCAGCGGCTGGATGTGCTGGACGACGGGTTGAGCGTGGTGAAGAACGTGGCGCGGTTCGCGCCGGATGCCACGGACAACCGGATCAGGGCGCGACTGGCTCACTTCCTGTTCAGGGGGGCACGGGCGGACCGGCCTGCCGGGACCCTGTCGGGCGGCGAGCGGTTCCGCGCGGCTCTGGCCTCGCTGTTGCTGGCCGAGCCCGCGCCTCAGCTGCTGATGCTGGACGAGCCGACGAACAGTCTGGACATGGCGAGCGTGCGCCGGCTGACGGCGGCACTCGATGCGTACGAGGGGGCGTTGATCGTGGCGAGCCACGACGTGCCGTTCCTCGAATCGATCGGGATCACGCGCTGGCTGCTTCTCGACGGCGGTCTGCGGGACACGACGGCCGAGGAGGTACGCATCGGGCGGTGACGTACGGGGGCGCAGGGCGACGGGCCTGCGGGGGCTACCGGTGGGCCGGCCCCCAGCTCTCGGAGCCCCCGGAGGCCCGGCGGGAGAGAAGGAAGAGCGTTCCGATCTCCGGCCGGGCTCTCCCCGCGGCCGCGCCGCCAGGAGGCACTGGAACGGGACCGGCGACCCTGCGGAGCCCGTCGCGGCCGAGGGCCCGGCCCGGACGATTATTGGATTTTCACGCCCCCCGCTCCCGCCTCCCTGACCCTCTGTATACACCCTTGACCTGCACTTATAACGCACTGTGAACGATTGTTGCCCGGATGGGCTTGGCGGAGGCCTTACTGCCGCTTTAACCTACGGTCTCGTAACCTACGAAGCCGTAGGTAATTCTCCCGTCCCCAGGAGCCCCCGTGACGATCACCTCTCCCCACCTCGGCAGTTCACAGGCGTGGACCGACGCCCAACTGCTGTACGCGCTGGAAGAGGTGGTGGAGAAGGAACTCAACCGCCATCTCAAGGTCGCCAAGGACTGGATGCCCCACGAGTACGTCCCGTTCTCGGACGGCAGGAACTTCCCCGGCGTCTTCGACGACGGCCAGGCGTGGGAGGCCGAGCAGTCCAAGGTCACCGACATCGGCAAGATCGCCCTGGTGGTGAACCTGCTGACCGAGGACAACCTCCCCAGCTACCACCACGAGATCGCCTCGCTCTTCGGCCGCGACGGCGCCTGGGGCACCTGGGTGCACCGCTGGACGGCCGAGGAGGGCCGCCACGGCATCGTGATGCGCGACTACCTGCTCACCTCGCGCGCCGTGGACCCGGACAAGCTGGAGCAGTTCCGGATGGCGCACATGGCGGAGGGCTTCGAGTCCGACAACCGCCACTCGATGCTGCACTCCGTGGCGTACGTGGCGTTCCAGGAGCTGGCGACCCGGGTCTCCCACCGCAACACCGGGCACCAGTCGGGCGACCCCGTATGCGACCGGATGCTCGCGCGGATCGCGACCGACGAGAACCTGCACATGGTGTTCTACCGCAACCTCCTCGGCGCGGCCTTCGAGCTCGCCCCGGACCTGACGATGCAGTCCGTGCGCGATGTCGTCGTGAACTTCCGGATGCCCGGTCACGGCATGCCCGGGTTCGAGCGGGCCGCTGCGCAGATGGCGATCGGCGAGATCTACAACATGCGGATCCACCACGACGACGTCATCCAGCCGGTGCTGCGCTACCTGAAGGTGCTGGACATCGACGGCCTGGGCCCGGAGGGTCTCAAGGCGCAGGAGGAACTCGGCCTGTACATGAACGGGCTGGACAGCGAGGCGTCGAAGTTCGACGAGAAGCTCGCCGCGCGCAAGGCACGCGTGGCAGCCCGCGCCCAGGCCTGACCGCCGGCACACGCGACGCCGACGGGGGCGGGCCGAGGAGGCCCGCCCCGTTCGCGTTCCGCTGTCCCCCGGGGGGACACTCATTCGCGCACCGTCACCTCCGCGTAAGCGGCATCGCGTACATCCGCGTCCGGGTGGCGCCGCAGCAGTCTCAGCTGCGTACGCCATGGCCCGCTCCAGCCCGTCCGCCGTCCGGCCGCCACGGCGAGCTCCACGGCCATGAGGCCATGGGCAGGGCCACCGTCCTCGGCAAGGCGTGCCACGAGCGCGAGCCGCCTTCCCGAGCCGTCCTCGCCCTGCGGAGCCCCGATCCGCGTGCCGAGCACACCCGCCGTCCGGGCAGCGAGCACGGGACGCCCGTCGTGCAGCCGGGCGAGCCGGTCCAGGGCGGTGTACAGGGCATCGGGCCCCGCATCCGGATCGACGGCCCTCACGAGGAGCTCCGCGGCCTGCGGTACGTGGTCCCGGAAGCGGGCGAGCAGCTCCCCCGCGGCGCCCAGCACCGGCCGCAGCGCCTGGTCGGTACGCGCCCCCGCCGACCCGGCCAGCCGGTCCACGAGGTGGACGACCCGCTGCCGCGCCGGCCGGTCGCGCCCACTGCCGGCGTCGTCCATGGCCACGGCGTCGGCGAGCGTGCGCAGCGCCTGCATGAGCGCCTCGGCCGCATCCGGCGCGGCGGGTGCGGCGGTCACCAGCGCGTCCCCGGCCGACCGCCAGGATCGGCGGCGTGCGAGATCCGTCGTCGCCGCCACCAGCACCTCACAGACGCCCGGCGCCCACGGCGTCCATCGGGCCACCACCGCGTGGGCCGACGCCGCAAGCTCTTCGTCGTCGGTCTCGCACACCTGCCGTACCAGACCGGCGTAGCGGGGGCGGTACGGCGCGGGCAGATCCATGGGGCGCACGCGCAGTACGGCGGTGCGCAGTACCGTGCTGCCGGTCGCCGCGTCCGTGAGCAGGTCCCACATCCGCTCCTCCCCCAGCAGCCCGGTACCGCAGGCCACGGCGGCGGCCCGTACGTCGGGGTGCCCGCCGGGCAGCCCGTACGCCTCGGCGACCAGCGCGGCGGCCTGCGGCCGGGGCAGCCGGACGGCGGCGAGCCGTACGGCCTCCTTGCGGGCGGTCACCTTGCCGGCGCCCGGTGCGAGCCGCTCGCGCAGCAGGGGGGCGAGCACGGAGGGACGGACGTTCCGCGAGGCGCGGCCGGCCGCGAAGAGGGCGACCCTGGCGCGGTCACCCCGGCTGTGGGCGAGCAGCCCCGCCAGTACGTCAGGCGCCCGGTCCGTCCCGCCCAAGGCCGTGAGGGCGGCCTCCGCGAGCACGACCTCGTCGGAGCCGGTCCAGCCGAGCACGGCCGCCGCGCCTGTCGACGGGACGCGGGCCATTGCGCCGATTGCGGCCGCTCGGGTGTACAGCGGCAGCTTCGCGTCCCCCGCGGCCCGCTCCAGGACTCGCAGGGCCGCGCGCCGCTGGCGCGGCACCCAGCGGCGGACACCGGCGCCGGGCTCCACTGTCCAGGGTGTGCCGTGCGGCAGGAACCGGCCGTACGGCGGCGGATCGGTGAGAAACGGGTCGAGGAGGTCGGTGCGGCAACCGGTGAGGACGCGCAGGACCTCTGGAAGCGCCCCGGCAGAGGGTTCGGCGGCCAGGAGCCGTTCCACGCGCTCGCTGCGGTGTGCGGCCGGCTCCAGCCACAGTCCGACCGCGGTCCGCGCGGTGCTGTTCTCCCCGAAGCGCACGGCCTGCCACAGGAGTTCCTGCAACTCGGGCAGCCCGGCGGCGCGGCGGCCGAGCGCCCTCGCCAGCGCGAGGACCAGCCCGTAGTCGGCCTTTTCCGTGCCCGCCTCCAGCCAGGGCCGGAGCGCCTCGAAGACGTCCGCTTCCTGGCCGCGGCGCAGGGTGCGGTCGAGCCGTCCGAGGTCCGCTCCGCCGGTGTTCCCGGAGATCCGGACCAGGGTGCGCAGGGCCCAGTTCACGAGGGCGCGCTGCCCGGTCGCGGCGTGCTCGCGCAGCAGGCTCAGCGAGAGAGTGCTCAGGGCGCGCCTGGTGGCGTGCGAGGAGTCCCGGGCCTCGACGGCGTCGGCCGCGATCCGGTCCAGGGAGGGTTCCGCTGCGTCGGTGAAGAGGGCGGCGGGGACGGCCGTCAGCGCGTGGAGGGCGGCCGAACGGACCGGGTCCTGTTCGTTGCGCAGCCGCTCCATGTCGGCGAGCGCGTCCGCGAGCTCGTACGTTCCCGCACGTCCTGCGTTACCGATCAGCAGCGCCCAGGCCTGTGCCCGGTCCTCGGCCACGGGCTCGCGGGTGGCGGCGGTCAGCCGGTCGCGCACCTCGGCGACCGGCAGATACGACTCCGCGACGAGCACGCTGCTGCGGGCCGCTCCGCGTTCGGCCGCCAGCCGGGCCGCCCGCCGTGCCTGGTCGGCGACGCTGTTGCGCGGCAGCGCGTCGAGCAGCACGGTGTCCACGGAAGGGTGGCTGCCCTCTCCTCGCCCGTCCATGACCGCGGTGCAGAAGGCAGCGCGGCAAGCAGCCGGGCGAGCGCCGTGGAGTCCTCCCGCACGGCGCGGCCGACTTCCAGGAAGAGCCCCTCGGGGGCGGTGCGGGCCAGCCGGTACAGGACGCTTCGCCCCAGCGCGGAGCCACGCAGCGCCGGCCGGCTCCCCAGGCGCAGCAGGAGGCGGATCAGCCGGTCCGGTCCGACCGCGGCCAGGGCTCCGAGGCGGCTGGTCAGCGGCCACGGCAGGGTGGCCGGTGCGAAACGTTCGAGCAGGTCGAGGACCCGCTCCGGGCAGGGCGCGACGGTGGCCGCGACTCCGGCGGCGTACCTCTGCCACCACTCGGTGTGGTGCGGTTCGGGCAGTTCCGCCAGTTGCCGCTCGAAGGCGTCGAGGAGGAGACCCGGGTGCCGGCGCCCGAGGCCGCCCCAGCCGCGTACGGCATGCAGGACTTCGGGCAGCAACCGGGCCGCGGTCGCCGATGTGCACCCGGGCAGCAGTACGGCGGCGTCCCCGTCGCCCCAGCTCGCGCGAACCTCGTCGATCAGCCGGTCGGCGAGGTCGGCCCGCCCGTCGGTGACGACGGCCCGCAGGAGGCGGCGGCGTGCGGTGCCCGGAAGGTCGTCGAGGAGTTGACCGTATGCCGCGTCCGGCACGCCGAGGCTGTACGCGACGCGCAGGGCATGGCCCTGCACGAAGGGGTCCCGGTCGGCGAGGTGCGCCGCGATCCAGTCCCGGTCCCCTCCGGCGGCCGCGGCGACGACCGCGGTCTCCCGCTCGTACGCATCGCCCTCGTCCAACTCGTCCAGAACGGCACGCAGCCGCCCCGAAGCGGACAGAACGCGCGCCCGTGCCGTGAGTTCACGCATGCGCTCCGGGTACGGGAGCGGGTCGAGGGCGTTCAGCAGGGCATCGGTCATGGGGGCGATTGTGCCGTGCGGGGGCGAGCCCTCACCCGGGCGGTGCGGACCGTACTCTGTGCCGGTGAAACCTGTGACCCGCGTTGTTCTTTTCGGCGCGCCGATAGCGATCGTCGTTTCCGTGCTCTTCAACAGCGGCGGCGACTCGACGCCGCCCCGGAGCTCTCCCACCGCGAAGCGGTCGGTCACCACGCCCGCGCAGGCGGATCCCTTCGCCGCGGCGGACGACGAGGAACAGCGCACACTGAACGCACGCGTCGCCGCCATGCCCCCCGGGCTGGAGGATCCGAAGATGCGCGAGGTCGCCTGGAAGCTGCTGGCCAGCGCCGAGGGGTCGACCCTGGACTGGCGCAGCCAGTACGGCACGATCGAGGACACCGGCGACGGAACCGGTTACAACGCGGGCATCATCGGCTTCTGCTCCGGTACCCACGACATGCTCGCATTCGTCGAGTCGTTCACGGCGGACCACCCGGACAGCCCCCTGGCGCCGTTCGTCCCGGCCCTGCGCAAGGTCGACGGCTCCGCTTCGCACGAGGGGCTCGACCCCGGGTTCACGGCCGCGTGGAAGAAGTCGGCCGAGGATCCCGACTTCCGCGCCGCCCAGGACCTGGTGCGGCTGGAGCAGTACTTCGAACCGGCCGTCCATCTGGCGAAACTGGACGGGCTCGGTGCCCTGGGCCAGTACATGTACTTCGACGCCATGGTTCTTCAGGGCCCCGGGTCCGAAGCGGACTCGTTCTACGGCATCCGGAAGGCAGCGGTGGCCGAGGCCGACACGGTCGCGGAGGGCGGCGACGAGAGTGTGTATCTGGATGCCTTCCTGGACGCGGCGCGGGCCGTGATGAAGTCGAAGAGGAACCAGCAGGACACCTCACGCCTCGACACCGCTCAGCGGGTGTTCCTGGAGGACGGGAACCTGGCCCTGGAACTGCCGCTGACCTGGACGATGTACGGCGAGACCTTCACCGTCACGTCCTGACCGGCGTCCGGGCCGCGCCGGGCCGGGGACCGTTCACAGCTGGTCGCGTCCGACTCTGCGCAGCCGGTCGCGCTCCTTCTCTGAGAGACCGCCCCATACGCCGAAGCGTTCGTCGTTGTCGAGTGCGTACTCCAGGCAGGCCAGGCGGCCCTCGCAGGCGTTGCACAACTGCTTGGCCTCACGTGTGGAGCTGCCAGGGGCGGGGAAGAAGAACTCGGGCCCCGTCTGGGCGCACAGCGCTGTCTCCTGCCAGGCGAGAGCGGGGTCGGTCGCGGTGTTGATCAGCATGTGGCACACAGTGCCCTGCCGCGATAAACGACTGATCAACGATCCATCAACCGGCCGCAAGCCGCTCGCGGCCCGGGGCGCCGCACAACGGTCAGGCGGCGGGCCTCTGCGTACTCGTGATCACGGCGAATGAGGCACCGTACGGATCAGCGACGTTGGCGAACGTACCCACACCCTCCATCTCCGTCGGCTCCAGTGTCAGCTTGCCGCCCAGCCGGTCGACCGCCGCCACGACAGCATCGCAGTCGTCGACCTCGATGTACGGCAGCCAGTGCGGCCCGGCTGCGGCCCTGACGGGCACGGCGTCCAGCGGGACGAGCCCGCCGAAGGAGGCCGCCTCACCGCCGCCCGCCGTCCTGATGACGGTGTACGCGCCACCGCCGCCCGGATAGGGCAACTGGAGGGTCTTCCAGCCGAAGACGGCGTCGTAGAAAGCGGCGGCAGCCGGCACGTCCGGTGTGTAGAGCTCGGCCCAGCAGAGGCTGCCCGGTTCGCTCACGACGCCGAGACCCGGATTCTGCTTCGGCTGCCAGACGGCGAAATAGGCCCCGGCCCGGTCGGTGAACCCGCCCATCCGGCCGTACTCCAGGACGTCCATCGGCTCGAACGGCACCGTCCCGCCGGCGCCGCGCACGGCCTGTGCGGTGGCATCGGCGTCCGATGACCGGAAGTACACGGACCAGGAGGGCTTCCCCTGCTCCTCGGTGACCGTCATCGCGCCGCCGACGGTCTTCCCGTTCAGCATGAACATCCCGTAGCCGCCGGTCTCGGGGCCTCCGGCTTCGAAGTCCCAGCCGAGGAGGGCGGTGTAGAACGCCTTGGCCCCTTCGAGATCCGGTGTGCCCAGGTCCATCCAGGCGGGGGCGCCGTCAACGAAACGGGTGGTGAGCATCGTGCGCTCCTTCGGTGGTCCCGTTCTCTCACAGCGGGAGTTCCTGACCCTCCGAGTCTTGCACCGGGGACTGACAACCGCAGTCCCGGCGTGCTCCGGCCACGGCCGGCCGGAGCACGCTCGTCCCGGCGTGCGGCCTGTCCCGCCCCCCTCCTGTCAGTGCGTGATGCCCAGCGCCGGCAGCACCGTCTCCGCCACGCGGTACGCCTCCTCCAGCAGGGGGTTGCCGGAGAGGATGAAGGTGTCCACCCCCAGGTCCTCGAACTCCTGGAGCCGCTCGACGACCTGGGCGGTCGACCCGACCACCGCCGTTCCCGGGCCTGGCCGGAACAGGCTCATACCCGGCCACATGTTGGGGTGTTCCTCCAGCTCACGGGCGTGCGCGGGGACCTTTCCGCCGTGCTGGCGGAACTGCCGCTGCCATCCGACCCCGTCCTCGCCGGCCCGGTCGCCGAGCTGACGGGCGTACGTCGCGTCGCTCGTGACGTCGAGGAGCCGGTCGGCCGCCGCCCATGCCTCGTCCTCCGTGTCCCGGACGATCAGGTGCAGCCGCAGCCCGATCCTGAGCGTGCGGCCGTACGCGGCGGCCCTCGCGCGGACCCTGTCCAGCTTCTCCTTCAGCAGATGCGGCGGCTCTCCCCAGGTCAGGAAGACGTCCACGTGCTCGGCGGCCATTTCGATGCCAGGGTCGGACGAGCCGCCGAACCAGAGCGGAATGTGTCCGTCCTGGACCGGCTTCAGCTCGCGGAAGGAGGCACCGGCGTTCTTCAGGTCGTAGAAGCGGCCCTTGTGGTCGAAGACCTCGCCGGCCGTCAGCCGCTTCACGATCGACCAGTACTCCGCGCTCAGCTCGTACCGTTCGTCGTGCTCGACGTGGAGTCCGTACTCCTGCAGGGACTTCGTTGAACCATTGACCACATTGAAGCGAAGCCGGCCGCCGAAGAGAGTGTCGAAGCTGAGCGCCATCTTGGCCAGCAGCGTGGGTGAGATCAGCCCGGGATGCACCGCGAGCAACGGTTTGAACCGGGTGCTGGTGGAGGCCGCCAGCGCACTGCCGAGCGGCCAGACGTCGTACAGATCCGTGGCGAGCAGCGCACCGCTGTAGCCGAGCCGCTCGACCGCCCCGGCCAGCCGGCCCAGGTAGCCGAGGTCGACCGGGCGCCTGCCGGCGGGCTCCCAGGGGTAGGCGCCTTCGCGCGGAATGATGTACCAGAGGACTTCGGTCGCCATGTCGTCATACCGCCCTTTCCGCGGCCGCACGGGCACGGGCGTGGCCGACGGTGACCGGCCGGTCGATGAATCCGGTCCGGTGGAAGATGTCGGCCGCCTCCTGCTGCTCCGCGATGAACGCGTCGGAGACGGCCTCGATCGTCCAGGGCAGGGACGCAAGCGCGCTCACCCAGTCGTCCGCCGATCCGCCGAGGTCGGCGGAGGCGATCTCGGCTGCCTGCCGGGGGTGGGCCGCCGCCCAGTCGTCGGCCCGCTGGAGCGCCCTGGTCAGGGCCTCGATGACCTCGGGCCTGGATTCGGCGAGGTCGCGGCGGGTGAAGAAGACGGAACGGTCGCTGATGACGTCGCCGGTACGGACCAGGGTTCGCAGTCCTCCGGTGCGCCGAGCGGCCGCCAGCTCGGCGCCCTGGGCCACCCAGGCAGCGATCCCGCCGGTGCGCAGCAGTTCCTCGCTGCCCGCGTTGCTGCGGACGGCGGTGATGTCGTCGGCGTAGGACAGCCCGGCGTCGTCGAGGGCCTTGGCGATGAGATGGGTCTGCCAGGACCCGATCGCCAGGTGCACGGTCGCACCCTTGAGGTCGGCGACGGTGCGCACGGGACTGTCCTCGGGAACCAGGAGCGCGCCGTGTTCGGGGCGCGGCGCGGAGACCGCGGTGTAGACGATGTCGTGGCCGGCGGCCTGGGCGGTGACCGGCGGGGTGGAGCCGGTGCCGCCGAAGTCGATGACGCCCTGCGTCAGGAGCTCTCCGGTTCGCACGCCGTTGGTGTACGGGTGGAAGAGGACGCTCTCGCCCAGGGGGGCGAGCTCCTCCTGGGCGAAGCCCAGCCGGGAGAGGTGGTAGAGGTAATAGAGGGACGGGTTGCTGCTGTGGACACCGATGGTGAGGGTCATTCAGATCACTCCGGCTTCTGTACGGACGGGGGACGGACGGGAAGGTGCTGGGGCGTCGACACCGAGATCGGCCAGGAGCCGTCGGCGCAAAGCCGCGAACGCCGGATCGCCCGGGTCTCGCGGCCGGGCGACGTCGACGGTCTCGTCGGTGACGAGGCGGCCGTCACGCAGGACGGCGACCCGGTCAGCCAGCCTCACGGCCTCCTCCACGTCATGGGTGACCAGGAGGACGGCGGGACGGTGGCGGCGGCACAGCTCGCCGACCAGGTCCTGCATCTTCAGCCGGGTCAGTGCGTCGAGTGCGGCGAACGGCTCGTCGAGCAATAGGAGTTCGGGCTCACGGACCAGAGCGCGGGCGAGGGCGACGCGCTGGGCCTCACCACCGGAGAGCGTGGCCGGCCAGGCCTCGGCGTGGCGTTCCAGGCCGACTTCGGCCAGCGCGCGCAGCCCGTGGGTGGAGCGGCTGCGTGGCAGGGCGACCGTCACATTGGCCAGGACCTTCTTCGACGGCACGAGCCGGGGCTCCTGGAAGACGACGGTGCGGGCCTCGGGGACGAGCACCTCTCCCGCGTCGGTGCCGTCGAGTGCCCCGAGGATACGCAGCAGCGTCGTCTTCCCACTGCCGCTCGCCCCAAGGAGGGCGACGAACTCACCTCGGGCGATGTCGAGTTGCAGGTCATCGAGGACGGCGCGGTCGCCGAAGACCCGGCGCAGCCCCCGTACCCGTACTGCTGGAGCGGATGTCGTGCCGGTGGTCATCGGGTGGCTCCCTGGGGGGTTCGCCACGGCATCAGCAGGCGTTCCAGCAGCCGCACGAGGATGTCCGCGGCCAGCCCGAGGACCCCGTAGACGAGGATGCAGACGGCGAGGATGTCGGTGCGGGCGTAGCTCTGCGCCTGGGACATCAGATAGCCGATGCCGGCGGTTGCGTTGATTTCCTCGGCGGCGATCAGCGCGATGACGCTGAGTGTCATCGACAGCCGCAGTCCGGCCAGCAGGGAGGGCAGGGCGCCGGGCAGGACGACTTCGCGTACGAGGGCGAGGCGTCCCATGCCGAAGCTCCGCATGGCCTCGACGAGTTTGGGGTCGGTGTTGCGTACCCCGCTCGATGTGGACACGTACATCGGGAAGGTGGTGGCCACCGCGATGAGGAGGATCTTGGCCGTCTCGTTGATCCCGAACCAGACCATGAACAGGGGTACCAGGGAGAGGAAGGGGATCGTGCGCAGCGTCTGGAGCGAGGAGTCGAGGAGTTCGTCGCCGAGGCGGGTGAATCCGGTGGTGATGCCGAGGGTCAGCCCGGCGGCGAGCCCGATGAGCAGGCCGAGGCCGGAGCGGGTGAGGGAGGTGGTGAGGGCGTCGGGCAGCTGGCCGTTCCCCCACAACTCACCTACGGCTCGGAGCACTTCGCCGGGCGATGCCAGGACGTCGGGGGTGAGGAGCCCGCCGGCGGAGGCCGCCCACCAGAGGACGAGCAGCGCGACCGGGCCGAGAGTGCGGACGGTGAGTGCGTAGCCCCGGCCGCGGGCCTTGTTGATCCTCGGGCTCGGGCGGACGAGGCCGGGGGGCGCGGCGATGTCGCTCATGACAAGGTCCGGACGTCGAGCAGGTGGGCGGCGACGTCGACCTCGGTCCGGGTGACCTTCTGCTCCGCGTAGAAGGCCGCGACGGCCTTGAAGCGCTCGATGTCCTCCGGGCCGATGGGACCGACGGCCGCGCCCTTGGCGGTGAACCCGTTCTGGACCGCCTTGGCCCTGCCGGTCACAGCGGTCGGGCCGACGTCCGTGAAGACGTTGAGGTACGCGGACGGGTTCTGCTTCTCCTTGGCACTGGCCTGGTGGAGGTACTGGTAGAGCGCCTTCACGACCTTCGGATGCTGCTCGGCGAACTCGGTCCGTACGGCGTTGAGGCTGTAGTTGTCCGAGCCGATCGCCGCACCGTCGGCGACGAAGTGCGCCTTGCCGCTGCCGATCTCGGCGACCGCGTACGTGGCCCAGACGGCCCAGGCGTCGACCTTGCCGGCGTTGAAGACCGCCGCGGTCTGGTCGGGCCTGAGGTAGACACGGGTGACCTTGCCGGCCGGGATTCCGGCCTTCGCGAGGGCCTTGAGCAGCAGGTACTCGCCGGTGCCGCCCTGGTTGACGGCGACCTTCTTCCCCACGAGATCGGCCACCGAGTCTATGGCCGATCCGTTCCTGACGAGGATGCCCTCCCCCGCGGCGTCCGGGTCGACGGCGGTGAAGAACTTGAAACCGGGCCGCTGGGCGAGCGAGGTGATGCCGGCAGTGATGGAGCCCGTGGCGATGTCCAGCTGATCCGCGTTCATCGCCTGGGCGGCCGGGGCGAACGGTCCGGCGCTGCCGGTCCACTCCACCTTGGCACCGGCTTTGGACAGGGCCTTGTCGAGGCTGCCGTCCTTCTTGCCCAGGGCGAGCACACCGGAATTGCCGGGGTCGGGGATGCGGACGGTCACCGTGGCCTTCGAGCCCCCTGCGGCGCTGTCGGCCTCGGACGTGCCGCAGGCGGTGAGGGCGACGAGCGCCGAGACCGTGAGGAGCGCCGGAACGGCCGACGTGCACAGTGGACGGGCGAGATTCATGACGAGGGTTCCTCCGGGCTGAGGGGGGCGGAAGTGCTGCGGACCAGGGCGGCTGCGCGGCGCAGCGGCTCGTGGTCGGCCCACGCCGCGACGTCGACGGGTTCGGGCAGGAAGCCGTGGGCGCGCAGCCCGGCTTCCTGTGCGGCGAGCAGGGTGAGGCGTTCGGCGGACAGATCGGGGTGCAGGGTCAGATGGGTGCCGGGCCGGTAGGCGCCGGCGACCCCATCGGCACCCGCCCCGGTCTCGGCGCCGAGGATGCGGTCGACCTCGTCGGGCTGTCCGGCCGCCCAGTCGGCTGCCCTCAGCAGAACGGCGAGGAAGCGGTCGACGAGGGCCGGGTGGTCGTCCAGGAGCTGCTGGTGGACGGTGATGGGGCGCGGGGTGCCGTTGTTGACCCGGAACCTGCGGTCGGGCAGTTCGTCGAGCTCGACGGCCACTTCGGCGCCGGCCCGGCGGGCCGCCTCGACGGCCAGCGCGCCCTTGACGTAGACGGCGTCGACGTCTCCGCGTCGCAGTGCGGCGAGTTCGGCCGCCCACTGACCCGCGTACCCGTCTGCGGGTACGTCGACGAACGAGGCGTCCGTCGGCGCGAGTCCGGCGGAGGCGAGCGCCCCCTCGAAGCCGCGCAGGGCCATGGCCCGCCAGAAGTCGATGGCGATGTCGTGCCTCGGCACGGCGAGCCGCAGCCCGCGCAGTGCCTCGGCGCCCCGGATGCCGGAGCCGGGGGCGACCAGGACGGTCTGCCGTTCCTCGATCCAGGTGAGGCCGACCAGCCGGGTGCGTTCTCCCCGCGAACGTGCCCACAGAGCGGGGACGTTGCCGCCCTCCCGGAACAGCCCCGGCAGGGCGTGGGTGTAGTGCGCGGCACGGTCGGTGTGCGGGGAGGCGTCCTGGAGGGAGCGTACGGAGATGCCGTCAGCGGCGAACTCGGCGGTGAGCCACTGACGGTCGGCGGCGATGCCGGTTGCCGTGGGGACAGGACAGCGGGTGAACCAGAGGGTCCGGGGCAGGACGGCAGACGTCACGGAGTCTTCCCGAGGATCGGTGAAGCGGATGGAGGAGCGGGCGGGCGCACCACGTACGCCCCGGAACGGGGTGGGACGTGGCGCGGTAACCCGCGAGGCGTCGGAGCGACGCGTCAGCGTGAAAAGAGGGGGAGGGTCAGCGACAGGCGGCGCTGGACACGCGGGCGAGGTCGATGTGACGGCGCAGCGTGAGGGCGAGCAGGATCGGAGCGGCGTGGGCGGGGGTCGCGGATCGGCGGCCGGCCATGGCACTGCTCCCTTCAGCTCGTCGGCGGTGAGGGCTGCAGCGTGCCACGGGGCAATGCCCCACCACAACTTGCTTCCCATGATGTGGGATTGGGTATGAACGGCATGTTTCACCAGCCGGTTCGGGCTCTGCCCAGCTCTCGTAATGTGGCAACGTCGGAGCCCGCATCCCCACGAGCGGAGAGTGAACCCCATGACCGAGGCCGCAGCGGTACGCGCTCCCGGTGGGGCGCAGGCGGTACAGCGTGCCCTGGACGTCCTGCACTGTTTCCACGACAACGGCCCCGATCTGAGCGCCTCCGATCTCGCCCGCCGCCTCGCGCTGTCGGTGTCCACGGCCCACCGGCTGGCCCGCACCCTGCTCGGTGCCGGATTCCTCGAACAGGACGCCCGGACGTCCCGTTACCGGCTGGGGCCCGCCGTGACCGAGCTGGGCCGGCTCTCCTACCACCAGCGTGGTCTGCATCTGGCCGCCCCCGAACTCGCCGATCTCGCCGAGCGCACGGGCGCCACAGCCGACCTGGCTCTGCGCAGCGGACCGCACGCCGTGATCGTCGCGGGCGGTTCGGTGACCCCCAAGGTCGGGCTGCGCCGGCCGCTGCACTCCACGGCTCTGGGCAAGGTCCTGCTGGCCTGGGCGAGGCCGGGTGAGGGCGGCCCCTCCTCCCTGCCGCCGCTGCCCGCCTTCACCGACCGGACGATCGTCGAACCGAGGGCCCTGGAGGCGGAGCTGGCCCGGGTCCGGTCCGACACCTATGCCGTCAACGACGGCGAGTCCGCCCAGGGAGTGCGGACCCTGGCGGTGCCCGTGCTGGACGGCGCCGGATACGCCCGCTTCGCCCTGGCGGTACGGGCCACGCCGGCCGTGATCACCGAAGCGCGCAGTGACTGGTTCCTGATCCAGGCACGATCCTGCGCACGCGCCCTGGAGGTGCTGCTGCTGTCGCCGGCCGAGCGCCGGCCTCCCGCGCCCTGACCCGTCCGCCGGGCAGGGCTGTCGGTCACGCGTGGGACGATATGAGACGCTCCGGGCGAAAGCCGGTGGGCGCAGCGGCAGGGCAGCGGGGACAGAAGGTACGACATGACTGAGGCCTGGTCCACGGAGGGCGGGGCGCTGACCGGGCGGGCGGCGCGGGAGCTGCTGGCACGGGCCGACGGGCTGCTGGACGCCGCGCGCGGCGTCCTGGCGGATCACACCCGCGCGGTCGGTGCCGTGCGGACGGCTCTGGATCCGCTCCTCGACGCCCTCGTCCGTAAGGAGTTGTCCGCCATCCCGGTGTCCCGGCTCAAGGACGTCACCGAGGGCCGGTTGCGCCTCGGCGCGGTCGAGCAGGCCGGTTTCACAACGGTGGAGCAGGTGTACGGGGCCGGCCGTTACGAGCTCCGCCAGATTCCCGGCGTCGGTGCACAGACCGCTGACCAGACCCTTGCCGCTGCGGGCCAGATCGCGCACGCCGTCCGGGACACCGTCGCCCTGCGGATAGACGTGGACACCCCCGACGACGCGACGACCGCCCTGGTCACCGCGTTGTACCGGCTGGTCGAGGCCGGTCCGGACGTGCGACGGGCCGTGGACGGGGGCCGGCGGCTGGCCGATCGCCTGGAGCCGCTGCTGGCCGCTGCCGGGCCGGCCCGGGGACGGCTGCGGATGGTCTTCACCCGGCGGGAGGCACGGGCGCGGGTGCTGGAGGCCGTCGCCTCCCTGCGGACCGCTGTCGCCGACGCGGTGGAGCGCGAACTCCCTTTGCTCTTCGGCCAGGTCTCCGTCGACCTGCTGCGGGACCCGGAGTCCGACCTCGCGGCCTGGGTCGACTTCGAGCTGCGGTCCGCGGAGTACTACAGCCTGCTGGCCGAGATGTCCGGCACGGGCCCCGACCGGGACGCGGCCGAGGGGTTCCTGCCGTCCGGGATCGCCGACCGGATCCGCGGACTGCGCCTGGACGACGCCCGGCTGCGGGTGTCGCTGCGCGGCTACCAGTCGTTCGGCGCGCGCTTCGCGCTCGCTCAGAAGCGGGTGATCCTCGGCGACGAGATGGGGCTCGGCAAGACCGTGCAGGCCATCGCCGCGCTGGCCCATCTCGCGGCCAGGGGCGAGACCCACTTCCTGGTGGTCTGCCCGGCGAGCGTGCTGATCAACTGGACTCGGGAGGTCCGCGCCCGGTCCACGCTGCACCCCCTGCCGGTACACGGGCCGGAGCGGCAGGAGGCGTTCGCCGAGTGGCGCGAGAGCGGCGGGGTCGCGCTGACCACCTTCGACGCCCTGCACACCCTCCCCCTCGCGGGCGACAGCGAGGTGCGGCCCGGCATGCTGGTCGTCGACGAGGCGCACTACGTCAAGAATCCCGCCACCCGTCGCGCCCGCGCGGTGTCCGGGTGGTCGGCGAAGACCGAGCACGTGCTCTTCCTGACGGGCACGCCCATGGAGAACCGGGTGGAGGAGTTCCGCAGTCTGGTCCGTCATCTCCAGCCCGAACTGGCCCCGTCCGTCAGCACCACGCACGGCGTCGCCGGTTCGCACGCCTTCCGCCGGGCCGTCGCCCCCGCCTATCTGCGCCGCAACCAGCAGGACGTCCTCACCGAACTCCCCGCACTCGTGCAGGTCGACGAGTGGGAGGAGTTCAGTGAAGCCGATCGGCGGGCCTACCACGAAGCAGTGGCTGCCGGGCACTTCATGCGGATGCGCCGGGCCGCGTACGCCCACCCGGCCACGTCGGCGAAGCTGAACCGGTTGCGCGAACTCGTCGCCGAGGCCGAGGGCAACGGCCTGAAGGTCGTCGTGTTCTCCTACTTCCGCGAGGTGCTGGAGACGGTCCGGGAGGCCCTGGGGGAGGGCGTGTTCGGCCCGCTGTCCGGAAGCGTGCCGGCCGCGCGTCGCCAGGGACTGATCGACGGCTTCGCCGCGGCGGACGGCCACGCGGTGCTGCTCAGCCAGATCCAGGCGGGTGGTATCGGGCTGAACATGCAGGCCGCGTCGGTCGTCATCCTCTGCGAGCCGCAGATCAAGCCGACCATGGAGCACCAGGCCGTGGCCCGCGCGCACCGGATGGGCCAGATACGCACGGTCCAGGTGCACCGGCTCCTCGCCACGGACAGCGTCGACCAGCGGATGCTGGACATCCTGGCCCGCAAGGAGCGGTTGTTCGACGCGTACGCACGGCGCAGCGACGTCGCGGAGACGACGCCGGACGCCGTGGACGTGTCGGACGGTTCGCTGGCCCGCCGCATCGTCGAGGAGGAACAGCAACGCCTCGCCGCGGTGGCTGATACGACCGGTTAGTGGCCCTCGTGCGCCGACGTCTTCTCCGAGGTCTTCGCCTGTGGTGATGACGCCATGGTGTGTCCGTCGTGCCCCGGGACCGTCCCGTCCGTCTTGGCGACCAGCAGCATTCCGGCCATGCCCATGTCGGAATGGCTCTGTACGTGGCAGTGGTACATCCAAGCGCCCGCGCCCACGTGTTCACCCGCGATGACCTGGAAACCGAAGGAGTCCGCCGGCCCGACGATCTTCGTGTCGATGACCCGGCTCGGGTCGTCGGGCCCGGTGAGCAGGCCCGTACGGTTGTCCGCCCAGCGGTGACCGTGGATGTGGAACGTGTGGTAGTACTCGCCGTGCGTGATCATGACGACTTCGAGCCGGTCCCCCACCGTGGCCTCGAAGTCCGGGCTCTTGCCGGCGGGCTTGTTGTTGATCGTCATGTCGTTGAAGACGATCGTGATGGTCTTGTCGGGCAGGAGGTCGCCCTTGCGCCGGACGATCAGCGGTCCGTACAGCCCCTTGCGGATGCCGCCCGTGCCGTGGTCCGTGCCGACGACATGGTCGTGGTAGTGCCAGTAACCCGCGCTGCCCGGTTGCCAGGTGCCGTCCTTGCGCCTGCCCGGGGCGTGGGTGCGCCAGGTGTACGTCCGGGTCTCGCCCGGTTCGACGATGCTCCGGTTCATCCGGGTACCGTCGCTGGCGATGTCGTAGTCGACGCCGTGCGCGTGGAGACTGGCGGCCACGTCCATCGTGTTCTCGAACTCGATGTGCAGGGTGTCGCCTTCGTTGATCTCGATCAACGGCCCGGGAACCGACGCCTTGCCCTTCTCGAAGCCGTAGCCCATCGAGCCGTCCGCCAACTTCTCGGCGTACAGCTTGAGATGGCGGACCACCCCTCCCGCAGGGGCCGTCCGGGGCGGGCTCTCCGCCGAGGTGGCCTCGATCGCACCGAGGGACAACGATGTCACGCCGGTCGCCGCCGCCACCCCGCCGCCCATCAGAATCCGCCGGTTGAAGCTCCTTCGGTCCATGTCGAACTCCCCACTGTTGGACGGGTCTTGCGGAGAATGCCGAGACAACCACGGCATGAGCCATCCGGATGCGCAGACCGAGCGGGCCGACGGGCTGCCGACACGGCCGCCTCCGGAACGGGCCATACCGTAGCCCGGGGATCTTCGTTTATCCACACTAAGGACAAAGTTCGTGTCATTGCTGCCATAGCTATTGGCGAGTCGCGAAAAGAGGTCTAGCTTCATGCGCTGTTGCAGTGACCAAAGCTGTTGCAGCGACCCAAGAGAGCTGGGTGATCACATGCACCACATGCAGCGCACACCACATCACAGGTCCAGATCGCGACGCGGACTAGCGGCGGCCGTGGCGGCCGGCGCACTGACCGCATCCCTGCTCGGCGGCAATGCCGCGAGTGCCAGGCCGGATCCCGGGACGCAAGGGTCCATGGCGACAACGTTGTCCCTGCCGTCGCCACCGGGCGGCGCCAACGTCAAGGTGCTCGTCTTCCACGCCTCCGCCACCGAGGAGTCGCCGACCGTCGACGCCGGTATCGCGGCGATCGAGCGGATCGGGCTCACCGGACCGGAGGCGGGCCGGTTCAAGACGGTGGCCACCGACGACGCCTCCGTCTTCACCAACGGCAAGCAGCTCGGCAGGTACAACGCCGTCGTCTTCCTGACGGGTGGCGGCGATGTCCTCGACCCGGAGCAGGAGGCGGGCCTGGAGGCCTACATGGAGGCCGGCGGAGGCTTCCTCGGCATCCACGACGCGGCGCGCACCGAGCCGTACTCGGACTGGTTCACCGGACTGGTGGGTGCCCGTCCGGCGGCCGGCAGCCCGACCGCCGTACAGCGTGCGACGGTGGAGATCGGTGACCGGCAGCACCCGGCCACCAAGAACCTGCCGTTGGAATGGAAGCGTCCGGACAAGTGGCTGAACTGGAAGGACAACCCGTCCGGCGACGTGCACACCGTGGCACGGGTCAGGGAGATCACGTACAAGCCGGGCACCGGCGCCAACGGCTGGGACCACCCGGTGTCCTGGTGCCGCGACTACGACGGCGGCCGGTCCTTCTACACCGCCATGGGCGGCACGGTCGACAGCTTCGCCGAGGCCGACTTCCGTGACCACCTGCGGGGCGCGCTCGACTGGACGACCCGGATCTCGCAGGCCGACTGCAAGGCGACGATCACCTCCAACTACAAGGCGGAGCGGGTCACCCAGCCCAACCAGCCCGGCAAGAACGACCAGATCGGCGAACCGCACGGCCTGGTCACCGCCCCCGACGGACGGGTGCTGTACATCGGCCGCGGCGGCGCCGACAACAGCGTGCCGGTGGTCACCGACTGGGCCGACCCGAACGTCGGCAAGGGCCTGGGCCAGATCCACGTCTACGACCCCGCGACCAAGAAGGTCACCCTCGCCGGCGAGCTGACGATCTTCGGCAACAAGGGCGGCGGCGACGAACTGGTCAAGGTCGAGGAGGGTCTGCTCGGCATCGAGCTCGACCCGGACTTCGAGAAGAACGGCTGGGTGTATCTGCACTACACACCCCACGACAAGCTCGACCGCGACAAGCAGACGGCGGTCCGCCAGGTCTCCCGATTCACCCTCGACCCGGCGACGAACAAGCTGGACCTCTCCTCCGAGAAGGTGCTGCTGAAGTGGCCGGTCCAGGTCCACAGCTGCTGCCACGCCGGCGGCGGCATGGCGTGGGACTCCAAGGGCAACCTGTACATCGCGACCGGTGACAACAACTCCTCCGGCTTCAGCGACGGTTACTCGGGCAACAACCCGCAGCCGAACTACAAGGGCCTCTCGTTCGCCGACGCCCGCCGCACCGCGGGCAACACGAACAACCTCAACGGGAAGATCCTGCGGATCCACCCCGAGGACGACGGCACCTACACGCTGCCCTCGGGCAACCTCTTCACCGGCAAGGAGCCGGACGAGGGCGGCGGCAAGACCCGCGGCGAGATCTATGTGATGGGTGTACGCAACCCGGCCCGGATCTCGGTCGACAAGTCGACCGACACGCTGTACGCGGGCTGGGTCGGCCCCGACGCGGGTGCCCCGAGCACCACCTGGGGCCCGGCCAAGTACGACACGTTCGCCGCGATCACCCAGGCGGGCAACCACGGCTGGCCGTACTGCATGGGCAACAAGCAGCCCTACCGGGACCGCAATCTGCCCGATCCGAGCAAGCCGCTCGGCTGGTACGACTGCGCCCACCCGAAGAACGAGTCCCCCAACAACGACGGTCTGGTGAATCTGCCTCCGATCACCTCCAACACCATCTGGTACTCGCCGCAGGGCGGTGGCGTGGACTACCCGCGCGACGCGAACGGCATCCCGAGCTACAAGGTGGAGGACCAGAAGGAGCTCCTGCCGTGGCTCAAGGGTGGCGGCCAGGCCACGATGAACGGCCCGGTCTACCGGTACGACGCGGCGAGCACCAGCGCCGACAAGTGGCCCTCCTACTGGGACGGCAAGTGGTTCGTCGGTGACTTCTACGACGACACCCAGCCGCGGCACGCCGTGCTCACCGATCCGAAGACGGTCGGCAAGGGCGGTCTGCCCACGCACGCCGAGTCCCTCAAAAAGATCATCCCGGTGGGCGCGGACGGCATCCGCAACCTGATGGACTGGAAGTTCGCGCCGGACGGTTCGCTGTACGTCCTGGACTACGGGCGCGGCTTCTTCACCTCCGACTCCAAGTCCGCGCTGTGGCGCGTGACGTACAAGGGCGGCGCACCGACCCCCGCCGTCAAGGACCTGGCCAGGAAGGCGGCAGTGCAGTGAGACACCGATCGATCTTCTTCCGAAGGCGGTACCGGCCCGCGCGGCTGTGGCTCGCGCTCCTGGGGTCGTTCCTGATGGTCCTGGGACTGACGTCGACCGCAGCGTACGGGCGTACGGCAGCCCCGGCGGACGCGGCGGCCGACCAGGTGCTGACCTGGACGGCCGGCAACCCCATCGACCACTACCTCTCCGCGCCGAAGACGGCCGTGGCCGGCAAGGCGACCATCGTCTTCGAGAACAGTGAGGCGACCGGGAACACCTCCGGCATGCCGCACACGCTGACCTTCAGCGTGTCGGACCCGGAGTTCAACAACGACGTTCCGCTGAACCTGCTGGCCAACCCGGGCGACGACCGGGGCGGCAAGCAGACGGCGGAGGTCACGCTCTCTCCCGGCCGGTACTTCTACCACTGCACGATGCCGGGGCACGAGGCGATGCAGGGCATCCTGACCGTCACCGACGGGGGCGGAGGTGAGGACACCACCGCGCCCGAGACCTCGGCGAAGGTCGACGGAGACAAGAACGCCGACGGTGCCTACGTCGGTCAGGCCACCGTCACTCTCGCCGCCACCGACGCGGGGTCGGGCGTCGACACCGTCGAGTACGCCGCCGGTGCGGACGGCGCCTGGCAGCCGTACACCGTGCCGGTCGTCGTGAACGAGGTCGGCTTGCACGTCATCCGCTACCGCGCCACGGACAAGGCGGGCAACGCGGCCGCGGAGAAGACGGCCGAGTTCGCGGTCGCCGCTCCGCCGACGGACGATACGACGGCCCCCGAAACCTCGGCGACCGTGTCCGGGGAGAAGGACGACCAGGGGCAGTACCTGGGCATGGCGACGGTCACCGTCACCGCGTCCGACACCGGTTCGGGCGTCAACACCATCGAGTACGCGCTCGGTGCCGACGGCGCCTGGCAGGCGTACGCCGGTCCCGTGATGGTGCACGAGGTGGGGACGCACCAGGTCCGCTACCGCGCCACCGACAAGGCGGGCAACGCCGCGGCCGCGAAGGCGGTGGACTTCACCGTCATCCAGCCGCCGACGCAGGACACGACGGCGCCGCAGACGTCCGCGAAGGTCGAGGGCGACAGGAACTCCGACGGCGCCTACCTCACCAGCGCCAAGGTGACCGTCACCGCGACCGACACCGACAGCGGTGTGGACAAGGTCGAGTACTCGCTGGACGGCGGCCCGTACCTCGCGTACACGGCCACCGTCATCGTCGACCGGATCGGCTACCACACCCTCGCGCACCGGGCCACGGACAAGGCGGGCAACACCTCCGAGGCCGGGCAGGTGTCGTTCACCGTCGCGCAGAGCGGCGGCGTACCGGCGCCGAACTGCCCGGAGTTCGACGAACGGCTCACCGTCATCGTGGGCACCGTGGACACCGGGGTCCCCAACCGGATCACCGGTAACCGCTGCACCATCAACGAGCTGATCGAGGACGAGAAGGACTGGTCGTCGCACGCGCTGTTCCTCAAGCACGTCGACCAGGTCCTCGACAAGCTGCTCACCGCCGGGGTGATCGACGCCCGCGAGCACAAGAAGATCTACCGGGCGGCCAAGCAGTCCGGTATCGGCAGGCCGGGCCAGGACGAGGGGTACCGCAAGCTCTTCGACGGCACGGCGGCCTCGCTCGCCAAGTGGGAGCAGGTGGGCGGCGGACAGTTCGCGCTCAACGAGGCGGACAGCGCGATCACCAGCTCCACCACGGTGGACGGCATGGGCATGCTGTGGTTCCCGGGCCGCCAGTACGGGGACTTCTCGCTGAAGCTCCAGTGGCGGGACGACGCCCCCGGCACGGGTAACGCCAACGGCGGGGTGTTCGTGCGCTTCCCGAACGTGCACGACAATCCGGAGGAACCCCGCCCGGAGTGGGCCGCCATCAAGTTCGGCCACGAGATCCAGGTCAACGACCGGCCGGACGGCGACATGTACAAGACGGGTTCCGTCTACGGGTTCGACCGGGTGGGTCTCGCCGGCGCCGGGGTCACACCCAAGGGCACCTGGAACGACTACGAGATCCGGGTGGTGGACCAGCACTACTCGATCTACCGCAACGGTGTCCTGCTCAACGAGTTCGACAACACCGGCGGCCAGGCCTTCGAGCCGCCGAGGGGTGACGACCCGGGCACGGACGGCCGGCGGTACGCCTCCGGCTACATCGGGCTCCAGGTCCACAGCACCTCGGACGTGATCTCCTACCGGGACATCCGGATCAAGGAGCTGTAGGGGCGCTCACGGCACCGTTCGGCATCAGGTGGCCGCGGCCGCATGCTCGGGCATGCGGTCGCGGCCTCCCGGGTGCCGGTGGCGCCACACCCAGAAGACCGTGATGGAGACCAGGCACCAGACCGCGAGCACCAGGTAGGGGAAGAGCTTCTGATGGCCCTGGTAGTAGACGGCGGTGTGCTGGGCGTTGACGGAGGCGCCCGGTGGCAGCCAGCGTCCGATGTGCCCGAGCAGTGAGGGCAGCAGCGGCCAGGACACCGCTCCGCCGGAGGACGGGTTCCCCAGGAGCACCATCACGCCCCAGGTCGGGAGCATGGCCCAGCGCCCCATCAGGGTGTTGAACATGGTGAAGACCATGCCCGAGGTGAACATCGTGAACGCCAGGATCAGCCAGGACTCGGCGAAGGGCAGATCGACCGCGCCCAGCAGCCAGTCCACCACCGCGGCGATGGCGAAGGCACCCAGCAGCGAGTAGGTGATGGTGAACGCGATGCGTTCCAGGGGGGTCAGACTCCTGGCGTGCACACTCAGCTGGATGGAACCGACGAAGCCCACGATCACGGCAGCGAGCGAGATGTAGAAGAGCGCGAGTCCGCGCGGGTCACCCTTCTGGAGGGGCTTGACATCCGCGACGGCGACCGGGATGCCCAGCGTATCGCCCACCTTCACGGCGGATTCCGCGAGCAGTTGGGCGACGGCGGCGCCGGAGGCACTGGCCACGTCGAGCCCCACACCGCGGCTGCCGGAGCGCACGATCGTGAAGACCTCCTGCTCCTCCAGCGCCTGACGCGCCGCGGCCGGCGTCCTGAAGACGTGGATGACGAGGGAGGCGTCCAGGGCCTTGTCCATCGCCGCGACGAACTCCTTGCCGCGGGCCGTGTCCGGCTGGCTGATCACGGCGGTCGGAATCCGGTGGGGAGTCGGGTTGGCCATGGCGTACGTGTACGAGCCGGCGAAGAGCCCGGCGGCCGCTGCGAGGATGAACACCAGGACCGTCGCCGGGAAGTAGGGCGACTCCTTGAAAGCCGCCCACTTCTCGCCCCTGGTCAGCGGCCTGCCGTGCGCCCCGTGGTGTGCCTCGGGCTGCTGCCCGGACGTGCTCATGCCTCGTCGCCCTCGTCATGGCGGGCGCGGCTCGGCTGCACCCTTTTCGGTTCGCCCGGCATCTTCGGGTACTCCGGCGGATAGGGCAGGTCCCCCGGGCCGCCGTCGCTCTCGTGGCGGTCGGCGAGCTCCAGCAGCGAGTCGAGCCGGAAGGCCTCCTGGTCCATGTCCTCGTGCACGTCGCCCAGTTCCGCGTAGCGCACCGGCATGGTCCGGATGTCGAAGTCACGCGGTTCGGCGTCGTCGACCTCGTCCCAGCGCAGGGGGGCAGAGACCGGGGCGTGGGGGCGGGGGCGCACGGAGTAGGCGGATGCGATCGTCCGGTCCCTGGCCGTCTGGTTGTAGTCGACGAAGATCCGCTCACCACGCTCCTCCTTCCACCAGGCGGTCGTCACCCGGTCCGGCATCCGGCTCTCCAGCTCGCGCCCCACCGCGATGGCTGCCCGCCGGACCTCGGTGAACGTCCAGCGTGCCTCGATGGGTACGAAGACGTGGATGCCCCGGCCGCCGGAGGTCTTGGGCCAGCCGCGCAGTCCGTGGTCGTCCAGGACCGCACGCAGTTCATGGGCGGCCCGGACGGCGTCGGCGTAGTCGGTGCCGGGCTGTGGGTCGAGGTCGATGCGCAGCTCGTCGGGGTGGTCGGTGTCGCCGCCGCGGACGGGCCAGGGGTGGAACGTGAGTGTGCCGAGGTTGGCCGCCCAGATCACGGCAGCCACCTCGGTGGGGCACATCTCGCGGGCGGACCGGCCGCTGGGGAAGGAGATCTCGGTGGTGGGAATCCATTCGGGAAGGTTCTTCGGGGCCCGTTTCTGGTAAAAGAACTCGCCCTCGACCCCGTCCACGAACCGCTGGAGGGTGGTGGGCCGGTTACGCAGGGAACGCAGGATCCCGGGGCCCACGGCAAGGAAGTACTCGGCCACGTCCCTCTTCGTGTAGCCCTTCTCCGGGAAGTAGACCTTGTCCGGATTGGACAGCCGTACGGCCCGTCCCGCCACTTCCAGCTCCACCGCTTTGCCCGCTGCTGCCATGTCGGCCACGGTAGGCCGGGCACACATATGCCGCATATCGGAAGACTCCGGCCGCAGCACGGTCCACAATCGGGGCATGGACCTGCCGGTGATGCCGCCCGTGAAGCCGATGCTCGCGAAGTCCGTGAAACAGATCCCGCCGGGCATGCAGTACGAGGCGAAGTGGGACGGCTTCCGCGCGATCGTGCACCGGGACGGTGACGAGGTGGTGATCGGCAGCCGCACGGGAAAGCCCCTGACCCGCTACTTCCCGGAGCTGGTCACCGCGGTCCGGGAGAACCTCCCGCCGCGCTGCGTCGTCGACGGCGAGATCGTGGTGGCGTACGACGGCCGGCTGGACTTCGACCGGCTCAGCGAGCGCATCCACCCCGCAGACTCCCGGGTGCGGCTGCTCGCCGAACAGACCCCGGCGAGCCTGGTGGCCTTCGACCTCCTCGCACTGGGAGACGACTCGCTCCTGGACACCCGGCAGTCGGACAGGCGGGCAGTGCTGGAGGCCGCCCTCGCCGATGCCTCGGCCCCGGTCCATCTCGCTCCCTCGACCACCGATCCGGCCATGGCGCAGGAGTGGTTCGAACGGTACGAGGGAGCGGGCCTGGACGGGGTCGTCGCCAAGCCGCTCGATCTGCCGTACCGGCCGGACACCCGCGCGATGTACAAGATCAAGCACGAGAGGACCGCCGACTGTGTGGTGGCGGGATACCGCTTCCACAAGAGCGGTCCGGTCGTGGGTTCGCTGCTGCTCGGGCTGTACGACGAACAGGGCACGCTTCAGCACGTGGGCGTCTGTGCGGCCTTCCCCATGAAGCGTCGCGCCGAACTGGTCGCCGAGCTCGAACCCCTGGTGACGCAGGTCGCCGAGCACCCGTGGGGTTCCTGGGGGGACGCCGAGGCACATGAGGGTTCCCGGATGCCGGGCGCCCCGAGCCGCTGGTCCGGGAAGAAGGACATGTCCTGGGTGGCGCTGCGTCCGGAGCGGGTCTGTGAGGTGGCGTACGACCACATGGAGGGAGACCGGTTCCGGCACACGACCCAGTTCCGCCGGTGGCGGCCGGACCGCACCCCCACCGGCTGCACGTACGCGCAGCTGGAAGAGGTGGTGCGGTACGACCTGGCCGAGGTGCTGTCGGCGGGCGACTGACGGAGCGCCGGGGATCAGGCGGTGGCGGGCGGCGCCGAGGGCGTGGAGCAGGGATCGTCCGTGGCCGTCGGCTCGGGCGACGGCGTCTCCCCGGTTTCGGCGGTTCCCGCTGTGTTCGTCGGGTCGGGCGAGGCGGGGTCCGTCGGGCAGCCGGGCTCCCCGGGACCGGGGGGCGTGGTGGTCGGGCCGGGATCCGGGGTGGTGCCCGGGTCGGGAGTGGTGCCGGGGTCGGGAGTGGTGCCGGGGTCCGGGCCGGCGGAGCCGGTGTCGGTGGGATCGGGGGTGGTGCCCGGGTCCGTGGGACCGCCTGGGTCCGGGGACTCCGTGCCGCTCGGCGAGGGGCTCGTGCTCGGGCTCGGGCTCGCGGTGCCCGGTGTCGTCGGCCCGGTGGAGTGGCTCGGCTGCGGGCCGACTTCGATGCCCCCACCGCCATGGCCGCCGCTTCCTCCCGTACCGGGTCCGCCCACCGGGTACTCGGGCTCGCTGGGGCCGCCTGCTCCGGGACTCCTGGGCACCGTCCCCTTTCCGTCGGGCACCACATGGACGCCGTTGCGGTAGAACGCCAGCCAGGACAGCACGGTACGCAGGTAGATGTCCGAGTGGTTGTAGCTCAGGACCGCCCGGTCGAGGTCGGCGCGCACCGTCAGATCGCGGGTGCCGGCGCAGAGGTAGGCCCCGGCGGCCAGGGAGGCGTCGTAGATGTTGCTCGGGTCGCTGCGCCCGTCGCCGTTGCCGTCCCTCGCCCAGTGCGCCCAGGTCGAGGGGATGAACTGCATCGGGCCGACGGCCCGGTCGTAGGTCTTGTCCCCGTCGTACCCGCCGCCGTCCGTGTCCGGGATGTTCGCGAACCCGGCGCCGTTGAGCACCGGTCCCAGGATGGGGGAGAGCGTCGTACCGTGGGCGTCCACCCGGCCGCCGGCCGCGTGCCCGGACTCGACCTTGCCGATCGCCGCCAGGATCTGCCACGGCAGCCGGCAGCCCGGGTCACTGCGCCCCAGCGCGCTCTCCGCCCTGCGGTAGGCGGCGAGCACCGTGGACGGGATGCCCGCCTCGGACCACGACTGCACAGCGGCCTTGTTCCGCTTGACGCCGGGCTTGGGTGGCTCGGGGCTCTTCAGGGGCGGGAGTTCGGTGTGGTACGAGTCGTCGTTGGGTACCTGCGACCACTTGACCTCGTCCGTTTCCGTCTTCTGCTGCTGCGTCTTCACGTGCGCGACGAGCCCCGGTGCCTGGGACGCGGTGAGCGCTGCCATCGCGGCGACGGCGGCTGCGGTGCCGCCCATTCCGCGGCGCATGGTGCCGTTGAACCTCATGCGTGCTCTCCTCTCCCCCGGGTCACCGGGTGAACGTATCGATGGCGGATATCCGCCAGGTGCCGTCCCGGCGGACGGCGTCCACGGCGAACATCGCCGCGGCGTAGGTGGTCTCCTCCGACTTGCCCGTACGGGTGTTGCTCTGATCGGCGAAGATGATCAGCCGGGCGCGGTCGCCGTCGAGCAGCTCCACACCGCTCTCGGTGACCGTCGTGGTGAGGACGAGCTTCTGCTTCGGTGCCTGTGCCCGAACCTCGGCCAGCATGTCCGTGTGCTGCTGGACGGCCTTGCCCGTCAGGTACTTCTTCACGGCGGTTCCGGCTTTGGCGGGCGAGGCGTAGTTGTACGAGAACACCGCGCCGACGGCCTCGGTGATCTGCCCCTTCACCTCGCTGGTGCGGGCGATGTCGGTGAGCGCCGTGTTCCGCCGGCCCGGGTCGTCGTTCAGGGTGGCGGCCGAGGTGAACGCCCACGCGGCGAAGGCGCCGAGGAGGACGGTCAGGGCGCAGAGCACGGCGGGCAGTCCGATCCGGAGCCGGGCCGGCCGGCCGGAGGGCGGCTCGTCCTTTCCTGGCTTCTCCTGCGGTCGCGCCTCGTCGGCGGCGTCGTCGTCCTGCGCGGACTCGTCGAGGACGGTCTCGGGGTCCACGGGCTCGCGCACGGGGGCGGGCGTGGCGGTACGTTCGGCGGCGACGGTGGCCAGGCGTCGCTGCCGGTTCACGAGGTGGCGGGTCGTCGACATGGTCCGTGGGTCCTCTCGGTGCGGGGTGGGAGTCGGTGGCGTGAGCCGTCAGCCGGCGGTGTTGCCGACGGGCGCCTGGCCGAGGGCGCTGAGCTTCCACCCATCGGAGGTGCGGGTGAGCTGGCCCAGCATCCGGCTCTCCTTCACCGCGGGCTTGCCCTTGGGCGCGGTCACGGTGACCCGCAGGGCCACCATCACGCCTGCCTTGCCGGCCCGGTCGTCGAGCTCGGTGACCGCGCCGGACAGCACTTTGGCCGTACTGACGGTCTTCGCGGCCTGGATCTGTTTCACGAACCCGTCCCGTCCGTCGACGAGTTGCTGGTGCAGGTCTCCGGTGGTGGAGTCCTCCCAGCTGTCGAGGCCCTTGGCGAGCTGTTCGTGGTCGAGCGTGTTCATGTTCTGCACGGCCTGCTCGCCGGCGGCGAGGGCGTCGTCGCGCGCCTGGGCGTACGCCGCCGAGCCGTCGTGCTCCGCCTGGTACCAGGACACTCCGCCCCAGCCCGCGGCGCCCGCCGCCGCGACCGTCAGCACGATCGCCGCCGCCACCAGCGGATTCCTCGTCATCCGTACCCGTGCCATCGTTGCCTCTCCCTGCCGGCCGGTCTGTGCTGTGCGTGCTGTTCCTGCGGTACTGCTGCGCGTCGCCCCTCGCGGGGTCTATCTGGAGTTGATCTCTACGATCGTCCAGCGTCCGTCGCGGAGTTGAGCGGTGACCGAGAGCTGAGCCGCGGCCCTGCTGGCGGCCTTCCCCTTGCGTTCGTAGACCTGGTCCAGGAAGACGAGCAGGTGGGCGCTCTCGTCGGTCAGCCTGGTCACCCCGGCCCGTACGACGTGAGTGGTGAGGGTGAGCTTCTGGTCGGCCGCCTGTTTCTCCACCTGGCCGAACAGCGCCGCGTACTGCTGGAGCGCTTTGCCGGCGAGGAGTTGCTTCGCGGCCTCCTTGGTGACGCCGGTGGCTTCCGGGCTGTAGGAGAACACCTTGCCGAGCGCGTTGGTGACGTCGCCCGCCACCCGGACGGTCGCCGCGCTGTCGGTCAGCGCCCTGTTGGAAGTGGCGGGTGTATCGCGCAGTTGACGCCCCGCTGCGAAGAGTCCGCCACCCGCCACGAGCAGCACGACGACGAGGACGCCGACCGCCACGCGCAGCGGGCGGTGACCCGCGCCGGGCGCTCGCTCGTCCTCACCGGCCCCGGTGTCCGCCGCGGTGTCCTGCCCGAGCTCGTCGCCCGGTACTTCGTCCGCCGCGACGTCGGGCCCGCCGACGCCTCCCGGATCCGTGCCGATGGTCACGACCGCCGCCCCTCCCTGCCGCTTCATGTGCCGCTCCCGACCGCTATCGCCGTGAGCGCCTTGACCTTCCAGCCGTCAGCAGTCCGGGCGAGGGTGGCCTCGAAGCGTTTGCGTTCGGTGCCGCCCTTTCCGGTGCGCGGGGTGACCTGGACATCGACGGTCGCGATCATCTCGGCGGTGCCGGTCCGCTGGTCAAGGGCGGTCAGCGCCGCGTCGGTAACCTTTCCGCGCGCCGTGGCACCGGACTTCGTCAGCTCGCCCGCGTCCTTGCTCCGGGTGCGTGCGAGCTGTTCGTGGAGCGGCCCGGTCGAGGAGTCGAGCCAGGTGCCGAGTCCCGTGTTCACGCTCCTGGCGGACTTGCCGTCCAGGCTGTTGAGCCGCGAGAGGTGCAGCTTCCCGTCGGCGAGCGCGGCGTCGCGGCTCTTGGCGTAGGCGAGGTCGTCGTCGCCGCGTGCCTGTGCGTAGGACCAGCCGCCGAGTGCGCAGATCAGTACGGCGGCAAGCAGCGCGGCCCAGCCGCCCAGCGTCTTCGTACGGGGTGTCACGCGCCGCCTCCTTGTCCGAGGCCCAGCAGACCGGCCATGCCGCCGGTGGCCGGGGCTGTGTCGGCAGGTACGCCGAGCGCTCCGGGGAGCCGGTGCTGTGCGTCGTCGGACAGAAGCATCGAGCCGGGCTTGGCCGGCGGCGGGAGGGCCCCGCCCTTCGGGGCGTTCGCGCTGCCGCGGACGTTGATGCCCGTTCCGGGCGACGAGGTGCAGCGGGCCTTGGTGTTGACTGCGGGGCCGGCCGTGACGTCGAGTCCGTTGCGATAGGTCGTGCCGCCGTACCCGGCGGTGCAGGGGAGGGGCTCGAAGAAGGTGACCGACATGCCGAAGCGGGCACCCTTCTCGTCGACCGCGCTGGAGCCCGCTGCCGCGACGGCCGGAAGCTTCACCAGGAGCTCCTCCAGTCCGCGCTGCCGGGTGACGGCGATGTCCGACGTGGTGAGGAGGTTGGCGACGACTACGCCGAAGCTCGGGTCCAGGTCCCGCAGGAGTCCGCTGATCTGGCCGGTCGCGTCGGGGGCGACCGCGATCAGCTTGCGCAGGTCGGTGTCGGAACCCTTGAGCTCGGCGGCCAGTTCCTTGGCGCCCGAGGCGAACCCCCTGAGCGCGTTGCCCTGTTCGGCCTGCGTGCGCAGTACGGTCTCGCCGTCGATCATCAGCCGGGTGTTGACGGGCAGTGCGTCGTCGGCCGCCTGGACGAAGTCGCTGCCGGTGTCCAGCAGCACCTGAAGGTCGTCGCCGCGTCCCTCGAAGGCGGTGCCGAACTCGTCGACGACCGTGCGCAGCGATTCGAGGTCGACGGAGCCGGCGAGGTCGTCGACGCTGGTGAGTACGTCGGTGACGGGCGCCGGAACGGTCGTGTCGGCCTGGTCGATGACGGAGCCGTTCGCCAGGTACGGCCCATCGGTGCGGGTCGGCCGCAGATCGACGTACTGCTCGCCGACCGACGAAAGGTTGGCGACGACGGCCTTCAGCGCGTCCGGGATGGGCGGGGCGTCCTTCTCGATGCGCAGTTCGGCCTCCACCCCGTCATCGGTGAGTTCGATGGGTCCGACCCTGCCCACGGAGACGCCCCGGTAGGTGACGTTGGAGTGGGTGAACAGGCCGCCGGTCCGGGGGAGCTCGACCTTGACGGTGTAGTAGCTGCGCATGCCGACGTAGTGGCCGAGGTCGGCGTAGCGGACTCCCAGGTAGCCGAGTACGAGTACCGCGATGATCAGGAACGCGATGTTCTTGAGCCGGATGGCCAGGGTGATCATCAGTTGCTCCCCTTCGTCGTCGAGGTGACCGAGGGAAGGGGCAGCGGCAGGGCCGGGCCGGACCTCCGGGCCGCGCTGCCCGGGACCGCCGGGGGTGTCGTTCCGGCGGGGACGAGCGGCGGAATGATCTGTGTGCCGGGCATGGCCGTCACATCCAGGTAGACGTTGAGGTAGTCGCCCTTCACCCCGCGCAGCACCTCGTCCGTGAACGGGTAGGTGAGCAGCACCTGAAGGGAGTCGGGAAGATCCTGGCCGGAGTCGGCGAGGGCCTGGAGCGTGGGGGCGATGGCCTTGAGGTCGGCGACCATGTCGGCCTTGCTCCTGTTGACCGTGTCGACGGCGACGGTGGAGAGGGTGTCGAGCGAGCGGAGCATGGTCATCAGCGAGCCGCGCTGCTTCTCCAGGACCTTCATGCCGGGGCTGAGCCCGGTGAGGACCGTACCGACGTCCTGTTTGCGGGTGGCGAGGGTGGCGGAGAGCCGGTTGACTCCGTCGAGGGCGTCGGTGATGTCTCCCTTGTGCCCGTCCAGGTCGGTCACGAGGGTGTTGACCCGCTTCAGCATGGAGCGGACCTGCGGTTCCTGCCCGGCGAGTGCCTTGTTGAGTTCGGTGGTGATGGTCTTGAGCTGGTTGATGCCGCCGCCGTTCAGCAGCATCGACAGCGCCCCGAACACCTCCTCGACCTCCGGATTGCGGTTGGTCCGGGTCAGCGGGATGCGGTCGCCGTCCGCGAGTGCCCCCTGAGCGGCGCCGGCGGCGGGCGGGGAGAGCTGGATGTACTTCTCGCCCAGGAGGCTGGACTGTTCGAGGTGGGCGTAGGCGTTGGCGGGCAGTCTGATCTTTCCGTTGACCCGCATGGTGACCTTGGCGTTCCAGCTGCCTGAGGCCAGCGAGATCTTGGTGACGCGGCCGACGGCCACGTCGTTGACCTTGACCGAGGACTGCGGGGCGAGGCTGAGTACGTCACCGAACTCGGCGGTGATCTCGTACGGGTGGTCCCCCAGGTCCGCGCCACCGGGCAGGGTCACCTGGTCGATGCCGGTGAACGTCGGCAGGTCGACCGTGGTGACGATCAGGGCCAGGCCGACGCCCACCGCGAGCACGGCGGCGACGCCGGTCACGCGGGCGCCGGGTCTGCGCAGGACGCGGCTCATCGGTTCGCCCCCTTCTTCTGCGTGGCGGTCTTGTCGGGGGTGCCGTAGACGGTCCCAACGGCGGGCAGCGGCAGTGAGGGCAGGGCCTTCTGCCGTACGGAGTCCACCGGCGTGAGTCCGGCCGGACCGGCGGTGAGCGGACCGCCCATGGAGAGTTCGTTGAGGTTGGTACGGCCGTTCAGGGTGCGGTTCAACGGGTCGTAGGCGTTGATCACGTTGCCCGCGGCGAGCGGCAGCGTGTCCAGGGACTCGGCGAGCGAGGCGCGCTGGTCGACCAGGGTCTGGGTGATCGGCACCAGGACATCCACGTTCGCCTTGAGGGCGCCGCGGTTCTTCTGGATGAAGGTCTTGACCTGCCCGAGAGCGGTGCCCAGTTCCTTCAGTGCGGCGCTGATGTTCGTCCTGTCGTCGGCGAGGAATCCGGTGACGGAGTTGAGCTGCTGTTCGGCGGCGCGGACGTTGCCGTCGTTGTCCTTCAGCATGGTGGTGAAGGTCTGGAGGTAGGACAGCGTGTCGAAGAGGTTTCCGCTGCTCTTGTCGAGGGTCTTCGTCGCCTTGCCGAACTGCTCGATGGAGTCCCCGATGGCCTTTCCGTTTCCGTCGAGGTTCTCGGCGCCGGTGTCGAGGAGCTTGGCCAGGGCGCCGTTCGCGTTGGCCCCGTCGGGGCCGAGCGCGGTGGAGAGTTCGGTGATGGAGGCGTAGAGCTGATCGACCTCGACCGGCGTCGCGTTCTTCGCGGCCGGCAGGACGGCCTCGTCCGCGAGTACCGGTCCCCCGTCGTACGCGGGGGCCAGCTGCACGTACCGGTCGGCCACCAGGCTGGGGGCGACGACCACGGCGTGCGCGTCCTTGGGCACCTTGACGCCCTTGTCGACCCGGAGCGTGACCTGGACCTCCATGCCCTTCGGCTCGACGCTCTCGACCCTGCCGACCCTCACGCCGAGGATCCGCAGGTCCGATCCGGCGTACACGCCGGTGGCCTGGTCGAAGTAGGCGGTGACGGTCGTCGTTCCCTCCTCGTCCATGGCCATCACCCCGGAGGTGGCGGCGACGGCCACGACGGCGAGGCCGGCGCCGATGCCGACGATGCGCGTGATTCTCATGTCAGCGGCCGCCTTGCTGCTTGGGTGGCATGCATCCGGTAGCCGGAGGAGTGCCGGCGGGAAGGTAGTCCTTGGGGACGACCCCGCAGACGTAGTTGTCGAACCAGCGGCCGCTGCCGAGGGTGTTGCCGACGAGCCGGTTGTACGAACCGGCCAGGGACAGCACCTTGTCGAGGCTCTTGCGGTTCTTCACCAGGACGGCGGTGACCCGGCCGAGCGAGTCCAGGGTCGGCTTCAGTTGCTTGTTGTTGTCGGCGACCAGACCGGTGAGCTGGGTGCTCAGGTCCCGGGTGCCGGTGAGCAGCAGATGGATGGAGTCGCGGCGCGCCTGGATCTCTCCCAGGAGCAGGTTGCCGTCCTTCAGCAGGGTTTCGAAGCTGCTCTTCTTGTGGGCGAGCGTCTTGGTGAGCCGCTTGCTGCCCTTGAGCAGGGTGGCCAGCTGGGCATCACGCTCGGACACGGTCCGGGAGAGGGCGGAGAGCCCGTCGGCGGCGCTCCTCACGTCGGGGGGCGAGTCCTTGAAGGTGGCGGAGATCGTCTCGAAACTCTTGGCGAGCTGCTCGGTGTCGATCTCCCCGATGGTCTCGCCCAGTCCGTTGAACGCCTGGGTGACGTCGTACGGAGAGGTCGTCCGGCTCGCGGTGATGCGCAGGTCCGGGTCCTGGGGACCGGTGCCGAGCGGGTCGACGGCGAGGTACTTCTCCCCGAGGAGGGTCTTGATGGCGATGCCGACGGTGGAGGAGTTGCCGATCCAGGCGTCCTTGACCCGGAAGCTGACCTTGACCTTGGCACCGTCGAGGGAGACACCGGTCACCTCGCCGACCTTGACGCCGGCGATCCGTACCTCGTCGCCGTCTCCCAGGCCTGCGGACTCGGTGAAGTCGGCGGTGTACGTGGTGCCGCCGCCGATGAAGGGCAACGAGTCGGCGCGGTAGGCGCCGAAGCCGGCGAGGGCCAGGACGAGGAGGCCGACGATGCCGATGGCCACGGGATTGCGTTCCCGCAGGGGTCTGATTCTCATGCCAGGCACCTGCTCGGTGTCGTGATCCCGATCCCGGTGGGCGGTGCGCTGCCGTCCTCGGTCGTCACACCACTGACCTTGGCCTCGCAGAGGTAGAGGTTGAGCCAGGAGCCGTACGAGGCGAGGCGGCTGATCGCCTCCATCTTGGCCGGGGTCTTCGTCAGCATGTTCTCGATCTGCGGTGCCCCCTTGTCCAACTGGTCAGACAGGCGGCCGAGTTGCTTGATGCCGTCCTTGAGCGGCTTGCGCCCGTCCTGCAGCAGGTCGGCGGTCACCGTGGTGAGTGCGCCCATAGCCGTGACCGCCTCCCCGAGCGGTTTGCGGTCGCCGGAGAAGCCCGTGACAAGTTCCTGGAGCGTGTCGACCAGGTCGTCGAAGCCGGCTTCCCGGTCGTTCACGGTCTTCAGTACCGTGTTGAGGTTCTTGATCACCTCGCCGATCACCTCGTCCTTGGCCGCGACCGTGGTGGTCAGGGAACCGACGTGCTGGAGGATGCTGTCCACGGTGCCGCCCTCGCCCTGGAGTACCTGGACGATGGAGCCGGCGAGCTGGTTGACGTCCGGCGGGGACAGCCCTTCGAAGAGGGGCTGAAAGCCGTTGAAGAGCTGGGTCAGGTCGAGTGCCGGGGTGGTGCGGGAGAGCGGAATCGTCTCTCCGTCCCGAAAGCTCCTGCCGACCGGCCCCGCGCCCTGGTCGAGGTCGATGTAGCGCTGGCCGACCATGTTGAGGTACTTGATCGAGGCAGTCACCGAGGCGGGGAGCCTGCGCCCCTTGCGGACGGCGAAGCCGACCTCGGCGAGCCGCCTGTCGGCCACCTCGATGGACTCGACCTGCCCGACCTTGACCCCGGCGATCCGGACGCTGTCACCGACGATCAGACCGGTGGCGTCGGTGAACCTGGCCTTGTACGTGGTGGTGTCGCCGACTCCGGTGTTGGCGATGGACAGACCGAGGACCGTGGTGGCCAGGACCGTCACCAGGATGAAGACGATCGATTTCGCGAGCGGACCCACGAGGGAGCGGCGCTTCACTTGAGCTTCACCTCCGCACCGCGGAAGGCCGGACCGATGAGCACGCTGCTCCAGTCGGGCAGGGTCTGCGGCTGGACTTTCAGTGAGGGAGCGACCAGCTCGTTGACGAGCCGGCTCTCCTGCGGGGAGTTGGGCATGCCGAGTGCGGTGTCCTTCGCCGCGGGCGCCGTGCTGGCCTGCTCGTCGGCGTCCGCCTTGTCACCGGGAGCGACCGATGCGGCGGCCCGGCCGGCGGCGGTCGGCACGGCCGCTCCGACGTACGGAACCGAGTAGCAGTGCGGTCCGCCGGTGGCGTCGTAGACCGGGGTGTCCTTGCCGGGCTGGTACTTCCCCTTGGAGGCCACGGCCTTGAGGGTGACGTGCAGACCGGGCTGGTCGGTGCCCTTGCCCAGCGCCTTGTCCATGGCGGGGACGAACCCGGCCATCGTGCGCAGGGTGCAGGGGAATTCGGCGGAGTACTTCGCCAGGAGTTCCAGGGTCGGCCGGCCCGCGGCGGAGAGCCGGATCACATTGTCCTTGTTCTCCCTCAGGAACGAGGTGACGTCCTGCGCGGTGGCGGTCGTGGAGCCGTAGAGGTCGGCCAGTTCCGCCTGCTGCTCGGCGATGGTGCCGCTGGTGGTGGTGAAGTCGGTGAGGGCGTCGAGGATGTCGGGGGCCGCGTCCGCGTACACCCTGCTCACCTTGACGAGTTCCTTGATGTCGGCGTTGAGCGTGGGGAGCTGGGGGTTGAACTTCTGCAGGTGCCTGTCGAGCGTGACGAGCGTGTCGCCGAGCTTCTCGCCGCGGCCCTGGAGGGCCTGCGACACCGCGTTGAGGGTGGCGGAGAGCTTGTCCGGCTGGACGGCGGTCAGCAGCGGCAGGACGTTGTCGAGGACTTCCTCCAGCTCGATGGCGTTGCTGGAGCGGTCCTGCGGAATGACGGCTCCGGGGCGCAGCGTCTGCGCGGAAGGTACGGCGGGCGGCACGAGTGCCACGAACCGCTCGCCGAAGAGAGTGGTGGGCAGCATCTGGGCGGTGACGTCGGCCGGAATCCGGTCGAGCTTCCCGGGATCGATCGCGAGGGTGAGGCGCGCTCCCTCGCCGTCGACGGAGATGTCACGGACCTGTCCGATGACGACGCCCCGCAGCTTCACGTCGGCGTTGTCGTGCATCTCGTTGCCGACGCTCCCCGTGCGCACGGTGACGGTGGCGTCGTCGGTGAACTCCTTCTCGTACACGGCGACGGAGACCCAGATGAGCAGGGCGGGCACGAGCAGGAAGGTGACTCCCGCGAGTCTGCGGCGGGCGGTGCGCGTGGTCCGGTTCTTCATCAGCCGGCCACCTTCACGGTCGTCGTGGCGCCCCAGATGGCGAGCGAGAGGAAGAAGTCGGTGACGCTGATCAGCACGATCGCGTTCCGCACCGAACGGCCGACGGCCACGCCCACCCCGGCGGGTCCGCCGGTGGCGTGGAAGCCGTAGTAGCAGTGCGCGAGGATCACCATCACGCTGAAGATCAGCACTTTGAGCACCGACAGCAGGACGTCCTGTGGAGAGAGGAAGAGATTGAAGTAGTGGTCGTAGGTCCCTGCCGACTGTCCGTTGAACAGGACGGTGACGTAACGGGAGGCGACGTACGAGGAGAGCAGCCCGATCGCGTACAGCGGGATGATGGCGACGACCCCGGCGATGATCCGGGTGGTGACGAGATAGGGCATGGAACGCACGCCCATCGACTCCAGACCGTCGATCTCCTCGTTGATCCGCATGGCGCCGAGCTGGGCGGTAAAGCCCGCGCCGACGGTCGCGGAGAGCGCGAGCCCGGCGACGAGGGGTGCGATCTCACGGGTGTTGAAGTACGCGGAGATGAATCCGGTGAAGGCCGCGGTGCCGATCTGGTTGAGGGCCGCGTACCCCTGGAGGCCGACGACCGTACCGGTGGCGAGGGTCATCGCGATCATCACACCGATGGTGCCGCCGACGACGCCGAGGCCGCCGCTGCCGAAGGCGACTTCGGCGAGGAGACGCTGCACCTCCTTGAGGTAGCGCCTCAGCGTTCGCGGGATCCAGATCAGAGCCCTGATGTAGAAGGTGAGTTGGTCACCGGATCGGTCGAGCCAGCTGAGCATCGACATCGGTCAGCTCCCCTTCGCGGGGACGATCTGAAGGTAGATCGCCGTGAGGACCATGTTCACGAAGAACAGCAGCATGAAGGTGATGACGACGGACTGGTTGACCGCGTCCCCCACTCCCTTCGGACCGCCGCGCGGGTTGAGCCCGCGGTAGGCGGCGACGATGCCGGCGATGAAGCCGAAGATCAGGGCCTTGATCTCGCTGATGTACAGGTCGGGCAGCTGGGCCAGGGCGGAGAAGCTGGACAAGTAGGCCCCGGGGGTGCCGTCCTGCATGATCACGTTGAAGAAGTAGCCGCCCATCGTGCCGACAACGGAGACGAGACCGTTGAGCAGTACGGCGACCAGCATGGTGGCCAGGACCCGGGGCACGACGAGGCGCTGTACGGGCGAGACGCCCATGACCTCCATCGCGTCGAGCTCCTCGCGGATCTTGCGCGATCCGAGGTCGGCGCAGATGGCCGAACCGGCCGCCCCGGAGACCAGCAGCGCCACGATGATCGGACTGGCCTGCTGGATCACGGCGAGGACGCTGGCGCCTCCGGTGAAGGACTGGGCGCCGAGCTGCTGGGTGAGGGAGCCGACCTGGAGGGCGATGACCGCACCGAACGGGATGGAGACGAGGGCGGCGGGCAGGATGGTGACGCTGGCGACGAACCAGAACTGCTCGATCAACTCCCGCACCTGGAAGGGCCGGCGGAAGGTCTCGCGGCACACGGTCCCGGCGAGGGCGAACAGCCTCCCCGTCTCACGCAGCGGGGCGAGCAGCCGCGTCGGCCGTCTCTCCTCGGGTGCCTTCTCCGGTATCCGGTCCGCCGGCGGTTCGGGGGGCCGCACCGGCATGGGGGCCGTCATGGGCGCCCACCGCCCGCCGCCGGGCTGTAGCTGTTGAGGATGGCGGTACGGGCCGCCTCCGGCAGCTGTCCCATCATCGACATGACCCGCTCCCGGCGGCGCAGGGCGCCCTGCCGCACCGGCAGCCCCGGCGAGGGCTCCAGCTGCGGGACGACGGTGCGCGGGGCGTTGGCCGAACTGATGCCCCGCCCGTAGCCGTTGAGTTCCTCGGCGGCCAGGGTGGCGGCGTCCTTCTCCTCGGACATGCCGATGGGTCCTTCGCGGCGCCCGGCGAGGAACTGGGAGACGACGGGCAGATCGCTGGTGAGCAGCACCTCGCGCGGCCCGAAGGTGACGAGGTTGCGGCAGAAGAGCATGCCCATGTTGTCCGGGACGGTGGAGGCGATGTCGAGATTGTGGGTGACGATCAGCATCGTCGCGTCGATCTGCGCGTTGAGGTCGATCAGCAGCTGCGAGATGAACGCGGTGCGGACCGGGTCGAGCCCGGAGTCCGGCTCGTCGCAGAGGATGATCTGCGGGTCCAGGACGAGCGCGCGGGCCAGCCCGGCCCGCTTGCGCATACCGCCGGATATCTCGCCGGGCAGTTTGTCCTCGGCACCGAGGAGACCGACGATGTCGATCCGCTCCATGACGATGCGGCGGATTTCCGATTCCTTCTTGCGGGTGTGTTCGCGCAGCGGAAAGGCGATGTTGTCGAAGAGGGACATCGATCCGAAGAGCGCGCCGTCCTGGAACATGAGCCCGAACAGCTTCCGGGTCTCCATGATCTGCCGCTCGGGGCTGTTCACCATGTCGACGCCGTTGATGAGCACTCGTCCCTGTTCGGGCTTGAGCAGGCCGATGATGGATTTGAGGAAGACTGTCTTTCCGGTGCCGGAAGGGCCGAGCATCACGCTCACTTCGCCGGCGGGCAGGGTGAGGCTGACGTCCTGCCAGATGTTCTGCTTGCCGAAGGATTTCGTGAGGCCCTCAACGACTACTTCGATTCCCATCGGCCCTCCCTCGACATATCGGTGAACGAAGTCATCTGTCAGCGCTCCGGCTCTGAGAAATCCAATGGCGGCTCGTCACACATGCACCAGGAGGCGCACGTTATGTCCGCCGAAACCGCCAGGACAAGCCGTTGAACAGCGGAAATCGACGAATGAAGTGCTCGGTGTGGATCACTTGTCACCGAGTGACAAACCAGTGAATCGGTTTTGTCGGAAGGTGCGTAAGTGATCCGCGTGCGGCTCCGGGGGCCCACGGCCCACGGAGGCCGGGGTCGCGAGACCCGGCGGTGAGGGTCGCGCACCGCCCCCGACACCGGCGTGCGAAGCGATTCCCCCGGACGGAATCCAGGTCAGGGACGGCGCGACCGGGATTCCACGTGCGTGGAAGAGGAAGTTTTCAGGGCGATCTCCACCCCTCACCGCGGACGCTACGGCCCGGTAACCTGAGTGCGCAATACTGGTTCGTCATTTTTCTTCGCACTGACCGAAGAACAGATATTTCTTGTATCGCAGTGAGTGGGCGGCCGCCGAAACCTGTCCGGAAGTGAGGCATTTCCTCGGCACGTCATCACCCACCGATGGGCGTTTTCATCACCGCCGGCACAACGCGGCCCGCCCCGGTCAGGGATCACCTGACCGGGGCGGGCCCGAATGCGGGAGATGAGCGAATGCGCACGGAGTGACAAACTTTCCCCGCCTCTCCCGCGGGAGGAACGACTACTACTTCACTCCGGCGTGCCAGTTCTCCGAGAGGATCTTTCCGGCATCCGGCACGACCAGGCCCGGCGCGCTGAGACCGGAGGTGTAGGTCGAGGCGTTGTTCAGCACGAGGTTGCTCTTCCCGGAGGCGGCGGGCAGTCCGGTCTTCAGGTCGAGCACGCCGTTGAGGAGGCCACCCAGACCGCAGCCACTGGACTTCGGCACGGAGAAGGTGCTGTCACCCTGGCTGGCGCCCGTCAGCGCGATCTGGAGCAGCGATCCGTCCGGGTTCGTCGCCCCGTTGGGGTCGAACAGGGTCACGCCGAGCGTCGGTGCACTCAGGTTGCCCGGGTGCAGGACGATCGGGTTGCTGGTCGAGCCGAGGTAGCAACCGGATCCGAGAAGAGGGTTCTCCAGGTGGATACGGATCGGCAGCGTGACGATCGGGCCGGAGCTGAGCCCCGCCACCAGGTCGAAGTCGGTGGGCGTGCCCGCCGATTCCACGGTGGCCGTCACCTTGTTCAGCGTTGCGTTGGTGATCTGCCCGCAGATGCCCGACACGACCGGGATGTTGCTCGGGCACACCAGGCCCAGCAGTCCACCCGGGATGGTGGTGGCGCCGCTGATGATGGACCCGCCGGCGGGGGGAACCACGGTGTACGTGCCCTGGGCCGGGTGCTGGATGACACCGAACTGGAGGTTGGTCGCCCCGGTCGTCGCCGTGGTGTTACCGAGCTTGATCGTGCCGTTCGGGGACGCCGAGGTCACGCAGAGGGCGATGTCGTCCTCGCCGTCCGTGGCCAGCATGGCGGGGTTGTCCACCGGACACCGGTTGAACGGGGCCCAGCTGCCGTTGAGCTCGGTGGCCGCCGTGGCGGCGCCCGCGGGCGAGGCGGCCACCGGCACGACCAGCGCGGCGGAGGCGGCGACCGCGAAAAGGCCCTTGCGCCAGCTCTTCGGGACAGGTCTCATTGTTCCCTCGATTCGATTGGGCCACTGTGGATAGCTGAACTCGGTGCGATGTACGGCCTTCTCGCGGAACCGTGGTGGTTCAGCGTTCCGCCGTGGGTATGGCGATCGGCTGCCCGTCGGGCGTGCAGTACGTCGGATCGGCGCTCACGGTCGCGCACGGAGCACCCTGGATCTGCTTGACGTAGCCCGATTCGCCGGAGATCGACGCGGTGAACAGGCTGTCGAGGTCCTCACCGGCAGTCCCGCATCCGCTGAACGGCGGGATGGTGACCGATCCCGTCAACGGGCCACCGCCCACCAGGGTGTACCCGTCGATGACGCCGTCCGACGTCCGCGTCATCCTGCCCTCCAGGGACAGGCTGAACGGCCTGCTCGTGCGGCACGAGTCCCCGACGTCCATCGGTACGCCGTTGACCTCGACATCGTGCAGCCGCATGGTGAAGTCCAGCGTGATGAGCGTGATGTTCTTGCTGGAGCCGTCCGACAGGTCGATGGCGATGTCGGACTTGATGTTGGGGATCTGAATGCCGTCAGCACCGGTCTTCGGCGGTATCTGGGTCATCTCCAGGACCGCGGTGGTCGGCATGAAGCCGAACGTGAGGAACGTGCCCTTGGCCGGCGGGAGCTGCGGCTTCCCCTTGTACTGCATCACCACGGCGGAGTCCTGGTAGATGTGGAGGAAGCCGGGCTGGGAGAAGTCCGGACGCGTCTCCCCCTGGGTGATCTGTGCGCACCCCACGGGGAACTTGGTCGCGCTGTGGAGTTTCTTCACGTTCGCGTAGCCGGTGACGTAGGCCACCATGTTGAGGCCGTCGTTCGGATCACCCACACACGGGGGCACGTCGGCCGGCGCCGCCTTCTGCTTGTGGGCGCCGACCTCGGGCGCCGCTGGATCGTCCGCCGCGGTCTTCTTGCTGTCGTCACCGGTGGACCAGGTCGGCTCGGGGGTGGCAGCGGGCTCCTCCCCTGCGATACGTACTGTCCCCAGGGTCGTCTCCTGCTCGACGTCCGGTGTGCAGGCGAGAGCAGCGGTGGGCGGTTCGAGGGACGTTCCGTCGGCCTTCCTGGGCGTGAGGACACCGGAGAGGCCGGCAGCCGTGAACGCCAGATCGCCCGACGCCATGGGCCGCACGAAGGGAACACTGCCGGACGTGGTCAGCGTGAGGTCGCCGGTCCCAGGGACCCGGACCGCCCCGTCGGTGTTCCCGATCCACTCGGTCTGCGCCCGATGTTCCTTCTGCGCGACCTGCGTGGTCAGCCGCGTCTCGACGCCCAACGTTGCCGCACCCGCGGCGGCCAGGTCCTTGAGAGCGGTTTCCGGCAGGGTCACTTCGGTCAGGACGTCGGTCGGCTGGATGATCTCACCGGGCTTCGCCGCGTCCGGCACCGTCGCGGTGATCTTGACCTTCACCGGCTGCCTGCCCGAAGGGAAATCGCACGTGTAGGCAAGATCGGCATCGATCTCGTGATCCCCGGCCCTCGCCTGCGCGCCGGGCAGCATTCCGCCCAGCAGTACCGCGGTCGCCACGACGGCACTGCGTGCCATGGCACGACGCCGGGCTCCCGCCGCCTGGATGCGCATCACTTACGGTTTCTCCCTTCGAGCGGGCCGGACGCGGATCGCACGGCGGTGACCCGCCGTGCGACCCCGTTTCCGCCCACGGATCACACGGGGCGGATCAGCTGTAGACGATGGTCGGCTTGACCGTTCCGCCGGCCGGTGTGACAGCCGCGTAGGAGGCGGTGAAGGTCGGGGTGTTGCCGACGGCCGCGATGCCGGTGCAGCCGCTCGCGCTGACCGCCGAGACCGTCAGCTTGTAGGTGGCGTTGTTGCTGACCGCCAGCTTGCCGGTGGAGTTGGTGTAGGTCGCCGCGACGCGGCCCGTCACCGAGAAGGTGCAGGTGAGCACCTTGATGGTGGCCTTGACCCCGTCGATGTAGCCGCTGGTGACGCCCGCACTGTAGGTGTTGGCCACCAGACGCCACGGCGTCGAGGTGTCGGTGGTCGGCGTCACGACGCCGAACGCACTGGTGCATCCGGAGAACGTCAGCGGGGCGATGGTGCCCACCTGGACGTTCGTGGTGCCGCTCGCCGACGTCAGCACACCGCTCGCTGCGGAGGACGAACAGGTCATCGGGATGCTGTTGAGCGTCAGCACCGCGTTCGTGGCCGAGCCCGAGAACGTCTCGGGCGAGGTGTTGGGACCGACCGTCCACACGGCCGTCGCGCCTGCGGTGGCGGCGGGGGCGGCGAGGACGACGGCGGCGGCGCTGGCACCGACAGCGACAGCGAGCCTTCTGAGGGAATTGCGCACAGTAGTTCCTCCGATTCGACAGTGCGGGTGCACTGTTGCGGGGACGCACTCGGGATCCTGCACAGACGCAGGGGAGTGCGGCGATGAACCGTGTTGCGTGGGGGCCGTGCATGGTCAGCCACACACGTTCTGTGACAGGCCGTGACGTTACTTGCGGGAAACTTCCAGCACAATCCTGCTGGTCAAGATTCTCCTCAAGAGAATTTTTCCTCGTCCGCGGGTCACTAATTTGCCTGAGCGGCTTAGCACTTACTGCGCACTTTCCCGGCCACATCGGACCACTGCGCCCCCGTCACCCGGCTCGGCGCATACATCTCCGACCCACCATTCCGCGCGGACGGGGGCCGGCCCGACACCTCGATGCGCGCGCCCAGCCGCGATCCGGCGGCGACTCCTGACGGCCGAATTCCCTGGTGACAACCACGCAGGGCGCATCGGCACACCGCGCACGGCCGCGGGCCGATGTGCGGCCAGCGCCACGCAGACGACGCTCACTCCTTTTTTCGTTGATGAGCGAGTGAGATCCAGTCCGGGCCCACTCGGAAATGCGCGGGAACCGCGCTCGGGAACCCGTGGGAACTCTCCTGATTCCGCCGCGGCCGGCCGCCCATTACGGACGCGCCGAGGGAGTGACCGGGGAACGGAGTCGGCCACGCACCCGTGGTGACTGTCCGTAAGATTTTGCGGTCACTGCGCCCCAGCGCCCGGAGAACTCCGGAATACACACTTCCGATTAACCTCCACCACCCGTCACAGTGAATGCCGGGAGCCCGGAAGGCGCCATGCACACGGGAATCACGGAGGGAGCAGGACGGCGCACCACATCGGGCACCACCGCGGCCCATGACAGCGCGCCGCAGACACTCGACTTCCGACTCCGGGGACATTCGACGACGAATCGACCTGAGATCTCCCATGTTTCCCATTACCCAGGGTTACTTCATTGTCGAGAGAGGAGTAATTGTCCGAAAAACATTGTCCTGAAGTGAGCACTCGCGTCTCACCTGCACGGAAGCACCACAACGCAGCCACGATGTGTGTCCCCTGCATTCTGATCTTGTTCAAGTGGTGTGCACGGTCACCACGTTGGTCTATCTTCATCGCGAACTCAGTACGCACGTGTCGGTTCGTGGGAGCGCTTTCCCCACTGCCTCACCCCCCACCGGGCGCCGGAGAACAAGGGGACAGTCATGCCGCATCTCATTCATCCGTCCGACGCCGGCGACCCCCTGGGACCACTCCCCCAGGAATTCGCCGCCATTATGCGGCCCGAACTCCCCAGCCTGATCAAGGAGATCGGTGTGGAGGTGACCCGGGCGTACCCGGAGTACGCGCGCCTGCTCGACGGCCCCAACGGACACGCACTGCGGGTCGGCGTGGAACAGAGCCTCTCCTCATTCGTCGACCTGGTGGCCGAACCCACCACGTCCACGACCCTGCGCGACGAGATGTGCCGCCGCTTCGGCCGGTTCGAGGCGTACGAGGGCCGCACCATGGAGACGCTCCAGGGGGCCTACCGGCTCGGCGCACGAGTGGCGTTACGAAGAGCGAAGAAGGTCGGCCGGAGCTACAACTTCTCCCCTGCCCTGATGCTCAGCTTCGCCGATGCGCTGTTCGCCTACATCGACGAGTTGGAGTCCCTGTCGCGCGAGGGGTTCCTGGAGGTCCATTCGCAGTCGGGCGAGCAGAGCGAGGCCATGCGCCGTCGTCTGCTCCATCTCATCCTCGCCGGACGGCCGGTGCCGCGCACCGCCATCGCCGAGCTCTGCGAGCAGACCGGGTGGGCGCTGCCCGAACAGGTCACTCTCGTGGCAGCGCGGGCGCCCGCCGGTCTCGACCGGGTCGAAGCCGACCGCGACATGCTCGTCGATCTCGGCGGTCCGCAGCCCCACTTACTGATCCCCGGGCCGCTCGACGAGGCCCGCAGACAGATGCTCGACCGGGCACTCATCGGCACCCGTGCGGCGATCGGCCCGACCGTACCGACGGCACAGGCCTCGGATTCCATCCGCTGGGCACGCCGGGTCCTGGAACTCATCGACAGCGGAGTCATCGACGACGCCCCCGTCGTACTGTGCGAGGACCATCTGGTCACCCTCTGGCTGCTGTCCGACCCCGCCCTGCTCGACCAGCTCGCCCAGCGAGAGCTCGCTCCGATCGCGGGCATCAGCGCCACGCGGCGCGACAGGCTGGTCGAGACCCTGCGCATCTGGCTCGACACCCGCGGCACCGCTGCGCACATGGGCGCTCTCCTCGACGTGCACCCGCAGACCGTCCGCTACCGCATGCGTAACCTGGAGACCATATTCGGTGAACAGCTCGTCGATCCCGAAAGCCGATTCTCGACCGAGGCGGTCCTGCGCGCGCTCCAACTTCGGGCGCGCAGCGAAGACATGTCTCTCTGAGCAGCGCTCCGGCCGGGCGACCTGCGCATCGTCGCCCCGGTGGGCGGCGGAAGCGACGCCGACCGGAGCACGTACGTCACGAGGGGTCAACTTACCGACAGGTAAGAGGAAATAGCCGGTCACTCCCAAACGGTTGCCACACGGAGACGTTCTCAACGAGAAACCCGGAACTGCGTCCCGTACATATGGAGGAGTCGTCCGCCCACCCGGCGGTCCCACGTCCGACCTCCTGGCCACCATTCGAGAGGGAACCCCCATGACCGCCTCACACCTGCTCGTCCCCGTTCCGATCCCGGACCGCATCGCCGCACTGATCGGCTCCTGCATCCCCTCGAACATCCTGGAGGCGGAGTTCGACGCCGAGTGCGCCGCGCGCGAGGTCCGCAGGTTCCGCGGCCCGCGGCTGGGCATCGAGGACCAGGCCGACCGCGAGCAGGCCCTGTCCGAGCTGGCCCGCGCCAACAAGGTGCTCTCCGCCCACCACCCCCGGCTGGCGGTGCGCCCCGGCGGCTCCTGGTGACGGCGGGTCCACCGCCGCGCCGCCACCTTGCGGAGATGCCGCCCTGCACTTACCTTACTCGGAAGTAAGTTTACTCCAGAGTAAGGAACTGGCGTGGCCGACAACAGCAGCGGCAACCTCACCGACGAACTGACCGCACTCGACTTCGCGGCCGTATCCCCGCAGGAGTTCGCACGGATCGTGAAGGGCCTGTCCGCCAAGCAGCTCGGCGAGGTCATGCACGGCGAACTGCGTACCCGGGTGCTCGGCGAGGTCTTCGGCCGGATGAAGCAGCAGTTTCGTCCGGACGCTGCGGGACCGCTCACGGCACTGATCCGCTGGAAGATCACCGGTGACACCGAAGCGGTCTACGAGACCTCGATCGCCGACGGGACCTGCACCATCAGCGAGGGCCGCTCCGACGCCGAGCCGCGCACGACGCTGGTGATGGGCGACGCGGAGTTCCTCAAACTGGTCTCCGGCAACGGCAATCCCGTGACGATGTTCATGATGCGCAAGCTGAAGGTGGCCGGCGATGTCGGCCTCGCCTCAGGCCTTACCCGCTACTTCGACATCCCGAAGGCCTGAGCGCGATGAGCTACTTCTCCCTCGCCCTGACCGAGGAACAGCAGGACCTGCGCAACTGGGTGCACGGCTTCGCAGCCCAGGTGGTGCGCCCGGCGGCCGCCGAATGGGACGCCCGCGAGGAGACGCCCTGGCCCGTCATCCAGGAAGCGGCCCGGATCGGTCTGTACGGATTCGAGTCGCTGGCCGACATGTACGGCGACCCCACGGGTCTCTCCCTCCAGATAGCCAACGAGGAACTCTTCTGGGGCGACGCCGGCATCGGCATGGCGCTCTTCGGCACCTCCCTCGCCGTCGCCGGCATCTTCGCCTCCGGCACACCGGACCAGCTCGCCGAGTGGGTGCCCCAGTGCTACGGCGACGAGGACGCCCCGAAGGTCGCGGCGTTCTGCGTCTCCGAGCCTCAGGCCGGCTCGGACGTCTCCGCCATGGCCACGAAGGCCCGTTACGACGAGGCCAAGGACGAGTGGGTGCTCTCCGGCCAGAAGGCGTGGATCACCAACGGCGGGATCGCCGAGGTCCATGTGGTGGTCGCCTCGGTCGATCCGACGCTCGGCGCGCGCGGACAGGCCGCGTTCATCGTGCCGCCCGCCACGAAGGGCCTGGAGGCGAGCCGCGCCATCAAGAAGCTCGGGCTGCGGGCCTCGCACACGGCGGACGTCTTCCTCGACGACGTCCGGGTGCCGGGCCACTGCCTGCTCGGGGGCAAGGAGAAGCTGGACGCCCGGCTCGCCCGTGCCCGCGAGGGCACCAACGCCAAGGGGCAGGCGGCGATGGCGACCTTCGAGGTCAGCCGCCCGACCGTCGGCGCCCAGGCGCTGGGCATCGCGCGGGCGGCGTACGAGTACGCGCTGGAGTACGCCGGCCGGCGCGAGGCCTTCGGCCGGCCCATCATCGAGAACCAGTCGATCGCGTTCGCGCTGGCGGACATCCGTACGGAGATCGAGTCCGTACGGCTGCTGATCTGGCAGGCCGCGTGGATGGCCCGCAACGACCGCACCTTCGACGCGGGGCAGGGCTCCATGTCCAAGCTGCGCGCCGGTGAACTCGCGGTCTCCGCAACGGAGAAGGCAGTCCAGATCCTCGGGGGAGCCGGGTACAGCCGGGAGCATCCGGTGGAGCGGATGTACCGCGACGCCAAGATCTACACGATCTTCGAGGGGACCAGCGAGATCCAGCGCCTGGTCATCGCACGGGCGATCTCGGGACGCCACATCCGCTGACGTGGGGTCATGCCGCGGGGGCCGGAGTGAACCGCACCGGCAGCGACTGCGGTCCCGGGGTGAAGACACCTGTTCCGAGGGGGTGACCCCGTCCGCGGGCCGCACGTCGGGCATGGCGTCCGGCAGCAGGTCCACGCCGGTCCCGCACCTCGGCCCTGGCCGGCGGCGCACCGGCACGGAAGTGCCGGCCCAGGCTGAGCGCCAGATGGTCGGCGGCAGCGGAGCAGGGCGTGGTGCCGGCCGGATCTGCCTGTCGTAGTTGTCGGGTGGTGAGCTCCCCGATCCCGTCCTTGAAGACCCGCTCGCCGTCCTCGTACCGGGCGACGATGAACTGTTCGTGGCGTCGTGCCCGATCAGCGGGTGGTATCGCGCATGATCCGCTAAGGGCTGTCCCGCAATTCCTGGCGGGCGCACGACGACAGCTACGGCACCTCGCCGCGTTGTCGAAACGCCCGAATACATCCAGTATGCGGGCGCCTCTCCGCCTTGCGATGCACCGCATCCGACGCCGCGCGCTGATCCACCACGAATTGCGGGACAGCCCTTGGACCCCTGGAGACCGGGCGGCGAACGCGGGCGAGAGAATGTCAGGCACGGGTGGTGCTTGCGAGGCGAGCGACTCTTGTGGGGCGGACGTCATGATGCTCCCTGGTCGTTGACGGGCAACGCCGCCAAGGCCATTGACCCACCGACCATCTGGAACCCTGGGGGAATCATGCCCGCCGGCCCACGCCCGTCCGTCCTCTTCGTCACCGACCTCGCCTACGAGGCCCGTGGACGCCGGTACTGCGACGAGGACATCTATCTGACCTCACGACTGCGCGAGGACTTCGACATCGCGCTCTGTCATCCCCGCGATGCCGCCGCGCTGCTGGAGGGTTTCGATGCGGTCGTCGTCCGTAACAGCGGCCCGGTGCTGCACTACCAGGAGGCGTACGACGAGTTCTGCGCGCGGGCCCGGGAGCTGGGCACGCGGGTGTACAACCCGCTGACGGGCCGCGGCGACATGGCGGCCAAGCAGTACCTCGTCGATCTGAGCCGGGCCGGGTATCCGGTGATCCCCACCGTGGACCGGGCGGCGGATCTGGGGCTGCTTCCCGAGTCCGACGGCTACGTCATCAAGCCGAAGCTGGGCGCGGACTCGGTCGGGCTGCGGTTCGTCCGTACCCCGTCCCTGCCGCCCGAGGCGGACGGCGCGCAGCTGGTCCAGCCCCGGATCGACTTCCGCTACGAGGTGTCCTTCTACTTCGTCGACCACGACTTCCAGTACGCGCTGAACGCCCCGTACCCGGAGCAGCGGTGGGTGCTGGAGCCGTACGAGGCGAGTGCGGCGGATCTCGCGTTCGCACGGTCGTTCATCGACTGGAACACCCTTGACCACGGCGTCCAGCGGGTCGACGCGTGCCGGACCGCCGCGGGTGAGCTGCTGCTCGTCGAGCTGGAGGACCTCAATCCGTACCTCTCGCTGGACCGGGTGGGCGAGCCGGCGCGAGAGGCGTTCGTCGCGCGGATGAAGGCGTCGCTGAAGGATCTGCTGGGCTGACACGTCCGGCTGTCCCCCGCATGCGGGTGGCCGGACGCGGTGTGAGGGTGCAAAAGTGACCACTGCCAGCGAGACCGCCCCCGCCGCGCAGGGTGCCGGCGCACCACCCCTGCTCGATCCGCGCCGCCGGAACATCGTCTTCGCCACGATCGTGCTGGGCATTCTGCTGGCCGCCCTGGACCAGACGATCGTGGGCACCGCGCTTCCCACGATCGTCTCGGACCTCGGAGGCGCCGCCCACATGTCGTGGGTGGTCACCGCGTATCTCCTCGCGGAGACGGTGGCGACGGTGCTGGTCGGCAAGTTCGGCGACCTGTTCGGCCGGAAGATCGTCTTCCAGCTCTCGGCGATCATCTTCATCACCGGTTCCTTCCTCTGTGGCCTCGCGACCAACATGACGCTGCTGATCGTGTGGCGCGGTCTCCAGGGCATCGGCGCGGGCGGTCTGATGGTCACCTCCATGGCGCTGATCGCCGACGTGATCCCGCTGCGCGACCGCGGAAAGTACCAGGGTGCGATCGGCGCGGTCTTCGGCGTGTCGACCGTCATCGGGCCACTGCTGGGCGGACTCTTCACCGACCACCTGACCTGGCGCTGGGCGTTCTACGTCAATGTGCCGATCGCGATCGCGGTGGTCATCGCGGCGGCCCGCACCATTCCGTCCGTGAAGGCTGCGGGACGCCCGGTCATCGACTACCTGGGCATCGCCATGGTCACGGTCGGGGCGAGCTCGCTGATCCTGGCGACGAGCTGGGGCGGCAACGAGTACGCCTGGGGCTCCCCCGTCATCATCGGCCTCTTCGCGCTCGGTCTGGTGGCCCTGGCCCTCTTCTGCCTCGTGGAGTTCCGGGCGAAGGAGCCGATGCTGCCGATGCGGCTGTTCGGGAATCCGGTCTTCACGGTCTGCTCGATCCTCAGCTTCATCGTGGGCTTCGCGATGCTCGGCGCGATGATCTACCTGCCGACCTACCTGCAGTACGTGGACGGGGACTCGGCGACACTCTCCGGGGTCCGGACGCTGCCGATGGTCATCGGTCTGCTGGCCGCCTCGATCTTCAGCGGGAACGTGGTCAGCAAGACGGGCCGTTACCGGATCTTCCCCATCGTGGGTTCGCTGGTCATGGCGGTCGGACTGTTCCTGCTGTCCCGGATGGGTCCGCACAGCGGGGTGTGGCGGGAGTCGCTGTACATGCTGGTTCTCGGGCTCGGCATCGGCCTGTGCATGCAGGTGCTGACGATCGCGGTGCAGAACACCGTCGACTACGCCGATCTGGGCACGGCGACCTCGGGCGTGACGTTCTTCCGAACGCTCGGCAGCTCCTTCGGTACGGCGGTGTTCGGGACCATCTACGCCAACTCGCTCGGCCCCAATCTCAAGGACGGGATCGCGGCGGCGGTGCGGGCGGGCGGTGATCCGGCGGTGGTGGCGAAGGCATCGCAGAGCCCGGAAGGGCTGCACTCCCTCCCCGACGCCCAGTCGGCGCCACTGGCCCAAGCCTATGCCGACACGCTGCACACGGTGTTCCTGTGGACGGTGCCGGTCGCGGTGCTGGGCTTTGTCGTCGCGCTGTTCCTGAAGCAGGTGAGACTGCGGGACACGGCACGGGCCGGCTCGACCGACATGGGTGAAGGGTTCGCGTCGCCGAGCGCCGGGGACTCGGCCCGGCTGCTGGAGTTCTCCGTGGCAAAGGTCCTGCGCCGGGTGGACCCGGACACGGCCCGGCGGATCGTGGCCTCGTCCGACACCCGGCTCGACATGGCGGGGGCCTGGGCGGTGATGCAGGTCGAGCTGTTCACCCGGATGGTCGGCCACGCGGGGCTCCGGCTGATCGCGGCCCGGCACCGGATTCCACCAGAGGTCCTGGTGCCCGTGTTCGACCGCATGATCGAGGAGGGGTACCTCACCGGGGACGGTCGTCTGTTCACGCACACCGAGGCGGGCAGCCGGGAGGCGAGGACCATCAACGACGCCTGGTCCCACTGGCTCACCGAACAGCTGGGCGACCAGCAGGAACAGGCGGACGACGCCCGGCTGCGCGCCGCTGTCGACGTGATCGCCAAGCGGCTGCTTGCGGAAGACCTCGCCCAGGAACTCTCCCCGACGGCCCCGGCGGGCGCACCGGTCTGAGGCCGGTCCGCGTCCGCCCGGCCGCAGACCGTCAGTCGGCGAAGACGGCCGCTTCGTAGACCCAGGCGCCCTCGTGCCGCACGAAGCGGCTCTTCTCGTGGAGCGAGTCGCGGTGACCGTCGGCCGTGTAGTGCGCCCGGAAGGTGACCGTGCCCGAGGTGTGGAAGGCGCTGCCCTCCGTCGTCTCCAGGATCTCCAGCCCCTGCCAGCGCTGCCCGGGATCGAGATCGAGTACGGCCGGGCGGTGGTCCGGATGCCAGGTGCGCAGCAGGTACGCGACGTCCCGGACAACGAAGGCGGTGTACCGCGAGCGCATCAGCGCTTCGCACGTCGGTGCCGGAGCGCCGGCGTGGAAGCGCCCGCAGCACTCGCCGTACGCGGCGGGCAGCCCGCACGGGCACGGCGACGTGGCCGTGATCGGGGAGACGGGGGCGGCGGCGGGCCGCCCGGGACGTGCGGTGCGTCGGGACATGGGTCCATTGTGGCCCGACACGGCACCGGACCGTGCGGCGGACGTCGTCCTGCGCATCCTGACGTCCGAACGGCTGGGCGTGGGTGCCGGGTTGACTTCGACGGGGTCCGGGAATGCGGCAGCCGGTGATCCGGAGCACGCCATCGACCCGGATGGTGGCGGCTGCCAGCCCGGGAAGTACCGAATTGCTCAGCTTGAGCTGCCTCAGCTGCGCCCCGTACCGGTCCAGCTGGGTGGCTCTAAGATCACCCAGGCCCTGTTCGGTGACCGGGCGAGGATCGGGGTGCACGCGGACGGCTCGACCGCGTTCAACGAGAAGCCCGTGCTCCAGCTGAACCACAGCGTCATCGAGGACGATCTGTGGCTGCCGGGGCTCGTCGTGCACGGCGAGTTCGGGCTGAACGGCGCCACCGTGTCAGGTCAGATCCGGCTCGACGACGCCGAGCTGACACATCCCGGCGCAACCGCTCTTCGGGCGGAGACCCTCACGGCCGGGTCCGACCTGCACGCGATGAGGATCCGGATCCAAGGCCTTGCGAATATGCGAGGAATGCGCATACCGGGGCAATTGAACCTCTCGTACGCCCGACTCTCCAATCCTGGCGGAGTGGCGCTCCGCGCGAGCAGCTGCACCATCGGCGAGTTCTGGCTGCGGGCCGCCGCTCCCATTCGGGGCGCCGTGAACCTGCGTCGCACACAGATCGACCTGATCCACGCCGAGCCGGCCGTATGGCCGCGGGACGTGCGGCTCGACGGGCTGAGCTACACGGCCCTGCTGCCGAGCCTGCCCGCCGGAGAGCGGCTGCGCCTGCTCGAGCGGGAGGGCGACGGGTACACCCCGTACGCCTACGAGCAGTTGACGACGTCGTACCGGAGGATCGGCGACGACAACGCGGCGCGCACCGTGCTGCTCGCCAAGCAGCGGCGCCATCGCGGCACCCTGCCCCGGTACGCCCGGCTCTGGGGATACTTCCAGGACGTCACCGTCGGATACGGCTACCGCCCCGTCCGGGCCGCCGCCTGGCTCCTGTCGCTGCTGCTTCTGGGCACACTGACGTACTCACTGCACGGACCCGATCCGCTGAAGGCGGACGAGCATCCGCCGTTCAACGCGCTGTTCTACACCCTGGACCTTCTCCTGCCGCTCGTCGACTTCGGCCAGGAGAAGGCGTTCAATCCGCAGGGCTGGTACCAGTGGCTGTCCTATGCGCTGACCGTGCTGGGCTGGTTGCTCGCGACGACGATCGCCGCGGGCATCACCCGCTCGGTCAGCAGACAGTGAGGGTGCACGCCCCCGCCGCTCAGACCTTGCGTGCCACGCCCGCGTAGCCCGGGATCGGCTCGTCGCCCGGGACGTCGACGACCTCGCCGAGCTCCGGGTGCCAGTCGGCGGAGAGCGAGACGCCGGGGTCGACGAGTTCGAGGCCGTGGAAGAAGGCGGTGAGTTCGGCGCGGCTGCGCGGACGCAGGGTCATACCGCGGGCCCTGTACATGGCGGCGGCCTGGGCGGCGCCCTCCGGGTCGAAGTCGCCGGTGGTCTGCGAGAGGACGAGGTAGCTGCCGGGGGCGAGCTGCTCGACCAGGCGGTCCACCAGTTCCGCGGCGCCGTCCTCGTCGTCCAGGAAGTGCAGCAGGGCCAGCAGGGACAGGGCGATCGGCTTGTCGAAGTCGAGGACCTTGCCGGCCGCCTCCAGGATGACCTCGGGCCTGCGGGCGTCGGCCTGGATGTACTCCGTGGCGCCTTCAGGGGTGGAGCGCAGCAGGGCCGCCGCGTGGGCGAGGACGATCGGGTCGTTGTCGCAGTAGACGATGCGCGCGTCCGGCGCGGTCCGCTGGGCGATCTGGTGGAGGTTGGGCTCGGTCGGTATGCCGGCGCCGATGTCGAGGAACTGCCGGATGCCGTTCTCCGCGAGCCAGCGGGTGGCACGGTGCATGAACGCCCGGTTCACGCGTGCCATGTCACGGCCTCGCGCGTCCACGGCCAGCAGTTGCCGGGCCATCTGCTCGTCGACCGGATAGTTGTCCTTGCCGCCGAGGAACCAGTCGTACATCCGCGCGGGATGTGGCTTGCTCGTGTCGATCTCGATGGGGGGCTCGTGCCCGGTCATGGCGCGCTCCTTGAATCCGTGGTCGGCGAACAGAGAACGAATGCGGTGCGCGCGGCGACCGGGAACCGTCCGCGCGATGAGGTCAGGTCAGGAGGAAGTCTGCCTGACCGGCCTTGGCGCCCTGGATGAAAGCGGCGATCTCTCGGTGGGAGTAGATGAGAGCCGGACCGTCGGGGTCCGCGGACTGGCGCATGGCGATTCTTCCGTCGGAGAGCTTCATCGCCTCGACGCAGTTGCCGCCGTTGCCACCGCTCCACGGCTTGTACCAGCCCTCGGAGCCGAGATCGGCGGCCGGCATGCCGTTGTATATGGGTGTCATCACAGCTCCTTGCGGAAGTCCCGGAGGATTTCCTTCGTGCGTTGTGCAGTCGCGGCCTGGGCCGCCATGCGGTCCATGACCTCGAGGTACGAAGCCACCTCGGGGCGCGCGTCGAAGTAGACCGCCCCGGTCAGGTACTCGCTGTAGACCATGTCGGGGAGTTCGGGGACGGCGAACCGGAAGAGGACGAACGGCCCGTAGGTGCCCGGGTGATGACCGGTCGAGAACTCGGCGATCTGCAAGGTCACGTTGGGCATCTCGGTCGCTTCCAGCAGCCGGTCGGTCTGGGCGCGCATGGCTTCGGGGCTTCCCACCGGACGGCGCAGCACCGTCTCGTCCATGACCACCCACAGCCTGGGGGCGTCCGGCCGGGTCAGCAAGGACTGCCGCTCCATCCGGAGCGCCACATGGCGTTCGATGTCCTCGGGCCTGGTCTGGCCGACGGCGCCGGTGCGCATCACCGAGCGTGCGTAGTCCTCGGTCTGCAGCAGCCCGGGGACGAAGTGCGGCTCGTACATGCGCAGGAGGGCAGCTGCGCCCTCCAGGCTGACGTACATGCTGAACCAGTCGGGCAGCACGTCGTGGAACCGCTGCCACCAGCCGGGCTTGTTGGCCTCCTCGGTGAGGTCGACGAAGGCGTCCGTCTCCTCCTCGGCGATCCCGTAGGCCTTCAGGAGCGACTGCACGTAGGGGATCTTGAGGGCGACCTCGGCGGTCTCCATCCTGCGGATCGTCGCCGGAGCGACGCGGAGCACCTTGGCTGCCTGGTCCCGGCTCAGGCCGACACGCTCCCGCAGATCCTGCAGGCGCTTGCCGAGAACGACCTGACCCACGGTCGGGGCGGACCGCGGTTCGCTCACTTGAGACCTCCCCATGCGCTGTTTGCCAGCAGTGTGCCATGTGCGTGCCACCAAGAACACAACCACTCTGAATTTTTCAGAGTGCCTCTTGCCAAGTGTTCGCGACAGGGGGAGAGTTGGTGAGTGAACCAGTTCACTCGTCATGCCCGCCCTCTTTCTGGAAGATCGCGAAGCGTGACACAGCCCCCACTGTGAGGATTCGGTCGTGGCACCTGGCAGTGCGCTCATCCCCCGGCTCATGGACCTCAGGCCCGGGACCGAAGCGCTCCGGTACTGCTTCGCGCTGCCCGCGCAACCCGAGTCGGTCGCCGGTGCCCGGCGGCTGACGCGTGCCCGGCTGGACCAGTGGCGGATGGACGACGACGCCTACGAAGCGGCGGTCCTGATCGTGTCCGAACTGGTCACCAACGCGGTGGTGCACACCGCCAGCTCACGCGTCGTGTGCGAGTTGCGCTGCCTCGACACCGTCCTGCACATAGCCGTACAGGACCAGGGGCACCAACCCGGAGGACCGCGCTTGGGCACCGGCGCCGACGACGAGCACGGACGCGGCCTGCTGCTCGTCGACGCGATGTGCAGCGCCTGGGGGTCCCGCGACGCGGGGAACGGCTCGGGCCGCATCGTCTGGGCGGAACTGCCGCACGGCTCGGAGCACTCATGCTGAAGAACGCCATGTCCCATCTCCTCGGAGCCAGGCGCTCCCGCGAACCCGGCTGTGCCCCGAGCGGCAGCATGGTGCAACTGCCACTGCCGGCGGCCCTCTCGGCAAGCCTGGGCTGTGACGCGGTGGGGATTCCCGCACACTTCGGCTTCCGGCTGATGTCTCACCTGCCGCGGACGGGCTGCGTGTTCGCGGATGCGGACCGCTGGTGGTGGATCGTGCCTTCCGGATCCGACCTCGATCTGGACTGGCCCGCGCAGGCCGCCTACGCACGGGGGGCCTACGTTCCCGCCGTCCGGCCCCGGCTGATCCACCAGCCCGAGAGCCGTACCCCGTACACCCCGCCCATCCCCCTGTTCCTCATGGTCTGCCAGGTGACGGGTGTGACACCCTCATGGGCGCCCGCGGGCGGGCCGCGCGTCGTCTCCGCTCCCTGAGTCCGTTCCGCGCGGAGGTGGGCCGGGGCGCCGGACGGTAACCCGTTCCGCGGCCTCGCCTCCTGCTCCTGCCGGCGTCCGCGCCCCGGTTGCACGGCCCGGTCGCACCCCCTCTCCTCGGTCCCGGCCCCCGGTCACGCTGCGTTGTCAGTGGTCGGTTCTACTGTGGAACCACTGATCGAAAAGCCCCGTGGCAGCGCGGGTCGAACGGGTGTGAAGGGGGCGGACCTGTGCGTCGCTGGGAGTACGTCGAGGGCAGTGCGTCGAAGTTCTGGGAGACCGGGGCGAACGGCGCCGTGGTGACAGTGCGGTACGGACGCTGCGGGAGCGAGGGACGCACGCAGACGAAGGAGTTCGGGTCCGCGGAGGCGGCGGACGCGCACGTGATCAGATCGATCGCCGAGAAGGAGCGCAAGGGGTACCGGGAGGTGGGGCCTTCGGCTTCACCGCCCTCGGCCGGCCGTGCTGATGCACCGACCGGGACGGAGCCGAGCAGGGCGGCCGAGGATCAAGGCGCGCTGCCCGACGAGGACTCCTTCGTCATGCCGGCCGGCTGGCGGCGTGTGCTCCATCCCCGGCGGGGCGGCATGGTGCGCACGCCCGCCCGCGCCCAACAGCCCCAGCTCGACGCCGTCGAGGCGCGGATCACCGAGGAAAAGGCGTGGATCCAGGAGTTCCTGGACGCGCCCGGTAGCGACACGGGGCTCGTGGAGCAGGTCCGGGGACACCTCGCCGGCAGTCACTCGCCGGCCGGGGCCGCGGCCGTGGCTTCGATCGTCGGACTCGTCTCGCCCCGTGCCGCCGGCTGGGCCGACAGATGGGTGCGGCTGCACGGACTGCCGTTCGCGGCCCGAGCCACGGTGGAGCTGTTCGTGACCGAGCCCCACTGGACGCAGCGGGGCTCCCACCGATCCGACCCCTGGCTGGGGACACGCACGCACACCCCACAGCCCTACTGGACCCAGGCATGCCGTCCGGTCGCCGACCGGGTGCGCTCGCTGCTCGCCGCAGCAGACGAGGCGACCTATCGGGACACCGTCGAAGCACTCTCGCGGTGCCGTACCGACTCCCTTCGGAAGATCCTCACGGCCTATCTCGCGCCGAGCGAGACCGATTGGGTCGCCGACCTCTGCGCGGATCCCGAAGTAACCGCCGAGCGGGACGAATCCTTCCTCTCCCTGGTGTACTGCTCTCTCAACTCCGCCCACCAGGCCGAGGCCTTCGCGCACAAGCCGTCCCTCGGTCACAGTGCCGCCCTGATCGCCACCACAGCGGAGGGCATCGGCGCAGCCGTCGTGCCGCTGCTCCGCCCGGACCTGCGCTATGTCTACTCCTCCGCGGACCGCCTGAAGCAGGTCGCCAACGCCCTCGTGGAGTTCCCGACGGACGAGGCGTTCCTCCTGCTGCTCGGCCACTCGGACGTGAAGCACGTCCGTCCCGCCCTCATGGAGGCGATGCGCCGCTATCCGGTCCGGGCACTGCGCCTGCTCACGGCCGAGGTCCGCGACCACGACGGTGCCGCGTCGAACACCTCGCGCCAGTTGCTGGCGGGCCACATCGCCGCCCACCCCGCGCTCGTGGACAGGGTGCTGCCGACACTCGACAACGACCTGGCGGAGATCGTCGGACCACTCCTGCGCCCGGCGAACCGGCTCGCCGAGGCGGCGGCCGACGCCCTGCCGGCCGTACTGACGTCCCCGCCGTGGACCCGGCAGCGGAGCAGGACGAAGCCCACCCTCGTCACCGGTCTGACAGCAGCCGGCGAGCCCGTCATGGAGTGGCTGCCCGGCGAGCGGGAGCAGTGGGCCGCCACCACCAGCTGGTACACCCGTCGGCACGACAAGGGCGACTGGAAGAGGGACATCGCGGCGCTGCGCCACGACCTCGACGCCCGTGACCTGCGTCCGGCGTGGATCTATGTCCACGGACCCGAGGAGCTGGTCACACCCGGGCTCGCCACCTGGGACCCGACCGACGTGTGGGACGGCTCCGACACCCTGAAGCCGATTGCCGCCCGCTTCGGACTCACCGCGCTGCCGCTGTTGCTGAGGGTCGTACCTCGGCAGCCGAGCTCCCTCGCCCCGTTGCTGCTCCCCTTCGTCGACGAGTCGGTCGCCCGGCACATGGCCGACTGGGCGGTGCGGCTCAAGTCGACCGCATCCACTGCTCGTTCGTGGTTCAAGCGGCACGGTGTCCGGGCTGCCCCGTTGCTCGTGCCCGACGCCCTCGGCAAGGCCGGCACCGCGCGTCGCGCCGCCGAAGCGGCCCTGGTCCAGATCGCTTCGCTGCACGGTGATGCCGTCGTGCGCCGCGCCGCCGAGACACACGGCACGCAGGCGGCGGACGCGGTGGCCGCGCTGCTGACGGCCGATCCGCTGGAGCGGGCACTGCCCGCCGTCGTGCCGACGATGCCGGGGTGGGCGGATCCCGCGCTGCTGCCGCAGATCACCGTCACGTCGGGGGCCGCCCTGCCGTCGGAGTCGGTGCGCCACGTCCTGACCATGCTCGCGATGTCGAAGCCCGGAGAGCCGTACCCGGGCCTGGCTGATGTCACGCGGATCGCTGACTCCGCCTCCCTGGCCGAGTTCGCCTGGGCGCTCTTCGAGCAGTGGCGGCTCGCTTCCCTTCCCCCCAAGGAGTCATGGGCGCTGCACGCCCTGGGCCGGCTGGGGAACGACGAGACGGTACGCCGGCTCACACCCGTGATCCGGTCCTGGCCGGGCGAGGGTGCCCACCACCGCGCGGTCGAAGGTCTCGACGTACTGGCCGTGATCGGCAGCGATGTGGCCCTCCTGCATCTGCACGGCATCTCCCAGCGGGTGAAGTTCAAGGCGTTGAAGGTCAGGGCCGGGGAGAAGATCGCCGAGGTGGCCGCGGGCCTCGGGTTCACCGGGGAGCAGCTCTCGGACCGTCTGGTGCCCGACTTCGGTCTGGACAGTGACGGTTCGACGGTCGTCGACTACGGCCACCGGACCTTCACGGTGGGCTTCGACGAGCAGTTGCGGCCGTACGTCCAGGACAGCGACGGCAAGCACCGCAAGGACCTGCCCAAGCCGGGCGCACGGGACGACGCGGAGCTGGCCCAGGCCGAGCGCAAGCGATTCATGAGCCTGAAGAAGGACGTGCGGACGGTCGCATCCGACCAGGTGCGCCGGCTGGAGGCCGCGATGGTGGCGGGCAGGTCCTGGACGGCGCAGGAGTTCGGCGATCTGTTCGTCGCTCACCCACTGCTGTGGCACCTGGTGCGGCGCCTGGTGTGGCTGAGCGAGACGGACGGGGAAACCACCGCGTTCCGGGTGGCGGAGGACCGCACGTTCGCCGATGCCGACGACGAGACCTTCGCCCTCTCCGCAGACGCGACCGTTCGCCTGGCCCATCCCCTGTACCTGGGTGCGGAGTTGACCACCTGGTCGGAGGTTTTCGCGGACTACGAGATCCTGCAGCCGTTCCCCCAGCTGGGGCGTGCCGTGTTCACGCCGACCGAAGAGGAAGCAGGCGGCTACCGGCTGACCCGCTTCGAAGGCCTCCAGGTACCGACGGGCAAGATCCTCGGCCTGGAGCGACGCGGCTGGCAGCGCGGGGTCCCTCAGGACGCCGGCGTGGAGCGCTGGATCTCCAAGCGTCTCGGCGACGGCCGCTACCTGGTGATCGCCCTGGACTCGGGCATTGCGGTCGGGGTCGTCGACATGTTCCCCGACCAGACCCTGGAAACCGTCTGGCTGGACACGGAGCCCGGTGACCACTGGCGGAGCAGGAGTTACGAGCTGCGCTTCGACGGGCTGGACGCGGTCACCGTGTCCGAACTGCTCGCCGATCTGGCCGAACTCACCGAGGGCGTCGCGTCATGACGGTGCGGAATCACGGACCCGGCGGGGTGGCTGCCCCGGTACAGCGTCCGCCCGCCGAGGAGCGGTATGCCGAGGAGCTCTCCGCGCTCCGGGCCGATGACCGTGATCCACGTCCGCCGGGCTGGGAGTTGAGCCTGCGCGCCGCGCGCCGATTCGTCGTCGGGGACCCGCAGAGGGGAATCAGCCGGAAGTTCGTCGGCAACCCCTCGCTCGTGGACCGGGCGCTGGTGACCCTGGCGACCAGTCGCGGGCTGATGCTCGTCGGCGAGCCGGGCACCGCCAAGTCCCTGCTGTCCGAGCTGATCGCGGCCGCGGTAAGCGGCGACTCGACCCTCACCGTGCAGGGTGGCGCCGCCACCACCGAGGACCAGATCAAGTACGGCTGGAACTACGCGCTGCTGGTCGCCGAGGGCCCCTCCACCCGCTCGCTCGTCCCCGCTCCGATGCTGCGCGGCATGGCTGAGGGACGACTGGTCCGCTTCGAGGAGATCACCCGCTGCCCGCTGGAGGTTCAGGACTCGCTGCTGTCCCTGCTCTCGGAGCGGGTCGTGGCGATCCCCGAGCTGACCGGACCCGACGGCATGGTCTTCGCCCGCCAGGGGTTCAACGTCATCGCGACGGCCAACACACGCGACCGTGGGGTCAACGAGATGAGCGCGGCGCTCAAGCGCCGGTTCAACTTCGAGACCGTGTTCCCGATCCCCGACCTCGACGCCGAACTGGCTCTGGTCGAGGCCGAGGTGACCACACTGCTGCGACGCTCCGGCGTGGAGCCGCCGCCCGACCGGGAGGTCCTGGAGGTCCTGGTCGGTACGTTCCGCGAGCTGCGGGCAGGAGCCGGGGCCAAGGACGGCTCCACCGGGGGCACGGACCGGCCCACAGCCGTGATGAGCACGGCGGAGGCGGTGTCGGTCGCGCACGCGGTGGGGGTACGCGGCTGGTTCCTGCGCGGCGAGGCCGGCAGCGCGGCCGATGTGGTGGCGTGCCTGGCGGGTACGGCGGCGAAGGACAGCCCGGAGGACCTGGCCCGGTTGCGTCGCTACCTGGAGCAGCAGGTGCACCGCCGTCGCTCCCCGCAGTGGCAGGCCCTGTACGACGCACGCCATCTGCTGGCCGACTGATGACCGCCGTGTTCCTGGGGGTGCGCCACCACTCCCCGGCCTGTGCCCGGCTCGTCGAGCGCACCATCGAGGAGCTCCGGCCGGCCCATGTGCTGGTGGAAGGGCCGGTCGACATGAACGGGCGACTGGACGAGCTGCTGCTTGGGCATGCGTTGCCGGTCGCCGTGTTCAGCCACTACCGCGACGCGCGGCGGGCAGCGACGTCATGGACCCCGCTGTGCGACTACTCCCCCGAATGGGTCGCGCTGCGCGCGGGCCGGGCGGCGGGTGCGCAGGTCCGCTTCATCGATCTGCCGGCCTGGCATCCGGCGTTCGCCGAGCGCACCAACCGGTACGCCGATGCCGAGCTCCGGTACGCGGAGGCCACCGAGCGGCTCTGCCGGCACTTCGCGGTGGACTCCTGCGACGCGCTGTGGGACCGCCTGTTCGAGGTGGAGCCGGACGAGGGCATCGCCGAACGGCTGGACGCGTACTTCGCACTCGTACGGGGGGACGCGCAGGCCGACGCGGGGGACCGGGCGCGCGAAACGTACATGGCCGCGTGGGTGCGGGCGGCGGTGGACGCGGCTGGTGCGCGCCCGGTGCTGGTGGTGACCGGCGGCTTCCACCAGCCCGCCTTGCGGGTGCTCGCCGCGGCCGGCGGTGACGACGCCGACAGCGCTGACGATCTGGGGGGTGGTGCGAGGGATGCGGGTGGCTGGCCGGTGGTGCCGGCAACACCGCCCGGTGCGGACGCGGGGAGTTTCCTCGTGCCGTACTCGTTCCGCCGGCTGGACGCCTTCTCGGGGTACGAGTCGGGGATGCCGTCGCCCGGCTACTACCAGCAGGTGTGGGAGCTCGGTCCGCAGGCCGGGGCCGACGCGCTGTTGCGCGCGGTGGTCGAGCGGCTGCGGGCCCGCAAGTTCCCCGTGTCCACCGCCGATCTCGTCGCTGCCCGCGCTCTGGCCCAGGGACTCACCATGCTGCGCGGCCATCCCGGTACGGCAAGGATCGATGTCCTTGACGGCCTCGCGGGCGCGCTGATCAAGGACGATCTGGACGGGCCACTGCCGTGGACGGTCCGGGGTCCGCTCCGCGCGGGCACCCACCCCGCGGTCGTCGAGATGCTGGCCGCCTGCGGCGGCGAGCGCACCGGGCGGCTCCACCCCCGCACACCGGCTCCGCCGCTGGTTCATGATGTCGCGGAACAACTGGCCCGGCTGGGACTCGACGGCGGCCCCGGCGCGCACCTCCGTCTCGACCTCACGGCGCCCGTGGACCTGGAGCGCAGCCAGGTCCTTCACCGGTTGCGGGTGCTCGGTGTCCCCGGCCGGGCGCGGACGGCCGGGCCCGAGCACGGCATCGACCCGGTGTTCGCCGAGCGTTGGGAGTCCCGTTCGGCGGCCGGGCAGGAGGCGGCGCTGGTCGAGGCGGGGGCCTATGGCGCGAGCCTGGCCGAGGCGGCGGCAGCGGTGCTCGCCGAACGGACACGGGAGGAGGCGGGGGCCGGCGCACTGGCCGGGGTGCTGTTCGACGCCGTGCTCTGCGGGGTGAGCGACCTGTCGGAGCGACTGCTGTCCGAGCTGGCGGCGCAGGTGGGCGGGCTGGCCCAGGCCGGTCCTCTCGGTGAGGTGCTCGCGACGGCCCTGGGTCTGTGGCGGCACGACCGGGTCTACGGAGTGGCCCGCGGCCCCCTGCTCGCTGCGGTGATCGGCAGGGCGACGGACCGTCTGCTGTGGCTCGTGGAGGGTGCGCGCGGCCCGGCAGGGGTGGACCTGCCCCGACTGCGCGCCGTGGTCGCCGTTCGTGATGCGGTACTGCACGCACCGGAGTTGCTCGGCGTGCCCCGGGAGACGGCGGCCGCTATCGCCCGGCGGGTCAGCCGCGATGCGGGGGCGCCGGCCGATCTGCGGGGCGCCGCGTTCGGCCTGCACCGGGTCCTCGCAGCGCCGTCCGCCGGCTCCGAGGGCCCGGAGGAGGCGGTCCAGGAGATGGCCTCCGCCGGCACGGACGCCCTGGGCGACTGGCTGGCCGGACTCTTCGCCCTCGCCCGGGACGAGGTGACGGGAACGGCAGGAGGCGGGACCCCTCCCCACGGGGGCACCCTGTCCGGAGCGGAGGGCGGTTCGTTGATCGGAGTGCTGGACGATCTGATGTGCACCCTGCCCGCTGAGGCGTTCCTGGCCGGGCTGCCCGCGCTGCGCCAGGCCTTCGCGTTCTTCCCGCCGCGTGAACGCGAGCGGATCGCCGCCCGGTTGCTGGAGCGACGCGGCCTGCGGGGCTCCGCGCGCGGCCTGTTGCGCACCACCGGCGACCCGCTGCTGATCGCCCGCGCCGGGGCGCTGGAGGACCGAGTGACCGCTCTTTTGACCCGCTACGGACTCGGAGGCGCCTCCTCATGACCGGGCCCACCCCGCACGCCTCCGATCCGCAGCCGGACCCCACGGGGGCACGGCACGCCCCGGCCACCGCCAACGATGCGGGGCTCGAACGCTGGCGTCTCGTGCTCGGTTCCCCGGCCGAACGCCACACAGGCCCGCTCGGACCTGGGCAGGCGGGCCAGGACGCCGCGCTCGACTGGCTCTACGGCCGCGACCCCGATCTGAGCCGACGAGGCGTGCGCCGTACAGGGAACACGCCGCGCACGGGCGGCGACGGCCCCTCCCCCGTGACGGCGATCGACTGGCTCGACGACATCCACCGGTTGTTCCCGAAGGAGACGATCGAGCGCCTGGAGCGTGACGCCGTCGAGCGGTACGGCATTCAGGAGATCGTGACCGACCCGGTGGTGCTGGAGCGGGTCGAACCGAGCGCGACACTGCTGCGGGCCGTGCTGCGTACGAAGCACCTGATGAATCCCCAGGTACTGCGGCTGGCCCGGCGGATCGTCGAGTCGGTCGTCGCACAACTGCTGGCCCGGCTGCAACCGGAGATCAGCCGGGCGTTCCACGGCACCCGCTCACGGAAGCCGAGCCGCACCCCCCTTGCGAGGAACTTCGACTTCGGCCGGACCGTGCGGGCGAACCTCGCCCACTACCAGCCGGACGAGCGACGCCTGCTCATCGAGCACGCGCACTTCCACTCCCGCACCCGGCGCCATGTGACGCAGTGGCAACTGATCCTGCTCGTCGACCAGTCGGGCTCGATGGCCGGATCGGTGATCCATTCCGCGGTGACGGCCGCGTGCCTCTGGGGCCTGCCCGGCCTGAAGACGCATCTCGTCGCCTTCGACAGCAATGTGGTGGACCTGACCTCCGACGTCACGGACCCGGTGGAGCTGCTGATGCGGGTCCAGCTCGGGGGCGGCACGGACATCGCGCGGGCCGTGGCGTACGGCGCGGAGCTGGTGGAGAATCCGCGACGCACGATCGTCGCGCTGATCACCGACTTCTACGAGGGCGGCGACGCCCACCGGCTGCGCCGCCTGGTGCGCTCCCTCGTGGAGCAGGGCACCACGGTGCTGGGACTGGCGGCGCTGGACGAGGAAGCGAATCCGGACTACGACCGGGAGCTCGCCGGTGAGCTGGCCGAGGCGGGCGCCCACATCGGGGCGATGACGCCGGGCCGGCTGGCGGAGTTCGTCGCGGAGAGGCTGGGACGATGACGGCCCCCGCCACCGACCCGTCCGAAGCGCGGGCCGATCTGCTGGCCCTGACTCCGGACACGCTGGCCACGCTCGCCAACCGGGGGCTCGTCAAGCGGGCGGCGAAGGAGCTGGACGCGGGCACCGTGCCCGAGCTCACGACCGAGCCGGACACGACGCTGCGGGCCGTCTTCCCCGACGGCACGACCGCCGCACTGCCGCCCGGTATCGGCCTGGACGACGGCACGTGCAGTTGCGCCGCCCCCGGGATGTGCCGCCACCTCCTCGCACTGGTCCTCGCCTACCAGCGCCGGGCCGGGGAGACATCCGGCACCGCCCCCGCAGTGGTGCCCGACTGGTCGCCCGGCAGGATCGTGGACGCCGTACTGACGAGAAGTGTGGGCGCCCGTCCGGTCGCTGCGGCCCGTCGCGCCTTTCAGCAGGGGTACGGCGCCGTGGTGCACAGGCCCACGGCCGACCACCCCGAGCCCTGGGTGGAACTACCCTCCTGCACGGTCCGCTTCCCGGTACCGGACGAGGTGGCGTACGCCACCACGGACGCCGCCGCCGCGCGGCGCGGCGAGATGGTCGCGCTAGCCGTCTGGGCCTTCCGCGCCGCTGACGAAGCGGGGACGCGCGAGCGATCCATGACCGTCCGCGTCGGCGGCCGCACAGCCGACGGCGGTGCGGCAGCCACCGGGAGCCCGGCCGGGAACGGTGCCGGCCGACGCGGCACCGCAGGCAGGACGGGCTCGGGGCAGCTCGACGCGGCCGCCGCGCTGGCCGACGAGTTGCTCCTGGAGGGCGTGGCCCAGGCCGGCCCCGTACTCCGCGGTGCACTGGCGCGGGCGGGCGAGGCGCTCGCCGCCGAGGCGCTGCACTGGCCCGCGGGCGCTCTCGCGGACCTGACCCGCCAGCTGTCCGCGTACGCCGACCGCAGCGCCGCGTACCGCCCCGAACTCTTCTCCGCGCTGCTCACGGAGGTCCACGCCCGTCGGCTCGCCTCGGCCGTTCCGGGCGCGCTCGGCACCGGCGAGGCCGCGGACACGCCGTTGCGCCGGGTCAGGCTCACCTCGCTCGGCTGCCGCATCCGCGGCACGGCCCGAACCCCGGTCGCCGAGGTGTACTTCGCGCACCCCGGTGCCGGAACCGTGCTGGTGCTGCGCAGGGCGTGGGACGTGCCCGAGGGAAAGGAGTTCACCGGGCACGAGCTGGCCGGACGGCGGCTCCTGTCCACCACCCTCGGCGCTCTGGCCACCGGTAGCCTGATCAGCGAGAACGTACGGCGCACCGCGGGACGCTCCCTGACGATCACCAGGGGCCGCATCGGCGCCACCACCATCACTCCGGTCGGGGCCGCCTGGACGGAGCTGCCGGCCCCGCTGCTCGTCAACGACCTCTGCGCGCTCTCCGCGACGTGGGAGGGCCGGCCGCCCCGGCTGGTCCGGCCGCGCGTGGAGGCCGAGGCGGTCCGTGTGGTCGCCCTGTCAGCGGTCGAGGAGGTGGGCTACGACCCGGGCGAGCAGCGCCTGGAGGCCGTGGTGCGGGACGGGGCCGGGAATCACGCACTCCTCACGTCTGAGTACCGGCCCCAGTGCCCCGGAGCCCTGGACGCGCTGGCCGACGCTCTTCAGCGGGGTGCCACCCATGTCAGCGGTGCGGTGGTCCGTGCGGGCGGCGGAATCCGGATCGACCCGATCGCGGTGTTCACCCCGGGCGGAGTGACCGTGCCCGATCTGGCGCCGGGTGACGGCGCCACCGCTCTGGCCGGGGCCGTACCGCGGACCCCGGACCCGCTGACCGCGGCTCTGGACGAGGCCATATCCGCCCTCGCCGCGCTGGCCCACGGCGGGCTGCGGCGGCCGTCCGGTCCGGCGCGTGCCCGGACCGCCGAGGCGGCCACCAGCCTGAACCGCACCGGGCTGACACGTGCGGCAGCCCTCCTGCGTGCCGTACTGCAGGCACTGGATCACGACGGTGGGCGCGCACTCCCGGAAGGAGGCGACGCCCCTGCGGCCTGGCTGGCAGCTCAGCTCCATCTCCTGGCCGGCAGCGAACTCCTGGCGGCGGAGGGCACCCGGCCCCGGTCCGGACCGGACCGCATCCCCTGACCCGGAGATCTCTCAGCTCAGGTACGAGAGCCCCGGGTGCACGTTCACGTAGCCCTCGGCCAGTCGGCGGGCGACCGAGACGGAGTCCACCAACGGGTGCAGTGCGAAGGCGCGGACGGCATCGGCGCGTGAGCCGCTGGCTGCCGCGTCGAGCACCGCGCGTTCGACGGCTTTCACAGCGGTCACCAGGCCGACGGCGTGGTACGGGAGCGGATCGACGGTGACGGGGCGGGCGCCGTTCGCGTCGACGAGGCACGGCACCTCGATGACGGCGTCCGCGTCGAGCACGGAAAGCGTGTTCCGGTTACGGACGTTGAGGATCAGGGACGTCTGCTCGTTCCGGGCGACGGCCCGCATGAGGGCGAGCGCGACCTGCTCGTAGCCACCGGAGTCCAGATCGCTCTCGTCCCGCTCGCCGGCCCCCGCGACATCCCGGTTCTCCGACATGTACGTCGCCTCGCGCTCGGCGCGGGTGCGGTCCCAGGTGGCCAGTGCAGGCGTGGTGGGGTCCTTCATCCGGCCGTAGAAGCCCTCCTGCTGTTCACGGAGGAAGGCACCGCGGGTCTGTTCGGCGTCCTGGTAGGCGCGGACCGCCTCCCGGTTGAAGTAGTAGTAGTGGAGGTACTCGTTGGGGATCGCGCCCAGTGAGCGCAGCCAGTCGGCGCCGAAGAGCCGGCCTTCCTCGAACGAGCCGAGCAGTGCGGGGTCGGCGAGCAGGCGCGGGAGTTCGTCGCGGCCCTCGACATACAGCCCCCGCACCCAGCCGAGGTGGTTGAGGCCGACGTAGTCGATCCTGGCCCGGTCGGGGTCGGCGCCGAGCACGCGGGCGATGCGGCGGCCGAGGCCGACGGGTGAGTCGCAGATCCCGATGACCCGGTCACCTAGGTGGTGGGACATGGCCTCGGTGACCAGGCCTGCGGGGTTCGTGAAGTTGATGACCCAGGCGTGCGGGGCGAGCCGGGCGATGCGCCGGGCGAGATCGACGGCCACCGGCACGGTGCGCAGCCCGTAGGCGATGCCGCCGGCGCCTACCGTCTCCTGGCCGAGGACGCCCTCGTCGAGTGCGACTCGTTCGTCGGCGGCCCGGCCGGCGAGGCCGCCGACCCGGATCGCGGAGAAGACGAAGTCGGCGCCGCGCAGTGCCTCGTCCAGTGCGGTGGTGGCGACGACGGTGGGTGCGTCCTGGATTCCCTCGGCCTGTTCGGTGAGGACCCGGGCCATGGCGGTGAGCCGGTCGACGTCGCTGTCGTAGAGGGTGACGGCCGAGACGCGGCCCTCCGCGTGGTCCGCGAGCAGCGCCCCGTACACGAGTGGAACCCGGAATCCGCCGCCGCCCAGAATTGTCAGCTTCACGCTTCCGCATGGTACGTGGGGTGGCGGAGCGAGGCGCGGACGACCGGCCGGTGGCCGGTACGCCCGCGCCCCACGGCGCCGGCTGCCGTCAGTACCCGTTCCACCAGCGGGTCACGACGCGCCACAGCCTGGCCGGGGCCGCAGGCCTGCGCTGCTGCGGGATCATCCCCGCAGCGGAGCCGCCGTCGGTCCCGCCGTCGACGGATCCGTCGACGGCGACGGTCACGCCCGCCGGTCCCGTGCCCGGCGTCGTGCCGGCCGGTTCCGTGGGGACGGTGGCGCGTACCGGGGTCGGCGCCACGTGCCGTACCGCGGACTGCACCTCCCAATCCTGGCGTGCCGGGTTCGGCTTGCCCATGGAGGGGGGCTCCCGGTCGTCCTGCGGGGAGCGCGGCGCGAATTCGGCCGGGAGCTCCACCAGGTGGCGGCCCATGATGTTGCCGACCCAGCGCAGTTCGTTCTCGTCGACGGCCAGTTCGAGGTCGGGCAGGCGCATCAGCAGGGCGTCGACGCCGACGTCCGCGATGGCGCGGCCGATGTCCTGGCCGGGGCATTCGTGGGGTCCGCCGCTGAACGCGAGGTGGGCGCGGTTGCCCTCCATGTTGGCGTCGAGGTCGGGGCGCACCACCGGGTCGGTGTTGGCGGGGGCGATACCGACGATCAGGGCATCGCCCGCCTTGATGCGCTGCCCGCCCAGTTCCGTGTCGCCCACGGCCCAGCGGCCGAAGACCGCGGTGAACGGCGGCTCGTCCCAGAGGGTTTGCTCGACCGCCTCCGGGACGGTCATGTGCCCGCCGCTGAGCCGGGCCCGGAAGCGCGGGTCGGTGAGCACCATGCGGAGCACGTTGGCGATCAGGTTGGTGGTCGCCTCGTAGGAGGCGATCAGGATGAGCCGCAGGTGCTCGGCCACTTCCTGGTCGTTCATGGCGGCGGGATGCTCGACGAGCCAGGTGGCGAAGTCGTCCGCGGGTTCGCGGCGACGCCGTTCGACGAGGCGGTTCAGCGCGGCCAGTACGTAGGCGTTGCTCTCGACCGCGGTCGCGGTGCCGCGGGTCATGTCGCGGGCGGCCTGCACCATCCGGTCGTTGTACTCCTCCGGCATGCCGAGGATCGCGCACATCACCATCATGGGAAGGCGCTCGGCGAACTGGCTGACCAGGTCGGTGCGGCCCTCCCGGCAGAAGTCGTTGACGAGCCGGTTGCTGTAGCGGTTGACGTGACGCCGTACGCCGCGGGTGTCGATCCTGCCCATGGAGTCCGTGACAGCGCCGCGCTGACGCTCGTGTGTGGCACCGTCGGCGAAGACGCAGATCGGCTGCCAGGTGAAGATCGGTGCCAGGGGGTGGTCCGGCGCGACGCTGCCGTCCTGCAGGGCCCGCCAGCGGCGGGAGTCCCGGGAGAACTGCGAGGGCGTACGGGTCATGTGCAGGTTCTCGCTGTGCCCGAGGACCAGCCAGGCCGGTACGTCGCCGTGCAGCAGCACGGGGGCCACCGAGCCGTGTTCGGCGCGCAGTTTGTCGTACAGGCCGCGCGGGTCCTGTTCCGCCTCGGGGCCGTAGAGCCGTCGCAGGCCTCCGGGCCCGATGCCGAGGCCGTGGGCGGGGCACTCGGGGGGCGGAACCGGCCCCGTGGCCTCGCCGGGTTCGTAGTGGAATGGGGATGTCACGATCGCTCCAGGTATCAGGCTGCCGAGGGCCGGACGGATGAGGGGACGCGGTGGGGGCGCGCGGATCGGGTGCGGGCGACGCGGGCTGCGCGACTCAGCCGAGCGGTACGGCCACGCTGTGCAGATAGCGCATCAGGGTCATCAGCACATCGCGGCTGGAGGCGCGCAGCCGGGCGTCGCAGTCGATCATCGGGACCTCGTCCGGAAGGTCCAGGGCGCTGCGCAGCGCCTCGACGGGGTGATGCGGCGCGTCGGGAAAGGTGTTGACGGCGACGACGAACGGCACGCCTCGTTCCTCCAGCCGCCCGATGACGTCGAAGCTGACTTCGAGCCGTCGCGTGTCGATGAGCACGACGGCTCCGAGCGCGCCTTCGAACAGTCCGTTCCACAGGAACCAGAAGCGCTCCTGGCCCGGGGTGCCGAACAGGTAGAGGATCAGCTCCTCGCTGATGCTGATCCGGCCGAAGTCCATGGCGACGGTGGTGGCGGTCTTGCTCTCCACCCCGAAGTTGTCGTCCACGCCGACGCCGGCCTGGGTCATGGTCTCCTCGGTGGTCAGCGGACGGATCTCGCTGACCGAGCCGACCATGGTCGTCTTGCCGACTCCGAACCCTCCGACGATCACGACCTTCACCGCGGCGGTGGCCGTGGTGGGAAGGACGTCCTCGCTCCGTGGGCCCGTGATCGTGTCAGAGTTTCTGAAGTCCATGCATCACCGCTTCGAGGAGGGACCTGTCCGGGAGAGTCGCGCGGACGATCGGTGCGCGCGACTCGATCAGTTCCGTGGCGAGGAGTTCGGTGAGGAGCGAGGTCACCACGCTGAACGGCAGGCTGAGGTAGGCGGAGATCTCGGCGACGGATAACGGTGCCTGACAGAGCCGCAGGATCACGGCCTGCTCGGGCTGGACCGTCGGTGTCGGCTGCGACTTGGAGACCACCATCGTGACCAGGTCGAGCGCTGCCCGCTCGCTGCCGTCGGGATCGCCGGTGATGACGTACAGCCGTTCCGGATCGCTCAGTGCCGGATCGGCCTTGCGGCGTTCTCGTCGGGAAGAACTCATCCGGCCTGCCCGTCGTGTCGGGGCGGGCTCGTGAGGTGGGCGCCGATCCGTACGACCATGTCGCGCATCCGCGATCCGACGAGCCCCGCGTCGACGGTCTCACCGGCGAGTACCGCGAGGTACGCACCGGCACCGGCCGCCATCAGGTAGAAGAAGCCGCCCGTCACCTCGATGACGACGAGCCGCATTCTGCCGTCGCTGTACGGGATTTCCGAGGCGACCGCGGCGGCCAGGCTCTGCAGCCCGGCGCAGGCCGCCGCGAGGCGGTCGGCGACGTCGGGGTCGCCGCCGTGCCGGGCGATGCGCAGGCCGTCCGCGGAGAGCACGACGATCTGGTGGATGTCGGGGACGTCGTCGGCGAGCTCTTTGAGCATCCAGTCCATGTTGCCCCGCTGCTGGATCACTTCAGGTCTCCCTTGTCCCACGCGTCGTCGGAGTCTTCGTCTGTCCCGGGCTCCTGGGGCACGCCGTTGGCGGCCTTGGTGAACGCCTCCAGCCAGATCCCGGGAGGCGGCTCCTTGCCGTTGGCGTGACCGTTGCCGTAGCCGTTGCTCCGACCGTTGGCCGGGTCGGTGTGCTGGGTGGGGAGGTTGTGCGAACCCAGCGGTGCGCGGCCGCGGCTGCGGCGCTGAGGGAGTCCGCCCGAGGTCCATTCGGTCACGACGGGGGCGTCGTCCTCCATGGCGACGGCCGGGGTGGCGGGACGGGTCTCCGGTGCGACCGGTCCGGTGGCCGGACGGGAGGCCACGGGCCGCGGCTTGCGGTGGGCGCTGCGGGCCGGAACGACGTGCTTCATGTCCGCGAGGTCGATGTCACTGGTGGGCCGCGACGTGGCGCCGATGCCGTGGGCGATACCGGGAGCGGGGCCGGTGGTGATCATGGCGCGGGGCACGATGAGCACCGCGCGGACACCGCCGTACGCGGACTGCCGCAGTGAGACCTGGAGGTCGTACATCCGCGACAGCCGGCCGACGACCGCCATGCCGAGGCGGGGGGACTCGCCGAGGTCGTTCATGCTGGAGCCGGCCTGGGCTCTGGCGAGCATGTTCTCGGCGCGGGCCCGTGCCTCCTCGCTGAGGCTGACGCCGCCGTCCTCGATCTCGATGGCGATGCCGGTCTGGACCTCGACTGCGGTGACGTGCACGCGGGTCTGCGGCGGCGAGTACCGGGTGGCGTTGTCGAGGAGTTCGGCGCAGGCGTGGATGAGCGGTTCGACCGCGGTGCCGATGATGGCGACCTTGGCGATCGAGTGCAGGTCGACGCGCGGGTACTCCAGGATGCGCGACATCGCGCCGCGCAGCACGCTGAACAGCGGGACGGGCTTGGGCCACTGACGGCTGGGGCGGGCGCCGCCGAGTACGGCGATGGAGTCGGCGAGGCGGCCGATCAGCGCGGTGCCGTGGTCGATGCGGAGGAGGTCGTCGAAGACGTCGGGGTTGCGCCCGTGGTGCTCCTCCATCTCCCGCAGTTCACTGGCCTGCCGGTGGACGATCGCCTGGACACGGCGGGCGACGTTGACGAAGGCGCGCTGCGCGGAGTCACGCGTCGCCTCCTCGTTGTCGATGATGTCCAGCACGGTGTACACGAGGGAGCGCTGGGCGTCGGGAAGGTGGCGGTAGACCTCGTCGGCGTCGACGACGTCCCGCAGCACCTCGTCGGGCGAATTGCCCACCCGCAGCCGGTGGATGGCCGCGGGAAGGAGCTCCTTGCTGATCCGTACGGTCTCTTCGTCGTAGTTGGCGATGCGCCGCTCCAGCGCGGTGACGCGATGCTCGTAGTGCGCGCGCTGCCGACGGTTCGTACGTGAGCGGCGGGCGAGTTCGGCGGTGAGCGCGGCGACCACGACGGTGGCGAAGACGCCGCACCAGACGACTGGTATCCGCGCGGCCTCGGCAACCAGCGCCACGGCGGCCGCGGTTGCACCGGCCATCACGAGGACGGGCAGCAACACGGCACGTACGACCGGTGTTTCCCGGTCGATCGGTGGTGATTCAACACGAACCATCTAAAACCTCTGGCGGTTGATTCGGGAGGTAATCAGGAGGTACGGCGCTTGCAGGGCAGTAGGGAACAAGCGCTCGAATTCATATCAACTCGACTTCACTGCGCGTGAGCTTAGTCAGATCGAAACAGTGCCTCGGCACATTCACCCAACCCCCTGCGCGAGCGCTCCCGCGGTAATACACTCACGAGCTTTTGCACGCACCGCCAACAGACGTGCGCGGGGAGTGACGGAGATGAGCGGTGGGGAGGAATCGCCCGCGGCCGTCCTGCTGCGCGGGACGAAGACGCGGTTGACCTGCCTTCTTCGCACGGCTCCGCGCGTTCGAGTCGGCCGTTGACGAGGCTGATTGCCGAGGAGCCCCCGCTCCGGAGCGATCCGGCATCTCCCGCAGAGAGGGACAAGGGCACATGTGATCGAAGCGGATCGAAAGGAGCAGATTGATGACCACCGCCAGGGTGCAGGGCAATCCGGGACGCGAAAGGGAACACACATCTCATGGGGCCGGCGCGGGACTACACCATCGAATCGCTCGACACCGGCCTGCGGCTGATGCGGCTGTTCCTCACCCACGACTCGCTGACCGTGACCGAGGCGGCCGAGCTGCTCTCCATCGGCCGCTCCACCGCCCACCGCGTGCTCAGCACCCTGGAAGGGCGCGGCTTCGCGATCCGGGAGGCCCCTGGGCGGGGGTACTCGGCCGGTCCCGAACTGGTGCGGCTGGGCCGCCCGGCCGGATTCGCCGCACCCGTGCGGGAGCAGGTCGGTGCGGTACTGGAGGACGCCGCACGGCGCACCGGTGAGACCGTGGTGAGCGCCGCACTGACCGGCGATCAGGTCATGGTCACCGACGGCCGGGAGTCCTGCCATCCGGTGCGGGTGACGCTGGAGCGGGGCCGTCTTCGTCCCGCGCACGCTACGGCGTGCGGGAAGTTGCTGCTCTCCCTGATGACCGCCGAACAGGTCTGCGCCCTGTATCCGCAGGAGCGGCTGGACGCGCTCACCCCGGACACACTGACCTCCCGGCCGGGCCTCCTCGCCGAGCTGGCCGGGATCCGGGCACGCGGATACGCGCTCAGCCGCGGCGAGTCGGTGCCGGGCATGAACGCGGTCGCCGTACCGCTGGCCGGCACCACCTGGCGCGACCGGCTGGCCCTGGCGGCGTGCGTACCGGCCGGCCGCGGTGACGCCGCCGCGCTGGAGCGTCGCGTCGGCGAACTTCTACGGTCCGCCGCGCTGCTCGGCGCGACCGGGTGACACGGCGCGACCGGGCAGCAGGGGCCCGGGCAGCCCCCGGCGGGTCAGCGGCGCGCGCCGCCGAGGCGGCCCTCCAGCTGGACCAGCAGCTCGCTGAGCTGTGCGCTGAGCCGGTCGCGGGACTCCGCGTCGAGACCGGAGAGCACCGCGCGTTCGTAGGCGAGTTGCTGCGGCAGCAGTCCGTCGACCAGATCCCGCCCCTCACCGGTCAGACCGACATGTGCGACCCGGCGGTCCCGGGCGTCGCTGCGGCGGTCGATCAGGCCGCGCTCCTGGAGGACCCGGAGCCGTTTGGTGACGGCCGCGCCGGAGGAGAACGTCTCCCTGGCCAGTTCGCCCGGGGTGAGCTCCCGGTCGGTACGTCGCACGGCGCCCAGCAGGTCGAACTCGCCGCGGGTCAGTCCGGCGGCCCGCAGCGGTGCGTCCTCGGCCTGCTGGAGCAGGGCGGAGCAGCGGTTGATGCGGCCGATGAGCTCCATCGGCCCGGTGTCGAGTTCCGGGTTCACGGCCTGCCACTGCCGTACCACCGAGGCGACGATGTCGTCGGTCACACCGCTCCGTTCTCCTGGGCCGGGGCGATCATCCCCTGCCGTGTCGCTGTCGCCGCGAGCGTACGGTGTCCGGCCTGCTCGGCCGCGAGCACCGCCTCCTGCGGCAGGGCGCGCTGCCACCATTCGCCGGCCGCGGTGTCGTCGGCCTCCCGCAGTTCGACCAGGGATCCGGTGAGCCTGCGCCGGGCGGCGTCCAGGGCCGCCAGCGTGGGCGCGGGAGCCGCCAGGGTCTGTACGGCGTGGGCGCGGGCCTGCTCGGCCTCGGCGAGGGCCTTCTCGACGCGGCCGGTGGCGCGTCGGTTGGTGACGACCACCGCGGCGAGGAATCCGACGCCGGCGCCGATGACGGTGTCCAGGACCCGGTCGCCGATGAGCTCACCGGCCGGGTGGCTGCCGGCGTACTCCAGGACGAGCAGCGCCATCGGGGTGACAGCGACGGAGCCGAGCCAGTAGTTGCGGGTGATCAGCGCCTCGGCGGCGAAACCGAAGAAGAGGCAGAAGCCGATCAGGGCCAGCGGGTCCATCCGGGCGGCCGGGAGCACGGCGGCGAAGACCAGGACGCCCAGCAGGTTGCCGAGGGTGCGCTGCAGGGTGCGGTTCCAGGAGAGCGTGACGTTGGCCTGGTAGAGCGAGGCGGCGGTCACGATCGCCCAGTAGGGGCGGCCGACGCCGACGGCCGAGCAGATGTACCCGGCCAGGGCGCAGCCGATGAGCGTGCGGGCGGCGACGGGCAGCAACGCGGAGCCCGGTGCGAGGCGGCGCAGAAGGGAGCGGAGGGCTCCGTCTCGGGCGGCCGGGCGCCTGGCGGCGCGTTCGGCGTCGACGCCGAAGAGTTCGGCGTCGGTGCCGGGGGCGGGATCGGGTGTGGGGACGGGGCCCCGGGCCAGGGTCTGCCGGGCCCAGTCGCGGAGCCGGGCGGCGTCGGCGGCGGTGTCGCCCGCGCTTGCGGTGAGTGCGGCTTCGGCGTGGACGACGAGGCGTTCCAGCGCTGTGCGCACAGGAGTGGGGCGTCCGGCGGCGAGGAGGGTCTGCCAGGCCGCGTGCACGGCGGCGACCGTGGCGCGGCGGGTGCGGTGGCCGGGCTCGGCGGTGTAGGCGGCCGCGGCGTTCAGGGCGCGGGCTGTGGCGCGGCGCTCGGGACCCTCCCTGCGGACCAGCGCGGGGGCGACGGTGACGAGCCAGGACACCGCGCCCGCGCCGAGAGTCAGGGCGAGGTGACCCGGCACCTGGCCGATCTGCTGCGGGGCGAACAGGGCGGCGGAGCTGACGAAGGTGAAGATCACCGGCCCCGGGGGTCCGATGCGGGTGGCGTCGCAGAGCAGTTTCTGCCCCGCCGCCAGGAGCGCGCCGACTGCGATCAGAACCGCGGTCGAACCGGTCAGCGAGGCCGCGACCAGGGAGACTGCCAGCCCGGCGAGCATCCCGAGGACGACTCCGACGAGGGTCCTGGCGCGGCGCGCGTACGGCAGGTTGTGGCCGTAGAGCGCACAGAGCGAGCCGGCCATCGTGTACATCACGAGGTCCAGGCGGTCCAGGGAGTAGAGCACCAGGTTGGGGATCGCCGTGGCCACGACCACGCTGGTCGCCGGCTTGAACCACATGTCCGAGGGGCGGGCCAGGCGCAGCGGGGCCGCCAGCGGCATTCTGCGGGCGGAGGGCTGCCTGGACCTGATGCTTGTATTACTCACTCAAATACTTTAGCAGGTATTACACACGTGAACGACTTCGCCTCTCAGCGTGCCCGATGGCCCCCTCCGGCGCCCGGTCATAGCGTTCAGCTGTGCCGCAAGCCCGGCGCGTTCCACCACTCACGGAGGATTTCGAATGAAGCTCACTGCACCGGTGCCCGGCGGTCCCTGCTGGATCGAGCTGAGCACCTCCGACGTCCCGGCCGCGAAGTCGTTCTACGCGGCCCTCTTCGGCTGGCGCTGCGAGACCGACCCCCGCGAGGACGCCGGCGGCTACACCATGGCGCACCTGGGGGACGACCGGGTCGCGGCGCTCAGCCCCGTCTACCAGCCGGGGCAGCACCCGGCCTGGACGGTGTCCTTCGCCGTCGACGACGCGGACGCGGTGGCCCGGAAGGCGACGTCGGCGGGCGGTTCACTGCTGGTCGGCCCGATGGACGTCTTCGAGGAGGGCAGGTTCGCCGTCCTCACGGACCCGTCCGGTGCGGTGTTCTCTCTGTGGCAGGGCCGCGCCTTCGCCGGGGCCGACCTGTTCAACGCACCGGGCACACTGGGCTGGACGGAGCTCGTCACCCATGAGCGCGAACCGGCGCTCGCCTTCTACCCCGCCGTCCTCGGCTGGACGGTCACGGACTCGGACACGTACCCGCAGTGGGGGATCGACGGGGAGGACTTCGGCGGCCTGCTGATGATGGACGAGAACTTCCCGTCCGACGTGCCGCCGCACTGGCTTCCGTACATCGCCGTAGCGGACGTCGACACGACGGCGGCCACCGCGCAGAGCGAGGGCGGTGATCTGCTGATGCCTTCGACGGACATCGCGAGTGGCCGCAGAATCGCCGTGGTACGCGACCCTCAGGGCGCCGCGTTCGGCATCTACCAGGCGCCGGACGAGGCGTAGGCGCCGACCGGATAGCCTGCCCGGACGTCCAGGGGAGGCGACGGTGGGGGCCATGAGCACAGACGACGACCGGCACGAGGACTGGGCGAACACTCGCGCCTGGGTGGACGGCGGGCTGCCCGAGGGGACGCACATCGTCGCCGCCGGCCTGCTGCGCGGTGGCTGGACCTCGCAGATGCGGCGGCTGAGCGTTGGCGGCGGGGCGCCCGGGCAGTTGGTACTGCGCTCCTTCGTCACCCCGTTCTTCGTCCGCCACGCGGAGGGACTGCTCACCCGCGAGGCCGATGTGCTGGCGCTGCTGGGCGGTACGGACGTACCGGCGGCGGTCCTTCACGGGGTGGATGCGAAGGCGGCGCACTGCGATCACCCGTCGCTGCTGATGTCACTGCTGCCCGGAAGCGTGCGCCTGTCCGACGAGGACTCCGACCCCCGGGCGGCGCTGCTGGCCGGCCAACTGGTCCGCATCCACCGGGTCCAGGTCACTGCGGAGAACCGTCCCCGCGCCTATGAGGCCTGGACCGCGCCGGATCGGGTGCGCGTGCCGGCGACCACCACCCGGCCCGGTCTGTGGCGGCGGGCCGTCGACGTCATCCGCCGAGACGCGCCGCAGTACGCTCCCCGCTTCCTCCACCGGGACTTCCATCCGGGCAACGTGCTGTTCGACGGCGAGGGCGACTCGTTGCGCATCACGGGCGTCGTCGACTGGGTGGAGACATCCTGGGGACCGGCGGACCTGGATGTGGCCCACTGCTCGACGGCGCTGGCCCTGCTGCACGGCGCCGCCGCCGGCATGGGGTTCGCCGACGCGTATCTCGCGGCGGGCGGCCTGTTGACGGAGGATCCGGGCGACCACCTCTACTGGCGCCTGCTGGACGCCCTCGCCTTCGCCCCCGACGCAGAGAAGGTCGCGGTGCCCTGGCGCGAACTGGGACGGGACGACCTGACTCCCGGGCTGCTGTCCCGGCGGCTGGAGGAGTACGTGGAGCAGTTGTTCCTTCGTTACGGCTGAGACCGGCCGCCGGCGCACCCTTTCCGCGAGTCAGCCGCTCTGTCCGTCCGTCACGCGTCGGGGACCGTGTCCAGGGCCTCTCGTCCGCATCATGAACGTAAGGCCGTGGGGTGAGAAGCCGCGCGCCGCCAGGGCGCCCCGCGGTACGGCCCGTGTGAGCGCAAGAGACCGCCCCCGTTCCCCACTCGACGGCTGGGGAACGGGGGCGGTATGCGTGCACGGACGCGGGCTCAGCCCAGACCGCGGGCGTCCTGCTTGAGGGCCGTGTCCACGGTCAGCGCCGTCGCGACCACGAGGCTCAGCAGCGGCTCGGGGAGCTGGTAGTGGATCTGCAACACGTAGTTGTCCGCCGTGGTGAACAGCGTCTTCGCGAGCCCTTCCCAGGTCTTGGTGATCCGGGCTATCTCGGCGCCGTTGTGGTCGACGATCGCGAAGTTCCAGGCGCGCCAGTTCTCGGCCTTGATCGCTCCGACCTGCTGACCGTCGACCATGATCGCGAAGTTGATCTTGCCGATGGCGTTCTGCTGGACGATCTCACCGACCGGCTGCCCGTCGGGGCGCTGCACGATGACCTTGGACTTGATGAACTTCGCCGGACGGGTAAGCAGCAGTTGCGGCTGGCCGTACGCATCGCGGATCTCGAGCCGGTGCGTCAGGTACTGGTCGATGCTGGTCAGGAAGCGCAGCACCTTGCGCAGCGCGCTCTGGCCGACCTGGACGACCGAGCCCACGGTGTTGCCGTGCTGGTCGAAGACGCTGTACTCGTTCGTCACCTCGATCAGCTTGGCCTTCTGGTTCACGACCAGGACCTGCTGGTTGAAGAGCGTGCCGCCGCCCGGGACGCCGCCCTGCTGCTGGGGCAGGCCCTGCTGCGGCACGGCGGCGGGCTGCTGGGCGGCCGCCTGCTGCTGATACTGCTGCTGCGGGACCGCCTGCTGCTGAGCCTGGGGCTGGGCGGGCGCCTGGGCCTGCTGTTGTCCGCCGGCCGGGTTGGTGTGCTCGGTCCACTGGGAACCGTCCCAGTAGCGCAGCAGCTGGGGCGCGCCGTGCGGATCCGGATACCAGCCCGCAGATACGTTCGAGTGCGTTGTCACCGGGGCACACTATCCCGGCGCGCCGGGCGCGGAACCCCTTCCCCTCGCATGCACAGCTTCACCGGCACCGGGCCGCACTCATTGAAAGTTCACACACCGGTACGATGCCGGGATGAACTGGCTGAGCGAACGCACGGACCGGCGGCGCAGCGCCCGCGCGTCGGTGGTGCTCGGCTGGGTGTTCGTCCTGATCGCTCTGGTGTCGTGCTGCTGGCCGACGCCGGGGCCCTCCGCCTCCGCGCATCACGGCCCCGCCCCGGCCGCCGCACCGCGGATCACTCTCGCCGTCAAGGTGCCGGCCGTGCGCGTCGTGGTGGCCGATGCCCCGGGCGGTCGCGGGGTGGGGAGCTCGTGCCACGGCGCCTCGGAGCACTCTGCCCCCGTCGTGCTGCCCGGTCAGCCCGCTCCGGCGGCGCTCCCCTCGGCCACCGCCCCCTTTGCGCCCGCCCCGCTCACCGGCGGCGCCGACATCCGCGGCCCGTCGAACGAGGCCGTGTGCGACGTGGACCATCTACGCCTTCAGGTGCAACGGATCTAGGGCCTGTTTCGAAAGGAGCGCCGTCCGCCCGGAGGGCGGGCCCGGCGGCGTCCGGTGCGTGCGATCGCAAGGCGGAGGGGCGCCCCGATACCGGGTGTATCGGGGCTACCCCGACAACGCGGCGAGCGTGCGTGCCAGACGCCGCCGAGCAGGCGGGACTTTCGAAACACGCCCTAGAACCTTTCGTTGGCTCGTGCCGGGCTCACCGGGTCCGGCACGTTCCCGACGAAAGGCCCCAGGGCCACGAGCGCTCTCGGGCTCCCGAGAACACTCCCGCGTGCCCGCAACCCACCCGTGTCACGAACCGAAGGATCACCATGGCCTCCGCCAAGAAGCAGAACACCCCTGCCGCCGCACGCCGCGCCAAGCTGGACGAGGCCCGCCGCCAGGAGCGGGCCCGCGAGCGCCGCAGCCGCATCATCACCATCACGGCGGCCGTCGCCGTCGTGGCCGCCCTGGTCGCCGGCGGCGGCTACCTGATGAACGCCGCCGACGAGCAGGACAAGGCCGAGACGGCCGCCAAGTCCTCACCCGTCGAGGGTGAGAAGAGCTGGGACAAACTCACGCAGAACCACGTCGAGAAGAAGGTCGACTACCCGATGAACCCGCCCGTCGGCGGGGACCACAACCCGGTGTGGATGAACTGCGACGCCGATGTCTACACGAAGGAGATACCGAAGGAGAACGCCGTCCACTCGCTCGAGCACGGCGCCGTCTGGGTCACGTACACGAGCAAGGCGAGCCCGGCCGACGTCAAGAAGCTCGAAGGGAAGGTCAAGGCCACGCCGTACTCCCTGATGAGCCCCCTGGAGGACCAGGGCTCCCCGCTGATGCTCAGCGCCTGGGGCAAGCAGCTGGCCGTGAAGAGCGCCGCCGATGCCCGCGTCGCGCAGTTCTTCACGAAGTACGTCCAGGGCCCGCAGACCCCGGAGCCGGGCGCCGCCTGCTCCGGCGGGATCGCCAAGTGACGCCCGCGGCCCGTGCGTCACGGCCGATGGTGCTGGCCGGTGGGGCAGTGCTGCTGCTCGCGCTCGGCCTCGTCGTGCTGATGCTCGTACGTCCCTCCTCGTCGGCCCCCGCCTCGCCGGCGCCCACCGCGGCTCCCGCCGAGACCTCGGCCGATGTCGGATTCGCGCGCGACATGGCCGTCCACCATCAGCAGGCGGTCGAGATGTCGTTCATCGTCCGGGACCGCACCTCCGACGTGGCGGTGCGCCGGCTCGCGTACGACATCATCAACACCCAGGCCAACCAGCGGGGCATGATGCTGGGCTGGCTGGAGGCGTGGGGGCGCGCCAAGAGCTCACCCGGCCCGCCCATGACGTGGATGGGTCATCCCGTCACCCCGCGCGGTGACGGCGCGTTGATGCCCGGCATGGCCACCGACGCCGAACTCGCCGCGCTGCGGGCGGACAGGGGCGGGAACGCCGAGGTGCGCTTCCTGAAGCTGATGACCGCGCATCACCGGGCCGGGGCCGAGATGGCGCAGGCGGCCGCCACCGCGGCGGGGACCGACGAGATCCGGAACCTGGCCTCCGGCATGGTCCTGGGTCAGCAGTCGGAGATCGCGCTGATGGCGGACATGCTCAAGGAGCGCGGGGCCACTGCCTGAGCGGCGACCGGGTTCCGCCCCTGCCGCACGGGGAGGGACGGGGCCCGGTCCGCCCGCATCGCGACCGTACTGACGTACGGGATCGCATAGGCTCGGGACCGATATGAAGAGCAACCTCACGCCGCTGGGGCCCAAGGCCGACAAGGACACCGTCCGGCGCAGCAACCTCAGCCTCGTGCTGCGGGCCGTCCGTGACGAGGGCGAGGGCGAGGCGACCCGGGCCGGCGTCGCCGCACGGGTGGGGCTGACCCGGGCTGCCGTGTCCTCGCTCGTCGAGCAACTGCTCGACACCGGGTTCCTCACGGAGTCGGGCAAGACGTTCAGCGGTCAGGCGGGCCGCCCCGGCACCGCGCTCAAAACGGCCCGCACGGGGCCGGCCGGGCTCGGCGTCGAGGTCAACATCGACTATGTGTCGGTCTGTGTCGTCGATCTGGCCGGGACCGGCCGGGTCCGCCTCACCGAGCACCTCGACAACCGGGGCGCGCCGCCCGCCGAGGTGCTGGCCCGGGCGGCCAGGATCGCCGCGCGCACCCTGGAGTCGGCGCGCGAACAGGAGCTGTTCCCGGTCGGCGTGGCCCTCGCCCTTCCCGGTCTGGTCTCCGGCGGCTCGGTGCGCCAGGCCCCGAACCTGGGCTGGAACCAGGTTCCCGCCGAGGAACTGTTCGCCGCCTCACTGGCGGCGGAGCGTCCCGGTCACGAGCCGCTGGCGGTGAGCTCGGAGAACGAGGCGAATCTCGCGGCGCTGGCCGAGCTGTGGTTCGGCGGACTGGGCCGGGTCCGCAGTTTCCTCTACCTGACCGGTGAGATCGGCGTCGGTGGGGCGCTGGTCGTCAACGGCGAACTGCTGCGCGGCGCGCACGGCTTCGCCGGTGAGATCGGGCATGTGGTGGTGGACGCGGCAGGTCCGCAGTGCCGCTGCGGCTCGCGCGGCTGTCTGGAGCAGTACGCGGGACAGGCGGCCCTCCTGCGGGCGGCCGGGGTCGAGGAGACCGGCAGCGGTATCGGGGTCGCGGAGCTGGAGCGGCGTACCCGGGCCGGGGACGAGCGGGCGGTTGCGGCGGTCGCCGAGGCCGGCCGGAAGCTCGGGCGGGTGCTGTCGGGGGCGGTGAATCTGCTGGACCCCGACGCGGTGGTGCTCGGCGGGATCTACCGCAACCTGATGCCGTGGCTGGCCCCGTCGGCCGACGAGGAGCTGACGGACCGGGTCGTGTCCGGGCTGTGGTCGCCGGGCAGCGCCCGGCTGCGCGCCTCGTCCGTCGCGGGGGACGCGGCACGGGGTGCGGCGGCCCTGGTGATGACGGATGTGCTGGCCGACCCCGTGGCGTACGCGGGCCGGGCCCGGGTCTGAGCGGACGGCGGAAACACCCAAAGAGGGGGACGGCCGCGCCGAGCGCGTCCGTCCCCCTCGTGTCACCGCTACCGAACGGCCCGCAGGGTCAGCGGACGCCGAGCAGGTGGTCCATCGCCAGCTGGTCCAGCGCCTCGAACGCCATGCCGCGCTCTGCCGCCGCGGTCACGTCGAAGTCCTCGAAGGCCGAGCGGTCGGCCAGCAGGCCCGCGACGCCGTCCTCGGCGGTGCGCTGCGCCAGCTCGTCGAGGCGGGAGGCGGCCAGCGCCTCCTGGACGGCCGGGTCGGCGCGGAAGGCGGCCGCGCGGTCCTTGAGGATCAGGTAGTTGCGCATGCAGCCCGCGGCGGAGGCCCAGACGCCGTCGTAGTCCTCGGTCCGCGGCGGCTTGAAGTCGAAGTGGCGGGGGCCCGCGTAGTCCGAGTTCTCCAGCAGGTCGACGAGCCAGAAGGCCTGGCGCAGGTCGCCGGCGCCGAAGCGGAGGTCCTGGTCGTACTTGATGCCGGACTGGCCGTTGAGGTCGATGTGGAAGAGCTTGCCCGCCCACAGGGCCTGCGCGATGCCGTGCGCGAAGTTCAGCCCGGCCATCTGCTCGTGGCCGACCTCCGGGTTGACGCCCACCATCTCGGGGCGCTCCAGGCGCTCGATGAACGCGAGGGCGTGACCGATGGTGGGCAGCAGGATGTCGCCGCGCGGCTCGTTCGGCTTGGGCTCGATCGCGAACTTGAGGTCGTAGCCCTGCTCGGTGACGTAGTCGCCCAGCAGGTCGAAGGCCTCCTTCATGCGGTCGAGCGCGACGCGGATGTCCTTGGCGGCGCCCGACTCGGAGCCCTCGCGGCCGCCCCAGGCGACGTAGGTGGTGGCACCGAGCTCGACGGCGAGGTCGATGTTGCGCAGCGTCTTGCGCAGCGCGTAGCGGCGGACGTCACGGTCGTTCGCGGTGAACGCGCCGTCCTTGAAAACGGGGTGGGTGAAGAGGTTCGTCGTCGCCATCGGCACGACGAGTCCGGCCGCGTCCAGCGACTGCCGGAACCGCTTCACGATGCCTTCGCGCTCGGAGTCCGTCGAGCCGAACGGGATCAGGTCGTCGTCGTGGAACGTCACGCCGTACGCACCCAGCTCCGCGAGCCGCTGGACGGAGTCGACCGGGTCGATCGCCTCCCGGGTAGCGTCCCCGAACGGGTCGCGGCCCTGCCAGCCCACGGTCCACAGGCCGAAGGTGAACTTGTCCTGGGGGGTGGGCGTGAAGCGTTCCGTCATGGTCCAGCCGCCTTCGGTGCTGTGGGTCCGCAGCCGGTCGAGCGGCCGAACCTCAATTTGTTCACTGTCATGACTAATCATGCACGGACCACCGCCGCGACGTAACCCCCCGTCCCGGTAAATCCGGAGCGGCCCCTGTTCCGCACGGGTTCCGTCGCGTAATTTGTTTACCGTACGATCAAATCCCGTCGACGCGAGAGCCCGCAGTGCGAGGGTCCGCAGCCCGGGAACCCCCTGAGCCAGAGAATGAGGTCAGCCATGCCGCCGCATGAGGTCGTCATCGGTGTGGACAGCTCCACCCAGTCCACGAAGGCCGCCTTCGTCGACACCGCCACCGGCCGGCTGCTCGCCGTCGGCCGTGCCCCGCACGTCGTCACCGGCGAGGGCGGGGCCCGCGAGACGGACCCCGAGGTGTGGTGGCAGGCGCTGCGCGACGCGGTCGCCGCCGGACTGAAGGAGTCGGGTGTCGCCGCCACCGACGTCACCGGGATCGCCGTCGCCGGACAGCAGCACGGACTGGTCGTCCTCGACGGTGCGGGCCGCCCGCTGCGCCCGGCCCTCCTCTGGAACGACACCCGCTCCGCCCCACAGGCCACAGCTCTCACGGCGGCGCTGGGCGGGCCCGACGCCTGGACCGCACGCACCGGCTCGGTGCCGGTGGCCTCGATGACCGCGTCGAAGTGGCAGTGGCTGCGGGAGAACGAACCGGAGACCGCGGCCGCGACTGCCGCGATCCGGCTCCCCCACGACTTCCTGACCGAGCGCCTCTGCGGCCGCGCCGTCACGGACCCGGGCGACGCGTCCGGTACCTGCTGGTACTCCACCGCGACCGGTTCCTACGACCCGGAGCTCCTCGCGCTCCTGTCCATCGACCCGGCACTGCTGCCGGAGGTGGCGTCGAGCGGGGCGGCGCGCGCCGGTTCACTGACGGCCGAGGCCGCCGGGGCACTCGGCCTGCCCGCCGGGATCGCCGTCGCCGCGGGCACCGGTGACAACATGAGCGCGGCCGTCGGTCTCGGGCTGGGCGGCGCAGGGCTCCTCGACCACCCGGTCCTCAGCCTGGGCACCTCGGGCACGGTCTTCACAGCGTCCCGGACCCGGCCGGCCTCCCCCGCGCTCGCCGGGTTCGCCGCGGCGGACGGTACGTACCTGCCGCTGGCCTGCACACTCAACTGCACCCTTGCCGTGGACAAGGTGGCCGCCCTGCTGGGCCTGGACCGCAACGACGCGACGCCGGGCGGCGAAGCCGTACTCCTGCCGTACCTGGACGGCGAGCGCACCCCCGACCTGCCCACCGCCTCCGGCCTCCTCACCGGCCTGCGGCACGACACCACCCCGCAGCAACTCCTGGGCGCCGCCTACGAGGGCGCGGTCGTCACCGTGCTGCGCGCGCTCGACGAGCTGCTGCGGGCCTGCGGGCTCGACCCCGAGGACCCCGAGGTGGCGAACCGGCCGCTCCGGCTGATCGGCGGGGGCGCGCAGGGACGCGTGTGGGTGGAGACCGTGCGCCGCCTCTCCGGCAGGCCGGTGGCCGTGCCCTCCAGCGGGGAACTGGTCGCCCTGGGGGCGGCCGCGCTCGCCGCGGCGGCGGCCACGGGCGCGGACCCGGTCGCGATCGCCACCGGCTGGGACACGGGTGAAGAGGTGCACCTGGAGGCGACCGAAAGGGATCTGACGACCTGGGAGCGGGTCGGTTCGGTACTGGAACGGGCGGCCGGCCCCCTGCTGGGAGCGGACCGGGCGAGCTGACCGGCTGTCATGTCCCGTCGCACGCGGCGCACAAGCGCGTGCGACGGGCAGCAGCCGTTTTGGATAGCGAACTGATGTTCACTACTATCCGGCGATGATCATAAGAAGAAGGCTGACGGTCGGGGTGGGTATTCTGCTCGCCACCCTGACCGCCGGGCTCGGCTCGGCGCTGCCCGCCTCGGCCGATGAAACCCCCACCCAAGCCTCCCCCAAGGTCGAGCTGGTGCTCGACGTCAGTGGCTCCATGCGGACGCGCGACATCGACGGTCAGTCCCGGATGACCGCGGCGAAGCAGGCGTTCAACGAGGTCCTGGACGCGGTTCCCGAGCAGGTACAGCTCGGCATCCGGACCCTCGGCGCCGACTACCCCGGCGACGACCGGAAAGTCGGCTGCAAGGACACCAAACAGCTCTACCCGGTCGGCCCGCTGGACCGCACCGAGGCCAAGACCGCGGTCGCCACGCTGGCACCTACCGGCTGGACCCCGATCGGACCGGCCCTGCTGGGCGCCGCCGACGATCTGGAGGGCGGCGACTCCACCCGCCGGATCGTGCTGATCAGCGACGGCGAGGACACCTGCGGGCCGCTCGACCCGTGCGAGGTCGCCCGTGACATCGCGGCGCGCGGCATCCACCTGGTCATCGACACGCTCGGCCTGGTGCCGAACGCGAAGATCCGCCAGCAGCTCACCTGTATCGCGGAGGCCACCGGCGGCACCTACACCGCCGTTCAGCACGCCGATGAACTCTCCGGCCGGGTCAAGCAGTTGGTGGACCGGGCGGCCGAACCCGTCGTCACCCCGGTCGCGACGAAGGGCGCGGACAGCTGTACGGGCGCCCCGCAGCTCCAGCCCGGCCTCTACACCGACCGTGAGAAGTTCGCCGAGCACCGCTGGTACCGGGTCGACGTGCTGCCCGGCCAGGAACTGCGCGCCTCGGTCAGCGTGTTCGCCGACCGCGCCGTCAACAACGACTACGGCATGCTGCTGCGCGCGGTGACCGTGCACGGCAGGGAGATCGTCAGAGGGTCGGAGGCCGGCACCGGACGCACCGACGCGATCTCGTCCGGGCTGCGCTACCCGAAGCCCGAGGCGGACAACGACGGTGACACCAAGCCGGCCGCGGAGACCGTCTGTCTCCAGGTCTCCAACTCCTTCTCCGCCCCCGCCTCGGTGAAGACCGCTCCCGGCATGCCGGTCGAGCTGACCATCGACGTGGTGGACGCCCCCGACACGGCGGCCGACCCCGCGGCGTTCGGCCTCGGCCGCGGCTGGTGGCTGCTGGGCGTGCTCGTCCTGACCGGACTGATCGCGGGTCTGCTGACCGGCTGGATCTCGCGCTGGCGCTTCGCCGTCTGGAGGACCAACTGATGTTCCGTACGAGACGCGTGCTCGCGGGCGCGCTGCTGACCGGTCTCACCCTGCTGACCGGGGCGGGTGCCGCCGTCGCGGACGACGCTTCCGCGAGCCCGAGCCCGAGCGAGTCCGGTGACGGTTCCGGCCCCACGGAGGCGGGCACCACCTTCCGTACCGCCACGGCGATCGAGCAGGACCAGACCGCCACCGCGGGCGCCTCCACCGGCGACTACCTGTACTGGGTGTTCCCGGCCGACGCCGGAGAGCGCGCCACGGTCCACGCGAAGGTCACCCTTCCCGAGACCGCCACCCGGCACGGCGACTCGACCTGGCAGGTCGATGTGTACGACGGGCTGCGCCGCCGTCAGGCCTGCATGTACGGGCGGCAGACCGGCAAGGCCGCGGCAGACGCCGCCACGGTCGAGCTCACCTGCGTCCTGCGTACCGTCAGGGCCTGGTCCGAACCGTGGGCCAACGACCCGCTGCCCGGCAGCTATTACGTCCGCCTCACGGTCGTGGACCTGCCGTCGGCGGACCTCGGACTGCCGGTGCGGACCGAGGTCGAGGTCACGGCGGCCGACCAGGGCGGTGCCGCGGACGTCGACGGCAGTCTCTCCGAGTCACTGGTTCCCGGCGTGTCCTCGGTCGAGCAGGCAGCCGACGGCGCGTCGGCGGCCCCGGTCGCCCTGACCGGCGAGCCCGAGGACGGCTGGTCCTCCGGCTGGTGGACCGACCGCTGGCTGTGGACGGTGGGCGGCGGGGTGCTCGGCGCGTTCGCGGCCGTCTTCGGCTACTCCCTGACGCGCGGCAGCGGCCGCCCGTCCCGGGTCCCGCGGGGCGTCTGACGACGAGTCGCCGCCGGACGGGCCGGGCGCACCGGCCCGTCCGGCGGCGCGGGGTCGAGGCCACTGCGGCGAAGCGTTCCCCCGTCAGGGCAGAGGCTCGACGGATCGCTCGGTCTAACCTCGTCCGTATGACGAACGACTGGGCAACGGAAGCCCGACGCGTTGCCCGGGGACGGCGTGACGCGCTCGGCTCTCCCCCCTCTCGGCAGGGTGCCTGCCCGGCGGCGCCGCTGTCCGGAGCGGAGATCCGCGAAGCGGAGGCGGAGCTGGGCATCGCGTTCCCTGACCCGTACCGCGAGTACTTGCTCCGGCAGGACGCCGGTGACGCGGTGAAGCTCCTCTACCGATCCGCGGCAGGCTGGGGCTGGCTCGGGGACTCGGACACCAACTACGACCTGCTCACCACGGCCTTCCCGCATCCCGACTCCTACCGTGCCTACGAGGACGAGCTGGTCGCGCGCGAGCCGCTGACGGAGGACTTCCCGGACCACCCTGCCTACCAGGCAGCGTGTGAGCAGTGGAACGCCGAATGCGAGGTGTTCGAGGAGCGCAAGACGTCCGGCGCTGTGTTCATCCAGGAGAACGGCTGTGGCTTCTCGACCCTGCTCGTCGTCACCGGTCCGCGCCACGGCTCACTGTGGTTCGACGGCCGGGCCACCTGCGACCGGATCCTGCCGTTGAACCTGGATGACCGGCCCGTGTCTTTCACGGACTGGCTCGCGCGAAGCTCCATGGACCTGGTCGGCTGGTGAACGCTGCCGGGCCGAGTTCACGCGAGGGCGGTGCCGGCAGCCCGGCAGCGGAACTCCCGAAGCCGCCCGTCGATCAGGAATCTCGTCCAGGCTGATCATGGGGCAGGTCGTGAGCTCCCAGCACGCTCAACTGGGTACCCAACTCCTGGAATCCCAGCGCTCTCGCCACACTGCGCGACGCCGCCGGCCTCGCCCGCCACTGCGGCAGCCGGCCCGAGGCAAGGGCGTGCGCGGTCGCGGCCGATGCGACCTGCCGGGCCAGTCCTCTGCCCCGTGCATGCGACGCGGTCAGTACGCACAAGTGGGCAGTGTCCCTCGGCCAGCGCCGGTAGCCCGCCGCCGCGACCACCGCGGTTCCGTCCCGTACGACGAAGGCCGGCGAGGTGATCTCATCGAGGCCGCACTCCCCCGCATCCTCCTCGCTCACCGAAGCGAGCAGCCGCAGGAGATCTTCATGGCCTGCGGGCAGGCGGTCGGTGTCGTCGGCTCCCGGTCGTGACGGGCGCAGGCCGGCGGCGGGCAGATAGGCGAGAGTGGCGGGTCCGAGCACATCAGCGACCGGCCACACCCGGGCTACGGCATCTGCGTCCGTGACCGAGGAGGCCGGGACACCGGTCAGGGCGCGGCGGACGGCGCGCGCCACTCCGTCCGTGGGCGCGGTGACGACGGCCGCGTCACCCAGCAGCACGATGCCCACCCAGCCCGGCGGGGCCAGGGACGATGCGGGGGCCGTGACCACCGTCGGGCCGCCCGCAGCCGCGAACGAGACGGGCACCCCGGCCATCGACTCCCACAGGAGGCGCGCACGTGTCATGAGGGGGTCGGAGTTCATGGCCGGATCCTCCCATCGGACGAAGGTCAACCCCCGTGATTTTCCGGCACGGAGCTTGAGGGGCGGCCACCGCGCTTTCAGCTGTGCGCGGCAAACGGCCCGTCTCCGGTGAACACCAGCCCGGCGAAGCGCTCGCCCATGCGCAGGTGCGTGGCGGCGTCCGGGTGGAGCTGGTCCGGCAGCGGGAGCTCGGCGGAGTCCGCCTCGCCGTAGAGGGCGCGGCCGTCCAAGTAGTGCAGGTGCGGGTCGTCGGCCGCGCGCTGCTCCACGAGGCGGCTCAGCTCGTCCCGGATGACGTTGAGCGTCAGCTTCCCGGCGGCACGCTCGGCGGGGTCGCCCGCGGCCACGAACTGGAGGCGCCCCTCACCGAGGTTGGTGAAGTCGGGCATGCTGGGACCGGGAGTGTCCTCGTGGATGGGGCACAGGATGGGCGAGAGGACCAGGAGCGGAGTGGTGGGGTGCCCCTCCCTGATGGTGTCGAGGAATCCGTGCACCGCCGGAGCGAAGGCGCGCAGCCGCATCAGGTCGGCGTTGACCAGGTTGATACCGATCTTGACGCTGATCAGGTCGGCGGGGGTGTCGCGCATCGCGCGGGCCGTGAACGGGTCGAGCAGGGCGCTGCCGGCCAGACCCAGGTTGATGAGTTCCACCCCGCCGAGCGAGGCGGCCCGTGCGGGCCAGGTGGACGTCGGGCCTGTCGCGTCGGAGCCGTGGCTGATCGAACTGCCGTGGTGCAGCCACACCTTGCGACCACTGTCCGGTGCGGGTTCGACGGGGGCGTCGGTGCGCAACTCGACGAGTTCGGTGGTCTCGTTGTACGGCAGCCAGATCTCGATGTCCTTGACACCCTCGGCGAGCCCGGAGAACCGGACGGTACCGGCCGGGCCCCGCCGGGTCTCCTCGGATCCGGTCGTCATGTCCACCACGCGGACGTTCCCGCCGGTGGCGCTCACCTGTCCGGCGGGCCGCCCGTCGACGAGCAGGTCGTACATCCCGTCCGGCCGGGGCGGCGCGCCCACGTAGGCCGTTCTGGTGCGGAGTGCCTCCACCTCGATGGTGGTGGCGCGGGTACGGAACACCAGTCGGACACCGGAGGGCTGGGCCTCTGCCATGGCCAACTGGCCGTCGGCGCACTGGGCGCGGGCCCAGGCGGGAAGTCGGTGCGGGCGCAGCCCGTGTGCGGTGCGTTCGACGTCGAGCGCACCGCGAAGAAGGGTGGCGGTGATGGGGGTGGTCTGCATGTCTCTCTGCCTGTTGCTCGGAACGTCCGAAGAATTGGGTCCCCGTGGGCCTGCGGTCGCCGGAGGCCCACGGGGGGTCGCGGTCAGGGCGCGGGCCAGTTCCGCAGCAGGGCGTCGAGGGCGTCCACGATCCGCGACCAGGATTCCTGCGAGTCGGGGGCGCTGTGGCTGAAGCCGCCCTGCATCTCCAGGCTGACGTAGCCGTGGAAGACGCTGCCCAACAGCCGGACGGCATGCGTCTGATCCGGTTCGGTCAGGTCGTAGCCGCGCAGGATCGCCCGGGTCATCTGCGCGTGCCGGCCACCGGCACTGGCGGCGGCCGCCTCCGGGTCGAGCCTGTACTGGGCTGCGGCGTAACGGCCCGGATGCTCGCGGGCGTAGTCGCGGTAGACGTCCGCGAAGGCGCTCAGGGCGTCCTTGCCGGCCCGGCCCGCCAGGGCCGCCGCCCCGCGGTCGGCGAGCTCCTCCAGCGCGAGCAGGGCGATTCCGGTCTTGAGGTCGTGGGAGTTCCTCAGATGCGAGTACAGGCTCGCGACCTTGACGTCGAACCGCCGGGCGAGCGCCGAAACGGTCAGCTGGTCGAAACCGACCTCGTCGGCCAGCTCCGCCCCGGCCTGGATCAGGCGTTCCGTGGTCAGCCCCACCCGCACCATACTCATCTCCCTCATAGACATCATCCATTATGCAGATGCCTAATACCTTTAGGCAAATGAGGGATCGAGTCGAGGCGCCGCAGAGCCTCAGGGCGCCCGGCACGTCGCATGGAGGGCGAAGTCACGCACTGGCCGAACGTCCTCGTACCCACGCCGGGCGAGTCCGGTCGCCCCGGGAGATTCACATCCGGTCACTGTCCGGACGCGAACCTGAAGCGGGGCGGCACGGCCACCTCGTGTCCCGGCACCCGACACGGCTACCCTCGACAACTCACCCACTCCACAAGGCCGGTGGCGGGTTACCGACCGGCCGGATCCTCAGAGCGGAGACCTTTCATGTCCACGGAGACCGGCCCGGCCGTCGATGCCGCACCGCGCGGCCACCGGATCGTCCCGGGCCCGAGGGGGCTGCCCTTCCTCGGGAACATGCGGCAGTTCGCGAAGAACCCCCTGGCGTTCTTCGAGCGGCTTCGCGCCCACGGGGATCTGGTCCAGTGGCGATTCGGCCCCCACCCCTGCGTGTTCGTCGCCGATCCGGAGTGCATAGGTGAACTGCTCACCGAGACGGAACGGACCTTCGACCAACCGGCGCTCGGCGTCGCCTTCCGCACCGTGATGGGCAACGGCGTCGTGGTGGCGCGCGGCACCGAGTGGCGGCGCAAGCGGTCCCTCGTGCAGCCGTCCGTACGCCCCAAGCAGGTCAGGTCGTACGCCGCGACGATGGCGGGCAGCACGGTGGAGCTCGCCGACACCTGGTCGGGCGGCGAACGCATCGACGTCAAGCGGGAGATGGCGGCGCTGACGCAGCGGATCGCCGTCCGCACGATCTTCGGCGTCGACACACCCGCCGACGCCGAGGCGATGGGCCGGGCCATGGATGTGGCCCAGGCCGAGATCGGCAAGGAGTTCGCGGGCATCGGCGCGCTCCTGCCGGACTGGGTGCCGACCCCCGGCCGGGCCAGGATCAAGAAGGCCGCCGCGGTCATCGACGCCGAGGTGGGCCGCGTCGTCGCCCGGCACCGTGACGGCGGGGACGAACGCCCCGACCTGCTCAGCCGGCTGCTCACCGCCGTCGACGAGACGGGCGCCACGCTCGACGACCAGGAGATCCGCGACGAGACGGTCACGCTGTACATCGGCGGCCACGAGACGACGAGTTCGACGCTGGTGTGGGCCTGGTACCTCCTCTCCCGCAATCCCGGAGCGCGGGCCGCACTGGCCGAGGAGCTGGACCGGGTGCTCGGTGACCGCGAGCCGGGCTTCGACGACTACGCGCAGCTCACGTACACGCAGGCGGTGGTCAAGGAGACCTTGCGGCTGTACCCGACGATCTGGCTGGTCACCGGGGTCGCGAAGGAGGGTGCGCGGATCGGCGGCCTGCCGGTTCCGGAGGGCACCAGGGTGTGGAGCAGCCAGTGGGCCACACAACGGGACGAGAGGTGGTTCCCCGAGCCGGAGGAGTTCCGCCCGCAGCGGTGGGACGCGGAGTCGGGCGACGAGATCGCGGAGTACGCCTGGTTCCCGTTCGGCGGCGGGCCACGGGTCTGTCTGGGCACCCGGTTCGCGATGGTCGAGGCGGTACTGATCCTGGCGGTGCTCGCACGGCGCTTCGAGCTGGACGTCGATCCGGGCACGGTCAACCCGGTGCCGACGCTGACGTTGCAGCCGGACCGCGAGGTGATGGCCACGGTCCGGGCGCGATAGAGGCGGACGCCGGGGCGCATCCGGGCGACAGATACTGAACCGATATGTCCGATCTATCGCCACGAACCGGGCATTACGTTCAGAATGTCCGTGTCGGCCGAACCGGCCGCCGGGCCCTCCGGCCACGACCGCAGGCTGTCGATCCAAGGGGAGAAGCATCATGCGTCCGAGCTCCACTCTCACCGCCGTGCTCACCGCGGCGGCCGCCCTGGCCCTGACGGCCACCGGAACCTCGGCCACGGCCGGCGCTGCCGCCCACGGGGCGTCGGGCCGCCCGGCCCAATGCCGGGAGAAGGCCCTCAGGATTGCCGCCTCCCCCGGCGGGCGCCACAACGTGGCGCGGATCGTCGTCACCAACCGGGGCGCCCGCACCTGCGTCGTGGACCGCATCCCGACGATCACGTTCCGGGGGCTCGACGGCTCGGCCCAGCCCGTCCCGCCCGCCACGAGCGGTTCCTACGTGCTCTCGCCGGGCGAGCGGGGGTACGCGGCCGTACGCACGGCGGCGCACGGCACCCACCAGGGGCATGTCGTCCGCAGCCTGTCCGTGGCGGCGGACCCCGCGCACTACGGGGTCACCTTCGGTGCGGCCACGGTGGGCATGGGCCGAGGGATCCGGGTGTGGGAGCCGGTGACCACCCTGTGGCACACCTCGCGGGGCGGGGCCGACCGGGCCCTGGCCGCGGCGACGCGCTGAGCCACCGGGAGGAGCAAGGGGGGCGGGAAGCCACGGGCGTCACCGCCGTTGACTTCCCGCCCCGCCGTCCCAGACCCTCTCGCCCGGATCCCGCCGGGCTCGCGGGGTCCGGTGCGCACACGCGTGGCGTAGTCGTAGGTCAACCGTGCCCGGGAGCGGCTCCCGCCTCGGCCTTGCAGCCTCGCGCACCGGACCCCGCTCCCTCATCCGGCCTCAACCGGACGAGGCTTCCCAGCCCTCAGACGCCCCGCAATGTCACCGTGCCCGTTCCGTCCGCCGTGGCTCCCGTCGTCTCCGCGATCACGCGGTACGGACGGTCCGTGCCCTCGGCGGTGACGGTGAGGGTGCCCCCCTCCCGCACCACGCGGAACGTGGCGGCGGTCGTGCCCGTCAGGTCCGGCACCGCGACGGCCGTGGCATCGCCGGTGGACGACCCGCCGAAGGCCCGCAGCGTGAGTCCGTCCAGCCAGTCGCTGTCGGGGCGCTGGTCGTCCGCGCCCCAGGGGAGCACCGCGCCCGGCCGCACCAGGATCGGCAGACTGTCGAAGCCGTGGGTCTCGTGGCGCCAGACCGGCCCGGTGACGGTCTCACCGGTCAGCAGGACGGTCCAGGTGCCCTCGGGGACGTAGTACTCGACCTGCCCGTCCTCCGTGAACACGGGTGCGACGAGCAGGTCCGGTCCGAGCATGTACTGGCGGTCCAGCATCCGGGTCGTCGGGTCGCCGGGGAACTCCAGCAGCATGGGACGCATCATCGGCAGGCCCGTGCGGTGGGCGGTGGCCGCGGCACCGTACAGGTACGGCATCAACCGGTGCTTGAGCAGGGTGAACGTGCGGGCGACGTCGACCGCCTCCTCACCGAAAGCCCACGGCACCCGGTACGACACGTTGCCGTGCAGCCGGCTGTGCGAGGACATCAGGCCGAACGCGAGCCAGCGCTTGAAGACCGCCGGGTCGGGCGTGCCCTCGAAGCCGCCGATGTCGTGGCTCCAGAAGCCGAACCCGGACAGCGAGAGGGAGAGTCCGCCGCGCAGCGACTCGGCCATCGCCGTGAAGGAGGCGAAGCAGTCGCCTCCCCAGTGCACGGGGAACTGCTGCCCACCGGCGGTGGCGGAGCGGGCGAAGAGCACCGCCTCGCCGTGCCCCCGCTCCTTCTCCAGGAGTTCGAAGACCGTGCGGTTGTAGATCTGCGCGTAGTAGTTGTGCATGCGCTCGGGGTCGGAGCCGTCGTGCCAAACGACGTCGGTGGGGATGCGCTCGCCGAAGTCCGTCTTGAAGCAGTCGACCCCCTGGTCGAGCAGGACGCGCAGTTTGCTGTTGTACCACTCGCGCGCGGCGGGGTTGGTGAAGTCGACCAGAGCCATGCCCGGTTGCCACAGGTCCCACTGCCAGATGTCACCGTCGGGCCGGCGGACCAGGTAGCCGAGTTCGGCGCCCTCCGCGAACAGGGCGGATTTCTGGGCGATGTACGGGTTGATCCACATGCTGATCCGCAGCCCGCGTTCCTTGAGCCGGGTCAGCATGCCCTCCGGGTCGGGGAAGACCTCCGGGTCCCACAGGAAGTCCGACCACTGGTACTCGCGCATCCAGAAGCAGTCGAAGTGGAAGACGGAGAGCGGGATGTCGCGCTCGGCCATGCCGTCGACGAACGAGGTGACGGTCTCCTCGTCGTACGACGTGCAGAACGACGTGGTGAGCCAGAGGCCGAAGGACCACGCCGGCGGCAGCGCGGGACGGCCGGTGAGCGCGGTGTAGCGGGCCAGGACCTCCTTGGGCGTGGGCCCGGCGACGACGTAGTACTCCAGCGACTGGTCCTCGACACTGAACTGCACCTGGCCGACGGACTCCGAGCCGACCTCGAAGGAGACCTTGCCCGGGTGGTTGACGAAGACGCCGTAGCCGCGCGACGAGAGGTAGAACGGGATGTTCTTGTAGGCCAGTTCACTGCTCGTGCCGCCGTCCGCCTGCCAGATGTCGACGGTCTGGCCGTTCTTGACGTACGGGGTGAAGCGCTCACCGAGGCCGTAGACGTTCTCACCCACGTCCAGGGCGAGTTGGGCGAGCATGTGGTGCGAGCCGTCCGGGGTGGTGGCGAAGGCGGTGCCCTTGGCATCGACACCCGTGAGACGCCGGCCGTCGGCGTCGAGGAAGGTCAGGCCCCAGGGGCCGTCGCCGTCCATGCGCAGGGTCAGCGGCCCGCTGGTCAGTTCGGTGACCGCCCCGTCGCGCCGGGTGCGCGACCCGGCAGCTGCCGGGTCGAGGCCGGGGAAGGCGAAGTCGGGCCCGCGATTCACCTTCCCGGCGTGGTGGGTGGTGCGCACTCCGATGATTCCCTCGGCCGGAGAGAAGCAGTCGACCGTGATGAGCGGAGTGTTGAGGGTGTCGCCACGTGCGGCGACGTGCTTGACCGCAGCGTAGGCGGTGAACTGGTCGGCTCCTACCCGCAGATCGCGGATCTCGGTCGCGTAGGAGGCGCGTACGCCCTCACGCATGAGCCAGAAGCCGTCGGTGAACTTCATGCGGACTCCTTGCCGGGGGCAACTGGTTGAGGAGGGGCGGGGACAGGGAGGCGCGGAGCGTTGCTGTTCACTCGCCGGCCCCGGTGAAGGTGATCCGGGCCAGGCGTACCGAACCGCGCAGGGTGATGCGCAGGTCTCCGGTGCCGGAGGCGTTCAGCGCGGTCTGCACGGTGCGGTAGTCGTACGGTCCGTCGGTGGCGGCGACCGGGACGGTGACCGTGGTACCGGCGACGGTGATCAGCACGGCCCCCTCCCCTGCGGTGAGCACCTCGGCCTCTCGTACACCGGAGGCGAAGTCGCATCGCCGGTAGAGGAGTTCATTGATCTCGGTGCGGGCGGTGACCGCGTCGCCGTCCGACTTCGTCCGGTCGACGATCTCGGTGCCGAGCTGCTCGTCGTAGTCGGCCGCCTCCAGTCCGCGGGCGAGGAACGGTCGCGGTCCGGCCGGTTCGCCGTCGATGGTGACGACCGCGATGACCCGGATGTCCGCGCTCGATGCGCCGGCCTGGATCTCGTACGTGCCCGGGTCGACGGTCCAGCGGCCGTGGGCCACGTCCCAGTGGCCGAGCTCGGTGACGGGAAGGAGGAACTCGAGGCGTTCGGCGGCGCCGGGCGTCAGGTGCAGTCTGCGGTGCCCGGCCAGCTGGCGGAGCGGCCGGACGACGGACGGGGCCACCGCGCGCACGTACAGCTGGGCGACCTCGTCGGCCGGGACGGCCCCGGTGTTGGTGACGGTCAGCGACACCCTCAGCAGGTCGCCGTCGCGCTCGGCGGTCAGGGCGCTGTAGGTGAAAGCGCTGTACGAGAGGCCGTGGCCGAACGGGTAGAGCGGGACGCCTTCGTAATAGAGGTAGGTCTGGCGTGAGCCGATGATGTCGTAGTCCAGCAGCCCGGGCAGTTCCGCGTCGGAGGTGTACCAGGTCTGCGGCAGGCGGCCGGCCGGGGAGACGTCGCCGGCCAGGACCCGGGCGAGAGCGGTTCCGGCGGCCTGCCCCCCGTGCGCGGTCCACAGCAGTGCGGGGAGCGTGGCCGCCGCGTCGGTGAGGGCGTACGGGTAGGCGGAGGTGACCGCGAGAACGGTGCGCGGGTTGGCGGCGTGGGCGGCGCGCCACAGGCGTTCCTGGTGGGCGGGCAGGTCCAGGGTGGTGCGGTCCTCGGTCTCGCGGCCGTTGATGTGCGCGTCGTTGCCGGCCACGACGATCACGGCGTCGGCGGCGGCCGCGACGCGGGCGACTGCGTCCTCGCCGCGCTCGGTCACCTGCATCTCGAAGACCGTTCCCGCAGCCTCCTCGGCGTCGGAGATTTCCTCGCCGGGGACGGCAACCTTTACGCCGTCGGCGGCAACTGAGACATACCTACCCGTTCCCACGTGCAGAAGGCGGTGACCGCCGGCATGACCCTCCACCGCTTCCCACCGGAACGTCTCCTGGACGATCCAGCCGCCCGGCTCGTCCGCGGAGGCGCGCACGAAGCCGTCCTCGGCGACGGACAGATAGCGGCCGGCCGGTTCCCGCAGGGTGATCACCCCGTTCCCCCAGTCCACGAGCGCCAGCTCGGACGGGGTGTCGCCGCAGGTCAGCGGCGGAAGGTCGGTGCGGCCCGCGAGCAGCGCCGGATCGAGGGCGCCTTCCGCGCCGCGCACAGGCTCATGGCCCGTGTCCGCCTCGGGGATCTGCAGCCAGCCGTCCGCGCACTTCAGCCGGACCAGGTCGACGCCCTCGGCGTGCACGATGTGTTCCGCACCGAAGCGTTCCCGCAGGCCGTCGAGCGGAGTGGAGCGGTGGATCAGTGTGCCGCTGTACCAGTCGAGCTTGCAGGCGTCCGCGAGGAGCCCGACGACGGCGACGGTCTTTCCGGCGGCCGGGTCGAGCGGAAGCAGTCCGTCGTTCTTGAGCAGCACGACGGCCTGCTCGGCAGCCTCCAGGGCGAGCGCCCTGTGGTTCTCGGTGTCGAAATCGGCGGTGTCCGCGTACGGGTCGAGCTCGGGGTCGAACTCACCCAGCGAGAAGCGCAGTCCGAGCAGACGCCGGACGGCGGTGTCGATGTCGTGCTCGTCGAGGAGACCCTGCTCCAGGGCGCCACGGATGCGGCCGGTCATGATGCCGGAGTCCTGGCCGTGGTCGGTGAAGCTGTCGACGCCGGCGCGCAGGGAGGCGGCCGTCGCCTCCTCGTGGGTGTCGAAGTAGTGCTCGGAGTCGACGAGGTTGGACGGGGCCCCCGCGTCGGAGCAGACCACCAGCGACCGGTCGGTCCAGGCGCGCAACTGCTGGGACAGGTGCGGCGAGACGTGGTTGGGCCGTCCGTTGACCAGGTTGTACGCCGGCATGACGCCGGCCACCGCGCCCGCCTGCACGGCGTCACGGAATGCCTTGAGGTCGTACTCGTGCAGGACACGCGGGCGGACCGAGGAGGAGGAGGTGTCGCGGTCGGTCTCGTTGTTGTGGGCGAGCCAGTGCTTGAGGACGGGGGCGGTCCGCCAGTAGAGCGGGTGGTCGCCGCGCAGTCCCCGGGTGTACGCGACCGCGATGGCGGAGGTCAGGCCGGCGTCCTCGGAGTACCCCTCCTCGCCGCGCCCCCACAGCGGGTTGCGCAGCAGATTCACGGTCGGGGCCCAGACGTTGAGGCCGACGCGGTCGTCCTGGGCGCGCTTGGCGCGGACCTCGTTGCCGACGGCCTCGCCGACCCGGCGCACCAGTTCACCGTTCCAGGTGGCACCCAGCCCCACGGCCTGCGGGAACACCGTCGCCGGGCCCATCCAGGCCACGCCGTGCAAGGCCTCCTGACCGGTCCGGAAGGCACCGAGACCGAGCCGGTCCACCGCTGGTGCGAACTGGTGCAGCATCGCGATGCGCTCGTCGAGCGTGAGCCGCTGAAGCAGGTCGTCGACGCGCTTGGCGAAAGGCAGCTGCGGGTCGCGGAAGGGCTGCGGTTGTTCCGTCACGTGCGGGTCCCCTTGGAGAGGTGGGAGGTATTCCGGGGCCAGTGCCTCGCACAAGCACCCGAGGAGCTTCGGAAGATCTTTCGAAGCGCTTCGATGCTCGGTGGCCAACCCCGCACGTGTCAAGGCCTCGTCCACGACCTCCGTACGCGACAACCCCCCAATGCGCCAGGAAACGGTTCGGAAACAGGTCGGAGGAATCTGGAAACGGACTCTTGTGCGGTCGGGGCCCTTCACTTAACCTCGCTGCAACATCGAAGCGCTTCGACAGAGCTTCGATGGGGCGCCCGGCGCCCGTGATCTCCCCGGGACGGCGACAGCTTCTGCCGCTTCCCTGTTGAACCGCTTCACCTGCGGCCGGTCATGCCGGCTCAGTCAGCAACGCTCCACCTCAGACACAGGAACCGAACGGCGGTCGCCCGCCACGTGTCGTCCTGGTGCGCCTCGAAGGGTTGACGCAATGACGCCGAATTCCACCCCCTCCTCCACGGCTCCGAGCCGGAGAAGCTTCCTCGCCACGGGCGCGGTCGCCGCCGTCGCCGTGGCCGGCGGGGTACCGCTGCTCGCCGCGTGCGGCGGCTCCGGCTCCGGCTCAGGGAGCAAGGAGGGCACGACGACGGGCAAGGCGCTCAAGAAGGTCGTCCCGTCCTACGCTCCGCTGAACCTGGTCCAGCCCGACGTCGCGGGCGTCAACGGTTCGAGTCCCGGCTTCACCAAGTTGCCCGACCCGCTGGTCGTGTCCGTCAAGTCGGTCCCGGGCAAGGGTTCGTCGTTCCGTGTCATGACGCCGCTGTGGGGCACCGTCCCGAAGAAGAACAACCCGTACTACACGGCCGTGAACAAGGCGGTCGGCGCGACGCTCAACTTCGACCCGCAGGACGGCAACACCTACCAGGACAAGATCGGCGCGGTCCTCGCCGGCTCCGACATCCCGGATGTCATGACCATCCCCGGCTGGAACATGCAGGGGCAGATCCGCAACGCGATCAGCGCCAAGTTCGCGGACCTGACGCCCCATCTGGCGGGCGACGCCGTCAAGAAGTACCCGAACCTGGCGAACATCCCGACGGGCGCCTGGCAGTACTCCGTCTTCGGCGGCAAGCTGCGCGGCCTGCCCATGCCGACGCCGATCATCGGCAACGCGATCTTCTACCGCAAGGACCTGTTCGGCTCCGGCGCCGTGCCGGCCAGCGCGGACGACCTGCTGGCCTTCGGCAAGGAGCACACCGCGCCCAAGCAGAAGGTCTGGGCCTTCGACGACCTCTGGACCTGCATCCAGAAGATCTACGGCCTGCTGCCCGACGCGCCGCACTACTGGCAGCTGGAGAACGGCAAGCTGGTCCACAAGATCGAGACGAAGGCGTACCGCGAGGCACTCGCCTTCGCCCGCAAGCTCCACGACGGCGGGTACGTCCACCCCGACGCCGACGCCGGGAAGGACGCCGACTCCAAGATCCGCTTCACCAGCGGACACGTGATGATGTACAACGACGGCACCGGCGGCTGGAAGGGCATGGTCACCGAACAGCAGGCCGGCAACCCGAAGTTCGACATGCAGGCGCTCGACTTCTTCAACCACGACGGCGGCAAGCCGGTCCTGTGGCAGGACGACCCGGCGGGCATCTTCACCTTCCTCAGCAAGAAGCTCTCCGAGGCGCAGATCGAGGAGTTCCTCGCGATCGCCGACTACGCGGCCGCGCCGTTCGGCACCGAGGAGTTCATGCTCACGAACTACGGCGTGAAGGGCACCCACTACACGATCAAGGACGGGTCCCCCACCTACACCCCGCAGGGAGTGGAGGAGGCACAGCCCTCCACCTTCCTGTTCCTCGCCTCGCCCCCCACCTCCATCGCGTACCCGGACCAGCCGCAGCTGGCCAAGGACTACGCCGCCTGGATGGCGCGCCAGGCCCCGCACATCAAGAAGCCCCTCTTCTTCGGCATGCAGGTCGTCGAACCGCAGCGGTACGCCTCCCTGTACACGCCCTTCGACGACCTGCAGAAGGACATCCGCCGCGGCCGCAAGAAGGTCAGCGACGTCGAGGAAGCCGTGAACACCTGGAAGAAGAGCGGCGGCGACAAGCTGCGCGCCTGGTACCAGGACATTCTCGACAAGAACGGCTCCGGCAACTGACGCGTACGACGCGCACCATCCGTACGCAGCACAGCACAAGGGCCGCCGGGCGCACGAAGCCCGGCGGCCGAGGCGGAGAGCACGACATGGGGAGCACACGGTGAAGCCACGGGCCACGGTCACGACCGACCCGGACCGCACCTCCGACGGGGCCGACGCCCCGGCCGGCGGCGGCGGCAGCGGTGACGGCGAGGACAGGGACGCGGGCGCGAAAGGGGCGTACAGGTCCCGGGCGACCGCTGTCCGCCGTACGCGTACGGCGAAGAACGGAGCGGCGAGGAAAGTACCGGGGGCGGGACCACAGGCGGGTGGCATCACCTGGCGCCAACGGCTGCGGCGCGACCGTACTCTCGTCCTGATGACGCTGCCGGCCATCGGCCTGCTGCTGATCTTCAACTACATCCCGTTGCTCGGCAACATCGTGGCCTTCCAGGACTACGACGTCTACGACCTGGGCATCACCGGCAGCCCCTTCGTCGGCTTCGACAACTTCACCCGGATCTTCGAGGACTACCGCTTCTGGGAAGTCCTCATCAACACCCTGGTCATCTTCGTCACCCAGCTCGTCCTCTTCTTCCCCATCCCGATCGCCATCGCCCTGCTGCTCAACACGATCATGAGCGCGCGGGTCCGGGCCTGGGTCCAGGCAGTGGTCTATCTGCCGCACTTCTTCTCGTGGGTGCTCGTCGTCACCGTCTTCCAGCAGATGTTCGGCGGCGCGGGACTCGTCGCCCAGTGGGCGCGCGAACACGGTCACGAGGGCTTCGACCTGATGACCAATCCGGGCTTCTTCAAGTTCCTGGTCTCCGCCCAGGCCGTGTGGAAGGACGCCGGCTGGGGCGTGATCGTCTTCCTGGCCGCGCTCGCCGCCGTCAACACCGACCTCTACGAGGCGGCGGCCGTCGACGGGGCGGGCCGCTGGCGCCGCATGTGGCACGTCACCCTGCCCGCACTGCGCCCGGTCATCGCGCTCCTGCTCGTCCTGCGGGTGGGCAGCGCGCTCAACCTCGACTTCGAGCAGATCCTGCTCCAGCGCGACCAGGTCGGCGCCGGCGCTTCGGAAATCCTGGACACCTACATCTGGTGGACGGGTATCAAAACCGGCGACTTCGGCTACGCGGCAGCCGCCGGTGTCTTCAAGGGGCTGTTCAGCGTCGCCATGGTGCTCGGTGCCAACAAGGTCGCCCACATGCTGGGCGAGCAGGGGGTGTACTCCAAGAAATGACAACTCTTCTGGAACGTGAGAAGGAGTCGTCAGAATCCGCGCCCCGTGCGGAGACCCGGCTCCAGCGCGCCCTGCGGATGGAACCCCGCCCCGTGTGGGAGGAGGAGCCCACCAAGGCGGGTCTCGCCTTCAAGGGGTTCGGTCTCGTCGCGATCTGCGCGATCGTGATCATCCCGATCTGGGTGGTGCTCGTCACCAGCCTCTCCGACACCAAGACCATCAACGACGCCGGCGGCCTGGTCGTCTGGCCGAAGAACATCACGTTCGTCGCCTACAAGGAGCTCCTCAGCGGCGGCGCGGTGACCCGCGCGGCCCTGGTGAGTGTCGGTCTCACCGTCGTCGGCACCGTGGTCAGCATGGGCGTCTCGATCCTGTGCGCGTACGGACTGAGCCGCCGCGACTCGTACGCCCACCGTCCGCTGCTGATGACCCTGATGGCGACGATGTTCTTCGGCGCCGGCCTCATCCCCACGTATCTGCTGGTGACCGGGATCGGGCTGAGCAACAGCTACTGGTCGATGATCCTGCCCAGCGCGATCAGCGTCTTCAACGTCCTGGTGCTGCGCGGTTTCTTCATGGACACCGCGCCCGAACTGATCGACGCGGCCCGCATCGACGGCGCCGGGGAGTGGCGCATCCTGCTGCAGATCATCATGCCGCTGTCGCGCGCCGTGATCGCCGTGATCTCGCTGTTCTACGCGGTCGGCTACTGGAGCCAGTGGTTCAACGCGATGCTGTACATCCAGGACAGCGACAAGTACCCGCTGCAGATGATCCTGCGCCAGCTCGTCCTCCAGCACCAGGTGCCCCCGGGGGCCATGGGCGCGGCGGTCAGCAGCGGAGCGATCAACAGCCTCGCCGTGCAGATGGCCGTCATGATCCTCGCGCTGATCCCGGTCGCCGTGCTGTCGCCGTTCGTCCAGAAGCACTTCCAGAAGGGCATGCTGACCGGCGCCGTGAAGGGCTGATCCGCGCCTCGGCCCCGGCTCTGGGCCGGTTCGCGGGGCTTCCCGGGACCGGCCCCCGCTCCTTCTTTCGCTCTCCTTCTTACCTCCTGCCCCTGTCCGGAAGGTGTTCGCCATGCGCACTTCGTCCGCACCCACGCCCAGCCGCAGAACCGTGCTCGGCTCCGCAGCCGTCGCCGCGGCGGCCGTGGCCCTTCCGGCCGCGGGGACCGCCGCCGCCACCCCGAAGGACCATCGGCACGCGAGCACCGAGCCCCACCGCTGGCGGACCGCCGCGATCGGCGGGACGGGATTCGTCACCGGGGTGATGTTCCATCCGTCGGTCAAGGGCCTGGCCTACGCCCGCACCGACATCGGCGGCGCCTACCGCTGGGACGGGCACGAGGCCCGCTGGATCCCCCTCACCGACCACCTCGGCTGGGACGACTGGAACCTGCTCGGCATCGAGGCCCTGGCCATCGACCCCGCGCACCCGGACCGCCTCTACCTTGCCTGTGGCACGTACGCCCAGTCCTGGGCGAGCCCCGGTGCGGTGCTCCGCTCCGAGGACCGGGGAACCACCTGGCAGCGGGCCGACCTGACGGTGCGTCTGGGAGCCAACGAGGACGGGCGGGGCGCCGGCGAGCGGTTGCTCGTGGACCCGCGGGACAGCGACACGCTCTGGCTCGGCACCCGGCACGACGGGCTGCTGCGCTCCACCGACCGGGGTGCCACGTGGGCTCCGGTGGACTTCCCCGCGACCGCGTCCGCCGGTGGCCAGGGCGTGATGTTCCTCGCCGCAGCCGGCCGGGTGGTGTACGCGGGCTGGGGCGACGACGGCGGCGGGCTCTACCGTACGGACGGTTCGAAGGGGTGGGAGCCCGTTCCCGGCCGGCCGGCCGGGAACGCCGCGACGAAGGTTCCGGTCCGGGCCGCCTACGACGCCCGCGGCCGGGCGCTGTACGTCACCTACGCGGACGCCCCGGGGCCCAACGGCCAGTCCGACGGCTCGGTCCACCGACTCGACACGGTGACGGACACCTGGACCGAGGTGACCCCGGTGAAGCCCGACGCCACGGCCGGCGACGGTTTCGGGTACGGCGGTGTCGCGGTCGACGCGCGCCGCGCCGGCACGCTCGTGGTCACGACCAACAACCGCTGGTCGCAGATCGACACGGTGTTCCGGTCCACCGACGCCGGCACCACCTGGACCTCGTTGAAGGACACCGCGGTCCTCGATGTCGCGGAGACGCCCTACCTGCGCTGGGGCGGCGAGTCGGCCAAGTTCGGCTGGTGGATCCAGGCCGTGGCCGTCGACCCGTTCGACTCGCGGCACATCGTGTACGGGACCGGCGCGACGATCTTCGGGACCCGCGACCTCGTCCACTGGGCGCCGGAGATCCGGGGGATCGAGGAGGCGTCGGTACGGTTCCTGATCGCCCCGCCCGGCAAGGGTGCCCGCCTCCTGAGTGGCCTCGGCGACATCGGGGTGATGTACCACGACTCGCTGACCGCCTCCCCCTCGCGCGGCATGGCGTCGAACCCGGTCTTCGGCACGGCCACCGGCCTCGCCCTGGCCACGCTGAGGCCCTCGTACGTCGTACGGACGGGGTGGCCGTCGGGGTCGGCCTTCGCCGGGGCGTCCTCGGACGACGGCGGCCGCACCTGGCAGCCGTTCGCCGCCCAACCGAAGATCGCCGCCTCCGCCCCCGGACCGGTCGCGGTCTCCGCCGACGGGTCCGTCCTGCTCTGGTCGTTCGTCCACTGGGACGGCACCAAGTACCCGGCGCACCGCTCCACCGACGGCGGGGCGAGCTGGGCCGAGGTCACCACGTTCCCCAAGGGTGCGGCCCCGGTCGCCGATCCCCTCGACCCGCGGCGCTTCTACGTCTACGACACCGATACGGGAGCTGTCTTCCACTCCACGGACGGCGGGGCGACGTTCGCCCGCGGTGCGACCGGACTCCCCTCCGGAGACGTGCAGTTCAAGGTGGCGACGGCGCCCGGACGCAGCGGCGACCTGTGGCTCTCCGCGAAGGACAACGGTCTGTTCCGCTCGACGGACGGCGGGCTGACGTTCACCGCGGTGGCCGGCTGCCAGGCTTCGCACGCCCTGGGCTTCGGCAAGGCCGCGCCGGTCAGGGGCCGCAAGCGGCCCGGGGCCGGGTATCCGGCGGTCTTCCAGACGGGCCGGGTCTCCGCGACGCACGACGGCGTGGCGGTGCTGCGCTCGGACGACGCGGGCGCCACCTGGGTCCGGATCAACGACGACTCCCACCAGTGGGGCTGGACCGGCGAAGTGATCACCGGTGACCCCCGTGTCCACGGCCGTGTCCATCTGGGCACCAACGGCCGCGGCATCCAGTACGCAGAACCCCAGTAAGGAAAAGACGCCATGCCGTCCCTGCGCGACGCAGCCCGTGGCCGCATCCTCTTCGGAGGCGACTACAACCCCGAGCAGTGGCCCGAGGAGGTGTGGGAGGACGACGCCCGGCTGATGAAGGAGGCCGGGGTCAACTCCGTCACCCTCGGCGTCTTCTCCTGGGCCAAGATCGAACCACGCCCGGGTGCGAGGGAGTTCGGCTGGCTGGACCGGCTGATGGACCTGATGCACGCACACGGCATCGGCGTCGTGCTCGCCACGCCGACCGCGTCCCCGCCGCCCTGGATGGGGGCGCGGCACCCGGAGACCCTGCCGCGCACGGAGGACGGCTCGGTCGTCTGGTACGGCTCGCGCCAGCAGTTCTGTGCCAGCTCCCCGGTCTACCGTCGCTATGCCGCGGCCCTCACCGAGGACCTCGCAGCACGGTACGCGGACCATCCCGCGCTCACCGTCTGGCACATCAACAACGAGTACTGCACGCACTGCTGGTGCGACGAGACGGCGGCGCACTTCCGCCGCTGGCTGCGGAGCCGGTACGTCACGGTCGACGCGCTCAACGAGGCGTGGGGGACGGCGTTCTGGAGCCAGCGATACGACTCCTGGACGGAGGTTCTGCCGCCCCGCAAGGCGCAGTACATGAAGAACCCGGCGCAGGTGCTGGACTTCAAGCGGTTCACCTCCGACGCGCTGATGGAGTGCTACGTCGCCGAGCGCGACATCGTGGCCCGGCACACCCCGCACATTCCGGTGACGACGAACTTCATGCCGCTGTGGTCGGGCCAGGACGCCTGGGCCTGGTCGGCCGAGGAGGACATCGTCTCCGTCGACATCTATCCGGACCCCCGGGACCCGCAGGGCGGCCAGTACAACGCGATGCTCGCCGACATGACGCGTTCGCAGGCCGCCGGGCCCTGGATGCTGATGGAACAGGCGGCCGGGCCCGTCAACTGGCGGGGGGTCAACCATCCCAAGCCGGAGGGCCTGAACCGGCTCTGGTCACTGCAGGCCGTGGCGCGCGGCGCCGATGCAGTGTGCTACTTCCAGTGGCGGCAGTCCCGGCAGGGCTCGGAGAAGTTCCACTCCGGGATGCTCACCCACGCCGGCGAGCGGGGCCGCACCTTCCGGGAGATCAAGCGGCTGGGAGCGGAACTCGCCACGATCGGACCGGCCGTCGGCGGCAGTGACGTGCCGGCCGACGTCGCGATCCTGCACGACTGGGACTCGTGGTGGGCGGGCACCCAGGAGGGCAGGCCCTCCTCGCTGCTGGACTACACCGAAGTCGTGCAGCGCTGGCACCGGGCCCTGTGGGAGAACGGTGTCCTCACCGAGTTCGCCCGCCCCGACGCGGACCTGAGCCGGTTCAAGGCGGTCGCCGTACCCCATCTGTACCTGCTCACCGACGCCTCGGTCGACAATCTCGTGGCCTACGCGGAGGGCGGCGGAACACTGGTCTGCGGCTTCTTCAGCGGGATCGCGGACGTGGACGACCGCATCAGGCCGGGCGGAATGGACGCCCGGCTGCGCGAGCTGTTCGGGATCCGCACGCTCCACGAGTGGTGGCCGCTCGACGCCGGCTCGACCGTGGCCTGCGACGGCTTCGACGGCACCCTGTGGTCGGAGGAGCTGGAGGCCGCGGCGGACACCGAGGTGGTGGCCGCGTACCGAGACGGCGAGCTGGCGGGCCTGCCCGCGGTGCTGCGCAGGGGCCGGGCCCGGTATCTGTCGACGCTGCCGGAGGCGGCGGCGCTGCGCGCGCTGCTGGGTGACGTGGTGCGGGAGGCCGGTGTGACGCCGGTGCTGGCCGGGCTGCCCGACGGTGTGGAGGCCGTCCGCCGCGGGGACCTGCTCTTCCTGCTCCACCACGGACGGGACGCCGTCACCGTGACCGTGCCGGGCTCGTACGAGGACCTCCTGACCGGTGAGAAGGCCCTCGACCGGGTGGAGCTGGGCCGGCACGGCGTGGCCGTGCTGCGGAGCGCCGCTCCATGACCGCCCGCACCCACATCGACGGCACGTGGGAACCGCGCCCCGCCGCCCGCTGGGAGGACGCCTTCCTCGGCGGCAACGGCCGGCACGGAGCGATGGTGTACGGGGACCCGGCCGACGACCGGGTCATCGTCAACCACCACACCCTGGTCCGGCCCAACGGCAGCGAGCACCTGCGTCCGCCCGAGCTCTCGGACCGGCTGGACCGGCTGCAGAGCGCGCTGCTCTCCGGGGACACCGCGGCCTTCGAGCGGTTCGGGGCGGGGCTGCCGCTGGTGTGGGTGCAGCCCTTCCATCCGGCGTTCCAGACGAGGATCCGGCCCCTTCCCGACGCGTCGGCCGGGCCCTGCGGCACGGAACCGCCCCCGGGCTACCGCCGTACGGTCGACTTCGCGACGGGCGAGATCACGGCCGTGTGCGAGGGCCGGCGCAGCCAGGTCTTCGTCTCCCGTGCCGACGACGTGATCGTCCAGTACGTGACCGGCCCGGGACTAGCGGTGGACCTGACCCTGGACCACGCGCTGCCGGGTGCCCCGCCGAGCCTGGCCGTCGGCCGCAGCACCGTACTGACACCCGGTGGCGGCCGGCTGTCGCTGCGGGTGGGCTACCCGGACAGCGAACTCGCCTATACGGGAGTGACCGTGGTCCGGGCTGACGGCGGCAGGACGTCGGTCGCCGACGAGGGCATCCGGATCGAGGGGGCCCGGGGCCTGCTGCTGCTCACACGGGTGCGGCGCCACGCGGGCCACCTGGATGTGATGGCGGAGTGTGCCGGCCTGCCGCAGGACGACTACCCGACGCTGCTCGCCCGCCACCGGCCGCTGCACACGCCGGCCATCCGGCGGGCCACCCTGGCCCTGGACGCAGACCCGGCCGAACGCAACCTGCCGGGCAGCGAGTTGGTGCGGCGACCGGGCAGCCCCGCCCTGCTGGAGCGCCTGTTCGCAGCGGGGCGGTACCACCTGTACTCGTCCTCCGGCGTCCTGCCGCCCCGGCTGACCGGCCTGTGGACGGGCGACTGGGAGACCGCCTGGTCCGGGGCGTTCACCACCAACGCCAACCTGAACCTCCAGATCGCCTCGGCGGCGGCCGCCGCGCTACCCGAGGTGTCCGAGGCCCATGCCCGCCTGGTGTACGGCCAGTTGGCCGACTGGCGTGACAACGCCCGGGCGCTCTTCGGGGCACGGGGCATCGTCGCCCCGTCCCACACCGACGGCGAGTCCGGCCACACCCGCCACTTCCAGCGCGCCTACCCGCTGCATCTGTGGACGGCCGGTGCGGACTGGCTCCTGGAACCGCTGATCGAGCACGCCGAGACGAGTGGGGTGACGGACCCACGGCTCGTCGGTGCGCTGCACGAAGCCGCCCTGTTCTACGAGGACTTCCTGACCCGCACCGCTCGGGACGGCACGGTGGCGATCGTCCCCTCGTACTCACCGGAGAACCGTCCGGCCAACGCGAGTTGGGGCACGGTGAACGCGACCATGGACCTGGCCGCGGCACGTCACGCGCTCACCGTGTCGGCCGACCGCTCCCCCACCGCCGCATCCTCGGCCCGGCGCCGGGCGCTCGCGGACCGGCTCCCCGCCTATCGGGTCAACAGGGACGGCGCCCTCGCCGAGTGGGCGTGGCCGGGCCTGGAGGAGACGTACGACCACCGCCACCTCAGCCACCTCTACCCCGTGTGGCCGCTGGACGCGATCAATCCGTACGACACGCCCGGGCTCGCGACCGCCGCACACCGCGCCCTGGAGCTGCGCGGATCGGAGAACGACTCCGCCCACGGACATCTGCACCACGCCCTGATCGCGGCGCGGCTGCGGGACGGCCGGCGCGTCTCGGCAGCACTTGACGCCGTACTGGCGGGTGACTTCTTCCACGACTCGCTGATGAGCGCCCATTATCCGTCCCGCAACGTCTACAACGCGGACGCCGCCCACGCGCTGCCCGCGGCGGTCATCGAGTCGCTCGTCCAGTCGACCCCGCACCGGCTGGTCCTGCTGCCCGCACCCATGGCCGGCTGCCCGAGCGGCGAACTGCGCGGTGTGCGCACGAGGTTCGGCGCCGGACTGGATCTGCGCTGGTCCGCCGACAGCACCGCGACCGCCGTGCTCCATCCCACCCGTGACGCCCGGATCGACGTCCGTACGGGCGACGGGCACACCTTCACCGATGCCTCCGCCGGAACAGCGACAGCCCTGGAGCTGACGGCCGGCGTGGACCGCGTCCTCGAACTGGGGCCGCGGTAGCACTCCCCCCACCCCATCCCCCCACCATGGAAGGGACAACCATGGCACGACGCACCCGCACCCTCAGCAGGTTCGTACTGGCACCGGCGACGGCGGTGGCGGCCCTCATCGGCTTCGCCGCCGCCCCCGCCCAGGCCGCGATCTGGTCCTCATCGGACCAGTGGGGCAACTACACCACCTCCGACGCATACACCCTCTACAACAACATCTGGGGTTCCGGCGCAGGCGCACAGTCCATCTGGGTCAACTCGTCCAGCAACTGGGGTGTTTGGGCCGATCACCCGAACACGGGCGGCATCAAGTCGTATCCCAACGCCAAGAAGGTCGTCGGCAAGTCCATCACCTCGCTGTCGTCGCTCACCAGCACCTACAACGTCACCGTCCCGTCGTCCGGCGCCTACAACACCTCGTACGACATCTGGGACAGCGACTACGACTACGAGGTCATGCTCTGGGTCAACTACAACGGTGCCGTGGGCCCGCTCGGCACCTCGCAGGGAAACGTGACGCTCGGCGGCCACACCTGGACCGTCTACAAGGGTGACAACGGGGCCAACCAGGTCTTCTCGTTCCTGCGCACCTCGGACTCCGCCTCGGGCACGGTGAACATCCTGCCGATCCTGAAGTGGATCAAGGACACCAAGGGCTGGTGGGGCAACGAGACCATCGGTGACGTCCAGTTCGGCTACGAGATCACGTCGTCGTCGGGCGGGCTGGACTTCCGGACGAACGCGTTCGGTGTCACCTCCAGCTGACCGGTACGCACAAGGAGCCGGCCCCCGCACGGGGGCCGGCTCGTGCGCACGTCCGCGCGAGGCACTACCTGGGGGCGGGCCCCGTGCTCTCCCGTACCGTCAGCTCGGGCGCCAGAAGCTCCACTTCGTCGGTGCCGCGGCCGGAGAGCTTGGCGACGACCTGCTCGACCGAGCGGCGCCCCATCTCCTGTGCCGGGATGGCGACGGAGGTGAGCCGCACCGAGGCCTGCAAGGCCACCTGCTCGGGGCAGATCGCGACCACCGACACGTCCTCGGGCACCGCCCGGCCCTGCTGTCGCAGGAGATTGAGCAACGGCTCCACCGCGGACTCGTTCTGCACGATGAACCCGGTGGTGCCGGGGCGCTCGTCGAAGATCCGCGACAGGGTCTGCGCCATCGCCGGGTAGCCGCCCTCGCAGGGCCGGTGGAGCACGCGCACGCCGGTCTCCAGCGCCTTGGCACGTATGCCGTCGACCGTCCGCTCAGCGAATCCGGTGTGGCGCTCGTACACCGCGGCCGCCTCGCCGATGACCGCGACCTCGCGGTGGCCGAGGCCGGCGAGGTGGTCCACACAGAGCGCGCCCGTCGCCTCGAAGTCGAGGTCCACGCAGGTCAGGCCCGCGGTGTCGGCGGGCAGTCCGATGAGCACGGCGGCCCGGTCGGTGTCACGCAGCAGCGGCAGCCGCTCGTCATGGAGTTCGACGTCCATGAGGATCATCGCGTCGGCGAGAGAACTCCCGGCGATGCGCCGCACCGCGGCGGGGCCCTCCTCCCCGGTGAGGAGGAGGACGTCGTAGCCGTGGGTGCGGGCCGTGGTGGCCACCGCGATGGCGATCTCCATCATGATGGGGACGTACATGTCGGTGCGCAGCGGCACCATGAGCGCGATGATGTTCGAGCGGCTGCTGGCCAGCGCCCTCGCACCGGCGTTGGGGTGGTATCCGAGCTGCTGGATGCTCAGCTCCACCCGCTCCCGGGTGGACACCGAGATGGACCGCTTCCCGCTGAGGACATAGCTCACCGTGCTCGCGGAGACTCCGGCGTGCTGCGCGACCTCGGCAAGGGTGACCATTCAGCTCTCCATCAAGGGACATCATGTGACACCGGCACGGGGACCGGCCTGCACCGGCAGCTCCGGTCGGATGTGGCGAAGCGCTTCGACTTCGTGCGGTCCACCTGCGACATGCCTGGATGATGCAAGCCTAGACCTGCCCGCACAGCGTGTCCATAGGGCTGTCGAAGCGCTTCGACTCCTGTCCAGGACGTCCGTCTCCGGGGGGCGGACCGTGGCGGCAGCCCTTCCCGCTACCGCCACGATATGCCCGGGCCGCGGCGCCGAGCACCGGGGACCGGGGACACCGACGGCTCAGGAGGCCGACGGAGTCCAGCCGCTCAGCCAGTCGGCGACCTCCTGCCCGGCCGCCGCGCCGTCGCTCAGCTGCGGCCTGTCACCGCCGGCCGTCCCGGCGCCCGGCCCGTCGTTGCGGTACTCCGCGAACCGGTCGTCCTTCCAGGAGAAGCCACTCATGTCGGTCCACGGCGCCGGCCGGATCGCGGCGCTCAGGGTGGTGTCGCGGACGGTGGTCATCGGGTCGAGCGTGGCGTCGCCGCCCGCGTGCCAGGGACGGCCGAGGTAGAACGTGGCCGGGGAGACGTCGCCGTTGACGGTGGAGTTGTTGATGAGGAAGCCCTTGCGGCCGGCGGCCGTGCTCGGGGCGGTGATGTATCCGGCGGAGCTGCCGTTCCACCGCTTCTTCAGCGTGATGACGGAGGCGTCGATGACCGCGCTCGCCCGGCCGAAGACGAAGTCGACGTTGCCCACGACATAGGAGTTCCTCATGTAGACCCGGCCGAGTTTCTCCTTGGCGGCCGTGTCGAGCAGCAGGGTGTCCTGATCACCCTCGGTGATGATCGAGTCGAGGAACACCTTGTCGGCCGCGGTGCGCAGCGCGACCGCCTGCAGACCGCTCATGTCCTGGTGGGCGGCCTCGTCGAAGTCGTTGGCGATGGTGAGGTTGCGGGCCTGGAAGCCGTCCGCCTCGGCTGCGACCGTCGCGCTGCCGCCCGTGCCGTAGGGACCCGATCCGTCGGGCTTCTGGGTGCCGGAGGCGTTGTCGTAGACGATGACCGTGCTCCTGCGGCTGGGGCCGGAGCCCTGGAGGGTCACGTTCTGCTTGGTCGAGGGTATCCTCACCGGCTCGCGGTAGGTGCCGGGTGCGATGGAGATGACGGTCCGGGCGGTGTTGCCCGCGGGCACCGCGTTCACGGCGGCCTGCACGCTGCCGTACTGGCCGCTGCCGTCCTTGGCCACGGTGAGCGTGGTCACGGCGGCGGTGGCCGCCGCCCCCACGGTGGAGCGCGGGCCGGCGCCCGCCTTCACCAGAGCGGGCACCTCGGCGGCCGCGTCGAGCGTGTAGGCGTAGTAGCTGCGCGGGTCGAAGGAGGTTCCGCCGCCGCTCTCGTTGCGTCCGGTCGTGCCCGCGAAGACGCTGCCGCGCTGGGCGAGGGTGGCGGTGCTGTCCCGGGTCACGGGGTTGTTCAAGCCGTCGAAGTAGCTGTTCTCCAGGACCATGTTCGTGTGCCCGCGGGCGTAGTTGCCGTAACTGGTCGTGATGTCGGTGCCCGGGTCGTCCTGGAGGAAGTTGTTGTACAGGTGGGCGTGGGCCACGTTGTCGGTCGAGGGATTGCGCTGTTCGGTCTCGTGGAGCCAGTTGTGATGGATCGTGATGTCGGCGGTGGTGTTCTCGGTCCAGCCGATGCCGAAGGCCTTGTTGTCGTGCTGGAGCCGGTTCCAGGACACGGTGAGGTAGGTGGTGTCCTTGCGGCTGTCTATCAACCCGTCGGCCATGTTCCGCAGGTCGTTGTGATCGATCCACACGTGGTGGGCGCCGTCCATCTGGATGGCGTCCCAGTCGTGCTCCTTGTCGTTCCAGGTCCCGGCGTAGGAGTCCCGGATCGTCAGGTTGCGGATGATGACGTTGTGCACCCCCTGGCCGAGGAAGAAGCCGCCGCCGACGATGTGCCCGGAGGTTCCGGAGCCGATGATCGTCTTGTCGGAGGCGACCTTGATCTCCCTGCCCTTGGGATCCATGGTGATGGCCGCCGCGACGACGATGACGTACGGCTGCGGCGCCGTCGCGTACTTCTCCAGGTCGGCGAGGGTGCGCACGGTCACGGTCTCACCGCCGCGCCCTCCGTACGTTCCGTCCTGGCCCAGGGCGTCGACCGACGCGAAGCCGTCGGCCGCCTCGTCGGCCCGGACCGGGGAGGCGGCCGCGGCGGCGCTGATGCCCGGAGCGTCGTGCGCCCCGGGCAGTCCGTTCGCGGTGGTCGCGGCGACTCCGGCCGCGAGGGTGGTGGCGACCGCTGTCACCAGGGCCAGTCGAGCTCTGCGGCTGCGGTGGCTGCCGTCTGTCGGCCCGTGGGGGGCGTGCTGTGCCGTTCGGCGATCCGCTGTCATGACCTGAACCGTTCCCGTTGAGGTGATGTGGCGTTCAGGTAGTGGTTGCCACCGGTGGCCGCATGGTTGCCGGGCAGGCGCCGGTCAGTACGCGACGGGCCAACCACTGGCCCAGTTCAGGAGGTTGACGCCGAGCTTGGGGGTCCCGTTGTCCTGGCCGTCGTAGTAGTGGTAGACGAGCAGGTCACCGTCGGAGTCGGCGAGCACCGACTGCCCACCGGGCCCGATGTAGCGGCCGTGCGACTCCAGGACCGGGGTCCCGCCGTTGCTGAGCATGTTCACGCCGTTACGGTCCTTGTACGGCCCCGTCACGCTCGTGGCACGCCCCACCTTGACCTTGTACGTGGAGCTCGTGCCCGCGCAGCAGGTGTCGTACGAGGCGAACAGGTAGTAGTAGCCGTTCCGCTTGACCACGGTCGGCGCCTCCACCGCCTTGGTCCCGGTGGGGCGGGACGCCAGCGAGCGGCGGGCGGTGTCACCGGCGTGCTGCTTGCCCGTGGACGGGTCGATGCGGATCATCTTGATCCCCGTCCACCAGGAGCCGAAGGACAGCCACCACTTCCCGTCGTCGTCCACGAAGAGATTCGGGTCGATGGCGTTGTAGTCGCTCGACGAGCCGGAGGTGTACACCGTGCCGTAGTCGGTCCAGCTGCCCGGCTGCCCGGTGGCGGATCCGGCCAGTCCGATGGCCGAGGTGTTCGACCCGAAGGACGAGACCGCGTAGTACATCAGGTACGTGCCGCCGTGGTACGAGATGTCCGGCGCCCAGGGGTCGGAGGCCGGGGAGTAGTTCTTCCACCAGCTCGGCGGGGTGCCGAACGCCGATCCGGAGCGGCCGAAAGCGGTGCGGTCGGAGGAGGTGCGCAGCTGCAGGTTGCCGCCGGTGGAGTAGAGGAGGTACTGCCCCGAGGACGTCCGGACCATCGAGGGGTCGTGGACGACGATGTCGCCGGTGACGGTGCCGGGGTTGGGGTAGGCGGACGCGCTGCCCGGCAGCAGGGCCAGGAGGAGCGCGGCGGGGAGAACGGCGAGGGTCCTTCTGCGGGTGGGGCGGCTCATGAGGGGCCTCCTGCGTTCGGCTGGGGGGGGGGAGGAGCGGGCACTCGTATCCCAGTCGCCGCCGCGGGGCGGGAGGTTGCCGCGGACCGTACACACCCGTACAGCGGGCAGGCCGCACATCGAGCAGGCTCTGCTCCTGGCCGGGGAGCAGGGCTTGGAGGCCCGGACCCGCGCGCGTTCAGTTCTGCCGGGGCAACAGCTCCGCCTCGAACCGGTCGAGGAAGGTGTCGATGCGCGGGCCGTCGGAGGAGCCGTCGGTCAGGGACCCGGCGGAGTAGATCACGAACTTGCTCAGACCGGCCTCGACGTAGAGGTCGAGCAGCCTGTGGAGTTCCGGCCAGCCGGCAGCTACGAGATCCGCGGGGTCGCTCTCCGGAGCGCGCCGCCGGATCACCTGGGCCAGATCCGCCGGGATGCCGCCCTCGGCGACGGTGAGGCTGATCCCGAAGTGGTCGGGCTCGATCTCCCGCCCCGCCTCCGCCGCCGCGGCCTGAATCGCCTCCCGGGCCCGTCCGGCGGCCTCGGGAGTGAGGAACGACCCGAGCCAGCCGTCCCCGTAGCGCCCGGCCCTGCGCAGCCCGGCGGGCGCGCTGCCCCCGAGCCAGATGTCCAGGGGCTTCGCGGGCAACGGCCCGACCCGCGCGGCTTCGACCTTCAGGAGCTCTCCCTCGAAGCCCACGGCTTCTCCGCCGAGCGAGGCCCGCAGCAGCTCCAGTGACTCGTCGAACAGCGCCCCGCGCCGTCCCACCGGTGCGGGGAACAGTTCCCGTTCGCCGCTCCGCGCGGGCTGGAGTCCGAACACCGGCAGCACGCGCCGGGGCGAGAGCGCGGCCAGGGACGCCAACTGCTTGGCGACCAGCACCGGGTGCCGCCCCGGAAGTACGGCGACGGATGTCCCGACCTTCAGCCGGCTCGTGCGGGACAGGGCGTGCGCCATGCCGATGAAGGGGTCGACCGCGTCCGAGTGGACCTGCTCGGACAGCCAGAGCGAGTCGACCCCGCCGCTTTCGAGGCGGTCGACGATCCGGCTGAACTCCGAAAGGGGCGAACCGGCACCGAGCCCGACACCGAAGCGGATCTTCATGGACCTCACGATACGCGCGCCGGCCGAGACCGAGGTCCCGGAACGGCGCAGGGGGTCTCAGGCACCGAGCAGGACGGGAAAGGCCTCCATGTCGTTCTGCGTCATCACGGGAAGCTTGCGGATGTCGGCATCCGGCACCGCGAGCCGCAGCCCCGGGAAGCGCTCGAAGAGCGCCGGCAGGGCAATGCCCGCCTCGACGCGGGAGAGCGCCGCACCGGGGCAGATGTGCGGGCCGTGACCGAAGGTCATGTGCCGGATGGGGGTGGGGCGGGTGATGTCGAACGCGTCGGCGTCGGGGCCGTGCTGCTCGGGGTCGCGGCCGATCACACGGTAGGAGATGACCACGCCCTCGCCCTTGGCGATGACACCGTCGCCGACCTGGATGTCCTCGGTGGCGAACCGCATCAGGAGGTGGGTGGTCGGGGTGTCCCACCGCAGGGTCTCCTCGATCACGGTCTCCCAGGAGACCTCCCCGTCGAGGACCAAGCGCAGCTGCTCGGGGTGCGCCAGAAGGGCGCGTACGGCATTGAGAATGAGCCCGATCGTGGTCTCGTGCCCGGCCGCGACCATCGCCTTGAGGTTGCCGACCACCTCTTCCTCCGTCAGCGGCTCGCCGCCCTCCTCGGCGAGGATCAGCGCGGAGGTCAGGTCGTCGGTCGGCTGCGCGGTCTTCTCGCGTACGAGCCCGGTGTAGAAGACGTCCAGGTCGGCGAGGAGGGCCAGGCGCTCGTCCTGCGGGGTGAGCATCGAGAAGAAGGCCTTGTACTGGCGGGTCAGCATGGCGTTCGCGGCGGGGTCGACGCCCATCAGCATGCCGACGACCCGCATGGGCAACGGCTGCGCGAACACGGACTTGAGGTCCACGACGGCCCCGTTCCTGCCGCCCTCCGCGAGCGCGTCCAGCAGTTCCTCGGTGAACTTCTCGATGTCGGGGCGAATCGCCTCCAGGCGGCGGGGCGTGAGTGCCTGGGAGGTCTTGGTCCGCAGCCGGCGGTGCTCGTCCCCGTCGACGGTGAACATGGACCGGCCGGCGTCGATCATCCCGATGAGCGGCCACGCGTGCGTCACCTCGCCGTTCTGCCACAGGCCCCAGGCGTCGAGGTCCTTCACCAGCCGTGGATCGAGCAGCAGTTGACGGGCGTCGGCGTGCCGGGTGAGGGCCCACGCCGGTACACCGAGCAGTTCGATCCGCGCCAGCGGCCCGGCTTCGCGCAGCCGCGTCGTCTCACCGTCCAGGTCCTGGACCATCGGGTCGATGACTACCGTCCCGCCGTTCCGAGCTGCTGCCTGGGCGGTTGCGTGGGGGCAGTTCACGAGAAGTCTCCTGTCGTACGAACGGGGGTGAACCGGACGGGGAGCGAGGTGGTGCCACGCAGGAACGCGGAGGGCCGCCTCACGAGGCCGTCGACGGGGACGGCGAGCTGGAGATCGGGCAGCCGGTCGAGCAGGACCTCGATGCCGGTCCTGGCGATGATCTCGGCGATCTCCTGGGCGGGGAAGGGACAGCGGTACTCGCCGTGGCTGAAGGCGAGATGGGCCCCGTTGCCGCCCTGGGCGGGCGCTCCGCCGCCGGACATGCTCTGCCGGATCAGGGGGTCGGTGTTGGCCGCGCCGAGTCCGAGCAGCAGCATGTCCCCGGCCTTGATCCGCTGTCCCCCGAGCTGGGTGTCCCGTACAGCCCAGCGTCCGGCGAGGATCTGGGTGGGTGTGTCCTCCCAGAGCACCTCGTTCATGGCCTCGCCGATGCTGCGCCGCCCGCGGGCCATGGAGTCGGCGAACGCGTCCTCCGTGAGCATCAGACGCAGGGAGTTGCTGACCCAGTCGGCCGTGGTGAGGTGCCCGGCGGCCGTGATGGCCATCAGGTCGAGCATGTACTCCTCGTCGGTGAACGCCTCGGGGAAGGCGAGCATGCGGGAGGTCACGTCGTCGCCCGGTGCGGCCCGTTTGGCGGCCACCAGCCGGGCCATGTGTTCCCCGAAGCGCAGATGGGCGGTCTGCGCGTCCGGCCCGCCGTCGGCGAGGTCCTTCAACACCTGGGCGATGGCGGCACCTTCGTCGTCGGGGAACCCGACGAGCCGGGCGAGGACGAGGACGGGGAGGGGCTCACAGAAGTCGGCGACGAGGTCGGCCGTGCCACGGCTGCACACGTCGTCGACCAGCCGGTCGGCCAACTGCTCGCAGTGAGTGCGGATCTGATGCGGGTCGGTGCCTTCGAGGGCCGGCCCCACCATCCGGACGTGCCTCCGGTGTTCCTCCCCCGCGCTGAAGTAGATGGACGGCATGGGGCGCCCCACCATCGGCAGCAGCGGCCAGTCGTCGGGGATGTGGGGCCACTGGTTCCACAGGCCGACATCGCGCGGGAACAGCTCTCCGTCGCTGGTGACTTGATGGAGCTCGCGGTACCCGATGACCAGCCAGGCGGGGAACCCGCCCGGGAGTTCGACGGGGACGACCGGCCCGTGGTCACGCCGCATCGCGCGGTAGACGGTCTGCGGTTCGGTCTGGAAGCCCGATCCGCCGAGCGGCACGGCCCCGGCGTGAGCCGGACAGCCCGGGGGCGGAGGAGGAGAGGGTGGCGCGGGCTCTGTGGAAGAAGGGCGCGTCATGAGTCCTGACTCCTGTGGCGACAGCTGCACGCGTCAAGATCATTCGATCAACGCAACTTCACTATAAGGATTTTGTGTGACGCCGGAACGGTCAACAGCGATCAATCCCGCACCATGAACGGAACAACGGATTGACATCTCAGCACAATTGATGAGCATCGCGATGTTCCGCACGAGCCCCCCGGACGTGCCGCGACAGGGCGAGCAGGACGGTCCGGGTTATGCCGGAGTGGCGCGCCCACCGCTACGGGCACCCTCGCAGAGGCCCCCGCCCTCCAACCCGACATTGACCAGCCCGGCAGTGCCGCGGGTCCCGTCGCCGTCGCCGTACTCGAGCTTCAGCGCATGCCAGCGCGCCAGCCAGTACACCCGGCCGCGGTGAGCGGCGAGGGTCTCCCGCAGCGCACCGGGGGCGTGCGTCCAGACCTCGGGGAGGTCACCCGCATAGTCGAAGGCGGGACGCAGTTCGACCCATCCGTCGTCGCGGACGTCCCCGGAGGTGAGCAGGATCTCGACGGCCTGCCCAGGCTCCTGGCGGCACTTCTTGGCATGGATCCAGTGCACGCGATGCCCTGCCGCATAGCGTGAGCAGTCATCGCTGCGCACGGAGTCGTTCTGGGTGAGATGACGCAGCATGGTGAGGTTCGCCTTCCGGGGTGAGGACCCCGTGCACCCTGCACCGCGGTCCGCTGTTCCCCGTGCCCTTCGCACGGGGCAGGTCGTCACCCGGAGCACCCGCAGCGGAGCGGGGTGCCGTCCAGCAAGCCGGGGCTGTGCACTGGAACTCATGACCCGTACAAGACTCTAACGCACGCGAACCGCCCGGCCCGACGGGTGGTCAGGAGCGGGCGACGCCCACCTCACGGACACCGCTCGCCCCCGAACCACCCACCGACCGTCACGAAGCGTTGCCACTCACCCGGTGACGAGGCCCGGGTCGCTGGTGCCGGCTTGGCCGGTCTCGACGTGTCCGGCGAAGCGCCGCAGGAACGTGGCGTCCACGTCGGAGACGACGGTGACGTCGTACCAGCTCTTGCTTCCCCGCAGGTCAAGCACGTGCTTCACGGTCGCGCCCGCACGGACGGCGAAGGTCTGGACCCCTCCCCCGTACCCCACAGCACTGCGCACGGTCAGCCGCACGGTCCCGGAACCCCCGTTGACAAGGGTGAGTTCGAGCCCTCCTCCGGCCGCGACATGACGCGCCGTCACCTCGGGCCCCGCCACCTTCCCGGCCGCCCGGAAGGTGCGCAGGAAGCCGTTGGGGCCGTGGACGGTGAGGTCGGTCACCCCTTTGGAATAGGTGGTGTTCCAGCTGTCCGCGAGGGACTTGCAGGCCTCGGTGGTGTAGGTCCAGGGCCCGTCGGTGCGGTTCGCGGAGGTCACCAGGAAGTGCGCGCCGGCAGCGGCGCCACCGCTGAAGGTGAGGCGGTACTTGCCGGTGGACGTATCCGCTGCACCGTCGACGAAGGGCGCGTAGCGCAGGGGCCGGGTCGGCCGGGCCCCCTTCTCCTGTCTGGGCACGCTGCCGGCGGCGGGTGGCACGGGGACGTAGTCGGGGTGCCGGAGGCGGTCCGGAGGCTCGTAGGCGTCGGTCGACGGCAGCGACGCGGCGGAGGTGTCCGTACGACGGAAGTCGAAGGCGGAGGTGAGGTCGCCGCAGACGGCGCGCCGCCAGGGCGAGATGTTGGGCTCGCGCACGCCGAAGCGCTGTTCCATGAACCGGATGACGGAGGTGTGGTCGAAGACCTCGGAGCACGCGTACCCACCGGTGCTCCAGGGGGAGACGACGAGCATGGGCACCCGCTGGCCGAGCCCGTACGGCCCGGCGGCGTACCGGAGGTCGCCGGGGAAGTAGTCGGCGGAGGTGTCGACGGTGGACAGTCCCTGCGCGGGCCCCGACGGAACGAAGGGCGGCACGACGTGATCGAAGAACCCGTCGTTCTCGTCGTAGGTGATGAAGAGGGCGGTCCGGCCCCAGACCTCGGGATCGGCGGTCAGTGCGTCCAGGACCTGCGAGATGTACCAGGCACCGTAGTTGGCCGGCCAGTTGGGGTGCTCGCTGTACGCCTCCGGAGAGACGATCCACGACACCTTCGGCAGCGTACCGGCCCGGACATCGGCCTTCAGGTCGTCGAGGAGCCCGCCGCCGTTCTTGATGTCGGTCCCGGTGCGGGCCTTGTCGTAGAGCGGATTTCCGGGCTGGGCGTTGCGGTAACTGTTGAAGTAGAGCAAAGAGTTGTCACCGTACGTACCCCGGTAGGCATCGCCGATCCACCCCCAGGACCCGGCGGCGTCGAGTCCGTCGCCGATGTCCTGATAGACCTTCCACGACACCCCGGCCTGCTCCAGCCGCTCGGGGTAGGTGGTCCAGCCGTACCCCGCCTCGTCGTTGCCGAGCACGGGACCGCCGCCGGACCCGTCGTTCCCCGTGTATCCGCTCCACAGGTAGTAGCGGTTCGGGTCGGTGGACCCGATGAACGAGCAGTGGTACGCGTCGCAGACGGTGAACGCGTCGGCGAGGGCGTAGTGGAACGGAATGTCCTCGCGGGTGAGGTGAGCCATCGTCGTCGCCGTCTTGGCCGGCACCCACTGGTCGTACGCACCCTTGTTGAATGCCCGGTGCCCGCCGGCCCAGTCGTGGTTCAGGTCGCGGAGGAACTGCATACCGAGCTCGTCGGCGGGCGGCCGGAACGGCAGCACCTCCTTGCCCAGCCCGTCCTTCTGATGCCACACCGGCTTTCCACTGGGCAGCGTGACGGGCCGCGGGTCACCGAAGCCGCGAACGCCGTTCATGGTGCCGAAGTAGTGGTCGAAGGAACGGTTCTCCTGCATCAGGACGACGATGTGCTCGACGTCCTGCAGGCTTCCCGTGCGGCCCCGCGCGGGAAGGGAGGCAGCACGGGCGATGCTGTTCGACAACGCGGTGTAGGCGGCCGTGCCTCCGGCGAGTTGCAGGAGGCGGCGACGGTTGAGTTCTGCCATGGGTGGGGGCCTCTGCAGGGTGAGGGGATGTGGGGGAAGCGACTGGAGTGTTCCAGAATCGGCAGGCCTGCGGAAGACCCGTGCAGTGTGCACGCGGTGGCGTTCGGCGGAACATTCGGCGACGGATCGGGTCGCGGCGCGGCCGGGGCCCGGTCCGCCCCGCCCTCCACCCGGAGAACCGCCAACCGCTACGGGTACTGACGACTCAGCGATCCAGTCGGGCCGCCAGCCCGTCGAGCAAGCAGTCCAGGCCGAACGCGAACCCGACGTCGGGGTCGGGTTCGTCCGCTTCGAGGACGCGGCGGGCGAGCATCGGGTGTTCGCCCGCGGCAAGGACCTCGCTGATATAGGGGCCCACGCTGCGCTGCCACTCCTCCTCGCTGAGGCCGGTGCGCTGCTCCGCGCGGTGAAGGGCCTGCTGGGCGGCGACCGAACCCGTCACATAGGCGTGCACGGCGCCGAGGGCCTGCGAGGCCAGATCGATGTCGGGCGTGAGCGCGACGGCGGCACGCAGTGCGGATTCGGACCGCCGCAACGAGTTGGGGCCGAGCGCGGGCCTCCCCGCCAGTTCGCCCGCCAGCCAGGGATGCCGCAGCAGCGTCGCACGCAGGGCGTGCGCCACTGCTCCCAGACCGGCACGCCAGTCGTCAACGAGATCGGGCAGGGGGTCCTCGCCCTGCACCGCGTCGACCATCAGGTCCACCAGCTCGTCACGGTTGGTGATGTACCGGTAGAGCGAGGCGGTCCCGGAACCGAGATCACCCGCGACCCTCCGCATCGACACCGCCGCCAGTCCCTCGGCGTCCGCGACGGCCAGCGCGGCGGCCACGTACTGGTCCACGCCGGGCGCGCGCCTGCGCGGCTCGGGGCGCGGCCGGGTCCACACCGACGAGGGAACGGGTTCGGTCATCGGGTCGGTTCCTTTCTTCGTTGACCCTCATCCTACCTTCTGGATACGGTGTTGCCATGGCAGCTACAGCGTATCCAGACGTGCCGGTGCTCGTGGTCGGCGGCGGCAGTGTCGGCCTGCTCACCGAGGCCCTGCTCACCCACCACGGCGTCCCGGCAGTACTCGTCGAACGCCGGTCCGGGCCATCGACGCACCCCCGCGCCACGGGCATTGGACCGCGCACCGTGGAGATCCTGCGGGAACTCGCTCTCGACACCGCCGTCGACGCCGTCGCCGTCGACCTCCGGGGCGGCGCGGGCAAGGCGGTGGCGCGGACCGTCGTCGAGATGGGCGCGGGCGACGTCGTGACCGTGCCCATGCCGCCCCCGGCCGCCGACGGACCGGAGGTGACGCCGTTCAGACTGCGCGGCGTCTGCGCTCAGGACCGGCTCGACGCCGTCGTAGCGGCCGACCTGGCACGACGCGGAGCGGACCTGCGCTGGTCGACCCGCCTGGCCGGCATCGCGCAGGACGCCGACAGGGTCGACGTCGAACTGGAAGGACCCGACGGCCGCTACTGGCTGCGGTGCGGGCACGTGGTCGCCGCCGACGGCACGCACAGCCCCGTGCGGACCGCGCTCGGCGTGGGCACCTCCGGGCCGGGCGACCTGGGCAACTCCAGGATCAACATCCTGTTCCGGGCCGACCTCCGACCGCATCTGCGGGGAATGTCCTTCGCCACCTGCACGATCACCACGCCGGAGGCGCCCGGCCTGCTGGCCACCGTGGACGGCAGTACGGACTGGGTCTTCCACGCCCCCTGCGACGTCGACGGCGGAGAGCGCCCCGAGGACTTCACGCACGAGCGCTGCGCGGCGACCGTCCGGCTGGCGGTCGGCGATCCCGACCTCGACGTCGAGGTGCTCAGCGTGCTCCCGTGGCGGCCCCGGAGCGTGGCAGCCGAGAGCTTCGCGGTCGGCCGCGTGTTCCTCGTGGGCGACGCCGCGCACACCGTGTCACCCATGGGCGCGTTCGGCCTCAACACCGGGGTCGCCGACGCGCACAACCTGGCGTGGAAGCTCGCCGCCGTCCACCACGGCGAGGCCGGTGCCGGACTGCTCGACACCTACGCGCACGAACGCGAACCGGTCGCCGAGGCGACGCTGGACCAGGCGATGCGCCGGATGGCCGACCCACAGCTGCACTGGGGGCGTGGCCCCGAGGCCGACGCCGCCAGGGCTGCGGCGGGGGTGTGGGCAGCGCCTGTCGTGCACCTCGGCCAGAGGTACGACTCGGCGGCCGTCATCGACCCGCGGCCGGAACTCCCGTCCACGGCCGATCTGGTGCTGGACGGGTCGCCGGGTTCACGTGTCCCCCACGCGTGGATCGACGGGGTCTCCACGCTCGACCTGGTGGTGTCCCGGTGGACCCTGCTGGTGGGCGTGGCCGGCGACGCCTGGATCACCGCCGCAGCGGAGGTCGGACTGCCCGCGCATCAGGTCGCGGTCCCCTGGCTCCCCGTGGAAGGGGCGCTGCTCGTCCGTCCGGACGGGATCGTCGCGATGCGGACCACAGCGGCGGCGACGGAGCCGGCGCGGTTCCTCACCGAGGCCCTGGACCAGGTGCTGGCCAGGGCGGAACCGGTGCGGAGCGCCTGAACGGCGCCGCCCGGGCGCCGTCGCAGTCCGCCGGGTCCTCGCCGTGCTGTGCCGGTTCGGGCAGGACCGGCGGGCGCATCGGCGCGACGCGCGGACCGTCCGGCTAGAACGGACTGACGTCCCAACCCGTCATGCGGGGCCGGCGGAAGCCCTCGCTTCCCTCGGCGGCAGCACGGGCGTGAGCGTAGAACCCGCCGGGTCGCAGGGACATGACTGAAGGACTACGGTTGCGCGGCGAACAAGCGGGGCCGGCATCGTACGCTGACTGCCGGGCTGCGGTTCACCAACACGCAGGGGCGCCGGCCCGGTTCCCAGCATCTCTGACACCTTCACCGGGCTGCGTACCCGGGGGTCGCTCACACCGGACGTCGACGATCCGCCCTCTCAGCAATACCGGCTGAGGGAGCAACCGCCTGTCGCAGAAGATGAATCACCCGTGGATCAGCAGTTTTCACCGCCTGATGGGACCTACCTATACCCTCCCCTGGGGGACAACCCCCAGGAAAGTAGGGGGGAAACCGGGTCGTGCGGAGGACGCCCGGTCCGTAGGTTCAGGAGTGGAATAGGAACACCGCTTCACACAGCCTTCGGAGGCCCACTCGTGACCGCCCCTTCGCTCCAGCCGACGCGCACGCTTCACCCGGCCCTCGCGGCCTTCGTGCGCTTTGTGATCTGCGGTGGCGGGGTCGGGGTTGCCTCCAGTGGTGTTCTGGTTCTCCTCAACGGCCGGATCCCGCTGGCCGTCGCCAACGCCCTCGTCACCGTCGTCTCCACCGTGATCGCGACCGAACTGCACAGCCGGATCTCCTTCCGCAGCGACCGCAGGGGATGGGGTGTCCACCTCCAGTCCGGACTGACCGTCGCAGTGAGCTACGCGTTCACGACCGGGGCGCTGTTCTGCCTGTACGCGGTCCAGTCCGAGCCTTCGGCACTCGTCCAGCAGAGCGTCTACCTGTCGGCGTCGGCGATCGCCGGCGCCGGGCGGTTCGCGCTGCTGCGGATCGTCGTCTTCAGGGAGGACAGGGTGCGCGGGACACGTGAGGTGACGCTGGCCAAGGCATCGGTGGCCATGGCCGCCTGATACTCCGTCCAGTCCGGCTCGGGGGCGCTGCGGCCTCGACTGCGCCGCCGGAACTCCTTCCTCACGCCGGACACCCGCTCGCCGTCCGGCCGCTCCCGGTCACGCGGCCCCGTGCCACGCCACGGGTCCGCGTGACCCGTGGCCCCGGCATCGTCACCGCCTGGCAGGTCATCCCCGCGGATCGTCCCGCTCGTGACCGCCGGACGGATCACCGGAGTCCGGCTGACCGCCTTCCGCTCACGGTGTCGCGGCCGACCCCCGATCCTCCGGGCAGGCCTCGAGCGGCACTCAGCGCGCGGCGGGTGAAGGTTGGTTATCCTGACCAGCGTTCCAGGTGATCACGGCGGGCCCCGTCGGCCGCCGGCGCGGGCTGCGCGCCTGTCGAGGGGAGAGTCACGTGCAGGGTCCAGCCGCGAGCCGGGGCTCGGTCAGGAAGGCCGAACAGGCGTGGAGCCAGGCGATGGCGCTGATGCAGCGCGGGGACACCGCGGGCGCCGGCATACAGTTCACGCTGGCCACGACCCACGACCCCGCTGCCGCCGACGCATGGCTGGGGCTGCACGCAACCGGTCAGCGGCAGGAGGAGGCCCTGGACGCCATGCTCCGGTGCTCCGGGACCTTCGGCGCGCTGCGGACGAAGTTCGGGATGCCGCTGCGGTCCACCTTCCAGATCGGCCACTACGTCACCTTCCGTCTGGAGAACGCGCGCGACCTGTGGCTGGCGGCCATGTCCTCGCTGCTGGACAAGAAGCGGGCCGACGAGGCGTGGGCCGGGCTCTCCACCGCTCAACTCGACTGCGATGAGACCAAGTTCGTCTGTACGCGCTACGCGTTCGTCAAGGAGGACTGGGCCCTCGTGCTCCGGTTCGCAACCGGCATCGGTGACGCTTTCCTGTACGACGAGGCGCAGTTGTACGTCGGTGCGGCGCTCTTCGCCCAGGGCGTCTACCACGAGGCGCTGAACGTCCTGGCGCCGTTGCCCCGGAAGCTGGAGACGGGCAGCCGGTTCGATGCCGAGACCAAGTACTTCATGGGGCGTTCCCTGGAGGAGCTGGGGCGGCAGGAGGAGGCACTGAAGCGGTACCAGTACGCCTTCCGGTGTGCGCCCGGCCTCTTCGACGTGGACACCCGCGCCCAGGCCCGCCCGGCTCCCGCTCCTGCCGCCCCCGCACCCCCGGCTCCTCTCGCCCAGGATCTGGTTCCGCCGCGGCCGCGGCAGCCGGATTCGCCGTCGCCGGCCGTCCCGGCCCCGGCCGGGCCCGATTCGTCCACTACCGGTCCCGCCGGTACCGAGCCCGAGTCCGGCGGGCTGACCGCCGACGCGCGGGCCCGGCTGCTCGCCGAGGCGCAGAAGTCGCTCGACGGCATGATCGGCCTGGAACCCGTGAAGCGCCAGGTCCTCACTCTCATCGCACAGTTGCGCATGGCCGTGCTGCGCGAGGAGCAGGGGCTTCCCGGCGGGGCCCGGCCCCGGCACTTCGTCTTCGCGGGGCCGCCCGGCACGGGCAAGACGACCGTCGCCCGCATCATCGGGAAGGTCTTCGCCGGTCTCGGGCTGCTGAGTTCGGGGCATGTCATCGAGGCCCAGCGCGTCGACCTGGTCGGGCAGCACCTCGGGTCCACGGCCATCAAGACCAGCAAGGTCATCGACTCGGCGCTGAACGGCGTGCTGTTCATCGACGAGGCGTACGCCCTGTCCAACAGCGGGTACAGCGGCGGCGACGCGTTCGGTGACGAGGCGTTGCAGGTGCTCCTGAAGCGGGCCGAGGACGACCGTGACCGGCTCGTCGTCGTACTCGCCGGCTACCGCGACGAGATGGCCGGTCTGCTCGCCGCGAACCCCGGGCTCGTGTCCCGCTTCACCACGCGCGTCGACTTCCCCTCGTACTCCGCGCAGGAGCTGGTCCTCATCGCCCGCACCGTCCTGGCCGCCCAAGGAGACGAGCCGGACGAGGGGGCGGTCGAGGTCCTCGGGACCTTCTGCACGGCGATCGTGGACGGCGGCATGGCCGACACGGTGGGCAACGCCAGGTTCGCGCGCGAGCTCTGCCAGAAGGCCTCCGCACAGCGGGATCTACGGCTGTACGCCACGCACGCCGACAGCACACCGACCCGTGAGGAGATGGTGACCGTGCTCGCCGAGGACGTGGTGGCCGCCCACCGGGAGCTCATGGAGTCGCACGAGAACACGGGTGCGTAGGCCGCCACGGAGCCGCGCCGCCGTGGCGTGTGCTCAGGGCGCCTCGAAGTACGCCGGGAACCGTGGCCCCAGCCACGGCTTGCGGCCCCACGCGAAGACCCGCCCCCGGGCCATGGCTCCCACCGGCGAGCTGCGGCCGAGCGCCATCAGCAGGAACGTGACCGGCTCGATGGAGATCGTGCAGTCCGGGCGGTCCGGCAGCTCGTCGCCCACCGCGGCCGCTCCGTCGGTGAACGTCACGCCGAAGCGGCCGCCGCCCCACAGCCGTACCGCGTAACGGGCGTTCAGCCCTCTCGTGGTGGAGGCGTCGGTCACCCGGGGCATGGCCTGGACCATGAACGGGAGCGCCAGACGAACCCGGGCGGGGTCGACCATGTGCGGGCGCTTCAGTGCGCGGGCCAGGTCGTAGCCGTGGCCCAGCATGTGCGTCAGGAGGTACGAGCCGAGGACCGCGCGGTTCATCGGGCCCATCGGCGTGATCAACGTCTCGTCCGCGGAGTGTCCGGTCACCGCGTCCAGGCAGGCGGCTGCCTGCGTCACGATCATGGCGGCCAGTGGCTCCGCCGCGCGCTCGCCGAATGCCGCGAGGGCCTCCTCGTTGGCTGCGGCGATTCCCTGCGGGGTGCCGTCGCCGTGGGTGTGCGGTCGCCCGGCCGCCACGTCGGCCATCAGCGCGTTGGCCTGGGCGAGGTGCGCCGCCACCTCTCCCACCGTCCACGTCAGTCCCGGCACGGGAGCGCCGGTGTCAGGGGCGGCGCTCAGCAGTTCCGCGATCTCCTCGGCCGTCGTACGTATCGCATCGGCCAGCCCCTCGGGCAACCCACCACGCACCTCCTGCCCTGCCGCTGACTCCACTGCCGCCACCGTCCTCGTGAACGCCGTGCACGCGCCTGCCGCCCGCACCTGTTACCTGCGGGTACACAAGAGCAGTTCGGACGGCCTCCCGGCAAGAGGCAGGCACCCGCGGTTCGAACCCCTCTACGATCGAGCACGTGTGCGCAAACGTGATCATCGCCGAGGACGACGAGAAACAGGCGGAGCTTCTCCGCCGCTACCTCGAACGGGAGGGGCACGCCGTCACCGTCGTCGGCGACGGCCTGACGGCCCTCGACGCCGTCCGGCACCGGGAGCCGGACCTGCTCGTCCTCGACGTGATGATGCCCCGGGCCGACGGACTGGACGTGGTACGCGTGCTGCGCGCCGAGTGCCGGGAATTGCCGGTGCTGATGCTGACGGCCCGCACCACGGAGGACGATCTGCTGCTCGGCCTCGACCTCGGTGCGGACGACTACGTGACCAAGCCGTACAGCCCGCGCGAACTGATGGCCCGGGTACGCACGCTCCTGCGCCGCCACCGGCGCGGCACGGGCGCCGCGGAGGCCGGTCCTGCCGACGCGGCCGTCCTGACGGTGGGGACGCTGATGGTCGATCCCACCCGGCACGTGGTGGCGGTCGACGGTGAGGCGGTGGAGTGCACTCCGGGCGAGTTCAGGATCCTCGCCGCCCTGGCGGCCGAGCCCGACCGGGTCTTCTCCCGGCAGCAACTCCTCGGGGAACTGCACGGGTTCGACCGGTACATCAGCGACCGCACGGTCGATGTGCACGTCATGAACCTGCGCAAGAAGATCGAGCCCGCACCGCGCCGGCCCGCCCGGTTGCTCACCGTTTTCGGCGTCGGTTACAAACTGACCGACCCGGCGAAGGCTGCGGCACGTGCGTCCTCGTAGCGAAGGGCGCCTGAGGGGCGGAGCGCGCAGTACGCCGCCGGACGCCGGGCCCTCGTCGGCGCGGCTGCCGTTGCGCAAGAGCCTCTTCGCCCGCCTGCTGGCCGTATCGGCTCTGGTGGCCGCGTGTTCGGTCGCCGCCACGGCCTGGCTCGCCGTCCAGACGACGTCCGGCGCGATCCTGCAGGAACAGGGGCAGAACCTCACCGCCGACGCCCGGATCTACCACAGCCTGCTCGGCTACGCGGCCACTCACCCCGCCTGGGACGGGGTGGAGAAGACCGTGCGCGACCTGGCCGAGCAGTCCGGCCGGCGGATCGCGCTCACGACCGAACAGCGCGCGCCGCTCGCCGACTCGGCCGCCCCCGAGAAGGCCGCCGCGCTGCCTGCCCAGGCGTCGGCGATCGTGGACCCGCTGGCTGTGGACACCGCGCTGGCGGCCGAGAACGCGGACCAGTCCGGAACTCCGGCGGACCGGGTCGATCCGCGCGCGGTCGGGCCGTTCCGTCTGCCGGCCGCGGAGCGTACGGCGTTGCGGCAGATCGCGAACCGGGGCGTGGCCTGCCTGAGCGATTTCGGGATCGCCTCGGACGTCGTCCTGACCGAGAGCGGGCGCCCGGTGATCCAGGTCGTGGGCAACGACCCCGAACGGCTTCAGAGGACCCGCTGCACCACCGACGCCCTCGACACCCCGACGGCGACGGAGAGGAAGGCGCTGAAAGCGCTCAACCAACTGACCGATGCCTGTCTGAAGCGCCAGGACCGCAGCGGCGTACACCTGAAGCCCGACCTTTCCTGGGGGCAGAGCGCGGAGCCCGTGCCCACCGCTGTCCCCACCGCGGCTCCGAGCGAAGTGCCCAGGCCCGAACCCGCCACGGAACCGGGGGTCGCGGCGCGCTCCACGCCGAGCGCTTCGCCGACCGTCATGCCGGGCACCGGCCCCTCGCCGGCCCTCGCCACCAGCGAGGACGACCGGGCCATCGCCTCCTGCGTGGGGACGGCGCGACGTGAGCAGCTCAGCTCGTACGTCGCCTCGCCCGCGCTGCTGTTCATCAGCGACACCGGCGGCACCACCGTCCCCGGCTTCGATCTCTCCCCCGCGAACACCGCCAAGATCGCCGGCGCCGCCGCTCTCGTCCTGGCCCTCGCCGTCGGCGCGTCGGTGCTCGTCGGCGCCCGGCTCGTCCGCCCCCTGCGCGCCCTGACGGGTGCGGCCCAGCGGATGCGCGACGGGGAGGACACCGCGCCGGTGCTCGTCACCGCCGACAACGAGATCGGGCGGCTCGCCGCCACGTTCAACGACATGTCCGCCCACCGCGCCCGGCTGGAGGCGCAGCGCAAGGCCATGGTCAGCGATGTCGCGCATGAACTGCGCACCCCGCTCAGCAACATCCGCGGCTGGCTGGAAGCGGCCCAGGACGGGGTGGCCGATCCGGACCCGGCGTTCATCGCCTCGCTGCACGAGGAGGCCGTGCAGTTGCAGCACATCATCGACGACCTCCAGGACCTGGCCCAGGCGGATGCGGGTGCCCTGCGGCTGCACGCCGAACCGGTACGCATCGAGGAGCTGCTCGGCCAGGTCGCCGCCGCGCACCAGGCCCGCGCCGAGACGGCCGGGGTGGTGCTGACGGTGCCGCCGTCCCCACCGGACCGCCCCGTGCCGGGACTGACGGCCGATCCGGTCAGGCTCCGCCAGGCCATCGGCAATCTGGTCTCGAACGCGGTCCGCCACACCCCTGCCGGGGGGAGGGTCACCCTGCACGCGTACGGCTCCGATTCGGGCGACGCGGTCCTGGTGGACGTGACGGACACGGGCACCGGCATCCCGGCCGAGGACCTCGTCCATGTCTTCGACCGCTTCTGGCGCGGCGAGAAGTCCCGCAGCCGCCGCACCGGAGGCAGCGGGCTCGGGCTGGCGATCGTCCGGAAACTCGCCGAGGCACACGGCGGGTCGGCGACGGCCGCGAGCGTGCCGGGTGAGGGTTCGGTGTTCACCCTGCGCCTTCCGGCCGACCGGCCCGGGCATGCCCTGGTGGCCGGCTCCGGGACGGGCCCCGCCGCCCGTCCCACGGACGGGCCCGTGCAGCCCTGATGCGATGACCACAGCGTTCTGACAGCTTCTTCATAACTTCGCGCCAGCCTGTCGGCACGCCTCGCTCCGCGGTGCGCCCCCGCATCACTGAGCCGTCGAGGCCGACCTGGAACGGAGCCATCTTCATGTCCCTGCGTACGTCTCTGCGTACCGCCGTCCTCACCGCTGTCGCGGTCGGCGCGGTCTGCGTACCCGCTACCGCCGCGTTCGCGGACTCCTCGCCCACGCCCAGGACCACGCCGTCGGCCGCGCCCGCGCGTCCGAGTGCCGAGCCCTCCCGGGCGCCCTCCACCGCCACCCCGTCCGAGGTGCCGCGTGGTGGCGTGGCCGCGGGCGACAGCCCCACGCCGGCCCCGGCGCGGCCTGCCGCCACGCCGTCGGTCGCGCCTCGGGGCGGGGTAGCGGCGGGTGAGGAGCCGACCGGTGCGTCGGACGACAACACCGCCGCCCTCACGGGTTCCGCCGTGGCGGCGCTGCTTGTCGCCGGTGCCGGAACGGTCGTGCTGCGCCGTCGCCAGACCGGTCGCCGCAACGGCTGACCCACGCTCGGCCCCACAGCCGGCAGTGGCGCCGCCCTTGACCGGGGCGGCGCCACTGCCGTTCCCGCCCGATCGCCTCAGGAGCCCGCTCTCATGTCCCGTACGACCCCGTCCCTCTGGCGTATCCGCACCGCGGTGCCGGTGTACGCCTGCCTCGCGCTGACCGCGCTTCCCGCACTGACGGGCTGCTCCGGCGCCTCACCGTCGAAGTCCCCGGCCGTCGTCGCGCAGGCACCCACCACGGTCGGCACTCCTGATGCCGAAGCCACCGCCACGGACACTCCCCCGGCGAAGGCCGCCGGCCTGCCCCCGGTCCACGTCTCCATCCCCTCGATCGGGGTGGACAGCGCGATCATGCGCCTCGGTCTCAACACCGACGGCACGGTCGAAGTGCCGCCCGCCGAGAAGGGCATGACGGTCGGCTGGTACACCGGCGGCGCCGTCCCCGGCGCACGGGGGCCGGCCGTACTGATCGGCCACAACGACACCCGCCTCGGCCGGGCCGTCTTCCACGACCTCAAGAAGATCGCGAAGGGTGCGGACATCACCGTCCGCGACGAACGGGGCACCGAGGTCCACTTCGAGGTCACCGGCCGCGAGACCGCGAGCAAGACCGCCTTCCCGACCGACCGGGTCTACGGACGCACCGAGGACCGGGTGCTGCGACTGATCACGTGTGACGGCGCGTTCGATGCCCAGGGGCACCCCGTCGACAACCTCATCGTCTACGCGACGAAGCGGTGACGGACGCCGGGGCGGGGGTTGTCAGGGCTGTCCCGCCCGCCATGAATTGCGGGACAGCCCGTAGCGTTCGCACCATGTCCCGTACGACTCCACCCCGCCCCGTCGACATCGCCGCGCACTTCCCGGAGTTGGTGCCGCTCGCCCGCACCACCGTCCGTCTGCACCCACGGCCGGGTACTCCGACGGCCGCGGACAGCTCCGTCGGAGGCCCGCTGCTGTGGCCTGCGGACGAACCGTGGCCCCGCTGCTCCGAGCACACCGGGCCCTGGCTCGTCGGCTATCGGCAGGAGGACGTGCGGCGGCTGCGCCGCATACTGACCGAGGGCTGGGCACGGCCGCAGATGCCCGGGACCGACTTCCTCACCCCGGACGAGCGCGCCTTCGTCAGCGGTCTCGGCTACAGCGGCGTGCGCCTGCCCGTCGACGGTCCCGTTCCGCTGCTTCCCGTACTGCAGGTGTACGCCAGGGACGTACCGTCCTTGCCCCGCCCGGCGGGCACCGATCTGCTCCAGGTGCTCTGGTGCTCCTTCGAGCACGGCGACGACTGCATGCCAGGTGTTCAGCTGCGCTGGCGCGCGGCCCGTTCCGTCGGTGAACCGGCGAGCGTCGTTCCGGCGGCCGTGGTCAGTGAGGGCGAGGCGCTGCCCGAGCCGTGTGTTCTCCACCCCGAACCGGTCACCGAGTACCCGGCCCCGCACGAGCTGGCGGACGAGCTCCGTGAACGGATCCACGCCTGGGAGGAGGGCAGGCCGTACGACTACCAATCCGACCTCGGGGTGGCCCCGGGGTGGAAGCTGGGCGGGTGGGGGAACTGGAGTTTCTGCGATCCCTGGCCCATGAGCTGCGCCGAGTGCGGGAGCGTGATGAGCCCGCTCCTCACCGTGGACAGCAGCGAGTGGGACGGCGGCACCGGCAGCTGGTGCCCGCGGGAGGAGCCCGCCGAGGAGGATCGTCCGCGATATCCGCTCTCCCATGAACCCACCATGGTCTCGATCGGCCGCGGCTACACGATGCAGGTGTACGTGTGCCCGGAGTCGTTCGACCATCCGCCCCTCCAAGTGATGCAGTAGTCCGGCTCCCCGACGCCCCGTCATGACGGCCGGCCCGGCACCTGCTGGACGGCGACACGACGGGCTCCGGGCACCCGCCGTCTACCCATGGGTAACTCGTCCTGCTTTCATGGGGGTCCCTACCTCACCACCCCCAACTGCGACAGCAGAAACAGGAGTCCAGGTGCCCCAATCCGCGCTTCGCCGCTTCTCCGGCGTGACCCTGTCCGCCGCGCTCGCCGCCGTCGCCCTGACCGTCGGCGCCCCGCCCGCGTCGGCCGCCGCCGGCACTCCCTCTCTTCGGGTGCTCACGTACAACACGTTCCTGATGAGCACGAACCTCTACCCGAACTGGGGCCAGGCCCACCGGGCGGCGGAGATACCGAAGAGGGACTTCTTCCGCGGCAACGACGTCGTCGTGCTCCAGGAGGCGTTCGACAACGCCACGTCGGACGCCCTGACGGCCAACGCCTCGGGCCAGTACCCGTTCCACACCCCGGTGGTCGGCCGGAGCAGGAGCGGATGGGACGCCACCAGCGGGTCCTACTCCGCCGCGACTCCGGAGGACGGCGGCGTCACGGTCCTCAGCAAGTGGCCGATCGTCCGGCAGGAACAGCACGTCTACAAGGACGCCTGCGGCAGCGACTGGTGGTCCAACAAGGGCTTCGCCTACGCCGAACTGAACGTCAAAGGCGCCCGGGTGCACATCGTGGGCACCCACACCCAGTCGACCGATCCGGGATGCGGTGCGGGCGAGGCCGCGGAGATCCGCGGGCGGCAGTTCCGGCAGATCGACGCCTTCCTCGACGCCAAGAACATCCCGGCGTCCGAGGAGGTCATCGTGGCCGGTGACCTCAACGTCGACTCCCACTCCCCCGAATACGCGTCGCTGCTCGCGAACGCCGGGCTGACCGGGGCGGACACCCGCGGCGGTCACCCGTACTCCTTCGACACGCAGGACAATTCGATCGCCGCGGACCGCTACCCCGACGACCCGCGCGAGGACCTCGACTACGTCCTGCACCGTACGGGCCACGCGAAGCCGGCAGGGTGGACGAACGAGGTGGTCAAGGAGAGCAGCGAGCCCTGGACCGTGTCCAGCTGGGGTACGGACTACACCTACTCGAACCTCTCTGACCACTACCCGGTGGTGGCGTCGGGGCGGTGAGCGGGCGGAAGGGGAGAGCGAGCGAACGGGTGACGCGCACTCGGACCGCTCACTGACGGCGGGCCAGGCCGCCCACCGCCTGGGCCTCGTCCGAGGCAAGCGGACGGCGAGGCTCAGGCGCGCGGCAGCACGCCCAGGAGCGTCGAGGTGAAGGAGATCCGCAGCGCGTCACGCAGCTCCATGTGGAACACGCCGAGGGCGGGCTCGTCCGCGTAGACGGCGAGGATGCTGGGCGGCGGCGGAACGTACGCCGACAGGGCGCCCGCCGAGACCAGACTCATCAAGCAGAACAGCTGCGCACCGTCGCCGAGCTCAGGCACGTACCGGCGCACCAGCTCGGCCATGGCCGCGAGCCTCGCGAGAGAGGACCGCTTGTGCCGCTTGGCCACCTCTACCGAGACGTTGTGCTCAAGGACACCGCCCTGCGCGCCGAAGAGGTCGCACAGCACCACCCGGCCCGCCAGCGACCGGCTGAGGATCTCGGCCAGCCGGCCCGCTCGCACCTCCGGTGCCGCGTGCGCCTCGATCCCCGCGGCCAGCTCGTCCGCCAGCTCGGCGAGCCAGCTCTCCAGGAAGACGTCCAGCAGTTCGAGCAGCACCGCCTCACGCGACTCGAAATACCGCAGGACGTTCGACTTGGCCAGGCCCACCCGCCGGCTGAGCTCGTTGAGGCTCACCTCGGCCACGGGCATCTCGTCGAGCATCGCCGCCGCCGTGTCCAGGATCGTCCGGCGGCGGATCTCCCGCTGCTCCTCGCTTCGCGCTCGCTGAAATGTCACGCTCTCAGCCTAGCTTAAAGACCGCCGGTCCCTTGACAGGAGACCGGCGGTCTTTTACGGTTCCCCTAACAGACCGACGGTTTTTTAGGAGTGCGTCATGAGTGGCAGCTGGACCGAGCAGGACATCCCCGACCAGAGCGGCCGCGTGGCGATCGTGACCGGCGCCAACACCGGGCTGGGCTTCGACACCGCCCGGATACTCGCCGCGCAAGGAGCGACGGTGGTCCTGGCCGTCCGCGACATCGAGAAGGGCAAGCAGGCGGCAGCCCGCATCACCGGCGACGTCACCGTCCAGGCCCTCGACCTGACCTCCCTGGACTCGGTCCGGTCCGCGGCGGCCGACCTGCGCGCCGCCCATCCCCGCATCGACCTCCTGATCAACAACGCGGGCGTGATGTACACCCCGCGGCAGACCACGGCCGACGGCTTCGAGCTGCAGTTCGGCACCAACCACCTCGGCCACTTCGCCCTGACCGGACTGCTGCTGGACCGACTGCTGCCCGTCCCCGGTTCCCGGGTCGTGACGGTCAGCAGCACCGGTCACCGCATCCGGGCCGCGATCCACTTCGACGACCTGCAGTGGGAGCGCTCCTACAGTCGCATCGCCGCCTACGGCCAGGCCAAGCTCGCCAACCTGATGTTCACGTACGAACTGCAGCGCCGGCTCGCGACCCACGGCACCACGGTCGCGGCGGCCGCTCATCCCGGCGTGTCCAACACCGAGCTCATCCGCAACGTGCCCGCCGCGCTTCGCCTGCCCGTCACCTGGCTCGCGCCACTGCTCACCCAGAAGGCCGAGATGGGCGCCCTGCCCACCCTGCGCGCCGCCACCGACCCCGCGGTCGTCGGCGGGCAGTACTACGGCCCCGGCGGCCTGGGTGAGATCCGGGGCTACCCGAAGCTGGTCACTTCCAGCCCCGACTCCCACGACCAGGCCGCTCAGCAGCGGCTGTGGACCGTCTCCGAGGAGCTCACCGGAGTGACGTTTCCCGTGCGGTGAACCGGTGAACCCACAGAACTCGCCGCCCGCACCACCCCGGGCCACCATGGGGTGAGCGATCCGTCGGGGGCCAGGCACCGGGAGGCATCCGTGGCACGCGACCACACCACAGACGTATTGATCGCGGGCGCGGGGCCCGTCGGGCTGAGCGCGGCCGCCGAGCTGCGGCGGCGTGGGGTGGCGTGCCGGCTCGTCGACCGGCTGCCGGCCAGACTCCCGTATGCCAAGGCCGTCGGCATCCAGCCGCGCACCCTGGAGATCTGGGACCGGATGGGCCTGGTGCGCACCGTTCTGGAGGCCGCCGTACCGATGCGCGGCCAGCTGATCCACGTCAACGGGAGCGAGGTGGCTCGGATCGATCTCGCCCTGCCGCCGGAGGTGCCGTACGGCTTCGCCGCGCTTCCCCAGTACGAGACCGAGCGCATCCTCGAGGAGTACGTGGCGGGCCGGGGCACCGTCATCGAGCGCGGGACGGAACTGCTGTCCTTCACCCAGGACGCGGACGGAGTCACAGCACGGCTGCGCACCGCGGGCGGTGTCGAGGAGGAGGTCCGCTGCCGCTTCCTGATCGGCTGCGACGGTGCGCACAGCACTGTCCGCAAGGGCCTGGGGCTCTCGTTCGAAGGCGGGGCGTTCGCCGAGGAGTACATGCTCGCCGATGTCGTGGCCGACTGGGACCTGCCGAGCGGATACGGAGTGCGTGCGAGCCACACCGGTGAGGACGGCTCCACCGATGACCTGCTGGTCTGCATTCCGCTCCCCGGGGCGGGGCGGTACCGGATGTCGATGCTGGTGCCGCCCGAACTCTCCACCCGTCCGGCGGACGGCGCCGAGGTGGCGCACGGGCTGGAGGGCGGCCGCGTGCCGCAGCTCTCCGACATCCAGGCCGTCGTCGACCGGCTGGCCCCCACTTCGGCGGCACTGTCCGGGATGCGCTGGTCCTCCGTCTTCCGCATCAGCCACCGGATCGTCGACCGCTACGGCGACGGCCGGGTCTTCGTGGCGGGCGATGCCGCCCACATCCATCCGCCCACCGGGGCACAGGGCATGAACACCGGCATCCAGGACGCCTGCAACCTGGCGTGGAAGATCGCCCTGGTCGTGCGCGGTGAGGCCGGAAGCGCGTTGCTCACCAGTTACGACGCCGAGCGCCGCCCGGTCGGCGAGGAGGTCGTCGGCCGGACCGTCCGGCACGCCACCCGGGGCTTGGAGAACGACGCCGACGACATGGAGACGGTGATGCTCCGCGAGGCCCAGCTGCTGGTCGGGTACCGGGACGGCCCTCTCGCCACGGCCCCGTACGGGCCGGACGACGCGCCCCAGCCCGGCGACCGGGCCCCGGACTGCGCGGGCCTGAGCACACCGGTGGCCACGTACCCGCTGCGCCTGTTCGACGTCCTGCGCGGACTCACGGGGCACGTACTGGTGCTGTACGCGGAGAAGAGTGCCGACAGCGAGCTGATGGACGCGGGCGAGGCGGGCGGGCTCCACACGGTCACCGTCGTCGGGCCCGACTCCTCGCCGCACACTTCTGCGTACCGTGATGCGGCCGGTGAGTTCGCCCGGCTCTACCGCCCCGACGGTCCGACCGGCTTCATCGTGCGCCCGGACGGCCAGCTGGGCGCACGCTTCCCGCTCTCCGGCACCGCGAAGGCCGTGTCCGGCTACTTCACGGCCCTCTCCGATCCCGCAGGGTGACCCACGCGGCCGACCGGCACGCATGGTCTTTCCGCCGTTCCCCTTCCGTTGGCCACGGCTGGCTACTCTCCAGTCGCCCGGTCCGGCACAGGAGAGGTACGTCATGAGCACCCCGGTCCACCGCACCTCGACCCGGCAGTCCGTGACTGCCTCCACTCCGCCCCGACAGGGCCGGGACCGGAGCCGGGCCGGCCGTCCGCCCCGGCTCGCGCCGGAGCACCCCCTCCTGGAGATCCAGTCCAGCATCGGCAACCGAGCCGCGACCGCGGCGGTGCAGCGCGCCAGGGACGCGGCGCAGGGGAAGACACCGCAGAACGGCGAGGTGTCCACCGGACCGACGAGCTATCGCGACCGGATCGCGGCGGTCCTCGACAAGCTCAAGAAGAACCTCGAATTCATCGACACCTTCGTCAAGGGCGTCCATGTCCCCGCCAACGCCGGCTTCTCCCAGCAAGCCTCCGCAACAGCGAATGACGGCCTCAAGTACTCCGCCGCCTCCTCGGGGACCGCCGCCGCGTCGGAGAACCTCGTCACGGAGGCCGCCGGGGCCGTGCTGAGTGGCATGGAGGCGGCCAAAGCCAAGAAGGACGCCGGGAAGCACAAGAGCGGGGCCGGTTTCCACACGGCGGACAAGAAATCCAACTCCAAAACGGCCGACGCGGTCATCAGTGCCGCCGGTGCGGGAAACTACGCCCTCGGCATCGCCAAGGAGCTGACCAAGGTCCAGAAGGCGGCACACGCGGCGTCAGCATCCGAGGCGAGCGGTATCGGTTCCAGCGTGGTCGGGGCGGTGAAGGGCGCCCGTGCGGCAATGCGCTTCGGGATGACGGCCCGTAAGTACGGTGCCCTCAAGGAGCTCGGAAGGCCCGACCGTACCGACGAGGGGGCGCTGGCCCGGCTGGACCAGGCCCGGCAGGACGCCGAATCGGCCGCGGACGCGGCGTACGTCGCACTGGATGCCCACTGGGACCACGAGGGTGAGGACCGGCTGGAACGCGTTTCCGAGGCCATCGACGCCGCCTGGGCGGCGATGGGTCACGCCCGTGACGCCGCCACCGATGTACGGCGCGCCGAGGACGCGAACACGATGAACACCGTCCACTCGTATGCACTCGGCAAGCAGCGCAACAAGATGGGCAAGCAGGCGTTCACCGCCGTGGGCGAGTCCACCAAGGCCGCGGGCGGCATCGTGACGGCGGTCGCCGCCACGGCGGGGGGAGCCGGGCTGGCGAGCAACCCGGTCGGCTGGGGTCTCGCCGCAGGTGCGGCAGGCCTCATCCTCGGCGTCACCGCCTACAAGGCCGGCCGCGCGGGCATGAAGCGCTACGACGGGGCCCGCCACCCGGAACGCTGGGCGGCGGAGGAGTCCCCGGCCGCGCCCGCCTCTCGCCAGGATGCGCTGAAGGAGGCCCTGAAGTTCTGGAAGAAGGTGGAGAACGGCGAGCGCCAGGCCATGGCGCGCAAGATCTACGGCTTGGCGGCGGGCGCGGACATCAAGGGAAGCGGCGAGACCTCGGCCACGATGCGAGATTCGGCCAGGGCCCTTCTCATCGCTCTCAAAGCAGGCCCCGCCCCACACCGGCAGACCGCGGACGAGTGGGCGGACTCCCTCAACGACCCGGCGAAGAGCGCCGCCTGGATCAAGGAGATAGCGGAACAACTGTCTTCGGCCTGACGGAGGCTCGTCGGTGTACCGCCGTGCGACGGTCCGAACGGGGTGTTCGTCGGCGAGCTTCAGGGAGGCGGGGCGAGACGGCTCAGGTGGCCGCAGGATCTGCCCGATCGGCTACGGCAAGAGGCAGCCGGCCTGCACACGGCCTGCACATATACGGTTCGGCAGACCGGGGCGCGCCACGGGCCGCCCCTCCGGCCCTGGACGACTCCCGCCTCGCCGAGAGCGACGAAGCCTGGGGTGCCGTGCTGTCGCCGGACGAGCCGGGGGCCTCGTCCGGCAGAACGCCGACCGGTTCGGGATGCGCCGAAGGCGGCCGAGCGCGCGTGCCGGCAGGTGTGCTTGCCGAAAAGCAAAAAGACCCCTGATGAACAGGGGTCCCAGCTGGTGTCCGAGGGGGGACTTGAACCCCCACGCCCGATAAAGGGCACTAGCACCTCAAGCTAGCGCGTCTGCCATTCCGCCACCCGGACCAGGTGGTCGGCCCCGGTTTCCCGCGGCGACAAAGAAAACAATACCAGGGGTTTGGGGTGGCCCTCACCTGCATATCCGGTGGTCATCGCCCTGGTCAGTGCCGTGCGCGGCCCTCGGCCGGGTGAGGGCCGCACCGGCGGCCTACGGGCGCGTACCGTCCGTCGTCCGTCGCGCACGCACAGTACGCCCGGAGGGTCGGTCGCGGCCTCCACCGGTGCGTGGGCAGGCCGGGTTACGTTCGCGGGCATGACTGATCGCGGCTACCGGCCACCTCGTGCGCTGTCGCCCCTGCGTGAGCATCTGCGCGAGACCTTCTGGTTCGCTCCCACCCTGACGCTGGTCTTCGCCGTCCTGCTCTGGATCGTCGCGTCGGCCCTGGACGAGCAGATCGTGGCCTACCTCCAGGATGAGCAGGCCTACGACGAGATCAAGGACCTGGTCTCGATCGCCGAGGACACGAAGACGATCGTCGTCACGGTGAGCACGGCCATGATGACCTTCATCGGTGTCGTCTTCAGCATCTCGCTGGTGGCCGTGCAGATGGCGAGCGGGCAGCTCACGCCCCGGGTGGTGCGGATCTTCGTACGCAGCCGGATCAGCAAGCTGACGCTGTCGGTCTTCCTGGCGACCTTCGTATTCTCGCTGCTGGTCCTGAGCTCGTACGAGAGCACGGTGGATCCGCGCCGCGTCGTGTCCGTCCCCTTTCTGCAGAGCCTGCTGACCGCCGCGCTCGTCGGGCTCAGCCTGCTGCTCTTCATCGCGTACGTGAGCTCCACGCTGCGCCTGATGCAGGTCGGCCCCGTCGTCGACCGGATCACCCGGGACACCTTCCATGTGCTGCGGCGGATGCCCGTCGGCGGGCCGCAGGAAGGCGGGCTTCCCGCCGAGACCGGGCAGATCCTGCACGGCGGGCGGGCCGGCGTGCTGCGGGACGTGAACGTGGCGCGGCTGGTCCGGGCCGCGCGGAGGCAGGGCGTGGTGCTGCGGCTCATCCCGCGACTCGGGGACTTCGTCGTGCCGGGTACGCCGGTGCTGGCGGTGCACGGCGGGGCGGTGCCGACCCGGCACCGGCTGCGGTACAGAGTGTTCGTCGGGGTCGAGCGCACACTCCACCAGGACCTGGCGTTCGGGCTGCGGCAGCTGTCGGACATCGCTCTGCGCGCCCTGTCGTCGGCGGTGAACGATCCGACCACCGCCGTGCAGTGTCTCGACCGGATCGTGCAGTTCCTCGCGGCCGCGGCCAAGCTCCCCCTCGGTGTCGTCCACCACCGGGACCGCGACGGGGTGGTGCGGCTCGTCCAGGACGTGCCTGGGTGGGAGGACCTCGTGGATCTCGGGTTCGAGGAGATTCGGCGGTGCGCGACGGACAGCCCCCAGGTCAGCCGGAGGCTGCTGGCGGGTATCGATGACCTGGTGGGGCTGGCCGGGCCGGAGCGGCAGGGTCCGCTGATCCGGCACCGTGCGCTGCTGGTGCAGGCGGTGGAGCGCGCGGTGCCGGATGCCGCCGAGCGGGAGTTCGCGCTCCTGCCGGACCGGCAGGGGATCGGATGAGCCGGCCGCCCGGCTTACGGCATCAGGTGGTGGTCCGGGAAGTTGCCCGGCAGCCGGTCGTCCGCCGGGCCGTCGGTGACCGCCCGGACCAGGAGCTCACCGCCGACGAACGCCCCGCGCCACGAGGCGCCGAAGCCACCGAACAGTTCCTCCCGGTCCCCCCGTGAGCGCGGTGCGCCGTGGCCCGTCTTGAACGCGCGGATCTGGGGCGCCAGGCGTGCGTACGTCGCGGGGTCGTCGGTCGAGAGCGTCGCGACCAGGGCGCCGTTCGAGGCGTTCATGGCGGCGAGCAGCTCCGCCTCCGTGTCCACCAGCACGATCGTGTCGACCGGGCCGAAGGGTTCCGCGTGGTGCAGCGGGGAGGACGGGGGCGGGTTGAGCAGCGTGACCGGGTGCAGGTACGCGGACGTGTCCTGGCCGGGGAGGAAGTGACCCCCGGCCGCGGAGGCGTCGGCGCGGTGCAGCGGGATCGCGCCGCGGTCGATGGCCTCGGCCACCTGGTCGGCCAGCTCCTTGGCCTTGGCCGCGTTGATCAGCGGACCGAAGTCCGGGTCCGGCAGCGGGTCGGCGGGGTCCGCCACGGCGAGGGGGTGACCGACGCGCAGCGAGCGGACCGCCGGGAGATACGCCGCCAGGAACGCGTCGAACGCGCTGCGCTGCACCACGAAGCGGGGGTAGGCGGTGCAGCGCTGCTTCCCGTAGTCGAAGAGCTTGGGGATCACGGCGGCGAGCGCGTCCCAGCCGGTGTGGTTCCAGATGCCCCAGGTGTTGAGTCCCTCCTGTTCGAGGATGTGGCGCTTGCCGAGGTCGGCGACCGCGGTGGCGACCCGCGCCCCCGTGTCGCGGCCCCCGACGAACGAGACGCAGCCGATCTCCGGTGAGCGGACCAGTGCCCCGGAGAGTTCGCCGCCGCTGCCGCTGACCAAGGTGAGCGGGAGGCCCTCGCGGGCGGCGAGCGCGCAGGCCAGGGTCAGGCACGACACGCCGCCGTCCGTGGGGGCCTTCGCGATCACGGCATTGCCGGCCAGCGCCTGGACGAGCATCGCGTGGACCAGCACGGACATGGGGTAGTTCCAGCTGGCGATGTTGGACACCGGGCCGGGGAGCGGGGTGCGGTGGTCGAGCATCCGGTCGATGTTGTCGACGTACCACCGCACCCCGTCGATGGCCCGGTCGACATCCGCAGTGGCGAGGCGCCAGGGCTTGCCGATCTCCCAGACAAGGAGGAGGGCGAGCAGTTCGCGGTGCTCGGTCAGGGCGTCGAGCGTGGCCGCCACGCGGGCGCTGCGTTCGGGGAGCGGGATGTGGCGCCAGGCGCGGTGCTGGTCGAGGGCGGCCCGGACGGCGCGGGTTGCGGTGGGGGCGTCGAGCCGGGGCGGGCCTGCGATGGGGGTGCCGTCCACGGGGGTGGTGGCCGGAAGGACGCGGCCGTCGCGTTGCCAGGTGGAGGCCCAGAGGTTCAGGACGCGGTCGTCCTGGAAGGCCTCGGGGGCGGTGGCGAGGCAGCGGGTCCACGCGTCCTGCCATGCGGTGCCGGGTTTGAGGATGAGGGAGCTGGTGGGGGCGTTCTTCTGGGTGCTGCCGGGTGCCATGGAGGTCTCCGCTCTCGGTGCACGGTCGGGGCGGTGTGGTGCCGTGCTTGGGGGTGCGGGGCGGGAGCGTGGGGGTGGGGTGCCTGCGTCGGGGCTTGTGCCCTGTCCGCGCCTTCCCGTGACCGGGGCTCCCGCCCCGCACCCCGCTCCTCAGACGCCGGAGGGCCTCGGATGGCGGGAGGAGGTGGAATGGCCGGCGGGGGGTTCGGCGCAGGAGGTGGGCCGGGCGGAGGGGCTGCACGGGCGGAGCAGGCGGGCCCTGGTCAGGCCGGCGGTGTCCGTCGGGGTCGAGCCGACCGCCACTCCCACAGCCTCCAGCGCCCTCTTCTTCGCGTCCGCCGTGCCTGACGAGCCCGAGACGATCGCTCCCGCGTGGCCCATCGTCCTGCCCTCGGGGGCCGTGAAGCCCGCGATGTAGCCGATCACCGGTTTGGTGATGTGCCGGGCGATGTGGGCCGCCGCCCGTTCCTCCGCGTCTCCGCCGATCTCGCCTATGAGGAGGATCAGTTCGGTGTCGGGGTCCTGCTCGAACGCGGTCAGGCAGTCGATGTGCGTGGTGCCGATCACGGGGTCACCGCCGATGCCGACCGCCGAGGAGAAGCCGATGTCGCGGAGCTCGTGCATCAGCTGGTAGGTGAGCGTGCCCGACTTGGAGACCAGGCCTATGCGGCCGGGGGCGGGGGCGATGTCGGGCGGGATGATGCCCGCGTTGGACTGGCCGGGGCTGATCAGACCAGGGCAGTTGGGGCCGATGATGCGGGTGGAACGGGCCCTGGCGTGAGCGTGGAAGGCGACCGCGTCGTGCACCGGGATGCCCTCGGTGATCACGACGGCGAGACCGATTCCGGCGTCGACCGCTTCGATGACGGCCGCCTTGGCGAAGGCCGGCGGGACGAAGACGACCGTGACGTCCGCGCCCGTGGCCGTCATGCCCGCCCGGACCGAGCCGAAGACCGGTACGGGGGTGCCGTCCACGTCCACGGTCCGCCCCGCCTTGCGCGGGTTGACACCCCCGACGATCCGGGTGCCGGCCGCAAGCATGCGGCGCGTGTGTTTCATGCCCTCGGCGCCCGTCATGCCCTGGACGAGGACCCTGCTCTCCTCGGTGAGGAAGATGGCCATGTCCGCACTCCTTATGCTGCGTCGGCGAGTCGGGCGGCGCGACGCGCGGCGTCGTCCATGGTGGTGGCCTGTTGGATCAGCGGGTGGGCACGGGCGTCGAGGATCGCGCGCCCGCGCGGGGCGTTGTTGCCGTCGAGGCGGACGACGAGCGGTTTCGCCAGTCGTACGGTCTCCAGCGCCTGGACGATGCCGTCAGCCACCGCGTCGCAGGCGGTGATGCCACCGAAGACGTTGACCAGGACGGACTTCACGCCGGGGTCGGAGAGGATGACGGACAGTCCGTCGGCCATGACCCGGGCGGAGGCGCCGCCGCCGATGTCGAGGAAGTTGGCGGGGCGTGCACCGCAGCCGGCGACGACGTCGAGGGTGGACATGACGAGTCCGGCGCCATTGCCGATGATCCCGACCTCGCCGTCCAGCTTCACGTAGTTGAGACCCTTGGCAGCCGCCTCGGCCTCCAGCGGGTCGCCGTGCGGGTCGTCGGTGTCCGCACCCCGACGGGACCGGCGGAAGCCCGCGTTGTCGTCCAGGGACACCTTGCCGTCCAGGGCGAGGATCTGGCCCGTGGTGGTCCGTACGAGAGGGTTGACCTCGACCAGGAGGGCGTCCTCACGACTGAGCACCTGCCACAGCAGGCTGAGCACGGGAGCCGCCTCCAAGGGCAGTCTCGCCGCCTCGGCGATCTGTCGCGCCTTGCCTTCCGTCACGCCTTCCGCCGGGTCGACCGGGATGCGGGCCACCGCATCCGGGCGAGTGGCGGCCACCTCCTCGATCTCCATGCCGCCCTCCGCGGAGGCGATGGCGAGAAAGGTGCCGGCCGCCCGGTCCAGTACGTAGCTCACGTAGAACTCCGCCTCGATGTCCACCGGTTCGGCGAGCATCACCGTGCGGACGGTGTGGCCCTTGATGTCCATGCCGAGGATCCCGCGCGCCGCGAGGGCCGCGGCCGCCGGGTCCGCAGCCGGCTTCACGCCGCCCGCCTTGCCCCGGCCGCCGGTCTTGACCTGTGCCTTGACCACGACGCGTCCGCCGAGTCGCCGGGCTGCCTGCTGCGCCGCGTTCGCGTTGTCGACGACTTCGGCGCGCGGTACCGCTATGCCGTGTTCTGCGAAGAGTTGCCGTGCCTGGTGCTCGTACAGATCCATAGCCACTCCCGATCGTGCCGATTGTGAAAGTGCCGCACGCCCCCTGGACACCACCCACCGGATGCGGGATAACAAGGTTCATACAGTATTCGTCGACTGTATGCAATGTACCGCGAGAGCACTGGAGCGGTTTCCGCACTCCCCTACGAAGGGACAGGGATCTTCATGCCCGAGGACAGCCAGGACCTCATTTCCGGTGGGCACTTGGTCGCGAAGGCGTTGAAGGCCGAGGGGGTGGAGCGCATCTACACCCTCTGCGGCGGGCACATCATCGACATCTACGACGGCTGCGTCGACGAGGGCATCGAGGTCGTCGACGTACGCCATGAGCAGGTCGCCGCCCACGCCGCCGACGGCTACGCCCGGATCACCGGTAAGCCCGGATGCGCCGTCGTCACCGCGGGTCCGGGGACCACGGACGCGGTGACCGGCGTCGCCAACGCCTTCCGCGCCGAGTCTCCCATGGTGCTGATCGGTGGTCAGGGAGCGCACAGCCAGCACAAGATGGGATCGCTCCAGGACCTGCCACACGTCGAGATGATGTCGCCGATCTCGAAGTTCGCCGCCACCGTGCCGGACACCGCACGCGCCGCGGACATGGTCTCCATGGCCTTCCGCGAGTGCTACCACGGCGCCCCCGGCCCGTCCTTCCTGGAGATTCCGCGCGATGTACTGGACGCCAAGGTGCCGGTGTCGACGGCACGGGTGCCGCAGGCCGGGCAGTACCGGGCCTCGACCCGCTCGCCCGGTGACCCCGCGGCCGTCGAACGGCTCGCCGACCTGCTGGTGCACGCGGAGAAGCCGGCGATCCTGCTGGGCAGTCAGGTGTGGACCACCCGGGCGACGGACAGCGCCACCGAGCTCGTACGGACCCTGAACGTACCGGCGTACATGAACGGCGCGGGCCGCGGCACCCTGCCGCCCGGCGACCCGCACCACTTCCAGCTGTCGCGTCGCTACGCCTTCTCCAACGCCGACCTCATCGTCATCGTGGGGACGCCGTTCGACTTCCGCATGGGCTACGGCAAGCGGCTCTCCCCGGACGCCACCGTCGTGCAGATCGACCTCGACTACCGCACGGTCGGCAAGAACCGGGACATCGACCTCGGCATCGTCGGCGACGCCGGTCTGATCCTCAAGGCCGTCACCGAGGCCGCGAGCGGGCGGCTGAACGGGGGTGCGGTCAAGCGCAAGGCCTGGCTGGAGGAGCTCCGCGCTGCCGAACAGACCGCGATCGAGAAGCGGTTGCCGAGCCTGAAGTCGGACGCCTCGCCCATCCATCCCTACCGGCTGGTCAGCGAGATCAACGAGTTCCTCACCGAGGACTCCATCTACATCGGGGACGGCGGCGACATCGTGACCTTCTCCGGTCAGGTCGTGCAGCCGAAGTCGCCCGGCCACTGGATGGACCCGGGTCCGCTCGGCACCCTCGGTGTCGGTGTGCCCTTCGTCCTGGCCGCCAAGCAGGCCCTGCCCGACAAGGAGGTCGTCGCGCTCTTCGGAGACGGCGCGTTCTCCCTGACCGGCTGGGACTTCGAGACGCTGGTGCGCTACGACCTCCCGTTCGTCGGCATCGTCGGCAACAACTCCTCGATGAACCAGATCCGATACGGCCAGAAGGCCAAGTACGGAGACGAGCGCGAGCGGGTCGGCAACACCCTCGGCGACGTCCACTACGACAAGTTCGCCCAGATGCTCGGGGGTCACGGGGAGGAGGTGCGCGACCCCGCCGACATCGCACCGGCCCTGCGGCGGGCCCGTGAGTCCGGGCTGCCGTCGCTGATCAACGTCTGGGTCGACCCGGACGCGTACGCCCCCGGAACCATGAACCAGACCATGTACAAGTAGCAGAGGAGCCGTTGGCATGACCAAAGCTCTTGAGGGCGTGCGCGTCCTCGACATGACGCACGTACAGTCCGGCCCCTCCGCCACTCAGCTGCTCGCCTGGCTCGGTGCGGACGTGGTGAAGCTGGAGGCTCCGAGCGGGGACATCACCCGCAAGCAGCTGCGCGACCTTCCCGATGTCGACTCCCTCTACTTCACGATGCTCAACTGCAACAAGCGGAGCATCACGCTGAACACCAAGAGCGAGCGCGGCAGGGAGATCCTCACCGAACTCATCCGCCGCAGCGATGTGATGGTGGAGAACTTCGGGCCGGGGGCCGTCGACCGGATGGGGTTCACCTGGGAGCGGATCCAGGAGATCAACCCGAGGATCGTCTACGCCTCCATCAAGGGCTTCGGCGAGGGCCCGTACACCAACTTCAAGGCGTACGAAGTGGTCGCCCAGGCCATGGGCGGCTCGATGTCCACCACCGGGTTCGAGGACGGACCGCCGCTGGCCACGGGGGCGCAGATCGGCGACTCCGGCACCGGCATCCACGCCGTCGCCGGCATCCTGGCCGCCCTGTTCCAGCGCGAGAACACCGGGCGGGGGCAGCGCGTCAATGTCGCGATGCAGCACGCCGTGCTCAACCTGTGCCGGGTCAAGCTGCGCGACCAACAGCGGCTCTGCCATGGTCCGTTGGCGGAATATCCGAACGAGGACTTCGGCGACGAGGTGCCACGCAGCGGCAACGCCAGCGGCGGCGGGCAGCCCGGATGGGCGGTGAAGTGCGCGCCGGGAGGGCCCAACGACTACGTCTACGTGATCGTGCAGCCCGTCGGCTGGCCGCCGCTCGCGTCGCTGATCGGGCGCCCGGAACTGGTGGACGACCCCGAGTGGGCGACGCCCGAGGCCCGGCTGCCCAAGCTGAACAAGATGTTCCAGCTCATCGAGGAGTGGTCGGCCACGCTTCCGAAATGGGAGGTCCTGGAACAGCTCAACGGGCACAACATCCCCTGCGGTCCGATCCTCTCCACCAAGGAGATCGTGGAGGACGAGTCGCTGGCCGCCAACGAGATGGTCGTCCGGGTCGACCATCCGGAGCGCGGCACCTTCACCACCGTAGGCAGTCCGCTGAAGCTGTCCGACTCCCCCGTGGACGTGGTGACTTCACCGCTGCTCGGCCAGCACAACGAAGAGGTGTACGTCGGTGAGCTGGGCCTCGGTGACGAGGAACTGCGGCTGCTGAAGACGAGCGGAGTCATCTGAGCATGGTCGAATCACAGGATCGCGAACAGGTCAGGCAACTGCTCGAATCCGTCCGGGCGTCCGGCCGGGCGGCGCTCACCGCCCCCGAGGGCAAGATCGTGGCGGATGTGTACGGAATCGCCGTGCCCGGCGAGGAACTGGCGCAGGACATCGACGAGGCGGTCGCCCTCGCGGACCGGCTCGGCGGCCCCGTCGTACTGAAGATCGTCTCCCCCGATGTGCTGCACAAGACGGATGCCGGCGGTGTCGTCGTCGGGGTGAAGGGTGCGGCACAGGTACGGGAGGCGTTCTGCCGCATCATCGAGAGCGTGCGGGCGTACGCGCCGGACGCGCGCATCGACGGCGTGCAGGTGCAGCAACTGGTGCCGCCCGGGCAGGAGGTCATCATCGGCGCGGTGACCGACCCCACGTTCGGCAAGGTGGTCGCCTTCGGACTGGGCGGTGTGCTGGTGGAGGTGCTGAAGGACATCACCTTCCGCCTCGCTCCGGTCACCCCCGACGAGGCACGGTCGATGCTCGACTCGATCGGCGCAGCGGAGATCCTGCGTGGGGTGCGCGGCGCCCCGCCGGTGGACCGGTGGGCGTTGGCCGAGCAGATCCGGCGGGTGTCCCAGCTGGTCACGGACTTCCCGGAGATCGCCGAGGTCGACCTCAACCCGGTGATCGCCTCGCCCGAGGGCGCGGTCGCCGCCGACATCCGGATCCTGCTGGCCACCGGGGCGGTGAAGGAGCGGCGGAAGTACGGCCGGGAGGAGATCCTCACGTCGATGCGGCGGTTGATGGAGCCGCGTTCGGTCGCGGTGATCGGCGCCTCCGACGAGCCCGGGAAGATCGGCAATTCGGTGATGCGCAACCTCATCGACGGCGGGTTCTCCGGGGAGATCCATCCGGTGAACCCCCGGGCCGATGACATTCTGGGCCGCAAGGCGTACAGGAGTGTCACGGACATTCCCGGTGAGGTGGACGTGGCGGTCTTCGCGATCCCGGCCAGGTTCGTGGCGGCGGCGCTGGAGGAGGCGGGCCGCAAGGGCGTCGCCAACGCGGTCCTGATCCCGTCCGGTTTCGCCGAGACCGGTGAGCAGGCCCTGCAGGACGAGATCGTGGCGGTCGGTGAGCGGTACGGCGTGCGGCTGCTCGGGCCGAACATCTACGGCTACTACTCGACGTGGCAGGACCTGTGCGCCACTTTCTGCACCCCGTACGACGTCAAGGGCGGGGTGGCGCTGACCTCCCAGTCCGGTGGCATCGGCATGGCGATCCTCGGTTTCGCCCGTTCGACGAAGACCGGTGTGTCGGCGATCGTCGGGCTCGGCAACAAGTCGGACCTCGACGAGGACGATCTGCTGACGTGGTTCGGCGAGGACCCGAACACCCGGTGCATCGCGATGCACCTGGAGGACCTCAAGGACGGGCGTGCCTTCGTGGAGGCGGCGCGCGCGACCGTACCGAAGAAGCCGATCGTCGTGCTGAAGGCGGGCCGGACCAGCGCGGGTGCGAAGGCGGCCGGCTCGCACACCGGCGCACTGGCCGGCGACGACGCCGTGTACGACGACATCCTGCGCCAGGCGGGGGTGATCCGGGCGCCGGGGCTGAACGACATGCTGGAGTACGCGCGGGCGCTGCCGGTGCTGCCGACGCCGAAGGGCGACAACGTCGTCATCATCACCGGTGCGGGCGGTTCGGGTGTGCTGCTGTCGGACGCGATCGTGGACCACGGCCTGTCACTGATGGAGATTCCGTCGGACCTCGACACCGCGTTCAAGGCGTTCATCCCGCCCTTCGGTGCGGCGGGCAACCCGATCGACATCACGGGCGGTGAGCCTCCGTCGACGTACGAGGCGACGATCCGGCTCGGCATGGAGGATCCGCGCATCCACGCGCTGGTCCTGGGCTACTGGCACACGATCGTCACCCCTCCGATGGTCTTCGCCGAGCTGACCGCCCGGGTCGTCCGCGAGTTCCGGGACCGTGGGATCGAGAAGCCGGTGGTGGCGTCGCTGGCCGGTGACACAGAGGTCGAGGAGGCGTGCGCGTATCTCTACGAGCGCGGCGTCGTGGCCTACCCCTATACCACCGAGAAGCCGGTCGCGGCGCTCGGTGCGAAGTACCGCTGGGCAAGGGCCGCGGGGCTGCTGACCTGACCCTTCCCAGGCACGAGGAGTTTGGACAGGGGGCGCTGGCCAGGTTCTTTCGAAGCCAAGGGGAGTTTCATGAGCACAGACGGACAACCGGGCGCGTCAGCCGTCGCGTACCGGGAAGTGACGGACAGCAAGGGCCGCGTCTACCGGGTCGGTGAGACGGACCGCAGCATTCTCGGTCACAGCCGCGCGTTCATGGTGTATCTGCCGTGGATCGCGATGATGGCCATCAGCGTGTCGGAGTACGCCTACGGGTCGGCGGAGGACACCCTCTCCGAGGCCCACGGGTGGACACAGAGCAACACCTTCTGGATTCTCAGCGTCTGGGTCTTCTTCCAGGCCGGAATCGCCTTCCCGGCCGGGTGGATGCGCGAGAGGGGCATACTGACGGCGCGTCGGGCCATGTTCATCGGAGCCGCGCTCTGTCTCGTCGGATTCCTCGCGCTGTCGCACGTCGACAACGTCTTCGGCGCGATCTGCGGCTTCGGGGTCGTCGGCGGCCTGGGCTCCGGACTCATCTACGCCACGTGCATCAACATGGTGGGCAAGTGGTTCCCGGAGCGGCGCGGCGCGAAGACGGGCTTCGTCAACGGCGGCTTCGCCTATGGCGCGTTGCCCTTCATCTTCATCTTCAACTACGCCTTCGACACGAGCAACTACAACGAGGTGCTCGACCTCATCGGTCTCTACGTCCTGATCGTCGTGGCGGCCTGTGCCTGGTTCTTCAAGGACCCGCCGAAGAACTGGTGGCCGTCGGAGGTCGACCCGCTGAACCACTCGGGGAACGCGAAGAGTGCGGCGAGCCTGGCGAAGAACCCTCCGGCGGCGAAGCAGTACACGCCGAAGGAGGCCATCCGGACCGGGATGCTTCCGCTCATGTGGATCACGATCGTCCTGACGGCCGGCGTATCCATCTTCGGTATCTCGTTCCAGGTGGACTACGCCAAGGAGGTCGGTTTCGGCCCCCTGGTCGCGGCCTCCTCCATGGGTGTCATGGCGGTGATCAACGGGGTCGGCCGGGCCGTCGTCGGCTGGCTGTCCGACATCTGGGGCCGCAAGCTGACCCTGGTGTTCGTCATCGTGGTGCTGGGTCTCGCCCAGTTCGGTGTGATCTGGGCCGGTGACCTGCACAGTGAGTGGCTGTTCCTGTTCTTCGCCTTCCTCTCCGGCTTCGGAGGCGGTGCGTTCTACCCGATGTTCGCCGCCCTGACGCCGGACTACTTCGGGGAGAACTACAACGCCACCAACTACGGTCTCGTCTACAGCGGCAAGCTGATCAGCGGACTGTTCGGCGGTGGTCTGGGCTCGATGGTGGTGGACTCCTGGGGCTACAACGGCGCCTATGCGCTGGCCGGGGGCATCTCCATGGTGGCTGCGTGCATCGCGCTGATGCTGAGGCAGCCCGGGCGGCCGCGAGTGCGGGACATCGTCCCGAATCCGCAGCCAGTCAGCCGGGAGGTCGTCTGAGGGCTGTCGCTCCCCCTCGTACGTCGGGCCTCCCCGCACCTGTGCGGGGAGGCCCGACGTACGGGGCTCGACGGGTCCGGGCCCGCCGGTGGTCCTACCTGCGCAGCGCCGCCATGCCCTCGTAGCTGATCCGCGCCTGCCTCAGGGACTGCGCGAGGTCCGTCGAGCTCGGTGCGGTGTCCTGCTCGACCATCGGGTTGCGGTAGTTCGCCTGCCCGACGCGGCGGAAGAAGGTCCGGTAGTCGATGTCCCCGGTGCCGAAGGGGACCATTTCGTAGCCGTCACCGCCGGCCGTGTTGACGATGCCGTCCTTGGCGTGGAACAGCGGGTAGCGCTTGTTGTGGCGGCGGACCACTGCCGCGGGGTCGAAGATGTTCTCCCGCTGCGACCCGTCGAGCGCGGTGTAGGTGTGGAACTTGTACTGGGCGACGTGTGCCCAGTAGACGTCCATCTCCAGCCATACGGTCTTCGGGTCGGTGACCTCGAGGAAGTACTCGAGCTTGCGCGTGCCCGAGCTGCGGGTGGGCCGGCCCTGCGCGTCCAGCGGACCGCCGTCGAGCAGGAAGCCGTAGGCCGCGTCGTGGTTGTGCGTGTACAGCTTGATGCCCGCACGATGAGCGATCTGTCCCAGCGCGTTCCACTTGTCGGCGGCCACGTCCCAGTCGGCACGGTAGGCGCTGCCGGTGGGGTCGCCGCCGGTACCCATGTGGTCCATGCCGAGGATGTTCGCTATTTCGAGGTGCCGCTTGAACTGGTCCAGGTCGCTCTGGCTCAGCGGCCAGGACCCGGGGATGAAGCCGTGGTTGCCCTGGGCGCGCAGTCCGTAGTCGTCCAGCCACGAGCGGAGCAGCTTCGCGCCCTCCACCGATTCGAGGTTGTTGCCACCGGGTGCGTTGGCGTGCTGGCCGTACCCGGCGAACTCGACCTGCTTGTAGCCGTAGCGGGCCAGCTCCTTGAAGACGTCGCGGAAGCCCGAGGGGAGGCTGGTGCTGAGCGGGTCCCGGCCGGTGGCGTCGCGCACGGTGTACAGGATGATGCCCCGCTTCGCCGCCGGGACCAGAGCCTGACCGTGGCCATGACCGTGGTCGTGGCCCTGCCCCTGGCCGGCAGCGGGCTGGGCGAAGGCCGGTGACGCGCCGAAGACGGGCGCGGCGATCGCCGCGGCCCCCGCGGCGGTGCAGGTGCTGAGAAAACGGCGGCGGCTGACGCCGAGGCTGCGGCGCAGGGCGCCGTCCGTTCCGGATTCGTCGTTGTACACGGTCACGGTCTCTCTCCTTCTCGAAGGTGCTCGCCACGCTGTGCACGGCCCGTTCTCATGCGAGGCCGGCAAGCGTGAGGAGCAGGGACTTCACTTCGGTGGCCCGGACGGGTCCGGTGAACGCGTGGGGGGTGGAGCAGAGGATGAGCGGACCTTCTTCGTCGCTCGGGGGGAGGCGGCCGTGGCTGCCTCGGATGGGTGACGGATCGAGCGGCACGACCGCCATGCGGTAGCGCATGCCGAGCTTCTTGCGGGCGACGGCCGTGACCGCCTTGACCCGGACGTACGGGTCCTCCGGGTCCATGAAGAGCTCGACGGGGTCGTAGCCGGGTTTGCGGTGGATCTCGACGAGCTGCGCGAAGTCCGGCGCCCGGTCGTCGTCGAGCCAGTAGTAGTACGTGAACCAGGCGTCCGGTTCGGCCACGGCGACCAGTTCGCCGGAGCGGGGGTGGTCCAGACCGTGTGCCTTCTTACCCTCGTCGTCGAGGAGAAGGTCGATGCCGGGCAGGTCTGCCAGGGCTTCGCGGGCCGCTTCGAGGTCCTCGGGACGGCGTACGTAGATGTGCGCGATCTGGTGGTCGGCGACGGCGAAGGCCCTCGACGTCATCGGGTCCAGGTACTCCATGCCGTCCTGGGTGTGCACCTCCAGGAGTCCGGCGCGGCGCAGCGCCCGGTTGATGTCGACGGGCCGGTCGACCCGGGTGATGCCGTACTCGGAGAGGGCGACGACGGTGCGTCCCTCGCGGCGGGCGTCGTCCAGGAGCGGTGCCACGGCCCGGTCGAGGTCGGCGGCGGCCTCGAAGGCGCGCGGGTCGTCGGGGCCGTATCGCTGGAGGTCGTAGTCGAGGTGCGGGAGGTAGCACAGCGCGAGGTCGGGGTGACGGGTGCCGAGGATGTGGCGGGTGGCGTCGATGATCCACTGGGAGGAGACGAGGTCGGCGCCGGGGCCCCAGAAGTGGAAGAGGGGGAAGGTGCCGAGTTTCTCGGTGAGTTCGTCGTGGAGGGCGGGCGGCCGGGTGTAGCAGTCGGGTTCCTTGCGGCCGTCGGCGTAGTAGACGGGGCGTGGGGTGACGGTGTAGTCGGTGTCGGCGCCCATCGCGTACCACCAGCAGATGTTGGCGACGGTGTAGCCGGGGTGGGCCCGGCGGGCGGCGTCCCAGAGCTTGTCACCCGCGACGAGTCCGTTGTGCTGGCGCCACAGGAGCACGTCGCCGAGTTCGCGGAAGTACCAGCCGTTGGCGACGATGCCGTGCTCGGCGGGGGTGGTGCCGGTGAGGAAGGTGGACTGGGCGGCGCAGGTGACGGCGGGGAGCACGGTGCCGAGCGGGGCGTGGGTGCCGGACTGTCCCAGGGCCTTGAGGTGGGGCATGTGGTCGAGGAGGCGGGGGGTGAGCCCGACGACGTCGAGGACGAGGAGGGGCGTGGGTGTGCCGGGCGTCCAGGCGGTGGTCATGGCAGCTCCTTGAGGCCGAGGTCGGTCAGGAGGTCGCGGGCGAGGGTGAGCTCGGCGGCGATGCCGTCGGCGAGCTGGGCGCGGGAGCGGGGCCGCAGCTCGGCGGGGAGCGCCTGCCAGGTGTACGTCTCGACCTCCAGGTGGCGGGTGAGTGGGCGGGCCCGGCCTACGAGCCGGCTCAGGGTGGCGCGGAGCACGGGGAGGGTGGAGGTGAGCGGGGGTGCGGGCGGAGCGTGCAGAGGCACGTGGAAGTGGGCGCGCCACGGGGCGCTGTCGGGCAGGGCCTCGCCCGTGACCGCTTCGTCGAGGTCGTCGGTGCCGCGCAGTCCGGCGGCCGTCGCGATGCGGGTCTGGTGCAGGAAGCGGGGCTCGGCGAAGGCGGCGAGGGCGGTCCGCACCTCGGGGAGGTGGGGGTGTTCGGCGTGCAGGGCGGCGGAGAGCTGTGCCTTGGCGACGGGGATACCGGCGGCGGTGAGCGCGTCGACTGCGGTGTCCGGGTCCTCGAAGGAGGTGGCCAGGTGGCAGGTGTCGATGCAGACGCCGATGCGTGCGTGGCCGATCGCGGTGAGGGGGGCGATGGCGTCGGCGGTGGTCTCGACCGTGCATCCGGGTTCGGGTTCGAGGCCGATCCGGATGGACTTGCCCGTGAGCTCGTCGAGCGCGTCGAGACGTTCGCCGAGGGTGGTGAGCGCCGCGAGTGCGGTGCGGGCGGCCTCGGGGTCGCCGGTGTACGGGGTGCGCCAGGCGAGGGGCAGGGTGGAGATGGTGCCCTCGGTGACGTCGTCGGGCAGGAGCGTGGCGAGCAGCCGGGCCAGGTCGGTGGTGTGGGCGAGGCGCTCGGGGTCGGTCCAGTCAGGTTTGTAGACCCGGTACTTGACCTCCTCGGCGCCGAACCCTTCGTACGGGAAGCCGTTGAGGGTCACGACTTCGAGGCCGCGGCGGTCGAGCTCGGCGCGCAGCGAGCGCAGCTGGGACGGGTCGTTGATCAGCGTGCGGGCAGCGTCCCTGGCGAGCCAGAGCCCGATGCCGAGGCGGTCGCGCCCGAGCCTCTTGCGTACGGGTTCGCAGTGGTCGCGCAGTTGGGCGCGGACGCCTTCGAGGGTCTCGGCGGGGTGGACGTTGGTGCAGTACGCGAGGTGGACCACGGTGCCGTCGGGGTGGCGGAAGCGCATGGCCTCACTCCCCGCCGCGCAGGATGGAGTTGCCCTCGTGGAGCGGTTCGGGGGCGGCGGTGTCGAGGTGGAGACGGCCGCTCTGGCCGTAGAAGGCGACAGGGTTGCGCCACAGGACCTGGTCGACGTCGTCCTCGGTGAAGCCGGCGGCGAGCATGGCGTCGCCGACCCTGCGTGTCTTCAGTGGATCGCTTTTGCCCCAGTCGGCCGCGGAGTTGACGAGGACCTTCTCGGTGCCGTGGAGCTTGAGGACGGCGACCATGCGGTCCTCGTCCATCTTGGTGTCGGGGTAGATGGAGAAGCCGGCCCAGCAGCCGCTGTCACGGGCGTCCTTCACGGTCGTCTCGTTGAGGTGGTCCAGGAGCACCCGCTCCGGAGCGAGGTGGGACTCGCGTACGACGTCGATGGTGCGGCGCAGGCCGGCGAGCTTGTCCCGGTGCGGGGTGTGGACGAGTGCGGGCAGGCCGTTGTCGGCGGCGAGCTGGAGCTGGGCGGCCAGTGCGGTGTCCTCGGCCGGGGTCATCGAGTCGTAGCCGATCTCGCCGACGGCGACGACGGAGTCCTTGACGAGATAGCGGGGCAGGGCGTCCAGGACGGGGGTGCAGCGCGGGTCGTTCGCCTCTTTGGGGTTGAGGGCGAGGGTGCAGTGGTGGGCGATGCCGTACTGGGCGGCGCGGAAGGGTTCCCAGCCGAGCAGGGCGTCGAAGTAGTCGAAGAAGCTGGCCGGCGAGGTGCGGGGCTGGCCGAGCCAGAAGGAGGGTTCCACCAGGGCGCGGACCCCCGCGTCGTACATCGCCCGGTAGTCGTCCGTGGTGCGGGAGGTCATGTGGATGTGGGGGTCGAAGATGCGCATCAGGACTCCTCCGTGGGGGCGGCGGGCGCGGCGGGGCCGGGGGCCGTGAGGGCGAGTACGTGGTGCAGTCCGGCGGGGACGGGCCGGCCGGCCGCGATGCGTTCCGCTGCGAAGTCGCCGAGCATCCGGGCGAGTTCGGCGTCGCCGCGCGTCCTCCTGGCCAGGTCGTCGACGGACTCGACGGGGACGCCGGTGAACAGGCACTTCAGGACGGCGTGGCGCCAGTTGTGCGGATCGAGGTGGGCGGCGGCGTACGGGCCGACGGCCGCGGCGATCAGGGTGGTGTCGTTGGCGCGCAGCGCGTCCTCGACGAGCGGCAGTGCGGTCGGGCCGAGGTCCAGTGCGGGCAGGGTCAGAAGGACGGCGCGGCGTTCGGCGGCGGTGCCCTGTTCGTAGAGACGGGTCAGGGCGGGCAGGCCGGCGCGGGCCTCGATGAGCAGCAGGGCGCGTACGGAGTCGGCGTGTTCGAGTCCGCACTGCCGCCCGGCGGAGGCGTACCGCAGCTCCCACGGCGGTACCGCGTAGCTGTCCGCGGGGGCGGTGTCCGCGTGGGTTGCGGCGTGGGCGGCCTCGGCGAGGGCTTCGTCGAGCCAGGCGCGCGCGGCTCCGCCGAGCCTGGTGTCGAGTTCCTTGCGGGACAGGAGCGGGTTCGTCGGGGTGGCCATCATGGTGTGCTCCCTTCGGCGGCTGGGTTCTGTCCGGAGCTCCCGTCGTTCGCGCGGGGAGCCGGCGGCGGTCGGTGCGTGCGGTCGGGGTGCGCTGTCGCAGGTCATGGGGCGGAGCCACCTGTGCCGCGGCGACGTGCGCCCAGTGTGCGTGCCGGGCGCCGGGGGGCAGACGGGGAACTCCGGACAGGACCGGGGCGGTTCGACGGGCGGTGCTTGTTCAGGAAGTCGATGGAGGTGCGGGCGTGTTCGGGGCCCGCGTGGGAATGGCGGGGCAGTTCGACGACGGTGAGCCCGGCGTAGCCGCTGTCGCCGAGGGCGTCGAGTGCGGCGAGGACGGGTGGGAAGTCGATCTCGCCGTCGCCGAAGGGGAGGTGTTCGTGGACGCCGCGGCGCATGTCCTCGATCTGTACGTGACGCAGCCAGGGGGCGGCGTCTCGTACGCAGTCGACGGGCAGGGCGGTTTCCAGGCACTGGCAGTGGCCGATGTCGAGGGTGAGCCCGAGGGGTTCGGGGTCGCCGCTCAGGACCCGCAGGTGGTGGAAGTCGGCGAGGTTGGCGAGGAGGTGTCCGGGTTCCGGCTCGATCGCGAGCGGGACGCCGGCTCGTTCCGCGGCGTCGAGAACCGGGGCGAGTGAGCCGGTCAGCCGCTGCCAGGCGGTGTGGGGGGCCGTGTCCGGGGGTGTGACGCCACTGAAGCAGTGCACGGCGTGGGCGCCGAGGTCGGCGGCCACGCCGACGGCCCGGACGAGGAGCGCGGTCCTGGCCGCGCGGGCGTCGGGGTCCGCGTCGAGGAGCGTGGGGCCGTGCTTGCGGCGCGGGTCCAGCACGTAGCGGGCCCCGGTCTCCACGGTGACGCCGAGCCCCAGCTCCTGGAGCCGGGCCGCGACGTGGCGGGTGCGTGCGGCGAGGTCCGGGGCCATCGGGTCCAGGTGCATGTGGTCGAGGGTCAGGCCGACGCCGTCGTAGCCGAGGTCGGCGAGCAGGCCGAGGGCGTCGTCCAGGCGGAGGTCGGTGAGCCCGTTGGTTCCGTAGCCGAGGCGGAGTGTCATGTGGGGCTCACCTTCCGGGAGAGGGCGCGGGCGAGCGGGACGAGGCCCATGACGGCGAGCGCGGAACCGGCTGATCCGGCGCGTGCGGCGAGGGCGGCCTGGAGCGGGATCATCGCCCTGATACCGCTGCCGACGGCGCGCTGGGTGAGGGGCGGCGAGGGGTTGAGCGCGGCGTGGACGAGGGGGCGTGCGGCGGTGCGGAGGTAGGAGCCGGTGAGGGCGGTGAGGAGGAGGGAGACGGGCCGCCCCGTACCCCGGTGGGTGTGCGGCTCGCGCACCATGCCGCCGCCGATACCGGCGACGGCTGCGAGGGCGGCGACGGGTGCGGTGGCGGAGCCGCCCTGCGCTTCGTGGTGCGAGACGGTGGTGACCGCGTAGGTGTGCGCGCCGAGCAGGGCGGCGGCGGGCAGGGCGGCGCGGGCCGCTCCGGGTGCCGGGAGCCGTCCCGCTCCCGTGGCCGTCGCTCCCAGCAGCAGGTCCAGGCCGCGCGCCGCCGCCATCGCGGCCGGGCCCGCCGGGGTGTGCTTCAGGTACAGGTCGTACGCCCAGACGGTGGCCGCGAGGCCGGTGGCGACGGTGAGGGCCGGACGGCCGGCGCGGGCGGCGAGCGCAAGGCCCGCCCCGGTCAGGGCGCCGGCCGCCGTGAGGGCGGCGCGAGGTGTGATCCGCCCCGAGGGGATCGGACGGTGCGGGCGGTCGACGGCGTCCTCGTCGCGGTCGGCCCAGTCGTTGAGCGCCATGCCCGCCTCGTACAGGCAGAGCGAGGCACCCATGGCCAGGGCGGTGGAGCGGCCGGGGCGCCCGCCGACGGCCGCCGCACCCGCCAGGGCGTCACCCGGGACGGTGAACAGCGCGGAGACCCTGAGCAGTTCCGCCCAGGCACGCACCGTCACTTGTCCCCCCGCAGCTGTCCGGCGCACCGCAGCCGTTCGGCGAAGGTGAGCAGCGCCAGGTACTGCTCGGACAGCGCGGCGGGTCCCCCGTCCGGGTCCTTGAAGTAGAAGCCGAGCTCGGGCCGCGGGCCGGTCAGGCCCACCTCATGGGCGCGGGCCAGCAGCCGGGCGAGGTCGAGCACCAGGGGCGCGGCCAGGGCCGAATCGCAGCCCTGCCAGGTGGTCTGGAGCACCATGCGGGCTCCGAGGAAGCCGTCGAACGCGATGTGGTCCCAGGCGGTCTTCCAGTCCCCGAGTGCCGGGACGTCGTCGATGTGGACCTCGCCCTCGGGGGCGGAGCCGAGCGTGTCGGCGAGGACGCGTTCCTTGCCGGCGTTCTTCGCCGCGGCGGCGGCCGGGTCGGCGAGCGCGGCCCCGTCCCCGCCGCCCAGCAGGTTGGTGCCGGACCAGGCGCGTACGGGCAGGGCGCGCTGGACGAACATCGGGGCGAGCACGGACCGCAGCAGTGTCTGGCCCGTCTTGCCGTCCCGGCCCGCGTGCGGAAGACCCGAGGCCGCGACGGCGTCCTGGAGGGCGGGCGCGCGCAGCCCCGTGGAGGGAGTGAAGTTCACGTACGGACAGCCGGCGCGGAGCGCGGCTGCGGCGTAGAGCGAGCTGGGGGGCAGCCGTGTGGCGTCGGCGGCGGGCGCCGGTTCGGTGGAGGAGACGTTGACGACGACGGTCCTGGCCAGGCCGCCCCGCCGGCCGAAGTCCGTGAGGTCGGCGGCGAACGCGGTGATGAGTTCCTCGTCCGTGCGGGTGTCGCCGGGAAGGGGTCCGCCGATGCGTATCTCCGCGTCGGCGGATGCGAGTTCCGACCGTACGGCCGAGGGAAGTCCGTGCGGCAGCACTCCCCCGGCGGCAAGTGCCTCGGCCCGTTTGGGGAGGGGGCAGTCCAGGGTGTCGTGACCGCCGAAGACGAGAGAGGTCACGGGCGGCAGGCCACTCCCGGCGAACGGCGCTGTCTCGGTGACCATGCCGGCCGCCGGGTGGAGCCCCGCCGCGACCGCGGCGCACCCCGCCGTGGCGGTGGTGGCGACGGAGCCGCGTGCTCCGATGAACCAGACTCCGGTACGAACGGCGGTTGCTGACACGGGCTGCCTCCCTGACTGGGGGTCCTGGCTGGGCCGATCCGATGGCGCTGTACACGAGAGGGGAAGGGGTTGCGGGCGGCGGGCGGGGCGTGCTGCCCCGCCCGCCGCCGGCCGGGCGACCGCCCTACGCCGAGGGCAGTTCCTTCAGCTGGATGTCGCGGAAGGAGACCTGGTCGTCCGCCCCGTGGTTCTGGAGGCCGATGTAGCCGTCCTTCAGGCTGCGGACCGGGTCGGTGTTGGTGAAGTCGTTGATCTTCACTCCGTTGAGGAAGATCTGGAGCCGTTCACCCTGCACCTTGATCTCGTAGCTGTTCCACTGGCCGGGGGGCCTCAGCACCTGGTCCCGGGCCTTGATGTTGGCCGCCTTGAAGGTGTAGACGGAGCCGGTGGTGCGGTCGACGGCGTCGGAGGCGTCGATCTGGACCTCGTAGCCGTTGTTCACCGCGGACCAGGGGTCGTCGGAGGCCGGGAACCCGACGAAGACGCCGGAGTTGTCGTCGCCCGCCATCTTCCAGTCGAGCTTCAGGGAGTACGACTTCAGCTCCTTGGCCTGGTAGGTCAGCAGTCCCATGCCGCCCTGGGAGCGCAGCTCGCCGTCGACGACGTCGAACGAGCCGGGTCCTGCCTGCTTCCAGCCTTCGAGCGTCTTGCCGTTGAAGATCGACCGGTAACCGGTGCTGGGCGTGCAGTCGCCCTTGACCTGGCCCGCGGCGTACCGCATCCCGCCGAGGAGGAGCCCCCGGAAGTCCGCGTCGGCGTACGACTCCTTGGTGTGGCCGAGGCCGGTGTAGAAGGAGCGGCCACCCTGGTAGGTCTGGCACCAGGTGATCGGGTGGTCACCCTTCATGGTGCCGCCGGTGTAGGTCGTCTCGTCGAGCGTGGCGAGGACCTTCACCTTGTCGCGCGGATGGGTGCGGTAGTTGTACAGCTCGTCGGTCCGCTCCCAGGCGTCGCCCAGGTGTGCGGTGGCCGGGTGCTTGTGGTCCTCGACGCGGACGGTGACGGGCTGGATGGCGGGGTGACCGGCGAAGTAGGCGCCGACGAGCCCGCCGTAGAACGACCAGTCGTACTCGGTGTCGGCGGCGGCGTGGACGCCCATGTAGCCGCCACCGGTGGAGATGTAGTTCTCGAAGGCCTTCTGCTGGTCGGCGTTCAGGACGTCACCCGTCGTCGACATGAAGACGACGGCGTCGTAGCGGGCGAGGTTCGCCGTGGTGAACTGGCCCGCCTCCTCGGTGGCGTCGACCGTGATGTTGCTGTCCTTGCCGAGCTGCTTCAGTGCGGCGATGCCCTCGGGAATCGCGTCGTGGCGGAAGCCGGCGGTCTTGGAGAAGACCAGGACCCGCTTGGCCGTCCTGTCGGGCGGGGTGTTGGAGAGCTCGAAGTCGTCGAGGTCGTAGAGCGCCCCTTCGCCGCCCTTGAACACCAGGAAGAGTTCGGTGGCCTGCTTCGGGGCTTTGCGCAGGGGGACGTCGATGTCCTGGAAGGTCTCCCAGCCGCCGGTCACCGGCACCGGTGCGGAGCCGAGGATCTTCCCGGTCGGCGAGCCGGTGCGTACTTCGAGGAAGCCGCCCACGCCGCCGGAGGAGATCCGGGCGGTGAGCTTGGTGGAGTCGCCCAGGATGTACGGCTTGAAGGAGATCCAGTCGCCGTTGTGGATGTCGCCGACGGTCTTGCCGCCTTCGGCGTTCGCCTTGTCGAAGGTGTTGATGCCGGACGAGGCGTTGAAGTGCTCGGCCTGGCGGTGGCGCGGCTGGAGCTGCGACTGGTCGTGGCCGCTCAGCGCGGCCTGGCCGCCGCCTCCGCCGTCGGTGTAGGAGGCGTCGATGACCCCGAAGATGTTGGCGTTCGGGTCGTGCCCGCCGTCCATCTCGGTCTTGATGGTGCCCGTGCAGCCGTGTGCGGAGGTAATGGGGTGGCCGTGGCTGTCATGGCCGAGGACGAAGCGGACCTCGACCTTCGAGCAGTCGATCGTGCCGTCCTCGGGATCGGTCACGGTGACCTTGAACGGAATGTCGTCACCGAAGGTGAACAGCTGCCCGTCGCCCGGGAGTTCCAGCTTCACCGTGGGTGCGGTGTTGCCGACGGTCACGTGCACGCTGGCCGATCCGGTGCGCCCGGAGGGGTCCTTCGCGGTGACGGTGGCGGTGTAGGTGCCGTTCTTCTTGTACGTGTACGAGGGGTTCGCGGCCGTGGAGGTGCCACCGTCGCCGAAGTCCCAGGCGTAGGTGAGGGCGTCTCCGTCACCGTCGGTGGTGCCGGCGGAGGAGAACTGCACCTTCAGGGGAGCCGTGCCCGACGTCTTGTTGGACGTGGCTTCGGCGATCGGGGAGCGCCCTCCGGTGGCGTTCTCGATGCGGTAGAGCGCGGAGTTCTCGTCGCCGCCGAACCAGGAGAGGCCGTAGTCCAGGACGTACAGCGCGCCGTCGGGCCCGAACGCCATGTCCATGATCTGGGTCCCGGACCACGGGATGTCGTTGATGGACTGCACCTTGCCGTCGGCGTCCTGCTCGATGCGCTTGATCCACTGCCGGCCGAACTCTCCGGCGAAGAAGTCTCCGTCGTACGCCTCGGGGAACTTCACGGGCGAGTCGAGGTCCGCGTCGTAGTGGTAGACCGGGCCGCCCATCGGGGACTCCGAGCCGGTGCCGAACTCCGGGACGGACCCGCCGTCGTACGGGATCCAGGCAGCCTGGGCCGGCGGCAGGTCCACGATGCCGGTGTTGTGCGGCGAGGTGTTCTTCGGGGCCGCACAGTCGAACGCGGCGCCGGAGGTCTTGGTGGCGAAGTCGTAGTCCATGTACGGGTCGTTGGCCCCGGTGCAGTACGGCCAGCCGAAGTTCCCGGCCTTCGTGACCCGGGCGAACTCGACCTGTCCGGCCGGCCCGCGCTTGGGGTCGGCCGCTCCCGCGTCGGGCCCGTAGTCGCCTACGTAGACGATGCCGGTGGCCTTGTCGACGGAGAAGCGGAACGGGTTGCGGAAGCCCATCGCGTAGATCTCGGGGCGGGTCTTGTCCGTCCCCGGCGCGAAGAGGTTTCCGTCGGGCACGGTGTACGAGCCGTCGTCGGCGACCTTGACGCGGAGGATCTTGCCGCGCAGGTCGTTGCTGTTGCCGGCGGAGCGCCGGGCGTCGAACGCCGGGTTGCGGTCGGGGCGCTCGTCAATGGGAGTGAAGCCGTCGGATGCGAAGGGGTTGGTGTCGTCGCCGGTCGACAGGTACAGGTTGCCGTCGGCATCGAAGTCGATGTCACCGCCCACGTGACAGCACATGCCGCGGGACGTCTTGACGTCCAGGACCTTCTTCTCGCTGCCGAGGTCGAGCGTGCCGTCCTCGTTCAGAACGAAGCGGGAGAGGCGGTTGACGCCGTCGAACGGGGCGAAGTCGGCGGCGGTTCCGGTCTCGGGGGCGTCTCCCGCGGGGGTGTCCAGCGGAGGCGCGTAGTAGAGGTAGATCGCCCGGTTCTCACTGAAATCCGGGTCGACCCCGATGCCCTGGAGGCCTTCCTCGTCATGCGAGTAGACAGGGATGACGCCGGAGATCCGGGTGTTGCCGGCACTGTCGGTGATGCGCAGCTCGCCGCTGCGCGAGGTGTGCAGGACGCTGCGGTCGGGGAGCACCGCCAGCGACATCGGCTCACCGGTCTCGGCCGCACCCTTGGCGAGGGTGACCTGCTGGAAGTCCTCGGCGGCGGGGGCCGGCGCGGGTTCTTCGTGGGCCGCGGCCGTGCCCGAGGCGGCGCTCAGGCTGAGGGTGGCGGCGGCGAGGAGGCCGCCGGTGAACAGGGCCAGGGATTTGCGGACACGGAGCCGGCTTCGGCCGCCGCTTCGAGTTCTGTGCACGAGTGTCCTCCGGAGAGTGCCGGTTGTACGGGCGGGTGCTGCCGTTCCGCGCGGGGACTGCCGCGCAGGTCAGCCGGGGCCTGTGCGGCTCCGGTGACGGGGGTATGACGGTGGGTTATGTCATGTACACGTCTAGGACGGTAGACCTGTTCGTCCGGGACGGAAAGCCCTTGCGCAGCGCTCTTGTCGAACTTTTTCCCTGATCAGGACAAAGGCGTGCGGGGGCAGGGGAGACCGGCCCGGCGGCGTGTGCGGGTGCCGCTGGGCCGGGGCAGGGGCCTTCCCCTGGGTCTCCTCTCCGGAACTCGCGCCTCAAACGCGGCGGGGCCGGGTCTCCCACCCCGGATGAAGCCCCGCCGGTGTGCGGGGCTCAGGGGTTGCGGGGCTCGGGGTTGCGAGGGCCGGGGGCCGAGCGCCCGTCAGGGCCCGCACCCCCGACGCCTCAGCCGTTGCCGCCGAAGGCCGCGTCGAACGACGCGCTCGGCGGGTCGAAATCGAACCGCTTCAGTGACGTCAGCGCCTCCGGCGCCCCTGCCAGCCGGTCCATGCCGGCGTCCTCCCACTCCACCGAGACCGGGCCCTCGTAGCCGATGGACCGCAGCATCCTGAACACGTCCTCCCAGGGCACGTCCCCGTGCCCCGCCGAGACGAAGTCCCAGCCGCGCCGCGGATCGCCCCACGGCAGGTGCGAGCCGAGCCGGCCGTTGCGGCCGTCCAGTCGCTTACGGGCCTCCTTGCAGTCCACGTGGTAGATCCGGTCCCGGAAGTCGTACAGGAAGCCCACCGGATCCAGGTCCTGCCAGACGAAGTGGCTCGGGTCGAAGTTCAGCCCGAACGCCGGCCGGTGATCCACCGCCTCCAGTGCGCGGTGCGTCGTCCAGTAGTCGTACGCGATCTCGCTGGGATGCACCTCGTGCGCGAACCGCACGCCCTCCGCGTCGAACACGTCGAGGATCGGGTTCCAGCGCTCCGCGAAGTCCTGGTACCCCCGCTCGATCATGTGCGGCGGGACCGGCGGGAACATCGCGACCAGGTGCCAGATCGACGAGCCCGTGAAACCGATGACCGTGTCCACACCGAAGGCGGCTGCTGCCCGTGCGGTGTTCTTGATCTCCTCGGCGGCCCGGCGGCGCACCCCCTCGGGCTCCCCGTCGCCCCAGATCCTGGCGGGGAGGATGCCCTGGTGGCGCTCATCGATCGGGCTGTCGCAGACGGCCTGGCCGACCAGGTGGTTGGAGACCGCCCAGCACTTCAGCCCGTACTTGTCGAGGAGTTGGTGCCGGCTCTCCAGATAGCCGGGGTCGGCCAGCGCCTTGTCGACCTCGAAGTGGTCTCCCCAGCAGGCCAGTTCGAGACCGTCGTAGCCGAAGTCACGGGCGTGCCGGCAGACCTCCTCCAGGGGCAGATCAGCCCACTGACCGGTGAACAGGGTGAAGGGACGGGGCATGCGCAGGACCTCCTAGACCTGTACGGGGGTGAGTACGGAGTTCTTCGCGGCGCTCTCCTCCACCGCCGCCAGCACCCGCTGCACCTGCAGCCCGTCGGCGAACGACGGGACGGGCGGCGCCCCTTCGGCGATCGTCCGCACCGCGTCACGGGCCTGGTGGATGAACGTGTGCTCGTATCCGAGAGCGTGCCCCGGCGGCCACCAGGCCTCCAGGTACGGATGCTCGGGCTCGGTGACCAGGATGCGCCGGAAGCCGGCCGTGGTGGCGGGCTCGGTGTGGTCGTGGAAGGACAGTTCGTTGAGGCGTTCCAGGTCGAAGGCGAGCGAGCCGAGCTCACCGTTGATCTCCAGGCGCAATGCGTTCTTGCGTCCCGCCGCCATTCTGGTCGCCTCGAAGGAGGCCAGGGCGCCGGAGGCGAGCCGGCCGGTGAACAGCGCCGCGTCGTCCACAGTCACCGCGCCGGACTCCCCGGCTGCGGCCACCCCGCCCAGGCCTCCCGAGGGGCCCGCGAGCAGCGGGCGTTCACGGACGAAGGTCTCGCTCACGGCCGACACCCCCACCAGCAGCTCCCCCGCCAGGTACTGGGCGAGGTCCACGATGTGCGCGCCGAGATCGCCGAGCGCGCCGGAGCCCGCGTGCTCCTTCTTCAGCCGCCAGGTGAGCGGGGAGGCGGGGTCGACCAGCCAGTCCTGGAGGTAGGTGGCCCGGACGTGACGCAGGGTGCCGAGGCGGCCCTCGGCGATGAGCTTGCGGGCGTAGGTGATGGCCGGCACCTTGCGGTAGTTGAAGCCGACCATCGCGATCTGCCCGCGGGCGGCGGCACGGGCCGCCGCCTCGGTCATGGCCTCCGCCTCGGCGACCGTGTTGGCGAGCGGCTTCTCGCACAGCACGTGCTTGCCCGCCTCCAGGGCCGCGATGGCGATCTCCGCGTGGCTGTCGCCGGGGGTGCAGATGTCCACGAGCTGGACGTCGTCCCGGGCGATCAGGGCCCGCCAGTCGGTCTCCGCCGCCGCCCAGCCATGCCGGTCGGCGGCGGCGTCCACCGCCGACCGGTCACGCCCGCAGATCGCGGCGAGCACCGGTCTCATCGGCAGCTCGAAGACATGGCCCGCGGTGCGCCACCCCTGCGAGTGGGCGGCGCCCATGAACGCGTATCCGACCATGCCGACCCCGAGCGTCGGTGCGCTCGCCATCGGCCGGTACGTCGGCGGCGCGGCCGCCTCCTGCTCCGTCTCTTCCCTACGGGCCATCCGGGCTTCCTCCTCGTCGGTGTTCCGGTGTGTGCGGCGGGAAGGTCAGCACCCTCCCGCGGGACGGCTCAGTTGAAGCCCGTCGGCAGGTACTGGTCGATGTTCTCCGTGGTGACCACGGCCGAGTACAGGGTGAGGTTGGTCGGGATCTCCAGCTCGGCGAGCCCCGCCACCCCCTTGGCCTGGCCGAGCGCACGCGCCAGGTCGATGGCCGACGCCGCCATGGTCGGCGGGTAGAGAACGGTGGCCTTCAGCACGCTGTTGTCGGCCTTGATCGCATCCATGGCGGACTTGGCCCCGGCGCCGCCCACCATCAGGAACTCGTCGCGCCCGGCCTGCTGAATGGCGCGGAGAGCGCCGACGCCCTGGTCGTCGTCGTGGTTCCACAGCGCGTCGAACTGCTTCTGCGCCTGGAGGAGCTGGGACATCTTCGCCTGGCCCGACTCGACCGTGAATTCGGCCGCCTGACGGGCGACCAGCTTGATGTTGGAGTAGTTCTTCAGCGCGTCGGCGAAGCCCTGGCTGCGCTGCTTGGTGAGCTCCAGGTTGTCGATCCCGGCGAGCTCGACGACCTTGGCGTTCGGCTTGTCCTTGAGTTGCTCGCCGATGTACGTGCCGGCGTTGAGGCCCATGCCGTAGTTGTCGCCGCCGACCCAGCAGCGATAGGCCTGCGGGGAGGCGAAGACGCGGTCCAGGTTGATGACGGGGATGCCCGCCCGCATGGCCTCCAGACCGACCTGGGTGAGTGCCTTGCCGTCGGCCGGGAGGATGACGAGGACGTCGACCTTCTTGTTGATGAGGGTCTTGACCTGCCCGATCTGCGCGGCCGTGTCGTTGGAGCCCTCGGTGGTCTCCAGGGTCACCTCGGAGTACTTCTTCGCCCGCGACCTGGCGTTCTCGTTGATGGCGTTGAGCCAGCCGTGGTCGGCCTGCGGTCCCGCGAAGCCGATCGTGACGGGCTTGCCCGGCTTGTCGTCCGCGGCGGGCGCGTTGCTCTGCGCGGCGGTGTTCTTCTCCTTGGGTTCGTTGCTGGTGCAGGCGGTCAGCAGGGCGCCCGCGGAGACTGCGGCGGTACCGAACAGCAGTCCTCTGCGACTGGTTTCTGGCATGGCTGTCAAACCCTTCATCCATTGCGGCGTGGGATGCGGAACGGGGGTCGAGCGGAGGGGGACGGGGGGTCAGGTCTCCCCGTGGGCCGACGTCCGGCGCTGGACGAGGACGGCGGCGACGATGATCGCGCCCTTGGCGATCTGCTGGACATCGCTCTGCAGGTTGTTGAGCGCGAAGATGTTGGTGATCGTGGTGAAGACGAGGACACCCAGGACGGAGCCGACGATGGTGCCGCGGCCGCCGCTGAGCAGGGTGCCGCCGATGATCGCGGCGGCGATGGCGTCGAGCTCGTACAGGTTGCCGTTGGTGTTCTGGCCGGAGCCGGACAGGATGATCAGCATGAAGGCTGCGATGCCGCAGCAGAGCCCGGACAGCAGGTAGAGGTAGAGCCGCTGTCGGCGTACGTCGATGCCGGCGAGCCGTGCCGCTTCCGCGTTGCCGCCGACGGCGACCGTGCGGCGGCCGAACGTCGTGCGGTTGAGCACCAGCCAGCCGACCACGGTGACGACGGCGAACATCATGACCAGTGGCGGAATGCCCAGGACGTAGGCGTCCGGCAGGCCGAGGTCGAGCACCGACTTGACGGTGACGATCTGGGTCTTGCCGTCGGTGATCTGGAGGGCCAGCCCGCGGGCGGATGCGAGCATCGCCAGCGTCGCGATGAACGGCACCATCCGGCCGTAGGCGATGAGCAGTCCATTGACGAATCCGGCGCCCAGGCCGACCAGGACCGCGGTGAAGAGGATGCCCGCGAAACCGTACTCCTGGGTGGCGAGCGTCGTCGCCCAGACGGAGGCGAGCGCCACCATCGCGCCGACGGAGAGGTCGATGCCGCCACTGGTGATGACGAAGGTCATGCCCACGGTGACGACACCGATGACGGACGACTGCGTCAGGATGAGCTGGAGGTTCCCGGTGTCCAGGAACGCGTCGGGTTCGGTGATCCCGCCGACCACTACGAGTGCGGCGAGGACGCCGAGCAGGGAGAGGTTGCGGACGTCCGCGCGCAGCCCGAAGGTGCGCGGGGATCCGTCCTTCTTCGGGGACGCGGGGGCGGACACGGGCACCGCGCCCTTGTCCGGCCCGCTCTGCTGCGCCGATGAGACGGGCTGCGTCATGACGTCGGGCTCCCTTCCATCACGAGGTCGAGTACGCGGTGCTCGTCGAGCTCTGTGGCGTCCGCCGTATGGACGACGCGGCCCTCACGCAGGACGAGCACCCGGTCGGCGAGGCCCAGGACTTCGGGCACTTCGCTGGAGACGAGCAGAACGGCGAGGCCTTCGTCGGCCAGCCGGCGGATCACGGCGTAGAGCTCGGCGCGGGCGCCGACGTCCACGCCGCGGGTCGGTTCGTCGAGCAGCAGCACCCGGCAGCCGCGCAGCAGCCAGCGGGCGAGGACGGCCTTCTGCTGGTTGCCGCCGGAGAGGGTGCGCACCGGCGTCTCCGGGTTGTCGGGGCGCAGGGAGAGCTCGCGGGTGGCAGCGCGGGCCGCCTTCCGTTCCGCTCCCCGGTCGATCCAACCGGCTCTGGAGAAGCGGGACATGGAGGAGACGGAGACGTTTCGGGTGACCGATTCGAGCATCAGCAGGGCCTGCGCCTTGCGTTCTTCGGGGGCGAGACCGATGCCCGCGGCGACGGCGGCGCGTACGCTGCCGGGCCGCAGCGGCTTGCCCGCGACCGTGACCCGTCCGGCGGTGGCCTTGCGGGCACCGTAGATGGTCTCCAGGATCTCGGACCGCCCGGAGCCCACGAGTCCTGCGAGGCCGACGATCTCGCCGGGCCTGAGCTCCAGGTCGACCGGGGCGAACTCGCCCTTCCTGGTGAGGCCTTGCACCGTGAGGACCGGAGCCGTCCGCGCGCCCTCGGGGGCGCTGGGCCGGGGCGGAAAGACGTACTCGACGTTGCGGCCGGTCATCAGGGCAACGATGTCGCGTGTCGGTGTGGACTCTGCGGGAAGCCCGACCGCGACGGCCCGGCCGTCCTTCAGCACGGTCACCCGGTCGCCGATCCTCCGGATCTCCTCCAGCCGGTGCGAGATGTAGACGACGGCGACCCCGTCGGCGGTGAGTGAGGCGACGATCCGGAAGAGGTTGTCGACCTCGTCGGGGTCGAGGGCGGCGGACGGCTCGTCCATCACGATGAGGCGTACGTCGTGGGAGAGCGCCCGGGCCATGGAGACGATCTGCTGCTGGGCCGCGGAGAGTTCACCGACCGCGCGGGCGGGATCGATCTCCGGATGGCCGAGCCGCTTCAGGAGCGCGGCGGCCGCGGTGCGGCCCTCGCGGGTGCGGACGACGAAGCCGGCACTGGTGGGCTCGTGACCCAGGAAGACGTTCTCGGCGACCGACAGGCCCTCGACCAGGTCGAGTTCCTGGTAGATGGTGGCGATCCCGAGACGCATGGCGGTGATCGGCGACTTGAGCACGGCAGGCGCGCCGCACCAGGTGATCTCGCCGTCGTCGGGCTGGTGGGCCCCGGCGAGGACCTTGATGAGCGTGGACTTGCCGGCGCCGTTCTGGCCGAGGAGGCAGTGGACTTCGCCGGCCTGGACCTCCAGGTCCACGCCGTCGAGGGCGCGTACACCGGGGAAGGACTTGGTGATGCCGGACATGGTGAGCAGCGGTGCTTCTGGAGCCATGACGAATCCCCTCGGCGGATGGGGTGCCCCTGCGCGGGCGAGTCCGGAAGCAGGGGGAAGGGCCGGTGAGCGGGCAGGGCGCAGTGCGGTCCCGGGTGTTACCCGGACCCCGGCCTGGGGCGCGGGGGCGGGGCCTTTGTTGCCGTCGGGCCTTGAGGCGGGCCGGTGAAGGGTGGGGCAGGTGATGAGAACGGGTGAGGGATCAGGCGGGTGAGAAGAGGTGGTCGCTGATGAGCCTGGCCGCGCCGATGACTCCGGCTGCGGGTCCGAGCTCACCCAGCACGATGGGGAGGTTGCCGGTGGCCAGCGGCAGGGACTGCCGGTAGACCTGGGTCCGGACGCTGGCCAGCAGCGTGTGGCCCAGTCCGGTCACCCCGCCGCCGATCACCACCAGACCGGGGTTGAAGAAGCTGACGAGTCCCGCGATGACCTGTCCGACCCGGTTGCCGCCTTCACGGATCAGGTCGAGCGAGGTGGCGTCGCCGGCGGCGGCGGCTGCGGCGACGTCGACGGCGGTGAGTCTCCCCGACGCCTCCAGCCTGGCCGCGAGCTCCAGGGACTGGCCGGCGCGGGCCGCGTCCTCGGCGTCGCGGGCCAGTGCGGCCCCGCTGAAGTGTGCTTCCAGGCAGCCCCGGTTGCCACAGGCGCAGGGGCGGCCGTCGGGTTCGACCTGGATGTGGCCGATGTCGCCGGCGCTGCCCGTCGTGCCGCGGTGGACCTCTCCGCCGACGACGATGCCGCAGCCGATGCCGGTACCGATCTTGACGCAGAGGAAGTCGCCCACGGAACGGGCGACGCCCGCGTGCTGCTCCCCCATCGCCATCAGGTTCACGTCGTTGTCGACCATGACGGGGCAGCCCAGTTCCTGGCTGAGTGCCTCGCGGACCGGGAAGCCGTCCCATCCGGGCATGATCGGCGGTGCGACCGGGATGCCTTCGGGGAAGCGGACCGGTCCCGGTACGCCGATGCCCGCGCCGTCGAACCCTTCGGCGAGCCCGGAGGCCCGGAGCTTGGCCGCCATGGACAGCACCTGCTCGAAGATGGCGACGGGCCCCTCGCGTACGTCCATGGGGTGGTTGAGGTGCCCCAGCACCTCCAGCTCAGCGTTGGTGACCGCCACATCGACCGATGTGGCGCCGATGTCGACGCCGAGGAAACGCAGTGCCGGGGCGAGCCGGATGTTGTGCGAGCGACGCCCGCCGCGGGACGCGGCGAGTCCGTCGGCCACGACAAGGCCGGTCTCCAGCAGTCTGTCCACCTCGACGGCGAGCTTGGAGCGGGAGAGATCGACCTGATCCCCCAGCTGTGCCCGTGAGTTGGGCCCGCCGTCGCGCAACAGCCGGAGCAGTCGCGCCTGATGCGCATTCGCGGGTCGTGCCGTCATCCGTCTCACGCGTCCCTCCCCGCCACATCGGCCTGTCCGTCGGGCTTTGGAGGGGAACGTAGCAGCGGTTGCCGGGAGTGGGAAGAAGTTGCGCAGGAATCCACCACAACTTTCTCCACCCTGAGGACAAAGGAGGGTCCGACGGTCCGGGGCATGGGGCCGGGCGCGCAAAAACCCCCGATCGCCGGGCCTGATTCCTCAGCCGGCGTTCGAGGGCATGGAGAGTGCGGGGTCAGCTCTCTTCGCGCTGGTGGTACGTCTGGCGGGTGTGCTCGGTGTGGGCCCGCATGACGGCCGTCGCCCGCTGCTCGTCGCGTGAGGAGATCGCCGCGATCAGCGAGCGGTGCTCGGTCCAGGACTGGGTGCCGCGCTGCCGGGCGACGGGGGTGTAGTACCAGCGGACCCGGCGGTCCACCTGGCCGGCCAGTTCGGAGAGGACGACATTGCCGGCCAACTCCATGACCTTGGCGTGGAAGGCGGCATTGGTCGCCACGGCGAGGTCGACGTCGTCGTCGGCGACGGCTTGCTCCCCCTTGGCGCAGAGTTCCTCCAGCGCGGCGATGCCCGCAGTGCCGGAGTTGGCGGCCGCCAGCCGTGCGGCCTCCGCCTCCAGGAGCGTACGCACCGAAAGGAGCTGGTCGGCCTCCTCCTCCGTGGGTTCATGGACGAACGCACCCTGGGCGGGCCGCAGATCGACCCAGCCCTCGGTGTTGAGCCGCTGCAACGCCTCCCGCACCGGCTGCCGGGATACGCCGAGATGCCCGGCCAGCTCGCTCTCGACCAGGTGCTGGCCGGGGCGGAGCGCCCGGGTGGTGATGAGTTCGAGCAGCGCCTCGTAGACGCGCTCGCGCAGTGGCCCGGGCCGTTCCAGCTTCGGCACAGCCCCCTGCGGCAGTCCTGTGGACAACATCGCGGTCCCCCTCCGGGCGACGAGCAATTGCTTATCGTCTACAGTCTACCGAGCACGCCGCCCCTCAGGGACAGCGGATCACCTGTCCCGCATAACTGAGGTTCCCCCCGAAGCCGAAAAGCAGCGCGGGAGCGCCGGTGGCGACCTCACCCCGCTCCACCAGCTTGGACAGCGCCATCGGGATCGAGGCGGCGGACGTATTGCCGGAATCCACCACATCCCGGGCGATGACCGCGTTGACCGCGCCGATCTTCCTGGCGACGGGTTCGATGATCCTCAGATTGGCCTGATGCAGCACCACCGCGGCGAGGTCCTCGGGGGTGATTCCGGCCTTCTCGCACACCTTGCGCGCGATCGGCGGCAGTTGAGTGGTGGCCCAGCGGTAGACGGACTGCCCTTCCTGGGCGAAGCGCGGCGGCGTGCCCTCGATCCGTACCGCGTCCCCCATCCCCGGCACGGAACCCCACAGCACCGGCCCGATCCCGGGCCGCCCCTCCACCCCCGAGTCGGCGACCACGACCGCGGCGCCGGCGCCGTCACCCATCAGCACGCAGCTGGAACGGTCGGTCCAGTCGACGATGTCACCCATCTTGTCGGCGCCGATCACGAGTGCGCGCGTGGCGGCACCCGCCCGGACGGCATGGTCGGCGGTGGCGAGAGCATGGGTGAAACCGGAACAGACCACATTGATGTCCATCACCGCGGGCGAGGACATGCCGAGACGCGCGGCGACACGGGCCGACATGCTCGGCGAGCGGTCGATGGCGGTCGAGGTGGCGACCAGGACCAGGTCGATGTCGGCCGGCTGGAGGCCGGCAGCGGCGAGCGCCTTGGCCGCCGCGTGCGCGGCCAGCTCGTCCACCGGCTCGTCGGGGCCGCCGAGGTGCCGGGTCTTGATGCCGACACGGCTGGTGATCCACTCGTCACTGGTGTCGACCATGGCCGCCAGGTCGTGGTTGGTGAGCACCTTGGCGGGCTGATAGTGGCCGAGCGCCACGACACGTGAGCCGGTCATGTTCAGGTTCCCCTCGCTACTTATGGCAGGAACCATCCAGTCTTGGTCGCTACCGCCCGGTACAGGGGCACGTGATCCCACAGGAATACCGGCCGGAGGTTGGAGGCTTGACAACAGCCTTGACCCACTGGACCGCATACTGTAGACAATATTCTGTCGACAGACACCTCCTCCAGCTGTCCCTTCCGCTTCCTCCCGCACACCCCCGCTGCTTCCCCGCTCCCGCCTCGCTCGGTCAGCTACCGAACGGAGAGCCCCGTGAAAGTCGCAGTTGTCGGTGCCGGCGCGATCGGCGCCTATGTCGGGGCCGCGCTCCACCGCGCCGGCGCCGACGTCCATCTCATCGCCCGCGGGCCGCATCTGGCCGCCATGCGCCGGGACGGCGTACGCGTCCTCAGTGCCCGCGGCGACTTCACCGCGCACCCCTCGGCCACCGACGACCCGTCGGAGGTCGGCCCCGTCGACTTCGTGTTCCTCGGCCTCAAGGCCAACTCGTACGCGGCCTCGGGCCCCCTGGTCCACCCGCTGCTGCACGACCGCACGGCGGTCGTCGCCGCACAGAACGGCATCCCGTGGTGGTACTTCCACGGTCTCGCGGGTCCGCACGCCGGGCGTCGCATCAACAGCGTCGATCCCGCCGGCACGGTCAGCTCCACACTGCCGCCCGAGCGGGCCATCGGCTGTGTCGTCTATGCGGCGACGGAGATCCAGGCGCCCGGCGTCGTCCGCCATCTCGAAGGGACCCGGTTCGCCATCGGGGAGCCGGACCTGTCCCTGTCGCGACGCTGCCACGCATTCAGCGAGGCCATGGTCGCGGGCGGGCTCAAGTGCCCCGTCGAGGCGGATCTGCGCAAGGACATCTGGATCAAGCTGATCGGCAACATCTCGTTCAACCCGATCAGCGCCCTGTCCCGGGCCACCATGGGCCAGATCTGCCGCCACCCGGACGCCCGCGCGCTCGTGGAGACGATGATGCGCGAGACCCTCGACGTCGCGGCCGCGCTCGGCTGCCGGCCCGAGATCTCCGTGGAACGGCGCATCGCCGGCGCCGAGCGCGTCGGCGACCACAAGACCTCGACCCTCCAGGACCTGGAGAAGGGCAAGCCCCTCGAACTGGACGTGCTGCTCGCGGCCGTCGTCGAACTGGCCGATCTGGCCGGGGCGCCCGTCCCGACCCTGCGCGCCGTCCACGCGCTCGCCGACCTCCTCGCCTCCACCTCCTCGGCCGCCACGGCGCCAGCAGGGAGCGCACCATGAGCAACAACCGCAAGCGACGTGAGCCCAAGCAGTACGAGCGGCTGACACATCCACTGGTCCGGGACACGGACGGCGTCCTGCGCCGGGCGAGCTGGGACGAGGCGCTGGACCACGCGGCTGCCGGGTTCCGGCAAGCCCGGCGGACCCACGGCTCCGATGCCTTCGCGATGCTGTCCTGCGCCCGTGCCACGAACGAAATGAATTACGTGGCGCAGAAGTTCACCCGGGTGGTGATGGGCACCAACAACGTGGACTCCTGCAACCGCACCTGCCACGCCCCCAGCGTCGCCGGGCTGTCCGCCGCCTTCGGCTCCGGCGGAGGCACCTCCTCGTACGAGGAGGTCGAGCACACGGATCTCATCGTGATGTGGGGCTCCAACGCCCGGTTCGCGCACCCGATCTTCTTCCAGCACGTACTGAAGGGCATCCGCAACGGCGCGCGCCTGCACGCCGTCGACCCGCGCCGCACCTCGACGGCCCAATGGGCCGAGAGCTGGCTCGGTCCGAACGTCGGTACGGACATCCCGCTCGCCCACGCCATCGGCCGCGAGATCATCCATGCCGGTCTGGTCAATCAGGCGTTCGTGAACCGCGCGACGACGGGTTTCGAGGAGTACGCCGCGCTGGTCGAACCATGGACGCTCTCGGCCGCCGAGCAGGTGACCGGAGTGCCCGCCGAGGCCATCCGCGATCTGGCCCACGCCTACGCCACCGCCGAGCGGGCCCAGCTGTGCTGGACCCTCGGCATCACCGAGCACCACAACGGCACCGACAACGTCCGCGCCCTGATCAACCTGTCGATGCTCACCGGGCATGTGGGCCGGTACGGCTCCGGCGTCCAGCCCCTGCGCGGCCAGAACAACGTGCAGGGCGGCGGCGACATGGGCGCCATCCCCAACAAGCTGCCCGGTTTCCAGGACATCCTCGACGACGACTCGCGGCGGAAGTTCGAGCGGACCTGGGACACCGTCATCCAGCCCCGGTACGGCAAGACGCTCACCGAAATGTTCGAGTCCATGGAGAGCGGCGAACTGCGCGCGGTGTACTGCATCGGCGAGAACCCGGCCCAGTCGGAGGCCGACAGCGAGCAGGCGGTACGGCGGCTACGGTCACTGGACCATCTGGTCGTCCAGGACATCTTCCTGACGAAGACGGCCGAACTCGCCGACGTGGTCCTCCCCGCGACGGCCGCCTGGGCCGAGACGGACGGCACGACGACCAACAGCGAGCGCCGGGTACAACGCGTACGGGCGGCCCTGACCCCGCCGGGCGAGGCGCGGGAGGACATCGACATCATCTGCGCCCTGGCAGGACGCCTCGGCCACGACTGGAAGTTCGACGATGCCGAGACGGTCTGGAACGAGCTGCGCTCACTCTCCCCCGACCACTTCGGGATGACGTATGAGCGCCTGGAGGAGCACCAGGGCCTCCAGTGGCCCTGCCCCGACACGGACAGACTCCCGTCGGGTTTCCTGCACGCCCGCCTCTGGGAGACCGATCCCGTACGCCGCGGCCCTGCCGCCCCCTTCGGCCTCGTCCAGCACGATCCGCCGGTCGACCTCACCGACGAGGTGTTCCCGTTGCGCCTGACGACGGGCCGCCGCCTCGACTCGTACAACACCGGTGTGCAGAGCAGCGGCTACGCATCGCCCCTGCGGCGCGGGGAGTACGTCGAGCTGAGTCCTGAGGACGCGAGCGCCTACGGAGTCACGACCGGCGAGGAGGTCCGGGTGTCGTCCCGCCGGGGCAGTGTCACCGCGCCGGTGTGGATAGATCCCGGGCTGCGGCCGGGGCTCGCCTTCATGACGATGCACTTCCCCGACGAGGTCGACACCAACGCCCTGACCATCGAGGCGAACTGCCCGATTGCCGGGACCGCCGAGTTCAAGGCCTCCGCCATCCGCATCGAGAAGCTGGTGCCCGCATGGACCTGAAATACCCGGATGCCGTCGCTACGGAAGCCGAACGGGAAGCGGTGGACGGTCTGTTGGGGCCACCACCGTCCGGCTGGGAGGGCGGCACGGCCCGCAGCGGCGAGGACCTGCGCTGGGCCCGGGGCGGCGCCTCTGCCGCGAAGGACCGGCGTGACCAGCTCCTGCCCGCCCTGCACGCGGTGAACGACCGGATCGGCTGGATCAGCGAGGGCGCGCTCGGCTACATCTGTCGCCGGCTGACGGTGGCGCCCGCGGAGGCGTACGGCGTCGCGACGTTCTACGCGATGTTCTCGCTGCGCCCCCGCCCGTCGAAGGTCCTCCACGTCTGTACGGACCTTGCCTGCGCCGCCCGCGGCGCGGCCGGGGTCTGCGCCGGCCTGACGACGGAACTGGGTCCGCCGGGCACACCCGCGGACGGCGCTGTCTGGCAGGAGAGCCCGTGCCTGGGCCTGTGCGAACGGGCCCCGGCGGCGTTGCTGATCCAGGCGGGCGAGCCGGCCCCGGCCCGTCAGGCGTCCGAGGGGCGGGAGCTTGCAGGCGGGGCCCCCGGTTCCGCACCCGCCACAGGCGCCACCCCCCACCGCACCGTGGTCATCGCCCCCGCCACCCCGGCCTCGCTCGCCACGGCGACCCGCTCCCCCGGGACGGCCCCCGCCGAGCCTTTGCCCGAGGCCGCCGTCCCCCAGGCCGGCACCCCTGCTCTCGTCCTCCTCAAACGCATCGGCACCACCGACCCCACCTCCCTGGACGACTACCGGGCGAACGGCGGCTACACCGCGCTGCGCCGCGCCTTCACTCTCGGCCCCGCGGGTGTCATCCGCGAGGTGCTGGACGCGGGCCTCGTCGGCCGCGGCGGCGCCGCGTTCCCGACCGGCCGCAAGTGGGAGGCCACGGCCGCGCAGCCCGACACCCCGCACTACCTCGTCTGCAACGCGGACGAGAGCGAGCCGGGCACCTTCAAGGACCGGGTGCTGATGGAGGGCGACCCGTACGCCCTCGTCGAGGCGATGACCGTGGCCGGCTACGCCACGGGTGCCCGGCAGGGGTTCATCTACCTGCGCGGCGAGTACCCCCGGGCGTACGCACGCCTCAGCCACGCGCTCACAGCCGCCCGCACCCGGGGTCTGCTCGGGCCGGACGTCCTCGGCCAGGGGTTCGCCTTCGAGATCGAGATCCGGCGGGGCGCGGGCGCGTACATCTGCGGCGAGGAGACCGCTATCTTCAACTCGATCGAGGGGCAGCGCGGCGAACCGCGGTCCAAGCCCCCGTTCCCGGTGGAGAAGGGACTCTTCGGCAAGCCGACCGCCGTCAACAACGTCGAGACCCTCGTCAACGTCCTGCCGATCCTGGAACACGGAGCCGCTGCCTACGCGGCCACCGGCACCGGCGCGTCCACCGGCACCAAGCTGTTCTGCGTAGCGGGGCAGGTGACCTCGCCCGGGGTCTACGAGCTGCCGTTCGGCACGACCCTGCGCGAACTGCTGGAGCTCGCCGGCCCGCCGCAGGATCTGCGGGCGGTGCTGCTCGGAGGCGCGGCGGGCGGCTTCGTGCGGCCCGACGAACTGGACATCCCCCTCACCTTCGAAGGCACGCGGGCGGCCGGCACGACGCTCGGCTCGGGCGTCGTACTGGTCCTGGACGGATCGGTCCAGCTCCCCCGCATCCTTCTGCGCATCGCCGAGTTCTTCCGCGACGAGTCGTGCGGACAGTGCGTGCCGTGCCGGGTCGGGACGGTGCGGCAGGAGGAGGCGCTGCACCGGATCAAGGACCGTACGGGCGCAGCGGCCGCCGCCGACATCGCCCTGATGCGCGAAGTCGGGCAGACCATGCGCGATGCGTCGATCTGCGGTCTGGGGCAGACCGCGTGGAATGCCGTCGAGTCCGCCATCGACCGTCTGGGGGTCTACCGATGACCGCTGTACCGCTCCGCTTCCCGCGCCGGCTGATCGAGTTCACACTCGACGGCCAGGAGACCCGGGTGCCCGAGGGCTCGACGATCCTGGACGCCTGCCGCGCCTCGGGCAAGGACGTCCCGACGCTGTGCCAGGGCGACACGCTCACCCCGAAGAACGCGTGCCGGGTCTGCGTCGTCGAGGTGGCCGGGGCCCGCACCCTCACCCCGGCGTGTTCGCGCCGGGCCGAGCCGGGCATGACGGTGCTCACCGACAGCGAGCGAGCCCGGCACAGCCGCAAGGTGGTCCTGGAACTGCTCGCCTCGTCCACCGATCTGTCGACGACCCCGCGGGCCGCCGAATGGATCAAGGAGTACGAGGCCGAGCCCGCGCGCTTCGGCCCTGACGCGGCCCGCCTCAACGAGGAGCCGAAGGTCGACAACGGCCTCTACGTGCGGGACTACGACAAGTGCATCCAGTGCTACAAGTGCGTCGACGCGTGCGGCGAACAGTGGCAGAACACGTTCGCGATCGCGGTCGCGGGCCGTGGCTTCGACGCCAGGGTATCGACGGAGCACGGAGTGCCGCTCACCGATTCGGCGTGCGTCTACTGCGGCAACTGCATCGAGGTGTGCCCGACCGGGGCGCTCTCCTTCAGGACCGAGTTCGACATGCGAGCCGCCGGGACCTGGGACGAGACGGCCCAGACGGAGACCACCACGGTCTGCGCGTACTGCGGAGTCGGCTGCAACGTCACGCTCCATGTGCAGGACAATGAGATCGTCAAGGTCACCTCGCCGCACGACAACCCGGTGACCCACGGCAACCTCTGCATCAAGGGCCGTTTCGGCTTCCAACACGTACAGAATCGGGTCTGACTTCATGGGACGGGTCACCGAGCGCCGCCGCACCATCCGCATCCGGGACGGAGCCGTCTCCACCCGTCCCGACACCCTTGTCGCCGAGGAGCCGCTGGAGATCCGGCTGAACGGCAAGCCGCTCGCCATCACGATGCGCACCCCGGGCGACGACTTCGCGCTCGCGGCCGGCTTCCTGGTGAGCGAGGGCGTGATCGGCGAGGGCTCGCAGGTGCAGTCGATCGTGTACTGCGCGGGGGCGACGGCCGACGGGGTGAACACGTACAACGTGGTGGACGTGCGGCTGGCGCCCGGCGTCGTGGTCCCCGACATCACGCTGGAGCGCAACGTCTACACGACGTCCTCCTGCGGTCTGTGCGGCAAGGCCAGCCTGGACGCGGTGCGCACCACGACCCGGCACCCGGTCGCCGACACTCCCCCGGTCCGGGTCGGACCCGAGCTGCTGGCCGCCCTCCCCGACCGGCTGCGCGCCTCTCAGCGGGTCTTCGACCGGACCGGGGGTCTGCACGCGGCGGCGCTGTTCTCCGAGACGGGCGAACTGATCGACATCCGTGAGGACGTCGGCCGGCACAACGCGGTCGACAAGCTGGTGGGCCGGGCCCTGACCGACGACCGGCTGCCCCTGTCCCGGGCGATCCTGCTGGTCTCGGGCCGTGCCTCGTTCGAGCTCGCGCAGAAGGCGGTGATGGCCGGCATCCCGATGCTGGCGGCCGTCTCCGCGCCCTCGTCCCTCGCGGTCGACCTGGCGGCCGAGACCGGCCTGACCCTGGTCGGCTTCCTGCGGGGGCCTTCCATGAACGTGTACGCGGGCGAGCACCGCATCGCTCTGGAGGCGACGGCCGTCCAGGGCTAGGGTCTGGGTGGAGTCGTCACGTGGAGGCGGAAGCGGGGTGAGTACGCACGCTCGCCGCGTTGCCGGGGGGCGTGCGTGCCCCACCCCGCGACGCCGCTGGACAACTCCACGCACTTCCCGGGCGCCCCGCTCGCTGCACGGGGCTGGGGTACGGCCGGCGGGGAGCGCCCCCTGCGCCGGCCGGCCTCAGCCCACCGCGACGGGCTTCCGCGTCACCTCACTGTCCGGGGCCGCCTCCTGCGGGTCCCGGGCGCGCCGCTTCGCGATCACCGCACACACCATGAGCTGCATCTGATGGAAGAGCATCAGCGGCAGTACGGCGAGGCCCGCCTGCGCGCCGAACAGGACGCTGGCCATCGGCAGTCCCGAGGCGAGGCTCTTCTTGGAGCCCGCGAACTGGATGGCGATGCGGTCCTCACGGCCGAAGCCGAGCCGCTTCGCCCCGTACCAGCTCACGGCGAGCATCAGGGCGAGCAGCACCGCTTCGGCGGCGAGCAGCGCTCCGAGCCGGGCCGGAGTGACCTGGTGCCAGATGCCGGCGACCATGCCTTCGCTGAACGCGGTGTAGACGACCAGCAGGATGGAGCCCCGGTCGACATAGCCCAGGATCTTCTTGTGCCGGGTGAGGAAACCGCCGATCCACCTGCGCAGCAGCTGACCGGCGACGAACGGCAGCAACAGCTGGACGCCGATCTTCAGCAGGGCGTCCGCGGAGAATCCGCCGCCGCTGTTGCCGAGCAGCGCAGCCGCGAGCAGCGGGGTGAGGAAGATGCCGGCGATGGAGGAGAAGGAGCCCGCGCAGATCGCCGCGGGCACGTTGCCGCGAGCGATCGAGGTGAAGGCGATCGACGACTGGATCGTCGAGGGGACGAGGCAGAGGAAGAGGAATCCGCTCTGCAGCTGGGGCGTCAGCACGAAGGGCACGAGCCCCCCGCTCGCCAGTCCCAGCAGCGGGAAGACGACGAAGGTGCAGGCCAGCACGGTGAGGTGGAGGCGCCAGTGCTTGAGCCCGTCGAGGGCTTCGGCGGTGGAGAGGCGGGCGCCGTAGAGGAAGAAGAGGAACGCGACCGCCCCCGTGGAGGCCCCGCCCGCCACTTCGGCGGCGGTGCCGGAGGCCGGCAGCAGAGCCGCGAGTACGACGGTGCCGATCAACGCCATGATGTACGGGTCGATCGGCAGCCAGGACGGCAACTGCAGGGTGCGGCGGCTCATGTGCTCCACGTGTCTCTCGTTCAGTCGTGCCCTCCCCATCCTGCTCCTGATCACCGGTATCGGGAATCCCGTATACCGCTCTGACTGTCATCACGGACCGCGATAACGTGGTGTCATGTACGACCCCGCGCAGCTGCGCACCTTCCTCGCCGTCGCCCAGACCCTCAGTTTCACGGCGGCCGCCCGCCGGCTCGGTGTGCGGCAGTCCACGGTCAGCCAGCACGTGCGACGACTGGAGGACGCGACCGGGCGTCAGCTGTTCACCCGGGACACCCACCGCGTCGATCTCACGGTGGACGGTGAGGCGATGCTGGGCTTCGCGCGGACGATCCTGGAGGCGCACGAACGGGCGTCGGCGTTCTTCACCGGCACCCGGCTGCGCGGGCGGCTGCGCTTCGGGGCGTCGGAGGACTTCGTGCTGACCCGGCTGCCGGAGATCCTGCAGTCGTTCCGCCGCGACCATCCGGAGGTCGAGCTGGAGCTGACCGTGGAGCTGTCGGGCACGCTCCACCAGCAGCTGGCCGCGGGCCACCTCGACCTCGTGCTCGCCAAGCGGCGGACCGGGGACACCCACGGGGAGCTGGTCTGGCAGGACGCGCTGGTCTGGATCGGTGCGCCGCGTCTGCGGATCGACCCGGACCGGCCGGTGCCGCTGATCCTCTTCCCGCCGCCGGGCATCACCCGGGCCCGCGCCCTGGAGGTCCTGGAGGAGCAGGGCCGCCCGTGGCGGGTCGCCTGCACGAGCGGCAGCCTCAGCGGGCTGATCGCGGCCGCGCACGCCGGGCTCGGGGTGATGGCGCACAGTCGCGGTCTGGTCCCGCCGGGCCTGGCCCCGGTGGCGGCCAGGGCGGGGCTGCCGGAGCTCGGCGACGTGGATTTCGTCCTGTTGCACGGCCGTGGCCGGGGTGGTGCGCAGCCGGCCGCGGACGCGCTGGCGGCGGCGATCCTGGCGGGCGGCGACCGCCTGATCCGTCCGCGCGGCGCGCTGGGTGCGATCAGTACGCAGGGCCGCGCATGACGGGGCCGCGGGAGGGGGAGAATGACCGGAACGCAGCGGGCACCGGCCGGGCGGCCCGGCCAGGCCGCCGGCCGATCACCCATACCCGTACACAACCGCGTGATCACGGCGTACAGATTCGGTGGAGATTCCCGCGCCAGCCACTTACTCCATGGTCAGAAGCATGCCCGGGCCTTGCCCATCTGGCCGGATTTCACCACCTGACCAGTGCATGAGGCATCCGGTGCGTCGCATTCCCGGCACTCCCGCAGCGGCGTCGGGTGGGGTAGCGTCACGGCGCTGTGCGGAGCGCCACAAGGAGCAGGTCATTGCGTGAGTTCACTGTCCCACCCATGGCGGCCGCGCCCCACGTAGGCGGGCTCGCCGATGTCGTGTTCGACTACGCCGAGGAGGATCCGCACCGGATCGCGCTCGGCCGGAAGGATGCGGACGGTCACTGGCGGGACGTCACCTCGGCGACGTTCCGCGACGAGGTGATGGCGCTGGCCAAGGGACTGATCGCGCACGGGGTGAGGTTCGGCGACCGGGTGGCCCTGATGTCGCGCACCAGGTACGAGTGGACCCTCTTCGACTTCGCCCTGTGGGCGGTGGGTGCCCAGTCCGTGCCGGTCTATCCGACGTCGTCGGCCGAGCAGGTCCTGTGGATGCTGCACGACGCCGAGGTGTCGGCGGTCATGGTCGAACACGAGGACCACGCCATGACGATCGCGTCGGTGATCGACCGGCTGCCGCAGCTGAGACGGCTGTGGCAGCTGGACGCCGAAGCGGTGACCGAGCTGGTCGAGTCCGGTGCCCACATCGACGACGAGGTCGTGCACCGGCACCGGCGCGCGGTGACGCCCGATTCGGTCGCGACCGTCATCTACACCTCGGGCACCACGGGACGCCCGAAGGGCTGTGTGATCACGCACGCCAACTTCATGTTCGAGACGGACACGATGGCGTCCCGCTGGGAGTCGGTCTTCCACTCCAAGCCGGGTGACGAGGCGGCGACGCTGCTCTTCCTTCCGCTGGCGCACGTCTTCGGCCGGATGGTGGAGGTCACGGCGATCCGCGGCCGGGTGAAGCTGGGCCACCAGCCGGAGCTGTCGGCGAAGGCACTGATGCCGGACCTCGTCTCGTTCCGGCCCACGTTCATCCTCGCCGTGCCCTACATCTTCGAGAAGGTCTTCAACGGTGCCCGGCGCAAGGCGGAGACGGAAGGCCGCCTCGCGCCGTTCGACAAGGCCGTCGACGTCGCGGTGAAGTACGCGGAGGCGATGGAGGCGAGGGCGTTCGGCACCGGTCCCGGGCCGTCCGCCGGTCTGCGGATGCAGCACCAGTTCTTCGACAAGGTCGTGTACAAGAAGGTGCGCGAGGCGATGGGCGGCCGGATCCGCCACGCCATGTCGGGCGGCTCGGGGATGGAACGGCAGCTCGGGCTGTTCTTCGCGGGCGCGGGCGTCACCGTGTACGAGGGGTACGGGCTGACCGAGACGACGGCCGCGGCCACCGCCAACCCGCCGGAGCGCACCCGGTACGGCACGGTGGGGCAGCCGATCCCCGGCACGACCGTGCACATCGCCGACGACGGCGAGATCTGGGTGTACGGCGCCAACGTGTTCGGCGGGTACCTGGGCGCCCCGAAGGCCACCGACGCGGTGCTCAACGACGGCTGGCTGGCCACGGGGGACCTGGGCGCGCTGGACGAGGACGGCTATCTGACGATCACCGGGCGCAAGAAGGAGATCCTGGTGACGTCCGGTGGCAAGAGCGTCTCGCCGGCCGGTCTCGAGGAGCGGGTGCGTGCACACCCGCTGGTGGCTCAGTGCATCGTGGTCGGCAACGACCGCCCGTACATCGCGGCGCTGGTCACCGTCGACCAGGAGGCCGTGGAGCACTGGCTCACGATGCAGGGCCGACAGGCGCTGGCACCGGGGGAACTGGTGCGGGACCCCGATCTGGAGATGGAGGTCCGGCGCGCGGTGGTGGCCGCGAACACGGCGGTCTCCCAGGCGGAGTCGATCCGTACGTTCCGGATCCTGGCCCACCAGTTCACCGAGGAACACGGCCTGCTGACCCCGTCGCTGAAGCTGAAGCGCAAGGCGATCGAGACGGCGTACGCGTCCGAGGTGGACGCGCTCTACCGCTGACCGCCCCCGGCCCGTGCGCGTCTCTCCGCAACCGCCGCCCCGGCGGTGCGCGCCGGGGGTACCGTTCCGGTGAGAACGGCGCGCGACGGGAATGTGCGGGCCGTCCTGATCGTTCTCCCTGGGAGTCCCACCCCACAACGTTAGGATCGACCGCTCGTGAGCCAGGTCCCCTCCCTCACCCTCAACAACGGCGTCGAGATGCCGCAGCTCGGTTTCGGAGTCTGGCAGGTGCCGGACGACGAGGCCACGGCAGCGGTCGCCACGGCCATCGAGTCCGGGTACCGCAGCATCGACACCGCCGCGATCTACCAGAACGAGGTGGGCACCGGAAAGGCGATCGCAGCCTCCGGTGTCGCCCGCGAGGAGCTCTTCGTCACCACGAAGCTGTGGAACACGGAGCAGGGCTACGACGCGACGCTGCGCGCCTTCGACGCCTCCCTCGACAAGCTGGGCCTCGACTACGTCGACCTGTACCTGATCCACTGGCCGGTGCCGGCCAAGGACGCGTACGTCGACACGTACCGGGCGTTCGAGAAGATCTACGCAGACGGCCGGGCGAAGGCCATCGGTGTTTCGAACTTCCTCCCCGAGCACCTGGAGCGCCTGCTGGGCGAGACCTCCGTGGTGCCGGCCGTGAACCAGATCGAACTGCACCCGCAGCTCCAGCAGGCCGAGTCACGTGCGCTGCACGCCAAGCACGACATCGCGACCGAGGCCTGGTCGCCGCTGGGCTCGGGCAAGGGCCTCCTGGAGGTCCCGACGGTCGTCGCGGTCGCGCGGAAGCACGGGCGCACCCCCGCCCAGGCTGTCCTGCGCTGGCACCTCCAGACGGGCAACGTGGTGATCCCCAAGTCCGTGACGCCGTCACGGATCGCGGAGAACATCGACGTCTTCGGCTTCGAACTGGACGCCGACGACCTGGCCGCGTTCGCGGCGCTCGACGAGGGCAAGCGGCTGGGCCCGAACCCGGGCGAGTTCAACCTCGGCGCGTAGGTCGTGTCCGGCGTGACATACCGCCGCTGATCCACCTGTGACCGCCGCCCGGCTCCGGAGCCGGGCGGCGGTCTCGCCGTATGAGCTGTACGAACAGTACGAAGGGACCGGACATGACCGGGGACACCGCGCCCGTCGTCGGGGCGGGTCCGTACCGGCTGCGCAATGTGGGCAGCGGCCTGGTGCTGGAGGTGCGGGACGCCGCGAAGGGCGGCGGCGCACCGGTGCAGCAGAACGAAGAGGCCGCGGGCGGGTCGGCCGCCCAGCACTGGGAGTTCACCCCGGTCCACGAGGGCGCGGCCCTGCATCACGTGGTCAACGCCCACAGCGGCAAGCGGCTGGACGTGCGCGGTGCGTCCACGGAGAACGGGGCCGTGATCCAGCAGTGGCGGGCGAACAACTTCGGCGCGCAGGAGTGGCTGATCGAACGGCACCTGGAGGCGCCGGGCACGGTGACGCTGGTGAGCTTCGTCAGCGGTCTCGTCCTGGAGGTCACCGACGGCAGCACGGAGAAGGGCGCATCCGTCCAGCAGTGGGAGGACACCGACTCCCCCGGCCAGTGGTGGCGGCTGGAACCGGTGTCCGGCACGTCCTGACCCGCTCTCCGGCTCAGCCGCGGCGTCGCAGGACGTAGAGGCCCCAGGAGTCGGGGTGTTCGACATACACGAAGAGCTTCGGATGCCCGTTAGTGCCGAACACCTCCCAGGTATCCATGGAGCAGTCACCGACGGATACGGCCACCGACTGGGTCCACGGTCCGAGCCCCGGATCGTACTCCCAGGTCCCGGTACCGGTGCACGGGTGCGCCACCGGTTCGAAGGAGTCGTCGGCGTCGAACGTCTCGACGCGGTTCGCCGTGGCCCTGCCGTCCGCCGTGAGGATGAGCGTGCCGCCCTTCCCGTCGGCCCACGTCCCGGCGATCTGTTGCGCGCTCAGCTCCGGTGGCTCGTAAGCGATACCGGCGTACAGGCCGATTCCGGCGAGCAGGCCGGCGGTGAGGACGGCGAGCGTCCCGTACCACGCCACCCGCCCGAACATCGCGCCACCGGTGAGCCGCGGGCGGTCCGGCAACAACAGCCTGCGGGCAACGAGCGCCGCGGCGGCGAGGACCGCCGTCACCGCGAGCCACCCGCCGAGACCCGCCCAGGGGCCGGTCTCCCCGAGCACGGCCACGACCAGGGACGGCAGGGCGGTTGCGGGGGCCGCCAGCGCCGGGACCCACCACCACGCCTCGCGGCCCGGGAACCGGCGACCGGCCCATCCGGCCACGACCAGGAGCGGCATCACGAAGCCGATGGACAGCAGATAGCCGAGGGCAGCGCCGGCGACCGCCGCCAACGGCGCCAGGACGGCCAGGAGGAAGACCCCCCACGTGTCCAGGCCGGGGCCGTACGGACTCTCCCTGACCTGCGTCCACACGAAGAGGGCGATCGTCGCGACAACGGCCTCGACGAACAGCACCGCCATCGAAGTCGTCACCACCGCGGCGAACCTGTCCCTGACGCGCAGCTGCGTCCGCCCCGGATCCCGATTTTCTGAACGCATTCAAATCCCCCCGCTCCGCATCCTCCTCCTCCCGGGCGAGTCTGTACACCCGCCCCCCGTCGGGCGTCGTCCAGCAGGAGAGCGGGGCCAGGAGCAGCAGACCCCTCGCCGGCGGAAGTGGCCTGCGGCGAGCCACTCGGGGCCGGCCCGAGGGGGACGGGTCCGCTCAGGTGCGGCGGCCCAGGTGGACCGTACGGGCCATCAGGAGGTAGGTGTCGGGGCGCCGGTGCAGGCCGGCCGGGTCCTCGGGATCGAGCAGCCGGTCGAGCGTGGCGATGTCCTCGGCGTCGAGCCGGTCACCCAGCCCGTCGCGCCGACGGGTGAACTCGGAGATGACGTGGTCACGCGCCACGTCGCCCAGCGGTGCGGGCAGATCGAGCAGAAAACCGCGGGCGCCCTGCGGGGTGAGGCCCACGGTGGCGAACAGGGCGGCCCAGTCCTCGTTCTCCCGCCGGGAGCCCGGCAGGGCCGCGCGCATCTCCTCGAAGGCCTCGGCGTGCACCGCCTCCATCCGGGCTTCCAGACCGGGCCGGCCGAAGCCGAGGTCACGCGGGAGCTGACGCGGCTGCAGTCCGCCCTCGACCAGTGCGACGGTGCCGCCCGGGTTGAGCAGCGCGGCGAACCCGGCCAGCACGGCGCGCTGATCGCCCATGTGGTGCAACGTGTTGCCCGCCCAGACCAGGTCCGCCTGCCCCAGCTCCGCGAGACCGCCGGGGATGTCGGCGTGCACCGTGGTGACCCGGCCTTCGAGCCCCAGCCGTTGCGCTCGGCCACGGGTGCGCTCCAGCAGGGCCGGGGTGCCGTCGACGGCGACGACGTCCGCCTCGGGGAACGCCTCGGCGAGCAGGCAGGAGATCACGCCGGGACCGCTGCCGATGTCCAGGACCCGGCGCACTTCCGGGGCGTCGGGCAGGCCGGCGATCCAGCGGGCCGCCTCCGTGTACTGCTCGCTGCTGAGTTCGGCGTTCTGTTCCAGCAGCGGGCCCATGACGTCCCAGTCGGGTTCGGCGGGGTCGTGGTGGTGGCCGTTCGTGCCGTCGTGCCGATGTTCGTGCGCGTGGTTGCCGTCGTGATGGCCGTGCCCGGCGTGGTTGCTCATGGGAACAGCCTCACCACGCCTTGACCGAGAGGCAAACATTGTTGCCGTTCCAGCAAGACGCCACCCTTCCGCCACTCCGGCGGGCTGATCCACGGACCCGCTGAAGGCGGTACTGAAGGCGAACACACCTGACCGTAGACGCCCTTGCGCGCTGGTCGCTGCGCGAGCAAGGGGGCACCGTTCGGCCCCCGGGGCCTCACCGGCGGCGGAACGCCAGCAGCCGGTACTCCGGGTCCGCGCGGCGGCGGTCCGGCTCCGGCAGTGCGGTCAGGACCTGGGCCAGCCGTTCGCCCGCCGTCCCTGGCAGGACGAGGCGCGACGCGTAGTAGCCGCACCGCACACCGTGTGCGGTGCGCAGCGGAGTCCGCCCCTGCCCGTGTCCGCGGAACACCGCGCTGCCCACCGCGTCGAGACCGTGCGCGGCACCGTACTCGATGATCCGCTCCGTACCGTCGGACGGGCTGGGCGCGACGTACGGGGCGAACGCCTCGTCGATGTCGCTGCCGACATCGTGCGCCGCGTCCTTGTCGACGGTGGTCACGAACACACCGCCGGGCCTCAGCACCCGCGCCGCCTGGGCCACCACCGCTCGCACGGCCCCTTCCGCGCGCAGCAGGTGCAGCAGCCAGACGGCGGTCACCGCGTCGACCGCCGCATCGGACAGCGGCAGCCGGCGTGCGTCGGCGAGCACCACGGCCCCGACGCGCTGCCGGGCGAGGCGGGCCATGCCGTGGGCGGCGTCGGAGCCGAGAACCCGCAGACCTGGGCGGCCGCCGGCGATCCGCTGGGTGACCAGTCCCGTGCCGCAGCCGATGTCCAGCAGCGTACGGGCGGCAGGCGGGACGAGGCCGAGCACCGCACGAGCGGCCGCTTCCGCCCGGGGCACGCCGCCGCGGGTGGCGTCGTAGTTCGCGGCCTCGTCGTCATAGTCGAGCATGTGAACGACTCTAGAGCCCTCCGCACACCGGCGGGCGAAAGCTGTCATGAACATGAATTTCTCGCCAACGGGGCAACGGCGTGGCGGACTTGACAGAGTCTCATGATCATTCGGTGATACGCTTGCGTGCACATGCCACGTGCGCTTTCGCCTTGGCATGGCTACAGCCAGGGGGGCTCTCCGGGCGGTGACGTCTGCCCACAGCCGAGGGTCCGCTTGGACAGATTTCGAGAGCTGGACTCCAACCGCTCAATAGAGAGTCACATGACAAATTTTTGGCAGGATCCGACAGTCTGGGCGCTTGCCGTCGCCGTCGCTGTCGCCGCCACGGTAATCACTCGTCAGCGAAAAGCGATCAAGGCTCTACATCGTCAAAAGCATGGCCTTCAGGGTGAGCTGACCACATCGCAGGGCAGGGCCGCCGGCCTCGAGTCCACCGTCACCGAGCTGCGCAGCGGCTACGACGAGGTGGTCCGCCAGGCCAAGGAAGAGGCGGAGGGGGCCACAAACACCGTACTGAAGTCGGCCATGCGGACCCTTCAAGGCCTCGCCGCGGAGCAGCAGCGGGCCATCTCCGGGCTGCAGAAGAAGTACGGCGACTCGGGCGTGTTGCGGGACATGCTGGACATCGACCACATGAACTCGCAATTCAACCGGCGCGCGCAGTCCATTGCCGTGCTGTGCGGCGGGTGGCTCGGCCGGCAGCGGGAAGCCGCATCGGTCTATGACGTGATCCGCGGAGCGCAGGGCCGTATCCGGCACTACCAGCGCATCGAAATCGCCTCACGGGTCGATTTCGCGGTGACCAGCCGTGCCGTCGAACCGATCGCGCTGACGGTGGCCGAACTGCTCGACAACGCGACCAGCTATTCCGAGCCGTCCACCATGGTCGAGGTCGAGGTGCGGACGGTGCCCCGGGGCATCTGCATCGTGATCGACGACGCCGGTGTCGGCATGAGCGAGGAAGAACGGACGAACGCCACCGCTCTGCTGTCCAGCGGATCCGCGGTGAGCGTTTCGGAGCTCGGCAACCCTCCCGCGTTCGGTTTCGCGGTGATCGGTGCCCTGTGTGCGCGGTTCGGGTTCACGGTCGCCATCGACAGCACCTCTCCCTACGGCGGCGTCCGCGCAGTGGTGATGGTGCCGAAGGAGTTGCTGACCGAGATGCCCGAGCCCAAGACGCCCACTACCACGCAAGAAGTCAATGCCGCTGCCGCGAGCCGCGAATCGGCTCCTGCGGCGACAGAGGGCGGGCTGCCCCGGCGACGGAACAAGCGCGGCATGGCGCTCGTGCCGGACGGCGGCCGCAGGTCCGATGAAGCGCCGCCGGCCCGGTCAGCAGAGGCACGGGTGGCGGCCATGGGTGCGTTTCAGCGCGGCACTCTCAGCGGCCGAGGTGCGGGGGTACCGGCCGCCGAAGGTGACAGCACTGCCGATTCACACGAAGGATTCGATGCCCCGTGAGCGACAACCTGTCCTGGATGCTCGAGGACGCGCTGCAGATTCCGCATGCTCTCCACGCGGTCCTGATTTCTGCCGACGGCCTCCAGATATCCCGTACCGCGGAGATCGACAGGGGCGATGCCGACAAGGTGGCCGCCGCCGTCTCCGGCCTGCAGTCGCTCAGCCGGGCCGTCAGCTTCTTCTGCGGTGAGCACGGAGCGAACTGGCGCCAGACCCTCATCGAGTTCGACGGGGGCTGGGTGTTCCTGAACGCCGCGGGCGGCGGCAGCTACCTTGCCGTGGCGGCGTCGGCCGAGGTCGACATGCAGGACATCACGTACCGGATGCAGCAGCTGGTCAGCCGGCTGGGCAAGGCGATGTCGACCGGCCTTCGCGGCGACACGGTCACCTCATGACGGAACCCGGCCGTCCCGAGCCCGAGCCCGAGCCCGAGTTCATGTCCGAGGCCGGAGGATTAGTCCGGCCCTACGTCATCACCCGTGGCCGTGACCTGCCCGATGAGGGCGAGTTCGCCCTCATCACTCTCGTCACGACGGCCGACGACGAGCAGCAGCGACCCCAGCGGCTCTCGCCCGAGGAGCAGCAGATCCTGGACGTGTGCTCAAGTGGCTACCTCTCGGTCGCTGAGATATCCGCGCACTCCCAGCAGCCGCTCGGGGTGGTCAGGGTGCTGCTCAGTTCCCTCGCCGAGGGGGGCTATCTCCTGACCCGGGCGCCGGTGCCCTCGGCCCGTCCCACCAACAAGGCCTTGCTCAAGGAGGTGCTCGATGGCCTCAAGGCTCTCACTGTCTGAGGACGCCTACGTGCCCAGCGGCGCACAGCAGACAGCAGTGAAAATCCTGGTCGTCGGGCATTTCGCCGTCGGCAAGACCACCCTGATCGGCTCACTTTCCGAAATCACGCCGTTGTCCACCGAGGAGCGGATGACGACGCTCTCCGAGCGCGTCGACGACCTCAAAGGCGTTCAGGGAAAGACCACCACCACCGTCGCCCTGGACTTCGGCCGGCTGACGCTGAGCGAGCGCATCGTTCTGTATCTGTTCGGCTCCCCCGGACAGCAGCGCTTCGTGAGTCTGTGGGACGACACGGCCCGCGGAGCACTGGGCGCCCTGGTCCTGGTGGACCCCGAACGCCTGGCCGACTCCTTCGACATCATGGATCTGGTCGAGAGCTACGGCCTCGATTTCGCCGTGGCCATCAATCACTTCGACGGCAGTACGGTCCACACCCCGGAGGAAGTCCGGGAGGCGCTCGACCTGCTGCCCGACACCCCCGTCGTCACCGTCGACGCACGCGACGAGAAGTCGTCCGTCGACGCCCTGATCACCTTGGTCCGCTATCTGCACGAGCGCGCCGACCTGGAGCACGCATGACAACCCCCTCAGTACCTCCGCCCGGCTGCCCCGCACACGGCAGCGGACAGCGCATACCCCTGGACAGCGCAGAGTTCGCTGCCAATCCGCACGCGTACTACCGCTACATGCGCGAGCTCGGTCCCACCGCGCCGGTCACCATCGCCCCCGGCGTGGAGGCGACGCTGGTGACCGATTACAACGCGGCTCTGGAACTGCTGCAGGATTCGACGACCTTCCGCAAGGACTCACGCCGCTGGCGTGCACTGGCCGAGGGGTGCGTCCGCCCCGACAGCCCGGTCCTGCCGCTGCTGGCCTACCGTCCGAACGCGATGTTCACCGACGGCGCCGAGCATGTGCGGCTGCGGCAGGCCATCACCGACTCCTTCGCCCGCGTCAGCAACAAGCGGCTGAGCCGGATCGTCGGCCAGGCAGCCCAGTTCCTGATCAACCAGTTCAGCGCCCGCGGCAGCGCCGACCTGCTCCGCGACTACGCACAGCAGCTCCCGCTGTACGTGTTCAACGAGCTGTTCGGCTGCCCGGCAGAGATCGGCGACCGGGTGCTGTTCGGCATCTCCGGCATGTTCGACGGAGTCAACGCCGAGGCGGCCAGCCAGGTCCTGCTCGGAGCGGTCGGCGAACTGGTGGCGCTCAAGCGCGCCCAGCCCGGGGAGGACATCACGTCCTACCTGATGCAGCACCCGGCGCAGCTGAACGACGAGGAACTGGCACACACGCTGGTATTGCTCCTCGGTGCGGGCGGCGAGCCGGAGGGCAACCTGATCAGCAACGCTTTCTACACGATGCTGACCAACGAGGAGTTCGCGCGCCTGGGGCAGTTCGACAAGGCTGTGGACGACACTCTGTGGCGCAACGCGCCGATGTCCAACTATGCGCCCCATTACCCGGTGGTCGACACGGACGTGGCCGGCGACAAGGTGCGCGCCGGTGACCTGGTGCTGGTGTCCTTCGGCGCCGCCAACACGGCGCTCGCGGACCGCGGTGCCGACACGCGCGGTCACCTCGCCTGGAGCGCGGGCCCGCACGCCTGCCCGTCGAAGGAGCCGGCCAGGCTGATCGCCCTGACGGGCCTGGAGACGCTGTTCAACGCCCTGCCCGACGTTGAACTCGCCGTTCCCGCGGACAGCCTCACCTGGCGGCCCGGCCCCTTCAACCGGGCCCTGACCTCCCTGCCCGTCCGGTTCAGCGCAGTCACCCCGCGCGCCGCGGCCGCACCGGAGCCGACGGCCGTGCCCCGCTACCAGGCGCCCCCCGTCGCGGCCGCACCCGCGGCCGCGGCGCCGCAGCTCACCGGCAGGGCGGGGCGCTGGAGCAGCTTCACGAGGTGGCTGACGGGCCAGTAGCCCACACCCCCTGTGATGCATGTGACACAGGCAGTTGAGGTAGCCTGCATGAAAGATCAACTTCCTGGGTAGGACGGCGCGGAGTGTCTGGAGTGACACAAGATGAAGGAGAGGCAGTGGACCTCGCAAGCATCTCCGCGCCCCCATCCGCGAGCGCCCGACCGGGCCCACGGCGCACCACCCGCAGCAGACGGAACCCGTACGGGGGCGGCGACCCCGACCAACCGCAGGACCGAATACCCGCCGCTCCCGGCGGAGGCACACGATGACCTTCCTCCCTGACCCCGGCATACCGGCGACCAGCCCCGGTGAGGCGACGCTCGGCGACCACGTACTCGGTCAACTGCGGCGCCTGGGCGCCACCGTGGGCCTGTGCGAGACGGACACCGAGCTGTACGGACAGGTCCTGATCGACTCCCTCGCAGACGCCGCCCACCGGCCGCTTTACCTGCCGCCGGCTTCGCCCACCTTCCTCTCCGATGACCACACCCCCGTCGAGTTCTCACTCGCCAGCACTCCGGGCGCCGCCCCGGCCCTGCGGGTGCTCGTGGAGCCCGGGTGGGCCCACAGCGACATGGTCGGCAGCGGCCGCGCCGGGCTTGCGGCCATCCGCGCAATGGCCGCCCGCTGGGGCTTCGCCACCGACCAACTCAACGCCCTGGTCGACCTGTTCTTCCCCGAGGCAGCCCAGGGCCCCCTGGCCCTGTGGTACGCGCTCGATCTGCGCGCCGGAGGGGTCCCAGGGGTCAAGGTCTACCTGAACCCCTCCGCCTCCGGCCCGGAAAGCGCGGCCCGCACCGTGCGCGAGGCACTGCGGCGGCTCGGCTACGGCCAGGCCTTCGAGCAACTGCCCCCGGCGGCCGGCTATCCGTTCCTCGCTCTGGACCTGGGCGCCTGGACATCCCCCCGCGTCAAGGTCTACGTGAGCCACCCGCACATGTCAGCCGATGACGCCTGCGCGCTCAGCCGTACCTCCGGAGCCACAGCGGCCGACATCCGCTACTTCTTCCACGCGGCCGCAGGCTCCCTCGCGCCGTCCGAACGCGGCGGAAACGACACCCCGCGACTGATGCGGCGGCCGGCGCTCACCTGCCACTCCTTCACCGAAGGCGACAGCAACCCGAGCGGCTTCACGCTCCACATTCCCGTTCGCGACTATGTGCGCGACGACGAAGAGGCCCTCGCCCGCGCCACAGCTCTGCTGACCCGGGCCGGCATGGACCCCACCGTCCTGAACCGAAGTCTGGGAGCGCTCACACAGCGAACCCTCGCCGACGGCGTGGGGCTGATCGCCTACCTGGCCCTGGTGTACGAGCGCAACCGGCCGCCCCGGCTCACCGCCTACCTGAGTTCCGAGACCTACCGCGTCCGGCCGCCGCAGGAGCAGTACCCGCGGGGCCCCTGGGCGCCTGCGCAACGCACCCAGAGCGTCCTGGACCTCGGGCACCAGGCCGCCGGCCACGTCAGCCCGCACACCGCACAGAAGGAAGTCACGTGGAGCCCTACCGCATCAAGGTCGTAGAACCTCTTGCTTTCACCACCAGGGAGGAGCGCGAGGCCGCGCTGAAGCGGGTCGCCTACAACCCCTTCGATCTGCGGGCCGACGAAGTCACCATCGACCTGCTGAGCGATTCCGGGACCGGTGCCATCTCCGCAGACCAACTCGCCGCAGGAATGCAGGGCGACGAGTCCTACGCCGGCAGCCGCTCCTTCTACCGGTGGCACGAGGTCGTCTCCGAACTCACTGGCTACCCCCACATCCTGCCGGCCCACCAAGGCCGCGCGGCCGAGCGCATCCTCTTCTCCTCGCTGCTGCGGCCCGGCACGAGCGTGCTGTCCAACACGCACTTCGACACCACCCGCGCCAACGTCGAACTGACTGGCTGCACGGCGTACGACCTGCCCTGCGCCGAGGCGAAGGACCTCGACAGCGATTTTCCGTTCAAGGGCAACATCGACCTGATCGCCCTCGAACAGGCCCTGGAGAACGCGGACCAAAGGCCCGTTGCGGCCGTGCTGATGACCATCACCAACAACGGTGGCGGGGGCCAGCCGGTCAGCATGGAAAACCTGCACCGCACCGCCGAACTGTGTCGCCGTCACCACGTGCCGATGATCCTCGACGCGGCCCGGTTCGCGGAGAACGCCTGGCTCGTGACCCAGCGCGAACCCGGCTATGCCGACCGCACACCGCGCCAGGTTGCCGAGGAAGCGTTCCGCCTCGCCGACGGCTGCGTCATGAGCGCGAAGAAGGACGGGATCGTCCACATCGGCGGCTTCATCGGCCTGAAGGACGCGGAACTCGCCGAGCGGTGCGGGGGTCTGCTCATCGCCACCGAAGGATTCACCACCTACGGCGGTCTGTCCGGACGTGACCTCGACATGATGGCCCGCGGCCTCCTCGAAGTGACCGAGCCGGCCTACCTCGCCGAGCGTGCCGACATAGCCGCCCATCTCGCCGCGCGCATCCGCGAAGCCGGCGTCGACATCGTGGAACCCGCCGGTCTGCACGCCCTCTACGTCAACGCCGGGCGCCTCCTGCCCCACATCCCCCAGCACCAGTACCCCGGCACCGCACTCGTCTGTGAGCTCTACCTGCGCGGAGGTATCCGCTCGGCGGAGCTGGGGTCGCTGTACCTCGGTGAAGAGGACGAGCACGGCAACCCTGTCAAGACGGCGCCCTACGAACTTGTACGGCTGGCTCTCCCCCGGCGGGTCTACACCCGCAGCCATTACGACCACGTCGCCGCCACCCTGGCAGATATCGCGAAGAATCCTGAATCGGTCCGTGGCTACCGGGTTACAAGCCAGTCCCCGATCCTCCGCCACTTCAGCATCAAACTGGAGCCCGTGAAGTCCGGCGACTGATCAGAACTCTTCGTTCGTGCACCGTCAACGGTCGCGGGTTCGGCGTTCTTCAGCTCCGCGTTCTCGTCGCTGTCATGCTGTTCCGGGGCTCCCGTGGGCCCCGGAACAGCATGACCCGCCGGCATGGACTCCGGATTTCATCGGCGGCCCGGTGGAAGAAAGCCCCTCCCCTCACCCAAGGGCTGTCCCGTGGCCGCCGCACTGTCACTGGACCGGCACAGCCGAAAGGACCGTTCTTCCTCGCGGTCGAGATTCTCAGCCGAGGAGGTCCAGGGTGCCGTCGACCGGGCAGTGAAGGCCGACCGAAAGGTGCCGGGCTCGGCCGTCAGCTCCGAGACCGTACCCGAGTGCCACCTGGAAGACGTCATGCCCGTCGGGGCACACGGGATCGGGCCGCGCAACCGACGGAGCGAGGGTGAAGGACAGCTCGCCGGAGTACAGCTCTCCGCCCTCCATCCCGCGGGGCACGCAGCATCCCTCGCAGAAGCACTCGTTGCCGGCCACGTCGAAGGTGTCCGCATCGCACTGCGCGCAGCCGGCGGGGGCAGTGACGACTCGGCCCGGCGGGCGGGCCCTACTCCGCGCCGTGTCCCGGGGCGACGGCCTCGACCCTGGCGGCCAGGGTCAGGTCCTTCTCGGTGACCTTTCCTCCCGCGTCGTGGGAGTTCACCTGCAGGGCGACGGTGTTGTAACCGAGCGTCAGATCGGAGTGATGGTTCAACTCATCCTGGATCTGCGCGATATGCAGGGTGAGTCCGGCGGCGGCGAAATGCGACGGGAGGTGGAAGGTGCGGGTGATCCGGTCCCCTTCCAGCGTCCAGCCGGGCAGCTCGCGCAGCCGGTTCTCGATCTCTTCCCTGGGCAGCGGTGCGGCAGGCATGTGGCGGCTCCCTCACTAAGGTCTGGCCGGTCAACGATGCCGGTGACGTTACGGTCTCCCCATGACAACTGTCGCGCTTGACACGGGGATAGGGCCGCTGCTGCGCAGCTGGCGGGAGCGGCGCCGGATCAGCCAGCTGGAGCTGGCGCTGCGGGCCGACTCCTCGGCCCGGCACATCTCCTTCATCGAAACGGGCCGCTCCCGCCCCAGCGAGGAGATGGTGCTGCGGCTCGCCGGCCATCTGGACGTGCCGATGCGGGAACGCAACGCCCTGCTGGTGATGGCCGGTTACGCTCCGCGCTTCACCGAGACCGCGCTCGACGACCCGGCGATGGGTGCGCTGCGCGAGGGCATGGACCGGCTGCTCCAGGGCTACGACCCGTATCCCGCGTTCGTCGTCGACGGCCTGTACACCGTGGTGGCGGCCAATCGGGGGATGACCCGGATGCTGGACGGAGTGCCGGAGCACCTGCTCGCTCCACCGCTGAACGCGATGCGGCTCACGCTGCACCCGGAGGGGCTGGCCCCCCGGATCCGAAATCTGCGGGAGTGGCGGGCCGATCTGCTGGCCCAGATGGAGCGCCAGATCGCCCTGGTCCGTTCGGCGGAGCTGCGTGCGCTGTACGAGGAGGTCGCGGGCTATCCCGTACCGGCGGAGGCGGACGACGACAGGGGCTGGGCCGAGCCTTCGTCCTCGGTTCCCTTCGCCCTGCCTCTGGTCATCGAGCACGGCGGGCAGGTGCTCTCCTTCGTCGCGTCCATCGCGACGTTCAACACTCCGATGGACGTGACGGTCTCGGAACTGGCCATCGAGACGCTGCTGCCGGCCGACGCCGCCACCGCCACGTATCTGCGCTCACTCTCTTGCTGAGCTCACCCGCTTGCTGACGACGGGCCGTGCCCACGGGGCATCCGCCCCGGCCAGAACGTACGCCGCCAGGCACACCAGGGCAAGGATCGCCACGGCCAGCAGCAACGGCAGGATCGGATGCCCGTGCAGGACGGCGACTGCCCCGACGAGGGCTCCGGCCATCATGGCGGCGGCTGAGAGGACCCGGCGGCCCGCTTTGCTGCCCGGTCCTCCGGCGAGCCGGCCGTCGGAGGCGATGCCGGTGATGGTCAGGGTCAGCACGGTCGTCGTGAGATCAGGCACGGCGAGCGCCCGCGCGACGGCGTTCTGAAGACCGAGGCCCAGGGCGAGCAGGGCGACGAGGGTGAAGCGCACGCCGCCGGTGTACGGGCTGCCCGAGAAGAGCGTGACGATCAGTGCGGCCAGGACGCACGCCGTCTCGGCGCACAGTGCGTGCAGCAGCATGCGGCCACGGTGGGAGTGGGACCGGTGGACGATCCGTCCTCCGGCCACCGCCCCGGCCACGAATGCGCCGAGGGCGACGAACGAGGCCGCCAGCGAGAATCCCGGAGCTCCGGCGAACGCGAACCCGGCGAAGACCACGTTGCCCGTCATGTTCGCGACGAAGACCCGGCCGAGTTCCAGATAGCTGACGGCGTCGACCAGCCCGGTGACGACGGTCAGGGCGATCATCAGCGGCGGCAACGGCCCGTGCCGGTCGTTCATGTCCGGTACGAGGGTGGTCCATGCCTCACGCAGCACTACGGGCACGGGCATGGACACGAGCGCGCTCCGATCGCGGGGAGGGTGATCAGGATTGTGCCGTCGTGCCCCGCGCCGCGTGCCCCGGCCGACGCGCGTCGCCCCCGCGTCGCTCGAACGGCGCAGGGGCGACGGACCGGCAGCCGGTGGTGCCGGCGAAGGACACGGTCCAGGGGTCTGGAGGGAATCGAGGTGCTGCTTCCCTGCGACCCCTAGACGCGTGCCCCGTTGTCGAGCAGGTCCCGGCGCCCGGCACGGGACTTCCTGCGCGGGCCGCGGGCGGGCGGCGGGGCCTTGCTGCTGCGCTCCAGAACGAGGGCGGCCGGGACCGCGGTCATGACCGAGGAGTACGTGCCGACGACGATGCCGATCAACAGGGCGAGGGCGAAGTCCGCAAGGGAGTCACCGCCCAGCACCGCCAGTGCGACGAGGATGAAGAGCGCACCCATACCGGTGTTGACGGTTCTGGGAACGGTCTGCAGCACGGCCCGGTTCGCGATCTCGGAGAGGGGCTGTCTGCGGGCCTTCGCCCACAGTTCCCTGACCCGGTCGAAGACCACGACCGAGTCGTTGACGGAATACCCGATGACGGTGAGGAGCGCCGCCAGGAAAATGCCGTCGACGGTGCGGCCCAGCCAGGCGAAGGCTCCGACCAGGATGATGACGTCGTGGACGAGCGCCCCGACGGAGGCCACAGCGAACGTCCAGCGAAACCGGATCGCCAGATAGCCCAGTTGGACGAGCACGGCGATGGCCAGGGCGATCAGGGCGTTACGCCTCAGTTCGTCGCCGAGACTGGGGCCGATGAGTTCGTCGCGGACCTTGGTGGTCTCGCCGCCCTCCGCGGCGAGGGCTGCCCGCAGCGCGTGTTCGCCGTCGTTGTCGAGGTCCCCCGTGCGCACCGAGATGTCGCCGGCACCCGCCGTGGTGACCTCGGCGTCGCCGAAGCCCGCGCCGGCCAGAGCGGTGCGGGCGCTCTCCACGTCGACGGGGCGGCTGGTGGCGTACTCGACGAGCCGGCCGCCGGTGAACTCGACCCCGAGGTTGATGCCGCGCACCAGGATGCCCGCCACCGCGACCGCGATGAGGACGGTGGAGATCAGCAGCCAGCGTCGCGGGAAGCGCATCAGTTGTGGATCGCGGCGTGCGATCCAGGTACGGACCCGGCCGGGGCTCGCGATGCCGTTGACGCCTCGGTAGTCGCTGACGAACCGGGACCGGGCGGCCGTCTCCGTGAGGGCGCGGGCGATGACGAGCGCGGAGAACATCGATGCGAGGACGCCGATGCCGAGCGTGACTCCGAAGCCCTTGACCGGCCCGGAGCCGAGGAAGAAGAGCAGTCCGGCCGCGATGAGCGTCGTCACGTTGGAGTCGGCGACGGCGCTCCAGGCGTGACGGAAACCGGCGGTGAGCGAGGTGTGCAGGGTTCTGCCCCGGCGAAGTGCGTGTTCCTCTCTGGCCCGTTCGAAGACGAGTACGTTCGCGTCGACGGCCATCCCGATGGCCAGGACGAACCCGGCGAGTCCGGGCAGGGTGAGGGTGACGCCTAGCGCGACCAGCGCGGCGTACGAGATCACCCCGTAGGCGCCGAGGGCCACGGCGGCGAGGGCGCCGAAGAGCCGGTAGACGACGGTGATGAACAGCGCCGTCAACGCGGCGCCGATGAGCGCCGCGCGGGCGCTGGCGTCGATAGCGGCGGCGCCGAGCGTCGGACCGACCGTCCGCTGTTCGACGATCTCCACGGGCACGGGCAGGGCGCCGCCCTGGATCAGCAGAGCGAGTTCACGGGCCTCGTCGGCGCTGAAGGACCCGGTGATCCGGGTGGATCCGGAAGGCAGGCCCGTGTTGCACGCGACGGTCGGGGATACCTGTGGCGAGGAGATCACCTTGTCGTCGAGGACGATGGCGACACGGCGGCGCTCGTCCTGGACGGGGTGGCAGGCCGCTTTTCCGGTCAGCCGGGTCCAGTCCCTGCCGGCGTCCTTGTGGAAGTCGAGGGACACCGACCATCCCGCGCCCTGCTGGGCGTCGAAGGCGGCGGATGCCTCCTTGACTCCCGCGCCGGAGATCTCGGCGGGGCCGAGCGCGAGCGTGCGGCCCTCTTCGTCGGGGAGGGCGAGCCCGTCACCGGCCGGGGAGCCGGGGCCCCGTACGACGTGGAAGGTGAGCTGAGCGGTCTTGCCGATGACGTCGGCGGCCTTGCGCGGATCCTGGACGTCCGGGAGTTCGACGATGATCCGGTCCTCGCCGGAACGGGTCAGGGTCGGCTCCGTGACACCGAGCGCGTCGATGCGCTTGCGCAGCACCTCGAGAGTGCGATCGGTACTGTCCCGATCGGCCTTGGCGGTGCCGGAGTCCTTGGCCTGCAGCACCATGCGGGTGCCGCCCTGGAGATCGAGGCCGAGTCTGGGGGACATGGTCAGCGTGATGAGCACGGAGACGAGCAGCACGGCCGCAGCCAGAACTGCCCGCACCGTGGTGGCGCGGGTCATGCGTGTTTCCTCCGAGGGGCGGCCGGACACGGCCCGGCGCCCCGAAGGGCACTAGGACGGCGGGAGCGGCACGGCGGGGATGGGGGTCGGGACCCGTGAAGGGTCCCCGGGCCGGTGAACGGCGGCCCTCGGAGGTCCGCGCACGCCGGGGAGCGCGGCGCGGAATCGGTCGGCTGCCGCGGAGCGGGTGGCGGTCGCGGAGCCGGGGCCGGGGTGCGGGGGCGGGAGCCCGGGCGGGAGCGCCGGCAGGGAGCCGGGGCCGGGCGGTGGCAGCTGCTGCGGGGTACGGGGATGCTCTGCGGCGGCCCATGGCTGCGGGCCCGTAGCCGGTGCGGGAGCAGGGGCGCCCGCGGCGGTGACCGCGCCGGTGCGGCGCATGGCCCCCCGGGGGTCGCGGTCGCCCGGTGTCCGGCCGGCCGGGTGGGCCCGCAGGGTGCGGTCGGCACGGAGGGAGCGGTCGAGGGGGACGGCTGACGGTCTGCCCACCGCCGGTCCGCCGGCGAGGAGCGTCGGTCCGGCCGGCGAACGGGTGGGGAAGCCGTCGCCGCCGGCCGCGGGCGCGCCGCCCACGACGGTGAGGACGGCGAGGAGCAGTGCGGCAAGGAACTGCCGTGCCACCCCCGCGCGTCCGCCGTGTGACGGAGCGTCCTGCCTGCTCCCGGGAGGCGCGTTCCCCCGGGGCGGCCCCGGGAGCGGGGTCACCGGGATCGGCCGGGCAGGGCCGAGGTGTGGCGGAGCACGGAGCTGAGGATCAGCCCGGCACCGCGCACGACCGTGGTCGCCGGATCGTCCGAGAGCCTCACAGGGGCGCCGAGGCGCAGCGCGATCCGGTTGGTGATGTCCGGGCGCAGCGCACCGCCTCCGGCGAGCAGCGGACCCCTGCGCAGGGCTCCGAGCATCGCGCCGTGTCGGTCCTGGTGCCACATGCTCATGACCATGTCCAGGACGGCCCGGACGACGCCGGTGGGTGCCTCGCCTGGTTCCAGGTCGCTGGTCCCCGTCTCGGCCAGGCGGGCGTCACGGACCCTTCCGTCGACGAGCAGGGTCGTCTCGGTCAGCTCCGCGCCGATGTCGATGACGAGGACAGGGCCGCTGTCCTGCGGTCCGGCGCAGGCGGCAGCGGCCCTCGCACTGTCCAGAACGATGACGCTCGACGGGCCGAGCGCGGTGAGGAGGTCCCGGGCGGCGGCGCGGTGCCCGGATCCGGCGAGGACGGGGTGGCTGAGGACGATCACCGTGTCACTGCGGTCGGCGCCCAGGGCCGCGTCGGCGATCCGGCCGAGCAACCGGGCGCAGGAATCCGTGTCGACGATGCGTCCGCGCCGTACGGGGCGGCTGCCGTGCCGGTAGTCACCGGCCGGGTCGGATCCGGTGTCCGCGACGATGCCCTGCCCAGGCATCCAGGCGCGCGTGCGCGAACTGCCCAGATCGAACGCGAGTCCGCGGGTGGGAATGTGGTGCTGTGGATGCCGCCGGAGCTGCTGGTGCTGCCGGTGAACGGAGCGACTGTGTCGCTGTCCGTCGCGCAAAGAACGCATCGCCCCTCACCCCCGGCCCGCCACGGCGGCCGTTCACACACCCATTGACCCGCTGATAGCGAGGCATGACCGAACCCTCACTATGCAATAGGGAGGCAAAGAAAGCCACTCCCGCACCGGATCGAAGGCCTCGGCGGAGCGGGAGGGTGCGGCGGCCACGGGACGGGGCGCCGGCGGTGCCTGGCTCCTTGTTGCGCCGCACGCGCGGACACCCCGCGCGCATGCCGGGATCATCAGTCCTGAGAGGGCCGGAATCAGGGCCGCCGTCCGGTGCTCGATCCACTTCCCCGCACACGTCCAAGAAGTCGGCTGCTGGTCGCCGTTCAGGGTGCTTCGGGCCTGAGTCGCGACTGCGCCGGGACCGCTCCGGGCCGGGGTGGGGTGCCCGTGACGCGAAGAGGTCATGCTCGAACCCGGCATCGCGGACCCATGGCGAACGCTCGGTCCCAGCACCTCGGCCCACGGGGCGCACAGGGCCCACGCCCCCGGCCGCCGGGCACGCAGCGGCCCCGCGCACCCCGGCCAGCCGGGGCGCAGTGGCCCACGCACCGCGGCCGCCGGATGCCCCCGCGGCTCCGGCGGCCGCGGTGTCACACCTCGGACGGCAGGAACTGCGCGATCAGCTCGGCGAATTCCCCCGGCTCGGCGATCCGCACGCCCAGGTCCTCCGCCTTGGTGCGCTTGGAGCCCGCCTTCTCGCCGGCCACCAGGAGGGTCGTGCGCTTGGACACGCTGGAGGAGGACTTCCCGCCGGCGCGCTCGATCAGCTCGTTCATCTGGTTGCGCGAGAGTTTCTCCAGGGCCCCCGTCATCGCTCCGGTGACCACCACGGTCATCCCGTCCAGCGGCTTCCCGTCCGCGCCCTCGCCGTCCGCTGCCGTGCCGTCCTCCTCGCCCGGCTCCGGCGGCGGCGTCGCGCCCGGTTCGGTCATGGTCAGCCCGGCGGCGACGAGCTTCTCGATGAGCGGGGCGAGCTCCACCAACTCGGCGACGACGCCTGCGGCCTTCTCCTTTCCGATGCCGTCGACGCGCTGGAGCGTCTCGGCGTCGGCGGCTCTGATCCGGTCCATGTCCGCGAAGTAGCGGGCGATACGCCGGGACATGGAGCGCCCGGTGCCCCGCACCCCCAGGGCGCAGAAGACCCGGGAGAGCGGCTGTGCCCGCGCCGCGTCGATGGCGGCGAGGAGATTGTCGGTGCTGGTCTCGCCCATTCGCTCCAGGGCGAGCAGCTGTCCGCGTTCCAGGACGAAAAGGTCGGCGAAGTCGGCGACCAGTCCTGCGTCGACGAGCTGGACCACCCGGGTCGCGCCGAGACCTTCGATGTCGAGTTGGTCGCGCCCCGCCGCATAGGAGATGGAGGCCACCAGGCGGCAGTTGCGGCCTCGGACGCAGCGCCAGCGCTGCTCGCTGGTGTCGATCTCGGAACCGCACTGCGGACAGGCCTCGGGGAAGACGACGGGCTTCTCTTCGCCGGTCCGCAGGTGGGCGACGGGGGCCTCGATGCGGGGGATGATGTCGCCCGCCTTGTAGACCATCACGTGATCGCCGATGCGCAGGTCCCGGCGGGTGATGTCGGCAGGGTTGTGCAGCGTGGCATAGCTGACGGTCGATCCGTCGATCTCGACCGGTTCCAGCACGGCGCGCGGTGCGATGATGCCGGTACGGCCCACGTTCCACTCGACACCGAGCAGGCGGGTGACCTTCTCGACGGCCGGCAGCTTGTACGCGATCGCCCAGCGCGGTGCCCGGGTGCCGGAGCCCGCGTCGCGCTGGTCGGCGGCGAGGTCCGCCTTGATGACGATGCCGTCGATCCCGAAGGGCAACGTGGCACGCAGTGAGGCGACTTCCTCGACCCGCGCCTGGACGTCCTCGACGGTGCTGACGGTGCGCGGCGCCACCGCCGTGTCGGCCGCGGTGTGCACGCCGAGGTCCGCTACACGTCCGAGGATCTCGCTGTGGGGCAGCTCGGCCAGCGTGGCGGTGAGCTCCCCCGAGTCGGGCAGCGCCAGGGCGCCGTACGCGAAGAACGTCATCTCCACCGTGTAGGGGCGGTCCTTGGCACGCAGGGTGCCCGCCGCGCCGTTGCGGGCGTTGGCGAAGGGCGCGCCGCCGTGTTCGGTGCGCAGGGTGTTGGCCTGCTCGAACTGCTCGGTCGTCATCAGGATCTCGCCGCGCATCTCGATCGTAACGGGCTCGGCGAGCTGCCGGGGCAGTCCGACGACGGTGCCGATCGCATGCGACACGTCCTCGCCCGCCGTGCCGTCGCCGCGCGTGATCAGCTGCTCCAGCCGGCCTGCACGGTAACGGGCGGCGACCGCGAGGCCGTCGAGCTTCGGCTCGACGCTCCAGGCAGTGACCGGCCGGCTGATCCGGCGCTCCAGCGAGGCGGTCCAGGTGGCGAACTGCTCGGCCGAGAAGACGTTGTCCAGGGACAGCATCGGGACGGTGTGCGGCACGTCCCCGACCGCGGCGCCTCCGGCCACCTTGCCGGTCGGCGAACCGGCCAGCACGTCCTGCGGGTGGTCCTCCTCGTACGCGGCGATCCCGCGCGCCAGCCGGTCGTACGCATCGTCGTCGAGCGTGCTCTCGCCCGTGGCGTAGTACGCGGCGGCGGCCTGCGACGCTTCTTCGACCGCGGCGGCGTAGGCGGCGGTATCGGCGAGCACAACAGCTGAGTTCGTCATGCCCCCCATCCTGCCGTCCACCACTGACATTGATGCTGGCCGGCAGCCGGGTGACGTCATTCGCTCCGCACCGGCACCTGCGGTCCCGAGGCCTCGCGCAGCCAGCTCCTCAGGACCCGGTGCACGGCTTCCGCGCCGACCAGTTCGGCCGGCCGCTCGCCGCCCTCGGCCACCGCGGCGTCCAGCGGGTCGGACAGGCCGCGCGGCCACAGCAGGAACGGCCGGGACTGCTCGCCGCCCAGGCCGCCGTGGGAGCCGATCTGCTCCTCGAAGGCGTGCACGCTGCCGGTCCCCGGGTCGTGCATCGAGTTGACCATCACATCGGCCACGTGCGGGAAGGTGTCGGTGCGCCGGACGGCGTCGGCCGCGCCCGGGCCGAAGGGGGCCAGCGGGCCCTGCCCGTCCTTCAGTTCCGCCACGGGAACCCGTGCGCCGCCGCGTCCCAGCACCACCGATCCGTCGCTCTCGCTGCGGACGAGCAGGAATCCGATGCCGGGGTGGTTGGCGAGCGTGCTGAGCAGCGCCGGGTGCCGACGGTCGAGTTGCTCCTGCGAGGCTCGGCCGTCGATGTCGGGGAAGGAGATGAGGCCGAGGTTGCCGGACGCGAGGACGACCGGGTCGGAGGCCTTCGCCACCTGCTTCTTCTCGCCTTCGGCGACCGGGCGGTGGAGCGCGATCCGGACCGCGTCGCGCGCCTCGGAGCCGCTCCGGGTGCGCTGGGCCCTGCGGGGCACCGGCAGCCCGCTGCCCGCCCGCACCAGATCCTTGAGCGTCAGGCCGTACGCCCCCGAGAAGGTCTCGCCCGGGCTCTGTCCGTGGTCGGACAGGAGCACGACGCGGTAGGTCCGCGGGGTGTGTTCGGCGACCTTGACGATCAGGGCGAGCGAGCGGTCCAGCCGGGCAAGGACCTTCTCGGCGTCCCGGCTGCGCGGCCCCGAGTGGTGGGCCACCTCGTCGTACGCGACGAGGTCGGCGTAGACGGCGGTCCGTCCGGCGAACATGTCCCCTATGACGGCGGCGACCACCACATCGCGTTCGACGACGGTCGCGAAGGCCCGGATGAAGGGGTAGAGCCCGCCGCGCTTGATCCGGGGCGTCTGCTTGCGGATCCGGGCCCGGGTCGACTGCCCGATCTCGCGGCCGACCTCGGCGACGAAGGAGAGCGCGGTGCGGACGGCGTTGGCGGGGTCGGAGAAGTAGGCGAAGTATCCGGCCCTGGAGCGTCGGCCCTTGCCGCGCCGGGCGGCCATCGACAGGACGAGGGCGAGCTGGTCGGCGCCGCCGCTGAAGAGATTGCCGCGGCTGGCCCCGTCGAGGGTCAGCAGTCCGCCGTCGTGGGTGCGCACGATGGCGCGGCGCTGTAGTTCGAGGGCGCTCGCCGGTCTGCTGGAGACCATGATGTCGCCGGTCTCCTTCTCGTACCAGCGGAAGGCGGGGACGTCGTGGTTGCTGCCGTGCAGGATGCCGAGCTGGCTGGCACCGGTCTGGCTGGACCAGTCGGTGCGCCACGGGGTGAGCCGGTGTCCCTCGGTGTCGGCCAGCCAGTGCGCGACGGTCGGCATGAGGCCTTCCGCGGCGGCCTGGGCGAGGACGTCGTGACCGACGCCGTCGAGCTGTATGAAGACGGTGCCGGGCGGCCCCTCGCCGTCTGCCCCGCCCGTGCCGCTGCGCCGGCGGCGCCGTTCGGCCAGGCGCGAGAGCCTGCGGGTGTACGCGTTGTCGTCACGGACGGCGAGCGCCGTGGAGGTCGCGGAGGCGACGGCGGACATGACGGCCGCGACGACGACGGCCGTCTCCGGGGCGGCGGCGCCCCTGCCGTCCGGGATGAGGCGCAGCGCGATCAGGAGCAGCGAGCCGTTGAGGAAGAAGACCAGCATGCCGAGGACGAGGGCCGGCACGATGAGCAGAGCGCGTACGAGCACGGGCCAGACCAGCGCCGAGAGAAGACCGAACGCCCCGGCGCCCCAGGCCGCGGTGAACGCGGTCTTGGTCACGCTGTCGCCGTCGTCCGACTGGAGCTGGAAGTCCGGCAGAATCCCGGCGAGCGCCAGCATGGTGAGCGTCGAGACCGCCCACACCACGATCACTCGCATCAGGGCGCTTCCGGCTGATCGCCATCGCCCGTCACCCACGCCGCTGCCACCTCACGTCCGGGTCCCGCCGTTCCGGGCCCTGCCCCAGCCTTTCACAGCGAATACCGCTCGCCGTGGCCCCCTGTGCGGGGTGGGCGTCCCGGGGGCTCAGCAGCCGTCGTAGCCGGCGGTCGGCATGGAGAGTCTGCGGTGCACGCTGGCTTTCGTACCGGAGCTGTACTGCGGTTCGTCGAGATCGGCGATCTCCAGGCGTACGCCGCGCCGCTCGCACTCCGCGGCGAACTGCGGCACCGAGGCGACGGCCCGGGCGAGCACCCGGTCGGTGGGGGCGACGAAGAGTTCGACCTCGCCGCCCTCGATGTCGGCCCACAGCGCCTGGTGGTCGGGGCGCAGTCCGTAGAGGCGCAGCTGCCGGGTGACGACGTAGCCCTGGTCGGCTGCCCATCGGGCGCACATGGCGTGCTGGCTTCGGGTGTCCACGAGGAACGGATCGCTGTCGAGTTCCTCCAGCGGCGTGAGACTGGCGATGGCCGCCACCCGTACGTCCCCCATGACCATCCCCCGTGCTAGGTGTTCCCCGACCCTACCGGCCGGATTCCCCTGCCAGAAGGCGCACGTCAGGGCGGTAGGGGGGCGCACGAGCGCAGGTGCACGCGCCGGGCCCAAGGCCGAGAGGCTGCCGGTGACCGGCGAGCGGTATGCCGACGCGGCCCGGTGCCTGCGATTGCGGGACGCCGGGCCGTCCTGCCGGCGGAGCCGCTCGGGTATTCCGGCCACGCGCGAAGCATGCGGGCCGGGGCGCGGCCGCCCGATCACCGGTCCCCCGGCAGGCACCGCGGTGCCGTCCGCCCCGTAGGCTCGACGGCAGGTCCGGAGAACGGGAGGCTGCACGTGCCGGTGGAAGTCACCTGGTGGGGTCATGCCACCTGCACGATCGAGGACTCCGGTGTGCGGGTCCTGACGGACCCCCTTTTCGTACGGCGCTTCGCGCATCTGCGCCGGCGCCGCGGTGAGCTGCCCGGCCCGGATGCCGCGGTCGCCGATGTCGTCCTGATCTCGCATCTGCACTCCGACCATCTGCATCTGCCGTCCCTGGCCCGCATCGCCCCCGGCGCCCGGCTGATCGTCCCGCTGGGGGCGGTCCGCGCGGTTCCGGGGCTGCGCGTGCTGCGCAGGATGCGCGGGCTGCGCATCACCGAGGTGGCGGCGGGCGACGAGGTGGGCGTGGGCACGGTACGCGTCAGGGCCGTGCCGGCGCTGCACGACGGGCGGCGCCTCCCGTTCGGACCGCACCGCTCCCCCGCCCTCGGTTACGTCGTGGAGGGCGAGGCGCGCACGTACTTCGCCGGGGACACCGGGCTCTTCGACGACATGGCGGAAGCGGTCGGTCCGGTGGACGTGGCCCTGCTGCCGGTCGGCGGCTGGGGGCCGTATCTGGGCCACAGCCATCTCGACGCGACACGCGCCGCCGAGGCGCTGGCCCGGATCGCGCCGCGGGCGGCCGTGCCGGTGCACTACGGCACGTACTGGCCCATCGGGATGGACGGGATCCGCCCGCACGAGTTCCACTCACCGGGTGACGAGTTCGTCCGCCAGGCGGCTCTGAGGGCGCCTCAGGTGGCGGTGCACCGGCTGGAGCACGGCGAGCACGTGCGGCCGGGGGCCACCGGGTGATACACGAGTTCCTGAGGCAGGCGACGCAGGTGCCCACGGAGTCGACGCAGCAGGCCGTCGGCTACCCCTCGCTGTTCCTTCTGGTGGCGCTCGGTGCCCTGGTGCCGGTGGTGCCGACGGGCGCCCTGGTGAGTTCGGCGGCCGTGGTGGCGTTCCATCAGTCGTCGCCGTTCGCGCTGTTGATCGTGTTCGCCGTGGCGTCGTCGGCGGCGTTCCTCGGAGACGTCTGCCTGTACTGGCTGGGGCAGCGCGGGGTGCGGTCGAAGAACGGTTCCAAGTGGCTGCGGGCGATCAGTGACCGGGCCGCGCCGGAGCGGCTCGCGCAGGCTCAGCAGAAGCTCGACGAGCACGGGGCGACGGTGCTGGTGCTGTCCCGGCTGGTGCCGGCGGGGCGGATCCCGGTGATGCTGGCGTGTCTGCTGGGCCGGATGCCGCTCAGGCGGTTCGCCCGGGGTGATGTGCCGGCGTGTCTGGCCTGGGCCGCCACGTACCAGCTGATCGGGATCCTCGGCGGCTCGCTGTTCCCGGAGCCCTGGCAGGGCGTGGTGGCGGCGGTGGGCCTGACGCTGCTGATCAGCGGGGCCCCGGCGGTGTGGCACAGGCTGCGGGCGTGGACCGGCCGGTGACCGCAGGGGCCCGGGTCAGCCGCTGACCGTACGCGGTTCGCTCGTCGTGTCGAGGATGCGTGAGCCGCCGATCGGCAGGTCCCAGAGCCGCTCACGCGGATGGCCGGCCCGCCGCCACGCGGTGCGCAGCCGGGTGAGCGGTTCGAGTACGGGCTCCGCGGAGAGGAGGAAGGTCGCCCAGTGCATGGGCGCCATGGCGCGTGCGCCGAGATCCTCGTACGCCTGTACGGCCTCCTCCGGGTCGGCGTGGACGTCCGCGAGCCACCAGCGCGGTTCGTACGCCCCGATCGGCAGCAGGGCGAGGTCGATGCCGGGGTGTCGGCGGCCGATCTCCGTGAACCAGTGGCCGTAACCGGTGTCCCCGGCGAAGTAGATCCGCTGCCCGCGGCCCGGCCCGGCGGTGTCCTCGATCACCCAGCCGCCCCAGAGTGAGCGGCAGGTGTCGGTGAGGGTGCGCTTGGACCAGTGGTGCGAGGGCACGAAGTCGAAGCGGACGCCGTCCAGTTCCGCCGACTCCCACCAGTCGAGCTCGGTGACGCAGCCGAAGCCGCGGCGACGGCACCAGCGGCCCAGCCCGGCCGGGACGAACAGGGGGGTGTGCCGGGGCAGCCGGCGCAGGGTCGGTGCGTCGAGGTGGTCGTAGTGGTTGTGGCTGATGACGACGGCGTCGACCCTCGGCAGGTCCTCCCAGCGGACCCCGACGGGGGTGATCCGGGCCGGGGTGCCGAGGATGCGGCGGGACCAGACGGGGTCGGCGAGCACGGTCAGTCCGCCGGTACGGATGATCCAGCTGGCGTGTCCGGCCCAGGTGACGCAGGTGGTTCCGGCCGGAGCGGCGGGAAGCGGCCCGGGGGCGTACGGAAGCCGGTGGATGCCGCGCAGTCCCTCGGCGTTGGGCCGGATGGAGTGTTCCCGGGCCAGCCGGGACATACCCATGACACCGGGCAGGGGCGCGGTGAGCCGGTCGGCGAAGCTGCCGGGCCAGGACCGCACCTCTCCGAGCGGGCGAGGGGCGACCACCTCACCGCAGGAGACACGCCGCGGGCGCCGGGCGAGGGAGCGCTCCGTCTGTTCCGTCATCGAGGGACTCCCGTCTCGGAGTGCGTCGGCGCAGCGCGTCAGCGGAGTTCGTCGAGGGCTGCTCGGAACATGCTCAGGGCTGCCGCGACATGCGGCAATTCGAGGGGCTCAGCCGCGGCCAGGGACTCCGTCTGCTGCCGCGGGTTCGCCCCGAGCAGGGGTCCGGTGCCCAGCCGTACCCGCAACGCGCCCAGTTCGTCCCCGAAGCGGTGGCCGCCGGGGACCGGTGCGCCCAGCCGGTCCGTCAGGTACTCCTCCAGTTCCAGCGAGTCCGTGACCCCACGGGCGACCAGGCGGGAGCGGAGGGGGCCGAGGTCCGCGTACAGGTGACGGCCCGCCTGCGGGGGCCTGGCCAGCGCGCCGGAGGCGAGGACCGCCCGGTGGGCCGCCGCGGCGACCCGGGCCTGGAGCGCGGCGGCCCGGCGCACGCGTTCGGTGACGGCGTCCGGTTCGCGCAGCGCGTGCGCGGCCGCCGCCGCGACCGGGCCGGCGACGAGGGCGCCGAGCGCGGTGAGGATGTCGAGGGTGCGGGCGTGGCGCACCGCCGACCGCCTGGTGTCCGGGAACCGGGCGACCGCGACCGGCCAGGCGGACGGGGTGAGCGCGCCCGCCAGGTCGGAGACGACGGTCACGTCGTCGGGGCACATCTCGGCCGGGCTGAGCAGCACCGTGTCGTGCGGCCGGTGCAGGGTGTCGCGCCACGTCTCGTCGCTGATGATGTGCAGTCCCTCGGCGACGGCCGCCTCGCACGCCTCACGCACCAGTTCCGGCGGGGCGACCGTGGCAGTGGGGTCGTCGACGACGGAGATCAGCAGCAGCCGCGGCCTGCCTCCCTCGGCACGGACCCGGCGCACGGTCTCCAGCAGGGCGTACGGGTCGGGCACACCGCCGCATTCGGCGGGGGTCGGCACGTGGTAGGCGGGCCTGCCCAGCAGCCGGGCCTGCGGGATCCAGGAGGCGGGGCAGGGGCGCGGCATCAGCACGTCGCCGCCGTGGGCGGCGATCAGGGCGAGGATCAGCGGGGAGGCGCCCGGCGCCGCGGCGATGTGTTCCGGTCCGCCGCGCAGTCCGCGCCGGTCCCAGTAGGCGCGGGCCGCCTCGCGCAGGCCCGCCGAGCCGCCGGCCGGTTCGGGTTCGCCGCCGCCCGCCGCGGCCCCCAGCACCTCGGCCAGCTCGGGCAGGACCGGCAGTCCGGGGTCCGGCGCGGGCGGTCCGTACCGTACGGGGCCGCGGTCCTCCCGGACCCCGGGCGCGCCGCGCCCCTGACGTCCGGTCCGCTCCCGGCCCATCCGGGCCTCCTTCGCCGCCGCTCGGTCACCCCGGCCGTCGCACGGGCCGTGTCCGCCCCTTTATACGAGGGAATGGAGCGAGGCGCCTGCGCTACCGCGAAGCCGTTCGGGCGGCGGTAGCACGGCCCCGTCAGGGGTGCCCGGCAGTCAGGGAACCGCACCACACCACGACAGCCCCATTGACACTCGCCCCGCCACGTTATTACGGTCACGCCAGGATTTCGAACGAGTGCCGAAATATCGAACAAGTCGAGGGGCAACTCCCGTGCGTATCACCGGAATCAGCACACATGTGGTCGGAACACCCTGGCGCAACCTCACCTATGTGCAGGTCCATACCGACGAAGGTCTCACCGGCGTGGGCGAGACCCGCATGCTCGGCCGCACCGACGCGCTCATCGGCTATCTGCGTGAAGCGGAAGCCAATCACATCGCCGGTTCGGACCCCTTCGCCGTGGAGGACCTGGTAGGCCGGATGAAGTACGGCGACTACGGGCGGGCCGGCGAGATCGTGATGTCCGGCATCGCTGTCGTCGAGATGGCCTGCTGGGACATCAAGGGCAAGGCGCTCGGCGTCCCCGTCTGGCAGTTGCTCGGCGGGAAGGTCACCGACCGGGTCAAGGCGTACGCCAACGGCTGGTACACCACCGAGCGGACTCCGGAGGCCTACCACAAGGCCGCGTCGGCAGTCGTCGCGCGCGGCTACCGGGCGCTGAAGATCGACCCGTTCGGGACGGGCCACTTCGAGCTGGGCCAGGAGGAGACCCGGTATTCGGTGTCACTCATCGAGGCGGTCAGGGACGCCATCGGCCCGGACACGGAACTGATGCTGGAGATGCACGGGCGCTTCAGCCCCTCGACGGCGGTGCGGATCGCCCACGAGATGGCGCCGTTCCGGCCGGCCTGGCTGGAGGAGCCGGTGCCCCCGGAGAACCTCAAGGCGCTCGCCAAGGTGGCGGGCAAGGTCGACATGCCGATCGCGACCGGTGAGCGCATCCACGACCGCATCGAGTTCCGCGAGCTCTTCGAGTCGCAGGCCGTCGACATCATCCAGCCGGACGTCGGCCACATCGGCGGCATCCTGGAGACCCGCAAACTCGCCGCGACGGCCGAGACCCACTACATGCTGATCGCCCCGCACAACGTCGGCGGCTCGGTGCTGACGGCGGCCAGCCTCCAGGTCGCGGGCTGCACACCCAACTTCAAGATCCTTGAACACTTCAATGACTTCGCGGACGCCGACATCAAGAAGGTCGTACGCGGTGCCCCGCAGGTCGACCCCGAGACCGGCTGTTTCGAGCTCTCGGACGCCCCGGGTCTGGGTGTGGAGCTCGATGTGGACGCGGCCGCCGAATTCCCGCAGCAGCAGGCCCGGTTCGACCTGTGGGCCGACGGCTGGGAGAAGAGGCAGCCCAAGTGAGCGAGGAAGCCGCCCGCTCGCGGGCGATCAGGATCGACCGGCCGGGCGCGCACCGGCTGACGGTCGGCCCGGTCGTGGAGCCCGGCCCGGGCGAGGTCCGCGTGCGGGTGGCCGCGGCCGGGATCTGCATGAGCGACCGGGAGGTGTACGACGGCCACCGCGATGCGGGCTATGTCCGCTACCCGGTGGTGCCCGGCCATGAATGGTCGGGGACCGTCGAGGCCGTGGGGGCGGGCGTCGATCCCGCCCTGACCGGCCGTCGCACGGTGGCCGAGGGATTCCGTTCCTGCGGGAGCTGCGAGCGGTGCCGGAGCGGCGAGACGTCGCTGTGCACCTCGGGGTACGACGAGACGGGCTTCACCCGGCCCGGGGCGTTCGCCGACCATGTCGTGGTGCCCGCACGGCTGTTGCACCCGTTGGCCGACGACGCCGACCTGCGCGCCGCCGCACTGCTGGAGCCCGCGGCCGTGGTCGCCGCGGCGGTGCGGGCCGGGTCACCGGAGCCGGGCGAGAGGATCGCGGTCGTGGGCGCCGGAACGCTCGGGCTGCTCGCGGTCCAGTTGCTCGCCGCGGTGTCCCCCGGAAAGCTGACGGTGATCGACCCGCGGGACGAACGGGCCCGCCAGGCACTGCTCTTCGGGGCGAGCGAGGCGCTGGCGCCCAAGGAGGCCGCGGAGGTGGGCGGCCGGTACGACCTGGTGGTGGAGACGGCCGGGGCCGCGACCACCGCCGCCGACGCCTGCCTGCTCGCGCGGCGCGGCGGCCGGGTCGTGCTCACGGGGATGTTCGCGCCGGGGGCCGTCGGCATCGACCCGGTGCACCTGTCACTCAGCCAGCTGACGGTGCGCAGCGTGTTCGGGGCGTCCTCCGCGTCCTGGTCGTACGCGGTGCGGGCGTTCACCGCGGGGCTGCTCGATCCGGGGGCACTGATCACGCACGAGTTCCCGCTGGAACGATTCGCGGAAGCCGTGGCGCTGGTCGGTGGCGGCGACTCCGGGACGGGCAAGGTGCTGATGCGCCCTTAGGGCCTTTCGTCCGGATCAGGCCGGGCCGCAGGGGACAGGACGCCCCGCCGCCCCGGCCGTCGCCTCTTCACCCGAACCCCGTCCGACCCACCGAACACGAAAGGCCGCTCATGACCTCCGCATCCCCCGCCCCGTCCGGACCCCGTACCGGCGTCCGGCGCCCGGGCGAGCCCGCGCTCACCGCGCTCGGGCTCGGCGCCCCCGCCGCAGACCCGGCCGACGCGTCCCCGCACTCCTTTCCCGACGGCGGAACGTGGCGGACCGAGATCCCGTCCGTGGAGGGCCCCGAGGCACTGTCCGTCGTACTGAAGGAGAGCGCGCGGCTCGATGTCCCCGTCCACCGGATCAGCCAGGGCAGCGGCGTCTGGATGCTCAGTGACACCGAGATCACCGACATGGTCGAGGGTTGCGCCGAGCGCGGCATCGAACTCTGCCTGTTCACCGGACCGCGCGGCAGCTGGGACACCGGGGCCTCGTTCCGTACCGATTCGGGCGGGGCCGGACTGCGCGCCCGTGGCCACGACGCCCTGGCCGGGTGCGTCGAGGACGCCCTGAGGGCCTCCTCGCTGGGTGTGAAGTGCCTGCTGGTGGCGGACGAGGGGGTGCTGTGGACCTTGCACCGGCTGCGTGAGCAGGGCGTACTGCCCGCCGACACGACGTTCAAGGTGTCGGCCCTGGTCGGTCCGGTGAACCCGGCCTCCTTCGCCGTGTACGAGCAGCTCGGGGCGGACTCCATCAACATCCCGTCCGACCTGACGCTCGCCCATTTCACCGAGATCCGGCGGGCTTCGGCCGCTCCGATGGACCTGTACATCGAGGCTCCGGACGACCTCGGCGGATATGTGCGGATGTACGAGGCGGCGGAGCTGATCCGTCGCGGCGCCCCGCTCTACCTCAAGTTCGGCCTGTCCAAGGCGCCCGGCATCTACCCGTACGGCGCCCATCTGCGCGATGTCGCCCTGGAGACGGCGCGCGAGCGGGTCCGGCGCGGCCGGCTGGTCCTGGATCTGCTGGCCCGGCACGGCGCCGACGGGAACATGTCTCCGCTGGGCTCCCGGCTGCCGGGCACCCTGCGGCGCTTTCCGGCGCGATGATCCGACGCCGGGCGGGCCCGTGACCCGGACCCGCCCGGCCTCCTCCGGCGCCTCAGCCCGCGAAGGCCGTTCCGGGCAAGCCCCGGCCGGCGTCCGGCAGGACCAGCAGTGAGCCCGAGAGCGGATGCGGTGCGTCGAGTCCGGTGCGGGCGGTGGAGATGTACAGGTCGCGCAGGTCGCGGCCGCCGAAGGTGCAGGCCGTGGGTCGTCGCACCGGGAGCTCGACAACGCGGTCCAGCCGCCCGTCGGGGGTGTAGCGGCGCACCGCGGCACCGTCCCACAGGGCGACCCAGACGGCCCCCTCCGCGTCGACCGTCAGGCCGTCGGGGAAACCCGCGCCCTCCTCCACGGTCGCGAACGGGCGGCGGCCGGTGACCTGTTCGCCGTCCACGTCGAAGACGTCGACCCGGCGGGTCGGCGTGTCGATGTAGTACATCAGCCGGCCGTCCGGACTCCATCCGGTGCCGTTGCTGCAGGCCACCTTCGGGAGCACCCTCGTGGTCGTGCCGTCGGGGGCGATACGGGTGAGGCTGCCGCCGACCTCCGATTCGTCGTAGCGCATGGTGCCGGCCCAGAGCGCCCCGTCCGGCGCGACCGCCGCGTCGTTTCCACGCCGTCCCGGCTCCGCGTCGTGGACGAGCCAGCGGAAGGCGCCGTCCACGTCGTAGAGGCCGACCCCGTCCCGCAGATTGACGACGAGGCCGCCGCCGGCCCGTGGCTTGGCCGCACCGACGTGCTGTTCGGTGGCCATGACGGTCCGTCGGCCGTCGGCGGGGTCATAGGTGTGGATCCGGGCGGAGAGGATGTCGACCCAGATCAGTCGCTCGGCGGCCGGATCCCAGGTCGGGCCCTCCCCGAGTGCGGCGTGCTCCCGTACGGCGACGTCGAGGCGCGAGCGGCTCACATCTCCCTCCGGTGGTGTCCGAGGCGGCCGGAGAGCGCCTCGGCGCCCTCGACAGCGAGGGCGGCAAGCTCCGCCTCGCGCTCCTCGCTCCAGCGGATCATGGGGACGGAGACGGAGAGGGCTGCGACGACCCGGCCGGACCGGTCCCGCACCGGGGCGGCGACACAGCTCACATCGGGGTTGGACTCCCGGTGCTCCACCGCGATGCCGCGTTCCCGCACGGAGGCGAGGGCCGCTCGCAACTCTCCTTCGTCGGTGATGCTGTCGGGGGTCATCCCGGTCAGTTCGAGGCCGTCGAGGCGGGCGTCGAGCTCCCGGTCGGGGAGGGCCGCGAGCAGCATCTTGCCGACCGACGTGCAGTGGGCGGGCAGCTTGCGGCCGGCCGCCGACACCATCCGGACGGCGTGGGTGGAATCCACCTTGGCGATGTAGATGACGTCGGTCCCCTCCAGGATCGCCACGTGGACGGTCTCGTCGCAGGTCTCCGCCACCTGCCGGGCCACTTGCTGGCCCTCGGCGGCGAGATCGAGCTGCTCGGCGTACCGGCTGCCGAGCTGGTAGGTGCGGACGCCGAGGCGGTAGCGGCCCGGCTGGTCGGGGATCGTGACCAGGTACGAGCGGGCGGCGAGCGTCGTCAGCAGCTCATGGACGGTAGTGCGCGGGAGCTGCAGCTTGCGGGTCACATCGGGCGCGGAGAGCGTACCGTCGCCGTGGAGGAAGAGTTCGAGTACGTCCAGCGCCCGGGTCACCGCGGGGACGAGTCGCCCCATGGTCGTGCACCACCCTCTCGTGTTCGACATTCCGGTCAGTGACCGGCATCACGAACACAGGCTAAGCGTGGCTCACTTGCCGGGGCAATGACGAGGTGATGTGCGGCACCCAACACAGGGACAGGAGTGTCGCTTACGCCCAGGTTTCGTAGGAAAAGACGGACGAGCCACGCTGCCGCACAGGGGCCCGCGCGCCCGGTCCGGGCGCGCCTGCTGGTTCGGCGGGAGCGAGCAGGGTATTCGCTTTTCCATGTCTTCACCGAGCATCCCCTCCCATCCGCGGCGTTCCATCGGGCTGCGGAGCGTTCTGCAGCGGAGCGACCTGGCCGTGTTCCAGAACCTGGCCCAGCGGCACTGGCCGGCCGCTGGGCCCGTGCTGCCGCGGCTCAGCCGCAGCGCCAATCACGGGCTGCTGTGGTTCGGTGCGGCGGCGGGCATCGCCGCTTTCGGCGGCAGCGCCCGGGCCAGGCGGGCCGCGCTGCGCGGGATCGCGTCGCTGGCGGTGGCCTCGGCCGCGATCAACACGGTCGGCAAGGGCGCGGTGCGCCGCGAGCGGCCGATACTGGACGCCGTGCCGGTGATACGGCAGCTGAAGCGTCAGCCGATCACCACGTCCTTCCCTTCGGGGCACGCCGCTTCGGCCGCCGCGTTCGCCACCGGCGTGGCGCTCGAGTCCAAGGGCTGGGGGGCGGTGGTCGCGCCCGTCGCCCTGTCGGTGGCCGCTTCCCGCGTCTACACCGGCGTGCACTACCCGAGCGATGTGCTGGCCGGTGCCGCGCTCGGCGTGGGGGCGGCGTTCGCCCTGCGCGGCATCGTGCCGACACGGGGACAGCTGCCCGCTCCGGGGCGGCCGCCCGCCGACGCGCCCGCTCTGCCGGACGGACAGGACCTGGTCGTCGTCGTCAATCAGGAGTCGGGGACGGCGACGGCCACGGCGACGCTCGTCCGGGACGCCCTGCCGAACGCGGAAGTGGTGGAGTGCGCTCCGGCGGAGCTCTCGGCCGAGCTGGAGAAGGCGGCCGGGCGCGGCCGGGCACTGGGGGTGTGCGGGGGCGACGGCACGGTCAATCAGGCGGCCGCGGTGGCCGCCGTGCACGGCCTGCCGCTCGCCGTGTTCCCCGGCGGGACACTGAACCACTTCGCGTACGACCTGGGCATCGAGACCGTGGCCGACGTATGTGCCGCACTCGGCTCGGGAAGCGCGGTCCGGGTGGACCTCGGCCGCTTCCGTCCCGGACCGGACGGCCCCGGCGGTGCGCACGGCTACTTCCTCAACGCCTTCAGCCTGGGCGTCTATCCGGAACTGGTGCGGACCCGCGAGCGCTGGGCCCCGCGGATCGGCGGCTGGCCCGCCGGTGTCCTCGCAGCCTTCGAGGCGCTGCGCGGTGAGCGTCCGCTGGAGGCCGAACTGCAGGGGCGCAGACGGCCCTTGTGGCTGCTGTTCGTCGGCAACGGACTGTTCCAGCGCGTCGGCCCGGCGCCCGGGCGACGTCACAATCTCGCGGACGGACTGCTGGACGTACGCGTCGTGCACGGCGGCCGGTCTCCGGGCCTGCGGCTGCTGGCCGCCGCCGTCGCCGGCCCCCTGACCCGCTCCCCCATTCACGCGGCGGAGCGGCGCCAGCGGATCCGCATCTCCGGACTGAAGCCCGGCACCCCGTACGCGTACGACGGCGAAGTGGCCCACAGTCACGGCGACTTGATGATCGACAAGCTGCCTGAGGCGCTGACGGTCTACTGCCCGCGACCGATCTAGGCCAGAGGGAACGAAAGGGCGGCCGACGCCGAGTCGGCCGCCCTTTCGCATGGGCCCGCACGGCACTGGCATGTCCACATCGCAAGATACCCATCTCATTATTCGGCATCAGGGCATACGGTTGCCGTACCGATCAGCGCTTTGCGGCTCGCGTCTCGCGGTTCGCGTTCGAGAGAGGATGCACGGTCATGCCGAAGGAGACCGCCGTCTACACCCACGGCCACCACGAGTCGGTGCTGCGCTCGCACCGCTGGCGCACTGCCGCCAACTCCGCGGCCTACCTCATCGGCGAACTCCGCCCCGAAATGGACGTGCTGGACGTCGGCTGCGGTCCCGGCACCATCACCGCGGACCTGGCCGCCCTGGTCGCTCCCGGGCGGGTGACGGCAGTCGACACCACCCAGGAGATCCTGGGCCAGGCGGCCGAAACCGCGTCCGAACGGGGCCTCGACACCATCGAGTTCGCCGTCGCCGACGTACACGCGCTGCAGTTCCCCGACGACTCCTTCGACGTGGTCCACGCCCATCAGGTACTCCAGCACGTCGGGGACCCGGTGCAGGCGCTGCGCGAGATGCGGCGGGTCTGCCGTCCCGGCGGCATCGTCGCGGCCCGCGACAGCGACTACGCGGCCATGAGCTGGTTCCCCGAGTCCCCGCTCATGAACGCCTGGCAGCAGCTGTACGGCCGGGTGGCCCGGGCCAACGGCGGCGAGCCGGACGCGGGCCGCCGACTGCTCTCCTGGGCACGCGCGGCGGGCTTCACCGACATCACCCCGACAGCCGCCTCCTGGTGTTTCGCCACCCCGGAGAGCCGGGACTGGTGGAGCGGCCTGTGGGCGGATCGCACCGTCGGCTCGGTCTACGCGAAGCTGGCGGTCGACGGCGGCCACGCGACGCCCGAGGAGCTCACCGCGATCGCCGGGGCGTGGCGCACCTGGGGCGAGCAGGAGGACGGCTGGTTCATGGTCCCGCACGGCGAGATCCTCTGCCGGGCCTGACCCCCACGGCGCCAGGGGGCCGTCCTGAGCCGCGACCCCTGCTCGTCCCGCCCCCTCCGCCGAATCGATCACACACCCGTGACCGGCCAACTACCCTGTTCGGCATGGAAATCCTGGGAACCACGCTGCGCATCTGCGTCGACGACCTGGAGGCCGCGGTGGCCTTCTACGAGGACCTCACGGCGAGTCCGGCGCTGCGCTTCGAACGCGGCGGGGTGTCCGTCGCCGCCATCAGCTGCTTCCTGCTGATGAGCGGTCCCGAGTCCGAGCTGGAGATCCTGCGCAAGGTGACCGCGACGATCGCGGTGAAGGACGTCGACGAGGCCCACGCCTCCCTGACCCGGGTGGGCGCCCGCGTCATCGCGGGCCCGGTGCCCACCCCGGGCGGCCGCAATCTGATCGCGGTGCACCCGGACGGCTCGGTCTTCGAGTACGTCGACCGCAACCGGGCCGCCTGAACCCACCGCCGCGGCCCACGGGGCGCGTCGGGCCGATCAGGGCCGGGGAGGAACGGACCCGCAGGACTCCGAGACCGCTCGCGTCCGAGAGCCGTTCGCTCAGCCGCGCGCGGTGCGCATCGCCACCGCGATGCGTACCGTCCCCGCCGCCGGCTCCGTCAACCCCGCGGCCGCATGCGGTAGTTGTACGCGTCCGGTAGCGGTTCACCGCTGAGTTCGGTGAGTTCGGCCCACACCTCGTCCAGGATCTCCGCCCCCTCGCGCAGATCGGCGACCTCGAAGCCCTCGTCGAACAGGGCCCGGGCAGCTGCCCGTTCGCCCTCCGCGAGCAGGAGTCGCGCCTCCAGGAGGCGGAAGCGGCCCCGCAGACGGATGCCCGGGAACAGGCCGGCCCACACCGTGCGGGCCGCGGCGGTGCGGCCCGCCGCCAGCAGCGCCTCGATCGCCTCCCGGCCGAGGGCCGCGGTGGCCGCCGTCCAGGCCTCGCCGTCGTCACGACGCTCCGCGCACAGGTCGTCGAACGCCTCCGCGTAATGGTCGGCCGCCCGGTCCCGTTGGCCGCTCTCCTGGGCGGCGACGGCCAGGCAGCGCAACAGCGGCCAGCGGGACGGGGCGAGGGCCAGTCCACGCTCCCAGCTGCGGACCGCCTGGGCACGGTCGTCGGTGTGCCACTGGGCGACGCCGAGATGGTACTCGGTGAGCGGTTCGGCGGAGGCCGTCTCCAGCATGTCGCGCCAGTGCGGGGAGACGAGGGTGGGCCCGGGCGGGGCGACGCGGCGCGGCTCGGGGAAGGCTCCCTGCTCCAGCAGTTCCAGCCAGGGTGCCTGCTGCTCACCGAGCGTGGACTCCGCGAACGGTGTGCCGGGCAGCTTGTACCCGGCCCGCCGCACTTCGAGGGCGCCCCACCCCGATCCGGTGGCGAGGGTCTCGCCCGGCTCCGTGTCGGCGCAGCGGCGCCAGGCGTCGTACGCGGCGTCCACGTCGGCGCGCGGCAGCGCCTCGGCGAGCCGCTGCTCGGTCTCGGCACGGGCGGCGGTCCAGTCGCCGCCGTGCACGGTGGCGGGGTCCGCGGCCAGCGGCCCGTACGACTCCAGCCAGCTGAACTCGCCGCCGGGCTCCAGCGGCACGTGCTCCAGCTGGGTGCGGGCGAGTCCGGCCTGGATTTCGGCGTAGCCGACCGTGCCGGGTTCGGTGAGCCATTCCTGCCAGCGGCGGCCGCCGGGACCGCTGCCCCAGAGGAAGAGTTTGCGGCCGCGCAGCAGGTCGGTGGAGGTCTGGACGAGTCCCTGGCCGTGCTCGTCGAGCGAGGCGATCCAGCGGCGGGCGCCGTCGGGTATTTCGTAGAAGTAGTCGGCGGGAAAGTCGCTGCGCAGCGGGTACGTACGGTCGATCCCACCGCTCCCGGGGACCGGGACCCTGGTCAGGGTCCGTTCGTAGCCGAAGTGCCAGGCCTCGTCGGCGGGCGCCAGCACCCGGGTGCGTTCGCCTTCCGGGACGGCGATGTTGGACCACCAGTAGACGGGGGCGGGGTGTTCGTGCGGGTTGCGTATCCGTACGCCGACGTGGAGGAAGTCGGAGTCCTCCGGCAGCCACAGATCGACCTGGAACGGCAGGTCGCGCAGCCGCTCCCACTCCCAGAGCCGGACCATCTCGCCGCCGTCGGGCGCCGGGACCCGGGCGGCGTGCACCGGGGCGCAGGAAAGGGTGGTGTGGCCGGTCGCGCCGATGTTCCACTCGATGCCGCCGGAGAACCATGCGCCGTTGAGCGCGAAGTCGGCGGGCTGCAGCACGGGGTTGGCGTAGACGAGGTCGCGGCCGGTCGGCTTGTGGAAGAGGGAGTGGACGCGCCCGCCGAGGCCGGGGAGCACGGTGACCCGCAGCTGGTCGTTCTCGATGACGATCGCGTCGAGGTCCGCGGGGGTGCGCTCGCGTCCGTAACCGTCGAGGATCCGTACGGGGAGGACGGTGGCGAGGGGTTCGTGGCCGATCTGGCGGGCCATGTCGCGGGGCAGCCCCGCCCGGTCCCGGTCCTCGACGACGTGCATCTCGTCCAGGGGCCGCAGGGCGGGCAGCGGATTCTCCGGTCCGGTCGCCGCCGTGGGCAGGGTCAGTACGGTGCGTCGTACGGTGGTGGCCAAGGCAACCTCGCTCCCTCGCGCGGGCCGCCGCAGGTCCGGGCGCCCCCCGATGACCATGGAACACGCTGGATGCCGCCCGGACCAGGGGATCGGCCGTCAGACTTCGGCAAAAGCCGCGACCACCAGGTCGGTGAGCAGCGCTCCTGCCGTGCCGTCCGGGTCGAGATCGGGGTCGTAGACCGTGACGTTGAGGCCGACGCATCGGGGCGATCCCACGAGTGTGCGCAGCAGGGGGCCCAGCTCGCCGGGGAGCAGTCCGCCGTCGTCGGGGCTGTCGACGGCGGGCATGACGGACGGGTCGAGTACGTCGGCGTCCAGGTGCACCCAGAAGCCGTCGAGGACCGGGCTCTCCAGGCTCCGCACGATCCCGCCCGCCAGGCCGGCGGCACCCTGTTCGCGGATCTCGCCAACCGTCGCCACCGGGATCTTCAGCCCGGCGAGCTCGGTGCGGTCCTCGTCGTAGTCCCGGATGCCGAGGACCCGCACGTCCTCGTCCCGGAGATAGGGCCGCAGCCCCTCCAGGCCGGCGAGGTCCTCCTGCCCCCGGCCCGTCGCGATGGCCAGCTCCTCACCGGCCGCGGCGCCGACGCCGCCCCCGTTGCCCTCATGGCGGAAGTCGGCCGACCCGTCCACCGACACCAGTCCGTACCGGCCGATCCGGCGCAGGGCGAGCGAGGCACCGAGCTGGATGGAGCAGTCGCCGCCCAGGACGAGGGGGAAATCACCGGCCCGCACATGGTGCTCGACGCGGTCGGCGAGAGTGCGGGTGTACCGGGCGATCGCGGCGGCGTTGAAGACCCCGTCGCCCTCCTGCCACGTTCCGCGGTCGTAGCGGGGCGGCACGACGACCCCGCCCTCGGATGCGCCGAGCCGCTGCACGATCCGTTGTTCCCGCAGGGCGCCGGCGAGCTTGTAGCAGCCCGGTACGGTGCCGGGGGCGGGGGGACGGAGTCCCAGGTTGGACGGGGCGTCGAGCACCACGATATTCCGCATGCGCCTCATCCTCTGCGCCATAGGCTTGCTCCTCAATCGGTTTGTGGAACACGACAGGGACGGCGGGACACGATGAGCACGCAGCACACGTACCGAGTGATCGTGCGCGGCACGTGGGAGGGGCTGACGGACCAGGCCCGCGAGCACCTGCTGGCCGAGGTGGAGCAGCACGGTCTGGCCGGAATGCAGTTCAGCGAGGAGGGATCGCTGACCTACGACCGCGTGCTCAAGCACTTCAGCTTCCGTTACGTGGTGGTGTCGGACGCCGCGGACGGTGAGGAGATGGCCGCCGCGATCGCCGAGGACCGCGCGGAGACGGCGCTGCGGAAGGCCGGCTACGGGCATGGCGAACTGCGTTCCACCGCAACGGACATGGACACCATGAAGATCAACTTCAAGGGGCGGCGGGGGCCGGGGGTGGAATGACCGCGGGGCGATGGCTGCCGCTTCCCCCGCTGACAGTTTCCCTTCTGTCAGCCGGGGAGTGTCAGGCGGAAAGTGGTGTGCCCGGGCCTGCTGGTGACGGTGGCGGTTCCGCCGTGGGCGCCGATGACGGCACGGACGATGGCCAGCCCCAGACCTGTGCTCCCGGTGCTGCGCGAGCGAGCCTGGTCGGCGCGGACGAAGCGTCCGAACACCTCGGGCTGCACATCTGCGGGGATACCCGGCCCGTTGTCACTCACACTCACGCAGACGCCGGTCGTTGTCGCCTCGACGGTGACCGTCACCTCAGTGCCGGGTGGTGTGTGCGTGCGGGCGTTGGCGAGGAGGTTGCCGATGGCTTGCTGGAGCCGGTGCGCGTCGCCGGTGACGGTGATCGGCTCCTCGGGGAGATCGAGGCGCCAACGGTGGTCGGGGCCGGCGGCGCGTGCGTCGTCCGTCGCGTTCAGGATGAGCAACGTCAGGTCGACAGGCTGGTGTTCGAGGGGGCGTCCGGCATCCAGGCGGGCGAGGAGGAGCAGGTCGTCGACGAGACGTGTCATGCGCTGCGACTCGCCGTTGATGCGCTCCAGGGCGTGGCGGACCTCGCCGGGCACGGGGCCGTGATGGCGCAGGGCGAGTTCGGCATGGCCGCGGATGTTGGCGACGGGGGTGCGCAGTTCGTGGCTGGCATCGGCGGCGAAGTGGCGGAGTCGTTCCTCACTGGCCTGGCGGCGGGTGAGGGCGTCCTCGACGTGGCCGAGCATGTGGTTGAGGGCGGCGCCGACCTGACCGACCTCGGTGCGCGGATCCGTGTCCTGGAGCGGCCCCGGCATGGCGATCTCGCCACTGGCCAGAGGCAGTCCGGCCACCTCCGCCGCCCTGGCGGTCACTCGTTGAAGAGGGCGCAGCGAGATGCGCACCCACAGGGCCCCGGCGATGCCGGTGACCACGAGAGCCACGCCGAACAGCACGGCTTCGACCGCTTCGAGGCGGTGGACGGTCTCCTCCACCGGGTGCAGGGGCAGGCCGGTGATCAAGGTGTCCTGATCGTCACCGTGGACGGCGACAGCACGGTAGGCACCCACAGCAGAAAGGTGGATGCTGTATCCGTTTCCATCGACAGGGATCCCCGCCAGTGCGTTGCGGTCCTCGGGAGTGAGCCGGATGGATCGGTCGCCGGCGTCATCCACGACGGCGGCCTGGGTGACGACTCCGTTCAGGAGCCGGGCCCCGAAGGTCGATTCGGCCTGGCCGCGCGTGTCGGGACGGTTGTCCGCGTCGGGCTCGGCCTCGTGTTCCAGGCTGGCGGCGAACCTGCCGCCCGAGGCGGACAGCTGTTCGTCCAGCCGCCCCATCAGGAAGCCTCTCAGGGCCAGGGCAGTGGTGACACCGACGGCAAGGCAGGCGAGTGCGAGCAGGGTGACAAGACCTGCGGTGAGCTGGGCGCGCAGGGTACGTGGCACCGGCCACCTCATGGAGTGCCCGGCTTGAGGACGTACCCGACACCGCGCACGGTGTGGATCATGGGGGTACGTCCGGCGTCGATCTTCTTGCGCAGGTAGCTGATGTAGAGCTCGACGATGTGGGCACGGCCACCGAAGTCGTACGCCCAGACCCGGTCGAGGATCTGGTCCTTGGACAGCACCCTGCGAGGGTTCCTCATGAGGAAGCGCAGGAGCTCGAACTCGGTACGGGACAGGTCGACCGTGGTCCCGCCACGGTCGACCTCCCTGGCTTCCTCGTCCATGGTCAGGTCCCCCACCGTCAGCCGCTGTGCTCCCGGCTCGACGGTCATGCCTGCGCGTCGGAGCAACCCGCGCAGCCGGGCCAGGACCTCCTCCAGGCTGTAGGGCTTGGTGACGTAGTCGTCGCCGCCGGCGGTGATCCCCGTGATGCGGTCCTCGACCGCGTCACGGGCGGTGAGGAACAGCACGCAGACACGGGGTGCCTCGCGTCTGAGTGCGCGCAGGACCTGCAGTCCGTCGAGGTCGGGCAGCATCCAGTCCAGGACGACCGCGTCGGGCCGGAAGTCGCGGGCTGTCGAAAGCGCGGTCACACCGTCCGCGGCGGTGCGCACCTGCCATCCCTCCCCCGTCATGACGCCGGCCAGCACGTCCGTGACGTCGGGTTCGTCGTCGACCACGAGGACCCGCACCGGGGCTCCGTCGGGGCGGTGCAGAAGGGATGTCGTACGCGGCTCGTCCATGGTCTCCTCAGCATCCCCCGGGACGGACCACCGCAGGGCGAATGACGTCTCTGAGTTTCCTCTGAATCGACGCCCAGGCAGGCGTCGGGGCTGTTTTCAGAAGGTTCACAAAGGTTGGGCTGTGAGGCTGGCCGCCCATCGCCGGAGCAAGTCCTTGCCGGAGGAGCCCCATGACCAGCACCCTCACCACCTCAGTGACGAGCCGCGGGACGCGCCACCGGCTTCCACACCGCAGCACCGTCCCGTTCCTGGCGCCGTTGATGATCTGGGCCGGCGCCGCAGGAGTGCTGGCCCTGTGGTGGAGCGACACGGGCTCGGTGGTCGGACCGGCGGGGTGGCTCACCGGGGCGGGACGCATCACGGGACTCCTGGCCGGTTACGCCTGTGCGGTACTTCTCGCCCTGATGGCCCGCATTCCGCTGCTGGACCACACGATCGGCACCGACCGGCTCGCCCGCTGGCACGCCCTGGGCGGTCGATGCACCATTTCCCTGGTCCTGGCCCACACTCTGCTGATCATCTGGGGCTACTCCCTGACCTCCCACACCAGCGTGGTCAGCCAGACCTCCACCCTGGTCCTGCACTACCCCGACCTCCTCAAAGCCACGGCAGGGTTCCTGCTCTTCCTGGTCACCGGGATCCTCTCGGCCCGCGCGGCCCGCCGCCGGATGAGCTACGAGACCTGGCACTACCTGCACTTCGCCACCTACCTGGCCGTCTTCCTCGCCTTCGGACACCAGCTCTCCAACGGGGCCGATTTCGTCGGCAACCGCCCCGCCCAGATCGCCTGGTACACGCTGTTCCTCGGCGTCGCCGCCCTTCTCGCCTGGTACCGGTTCGCCGTCCCCGTCAGGCGCGGACTGCGCCACCGGATGCGCGTCACCGCGGTACACCCCGAGGCACCGGGAGTGGTGTCGGTCCATCTCACCGGTGAGCATCTGGACGAGCTGGGAGGCGTGCCGGGACAGTTCCTGCGCTGGCGCTTCATGACCCGCGGTCTGTGGTGGACAGCGAACCCCTACTCCCTCTCCGCCCCCGCACACCCCCGCCACCTGCGCATCACGGTCAAGACCGCGGGCGGGCACAGCGCCGCCCTGGCGCGCCTGGCACCGGGCACCCGGGTCTGGGCCGAGGGGCCCTACGGTGCCTTCACCGCGAACCGCCGCAGCACGCCCAAGGTCCTGCTCCTGGCCGGTGGCGTCGGAATCACGCCCCTGCGTGCCCTCTTCGAGACGCTGCCCGGACAGGTGACCCTCGTCTACCGGGCCCGCCGGCCCGACGACCTCGCCCTGCGCGGTGAAATCGACGCGATAGCCGCACGCCGACGGGCCACCGTGCACTACCTCGTCGACGAACCGGCCGGACACTCATCCCCCCTCAGCGCCCCGGCCCTCAGCGCTCTGGTGCCGGACCTGGCCTCTCACGACGTCTACCTGTGCGGCCCGCCCGGCATGACACAGGCCGCCCGAAACGCTCTGCGGGAAGCCGGAGTACCCGCACGGCGCATCCACCACGAGTCCTTCGCGTTCTGAGGAGCAGACATGCGCCGAGCCGTCCTCGCCACCACTGGGATCAGCGCCCTGGTCGTCGCGCTGCTCTCCCTCAAACCCCACCATCTCCCCGTGGTCGCCGGCAGCTCGCCGTCGACGCCCTCGTCGTCTCCTCACACCTCCACAGGCACGTCGCCGGGCGCATCCACCGGCACCGGCACGTTCACCGGCGATCCCGTCGACACCCAGTACGGGACCGTGCAGGTCGCGGCAACCCTCTCCAAGGGAAAGATCACCGCAGTCAAGGTTCTTCAGGCCCCGGACAGCAACGGCCGCGACCAGCAGCTCGCCGCGTACGCGCTGCCCCGCCTCACCCAGGAGGCCATCGGCGCGCAGAGCGCGCACATCGACGCCGTCTCCGGCGCCAGCTACACCAGCCAGGGCTACATCCAGTCCCTGCAGAGCGCCCTGGACCAGGCCCATGTCTGACACCGCACCCGCCCTGCGTCACGTCGAGCACGTGATGGGCACGGTCTTCTCCTTCGACATCCGGGACGAGCCGACCCCGGCCATCCGCCACGCCGTCCAGGAGGCCGTCCAGCTGCTCCACCGGGTCGACGCCGTGTTCTCCACCTATCGCCCCGACAGCTACATCAGCCGCCTGGGCCGCGGCGAAATCCGCGTCGGCGACTGCCCGCCCGAAGTCGACGAAGTGCTGGCCCTCTGCGCACAGGCCGCCCATGTCACCGACGGCTGGTTCAGCACGACCCCGGCCGGGACCCTCGACCCCTCGGGGCTCGTGAAAGGCTGGGCCATCGAAGCCGCATCCCACGTTCTCCATGCGGCAGGCGCGCACAACAGCTGTGTCAACGGCGGCGGTGACCTCCAGCTCCGCGGCCGGGCAACCGCGAACAGCCCCTGGCGCATCGGCATCGCCCACCCGCTGCACTCCGGCGAACTGTCAACCGTCATCACCGCCGGCCGCACCATGGCGATCGCCACGTCGGGCACCGCCGAACGCGGCGCCCACATCCTCGACCCGCACACCGGTGCACCTGCCGCTGCGTTCGCTTCCCTGACCGTCATCGGCCCCAGGCTGACCATGACCGACGCCTACGCCACCGCAGCCTTCGCCAGAGGCGGGGACGCACGGGACTGGCTGGAAGCACTGGGCGGCTACGAGGCATTGGCGATCCTGCCCGACGGCCGGTCGTGGCAGACGTCGGGATTCGGTCAATACGGTGCGTGAGCCGGACCTCGGCCGATGGGCCGGCACGCATTCGGCAGGATGCGCGACGTCGCGCTTCCAGTGCCTGCCGGTATCCCCCGGTGACGACCGGACAGTGGGCACGTGCGGCCGCCAGGAGGCTGACGGATCCCAGCAGGAGGTCGGCGCTCCCTTCTGCCCCGAGCCCGGCCCCGATGCCCTGCCCGGCCACGTCGCCTCTCCGTCCACCGGGTGTCGCGTACGGCACAGCCGTGAAGGAGGTACGCCCTGCAGCACCGCCCCGTCGTCCCGCCGCAAGGGGTGGCATGCCGGCTTCCCCGGGTGCGCCTCTCCCGTCCCTGAGACAATGCTGGCGGGAGGGGCCGACCGAATGCCAGGGGCCGCACGATGTCCGACACCCCGACTGCCTCAGCAGACGATCCGATCCGGATCTTCCTGCTCGACGATCATGAAGTGGTGCGTCGAGGGCTCCGTGATCTCCTGGACGCCGAGCCCGGCATGGACGTGGTCGGCGAGGCGGCCACCGCCGGCCAGGCACTGGCCCGCGGCCCCGCGCTCAGGCCGGATGTCGCCGTTCTCGACGTGAGACTGTCCGACGGTGACGGCATCACCGTGTGCCGGGAACTGCGGTCGCGCATGCCTGACCTGGCCTGTCTGATGCTGACGTCCTTCGACGACGAGGACGCCCTGCTCGATGCGATCATGGCGGGCGCCGCCGGGTACGTGCTCAAGCAGATCAACGGTTCGGACCTGGTGGCGGCCGTGCGGACGGTGGCGAAAGGCCAGTCGATGCTGGATCCCGCGACCACCGCGCGGCTCCTGCACTCGGTGCGCGGTCCCGAAGCGGGCAGCCCCCCGGAGGACGAGAGGCTCTCGGTGCTGTCCGAGCGGGAGCGTTCCGTTCTCGAGCTGATCGGCAAGGGCCTCACCAACCGCCAGATCGCCAAGCGCCTGTACTTGTCCGAGAAGACGGTCAAGAACCACATCTCCCGGCTTCTCGGGAAGCTCGGGGTGCAGCGCCGTGTACAGGCGGCCGTCATCGCCGCGGAGGTGCGGGAGCACATGGAGCAGGAGAAGTGACCTGTCCTGCGCGGTTCAGTCATTTCCCGGGAGCAGCGGTACTTTCCATTCGAGTACGGTTCCGCCGCGAGGGCTGGGGCATGCGGTGACGGAAAGGGTCCCGCCCAGTCGCTCCGCCCGCTCTGCCAGATTCCTCAGGCCGCTGCGGGGGCCTGCTTTCGGCATACCGACCCCGTCATCGGTCACGGTCACCACCAGCAGGCCGGCGTCGGCGACCACCGCTGCCTCCACCTGATGCGCCCGCGCATGGCGGGCGACGTTGCTCAGTGCCTCCCCGATGACCGCGATCACCTGATCGGCCACCTCGTCAGGGACGTCCGTGTCGATCAGGCCCTCCATGCGCAGGGCTGCGGCGAAGCCCAGTGCGGGTGTGGCGTTGTCCACCACCTGGAGAACCCTGGATCTGAGTTTGGGGGTCTCGCCCGGCGTCCCGTGCTCCCGGAGACCGAAAATAGTGGTGCGGATGATCTTGATAGTCGCATCGAGATCGTCGATGGCGCGGTTCAGCCGCTCGACGGCCTCGGGGTGCTCGACGAACGGGCGCGCACTCTGCAGCGTCATCCCCGTCGCGAACAGCCGCTGGATCGCCAGGTCGTGCAGATCACGCGCAATCCGGTCCCGATCCTCCAGGATGCGCATTTGTTCAGCGTCTCTTCGGCGGCCGGCCAGTTCGAGTGCCAGGGCGGCCTGCCCGGCGAAACTCGGCAGCGCGGCGACTTCCGCACCGGCGAACGACGGCATGCCGTGACGTCGAGCCAGGACCAGGACGCCGCTCAGGTTCTCCTTGGTCCCTACGCTGACTGCCACCGCCGGCCCGAAACCGTCCCACCGCTCCGGTTGCGTCGTGACCCGGGCGTCGGTCCCGACGTCTGCCACCGTGACGAGGCCGTTCTCTCCCAGTGCGGCAGCGGCGAGAGTCCCCCGGCTGCTCGGCAGTACGACGCCTCGATGGGCCTCGGCCCCTTCCCCCAGGGCGAGAGAGCCGGTCAGCTCCCCGTTGGGCCCGACGAGGTAGAAGGCGCCCAGATCGGCCCCGGCGATGTCCACGGCGCGTTCCAGCATTCCTTCGAGCACCTCGGACTCGGTGGAACCGGACAGCAACGCGCTGGTGAGGTCGGAGGTCGCCGCCAGCCAGCGTTGTCTGCGGCGGCCCTCATCGTAGAGACGGGCGTTCTCGATGGCGATCCCGGCTGCCACGGCCAGGGTGGCCACGACGGCCTCGTCCTCGTCGTCGAAGTCCGACGCTCCCCGCTTCTCGGTGAGATAGAGGTTCCCGAAGACCTCGTCGCGGACTCGAACGGGCACGCCGAGGAATGAGTGCATGGGCGGGTGATGGGGCGGGAAGCCGTACGACGCCGGGTGCTCCGCAAGTTCGGTCAGCCTCAGCGGTACGGGATGACGGATCAGCTCACCGAGGATTCCGTGTCCCGAGGGGAGGTCGCCGATCTGCTCGCGCACGTCGTCACTGATTCCGATGGGCAGGAACTCGGCCAGCTTCTCGTCGCTCCCGATGACACCCAGGGCCCCGTACGTGGCGTCCACCAGCGTGACAGCAGCCTCGACGATCCCGCGCAGAACCTGCGGAAGGTCCAGCTCCCGGCCCACCGACATGACGGCTTCGAGCAGCCCGTTCAGGCGATCCCTCGTCCCCCGGACCTCGTCGAGGCGGCCCTGGAGCTCCTCCAGCAGCTCGTCGAGTCTCAGGCGCGGAATCGTCGCCGCCCGGTCCTCGGGGTCGTCCCGGCCCATGGCATACCTCCGAGGACACGACGACGCCGTACAGCGCAGATCCGCGCGTGCTCCCAACTTAAGCCCGGCCGTTACTCGGCTCATCTCGAAGCGCCGTTCCCGTCACTCCGTGTGACGCATCTGGGCCTCCCGGTGTGTGCATGGTGGGTCCTTGACCATGTGCAGGACTGGCTGGGCGCCGGGCGGATTCCGGCTGGGCCGGCCCGCGCAACCGTCAAACCTGGACCCGTTCCGTTCTCGCCGGAGTCTCCACGATCGCTTCACGCGGCGGGGACCGTGATCACTGGGCAATGCGCTCGGTGCAGCAGACCGTGAACGACGGAGCCGACGCGCATGCCGCTGTAGCCGCCTTGCCCCCTGCGTCCGACCACCACGGCCAGGGCATGCTCGGCAGCGTCTGCCAGAACCTCAACGGGCGATCCGGTCAGCACCTCGTGGTGCAGCCGGACATCCGGGTACTTCTCCGCCCAGCCGGCCACGGTCTCGGACAACAGGCGGCGCTCGGCCTGAAGGTGCTCATCGCCCCTGCGGAGTGAGAAGACCTGGGGCTGCCACACTGCGAGGGCACGCAGTGCGCAGCCGCGCAGGTCGGCCTCCTCGAACGCGAAGGTCAAGGCTTCCTTCGAGGACTCGCTCCCGTCCACCCCCACCACCAGATACTGCGGCTCCTGGGTGCGGTGCTCCGCGTCGCCGACGACGACGACCGGGCAGTGCGCCTGCGCGGCAACGGGGACAGCGAGAGAGCCGGCGCTGAGGAACTCCTCGGCACGGTTCAGGTGCCGCGAGCCGAGCACCACCATGCGCGCGTTCTTCGACAGATGCGCCAGTGCCGGCCCCGGGCGTCCGCCCAGAAGCGAAGCCGTTGTCGCCACGTCCGGCCACCGGGCGTGCGACCACGCGTCCGCCGCCGCCAGCGCATCCGCACCGGCCCGTTCGAGTTCCATCTGATGAGGGGTGTCGTCCACGTGCTGGGCGTCGTGCTGGGGCGGCACCACAACGACGAGCCGCAGCGTCGACCGGCGGCGACGGGCCTCGTCCACGGCCCACGCCAGAGCCAGGTGCCAGTCCTTCACGGGGTCGATACCGACGACGATCTGACGGCCATCCACGTTGCTGCTCATGACAGGCTCCCCATGTCCGGTTCGGAGCGGGCGCCGAGTCCGGCTGAGCGGTGTGTGAGCCGAGGGGCAAAGCCGGTGCCTCGTGGTCCGGTCCGGTTGGTGCGGGCGCCAAGGCACGCACGTGATCTCAGGCTGCCATCGCAGGCCGCGCCGGTCAGGGGCCTCCCGGGGCAAGACGGGGCCCAAAGGTCCCCTCGCGGCGGCGGTCCGGACCGCAAGGCGGTGCGGACCGGACCGGTCGGCCCGCGCCGGGACCGTTTCGCCCCGGGCCCCGGTGGGCTGCATGGGCCGGTCGGTCCACAGGAAGGTCCCTGGCGGGCCCATCCGGCTTCCTTGGCCAGGTGAGATGGTGGAAGAGCCCATTCAAGTCAAGGGGTGCCCATGTCCGTAGCGACTCCTCGACCCGTCCGAACCGGCCCCCGGCCTGCGCTGCTCACCTTCCTGGGCGGAGTGGGAACCGTGACCGGAAGCAAGTTTCTGATCGAGGGCGACCGCTCCCGCATACTCGTCGACTGCGGCCTCTTCCAGGGTTTCGCGGACCTGCGACGGCGCAACTGGGAGAAGTTCGCCCGGGACGCGGGCGACATCCACGCCGTGGTCGTCACCCATGCGCACCTGGACCACTGTGGCTATCTGCCACGGCTGGTCCGGCAGGGATTCCGGGGACCGATTCTCATGAGTGCCGACAGCGCCCGTCTCGCGGAGATCGTCCTGCGTGACAGCGCCCGCCTCCAGATGGAAGCCGCCGGACACGCGAACGAGCACGGCTGGTCGAAGCACCACCCGGCGGAACCCTTGTACGACGCCGCCGACGTGGAGAAGACCCTGACCTACTTCGACCCCATACCTGTCGCCGACGAGACCGAGATCGAGGCCGGTATCCGCGTGACCCTGCACCGCGCGGGTCACATCCTCGGCGCCGCGTGGGCACACCTCACCATGGAGGACGGACACAGCGTGGCCCTGTCCGGCGACCTAGGCCGGCCCGGGCACCCCCTGCTCCTGCCGCCGGAGCCGTTCTCGGGTGCCGACGTGCTGCTGGTGGAGTCCACCTACGGTGACCGCCGCCATGACCAGGAGGGCGGCAGGTCCGCCTTCGCCTCGGTGATCGCGCGCACGGTTTCCCGGGGAGGAACCGTCGTCATTCCCGCCTTCGCGATCGACCGCACGGAGGTCGTCCTGCACGAACTGGCCGGACTGCGGAGCAACGGCGTGCTGCCGGGATCCGTGCCGATCTACGTCGACAGCCCCATGGCACTGGCCGGCCTGGACGTGTATCGGGACGCGCTGCGCGGTCGTTCCCCCGAGTTGCGGCCCGAGGTCCTCGACCAGGGGTCGAAAGCGCTGAGCCCGGAACCCTTCCTGGCCGCCCGGACGGTGCAGGAGTCCATCGCCATCAACAGGTCACGGGGCCCGTGTGTCATCGTCTCCTCGGCAGGCATGGCCACGGGCGGCCGTGTCCTGCACCATCTGCACCGGCTACTGCCCGATCCCCGCAACAGTGTGGTCATCGTGGGCTTCGCCGCCGCCGGAACCCGTGCCAGAGACCTGGTGGACGGTGCTCGCGCCCTCAAGATGTTCGGTGAATACGTTCCCGTACGCGCCGAAGTGGCCGACGTGCCGCACTTCTCCGCGCACGCCGACGCCGGCCAGATTCTCGACTGGCTGCGCGACGCACCACCCCCGCACACCACTTACCTCGTTCACGGCGAGGAGGCGGCATCAGCGGAGCTGCGCGCCCGTATCGACCACGAGCTGGGCTGGACCGCCGTCGTCCCCCGCTCCGGTGAGGCGGTTCTGATCCGATGACGAACCGCCCTCGCCCACGGCTCACCACAAGTCGAACCATCGGCTCCCCCTGAGGACGAAGCCATGACCACACGCCCCTACAACGTCGCCGACGTCATGACGAAGAAGGTCGTGGCGGTCGCACCAGGCGCCGGGTTCAAGGAGATCGTCGAAGCCATGGCCCGGTGGAAGGTCACCGCCCTCCCCGTTCTCGAGAAGGACCATCGTGTCATCGGGGTGGTCTCGGAAGCCGACCTGCTCCCCAAGGAAGAGTTCCACGAGAGGGGTCCCGGTCTCATCGAGCAGATGCACCGCCTGGGAGACACGGGGAAGGCGGGCTCGCTGTGTGCCGGAGACCTGATGACCAGTCCGGCCGTCACCGTCTCCCCCGACACGCTTCTGCCACAGGCCGCACGCCTCATGGCCACCCACCGCATCAAACGCCTCCCGGTCGTCGACATGGGCGTGCTGGCGGGCATCGTGAGCAGGTCCGACCTGCTGAAGGTGTTCCTCAGGCCGGATTCCGAACTCGCCGACGACATTCGGCATCAGGTCATCGAGCGACTCTTCCCCCTGCAGTCGGCCCACGCACGGGTGGAGGTCACCGACGGCGTCGTGACCCTGTCCGGCGAGGTACACGACGGGACCCTGATACCGGTGGCCGCCCGGCTGGCGCAAGCGGTTGAGGGCGTCGTGGACGTCCGGTGCGAACTCACCGTTGCCGAATCTGCCTGAAGCGGCTCACCGCTGGCCGGCTGCCCGTGCCTGCGGGGACGCGTCGATGCCGACGACAACGGCCCCGAGTTCCGGGCGGCCGGGAACATCGCTGGTCAAGGCTCCTCCCCGGGCGTTGCCCGGGGCTACTCGACCACCGTTGCACCGAGCGGCAACAAACGAGGAGGGCCCTTCGGCCCCGATCGACACCTGTCGGCCCTCCCGCTGCCGAAAGCACCCCGCAAGGCTGGATACGTGGTTCCTCATCCGGAACCTGGTCCAAGGAGGCCCTGTCATGACTCGTCACGTCACCGTCGGAGTGGACGGCTCGCCCGAAAGTGCTGCGGCAGCGCGATGGGCCGCTCGGGAGGCCGCGCTACGGAACGTGCCACTGCTCCTTCTGCATGTGGAAGAGGCGCCGATCAGCCCCGAGACGCCACGGGACTTTGCCCGGGCGGAGGCCGACCACACCGAGAGCCTGCTGCGCGACGCCGCGGACCGGGTCCGCAGCGACCATCCCGGCCTTGAGGTCACGACCGCTGCGAAGCCCGGGCGAGCGGCCGATGAACTCACCAGCGCCGCGAACGATGCCGAGGTGATGGTGCTGGGGTCACGAGCACTCGGCAGGGCGGCCGGTTTCCTCGCAGGCTCGATCTCCCTCCCGGTGGTCGCCACCTCGCGCCAACCGGTGGTCCTCGTACGAGCGGAAGGCGCCACGGAGCCTCGCTCGCCGACTGAAACGATCGGCACTGCGGACTCGGACATACTTCTCGGGCTGGACATCCGTCATCCGTGCGACCCGCTCATCGCCTTCGCATTCGGCGAGGCCTCACGCACGGGCAACGATCTCAGGGTCGTACACAGCTGGTCCCTGCCGGCCGCGTACGGATACGCCGCGATCATGGACCCGGGCATCGGCATCGAACTCGAACAGCGTGTCGCTGAGGGGCTGGCAGACATGCTCCGGCCCTGGCGGTCCAGGTTCCCGGAGGTCACGGTAACGGAGAAGGCGGTAACCGGCCCGGCGGCGGCTGAACTGATCCACGCTTCCCGGGGTGCCGCCCTCCTCGTGGTCGGACGCCGCAGCCGGGGCGGGCTCGCGGGATCCCGCCTCGGCCACGTCGCCCAGGCCGCGATCCATCACAGCGGCACACCGGTCGCCGTCGTCCCGCACGAGTGAGCACCGGCGGAACAGGGCCGGCTCGGCGTGCTCCGAGCTCGGCTGATCGCCGCCCCCTCCCCGCCGGGTATCCGCAGGTCCCCGTCCTGCGGACGCCGGTCGTCGCAGTGACGTTTACGAACACGGTTTCGCTTGGTTGGGGGAGGGACCGAAAGGGGTTCCCCGGGCGCCCGACCGAGGCTCCCGGAGATGACAGCTGGGGGCTGCGGTGGGTTCGGGTGAGGAACAGAGGCGTCTCTTGGCTGCGGGTGAGATGCGCGTAGGGGTGGCTGAGTTCGTACGGCGGGTGACAGCTCGGAACCGGTTGCCCCTGGACTACTCGGTGGCGAGCCTCCGTGTGGTGGACCGCATCACCGATGGGCTTCGCGGTGCGGGGCCGGAGCAGCGGAACGTGGCACGTGAGCTGTTCTGGCTCGGGGCCTATGCGGGCGAGGTGTTCGTCCGGAGGGCCGGCGCGCAGTGGGTGGATTTCGACCGGGGCCAGCAGGAACTCTTCGGTCAGATCGTGGGTGTCCGGATGCCTGACGGGCGGGTGTGGAACCCGATCGGGAAGGTGGCCAATCGGTTCGTGGCCGGTCAGGAGGAGTCCGTGCAGCAGATGTACTTGCTGCTCCATGGCCGCGTACCGATGAAGGCCGCGCGGTGAGCGCACATCCCGTTCAGGGAGCGGCCGTTGACGCGAAGCTTCCGCTTGCTGTGACATTTCTGTGTGTCAGGACGCAGAAGGACGAGGGGGAGCACGCTGGACGATCGAAGAGGCACGTGTGGGCAGGGGCGGGGACCGGGGTCGTACACAGGCGTACGACGTAGAGCTCGGGATGGCTGTATCGCTGGCTCAGCAGGGGGATGAGGACGGATTCGCAACGGCGTACCGGCTCGTCCACCCGGGGCTCCTCGGATACGTGCGCGGGCTCGTCGGGGACGACGCGGAGGACGTCGCATCGGACGCCTGGCTGGAGATCACCCGGGACCTGGGGCGATTCCGCGGCGATGGCACGGGGTTCCGCGGCTGGACGGCCACCATCGCGCGCCACCGGGCCCTGGACCACCTTCGCAAGCAGAAGCGAAGGCCTCGTACGTCTCTGATCGAGCAGGACGTCCTGGAACTGCCCGGGCGGGGTGACACGGTGGATGCTGCGCTGGAGTCGTTGTCGACGCAGTGGGCACTGGGACAGCTCCGCAAGCTCCCGCCCGACCAGGCGGAGGCTGTTCTGCTGCGGGTGGTGGTGGGGCTGGACGGACCTGCCGCGGCGCGAGTGCTGGGCAAGCGGCCGGGCGCGGTGCGGACGGCCGCTCATCGCGGGTTGAAGCGCCTGGCGGAGCAGTTGCTTTCGGGCGGCGGCCCGGAGGGTGTGGCAGATGCGGCGCGGGGCGTTGTGAAGGATGAGACATGAGTCGCAAGGCGGAAGAGACGAATCCGGCACTCGTCACACCCGAGATCGAGGCGCTCGCGGATGCTCTGCGAGGCAAGGTCGGACCGGCGGATGTCGAGCGGGCCCTCGCGGCCTTCCGTGAGGCGGGCAACGCGGCCACGGGCACGGGCTCGCTCGGACGCCGACGGCGCGGCGACTGGCGTCCGGTCCACCGCAGGTTTCCCACGCGTGTTTCGCTGCGGATGGCACTCGGAGCTCTCCTCGCCGTGACCTTGGGCGGGGTGGCACTGGCCGCCGGCACGGGTCTGCTCCCGCATCCACTCGCCCCGGCCGAAAGCCCTGGGCCTCCGCCTGGGGTTCATGCCCCGCGCACTCCCGGCAGCACCGGTGCGGGGCCGGGCGGGGCCACCCCGTCACCGGCACCCACGACCCCGGAGTCGCCCACGCCCTCGGGGCCGGCCACCTCGCACGATCCGGCACCGGGCAACCGTGTCGCGCTGTGCCACGCGTGGACCCGGGGGAACGGCAAGCACCAAGGCGCGGCCTTCCGGCGGCTGGCGGAGGCCGCGGGCGGAGACGACGCGGTGGACGCCTACTGTGCCACGTCGTCAGGTGCGGACGACGCTGCTCCTTCGGCGCCCGGGAAGTCGGCGGGGGCGCCTGCGGCGGGGCCGTCGAAGGACCGTCCGGCGGCTTCTCCCTCACGCGGCGGGAGCCCGGAGCACACCCCCGGCGCCGGTCAGCGTGCGTAGCCGGCCCGGCGGCTCCGCCGACCGGCCAGAACGCAGACGCCGCCACCGAGGGTGACCAGCACTCCGAGCACCACCGCCAGCCCGAGCTTGACCGGGGCGCCGCCGCTCTTGAGTGCGCGGCCCTGGACGGCGGTGGCGGGAACGGTGCCGGAGCTCTCGCTCAGGAAGTACCGCGAGTCGTTCGAGTTCCCCCGGTTGTCGCCCAGGAGGAACATGCGTCCGGCCGGTACCTTCACGTCGTAGGGTGCTGTGTCGAACCGGGAATCCGTCTCCTTCACGTAGGGCTCGTCCACCGGCGTTCCGTTGATGGTCAGAACCCCGTCGGCGAAGGCGACGCGGTCGCCACCGAGTCCGATGACGCGCTGCAGGACCGGCATGCCGTTGTAGCGGTCCGGGACACCGAAGAGCACGACGTCCCCTCTCCTCACGTCGTCGCCACTGGATCGCTCGACCGATACGCGGGCGCCCTCGCGGTACGTGGGTTCCATTGCGCCTCCGGCTGTGACCACCGTGTAGGAACTCAGAACGGTCCAGAGCGCCCCGACGGCTGTGAGGGCCCCCAGGGCCGCCAGGAGTATCCCCGTGATCAGCAGCCGGCGGCCGCCGCGCGGGCGTTGGACTTCAGTCATGATCTCTCCGTCAGTGTGCTGGGCCGACGCGTCAGCCGATGGCGATGCGAGGATGGGCTCCGGGCTGGATCCAGGCCATGATCCTGTCCATCGTGGCGCGCGGTACCGAGACGCAACCCGCCGTCGCACCGCTCCCGTTGACGTGGAGGAAGATCCCGGCCCCGCGTCCTGGGGTGGCGGGCCAGCGGTTGAAATTGATGACCAGTGCCTTTGCGTACTGGGCCGGGTAGTTGACGAGGTGCTCGCTGCCTCGATCTCCGGTCTCCACGAGAGGGAAGTCGGCCCCGGCTGCGGAGTGCATCGAGTTGTAGTACGCCGACTCGGGGTCCTCCACCCACCAGTGGGAGGAGTTGACCCGCGTGTAGGGCATGCTCGTGCCGCCGCTCTCGACACCGAATCCTTCGGTGATGGTGTAAGTGCCGGCAGGAGTCGTGTACGTGCTCTGCCTGCGGGTCGCGCCGTCGGTGACGCCGTTCGAACCGACGCGCCCGCCGGCCGAGATCGCGGCCTTCCAGCCGGATGCACCCTTGGCCCAGGCCGTGACCGTGGCGTACGACCCACTCGCCTTCACCGTGATGATCTGGGTGGAGTTGCCCACGCTCACGGGAACGGGAAACGACGGTGCCGCAGGTGCTGCGGTCTTCGTCTCGCCCGTCCCGGCTGCTGCTGTCGTCCGTCGCGTGGCGGCGACCGGCCCGGTCGATTCCGGGGATGCCTTCGTGGCGGTGGACGCGGACGGGGACGCGGACGGGGACGCGGACGCGGACGCGGACGGGGATGCCGTGGCCGAAGCCGCTGACGACGGGCTCGGGGAGGGCGACTTGCCGGTGGGCAGCTGCTTCGCGGGGCCGGGGGTGGCTTCGCCGACCGACTCGGCCTGCCCCTGCTGTCCGCATGATGCCGTGAGCACCACCGCACTTGCCACGACCAGCAGGGCGGAGACCCGACGCGAAATGGGCTGCACTGTGTATTCCTTCGTGTGTGAACGGCAGTGGGCATGGGTGGGCCGGGTGAGAGGGTGCGGCGGGCCCGCCCGGAGGCGGGAACGGCGGCAGTGTGCACGGCACCTGTGCGGGCCGGCGCGGCCGATGCGCTCTCCCGCGGACTGGCCGGCGGTCAGGGCGACCCGGTCCAGCACGACGTCGCCGCCCCACCGAGGCACGCAAGGCGCGGGAGGGGATGGGACGGCTTCACGATTCCCCCTGCGCCGGGGCAGCCGCGTCCGTGGTGTTCTCGGGGGCCGGCAGTGCGCCCTGACAGGTGGCACGCCCGTAGGAGCCGTAGGCGGTCGCGGTCTGGACGTGCCGTCCGCGCACGGCGAGAGCGCAGCGGGCCTGTCCGCCCTCGGCGTCGAGCGTGATGGTGACGATGGGCGACTTGCCCAGCGGGACACGCACGGTCTTCTTCCACGGCAGGGAGACCCGGCGGGCCACCACGGCCGTTCCGGATTCGCTCCGGGCCTGATAGGTCAGATCGGCGGTCCCCTCACCGGTGACCTCGTACGTCACCGCAGCCGTCGGCCGCTTCGGTTCGACGCTCCGCTCCTCGGTGTCGAGCACCCCGTACAGGACGAGGCCGGCGCACGCGGCGAGGAGCAGGGCCCCGACGGCGATGCCGCGCCGGTCGACGCGTCGGCCGGCCGCGCTCTCGGATTGCGGGGGCTCAGCCTCCGCAGGTGCGGGAGCCGGCGCCGGGCGGTCCGTCGCTGAGGGCTCTGGCTCTTCGGTCGGTGGCATGCGGCGTCCCGGCTTTCCTGAGGCGTTGGTCGACTCCGCGCTATTGCTCAGCCGCGGGCCGGGCGGTTATACCCCAGGCGCAGCCCGCAATACCACTGGAAGGAAATAGCGGGCGAATCACCCCCGGAATCCGGGGTCAACTGTCCGCATTGTTCCTTGGCTTGACGTCCGCGCATTCCGGTGACTAGACATCACCCACCTCCGCCGAGCGGCAACTCGCCCGGGTGAACGCCCTGTTCACAGGAGGGCTCAATCATGCATCCGGTCGGCCCGAGCCGATCGGAGGTTCGGCGTGTCCGCATTTCCCCTCCTGCCCAGCCTTTCGCGCGCGCGGGGCGCGGAGCGCCGTAATGGAAAGGGAATCAGGACGTGAAAGTCCGCTACGGGAGACTCGTCTCCTGCATGGCCGTCGCCGCAGTGGTGAGTACGGGGCTACCCCAGCTCGCCTATGCGGCACCGGCTTCATCCGCTGGTCAGGACGATGGCAAGGGTGTCGTCGACACCATCAAGGGCTGGTTCTCCGAGGACGACGGGGAGGGTGCGTCGCAGCCGTCGGCGGGTGGAAAGCTGGCGATCCCCAGCCGTGAGAAACTGCCGAAGGGGAAGGAATCCGCCTCGGCCCGCCGCGTCAAGGAACTGACGTCGCGGCGTACCGAGCACGCGCGGTTCTGGGAGTTGTCGGACGGCCGTGTTCAGGCCGAGGTTTCGGCGGTTCCGACCGGCTACGACGCCGGCAAGGGAAAGACGAAGTCCTGGAAGCTGATCGACACCGGTGTATCCGCCACGGATGCCGGGGGATTCGATTTCTCCAACACGTCCAATTCGGCGCGCAGCTGGTTCGGGTCCGATCCCGGGAAGCTGCTGAAGTTCCAGGCCGGCCAGGACGGGCCCGCTGTCACCCTCGGCCTTGAGGGTGCGGCATCGAAGTCGGTGAGCCCTGCGGCGAAGGGCTCCACGGTCACGTACAAGGACGTGGCCGCGGGCGGCGCGGATCTGCAGTACCAGGTGGGGCCGGGCCATGTGAAGGAGAACATCCTCCTGTCCCGGGCACCCACCGGGCCGGTGTCGTACACCTTCACCCTGGACGCGGGTGGCCTGACCCCGAAGGCCCGCAAGGACGGGTCGATCGCGCTGTTCGGCGAGCTGCCGAACACGCCGGTGATGACGATCCCGGCCGCGTACATGACGGACACCCGCAAGGACGCCTCCTCCCCGTACGGGCTCGCCTACAGCGCACGGGTCGGCCAGAAGCTGGTGCGGGACGGCGACGACTGGAAGATCGTCATCACGCCGGACGCGAAGTGGCTGGCGTCGGGCAGGCGCCAGTACCCGGTCACGATCGACCCGACGATCACCATCACGCCGTCGGCGGCGCAGTCGCAGGACACGATGGTCCTGTCCGACCAGCCCTCGGCGAACTTCAACAACACCTGGAAGCTGTCCGCGGGCAAGACCGACACGGGCATCTCCCGCTCGCTGATCAAGTTCCCGATCAGCGAGATCCCGACCGGGACGAAGATCGACACGGCGCGTCTGGAGATGTACTACGACCAGACGCACACCACCAACGCCAACGATGTCACCATAGAGGCGCACCGGGCGACGGGTGCCTGGGACGAGTCGACGGCGACCTGGTCCAACACCAGCGCCCTTTCGGGCGAGTTGTCGGGCACCACGTACCAGATCGACGACGGTGACGCCGGCACGGCCGCGGTCGGCGAGTGGCCCAAGGCCGCCACGACCGGCGGTGCGGCCACCGGCGACGACTACGCGTACAACAAGAACGCCGCCACCGGCGAGACGTACGCGTGGCAGCCGCAGATCCCCGAGACCGCGTCCTACCAGGTCGAGGCGCACTTCCCGCCCGCGTCCGACGCGGCGACCGCGGCCCCGTACACGATCAGCCACCGCGACGGCACCGCGACCGGCACGGTCAACCAGACCGGCACCGCGGCAGCGTGGAAGCCGGTCAGCACCACGCAGTACTACTTCGCCCGCGGCAACACCGGCAAGGTGGTCCTGGGTGACACGGGCAGCTCCACCACGCGCAACATCGCCGACTCCATCCGGCTGGTGAACCCGGCCCAGATCGTCAAGAACACCGGCGAGTACAACGCGTGGCACAAGTTCCCGGTGACCGACACCGTCCAGAAGTGGCTCTCGGGCACCGCCGTCAACCACGGCTTCGTGCTCCAGGCCAAGGACGACACCGCCGCGGCCACCCTCACCGGCGGCCCCCGCTACGAGGCCGGCGACGGCTCCACGTACGGCGACGAGACGGCAAGCTTCCCGCGGCTCACCATCACCTACGGCAAGATCGGCTCCACGCTGGACTCGCCGACGGTCGTCCACGACACCGGCCCCGAGCTGAACTGGTCGGCGTACGCGAACAAGTCCGGCGACAGTGGCCAGGACATCGTCGAGTACCAGCTGCACCGCTCCACGCAGCAGGTGTTCACCCCGTCCGCCGCGACCCTGGTCGCCCCGGTGGACAAGGCAGCCACCGCCTACACCGACACCACCGCCACGCCGACACCCCCGACCTCGGCTGAGGAGATCAGCCGCACGTACTACTACCAGATCGCGGTCAAGACGAAGGACGGCTCGCTCATCGGGTCGCCCACCCGCGTGGTCGGCGTTCCCAAGTCCGGCCGCACCATGAAGCTGGTCCAGGGCACGGCCGGCGGCGTCACCGACACCACGCTCTCCTCCCAGCAGCCCACCACCAACCAGGACACCATCCAGTCCTTCGGTGTGGGCCAGAATTGGCTCAGCGTCGGCAACAACTCCGGCACCTACGGAAAGACCCGCACCGCCCTGAAGTTCCCCACGGCTTCCATCCCGACGACGGCCACCGTCCTTGAGTCGAAGCTGTACATGTGGGGCGCGGAGACCACCACGGACACCGACGGTGCGATCTACGAACTGCACGGTCTGACCAAGGACTTCGCGGAGACGACATCGACGTGGAACAGTGCCGCGACCGGCACCGCGTGGACCGCGCCGGGCGGTGACTTCTCCGGAACCGTCTCCGACACCGTCGCACAGGTCGAGGAGGTCGGCCGCCACTGGTGGGACGCCACCTCCCTCACCCAGGGCTGGGTCAAGACACCCACCAGCAACAAGGGCGCCCTGGTCAAGCTCAAGGACGAGACCACCACCGGGCCGCAGGAACGCACCCTGTTCCTCTCCTCGGAGGGCGACGACCAGCAGCTCGGCCCGCTGCTGCGCGTCATCTACGTGGACGCCACCACGGAGAACACGTACTACGCACCGCAGACACCGGCCCGCATGACACCGAACTCCACCTACACGGTGGACATGACGGTCACCAACACCACCAACGCGGCGTGGGCGGCAGGTGAGCGGGTGCTCTCGTACACCTGGAAGCTCCCCGACGGCACCGACGTCACCACCGGCGGCAACCAGGTCAAGACCGCCATCCCGGCCCTCGCCCCGGCAGCATCCGCGACGGTCAAGGCCCAGGTCACGACGCCGATCAACTCCGACTCGGGCAACAAGCGCACCGAGTACGTCCTGGGCTGGGACATCCAGAAGGTCTCCGACAGCACCTGGCTGTCCGCCGGAACCGGCGGCATCCCCTCGCTGAAGCAGAACGTGGCGGTGGAGGACCCCACGTCCAACGCGCTCGGCCTGGAGAAGTTCTACTCCTACACGGGCAAGAACACCGGCGCCGGCTCTACGGTGATGAACAACCTGGCGGCGGGCAACTCCGTCTGGTCGTACAACGCCTTCACGAACCCGGGCCGCGGCCTCACCACGTTCGCACGGTTCTCGTACAACTCCCTCGACACCTCCGACACGGTGTCCGGCGCGGGCTGGTCGGCGCAGGCGGCAGGGCCGGTCCGGCTCGGCGCCCCGCTGGACTTCCACCCCAACCCGAACCCGACGGAGATCCGCCTCCCCGACGGGGACGGCACCACGCATGTCTTCCGCAAGCAGCCGGACGGCACATGGAAGGCCCCTGCGGGCGTTCACTACAAGGTCACGATGAAGTCGGGCCTGGACTGCACCCCGAACAAGGACCCGATCCCCGACGCGTGGACGCTGACGCGCCCCGACGGCACGCGCTTCCTGTTCGGCTGCGACGGCTACATGACGTCCGCGGTCGACAAGAACGGCAACACGCAGACGTACACGTACGAGGAGCGCAAGTCCAACAACAAGCCGACGAAGTTCCTCACCTACATCACGGACCCGGCGTCCCGGCAGTCGTTGACGGTCGACTACTACAAGAAGGGCGACGCGTCGTACGACTACATCGACGACACGGGCGCCAAGGTCACCGACACGAAGCTCAGCAACTCCAAGATCTACGACCACGTGAAGTCCATGACGGACATCTCGGGCCGCAAGGTCTCCTTCTACTACACGGACAAGGGCCTGCTGGGCCAGTTCGTGGACGGTGACGGCTCGGCGCAGCCGAAGGTCTTCGCCTTCACCTACGACGCCACGCAGGGCAACAAGAACGTCAAGCTGGTCAAGGCCACCGACCCGCGCGGCAACTCGACGTCGATGTCGTACTACGCGCCCTCGACCGGCGACGACCCGCACTACCACTGGTGGACGAAGACCATCACCGACCGCGTCGCCGGTGACACGGGCTTCGCGTACGCGGTGAACGCGACGAACGCGAAGTTCACCGACGCGACAGTGACGGACGCCGAGTCCCACGCGACGAAGTTCGTGACGGATGACTTCGGACGCCCGGTGCAGACGACGAACGCCAAGTCGCAGGCCACCAAGATGGCGTGGGACGCCGACAACAACGTCGTGTACCTGGAGGAGGCGAACGGCGCCAAGTCCGCCTACTGCTTCGACCAGAAGACGGGCTTCCCGCTGTGGTCGCGCAATCCGGAGAGCAACAAGGCAGGCGTCCCGCCGTCCTCGGACTGCGCGCCGGGCACCTATCCGGCGGACTCGCAGCAGTACACGTACCAGACACGCCTCGACGGTTTCTCGGCCGACCTGTTCACGAAGACGTCGCCCGAGGGGCGCAAGTGGCAGTTCGGCTGCGACTCGTTCGGCAACCTGAAGACGGTCACTGACCCGAAGGGCGTCGCCACGGCGACGGCCGGGGACTACACGACCGCGTACGCGTACGACGCCTACGGTCAGATGACCGGGACGACGGATGCCAACGGGCATGCCTCGACGAACAGCGACTTCGGACCGACCGGCTATCCGAAGACCATGACCGACGCTCTGAACAAGGCGACGACGTACGTCTACGACGAGCGCGGCCAGGTCACCGAGGTCACCGACGCACTGGGCAAGAAGACCACGCAGACCTATGACGTCTACGGCCGTCCGCTGGTCAGCACGGTTCCCAAGGACCAGGCCGCGGGCGAGCTGATCACGGCTCCGGCGCCCGTGTACGACGCCAACGACAACACCACGAAGACCACCGCGCCGGACGGAGCCGTGTCGACCGCGGTGTACGACAGCGCGGACCAGATCAAGTCGGCGACCGCGCCGGCGAACAACAACACGAGTCCGCGCACCTCGACGTACACGTACGACAAGGTCGGCAACCTGAAGACGACGACCGAGCCCAAGGGCACGGCCACCACGTCGGACGCCACCGACTACATCGCCACCAACTACTACGACGAGATCTACCAGCTGGCGTCGGCGGTCAACGCGGCCGGTGACAAGGTCTCGTACGTCTACGACAACGTCGGCAACGTCACCACGGTCGTCGACCCGAAGAAGAACGCGACCGCGGACACCACGGACTACACCACCAAGAAGGACTACGACCTCAACCACCGAGTCGTCCAGGTCACCGACGCGGCCGGGAAGTTCACCAAGCAGACCTTCGACAAGGACGGGCTGCCCCTCACCACGACGGACAAGGAGAACCGGACCACCACCGTCACCTATGACGAGCGTGGCAAGAAGACCGAGGTCAAGGCGCCCTACGACGGCACCAGGACACGGTCGACGAAGTACGAGTACGACCAGGTCGGCAACGCGACCAGGGTGACCACACCGCGCGGCACCGCCACTGCCGCGGCCGACGACTTCGTCTCCCGCACCGAGTACGACGCTCTGAACCGGCCGGTCAAGCAGTACCAGCCCTACGATCCGGCCGACAGCCGCTACAACGACCCGAACGTCTACACGCGCACGGACTACGACGCCGTGGGCCGCGTCTCCAAGACGTCGATGCCACCGTCCGAAGGCGAGAGCGTCCGCAACGACACCACGCAGGACTACTTCGACAACGGCTGGGTGAAGAAGTCCACCGACCCGTGGTCGATCGTCACCGACTTCGACTACGACAAGCTGGGCAAGCAGGCCACTCGCACCATCTCGGCGGCGGACGGCTCGGCCAACCGCACCATGACCTGGTCGTACTACCCTGACGGGTCACTGAAGAACCGGGCGGACGACGGCGTTCCGGTCGGCCAGGCAGTCGTCCTGGTCGACAACTCCGACACCCAGAACACTTCCTCCACCGGCACCTGGACGCCGGCGGACGCCACCGGGCAGCAGGGCTACGACCACCGCACCCACGCGGCCGGCGCGGGCACCGACGCCTACACCTGGACGCTGAACATACCCAGGGACGGCAGCTACACCGCGTACGTGAAGTACCCGAAGGTGACCGGAGCCGCCACCGCGGCGAAGTACACGCTCACCCACGGCACGACCACCGAACCGGCCGTCACCAAGGACCAGAACGCGAGCACCGGCACCTGGGTGGGGCTCGGCACCTACACTCTCAAGCAGGGTGAGGACGCCAAGCTCAAGCTGGATCAGAACAGTGCCGGGACCGTCGTCGCGGACGGCGTCAAGCTGGTGCGCAGCACCGCCGGCGAAACCGACGCCGAGAAGCACGACTACGCCTACACCTACGACCTCAACGGCAACCTGACCAAGATCGACGACACGTCGTCCACGGCGAAGATCGACGCCTACACGGTCTCCTACACGGGACTGAACCAGGTCGCGAAGGTCACCGAGACACTCGCCGGGCAGGACAAGAAGTCCACGACGTACACGTACGACGCCAACGGCCAGGCCGACACGGTCACCCACCCCGACCAGTACTCCAAGTACAGCTACGACCTGCGGGAACTGGTCAGGACGGTAACGGTCGGCAAGACGGCCGCGGACGCCGATCCGAAGGTCACCTCGTACACGTACACCGACCGCGGCCTCAAGCTGAAGGAGACCAAGGGCAACGGCAACACCGTCGACTACACGTACTACGACGACGCCGCGCCGAAGACCACCACGGAGAACAAGCCCAACGGCACCCTCGTCTCCTCGCACACCTACGCCTATGACGCCGACGGCAACAAGGCGCAGGACCTCGCGAAGAAGATGAACGCCGACAACCGCTCGGCATACCTGTCGTCGACCACGGACTACACCTACGATCCCGTGGACCGGCTCGCCAAGTCGGTCAAGACGGGCACCGGGGCCGGCACCGAGACGTACGTCCACGACGACAACGCCAACGTCATCAGCCAGACCGTCAAGGGCGTCACCACCGCCTACGAGTACGACCGCAACCGGCTGCTCACCGCGAGCAGCGACGGAAGCACGGCGAACTACACCTACGACCCGTTCGGCCGTCAGCAATCCACCACCAGCGGTGGCAAGGTCATCGACCGGAAGGTGTACGACGGGTTCGACCACGTCGTGGAGTCCCAGAAGGCCGACGCCACGGGGACGCTGAAGTCCACCACGTACGTCTTCGACCCGCTCGACCGCACCTCGTCCAAGACGTCGGACGGCAAGACGACCGATTTCGACTACCTCGGCCTGTCCAACGAGGTGCTGGACGAGAAGGTCGGCAGCGACCTGACCAAGTCGTACCAGTACAGCCCCTGGGGCGAGCGTCTGTCGCAGATCAAGCACAACGACGACGGCACGTCCGAAGACGGCTACTACGGCTACAACAGCCGTACCGACGTCGAGACCCTGACCGACGAGAACGGTGATTCGAAGGCGACGTACGGCTACACCGCCTACGGCAACAACGACGACGCCGAGTTCACCGGTATCGACAAGCCCGACGCGGCCGACCCCACGAAGGAGGAGTACAACCCGTACCGCTACAACGCCAAGCGCTGGGACGCCCAGTCCGGTACGTACGACATGGGCTTCCGCGACTACAGCCCGGGGCTCAACCGGTTCACCACCCGTGACATGTACAACGGTGCCCTCGCCGACATGAGTCTCGGCGCGGACCCGTACACGGGCAACCGGTACGCCTTCACCGGCGGCAATCCGGTGAGCCGGACCGAACTCGACGGCCACGACTGGCTCGACCCGATCAAGAACTTCTTCTCGGGCGGCGCGAAGGTCGCCACGAAGGCGCCCAAGGGCGTGTTCACCGCGGTCGAGGTGTTCCTCAACGGCATTGGGTGGAACACCCCCACCGCGCCCAACGGCGTCGAGTCGGACCCCGGGGACTCCCCGGACTACAACAAGGGACTGCTCCTCAAGCCGGACTCCGCGAAGGAGTGGCAGCCGGCCGACACCCTGTTCCCGTTCACCCGTGACGACTGCGCGGCCGGCCAGAGCATGACGTACTACGCGCCGCTCGACAAGCAGGGCAGGGCCCAGGGTGCCTACGCGTGCCTCACTGCCGGTGGCTTCAACTACACGGACAAGGAGGGCAACACGATGCTGAACACTCCGGACACGGAGATCATGGGCAGCAACGCGCCCTGGCCTCCGTCCACACCGGGGTTCTTCGAGAACGCCCCGCCCGGATTCAAGCTGGGGAACAAGCCCCAGATGAACCGCGGGCACCTTCTCGCCCGTCAACTCGGAGGAAGCGGCACGGACCGGCGCAATTTGGTCCCGCTGTATCGCACCGCGAATTCACCGGAGATGTCGACACAGGAGCAGAAGATCGCGGACTCCATCGCCGCAGGAAATACCGTCTATTACTCCTCCGTGCCGGTGTGGGGCAGCGACAGCAATCCCATTCCGCTCGGTGTTACCATGACGGCCTATACGTCCACCGGGGCCAGAATTGTCGATCAGACGATCTGGAACAGGCCCTGACCAAGGCGTAGTCAGTAAGTAGATCGCGTGGAGGGGTGCACATGGAATGGGTCGAACGCCTGGTGACGGCCACGGGCTGGGATGGCGAAACCGGCGATCCCGACTGGTCCGGAACCGAGGAATTCCTGGGCACCCCTCTCCCCGATGATTTCAAGGAACTGCGTCGCCGCTTCGCACCCTGGGGGGCCTTCAGCGACCATCTCCTGGTCCTTGAGGCGAACGAGGATTCGGAGTCGGTGCGCACCACTCACGCGACACTGCTCAAGTCGGTGTCGACGAACCCGGACAACCGGCGGATGTTCGAACCCACCGGCCTTCTCGGTGCGAACGAGGACAAACCGGGAACCGGTCTTGTGCAGTGGGGCTATTCCTTCATCGAGGAGGAGTTCTACTGGCTGGCCGACACATCGGAAGACCCGGCCACATGGCCGGTGATCGCCCGAGTAGACCCGCTGGAACCATTCCAGCGTTTCGACATGTCGGCCTCAGAATTCATCTACCGCGTTCTCACGGAGACGGAATTCGCACCCTTCGGTGTAGCCACGTCGATCCCCTCGCCCTATTTCCGGGCACTTTGATCCTGCACCGCAGACCGGCCCGTTCGGCATCACGGCCCGCCCGTTTCGACCCGGGCGGGCCGTGATGCATGCGTCGCCTCTACGACTGCCCCGGACGGGACTTCGGCCCGCTCGGATACCGTCGGCGTGCGGGAGTAGCGGCGTGCGGCTCAGGCCGACAGATGACTCAGCACCGAGCGCATCGCCCGGCGCACCGCCTCACGCGACTCCTCCGTCGGGTCGAGGGTTTCGAAGGCATGGCGGCCGTTCGGTACGTCGACCACCTCCACGTCCGCCCCGTGCTTCGCGGACGCGTCCAGGAACTCCTCCACGGTGGCGGCGATCCCCGGCGACTCGCGCCCCACGCGCGTGATCACGACAGGCAGGGTGCCCGCGCCCGACACCGCTTCCGCCGGACGGAACCGGCCGTCCACCGGCCCCCAGCCGGGCAGCGGGACCAGGACCGGGTAGGAGGCCGCCAGGCAGCGGAGCCAGGCTGGCGGCTGCCTCAGCCAGTCAGCCGAGATCAGACTGCCGCCCGAGAAGAACCAGAGCGCGATCCGGTCCGCGTCCACCCGGGGATCGGCCCGGACCAGCTCCACCGCGGCCGCCACGTCGGCAGCGGCGCGCGGGTAGTCGGCCATGTCGTGCAGACGGTGGTCGAGGGTCACACCGACCGCCCCCTCCGCGGCCGCGTACCGCGCGTACCCCTGCAGGACAGGCCAGTCGCGCGGCGTCGGCAGGACACCGGCGGGCACCGGGCCACCGTGCACGAACACCAGCGCCGGGCGGGGCCCCTGCGCGTCCGGTACGTACAGATCGACGTTTCCGGCCCGTTCGCACGGGGACTCCGGTACGTCCAGCAGGAACGGCCTCAGGTGCGCCGGCGGCTCCGCGGAGCTGGGGGCCGCCAGGTGGTGTCCCTCGCCTGCCGCAGCCCGCAGCAGGATGTCGGCGAGTTCGGCCGGGAGTGACAGCATCGGCCAGTGACCGGTGGGGAGTTCGAAGAACGACACCCGAGGATCGGCCAGCGGCAGGAGGGCGGGGTCACCGAAGTCCACGCGCTGCTGTACCAACTCGATGCTTGAGCCGTTCGCTTGGCACAGCACCCCGGTGACGGGCAGCGCGGCCACCTCACCACTCAGTCGCAGCGGCTGGAGCAGCGTACCCAGTGGCTGGGGCGAGGCACGTTCGGTGAGCCGGTCCAGCGCCGATTCGGGGATGCCGACAGTGCTGCCCCACCGCTGCCATTCGTCGCGGGCCGGGGCGGCCAGGCGCGGGTCGGCCCCCTCCGCACCGGCACGCTCGACCACTTCCGCGCGCGCGGACGGGTCCGCGACGACGGCCAGCGCCGGCACTCCGTCCTGGCCCGGCCCCGTGTCCAGGCAGACGATCCGGCCGACGCGCCCCGCGCGGCGGTCGGCGGCGCCCAGCACCGGGTAGGTCCCGTAGTCGTGGCCGACCAGGACGATCTCCTGATCCGGTCCGGCCTCCGCGCTCACCGAGTCGATCAGCGCGAGCACATCCTCGATGTGCGTCTCCAGGTCGACTGCGGCGAAGGCGTCGACGGCGTCGCTCACGCCACCGCCTGCCGCGCCGAGGCCGGTGAGCGCCGCCCGATGCACCCCGGCGCCCGCCGAGGCCAGGGCCGCAGCGGTGTCGTCCCATACGTGTGTGCCGGTGAACATGCCGGACACCAGGATGAATTCGGTCATGACCCTCTCCTCCGCGATCCTCCGTCGGCGGACCGGCCACGATCGCCGGCCGCCCTCGCCGGTACGGTAGAAGCTCCCCCTGAGGGAGGTTCAAGTGTTCATGTCGCACGACGACGGCCTGTGCAGCATCGGTGAGCTCGCCGAGCGCGCGGGCGTCACCGTCAAGGCCGTCCGCTTCTACTCCGACAACGGCTTGCTGCCCGAGGCGTCCCGCAGCGCGGGCGGCCACCGCCGGTACGGTACCGACGCGCTCGGCCGCCTGCGCCTGCTCCGCTCGCTACGCGCCCTCGGACTCCCGGTGCGCGAGGTGCGCCGCGTCCTCGACGAGGAGGACACGGCAACGGACGGGGCGGGCAGCGTGCTGGAGAACGCCGTCGCGGGGCAGCTGCGCGAACTCGGCTCGCAGCTCACGGCCCTGCGCTGGCGGGAGGCCGGGATGCGGCTGGTGCTGGAGTGCCCGCCCGGCGAGCGGGCCGACCGCTTGCGCCTGATCGGGGCGGTGGCCGCTCCGCCGAGCACGGCCCCGCTGGCCCGGTTCTGGCGGGCCTGGCTGCCGCCGCGGATGCCGGCCCGGGCCACGGCCGCTTTCCTGGACGCCGCGGTGCCTCAGCCCCCCGACGAACCGGATCCGGCCCAGGTGCTCGCCTTCGCCCGGCTGAACGCGTTCGTGACCCGCCCGTGCACGGGCTCGGAGCGGCCCCAGCCCGAGGCGCACAGGAACGCGGGAGCCCGAGGCTCTGCCGTGCTGTACGCGGGCCTCGCGCAGGCGTACGAGCTCGCCGGCACACCCTTGCGCCGGGGTTGTGATCCCTGCCCCGGCGAGGAGCTGGACAGCTTCGTGGACGCGTACGCGAGCGCGTACGGCAGCCGGGACACCCCGGCCTTCCGCAGGCAGCTGGCCGGACAGCTCGCCACCGACCCGCGGATCGACCGGTACTGGGAGCTGGTGGCCGACGTGATCACGACGCCGGGTGGACCCCCTGAGCCGACCCCCGGGTCGGCACACGACTGGTTGTTCGCCGCGCTGCACGAGCAGACAGCCGCACCGGCGGGCTGACGCGCCCCGGCGGCACGGCTCCCGTTCCGGGCGTCAGCGCATCTGCGCCGTGATCGCCCACCGTTCGTGGTCCCGCCAGGCCCCGTCGATGAACAGGAAGTCCGGTGAGAAGCCCTCCAGGCGGAAGCCCGCCCTGCGCACCAGGGCGATCGAGCCCGCGTTCCCGGGCTGGATGTTGGCCTCCAGCCGGTGCAGGCCGAGCGGCCCGAAGGCGTAGTCGATGACGAGGCCGAGCCCCTCGCTCATCAGGCCGCGTCCGGTCGCGTGGACGAAGCCGCCGTAGCCGAGCGCACCGCAGCGGAATCCGCCCATGACGATGTTGTTGATGTTGATGAACCCGGCGATCGCACCGTCGGCAGCCGGGCTTCCGGCGGCGCCGTGCCGCTCGCACACCAGGAGCCCGGACCTCGTCGGGTCCCCGATGAGCGCCCCCGCATAGGCGGCGTACGTGTCGGGGTCGGCGGGCGGGAACAGCCAGGGCCGGTGCAGCTCCCGGCTCTCCCGGGCCCGGGCGGTGAACTCGTCCGCATCGGCGTGCGTGAAGGGGCGGATCGCCGTACGCGGTCCCTCGGCCAAGTAGGTGGTGTCGGACATCCGACCAGCGTAGATCGCCGCCGCCCGGCCCGTAGGGGGCCCGGCGGCGGAGTACGCCTACTTGGTGCGCCTGCGGAAGAAGTACGCGCCGCAGGCCATACCGGCCAGGAACATCACGATGAGCCACACGTACAGCGGCATGGTCACCAGCGGAACGATGAGGCGGACCTCGACCTCTTCGGTGTTCTCCACGATGAACACGATCGACAGGATCGCGATGATGATCACAAGGATGCGGGCCGGAGTGAACGCACCCGTGCTGTGCTTGCTGCCGCTCGACACATCCTTCGGGCTCATGAAGCGGCCCCTTCCTGGTTCCGATACGCCACCGCCCCCGGAGCACCAGGATGACTCCGTCCGGGTGCCCGGGGGCGGGGCTGTACGGCCATTCGAGTGACGGCCGTGAGCCGTGCTACCGCGTCACTTCGCCGTGCCGCCGACCACGGGCAGCTGCAGCACCCCGGTGTCCTGCGGCGCGCTGACGACCGTGACAGGCTTGATGCCCCGGTTGCCGAAGTACGCGCTGTCGCTTCCCGCGATCACGAATTCCAGCCGGTGCCCGGCCTCGTACCGGTGCACTATCCCCGGCAGCCGGACAGTGAAGGGGCGGGTCACGTCAGGCACCCGGACCGGCGAGACGAGCCGGTCGACCAGCGTCCTGGTGCCGTCCGGCGCCACGTCGTACACCTTGGCGAACAGGACGAGCTTGTCGGCGGCGTCCCCGCTGTTCTGCACGCGCTCCGTCTTCGGCGAGACCACCTTGAGTGTGGCCTTCGGGGCCCCGACCACATCGACGGCCGAGGTGAGCGGGGCGCTGGTCCAGCCGAGGTAGGTGCCCTTGGTGTCGTACGGCTTCGGGTCGGGGAGACCGACGATTCCGGCGAGCGAGCTCTCCGAGTGGCTGGTGGGGATCAGCCAGTTGGCGTACTGGCGGCTGCCGCGCGCGACCTCGGCGCGGTTGTCGACGAGCTTGCCGTCGCCGGAGAGGTACATCGTCCGCGTGAGGCCGGGAACGGCGTCCGCGGTGCCGTATCCGCTCTGCCAGTCCCGGTAGTAGGCGAACTCCGGTCCGGTGTCCGTCGTCGGCTCGTGGCGGAGATAGCGGCCGAACCAGGCGAGGATGCGCCCGCCGACGTAGCTGCTCTCCAGATTGCCCTGGCCCAGGTCGAGTTCACCCTCCACCTGGCCGCCGCTGTGGCCCCAGGCCTGCCAGATCATCTTGGCCGTGGTGCCCTGCGCCTTGAGCGTCCGGTACGTGGCGGTGGCCTCGTTGAGGTTGAACAGGCTGTCGGCCTGGCCCTGGACCAGAAGAGTGGGTGCCTTGACGCGGTTCAGGTACGAGACGGGCGAGACGCTGCGCGCGTAGTCGAGCATGGCGGTTGTCCTGTCGGCCGGGTAGCGGCCGGAGTTGAGCAGCCGGATGGTGTCGCAGGCCTGTGCGGCGAAGTGGAGACAGTTCAGGCTGCCGAAGCGCGACGGGTCGAGGCTGGGGCTGAGGATCGTCTGCCCCTCCCCCATCAGGTAGAAGCCGTTGGTCCACTGCCATTTGAAGACGCCGGCGGTGTCGGAGGAGACGCCCTCCCTCGCGCCGGTGTTGTTGGGTGCGAGTGCGTAGCCGAGGTCGTTCCAGGTGATGAGCGGGACGAGGGCGTCGACGCGGGGGTCGACCGCCGCGGTAGCCATCTGGATGGCTCCGCCGTACGAGCCGCCGATCATGCCGACCGTGGGGTCTCCGGGGCCGTCCTGGGTGATGAAGTCGGCCTTGGTGCCGTCGTCGGCGGCCCGGGTGCCGCCGAGGAAGTCGACGAGGGCGGCCGCCGCGCGGCCGTCCGTCTTCGGGTCGTCGAGCGTGATGAGGCAGCCGGACTTTCCGAAGCCCAGGCCGGAGTAGACGAGTCCGGCGTAGCCACGTGAGGCGAACGCCTTGCCGATCCCGTCGGTCGAACCGTCCGACTTGCTGCCGCCGAAGCCGTTGGTGGCGATGACGGCGGGCACCGGGTGCCGGGCGTCGGCCCCGGCCGGGCGGTAGAGGTCGGCGTCCACGGCGCAGGAACGTCCGCCCGCGGACACGGTGAACTTCAGCGGGGTGACGGTGTATTCGGACGCAGCGCCCGTCCCCGCCTGTGCGGTGCCGGCGAGCACCAGGGGCGCGGCGAGCGCGGCCCCGGCGACGAGGGCGAGCGGTCTGCGGGACAGGGACTGTGACGACTTCGACGAACTCGACGACTTCGACCGGGATCGGAAGCGGGAACCGGAGACAGCACGCGACACGAGGACCTCCACACCGAGGACACCTTACCGACCGGTAAGTATTGGGCCGCGCCCATGCTGTGACACAGGTCATAGCCATGTCAACGCCCGGGGCCGCGATTCCTGAAGGTCGTTCAGCTTCTCGTCCGACGGCCCCGCCGGGAACACCCTCGGCACACGGCGGCCGGACACCGCGAGGGCCCCGGCATGGCGCCGGGGCCCTCGCCAGGTCGCGGTGCGCTCAGACCAGCGCGGGCACCTCGACCGTGAGCGTGGCCGGACCACCGTCCGCCGGAGCGTCCAGCACGGCCGGCACCCCGAGCGGAATCGTCAGTCCGGTGGGGCCGTGTCCGAAACCGAGCTCCTCCACGACGGGAACGCCCAGCGGGCCGAGCCGGTCGGCGAGGACCGCCCGGACCTTCTCGTACGGTCCGCAGCCCGCCCACGAACCGCAGGCCACTCCGGCCAGTCCATCGAGCGCCCCGGCCCGCAACAGCTGGGTGAGGATGCGGTCGATGCCGTACGGGTCCTCGGTGGTGTCCTCGATGACCAGCAGCCCGCCGCGGGCCGAGGTGCGGCCGTGGGGGGTGGCGAGGTCCGCGGCGAGCAGGCTCACACAGCCGCCGTACGTGATGCCCCGGGCCCGCCCCGGCACCAGGGCCCTCGCCCCGTCGAGCCCGAGCGTCATGACCGTCTCGGGCTCGAACAGCGTGGCGCGCAGCGACTCCTGGGTTCGCGGGTCCTTCAGGAAGGTCTCGGTGCCCACCATCGGGCCCTGCAGCGTGGCGAGCCCCGTCCGCAGGGCGAAAGCCTCGTGGAGCACGGTGATGTCGCTGTATCCGACGAAGACCTTCGGCCCGGCAGCCCGCATCGCCGCCCAGTCCACCAGATCAACCATGCGGTGGACCCCGTACCCGCCGCGAGCGCAGATCACCGCGTCGACGGACGGATCGCACCAGGCATCCTGGAGGTCCCGGGCCCGCATCCCGTCGGTACCGGCGAGGTAGTCCAACTCCGGGTGCACGTCCAGCACATGCGGCATCACCACCGGGTCGAGTCCCCAGCCCCGCAGGAGGTCGAGGCCCGGTTCCAGCCGGTCGACCGGCACCGGCCCGCTCGGGGACACGACGGCGACCCTCGCGCCGGCCCGCAGCCGCGCGGGGCGGGTCAGGGGCGCGAGGTCCACTTGCTCCCCTGTCACTTCTTCAGCTCCAGCCGCGGCACGTCGGTCCGGTCGATTCCGAATGTCTGTGCGTACAGAGAGAGTTCGGCCTCCAGGGCGCTGATCATGGTCTCCGCGCGCCGGAAGCCGTGCCCCTCCCCCGGGTAGGTGAGATAGGCGTGCGGGATGCCCCGCCCCTGGACCGCGGCCAGGAACCGCTCGCACTGCACGGGCGGACAGATCGGGTCGTCCTCGCCCTGGAGGAGCAGGAAGGGAGTGGTGAGCCCGTCGGTGCGGCTGATCGGGGACCGGTCGCGGTAGCGGTCGGGGACCTCGGCGAGCGGGCCGACCAGCGACTCCAGGTACTGGGATTCGAAGTCATGGGTCTCGTCGGTGCCCCAGCCGGTCAGGTCCAGGATGGGATAGATGATCGTGCCGCAGGCGTAGACGTCGGTTCCGGTCAGCGAGGCGGCGGTGGTCCATCCGCCGGCGCTGCCACCGCGGACGGCGAGCCGGCGCGGGTCGGCGGTGCCCTCCGCGGCGAGTGCCCCGGCGACGGCTGCGCAGTCCTCCACGTCGACGATGCCCCACTGTTCGCGCAGCCGGTTGCGGTAGGCCCGGCCGTAGCCGGTGGAGCCCCCGTAGTTGACCTCGGCGACTCCGATGCCGCGCGAGGTGAAGTAGGCGATCTCCAGGTCGAGCACGAGGGCTGCGTGGCCGGTCGGGCCGCCGTGGGCCCACACCACGTAGGGTGGCAGCTCGCCGTCCGGGCCGGTCCGATCGGGGCTCCGCGGAGGGTAGACCTGGGCGTGGATCTCGCGGCCGCCGGGGCCGGTGAAGGTGCGGACGACGGGTTCGGGGTAGTACGAGGGATCGACCGCGTCCTCGTGGGGCGCGCCGATGATACGGGTGTGTCCCGTCGCCGTGTCCAGCTCCACGATCTCGTACGCGCTGTGCGGGCTCGCCGCGATGCCGATGACGCGGCTGCCCTGCACGGCGAGGGTTTCGGCCCATTCGGTCCAGGGCCCGGCGATGTCGACGAGGTCACCCGTCTCCGGGTCGAGGATGCCGAGCGTGGTGGATCCCCTGCCGTGGAGCGCAGCGATCAGCCCGTTGTCCAGCGGACAGAACCAGTTGAGCCCGATCTTCCACAGTGGTCCTGCGAACTCCTCCTCCCGGGGGCAGAGTGCGTCGACGGCACGGCTGTCCGGATCGGCTCGGTAGAGGTTCCACCACCCGCTGCGGTCACTGGCGAACAGCAACTGCCCATCGGCTGTCCACCGGACCTGCGGTACGGATTCCTCCGGGCCGCCCACGAAGGTCCGGACGCCGTGCAACGTGCCGTCCTCACCGATGTCGGCGAGCTTCACCTCGGTACCGTCCCACGGCATCCGCGGGTGGTCCCAGGCGATCCAGGCGACGCGCCGCCCGTCGGGCGACACCTCGGGGCCGGTGACGAACCGGTGCCCGTCATCGAGGAGTTCGCGCACCGCGGACCGGTCGTCGGCCGCCGAGCCGTCCAGCGGCACGGCGGCGAGCACCCGGCGCAGCTCGGTGGGTGCCTCTCCGGTGAACTCCTCCAGGACGCACCAGACCTCACCCGCCGTGCCGCGGTCCGGGTGCAGTCGCGGGTCGGCCCAGCGCAGTCCGCCGCCGATCCCGGAGACGGGGGTCAGGGGCCACGGCTCACGGGGCCCGTCGGGAGCGTAGGCGTACAGCCGCTGGTCGTCGAAGTGGACGAAGACGATCAGCGGTCCCCCCTCGGCGCGTTCGGTGCCGGCCCAGGGCCGTCCGCCGTACTCGATGACACGGCTGCGGGCGTTCCACGGCGCGGGCAGCTCCGTGGTGGTGCCGTCCGCCGACCGGCGGATCAGCGCGCGTCGGCCGGCCTCGGCCGGGCGCGGTTCCGTCCACCACAGCTCGTCGCCGACTGCTCCGACGTACTCGGGGCGGCCGTCGCGGGAGGCGGCCAGCGCGGCGTCGATCGGTGACGGCCAGCTTCCATAGGCCTGTGCGGATACCATGATCAATTCCCCCGAGTGGTTCAGGCGGTGCGCAGATAGTGGTCCAGGACCCGGACGCCGAAGTGCAGGGCCTCTACGGGGACGCGCTCGTCCACGCCGTGGAAGAGGGCCTGGTAGTCGAAGCCGAGAGGCAGTTTCAGCGGCGAGAAGCCGTAGCCGGTGATGCCGAGCCGGGAGAACTGCTTGGCGTCGGTGCCGCCCGACATGCTGTACGGCACGGCGTGGCCGTCCGGGTCGAACAGCTCGACGGCCGCCCGGAGTTTGGCGAAGGTGGGTGAGTCGACCGGTGCCTGGAGCGGCACCTCGCGGTGGTGGAACTCCCAGTCGACCGAGGGCCCTGTCAGCCGGTCCAGCGTGGCGTGGAACTCGTCCTCGCCGCCGGGGACCATCCGGCCGTCGATGTAGGCGGTGGCATGGCCCGGGATCACGTTGACCTTGTAACCGGCTTCCAGCATCGTCGGGTTGGAGCTGTTGCGGATGGTCGGCGCCACGAGGTCGGCGGCCGGGCCGATCTTGCCGAGGAGTTCGTCCACATCGAAGCCGGGAGCGTCGAGGTCGGGATGGATGCCGTGCAGGGCGGCGATCTCGGTGAGTGCGGCGCGGACGGTGGGGGTGAGACGCACCGGCCACTCGTGCTCGCCGATCCGGGCGACAGCCGCGGCGAGCAGGCTGACCGCGTTCGCGTGGTTGACCTTGGAGCCGTGCCCCGCCTTGCCGTGGGCGGTGAGCTTGAGCCATCCGGTGCCGCGTTCGCCCGCGGCGATGGGGTAGAGCGGCATGTTCGGCCCGGCGTGGAAGGTGAAGGCGCCCGACTCGCTGATGCCTTCCGTGCACCCGTCGAAAAGTGCGGCGTGCTGTTCGGCGAGGAATCCTGAGCCGTCGTCGGCGCTGGCCTCCTCGTCGGCGGTGTACGCGATCACGATGTCGCGGCGGGGGCGGATGCCGGCCCTTGCCCAGAACCGGACGACGGCGAGGACCATCGCGTCCATGTTCTTCATGTCGATGGCGCCACGGCCCCAGACGACTCCGTCGCGCACCTCGCCGGAGAAGGGGTGCACGGTCCAGTCGTCGGCCTCGGCGGGCACCACGTCCAGGTGACCGTGGACCAGGAGCGCGCCCGCGGACGGGTCGGTACCCGGAATACGGGCGACCACGTTGGTGCGGCCGGAAGTGCGCTCCAGCATCGCCGGTTCGAGTCCGGCGGCTGCCAGCCGCTCGGCGACGTACTCGGCGGCCGGGCGTTCACGGCAGTCGCCGCCGCCCCGGTTGGTGGTGTCGATGCGGATCAGTTCGGAGGTGAACGTCACCGATTCGTCGAGCGCGAGCTCGTCGACGCTGTCCTGGGGGGTGCTCGCCTCAGCCATACTGTTCCTCCACGGCGGACGACACGATGGTCGTCACCGCCTTGAACGTGCGGATACCTTCGTACATCGTCGCGCTGGTGTAGGCGACACGCCTCTCGCCGGAGGGTGCCACGCCGGGCACGACGGTGGCCGCGGCAGCCAGGTGCTCGGCGTCGAACTCCAGCTCCACGGTGAACGGCCCGCCGTCCACCGGCGTGTACCGCCCGGCGAGTGCGGCCGCCTCCTTGGCCGCCGCACGGATGTCGGCGGCGGTACGGGCAGGGGTGCGGCAGACCGCCGCGTAGCGCGACACATAGTCCTTGACGGCGACCGTCCGGGCGTCGGGGGCGTACCCCTCGGCGTCCACGCAGGTCAGGTCGTCGCCGGTGACGAGGATGACGGGGACGCCGTACTCAGCGGCCACGTGGGCGTTGAGGAGACCCTCACTGGCCCTGACCCCGTTGAGCCACACTCCGGTGATGGAGTTGGCCAGGTAGGTGTGGGCCAGGACGCCCTCCGTACCGGCGCCCGTGTGGTAACCGACGAAGGCAACGGCGTCGACGTCACCGTGCTGGATGCCCTCCACCATGCTGAGTGACTTGTGCTTGCCGGTGAGCATCTGGACACGGTCGTCGAGCCGCTCCAGCAGCAGGTTGCGCATGGTCCAGTGGGCCTCGTTGATGAGCACCTCGTCGGCACCCCCGTCATAGAAGCCGAGGGCGGCCGCGTTGACGTCGGAGGTGAACAGAGAGCGGCACCGCTCCCACTGGGGTGTGCCGGGCAGTACATCGGCCGGCCAGGTCACACCGGTGGCGCCTTCCATGTCGGCGCTGACGAGGATCTTCATGCGGCCACACGGTACGCGCCGATGAACGCGCAGGCCAGGGCCGCCGAGACCTCCAGAGGTCCATGCCACTGAAGGCCCAGTGCCCTGGCGCGCGGGTGCGTGGGTTTTCAGGCGGAGGCGGTGCGGTGTTCGTGGACGCGCTGTTCGTGGACGCGCAGGTTCAGCGTGACGAGGTCGAGCAGCGGCGTGTCGACGGACAGGCCGCGGGCCCGGTCCACGAGGTCACCGAAGACCTGCTCGGCCTCGGTCGGGACGCCCTGGGTCACGTCGCGGTACAACGACGCGGTGAGGGTCGATCCGTCGGTGGTGAGCATCGCGGCGACGGCGTCGAGTTCCTTCTCCCGCACGGGGTGGCCGGCGGCGGCCGCGACGGCGGCGCACTCGGCCAGGAGGGCGGTCACGAAACCCTGTCCGCCGGGAACGGCGCGGACATCGCCGACCGTTCCGCGCATCAGGCACGTCAGCCCTGCCAGGGTGCTGATGAACACCCACTTGCCCCACATCGCCGCGACGACGTCCTTGGACCGGTGCGTGTCGATGCCCGCCTCGTCGAGGACGGCCGCGATCGCGTCGACCCGCTCGGACGTGCCGGGCCCCTGCTGCTCACCGATCGTCAGGCTGGCGACCGGGGCGAGACGCACGATGTCGCCTTCCGCGTTCAGTGTGGTGATGATCCTGGCGACGCCGCCCAGCACAGCCTTCTCGCCGAACCGTTCGTTGAGCCGGGCCAGGTGCGCCATTCCGTTGAGCAGGGGCACGATCGCGGTCGCCGGGCCGACGGCCGGTGCGATGTCGTCGAGGGCCCCGTCCAGGGCCGTGGCCTTCACCGAGAGCAGCACCAGGTCGTAGGGGCCGGAGATTTCGTCCGCGGTGACGAGCCGGGGTGTGACCGTCTCCTCCTCCCCCAGTCCGGTGATGCGCAGCCCCCGCTCCCGGAGGGCGACGGCGCGGCGGGGACGGACCAGGAAGGTGACGTCCTTGCCCGCCTGCACGAGCCGGGCGCCGAAGTAGCCACCGGTGGCTCCTGCTCCTACGACCAGAATCTTCATGTAGTGCACCTTCCGGGGTCCGATCAAGGGTTCGGGGTGAGGGGCGGGGCCACTCAGCCGCCGATTCGCAGGACCAGCTTGCCGGTCGACGTCCGCCCTTCCATCAGCAGGTGTGCGTCGGCGGCGTCCGCCAGCGCGAACTCGGCCGTCACCGGAAGGTCGACGTGCCCGTCGGTCACGGCACGGAAGGCGCGCTCCGCGACGCCGCGCAGGGTGGCGGGGTCGTTCGCGGCCAGCTCCAGGATGGAGAAGCCGGCCACCGACCTGCTGCCCGGGTAGAGCTCGCTCTGCCCGACGCTCCAGGGCTGTGCGCCGCTCGCGTTGCCGAAGGAGACCAGCCGTCCGAAGACGGCGAGCGCGTCGACGCCGCGGCGCAGCGTGTCCCCGCCGACGGGGTCGAGCACCAGGTCGACGCCCCGGCCGCCGGTGGCGCGCCGGACCTCGTCCGGGAAGGTGTCGCCGACGAACACCTCGTCGTAGCCGTGGGCCAGGGCGTAGTCGGCCTTCGCGGCGGACGACACCACGCCGTACACGGCTCCGGCGCCCGCGGTCCTGGCCAGTTGCCCGGCCACCGTGCCGACTCCTCCGGCCGCACCCTGCACCAGCACGCTCTCGCCGGCCCGAAGCCTCCCGATCTCGTGCAGCAGGGCGTGTGCGGTCGGCAGCACGGTGGGCAGGGTGGCGCCGGTGCGCAGGTCAACGCCGTCGGGGAGCGGGAAGACGGTGGCGGCTTGTACGGCCACCACATCGGCGTATCCACCGCCGTCGAGGAACGCCGCGACCTCCTGCCCGGGCCTCAGCCCTTCGACCCCCTCACCGACGGCCCGCACCCGGCCCGACACCTCCAGGCCCGGAACGAAGGGCAGTTCGGGGACCCGGTACCCGACGGCCCTGGCCTTGAGGTCGGCGAAGTTGACTCCCGCGTAGGCGACGTCAATGGTCACCTGACCGGGACCGGGCTCGGGGGTGACCGCCTCGACCACGGTCAGCACCTCGGGCCCGCCGTACTCCTCGAACTCGATCGCACGCATGACAGACCGCCCCCTGAGAAGTGTTCAACGAAAAGCGAACACTTGGAGTGTAAGATATCCATCGAACACTCGGCAAGGGTCACGGAAACGGGGAGCACACGATGCCCAACCAGCCTGCGGGCAGCGGACACCGCGCCGCTCCGGTCCATACGGACCCGGCGGAGGTCTCCACGCTCGGAGCCCTGTCCGCGTTGGCCGATCCCGTCCGCCTCCAGCTGGTACGCGACCTGGCGGGCTCCGAGGACTGGACGCGCAGCTGCGGCAGCTTCGACGTACCCGTCGGCAAGGCCGCACTCAGCCACCACTTCGCCGTGCTGCGCGCAGCGGGCCTGGTGGAACAGCGCGACATGGGCCCGAAACGGGTCAACCGCCTGCGCCGCGAGGAGTTCGAGGCACGCTTCCCGGGCCTGCTGGACCTGCTGCTGCGGGCGGACGACGTCTGAACGGGCCTCCTCGACCGGACGGCCGGGGCACGCGAAAGGCCGGCGCCCCCGCAAGCGGAAGCGCCGGCCGTCCGTCGTTCAGCGGCGCTTCGCGCCCTTCAGCAGCTTCTCGATCCGGGCGAGTTCCTCGTCACCGAAGTCGAGGTTCCGGATCGCCTCGACGCTGTTCTCCAGCTGGGAGACGCTGCTCGCCCCGACCACCGCCGAGGTGACCCGGCCACCGCGCAGCACCCATGCCAGGGCCATCTGGGCCAGCGACTGGCCGCGGTCGGAAGCCAGTTGGTTCAGTTCGCGAAGTCGGCCGACCAGCTCGGGGGTCACGGCCTCGGCCGTCAGGAACGGGCTGCTGCCTGCCGCCCGTGAGCCCTGCGGAATGCCGCGGAGATAGCGGTCCGAGAGGACGCCCTGTTCCAGCGGCGAGTACGCGATGGAGCCGACACCCAGCTCGTCCAGCGCCGTGAGCAGGCCGTCCTCGACCCAGCGGTCCAGCATCGAGTAGCGGGGCTGGTGGATGAGCAGCGGGGTGCCGAGGTCCTTCAGGATCCGGGCGGCCTCCCTCGTCTGCTCGGCCGAGTAGTTGGAGACGCCCACGTACAGCGCCTTGCCCTGCTGCACCGCCGAGTGGAGGGCGCCCATCGTCTCTTCGAGCGGGGTCTCGGGGTCGGGCCGGTGGGAGTAGAAGATGTCGACGTAGTCGAGCCCGAGGCGGGTGAGGCTCTGGTCCAGCGAGGAGAGGAGGTTCTTGCGCGAGCCCCACTCCCCGTACGGGCCGTCCCACATCAGATAGCCCGCCTTGGTGGACACGATGATCTCGTCCCGGTGCCGGGCGAAGTCCGTCGCCAGCGCGCGGCCCATGGCCGTCTCGGCGGAGCCGGGCGGCGGGCCGTAGTTGTTCGCCAGGTCGAAGTGGGTGATGCCGAGGTCGAACGCCCGGCGGAGGATCTGCGCCTGGGACTCCGGCGTCCGGTCACCGCCGAAGTTGTGCCACAGACCGAGCGAGAGGGCGGGCAGCTTCAGACCGCTGCGCCCGGTGCGCCGGTACGGCATGTCCTGGTAGCGGTCGGCGGACGGGATGTACATGCGGGCTCCACGGGAGAGATCGTTCCGGTTCACGGCGGGGTACGACGTGCGGGGTCCAGGCTCGCTCACAACGATCCAGCAGTCCAACAGGAGATTCCGCTGGGATTCAGCGCCTATATTTCTCAATCATGGAGTTGCGTCAGCTGGAACACTTCGTGGCCGTCGCCCAGGAACAGCATTTCACCCGGGCCGCCGAGCGGGTCGCCGTGTCGCAGTCCGGCCTGTCCGCCTCCGTCCGGGCCCTGGAGCAGGAGCTGCGGACGCCTCTGTTCAGCCGGACCACCCGCAGCGTGCGGCTCACGGAGGCCGGGCGCGCCCTGCTGGTGGAGGCCGAACGCACCCTGGCGGGAGCGCGGGCGGCGAAGGAGGCCGTCGACGCCGTGCGGGGGCTGCTGCGCGGCACCCTGTCGGTGGGCGTGGAGCAGTGTGTGGCCGGGCTGAACCTGCCACGACTGCTCGCCGCCTTCCACCGCGAACACCCGCACATGGAGATCCGGCTCCGCCAGGAGGGGACGACGAACCTGGTCGACGGGGTGGCCGACGGGCGCCTGGACATCGCTTTCGCCGCCATGGTCTCCCCCGTGGGATGGCGCGGCGAGCTGGTCCCGCTGGCCCGCGAGCCCATGGTCCTGCTGTGCGCGCCAGGCCACCGGCTGGCCGCGGCGGACCGGGTCGGATGGGACGAGCTGGCCGGTGAGGCGTTCATCGACTTCCATCCGGACTTCGGGCCGCGCCGCGCCGCCGATGGGGCGTTCGCGGCCTCGCGGGTGCGCCGTACGGTGGCGCTGGAGGTCAACGACGTACACAGCCTGCTGGAGCTGGTGCGCGAGGGGCTCGGCATCGCGGTGGTGCCGCACCACTTCTCCCGCAAGCCCGAGGCCGGTCGTCTGGCGGCGGTCGCGCTCGACGGTGCGGACCAGCCGTACTACGAGAGCGTCGTGGTGCTGCCGGCGGCGCAGACGATGAGCCCGGGAGCGCGTGCGCTGATGGCGCTCGTGCGGGAGGCTTCGTGAAGGGCACGATGCCGTGGTGGGCTCGCAGCGCCCGAGGACGCGGGCGTGGTCGACCTCGCAGGCGGCGGGGTAGTCCAGGGCAGCCGGGCCGGCGTCGGCGAAGCGGACCTGCCAGGTGCATCCGCTTCCGCTGAACGGCCTGCCTGCCTTGCCCTTAGCCACCGCGCGCTCAGATGACGAACAAGCTGTCCGGCCCGCCGACCCGGCGGATCGCCTCCAGGGGATACCGGGTCTCGTGCATGCCTGCTCGGCAGTCTCCTCTTCGGCGTTGACCTGAACGTCCAGCCAGTCGTGCAGGGCCAGAACCCATCGGCGCAGCCGTACGACCTCGACGACATCACGGTCGCCCACGCTCTGTGGTCCGCGGGCTTCGTCCCGGGGGCGTGCCCGGATCAGCGGGCGGCCAGGACGAACCACCGCGCCGGCAGGTCGATCCGGGTCCCGTCGGGCAGGTACTCGGTCTGCGGCAGCACCGTGTCACCGCTGTCGAGGGTGGTCAGTCCCGCCGCCCGCAGCACCTCCGGCACCTCCTCCTCGGTGGCGCTCGCCGGTTTCAGCCCGTGCTCGAAGACGCGTCGCAACTTCTCGGGCGGCCCGTCCGGCCCCTGCGATGCGTGCTGCAGCACATCCTTGGAGGCCGGGGTCAGCTCGGCGACGAACGCCCGGCCCCGCTCCCCCAGCAGCGTCGCCACGGCGGCGGCGACCGCCGGCCTGGCCTCGGGTTCGCTCTGGTGGATGACCGCCCGCATGTAGACGTTCGTATCACCGATCCGCTTGTGCAGTGCGCGCACCGCGTCCCCGTCGACGAGGTCCAGCTGGATGAACTCGGCGACGCCTTCGGGGTCCGCGCGCCGGGCGTGGCCGATCGCCGCGTGCGAGAGGTCCACACCGATCGCCCGGGGGAAGCGGGTCGCGAGACAGCGGGTCTGCGTACCGTTTCCGCAGCCGAGGTCGACGACGGGCAGCGAGGCGTCAGCGTACGGCAGGAGCAGTTCGCTGTGCGGCACGGCGCTCAGCGAGGGGTCGGCGTCCCAGATCGCCTCGCCGGGTGCGTCCGACGTCGTCGACCAGAAGCCTTCCCACGCCTCGCGGTACTGCGGTGACACATCCATGCGCGCTCCCAAGTCCGGCCGTCCCGAGGCTATTCGCTCAGCACCGGACTACCGTCCTCCGCCTCCCGGGGCAAGGGGGCGTACAGCATCGACCGCGCGGTGAACGCCGCTCCTTCACCAGGCGACCGGCCGAGGGTTCGGGAAACGGGAGAGCGCCAGTTCGAACCAGACGGTCTTGCCGTGCCCCGTGCTGCTCGTGCCCCATTCCCGGGCGAGGCTGCTCACCAGGACCAGCCCGCGGCCGAATTCGTCGTGTTCGGTGGCGCCCAGCAGCGTGGCGGGGGCGGGCTCGTCGTCGCTGACTTCGCAGAGCAGGGCCCCGGTGCGCACCAGCCGGAGCCCGATGTGGTGGGTCCGGCCGTGCTTCACCGCGTTGGTGACGAGCTCGCTGACCATCAGCTCGGCTGCCTCCACCGCGTCCGGCAGCTCCCAGTCGAGGAGGCGGCCGCGGACGAGCCGGCGGGCCCGGGCCACCTCGCGCGGATCCAGGGCCAGTTGCCATTCGGCGACGTCGTCGCCCGGGATGCCGTTGAGCCGGGCCATCAGCAGGGCCACGTCGTCCTTGCGGCCGCCACTGGGATTCAGCGCCCGGATGATCGTGTCGCAGGCGTCGTCCATCGACGCGGCGGGATGGGCGGCGGAGGCGCAGAGCGCGGCCAGACCCGCTCCGATGTCCTGGCCACGCACCTCGACCAGACCGTCGGTGCAGAGCACCAGCCGGTCGCCCGGGCGCACCCGCACGGTGGCGGTCTCGAAGGCGACCCCTCCGACGCCGATCGGGGCTCCGGTCGGCAGGTCGAGCAGCTCGGCCCGGCCGTCCTCGGCCCGGACCAGCACGGGCGGGATGTGCCCGGCGTTGGCGATCTGGAGTTCGGAGCGGATCGGGTCGTAGACGGCGTAGAGGCAGGTGGCGAGGTACTGCTCACCGAGCCGCTGAGCCAGGTCGTCGAGGTTGCGCAGCAGTTGTGCGGGCGGCATCTCCATGGTGGCCATGGTCAGTACGGCCGTACGCAACTGACCCATCATCGCCGCCGAGTTGAGGCCGTGGCCCATGACGTCGCCGACGACGAACGCGGTGCGTGAGCCGGGGAGCTTCACCGAGTCGAACCAGTCGCCGCCGACCCTGCCGAGCCTGGCGCCGGGCAGGTAGCGGGTGGCGATGTCGCAGCCCGCCATGCGCGGTTCGATCTGCGGCAGCATGCTGTCCTGAAGGGTCTCGGCGACGTTCTCCTGGTACGTGTACATGCGGGCGTTGTCGAGTACGAGACCGGCCCTGGCGGCGAGTTCGGCGCCGGTGGTGCGGTCCATGTCGTCGAAGGGTTCGCGACCGGGGCGGCGCATCAGCACCATGAAGCCGAGCACCACGTCACGGGCCTTGAGCGGGACGATGAGCAGGGAGCGGTGCGTGATCAGGGGGCGCAGGTCGCGCTTCTCGAACTCCCCCGAGATCCGGTTGCTCAACTCCTCGCTGACGTACGGCACGATGACCGGTTCGCCGGTGACCATGCACTGGAAGAACGGGGTGTGCTCGGGGAAGGCGATGGATTCACCGACGGGCACGGTGTCGTCCCAGCGGCCCGGTTCGTCGTTGTGCTCGACCCAGACACGGTGCCAGACCGTCGTGACGTCGGGCGGGCCGTCGGGGAAGCCCTCGCCGGCCAGGACCGCGGCGCGCAGATGCGTACCCGCGAAGTCGGTGAAGCGGGGCACGGCGGCGCTCGTGACCTCGCGAATGGTCCGTTCCAGGTCCAGGGAGGTGCCGATACGGCCACTGACCTCGTTGAGGAACTCCAGGCGCTCGCGGACCGCCGCGTATTCGAGGTCCAGCTCGGGGCGGGGTGCGGCGCGCGGCGCGGGGGAACCCCCGACGGCGTCCTGCGGGCCGTCGGCCGCGCGGTGTCCGGCGCGCCGCGGTACACCCCAGTCGGGAGTTACCGGGATCCGGTCGTGGTGGCTGAACTCCAGCACGGGATATCCGAGTTCCAGGACCTGGGAGACGATCCGGGTGGCTTCCTGGACGCTCATGCTCGGCAGGATCTCAGGCAGTCGCGAGGAGAGCTCCCGGTATCCGGGGAAGTCGGTGTGAAGGGCGAATCCAGGGGCGATCGTCTCGTTGTCCCGGGCCTCGCCCTTCCTGTCGCCCCGCAGCGGCGCGGAGTCCGCGGCGAGCACGAGCAGACGCTCGGGGCCCGGGCCGACCAGCGGATAGGCCCACCACAGCACGTCGATGCGGCCGCGGTCCGGTTCGTCGACACGCGCGCGGCCGGCCGCCGGGTAGGCGACGGTCCCGCTGAGGGAACTGTCGAGTTCGGGGCCGAACTCGGCGTACGCCGCATCCGGCAAGGGGTCTCCGCGTTGCCGTAAGGCACCGGCGACCGGCAGGAGTTCACCCGCGGGGCAACCGACGGCGTCCTCCCGGGAGACCCCGAAGAGTTTTCTCGCGCCGGTCGACCAGTGCGAAACCAGGCCGTCCGTGTCGACGACGACCACGGCGAGCGGCACGCGGCCCGCCGCGGCGTCACGCGGGTGCGGTGTCCTCTGCGGCGGCACACCGAGGTCCATGGGTGGAAGGCTCCTTCCTCACCGCAAGGTTCTGCGGTGCGTGCGTCCACGGTACGGCCCCGCGTCCGGTGTCGCGGGGCATCGGCCGAATCACCCCCGCGGGGGTGGTGGGCGCGTCCAGCCGTGCCGCACCACCGGCCAGGCGGCGAAGCGGAACGGTGACCGGCCCCTTCGCCGGGTGGCCACCGGTCCGGCCCTCAGTCCTCGTGACCCAGCTGGAGGTCACGCTCCGTGCGCCCGCCCCCCGCGACCTGGAGCACGGTGGCGACCGGCGGGTAGCCCGCGGCGATCACGGTGTACTCGCCCGTGGACAGGTCCACGAAGCGGAACGAGCCGTCGGGTCCGGTGGTCAGCGTGTCGACGACGTTGCCGGCCGCGTCCAGGAGCGTCACCCGCGCATCCTCGACGGGCCGTCCGCCACTGGCCCGGACGATCCCGCGCAGCACCGCGCCGCCGGCCAGTTCGATGTCCTGCCGGGTCTCCCTGGCCGCCTGGACGCTGACCGGCAGCGCGGCGGGCCGGAAGGCGGGTGCGGAGGCGGCGAGGGTGTACTCCCCCGCGACCAGTTCCGTGATCACGTACCCGCCCTCGCGCCCGCTGCGCGTGGAGGCGACCACTTCGCCGCGTACGTCGGTCAGGGTGACGGCTGCGTTTCGTACGGGAAGACCGTCCGCGGTCACGACGGTCCCGGCCAGCCGGCCCGCGCCGCCGAGTACCACGTCGAGCTCCACGGGCCGTTCACCCACCGTGACACTGACGGCCTGCGGCTGGTGGCCCCCCGCTGCGGCGATGAGGACGTACGACCCGGCTCCGGGCACGCTGAGCGCGTACCGCCCCTCCTCTCCGCTGGCGCCCCTGCCGACCTGCTGGCCCTGGACGTCGATGAGGGTGAGGGCGGCGCGCGGGACCTTCGTGCCGTCGGAGTGCTGGACGCTGCCGCAGACCGGCACCCCGGAGAGGTACCCGGTGGAGGGGGTGCCGGGGTCGATACGGGCGGAGGGGATGGTCGCGGGCTCGGCTGCGGTTTCGGGGCTGTGGTGGGACACCAGCGGTTTCTCCTTGAGGAAGAAGGCGAAGAACAGGCCGAGCGCGAGGACCGGCACGAGGTAGAGGAAGATCCGGGGCATTGCGTCGGCGTACGCCTGGATGTAGGCGTCCCGCAGTGCGGGCTCCATGGCGTGTACCAGCTGCGGCGTGATCGACTCCGGGTCGGGCAGGCCGGCTCCGGAGGGAAGCCGCACGGCGAGCGCGTCGGCCAGCCGTCCGGCGAAGAGCGTCCCGAACACGGCGGCGCCGACGCTGCCGCCGATCTGCCGGAAGTAGTTGTTGGCACTGGTGGCGGTGCCGAGGTCGGCGGGGCGCACGGAGTTCTGCACGGCGAGGACCAGTACCGGCATGATCAGGCCGATCCCCAGGCCGAGGACCGCCTGCGCGATGCTGTACTCGAACCGTGGAGTATCCGTTTCGAGCCGGGACAGCAGCCACATGCCCACCGCAGAGATCGCGCTGCCCGCGATCGGGTAGACGCGGTAGCGGCCGGTACGGGAGATCAGCTGGCCGGAGACGACGGAGGCGCCGACGATGCCGCCCATCATCGGCAGCATCAGCAGCCCGGACTCGGTCGCGGTGGCCCCGTCGACCATCTGCAGGAAGGTCGGCAGATAGCTGGCCGCACCGAACAGCGCCACCCCGACGACCGCACCGACGAGGGCCGTGACGTTGAAGATCGAGTCGCGGAACAGCCGCAGCGGGATGATCGGTTCGGGCGCGCGGTGTTCCACGGCGAGGAACAGCAGAGTCGTCCCGGCGGCTCCGGCGGCCAGTCCCAGGATGGTGCGCGACCCCCAGGCGTACTCCGTACCGCCCCAGCTGGTCAGCAGGACGAGGCAGGTGGAGGCGGCGGCCAGCAGCACGGCTCCGAGGATGTCGAGCCGGGGCCGGACCGTGGGCTTGGGGAGCTTCAGCACGACGGTGATGACGACGAAGGTCACCAGACCGAACGGGACGTTGATGTAGAAGCACCAGCGCCACGAGGCGTGGTCGGTGAAGAAGCCTCCGAGCAACGGGCCCGCCACGGACGCGAGTCCGAAGGCCGCGCCGATGAGCCCCATGAACCGGCCGCGCTCCCTCGGCGGGACCACGTCCGCGATGATCGCCTGGACGCCGATCATCAGCCCGCCGCCGCCGACGCCCTGGATGGCACGGAAGGCGATCAGTTCGTCCATGGTGCGCGACCAGCCGGCCAGCGCGGAGCCGACGACGAAGACGACGATCGCGAACTGGAAGACGCCCTTGCGTCCGAAGAGGTCACCGAGTTTGCCGTAGACGGGCAGTCCGATGGTCGAGGCCAGCAGATAGGCGGTGACCGCCCAGGACATCTTCTCCAGGCCGTGCAGCTCGCCGACGATCTTCGGGAGGGCGGTGGCGACGATCATCTGGTCGAGCGCCGCGAGCAGGAGCGTGAGCATCAGCCCGATGAAGACGAGCCGGATGCGGCGGGGGTCCGTGGCTCCGTCACCCGCCGGGGCCGGGGCGGCGGGCTCCGTCGCGACGGGCGGTGGAGGCGGGACGGCCACGGACACCGCCTCGGCGCTCCCCGTATCGCCGGGCTCGTCCTTCACCAGAGTGATCCCACCCACCACGTGCCGCTCCCCTCGTCGCGCTGCCGCCGCCCATTTCTCGCATCGGGCGACAAGCGAGGGCAAACGCGACGAGGGGGCGCTGACGGCGCACTCAGGGGGCTTATTCCCCGGTGGGAGCCACTACGGCGCACCACCGACCGGCCGGAAAAACCACCCGAACCGGTGAGGCCCGGCGGCGGGACCGCAGACTACTTCTCCACCTCGGCCGCGAGGTTCTGCAGGAGCTCGTCGTAGATGCGGCCAAGTCCCTTGGGCGCGAAGGTCTTCTCGAAGAATCCGCCGATGCCGCCGGCACCGTTCCACACGGTGGAGACGACAGCCTTGGACTTCCCGTCACCGGCCGGGGTGACGGTCCAGGTCGTGACCATCGAGGAGTTGCGGTCCTTCTCCACGAGCTGCCCGTCGGTCGGCTCGGTGACCTCCAGCAGGCAGTCGCGCACCCGCTTGCTGGTGGCCTGGAGCTTCCAGTGGACGAGGGTGCCCTCGCCGTCGCCGCCCTCCCGGACCTCGTACTCGCTGAAGTGGCCCGGCAGCACCTTGCCGCGGACGTCCTTGTAGTCGGCCAGCGCGTCGAACACCGTCTCCGCGTCCGCCGCGATGATCCGCTCTGTCGTGGCCTCGACCTGCGCCATGGCTGTTCCTCCAGCACTCGGTTGTTCGGGGGTGTGCTGAGCCAACCACCTCGGCAGCCCCGCTCAAAATCCGGCCCAGGACGAAGGGGAGAAAACGATCAAGGGAACAAGTGTTCTATTCTCGGGTCAGTGCTACCGAGGAGGCGTCCATGCGCTGGGACAATCTGGCTGATAACCACGCCAAAACCACCACAACGGGTAGCGGCGCGCTCTTCGCCGCGGACGCGGTGACGACCCGCACCTTCGACACCCCGGAGTTCAGGGGGATCACCTTCCACGAGATCCGGGCGCGCTCGATCGTGAACCGGGTACCCGGAGCCTCCCGGATGCCGTTCGAATGGACCGTCAATCCCTACCGGGGCTGCACCCACGCCTGCGTGTACTGCTTCGCGCGCAAGACCCACAGCTATCTGGACCTCGACACCGGGCTCGGCTTCGACTCGCAGATCGTGGTCAAGATCAATGCCCCCGAGCTGGTGCGCCGCGAGCTGGCCTCCCCGCGCTGGCACGGCGCGCACATCGCGATGGGCACCAACGTCGACTGCTACCAGCGGGCCGAGGGGCGCTACCGGCTGATGCCCGGCATCCTCACCGCCCTGCGCGACCACGCGAACCCCTTCTCCATCCTCACGAAGGGCACGCTGATCCTGCGGGACCTGGAGGTGCTGCGGCAGGCCGCCGAGGTCACCGAGGTCGGCGTGTCGGTCTCCGTGGGCTTCACCGACCCCGAACTGTGGCGGACCGTGGAGCCCGGCACCCCCTCCCCCGAGCGGCGCCTCGATGTCGTACGCACCCTCAGCGAGCACGGCATCGGCTGCGGGGTGCTGATGGCACCCGTCATCCCCTACCTCGGCGACCGGCCGGACCAGCTGAGGGCGACGGTCCGCGCGATCGCCGCCGCCGGCGCGACGTCCGTAACCCCACTCGTCCTCCATCTGCGTCCGGGTGCCCGGGAATGGTTCATGGAGTGGCTGGGCCGGCACCACCCGCAGCTGGTGGGGCGATACGAGAGGCTGTACGCGGAAGGCGCGTACGCACCCACGTGGTACCAGCGCCGCATCACCCGGCACGTGCACGAGCTGGCGACGGAGTACGGCATCGGCCCCTCGCACCGCGGGCCCGCGCGCACCTTCCCCGAGCGCGGCGAGCCGCAGACCCCGCCGCCCGGTTCCGGGCCCACCCAGCTGACCCTGCTCTGACCCGGCTCCCCTGACGGCAAACGGGTCATCTCTCACCGGAACAGGTCCTACCGGCCCCGAATACGGGGAGCATGCGGCGGGGGCTGCGCCGCGCGCAGCCGTGTTTCCCCACCACGGAGGCCATATGACGAACCGTTCAGGAATTCTGTTCGCCGTCGGGGCGACGGTCGCCGGTCTGGTGACCGCCACGCCGTCACCGGCGAGCGCCGACAGCGGCACGCAGCGCGCCGCGCCGCTCAAGTGGACCGACTGCTTCACCCAGTCGTCCCCGACGCTCCAGTGCGCGACGGTGCGCTCCCCGCTCGACCATGACGACCCGTCGGGCCGCAAGGTCACGCTCGCCCTGACCCGGGTCCCGCACACGGCGAAGACCTTCCAGGGCCCGCTGCTGGTCAACCCCGGCGGCCCCGGCGGCAGCGGTCTGTCCATGGCCGGCTTCGTCGCCGCGTCACTGCCCAAGGCGGTGGCCGCCCAGTACGACGTGATCGGCTTCGACCCGCGCGGTGTCGGCAGGAGCCGGCCGGCCCTGGACTGCGTACCGAAGTACTTCGATCCGGTTCGGCCCGACCCGGTGCCGCACTCCGTCCAGGACGAACAGGCCAATCGCAACCGCGCCCGCGACTTCGCCGCCGCCTGCGGGGAGAAGTACCCGGACCTGCTTCCGTACATGGACACGGTCAGCGCGGCCAAGGACCTCGATGTGATCCGCCGCGCGACCGGCTCACCCCAGCTCAACTACCTCGGCTACTCCTACGGCACCTACCTGGGAGCGGTGTACGCGAAGCTGTTCCCGGACCGCGTCCGGCGCCTGGTTCTCGACTCGAACGTGGACCCGGACGGGGTCTGGTACGACGACAACATCAGCCAGGACTACGCGTTCGACACCCGCCACAAGGCGTTCGCCGCCTGGGTGGCGAAGTACGACGCCACGTACAAGCTCGGCAGCGACCCGGCGAAGGTCGAGGCGGCCTGGTACCGGATGCGGGACGCGGTGAAGAAGCGCCCCGCGGGCAAGGTGGTCGGCGCCGGTGAGCTGGACGACACGTTCCTGCCGGGCGGCTACTACAACGGCTACTGGCCGACGCTGGCCGGGGCGTTCGCGGCCTACGTGAACGACAAGGACGAGAAGGCGCTGATCAAGGCGTACGAGCGTTTCGGTGCGGTCGACGCGGAGGGCGACAACGGCTACTCGGTCTACTCGGCCGTGCAGTGCCGGGACGCGCAGTGGCCGGGCGACTGGAACGTCTGGCGCAGCGACAGCCGCCGGGTCCACGACAAGGCCCCGTTCATGACCTGGGGCAACACCTGGTACAACGCCCCGTGCGCCGACTGGCCGGTGGAACCGCTGAATCCGGTACGGGTCTCCAACCACCAGCTGCCGCCGGTACTGCTCTTCCAGGCCACGGACGACGCGGCCACCCCGTACGAGGGCGGCGTCACCCTGCACCGCAAGCTCAAGGGTTCACGCCTGGTGGTCGAGAAGGGCGGTGCCAACCACGGCGTCACGCTGAGCGGCAACGCGTGCCTGGACCAGTACCTGGCGGACTATCTGGACAAGGGCACGGTGCCGCGCGGGAAGGGCGGCGATGTGGACGCGGTCTGCGCGAAGACGCCCGATCCGAAGCCGGCGGCCGCCAAGTCCGCCCGCCCGGCCTCCCGTACCGACACGTACAGCCGGGGCGCCACGCTGCACGGGCTCCTCGGCTACCGGCGCTGAGAGGCCCGGGCCGACACCACCGCGAGGTGCCGACGGACACATCCCGTCGCACTCGCGGTGGGACGGGGTGCGGGCGCCTCGTTCCCTTCAGCCCGCCGGCAGGCGGCTGAGGGCGTCCTCGGCCGCCCGACCGAGACGGGGGTGGGGCAGGGCCGCTTCCAGGACCGGGCGCGCCTGCGCGTCGCCGAGCCGTCCGAGGCCCTCCACGCAGGCGAGCGCCACCCGCCAGTGCGGTTCGTCGGGCCCCAGCAGCCGGGACAGGGTGCTCATCAGCGCCGGTACGGACTCCGGGGCTCTCAGCTCGGCGAGCAGGCGGACCGGGTGCAGGGCATAGGCGGTGCGCAGGGCGTTGGTGGCGAGCGCCGCGGCCGCGCGCGGGGTGCGGGGGTCGCCGAGGCGGGCGAGCGCGTGGGCGGCGCCGACGCAGCGTTCCGGGTCTCGGTGGTTGAGCAGCAGCACCAGCGTCTCGAAGGCGCGGCGGTCACCGCCGCAGCCGAGCCGGAACGCGGCGATCTCGCGCGCCCACAGCGGGCGTTCGCGCTCGATGAGCACCCGGGCCAGTTCCTCGTCGTCATCGGTGTCGAGCAGCCTGCGATACGCCGCCGACTCCCCCGCCTCGTCCGCCAGCCGGTGCGTCAGCGACCGGAACTCCTCATCCATGACGCTCAGCGTATCGATGGACACACAGCGTGGCGACGGAGGTCGCGGATGTGAGGGGGGCCACAACAACCGAGGACTGGCGCGCTCGTTACTCGCCGGTTAACCTCATGTGAGCGGGACACTCCCCCGCAGGCTCCGGTGGCCTGGTGACGCAGCCACCCGGAGTGTTTGTCGGTTCGGCAGTTTTGCGAGACGTGACTCCGGGACAGAGTCCGTCGCCCTTCCCGGTCCCGGCGTGTTCTCCGCGCCCGGGACCCGAGCACCACGACAGGCCATTCCCGCACGCCATGCGCCGGTCGGGCCCTTAGGCCCCTCTCATCGGCCGCGCGCTCCGTGCGTCCCTCAGTCGTCACTCATCCCTGGAGTCCCGTGATGGACACCCCGCTCAGCACCATTGCCGTCGTCGGCCTCGGCACCATGGGCACCGGCATCGCCGAGGTCCTGGCCCGTGCCGGCCGCGAGGTCATCGGTATCGACATCAGTGACGCGGCCGCCCGCCAGGCCGTCGCCTCGCTGGAGGCCTCAACCGCCCGCGCCGTGCAGCGCGGGCGGATCACCGAGGAGGAGCGGCGCGACGCCCTCGCCCGTTTCCGCACCTTCTCCGACCTCCAGGCCGCGGCCGAGGCGGAGCTGGTCATCGAGGTCGTGCCGGAGACGTACGAGATCAAGCAGCAGGTCTTCCGCGAGCTCGACGCGATCGTCTCCCCCACCGCGATCCTCGCGACGGGCACGAACGCCCTGTCCGTGACCCGTCTCGCCGCGGAGTCGCAGCACCCGGAGCGGGTCCTCGGCCTGCACTTCTTCAACCCGGCACCGGCGATGAAGCTGGTCGAGGTGGTCTCCTCCGTGCTGACCGCACCGCCGGCCGTCGAGGCCGTCACCGCACTCGCCCGGGAACTGGGCAAGGAGCCGGTCGCGGTCGGCGACCGCCCGGGGTTCGTCGCCGACGGCCTGCTGTTCGGCTACCTCAACCAGGCCGCCGCCATGTACGAGGCGAACTACGCGTCCCGCGAGGACATCGACGCGGCGATGAAGCTCGGCTGCGGGCTGCCGATGGGCCCGCTCGCGCTGCTGGACCTGATCGGCATCGACACCGCCCGCACCGTGCTGGAGGCGATGTACTCCGCCTCGCACGACCGGCTGCACGCCCCGGCGCCCGTCCTGGGCCAGCTCAGTGCGGCCGGGCTGACCGGGCGCAAGGCGGGCCGCGGCTTCTACACGTACGCGGAGCCGGGCAGCCAGACGGTGGTGCCCGACTCGCTGACTCCGGCGCAGGACGCCGGAGCGGGCACGGGCCGCACGGTGGGTTCGGTGGGGGTCGCGGGCTCCGGGACGATGGCTTCGGGCATCGCGGAGGTCTTCGCGAAGGCCGGTTACGACGTGGTGCTCGCCGCGCGCAGCCAGGAGAAGGCGGACATCGCCAAGGGCCGGATCGCGAAGTCGCTGGAGCGGTCGGTCGCCAAGGGGCGGCTGACGGCCGAGGCCCGGGACGAGACGCTCGCCCGGATCACCGCGGCGGGGTCGCTGGACGCCTTCGCCGGCGTCGACCTGGCCGTCGAGGCCGTCGCCGAGGACCTGCTGGTCAAGCAGCAGCTGTTCGCCACGCTGGACAAGGTGTGCAGGCCGGGCGCGGTGCTCGCGACCACCACCTCCTCGCTGCCCGTCGTGTCGATCGCCCGGGCCACCTCGCGGCCCGAGGACGTCATCGGAATGCACTTCTTCAACCCGGCACCGGCGATGAAGCTGGTCGAGGTCGTCCGTACGGTGCTCACGGCCGACGACGTGCACGCCACGGTCCGCGAAGTCTGCGGGAAGGTGCGCAAGCACCCGGTGGACTGCGGGGACAGGGCCGGGTTCATCGTGAACGCGCTGCTGTTCCCGTACCTCAACAACGCGATCAAGATGGTCGAGGAGCACTACGCGACCCTCGACGACATCGACGCCGCGATGAAGCTGGGCGGCGGCTACCCGATGGGGCCCTTCGAGCTCCTGGACGTCGTCGGGCTCGATGTCTCGCTGGCCATCGAGAAGGTCCTGCACGGCGAGTTCCGCGACCCGGGTCTCGCCCCTGCGCCGCTCCTGGAGCATCTGGTGGCCGCGGGCTGCCTCGGCCGCAAGACGGGGCGCGGCTTCCGCGAATATGCCCGCCGCTGAGCCGGGGCGGTGGGGCGGGCTGCTCGGCCCTTCGGGTGGCCCGCCCCCGCAGGCGCGATCTCCTGCACCGATGCAGTACGTTCACACCATGTCCCAGCCCGCCAGGTCCCCCCGTGTGTCCGCCGCGCCCGACGTCCCGGAAACCGCCGCCGGCACCCGCGCCGCCGCCCAACGGCTCAAAATGCGCCGTGAGCTGGCCGCGGCGGCGATGGAGCTCTTCGCCACGAAGGGCTACGAGGCGACGACCGTCGACGAGATCGCGGGGGCGGCCGGCGTCGCCCGGCGGACCTTCTTCCGGCACTTCCGGTCCAAGGAAGAGGCCATCTTCCCCGACCACGACGACACCCTCGTGCGGGCCGAGGCCGTCCTCAACGCCGCGCCCGCGCACGAGCACCCGCTCGACACGGTCTGCCGGGGCATCAAGGAAGTCATGCGGATGTACGCGGCGAAGCCCGCGGTCTCCGTGGCCCGGTACAAGCTGACCCGCGAAGTGCCCACCCTCCGGCAGGCCGAGATCGCCTCGGTGGCCCGTTACGAGCGGCTGTTCACGCGCTATCTTCTGGGCCACTTCGACGAGCGCGATCACCTGGTCGGCAACGACGATCCGCTCCTGGCTGAGGTCGCGGCGTCCGCCGTGGTCACCGCGCACAACCACGTGCTGCGGCGCTGGCTGCGCGCGGACGGTCAAGGGGACGTGGAGGCGCAGCTGGACCAGGCGTTCGCCATCGTCCGCGACACGTTCGGGTCGGGTATCGGCGCGGGCCGGACCGCCGGCAGCGAGCCGTCGAAGCCGCCGGCCGCCTCGGTGGGCACGGAGGGCGAGGTCCTGGTGGCCGTGGCCCGTACCGACGCGCCGCTGGACGAGGTCATGCGCACGATCCAGCAGGCGCTCAAGGAGCGCTGAGCGGGACCGCCCGTCCCCGGCCGCCCTGAACGGAGGCCTTCAGAGGCCTTCAGAGGCCTCGTCGGCCTGCCACGGCGGCGGCGCGGAGCCCTCGCTCCAGCCCGCGAGCGCCTCGCCGTCCAGGCACAGGATGCCGCACTGCTCGGCGTAGTCCAGGGCGGGGCCCGTGTATTCGCTGGTGGTGACGCAGACGGCGATCTCCGCCTCGTGCACGGCGTAGCAGGTACCGCCGAATCGCTGAAGGTCCTGGGAACCGACTTTGGTGGCGGGGCCGTAACACTTGCACTGGACGACCAGGCGCCGCCCGTCCGGGGCCGTGGCGATCACGTCCGCCCCCAGGTCCCCCGCTCCGCCCACGACCTGCACGTCGGAGCAGCCGTCCCGCTCGCAGAGCGCGGCGATCGCGTCCTCGAAAGCGTCTGCGTCCAGGGCGGCGTAGTCCGTGACCTCGCTCTCCGGCTCCACCTGTTCCGGCTCTGTCAGGACGACCGTGCGGGCGATGTCGTCGTGGGGGTGGCCGGACAGCTCCGGGGCCGGGTCGAGGAGCTCCCGGGGCGGGTCACGGAGCTCCTGAGGCGGGTCGAACTCCCGCGGCGCGTCGAAGAGCTCCTGAGGCGGGTCGAAGAGCTCGCGCGCGGCCTCGGAGAGCGGGCTGGGCCCCCCGCGCGGGCGGCGGCGCGGCCCACGAAGGTGCAGGAGCAGGACGCCCGCCGCGCCGAGCGCCGCGACCGGCACCACAGCGACCGGATGCCTGCACACGCCCTCCCACACGGTGCGCACCGCCCACCATCCACCGCAGATCAGCAGGGCGACGGCGCCGAACCCGAAAGCGGTCCTGCGCACGCTGAACGCCTTCCTACGGCCCTCGAAACCCCGTTCCCGCACCGGTACCGTCATCCCCGCCGCCCCGCTCGTCCGGATATGAGTCTTCCAAGATCATTCATCTCTGCCGTCTGCCCAGGTCCGGCGGATTCAACGGGTGCCAAATGCGGTTGCCGGCACCTCGGCGCAGTGCTGTGGTGTGCGGATGACACGCATTCAGGACCGCCACCCCCTGCTGGCCGCTTTCGACCGCGAGATGCGGGAGCACGCCCGCCCCGACGGCCCCGGCGTCCGCGTCGAGCGCACCGCCGACCTCGTACGGCTGGTGGGCGGGGAGGACGACTGGAACGGGGTCGTATGGTCGTCGCCCGATCTGGACGCGGCCAGGGCTGACGCCGCGATCGCCGCGCAGGTGGCCCACTGCACGGCACTCGGGTACGGGGAGTTCGAGTGGAAGCTGTACGGGCACGACCGGCCGGCCGACCTCGGGGCGCGGCTGCTGGCGGCCGGCTTCGTGCCCGAGGATCCGGAGACCCTCCTCGTCGCGCCGGTCGCGGACCTGCCCATGGCCGTACGGCTCCCGGAGGGCGTCCACCTGCGCACGGTGTGTGACGAGGCCGATGTGGAGCTGATGGCACGGGCCCATGAGCAGGCGTTCGGTTCGGACTGGTCCCGGCTTCGCCGCCAGGTGCTGGCGCGGCTGGAGGAGGACCCGGACCACTTCGTCTGCGTGCTGGCCGTGGCGGGCGACGAGCCGGTGAGCTCGGCCCGGATGGAGCTGTACCCGGGCACCGGCTTCGCCGGGCTGTGGGGCGGCGGCACGGTCGAGGCATGGCGCGGCAAGGGCATCTACCGGGCGCTGGTCGCCCACCGGGCGGGGATCGCCGCCGAGCGGGGTTACCGGTACCTCCAGGTCGACGCCACGGAGTACAGCCGCCCGATCCTCCAGCGCCTCGGATTCACGGCGGTGGGCACGACGACGCCCTACATCTACCGCCCCGCCTCCTGAGCACCCACGCCGGGGCACATCACACCAAAACCCCCGTCGTGTTGCTCATGCGTGGCACCCGGATGACAATTGAGGGAAATTGCTGGCACCCAGTGCCTTGCCAGCTGTCACGGAGTGCCATACGTTGAAGACGTCCGGGCGGCCGGCGTGCTGAGACCTCACGTACGCCGGCTGTCCCCGCAAGCCAGGTGCCTGCGCGCCCGGACGCCTGCGTCACAGGCAAACCCTTCTGCTCCACAGAGCAAGCAGTAAAAGCACCACCCGCCGAACCGACGGCACACCTCCACGCAATACCGCTCCCCCTGCTTCGCAGGACCCTCAAGCGTTCCCTCAAACGCCGCTCCGCCGGAGGCACACCGTGAAGGAAATCCTGGACGCGATCCAGTCCGAGGACAGCACCGCTGCGGACTTCGCCGCCCTGTCCGTCCCCGAGTCGTACCGCGCGGTGACCGTGCACAAGGACGAGGCCGAGATGTTCGCCGGCGTCGCCAGCCGCGACAAGGACCCCCGCAAGTCCCTGCACGTCGAGGACGTGCCGGTGCCCGAGCTCGGCCCGGGCGAGGCCCTGGTGGCGGTCATGGCCAGCTCGGTCAACTACAACTCCGTGTGGACGTCGATCTTCGAGCCCGTCTCGACCTTCGGCTTCCTGGAGCGCTACGGAAAGCTCAGCGACCTCAGCAAGCGCCACGACCTCCCGTACCACGTCATCGGCTCCGACCTGGCGGGCGTCGTCCTGCGCACCGGCCCGGGTGTCAACGCCTGGCAGCCCGGCGACGAGGTCGTCGCACACTGCCTCTCGGTCGAACTGGAGTCCTCGGACGGCCACAACGACACGATGCTCGACCCTGAGCAGCGCATCTGGGGCTTCGAGACCAACTTCGGCGGGCTGGCAGAGATCGCGCTCGTCAAGTCCAACCAGCTGATGCCGAAGCCGGACCACCTCAGCTGGGAGGAGGCGGCCGCTCCCGGGCTGGTCAACTCCACCGCGTACCGCCAGCTCGTCTCCCGCAACGGCGCCGGCATGAAGCAGGGCGACAACGTCCTCATCTGGGGCGCCAGCGGCGGACTCGGCTCCTACGCCACGCAGTTCGCCCTGGCCGGAGGCGCCAACCCGATCTGTGTCGTCTCCAGTGACCAGAAGGCGGAGATCTGCCGCAAGATGGGCGCCGAGGCGATCATCGACCGCAACGCCGAGGGCTACAAGTTCTGGAAGGACGAGCACAACCAGGACCCGCGCGAGTGGAAGCGCTTCGGCAAGCGCATCCGTGAACTGACCGGCGGCGAGGACGTGGACATCGTCTTCGAGCACCCGGGCCGCGAGACCTTCGGCGCGAGTGTGTACGTGACCCGCAAGGGCGGCACGATCGTCACCTGTGCCTCCACATCGGGCTACAACCACGAGTACGACAACCGCTACCTGTGGATGTCGCTCAAGAAGATCGTGGGCTCGCACTTCGCCAACTACCGCGAGGCGTGGGAGGCCAACCGCCTGGTCGCGAAGGGGAAGATCCACCCGACGCTGTCGAAGGTGTACTCCCTGGAGGACACCGGCCAGGCCGCATACGACGTGCACCGCAACCTCCACCAGGGCAAGGTCGGCGTCCTGGCGCTGGCCCCGGGCGAAGGACTCGGCGTGCGCAACGGGGAACTGCGCGAGCAGCACATCGACGCCATCAACCGCTTCCGGAACGTCTGACATGAGCGGCCGTCAGAAGGACCGCCCGTGGCTCATGCGGACGTACGCCGGTCATTCGACCGCCGAGGCGTCCAACGAGCTCTACCGGCGCAACCTCGCCAAGGGCCAGACGGGTCTGTCGGTCGCCTTCGACCTGCCGACCCAGACCGGCTACGACCCCGACCACGTCCTCGCGCGCGGCGAGGTCGGCCGGGTCGGCGTGCCCGTCTCGCACCTCGGTGACATGCGCCGGCTGTTCCAGGAGATCCCCCTGGAACAGATGAACACCTCCATGACGATCAACGCCACGGCGATGTGGCTGCTGGCGCTCTATCAGGTGGTCGCGGAGGAGCAGGGCGCCGACCCGGGCAAGCTCCAGGGCACCACGCAGAACGACATCGTCAAGGAGTACCTCTCGCGCGGGACGCACGTCTTCCCGCCGGGACCCTCGCTGCGGCTGACCACCGACATGATCACGTACACGGTCAACCACATCCCCAAGTGGAACCCGATCAACATCTGCAGCTACCACCTGCAGGAGGCCGGGGCCACCCCGGTCCAGGAGATCGCGTACGCCATGTCCACGGCGATCGCCGTGCTCGACGCGGTCCGTGACTCCGGGCAGGTGCCCGAGGAGAAGTTCGGCGACGTGGTCGCCCGGATCTCCTTCTTCGTGAACGCGGGCGTCCGCTTCATCGAGGAGATGTGCAAGATGCGCGCCTTCGGCCGCATCTGGGACCGGGTCACCCGTGAGCGTTACGGCATCCAAGACGCCAAGCAGCGCCGCTTCCGTTACGGCGTCCAGGTCAACTCGCTCGGACTGACCGAGGCGCAGCCGGAGAACAACGTCCAGCGCATCGTGCTGGAGATGCTGGCCGTCACCCTCTCCAAGGACGCCCGCGCCCGCGCCGTGCAGCTGCCCGCATGGAACGAGGCGCTGGGGCTCCCCCGGCCCTGGGACCAGCAGTGGTCGCTGCGCATCCAGCAGGTCCTCGCCCACGAGAGCGATCTGCTGGAGTACGAGGACATCTTCGCCGGTTCGCACGTCATCGAGGCCAAGGTGGACGAGCTGGTCACCGACTCGCTGGCCGAGATGGACCGGATCGAGCAGATGGGCGGTGCCATGGCGGCCGTCGAGTCCGGCTATCTCAAGTCCGAGCTGGTCTCCTCGCACGCCGCGCGGCGCGCTCGGATCGAGGGCGGCGAGGAGAAGATCGTCGGCGTCAACATCTACGGAACGACCGAGCCCAACCCGCTCACCGCCGACCTCGACGGGGCGATCATGACGGTCGACCCGGCGAACGAGGCCAAGGTCGTGGCCGCACTCCACGAGTGGCGCGACAACCGCGACGAGCCGCGCGCCACCGAGGCGCTGGCCGCGCTGAAGAAGGCTGCCGCGGGCACCGAGAACATGATGGAGGCGACCGTCGAGTGCGCCCGCGCGGGCGTCACCACCGGCGAGTGGTCCTGGGCACTGCGCGACGTCTTCGGCGAGTTCCGCGCGCCGACCGGTGTGTCGTCCGCCCCCGTCGCGGTGACCGCGGAGGCGGGCACCCCACTGGCTCTCGTACGCGAGAAGGTCGCCCGGACCGCCGAGGACCTGGGCGCGGGCCGGCTGCGGCTGCTCGTCGGGAAGCCGGGCCTCGACGGACACTCCAACGGCGCCGAGCAGATCGCCGTACGGGCCCGTGACGCCGGTTTCGAGGTCGTCTACCAGGGCATCCGCCTCACGCCCGAGCAGATCGTCTCGGCGGCCGTCGCCGAGGACGTGCACTGCGTCGGTCTGTCGATCCTGTCCGGCTCGCACGCCGAGCTGGTGCCGGACGTCCTGAACCGGCTGCGCCGCACCGGCGCCGGCGACATCCCGGTGATCGCGGGCGGGATCATTCCCCCGGCCGACGCCGAGGCCCTGATCGAGGCCGGTGTCGCCGCCGTATTCACCCCGAAGGACTTCGGCATCACGGAGATCATCGGCCGTATCGTCGACGAGATCCGGAAAGCGAACAAGCTCGACCCTCTGGAGGTCCCCGCATGACCACGCCCAGCCCGTCGCCCGCCACCACCCCGATTTCGGGCGGCTCCGCCGTGCACCCCTCGTCTGCCGTGAACCGGCTGCGCCCCCGCCGCTCCTGCCTGGCCGTCCCGGGCTCCAACCCCCGGTTCCTGGAGAAGGCCCAGGGCCTCCCCGCGGACCAGGTGTTCCTGGACCTGGAGGACGCCTGCGCCCCGCTCGCCAAGGAGGGCGCCCGGCACCACATCGTCGACGCGCTCAACAACGGCGACTGGGCGGGCAAGACCCGGGTCGTGCGGGTCAACGACTGGACGACGCACTGGACGTACCGCGACGTCATCACGGTCGTGGAGGGTGCGGGCCCGAACCTCGACTGCATCATGCTGCCGAAGGTCCAGGACGCACAGCAGGTCGTCGCGCTGGACCTGCTGCTCACCCAGATCGAGAAGACGATGGGCTTCGAGGTCGGGAAGATCGGCATCGAGGCGCAGATCGAGAACGCCAAGGGCCTCGTCAACATCGACGACATCGCCGCCGCCTCGCCCCGGCTGGAGACCCTGATCTTCGGCCCGGCCGACTTCATGGCGTCGATCAACATGAAGACCCTGGTCGTGGGTCAGCAGCCGCCCGGGTACGGCGCGGACGCGTACCACTACATCCTGATGCGCATCCTGATGGCGGCTCGCACGCACGACCTCCAGGCGATCGACGGACCGTTCCTCCAGATCCGCGACGTGGACGCCTACCGCGAGGTCGCCGGCCGTGCGGCCGCGCTCGGCTTCGACGGCAAGTGGGTGCTGCACCCCGGTCAGGTCGACGCGGCCAACGAGGTGTTCTCCCCCTCGCAGGAGGACTACGACCACGCCGAGCTCATCCTCGACGCCTACGACTGGTGCACCTCCGAGGAGGGCGGCAAGAAGGGCTCCGCGATGCTCGGCGACGAGATGATCGACGAAGCCAGCCGCAAGATGGCGCTGGTCATCGCGGGCAAGGGCCGCGCGGCCGGCATGCAGCGCACCTCCAAGTTCGAAGCGCCGGAGGCCTGATCATGCAGTTCGGACGCACGTACGAGGAATTCGAGGTCGGTGCGGTCTACAAGCACTGGCCCGGAAAGACCGTCACCGAATACGACGACCACCTCTTCTGTCTGCTGACCATGAATCACCACCCGCTGCACATGGACAGCAACTACGCCGAGAAGACAACCGACTTCGGCAAGAACGTTGTGGTCGGCAACTACATCTACTCGCTGTTGCTGGGCATGTCGGTCCCCGACGTCTCCGGAAAGGCGATCGCCAACCTGGAGGTCGAGTCGCTGAAGCACGTGGCGCCGACGTTCCACGGCGACACGATCTACGGCGAGACCACCGTTCTGGACAAGACGCCGTCGCGGTCCAAGAGCGACCGCGGAATCGTTTATGTGGAGACCAAGGGCTACAAGCAGGACGGCACGCTCGTCTGCGTGTTCCGCCGCAAGGTCATGGTCCCCACCGAGACGTACATCAAGGAGCGGGGTGGCGAACAGCCCGGCCGCCCGGAGCTGAAGCAGCCTTCGCAGAAGAACGTGGAGAAGTAACCATGACGCGACTCGCCCAGACGGCCGGTCTCAACGACGTCCAGCAGGAAATCCTCTCCACGGTCCGGGATTTCGTCGACAAGGAGATCATTCCGGTCGCGACCCAGCTGGAGCACCGCGACGAGTACCCGACCGAGATCGTCGAGGGCCTCAAGGAACTCGGCCTGTTCGGGCTGATGATTCCCGAGGAGTACGGGGGGCTGGGTGAGTCGCTTCTCACATACGCGCTGTGCGTGGAGGAAATCGCCCGCGGCTGGATGAGCGTGTCGGGGATCATCAACACGCACTTCATCGTGGCGTACATGCTCAAGCAGCACGGCACGCAGGAGCAGAAGGACACCTTCCTGCCCCGGATGGCCCTGGGCGAGGTGCGCGGCGCGTTCTCGATGTCCGAGCCGGCGCTGGGTTCCGACGTCTCGGCGATCAGCTCCAAGGGCGTCAAGGACGGCGAGGAGTACGTCCTCAACGGTCAGAAGATGTGGCTGACGAACGGCGGCACGTCCTCGCTCGTGGCGGTCCTGTGCCGGAGTGACGAAGGCCACGCCGAGGGCACGCCCCCGCACAAGTCGATGACGACCTTCCTGGTGGAGAAGGAGCCCGGATTCGGCGAGGTCCGGCCCGGTCTCACCATCCCGGGAAAGATCGACAAGATGGGCTACAAGGGCGTCGACACCACCGAACTCATCATGGACGGACTACGCATTCCGGCCAATCGCGTGCTGGGCGGCACCACCGGGCGAGGGTTTTACCAAATGATGGACGGCGTGGAGGTCGGACGCGTAAATGTGGCTGCGCGTGGCTGTGGCGTCGCTCAGCGTGCATTCGAACTGGGCGTTTCCTACGCGCAGCAGCGCCACACCTTCGGAAAGCCGATCGCCCAGCACCAGGCGATCCAGTTCAAGCTGGCCGAAATGGCCACCAAGGTCGAGGCCGCGCATGCAATGATGGTAAATGCAGCGCGCAAAAAGGACTCCGGGGAGCGGAACGACCTGGAGGCAGGGATGGCGAAGTACCTCGCCTCCGAGTACTGCAAGGAAGTCGTCGAGGACGCCTTCCGCATCCACGGCGGCTACGGCTTCTCCAAGGAGTACGAGATCGAGCGCCTCTACCGTGAGGCCCCGATGCTGCTGATCGGTGAAGGTACCGCCGAGATCCAGAAAATGATCATCGGGCGCCGACTCCTTGAGGAGTACCGTATCCAGGGTTGATTGTCCCTTTCGTGGCGATTTAGCCGCGAAGAAGATCACACCCTGTCATCCTCATCCGGTGCCTTCCAGACGTCCGACTCGGCTGCTGGCTTGCCCAGTTGCGGTCCGCAACCGATAACATCGCCGGAAAAGCCGCCGTCCCCCGTTGCCAGCGCGGCATCATCCGCTACGAAGGTCATCCATGCCCGACAGCCATACCTCTGCACCACGCGGCGGGGTCCGCCTTGCACGCGGAGCTTCGCCGTGGCTCCTGCCGACCCTCGCCACCGCCGCCCTCAGCCTGACCCGGGCCCGCAAGTCCGGGCGCTGGGCAGCAGTGGCCGTGCCCACCACCGCGCTCGCGGCGGGCATGCTGTGGTTCTTCCGCGACCCCGAGCGCGAGATCACCCAGGGTCGCGTCATCTCTCCCGCCGACGGCGTGGTGCAGAGCATCATGCCGTGGAAGGACGGACGCACCCGCGTCGCGATCTTCATGAGCCCGCTGAACGTGCACGTCAACCGCGCGCCGCTGGCCGGCACGGTGACATCGGTCGAGCACATCCCCGGCGGATTCGTCCCGGCGTTCAACAAGGAGAGCGAGAACAACGAGCGCGTTGTCTGGCACTTCGACACCGAGCTCGGCGACATCGAGATGGTGCAGATCGCGGGTGCGGTCGCCCGCCGCATCGTCCCCTACCTCCCGCAGGGCACGAAGGTCGAGCAGGGCGAGCGCATCGGCCTGATCCGCTTCGGCTCCCGGGTCGACATCTACCTTCCGGAAGGTATCGATGTCGCGGTCGAGGTCGGCCAGGCCACCACCGCGGGGGTGACTCGAATTGACCGTGATTGATCCGGACACACAGGCCGGCTGGGTGCCTGAGGCCGACGCGGAGGACGACGCCGAGGACATGCCGCTCTCGATGCGACTGTCGATAGCGGACACCCTCACTCTCGGTAACGCCACCTGCGGATTCATGGCGGTGTACTTCACCACCACGGGAATCCTCATCCCGCACCTCACGGGCAGCGACGAGAGCGGCATGGCGCGGCACTCCGCGGCCACTGCCGTGATCCTGATGCTCATGGCGGCGATCTTCGACCTGTTCGACGGGCTCGTGGCCCGCAAGCTGCGTTCCTCACCGATGGGCGCCGAGCTGGACAACCTCTCGGACCTGGTGAGCTTCGGACTCGCGCCGGCGTACTTCGTCCTCGTGTACGGCATGGTCGCGGACGACGCACACCAGCGGGTCTCGGCGCTCGCGGCGATCGTGGTGCTGCTGGCGGTGGTGCTCAGGCTTGCGAGATTCTCCTGTGTGACCTTGAAGGACGGCATGTTCCAGGGCATGCCGAGCCCGTTCGGAGCGCTCACGGTCATCTCGATCGTGCTCCTGGAGCTGCCCTTCGTGCCGACGCTGCTCGCGATCGTCGGCGTGGCGTGGCTGATGGTGAGCCGGGTCGAGTACCCCAAGCCGCGGGGCGTCCTCGCGGTGGCGATGCTCGGCTGGATCGTGGCCGCGATGGGGCTGCTGGCCGCGTGGGCGTTCGACGCGCCCGGTGGTCAGCTGCTGCTCCAGACCGGCTGCGCGCTCCAGGTGGTCCTGGGAGCGGTCATCCCGCTCTTCGCGACTGCCCGCCGGGTGAACACCTTCCGTGACAACCGGCGCGAGGCACGAGCAGCTCAGCTGCCGTAGTCCGCACATCATGCACGAGGGCCCGGATGCTCCCCAGCATCCGGGCCCTCGTGCATGCCCGGCCCGGCACGCGGGATGCCCCGCGTGCCGGGCCGGAGCCGTACGGGCCCGTGGGTCCGATGCCCGCGGCACTGCTGTCTGCGCCGAGCGGCTCCGGCGGTCCGGGGGAGAGAGCCGGTCCGGATCCCGGACATCCCGCTCCAGCGTCGCAGGGCCCCACTCGCCCATGAACCAGGGCTGGGCGAGGACGAGCGGCCCCCTCCTGATCGGCGGAGCAGTTCCACCTGGCGCGGGCGCTACTGCCTTGCTTCCGTGGGGCTCGTTCCTGATGTCCGCCGCCACCGGGGTGTCGTCGGACCTGTAGCGGTCGGTCGCCCGTTCCCCCGCCGCGTAGGACTGTCCAGTGGTGATCGCTCCCTTCCACCGGACGCGGTGGACGTGCACCTCATTGTCCGCCGCGCCGTGTACGCCGAGCATGAGCTGATGCCATGTTTCTCCGCCAGATCGGAAATGGCGTCGCATACCTGGAGGGTGCTCCTGCCCTTCGGTTCCGTATTCGCCCATGAATGGACCGCACTCGGAAAGCGCGCCTTTTCGTACGTCCCTGTCAAGTGAAGCGGGGTGGAAAACGGCACCCCGGCGGTACCGGTACCGCGTTCCGCCATCGGTCGCGCGAGGGGGTCCGGATTGGCCGGCCAAAGGTGATGGACGCACCCCCGTGGTGGCATTGCATCCGAACCGGTCGACATTGGTCAGCAGTATCTCGCGGCCGCTCCCGTCGACGATCCGATTGCTGTCGACGTAAGGCCGGTCCGCGCCGGTCGCAGCGTCCGTACGGGATTCTGTCTGGCATTCCGCTTACGGGCTGTCCCACGCCTGAGGAGACCTCGATGGCAGGACGCACGCGGCTGCGCGGCAGCCGTGCCCGGTAAGGCGAACAGAGGGCGGCAGCCGGCCCCGCGCCCCACAACGTTCCCCTTTCGCGCGCCGCTGACGGATCTCATTCGTTTCCCCTTCGGGTGAAAGGCCGGGAAAAGGTGGGAGCGCTCCCGATCCCGAAGCCGTCCCGCGCGCGGAATGCCCATGGGGTGCGGCGATATCCGGGGCGGCCGACGGCGAGAGATCCCGACGTCCGTGCCAGGGCGCCCCTTCGCCGGGCCCGCCCTCGGCCCGCCCGCGGCGGCGGCCGCGAACCATCGCATCCACCTGCCCGGCCAACCCCCTCAGAACACCCGATTCTCACAGTGCTCCGTCGGCATTTTGAGCAGGGAGAACAGATTTTTGCGCAGCAGCGTGGACTTCCTTGCGGGCTTGCTCCTAGCCTGTGGGGCGTCCGAAGAGCCCCCACGAGCCGCAAGGACGACTGTCACGTGACCCCACCACCCCGACGCCAGTTGCTCAGACGATCCCTGTCCGCCTCTCTCTCGCTGGCCCTCGCCACGTTCGGCGCCGTCGCCGCCGTGGTCGTGTCCAGCGCTCCTCCCGCCCGGGCGGCGGGGGTTCCCGCCCCCTCCCCCGTGGCGGTCCCCGGCCGCGGTGCGACTGTTCCGTTCAAGGAGCAGGAAGCCGAGTACGCAGCCACCAACGGCACGCTGATCGGCCCGAACCGCCTGTACGGCACACTGCCCTCCGAGGCTTCGGGCCGGCAGGCCGTGACGCTGGACGCGGTCGGTGAGTACGTGGAGTTCACGCTCACCGCGCCCGCGAACGCCATGTCCTTCCGGTACTCCCTGCCGGACAGCGCCGCCGGATCGGGCCGGGACGCCTCGATCGACGTGAGGGTGAACGGCGCCTCCCCCACGGCGGTGCCGGTCACGTCGAAGTACGGCTGGTACTACGGCGGCTACCCGTTCAACAACAACCCGGGCGACACCAACCCGCACCACTTCTACGACGAGGCACGGACCATGTTCGGGTCGACCCTCGCGGCCGGCACGAAGGTCCGGTTGCAGGTCTCGTCCACCGCCGCCTCACCGTCGTTCACCATCGACCTGGCGGACTTCGAGCAGGTGGCCGCGCCGACCGCCAAGCCCTCGGGCGCCCTCGACGTCGTCGCCGACTTCGGCGCCGACCCGACCGGGGCCGCCGACTCGACCGCCAAGATCCAGGCGGCCGTGAACGCGGGCAAGGCGCAGGGCAAGGAGGTGTACATCCCGCGGGGCACCTTCCAGGTCCGCGACCACATCGTCGTGGACAAGGTCACGCTGCGCGGCGCCGGTCCCTGGTACTCCGTCCTGACCGGGCGGGACCCCTCGAACCGGAGCAAGGGCGTCGGCGTCTACGGCAAGTACGCCGGGGAGGGAGGCAGCAGCGGCGTCACGCTCAAGGACTTCGCCATCATCGGCGACATCCAGGAGCGGGTCGACAACGACCAGGTCAACGCCATCGGGGGCGCCCTGTCGAACTCGACCGTCGACAACGTCTGGATGCAGCACACCAAGTGCGGCGCCTGGATGGACGGCCCGATGGACAACTTCACCATCAAGAACAGCCGCATCCTGGACCAGACCGCGGACGGCGTGAACTTCCACTACGGCGTCACCAACTCCACCGTCACCAACACCTTCGTCCGCAACACCGGTGACGACGGTCTGGCCATGTGGGCGGAGAACGTCCCGAACGTGAAGAACAAGTTCACCTTCAACACCGTGATCCTGCCGATCCTGGCCAACAACATCGTCACGTACGGCGGCAAGGACATCACCATCTCCGACAACGTCATGTCGGACACCATCACCAACGGCGGCGGGCTGCACATCGCCAACCGCTACCCGGGCGTCAACTCCGGACAGGGGACGGCCGTTTCCGGTACGACGACAGCCGCCCGCAACACGCTGATCCGCACCGGCAACAACGACTACAACTGGCAGTTCGGCGTCGGCGCCATCTGGTTCAGCGGGCTCAACGAGCCGGTCAACGCCACGATCAACATCTCCGACACCGAGATCCTGGACAGTTCGTACGCGGCGATCCACCTCATCGAGGGTGCGACGAACGGGCTGCACTTCGACCACATCAGGATCGACGGCGCCGGCACCTACGCCCTCCAGATCCAGGCACCGGGCACGGCCACCTTCACCGATGTCGTGGCCACGCACATCGCCCAGTCCAACCCGATCCACAACTGCGTGGGCAGTGGCTTCCAGATCACCCGCGGCTCGGGGAACTCCGGCTGGTACGCCGATCCGCCGGCCTGCACCGGCACCTGGCCGGCCCCTGTGTGGACCAACGGTGGGGTGCCCGGCGGCGGCAACGGTCCGACGGACCCCACCGACCCGCCGACCGATCCGCCCACGGACCCGCCCGTCGAGACGGGGAACCTCGCCCAGGGCCGTAACGTCACCGAGTCCGGCCACGCGGACGTGTACGGCGCGTCCAACGCCGTGGACGGCAACGCGAACACCTACTGGGAGAGCACCAACCACGCTTTCCCGCAGACCATCACCGTGGACCTGGGCGCAGCCAAGGCGGTCAAGCGGCTGGTCCTGAAACTTCCCCCGGCGGCTGCCTGGTCCACCCGCACGCAGACACTGAGCGTGTCGGGCAGCACCGACAACAGCACCTTCAACTCGCTCAAGGCCTCGTCGGGTTACACCTTCGATCCGTCGAGCGGCAATCAGGCGGCTGTCACCCTTCCCGGCACACCGTCGCGCTATCTGCGGCTGACCTTCACCGGCAACACGGGATGGCCGGCCGCACAGCTCTCCGAACTGGAGGCCTACACCAGCTGATCCGGAACACACCCTCGGGGCGGCACGCACCACGCGTGCCGCCCCGAGGGCCTTTCGCCGCTGACGTCTACTTCAGCGTGTAGGACTTCGCCAGCGCCGCCGCTTGCGCGGGCCGGACGACCTTGAGGCCGCCGGGGGTCCCGGCATCCGGCTTCATGATCACGCTCTCCCGGGTGGACGGCGCCGCCGGGTCGGAGAAGTCGTGGGGCATCCCGAAGTCGTTGCCGAAGTCCGTGATGGTGAGCAGGGCCTTGTCGATGCCCTCACGGGTGAGGTCCTTGGAGGCACAGGCCTTCTTCAGCGCCTCGCCGAACAGGCTGGCCGCGTTGTAGCCCGCGACGACGCCGTTGTCGAGGCCGTCCTTCGGGTACTCGGCGCCGTACTCCTTGGCCAGCTTCGCCGGGCCGGTGCCCGGGTCGCCGATCGGCAGGGTGGACGCGGCGACGTAGTAGTCCTGCGTCAGGGCCGGTCCTGCCTGCGTCTTCAGCAACTGGGGTGCGAACGCGGAGTTGTTGCCGACGACCGGGACCTTGAAGCCCGTGGCGGCGGCGACGCCGACCAGCGAGGCCGCCTGACGCGGGCCGGCGCTGACGACGACGGCCTTGACCCCGGCCTGCTTGAGCGCGGAGACCTGGGCGGTCATGTCGTTGTCGGTGGGCTTGATCTTCTGCTCGACTACGGTGAGACCTGCCTCCTTCGCCGCGTACTTCGAGCCGGCCAGGGCGTTCTCGCCGTAGTCGCCCTCGAAGTAGACGTGACCGATCTTGTCGCCCTTGGCGATGCGCTTCTCGGTGAGCAGGTAGTCGATCAGGTTGATCGTCTCGACGTCGTACGTGGCGCCGATGACCCGGACGTACTTGCTGCCGAGCAGGTTGGCCGACCAGGCCTGCGGGAGGACGAGCCCCTTGTCCTGGCCGTCGATGCGCTGCTCTACGGCGGCCACGAACGGCGAGCCGATGAACTGGGTGAAGCCCAGTACCTTCGGCTCCAGTTCGGTGTATCCGGCGATGGCCTTCTGCGGGTCGTATCCGTGGTCGCGCACGGTCAGTTCCACCTTGCGCTCGCAGATTCCGCCCGCGGCGTTGGTCTGCTTCGCCCAGAGCTGCTGCGCCTGGGTGACGCTCTTGCCGAGCGAGGCGTAGACCCCGGTCATGTCGGTGAGCGCGCCCAGCGAGATCGTCGAGTCGGTGACGCCCTCGCCGGTCTTCACTCCACTCTTGTCCTGGGCCCCCTCGTCGGAGGACTTGGCCTTCTCGCTGCAGCCCACGAGGGTGAGGGTGAGGGCCGCGCACACGGCCCCGAGCACACGCAGTTTCATTTCTTCTCTCCCGAGTTCTTCATCAGACGTGTCAGGCCGCCGGGCAGGAACAGAACAGCCGCGACCACCGCGGCGCCGTACAGGTAGCGCGATGCCTCTCCCGGAGCCAGACCGCCCGTACCGGGGGCGGAGACCAGGGGCAGGGAATCGCTGTAATGGGTGAGCAGTTGCGGCAACAGCGAGACGAACGCGGCCCCGACGACCGCTCCCGCCACGGTGCCGAGCCCGCCGATGACGATCATGGCGAGGTATTCGAGGGACAGGACCATGCCGAAGTACTCGGGCACGGTCCGCTGGAAGACCAGCGCGAGCAGGACGCCCGCCAGTCCGGCGTACATCGAGGACAGGACGAAGACACCGGCCCGGTAGCGGGCCACCGGCACGCCCATCACACCTGCCGCGATGCGGTGGTCGCGGATGGCGTTGAGCGCCCTGCCCGGCCGGCCGCGCAGCACTCCGCGGGCGAAGAGGCCGCTCAGGAGCAGGGCGAGCAGCGCCGCGTACCAGAGCTTTTCGGAGGACTGGAACGGCACCCCGGCCACGATGACCTCGGTGTCGTCGAACCCGAAGCCGAAGAGCGAAAGGGGCGGGACGGCACGGCCGTTGAAGCCGCCGGTGAGGGAGCCCGCGTTGAACAGGACGTGCTGGCCGATGAAGATCAGTGCCAGGGTCGCGATGCCCAGGTAGGCACCGCGCAGCCGGCTCGCGATGGGGCTGAACAGTCCTCCGGCAGCTCCCGCGAGGAGCACCGCGAGCACGGCGGCGAGCCAGCTGGGCAGCCCGAGTCCGGAGAGCTCGTGCCCGTTCTCCGTACTGCTCTCCCCCGCCAGGACGCAGTAGCCGTACGCGCCCACGGCGAGGAAGAAGGCGTGCCCCATGGAGAGCTGGCCGGTGGCGCCGGTGAGGAGGTTGAGCCCGATGGCGCCGATGGCGGCGGCCATCGCGAAGAGTCCGGCCTGCAGCCAGAAGCGGTCCAGGTAGAACGGGAACGCGAGCAGCAGGACCGAGCCGATCGCCCAGAGGTAGGTACGCGGGTGCCGCAGCCGGGCGGCGAGGAGACTACCCGGCGTGGTGAGCCGTGCTCCTGCGGCGCTCTCGTGGGTCGTGGTCTCAGACACGGGCGAGCTCCTTCGTCCCGAAGAGTCCCGCGGGTCGCAGGAGCAGCACGAGCACCATCACCAGGTAGGGGGCCAGGTCGCCGATGCCGCGGCCCAGGAAGGAGAGATCGCTCTGGTAGCCGGTGGCCAGCGATTCGGTGACGCCGACGATCAGTCCACCGGCGAGGGCCCCGGTCGTCGAGTCGAGTCCGCCGAGGATCGCGGCGGGGAAGGCCTTGAGCGCGGCCAGTGAGGTGGCCCGTTCCAGTCCTGGGGTGGGAAAGACGGTGAGGAAGAGGGCGGCCACGGCGGCAAGTGCTCCGGCCACCGCCCAGGCGGCGAGCGAGACCCGGCCGAGCTTGATGCCCATGAGGGCCGCGGTCTGCGGGTTCTCGGCGGCCGCTCGCATCGACACGCCCCAGGAGGTGAAGCGGAAGGCGAGCAGGAACACCGTGATGAGCAGGCCGGCCGCGAGGAACGCGGCAATCCTGGTCTCGGCGAGGGTGACGCCGCCGATGGTGACGACGCCGTCGCCCCACGGGTCGCCGAGCGCAAGCACGTCCGTGCCCATGCGCCGGGTGAGTTCGGTCGTGAGGAGGATGTCGACGCCGATGGTGACGATGGCCAGGACGCTGTGGTCGCTGCCCCGGTAGCGGCGCATCACGAGGAACTCGACGGCCGCTCCGACGACGGCCGCGCCGGCGATGCCGACGGCGAGCGCGGGCCAGAAGCCGATGTCGTCGTGGAGCACGGCGGTCACGTAGCCGCCCGCGAGCAGCAGGGAGGCGTGCGCGAAGTTGACGACCTCGGTCGCCTTGAAGATGACGACGAAGCCGAGCGCGATCAGTGCGTAGACCGATCCGATGGAGAGGCCGCCGAGGAGGAGTTCGATGAAGGTGGTCATTCCTGTGCCCCCAAGTAGGCCTGGACGACGGCCGGATCGTTCTGGACCTCGGCGGGGGTGCCGTCCGCGATCCTGCGTCCGAAGTCGAGTACGGTCACGGCGTCCGCGAGCCGCATCACCACGCCCATGTCGTGCTCGACGAGCACGATCGAGATGCCGAGGCCGTCGCGCACCCCGGCGACGACCGCGGCGGTGCGCCGTCGTTCGTCGGCGGTCATCCCGGCGACGGGCTCGTCCAGGAGGAGCACCTGCGGCTCCATGCACAGCGCGCGCCCGAGCTCGACGAGCTTCTGCTGCCCGTACGGGAGCGCCCCGGCGGGCCGGTCCAACTCCTTCTCCAGTCCGATGAACTCGGCGATCTCGCGGACCCGGTCCAGGTGGCGGCGGGCCTCGCGGGCGGCGGACGGCAGGCGCAGTCCGCTGGCGAGGAACCCGGCGCGGGTGAGCCGGTGCCGGCCGAGCAGCAGGCTGTCGGTGACCGTGGCGTGCGGGGGCAGCGCGAGGTTCTGGAAGGTGCGGGCGATTCCGAGTCGGGCGATCTTGTGCGGGGCGAGCCCGGTGAGATCCGTCGTACCGAGGTGGACGGTGCCGGACGTCGCCCGGTACACCCCGGACAGCACGTTGAAGGTGGTCGACTTCCCTGCCCCGTTGGGGCCGATGACGGCATGTACGCTGCCGGGCTCCACGGTGAAGGAGACTTTGTCGAGGGCGGTGAGCCCGGCGAAGCGCACGGTGACGTCCCGGACGGCGAGTGCGGCGGGGACGGTCACGACCGGGGTGGTCTCCTGAGCGGTCGTCATGCGGACCACCTGCTCAGGGTGCGTGCGGCCCCGGTGGCCCGGTCGGCGTCCTCGGCGGCCGTCTCGTCGACGACGCCCAGGTAGCGGCGGCGCACCTCGTCGGAGGCGGCCAGTTCGTCGGCCGGCCCCTCCAGGGTGACCTCGCCGACCTCCAGGACGTACGCCGTGGAGGCGAGCCGCAGGGCGATCGCGGCGTTCTGCTCCACGAGCAGCACGGAGGTGCCCGACGCGTTGATCTCCTGCACCGTCTCGGCGATGCGCTGCGCCATCAACGGGGCCAGTCCGAGCGAGGGTTCGTCGAGCAGCAGCAGCCGTGGGCGGGCCATCAGGGCCCGTCCCATCGCCAGCATCTGCTGCTCGCCGCCCGACAGCAGGCCGGCGCGCTGGTGCGCGCGCTGGGCCAGTACCGGGAACAGTTCGTGTACGCGGGTCAGGGCGGCCGCCGAGGCCTTGCGGCCGCCGCGGGCCCCGAGGGCGCCCGCCCGCAGGTTGTCGGCCACCGTCATGCGGGCGAACACCTGTCGTCCTTCGGGCACCTGGACCACTCCGGCGGCCACCACCTGGGCGGGGCGCAGCCCGTCCAGGGGGCGTCCGTCGAAGCGGACGGTGCCGGTGCCCGTCCCGCGGTGGAAGCCGAGGGTCCGCGAGACGGCCCGCAGCAGCGTGGTCTTCCCGGCCCCGTTGCCGCCGAGTACGGCGGTGATCGCGCCGGCCGGCACATCGAGGGAGACGTCGCGCAGGGACCGTACCGGGCCGTAGCCCACGGACAGTGCGCGGATCTCGAGCGTTGCCATGCGTCCTCCTCCTTCCGCCTTGTCTTGGAATCGACGCGTCGATTCGTGGTGCGCAGGGGTCCCGGTCCGGTCGTCGCCGGCGGTTCTGCCGGTGCCTGCCTGTGCCTGCCCTGTGTCTCTGTGGGGCCACAGACCAGCAGCGGGCGAGCCGCGCGTCCACGGTCACCGGCCGAAACGCTGCGGGTGCCCCGTGCGGAAGGCCGCCGGTTGTGCACGCGCACAGAGGCGGGCCGTGCACGGTCGCCCCCGGAGCCGAGCGGTGCCATCCTCACGACGGCGGTCCGGTGGAGCCGGACGGCCCCCAGGGGTGTGCGGAGAACGGAGCGGGCATGCGGCAGCGCGGGGACGAGCGGGGGTGGGCGCTGCTCGACGCGCTGCTGGAGGACGAGACCGGCCATGACCTCGCGGCGCTCGCCGGTACGGTGCTGGGGCTGCCTGAGCGGGGCCGGTACGCGGTGGCGGTGGTCCCGGTGCGCGGGAGCGCGTGGAACCGCCCGGCCGAGGCGCACGGGATGCGGTTTCTCTGGCGGTCGCGACCGGACCGGGAGATCGCGGTGGTGGCGCTGGGAGAGGCTGGGCCGGCGGCCGTGGCCGCGCTGTTGTCGGACGGGGATCCCGGTCCCGGAGGGGTCAGCCCGGTGGTGGACGGCCTGTCCGCCCTGGGCGCGGCACGCAAGCTGGCCGACGCGGCACTGCTGACGTGTGGCCCGGGTGGGGGCGGTGTCGTCGGTCTGGACGGCCGGGTCGCCGCGGCCCTGATCGCGGGGCAGCCGGCCCTCGCTGCCTACCTGGCCACGGACGTCTTCGGCCCCCTCCTGGCCCGGGACCCGGCGGACCGGTCCCTGCTGGTGTCGACGCTGGACGCGTGGCTGGAGTGCGGGGGGTCGGCGGGGCGGACGGCGGCACGCCTGTGCTGCCACCGGAACACGGTGCTGAACCGGTTGCGGCGGCTGGAGGCCCTGACGTCACGCTCGCTGTCGAGGCCGCGCGAACTGGTGGAGCTGATGCTGGCGCTGGAGGCGGTGCGGCTGGAACCGAGCACTTGGCCCCGGACGGAGCCGGAGGGAGGTTGAGGAGCGGGGTCCAGGGGGGAGGGCCCTCGGGCGGGCCCGCCCCCCGTCACCTCGTCTCAGCGCAGGAAGTCCCGTGCGATGGACTCCGCCGCCCGTTCCAGGAGCGGCCCCGCCTCGGCCATGCAGACCGCGGGGTCCGGCTCCAGCTCCGTGAGCGCGTACGCGCGGCGGATGCCCGCGCGCCCCAGCGCCTCCGGTGCCAGCGCCAGGCGCCCGCAGACCGCCACGACCTCGATGCCGGCCGCGCGCGCTGCGGCGGCGACACCGGCCGGAGCCTTGCCGTGCAGGGTCTGTTCGTCGAGGGAGCCCTCGCCGGTGACGACCAGCGTGGCCCGGGCGAGCGCGGGCGCGAAGCCGAGGACGTCGAGCATCACCTCGATCCCGGGCCGGAACCGCGCCCCGAGGGCGACCAGCGCCCCGTACCCGATACCGCCCGCCGCACCGGCACCCGGCAGCTGTGCCTGCTCGGGCCCCAGCACGGAGGCGTAGTGGGTGAGCGCCGCGTCGAGCACCGCGATGTCGTCCTCCGTCGCGCCCTTCTGGCGCCCGTACACCTCCGGCGCGCCCTTGGGCCCGGTGAGCGGATTGTCGACGTCGCTCGCGAGGATCAGGTCGACCTTCTCCAATCGGGCGTCGAGCCCGCTCAGGTCGGCCGTGGCCAGACCGGCGAGGCCTCCGCCTCCGGGAGCGAGGGGCTTGCCGTCCGCGTCCAGGAAGCGTGCGCCGAGCGCAGCCAGCATCCCCGCCCCACCGTCCGTCGTGGCGCTGCCGCCGACGCCGAACACGATGGTCCGGGCGCCCGCTTCGAGGGCGGCGAGCAGCAGCTCACCGGAGCCGTACGTGGTGGCCGTGAGCGGGGCGAACACGCCCGCGGGCAGATGCTGGAGGCCTGAGGCCTCGGCCATCTCGACCACCGCTGTGGTGTCGCGCAGCGCGTACGCGGCGGTCACCGGGTCGCCCAGCGGCCCGGTCACGCGCGCCTCGCGGCGCTCGAATCCGGCGGCCACCGCGGCCGCCACCGTGCCGTCGCCGCCGTCCGCCACGGGCAGGGTCTCGACCTGCACCTCGGGGGCGACGCGCCGCAGCCCGGCCGTCACCCGCTCCGCGACCTGTACGGCCGTGAGCGAGCCCTTGAACTTGTCCGCCGCGACGAGCACGCGGGCGGTCTTCATCACTGCTCCGTCCGTCACCTTGATTCCCTTTGCTTTCGAACAGGCAGTCGCGCCGCCACGACCCTATCCGCAGCACCCCCGCCCTGCCCATGGGTGTCCGGGCCCTGGACCCTGACGGCGCGTCCCACCACTACGCTGCTGGCGTGACCACCCATGACTACGCCACGTACATCGCCGGCCTCCCGAAGGTTCTGGCCGGTGCCGCCTGCATCTTCCGCGACGCGCAGGGGCGGGTGCTGCTCGTCGAACCGAACTACCGGGAGGGCTGGACACTCCCCGGCGGCACGATCGAGTCGGCGGACGGCGAGTCCCCGCGGCAGGGGGCGCGGCGCGAGTCGGCCGAGGAGATCGGTCTCGACCTGGAGCCGGGCCGGCTGCTCGCGGTGGACTGGACGCGCGGCACCGCGCGGCCGCCGATCGTGGCCTATGTGTACGACGGCGGGGTGCTGGACGAGGAGCAGCTGAAGCTGGTACGGCTCCAGGAGGAGGAGCTCCTGTCGTGGAAGCTCGTCGACCCGGCGGAGATCGATCAGTACCTGCTCGGTGCGCTCAGCGGACGCGTACGCGCCGCGCTGGAGGCGCTGGAGTCCGGCACGGGCACCGTGGAACTGGAGGACGGCAGCCCCGTCGGCTGACGGGCCGGCTCGGGGCCGTCGGTCAGCCCTGCTGGTCCTGCGGCCGGATCCCGTCCTCCCGCACGGTCTCTTCGCGCGCCGCTGTCCTCGCCTCGGTGCGGTGACCGCGCGCGATGTAGTCGCGCACGACGAGTTCGACGGCGTCCTGAGGGCTGCCGACGCCGGCGAGCACCATCACTTCGACCACGAGTTCCGCGTCCAGACTGACCGATACCTTCGCCATGGCGGGGACGGTAGCAGCCCTCGGTCTCGCCGCGCGAGGTGCGGCGGGCGGTGCCGATGGGCCGTCCCGATCGGCACCGCCCTGCCCGCCCTGCCCGCCCTGCTCAAGCGGCCGACGGAACGGGCCCGTCGGGATCGATCCGGGCGCGGGTTCCGGAGCGTGATGTCGGTGGGTGCCGGTACGGTCCGGTGCATGCCTGCCGCTTCCTCCCTCAGCACCACGCGGACCTCGTACGACACGGTCGCCGTCGACTACGCGTCGCTGCTCGCCGACGAGCTCGCGGGAAAGCCGCTGGACCGTGCGATGCTCGGCGCCTTCGCCGAGCACGTGAGCGCCGCCGGCCCCGGGCCCGTCGCCGACCTCGGCTGCGGACCGGGCCGGGTGACGGCGTATCTGCGCGACATCGGACTGCCGGCGTTCGGCATCGACCTGTCGCCGGGCATGGTGGCCGAGGCCCGTCGGCGACACCCGGACCTGCGGTTCGAGGTGGGGACGATGAACGCCCTGGACCTGGCGGACGGCTCGCTGCGCGGGGCTCTCGCCTGGTACTCGCTCGTCCACACCCCTCCCGGAGAACTGGAGCCTTACCTGGCGGAGTTCCACCGCGCACTGGCCCCGGGCGGCCATCTGCTGCCGGCCTTCAAGGTGGGCGACGAGCGGGTCCGCCTGGGGCACGCGTACGGACATCCCGTGGACCTCGACGTGTACCGGTTCTCGCGCGAGCGGGTCGCCGAGCTGCTCGTGCGGACCGGTTTCGAGGTGCGGGCCGGGCTGGTCCGGGCGGCCGACCCGGGCGAGGCCACCCCACAGGCGTTCCTGCTCGCGCGTAAGCCCGCGTAGGAGCCGGTACGGAACCCGAGCGGCTTCAGGGATCGCCCTTTCCCGTCCTGGTGGCGTCAGGGATCGCCCCTTCCCGTCCTGGTGGCGTCAGGGATCGCCCCTTCCCGTCCTGCCCTCCAGCGCTGGGCCGTGTCGACGGACCACCGTCGGCGTCCGGAGGGTTCAGGCGTCCGGCCCCTCCCCCTTGTGGCGCCGGTAGTAGCGGGCCACGCGCGCACGGTTTCCGCAGCGTTCGGCGGAGCACCAGCGGCGGCGCGGGTGGGCGGGCACGAACAGCATCGTGCAGTCCTCCGCCTCGCACTCCCGGATCCTTGCGAGCGCCGGACCGGCCAGCAGCTCGGCCACCTCCTCGGCGAGGGCGGCGGCCACCCGCTCCCCGAGCGGACCGGGCCGGCGGGCCGTCACCGCGACGGCGTCGCCGGTCCACTCCGCGTACTGCACGGCGGGGGCGGTGAGCTGGGCCTCGTTGAGGCCGCGCAGGGCGGACTCCGGCGGGCGCTCGCCGCGCCGGGCCGCCGCGAGGGCCGCGGCCGCGTGCGCCCGGACCTCGCGCACCGCCGCAAGATCGTCCGGGGTCACCTCCCGCACCCCTGCGGCCTCAGGCAGCCGCTCCCCCTCCAGAGACAGCCAGGCCAGCAGGCCGGACGCGTCGGCCAGCTGATCCGCCGGGGGCCCTTGCGCCGCGTACGGAAGCGTGTTGAGCAGGTCCAGGGCGAGCAGCTCACCGGTCAGGGGTTCGAGACCATTCATGGCACTAATGCTAACTCAGCCGATTGACACATTAGTGCGTGGCGCGTAAAACTAATGCATCGGGCCACCAAGGAGGCATGTGAACATGGCGATTCAGACTGTTCCGCACATTCGTCACCGGCACGTCGAGGTCGACGGCGTCCGTGTCTTCTACCGCGAGTCGCTCCCTGCCCGCGCGGCGGACGACGCCCCCGTCATGCTGCTGCTGCACGGCTTCCCGTCGGCCTCGCACCAGTTCCGTCGGCTGATGGACGCACTCGGCGCCCATTACCGCATCGTCGCCCCGGACTACCCGGGCTTCGGCCACAGCGACGCCCCGGCGTCCTCGACCACCGGCGGCTCGTTCACGTACACCTTCGACCGGCTCGCCGACATCACCGAGGGCTTCGTGCGGCAGCTCGGGCTGTCCCGGTTCGTGATGTACGTGTTCGACTTCGGCGCCCCCGTCGGGTTCCGGCTCGCGACCCGTCACCCTGAGTGGATCGCGGGACTGGTGGTGCAGAACGGCAATGCCTACGCCGAGGGGCTGTCGCAGCAGGCCCGCGACTTCATCGCCCTCCGCCCGGAGGACTCCGGCGCCGTCGACACCGTGCGGTCGCTGCTGACGCTGCCCGCGACCCGCGGCCAGTACGAGGGTGGCACCGTCGATCCCGAGCTGGTGGCACCGGACGGATGGACTCTGGACCAGCACTTCCTGGACCTGCCGGGCCGCACGCAGCCGCAGCTGGACCTGGCGTTCGACTACCGCTCCAACGTGGCGCTCTACCCGCAGTGGCAGGACTGGCTGCGCAAGCACACCCCGCCGGCACTCGTCATCTGGGGCACGGGGGACATGTTCTTCACCGAGCCGGGCGCCCGCGCCTACCTGCGCGATCTCCCGGACGCCGAACTGCGTCTCTTCGAAACCGGGCACTTCGCCCTGGAGGACCACCTCCCGCAGATCGCGCCGTTGATCGCGGACTTCATGGACCGCACCTGGAGCACCGACCGGTCGTGAGCGGACCCGGGGGCATGCGGTAACGTTGACGGCTGCGAAGGGGAGTAGCCCTGCAAACCGGTCGTCGACACACTGGAACCTCCGGGTTCCCGGTGGCCGGGCTCGTGGATCATTACGGGCGGGCGAGACCTTCGGTCAGGTATGACACGCCCACGCCCTGTGGGCGCTGCCGTCATGCCGGGCCGAGTGGTCCTCCGAAACCAGCCCGAGCGGCGCTTCGCGGAAGATCCGGGGCCCGGCTCCAACAGAAAGCCACCCGGAATGCATCTCGACCCCCTGGCGATCATCACCGCTTTCGGGCTGATCTTCCTTGCGGAACTCCCCGACAAGACGATGTTCGCGTCACTGGCCATGGGCACGCGTATGCGCCCGCTCTACGTCTGGTTCGGCACGTCGTCCGCGTTCATCGTCCACGTCGCCATCGCCGTCGGGGCGGGCGGCCTGCTCGGCCTGCTGCCCGACTGGATCGTCAAGCTCGTCTCCGCCTCCCTCTTCGCCTTCGGCGCGTTCATGCTGCTGAGGGCCGACGCGGGCGACGACGACGACGAGGGCGGCCCGAAGACGGTGACCGGCTTCTGGCCGGTGTACTCCACCGCCTTCATGGCGGTGTTCATCAGCGAGTGGGGCGACCTCACCCAGATCACGACGGCCAACCTGGCGGCCAGCAACGGCGCCTGGTCCACCGCGATCGGATCGGCCGCCGCCCTGATGTCCGTATCGGCACTGGCGCTGCTCGCGGGACGGTTCATCGCCAAGCGCGTGCCGCTCAAGACCGTGCAGCGCATCGGTGGGGTGTGCATGCTCGGGTTGGCGATCTGGACGGTCGTCGAGATCTTCACCGGCTGACCGGGCACGTCATCGGGAGGCCCTACGGGCTCCGCGCGGGCGCGCGCGGAGCCCGTAGCCGTGCCCGGCCCGCTAGACCCGTAGCCATCGGCCGGCTCAGAAGAGCCCCGGGGCGCTGTCCTGCGTACCGTTCTCGAAGGCCAGCAGGCGCTGCTTGCGGTCGAGGCCGCCGCCGTATCCGGTGAGGCTCCCCGACGCCCCGATCACCCGGTGGCAGGGCACGATGATGCCGACCGGGTTCTTTCCGTTGGCCAGCCCCACCGCGCGCGAGGCGCCGGGCTTGCCGAGGTTCTCCGCGAGTTCACCGTACGTACGGGTCTCGCCGTACGGAATCCGCTGGAGCTCGGCCCAGACGGAGCGCTGGAACGGGGTGCCGGCGAGGCGCAGCGGAAGGCCGAACTCCCGCAGCTCGCCGGCGAAGTAGGCCTCCAGCTGCTCGATGGCCTCGTCGAAGGGGCCGGGGTCGGCCTTCCCGAAGGTCTCCTCGGGCGGGCGGTGGCGCTGGCCGGACATGTACAGACCGGCGAGGACCTGGTCGGTGGCGACGAGGGTCAGCGGGCCGTAGGGGCTGTCGATCACGGTGTGCTGCCGGGTCACGGAGGCGGCAGCGGCGGTGGCAGCGGTGTGCATCGTGGTCACGAGGGACTTCCTTGTGCGGGAAGGTGGTTGATGGGGTGGTCGTCGACGGTCCACAGATACTGCACGGCGTACGCCCGCCAGGGACGCCAGCCCGCAGCGCGCCCGGTGAGCGCGGCCGGCGTCGACGGCAGGCCGAGCTGCTGGGCGGCGCGCCGGATGCCGAGGTCCGTCGGCAGGAAGGCGTCCGGGTCGCCGAGCGCACGCATGGCGATGACCTCGACGGTCCAGGGGCCGAATCCGGGCAGCGCGTGCAGTTCCGCCCGCGCCTTCTCCCAGTCGGTGTCGGTGCCCAGGCGCAGCGAGCCGTCCGCAAGGGCGCCGACGAGCGTGGTGAGGGTGCGACGGCGGCTGCCGGGCAGGGCGAGCTGTTCGGGGTCGAGTCCGGCCAGTGCCCGAGGAGCCGGAAAGAGGTGGGTGAGGCCGCCCTCGGAGTCGTCGACGGGTGTGCCGTGGGCGGTGACCAGCCGGGCCGCGTGGGTTCGGGCGGCCGCGGTGGACACCTGCTGGCCGAGCACGGCCCGGACGGCGAACTCCGCACCGTCGACGGTCCTCGGCACGCGGCGTCCTGGCGCCTTGTCGACCAGCGGCGCGAGCAGTGGGTCGGAGCGCAGCTGCTCGTCCACGGCGACCGGGTCGGCGTCCAGGTCCAGAAGCCAGCGGCACCGGCTGATGGCCAGGGTGAGATCGCGCGGGTCGGTGAGCGAGAGCCGGCAGGCGATGTGGTCGGGGTGCGGGGTGAGGGCGACCAAGCCGTGCCCGTGGGGCAGGTCGAGTGTGCGGCGATACGCCCCGTCGCGCCACTCCTCGACGCCCGGGACGGCCGTCGCGGCGAGGTGCCCGAAAAGGTTGCTGGGGTTGAGCGGGGCACGGTACGGAAGGCGTAGCACTATCACCCCGGGGGTGGCCGACGGCACTGCCGAGCGGGCGGCGCGGCTGCGCAGCTCCCCCGGTGCGAGCGCGAAGACCTCACGGACGGTGTCGTTGAAGGTACGGATCGAGGCGAATCCGGCCGCGAAGGCCACCTCGGCCATGGGCAGCCCGGTCGTCTCGATGAGCACCCGCGCGGTCTGCGCCCGCTGGGCCCTGGCGAGTGCGAGTGGCCCGGCCCCCAGCTCGGCGAGCAGCTGCCGCTCGATCTGCCGGGCCGAGTAGCCGAGCCGGGCGGCCAGCCCCGTGACGCCCTCGCGGTCGACGACCCCGTCCCGGATGAGGCGCATGGCGCGGGCCACGGAGTCGGCGCGCGCGTTCCACTCGGGGGAACCGGGGCTCGTGTCGGGCCGGCACCGCTTGCAGGCCCGGAACCCGGCCTGCTGGCAGGCGGCGGCACTCGGGTAGAAGGTCATGTTCTCGACCTTGGGCGGCACGACGGGGCAGCTCGGACGGCAGTAGATGCGAGTGGTCAGGACCGCCGTGAAGAACCAGCCGTCGAACCGGGCGTCCTTGGACTGGACCGCCCGCACGCAGCGCTCGGTGTCGGTGTGCATGGCTCAAGCATGGGCCACGGGCCGGGGCGGGGCTGGCGAGAATCCGACATGAACCTTCAGCTGCCAGGGCACCTTCAGCCTCGGGTCCGGTGGGTCCTGCCGGTCCTGCCGTTCCCCTGGCTCCTGCCGGACCTGCTGGTCATGAGTTGACAGTCGACCCCTCGGTGAGACGCTTGGATGAAGCGTCGATGCCCCGTGGGCGGGCCGGCGGCCCCCCGGTGTCCGTGTCCGCCTGTCGTCCCGGCGCACACGGGCAGAACGCAGAGGGAGAGCCCGATATGACGGACACGGCCAACCCGATCTGTTCGCACCTGGACCAGGTCCGGCGCGTCACCCCGGACAGCCCGGACTCCTGTCCCCAGTGCGTCGCCCAGGGCGACACCTGGGTTCATCTGCGTGAGTGCCAGAGCTGCGGGCACATCGGGTGCTGCGACTCCTCGCTCAACAAGCACGCCACCGCGCATCGTGAGGACAGCGGCCACCCCCTGATCCGCTCGTACGAGCCGGGCGAGACCTGGTGGTGGTGCTACGAGGACGAGGTGACCTTCGACGTGGAGGGCGTCGGACCAGCCCGGCCCACCTGAGCGCCGTCGGGCGCGGAACCCAAGGACGCTCCCGGGGCTCAGGCCCGGGCCGCCGCCAGCGCCTCCTCGAACTCGACGTACGCGAGCGCGTCGAAGAGCACGAACCGCACCTCCTCGATGGGCGGTGCGACCTCCGCCAGCACGGTGCGGACGGCGATGCGGGCACCGTCGTCCATCGGCCAGCCGTAGATGCCGGTGGAGATCGCGGGGAAGGCGATGGTGTGCGCCCCCAACTCCGTGGCCACGCGCAGGGCTTCGCGATAGCAGGACTCCAGCAGGGCCGAGCGGTCCTCGGCGCTGCTCCAGACCGGGCCCACCGTGTGCACGACCCAGCGGGCGTCGAGCTTTCCGGCGGTGGTGGCGACAGCCCGTCCCGTGCGCAGCCCCTTGCCGTACTGCGAGGCGCGCAACTCCCGGCACGCGGCCAGGATTTCGGGGCCGCCCCTGCGGTGGATCGCGCCGTCGACCCCGCCGCCGCCGAGCAGGGAGGAGTTCGCGGCGTTCACGACGGCGTCGACGGACTGCTGGGTGATGTCGCCCCGTACGAGGGTGACGCTGACGGCGGAAGGTGTGCGCATGCGGACATCATGCCGTGAGCCGTGGTCCCGTGGGCGGACGACCGTGCGTGCAGGGCGTCACCGTCGGCCGGACGGCCCCGATTCCCGCAGCCGCCTCCATACCGCCTTCGCCGCGTGGTGCCCGGACATGCCGTGCACACCCGGGCCGGGCGGGGTCGCCGAGGAGCAGATGTAGACCGACGGGTGCGCGGTCGCGTACGGCACCCTGGCGAGCCTGGGGCGGATCACGGTCTGCAGCCCGGAGAAGGCGCCACAGGCGATGTCCCCGCCGACGTAGTTCGCGTTGCGCACCGCGAGTTGGGGCGGGCCGGCCACCGCGCGGGCGAGGACGAGGTCCCTGAAGCCGGGGGCGAACCGCTCCAGTTGGCGTTCGATGACCTCGGTGGCGTCGCCCTCCCAGCCAGCCGGGACGTGTCCGTACACCCAGAAGACCTGCTTGCCCTCGGGGGCGCGGGACGGGTCGGTGAGGCTGGGCTGGGCGGTGATGAGGAAGGGCACGCTCGGATCACGGCCGGTCACGGCGGCACGCAGGGCGGTGTCGATCTCGCCGGCCGTGGGGCCGATGTGGACCGTGCCGGCCCGGCGGGCCTCTTCCGCGGTCCAGGGGACCGGTCCGGACAGCGCGTAGTCGATCTTGAAGCAGGAGGCGCCGTAGCGGTAGCCCCGGTAGGCGTGGCCCAGCCCCGCGATCCGGGCCAGCGCGGTCGGCGAGGTGTCGAAGATGTAGGCGCGGGCGGGCGGCAGTTCGTCCAGCCGCTTGACCTCCGTACCCGTACGGATCACGCCGCCCTGCTCCCGCAGGTACGAGGCGAGGGCGTCGGAGATGGCCTGCGAGCCTCCGCGCGGCACCGGCCAGCCCTTCTCGTGCGCGGCGAGCGCGAAGAGCAGGGCGATGCCGCCGGTGGCCAGACCGCTGGTGGGGGCTATGGCGTGGGCGGCGAGTCCGGCGAAGAGGCCACGGGCCTTCTCGCTCCGGAAGCGGCGGGACAGGAGCGTCGCCGGCTGGATCGCGTCTACTCCGAAGCGCACCCAGCGGTACGGATCGCGGGGCAGGCCGTCCCAGGGGGTGCGCAGGAAGTCCTGGGCGAGGGTGTCCCAGTGGCCGACGAACGGCGCGAGGAGTCTTCGGTAGGCCCCCGCGTCCTGCGGTCCGAGCGCCATGGCCGTCTCCCCCACCGAGGTCGCCAGCACGGCAGCGGAACCGTCCGGGAAGGGGTGGGCCAGGGCCAGCGACGGCTGCAGCCACTCCAGTCCGTGCCGGGCCAGCGGCATCGCACCGAAGGCGGGCGAGCCGATCCCCAGCGGGTGGACCGCCGAGCAGGGGTCGTGCCGGAAGCCCGGCAGTGTGAGTTCTTCGGTCCGCGCTCCGCCGCCGACGGTCTCCCCGGCTTCGAAGACCTCCACGGCGAAGCCACGGCGGGCCAGTTCGACTGCGGCGGTCAGTCCGTTGGGGCCTGCCCCCACGACGACGGCATCGAGCATCGACGGCACCTTCGGACTCCTTTGTCAGCCGACGGTCTGAACGCCCAGGATATTCGCAGGCGTCGGCGGTTCGGGCGCGGGTGGCTTCTACGCGGGTTCTGCGCGCAGCCTGATCCACGGCGTGGCCGGAGACCGTAGGATCCCGCCATGATCACCGAACTGCAGTGCGTGGTGCTCGACTGCCCCGATCCGTTGCGCCTCGCAGAGTTCTACCACTCGCTGCTCGGCGGGCGGGTGAACCAGGTGGACCGCCGGTGGGCGACCGATGACGACTGGGCCACGCTGCACACCCCGGCCGGGTCCGTGCTCGCGTTCCAGCGCGTGGCGGACCACCGGCCGCCGCGGTGGCCCGATCCTGAGCACCCTGCGCAGTTCCATCTGGATTTCGGCGTGCCCGATCTGGTCACGGCCGAGCGCGAGGTGGTGGCCGCCGGCGCGGCCGTCCTGGACGACGGGAGCGGGACCGACCGCCCGTGGCGCGTGTACGCGGATCCGGCCGGGCATCCGTTCTGCCTGGTCAAGCACGGCCCCGTCCCCTCCTGAAGGAACTCAGCCCCGCTGAATGGCCGCGACGCAGCGGGCGAGCAGCTCGCGCAGGGTGTCACGCTCCTGCGGGGTGAACTCGTCCGCGATGCGGCGTTCGATCCGTACCGCCTGCTCGTCGGCGAGCCGCAGCGTCTCGACTCCGGCCTCGGTCAGTCGCGTCTCCAGCATCTTCTGATGCCAGGGATGGACGGACCTGACGATGAGCCCGCGTTCCTCCAGGTGCTTCAGCACCGCCGCCATCGCCTGCGGCGTCACCAGGCAGACCCGGGCCAGCGCCGCACCCGACATGCCCGGGTGGTCGGCGAGGGCGAACAGAGCCGCGTACTGCGCGACGGTCAGGTCCGCACCCTTCAGCGCGGCGCTCTTGGCTGCCATGAGGGCTTGCTCTGCACGTTTGATGTCCGCGCCGAGGCGGTCGTCGGCGGTCATTCCCATGCTCGCGAGCGTACAGCCATGGAGATGCGGCAGGGAGCGGCCACTTCACAGGGGTGAGACACGAAACAAGCATGGAAATTGAATCAAGGTCTTGATATAACTCAACCCATGGATACTCAAGCAGCGCACACCCCTGCGCCCGCCGCCTTCGACGGGACCGTCCTCATCACCGGAGCCACCCAGGGCCTCGGCCTTCACCTCGCCCGCGATCTGGCCGGTCGCGGCGCGACCCTGCTCCTGCACGGGCGGAACAAGGAGCGACTGGACCGGGCCGCCGCCGAGGTCCGGGCGATCGCGGCCGGCCGCGCGGAGGTCCGCACCTATCTCGCCGATCTCTCCGACCTGGACCAGGTGCGCTCCCTGGCCGCGGTGGTCCGGGCGGCCGAGCCCCGGCTCGACGTGCTGGTCAACAACGCGGTGGCCGGCGGAGGTTCCGAGCCACTGCGCCGCGAGGTGAGCGCGCAGGGCCATGAACTCCGGTTCGCCGTCAATTACCTGACGCCCTGTCTGCTGATCAGGGAACTGCTCCCGCTGCTCACCGCATCGGCACCGGCGCGGGTGGTCCAGGTGGCGTCGATGGGACAGTCACCCGTCGACTTCGACGACGTCATGATGGAGCGCGGCTACGAGGGCCTTGAGGCCTACTGCCGGAGCAAGCTCGCGATGATCATGTCGACGTTCGACCTGGCCGCCACGACGGCGGGCAGCGGCGTCACGTTCAACGCCCTGCACCCGGCCCATCTGATGGACACCGAGGGGGTGCGGGCGTACGGACTGACTCCGGCGGTCCCCGTCGAGGAGGGCGTCCGGCCGACGGTGCGGCTGATCACCGACCCCGCCCTGGCGGACGTCAGCGGCCGCTACTTCGACCGGTTCACGGAGACGTCCGCCCATGAGCAGGCGTACGACCCCCGGGCGCGCGAGCACCTCGCCCAGCTGACCCGCACCCTGCTGGCCTGAGGATTCCGCCCGTCAGGCCCCGGTGCGCAGCGCGGACAGGATGCGTTCGGCCGTCGCGCGGTCCCGGGCCGCGGTGAAGGGCAGGTCGTTGCCCCCGGTGATCCGGAACGGCGCGCCGGACAGCGTGGCCTGGGCGCCGCCCGCCTCGGTGACGAGGAGAAGCCCTGCCGCGTGATCCCACGCGTACTCCCAGTTGAAGGCCAGCGCGTCCAGTTCACCGCGGGCGACGGCGAGGTATTCGAGGCCGGCCGAGCCGCAGGGACGGGCGTCGATGCCGTCGGTGCGCAGACCGAGCAGCGCCTGCTTCTGCGCGTCGGTGGTGTAGTCGGGGTGCGACATCGCCACGTGCAGTACGGCACCGGGCGCGGGTGAGCCCGACCGTATCGCAGTGCCGTTGAACGTGGCCCCCCGGCCGCGGACGGCGACGGCCATCTCGTCGCGGGCGGCGGCGTACGTCCAGGAGGCCAGCAGCTCGCCGCGGTGGGCCAGGGCGACCAGGGTGCAGAACCCAGGCTCGCCGCGGACGAACTGGCGGGTGCCGTCGACCGGGTCGACGATCCACACGGGGGCATCGCCGCCCAGCGCCTCGTACACCTTCGGGTCGGCGTGGACCGCCTCCTCGCCGACGACGACGGAGCCGGGCAGGAGCCGGCCCAGGGACCGGGTGAGGTGTTCCTCGGCCAGCCGGTCGGCTGTCGTCACGAGGTCGTGCGGACCGTTCTTCTCGACGATCTCGTGTGCGGCGAGCTGCCGGTAGCGCGGCATGATCTCGGCGGCGGCCGCTGCGCGGACCGCCGCCTCGACCTCGGTCAGGTCCCCGGCAAGGAAGTCATCGATCATGCCTCCAGCTAAGCACGGGCCGTCCGGGCGCCGGCGACCTGGTCATGACGGGGGTGTGGCCGAGCGGTGGCCGCTCAGCGCCCGACCGCGTACCCCTGCATGCCTCGCGGGTTCGCCGCCGCGGAGAGCACGCCGGTCTCGGGGTCGCGGGCGACCGCGCACATCCGGCCCTCGGACCACGGGTCACCGACCGTGACCTCATGGCCGCGCCGGCGCAGTTCCGCGACGACGTCGGGGTCCATGCCCTCCTCGACGGTGACGCTGCCCGGGCGCATCCCGCGCGGGAAGAAGGAGCCGGGGAAGCTGTCGTTGTGCCAGTTCGGGGCGTCGATGGCGCCCTGGAGGTCGAGGCCGCCACGGACCTCGGCGCGCAGGGCGACGGCGAGGAAGAAGTGCAGCTGCCACTGGTCCTGCTGGTCGCCGCCCGGGGTGCCGAACGCCATCACGGGCACGCCGTCGCGCAGGGCGAGAGACGGGGTGAGCGTGGTGCGCGGGCGGCGGCCCGGGGTGAGGGAGTTGGGAAGGCCCTCGTCGAGCCAGGCCATCTGGAGGCGGGTGCCGAGCGGGAAGCCGAGCTCGGGCACGACCGGGTTCGACTGGAGCCAGCCGCCGCTGGGCGTCGCGGAGACCATGTTGCCCCAGCGGTCGACGACGTCGACGTGACAGGTGTCGCCGCGGGTCGCACCGTCCTTGGCCACCGCCGGCTCGCCGGCGCCCTCCTTCGCCACCGCCGGCTCGCCGGCGCCCTCCTTCGCCACCGTCGGCTCGCCGACACCGGCCGCGGCTATGCCCATGGCGTCGAAGCCGGACTCACCGGCGGCAACGGCGTGGGCGTGCTCGCTGAGCGCGGGGGTGCGGCCGTCGGGGCTGCCCGGGCGCAGCTCGTGCGAGGCCTCGTCGGTGATCAGTGCGCGGCGGGCGGCGTTGTACGGCTCGGAGAACAGCGTGTCGAGGGGTACCTCGGCGGCGTCCCCGTACCAGGCCTCGCGGTCGGCCATGGCGAGCTTGCAGCCCTCGATGAGCAGGTGGACGTACTCGGCGGAGCCGTACCGCGGCAGCTCGGCGGGGAGCAGGGCGAGCTGCTGGAGGAAGGCGGGGCCCTGGCTCCAGCCGCCGGCCTTGGCGAGGGTCCAGCCCTTCCAGTCGTACGTGGCGGGGGCCTCGTAGGACGCGGACCAGCCGGCCAGGTCGGCCGCGGTGAGGGTGCCGGTGTGGCGGGAGCCGCTGGTGTCCATGGTGGGGACGGACGCCTGGCGGACCAGGGCCTCGGCGATGAAGCCCTCGCGCCAGACAGCGCGGGCGGCCTCGATCTGCGCGGTCCGGTCGTCGCCGCCGGTCTCCTCGGCCTCGGCGATCAGGCGGCGCCAGGTCGCGGCGAGGGCCGGGTTGCGGAACAGCTCGCCGGGCTTGGGGGACTTGCCGCCCGGCAGGTACACGTCGGCGGAGGAGGGCCACTCGGTCTCGAAGAGCTCGCGAACGGTCTCGACGGTCTGGCCCACGCGCTCGACGGGTGCGTGCCCGTCCTCGGCGTAGCCGATGGCGTACCGCAGGACCTCGGCGACGGTCTTGGTGCCGTGGTCGCGCAGCAGCAGCATCCAGGCGTCGAAGGCGCCCGGTACGGCGGCGGCGAGCGGTCCGGTGCCGGGTACCAGGTCGAGGCCGAGCGAGCGGTAGTGGGCGACCGTGGCGCCTGCCGGTGCGGGCCCCTGGCCGCAGAGGACCTGCACGTCCCCCTCGCGCGGAGCCAGGATCATCGGCACCTCGCCGGCCGGACCGTTGAGGTGCGGCTCGACGACGTGCAGGACGAATCCGGCGGCGACGGCGGCGTCGTAGGCGTTGCCGCCGTCCTCCAGGACCGCCATCGCGGACTGCGAGGCGAGCCAGTGGGTGGAGGACACCATGCCGAAGGTGCCCTGGAGGGTGGGCCGGGTGGTGAACACGGGTGCGGCTCCTTGCTGCGACGTGCTGCGTCTCTGTGGTTCGTGGTGCGTTTGCGGATCGTACGTACGGGGGCGGGCCCTGGGGGACCCGCCCCCGCAGCGGGTCAGACGGCCGCGTCCGGGGCGGTTCCGTCGTCGTCGACGAGGTGGCAGGAGACCTGCCGGCCGCCGGGCAGTTCCCGCAGGGCGGGATCCTCGGTGCGGCACCGTTCGGTGGCGAGCGGGCAGCGGGTGTGGAAGCGGCACCCGGGTGGCGGGTCCAGCGGGCTGGGCAGTTCGCCGTGGAGCACGATGCGCTCGCGGGATCGCTGGAGCACCGGGTCGGGCACCGGCGCCGCAGAGAGCAGGGCCTGGGTGTAGGGGTGCTTGGGGGCGGCGAACAGCTCGGCGGTGGGCGCCTGTTCGACGATCTGGCCGAGGTACATGACGGCGATCCGGTCGGCGAGGAATTCGACGGCGGCCAGGTCGTGGGTGATGAACAGACAGCCGAAGCCGCGATCGCGCTGGAGGTCGGCGAGGAGGTTGAGGACGGACGCCTGCACGGAGACGTCGAGCGCCGAGGTCGGTTCGTCCGCGACGACGAGATCGGGGTCGCAGGAGAGCGCGCGGGCGATGGAGATGCGCTGGCGCTGGCCCCCGGAGAGCTCGTGCGGGTGCCGGTCGGCGTGCTCGGGACGCAGCCCGACCTGTGCGAGGAGCTGCTCGACGCGTTCGCGTACGGCCGGGCCGCGGGCCCGGCGGTGCAGCTTGATCGGCTCGGCGATGATCTGGCCGATGGTCATGCGCGGGTCGAGCGAGGACGAGGGGTCCTGGAAGACCAGGTGGAAGTCCTTGCGCAGGGGGCGCAGGGACCGGCGGGAGAGATGGGTGATGTCGGTGCCGTTCATGTGGACGGTACCGCCGGTGGGTTCGTCGAGGCGTACGGCGCATCGGCCGACGGTCGACTTGCCGCTGCCGGACTCCCCGACGAGGCCGACCACCTCGCCGCGTCCTACGGTGATGGAGACGCCGTCGACGGCGCGGACGGTGCCACCGCCCGAGGCGGCGAAGTGCCGTTCCATCGAATCGATCCGCAGCACGGGGTGCTGCTGGTCCGCGGCGCCCTCGGCGCTTTCACGCGGGGCGGGGACGGTCTGCGCTGCGGTCACTCTCCGGCCTCCTGGTCGGGTCGCGCGGGCTCGGCGGCGGGGGTGGCCACGAGGGTGTCGGATGCTTCGTCGGCGGCGTACGGGTGCCAGCACGCCGCACGGTGGGCGGCGTCCGCGCCGGCCTTCGGGTCGACGGACCTGAAGCCGGGGCGGCCGCCCGTGCAGCTGTCGTCGGCGCGGCTGCACCGGGGTGCGAAGGTGCAGGCGTCGGGCTGGCTGTCGAGGCTCGGCACCAGGCCGGGGATCTCGGGCAGCCGGCGCTTGCCCTCGCCGCCGGGGCGCAGGACGGCGCCGAGCAGCCCGCGGGTGTACGGGTGCCGGGCGGTGGCGAACAGGTCGTGGACGGGGGCCTGTTCGACGGAGCGTCCGGCATACATGACGAGGACCCGGTCGGCCGCGTCGGCGACGACGCCGAGGTCGTGGGTGACCAGGACGATGGCGGTGCCGAGCCGTTCGCGCAGCGACTGGAGGACTTCGAGGATGCCGGCCTGCACCGTCACGTCGAGTGCGGTGGTCGGCTCGTCGGCGATGAGGACCGAGGGGTCGCAGGCGACGGCGATCGCGATCATGACGCGCTGGCGCATGCCGCCGGAGAGCTGGTGCGGATACTCGTCGATGCGGCTGCGCGGGGCGGGGATGCCGACCAGGTCGAGGAGGTCCACGGACCGCTCCCTGGCCTCCTTGCGGTTCAGCCCCTGGTGCCTGCGGAGGACCTCGCCGATCTGCCGGCCGATGGTGAGGACCGGGTTCAGCGAGGTCATCGGCTCCTGGAAGATCATCGCCATGTCCTTGCCGCGGACCTGCCGGAGCTCCTTCTCCGGCGCGCCGATCAGTTCCCGGCCACCGAGACGGATGGAACCGCCGATGTGCACGGTGGGCGGGAGCAGCCCCATCACCGCCATGGACGTGACGGACTTGCCGCACCCGGACTCCCCCACGACGGCGAGGACCTCGCCCGGGTGCAGGTCCCAGGAGACGCCGTCGACGGCGTGCACGGTGCGGGTGTCGGAGCGGAAGGACACCGACAGGTCGCGGACGCTCAGGACGGGTTCGCCCACCGGGCCCCGTACGGTTTCGAGAACGGTCTCGGTCATCGGGTCCCTCCACGGGGGTCGAGGACGTCCCGCAGTCCGTCGCCGAGCAGGTTGAAGGCCAGGGTCGCCGCGACGATCGCCAGGCCGGGGAAGACGGCGAGCCAGGGCGCGGGGGCCAGGAAGGACTGGGCGCCGGAGAGCATCACGCCGAGGGACGGGTCCGGCGGCTGGACGCCGAGCCCCAGGAAGCTGAGCAGCGCCTCGCCGATGATGGCGGCGGGGATGCCGACGGTGGCCTGGACGATCAGCGCGGAGGTGGCGTTGGGCAGGATGTGCCGGAAGAGCACGGTCCCGTCGCCGCCGCCGTTGGCGATGGCCGCGCCGACGTAGTCGACGTGCTTGAGCCGCAGCGTCTCGGCCCGGGTGATGCGGATGACGGCGGGGATCTGCGAGATGCCGATGGCGATGGTCGCGTTGGTCAGCGAGGGGCCGAGAATCGCGGCCAGCCCGACGGCGAGCACCAGGAAGGGGAACGCCAGCATGGTGTCCGTGAGCCGGGAGATGGCACCGTCGGCGAACCTCCCGTAGTAGCCGCCGACCAGTCCCAGCGGTACGCCGATCACGAACGCCAGCACGACGGCGACGAGGCCGACCTGCATGGAGGCGCGCGCTCCGTACACGATGCGGGAGAACTGGTCGCGTCCCAGGTCGTCGGTGCCGAGCCAGTGGGCCCCGCCGGGTTCGGCGAGTACGTTCCCGAAGTCCGGCTGGGCGGGGTCGTACGGGGCGATCAGCGGGGCGAGGAGGGCGACCAGGATGAAGACGGCGGCGATGACGCCGCCGGTGAGGGCGAGCCGGTTCCTGCGCAGGGCGCGCAGCCTGCCGCCACCGGGCCGTCGCTTGGTGAGCCGTGCGGTGGGGAGCACTGGGGTCGCTGTGGTCACCGGGCACCTCCGAGCCGGATGCGCGGGTCGATGACCGAATAGACCACGTCGACCAGCAGGTTGATGAGGATGTACGCGGCGGATGTGCAGAGCACCACGGCCTGCAGGGTCGCGTAGTCACGGGTGAAGACGGCATCGATGGTGAGCTTGCCGAAGCCGGGCAGGACGAAGATCTGCTCGGTGACGACGGCGCCCGAGATCAGGTGCCCGAGCTGGAGCCCGAGCACGGTGACGACGGTGACGAGCGAGTTGCGCAGCGCGTGCCCGCCGACGACGGACCGTTTCGACAGGCCCTTGGCGCGGGCGGTGCGCACGTAGTCGGCGGAGAGCGAGTCGAGCATCGCCGCACGCGTCTGACGCATCACGACCGCGGCGAGCCCGGAGCCGAGCACGATCGCGGGCAGCACCATGCGGCGGAGGTTGTCGATGGGGTCCGTGCCGAAGGGGACGTAACCGGAGGCGGCGAACACCGGGACGGCGATGGCGAATCCGAGGACGAGCACGATGCCGAGCCAGAACGTCGGGATGGAGAGCCCGATCAGCGCGACGACGTTGGCGATCCACTCCTCGGGCTTCCCGCGCCGCACGGCGGCGACGACCCCGGCGCCGATCCCGAGGACGACGGCGAGCAGCAGGGAGAGTGCGGCCAGTTCCAGCGTGACGGGGAGGGCCTGTCCGATGGCGTCGGCGACCGGCAGCCCGGTACGGGAGGAGTTGCCGAGGTCACCGGTGAGGGCGTGGCCGATGAAGCGCCCGTACTGCACGACGATGTTGTCGTTGAGGCCGTACGCCTCACGGATCGCGTCGAGCGCCTGCGGGCTGCGCTCCTCGCCGGCGAGGGCGAGCGCCGGGTCGCCGGGCAGCGCCCGGATGCCGGCGAAGACCACGATGGAGACCAGGAAGAGGGTGATGAGGGACTGGCGCAGCCGCGTCAGCAGGTATTTCGTCATCGGGTGTACCCCGCATTCGTGACCCGGACCAGTCCGTCGCCGTAGACGCGGATGCCCGCGACGTCCTTGGTGGCGACGACGTAGTTCTTCTGCCGGTAGAGGTAGATCATCGTGTGGGCGTCCTGAACGCGCCGGGTGAGTTCGTCGTAGATCTTGGTGCGCCGCGCCGGGTCGGCGACGGTGCGGCCCTCGGCGATGAGCTTGTCGATCTCGGGGTCGCCGAGGCCGTAGGCGTTCATGGCGCCCGCCGTCTTGAGGAAGTTGGAGACGTTGCCGTCCGGGTCGAGCCGGCCGGACCAGCCGCTGGTGAAGACGTCGTAGTGCCCGGCGTCGGTCTCGGAGAGCATGGTGGCGTACTCGGTGGGCCGCAGCGAGAGGTCGAATCCGGCCTCCTTGACCATGGCCTGGAGAACCTGTCCGACCCGCCCCTGTTCGGGGGTGGTGGAGGTCTTCAGCTCGATCTTCACCGGGGTCTTCACCCCGGCCTCCGCCAGGAGCCTCTTCGCCTTGGCGACGTCGCGCTTCGGGCAGTCCTCGGGCTTGACGCCGGGGGCGATGGCGGACTGCGGCGAGATGGGGCCGCAGGCCGGTTCGTACATGCCCTGGAAGACGACCTGGTTGAGGGTGTCGCGGTCGATCGCGAGCTCGAACGCCTCGCGGACGCGGACGTCCCGGGCGATCGGGGTGTCGAGCTTGCCGGGCTTCTGACCGAGCCCGTTCACGTTGCCGACGTTGAGGCCGATGCCCTGGTAGCCGAGCGAGGGCGAGTTGAAGAGCTGGAGCTTCGGCTCGGTGAGGGCGCTCTGTACGTCCACGGGGCCCATCTGGTCGCCGACCTGGAGGTCGCCGGAGCGCAGGTTGGCGAGCCGGACGTTGCCGTCGGGGATGGGCTTGTAGACGACCCCGTCGAGGTGGACCTTGTCCGCGTCGTAGTAGTGGGGGTCCTTCTTCAGCACGATCCGGTCGCCGCCGACGCGTTCCACGAAGCGGAAGGGGCCGACGCAGGAGGGGTGGTTCGTGAAGTTCTTCCCGTACTTCTTGAGCGCGGCCGGTGACATCACCATCCCGGCCCGGTCGGCGAGGACGCCGGTGAGCGGCACGTAGGGCTGCTTGAGCGTCATCCGTACCGTGTCGGAGCCGGTGGCTTCGATGGAGGCGACGGGGGCGAGCTCCGTGCCGCGGGCGGATCCGGGGAGATCGCGGTGGCGCAGCAGCGAGGTGACGACGGCCGCGGCGTCGAGCCGGGTGCCGTCGCTGAACTTGAGGCCGGGGCGCACCTTCAGGGTGACGGTGCGGCCGTCGTCCGAGGTGGTGGGCAGTGCGGCAGCGAGCTGCGGCACGACGACCCCGTCCTCGTCCATGTCGTAGAGCTTCTCGCACATGCCCGCGAAGACCGTACGGCCGACGAGGGTCTGGGCGAGCGTGGGGTCGAGTTTGTCCGGGTCGGAGTTGAGGGCGACGGTGAGTGTCCCGCCGTCGCGTACGGACCGGTCGTCGGTTTTCCGTACACCGCCGACCTCGGTCGCCGAGGACTGCAGCGACGCACAGCCCGAGGTGAAGGACACCAATGCAACCGCCACCAGGGCAACCGCTTTTCGGCGCACGAGGGCCTACCTCCCGCCAAGGGGTGATCAAGGAATATCGCAGACCGTATTTCGCATACAGTCCGCAAGGCAAGGGGGGTGCCCACATACCGGACGGTTTTTACTGACGATCGGATAACGGCCCCGCACACGAGGCACACAGCGTGGTGCCATACCGGGTCAAACACCGGCACAGGCCGGGTAACAGGGATATACGACGAAGAGGGCCCCGGGGTGCAGAAGCACCGCGGGGCCCTCCCCGGGAGACCGGCGCGGCCGGTCAGCCGGCGTACTGGGCGAACACCTTCGTGTAGTCCCAGGGCTGCTGGGAGACACCCGAGCAGGTGTCGGCGCCGCCCCCGGTGCACGGGCGGTCGCGGTTGACCGACCAGAAGGTCAGCCGCGCAAGGTGCCGCTGCTGCGCGTACCCGAGGATGGTGCGGAAGTCCGCGACGGTGACGGTCTCGTTGTCGTCCGTGATGCCGTTCATGGACGAGATGCCGGTGTGGCGGTAGGCCTGGTCGTCCGAGTAGCCGTAGGCGCTCTTGACCGCGTTCTTCAGCCCTTCGGCCGCACTGACGGTGAGGGTGCCCATGTTCTGCCCCGCCCCACCGAAGTCGAACGGCATGATCGTCCAGCTGTCGACCGTCAGGCCCGAGGCTGAGGCCTTGCGGATGAGGCCGTCGTCGGGGCCGTTCTGACCGGTACCGAAGGTGACGTACACCTTGAGCCCGGGATTGTTGGCCTTGACCGTCTTCAACGCGTCGACCGTGCGCTGCTGGACGGTGGCGCTGGCGTACGCCTCGGCCTCGATGTCGATGTCGATCGCCTTGAGACCGTAGGCGTTGATGACCTTCTGGTACGCGCCGGCCAACTCGCCGGCACTGGAGCAGGAGCTCTCCAGCTTGTTGCCGCTCCAGCCGCCGAACGACGGGATCACGTCGCCGCCCGCGGCCCGGACGGTGTTCACCGTCTGCTGGTCCACTCCTCCGGTCAGCGGCCGGCCGCCGTCCCACTGCGGATTGCAGTAGCCGTTACTCAGGACGAAAGCGAGAGTGAACCACTTGACGCCGGTGGCGTTCATGACGGTGGTCGGGCTGGGCGGGCTGCCCCAGCCGTTGTAGAGGTACGGCGCGACGGCCATGGCACCGGCCGGGGGCGTCGGGTCTCCCCCGCCGCCGGTGGGCGCGGTCCACTTCTGGTTGGCAGCACCCGTGCAGGTCCAGATCTGGAGCCGGGTGCCGTTGGCCGAGCTGTTGCCCGTGACGTCCAGACACTTGTCCGCCTGGGGATTGACGATGTCGCGCGCCGCGGTGACGGTCCAGCGCTGGGCCGCGGAACCGTTGCACTCCCACAACTGGACCGCGGTGCCGTCCGCCGTCCCGGCCGAGGTCACGTCCAGGCACTTGCCCAGAGCCTTGACGCTTCCGTCCGACCCGACCTCCCACTGCTGGGCGCTGGTGCCGTTGCAGTCGTAGAGCTGCACCGGCGTGCCGTTGGCGCTGCTCGCCCCGGCGACGTCGAGGCACTTACCGGCGAGCCCCGTGATCTGCCCGGTCGCCGCGGCGGCGCCCAGGGCAGGCGATCCGGTGAGGCCGGCCATCAGTACCGCGGCAACCCCGGCGCCGAGCAGGCTCCGCAGGGCGGGCACCCGCCCGATGAGCCGACGGCCCATCAACTGCTTACCGTCCACTTCTGGTTGGCCGTACCGCCACAGGTCCAGATCTGCAGCCGGGTGGAGTTGGCCGAACTGTTTCCGGTGACGTCCAGGCACTTGTTCGCCTGCGGATTGACGATGTCGCGCGCGCCGCTCACGACCCAACGCTGGGCGGCCGACCCGTTGCAGTCCCACAACTGCACGACCGTACCGTCGGCGGTGCCACCCGAGGCCACATCGAGGCACTTGCCGAGCGCGCGGATCGTACCGTCCGCGTTCACGCTCCACCGCTGGGCGTTGCTGCCGTTGCAGTCGTAGAGCTGCACCGGGGTGCCGTTGGCGGTGGCCGCCGCGGCGACGTCCACGCACTTGCCGGCCAGACCGGTGATCGGCCCGCCCGTCGCGGGCTGGCTGTCACTGGTGGTGACGCGCACGTGATCGACGACGAGTTGCTGGGGGAAGGCGGTGTTGCCGTCGGGGTCGCCCGGCCAGTAGCCGCCGACGGCGAGGTTGAGGATGAGGAAGAAGGGCTTGTTGAAGGCCCAGGTGTTCGCACCGGTGTCGGCGGGCGTGCGGTGCTGGTAGACGTTGCCGTCGACGGACCAGGTCACCGAATTGGGGGCCCAGTCGATGGCGAAGGTGTGGAAGGCGTCCGCGAAGACCTGCCCGTTCGGGAGGGTGTATCCGGCTCCGATACCGGCCGAACCGGAGTAGCCGGGGCCGTGCAGGGTGCCGTGGACCACGGAGGGCTCGAAGCCGACGTTCTCCATGATGTCGATCTCGCCGGAGTTGGGCCAGCCGACCTGTCCGATGTCGTCACCGAGCATCCAGAAAGCCGGCCACATGCCTTGCCCACGCGGGATCTTCATCCGCGCCTCGACATGTCCGTACGCCTGGGTGAACTTGCCGGAGGTGTTGAGCCGGGCCGAGGTGTACTGACATGTGCCGTACCAGCACTGGTAGTTGTTCGGGTTCTCCTTGCGCGCGGTGATGACCAGATGCCCCTGGCCGTCCAGCGCGGCGTTGTTGCTGCCCGCCGTGTAGTACTGGCGCTCGTGGTTGTTGACGTTGTCGCCGGTCTCGATCTGCCACTTGCTGCCGTTGACCGCCGAGCCGGCGGCCCCGTCGAACTCGTCGGCGAACGTGGTCGCGGCAGCCGCGGCGGTGTCCGCCATCGGGGCGGTGGACGCGGATGCGGGCCCGCCGCCGCCCGCGAGGGCGGTCGTGACCAGGGCAAGGGTGAGAACCGAGAGTACGGAGTGCAGCAGGCGCCGTGTACGGCGTGGGGAGTCCATGACTCTCCCTTCCGGTGCGTGAGGGGGAGGAAGGGGTACCTGTCATGTATATGACAGTCATATGCATGACAGGTACAGGGCGCGAGCAAACGGCGTGCGAGAGCTGCGCCGACCGAGGTTGGGGTGCCGTGAGAAGTTCCGCGTGCTGGTGCGACAGGGAAGCGCTTAGTTCACTAGGTGATTTAAGAAGTGAACTAAGCGGCTGTCAAGACCTTGGTACATACCACTGACCCACCCGGCCGGGACGCGCCTCCGGAGTGCGAAAACGCCCCCGCCGACGTGTCCGCGGCCCGGCGGGCCGCGGACACGTCGGCCAAGAGTCGAAGCGGCGGCACCGGCGAACACAGCCTCGGCACGCGGGCATTCGCCGAATGCCCGCCGGTCGGCGTTGCCGCTACGACCCCCGGTGCGCTCCTGGGCCGTACGTCACTTCTGCCAGCCGACCGTCTCCGGGAGCGGGGTGTGGAAGATGGTCGCGCCGACGTTGGCGAGGCCCTTCTTCACGCCGTAGGTCGAGGGGCCACTGAACAACGGAAGGAAGGCGTACTGCTGGAGCGCCTCCTTCTCCACCTTGTTGACCGCCACGGCCTGCTCGTCGAGGTCGGCGATCTCGGTGGTGGCGCGGATCTTCTCGTCCAGGGCCGGAGTACCCGAACCGGTGATGTTGGAGTCACGGTCCGAGCAGTAGAAGTCGCACAGGTACCGGGCACCGAACGGGTCCATGGAGCGGTTGCCCGAAAGGAAGAGGTCGAAAGCGCGGTCGCTGAGGATCTTGGAGAAGTCCGCCTCGTCACCCTTCTTGATGACGAGCCGAATGCCGGCCGGCTTCAGCATCGCGGCCAGGGCACCTGCGGTGGCCTTGCCCAGCGGGTCGTCGCCGAGGAGCGTGTAGCCGACTTCGAGCTTCTTGCCGTTCTTGACGCGGATGCCGTCGTCCCCGGCCTTCCAGCCCGCCGCGTCGAGTGTCTTCTTCGCCTCGTCCGGTGCGTACGTCAGCACGGCCGAGAGGTTGTCCTCGTAGCCCTTCTGGAAGCTGTAGAGGACCGCCGAACCCGGCAGGGGCTCCGTGTAGTCGAGCCCCTGGAACTGGATCTTCGCGATCTGTGCCCGGTCGACGCTCTCCTGCACGGCCTTGCGGACGGCCTTCTCCGAGAGGACCGGCGACTTCGTGTTGAAGTAGAGGGAGTACTCGAAGGGACTGCCGCCGCTGCGGATCTCCGTGCCCTTGAGCCCCTTGACCTGCTTGAGGCTCTCCGCGTCGACGGCGGAGGTGTAGTCGAGCTGACCGTTCTTGAAGGCGTTGACCCCCGCGGTGGACTCCAGGTTGACGTAGACGCGCTGGTCGAGCCTGCCCTTCCTGCCCCACCACTTCGGGTTGCGGACGAAGGTGATGTTGCCCGAGTGCGTGTCCCACGTGCCGACCGTGTACGGCCCCGCACCCCACTCCGGGTGGGCCTTCTTCACGTACGCCGTGTTGAAGTTCCCGACAGTGGCGGCTTTGGGGTGCAGGAAGGTGGCGAACAGGGTGGACCAGGAGGCGTTGGCACCCTTGAAGGTGATGACGGCCTGCTTGGCGTCCTTGCCCTTCGCGACCGAGGTGATCTGGTCGTATCCGTCCGTGGACGATGCGGCGAAGTCCTTGTCCGAGCCGTTGTTGGCCTTCCAGGTGGCGTCGATCGCCGTCCAGTCGATCGGTGTGCCGTCGTTGAACACGGCCTTCGGGTTGATCGTCAGCGTGACCTTCTGGTTGCCGCCCTCGACGGCGACCTTCACCTCGCTGTAGTAGTCCGGGTTGTACTGCACCGCACCGGTGGGCGAGTACGTGATCGCGTCGGCGTTGTACCAGCCCCAGACCCGGGAGGCGGTCAGCGTGGCATTGACGTTGAAGGGGTTGCCCTGGTCGTCGAAGGTACCGGCCGTGGTGTAGGTGCCGCCGTCCTTGATGTTCTCGTAGGGCTGGGGGTTGTAGTCCACCGCGGCCGACGCGGCCTTGGGGACGTCGTTCTTGTCCGCGTCGGCCCCGTCGCTCCCGGAGGAGGACTGGCAGGCGGTGGCGGCGACGGAGATGGCGGCGATGAGGGCAACGGGCAGGGCCAGTCGTGCGCGCATGGCGGAGTGGTTCCTTCTGACTCGGTGAGGTGGACGGGGCGGTGGGCCGCCCGGGCCGGACCGGCGGGTGCGGACCCCGGGCGGGGCGGTCTCAGACGGCGTGGCAGGCGTACTGGTGGCCGGGCTGCCCGGCTACGTGGACCGGCGCGGGCCGTTCCGTACGACAGCGCAGGCGCACGTCCTCGCCGGCGACGCGGAAGAGGGGGCAACGGTCGACGAAGACGCAGCCCGCCGGCAGCCGGGCTGCGCTCGGCTGCTCGCCCTCCAGCACGACGCGTTCGCGGGTGCGTTCCCGCTGCGGGTCGGGGACCGGTATCGCCGACAGCAGCGCCCGGGTGTAGGGGTGCTTCGGGTCGGAGAACAGCGTCTCGGTGTCACCGGTCTCGACGATGTGCCCCAGGTACATCACCGCGATGCGGTCGGAGATGTAGCGGACCACGGCCAGGTCGTGGGCGACCACGAGGTAGGCGAGGGCGAGTTCGTGCTTGAGCCGCGCCAGCAGGTTGATCACCCCCGCCTGCACCGACACGTCCAGGGCCGAGAGCGGTTCGTCGAGCACGAGCAGCTTCGGCTCCGTGGCCAGGGCGCGCGCGATGCCGATCCGCTGCCGCTGACCGCCGGAGAGAGCAGCCGGGAACCGGTCGCTCACCGAGTCGTCCAGACCGACCAGGGTGAGCAGTTCATGGATCCGGGCACGGATCGACTCACGGTTGCGCCCGATGGCCTGCAGGGGTTCGGCGAGCAGTTGGAAGACGGGCAGCCGCGGGTCCAAGGCGCCCAACGGGTCCTGCATGACGATCTGTACGTCACGCCGCAGCTCCCGTACGCGCGCGCCGGATCCCGCGGCGCCGACATCGGTGCCGGCGATCTCGATCCGCCCGCTCTCCGGCCGCCTGAGCCTGAGGATCTCCAGCAGCGTCGTGGTCTTGCCGCTGCCCGACTCGCCCACCAGGCCGAGGGTTTCCCCCGCGCGCAGCTCGAAACTGACCCGGTTGACGGCCTGAAGCGTCCCGACCCGGCGCTTGAGGACGGCTCCCCTGGTGACGGGGAAGGTCTTGACGAGGTCCTCGACGCGGAGCACCACGTCGCCGACGGAGCGAGCCGCCCGGACGGCGGACTCGACCGGCCCGGCCTCCCCCGCCGGGTCCAGCGACCCGTCGGCGATCTCGTCCGCGCGCAGGCAGGCCACGTCCCCGTGCCCGGTGACCTCGCGCAGCCCGGGTTCGTTGCTGCGGCACGCGTCGAGGGCTACGGCGCACCGGCTCGCGAAGGGGCAGCCGGCCGGGAGGCCCACGAGGGCGGGCGGCTCCCCGGCGATCGGGACCAGGGGGCGGTGGACCCCGCTGTCCACGGTCGGCACGGCGGCGAGCAGCCGCGCGGTGTACGGCATGGCCGGCCGCCGGAACAGCTCGTCGACGCCGGCCCGCTCCACGATCCGGCCCGCGTACATGACGGCGATGTCGTCCGCATGACCGGCGACGACCCCGAGGTCGTGCGTGATGAGGACGAGTCCCGCTCCGGTCTCCTCCTGAGCCACCCGCAGGACGTCGAGGATCTGGGCCTGCACGGTGACGTCGAGGGCGGTGGTGGGTTCGTCGGCGACGAGGACGGACGGCTTGTTCGCGATCGCCATGGCGATGACGACGCGTTGGCGCATGCCGCCGGAGAACTCGTGGGGGAAGGATGTGGCCCGGGCCCGCGGGTCGGGGATGCCGACGAGGTCGAGGAGTTCGACGGCCCGCTCCCAGGCTCCCCGCTTGGTCAGGTCCTGGTGGATCCGCAGGGCGTCGGCGAGCTGCCGGCCCACGGTGAAGATCGGTGTGAGGGCCGACAGCGGGTCCTGGAAGACCATGCCGATGGCGTTGCCCCGTAGGGCGGAGAGCGCCTTGTCGCCGAGGCCGATCAGGTCCTGTCCGCCGAGCAGCACCTGGCCCCGCAGGTCGGCCGAGGCCGGGAGCAGGCCCATGATGCCCAGCGCGGTGGCCGATTTGCCCGAGCCGGACTCGCCGACGATGCCGAGGGTGCGGCCCGGCAGAAGATCGAAGCTGACGCCGCGCACCGCCTCGACGGGTCCGGCTTCGGAGGGGAAGGAGATCCGCAGGTCCCGTACCGAGAGCACGGGGGTGTCGTGTTCGCCGGGCGGTGGGGACGCGGGCAGGGTCGTCACGAGGGTCATCGTCGGCCTCCTGCCGCGCCGGTCACGGATGCGGGGTCCAGGGCGTCACGCAGCCCGTCGCCGACGAAGGTCATCGACACGGTGAGCAGGACGACCAGGCCTGCGGGGAAGGCGAACAGCCAGGGGGCGCTCGTGACGGTGCTCGCGCCGTCCGCGAGCATCGTGCCGAGGGAGACGTCCGGGGTCTGGACGCCGAACCCCAGGAAGGACAGGGCGGTTTCGCTGAGCACGGTCGCCACGACACCGAGCGTCAGGTTGACGATCAGCAGGGAGCCGAGGTTGGGAATGATGTGGCGCAGGATGATGCGCAGCGGGGCGACTCCCATGAACTCGGCCGCCGTCACGTAGTCCCGCTCCCGCAGGGAGGTCGAGACGGACCAGATCACCCGCGCGGTGGGCATCCAGCCGAACAGCGTCAGCACGACGATGAGGATCCGCCAGTCGCCGGCGAGCCGGTTGGAGACCAGGGCGAGGATGAGGAACGAGGGGACGATCAGCAGGAAGTGGATGACGGCGAGCGTCGCCTTCTCCACCCGGCCGCCGAAGTACGCGGCGCCGGAACCGATGACGGCGGCGGTGACGACGGTCAGTACGGAGACACTCACGGCGATCGCCAGGGAGCGCCGGAGCCCGTGGACGGCGGAGGCGTAGATGTCGTTGCCGCCCTGGTTGGTGCCGAACCAGTGGGTGGCACTCGGCGCCTGGGTGAGGGCGGCGAAGTCGGCGTCGGAGTACGCGTACGCGGCGAACAGGCCGCCGAACACGCTGAACAGCACCAGGGCCACGAAGATCACCACACCGACGACGGCGAGGCGGTTGCGCAGGAATCGCCGCAGGTAGAGGCGGGCGAGGCCGGGGTTGTGCCCCTCCTTGTGCGTGGCCGGCGTTGCTGTCGGCAGCCGGCCCGGCGCACCGGCGGTCAGCTCGGTGGCCATGTCAGTTCACCCTCACGCGCGGGTCGAGGAAGACCGTGGCGATGTCCGCGAGGATCGCGCCGATCGCGGTCAGGGCGGCGGCGAAAGCGGCTGTCGCGACCGTTCCGTGCACGTCGTTCTTGCCGATGGTCTGGATGAAGTAGCGGCCCATGCCGTTCCAGCCGAAGATCGTCTCGGTGATGATGGCTCCGGTGAAGAGGGCCGGGACGCTGAACGCAACGGAGGTCGCCGTCGGGATGAGCGCGGCCCGCAGTGCGTGCCTGCGGATGGCCTGTGTCCGGGTGAGTCCGGTGGCCCGGGCGGTGCGCACGAAGTCGGCGTTGATGGTGTCGAGCAGGAGCGAGCGCTGCGTCAGGTGGTAGCCGACGTACCCCATCAGGGTCAGCGTCAGGGTCGGCAGGATCAGGTGCAGCAAACGATCGCCGATGGTCGGGAGCAGCCCTTCGACGTTCGGTGAGTTCTCGCCGGCGACGTAGAGGAAGTGCATCCCGGTGTGCTGGTTCAGCCAGATGGCGACGAAGACCACGGCGAGTGCGGCGACGGACGTCGGGACGTTGAACACGGCGATGGACACGGCCTGCGACACCCGGTCGGCCCAGCCGTACTGCCGCGACGCCGTGTACACCCCCAGCGTGACGCCGATCACGACCGAGAGGATGGTCGCGATGACGACCAACTCCGCGCTGACGAGGGACCGGTAGCCGATCTCGCCGTTGACGGAGACGCCGGTGGGAGACTTCCCCCAGTCGAAGTGGACGACCACCGAGGTGAACCAGTCCCACCACCGCGTGACCACCGGCACCTGCGGGTCCAGGTTGTAGGGCGCGAGAGCCCGGTCGATCTGGGCCTCACTGCGGACCGGTCGCAGCTCCTTGAAGTTCGACCGCGGGTCCAGGAACCAACTGGCCAGGAAGTAGGTCGCGTTGGTGGCGACCAGGATCATCAGGAGCCAACCCGTCGCCTTGCGCGTCACATAGCGCAGCACGGGTGGCACCTCCCCGCCGCACGCAGGAGGTGCGCTGTGGGGGCGCTTGGTCTGAGGGACGTATGCATGCGCGGTGGAGCTTTCTGGGGGTACGGAACGTAAGCACAGACGTGCGAGCGTCAGTCTGTTCCGCCCGCCGGTGACCCCACCAGGTCCTGGGCCGTCCCGCCACGACGTCGCAATGCCGCTGTAGCAAACGGCCGGGACAGATCATGGTTTATGCAGAGATGCTTGCCCCGGAGGAGCGGAGTACATCGGGGTGCCGGCGATGGACTAAAAGGCACGACGGCGGCGTTATGCCTGGTCGGAGCCGATTCGTAGGCATGAGTGCAGGGCGGAACTGGAGGCAGGGCTGTGCACGGTGAATACAAGGTCCCCGGCGGCAAACTGGTCGTGGTGGACCTGGACGTCCGGGGCGGGGCGCTGCGCGACGTACGGGTGGCGGGTGACTTCTTCCTGGAACCGGATGAGGCGATCCTCGCGATCGACGCGGCGCTGGAGGGCGCCCCCGCCACCACGGACACCGCAGGCCTGGCCGCGCGGATCGACGCGGCCCTTCCCGAATCGACGGTGATGCTCGGCCTCACGTCGGAGGGGGTCGCCGTCGCCGTACGCCGTGCGCTTGCGCACGCCACGGAGTGGAGCGACTACGACTGGCAGCTCATCCACGACGCCCCGCAGTCGCCCGCGCTCCACATGGCTCTCGACGAGGTGATCACGGCCGAGGTCGCCGCGGGCCGGCGCCCGCCGACGCTGCGGGTGTGGGAGTGGGACTCCCCCGCGGTGATCATCGGCAGCTTCCAGTCCCTGCGCAACGAGGTCGACCCCGCGGGCGTCGATCGCCACGGTGTCACGGTCGTCCGGCGTGTCTCCGGAGGCGGCGCCATGTTCGCGGAGCCGAGCAGCACCATCACCTACTCGCTGGCAGTGCCCCAGTCCCTCGTCTCCGGTCTCTCCTTCGCCGACAGCTACGCCTATCTCGACGACTGGGTGCTCGAAGCGCTCGGTGACATGGGCATCAAGGCCTGGTACCAGCCGCTCAACGACATCGCGACGGAGGTCGGGAAGATCGCGGGGGCGGCGCAGAAGCGTGTCGTGGGGCCGGACGGAGGGCCCGGCGCGGTGCTGCACCACGTGACGATGTCGTACGACATCGATGCCGACAAGATGCTCGACGTCCTGCGCATCGGCAAGGAGAAGATGTCCGACAAGGGCACGAAGAGCGCCAAGAAGCGCGTCGACCCCTTGCGCCGGCAGACGGGCCTCCCCCGTCAGGCCGTCATCGAGCGGATGATCGAGTCGTTCCGCAAGCGCCACGGGCTGTCGCAGGGCCACGTGAGCCCCGTGGAACTGGCCAGGGCCGAGGAGCTCGTGCGCACCAAGTTCGGCACGGCGGGGTGGACGGCGCGAGTGCCGTAGCGGCGCTGCGCGACATCACCGCTCGCGCGGGGTGACGAGCCCGGACTCGTAGGCGAAGACGACGAGTTGAGCGCGATCGCGGGCTCCGAGCTTGGTCATGGCGCGACTGATGTGCGTCTTGGCGGTGAACGGGCTGATGACCATGTGCGCGGCGATCTCCTCGTTCGTCAGGCCACGGGCCGCCAGCGCGCTGACCTCCCGCTCCCGGCGGGTCAGCGTCTCGAAGCCCGGCGCGGTCGTCCTGTCGGGCGGCCGGGCGACGAATTCGCCGATCAGCCGGCGCGTGATGGCGGGCGAGAGCAGGGCGTCACCGCGGGCCGCGACGCGGATGGCCCACAGCAGTTCGGCGGGTTCGGTGTCCTTGAGCAGGAAGCCGGCCGCTCCGGCGCGCAGCGCGTCGAACACGTACTCGTCCAGGCCGTAGTTGGTCAGGATCACCACGTGTACCCCGCCCAGGAGCGGATCGGCTGCGATCGCCCGGGTGGCCTCGATGCCCGTCATCACCGGCATCTGTACGTCGATCAGGGCGATGTCGGGGATGTGCGTCCTGGCCAGCTCCACCCCCTCCCTGCCGTTGACGGCCTCGCCGACCACCTCGATGCCGTCCTCCGCGTCGAGCAGCGCCCGGAAGCCGGCCCGCATGAGGGCCTGATCGTCGACGATGAGGACCCGGAGCGGGGCGTCGGCGTCGCCACTCATCCGGCGGATCCGACGGTTTGGAGGGGGAGTTCGGCGTGTACGGAGAAGCCGCCGGCCTGGCGCGGTGCGGCGGCCAGGGTGCCGCCGAGCGCCGTGACGCGTTCCTTCATTCCGGTGAGGCCGGTTCCCGCGGTGATGGTGTCGTGCGGTCCGCACGGCCCGTGGTCGTCCACGTGCACGGTCAGTGCGTCCGACCCGTAGGCGAGTTGAACGGTGGTCGGGGCCCGGTCGGCATGCCGGGCGACATTGGTGAGGGCTTCCTGCACGATGCGGTACGCGGCGCGGTCAACGGCCACGGGCAGTGGCCGCTCCTCGCCGCTGACCGTGACCGCGAGAACGATCCCCGCGCTGCGGGCCCGTTCGGCGAGTTCACCGATCCGGTCGAGCCCGGTGCCGGGCTCGACCACGTCCGTACGCAGCACCTCCAGCGTGGCGCGCAGTTCACGCATCGCCTCGCCGCTCGCCTCCTGAATGGCGAGCAGGGCGGGCTCCACCTCCGTGCCGCGTTTGCGGGCGAGATGGACGGCGACTCCCGCCTGGAGCTTGACGATCGAGATGGAGTGGGTGAGCGAGTCGTGCAGTTCACGGGCGATCCGCAGCCGCTCCTCCCCTGCCCGGCGCAGCGCCGCCTCGTCCCGGGTGCGTTCGGCGTCGAGCGCACGTTGTTCGGTCTGGCGCAGATACGCCTGCCAGTTCTTGTCGATGAGTCCGGTGACCCCGGCGCACAGGAACCAGCCGAGCAGCAGCAGGGTCCGCTCCACGACGCTCTCGGCGGCGGGGGAGGCGGTGACCAGGACGGCGAAGTAGCCCGTGAGGAAGAGCGCACCGGCAGCGACGCCCCAGACCCGGTGTCCGCTGCGGGCGGCGGCGTGCACGGCCGCCAGCACCGGGAATGCCGCCCAGGTGCCCGGATGCGCGTGGAGCACGTAGCCGGACATGGCCAGTGTGGTGACGGCGAGCACCGTGCGAGGTGCGTGGCGGTGCTCGGCGAGAGCCAGCGAGCCGATCGCGACGAGCACCACGTCGAGCACGCCGGGCGACGACGCCGCGACGGCGGCGCCGACGACCGCCGCACCGATCGCCACCGCGAGTACCGCGTCCAGCAACCGGGTGCGGCGGCCCGCGCCCCCCGTGTCCCCCGTCATGTGCCGCACCCTAACTCGCGTACGACAGCGGTGCCATCAGCCCTGAGGACTGCCCGGGCACTACTCCCCGGGCAGTAGTGGCCGGCCGCCCCCGGCCGGTGGGGACCAGCCGCGATTGCCTTCGGCGGTACGACGACCGGGCTCCGGTCCGCGGGCGAGCATCGTCGCCATGACCGGACCTTTCCGCTACACCTCACCCGTACCTCCGAAGTCGGCGACCGGCGTGGTCGCCGATGTGTACGCCCAGATGTCCACCGACTTCGGGATCGAGCGTGCCCCGACCTTCGTCGTCCTGTCCCCGTCCCCGCCGCTCCTCACCGCGGCCTGGGCGCTGCTGCGCGAATCGCTGCTGGCCGGACAGGTGTCCCGTACGGACAAGGAGGTGGTGGCGGCCGGGGTGTCGCTCGCCAACCGCTGTCCGTTCTGCGTGGACGCGCACACCGTGCTGCTGCACGCCACCGGCGACCACCGGCTCGCGGAGACGATCGCCCGCGGCGATCAGCCCGAAGACCCCGCGCAACGCGCCCTGCTGGCGTGGGGGAAGGACATGAGTACCCCCCAGCCGTTCGCTCCCGGCGAGGCGCCCGAACACATCGGGACCGCCCTCACCTTCCACTTCATCAACCGGATCGTCTCCTCGCTGCTGACCGAGAGCATGCTGCCCTGCGGTCTCCAGCGGATCCGTGCCGTACGGAGTGCGGCCGGCCGCTCCCTGGCCAGGACCGTGCGCCGCGAGCTGGTGACGGGGCTGAGTCTGCCGTTGCTCGAAACGGAGGGCGAGGCGCCCGCCTGGGCGGCGGGTACGGCCGTCGGTACCGCGTTCGGCGCCCTGCGTACCGCTGCGGAGCTGGGCGCCGGGCTCCTGAGCGACGAGGACGCGGCGCTCGTGAGGGAGTCGGTGGCGGCCTGGGACGGTGTCACCCCGCTCCCCCTGCACGGAACGGACCTGCCGGACCGGGCCGAGCGCCCGGGCGCCCGGCTGGCGCTGCTCGCGGCTCGTGCCCCGTACCGGATCACGGACGAGGACGTGGCCGCCTGGCTGGCGCCGCCGTTCACCGATCACTGCCTGGTCCACCTGATCGCGTTCGGTGCCATCTGCGCCGTCGGGCGCGTCGAGGCCACGCTCACCATGGGAACGAAGGAGCACGCATGACAGTCGCCGAAGCCTGGAACGGACCGCTCGGGCAGCACTGGGCCGCCCACCCCGACCGCTACAACGCCATGCTGGACGGGTTCGACACCGCGCTGCTCGACGCGGCGGCGATCGCCGACGCCGACCGGGTGGTGGACATCGGCTGCGGCAGCGGGCTCACGACGCGGATGGTCGCGCGGCGGGCGCCGGCCGGCCGGGTCACGGGTGTCGACATCTCGGAGCCGCTCGTGGAGCGGGCCCGCGAACTCACCGATGAAGACCGGTTCCCGCACGTCACCTACCGGTTGGCCGATGCGCAGACCTGCGCGTTCGAGCCCGGGGCATACGACCTGGCCATCAGCCGGGGCGGGGTGATGTTCTTCGCCGACCCTGTCGCCGCGTTCACCAACATCGCAGGGGCGCTGCGGGCGGGCGGCCGGCTGGTGTTCCTGTGCCCGCAGCCCGCGCAACCGGACGGCGAGGAGCGCAAGGCACTGGGCCTGCTGGCCTCGCTCCTGGGCCGGGACCACACCACCGAGAACGCGGTGGCCACGGCGATGGCGTCGCTCTCCGAACCCGAGCGCATCCACCAGGTCCTGGGTGCGGCCGGTTTCGCGGACATCGCGGTGACCGGCGTGAGCGCCGACACCTGCTGGGGGAAGGACGCCGGGGACGCGGTCGAGTTCTTCGTCTCACGCGCCCCCGGTCTCACCGTCTCCGATGCCACGCGAACGGCGATGACCACCACCCTGCTGCCGTACGAGACACCGCGCGGGGTGATGCTGCGGGCGGGCGTGTGGGTGGTGACCGCACACACGCCCTGAGGGCGGGCAGCCCTCAGGATGCGGGCGGCGGTCGGTGTTCGTACCAGCGCCGGTCGGCCTCCAGTTGGGCGGCCAGTGAAATGAGCAGCTCCTCGCTGCGGGAGGGGCCGAGCAGTTGGGCCCCGACGGGGAGGCCGCCGGGGGTGAAGCCCGCGGGAACGTTGATTCCGGGCCAGCCCAGAACGTTCCACGGCCAGGCGTACGGGCAGGCCTCCGTGATCGCGACATCGGTGCGCCAGGCACTCAGCCCGTCGAACCTGCCGATACGGGGAGGCGGCAGGGCGGTCGTCGGGGTGAGCAGCACGTCGAAGCCCGATCCGGCCCTGCCGCGGGCGGGGTGGAACAGCGCGCCGATCCTTCGGTGCTGGCGCACCTCCCGCTCCCGTGCCGCCCGCACCACCCTGCCTCCGAGGCGGGTTCCGGTGCGCAGGGCGCTGCGGGTGCGGGGGTCCAGGAGCATGGGCTCGGGGTGTCGGGCGGCGAGTTCGGCGATGCCGGCGGTGGCCCGGGGCACGAAGCCGAGGCCGATCAGCCCGTAGCGGGGCCGGGCCTCCTGCACGTCGTGGCCGAGCCGGGCCAGCGCCTCGGCGAGTTCGGTGACCGCACGGCGCACGTCGGGGTGGGGGGCCGACCCGGTGAGGGTGAGCGGAGGGCGCCAGGCGAGGGCGATGCGCAGTCGGCCCGGGTCGCGGCGGGCGGCGGCCGAGGCCTGGACGGGCGGCGGGTGGTGCGGGTCGTCGGGGTGCGCTCCCGCGACGGCATCCAGCAGGAGGGCGGCGTCGGCGACGGTCCTGGCCAGCGGGCCGTTGACGGTGAGCCCCTGGAAGGCGTCGCTGTGGGGGTGCACGGAGATCCGGCCGCGCTGCGGCTTGATGCCGACGAGATGGGTCCAGGCGGCGGGGATGCGGACGGACCCGGCTCCGTCCGAGCCGAGCGCAGCGGGGACGAGTCCGGCGGCGACGGCGGCCGCGGAACCGCCGGAGGAGCCGCCCGGGGTGTGGTCGGTGTTCCACGGATTACGGGTGACCCCGAAGGCCGATCCCTCGGTGAACGGCCACTGGCCCAGTTCGCAGGAGTTGGTCTTCCCGACGATCACGGCCCCGGCCGCGCGCAGCCTGCGTACGGACTCGCTGTCGGCGGTCGCGACGGGCAGCTCCCCCGCGCAGCCGAAGTGGGTGGGCAGCCCGGCGACGTCGGTGTCGTCCTTGACGGCGACGGGCACCCCGAGCAGCGGCAGCCGCTCGCCCGCGTCGAGCCGGCGGTCGGCTTCGGCGGCCTCGGCGAGGGCGGCGGTCGCGCGCAGGTGCCGGAAGGCGTTGAGGGTGCCCTGGCTCGCCTCGATCCGGGCGAGGGCCCCGGAGACCAGCCGGGTGGCGGTGGTGCGGCCCTCCGCGAGGGCGCGTGCGCTGTCCGCCAGACCGGCCGGGGCGTCGACGTCCGTTCCGGTGGATTCCACTGAGGACATGGGCTGCCCGCCTCCTCGTACCGTCAGGTGCGCGCACCTGCCCGACCGAACGAACTTACTGGAGAGTAACGAGTTGGGACCGATCCCGGCAACCGTTCGCCCCCGGCCGCGTGGTGCCGCCCCCGCGGGAGCGGCACCACGCGGGGCAGGCAGGGCCTACGGCTGAACGGTGATCTCACCGATTCCGGTACCGAGCCCGGCGCAGTGGGCCGTCGACTGACCGGACTGACCGGGGTTCAGCGTGACGTGCTCACCGTCGACGTCCGGGGACCAGCCGCAGACCAGGTGCACCCAGAAGGTCTGCGCCGTGCCCCCGTTGTTGCGGCACAGCGCGTAGCCGGTGTAGTCGTCGACGGCGTGCTTGCCCGTGTCGCAGGACAGTCCCGGAGGTGTCTTCGCCGGGGCAGCGGCCGAGGCCGCCGTGGCCAGGCCGGTGGACACCGCGAGTGCCGCGGTCAGTCCTGCGACGGCGGCGCCCCGGACAACGGCCCTGGACAGGCTCCCGATGGACTTCTTCATGTTTCCCTCTCGGTCGTGTCGAACGGTCGTGGCGAAGACGGTGCCTGGCAACCGTCCCCCCGCCCTCCTAACCGAAAACACCACAGGACGTCACGCAGCGTACGCATCCGAGGTGTGGCGGAGGCACGCCGGGCGGCCACTCCTCCCCCGGCGTACGCTCGAATGATCGAACCGCAGTTCCGGGCAGTCCCGCCACGACCCTTCGAGGAGGCGACGTGACCGGTCCACGCCTCGCCACACGCCCCGCCGCATGGACTGCGGCGATCGTTCTCTCCGTCACCGGCAGCGGCCTCGTCGTCGGGGGCGGCACGGCCCACGCGGAGGACATCGACCACCTCACCGCACAGCAGATCGCCGACCGCTCCCGCGACGCGCTGCTCAGCGCCCAGTCCCTGCACCTGAGCACGAGGGGGGACCTCGGCAAGGGCAGCACGCCCATGTCCCTGGAGCTCACCGTGGACCGGGACGGCAACTGCAACGGTTCGGTGGACCTCGGCAACAGCCAGGGCTCGGCCCTGATCGTGAAGCGGGGCGACGACATCTGGATCAAGCCCGACGCGGACTTCTGGAAGAACCAGGTCCCCAACGGCGGTTCGGCCTTCGCCGCGATCGTGGGCGACCGCTATATGAAGGGGTCGGCCGACGACCCCCGGCTGAGCGCCCTGACGAAGACCTGTGACCTCAACACCTTCCAGAAGCTGGTGAGCGACAACGCGAACGACGACACCGGCACGCTCAACAAGGGCGCGAAGACCACGCTCGGCAAGGCGTCCGTCGTTCCGCTGACCCGGATGCGGGACGGCACCACGCTGACGCTGGACGTGGCGGCCACCGGCAAGCCGTATCCGCTGCGGCTCACCATCGAGGGCAACGGCGCGGACGCGGCCGTCGGGTTCTCCGCCTTCGACGAACCCGTGCCCAGGACCACGCCCTCGCCGGCCGACTCGTTCGACGTCAGCGCGCTGCTGGGCCGGTCGACGAGCCCGGTGTGAGGCGCTCGCGTCCGGTGAGCACCACGTACAGCACCAGCGAGGAGGCCAGACCGACCGCCCAGCCGTAGTCGGCGAGGGGTTTCAGGAACGGGACCAGGCCGTCCGCCGGGAACGGCCCCTTCCCGGGCTCCGAGTGCGAGCCGCCGATCGCCAGGACACCGCCGACGGCGAAGGCGGCGACGGCACGCCAGTTCCAGCCGTTCGTGTACCAGTAGCGTCCACCGGGCCGGTACAGGTCGGCGAGGTCGAGCACGGTACGCCGGACGATCCAGTAGTCGGCGATCAGGATGCCCGCCACCGTACCGAGCAGCCCGCCGACGAGTCCGAGCCAGGTGAAGATGTACAGCTCGGGCGTCTCGGTGAGCTTCCACGGCATGATCACGACGCCGACGACGCCCGTGATCAGCGCGCCCGTACGGAAGTTGACGATCTTCGGGGCGAGGTTCGCCAGGTCGTACGCGGGTGAGACCACGTTGGCCGCGATGTTCACGGAGATCGTCGCCACCAGCACCGTCACGAGCGCGTACAGCAGCCCGAAGACGTTGTCGGTGCGGGCGACCAGTTGCACCGGGTCCCAGATCGCCTCGCCGTACACGGCCTGCGAGCCTGAGGTCACCAGGACGGAGAGCAGCGCGAACAGCGTCATCGTGGTGGGCAGTCCGAGCGACTGGCCGCGGATCTGGGCGCGTTGGCCGGCGCCGAAACGGGTGAAGTCGGGGATGTTCAGGGAGAGCGTGGCCCAGAAGGCGATCATGCCCATCAGGGAGGGGAAGAAGACCGGCCAGAACTCCTTGCCCCAGCCGAGTTTCGAGGGCTGGTCGAGCAGCGGGCCGAGGCCGCCCGCCTTGACGGCGACCCAGACCAGCAGCACCAGCGCGCCGACGATGACGAAAGGCGCCGCCCAGTTCTCGAACCGGCGCAGGGTGTCCATTCCCCGGTAGATGATGGCGAGTTCGAGGCCCCAGAAGAGTACGAAGCAGAGCCAGAGCGTCCACGGCTGCCCGCCGATCTCGTCCGCCTGCGCCCAGCCACCGAAGATCTTGCCGAGCAGCGTGAAGATGCCGACGCCACCGATCCAGGTCTGGATACCGAACCAGGCACACGCCACGGCGGCCCGGATGAGGGCGGGCAGATTGGCGCCGCGCAGCCCGAACGAGGCGCGGGCCAGCACCGGGAAGGGGATGCCGTACTTGGGCCCGGCGTGCCCGGTGAGCAGCATGGGTCCGAGGACGATCAGGTTGGCGAGCGCGATGGTGAAGACCGCCTGTTTCCAGTCCATGCCGAGGGCGACGAGGCCGGAGGCGAGGAGCCAGGACGGGATGTTGTGGGCCATGCCGACCCAGAGGGCGGCGAAGTTGTACGTGGTCCAGTTGCGCCGCTCCAGCGGGACGGGCAACAGATCCTCGTTGACGAACCGGCTGTCGTCGGGAGCGGCGCCGACGGGGAGTTCGACGCGGTCGGGGGCCGTGGGTATCCGGTCCCGGGGTGGCGGCGGTGGGGCGGTCGATGTCATGGCGGCTGGACCCTTCGCTCGGGGACGGTGCCGTGCGGGGCGGGGCGCGGGGGGGTGCGGACGACCGGAGGAACGCGGCGGTCAGCCGGTCAGTGCGGGAATGATCTCGGAGCCGTAGGCGTCGATGGTCGCCTCGCGGGCGTCGTGCATGTTGTAGACGGCGAACTGGTCGACGCCGAGGTCGCGCAGGGCTTGGAGCTTCTCGATGTGCGCCTCGGGCGGTCCGAGCAGGCAGAAGCGGTCGACGATCTCGTCGGGGACGAAGGTGGTGTCGGGATTCCCGGCGCGGCCGTGGTGGCTGTAGTCGTATCCGGAGCGTCCGGCGATGTACGCGGTCAGGGCCTCGGGGACGAGGCCGGAGTGCTCGCCGTAGCGGGAGACCAGGTCGGCGACGTGGTTGCCGACCATGCCGCCGAACCAGCGGCACTGCTCGCGGGCGTGGTCGAGGTCGTCGCCCACGTAGGCGGGCGCGGCGACGCAGATGGTCACGGAGTCCGGATCGCGTCCCGCTTCGGTGGCGGCGTCCCGTACGGCCTTGATCATCCACTCGGTGAGGAAGGGATCGGCGAGCTGGAGGATGAAGCCGTCGGCCTTCTGCCCGGCGAGCGCGAGGGCCTTGGGCCCGTACGCACCCATCCAGACCGGCAGCCGGCCGTCCTTGACCCAGGGGATCTGGACCGGTTGTCCGTCGACGAGCGCCTCGCGCCCCTCGGCGAGGTCGCGGATGGCGTCGATGGCTTCGCCGAGCCGGGCCAGGGTGTTGGGGCTGCGTCCGGCGACGCGCATCGCGGAGTCGCCGCGGCCGATGCCGCAGACCGTGCGGTTGCCGTACATGTCGTTGAGCGTGGCGAAGGTGGAGGCGGTCACCTCCCAGGTGCGGGTACCCGGGTTGGTCACCATGGGGCCGACCACGAGGCGTTCGGTGTGTTCGAGGATGCGGCTGTAGATGACGAAGGGCTCCTGCCAGAGCACCGCCGAGTCGAAGGTCCAGCCGTAGCGGAAGCCGTTGCGTTCGGCACGGCGCATCAGGCCGACGACGGCGGAGGCGGGCGGGTCCGTCTGCAGAACGAGTCCGAAGTCCATACCAGGTGCTCCTAGTCCAGGTACTGACACGTGGCGCGCGGGGTGTACATGCCGTGGCCGGCGCGGCCGGTGAACGTACGGCGGTCGATGACGACCTCACCGCGCGAGAGCACGGTCTCCACCTGTCCGGTGAGCCGCTTTCCCTCGTACGCGGAATAGTCGACGTTCATGTGGTGGGTCTCGGCGGAGATGGTCTGTTCGGCCGCCGGGTCGTAGATGACGATGTCGGCGTCGGCACCGGGCGCGATCGTGCCCTTCTTCGGGTAGAGGCCGAACATCCGGGCCGGGGAGGCGCACGCGATCTCGATCCAGCGGCGGCGCGTGATGCGGCCGTCGACGACTGCCTGGTGCAGGAGGTCCATCCGGTTCTCGACGCCCGGCATCCCGTTGGGGATCTTCGAGAAGTCGCCGCGGCCCTTCTCCTTCTGCCCGGAGAAGCAGAAGGGGCAGTGGTCGGTGGAGACGACCTGGAGCTCGTTGTTCCGCAGCCCCCGCCACAACACTTCCTGATGCTCCTTCGGCCGCAGCGGCGTGGAGCAGACGTACTTGGCGCCCTCGAAGTCCGGCTCGGCGAGGTTGTCGGTGGACAGGAAGAGGTACTGCGGGCAGGTCTCGCCGAAGACGGGCAGCCCCTTGTGCCGGGCGGCGGCGATCTCGGCGACCGCCTCGTCCGCGGAGACGTGCACGACGTACAGCGGGGAGCCGGCGACGCGGGCGAGCTGGATGGCGCGGTGCGTGGCCTCGGCTTCCAGCGCCACCTTCCGTACGTCCCCGTGGTAACGGGGGTCGGTGCGGCCGGCGGCGAGGGCCTGCTCGACCAGGACGTCGATGGCGATGCCGTTCTCCGCATGCATCATGATCAGGCCGCCGTTGGACTCGGCCCGCTGCATGGCACGCAGGATCTGCCCGTCGTCGCTGTAGAAGACGCCGGGGTAGGCCATGAACAGCTTGAAGGAGGTGATGCCCTCCGCGACCAGCAGGTCCATCTCCTTGAGCGACGACTCGTTCACATCCGCGAGGATCATGTGGAACGCGTAGTCGATGGCGCAGTTGCCGTCCGCCTTGGCGTACCAGGCGTCGAGGCCCTCACGCAGGGAGCGCCCCACGGACTGGATCGCGAAGTCGACGATCGTGGTGGTGCCGCCCCAGGCAGCGGCGCGGGTGCCGGTCTCGAAGGTGTCCGCCGCATAGGTGCCGCCGAACGGCATCTCCATGTGGGTGTGCGCGTCGACACCGCCCGGGATGACGTACTTCCCGGTGGCGTCGATGGTCCGGTCCGCGGTCCAGCCCGCTGCCGCGTCGGTGCCGTGCGCGGCGAGTGCCGCGATGCGGCCGCCTTCGACGAGTACGTCGGCGTGAATCTCGTCGGACGCGGTGACGACGAGGCCGCCGTGGATGACGGTGCGGCTCATGTACCCCTCCTCACTGTGGCGGAATGGGTCTACGCACGTAGACAAGGTGCGTGGTGAAGAACGTAGGAGTGGGTTACCCACTGTGGCAATACCGCTGCCGCTAACCGCTGAAGACGTTTCTGTTTCACGCGTCCGGCACTCGACCGGCCCATCGCGCGGGAGTTCACACCGTCCGGGTGGGGCACGGCCCGCGTGTGTCGTACACGCGGCCCGTACGGGCGAGGCGGCAGGCCGGGCGGGGGAACTCGCGGACCGGGGCGCCACGGTCCGGCCGGGGCCTCGGGCGGCCCCTCCGGGGATGTCCCGTGATCCCCGGAGGGCGCACGACGACAGCAGCGGCACCTCGCCACCCTCTCGGCACGCCCGGGTACATCCGGTGTGCGGACCTCCCTCCACCTTGCGATGCGCCGAACCCGACGCCGCGCGCTGATCCACCAGGAATGACGGGACAGCCCTTAGCTTCGCTCCATGATCAGAAACGGAATCATCGTTACGGCGGCGCTCTGCGCATCCCTCGTCGCCGCGCCCCTGAGCTCCGCCGCCTCCGCCGGGTGGCAGCGCGTCGGCTCCGGGATGCAGGGCGGGGTGAGCGGAATCGCGCTCGTCGAGGGCGCGCCCGCGGGCGACGAGCTGGCCGACGCCGTCGTCGTCCGGGACAACAAGGGGGACCGTGAGAGCAGGCTGGCGACCGTCCGCCTGCGGGCCGGCCACGCGCCCGTCGTCACGGAGCTCCCCTGGCTCGGCATGCTCCCCGCGGACCTGGAGGCCATCGACACGGTGCCGGGCCGGGCCGGCCACTACATCGCTCTCGCCGGCCGCGGTGAGGCCTACCACGTGGTCGTCGCTGACGGCAGGGCGCTGGCGGAGCACGAACCCACCGCTCTGCCCGGCCGGCACGAAGGCGACAACTACGAGAGCTTCGCGCTGCACCGCGACCGGTCGGGGCGGACCTTCGCCGTGTGGGCGACGCGGGGCAGCGGTGCGGAGAAGGCCGTCGTGCACGCATCCTCGGTGCGCATCGGGCCGGACGGCCTGACCTTCGGCACGGTCTCGGCACGCCAGGAGTTCGCCGTGCCGTTTCCGGACGAGGACGAGGTGCGCCACATCAGCGACCTGAAGGTGCTCGACGACGGCACCGTCATGGTGTCGGCCGCCTCGGACCCCAATGTGAACGACGGGCCCTTCACCTCCGCCGTCTACGACGCCGGCCGGCTCACCGTGAACCCGGCCCACGACGCGGTACTGCGGATGAAGCCCGAGCACGCCCTCACTCCGCTGAGCCGGTTCACCCGGCAGGACAACCGGAAGATCGAGGCCGTCGCCTTCCTGCCCGGGCGGCTGGGCCTGTGGGGCACCGACGACGAGAACTTCGGCGGTTCCCTGATGTTCGAGCACCTCGGGTAGCCCGGGAGGCTCATCGGGCGCCGGGTGCGGTGACCGGCCGGCCACCGCACCCCCGTCCTCACCCCACCGACCGCAGCGCCTCGGCGAGGATCGCCGCACCCTCCTCCGCCTCCGGGATCGAGAGGGAGAGCGGCGGGGCGATGCGCAGCACGCTGGTGTCGTGGCCCCCGCCCTTGCCGATGAGCAGGCCGCCCTCACGCGCCGCTTCGAGCACCGCCGCGGCCGCTGCGGGGTTCGCCCGGCCGGTGCCCGGCTCGACCAGCTCGATGCCGATCATCAGGCCGCGCCCGCGCACCTCCCGTACGCACTCCGAGCCCGCACCGATCGCACGCAGGCGTTCGATGAGCAGACCGCCGACCCGGCGGGCGTTGCCCTGGAGGTCGTGTTCGAGGAGGTACGAAAGGTTGGCGAGCCCTGCGGCCATCGTGACCGGGGAGCCACCGAACGTCGAAATGGAGTTCGCGTCCAGGCAGTTCATGACGTCGGCACGGGCGACGACCCCGCCGATCGACATGCCGTTGCCGATGCCCTTGGCGAACGTGAGGATGTCCGGCGGGCCGTTCCTCCCGTGTGCCTGCCAGCCCCAGAAGTGTTCGCCGGAACGCCCCCAGCCCGTCTGCACCTCGTCGGAGATCCACAGGATGCCGTGCCGGTTCAGGACTTCGCGGAACGCCGCGTACAGGCCGTCGGGCGGGGAGGTGAACCCGCCGACACCCTGGATGGGCTCGGCGATCAGCGCGGCGGGCGCCCGGGTGTGGCCCAGCAGGTCCTCCAGGTCCGCGACACAGGCGGCGATGAACTCCCCGTCGCCCAGATGCGCGTACGGTCCGCGGGTGCGGACGCCGCCGTGCACGTACAGGGTCTGGAGCGGGGACAGGCTGGTGGGCGACCAGGAGTTGTTTCCGGTGATGGAGACCGCGGAGAACGAGCGGCCGTGGTAGCTGTTGCGCATCGCGAGGATCTGGTTCGACCTGCGGTACGTGGTGGCGAGCAGGAGGGCCGTGTCGTTGGCCTCGGTACCGGAGGTGGTGAAGAAGACCCGGGCGTCCGGGATGCCGGAGAGCGTGGCGATGCGCTCGGCGAGTTCGACCATCGGCCGGTTCAGGTAGAGCGTGGAGGAGTGGATGATCCGCCCGGCCTGCTCGCTGACCGCCTTGGTGACTTCGGGCAGTGCGTGGGCGGTCATCGTGGTGAGGATGCCGCCGAAGAAGTCGAGATAGCGCCTGCCGTCGGCATCCCAGACGTGACGCCCCTCGCCGTGGGTGATCTCCAGTGGATGCCGGTAGTAGAGCGCCAGCCAGTCGGGGCTGACGGCAAGATGGCGGTGGTGCAGACTGCTCACGGCTCCACCAGTCCTTCGTAGGCGTCGGGGCGGCGGTCCCGGTAGAACGCCCACTGCTGTCGGACTTCCTCGATGAGGCCGAAGTCCAGGTCGCGGACGAGGAGTTCCTCGGCCTTGTCGCTGGCGACCTCTCCGACGAACTGTCCGCGCGGGTCGACGAAGTAGCTCGTGCCGTAGAAGTCGTTGTCGCCGTACTCCTCCTGGCCGACGCGGTTGATCGCGGCGATGAAGTACTCGTTGGCGACGGCGGAAGCGGGCTGCTCGAGCTGCCAGAGGTAGCCGGACAGACCGCGTGAGGTCGCGGACGGGTTGTACACCAACTGAGCTCCGTTGAGCCCGAGTTGTCGCCACCCCTCCGGAAAGTGCCGGTCGTAGCAGATGTAGACGCCGACCTTGCCGACCGCCGTGTCGAAGACCGGCCAGCCGACGTTGCCGGGCTTGAAGTAGTACTTCTCCCAGAACCCCTTGACCTGCGGGATGTGGTGCTTGCGGTACTTCCCCAGATACGAGCCGTCGGCGTCGATGACCGCCGCGGTGTTGTAGTAGAAGCCGGACTGCTCGACCTCGAAGACCGGCACGACGATCACCATGCCGGTCTCGCGGGCCAGCTCCCGCATCCGCTGCACGGTCGGCCCGTCGGGGACGGCCTCCGCCCAGCGGTAGTGCTCGGGTTCCTGCACCTGGCAGAAGTAGGGGGCGTTGAACACCTCCTGGAACCCGATGATCTTCGCCCCCTGCCGGGCGGCCTCGCGAGCGTGCTCCTCATGCTTGGCGATCATGGATTCGGTGTCGCCGGTCCAGGTCGCCTGGACGAGTGCGGCGCGTACGACGTGGGACATGAGCTGCTCCTTCGACGCGGCGTCAGAGAGCCTCTTCGCGTTTCTACGCCCGTAGACACGTGCGTAGAGGAGAACGTAAGCCCCGTCACACATCGGGGCAAGACCATCGCCGTGAACCAGCGGAGTCGATCATGTTTCGCACCCGTGCGGTCCAGTGCCCCGGCTCGGCCGGATGGTCCTGCCCGATGCCCGCCACCCGGCCCACGGTCCGGGTGGGCCGAACGGTGTCACCCGATGCCCGCCACCCGCAGCGCATGCTCGACGTCCCGCGCCCGGTCCTCGGACACCGTCCGGGCCGCCGCCAGCAGCTGCGGTACGAGGTGGCGCGGGTCGCCCTCCGCGATCCTGGCCGCGTCCTGCGGGGACCGTACGCGGACGAAGGCACCGAGCAGCGCCTGCGCCTGGGGGCCGCGTCCGGCCCGGCCCAGCGCGCTCACCGCATCGGCGATCTCGGCGGCCGGCCGGGCCACGCCCTGACGCAGCAGATGCCCGCAGTCCTCCGGGCGCCCCGCTCCGGCCAGAGCGTCCACCGCCGCCGCGAGTTCGGCCGGCGGCAACGAGGACACTTCCCACAGCAGGGTCGACCAGTCCGCGTCGAGCCCCGCCCGGTGAAGTTCGGCGGCGAGGACCGGCAACAGCTGTACGGGCCGGCCCGCGGCCTCACAGAGCACGCCGTGAGCCTCACCGCTGCGCCCCTCCGCCCGGAGCCGGACCAGGGTCGCGACGACGGCCCGCGCGGACCGCAGCGCGGCCGGGTCCTGGGCTGCCGCCGGGTGCGCGGCCGGACCGTCCTCCGCGCCCGGGGCGCCGACGAAACGGGCTCCGCGGGGTACAGCGGCGGCCACGGGCAGCACGGGCGCGCCGGCCGCGGGGCTCTCGTCCTCCGCCTCCAGCCCGGCGAAGCGGGCACCCCGCGGCTTCTTGCGGGGCGGTTTGCGGGCGGCGGCGGGGGCGGGCGCCGGCTCGGGGGGCCGATGCGCGGCCGGGTACTGCTGAGCGACTGCGACCCTCTGCGGGCCGACCGCGGTCTCCGGGGCGGGCGCGGTTGCGGGCTCCTGTGTGGCCCAGGCTTCCGGTGCGGGTGCGGGTGCGGGAGCGGGCTCCTGTGTGGCCCAGGCTTCCGGCGCGGGCGCGGGTTCCTCATCCGCACGGAGCCAGTTCGCCGGCACGGCCACAGCGGCCAGCCTTCCGCGCAGCTCCGTGCAGCGGGCGGACGCCCGGGCGTGGTCGTCGCGGGCCCAGGCGAACGCCTCAGCGTCGAGGACCCCCGCGTCACCACCCGACCGGGCCACCCTCAGCCGCTCGGCCGCGTTCGACTGCTCCCGCAGCATCAGCTCCAGCCGCTCCATCAGTTGCTGCCGCCCGCCGGGGCGACGGTCGTGGGCGACGGCGGATGCGGTGTAGAGCTCGGCAGCTCGCACCGACTCACGCTCGGCGAACGCCGCACCACGTATCGCCGCGAGGTCCGTGAAGAGCGACTCCATGACATCCCAGGGCGGGATCTCGGCGCCCGCCAGACAGGCCCGCATCCCTTCCGGGTCACGCCGGCAGAAGACTCCGTACCATCCCCGCCCGGGATCGAGCAGCGCCGCCAACTCCCGCAGGTGTCGCGCGAACTCCCCTATGGACACAGCATGCTGATGCACCGTCATCGTCGCCCTCGGCCGCCGTCGACTGGAACCTTCCAGTCCGCAGGCATTCGACCGCAACCGTGTTACGGGACGGCTACGCACTCTTTTCGCCCCGGGTTCGGGAGGCGCACGATTACGACGCGAGCGCCCCCCTCGGCTGACGCCGGCGGCCGTTCGGCGCACGCCGGACTCCCCCTTGAGCGGCGCCGGCCCCCTCGCCCCACGACCGGTGGCTCAGAACCCGACGCCGATCCCGCCGACTCAGAACGTGATGGCGATCCCGGTGTGCGGCCGCTTGCCGAGCCGGACGACCATCGCCGGATAGTCGAGCAGCCAGTACTTCCAGGTGTACTTGCGGGCGATCACCCGGCGCACACCGGCCGTACCCTGCTCGTCGAGCAGTCTGCCGGTCCCCTCCGCGCTCGGGGCGCCCTCCGCGATCCGCCCGCGCACATCACAGACGGTCACGCGGACACGACTGTCGTTGCGCAGCCGCTTGACCTTCCACGAATCGCTCTTGGTCCAGACGAACAGCTCGTTCCCGTCCGCCGCGGCCCACACCGGCGTGGCGACGGGCGTGCCGTTCTTCCGGTACGTGGTGAGGCTGACGTACTCACTGCGGGCGAAGTCCTGGAGGCTCATGGCCCAACCCTACGCAGGCAGGGTCGCCCCCTCCTCCGCTACCCGGCGAGCTGGACGGTGTCCGGCTCCGGCGCGCACCGTGGGAGCAGTTCGTCCATGGAGAGGCCGAGCGCGCCGGCGAGTGCCGCGACGGTGAAGAAGGCGGGGGTCGGGGCGCGACCGGTCTCGATCTTGCGGAGTGTTTCGGCCGAGATTCCGGCGCAGCCCGCGATGTCGGCCATGCTGCGGCGACCGCGCGCCTCGCGGAGCAGCCGGCCGAGCCGCTCGCCGCGCAGGCGCTCTTCAGGGGTGAGAGGAGTGCGAACCATGCCGTCATTCTAATACCGCTCGGACCGGTATAGTAATTGGCATGGTGCAACTCAAGACAGACACATCCATCAAAGCCATGCGCGAGGCCGGCAGAGTCGTCGCGCAACTGTTGGCGGCCACGCGCGAAGCGGCGGCCGTGGGCGTCTCGCTCCGCGAGCTCGACGAGGTGGCCCACGGGGTCCTGCGCACGGCAGGCGCCGGATCGCCGTTCCTGAACTACCGGCCGCACTTCGCGCCGACACCCTTCCCCGGCGTGATCTGCGCGTCCGTCAATGACGCGATCGTCCACGGCATCCCCGACGATCTGCGGCTGCGCGACGGCGACCTGGTGAGCATCGACGCGGGCGCGACGCTCGACGGCTGGTGTGGGGACTCGGCGATCAGCTTCATCGTCGGCCGTGCCCGGCCCGCGGACACCCGTCTCGTCGAGACCGCGTTCGAGGCGCTGGAGGCTGGCATCGCGGCGGCCGTCGTCGGCAACCGGATCGGCGACATCGCGCACGCCATCGGCACGGTCTGCCGCACGGCCGGCTACGGCATCCCGGAGGGATTCGGCGGTCATGGCATCGGCCGGTCCATGCACGAGGACCCGGGCGTCCCCAACGAGGGACGACCGGGCCGCGGAATGCCGCTGCGACACGGCATGGTGCTGGCCATCGAACCGATGCTGATCGGCAGCGGCCGCGACGAGTACCATCCGGACCGGGACGGCTGGACCCTGCGTACGTCCGACGGCAGCCGGGCCGCGCACGCCGAGCACACGGTCGCCATCACGGACGACGGCCCTCAGATCCTGACCGCCCTCTGACTGACCCGGGCGCGGGCACGCGGCGGGCGGTTCGCCGGAACCACCGTACGGAGCACGTCAGTTGTTCCGAAGGAACTCGCCCGCGAGGGCTTCCCCGGCGGTAACGGCCGCACTGTGGCTCTCGATCGGTGAGGCGACGGAGTCCTTGAACAGGATGTACGTGACGCCGGACCCGGTACCGCCGGCCTTCGGGTCCGGGTCGATACCCAGCGCCTCGGCAGTGGCGTACGAGGCCTCACCGATGATCCCGGCGGGGCCGGTGTCACCCACTACGGCGTACTCCACCTTGCCCGCGTAGACGACGGCGACGACACTGCCGCCCTTGATCCCCGCGCTGCTGAAGTCCCAGAGGGAGCTGCGGCTCGGCACCACCACGTACGGGAGTTCCTCCGCGTTCAACGGCCGGTCCCCGGACGTGTGGAACGCGGTGTCACCCTGGAACCAGGGGTCGGTGTCCACGTTGCAGGCTTTGGTGACCTGGCCGTCGCAGTCGATGTCCAGGTCTGCCTTCCAGAACACGGCTCCGTTCAAGCCGCAGACCGGGACGGAGGGCGAGGCCCCCTCGTCCGTACGGTAGGAACCGTTCGAGATCGGCTTGCAGGACGAGACCTTGGCCAGGAGATCGGCGGCCCCGATGGCCCCTGCCCCGGCAGAGGCGGCCGGCGGCGGGGAGGTCGGGCCGTCGTCGGGCACCGGACGGGCATGGGCTACGGGAGTGAGGTGCACCGGGGCCGGACGCGCCTTGCGTACCGGCGTGAACGCGTCGGGACGGTAGGCGGAGCCGCCGGTGGCGGCGGGGGCGAGGGATCCGGCCGCGAGCAGCGCGGCGCCGGAGACCGTGGCGAGGGCAAGCGTTCGCATACGCACCGAGGGGGTGCCCTTCTGTGAGGAGTCTTTCCCTTGCTGACATCAGCCAAGACGCCCTCCCCTGCGTGCCCCCGTCGAGGCCGCGGGACCGGCCCGACGCGACTTTCTCCGCGCCCGACCGGTCCCGCCCGTAACGCTACTGACGAACCATCAGCCCCTTCGGGCCGGCCTCACCACCATGGCCGAACCGCCGCCCCGCCGTTCCTTCTCGGCGGCTGCGAGCCACCGCCCGTCCGGAAGCCGCTGTACGCCCGTCGCCGCCCCGATTTCCGGGTTGAGCTTGAAGACGTGCCCCAGCGCCTCCAGTTGTCCCCGTACCGGGCTGTTCCACAGCCCCGGTTCGAGCTCCGTCGCCGCCGCGTTGCGCTGACTGGCGCGGGGCGCGGCGATGGCGTCCACCAGCGGGAGCCCCCGGTCGACCGTGCCGATCAGCGTCTGGAGCACGGTCGTGATGATCGTGGCGCCGCCCGGCGATCCCAGGGCCAGCACCGGCTCCCCGTGCTTCAACACGATGGTCGGGGAGATCGACGACCGCGGCCGCTTGCCCGGACCGGGCAGGTTCGGGTCGTGGACGGCCGGGTTGGCCGGTGCGAACGAGAAGTCCGTCAGCTCGTTGTTGAGCAGGAAGCCGCGGCCCGGCACCGTGATGCCGCTGCCACCTGTCTGCTCGATCGTGAGGGTGTACGCCACGACGTTGCCCCACTTGTCGGCGGCCGTGAGGTGGGTGGTGTTCTCGCCCTCGTACGTCGTCGGCGCTGCCGTCTCCGTACCGGCGCAGTCACCGGGGTGGCGCGGGTCCCCCGGGGCGAGCGGGCTGGTGAGCACCGCGCTGTCCTTGATCAGGCACTCCCGCGAGTCGGCGAACCGCTGGCTGAGGAGCTCCTTCGTCGGCACGTCCTCGAACGCCGGGTCGCCGACCCAGCGACCCCGGTCCGCGAAGGCGATGCGGCTCGCCTCGATGTAGCGGTGCAGATACCGCGCCTGGCTCGCCTTCGAAAGGTCGGTGGACTCAAGGATGTTGAGGGCCTCGCCCACCGTCGTGCCACCCGACGAGGAAGGCGCCATGCCGTAGACATCGAGCCCGCGGTAGCCGGCCTTCGTGGGCGCCTGGCGCAGCGCACGGTAGGAGCGCAAATCCTTCGTGGTGAGGTCGCCCGGCCGCACCACCCTGGTCGACGCGGGATCGACGGGCGGATTGCGTACGGTCCGCACGATGTCGTCGCCCAGCTTGCCCCGGTAGAGCTCGTCGACTCCCTTGCGGCCGACCTCCTCGTACGTACGCGCCAGATCGGGATTCCTGAAGACGGAGCCGACCACGGGGAGCTCGCCGCCGGGCAGGAAGAGCTTCCGGGTGGCGGGGAAGTCGGCGAACCTGGCCTGGTTCCCCTCCGTCTGCGAGCGGAACGTACCGTCGACGACGAAGCCGTCGCGGGCCAGCCGCTCGGCCGGCTTCAGGACCTGCCGGAGCGACCTGCTGCCCCAGGCGTCGAGCGCGGCGTCCCAGGTGGCGGGAGTGCCGGGGGTGCCGACACCGAGGCCACTGGTGACCGCGGACTCGAAGGCGAGGGGCTTCCCGTTCTCCAGGAAGAGCGAGGAGTCCGCGCTGCGGGGCGCGGTCTCGCGGCCGTCGATCGTCTCCACCGTGCGGGTGCGGGCGTCGTAGTGCACGAAGTAGCCACCACCGCCCAGCCCCGCCGAGTACGGCTCGGTCACCCCGAGGGCCGCCGCGGTGGCGACGGCCGCGTCCACCGCGTTGCCACCCTTGCGGAGCACCTCGATGCCTGCGGCCGTCGCGTCGGCGTCGACGCTGGAGACCGCTCCCCCGTAACCGACTGCCACCGGTGACTTCGCAGGGGGTGGGATCGGTGGCGCGGAGGAGGACGGGGCGGCTGCCCCGATCGTGGCCATGGCGGCGAGAACGACCGACAACGACACATTCCGCGCAACGGAACGCCTCATGCGCACCTCCAGTGAAGGATCGTCCGCGCAGGGTAACGCCGCTCCGGCCACCCCGTCAGGACCGCCTCGAACTTGAGGCCGAATGCCCGCTAACATGCCCGCCCATGACTGACGACGTACGCAACATCGTGCTGGGCGTGATAGCCGCTGGGATCAGCGCCGCCCTCGGCTGGCTCGCGCGCACCTATCTCTGGCGCCGCAAGCTCCGCCGCAAGCAGGCGTTCTTCGGGCTGCCCGGCAATTCCGAGTGCCTTCTCGTCGTCAACCGCGACGCGGGCGGTGACGGCGCCGTCCACCGGCACGATGTCTTCGCCCTGCTCGAACTCTCCGCGCTGATCAAGGATTGCTCGGCGCATGCCCAGATCCTGTCGCACGACATCTCCCAGCAGGGCTTCGGCGAACGGACCGAGTTCTGCGTCGGCGGCCCCGTCTCCAACCGCCGGATGGCCGCCCATCTGCACTCGCTGCTGCCTGGCGTGAAGGTCAACACGGATGCCGAGCCGGGCCCGGACCGCAACGCCTTCCAGATCGGTTCGGAGCGCTACCGAGTGGAGAAGGGTGTGGCCGAGTACGTGGTGCTGGCACGGCTGACGGCCGGTCAGGACACCCGGCCGGTCTTCCTGTTCTGCGGCCAGCAGGCAATCACGAACCAGGCGGCATCACGCTATCTTGCCCGCAACTACGAGCGGCTGGCCCGCAGGCACGGCAACAACAGCTTCTGCCTGCTGCTGAAGGTCGTCAACTCCCAGGCATACGGCCCCGATGTGGTGGAACTGGTGTCGGACGTCACCCGAGCGGCCCAGGCCCCCGCACCGGCACCGGCACCACGGACCTCGCACCGCGCGTCGAACTGAGGGCACCCCACCCTTCACCGTGGCCGCCCAGCAGTATCTGCGGCACGCAACCGTCCATCCACCGTCCGGCGGCTCACTCGGCGCCACGCCTCCGCTGAAGGATCGCCGCACCCCGTGATCGCTTCGGAAATTCGGTCGGGGCTCTCGGCAGCAGACACCGTCGGGACCGGGAGTTCCGCTCGCTCCGGGGCGTCTGCCGCGTACGGCTCAGCCGGAGCACGGGTGGCGTGGAGTCTGCGGCCCGAATGCCGGCATTGCCGGAGAACGTGGTGAAAGTGGGCGCCTCACCGGTCTGCCCCGATGCGACCACGAAGGCCGGAGGTCGGCGGTTGCCCTGGGCGGCGGGATGGATCCTGCCGCAGGGCCCCTCCGGAGCCGACGACGATCATCCCGCCCCCCCTCCCCCAAGGAGTCCGGTCCACCAGTGAGCCGCTCGACTCCGTTCCAGTCGACGGAGTTGGCGCACCCGGCACAACGCCACGGTGACTTCGCCGATGCGGTTCCGGTACCTGTCCCGGTGCCGCGCCTCATCACCGAGGCACTCCGCGTACGAGCGGGCCGGCATAGCCATGCACCGCAGAGCCTTCCGCTCGTGAGGTGCGCCCGCCTCGTTCCGCTTGTGGCACTGCCGCGGAAAGACGATCTTGGGCGGAGCCGGCATGCGCGGCCCCCGTGCGCCCACCGCCGTCACGTTCCCGGAAGTCAGCCGCGACCACGGTCGCACCCCCGGATACCGACCGCCTCTTATTGCACCGAAAGAAGACCGAAAGTTTTCGAAGCTTCGAATGTTTCGCCATCCCGGAATTGACGGCTTCTCACCTCTTCTTTCTCAATGCCTCATTCGCACCGGCATTGACCAGCACCGCAGTGATTCATGATGTTGTTCGAGTTTCGGAAAGGTTACGGAAACCGTTGACAACTCCCGTGCCAGGCCCGACTGTTGTGACGCTCCCGGCCGTGCATGGATGTCCGCGACCGGGTTGTGGCACCTCATCGATGAACGCCGACGTGCGCTCGGCGTGTCACTCGGTCACAGACCGTGCAATTCGCGAGGAGGAAACAACGCATGAGCGACACCGCACACAACTCCGAACCACGTCAGGTCAGCCGCAGGAAACTCGTCTTCGGCGGGGCCGGGGCGCTGGTGGCGGCCGGGACAGCAGGGCTGCTGCTGCCCGGCACGGCGCGCGCCGCAACGGTCCTCACCAGCAACGCGACCGGTACCAACAACGGCTACTACTACTCCTTCTGGACCGACAGCCCCGGCTCCGTCAGCATGACGCTGTCGGACACGGCCGGCTCCTACAGCAGCCAGTGGAGTGGCACCAACAACTGGGTCGGCGGACTCGGCTGGAGCAACGGCAGCCGCCGGGAGGTCACCTACTCCGGCTCGTTCAACCCGGGCAGCAACGGCTACCTGGCGCTGTACGGGTGGACCGCCAACCCGCTGGTCGAGTACTACATCGTGGAGAACTTCGGCCCGTACAACCCCGGCTCCGCAGGCACGAGGCGTGGCACGGTCACCGACGGCGGTGGTACGTACGACATCTACGAGTCCACCCGGACCAACCAGCCCTCGGTAGAAGGCACCAAGACCTTCCAGCAGTACTGGAGCGTCCGGCAGAGCAAGCGCAGCAGCGGCACCATCAACACCGGCGCGCACTTCGACGCCTGGCAGGCGGCCGGGATGCCGATGGGATCGTTCAACTACTACATGATCATGGCCACGGAGGGCTACCAGAGCACCGGCAGCTCCAGCGTCAGTCTGGGCGGCGGCGGGACCTCGCCCACCACTCCGCCTCCGGGCGGGAGCACCACTCCTCCTCCGGGAACAGGTGCCTGCACCGCCACCTACCGCACCACCACCTCATGGGACAACGGCTTCAACGGTGAGGTGACGATCAAGGCGGGCAGCAGTGGCGTCACGGACTGGAAGGTGCCGGTGACACTGGCCGGCGGCCAGACCATCACCTCGCTCTGGAACGGCACCGCGAGCCGGAACGGAAACGTTCTGACCGTGACCCCTGCCAGTCACAACCGCACGCTGAGCGCCGGGCAGTCGACGTCGTTCGGCTTCACCGCCAGCGGACCCAGCAGCCCGTCCCCGTCGGTCGGCAGCTGCAGCGTCAGCTGACCGGCGCCCCGCGTACTCACACGCTCCGGCGCGGTGCCCCATCGGGCACCGCGCCGTTGCCTTTCCTCACGGACTTCCCACCGCGTCTCCGGCCGAGGCCGCGGGCTGCGGGACCGGGCCGGTCAGCCGGCGGCGTCGTGCGCGGTGGCTTCGCAGGGTTGAGCGCGCCGGGCCCAGCGTTCCGGAGGCCGCCGGATCCTCCTGGGGTCCCGGGGCCGCCGCTACCGCACGGTCACCGTGACCGGCGTGTGCACCGACCGGCTCGGGAGCGTGACGGTGAGGACTCCGGTCGCGGCGTCCCAGTGGTACGCGTCCCGGGAGAGCCGCACCCCGCGCGCGGTGACCTCGGTGGGGGCGTGGGCGGTGCCCATGAGGGCGAGCGTCCACCGACGGTTCTTCACCTGACCGTGGAAGGAACCCTTCGCCGCGCCGATGGATACGGTCCGGTGCTCGCCCTTCTCCCGGTACGTCACGGTCGTCGTGGCGCTCCGCGTCTTCTGCGTCGTGGTGCCGTCGTCCTCGTACATGCGGTACGAGCCGGAGGCGCCGGCCGCGACGGACAGCGTGACGTCGGTCAGGGGGTTGCGGTCGTTGTCGGTGACGTCATGGGTGCGGGTGGGCAGGATGCCGCCCGACCTGATGAAGACGGGCATGGTGTCGAGTGTGGTCGTGACCTGCTGGGTGGTGCCGCCTGCGTACGTCCTGCCGGTGAAGTAGTCCGTCCACTTCCCCGGCGGGAACCACACCGAGGTGGTGGTGGTCTCACCGGGCGTGGTCACAGGGGCCACCAGTACGTCGGAGCCGTAGAAGTACTCGCTGTCGGCGGCGGCGTACGCCTGCGGTTCCTCCGGGTACTCCAGGTACAGGGGACGAACGATCGGTGCGCCGGTGCGGTGCGCTTCCTCGGCGAGCGTGTAGGTGTAAGGGAGCAGGTTCTCGCGGAGGTTGAGGAAGGCATCCGCCGACTTGCGGGCCGACGGGCCGTACTGCCACGGAAGTCGGTCGCTGTGATTGCTGTGCAGACGGTCGATCGGCTGGAATGTTCCGAACTGGACCCATCGTGCGTACAGGTCGTCGGGCAGCTTGCGCGTGGAGTTCTCCGAACCAGGGATCCCCGTCGTGTCGTTGTGACCGCCGATGTCGTGGGTGATGGCCGCCATGCCGGTCGCCGCGGACTCACCCGGGGTGTACCCGACCTCCAGGCGCAGGGTGCCCCAGGTGGAGGAGGTGTCCCCGGTGAAGTGGACGGTGGTGCGCTTGTCCGCCCAGGGGCCGGTGGGCAGGGCCTGCTGGCCGCTGTAGCCGCCCGCCTGGAGTGATCCGTAGGCGCGGGAGAGCACGAAGCCCCGGCCGGTCGCCCCGGCGGAGGCGTCGGCGTACTGCTGGTTGATCCACGCGTCCGGGGTCACGCCGTTCAGCGAGGACTGCGACGAGTCGCAGCACCAGTCCAGCCACCAGAAGTCGTTGCCCTGCTGGTCCATGGTCCGGTGCAGGTCCATGTACGCCTTGAGCTGGTCCGGGTCACCGAAGTCGAAGGTGTAGCAGTCGCCCCCGGAGCCGGCGGCGGGGGAGCAGCCACCCGGCTTCAACCTGCCCTTGGCGGTGGCCTGCGCCTGGGCGAACTGCGGGTCGGACGCGAGGATGCTCGGGTGCACGTTGAGCGTGTTGTGCAGGCCCTGGGACTGCGACCAGTCGAAGAAGCCCTTCGGGTCGGGGAACTTGGCGGGGTCGATCTCCCAACCGCTCCACAGGTTCCCGGCCTTGTAGTCGGTGTCGGTGACCAGGACGTCGAGGGGAACCCCCTCCGACCGGAACGCGGGCAGGATCTCGTCCTGGTAGTCGGCGGCCGTCCGGTCGATGTACTCGGAGTACCAGACGCCGTACGCCCAGGCAGGCAGAAGGACCGGCGGTCCGGTCAGGGTGGCGAGGTCCTTGAGGCCCTGCTTGTAGTCGTGTCCGTACCCGAAGACGTACCCGTCCTGGTAGGGAGCGCCACCGTGGCCGGGGCGGGGGCGCACCTTCCTCGCCCCGATGTCGTACAGGGCCGACGGGGAGTCGTCGAGCAGGTACCAGCCGTCCTGGCTGAGCAGGCCCGGTGTGGTGACGGGGGCGGCGCCCTCGCCGGTCACGCCGTCCAGGCCGCGACGGTATCCGCCGAGCGCGATGTGCGGCTGCGGCACGGCGGCCTTCGGGGAGGCCAGGGAGAGGGTGTCCACGTTGATGTGGCAACTCGCCGGATCGGGGCAGCCGAGGGTGACGTCGTTGGCGCCCGCGTCGAGGGCGACCGGGACGGCGGCCGTCTGCCAGTCGTCCCAGTCCTTCGTCGCCGGGAGCTCCAGGGGCGTGGCCGGCCCCGCTTGCGCGGTCGTCACGGTTGCGGTGCGCGTCTGGTGGAGGCCGTCGCCGCCCTGCCCGTTGGCATAGCGCATCCGGAAGGTGTAGGTACCGGCGGCCGGCACGCCGACCACATGTGCCGTGACACTCGACCCCTGCCTGAGCTCGGCGACGAAGCCATTGCCCGCGTACCCCTGGTGGTCCAGGGCTCCGCCGGCAGAGCCGCCGATCCGCGCCGCCTCCGCCTCGCAACTCGTCCCGAAGAGACAGTCCTTGACAGCGGTGTGCGCGGCGGTCGGGTACGTGTCGTCGTCCGGCTGAAGCAGGGCGACACTGTCGACGTTCACGGATCCCGAGTCCGAGGCGGTCCGGGTCAACGCGAGGGTGTGCGGTCCCTTGCCGAGCTTCACCTCGGCCGTGGCCCGGGCCCAGGTGTCCCAGTCGGCCGTGGCCGGCAGCTCGACCTTCTGCGGCGCACCCCCGTCCACCGAGAGGGACAGGGTGCGGGTCTCCGTCTTGCCGTCTCCGCCACGGGAATTGGCATACTTTCAGGGCGAACCGATAGGAACCCTCGGCACTGACATCGATGTCAGCGGACATGGAACTGCCGGTGGCCTCGAAGCCGGCCGCGAAGGCCGCCCCCGTGTGGTCCCGGTGGTCGGAGGCGGTACCGAGCCCGTCGAGCCGGAGATCCTCCGCCTCGCACAGTGCGCCCACGGCGCAGACAAGCCGCTGCCAGGGAGCGGCGGTCACCGGCTTCTCCCCCGCATCGAGTTGCACGGAGAGGTTCTTTGCGTCGAACGGCCCGGAGCCGACCCGGTAGCGCAGGGTCATCGCGCTCGTCGAGACGGTCAGCCAGCCGTCCTTCGTCCGCGCGGTGTAGCCGGTCGGAGCGAACCCCTCGCGCCCGATCGCGTTGAACGTCGGATCGTCGGTGAACTCGCCGTCGCCCGCGTACTCGGTGCGGATGAGGGTCGGCGAGAGGATCTCGAAGCGGGCGTCCCCGGAGGTGACGGTCGCAATCCGGTGTCCGTGCCCTCCTCCGGCGGAGGCTGCACCGGCCCCGGTCAGAGTCGTCGAGGCGGCCACGGCGAGGACGGCGGCGAGGCCCACTCTCCGGCGCACGCGCCGTGGACTCCTGCCACGGCTCATCGATGCGGGTATCACACGCAACTCCGTTCTGCTGTACGTCTACTGGTGGCGCGGCTCTGCCGCCCCAGCCTCTTCCAACGTTGCAAATCACCTGCTCGGGACGTAGGACACCACGCCGCCCCGCGTGGTGTCCATAACGGTGCAGCAAATGGAGCCGGTTCTGCAGCCGGGGTGGCGGGACGCTTCCGGACGCCGGCACGAGTCCTGGTTCGATCCGGCACAGCGCCCCGCCGCCGGAGCGTTCGCGACAAGGTGCCGCTGTTCGGCCGGCCCCCGTAAACCGCGAGCCGTCGTTCGGCCGGTGCCCGATGACTGGGCTCCGCCGTTCGGCCGGCGCCCTGTAACTGCACGCGGCATTCGGCAGACAACCGATGACTGCGCTCGCACGGCCGAGGGGCGCCCTCGGGGTGGGCGGAAACGGTTCCCGGTCGCAGGGCGAGCAGCTGCCGGGCGCCGCCACCCCGGTCACGATCCGCCGGACAGGGTCAGACGGAGCAGTGGGCCGGCCCGAGGACGCCGTCGGTGCCGGTCACCGTGACCGCCTCACTCCGGTCGGCGGTCCTGGCCTGAGCGGCGGTGCAGAAGATCTGCTGGCGTGCGCGTTCGGAGAGCCCGGTGACCCGGGTGCCCAATGCGACGCGCACGCCCTGCGCACTCAGCTCGACGCTCACCTTGAACCGGTCACCGGGCAGTTCGGAGCGGAGACCGGCGTCACGCTCCGCTTCGGTCGGACCGCGGAAGAGCAGGTCGAGGGCCCTGACCGCTCCGACGGGCTGCTCCTCGCCGGAACCCGCCCCGGCCCCTTCGCCCGACGGCCCGGCGTAGCGCACGACCGGCATCAGCCGGGACGCCGACGACGAGGACACGAAGTACAGGACCGTGCCCAGCTGCCCGGCCGGCATGACCTGCACGACCGCCGGCTCGCCGGCCTCGACGACCTCCGTCGCCCGGATGCCGCATCCGCCGGCGAGCAGCACCACGGGCAGCAGCGCGCCGAGCGCGCGCCGGCCCCTCACGCCTCCTCCAACGGCAGTTCGACGGTGAACACCGCGCCGCCGGCAACCCCGTTCGCGGCATGGACCGTGCCGCCGTGCAGCCGGACGTTCTCCCGGGTGATCGCGAGGCCCAGGCCGCTCCCGGTCGACCGGGTCCGGGCCGCGTCGGCCTTGTAGAAGCGGTCGAAGATGTGCGGGAGTACGGCGGCGTCGATGCCCGGGCCGCTGTCCTCGACCTCCGTCACCAGCCGGGCCGCCCCGCCCCGCTGCCCAATCCGCAGCCGTACGGTGACGGGCTCGGCCCCGTGCCGCAGGGCGTTGCCGACCAGGTTGGCGACGATCACGTCGAAGCGGCGTGGGTCCAGTACCGCCCTTATCCCGTCCGGGAGTTCGGTACGGATACGGTCGTCCCAGTGGCGGGCCTGGAGCGTCTTCCGGATGGTCTCGGCCACGTCGACCTCGTCACTGTGGAGGTCGACCGCACCTGCATCGAACCGGGAGATCTCCATCAGGTCCTCGACGAGCGTGGCGAGTTTCCCCGTCTCCGCGCTGATGAGCCGGACCGCCGCCGCGGTGTCGGGGCGCAACCCTGCGGCGTCCTCGTCGAGCACTTCGGTGACGGCGAGCATGCCGGCGAGCGGGGTGCGCAGTTCGTGCGAGACGTCCGAGGCGAAGCGCCGGGCTCGCTCCTCGGCCTGGCGAAGTTCCTCCACGGACTCCTGGAGCTTGGTCGAGGACTCGTTGAACGTCCAGGCCAGTTCGGCGAGTTCGTCGGAGCCGCGGACACTGATCCGGGTGTGGAGCTCGCCCCTGCCGATACCGGCGGCGGCGCGGCGCAGATCCCGGACCGGACGCAGGACGCTGCGTGCGGCGAGCAGTGCGGGGACCAGCGCGATGAGCAGGGCGGGCAGGGCGCCGTCACGGGCCGCGGTGACCATGGCGGCGACGTTCGCCTCCTCGGTGGCCAGCGGCATCACGGCGTAGAGGACGAGTCCGGTGGGCTGGCGGCCGTCGCCGCGGTCGAAGAGGGTCGGCATGCCGACGGTCAGCCAGGGCTTGCCGTCCTTCACCACTCGCTGGAACGAGCCGTGACTGTCATCCCGGGCAGCCGCTCGCAGCGCGGCCGTGATCACGGTGGAGGTCGGCCGGTCCGAGGAGGAGACCCGCAGGTCCCCGTACTCGGCGAAGACGGTCCACGTATGCGACTTGCCGTCGCGGGCGAGGGCGAGGCACATGTCGCGCAGCCCGACACGGTCCGGCGGAAGGTCGACACCCCGCGCGCTGATCCGGTCGCGGAACTGGGCGACGGCGGTGTCCTGCGCCTGCTGCAGGATCGCGGAGCGTGCCTCGCGGTAGGTCAGGGTCGCGGTGGTGGCGGCGCTGACCGCGGCGACGAACAGGAACGCGGCTATGAGCCGGGTGCGCAGGCCGAACCGCGCGACGAGCAGCTTCATCCGAGGGGCCCGAAGCGGTAGCCGAAGCCTCGGACGGTCTGGATGTAGCGGGGGTTTCCCGCCACGTCCTCGATCTTCTGCCGCAGCCTGCGCACACAGGCGTCGACCAGCCGGGCATCACCGTGGTAGCTGTGCTCCCACACGTACTCCAGCAGTTGCTGGCGGCTGAAGACCTGCTCGGGCGAAGCCGACAGGTGCAGCAGCAGCTTCAGTTCGGAGGGAGCGAGCAGCAGCCGCTCCCCCGCCTTGGCGACGGCGAGGCCGACTCGGTCGACGGTCAGGGCGCCGTGGGTCTCGATGCCGCTGCGCCCGGCCGGTTCGGCGAGCCGCCGTAGCACCGCCCGGATCCTGGCCTCTATGACCTCGGTGCGGGCGGGCTTGACGATGTAGTCGTCCGCGCCCGCCTCCAGTCCCACGACGACGTCGAAGTCGTCGCCGCGCGCGGTGAGCATGATGATCGGCAGCTGGCTGGTCTCGCGGATGCGGCGGCAGACCTGGACACCGTTCATCCCCGGCAGCATGAGGTCGAGCAGCACGAGTTCGGGCCGGAATTCGGCCAGGGCGGCCAACCCCGCCTCGCCCGTCCCGACGGTGCGCATCTCGTGCCCGCGCCTGCGCAGCCCCAGTTCGACCCCTTCCCGTACGGAGGGGTCGTCTTCTATCAGCAGCACGCGAGGCATGGCGTCAGTATCCCAGCGGTCAAGGAGTGGATGGAGAAGTGTGAGCTGATGCGTCGGGTCTCACCGGGCCCGGCCTGCTCCGGCACTGGGAGCGGGACGGGGTTCCGCCTCAGGTGCGCCGCAGCCGGCCCCGTACGGCGCTCAGCGCGGTGCTGACCTCGGTCAGCCGCAACGGGCGGGCCAGCAGCGCCACCACCGAGAAGAGGACCAGCACCCCGGTCCCGGCCGCGGCGAAGTCTCCGAGCCCGGATCCGTCCATGTCGACGGCACGGGCGGCCCCGCACGCCAGCAGTCCCGCGGGCACGCACGCGGCCACCAGCCGGGCATGCGCACCCACCCCCGGCGAACGCAGCAGCGAGGGCCCTGGCGCACCGGGCGCGGAGACCCGGCGGTGCAGTACGTACGCGGTGACGGCGAAACCGGCGAACAGGGCGACGGAGTACGCCCCCGCCATCCCCGTCACCGCCCAGCGCACCGGCAGCAGCAGGTAGGCGGCGACCGAGAGCCCCGCGTTGAGCGTGGCGATGACCAGGTTGAGGAGGAAGGGGGTGCGGGTGTCACTCATCGCGTAGAAGCCGCGGGAGAGCACGTACTGACCGGAGTAGGCGATGAGTCCCGGCGCGAACGCGGCCATCATGCCGGCCATCACGGTGATGTCCGCCGGGCCGGTGCGTCCGTATCCGAAGACCGATCCCATCACCCATGGGGCGAGCGCCAACAGGGCCGCGGCGGCCGGGATCACGACGGCGGCGGAGGTCCGCAGCGCGTACGAGACGTCCCGCCGCACCCCGGCCAGATCGCCCTCGGCGGCGGACCGGCTCATCCGCGGCATCAGAGCGGTGACGAGGCTGACGGTCACGATGCCCTGGGGCACCACCCACAGCTGGAAGGCGTAGCTGTACGCGGTGTAACCGGCGCCGCCCGCCAGGTTCTGATCGGCCGCGTGCTGGCCGGTGGCGGTGGAGAGCCGGGTCACCACCCAGTAGGCGGCCTGGTTGGTGAGGACGAGCATGACGAGCCAGCCGGCCGCCCGCAGCGGCCGGGTGAGTCCGCTTCCGCGCCAGTCGAACCGTGGCCTCCAGCGGAACTTCGCTGCGCGCAGGGCGGGCACCAGCGCGAGGGTCTGCACGGCGATCCCGGCGGTGGTCCCCCAGCCGAGCCACTGCGCCTGGGCGGAGGTCAGTTCGCCGTCCGAGCCCGCCGCGGTCCAGAGGTACAGCCCGAACACCGCGATGATCACGAGGTTGTTGAGGACGGGCGTCCACATCATCGCCCCGAACCGGTTGCGGGCGTTGAGTACCTGTCCGAGGAGGGTGAAGAGCCCGTAGAAGAGGATCTGCGGCAGGCAGTAGCGGGCCAGGGCGATGGTGAGTTCGGCCTGCCCGTCGTCGTAGGTGGGCGCGTACACCGAGATGATGAGCGGGGCGCCGACGACGGCGAGTGCGGTCAGGGCCAGCAGTCCGGCCGTGCAGAGCGTGAGCAGGCGGTCGGTGTACGCGGCGCCGCGGTCGGCGTGCTCCCGGGCGGCCCGGACGAGTTCGGGGACGAAGACGGCGTTGAGGGCGCCCCCGATCAGCAGCATGTAGAGGATGTTCGGGACGGTGTTGGCGACCGTGTAGCCGTCGGCCCGCAGCCCGGTGCCGAGCGCGGCGACGACGACCGCCGAGCGTATGAACCCCGTCGCCCGTGAGACGACGGAACCCGCGGCCATGACGGCGCCGCTGCGCAGCACCGAGCCGGATCCCCGCCGCTCCCGCTCGTCCGTGGCGACCGTGCCGGTGGTCGCGTCCGCCGCCGTCACCGGTGCGCCATGTAGGCCTGGAACGCCCGGTAAAGCGCCTTGTTGGCGGCTCCGCCCACCGATGTCTCCCACTCTCCGAGGGTTTCCACGACCTGCCCGCCTGTGCCGAACTTCCAGCGCAGCAACCCGAAGGGGCGGTCGTCGGGATCGAGGGTGGAGGATACCCCGCGCATGTCGTAGACCTCCGCGCCCTGGGCGTGGGCGTCGAGGAGCATCTGCCACTGCAGGGCGTTGCTCGGGCGGACCTCCCGTCGGTGGTCGGCGGACGCGCCGGTCTGGTACCAGACCCGGCCTCGGGTGCTGATCATCGTGTGGGCGGCGAGTATCTCGCCCTGGTGCACGGCGAGACAGAGCTTCATCCGGCCGGGCTGTTCGGCGTTGAGCACGGCGTACTGGCGCTGGTAGTACGCCAGGGAGCGGCCGAGCCGAAACCCGTCGCGTTCCTCGGTGATCCGCAGCAGGCGGTGGAACTCGGGAAGTTCGGCCGCGCTTCCGGTGACGATGCGCACCCCCGCCCGGCCGGCCCGGCGCACGTTGCGGCGCCACTCCTGGTTGAGCCCGGACCACAGGTCGTCGGGGGTCCGTCCGGAAAGGGGGACCCGGAAGACGTACCGGGGCTGGGCGTCGGCGTCGTCGCCGTCCCCGCCGCAGCGACTCCAGCCGCGGGCCCGCAGCCGGTCGGCGACGGCCGCACCGAGCGGGTCGACCTCGCTCGCCAGTACGTCACCGACAGTGCGGCCGGGGCCGGTGGCGGCCTTGAGCCGGGTGGTGTCCCATCGGCGGTAGGCCGGGGACGGCCCGATGCGTACCGCGAAAGCCCCCGCGCCGCGCAGATGGGCCATGAGCGGCCGGAGCCACCGGTCGATTCCGGGATCGGCCCAGTCGGCCACCGGCCCTTCCGGCATATAGGCGAAGTATTTTCGGGTGCCCGGGAATTGCCGGTAGAGAATCAGCGCGCTGCCGGCCAATTCACCGTGATCACCGAGCCAGCCGACCATTTCCGACGACCACTGGTCCTTCACGCCGGCCCAGGACGGGTACTGGAGGAAGCTCGCGTCCGCGTGTGCGGCCACGTGTGCCCGGTGCTCGGCGGCGGTGAGGCTGCGTATCCGTAGCTCCTGTTCACGGCTGCGTTCTCCGGTCGCGAGCAGCGCTGACATGTCGGTGGCCCCCTTCGTGGGCCCCGCGACGGTTCTGCGGGGCTGCACAGGATGCTCACAGCGGACCGTGACGGTGCCGCGCGCCGGATGTGACCGGATGATGACCGTTGCGCTGCGTTTCTTGTCACACACGGCATTCCCGCTTTTCCGTTGATTCACGGAACTTAGGCTCCGATGAATGCCTCTCACTCAACGACAGAGCAAGGCCCAGGAGGTTTTTCCGTTGATCGCCGCCCCTTTCATATCCGCCCTTCGCAGCACCGTCCGTAACGCGACGCCCACCCGTCCCGCGCGGCTCGTCCTGATCGCCGGCACCGCGGTGCTCGGCGCCGCGCTCACGGCCTGCTCCGGTGGAGCCGCGGCCTCGGGTCACGACGACCGGGGTCAGGACACCGGCCCCTCGAAGGCTGCGGACACCCGCATCTCGGTGAACCTGCGCGGCACCGCGGCCGCGGCCGGGAGGCCCGTGACGGTGAAGCTGGCCACCGGGAAGCTGCGTACCGTCACGGTCTCGGCGGACGGCGGCGACGCGCTGTCAGGCCGCTTGTCCGCCGACGGCGGGACCTGGACGTCGGACCGGCCGGCCGCACCTGGCACCACGTACCGCGTCGAGGCGAAGGACACCGGCGGTGGCAGTGACACCGCCGGGTTCACCACGGCGGCGGCCGGCAAGGTGAACAAGCTGACTCTCGCCCCCGGCAAGAACACCACGGTCGGCATCGCTCAGCCGCTGTCCATCGTGTTCGATCACCCGGTGAAGAACAAGGCCGCAGTCGAGAAGGCGCTCAAGGTCTCCACCTCGAACGATACCGAGGGTTCCTGGGGGTGGCTGCGGGACTACTCGGGCCGGGACCGCGTGGACTGGCGGCCCAGGGAGTACTGGAAGTCCGGCACCCGGATCACGCTCGACGCGGATCTCAACGGCGTCGACTCGGGCCCCTCGGGCGGGTGGTTCGTGCGTGACTACGCGACGACGTTCACCGTCGGCAGCAGCCAGGTGGTCAAGGTCGACCTGGACCGTCACCGGCTGGCGCTGAGGCGGGACGGCAGGACGGTCATGGACGTGCCCATGTCGGCGGGCACGCCGGGGGGCGACAAGGCGTCCTGGCGGGGCACGGCCGTGTTGATGGCGAAGGAGGGCACGATCAACATGCGCTCCGAGACGGTGGGCCTCGGTGACGCGTACGACAAGATGGTCGACTTCTCGATGCGGCTGACCTGGTCGGGCATGTATGCCCATGCCGCGCCGTGGAACGCCGCGTACTTCGGGGTGGCCAACCACAGTTCCGGCTGTGTCGGGATGAGCGACGCGAACGCCGCGTCCCTCTACCGGCAGGCCCGCGTCGGCGACCCCTTCGAGATCACCGGCGCGGACGCCAAGGGCACGGTCGCGGAGGGCAACGGCTACGGGGCGTGGAACGTCTCCTGGGCCGACTGGCGGACCAGGAGCGCTCTCGGCTGACGGCGCGGCCCGGCACGCAGCTGACCTTCTCCCCGCCCGGCACGGGCCTTCGTGCATGTCCGTGCCGTGTGCGAGAAGTGATCACCGGCTGCTGCCGGACGGGCACCGCTGCCCGGGACCGCGCTTCCCGGCTACTTCCCTCCCGACATCAGCGTCCCCGGCTGGGCCGGGGCGACGCCCGTCGCCTCCGTCTTCGGGTTGCGCCGCTCGCGTTTGGCCACCCAGGTGGCGAACCAGGAGAGCAGCATGCACATCCCGATGTAGATCGGCGAGATCACCATCACCACGGGGATGAACGGCAGGTCGTAGTCGAGGTTGGATGCGATGAGCTTCCCCGCGTGGAGAAACTCCTCGTACGTGATCAGGTAGCCCAGCGAGGTGTCCTTCAGCGCCACCACCAGCTGGCTGATGATGGTGGGCAGCATCGCGCGCACCGCCTGCGGGGCCAGGACGAAGGTCGTGACCTGTGTCTTGCGCATCCCCAGGGCGAAGGCCGCCTCGCCCTGGCCGCGCTCCACCGAGTTGATGCCGGTACGGAACACCTCGGCGAGCACCGAGCCGTTGTACAGCGTCAGTCCGGCGACCAGGGCCGGCAGCGGCTGCACCTTCAGTGCGACGAAGATGAAGAAGATCATCACCAGGACGGGCATGGCCCTGAAGAACTCGACGAGGATCGTCGCCACCCAGCGCACCGGCCGGTGGTCGGAGAGTCTGCCCACCGCGAGGACGGCCCCGAGCGCCAGCGAGAGCACCGCGGCGTACGCGAACGCCTTCAGGGTGTTGCCGAGCCCGCGCAGCAGCAGTTCCTGAATGCCCTTGTACTCGAAGGGCGTCCACTTGGCACTGGTGAACTGGTCGGTGTCGAAGAGCAGATAGATGACCCAGCCGACCAGGGCGAGGATGAGGATCGTCGAGACGATCCCGTACATGAGGTGCCGCTTGCGGGTCAGCGGCCCGGGGATGTCGTAGAGCGCGGTCGCGCTGGGGGCGGAATGGGCGGTCATCGGGCGACTCCCCAGCGCTTTTCCAGCACATTGAAGATCGCGCTGATGGTCAGAGTGATGATCAGGTACCCGACGGCGATCCAGACGAAGGTCCAGATGATGCTGTAGCCCAGCTCGTTGAGGGTCTTGTAGGTGCCGAGCAGTTCGGTGACGCTGAACGCCCCGGCGATCGCGGAGTTCTTGGCGAGCGCGATGAGCGTCGAGCCGATCGGCGGGATCACCGAGCGGAACGCCTGCGGCAGGACCACGTTGCCGAGTGTCTGGCCGAACGTCATGCCGAGGCTCCGCGCGGCCTCGCCCTGCCCGGTGGGCACGGTGTTGATGCCGGAGCGCAGCACCTCGCAGATGAACGCGGAGGTGTAGCAGCCGAGCGCGAGGATCGCGAAGACGTTGAACGGCAGCACCAGGCCGAAGCGTGGCAGGCCGAGCAGTACGGCGAAGAAGAGCAGGGTCAGCGGGGTGTTGCGCAGCACGGTCACCCAGACCGTGCCGATCACCCGGAACGAGCCGACGGGCGCCACCCGGCAGGAGGCCATGACGAAACCGAGGACCAACGCCAGGATCGAGGCGTAGAAGGTCAGTTCGACGGTCCCGAGGAACCCCTTGCCGTAGAGCGAGAAGTTGTCGGTGAGTACGTCCATGTGTGGTGGCCGTCCTCTCAGGTCGCCGGGTAGTTGTCGATGGGCGGCGGTTTCGGCGCGGGGACTCCGGAGAGACCGAGCGTCGCCTCGAACGCCTTCTTCCAGTTGCCGTTCTTCTCGTTGGTCTCCAGCGCGTCGTTGAGGGCGAACCGCAGCGCGTTGTCGCTGCGCGGGACCCCGATGCCGTACGGCTCCTCGGAGAAGGGCTTGCCGACGACCTTCATCTCGTCGGGCGCCTTCGCGGCGAAGCCCAGCAGGATCGCGTCGTCGGTGGTGACGACGTCGACCTGGTACGTCAGCAGGTTGTCGACGCAGATCGAGTACGTGTCGTAGGCGACCAGGTCCGCCTTCGGGTAGTCGGCGGCGATCCGCTGGTACGGGGTCGACCCGGCCGCCGAACAGACCGTCTTGCCGGCGAGGTCCTGCGGTCCGTGGATGTCGTTCTCGTCCGTACGGACCAGCAGCCCCTGGCCTGCCATGTAGTAGGGGCCGGCGAACCCGACGAGCTTCTTGCGCATGTCGTTGATGGTGTAGGTGCCGACGTAGTAGTCGATCTGCCCGTTCTGCAGGGCGGTCTCGCGGTTGGCCGAAGCGATGGTCTTGAACCTGATCGTCTTCGGGTCGAAGCCGAGCGAGGCCGCCATCATCCGGGCGATCTCGATGTCGAAACCGGAGTAGACGCCGGTGGCCGGGTCCTTCTCACCGAGGTAGGGCTGGTCCTCCTTGGCCCCTACCCGCAGATATCCGCGCTTCTTCGCGCTGGTCCAGGTCTTGGAGTCCGGCAGCTGGAAGCCGGTGTCGACCTTGTAGACGGGCAACGCCTCGGCCTGCGGACCCTTCACCGGCGGGCTTCCGTCCTTGCCGCAGCCCGCGGCGAGGACTGCCAGCAGGAGACCGGCACAGGCGGCCAGCACTCTTCTCGTACGCAACACAGGGCCTCCCGTCAGTGCTTGAGGATCTTGGACAGGAAGTCCTTGGCGCGGTCGCTCTCCGGAGCGGTGAAGAAGTCCTCCGGGGTGCGGTCCTCGATGATGCGGCCGTCGGCCATGAAGACGACGCGGTTGGCCGCGGATCGGGCGAAACCCATTTCGTGGGTGACGACGACCATGGTCATGCCCTCGCGGGCGAGCTGCTGCATCACCTCCAGCACCTCATTGATCATCTCCGGGTCGAGGGCCGAGGTGGGCTCGTCGAAGAGGAGCGCCTTCGGGTCCATGGCGAGGGCACGGGCAATGGCCACGCGCTGCTGCTGGCCTCCGGAGAGCTGTGCGGGGAACTTGTCGGCCTGGCTGACGAGCCCCACTCGCTCCAGGAGTTCCCGGGACCGCCGGTCGGCCTCGTCCTTCTTCCGTTTGCGGACCTTGAGCTGCGCCAACGAGACATTGGCCAGCACCGTCTTGTGCGCGAACAGATTGAACGACTGGAAGACCATGCCGACTTCGGCCCTCAGCTGCGCCAGGCCCTTGCCCTCCTCGGGGAGCGGCCTCCCGTCGATGGAGATGTGGCCCGACTCGACCGTCTCAAGGCGGTTGATGGTCCGGCAGAGCGTCGACTTCCCGGAGCCGGAGGGGCCGATGACCACCACCACCTCCCCGCGGCCGACGGTGAGATTGATGTCCTGCAGTACGTGCAACTTTCCGTAGAACTTATTGACGTCACGCAGCTCGATCAACGGATCGACGGCCATACGCTGCCCTACCCACTTATCGCTATGTCGAGGTCAGCGCAAACTATCCGCCCCGGAAAGGGACTTCACACCCGACACGCGTAAATGGGGCATAAGGCGTTTTATCTCGTCACACGGAACACGAGGCGGTGCATCACCCCTCGGCCGACTCCGAGTACACCTGTGACAGCTCGGGGCTGCCCGTCATCGCCCAGTCGAGACCGGCCTCGACCACATCGATCTCCCGCCCCGAAGGAAGGCGCACCACGGGCTGACCGCTCGGCCGGATGTGCCAGAGCGCCCCGGCGACATTGCGCACCAGGACCGTGCCGAGATAGAGCCCCGCATCGTTGCCCAGCCAGGGCAACTCCTCCGGATCGTCACGCCAGCGCGGTGGCAGCTGATCCAGTGCGGCCAACGAGGCCGGGCTGTCGTCGAGTTCGAGCCCCCGCTCCCCCACCCGGGCGCGCAGCAGCTCACATTCCGCGAGCAGTTCGGCCACGCCTTCCGGATCGGCCTCGACGGCGACCGCGAGCCCCGCCCGTCGCGTTCCGTCGTGACGCTTACGCCAGTTGTCCAAGAAGGGGATGTTCATACCACTCAGGTTCCCATCCCGGCACGGTTCCGCACCACAGGGCGCGCGGCCTGTCGTTCGAGTGCTGAACAGCGCGCGTACGCCTCGCGTTCACCCGGACACGCTCCCGAATGAGCGGGAACAGGGAGTGGAGAAACCCGTCCGCGGGCTGGTAGGTTCACGCTTCGTGAGCAGCCCCGAGTCCGACAGATCGTAGCCACCGGTCCCCCGGTGGCTTTCCGCGTCCGCACCTGACCGACTGCTCGTCGTCACGGCTGTCGCCCTGCCGCCCTCCGGACCCACGCGATGCGGGTCGCGCTCGTCCTCGCGCACGGCAGAACTCTTCCGGCACCTCACAGCCCTGCTGCCGCCGTGCCGTTCCGCCGCGTTGCCGCTCGACACCACGAGCGGGTGCGGCCCGCATCCCCGACCGGTTCTCCTTCTCAGCCGTCCATGGGGTTCTTCATGCCGTTTTCCGTCTACGCGCTCGGGCTCGCCGTCTTCGCCCAGGGCACTTCCGAGTTCATGCTGTCCGGCCTGCTGTCGGACATCTCCGAGGACCTGCGCGTCTCCATCCCCGCCGCGGGTCTGCTGACCTCGGCGTTCGCCGTGGGGATGTTTCTCGGGGCGCCTGCCATGGCGCTCCTGGGCCGCAACTGGCCGCGCCGCCGTGCCCTGTTGTCCTTCCTCTGCGTCTTCGCCGCCGTGCACGTCATCGGTGCGGTGACCTCCAGTTACGGAGTGCTACTGGCGACGCGGGTCGTCGCGGCGGTGGCCAATGCCGGGTTCTGGGCCGTCGCCCTGGTGACCGCAGTCGCCCTCGCCGGGCCGGGGGCGCGGGCGCGGGCCACGTCCGTAGTGGTCGGCGGTGTCACCGTCGCGTGTGTGGCCGGGGTGCCCGCCGGAGCGTGGCTGGGCGGCCAGTGGGGGTGGCGTGCGGCGTTCTGGGCCGTGGCCCTCGTCGCACTGCCGGCGATCGCCGTGATCGCGGCGACGATTCCGGCGGGCCGGCACGGGGCCGTCCTGCCGAGCGCGTACGCCGAACTGCGAACCCTGGCCGGACCCCGGCTGCTGCTGACCCTGCTGACGAGCGCGCTCGTCCAAGGCGCGACCTTCTGCGCGTTCTCCTACCTCGAACCGGTCGCGCGGCACGTCACGGGCCTCGGAACCACATGGGTGCCCGTCCTGCTCTCGCTGTTCGGTGTGGGTTCGTTCATCGGTGTCACCGTCTGCGGCCGGATCATCGACTCCCGACCGGTCGCGCCGGCCGCGGTCGGGATGTCCGCTCTGGCCGTCGGCTGGGCCCTGTTCGCGTCAGGTGCGGGCAGCCCGGTGGCGGTGATCGCGCTCGTCCTCGTCCAGGGCATGCTCGCGTTCGGCACCGGGACAGCACTGATCGCGCACGTGTTCCGGCTGGCGGGCGGAGCGCCGACCCTGGCGGGCTCGTTCGCCACCGCGGCGTTCAACGCGGGCGCCGCACTGGGGCCGTGGCTCGGCGGACTCGCGATCGGCGCCGGGTTCGGCTTCCGGGCGCCGCTGTGGGTGAGCGCACTGCTCATGGTCCTGGCACTCGGCACCGCGGCAGCCGCCCTGGAGACCGTACGTACCCAGATGCCGCAGACGGACGTCTGAGCACAGCCTCTGCTCAGAGGTCGAGGTCGACGACCACCGGGGCGTGGTCGGAGGCCCCCTTGCCCTTGCGCTCCTCGCGGTCCACGTAACTGTCCTTGACCGAGGCGGTGAACGGGGCGTTGCCGTAGACGAGGTCGATACGCATGCCCTTGTTCTTCGGGAAGCGCAGCTCACGGTAGTCCCAGAAGGTGTACGGGCGGTCGTACTTGAGCGGCCGGGGCATCACGTCGGCGAGGCCCTCCTCGCGCAGGGTGGCGAGGGCGGCCCGCTCGGCGGGGGTGACATGGGTGGCGCCCTCGAAGAGGGCCGGGTCCCATACGTCGTCATCGGTCGGGGCCACGTTGAAGTCACCGAGGACGGCGAACGGCTGCGCCCCCGCGGCGTCCGCCGCCATGGCCTTCTGCAGCGCGTCGAGCCAGCGCAGCTTGTACGCGTAGTGCTCGTGCTCGACCTCGCGGCCGTTGGGCACGTAGACCGACCAGAGGCGGACCGGGCCACAGGTCGCACTGATCGCCCGCGGCTCCTGCACGCCGTCGTAGTCGGGGCCGCCGGGCAGCCCCGTCACGACGTCGGCCAGACCGACGCGGGAGATCATCGCCACCCCGTTCCACCGGCCCGTGGCGTTGACCGCGGACTCGTATCCGAGCTCACGCAGCGCCTCGGCCGGGAACTGCTCGGCCGTGCACTTGGTCTCCTGGACGCAGAGCACGTCCGTGCCGGTGCTCTCGAGCCAGGCCAGCAGCCTCGGCAGGCGGGCGGTGATCGAATTGACGTTCCAGGTGGCGATGCGCATGTACGTAAACCTATCGGCTCCCTCTGACAGTCGCCGGGGCGGCGCCCGTCACACGCCGGTCGACTCGCCCGTCACACGCCGGTCGACTCGCCGGAGGCCAGCCTGGCATGGCCGGCGCCGCCCAGATTGCCGATGTGGGTGTCGTAGATCGGACGGGCCAGATCGGTGAGCAACGCGTCATGGATGTCGATGGCGCGGCGCGGCCCGACCTCCCGGACGTAGTCGATGACCTCGGAGATCTTGCTCCAGGGTGCCATCACCGGAAGGAGGAGCGTGTCGACCGGCTGCCCGGGCACGGTGAGGGCGTCGCCGGGGTGGAAGACGGACCCCTCCATCAGGAAGCCGATGTTCGTCACCCTCGGAAGGTCCGGGTGGATCACCGCGTGGAGCTCACCGTGCACCTGGACGTCGAACCCGGCGGCGGAGAAGGTGTCGCCGTGTCCGACGGTGTGGACCCGCCCCGGGAACGCCGCGGCGAGCTGTGTGGCCACGCTGTGCAGGGTCCAGATCTCCGCGCCCGGGTCGGCCTCCAGGCCGGCGCGCAGCCGCTCCTCGTCGAAGTGGTCGGGGTGCTCGTGCGTCACCAGGATCGCCTCGGCGCCGATCGCGGCATCCTGCTCGGAGAACCCGCCCGGGTCGATGACGAGCGTGCGCCCGCCCCTCTCCAGGCGGATGCAGGAGTGGGACTGCTTGGTCAGCGTGAGCGCGAGCGGCTCGGGGTTCTGGGCGTTCATGCAGCCCATCCTGCTATGCGGGAGGTGTCGTTTCGGCCCGAATCACGGACTGGGCGATCGTGAAGGCGGCGCTCGCCGCCGGAATCCCGCAGTACACGGCGGTCTGCAGCAGCACTTCCCTGATCTCGGCCGGGGTGAGGCCGTTGCGCAGGGCGGCGCTGACATGGGCGGCCAGACCCTCCAGGTGTCCCGAGGCGACGAGAGCGGTGAGCGTGACACTGCTGCGGGTGCGCCGGTCCAGCCCCTCCCGGCTCCAGACCTCGCCCCAGGCGTACCGGGTGACGAGTTCCTGGAAGTCGCCCGTGAAGTCGTCGGCGGCGGCCATGACCCCGTCGACATGGGCGTCACCGAGCACCTCACGGCGGATCTTCATGCCCGGCTCGTACGGGTCGGCGCGCCCGCCGGCTTCCGCTTCGGGCTGCGCGGCGGCGGTGAGCTCCGCGACGGGCAGCACGGGCGCGGAGAGCCTGGGCACGAACGAGGGCACGGGAATGGCCGCCAGGGTGTCCTGCCACGCCGTGGAGAAGTGGGTGAGCAGGAGATCGGTGACGGCCGCCGGCTGCTCGACCGGGGCCAGGTGGGAGGTCCCCGGGACGAGGGCGAGCCGTGCGTCGGGTATCCCCGCGACCAGGGTCCTGGCGTCACCGGGGCCGGTGACCTGGTCCTCGGCACCGACCAGGACGAGCGTGGGTACCCCGATCCGGCCGAGCTCACTGCGGATGTCGAAGGCGGCCAGGGCCTCGCATGCGGCGATGTAGCAACCGGGATCGGTGGTGCGGACCATCTGGACGGCCCACTCGACGATGGCCGGCTGCGCAGCGGCGAAGCCGGGCGTGAACCAGCGCTCCGGGGCGGTGCGGGCCATCGGCTCCAGCCCGTTGGTCCGGACGATCACCCCGCGCTGACGGAATTCGTCGGCACTGCCGAACCGGGCCGACGAGGCCACCAGCGCCAGCGAGGCGACCCTCCGCGGGTGGCGCAGCGCGAGGTCGGCGCCGATCGCGCCGCCGATGGAGCAGCCCACGTAGCCGAAACGCTGCACACCGAGCCCGTCGAGGGTGGCCATCAGCCGGTCGGCGAGTACACCGATGGCGGTGGCGGGGTGCGCGGGCGCGCCGCCGTGTCCCGGGAGGTCGTAGCGGAAGACTCTCCAGTGCTGGGTGAGCTCGGGTATCTGGCGGTCCCACATGTGCCAGGTGGTACCGAGGGAGGGGCCGATCACCAGGACTGGTGCGTCTTCGGGCCCGTCAAAGCGGTATTGCAGGGTGTTCGGGGGTGTCTCGCTCACCCGCCCGACCCTCTCATCTGTCACGAGATGTCACATCGCCGGGGTGGGCATAAGGGCTGTCCCGCAATTCCTGGTGGATCAGCGCGCGGCGTCAGATGCGGCGCATCGCACGACGGAGAGGCGCCCGCATACTGGATGTATTCGGGCGTTTCGACAACGCGGCGAGGTACCGTCGCTTTGGTCGGTCTTGAGGAGATTTACCAACTCGCGGTGGCGGAAACCCGGTGGCATCGGAGAGGCCGCACGTCGCTGGCGGCGAATCGCGGTGATTGCTGATGCACGTCACCGTACCAATGAGAAGTCGCCTCCCACCCTGCGAAGTTGCGGGCACCCCCGTTGCGTTCCAACGGCTGGAAGTCGGAGACCTCGGAGTGCTCACGATCCGCCACGGACCGAATTTGAGCCACCATTCGACTTCGCCCGGAGTCGTGACCGACATCGGCGATCCAATGCCTGCCCAGCACCCCGACCTCGAGCCACGCGCGAACCAAAACCTTCTGCGGCGCGGCACGCCTCAGCCCAACCCTGCTCGCAGAGGCATGCCGGAGAGAATGACAGGTAGACGCTACGGCTGCCGCATACGTCGCAGGAGTCGCTCCCTCAGGCCACGATTCCGAGCCATCCGGAGCCTCCTGTTGCGTCACGCTGCGGGCAATGCTCCGGATGCGAATGAGGCCCTGGACGCTGCCCCCGAGGAGGAAAGTGGAGGCTTCACCTCGCTTCACCGTTCCATCCTTTCCGCTTCGCAACCCACTCGGGCAGACCTCTCACGTATATCCGAGTATCCCAGGGAATAGGTCCAGAGTTTGCCAGTTCCAGCAGCACGTAAGGGTTGTCCCGCAAATGGTCTCTGAGGAGTGTGGACGTGGTCGGTGGCCAGCCCGACCGCTCGTCTATCCGGCGAGGTTGAGGTTGTGCAGGCGAGCGATTCCGCGCATGGCGTGGTGGACGCCGTCGCCTTTGAGGCGGCAGTCGCGGAGGATCTTCCAGGTCTTCATGCGGGCGAAGACGTGCTCGACGCGGGCGCGGACCAGCTTGTGGGACTTGTTGTGTGCCTGTTTCCAGTCGGGCAGTTCTTCGCCTTTGCGGCGGCGGTGGGGCATCACGAGCCCGGTGCCTGGATAGCCGCCATCGGCGATGGTCGTGGTCTGGCCGACGGCGGCCTTCGCGCCGGACTCCTCCCACGCCTTGCAGTTGTTGCGGTTGCCCGGCAAGGGCCGGCCGACCATCACGACGAGGCGGGTGTCGGCGTCGATGACGACCTGGTGGTTCGTGGAGTACCTGTAGTTCTTCGACTGCGCGGCGATGGCGTGGTCGCGGGTGGGCACGAGAGTGCCGTCAACGATAAGCACGGCGTCCTTGGCGAACCGTTTGCAGGGCTGGAAACTCCGCTGCAGCACCACCCGCATCAGCCGCTTCGTCCAGGCGGTCCTCGTCCTTCACCTCGCATCAGCCTGAAACGGGAAGCGGCCCCCTCACGCGCGTGGGCGACGGAAATCGCAAGACAGCTCGACGGACCGCGCTGAACAATGCTCAGGTGGACTTCGTGATCGACAGCGCCCGGGTGCAGGACGCCTCTCCCCTTGCCCACACGCTCCTGGCGGCCTGGCTGCAGACCTACCCCAATCGGGACGCAGGGATCGACGAGGCATGGATCCGGGTACATCGTGGCGATGCGGTCACCAGTGAGGGCATCGCCCAGTGGCGCGGGTTCATCGAGGAGGTCGAGCGCCAGCCCGCGCATCGCTTCTGCCGTGTCGTACGCAAGGAGGACGAGATCGTCGGATTCCTGTGCGGGCGCAGAGACGAAGCGGTCAATCTCGGGCCGATGTACCTGCTACAGCAGGCACAGGGTCGACGCATCGGACGCCAGTTGATGGCGCAATTCCTCGCCTGGGCCGAACCTCCGGCAACGGAACCGGTCATGGGGCAGCGCCGGCTGCGCTCCACTTCGCTGGCGCCGAGCGAAGTTCGAGAGCATCCCACTGCTCCTCGGCCATGCTGTTTCCCTGGCGGGGGCGAGCAATCAGGCCAACCAGCGCGCCGGTTGGCCAAGACCATCGCCCGCGCCCCGCCCACCGACGAACGCAGGATCCTGTGCCACCGTCCGCGGATTCCTGCTCCGGACAGGGGACGTGGCCGCAGCCGACCACCGACCGCGCCGGGGCGGCTCGTGCCAGATGTTCGCCATGACCCGGTGAGACCGAAGTGCAATATTCCTTTTCTGTACGGGGCGTTGACCTGCTTCACCCCCGGAGCTACCGTCATCCCAAATTTCGAACTGCGTACGAAATATCGAACGCGTTGAGGTGTGCGGGGTTCCGGGATGACCCGCCGTGCCCTGACAGGAAGCGAGCCCTGCCCATGTCCGAAAAGGTCACCGTAGTGAACACTCTGAGCCGCCGGAACCTCCTGATGGGGCTGGGTGCGGCCGCCCTCGCCGTGCCGCTCGCGGCCTGTGGCGAGAAGAAGAAGCCCGGAGCCTCCGGCTCCGGGGACGGCAAGTCCAAGACGCTCACCTTCGGTTTCGCGCAGGTCGGGTCGGAGTCCGGCTGGCGGACGGCCAACACCACGTCCGTCAAGGATTCGGCGGCGAAGGCCGGAATCACGCTCAAGTTCTCCGACGCGCAGCAGAAGCAGGAGAACCAGATATCGGCGATTCGTACGTTCATCTCGCAGAAGGTGGACGTCATCGGGTTCTCACCGGTCGTAGAGACCGGCTGGGACACGGTGCTCAAGGAAGCGAAGGACGCCGGGATCCCGGTGATCCTTTCCGACCGGGCCGTGGACTCCAAGGACGAGTCGCTGTACGTGACCTTCATCGGTTCCGACTTCGTCAAGGAGGGTGAGCGCGCCGGTCAGTGGCTGGTCGACGACACCAAGGGGGACGGCCCGTTCAACGTGGTAGTGCTTGAGGGGACGACCGGTTCAGCGCCCGCCAACGACCGCGCCGAGGGGTTCAAGAACGTCGTCGGCAAGGACAGCCGCTTCAAGATCATCGCGTCGCAGACGGGTGACTTCACGCGCGCCAAGGGCAAGGAGGTCATGGAGTCGTTCCTGAAGTCCCACAAGGACATCGACGTGCTCTTCGCGCACAACGACGACATGGCGATCGGCGCCATCCAGGCCATCGAGGAGGCCGGCAAGAAGCCCGGCACCGACATCCGGATCGTCTCCATCGACGGCATCAAGGAAGCCTTCCAGGCGATGGTCGACGGCAAGATCAACTGCGTCGTCGAGTGCAACCCGCTGATCGGCCCTCAGATCATGGACCTGGTGAAGAAGGTCGCCGCCGGCGAAAAGGTCGAGCGTCGCATCGAGTCCGAGGAAGGCGTCTTCACCCAGGACCAGGCGAAGGCCGAACTCCCCAACCGCAAGTACTGATCCGGACCTTCGAAGACGCGGAGTATCACCATGGCGGCGACGACCGCGACCGACACCCCGAGCCCCGTTCTCGAAGCCACGGGTGTGGTCAAGGAGTTCCTGGGTGTGCAGGCCCTCAAGGGGGTCGACTTCCGGCTCCATCCCGGGGAGGTGCACGCTCTGATGGGCGAGAACGGGGCCGGTAAGTCCACCCTGATCAAATGCCTCACCGGCGTGTACGAGGCGGAGGCCGGCACGATCAGGGTCAAGGGCGCCGAGGTGGTCTTCACCGGGCCGCTGCAGGCACAGGGCAGCGGCGTCGCCACCGTGTACCAGGAGATCAATCTCTGCCCGAGCCTCTCCGTCGCGGAGAACGTCCTGCTCGGACGCGAACCGCGACGGTTCGGCGGAATGATCCACTGGAAGGAACTGCGCAAGCGGGCCAGGGCGTTGATGGCCCGTCTCGAACTGGACGTCGACGTCTCCGCCTCGCTCGGCAGCCAGCCGCTCGCCGTGCAGCAGATGGTCGCCATCGCGCGCGCCGTCGACGTCGACGCCTCCGTCCTCATCCTGGACGAGCCCACCTCCAGTCTCGACGCCGAGGAGGTCAAGCGGCTCTTCCGGGTGATGCGGCGGCTGCGCGAGGAGGGTGTCGCCATCCTCTTCGTCTCCCACTTCCTGGAGCAGATCTACGAGATCAGCGACCGGATCACCGTCCTGCGGGACGGCCGGCTCATCGGGGAGTGGACGGTCGCCGAACTGCCGCGCCGCGAACTGGTCGGCAAGATGCTGGGGCAGGAGCTCAGCGCGCTCGAGGCCGAGGAGCACAACGCACCGCGTGACGTGGTCGAGACGGCCGCCGCCGAGGCGTTCGTCACCGCGCGCGGGGTCGGGCGGAAGGGGGCCGTCGCCCCCTTCGACCTGGACCTGGCGCCGGGCAAAGTCACCGGGCTCGCCGGGCTGCTCGGTTCGGGACGGAGCGAGACCGCCCGCCTCTTCGCCGGCGCCGACCGCTCCGACAGCGGGCAGCTCACCCTCGGCGGCCAGGACGTCTCGCTGCGATCGCCGCGAGCGGCGATCGACAAGGGGATCGCGTACCTCTCGGAGAACCGTCGGACCGACGGCCTGATCCCCGATCTCACCGTCCGCGAGAACATCGTCCTCGCCCTCCAGGCCGCGCACGGCTGGGCCCGCCCGCTGGCGACGAAGCGCAAGGACGAACTCGTCGACAAGTGGATGGAAGCCCTCGACATCCGGCCGCGCAACCCGGACCTGCCGGTCCGCAACCTCTCCGGTGGCAACCAGCAGAAGGTGCTGCTCGCCCGCTGGCTGCTCACCGAACCGAAACTCCTCATCCTCGACGAGCCCACCCGCGGCATCGACATCGGCGCCAAGACGCAGATCCTGCGCCTGGTCGCTGAACTCGCCGACGGCGGCATGGCCGTCCTCTTCGTCTCCGCCGAACTCGAGGAGGTCCTCCGCCTGTCCGACACCGTCGCCGTCCTGCGCGACCGCGAACTCGTCGCTACCCTGCCGAACGACGCCGGCCTGACCACCGACCGTTTGATGGAGGTCATCGCCACCGGGGCCGCAACCGCTGACAGCGGCGCCGGAGTTACCGGAGCCACCTCATGACCAGTTTCCGGGCGCTCACCGCCCATCGCCTCTTCTGGCCGCTCGCCCTGCTCGTACTGCTCCTCCTCATCGCCGCCGTCAACGACCCCGGCTTCTTCGCGGTCCGCATCCAGGGCGGTCACCTCTACGGCAGCCTCATCGACATCATCCGGCTCTCCGCTCCGCTCGGGCTGGTCGCCATCGGCATGACGCTCGTCATCGCCCTGCGCGGCATCGACCTCTCGGTCGGCGCGGTCGTCGCCATCGGCGGCGCGGTCGCCTGCACACAGATCGCGGGCCTGGTGGACCAGGGTTCGGTCGGCGGAGTGCTCTCCGCCGTGGGCCTCGCGCTCGGGCTCTCGCTCGTCGCAGGGCTGTGGAACGGGGTACTGGTCGCCGCCGTCGGCATCCAGCCGATCATCGCGACCCTGGTCCTGATGGTCGCCGGGCGCGGCATCGCGCAGATGATCACCGACGGTCAGATCGTCACCGTCTCCTCCGACCCGTACCACCTCATCGGCGGCGGCTACGTCCTCGGCCTCCCCTTCTCCTCCATCGTCGCGGGCCTGAGCATCGGCCTGGTAGCGCTGCTCGTCCGCCGCAGTGCGCTCGGTGTGCTGATCGAGTCGGTCGGAGGCAACCCCGAGGCCAGCCGCCTGGCCGGCATCAAGTCGCGCGGCATGATCATCGGGGCGTACGCCTTCTGCGGTCTCTGCGCGGGCGCCGCCGGCCTGATGATCTCCTCCAACATCTCCGGCGCGGACGGCAACAACGCCGGTCTCTGGATCGAACTCGACGCCATCTTCGCCGTCGTCATCGGCGGTACGTCACTGGTCGGCGGCCGCTTCTACCTCGGCGGTACGGTCGTCGGCGTCCTCGTCATCCAGACCATGACACAGGTCGTCCTCTCGCTCGGCCTGCCCTCCGAGACGACGCTCGTCGTCAAGGCCGTCGTGGTCACCGCGGTCTGCCTGCTCCAGTCGCCCGCCTACCGGGCCGCCGTCCGGGCCCGCTTCCTGCGGCGACGCGAGGTGGTGGCGGCCGCGAACGGCGGGCCGGCCACCACCGCCGAAGTCCCCGACCCGAGCGCGTCGTCCGCTGCGTCCGCCACACCCGCCGAGGTCCAGAAGTCATGAGCGCTCCCACCGCCACTCCTCCCACCCCCGCCCTGGAGCGCCTCCGGCTCGCGGTCTCCCACCGGCGCGGCTACGTCCCGGTCGCCTCGACCGCCCTCCTCCTGGTCGTTCTGCTCCTGGCCGGCAACTCCCGCTACTACGGCTTCCTCGACACCCAGGTCCTGCTCAACATCTTCATCAACAACGCGGGACTGCTCGTCCTCGCCGTCGGAATGACCTTCGTGATGCTGACCGGCGGCATCGACCTCTCGGTCGGCGCGATGGCGGCGCTCTCCACGATGATCTGCGCCTGGCTGACGGAGACGAACGGCTGGCCGCCCCTCGTATCGATCCTGGTGGCCCTCCTGACCGGCGCCGCGCTCGGCAAGGCCATGGGCCACATGGTCCACGACTACGGCGTGCAGCCCTTCATGGCCACTCTCGCGGGCATGTTCCTCGCCCGCGGCCTCTGCTTCGTCATCTCCACCGAATCCATCTCCATCAGCGACCCCTTCTTCACCTCGGCCGCCCAGTACCGCATCAGCGTCGGCTCCGCCTTCATCACCTGGAGCGTCGTCATCGCCTTCGCGGTCGTCGCGATCGCCTACGCCGTCCTGCACTACACCCGCTTCGGCCGCGGCGTCTACGCGGTCGGTGACAACCCCCAGTCCGCCGAACTCATGGCTCTCCCGGTCCGCCGCACCGTCCTCTCCGCGTATACGGTCTCGGGCGTCTGCTCCGCCCTCGGCGGCGTCCTCTTCACCTTCACCACCCAGTCCGGCTACAGCCTCAACCTCCTCGGCGGCGAACTCGACACCATCGCCGCCGTCGTCATCGGCGGCACCGTCCTCACCGGCGGCTCCGGCTACGTCCTCGGCACCGTCCTCGGCGTCACCGTCCTCGGCGTCATCCAGACCATCGTCACCTTCGAGGGCACCCTCTCCTCCTGGTGGACCAAGATCGTCACCGGTGTCCTCCTGCTGAGCTTCGTCCTGCTCCAGCGGGTGCTCACCGCCCGCCGGACGACGTAGTTCCTTCATTCCGTACGGGAAGGGGCGCGGTCCGGATCTCCCGGCCGCGCCCCTTCCCGTACGTCGGCCGATTGGGCGGTCCCGTCGGTCAAGGGCCGCGCGACTCCGGCTTTCCGCTGTCCCGCTGCGTCCTCCATCGCCGGCCTGCACCCTGGAGGTGAGGCCCCCTCCCCGACCGCGAGGAAGAGACGAGGTGGAACACGATGTCGTATGCCCGCTCCGTAACACTGGATGGCGCCTTCGACGAGACGGTCACAGCAGTACGCAAGGCTCTGGCCGACCAGGGCTTCGGCGTGCTCACGGAGATCGACGTGCAGGCCACGCTGAAGGCGAAGCTCGGTCACGAGATGAAGGAGTACCTGATTCTCGGCGCATGCAATCCTGCTCTGGCCCGGCAGGCACTGGATGCAGACGCGTCGGTCGGGCTGCTGCTTCCCTGCAACGTCGTTGTCCGCACCGTGGGCGACCACGTAGTGGTGCAGGCGGTGGACCCCGCCACCATGGTCACCTTGACCGGCCTCGACGCCATGGAGCCGGTCGCAGAGCAGGCGACCCGCCTCCTCGACGCCGCCTTGGCCGTTCTCGCGGAGGAAAGGGGCGGCGGGCACTGATACGGAGCGGAATGATCAGCCACGAAGTAGGGCGGACGGGCCCTTCGGCCCCTCAGCCGTACTCCTCCGCGGGCGGACAGCGGGATGTTCACGCACCATCACTTCCAGGGCGCGACCGAGCAACTCCGGTGCCCTCCACGCGTGCTGGGTAGCCACACCGCGCGAATCCGGTGTCCTCCCCGCCCATCGGATACGTACGACTGCACCGAGCGCACGTGCTGCACCCGAAGGGCGCCCTCTCACCCCGGTCCGGATGAACCACCCGACCCTGTCGGGCCCCCTGGGTGAAATGCGGTCCGCACGACGCGGGCCGCGACGAATCCGGCGGGCGCGCACGCGAGAGCGATCCCGGCGCCCTCCCAGCCGAGCGGCTCGGTCTCCAGGATCGAGCCCAGGAAGGGCACGTACAGCGCCGCCGCGGCCAGCAGGGCAGAGGCGAGGACGGACAACGGGAGGAACGGGTTCTCCTTGGTCAGAAGTCGCGTACGCAGTCCCAGGGCGACGCCGAGCTGGGCAGCCAGCAGGGCGAGGAAGAGGACGCTCTGCCAGGCAAGGTCCGATGCCTGAGCGGCAAGTCCTGCGCCGAGGGAGGCAGCCGTGACGGCGGCCCCGAGAAGGAGCAGCCGCTGCCAGGCACCACCGCCGAGAATATGCTGGTCAGGCGGGCGAGGGGGGCGGCACATCGCTCCCGGGGACGCTGGTTCGGCACCCATCGCGACGCCGGTGAGGCCGTGCGTCAGGAGGTTGATCCAGAGGATCTGGCCGGCGCGAAGGGGCAGCGGGAGTCCCAGGAGCGGGCCGATGAGCATCACGAGGATCTCCGCCGCACCGCCGCCCATCCCGTAGACGAGGAAGCGGCGGATGTTGTCGTAGACACGCCGCCCCTCCTCGACGGCCGCCACGACCGTCGAGAGCTCGTCGTCCGTGAGAACAAGGTCCGCCGCCTGCCTCGCCACCTCCGTTCCACGCGCCCCCATGGCTACCCCGATGTCCGCCCGATGCAGAGCGGGGCCGTCGTTGACCCCGTCGCCGGTCATGGCGGTCACCGCTCCCCTGGCGCGCCATGCCTCCACGATGTCCAGCTTCTGCTGGGGATCCGTACGGGCGAAGACCCGCACCGACGTGAGGTCGGCGACTCGCCCCGCAGCCACGTCCTCCCCCGTGACGACGCGGTCCTGCGTCTGGCCGCCCTCGCCCAGGAGGGCGACGTGGCATGCCACCGCGCGGGCCGTCGCGGGATGGTCCCCAGTGATGAGGACGGGAGTGATGCCGGCCGCACGACAGGAGGCGAGAGTCGCCGCGGCGTGCGGTTTGGGCGGGTCGCTGAGCGCGACGAGACCGAGGAGCGCGAGCCCGGACTCCGCCTCGGCAACCGGGCTCGGGATGTCGGCCCGCAGACCCGATGCCACTGCGAGCACGCGGTATCCATGGGCAGCCAGGCGCGCGGCTTCATCGTGGGCCGCCGCAAGTACGTCAGGAGGATCGTGCAGGACGGCAGGGTCGAGGACGGCTTCGGGAGCCCCCTTCAGACAGACGAGCACCCCGTCCGCCTCGGCCTTGTGGAGCGTGGTCATGCGCCTGCGGAGGCTGTCGAAGGGTGCCTCTCCGATCCGGGGGTGAGTCACCGACAGCTTCGCCGGCTCCGGGCAGCCCGTCTTGGCGGCAGCCGCCAGCAGCGCGGCCTCCATGGGGTCGCCCAGGGCCGTCCAGCGGCCTTCGGGTGCCGCGTCGTCCGGCGGGCTCAACGTGGCGTCGTTGCACAGGACGGTCACGGTCAGTAGGTCCGTCAGGGTTTCGAGCTCGTCTGCTTCCGCGGTCCGGCCGGCGACCAGGACCTCGCCCTCGGGTTCGTACCCCACCCCCGACAGCTCGGCGGTCACGCGCGGTGTCCAGACGCGCTGGACGACCATGCGGCCCTCCGTCAGTGTGCCGGTCTTGTCGGTGGCCAGAACGGACACCGAGCCAAGCGTCTCCACTGCCGGCAGCCGCCTGACCAGAGCGTGCCGGGCGGCCATGCGCCTGGCTCCGAGTGCGAGGGCCAGGGTGACGACGGCGGGGAGGGATTCGGGGACAGCCGCCACAGCCAGGCTGATGGCCGTAACCGCCATCGTGCCCAGCGGGAGGCCCCGCACCAGACCGAGGGCGAAGACCAGGACGCACAGAGCGACCGTCACGGCTGCGAGGACGCGCCCGAGTGCGGCGAGCCGCCGCTGCAGCGGCGTCGGTTCGTGACGTTCGTCGAGAAGAGCCGCGATGCGCCCGAGCGCGCTGTGTGCCCCGGTCGCCGTGACCATGGCCACGCCCCGGCCGCGGACGACGACCGTCCCTGCGCTCAGGTATGCGCCGGCGTCCTTGTCGACGGGCACGGACTCCCCGGTGAGCATCGACTCGTCCACCAGGACGGCGGAGGCCTCGGCGAGCTCGGCGTCGGCGGCGACGATGTCGCCCTCACCGACCACGAGTACGTCACCTGGGACGATCACCGCCGCCGGGAGGTCGCGCAGGGCGCCGTCACGCCGCACGCGCGCGTGCGGGGCGGTGAGGGCCGAGAGTGCGGCGACGGCGTTGTCGGCCCGGATCTCCTGCACCACGCCAACGGTCGTGTTGACCAGGACGACCAGCCCGATGACGACGGCGTCGGGATAGTCAGCGATCGCGAGGGTCAGCACGACCGCCCCGAGAAGCACCATGATCAGCGGGTCGGTCAGTTGGGCCAGCACCCGGCTGCTGAGCCTTACGGGCGTCTTCGCATCAACCTCGTTGGGGCCGGTGTCGGCCAGCCGGCGGGCGGCTTCCCCCTCGGTGAGTCCCGCGGTCTCCTGTGCCGAGGCGCGCGCCCGGTTCGCCGCTGACCAGGTCATGGCCCGCTCACCCGACGGGGACGGTGATCACCGGGCAGTGGGCGCAGCGCGTGAAGCCGTCCCGGGCGAGAGCAGGGGATCGGCTGTTCCCGAGAACCGACTCCGCGCAGTATGTCGTTCACGTCTCCGCGACCCGAGCGGCAAAGGCGGGTGGAACGATCTCCACCGGGCAGTGGGCGTGGTGGAGAAGGACGTGGGCGACGCGGCCCAGGGACGGGCCCGCGCCCAGGGCGCGGTGTTCCCTGCCCATCACCAGGAGATCGGTGTGGGCACTCGCCTCCACCAGGATCCCGGGCGTGCTCGTGCCCGTCTCGACGTGATGGCTGACGGTCAGGTGGGGATAGAACTCCCGCGCGAGATCGGCAAGCGTCTTGACTTCGTGCACGCGTTGCCGGGCGATGCCGTCAAGGTCGTCCAGCATGGTCGCGACACTGCCGACGTGGGTGAGCACGTTCCAGACACTCACCAGCCGCAACGCCGCCTTGCGGGCGTCTGCCTCGGCAGCCGCGACGAGCAGCCAGCCCAGATCCGATGCACCGTGCACGGCTGCTGTCACCGAGCCCGACAGGGGACGGTCGCCGTCACCGCGCACCACGATCGTGGGTACCTCGGCACGGCCCGCCACACCCAGACCGACGGATCCGAGTCTGAGAGAGGCGAAGCCGCCGAGCCCCCGGCTCCCCACCACGATCGTGCCCCGGTGGCCGGCCGCCGCCCGGAGACCGGCCACCGGCTCTTGGCGACTCAGGTCCTCGGTAACCGGGAGGTCCGGAAAGAGGTCACGGACCGCACTCGCGGTCTCGGCCAGCAGATCGCGGCCCGCTTCACGCACCGCCCGGATCGTTCCGGCGTCGGCAAAGGCTGCCCGCCGGTCGGTGTCGGCGGCGTGGACGAGATGCAGGGGCCGCCCCCGTCGGTCCGCCTCGTGGGCGGCCCAGAGCACGGCCCCGCGCCCGGAGGATGATCCGTCGACTCCCACGACGACGTCGCCCAGCTCCGGGCGAGTAGGGGTCTCGCTGGTCATGGCTCCTCCTCCGGGTACGCCCGAGGCTCGGGAGCGCGTCCCTGAGGGCTGTCCCGCACTTCCTGGCGGGCGCCCTGACCCGCCCCTTGCCGTAGCCGGGGGCGCCGCCCCGGGCCCTGCGTCTCAAGCGACGACAGCTGCGCGGTGGTCCACCAGGAATTGTGGGCCAGCCCTGAGGGACGACTCCTCCCACACTGGCATCGTCGTGGGCCTCCTCGGGGTGGGCCGTTCGGTCCCGATCGAGCCCTGCCCGGCCCTGCTGCCCGAAGCGACACGGCACCACCCTGGGGGTGGATGGCGAATCGGCACGGGCTCGACGGCCGTCCCGCCTCTTTTCGGCCTGGTGTCGGTGGCCGTCTCGGGGTCCCGGAGCGCGGCAAGCGGGAGTCGTCGGTGACGACGAGCAGGGAGGAATTGGCCACGGCGGCTGCGACGGACACCCCACAACAGGGCTTGACGCCCAGACGTACCGGAGGGCCGGTCATGAAGCACCCACGAACCGTCGACGACGTGATGACCCATGCGGTGGTCTCCGCCAGACTCGACGCACCGGTCAAGGAGATCGTCCAGTCCATGCGGCGCTGGGGAGTGAGTGCGGTGCCCGTGCTGTCGGCCGAGGGGCGGGTCGTCGGCGTGGTGTCCGAGGCGGACGTACTCGGCAAGGTTCCGGGAGAGGACCAGGACGGCCCGGTGCCGGCGACGGCGGGCAGCTTGATGACCGCGCCGCCCGTTACCGTTCCGCGGGGTGCCACGATCGCGGCGGCCGCGCGGCTGATGGGCCGAGGCCATCTCAAGCGCCTTCCCGTGGTGGACGAGGACGGCCGTCCGGTCGGTGTCGCCAGCCGGGGCGACCTGCTCAAGGTCTACCTGCGCTCCGACGCCGAACTCGCAGAGGATGTGCGCCACGCGCTCCTCACGCATCTGATCCCTGAGGGCGACGCCGCGCTTGCCGTACATGTCGCGGACGGCGCGGTGACGCTCACCGGACGCCTGCCACAGTCCGTCCCTGTGGATCTGGCCCTGCGGCTGGCCCGGGGGGTGCCCGGCGTGGTCGACGCGGCGGCGGAGTTCACGAACGCGTAGCGGCCTTCGTGCCGGGCGGCGGAAAGGGCTGGACGGGCCGCGGCCAGCCCGAGGCCGCCGCTCTCACCTTCCACCATGCGCCGCGATCAGGCACCCACATAGGGACCAACCGTCCTGGAAGTGGACCATTCGGCACTGCCCGGGGGTCGGTTCCGCGCAGCAGGGTGAGATCCATGGGTACCGGGCCCCGGGAAGGAGGACCGTCATGCAGCATCGAACGGTTTTCGAGCTGATGATCCACGGCGCGGTCACCGCTGCCCCGCAGACCCCGTTCCGGCACATCGCCCGGCTCTTCGGCGAATCGACCGAGTACACCGACGAGAGCCTCGCGCTCGACGTGGAGCCACCGCGATGAACGCCGTGCCGGTGGCACCGGTGATGCCCGACTACGACAGCGCCCGGGCCGCCTTCTCATGGCGGCGCGAGCTGTCCCGGATGGCCATGCTGCCCGACGGCGGCATCAACATCGGGTACGAGGCCGTCGACCGGCACCTGCGCGAGGGCCACGGCGAACGGGTCGCCTTGCGCTGCATCGCCCGCGACGGAAGCGTCCAGACAGTCACCTTCGCCCGGCTCGCGGCCGAGAGTTCACGATTCGCGCACGTGCTGGAGATGCTGGGCGTGGAACGCGGTGAGCGGGTGTTCACTCTGCTCGGCCGCCGGTCCGAGCTGTACAGCACCGTCCTCGGGACCCTGCGTGCCGGACGGGTCCTGTGCCCCCTGTTCGCCGCCTTCGGTCCCGAACCCGTCGCACTGCGCATGGAGCTGGGCAACGCGCGGGCGTTGGTCACCACCCGGGAACTGTACGAGCGCAAGGTGGCCCCGGTCCGTTCCCGGCTTCCCCACCTGCGGCACGTCCTGCTCCTCAATCCCGGGGCCGACCCGCCCCCGGACACCCTCTCCCTCCCCGCGCTCACGGACTCCGCCCCGGACGCATACACGGTGGGCCCGACCGATCCGACGGAGCCGGCCCTGCTGCACTTCACCAGCGGCACGACAGGTACCCCCAAGGGTGCGGTACACGTGCACGAGGCGGTCCTTGCCCATCACGTCACCGCCGCCTACGCCCTGGACCTGCACGAGAGCGACGTCTTCTGGTGCACCGCCGACCCCGGCTGGGTCACCGGCATGTCGTACGGCGTCATCGCCCCGCTCACCCTCGGGGTGACGACCGTCGTCGACGAAGGGGAGTTCGCCCCCGCTCGTTGGTACGGGATCCTCGCCGACCATCGCGTCACCGTCTGGTACACGGCCCCCACCGCGCTGCGCATGCTCATGCGGGCCGCACCGCGCAGCGACGGCCGGACTTCCGCGGCGCGCCACGACCTCTCGTCGCTGCGGTTCGTCGCGAGTGTCGGCGAGCCGCTCAATCCCGAGGCCGTGCGGTGGGGCCGGGAAGCGCTCGGGCTTCCGGTGCACGACACCTGGTGGCAGACCGAGACCGGTGCCATCATGATCGCGAATTTTGCGGCCGATCCGGTGCGGCCCGGTTCGATGGGCCGACCGCTTCCGGGAGTCGAGGCCGCCGTAGTGGCGTGCGGCGAGGACGGCCGGGCCGCGGTCACCGACGGACACGTCCAGATCCTCCAGGAGCCGGGGGCCCAGGGCGAGCTCGCCCTGCGGGCGGGCTGGCCGTCGATGTTCCGCGGCTACCTCAACGAGCCGCACCGTTACGAGGCGTGCTTCGCGGGCGGCTGGTACCTGACCCGCGACCTGGTCAGCCGCGACGCCGACGGCTGGTACTGGTTCGTGGGCCGCGCCGACGACGTCATCAAGTCCGCGGGGCACCTCATCGGGCCGTTCGAGGTGGAGAGCGCGCTCATGGAGCATCCGGCCGTGGCCGAGGCCGGTGTCATCGGGCGCCCTGACCCGCTGGCCGGCGCGATCGTCAAGGCATTCGTACTTCCGCGCCCCGAGTATCCGCCCGACACCGAACTGCGGCGAGACGTAATGGCGTTCGCGCGTCGGCGCCTCGGTGCGGCCGTCGCCCCCCGGGAGATCGAGTTCGTCGGGAGTCTGCCCCACACCCGAAGCGGAAAGGTGATGCGCCGCCTGCTGCGGGCCCACGAACTGGGCCTGCCCGAGGGCGATGTGTCCACGCTGGAGACACCCGAACCGGACCGGACGACCGGGCCCTGCGGGAAGGAGCCGTGATGGTCACCGCACGCGGCAGCACGTCCGCCAGGAAAGCACAGGCAAAACGCCCCCGCCGCACTCGGGGACCCGCGCGCACCCCTGTGGCGACCCACGACCTGGGACTGCTGCGGCAGATGCTGCTCATCCGGCGGTTCGAGGAACGATGCGTCGAGCTCTACAGCACGGCGGCGATCCGGGGCTTCGTCCACCTCTACATCGGGGAGGAGGCGGTGGCGGTCGGCGTACACCAAGCGCTCGACGAGTCCGACGCCGTCGTGTCCACGTACCGCGAACACGGCCACGCACTGGCCCGTGGAGTGCCACCCGAGGCCGTGATGGCGGAGATGTACGGGAAGGCCACCGGGTGCAGCCACGGGCGCGGCGGCTCCATGCACCTCTTCGACGCCGGCCGCCGCTTCTACGGCGGCAACGCGATCGTGGCCGGCGGACTGCCGCTCGCCGCGGGGCTGGCGCTCGCCGACCGGATGCGCGGCGAGTCCCGCGTGACCTGCTGCTTTTTCGGAGACGGAGCCTTCGCCGAGGGCGAGTTCCACGAGGCCGCCAATCTGGCGGCGCTCTGGGGTCTGCCTGTGCTCTTCGTCTGCGAGAACAACCTGTACGCGATGGGGACGGCCCTCGCCCGCGAACACGCCCAGACGGACTTGGCGATGCGGGCGGCGTCGTACGGCATGGCGGCTTGGGCGGTCGACGGCATGGACGTGCATGCGGTCGAGAAGGCGGCACGCGGAGCGGTCGAGTCAATCCGGGCCGGCAGCGGACCGCACTTCCTGGAGATGCGGACGTACCGGTTCCGCGCGCACTCGATGTACGACCCGGACCGCTATCGGCCGAAGGACGAGATCGAGGAGTGGAAGGGGCACGATCCCATAACGGGCCTTGCCGACGGCATGAGTGCGGCCGGATTCCTCGACACGGGCACCCAGGAGGCCCTGGATCACGAGGTCATGGAGACGATCGACCGAGCTGTCCGGGCGGCCGAACAGGATCCCGAGGAGCCGGCCGAAGACCTGCTGCTCCATGTCACCGGTCGGCACAAGGAGGTTCCGTCATGAGCACGCGGCCGCGGGCGCATCCCGAGGACGGCACCACCACATACAGGGAGGCCCTGCGGGAGGGCCTGCGCGAAGCGCTGGCCTCGGACGACCGGGTCTTCCTGATGGGCGAGGACGTGGGCCGCTACGGCGGCTGCTTCGGGGTGAGCCTCGGTCTCCTGGAGGAGTTCGGCCCGGATCGTGTCCGGGACACACCTCTGTCGGAGTCAGCGTTCGTCGGAGCCGGGATCGGCGCCGCACTGGCCGGGATGAGGCCGATCGTGGAGATCATGACCGTCAACTTCAGCCTGCTGGCACTCGACCAGATCCTCAACAACGCCGCCACTCTGCGGCACATGTCCGGCGGACAGTTCGGTGTGCCCTTGGTCATCCGCATGACGACAGGCGCGGGACGACAGTTGGCCGCCCAGCACTCCCACAGCCTCGAAGGGTGGTACGCCCACATACCCGGCCTCCGCGTGCTGGCGCCCGCCACGGTCGACGACGCCCGCCATCTGCTGGCGGCCGCGCTGGCCGACCCCGACCCGGTGCTGCTCTTCGAGCACGGCAGCCTCTACAACGCGGCCGGGACGCTTGATCCGGCGGTGCACGAGGTCGACCTGGACCGCGCGGCCATCCGCCGCGAGGGAACCGACGTGACTGTGGTCGCGTCCAGCGGTTGCGTGCCCAGAGCCCTCGAAGCCGCGGAGGAACTGGCGGGCGCGGGGATCAGCTCCGAGGTTGTCGACCTGCGTACGCTGCGCCCCCTCGACGACGCCACGATCATCGGCTCGGTCCGGCGCACCCACCGGGCCGTCCTGGTCGACGAGGGCTGGCGCAGCGGCAGTCTGTCCGCCGAGATCGAGGCGCGCATCTGCGAGCAGGCGTTCTTCGAACTCGACGCACCCGTCGAACGAGTCTGCAGCGCGGAGGTCCCCATACCCTATGCCCGTCAGCTGGAGGAGGCGGCACTCCCCCAGCCGGCCGGAATCGTGGCGGCGGCGCGCCGGGTGGTGAGCTGAGATGGCCGAGTTCACCATGCCCTCGCTCGGCGCCGACATGGATGAAGGCACCCTCTCCCAGTGGCTCGTGCACCCCGGCGACCATGTGACACGGGGAGACGTCGTCGCAGTGGTAGAGACCGCCAAGTCCGCGATCGAGGTGGAGTGCTTCCAGAGCGGTACGGTCGACGCTCTCCTCGTCGCCGAGGGCACCACCGTGCCGGTGGGCACCCCGCTGGCACGTATCGGCACGCCAGCCGAAAGTGAACCCACCACAGACCGGCTTGCCTCGACGCCCCTGGTCCGTCGACTCGCCCAGGACCGGCACGTCGACATCGCCGCCCTCCATGGTTCGGGCCCGGGAGGCAGGATCACCCGCACGGACGTGGAGCACGCCCCACCAGAACCTGCGCGAACACCGGCGCACGACAAGGCTGCCGGCCCCGCAGAGTCCGCGCTCACTGGGATCGGGCGGCAGCATGGCAAGGAAGCGGCGCGACGAAAGCGGAGCCGAGGCGAAGGCGAGGCGAAGCCCGCGCCGACGACACGGCCGCCGAGGCCGGTGCGCAGCGACGACTCGGCCGGCAAGGACCCGGCTCCGCAGCGGGTGAGATGCTCACCGCTCGCACGGCGGCTGGCCGCGGAACTCGGCGTCGACATCGCCGCGGTAACCGGTACCGGTCGGAACGGCACCGTCCGTGCGGAGGACGTCCGTTCCGCCGCAGCCGCCGAGGACACACGGCGCCCGGCCCTCCCGGAATCGGCGCGGACAGCGACCGCCCGGCTCATGAGTCGGTCCAAGCGGGAGATCCCGCACTTCTACCTCTCCACGACCGTGGACATGGCAGCGGCCCTGGAGTGGATGCGCGCCCGCAACCGCGAACTGCCTCTGTCCGCCCGTCTGGTACCTGCCGCACTCATGCTCAAGGCTGTCGCGCTGGCGGCGCGGAAGGTGCCCGAACTCAACGGGCACTGGGGCGACGACGGTTTCGTCCCAGCGGAGGAGGTACGGCTGGGGGTCGCGGTCTCACTGCGGGGCGGTGGCCTTGCCGCCCCGGCCCTCGCCCACGCCGAAGCGCTCTCCGTGGTCGAGGTGATGGCCGCGCTCAAGGACCTGGTGGCGCGGGCCCGGGGCGGACGGCTCCGGGCGTCCGAGACCGCCGACCCCAGCCTCACCGTCACGAACCTCGGCGACCAGGGCGTCGAGACCGTGTTCGGGGTCGTCTACCCTCCGCAGGTCGCGCTCGTCGGCCTCGGCAGGATCGTCGAGCGGCCGGTGGCCGCGAAAGGCCTGCTGGGAGTGCGTCCCGTGGTGACAGCGACGTTGTCCGCCGACCACCGAGCCGCCGACGGCGCCATCGGCGCGCGTCTCCTGACCGCCATGGACCGGCTCCTGCAACAACCGGAGGAACTGTGAACCACGACCAGGCAAAGGCGCTCGTCCGGCAAGCCGTGCAGCGTGTCGTCCCCGGCGCCGAGTTCGCCCGGCTCGATCCCGGCGTCTCCTTGCGGGACACGTTCGAGATGGATTCACTGGACTTCCTCGAATTCGTCGAAGCACTTGCCGAACTCAGCGGGACGGAACTCAGCGAGGACGACTACCCGGCCCTTGACACCTGGGACGGCTGCGCCGCTCGCCTTGTGCCTGACGCCCGTGCGTCCGCTCAGGGAAGGGACGGATGATGCGTCACCGGAGGAACCGGGTGTACTGACCCGTGCGGTCGGGGACGCGCCCGGCGGCTGGTCGGCCCCGCCGAACGCCGAACCCGCGCGCCTCGGCCCCCGCACGAAGGCCCGCCTTGCCGCCCCGGTCGGCTTCGGTCGCGGCAGCCCGCCGAAGACATCACTGCCGCACAGCGGGCCTGGCGGCAGGGCAGCCCAGGAGCTGACCGGTCGTGCAGGCCGTCGCCGAAGTGACCGTGCTGGTCTCTCGCGCCCGGCGGGATGATCGTCCCGCCGGGCGCGGGCTCCCGCCGGAACGCAGCCCCGGGCCCCGGACGGGACAACGGCTCGGCCCTGGCCGGGAACCCTCCGGTCGCCGCGACCATGGCGGCCACCGCAGCGACGGCCCTGCCGGTCAGGCCCACGCTCAGCCTTCGAGGATCCTGCTACCGGTGGTCGCCCCGCCGTCGACGACGAACTCGCAGCCGGTCGAGTACGTGGCCTCCGTAGCGATGAAGAGCGCTGTGGCGGCGACCTCCTCGGGGGTGCCGTAGCGGGCGATGGGCTGGCCGACGACCATCTCCTCACCCATCTCCGCGGTCATGGGAGTGCGGACCGGTCCAGGATGGACGGAGCAGACGCGCACTCCGTCCGCGGCCAGTTCCAGGGCGGCCGTCTTGGTCAGGCCCCGCAACCCCCACTTGCTCGCGGTGTAGGCGCCCAGGCCGGCGTAGCCCATGAGCCCTGCGGTCGAGGAGATGTTGATGACGACGCCGCCGCCGGCCCGGCGCAGGGACGGAATCGTGGTGTGCATGCCGAGCCAGGCGCCGTACAGATTGACATCGGTCACCCGCCGGAAGGAGGCAGGCTCCTGATCCTCGACGCTGTCGATCTGAAGAATGCCGGCGTTGTTCACCAGGACCGACACCGGCCCGTGCGCCGCCTCCGCCTCGGCAACGACGGTGGCCCAACTGTCGGCGTCGGTCACATCCAGCAGCCCAAAACGCGCCGCCTCACCGAGGCCGGCCGCCAGTTCCTCGCCCTCCGGGCGCAGCACGTCACCGATCGTGACGGTCGCACCCTCCTCGGCGAACCGACGGGCAATCGCGGCACCGATACCTCGCGCGCCGCCCGTGACGATCGCGTTGTCTCCGGTCATACGGCCCATAGTTCTCTCCAGTCCTGTCGTGTCGGGTCCTGCCGACCGGTCAGCGGCAGGTGTTGCGGGCTCGTGGCCGAGCCCGAAGGGTGCGTCCCCGCGGAACCATCGGGGCGGCGTTGCGCGCGACCGGGCCCACGGTCTCCCACGGTGAGGGCCACGGCGTGGCGGGCGCGATCCCTGCTGTAGAAGCAGACCTTGATCGGCACTCACTCACGAGAGGCATGTCCATGAGGGCGTCCTCCTGGTTCGAGTCACATCCCGCTCGTCGGCGGCGAGCGGCAGGCGAGCGTCTCCGACACCCCCGTTATGTTCTTGGCGGTCCTGCAATGGGACCGCTGGCCTCCGGGCCCGGCATGACTGTGTCCCCCTGTCGAAGGCATGACCTGGGGGGTGGTGTCACCGGGCCCGGGAGGTGCCGTCGGAGACGCTGATGAGAGGTCCGGCCACTGCCCGGTCCGGCGCAATGCCGGACGGCTCGCGGGCGGCAGGTCTGCATAACGTGGATGCGCGCGTACGACACCAACGCCGAGGCCGGCACCGTGAACACCCTTTGGGGAGAGGGAGTATCGATGTTCGACACCACTGAGGTGGGCGTCTTCCTGGGCCTGGATGTCGGCAAGAGTGCCCATCACGGCCACGGGCTGACCCCGGTCGGGAAGAAGGTCTTCGACAAGCAGCTGCCCAACAGCGAGCCGAAGCTGCGGGCCGTCTTCGAGAAGCTGGCCGCGAAGTTCGGCACAGTGCTGGTGATCGTGGACCAGCCCGCCTCCATCGGGGCTCTGCCCCTGACCGTGGCCCGGGACGCCGGCTGCCGGGTCGCTTACCTGCCCGGCCTGGCGATGCGCCGGATCGCCGATCTCTACCCGGGCGAGGCGAAGACCGACGCGAAGGACGCCGCAGTCATCGCGGACGCCGCCCGCACCCTGCCCCACACCCTGCGCTCGCTGGAACTGACCGACGAGATCACCGCCGAGCTGAACGTCCTGGTCGGCTTCGACCAGGACCTCGCCGCCGAGGCCACCCGCACCAGCAACCGCATACGCGGCCTTCTCACCCAGTTTCACCCCAGCCTGGAACGTGTCCTTGGCCCGCGCCTGGACCACCGGGCCGTCACCTGGCTGCTGGAACGCCACGGATCCCCAGCCGCCTTGCGGAAAGCCGGCCGCCGCAAACTCGTCGAGCTCATCCGCCCCAAGGCCCCGCGCATGGCCGCACGGCTGATCGACGAGGTCTTCGACGCCCTGGACGAGCAGACCGTGATCGTGCCTGGAACCAGCACCCTCGGCACCGTCATTCCCTCCCTGGCCCGCTCCCTCGGCGCCGTCCACGAACAGCGCCGGGCCCTGGAAACCCAGATCAGCACCCTGCTGGAGGCCCACCCTCTTTCCCAGGTCCTGACCTCGATGCCCGGCGTCGGCGTCAGGACCGCCGCAGTCCTGCTGACCACCGTCGGCGACGGCACCAACTTCCCCACCGCCGCCCACCTCGCCTCCTACGCCGGCCTTGCCCCGAACACCCGGCAATCCGGAACCTCGATCCACGGCGAACACGCGCCCCGAGGCGGCAACCGGCAGCTCAAACGGGCCATGTTCCTCTCCGCCTTCGCCTGCATGAACGCCGATCCGGCCTCCCGGACCTACTACGACAAACAGCGAGCCCGCGGCAAAACCCACACCCAAGCCCTCCTCCGACTCGCCCGCCAGCGCATCAGCGTCCTGTTCGCCATGCTCCGAGACGGCACCTTCTACGAATCTCGGACACCGAAGGACGTCGAACTCGCCGCATAGCCCCCCACCCGAACCACCCCAAACCCGACAGGGATGCCTTGACGAACGACATAGAGGCACCCCCCCGCCTGTGTCGAGCGTGACCGCACATGAAGCCGGCGGCCAGTGAGCTTCCACCGGTCAGCGCAATCCGCCGCCGGCCGCCGGGGCCGGCCCTTCGGTCAACGGAACGCCCGGACAACGGCACTGTTCGCCTTCCAGGCTCACCGGAGACAGGGTCTGCGAGCACTCGCTGCGGGGCGGTCCCGGCAGCCCAGGCCGGGCCGGAGTGCGGGGAACCCCACGCTGCCTCAGAATGAGGAGTGAGCTGTCCTCCTGCCCTGTCCGTGGAGGTGGGCGCCTTGACGCAAGGCCACGTCCAGCAGAAGGCACGCCGTGCCCGGACGAACGCGACCGCTCGGATGCCACGATGAGCGCACCCTCGACACCGGTCCCGACCCCAGCCGGGAAGACCGGCACCGCAAGGAGCGCGCGGAGTGTCGCCGCCGGGCCGTCGGCACTCACCCTGACGATGAACCCCACCGTCGATCTCGCCTGGGAGGTCGGGCACCTGACGGACATCGGCAAGAACCGCGCCCGGGTCAGGACGGTGGCCGCCGGGGGCGGAGGGATCAACGTCGCCCGTGGTGTCGCCCGGCTGGGAGGACGGGCCACCGCCATCCACACCGCCGGAGGAGAGGTCGGCCGGCGCCTGAACCGCCTGCTGGACGAAGAAGGTGTCGACCACATCGCCGTCGACATCGAGGAAGAAACCCGCGAAGCGCTCGTGCTCTTCGAGACCGAAGCGCATCACAGCTACCACATCGTGCCGCCCGGCCCACGGCTGCGCGAAGACGAGGCGCTGCGGTGCCTCGACGCGCTGGAGAGCGGCGTCGGCAACTGCCAATACGTCGTGGCCAGCGGCAGCCTGCCCGGCGGCCTGCCCGCCGACTTCTACGCGGTCGTCGCCCGCCGTGTCAAGGAAGCCGGATCACGGCTGATCCTGGACACCTCCGGGCCGGCACTCAGCGGAGCACTCGGGGAAGGCGTCTTCCTCCTCAGGTGCAACCGGACAGAGGCCACGAGCCTCACCGACCGGGAGGTCCGCAGCTTCGACGATGCCCGAGCCGTCAACGAGCACCTCCTCACCACGGGAGCCGCCGAGGTCGCCGTCACCACGGTGGGAGCGCTGGGCGCGGTGTGCTCGACCGGCCACGGCCACACCGAACTGCACGTGCCACCGCTGCCCGGCGATCCGTTGAGCGATGCCGGGGCGGGGGACGGCATGGTGGCCGCCATCACCGCACGGCTGACCGCCGGCGACGATCCCGTCAGCGCCTGCGCCCTGGGGGTGGCCGTGGCCGCCGCATCCATGCTCACCCCAAGCACCGAGCCTTTCGACCCGGCAGTGGCCCACTCACTCCGCCCCGAGGTGAAGAGCGAGTTCCGGACCCGTGCATGAGAACTCCGGCCACCGCTGCGATGAGGCGGGCCGGACCGTCGGAGCGTCACGACGCTCACCAGCGGGGCCGTCACCAGCGGGGCCGTCCCCCGCGGGGGACGGCCCCGCACCGCCGCCACCCATGCGCGGGCCGGACCGGCGTTGACATGACGGACCGCCGCGCCGTGGTGCCGTTCAGGAGCCGTGGTGTCGTTCAGGACGGGTCTTCTCCGCCTGACCCATGTGCGCGGGGGACGACTGCGACCGGGCACGCGGCATGGTGCAGAACCCGATGGGCTACGCGGCCGAGTTCCAGGCCGGCCAGTCCGCCACGTCGTCGCGCTCCGACGACCAACAGGTCCGCGGCAGCCGAGCGTTGCGTCAGCACCTTGCGGGCAGGACCTTCAGCCGTACTCCTCCGCAGGCGGACAGCCGGATGCTCACGCACCATCGCATCCAGGGCACGATCGAGGAGCTCCGACGCCCTCTGCTCGTACTCGGTGGCCTCACCGGTCAGGAGCGGGTGCTCGACGGGTTCATGAGACGGCCGACGCCAAACGTGGAGCACCTCGAGCTCGGCGTGCCGCACCGTTGCTTCGCGGAAGGCGAACCGCACTGCGGGTGAATCCACGTCGTGATCCCCGAGGCCCAGCAGAATGCGCTGATGTCGCGCTTCCAGTGCCTGCCGGTCTCCCCGGATGACGACGACGGGACAGTGGGCGCGCGCGGCCACGAGGAGACTGACGGATCCCAGGAGCAGGTCGGCGATTCCACTTCTGCCCCGGGACCCGACGACCAGGGCCTCGGCTTCGCTTCCCTCCCTGAGCAGACCTTGCGAGGGGTCCTCGGCGAGTACGTCCGTGGTGACGTTGAGTCCTGGCCGGCGGCGTACGGCCCGCTCCTCTGCCACGCCCACGATGTTCTCGGCTAGGACCTGGTCGGCCGGGCGGTCGGTGGTCCAGGCCGGCACAGCCCCTTCGTACCGCTCCCACAACGAGGCGTGCACGATGCGCAGCGGCCATCCGTGCCGTGCCGCTTCGTCGGCTGCCCAGTCCAGCGCCGTGAGACTGGCATCCGAACCGTCCACTCCTACCACCAACGGCGATTCCACCGTCCCCACCGCCTTCCCGCTGAGGTGGTCTCACCCCACGCTCGCACCGAGCCCTCTTGCGGGGTAGGGCCGAGCGGTCCCCCGGATGACCCGCACGGTCACTTCGGCCGCGTGCCGACGACACACCCCGGACCCCGGCGGGTGTCCGGGCGGTCCCCGCCGCACGCCTGCACGCGAAGGGCCGACAGTCCCGGGAGGGGACCGTTCGGCACTGCACACGGGAGGGGGCCGGAGACCAGAGTGGGAAGTGCCGCGAACGTGAAGTCTCGTGAAGGAGGAACGTCATGCAGCACCGCACGGTCTTCGAGGTGATGACGCACGACGTGGTCACGGCCGACCCTGCGACGTCCTTCAAGGAGATCGCCCGTCTCTTCAGGGAGAACGACATCTCGGCGGTTCCCGTCGTCGATGAGCACCGGCGCCTTCTCGGCGTGGTCTCCGAGGCCGACCTGCTGCGGGCCACTGCTGAACTTCCGGACCTGGAGGGCCGCTGGGCGGGTGTCCGGCTGCTGTCCGAGGAACGCGGGGTCTCCGACGCGGAGACGGCGGCCGACCTGATGACCTCCCCCGCACTCACCGCGCAGTCGGGATGGAGTCTCGTCGAGACGGCCCGGACGATGCACCGTAAAGGGGTGAAACGGCTCCCCGTGTCCGATGAGACCGGGCGGCTCGTCGGAATCGTCAGCCGCAGCGATCTGCTCAAGCCCTTCCTCCGTCGCGACTCCGCGATCCGCGACGAGATCAAGCATGACGTCCTGGTCGGCACCCTGCGCCTGGCCCCTGACGCGATAGACGTATCCGTGGAGGAGGGAGTCGTGACACTGACGGGGCATGTCCACGAGCGCGCCGACATCCCAGTGATCGTGCGCCTCTGCCGCTGGGTGGACGGGGTGGTGACCCTGCACGAGTCGATCGACTACGCCTACGACAATCTCGCCCTCGACGTGGAACCGCCTCGATGAGGTCTCCTCGGGTGGCACCGGTCATGCCTGGCGACCGGTACGTCCGGCTTGTGTGTAAGAAAGGAGCGGATGATGCGCCATCGCAGGATCGAAGAACTGATGACCCGTGAGGTGGTGAGCGTCCGCGGCGACGCCCCGTTCAAGGAGATCGCGCGGTTGCTCGCGGGGCACCGTGTCACCGCGGTGCCGGTGCTGGACAGCAGAAGCCGGGTGGTCGGGGTGGTTTCGGAGGGTGACCTGCTCCGTAAGACGGCCGACCTGGTCACCGCACCGGACGGCCGGCCGGCCGTACCTGGACTGGAGGCGTGGGAGCGGGCCAAGGCCGAGGCAACGCGTGCGGAGGAGCTGATGTCCGCGCCCCCCGTCTGCGCCCGCCCCGACTGGACCGTGGCTGAGGCCGCGCGGCTGATGGAGGTGCACAAGGTGAAGCGGCTCGTCGTCGTCGACGATACGGATCACCTGGTGGGGGTTGTCAGCCGCCGAGACCTGCTGGGGATCTTCCTCCGCGAGGACGCCCACATCCGCCGGGAGATCGAAGAGGACGTCCTCACTGACACGCTGCGTCTCGATCCGGCCGCTCTCACCGTCGAGGTGCGGGACGGACGGGTGGAGCTCAGCGGTCGGCTTCCGCTCCGGAGCGTGGTCCCGGCAATCGAGCGGATGTGCGCCACGGTCGACGGAGTGGTCTCGGTCTCCACCCACCTCACCTACGACGCCGACGACATGCCTGGTCCAGCGACCTGAGAGTCAATGCCACGACCTCGCAGGCGCGCGCTGTCGGGCTGATACGGCCGAGGCCGCCGCAGCCACGCACCGGGGGGCCCGACCGACCGGCCGCACCTCCTCGGCAGAGGCGGGGAAGAGAATTCCCGCTCAGACGGACCCCGCCAGGGAAGGCACCCATGAACGACCTCATCATCGTCGGACTCGACGGATCCCCCGCAAGTGACGCGGCAGCCCACTGGGGAGCGCGAGAGGCACTTCTGCGGAAGCTGCCCCTGCGGCTCGTCCACGCCGTGGACCGCCGGCCCCCCTTCGCCCTCCCCGTCCCCACGACCGACTCGCACCCCATGAGAGTTCAGGCGTTGCTGAGCGAAACCGCCGATCATCTGCGCACGAGGTACAACGAACTCGAAGTCAGTGCGGAGTCCTGCGTCGGCAAGCCGGCCGACGTACTCCGAGACACAGCCGCGAACGCACACATGATCGTCCTGGGTGCACGCGGGCTGAGCAGTGTCACAGGGTACGTACTCGGGTCAGTCGCCATGGCGGTCATCCGGGCGACGGTCCGGCCGGTCGTCATGGTGCGGGCCGGTGACGAGTCGGCACCACCCACGAGCGGTCGGCTCGCGTCGCGCGACCTGGTGGTGGGGGTGGACATCAGCCGCCCCTGCGACGCTCTGCTCGCATTCGCCTTCGACGAAGCAGCACGGCGGGGCTGCGCCCTCCACGTCCTGCACAGCTGGTCACTGCCTCCGCTGTTCGGATATGGCGCCGCTTACGATCCGCGAGTGCATGCCCAGCTCGAACTGGACGCTAACGCCGCGCTGGCAGACGCGCTGAGCCCCTGGAGGGCAGCACACCCCGCTGTGGACGTGACCAGTCGAGCGAGCGTCGGGCACGCCGCCACGGACCTCGTCGGCAGCAGCTCGGACGCGGCTCTCGCCATCGTCGGCCGACGCATTCGGCGGTCGGCGGTCGGATCACACATCGGGCCGGTCACTCACGCGGTCCTGCACCACTCCAGGGCTCCCGTCGCCGTGATCGCACACGCGTAGCGCCTCACGGAAGGGTCGAACGGCCCAGGACAGAACCTCGACGGCTCATGCGCCGGGGCCCTGCGCCGCCCCATCGTGGAGAGACGAGACATCACGACCGTACCTGGAGGTGCGCTGTGCCACGCCCTGTGACCGTCGGCCTGAACGGAACACCGGCAAGCCTCGCCGCCGCCTCCTGGGGCGCCCACGAGGCAAGCATCAGGCACCTTCCCCTTCGCCTCGTCAGCGCCTGGGAATGGCAGCCCTACTCCCGCGCCCCGCTCTCTGGGACAGACATGCCGGAACAGTGGTCACGTCGCCTGCCGGAGGAGGCCGCAGCGCAGCTGGCGCATCGATTCCCTGACCTGGACATAAGCACGCAGCAGCTCACCGGGCCACCCCCCGAAATGCTGTGCCGGGAGGCTGCCGAGGCCGAGCTGCTGGCCATCGGAACCGCGGGCCTCGGAGCCCTCGCCGGCTTCCTCATGGGATCTGTCGCCATGGCCACAGTCGCCCACACACATCGGCCGGTGGTGCTCGTGCGCCCTGAGGGATCGGCGCGGCCCGACGATGAGAGCTTCGCGCAGCGCGCTCGGGACGTGGAGGCGCGGGACACCGGCGGTCCGGTGATCGCCGGCATCGATCTGGGTCCCACCACCGATGGCGTGCTTCGGTTCGCGTTCGAAGCGGCGGCAGTGCGCTCAGGAGAACTGCGGATCGTCTACAGCTGGAATCCTCCGGTGGGCTACGTGCAGGGCATCGGCGGCGACCTGCGCTGGCGAGCCGATATCGCCGCCGAAGGAGCGAGCGTGGTGCGCTCCCTGCTGGAACCACGGTCGAAGGACTACCCGGGCGTGTCCGTGAGTGTGCACGGCGAGATCGGCTCGCCCGCGCGCCACCTCGTCGAGGCCGCGGCGCAGGCGTCACTGGTCGTCATCGGCCGGCGGACGAACCGTTACTGGCCCCGGGAGCCCCGTGTCGGGCACGTCGCGCACGCGGTTCTGCACCACTCCCCGGCCCCGGTCGCGGTCGTTCCCCAGGACTGACCGCTTGGCCATCCGGCCCACTTCGGGGAAGAACGGCCCCTACCGGTGCCGTGCGCGCCGTCCGAAGCTGGATGAGTAGCACTTCCGCACAGTTTTTCCGCCGGGTGATTCAGATGCTTACGACTTCGCCGAGCGACACCACGGTGACCGCTCTGGTGGCTGACACGACTGCCGCGCCGTCCTTGCACAATGCGCAGCCCTGGCAGTTCCGTTACGACCGCTCCGCCCACATCATCACCCTGCGGGCCGACTTCGCGCGCACCATGACGGAGGCGGACCCCTCGACCCGCGAACTGCACGTGGGGTGCGGAGCCGCTCTGCTGAACCTGCGGGTGTCAGCTGCCCACTACGGTCTGGCAGCGGTGACCGCTCTCCTTCCCGCGCCGGCGGATCAGGCCCTGCTGGCCGAGGCCCGTCTCGAACCGCTGGCAGGATCGGCAAACCTGCCGGTCACGGAGCTGTATCCGGCGATACGGGACAGACACACCTGCCGCTTCCCTTTCGCCGAGCGGCCGATCCCCCCGGAACTCCGCTCGCTGTTCTCCGATGCCGCACATGCTGAACATGCGGATTTCCGGTTCGTCGATTCCCTCCATCTGGACACTGTGCTCCGGTTGATCAGCGATGCCGCGAACTGTGACCGCATGGATCCGGCGCGTGATGCGGAACAGCGCTTTTGGACCCGCCACACGAAGACCGACGCACCCGTTGACGGGGTTCCGGACTACGCGTTCGGTCCGGGGGATGCGTCCGACGGGTCGACAACCCGCGACTACGCGGGGACGACCCCCCTCCCGGGCCGTGTCCGGGTCCGGTTCGAGCGCCGGCCACAGCTGGGCCTGCTGAGCACGGAGGGCGATCGTCCGCTGGACTGGCTGCGGGCAGGCCAGGCTCTGGAGCGGGTTCTGCTGTCGGCGACCTCGAAGGGCGTCAGCGCTTCCTTCGCGACACAGCCGCTCGAGTGGCCCGACCTGCGATGGACGTTGCGGGACCCCGTGCTGGGCACGGGACATCCCCAGATGATCGTCCGCATGGGCTACGGCCCCGTGGGCCCTCACACCCCGCGTCGCCCTCTCCGACAGGTACTGGTCATCGAACCGTAGGAACGGATGCCCGTACGTCACGTCGAGCAGCTTCCTGGAGGGCCCCGTGGCTTCTTCTCCGCACACCGTCAGCGACGTCATGACCCTCACGGCCATCGCTGTCGGAAGTCGTGCCCCGTACAAGGAGATCGTCCGGCTGATGGCGGAGTGGAAGGTCAGCGCGCTGCCGGTCCTCGCGGGTGAGGGCCGGGTCATCGGCGTGGTGTCAGAGGCCGATCTCCTGCCGAAGGAGGCGTTCCGCCGGGATGAACCCGCCCACCTCGGACCGCCCGACGACGCTTCCAAGGCCGGTGCGGTGCTGGCGGAGGATCTGATGTCGAGCCCGGCCGTGACCGTTCACCCGGACGCGACGATCGCCGAGGCTGCTCAGATCATGGCCCGCAAGCGGGTGAAGCGACTTCCCGTGGCCAATGACCTCGGACTACTGGAAGGAGTGGTGAGCCGGGGAGACCTGCTCAAGGTGTTCCTCAGGCCGGATGCAGAACTCGGCGCGGAGATCCGGACCGGCGTGCTCGGCCAGATCTCACCACCGCTTCGGATCGATGTCGCGGTGGAGGATGGCGTCGTCACTCTCAGCGGCTCGCTGCGGGACAGGTCCATGGTGCCTCTGCTGGCACGGGCTGTCCGGGCTGTCGAAGGTGTGGTGGACGTACGCATGGATCTTGACGAGAACCCATCTGGCACCGCTGTCGCGGGTGGGTGAACGTGTCGCTTCTTCTGCCCCGTGTGCTCCCGTACCTTCGTGGCGATGGCCGCCAGGGGCAGGAACAGGCCGGAAGTCCCCTCACCTCGTCGGCGGCGTCGGGACGCCCCGCCGGAACGCAGCCGGTCGGTCCGGGCGAGGGACCGTTCGGCCCCTGCTGCGTCAGGCATTTCCGTCGGAAGCTGGGTTGAGAGGGGTTCCCGGGCGGCACATCCACTTCCTCCGTGCACCTGTCAGCCGGTTCCAGTGCTCAAGCGGGCCCGTCCGCGAGAAGCCGATGATCGCACAGAGAGCAGGACACCCCATGTCGACGACTGAACACGATGCGGCGGTGGCGGCGGCGCTGGTCGAGGACGCCGTGACAGCACCCTCCATGCACAACTCCCAGCCCTGGAAGTTCGTCTTCTCCACCGACACGGGCGTGCTCGCCCTTTACGGCGACCCGGTCCGGACCATGCCGGTCGGTGATCCCGACAACCGAGGACTGCATCTGGGGTGCGGCGCCGCCCTGTTCAATCTTCGCGTCGCGGCGGCCCATCGCGGCTGGACCGCCCGCGCGGACCTGCTCCCCCGCCCGCTGGATTCCTGGCATCTGGCTGATGTGGTGCTCCAGGACACCGGCTCCCCGGAAGAGGGGTTGTCTGCGCTGCATCCCGCCGTACGGCAGCGGCACACCAGCCGTTTTCCCTTCTCGGAGGAGCAGATTCCGACGGCGATACTCGACGGGCTCGCCGCAGCGGCTCAGCTGGAGGGCTGTCTGCTCGCTGTCCCAGGGGCCTGGCACACGGAAACCGTCATGGAACTCGTCCACGACTCGGAGCTGTTCGAGTCGGCCAGTGCCTCGATGCGTGAGGAGATCGCCGCCTGGACACGTACCGGACGGGCCGGTGACGGGCTGAGCACCGACGGAATCCCGACTGACGCCTTCGGCCCGAGGCAGTTCGGCGTCAGCGCCCCCACGAGGGACTTCGACACCCTGCACCGCGAGCGGAACCGCCCGGAAGCCGTCTTCGAGAAGCGACCACAGATAGCGCTGCTCGGCACGGTGAAGGACAGGCCCGTGGACTGGCTGAGAGCAGGCCAGGCCCTGCAGCACGTGCTTCTGCAGGCCACCCTGGACGGACTCGCGACCTCGCTGATGTCACAGCCGCTCGAATGGCCCGAACTCCGGCTGTTCGCGCGCGACCCCAGCTCCGCCATCGGCTTCGTCCATATGCTGCTCAGGCTCGGCTACGGGCCCCCGGGCGCTGTGACCCCGCGCAGGCCGGTCGATGAGGTCCTCACCATCAGGTGACACCGCGTACGGGCCCGCGAGAGGATGCGTCGTGCGCGCCGGGCGTGTGCCGCATCCGGTGTCACGGGAACCGGAACCACCGCTCTCCCCCGGCCGGCACCGTGACCCTTCGCTCCTCAGGAAGCAACACGACAAGCGGCCCCAGCGAAGAGGCGGGAACGCTGATGCCGATCCGGCCCCACATCATCCGGATCCGAATCCCGCGGTGGCCGCGGAAACACAGCGTGAACGAGAATCTGGGGATCTCCGGCAGGACTACGGGATCCACGCGAAGCCCTTCAGCTCCGGCCTCCAGACCGGTGATCCCACGTTGGACCATGTCCAGGGTGCCTGCCATGGCACCCATGTGTATCCCCTCGCCGGTGGTGCCGCCCTGTGTGTCCGCCACGTCGCTGAGCAGCGCCTCCTCCACGTAGTCCCACGCTTCCGGACCCTTCTCACGGGCGAGTACCCAGCCGTGGACAAGGCTGCTGAGAGTCGAACCGTGGCTGGTGCGCCTCGCGTAGTACTCGACAGTCTCGCGCCACACCTCGTCGTCGAGCCGGTATCCGAGCCGGGCGAACAGCGCGGCGAGGTCGGTGGGCCGGAAGAGGTAACCGAGCATGAGGGTGTCGGCCTGCTTGGACGCCTGGTAGCGGTTGACCATGTCGCCTTCCGCCTCCAGGATCCGGTCCAGCCTGCGGATGTCTCCGTAGCGACTGCGGTAGTGGGCCCAGTCCAGCTCCTGGAGCTTGCCGTACCCCTCGAACTGGCTGACCAGGCCTTGGTCAAAGGGCACATACATCCGGCGGGAGATGTCGTCCCAGCGTTCTCGTTCCGTGCCGTCCAGGGACAGTTGCTCGGTCAGTTCCCTGCGCCGGGCGTCGGGCAGTTCGTCGAGCAGGTCGAGGCCACGTGCCATGACCCAGGCGGCGGTCACGTTGGTGTAGGCGTTGTCGTCTATCCCGGGGGTCTCGGCATCCGGATAGGCGTCATGGTATTCGTCCGGTCCGACGACTCCTCGCAGCCGGTAGCGCTGCCGGCCCGCGTCAAAGGTGACAGCGCCCGCCCAGTAGCGGGCGACCGCCAGCAGGATCTCCGCCCCCTCGGAGTGCAGGAATCCGCGGTCCCCCGTGGCCTGCGCGTAGCGCCAGACGTTGAGGGCGACGGCCGACCCCACGTGTCGCTGGAGGTGGGAGTGATCGGGCAGCCACCGGCCGGATCGAGGGTTGAGGTGCAGCGTCTGGGTCTCCTCGCGCCCCGAAGCCGCGCTCTGCCACGGGTACATGGCTCCCACGCCTCCGGCCCGCCTCGCCGCGGCCCGGGCTGCGGGCAGCCTGCGGTACCGGTACATGAGCAGCGCCCGGGCGACTTCGGGAAAGTGCAGCGTCATGTAGGGCAGCACGAACAGTTCGTCCCAGAAGACGTGTCCCCGGTACGCCTCGCCGTGCAGCCCTCTGGCGGGCACGCCGACGTCCAGTTCCGCGGAGTGGGCCGACAGCGTCTGCAGCAGGTGGAAGAGATGCAGGCGCAGGATGTGCCCCGCTTTGCCGGGCACGTGCAGCTCGGCCTCATGCCACAGCCGCTGCCAGGAGGATCGGTGTGAGGTCAGCAGGGCGGAGAAGGCCGGCGCGTGCGAGACGTCGTCAACGGCTGCCGCCGAGGGGTCGTCCACCGGGCGGTCGCGTGAGGTGTGCAGGGCGATCGTTTTCGTGACCGTCGCAGAGCCGCCCGGGGTCACCGGAAGCAAGTACCGCTGCACCGCGGTGGTTGCGCTGTGGTCGTCGACGACCGGTGCCGCAGGGACGGTCTGCGTGCGGGCGGCCAGCGAGACCTGGACCTCTGATTGTGCGGTCCGGCAGCTGAGCCACGCGATCCCACCTGGCTCCGACCCGGTGCGGTGAGCTTTCAGGTGATGACCATCGAGCTGTCGGTAACGCTCGACTCCGGCATTGCTGACAGCGCCGTCGAGAACTGATTCGATTTCCAGTGCGCCCTTCCATCCGTAGGCTCTGAAGAGGCTGCGTTGTGCGGCGAGTCGCGGGTTGCCCATGTGGACGATCCGGTCGTGGGTGACGCGCAGACCACGGCCCTCGGCATCCTGGAAGAGCAGGCGATGGGTGAGTACGCCGGCGCGGAGGTCGAGGATGACGCCGTACCGTTTCAAGTCGTCGGAGTCGGGGGTCAGCCACTCGCCGGGCGGTCCTCCCTCGGGCAGGCAGCGGTAGCGCAGCAGCGTCCAGTTCGGCAGGTTGACCAGGTCCTCGTTCTCGACCTGCCGGCCGGCCGCGACCGAGGTGAGGCGGTCGTAGCACCCCGCAAGGTAGGTCCCGGGATAGTGCACGGTGTCCGCCCGGCACTCCGGAGCGGAGCCACGCGTAGCGAATCTTCCGTTGCCGAGGGTGCACAGGGTCTCGGCCACCTGCTCCGTCTCCGGGTCGTACGCGCCGTAGTTCCAGGTCCAGGCCGCTGTCATGGAGGGGCTCCCGGCAGGTCCCCGATCAGCTCGGTCAGTTCTCGCACGACGAGGTCGGCGCCCCGGTCGGCCAGCGCAGCCGCCCGTCGGGGGTCCGCCGCGCGGTCCACTCCTATGACGAGGCAGAAGTCCCCGCGCCGTCCGGCCTCCACTCCGGCGAGGGCGTCTTCCACCACCGCGGTGTTGCGGGGGTGCACCCGCAGGCGGGATGCCGCCTCCAGGAACAGGGCTGGGTCCGGTTTGCCGGAAAGACCCAGTCGTGTCGCCTCCCCGCCGTCGATCACGGCTTCGAAACGGCGGTGGATGCCGGCCGCCTCCAGGAGCTCCCTGGCGTGCCGGGACGCGGATACGGCGGCGCACCCCGTGCCGCTCTCCCGCAGCGCGTCGAGCGCCGGGACTACGTCGGGGAACGACGGCACTGCCCTGGTTCGCAGCATCTGTGTGAACTCCTGCTCCTTACGTGCAGCCACCGCCCACACACTCGCGCAGCCGGGCGGGTCGTCGGCGTGCCCGGCGGGCAGTGCGAGACCACGGGCCTCCAGGAAGGCGCGGGCTCCGTCGAATCGAGCCTTTCCGTCCACGAGCCGCCTGTACTCCCCGTCCGCGTCGAAGGACGGCTGTCTTTCCCTCCCGGACGCCCCGGACGCAAGGACCTCCAGACACCCGTCGAAAGCGGCTTTCCACGCCGCGGCGTGCAGGGACGCGGAGTCGAGCAGCACGCCGTCCGTGTCGAAGACGACCGCGCGCACGTTCGAGGCTCCGCGCAGGCCGCTCATCGGCCTGCTGGTGCGAGTCGGCCGACGGCGTTGTGCTGCGGCTCGCCGAGCACCACCTTGAGGGCTCCGGTGTCCGCCGCACGCCCGAACACGTCGTACGCCTCCTCCATCTGTCCCAGTTCGAACCGATGGGTGACCAGCTCTGCCGTCGGTAGCCGCCCAGCCGCCAGCAGGCGCAGCAGCATGGGCGTGGACGAGGTGTCCACGAGACCGGTGGTGATGGTGATGTCCTTGATCCAGAGGTCTTCCAGATGCAGGACGGCCGGCTTGCCGTGGACGCCGACATTGGCGACGCGGCCGCCCGGTCGGACCATGCGCGTGCACATCTCGAACGACTCCGGGACTCCCACCGCCTCGATGACCACATCGGCTCCCAGACCGCCCGTCAGGTCCGCCACGAGCTGTTCGGGGCTCTCGTCGGCGCGTACCGTCGCTTCCGCGCCCAGGGACCGGGCAGCGGCCAGTCGCGGCTGGGCCAGGTCTACGGCGATGGTTCGCTCCGCCGAGTAGAGACCGGCGGCGACGACCGCCGCCAGGCCGATGGGGCCGGCGCCGACCACCACGACGGTGTCCCCCGGTCGTACCGCCCCGTTGAGAATGCCCACCTCGTAGGCGGTCGGGAAGATGTCGGCCAGGAGGACGGCGGCGAGGCTGTCGACGGAGCTGGGCAGCGGGTGGACGGAAAGATCGGCGAAGGGCACCCGTACGTACTCCGCCTGTGTGCCGTCAATGGTGTGCCCGAGCACCCATCCACCCCCGCCCCGGCATTGCCCATATCTGCCCTCACGGCAGAAACGACACCGCCCGCAGGCGGAGATGCAGGAGATGAGTACCCGATCACCGGGGCGGACTCCACGGACGTCGCCACCGGTCTCGACTACGGTGCCCACGGCTTCGTGACCGAGCACGCGCCCTGGCTCCACCTCGGGCACGTCACCCTTGACGATGTGCAGATCCGTCCCGCAGATGGTCACCGCATCGACCCGCACGATCGCGTCCCCGGCGTCCTCGACGCTCGGATCCGGCACGTCGCCCCACTCGATGTGGCCGGGGCCGCGGAAGAGGAGTGCCTTCATGACGTCGCCTGCTTCCTGTCTCTCGTCAACGAGGTCACAGTCAGGATCACCCGCGGCCCCGGGGAAGCGCATGGGCCGGTCGGTCCCCAGGAGGGCCCCCGGCGGGCCCCTCCGCCCTCCTTCACCGGGTGCGCGCCCGTCGGGGCCGGTGGCCGGCTCGCGGCGCAACCGTGGCACGGGCTCGCTCGGATCGAAATTCGGGGGCGTGGGAGGCGAGGTGTCGCTGCCCGGGACGGGCTCAGTCATCGTCGTGTCCGGGTTCGCGGCGGAGCCGACCCGTCCATACGGGTTCGACCTCTTCCCACTCCCTCTCCCACGCGACGAGGCGCCGGCCCATGGCCCGCCGACGGGCCAACAGGACGGCGGCGGCCTCGGCCAGTCCGACGACAGCGGCAGCCCCGGCACCGACAGCCACGGAGGTGAACACCCGCTGCGACACGCTCGGCAGGGACCGGGCCTGGTACGTGCCTGCGTCATTCACCCAGATCGCCACCGCGTCCCCCTTGGGGGTACCTGCCTGGACACGGATGCTTCCGCTCCTCGGGACGTGGTCCGGGTACTGCCACGAGGCCGGTGCGGTGGACACCGGCGTCGCACCGTACTGTGCCGCCGGGATGATTCCGGCCCGGCCGGTCGTGGTGGCGATGGTCCGATGCCGGTGCGCGGCCGTGTCCCTGTCCGTCCGGGCAGCGGTGCTCCACAGGATTCCTGCGCTCATCACGCCGCAGATCAGTGCGATCACCGCCGCGAGAACCACCGCGAGGCGTCTGACGGGCTTCGACACGGTGAGGCGGCCGCCGGCGGGAGCCGAAGTGTCGTCGCTGTCCATGTCGCACCTCCGTAGCCGGAAATGGAGAGCTGGGGCATCGTTGGGGTCAGGTGAGTTCGTCGGCGATGTGGTGGGCCCATTCCTGGATACGTTCGGGGTTGCGGAAGTCACCGCCCTTGCCCCGGCGGACCAGCACCCGGGCGATCCGGCTGGGGGTTTCGGCAGCAAGCATTCCGCCGAAGGTGATGTGCTCCCGCGCGCCGAGCCTGTTCATCCAGCGGGCCACACCGTGCACGGGGGATATGTCGCGCTGCTCGGCAGAACTGTCGACCGGGCCGCTGCTGAAAAGCCAGACGGGGCGGTGACGGAGCTCCTCCGCATTGCGCCGGGCGCACTCGGTCGCCTTGCTGTTCCAGCGCCCTGCGTACAGGGCGCCGCCGAGCACGACCCCGTCGTAACCACTCACGTCGCCGACCGCGTCAGCCGGCAGGACGACCGCCTCGAAACCGTCGTCGCGCAGGGTCTTTCCGAGCTCGTCCGCGATCCCCGCAGTCGCTCCGTGCTTGCTCCCGTACGCGACCAGTACGCGCTTCGATGTCATGTCGTCGCCTCCTCGCCCGGGCCGTCGCCGCGCTTCACCGGGACGCCGTACCCGCTCTCCTCCGCCCGGTCCAACAGCGCGGCGCGAATGGTGAGGACACCGTCGGTGTACGAGGCTTCGACCTTGTCCGGCCGGACCGTCCCTGGCAGACGCACCGTCCGCCGGAAGGATCCGTAGCGGAACTCGGAGTGCTCTTTGTCCTCCTGAGACTCTGCGTGTTCCGCATGCACGGTGACGAGGTCGTCGTCGACCGTGACGCGTATGTCCGATTCTGGTTCCATGCCCGGCAGTTGGGCGCGCAGGACGTACCCGCCCTCCTGGTTCGACACCTCGATCGGGATGGAGTGAGCAGCCGACCCGGGGCGCCAGCCGGGAAGCCCGGGAAATTCGCTGCCGAACCAGTCGACGAGATCGGGGAGGAAACGGCGCCGGTGTTCAGTCTTCGCTCGTGTCATCATGCGCTCCTTTCCGGGCCTCGGCTCGCGCCACGTGCTGTTTCACCGCGGCGAAACTGTCGGGCGCCACCGAGATCGAGTCGACTCCGGCCTCCACGAGAAGGCCGGTGAACCGGGGGTCGTCACTGGGGCGCTGGCCGCACAGGCCGACGGGGCGATTCGCTGCGTGGGCGTGCGTGACGAGACGTGTGATGCTGCGCGTGACCGCGGGATCGCTCTCGTCGAAGAGCTCCGCAAGGGCCTCGGAGTCCCGGTCGACACCAAGAGTCAGCTGCGTCAGATCGTTGCTTCCGATGGAGAAGCCGTCGAACCGCTCCGCGAAGTCCTGCGCGAGAATGATGTTGGACGGAATCTCCGCCATCACATACACCTGCAGGCCGTTCCGCCCCCGCTGCAGCCCCTGGACGGCCATCGCGTCGAGCACTCGGTCGGCCTCCGCCGGAGTCCGGCAGAACGGGATCATGATGACGACGTTGGTGAGCCCCATCTCGTCCCGGACCCGACGCAGCGCGCGGCACTCCAGGGCGAAGCCTTCGCGATAGCCCTCGCTGTAGTAGCGGCTCGCGCCGCGCCAGCCGATCATCGGGTTCGCCTCGTCCGGCTCGAAGGGCCGGCCACCGAGCAGTCGCGCGTACTCGTTGGTCTTGAAGTCACTGGTGCGCACCACGACGGGGTCGGGCCATCGTGACGCGGCGATGCGGGCTATCCCATGAGCCAGCCGCTCGACGAAGTAGTCGCCCCGGTCCGGGTACCCCTCGGTGAGCTGGTCGATGAGGTGCCGGTCGTGCGGGCCGAGCCGTTCGGGGTGGAGCAACGCCATGGGGTGTGCCTTCACCTGGTGGGCGACGATGAACTCGAGCCGTGCAAGGCCGACCCCGTCGGCGGGCAGACGCCACCAGCGCAGGGCGGCGGACGGATCCGCCAGATTGAGCATGACCCGCGTTGCGGTGGGAGCGAGGGCCGAGAGGTCGGTCTCGGTCTCCTCGTAGGGGAGCAGGCCGTCGTAGACGTGTCCGCGTTCGCCCTCGGAACACGAAGCCGTCACCGCCTGGCCGTCGTGGAGGGTCTTGGTCGCACCGCCGGTGCCGACGATCGCCGGAACACCCAGTTCGCGGCTGACGATTGCCGCGTGGGAGGTGCGTCCCCCGTGATCGGTGACGATCGCGGAGGCCCGTTTCATGACTGGCTCCCAGTCGGGGTCGGTGATCGTGGTGACGAGGATGCCGCCCAGCGGGAACCGGTCGAGGTCGACCGGGGCGTCCAGGACCACGACAGGACCACGGCCGATGGCCTCTCCGACCGCGGTGCCGTCGATGAGCGCTTCGCCGGCCGGAGCCGTCAGCCGGCACGTGCGAAGCGTCGTGGCACGACGGCGGGACTGGACGGTCTCCGGGCGGGCCTGGACGATGGAGAGTTCCCCCGTCATCCCGTCCTTCGCCCATTCCAGGTCCATGGGGCAGCCGTAGTGGTCTTCCACTGCTGCCGCCCACCGGGCCAGGGTGCGTGTCTCGTCGTCCCGAAGCACGCGCTCGGTGCGCTGTCGCGGAGGTGTCTCCACCGTGCGGGTCAGCCCGGTCTCCGCGTATACGGTCTTACACTTCTTGGACCCGACCCGGACATCGATCAACGCAGCGAGTGAAGGGTCCCGGAGGCTCGGCTTGAAGACCGTGTACTCGTCGGGATCCACCTGTCCACTGACGACGGTCTCGCCCAGCCCCCATGCCGCGCTCACCACGATCACATCGGGAAATCCGGTCTCCGGGTCCAGTGTGAAGATCACTCCGGCACCGGCCAGGTCCGACCGGACCATGATCTGCACCCCCACCGACAGGGCAACGGACAGATGATCGAACCCCATGCGCTCCCGGTAGTCGATGGCACGGTCGGTGAAGAGTGAAGCGAAGCAGCGCCGGCACGATTCCAGGAGCTGCTGCGGCCCCCGCACATTGAGGTAGGTCTCCTGCTGCCCGGCGAAGCTGGCTTCCGGCAGGTCCTCTGCCGTGGCGCTGCTGCGCACGGCGACCTGCGGGTTTTCCTGCCCCTCCGCGCGGCCGAGGTGTTCGTACGCCGCAACGATCTCGTCCTGCAGCGGCACCGGCAGCGCTTCCTGGAGTATCAGTGCACGGATAGCCGGGCCGACCGCGTTCAGCGGAGCCCCCTCGTGCAGGCGGCTGATCTGTTCGGCGATCGATGCACGCAGTCCACCGGCAGCCAGCAACTCTTCATAGGCCTGGGCCGTCGTGGCGAAACCGGGCGGCACCCGCACGCCGGCAGCGCCGAGATGTGCGGTGAGCTCCCCCAACGACGCGTTCTTCCCTCCCACCTTGCCGACGTCCTGACGGCCGAGTTCGGTGAACGGCACGACGTGCCGGTGTGGTGCCATGACGGCCTCCGTGCAGTGCGGTTCCGGCGTACTTCTCAGTAGGTCATCGGACGGCCGGAGGGGGTTCGCAGATCGAGCGGCGAGGGTTTGCGCGGCCACTGCCGCCGTACAGGGATCCGAATGCGTTCCATGGGACTCACCTCTTTGAAGACGTGGAGCGGGCCCGTTGCCCGGCAGCGTCGAACAGGACGCCGGCGTGAGCCGGTGCCGGGCCGTACGGACACATCGGTACGTCGCGCAGGAGTGGGACGATCACGGTTCGTCACCCACCAGCGCGAAGTCGGGGGGAATGATCTCTACGGGACAGCGACTGTGGTGCAGCAGCGCGTGACTGACACGCCCCAAGGCGGGCCCGGCCCGGATCACCCGATGCCTGCTGCCCGTGACCAGCAGGTCGGTGTCGGCCGTGGCCTCGACGAGAGCACCGGGGACACTGGTTCCCGTCTCGACGTGATGGGTGAGCGTGAGGCCGGGGCAGCGTGCCCGGACGCGCTCCGCCATGGCGGACACCTCGTGCACCCTCTGCTCCGCGATCCCGCCGACATCGTCGAGCATGGTGGTGACGCTGCCCACGTGGGCCAGAACGTTGCACACGCTCAGCAGACGCAGTGACGCATGACGGACCTGCGCCTCGGCGGCCGCGACCATCAGCCAGTCGAGATCGGACGCGCCGTACACGGCAGCCGTGATCGCCCCCGTCTCGGTCCGGTCGGGCCGACCTCGTACGACAATCACCGGAACCCTCGTCCGCGAGGCCACGCCCAGGCTGACCGACCCGAGCAGCAGAGCGCCGAACCCACCCAGACCTCTGCTCCCCACCACGATCGTTCCCCGGTTCCCCGCGGCCGCGTAGAGTCCGGCCACCGGCTCCTGCCGACTCAGCTCCTTCGTCACGGTCAGGCCGGGGAAGCGTTCAGTCACGACGTCGGCGGTGCCCGCAAGCAGGTCTCGTGCCCTCTGGCGCAGCGCCTGGATGGTGTCGGCTGACGAGAGGATGGCACGCCGGTCGGTATCGGCTGCATGAACGATGTGCATCGGCATCCCGCGGCGGTCGGCTTCCGCGGCCGCCCACAGGGCAGCTGCCCGTGCTTGGGGGGACGCGTCGATGCCGACAACGACGGCCCCGAGTTGTGGGAGGCCAGGAAAGTCGCAGGTCATGGCTTCTCCTCGGGAGCGGCCCAGAACTACTCGACCACCGTCGCACCGGCCGGCGGCTCGCGAGGAGGGGCCCTTCGGCCCTGATCGAGACCTGTCGGCCCTCCCCGGACCCGCAGCGCCGAAGGGAGGCCGGCTACGTACGTGGTTCCCAACCGGGTCCGGGCCCTGCGGCTATGACTCCGTGGAACGGGGCTGGGTGTCGGGGATACGTGAGGTGAAGAACAGTGCGAGGAGAGCAGCGAAGGCGAGGATGGCGAGCGCGGCACGCAGACCGTCGATCCTGGCCTCCTTGTTCGCATCATGTGCCGCTCGTGCCACGTCCGTGCTCGTGCCCGCTTCGTCGAGGGCGGTCTTGAGCTGGGCATCCGACAAGAACGGCACGCCGCTTTGCAGCTCAACGGTCGCCCGGCTCTTGACCTCGCTCGGGATCGCCGGATTCTGGTCCACGCTGGTCAGGAAGGAACTCGTCATCGCCGCGATCATGATCGACCCGGCGAGAGCCGTACCGATCGAGGCGCCGAGGTTGGTGACGGCGTTCTGGACGCCGCCGACCTCGGCGCTCTGCGCCTCAGGCACCGCGGACACGGTGACCGACCCGAGCTGCGACGCCAGCGCGCCCATGCCGAGCCCGATCAGCAGAAGAGGGATGGTGACGATTTCCGCACTGGCATCCGCATCGAGCGCGGCCATCAGGACCAGCGCGCCGGCGAGCAACGCAAGGGTCCCGAGCCGCACCACCCGCCGCGGTGAGACGTCCGGGAAGAAGCGGGGGATCAGGATGGCGGCCGCCAGCAGCGTCACGGAGAGCGGCAGGATGCGGGCACCGGTCTTGAGCGCGGACAGGCCCAGGGCAACGGACAGATAGAGGGGTACGACGAAGAAGACGCCCATCTGAACGAGGTATTGGAAGAAGAACATGGTCAGTCCTCCGGTGAGCTGCTTGTTGTGCAGCATGCCCGGATCGATCAGGGGCTCCCTGCGCAGCTCGACCATCCGGGCCTCCCGGCGGAGGAAGAGCCAGATCAGCAGCAGACCGGCCAGCATCAGCCACACGACCAGCGAAACCCCGAGCCATGACGGCTCGCCGGGCTTCGGCTGGAACCAGCCCCATTCGTCCGAGCGGAGCACTCCGTAGACGAAGGCCCCGAGTCCGAGCGCGGACAGCACGGCGCCGGCAAGATCGATGCGAGGACGCTCACCGACCGGTGCGTCGGCGATGCGGCGGGCGAGCACGAGGATGCCGAGCACCACCACGACCTCACCGGCGAAGACCCACCGCCAGGAGAAGTACGTGGTCGCGACGCCGCCGATGAGCGGCCCGACCGCGATCGCCACCGCCCCTGCGGCCGCGACGAGACCGTAGGCGGCCGGACGGCGTTCGGCGGCGAAGTTGCTTGCCACGAGCGCCACGATCGCGGGCAGGATGAGTGCCGCTCCGATCCCTTCGAGGAACGACCAGCCGAGCAGCAGCACGGACAGGTTCGGCGCGAGCGCCGTGGTGAACGATCCGCAGCCGTAGATGGCGCAGCCGATCATGAACGCGCGTTTGCGGCCGATCAGCGCCCCGACCTTGCCACCGGGAATCATGAACATCGCCATCACCAGGGTGTAGGCCGTGATGGCACCCTGGACGCCTGTCACCGACGTCCCCACATCTTCGGCAACCGTCGCGATGGAGACGTTCATGACCGAGCTGTCGAGCGCCATCAGGAACTGACCGGCCGCGAGTGTCATCAAGACGATGCGCGCCGTTGACGAACTCTCAGGAGTGCCTGCCCGGGGTGCCATGGGCGCATCGTGCCAGCCGCCGTGGAAAGGGCACCCCGACCCGCTCTGGAGGTCCGCCGGTTGGCGGAATCCCGGTCGCCTCGATGTCGGTCTCGGCCGGGACGCCCAAACTCGCATCACCAAGGGCAAGTCCGACGGCTCGCTGAGCCTTCCTTCGACGGGCGCATCCGTACCGCCCCGGGCTGCACGCGGCATCCGAGGACGGCTCACTCCCCTCGAACGAGTCGCCCCTCGGGGCCAGTCCGCACGTCGCGCGTCAGCCAGGTCGTGACTGCCCGGCTCAGATCAGTTCAGGGGCTCAGCAGCCTTGGTCAGCGGCCCGCCCGCGTCACCTGTATTGAGGACCCCTGCTGGTTCCAGCAGCAGGAAGGCAGTCTCCTCGTCCGCCACCGGGCAGTGTTCGGCGCCGCGGGGAACCACGAACAGCTCGCCCGGTTCGAGCACGACGTCGCCATCCCTCAGCTGGATGGTGAGCCGGCCGCTGATGACGAGGAACAGTTCGTCGGTGTCCTCGTGGGTGTGCCAGACGAACTCGCCCTTCACTTTGGCGAGCTTGACCTCGTAGTCGTTCAGATCGGCGATGTTCTTCTGTGTCCAGAGCTCATCGAACTGCGAGAGCTTGTGGGCGAGGTTGACGGATGCATGGGGTTCGTTCATGCGATCAGCGTGCTGCCGCTGGTCGCACCTGGTCTTGTACGTTCCTGACATGACTGGCAACCAGCCCCGAACGCGGATCAGCGCCTGGAGGCCATCGGTCGCAGGGATCGCCGAGGTCTTCCACGCCCACTTCGCCGATCATGCCTACCCGGTGCATACCCACGACACCTGGGACTTGATGATCCTCGACGAAGGGTCCGTCGACTTCGCCGTCGATCGCCGTCGGCACGGCGCCGCCGGCGCGGGCACGGTCATTCTGCTGCCGCCCGGCGTCCCCCACGACGGGAAGACGGTCAGCCCGTCGGGATTCCGCAAGCGCGTGCTCTACCTCGACACCCGTGTCCTTCCGGGACGATGGACAGGGGCTGCGGTCGACCGTCCGGTCCACGGAGACGGACTGTTGCACCATCGCATCCATCAGTTGCACGGAGTCCTCGCCCACCCCGGAGACCAGTTCGAGGCGGAGTCCAGGCTGGCCCTCGTCCGCGAGCGACTGCTCTTCCATCTCAATGCCTCGCAGGTCAGGACGCCAGAACGCGCGTCCGGGCGCACAGCTGCCGCTCTGCGCGAGCTGCTGGACTCACGCATACACGCTGGGGTGTCCCTCGACGAGGCGGCCGCGATCCTGCACGCCCACCCCACCCACCTGATCCGCTGCTTCAAGCAGTCGTACGGAGTGCCGCCGCACACCTACCTCACCGGCAGACGCATCGACCGGGCACGCCGGCTCCTGCTCGCCGGCCGGCGGCCGGCCGACGTTGCCACGGCGGTCGGTTTCTACGACCAGGCACACCTGAACCGGCACTTCACCCGCCACCTGAGCGTCACGCCCGCGCGTTACGCGGCCTTGCACGGTCGTGGGGCATCGCCGGAACGCACGGCGTCATCCGCGGACAGGCCCGAAAGTGCGGTGGGTTCCCGGTGAAAGCACTCCGGCCGCCCCGCGGACGGCCGCGGAGCCGCTGACCGCCCTGACCCCCTCGTCGGCTGACCGCGGAGAGCGTGGAGCGGATGACGGCTCAGGTGGCCGGCGGCGGCGAGGACGGTGGCGGGGCGGAGGGCGTGGACGCGCCGCCGGTGCTGGGGAAGGTCAAGGAAGCGCCGGACAACGTGAGCCTGGAGACGATGCTCACCGAGATCGACAAGCTCCCGTCGGTGCGGGCGTGTGGTCCGCCGCCGGATCTGTTCATCGACGTCGCGCCGAAGGTCGTAGCCGGCCGGCGGGCACGGGCCGCAGTGGAATCGGGCCGCGGAGCCGGTACGCTCGGGGCGCCTTCGCCCGGAGCCCACAGCGCAGGCGGCGGACCACTCCTGCGCACCCCTGTTTGCACGGCTGAACGAGTGCGCCGCTGCCCATCAGGCGCTGACCGGCAGGACCGTTCGGGAGTACGGCATCAGCCTGCCTGCCTACGGCATGCCCGCCGTACCCCGCGAAGCGGGAGCCCTCAGCGTCGGACGATGGGCGAGGTGGCGGCACCCGGCACGGCCCGCGCCGGTGGTCTCACTCAGCACGCGGACCGTTCGGCAGGCCAGGCGTGCTGCCCGACCGGGCCCAGGGCGAGTCGCAGCCCGGGGCTCCAGCCCGGTCAGCCGGCCCGGACCCGATGCCGAGGCTTGGCCCAATGCCCCAGGCGTTGCCACGTTGAGCTTCACCCACGCCGTCACGGATCGAGCCCGCGTGATCAAGGGATCTCCGGACGGGCCGCCGTCATTCTCACGTGCGAACGACCAGGTACGGGGACCCCGCCGTGCACATGGCGGCGACCGCTACCCCGGCGGTAAGGCGCGTACATACGGGACCTGCCCTTACCGACTGTGGGCCACAAGGTTCAGAGGCCGTCGAGAAACGACTGGGGCGGACGCGGCTTTCGGCGGGGGTAGGGGCGTTTCGCCCGAAGATCAACGAATTTTTGCACATACTCAATGTTTCCGGAAAGTGACTACAACAGGCAGTCTTGATCTGAGGGCTGTCCGAGTGCATGATTCCTGCACCGAACGGCTGACTCACAGGTCTGCCGAAATGGGTTCCATTCTCGCACTACGGAGCTAATTATGCGTTTCGTGATGCACTATCTGCGAATGGATGTTCTCCCTCGGTTCAGCTGAATTCACCATTTCAGTCCGGGCCCAGGACTCCGCGCGCCCGGAGAATAGGAGATGTCATGCCCATGGAAAACGCCACGAAGCTCGAGACCGCTGCGACCGCCGAGCCGGCGGACAAGGCGACCACGGACTTCACCCTGAGTGCGTCCGAGAGCGAGCTCCTCGAGGAGTTCGGCGTCCTGCTCGCCGCCGAGTACAACTACGTCGCCGCTATCTGACAGGCGCCTAGCCAGGCCCTGACAGTGATCGACCGGTGAGACCTGTCCCGCCGTCACCTGACGGCGGGACAGACACCCGCCGCTTCCTTCCGAAATGAGTACCCATGGCCACAGCTTCAGAAGCCGACACCTCGGCGCCACACCCGCACCCGCTGCGTACCAAAGCGTTTCTTCTGATGTGGGTGGCGCTCACCGTCTCGGTCCTCGGCGACCAGTTCTACCGCGTGGCACTGACGCTGACGGTGGCCGACCGTGGCCCGTTCGGGCTTGCCGCGTTGGGAATGGCGCTCGCCGTGCCCATCGCGGTGGTGGGACTGGTGGCGGGGGTGTTCATCGACCGCCACGACCGGCTGAGGCTGCTGGTGCGCACCGATGTCGTGCGTGCCGTCATCGTTGCCGTGCTGGCCTTCCTGCTTCTGACCGGCCACCGCTCATTCCCCGCGCTGATCGCCCTCGCCGTGCTGTTGTCCTTCGTCAGCGTGGTGTTCACCCCGGCCCTCCAGGCGTTGCTGCCGAGTCTGTCGAAGGGGGACCAGCGTCGGCTCATCTCCATGGACGCCTGGATCCTCGGAGCGGTGAGCACGACCGGCGTGGTGGGGCCGGCTCTTGCCGGGGTGTTGCTGCAGGTCGCCAGCGCCGGCGCGCTGATGGTGGTGGATGCGGTCACGTTCTCGTTCTCCGCGGTGCTGATCCTTCTGGCAGGCCGCGAGATGCCTGACCGAGAGCGTCCGCCATCAGGGCTGCCTGCCCGGGGCAAGTTCGAGGCGGTCGGTGAAGGGCTTCGCTTCCTGATGAAGCATCCCGTTCTGGGACCCTGTTTCCGGACCTTCCCTCTGATGGACTTCGCCCTGAACTCCGTCCCGTTCGTCCTGCCACTCGTCCTGGCGGCAACCAGCGACGCGGGCACCGAGAAGTACGGGCTCATGCTCGGCGCGCTGGCAGTCGGCCGGGTCGCAGGCATGGCGCTGTTGAACAGGACGTCTCTGAAGGATCACCGGGGTGCCGTCCTGCGCTACAACTTCCTCGTCCAGGGTGCCGGGGTGTTGCTGGTCGCTGCGGCCGGCGAAAGCCTGGCCGGTCTGCCCTGCCTGGTGCTCGTCGGACTGCCCGCAGGTGCCGCCCAGGTGGCCATGGCCTCGTACATCCAGCTGGAGGTCGCACCCCAGATGCGGGGAAGGGTGTTCGCGGCCCTGACCTCCGTGGTGAGCTGGCTCGCCCCCTTCGGCCCGCTGGTCTTCGTCACGGTCGCCGGTCTCACGACGCCGGCGGTGGCCATGGCGGCCATCGGGATTCTTCTCGCCGCAGGAGGTGCGCGCCTTTATCTCTGCCGCCCCCTCCGGCTCGTGCTGTGACCGTTTGAATTCAGGAGAAGGCATGGTTGAGGAAGACGTCGATGTCGTCGTCATAGGCGGCGGACCCGCCGGATCCGCATACGCGGCGATTACTGCCCGCGCGGGCTTGTCTGTACGTATTGTCGAAGGAAAAGAATTCCCCAGGCATCACATCGGGGAGTCACTGCTCGCCATGTCGATTCCACTCCTGGAGGAAATAGGAGTCGCCCCTCTGCTTGCCGCAGAGGGATTCCTTCCGAAAACGGGCGCCGTATTCGTGTGGGGCAGGGATCACAAGCGCATAGATCTCGGATTCCCCGCGCCGGGACTCGCGTATCAGGTGCGAAGGGCCCGGTTCGATCAGATCCTCCTCGACCATGCCGCCGTCTCCGGCGCCCGGGTCAGCCACGGTCAGTGGGTCAGGGGACTGCTGCGGGATACGGCCGGCAGGGTCTGCGGAGTCGTGAGCGAGGGGGAGGACGGGCCCGTCACCCACCGCGCCCGGCTGGTCGTCGACGCGAGCGGCCTGTTCCAGTTCCTCCCGAAGAGGCTCGGACTCACCGTCGACGTCAGTGGCCCCAGGAGGGTCGCGATCTCGGGCTACTACGAGCACGCCGCGCGGGTCCAGGGCGAGCAGGCCAACAACGTCATCAGTGAGGCCACCCGGGATGGCTGGCTCTGGTTCATCCCCCTCGACGAGCACGTCACCAGCGTGGGATTCGTCGGGGACGAGAGCGATCTGAGCGAGAAGCCTCATACGGTGCTCGCCGAACAGATCGCGACGAGCACACTCGTCGCCTCGCTCCTCGAAGGAAGCACCCCCCAGGGAAACGCCCGGCTGCTGCGCTACACCAACCACATCGTGGCCGACCCCCTGTGGCACGACGGATGCGTTCTCGTCGGTGACACCGCCTTCTTCGTCGACCCGCTGTTCTCCACCGGCGTCCACGGCGCGCTGCACAGCGGGGTCTCCGCCGCGGCGGCAACGATCGGGCTTCTCTGCGACGGCATCGCCGAGGCCGACGTAGCCGACTGGTACGACTCCGGCATCCGCAAGCACTACCGGCGGGTCCAGACCATGGTGCGGCTCCTCTACGGCGTCAACGGAGGCTCCAGCCGCTTCTGGACCGAGCGTGACCTTTCGGCGATGGACCCCGCCGAGGCGCAGCGCATCTTCAACGACCTGGGCGACATCAGCATCCCGCTCTTCCAGGGATGGCAACGCGACGGTGCGCTCCCCATGCCCGCTGCCCTCGCCGCGCTGCTCGACGACGCACGGCCGAGCCCCACCACGAAGGCCCGCCTGGACGCCGACACCATCGCTCTCTCCCGGGGAGTCTCGGTGCGCCCGGTACTCAGCCGCCACGGAGGGCGGCTGGCCTCCGCCCTCGGTGTCTTCGGTGAGGGGTCCGACCATGCGGCGGTGGTGGTACGCGCCGACTCACCTGCCGTCGCCCTCGTGCGTGCACTCGACCGGGGACGTACGCCCCGGAGCCTCTGGCAGGACGACCGGCGACTGGAGTCCCTCGTATCGCTGCTGCACAGCAGTGGACTCATCGATGCCGAACGGGTGCGGGCGGGGGTGGTCTGAGCGTGGAACCGTTCCTGCGTCTGCCGTTCGACGTGCCCGTGAAGAACACCAGACCCCCGGAATTCCATCTCTGGCGCCCCATGCTGGACCTCAGCGACGCGGACGACGCCACCCCCTACAGCGCGCTGAGCACAGAGCTCGCCTACATGAACATGCGGGCGACGCCGGAGGAACGGCTGCCGATCCAGAGCCGGCCCGGGCCGTCCCTCCGCGAACGGATCACCGAGTCCGACTCCCTGCGCGAGTACGCGTGTGACACCCCCTCCGCGTTGCCCGCGCACCTGCGCACCGCACGGTGGCGGGAACTCGTTGACTGGTGCGAGGAAGCCGAAGGCGCGGACCCCGTCCACCGCGGAGCCCTGGCCTCCCTGCTCGCCTCGCTCGGGCTCTACCGCTACCTCGCGAGCTGGCCGCTTCCCGACCGTCCGGACGACCCTCACGCCCTCCAGCTCGCCGTCGGCCTGACCCATGCCCGTTCGGTCGTCGACCGCACCGGCTCGCTGCTCGCTTCGAGCGTCGAGGCGCTGGAGCGGGTCATGAACTGCGGCGACCTGCCGCCCGCCACCCGGCTGGGGGCAGCCACCACCCTGGTCGTCCTTCACTCGCAAAGCCGGCTCAAGGATGTCGACCGGGTCACCGGGTACTGCCGCGAGGCGGCCCGCCACGCCGAGGTGCTCGATCCCGGCAAGGACTGGCGGGACCTTGTGCATCTGAGTACCTACTGGCGGGCCGTCAGCTTCGCACCGTTCCTCCACGGGGACCTTCGGGAGACCGATGCCCAGCTCGACCGGGCAGAGGCGCATGCACGCCGGCTGTCCGACGGGACGCCGCAGGAACGCTGGGTCCGGGCCCAGAACTTCCACCCTCTGCTGGAGACGAGGACGAAAGTCGCGACCGCTCTGGGAGATCTGGACCGGGCGCTCGCTTTCAGCAGGGAGCTGCGGGACCGGGACTGGTCGGACGGCAAGGTCCACATCCAGCTGGGAGACGTGCACCGGCGGCGCGGAGAACCTGAGCTCGCCCGCGACGCCTACCTGGCCGCCGTTCCCCTCGGCGCCCCCTTCCGAGCCCTGGCGTGGAGCAAGGCGGCGCAGCTCAGCGGCGACGAGGACGCGGTCTACGCCCTCATGTGCGCGTATCGCGGCGACCCTCGTTCGGTGACCCCGTTGCTTCTGCAGGAGCGCGTATCGCGCGCCAGGGGTGACGACCGGCTCGCCGACTGGGCGGGCCGGACCGCTGTGTCCCTCCGTGAGGACCGGATCAACGAGGAGGCGCAGTGCGTACCGCTTTCCTGAGAGCACCGCAGGAGGGGACGGCTTCCTCGGGGCAAGGCCTTCTCCGGGCCTACCGTGATCTGACGTCCCAGGAGGGTCCGATCCACGCCCGGTCGGTCGCCGCGATGGGGCGCTGTCTGCTGGCCGGGGAACCCGTGCCGTTCTACCAGATCAACACCCTCAGCCGGCTCCGGTGGTTCCTGCGTCTGGAGGACGGCGACATCGCCCTTCACGACCCGCGCGAGGTCGCGCATGCCGACCGGGAACCGGCCTGGCACAAGCTCTGCGACGGCCTCGACGACTGGCCCGCCCTCACCCAGGAGGCACAGGCCGAACTCGTCGCGGTGCTCACCAAGCTCGGCTTCTGGGACCTGGTGCTGCGGCTCGTGCCCGACGACGTCGAGGTCACGGCATCCACGGTCACCGCACGGCTCGCCCACTTCCGGTGCAACGCCGCGCTCAAGTCCTCGGGCCCCACGGACCGGACCCGCGCACGGGCAAGTGACGTGACGGAACAGATCGCACTCTCGCAACTCCCCTCCGCTTTGCGGCTGAACGCGGCAGTCAACCTCATCGTCCATCACGCCAAGTCGGACCGCTCCCCCGTGCGACTGCGGTCATGGTGCACGTTGGCCGACGACCTCGTCGCCGGTCAGGAGCCCGACCAGGTGGACCCGATCCAGATGAGCGTCTACTGGCGTGGAGTCAGTTTCCTGCCCTTCTTCGATGGCGACCACCACGAAGTGCGCCGGATGCTGGACCGCGCGGAGGAGCTCGGACGCCGGGCGCTCGCGGACCCCTCCTGCCAGGACAGCCTGCTCGCCCACGAGAACATGCACCCCCTGCTGGAGACCCGCGGGCGCGCCGCAGCCGCAGCGGGCGACCAGGAGACCGCCGAGCGGTACTACCGAGAACTCGTCGCCCACGACCCTCTGGACGCCAAGACCCACCTGCGCCTCGGGGACCACCTGCGCCACAAGGGGCGGCCGGAGGACGCCCGCAGGTGCTACCAGGACGCCGCTGTGATCGGAGCGCCCTACACCGCCTATGCCCTCACCCAGGCGGCACGCTGCTCGGTCGCCCTCGACGACACGGAGCACGCGGTCGCGTCACTCGCCCAGGCCGTGCAGTGCGACCCCTGGGCGGTCACACCGCTCGTCCTGCTCCAGGATCTGCTGCCCGGCACGTCACTGAGAGGGCTGCGCCCCTGGGCCGGAGAGCGTCTGCAGTCACTTCTCGAAGGTCTCGGAAAGGGGGAACGATGACAGCCACCCACGCACCCGGCCGCACACGGCCCATGCGCTTCGCGCCCGACGCCGAGGCACACCGGGAGGTGCTGGAGACGATCCTCACCCTGCGCCTGCGGCAGCTGGCCAGGATCTCCGGCCTCGTCGCCAAGGTCCGTCCCGAGAACGCGGCAACCCTCGTACCCCTGCTCGAACGTCTGCCGGAGCTGCCGGCCGCCGCACGGGCCACCCTGGCGCGGGACCCCTATTTCCACGCCTCCTTCACCCGGCTCGTGACCGCGCTACGGGCCTCGGACCCGGTGGCCGCGCGCACGGCGACGGACCGGCTCACCAGCAGTCTGCTCCTGCCCGCTGCCGGGCTGCTCCCGGGGCCGGTACAACTGCAGGCGGGCCAGGGCGGCGGGTTGTCCCTGGGCGTCGGGGGCCCCCGGCTGCGAGACCACACCCCCGCGGTCGCAGGCACTGTCCACTTCCGGGGTGCAGCCGACGGCGGACTGCACTGGTTCAGTGAGTCCGGAGCGAGCGGCACCCTTTCCCCGCACGCGTCGCAACGGCCCGTGCTGGACGGCGACGACGAACGTCTGCCCCCGATGCTCGCCGAACTTGCCGCGGACCCGAAGAGCTTCTCCACCGAGCACGTCCGGCCGGTGACCGCCGGCCACGCGCTGACCCAGCGGTTCGAGGATGTGTGCGACAGGCTCCGCGCGGCGTGGCCGTCCATGCACGACGAGATCACGGCCAACGTGTCGCTGGTCGTCCCGATCCACAGCCTGCAGACTGCGGCGTTCTCCAACACCGCCTGGCAGGGAGCCGTCTTCCTGCGCGACGACTTCACGGACCCGCTCTTCCTGGCCGAGCGGCTGGTGCACGAATCATCCCATCTGCGTCTGAACGCGGTCATGGCCGTCACCGACCTGCACACCCACAGCTGGGACGAGCGGGTCGACAGTCCGTTCCGTAACGGCCCCCGACCGGTGGCCGGCCTCCTCCACGGCGCGTTCGTCTTCACCCGCGCTGCCGAAGCGCTGCTGCGCATCAGTGAAGGCACGGGTGACGCCGAACGCGGCGCCCGCCAGGCAAAGGCGCTGGTGGAGAAGGTCGACATCGCGCTCAGGACGGTGCGTGTGGCTGTCCGCCTCACCGATGAGGGCCTGGACTTCATGAACGACATCGACCGCGCCCGGCTGTCCGTCGTGTCGCACTGCGGCCACGTGGAGCCTGCCGACGACTCCGACTACCTGCTGGGAGAAATGTGATGACACCGAGCGTGGATACGGGAGGGCACCTGGCAGTGGTCACGGGGGCCGACGAGGCCGCCGGCCACTACGCCTCGCGTCTGCGGGCTTCCGTGACACCGGTCACCCGACGCCTCGCGGCCCTCGCGGGGCCCGGGACGGAGCGCGAACTCGGGGAATGGCGCGACCGGTTCAACTCCCTGGACGACGAGGCGGCGGACGATGTCGTCGGAAGCCCGTTCTTCACCTACTACTGGCTCCAGCTGCTGGACGCGTGCGTCCGCGGCGACCGTGCGTTCGTCGCCGCGTGGTCACGCGACCTCGGGCGTTTCCTCCTGGTGCCCCACCTGCGCAGGAACTCCGGCAGCCGCACCCTGCTGCGGCTGCCGGCCCCCGCGAACGAGATCCATCTCCCCGGCCTGGCGGCCCACTTCACGTCGACGGAGCCCGTCGATGCCGTCAGCGCGGGCCCCGACGGGGACGGCAGCTGCCGGGACGGGATCCTGCGGCTTCCGGAGGAGTACCTCATGGGTGAGGGCGCCGATGTACTCGGTTGCGTGCGACGGGTCCGCCACCATGTCATCGCGGACTCCAGGATCGAGGTCTCCGCGGCCGACCCGTGGATCCGCCGCCACCTCGCCTCCATGAACAGCAAGCCTCCGATGGAGGGGTACCCGGCCCCCGACCTGCAGCCGCTGGACGCCGATGCGGCGCAGCTCACCGACATCGACGCCGCCTACGGCCTCATCAAGACCGTCTGGCCCGGTCTGATGCCGGAACTCGACTCGTATGTCAGGCTCTTCGTCCCCTACAGCAGCGCCTTCCACTCGAGCTTCGCCGAAGCCTGCCTCATGCGGGCCGTGTTCCTCTCCGAGGCCAAACACCCTTTCTCGTCCACCGTGTACACCGCCGAGCACCTGCTCCACGAAGCCGCACACCTGCGGCTCACCCTCATCGAGGAACTCGATCCGCTCGTGACGGGCGCCATCGACACCTCATTCGCCTCACCGGTGCGCAAGGACCCCCGGCCGCTCTCCGCCATGCTGCAGACGGTGTTCGCGTTCGCCAGGATCGCCGCGTTCCACCGGCACGCCATCGAGGCGGGCCGAAGCACCGAACACGAAGCACGACACGCCGAGTCGGTGGGTCTGCTCCACAAAGCCCTCCTCGAGGTGGAGAGCGATACCTCACTGAATTTCACCGCGGCCGGTCAACGGCTGTGGTCCGACATGTGGGCCGAGGTCGAACACGCATGACGGGCACGTCCATCACCCCAGCACCCCTGCTCAGACTCCGCGGCCGTGTGCAAGCGGTCTGGGCCGGCGACAGCCTTTTGTTGCGTCTGGGCCCCCGGGCCAGGCGCGTGACGCCGTTCGGCGAGGAGGAGATGCGCCATCTGCACGCACTGCGTGCCGGGCTGACCACAGAAGACGTCCACGCCCGTCCCTGGATGAGGGAACTCCACGAGGCGGGCCTTCTCGAAGAGGTGCGCCCGCCGTCCGACGATCCCGATCTCGGACGTTTCGACCGGCTCCTCAACTTCCTTTCCGAGCTTGAACTGAGGGGGGACGACCGGTACGACATGCTCGCCCGACTGCGGGCCTCACACTGCGTCGTCGTCGGGCTGGGGGGCCTCGCCAGCTGGACGGTGTACAACCTGCTGTGCTGCGGCGTCGGCCGGTTGTCCGTGGTCGACGGGGACACCGTGGAACTGTCCAACCTGAACCGCAGCATCCTGTTCACCGAAGGGGACGTGGGGCGGCCCAAGGTGGACGCCGCCCGGGACTCCGCCCTTCGCTTCAGCCCTCGTACGACGTTCGACGGCCACCACATGATGATCGATTCAGCCGGAGACCTCGCACCGATACTCGCTGACGCCGACTTGGTGCTCGGCGTGGCCGATCAGCCGCCGTGGCTGATCAAGGAGTGGGTCGCTCTTGCCTCCCACCGCGCCGGCGTCCCCTTCCTCCAAGCCAGCGGGTCCCGCGTCGGCCCCTTCCACCGCCGACAGGGCGATGCCTGTTCGATGTGCGACTGGAGCGGACTGCTCAGGGAGCGCCCCGAGCGCGGGGAGATGCTGCGGCGCCAGCAGCTGCTGCCGCGAGGTGACTCCGGTGCGCTCAGCCCGCTCGGATCGATGACGGGGGGCATGATCGCCATGGACGCCCTGCGTCACCTGCTCGGCATCACTCCTCTGACGGCGGACCGCGTATGGGAGATGGGCGGCGACCTCACCTCCGTACTGAGTGAAGTCCCGAACGATCCTGACTGCGCGGTCTGTTCGGACACGCAAACACCCCTGCCGCTGCCCAGCCAGTTCGTGAGGCCCGCGTGACCGGGCTGCAGACACCTCCCGGGCTCCGGACCGCTGCCTCGACGGCCGGATGGAAACTCTGCCGGCACCACCGGGACGAGAGCGGGGCGATCAGTCTCTGGGAACACCCCAGTGGCGCGAAGCACCTGCACCACGAGCGCTCCGAGGAGCGGGAACACACCTTCGGAGTCGTCATCGAGACGCCCGCCACCGATGACCGGGGAGCGGCGCACGTCCTGGAGCACTGGGTCGGCGCCGGCTCCGCCGCCTATCCGATGAGCAGTGCTCTGCTGACCGCCTCCCAGCGCTGCGGCTCCGCGTTCCTCAACGGCTTCACCGAAACGGGCCGGACGTCGTACACCTTCTCGGCTACGGACGCCGAGGATCACCGCGGACAGCTGGATGTCCTGCTGGACGCGGTCTATCATCCGCTGCTCACCGACCGCACCTTTGCCCGTGAGGCGTGCAGGGCCCTGCCGTCCTCGGAGAGTGCGACGCGGGCGCACGCGTGGACAGGCGTCGTGCACAACGAGATGCGGCTGAAGCCCGAACGGCCCACCCAGTGGCTGTCCCGGCTGTTCGCGGCCCGCCACGCACCCGGAAGCCACCACGGATTCCGGCACGAGGGCGTGCCGTCCGCCCTGCCCGAGCTGACCGCCGCCGACACGCGCGCGTTCCACCGCGCCCACTACCGGCCCGGTGCCTCCTTCTCGTTCGGGACGGGACCAGGACTCGTCGATGCCCTGACCGCGCTGGCACGCGTGACAGCGGACGCGCCCGCCGGCCGGACGCTCCCGGCCGAGCCTTCCCGGAGCGTCACGGCGCTGCATCCGCCCGCGGCCCTGGCACGGCGAAGCTGGGTCACTGCCACGCTGTCCTGGCCGGGTCGCGAGACCGCGTCGTGGGTGGGCGCCCTGCACGCACACGCGGTGCTGATCCAGGCATGGGGTCGGCGGGGGAACGACCGGCTGATCTGTCCCCCGTCTGCCGTCGGGGACGACGTGGTGCTGCTCGTGGCAACGCCCGGTGACGGCCTCGACGCCCAGGCGCGCGAGGAGGCAGGGCAGAGCCTCCTTCGTGAGATCAGTAAGGCCACCGACGGTGCGTCCCCGGAGGGGCCGCGCCCTCCCACCCTCCTCGAACACTTCGCGGAACCCTACGGCGGACTTCCCGACGGCATCCGCTGGGGGCTCGCGGTCTCCGCCGCGAGATCAGCGGGCCTGGCCCCCTTCGCCCTGCTGGTCCCCGGCAGCGTCGAGGCCGCGAGCGTCCCACCCCGGCCGGCGGCGGCGTTCCTCGACCCGGCCGGTCTCATCGCCGAGCCTGGTGGACCTCCGACCACGGAGCGCGTCGAGTCGGACCAGGCCCTGTGGCGCCTGCAACCCCCTTCGCGGGACGCCCGCTGTCTTCCCCTCAGACCGCTCGGTGACCGGCCGTGGCAGCCGCTGGCCCCCGCCCACGCGCAAGGACCGGGCCTGGACCTCCTCGATCCCCCCGATGCTGACGGCACGGTGGTCGCCCGCGTGTCCCTGCCGGTGGACCGTTCTGACGCGCCACTGCTCCAGCCACTCGTGAAACTTCTGTCCCTGGGCGCCGGCAAGACGCGGCTCCTTCCGGGGATTCCACAGGTTCGCGAGGAAGGGCGCGGGGTCGTGGCCGACCTCTTCGTCGCGGGCTGGACGCCGGCCGGCTGGCAGCGCAGCACCTCCCGGCTTCGGGACCTTCTGGACGGGCAGCAGGGCGCCGTACGCGCCTCGGCAGTCGTATCGGCGCTGCTGCGCGCCGGCTCCGGGAGGCTGCTGCTCTCCCCTCAGGAACTGTCGGAGAGCGCCGCATTCGCCGAGGTGTCGGCCACCGGAGCCGCCCATGACGCCATGGCCGGGCTGCCCGCCATGGTCGCGTGGAAAGGGATGACGGACAGCGAGGCAGTGGTCGCGGGACTGCGTCGGCTCCTGGACCGGGCGGAACGTGCCCCGGTCCGGCTGCTGGCCTTCGGCTCCGCGGCTCTCGTGGTGGCCAAGGAACTGGCCGCGACGCTGCCGCCCCCTGCCACGGACGACGCCACTTCCTGGGACACGGCCCAGGCGCGGGACCGCATCCGCGTGCCGGCCCGCGGTGAGGGCTACGCCCACGCGCTCGTATGGCCACTGCCGCCGGCGGCGGCGCCCGCGGTGGCGGAGGTCCTGGCCCGCGACGTGCAGCGTCGCATTCTCCATCCGTGGGTACGGGAGGAGGGCGGCGCCTATGCGACGCATGCCTTCTACGATCCCGGCCGTGGTGGCCTCGGCATCTGGATCCACGCAGACCCGGCGGGAGAGGAGCGGCTCGCCCGTCTCCGGGAGAGGATCTGCGAGCGCTACCGTCCACCGGACCGCGACGGCCTCGAAACGGCGCGGCTGATGGCATCCCGCACCTTCACACCGCGGCCGGTCACCGGCCCACGCGAGGTGGTCCGGCGATGGGGTCCGGCCTCTCGCGGCGGTGGCGGACTGCTCTCCGTCACAGCCGACGATCTCGAGCAGGCTGTCAGCACCTGGCTCGGTCCGGTGCGACCAGCCGCGGCAACGCTGGGATGAGCGGTTGCTTCCGGACAGCCGCAGAAGCCACCACGCCGAGCCCACGAGCGGCACCCACCGGTGGGAACCGAAAGCAGCAGATCATGAACGGAAAGGCGGAAGCCGCATGCCCGGCACGCTCCTCGACCCCGACGCGCACGCAGCCGCCGGCCACCGGCAGCGGCTGGAGCTGTCCCTGACCGGCGAGCTGAACGAGCTCCTCACCTCCCTTCCGGGGGACACAGCACCGCACGATCCCCTCGCCTCCTCCTGCCCGTCCGCCGACGAAGGGCCCCTCTATCCCGGCCTCTACTCCGCGTACCACTCGCTGCGGAAGCAGGACGCAAAGGAAGCCGGCGCGCTCTGGTTCGCCACGCTCCGGCAGGAAGCCGCCTACCGCACCCGCAGGCGCGACGGGCTCGCCCGCACGGGTGAGTCGGACTACGCCGCACGCTGCGTGCGACGTGCGCTCTCCCAGGCCCCGCCCGAGATGGACCGGTCCACGGTCACCAGTCATCTGACCGACTGGAGCCCGCCGCAGCGCGCACTGCTCGACCGTGCGCTCGCCCTGCTGGACGCGGCCTGGCCGCAGGCGTACACGGAGGTGGTCACCGCAGTGGCCGAGGTCTCCCTGCTCGGTGGCCACGGACTGATCGGATTCACCGACTTCGTCGCCCACGGTGCCGTCTTCATCAGCGATTTCCAGCTGACACCGCGTGACGGAGTGAGCGCGGAGCACCTGCTCGCCGAGTCACTCCTGCACGAGGCCACGCACACGGTCTGCAATGCCTCCGCGACGACTGAGCCGCTGATCCGCAGCCCCCGGGGCGGAGAGGCCCCGCGGGTCAGCACACCCCTGCGTTCGGACCCGCGTCCCCTCGCCGGCTTGACGCAGCAACTCGTCGTCCTGACGCGCTGCGCGGAGCTGTACGCACGAGCAGGCGTCGAGGGCTCCGACGGCGCAGGACTGGCCCGACGCGCCCAACTCCTGGCCGGGCAGGCGGCCGCGGCCGGCACGACGCTGCGGAAGTTCGAGAAACATCTCACCGAGGCAGGCGTCCGACTGGTTGACGAGGCCGAGCGCCGCCGCCAGGAGGCGACGGCGGGCGTCGGTTCCGTGCCTCCCTCGGCCTGACTCCTGCACATGGGGCGGTGCGACGGCCACTCCGGTTGCCACCACCACCCGGTGCGCCGCACCCAAAGGCCGGAGCACCGCCGCCGGCCCTTGCGAACTCCCCAGTCCTCGTGCGTGCTTCACGCCCAGTCAGAACCACTCGGCCCGGACGGACCCTGCCATGTCTCCTGCACGACTCGCGGCCGACACCGTCGCTCCGCCGGCTCCGCACACCCTGCTGGTGTTCCTCCTTCAGATCGGTGTGCTGCTGGGGCTCGCACTCGTCCTGAGCCGACTCGCCCGCAAGCTCGGCCTGCCCGCCGTCGCGGGTGAGCTCGCGGCAGGAGTTCTGCTGGGTCCGTCCGTGCTGGCACCCGCGCTTCCCGCTCTCTCCGCATGGCTCTTCCCCCGCGACACCGCGCAGATGCACCTGCTGGATGCCGTCGGACAGCTCGGAGTCCTGCTGCTCGTCGGCTTCACGGGAATGCATCTGGACATGGCGCTGGCACGCAGGCGTGGCCGCGCCGCTGCCGGCATCAGCGCGGCCGGTCTCCTGCTGCCGCTGGCCATGGGGCTATGGCTCGGGCACGCTCTCCCGGCGCAGTTGAGACCGGCGGACGCGGATCCGGTCGTCTTCGCCCTCTTCATCGGCGTCGCCATGTGTGTCAGTTCCATTCCTGTCATCGCCCGGACGCTTGTCGACATGCGGCTCCTCCACCGCAACGTCGGCCAGATGATCATGGTGGTGGCAGCGATCGACGACATCGTGGGCTGGCTGCTGCTGTCCGTGGTCACCGCGCTCGCCACCACTGGCGTGGGAGCGGGCGAAATCGCGACGCCCCTGATCCACATGGCCCTCGTCATCCTCGCCTTTCTCACGCTCGGCCGTCAGCTGGTGCGCCGCGTCCTGTCCGCGGTGGGGTCCTCCGACTCCCCAGGGGCGAGCACCGCCGTCACTGTCGTCCTGCTCGTCCTGGCCGCGGCAGGAGCACAGGCCCTGGGATTCGAGGCCGTTCTCGGCGCCTTCCTCTGCGGCATCCTGATAGGTACGCACGGCCCGAAGGAGCTGACCCAGCGGCTGGAGCCGCTTCGGACGACGGTGCTGCATTTCCTGTCACCCTTGTTCTTCGCGGGAGCAGGTCTACGTATCGACCTCACCGCACTCGCCGCTCCCACGACTGCCCTGTGGGGCCTGATCGCACTGGCTCTCGCGGTGACCGGCAAATATCTCGGGGCGGCCACAGGGCTGTTCGCCGGTGGACTCACCCGCTGGGAGGCGCTGGCACTTGCCGCGGGAATCAACGCCCGGGGCGTCATACAGGTGGTCATCGCGGTGATCGGACTGCGGGTCGGTCTGCTGAACACCGCGATGTACAGCATCATCGTGCTCATCGCGATCATCACCCCACTGATGGCGCCGCCCGTCCTGCGACTTGCTGCCCGGCGCATCGAGGAGAGCGCGGAGGAACGGCTCCGCGAGCACGGCCTGCACGCCCCGGAGGGACAGGACACGACCCGGGCGTCCACGGAAGACGCGCCCGGCGCTGCCGAACTGATCCACGACCGGGGATCGAAGGCGGAACGGGCTCCCGACACGAGCTGACTGTCCATCAAATCTGGTGAGCAGCCTGCTTCGTACCGTCGAACCAGAACACCGGGACAGCCCTCAGCACGCTGCCGAGCGGCCGAGGCGCACATCGCCCGGTCCGGCGGGAGCAGCCCTTCGCGGCCGAGCAGGGTGGTGGGGAGCGGGGGTCAGTGCTTGGCGTGGTCGGTGATCCAGCGGGCGGCGAGGAGGCCGGAGGCGGCGGTGAGGGTAGCGGCGGCGATGACGGTGGCATGCAGGCCGAGGGTGTCGGCGAGGATGCCCGCGAGGAGGGCTCCGGCGGCGTAGCCGATGTCGCGCCAGAACCGGTAGGTGCCCAGAGCGTTGGCGCGCCAGGCGGGGTGTGCGTGGTCGGAGACGGAGGCGATGAGGGCGGGGTAGACCATGGCAGTGCCAAGGCCGAGAACTACGGCGGAGAGGACGCCGGCGAGCAGGGGATCGCTGAGCAGGGCGAGGGCGAGGATGAAACCTGCCGCTTGGACGAGCATGCCGGTGACGATGAGAGGTTTACGGCCGACGCGGTCGGCGAGGTGGCCGGCGGGGATCTGCCCGATGCCCCACAGGATGGGGTAGATGCCTTTGATGAGGCCGACGGCGGCAAGGCCGAGGCCGTGGTCGGTGAACAGCAGGGGGAAGACGCCCCAGGTGAGGCCGTCGTTGAGGTTGTTGACAAGTCCGGCCTGGCTGGCGCCGCGCATGGAGCGCTCACGCCAGGAGGTGCGGATGAACGTGGCGGCCAGGCCGGTCTTCTCACTGCTGGGCGGTGGTTTCGGGTGCTGGGCGAGTTCGAGGGCCACATGGGCGGCGGTGTCCCGGACGGTGAGGGACAGGGCCAAGCCGGCGGTGACGAAGACGACGCCGAGGAGTTCGGGGACGGGGCGCAGGCCGTAGCCGGTGGCGAGGTAGCCGGTGAGCAGTGCGGTGGCGCCGACGGCGGTGTATCCGGCGGCCTCGTTGAGGCCGGTTGCCAGTCCGCGGCGGGCCGGTCCGACGAGGTCGATCTTCATGTTGACGGTCATCGACCAGGCCAGGCCCTGGTTGAGGCCGAGCAGGACGTTCGCGGCGATGATCCAGGTCCAGGACGGTGCCCAGGCAAGCATGAAGGGGACGGGGACTCCGAGCAGCCAGCCGGTGAGGAGGAGCTGCCTGCGGCCGAAGCGCGCGGTCAGGGCTCCGGCGGCGAGGTTGGTCAGGGCCTTGGTGAGACCGAACGCGATGATGAACGAGAAGACCGCCAGGTCGCTGGTCAGGCCGAAGGTGTCGGTGCCGATGAGCGGCACGGTGGTGCGTTCCAGGCCCACGAGGCCGCCGACGGCGACGTTGACGACGACGAGGAGGGTGAACTGGAGCCGGTTCTCCCGCAGCCCGAGGCGCACGGCGGGTCCGGCGGGCCGCTGCGTCGGGGAGGTTGTCGTCATACGTGGGCGTCCTTGCGGTCTATGGGTGGCGGGCCTGACCGGGAACCGGCACGGCGAGCCGGAAGGAAGGGGCGGACGGGTCAGATGAACGCGTCGGCGAGCATGAAGGCCGCGACCGCGAGCAGTGCGCAGGCGAAAACGCGCTGCAGCGTGTTGCCGCTGAGTCGTTGTGCGTAGCGTTTGCCGTCCCAGGCGCCGAGGATCGCGGCGGCGGTGAAGGGCGCGATGACGGCCCAGTCCAGATGCACTCCGGTGCCGGTCCGGGCGCTGAGCGCGGCGATCGAGTTGATGGTGATGACCAGCAGGCTGGTGCCGATGGCCCGCCGCATGGGGAGGTTCAGCACCCGTGTCAGGGCCGGCACGGCGAGGAAACCGCCGCCCACACCCAGCAGCCCGGTCACGCCGCCGAGGCCGGCACCGGCGGCGCCGGCCTTGGCGGGGCGCACCTTGCCCGCGGCAGGGGCGGGCGCGGGGCGCAGCATGCGCAGTGCGGCGACTCCCGCGACGACGGCGAAGGCGATGGTCAGACCTGCCTGGGGCAGATGGCCGGCGACCGCGCCGGCCAGCATGGCGGGGACGATGCCCGCGGCAGCGAACAGCAGTCCGGTCCGCCAGACCACGTTGCCGTCCCGGGCGTGCCCGGTGAGCGCGGTGATGGACGTCAGGGTGACGATGATCAGACTGGCGGTGATCGCTTCCGCCGGCGGCATGCCGATCAGGTAGGTCAGGGCGGGGACGGCCAGGACGCTGCCGCCACCGCCGAGTCCGCCGAGCGCCAGGCCGACGACGGCTCCGGCGACGAGTGCGAGTATCAGGGCGGTCATGCCACCGAGCCCTTCGTGCCGCGTGCGCCGACGACCGGGTGCCCGGCGGCAGCCCACTGCTGCATGCCGCCCTTGACGTCCCACGCGTCCGCGCCGCGCTCACGGAGCAGCTCGGCGGCCTGTTGCGAGCGGTTTCCGCTGCGACATATCACCACCAGCGGCCGCCCCTGGGCTGCCTGCGGCAGTGCAGCCCCCGCGACCAGGGCGGACAGGGGCGCGTGCACCGCGCCGGGCGCCCGCCCGGCGTCCCACTCGCCCCGCTCACGGACGTCCAGCAGGACGTCCGGGGCGTGGGCGCCCTGGGTGCGCCGATGGGCCTCCTCGACGGTGACGCGTTTCTTGCCTCGGGAGAACAGGGACATCACAGGACCTCTCGAATGCGGTCGTGCAGGAAGTGCATGCAGGAATCGGGCCGGCCGCCGGGGGCCTTGTCACCGGCTGACTGATCAGCCGGTGACAACGGGCACCCCGGCAGCGGTGGCGGAGTCGAAGGCGTCATCGACGGCGACCACGTCGCGGCCGGCGGCGTCCAGGAGGGAGGCGGCGATCGCGGCGCGCATGCCGCCCGCGCAGTGCACCCAGACGGTGCCTGCCGGGACCTCGCCGAGCCGCTGGTGCAGCTGGTGGACCGGGATGTGCACAGAGCCTTCGATGTGTCCGGCGGCTCGTTCGGAGTCGCGGCGCACGTCCAGGAGGACGACGTCGTCCGTTCCCTGTTCGGCCAGGCCGGTGAAGGTGGCGCGGGGGAAGGATGCCAGGGAGGTGCCCTCGCCGGCCCACTCCTGCGCAGTGCCCGTGGCTGCGGCTGCGGGCCGGTCGATGCCGACGCGTACCAGCTCCCGCTGGGCGGCGGCCAGCTGCTGGGGTGATTCGGCGAGCAGGGTCACCGGCTTGCCCCACGGGATCATCCAGGCGAGATACGTGGCGATCTTGCCGTCCGACTCGAAGTTGAAGCTCCCGGCGACGTGGCCCTCGGCGAACGCGACCCGGTTGCGCAGGTCCACGACCCATTCACCGGCAGCCAGCCGGGCGGAGATCTCACCGGCGTCCGCGACGGCCGGGGGTGTCAGGTCTACTGGGGCGGGACCGGCGGCGTTGGCCGGGCCCATGTGCGCGTAGTAGGCGGGGACGTCCTCAAGACCGGCCAGGATCTCGGCGACGAAGGAATCGACGTCGGTGGTGAGCGCCGTGTTCGCGGACTTCTCCCGGCCGATGGTGGTGTGGTCGCCTTCGGCCTGCGCGGAGGAGCAGAAGCTGCCGAAGCCGTGCGTCGGCAGGACGGCCGTCGCGTCCGGCAGCTCGGCTGCCAGACGGTGTGCTGAGGCGTGCTGGGCTCGGGCCAGCTCCTCGGTCAGCCGGGGCTCGACCAGGTCGGGGCGGCCCACGGTGCCGATCAGCAGCGAACCGCCGGTGAACGCGGCGACGGGGGTGCCCTGCTCTTCCAGCGCGTACGCGGTGTGGTGCGGGGTGTGCCCCGGGGTGGCGACGGCCCGCAGCACGAGAGCGGCATCGACGGTCACGGTGTCGCCGTCGGACACCGGCACCCGGGCGAAGGACACGTGCGCACCGGCCGGCACGAGGTAGGCGGCTCCGGTGACACGGGCGAGCTCCAGGCCGCCGGTCACGTAGTCGTTGTGGATGTGCGTCTCCACGACGTGGGTGATGCGTACCCCGCGCCGGGCCGCCGCCGCCAGGACCTGGTCGAAGTCCCGCGGCGGGTCCACGGCCACGGCCGTGTCCCTACCGCCGGCCAGGTAGTGACGATTGCCAAGCCCTTCCAGCTCGATGGTCTCGATGAAGAACACGAAGCTGCTCCTTTCCTCGAAATACCCCATGGGGTATTCATTTGAACCAAATATACCCATGGGGGTATTTCCGGCGCTGGAGTGTGAGGCGGCTCCCCCCTGGCGCGGGGCCCGTTCAGCTCTCGGGCGTTCTGCGGCGCCGCCCCGCCGGGTCCTGACCTCGGTCCACCGAAACACCGCCGGGCCTGGACAAGGACTTCACGGCGATCGCCGGGAGCGAGTCCTCGCGGCGTTACTCAATCGGAGGATCGCAGCCCGGGGTGAGCGGGATGCTCACGACCGGTTCCGCAGGGAGGCGAGAACGGTGCGGATGTCGGTGCGCGGGCCGCGGTTGTAGGGCAGCTTGGAGAGCATCATGCCCATGGCACAGGTATTGCTGAGCGCGGCGAAGGTCAGCCCGGCGCCGACCGCGGTGCCGATCAGGTGCACGCCGGGGACGAAGAAGCCCACGATGCCGCTGACGAGCACGATCGAGCCGGCGATGAGACGGACCTGACGTTCCAGTTCCCAGCGCTGCGGGCCGCGGTTGACCGGTGCGCCGGAAGCCTCCCAGGCCATCATGCCGCCGTCGAGGACTCGCAGGCTGGGCAGGCCCGCCTCGGCGAGCGCCTCCTCGGCCTGCGTGGCGCGGGCCCCGGAGCGGCAGACCAGCACCACGTCCTCGTCCAGATGCCGCCCCAGCTCCATGCGGTGCTCGCGCAGGGTGTCCAGGGGCACGTTGTAGGCGCCAGGGATGTGACTGGTCTGGAACTCGCCGGGTGTGCGCACATCGAGCAGACGGGGGCCGTCGCCGGTCTTGATCAGGTGTTGAAGGGCGGCGGGTGTGAAGGCGGGGATACGGGAAGCGTCGGTGGTCATGAGAACTACTCCGTGAAGGGGAAACGGGAACAGGGACGGGAAGTGGAGAGCAGGCGCCCCCGCACGAGGGGCGTCAGGGCATGGACGTCCCGAGCGGGGCGCCGGCAGCCGAAGGAAGAGGGAGGGTGTCGCGTCAGGCGGCGGGCGCGTTGAGCAGGGCCCAGGCGGCCCAGCCGCCGAGTACGTCGGAGACGTCGTCGAAGCCGTGGTGGCGCAGCAGGCTCGCGGCGATCGAAGAGCGGTGACCGCCCGCGCAGTGCAGGACCAGCGGCTTGTCACGCGGGATCTCGTCGAGGCGGCCGGGGAGCTCACCCAGGGCGATGTGCAGGGCACCCTCGACGAACCCGTTCTCGCCGCGCTCGCCGCAGTTGCGGACGTCAAGGACGACCGGCGGGTTCTCACCGTCCAGCGCGGCGCGCAACTGGGCGGCGGTGATGCGGCCGGCCGGGGCGACCGCGTCATCCATCGCCTCCAGGGCTTCGTCGGGGGAGGCCAGGTACCCGGCGACCCGGTCGAAGCCGATCCGGGCGAGCCGGGTGACGATCTCCTCGTCACGCTCCTCCGGTGCCACGACCAGCAGCTCCGCCCCGGGCGGCAGCACGGTGCCCGCCTGTTCGGCGAACCGGCCGTCGGCGGGGACGTTGACCGCGCCGCGCACGTGACCGGCGGCGAACTTCTGCGGGTCACGCGCGTCGACCACCACCGCGCCCGTGGCGCGCTGGGCCAGGAAATCCTCCGCGCTCAGCGCCCGCGGCGCGCTCGCCGGGTCGAACAGTTCCCGCTCCCGGCGGTTGAGGTCCGCGTCGTAGGCGAAGTACCCCGGAGCCGCCGACTGCCCGGAAGTCACGATCGCGACGAAATCCCGCTCGCTCATCGGCGCACACGCGTAGTTCGTCGCGCGCTGCTCGCCGATCGTCGACTGCCGTTCGGTGGACAGGTTCTTGCCGCAGGACGAACCAGCGCCGTGCGCGGGGAACACCCGCACCTCGTCGGGCAGCGCCATCAGTTTGTTCTGCACGCTGTCGTGCAGCATCGCGCCCAGCTCATCGGCGGTCACCCCGACCGAGGCCAGCAGGTCCGGGCGGCCGACATCGCCGATGAACAGCGCGTCACCGGTCAGCACCCCGTACGGGACCGTGTCCTCGGCACTCTCGTACACCAGCACGCTGATCGACTCGGGGGTGTGCCCCGGGGTCTCCATGATCTTCAGCGTCACGCCGCCGAGGCTGATGGTGTCCCCGTCGGCCAGCTCGCGGATCGCGTACTCGGTCTCGGCCCGCCGCCCGTATCCGATCCAGGCGCCGGTGCGGGAGGCCATCTCCAGGTGGCCGGCGACGAAGTCCGCGTGGAAGTGGGTGTTGATGACACCCACGACGGTGAAGCCACGGGCCTCGGCATCACCGAGGTACTCCGACACGTCCCGGCGCGGGTCCACGACCACGGCCTGGCCGGTGGTCTCGTCGGCGATCATGTACGACGCCTGGGACAGGCACTCAAGGTAGTACTGCGAGAAGAACACGAAAACCTCCAGAACGGGACGCGGCTTATACCCTAGGGGGTATTAATCGAGGCAAGAGGCGGCCTGGCGCAAGGCGGCGCACGGGACGGGGCGACTCTCGACCCGCCGGGGCTCGACTCGGCGACAGCCGCGAGCCCCGGGTCACGGTGGATACCCCATGGGGTATTACGCATTCGACCGTACGGAGCCCTGCCGGCGTTGTCAAATACCCTGGGGGGTATCACTGGATCGAGAAGGCGTCGCCCGGCGAGCACACTCGATGACCACGGGCGGACACCCTGAAGCCAGTCGGCACGACCCGAGGAGACAGGGCCGCCGAAGCGCACCCTGCGGGACAGGCGCGCGACCTGGCACCGGCGGATCCGCGGGCCCTCCCCCGAGAGGGAACCCGCCCCAGCGCCGCGGCGCCGGCCTTGTGCGGCGCAAGCCGTCCGGCATGCCGACTTAAGCCCGGATTAATACCCCGCGGGGTATCGTTGTCGAGAACGAAGGAGGATGACGTGCAAGTAGACGAAGAATCGATGCAACCCGTCCTGAACCGCCTACGGCGGGCCCAGGGGCAGCTGGCCGCGGTGATCACGATGATCGAGGCGGGCCGCGACTGCAAGGACGTCGTAACGCAGCTGGCCGCCGTCTCCCGCGCCTTGGACCGGGCCGGATTCAAGATCGTCGCCAGTGGAATGCGACAGTGCCTCGCGGGAGACTCCGACACTCCGCCCATGTCGCCGGAGGAGCTGGAGAAACTCTTCCTCACCTTGGCGTAACCGTCAGCGGGACCCTGCGACGCGGCCGGCCGGCCGGCTCACCGAAGGCCCGGAAGCATCGGCTTGTGGTGCTCGGACCGTTCTTCCGTTTCGCGCGCCCCCAGAAGACCGTCCTCGTTGATCCCGCCCGAGGTCTGACCGCCCGAGGGCAGAGCGGCTTGACGGGTGCGACGCTGACACGTGACGAGCAACGCGTGCTGTTCCGCCGCTGGACAACGGATCCGGCCGTTCACCCGCACGAAGCCCTGCTGGGCATGCTCGCCCCGCCCGCCGGCGCAGTGCGGGGTCCCGGTTCACCTCGACCAATGCGGCAACGTCCTCCATGCGCCAGGGGAGAAGAACGAGAGCGGGAGGGGCCGGCGGCGCGGCCACCTGACGTACGACGGGGCCACTATGCGGCGGCGTTACCACCCGACGCCGACCGCGTGCGGGCTGCGCCGCCTTGCGACCGCCCCGTCACTGCTGTGTCCGGACGCGCAGTGCCTCGAGGGACCAATCGAACACCGGAGCCAGACTCTCCGGCGCCGGCCAGCCGTTGATCACTGCGAGCAGCCGGAGGTACCGCTCCCTGCGGGGGTCGTTCACGCTCTCCAGCCGAGCCGCCAGCCGGCGGCGAAGCTCGACGTCGTCGGGGCGCCCGAGGAGGTACGCGTAGTACGCAGTGAACGCCGCGACGATCGGACCGGCCTGGGGCGAGGCCGGGTCGATACCGGCGGTCAGGGCCGGGGCCGTCCGGTCACGGACGGCTGCGGCGATGTCGCGGCGCAGACCCGTCGTGTCGCTCTGGGCCTGCTCGGCTGCCTGGTCCTCGGCCATCCGCCGCACGATGGCGCGGAAATCCGGGTCCAGAGACATCTCGGCCAACTCCACCCACGCCCGGACTTGCTCCGCCTCCGGGTTGTCGGGCAGCTCGGGGGTCATCGAGCGCATGACCCCCTCGAATGCGGGGGCGGCATCAAGACCGCCGAACGCGGCGTCGAGGAAATCGCCGATCAGACGTCGGCGTTCGTCCTTGGAAAGCTGGGCCAGCCGGTGCATGAGTTCCGTCTCCTCAGGTGTGGACCCGCGCTCGGCCACCGCCGTCAGCACCGCGCGCCGCAGGCGCAGGACGCTGATCTGCACCGACAGCGCTTCGGCGTGCGCCGCGGCGACATCGGGAAGCGAGAGCTCGCGGTCCACGACCCTGCGGATCGTGGGAAGGTCCAGTCCCAGCTCGCGCAGGGTCCGCACGAGCTCCAGGCGCGAGACGGCGTCGATGCCGTAGAGGCGGTAGCCGGCCGGGCTGCGGTCCGTCGGCGCCACGATTCCGCGATCGGAGTAGAACCGAATGGTCTTGACCGTGAGACCGGTCCGTCGCGCGAGTTCGCCGATCGAGTAAAGCGTGTTGCCGTCCATGCCCCCACCTTTGCGTCTCCCCCTACTGGAGACTCAAGTCCCTTCGTCCGCCAGCAGGCAACCACTCCTCATCCACACGTCCTGACAATTCCTCGATCCTTGCGTCACGGCAGCCTCTGAGCTACGAGGAGCGTTGAGCCGATCACCGGCTCCCAGGCCTCTCCCTTGCGTACAGCCCGGCTCACCCTCACCACCTCTGAGAGGCCATCCGCTTTCCGAACGTGATCCGTTGGTTCGGCTGTGGTGGGCATGAACCGCGCTCCGTGACGGCAGAGATGGGGCGATTCGTCCGCTCACGTTGGCCAGGGCGGCGACCTCGCTCCTGCGCAGACGCACCCGGCGCCGACTTCCGGAGGGCAGTCCCGCCTGCTCGGGGGTGGTCCTCGCTCGCCGCGGGGTCAGGAACTCTCGGACCTCCGCTCTGGTGTCCACGCCTTCGACGTTACGTCTCGTACGCAGCCGTGGGGATGTACTGGCAGTACACCCCTTGACCGTGCCTCGCTACGCATGCCAGGAGCGGGTTACCTGGATGACGTGGTCCTCTTCGCCAGGCCGCGAGCCGGGCGGACCCGACGCCACCTCGCTCTGCACTCGGCGACGGCCGCTGACCCGCGGCACGCCGCCTCGCACCCCGCCCACGGCGCCGCCGACGCCGACCCCGGCCGCCCCGGCCCCGACGCAAGGCTCGCCGGGCCGATCCGTGACCGGCCGGCCGAACCCTTGAGGAGAAACAGAGCCATGCGCATCCGCCTCACGATCGGCGGCCACAGTCTGGCCGCGGCCTTGAACGACAGCGCCACCGCGCGGGACTTCGCCGCGCTGCTGCCCCTCACCCTCGATCTCGACGATTTCCAGCACACCGAGCGCATCGCTGACCTGCCGCGCGCGCTCAGTACCGACGGCGCCCCGGCGTCGTCCGACCCCAAGGCCGGTGACCTGGCCTTCTACGCACCGTGGGGAAACCTGGCCCTCTTCTACCGAGACGGCCACCCGTCACCGGGCCTGGTCGTCTTCGGCCGGCTCACCGACCGGGACGACACAACGCGCCTGGCCGACGCCGGCCGCGTCCGCATCCAGCGCGACTCCTGACCGCTCCCCCTTTCCAAAGGAGAAGTTCCCCGTATGTCCCCTCCCGCCGCTCCCGCGCCGGGCAAGCTGCCCTTCGTCGTGTGGGTGCTCGCCGCCGGCACCTTCCTGATGGGCACCACCGAGTTCGTCATCGCCGGGATCCTCCCGGACATGGCCCCCGATCTCGGCGTCGGCGTCTCCCAGGCCGGGCTGCTGATCACGGCCTTCGCGGTCGGCATGATCATCGGCGGTCCGACCATGGCCCTGGCCACCCTCCGCCTGCCCCAGCGCCTCACCCTGGTCCTCGCCCTCGTGGTGTTCGCCGCCGGGCACGTCGTGGCCGCCCTCACCAGTTCCTTCACCGTCGTCCTGGCCGCCCGGTTCGTCACCGCCCTGGCCACGGGCGCGTTCTGGGCCGTCGGCTTCGTCATCGCCACCACCGCCGCGGGCCGCGGAAACGCCACCCGGGCCGTCAGCGTGATGATGGGCGGCCTGACCCTCGCGAATGTCGTGGGCGTCCCCGCCGGGTCGCTGGTCGGACACGTCACCGGATGGCGCGGACTGTTCTGGGCCCTGGCCGCGCTCGCCGCCCTCGCCGCCTCCGTGATCAGCCGCTTCATCCCTGAAACGGAGCGACGCGCCCGGATCTCCGTGCGGGACGAGATCCGGGTCCTGCGCCAGGGACGGCTGTGGCTGGCACTGGCCTCTGCCGTCCTGATCATGGGGGGTGTTCTGGCCTTCTACACCTACATCACCCCGTTGCTCACGGACCGCGCGGGCATCCCGGTCGGTGCCGTGCCCCTGGTCCTGATCGCTTTCGGCACCGGCGCGCTGGGCGGCACCGCGATCGGTGGCCGGTTCGGCGACCGCCGCCCGATGGCCACGACGATCCCGGCAGCCGCAGCCACCGCTCTGACCCTGCTCGCGCTGATCCCGCTGTCCGCCACCCCGGTCGCCGCCATCGCCCTGATCTTCCTCATGGCGCTGGCCGGCTTCACCATCAACCCCGTCGTCACCGCACTCGCCGTCCGCTTCGCAGGCGATGCCCCCACGCTCACCTCGGCACTGACCACGTCCGCGTACAACACCGGCATCGCAGCCGGGTCAGCGCTCGCCGGGCAGGCCCTCGCCTCCTCCTTCGGGGTGACCGGGCCGGCCCTGGTCGGCTCCGTCTTGGCGGGCCTGACCCTGCTTCCGCTGATCGCCCTGGCCGTCGCCGCCCGACGCGGGACGACCCGGACCGTCGCCAAGATGCGCAGCCCCGAAGTCCCGGCCCCAGAAACGCGCGAGACCGCCGAAGCGGCCTCGTCGCGGAGCTGACCCACGACCTCTGCCCCGTAAAGCAACGCAACGCCACGCACCCGCACCCGCACCCGCACCCGCACCCGCCAGGAGGCAACTGCATGAACCCCACCTACGACTTCGCCGGCCATGTCGCCTTCGTCACGGGCGCCGGCTCCGGCATGGGCCTGGCCGCAGCGCGGGCCTTCGCCGCCTCCGGCGCCGCCGTTGCTCTCGCCGACATCGACGGGACGGCCGTCAACCAAGCTGCGAAGGAACTCACCGACACAGGCGCCAAAGCACTCGGCCTGGTCTGCGACGTCACCGACGAGGATCAGGTCGCCGCCGCAGTCGACCGCACGGTGGAGACCTTCGGCCGACTCGACATGGCCTACAACAACGCGGGCATCCAGATTCCGCCCGCCGACGCTGCCGACGAGTCGGCGGACGTCTTCGACAAGGTCACTGCCATCAACCTGCGCGGCATCTGGGCTTCCATGAAGCACGAACTGCGTCACATGCGCACCCAGGGCAGCGGAGCGATCGTCAACTGCTCCTCCCTGGGCGGCCTGGTGGGCCTCCCAGGCCGTGCCTCCTATCACGCCTCCAAGCACGGCGTGATCGGCCTGACCAGCAGCGCGGCCCTCGAGTACGCGCCGCGCGGCATCCGAATCAACGCGATCTGCCCGGGCATCATCGGCACCCCCATGGTCAGCGACATGATCGCCAAGGGAGAACTCGACCGCGCCGAAGCCGAGGCGAACCAGCCCATCGGCCGCCTCGGCACCGCAGAGGAAGTGGCCCAAGCCGTCCTGTGGCTGTGCAGTCCCGGCGCCGGCTTCGTCGTCGGCGTCGCTCTGCCCGTCGACGGCGGATACGTCGCACAGTAGCCACCACGGCACCCACCCACACATACGCCCACGCCCGAGGAGTGACCTCCATGCCGAAGCAGTCAGCCCCCGAGGAACTACGCGCCCTCGCCCCCAAACTCGTCGAGGTCACCAACGGCGTCCTCTTCGATGACATCTGGAATCGCCCCGGCCTGTCTCCACGCGACCGGAGCCTGGTGACCGTCAGCGTCCTCGCTGCGCTCTACCGCAGCGAACAACTCCCCTACCACCTCGGCGTAGCCGTGGAGAACGGCCTCAGCATCGAAGAACTCTCCGAGGCCATCACCCACCTGGCCTTCTACGCCGGCTGGCCGAACGCGATGACCGCCATCAATCAACTCAAGTCGATCGCCGACGGACGCGCCCTCTGACACCCGCGTACCGCCGCCACGACCGCACGAGAACGGGAAAGAACCATGGAACACATCACCTCCACCCCTACCGTCAAAGCCCCGGCCGAGCGCTTCACCGGCGACGTCTACCTCAACCCCATCGAGATGCCCACCGACCCCGCCCGCTTCGCCTCCGCCCTGGTCCGCTTCACCCCCGGCGCGCGCACGAACTGGCACTCGCACGCCAACGGCCAAACCCTCTACATCACCGACGGCATCGGGCTGGTGGGCACCCGAGAAGGGGACTTCGCGCGCGTGAGCGCCGGGCAGACCATCAAGTGCCCACCCGGGGAGGAGCACTGGCACGGCGCCACCGACACCACCCTCATGGCCCACATCGCCATGGTCGTCGGCAACGCCGAAGGAGACGGAACCACCTGGCTCGAGCCCGTCACCGACGAGCAGTACGCCCGCGCCCTCGACAACGAGAACGGGCACTGACCCACACCCCCGCAGCGGTTCAGTCCCCGCACCCCCCGCAGTAGTTCAGGCCCCGCAGCACCTGTCGGAGGCCGTGCCCGCAGGGGCTGCGACCGGCAGGGAGACGCCGGCGCCGATCTGTACGAGCGCGGGAGCCGGAGCGCAGCAGCCGCCTTCGTCGGCCTGGCCGGCGGCGGGGTCGTCGAAGAGTCCGGCTCCGCCGCAGACGCCGGTCTCGGGGAGGGTGAGTTCGACGCGGTCGGCGGCCTGGATGTCGCCGGCGAGGGCGGCGGTGATGGAGCGGACCTGTTCGTATCCGGTCATGGCAAGGAACGTGGGGGCGCGGCCGTAGGACTTCATGCCGACGAGGTAGAAGCCCGGTTCGGGGTGGGACAGTTCGCGGTGGCCGTGGGGGTGGACGGTGCCGCAGGAGTGCTGGTTGGGGTCGATGAGCGGGGCGAGTTCCCTGGGCGCCTGCAAGCGTTCGTCCAGGGCGAGGCGCAGTTCGGACAGGAAGGACAGGTCGGGGCGCAGGCCCGTGAGAACGATGATCTCGTCCACCGGGTCGAGGCGCCTGCCGTCCTCACCGGTCAGGATCAGCCGGCCGTCGTCGGCGGCCTCGATGGCTTCGGTGCGGAATCCGGTGACGGCGGCGGCGTATCCGTTGTCGACGGCGGCCTTGGCGGTCAGGCCGAGTGCGCCGCGGCCAGGAAGCTGGTCGGCGGAGCCGCCGCCGAAGGTGGAGCCGCTGATGCCGCGGCGCAGGATCCACACGGAGTGGGTCCCCGGCTCGTCCTGCGCGATGTCGGCAAGGGTGGCCAGGGCAGTGAAAGCGGAAGCCCCGGAACCGACGACGGCGGTGCGCTTTCCTGCGTACCGGGCACGGACGGCCGGGTCCTTGAGGTCGGGGACGCGGTAGGAGATGCGGGTGGACACAGCGTGCTCGCCGAGGGCGGGGAGGCCGTCGGCGCCGATCGGGGCGGGGGTGGACCACGTGCCGGACGCGTCAATCACGGCGCGGCCCAGGATGCGCTCCTCGCCCCCGTCGGCGCGCGCGACGCGAAGGGTGAAGGGCCGCTGTTCCCGGTCGGCGTCGACGATCCGGTCGCGGCCGAGGCGGGAGACGCCGGTGACGGTGGCGCCGTAGCGGACCGTGTCGCCGAGCACATCGGCGAGTGGCTGGAGGTACTGCTCGGCCCAGTCGCCGCCCGTGGGGTACGTATCGGCGGCGGGCTTGGCCCAGCCGGTCGGCGTCAGGAGCTTCTCGGCGGCCGGGTCGGTCAGTTCGCTCCAGGTCGAGAACAGCCGCACGTGCGACCAGCCGCGCACGGCAGTGGCGGCGGTCGGCCCGGCCTCCAGGACCAGGGGCTCGATGCCGTGCCCGAGAAGGTGGGCGGCGGCCGCCAGCCCGGCGGGGCCGGCGCCGATGACGACGACCGGGAGGTCTGCGGTGGTGGTCACGGCGCTGATGCCCTCCGGACCGGCGACCTGCCCCGGTCGCTGCTTCGATTGTTGTCTATGTCTGCAGATTGCCACTCACATAGATGAGTGTCAACATAGACACATGTCGAACTCAGAGGTTGTCGAGCTGCCGGTCCTCGCACCTGACGCCGGGGTGCGGTGCTGCCCGCCGATCACCGCCGGGGAACTGTCGCAGGACGATGCGGAGAAGATGGCCGCGATGTTCAAGGCGCTGTCCGACCCGGTACGGCTCCGGCTGTTCTCCAAGGTCGCCTCGCACCCGGGCGGCGAGGCGTGCGTGTGCGACATCTCCGACGTCGGCGTCTCCCAGCCGACCGTGTCCCATCACCTGAAGAAGCTGCGCGAGGCCGGCCTGCTGACCTCCGAGCGACGCGGGACCTGGGTCTACTACCGGGTCGCCCCGACCGTTGTGGCGGCCATGTCCGCCATGCTCGACCTGCGCACCTGACCTCGCTCCGCACCTGCAGGCCAACCGACCCGGGCAGCGGCGCGCCGTCCACGCACAGCCGATCACCGTCTGCACGTCATCCGGAAGAATCAACCCGACGCCCCCCATGCGCCAGGAGGAGAACTCGTGCAGGACGCCTTCGGCCTGGAACGCATGCGCGCCGAGCACGCCGAGCAAGTGCTGGCGATTTACGAGGCGGGGATCGAAGAGGGCAACGCCACTTTCGAGACCGCCGCACCGACGTGGGCCTCGTTCGACACGTCGAGGCTTACCGCCCACCGTCTCGTCGCCCTGCGAGCCGACGGGACAATTCAGGGGTGGGTGGCAGCCTCGGCGGCATCCGCCCGTCCCGCCTACGCGGGCGTGGTGGAGCACTCTGTCTACGTCCGCCCGTCGGCACGCGGCCAAGGCGTCGGCGGCTTCCTGTTGGAAAGGTTCATCGCCTCGACGGAAACGGCGGGAATCTGGACGATCCAGGCCGGAGTGTTCCCGGAGAACACGGCCAGCCTCGTACTGCACGAGCGAGCGGGGTTCCGTGTCATCGGCACCCGTGAGCGAGTCGGCCGCCTGCATGGGGTGTGGCGTGATGTCCTGTTGATCAAACGCCGCAGCCCTGTCGTGAACTGACGTGCGGAGCAAGAACGTTGCATCATCCGCGTCCGACCCGGCGTCCTCCGGCAGCACGATCGGCGGCGCGTGGAGCGCGGTGCCGCGGCGCTGACGCCCGGAGACCCTCAGCTCCACCTCGTCACGGGCGATGAGGCCTCCGCACGGGAGGGCAGGCGCACAACCCCCCTGCCCTATGGGCGACATCGGTACGTCTGAAGCCGCGCCGACCACAGCCGCACGCCACGAGCCATCGGTCCACGTCAGATCCGGAACGGACGGCCCCGATCAACCACGTACGTTCAACAGAGCGCGAGCGGACGGTCAGCCTGGCCGACGGCTCTGTCAGGTCGGCGGCGCCCACCGTTCGGTGGCGCTCCCCTGCTCGCCGGCCGGCGTCGCATCGCCCGCTTCCGCCTCGTCGCATCCCGGCGACCGGGCCATCACACCCGATCTCCACGCACTTGTACCATTCGAGTCGACGGGCGAGGGAGACACGCCCGGCGATCTACGAACTCCTATAGGGATTGATCATGGCACGCGTACAAACCGGCTGCCCCGACTGCAAGCGATGCACCAACAGTGCCGTCGGTGAAGGCGCCCGGAAGGCAGGCCGCTGGACCGCGGGCATAGCAACCATGGGTCTCAGCGAAGCGGGTATGGCGTTCACGCGTAACTGCCGAGGGTGCGGGCACGCCATGTCCCTCCACGACCGCAAGGACAACAGCGCGCTCACGCGAGACCTGAATCATCGGGGCGCCCCGGTCGTCCCGGTGAACGCGGCCCCTTACCCTCCCGCCCCGGCCCCCGCTCAGGGGGCACCCGCGCCCACCCCTTCCGCGTGGGGAGCACCCGCCCCTGCTCCGGCGCCCCCGGCTCAGAGCTCACAAGAGGTCATGGATCTCCTGCGGCAACTCGGCGAACTCCGCGATGCGGGCGTCATCACTCCTGGTGAGTTCGAGGCGAAGAAGGCCGACTTCCTTCGACGGCTCTGACCCGAACGGGGTGACCCGGCGGCCTTTCAGCAGGTTCAGCAGCTCGCTTGCCGGGCGCACCCGGCATCCGCGGTGCCAGAGGGCTGTCCCGCAATTTCTGGTGAGCGCACGACGTCAGCTACGGCACCTCGCCGCGTTGTCGAAACGCCCGAATACATCCAGTACGCGGGCGCCTCTCCGCCTTGCGATGCACCGCATCCGACGCCGCGCGCTGATCCACCAGGAGTTGCGGGACAGCCCTAAGGCCTGGAGAGAGAACAGCGAAACCTTCGCCACTCAGCCCGGGGCGGCGAGGGACGCATCGGCGCTCAGTCGGCCGGGGTTGTCGCCACGGCGCTCAGTGATGTGACGGGGCTGCCGGGTCCGATCTCCGGCGATGGCCCGCGCTGTTCGGCCTCGGCACATGGGGTGGGGCCGGAGAGAGTCTCTCCGGCCCCACCCCATGGCGGACTTCCAGGGCCCACGTGGGCCTCGGCACCCGCTTTCCACCGATCAGATCCTGCCGCGCGCCAGCCGGGTCAAGGGGCCCGTCGGCGGCTTGGCGGTCGACCGGCCGATAGCGAAAGCGGCTCCGGCTACACCGGCGACACCCGCTGCGGCTCCGGCGGCGACTGCCTTTCTGTGCTTGATGACGGTCCAGGCCGTGGTGGCCACACTCGCCGCCTTGGCGGCGTTGGCCGTCACCGCCTGCTGCCCGCTCTGCAGACCTGCGACTGCGGCTCGCCCGACGCGTCGGGTGGAATCGCCGGCCGCCCGCACGCTGTCCGAGGCCGAGTTCTTGGCGCCCTCGGCCTCGGACCGCGCCTTGTCCGCGGTGGCGGTGGCCTGCTTGCCGGCCGCCGCGGTGCCGGTGTCGGCGGCCTTCCGTGCCGAGGCGGCGGTCTTGCGGGCGGTGGTGCTCCTGGCCTTGCTCGGGGTGGAGTTCTTGGTGTCCTTGTTTTCAGCGGTCATGGCCTCCTCCTTGCCTTGGGTGATGCGATGAAACCTGGGACGGACGCACTCAGGCCCCGTTGTGCGGAAGCAGGGAGCCGAGCGGCCCCAGGTCGAGATTGAGGTCGTCCATCGTCAGGTCGTAGCGCTCGCACAGCTCTGTCATGCGGTCGTTCAGGATCATCAACGTCATGCCGATGCGCTCCTCCTGATGCTCACTCAGGTCGCCCTGGTCGACGCGGTGGATCGCTGTGCGTTCCATGAGCTGGCGGAGCAGTTCCACGATGGTGAGGACCAGCTTGATGAGATCCCGTTCCACGGTGTCCGGGTCGGTGTGCAGCCTCTGCGCCGCGGCCGAGGGGCGGCCGTCGTCCGGCTCCGCGAGGCTGAGCCCGAACGCCCGGGTCGCGGTACGCACCACTTCGTCGACCGTCGCGCCGGATGTGCCCGCCGCGCCCCGTACGTGATCGCCTTCGGTCATCGTGTCCGCCTCCTTGCCCCGGTGCTCCGCTCGGATACGAAGTCGGGCCGTTGGCTCACCATGGCGCCGGCTCCTCACCGGTGATCGAACGGATCACCGCTCGAAGATTGATGTGGACGAGATCCACGTCGGCGATGGACAGGACGAGATCGCCGGTGAGCACCGCGCCACCGTTCAGCAGGCGGTCCAGCAGGTCGATCAGCGCGACGGGCGGGCCTCCACGGGGCTCGGACTCGCCGAGTACGTCGCCGACGATGCCCGTGCTCACCGCGCGCCTCCTCCACCGTTCGCCACCACAGCGGTGGCGAACGAGTAGGGCGCCCATGGCCCCGTCACCTCGATCGACACCCCGGGGGCGCCGTCGGCCAGCGCAACCAGCTCCTGGCGCAGTTGCTCGGTGTGCTTGCGGGGCACGAGATACGCTTCGTTGGCCACGTTCACCCCGGCGCGGGAGGCGAGCTGTCCCTGCTGCGGGCGGTGCACCGCCCGCGAGGCGGACACCCTCTCCGCCACCTGCGCGGAACGGGCGGCCAGGTCGGACGCCGCCCGGTAGGCGTCCTGGCTGTCGCGCTGCTGGGCCTGGCGCTTCCGCAGATAGGCACGGCCCGTTCCGGCCCCCTCGGACGACGCGGCGGACGACGCCGGGACCGCGGCTGCCGCTGCACGGGGATCGGCGTAGACCTTCACGCCCAGTTCGACGTGTCCCTCCAGCCGGCTCAGCAGCTCCTGGAATTCGCTGCGTTGCCGGACCAGCATGTCGGCCACCCGGGCGTCGTCCAGGTAGACGGTGGCCAGCCGCATCGGCAGGACCGAAGCCTCGGCGAACGCGGCGTCCACCACGGCGTGATGGGCGCGGGCGACCGCTTCGAGCCGGTCCAGGTCCTCCATCTGTGCGGCAAGGCCCTGCTCGCTGAACGTGTCCGCCGGTACGGGAGATACGAGCGCGCACAGCCCTCCCCCGCTCACCGGCCGCAGGGGCCGGCCGTCCACGCCCGGCAGCCGGGAGGCGAGCGCGTGCAGGGCGGGGCCTTCGCGGCCGATGGCGTAGACGTACACCATCTCCTCGCCGTCCCGGCCAAGAAGGCCGGATGGCGCGTTCGGTGGGGTGCTCATCGTTCCTCCTCCCGCTCGGCCGGGGACACTTGACCGTCGGCGTCCGCGGACTCCGTGATCCCGGCCACCGACCGTAGACGGGCCAGTTCGGCACGTAGCTGCTCGTTCTCCTCGGCCAGGGCGTCGCTCCCGGAGCGGGCCTCCGCCTCGCGCGCGGGGCGAGCCCTCGACGAGAGCGAGGGGTCGTGCTCCCACCAGTCGATACCCATCTCCTTGGCCTTGTCGACGGAAGCGACGAGCAGGCGAAGCTTGATGGTGAGCAGCTCGATGTCGAGCAGATTGATCTGGATGTCACCGGCGATGACGATGCCCTTGTCCAGCACCCGTTCCAGGATGTCGGCGAGGTTGGCCGACGAACCCTGCTGCCCGTACGCCGGGGCCGCCCCCCTGGGCGGGGCCGGCAGTCGGCCGGCGAGTGAATCGGCCACGGTTTCTCACGCCTTTCCGTTGGGTCTCGGTGCTGGTCCGTGCGCGGGCCCGGTCACCGGTCGGCGGTGGCCGCACGGCGTCGGGAGCGGCGGGCCGGCCGTGGCTCCTCCTCCGCCTCGTCGTCCTGCTCCTCGGCGTCGGCGGCCTCCTCGTCCGCGTACTCCTCCGGCTCGGCCTCCTCCGGCTCCTCCAGCTCGTCCGCCGGCTCCTCGTCCTCGTCGGCGAGTTCCTCGTCCTGCGGCTCTTCGTCGTCGTACTCGGAATCGGCCTCGTCGTCGGGCTGCTCATCCTCGGACGGCTCATCCTCGGACGGCTCGTCCTCGGAAAGCTCGTCGTCGGACAGCTCGTCCTCGTTCGCGTCGTAGGGCGAGTCCTCGTCGTCGGCTCCGGCACCGTCCTGCGCCTCGCCGCCGTCGGCCTGCGCCTCTTCCTCGTCCAGCGCTTCCTCGTGGCTGACGACGACCTCTCCGTCGCGGATCTCGCCGCGCCAGCTGTCCGTCGCCTCGCCGCGCATCATGATGAACTTGCGGTAGAGCTTGAGGTCAAGTCGGGCCCGGCGGCCCTGGGCACGCCAGATGTTGCCCGTCTTCTCGAACAGGCCCTTGGGGAAGTACTCGAGAACCATCAGGACGCGGGTGAGGTCGTCGGTGAGCGCGTGGAAGGTGACCACGCCCTTGACCGTTCCCTTGGCGCCTTCGGTGGTCCAGGTGATGCGTTCGTCGGGCACCTGCTCGGTGACGTTCGCCTTCCAGCTACGCGTGGACTTGGCGACCTTCACCTTCCAGTTGCTGGTGGTGTCGTCCGTCTTCTCCACGCTGACGACACCCTTGGCGAACGAGCTGAACTCCTGGAACTGGGTCCACTGGTCGTACGCCTCGCGAACCGGCACACCGACGTCGATGTCCTCGACGACGGTGACGCTCTTGGACTTGCCTCCGCCGGATTTGCGCCCCTTGCCGAACAATCCCTTGACCTTGTCCTTGACGGTGTCCTTCAGGTGGGAGACGCCCGCGCTCAGAGCTGCCTGACCGGGCGACTTCCCTTCGCCGAGGGCCTGTCCGCCCTTGGCGATGCTCTTGAGGGCGCCGCCCCCGCCGCTCGGCTCCGCGAGCTTCGACACCGATTCGCCGAGGCGGTGGCCCAGCTGGGTCACCGCGTGCTCGGCGCGGGCCCGGACGTAGTTCTGCAACTCGTCCTTGAGCCGGTCGGTCGCCGGACTTCCGAGCACATCGTTCTTGATTCCGCCGATCGAGGAGTCAGGCATTGCCGCCTCCCCGGGCCTTGCGGGCGCCGGACGCCGCGGTCTTGCGGGCGGCTCCGGCGCTCTTGCGCGCGGGGGCCGAGGACTTGGCCGCGCTCCCGGACCTGCTGCCGGACGCGGACCGGCTCTTCGAGGCGGGCTTCGAGGCGGGCTTGCGGGGTGAGCGCTTGCGCTGCTCGCCGTCGCCCGATTCCTCACCGTCTCGGGGCGCGGTCTCCTCGGCGGTCTCGTCCTCGGTCTCGTCGCCGCCCTCCAGCGCCCGGGTGCGCTGCTGGAGCGAGTCGGCCAGGCTGCCGGCCCGCTGGGTGACGGCCTTGGTGGCTGCCGTCCTGGTGGCGTCCACCAACTCCTTGCGTACCTGGCCGTTGAGCGAACTCAGGACCGGGGAGTCGGCCAGCATCCTGCCGATCTGCCGCGGGTCGAGATCGATCCTCTTACCGAGCAGGAACATCCCGAACCCCAGGGCGAGTTTCGCCTTCTTCGTGCGCCCGAGCAGGTAGCCCCCTACCAGAGCCGCGCCTATCTTGGCATTCTTCGTCATCTGCGTTGCACCTCGGATCTCCCCCGGTCATGTGTGTTCGTGGCTGATGGTCAGGGTCGTGTTCGTGGCTGTGCGTCAGGATGTGCGCCGTCTGCTGTCCCGGTACGCCTCGATCTCGTCGAGCCGGTCGAGCAGCTCGTCCTCGCGCCGGTCGAACTCCTCGTCGTCGATGAGGCCGTTGTTGAGGTCCTGCTCCAGTTGCGCGAGCCGACCGCGCACCGGTTCGGGGTCGTAGTACTCCTCCTCGGCGGCGTGGACGACCTGGTCCAGAACCCAGACCGTCCCTCGCACGGGAGCCAGCGGCAGGGTCAGGATGCTGCTGATCAGACCCATGGCGGCAGATCACCTCCGCTCCTGGGAGCCGGACGGGCCCAGCGGTCAGACGAAGCTGTACGGCGGCAGCGGACCGGTCAGGGTGAACGAGTAGGCATCGCCCCGCTGTTCGGCCTCGCGCTGGACCGCGGCCACGAAGGCGTCGGTCTCCGCCCGGGGCACGAGGAAGGACAGGTTGAGGAAGTGCTGGGGGCCAGGTTCCGCGTGCGAACTGCGGGTGGCGGCATCCGCCAGCCGGCCGGCCACTTCCTCGGCCTCCCTCTGGTGGCGGGCGGCCACCTCGCGGGCGACCGTCTCCCCCAGCGCGACCCGGTCGTCGTGGTTGCCCTCAGTACGCGTCCGCTCGTTGAGCTGCCGTATCCCGTCGTCCTCGGTCATGATCTCCCGCAGGAGGTCGTCCTCGTCCCGGCCGGCCTTGAGGTTGTACTCCACCCGACCGTTCAGTTCCGCCAGCCGCTCCCGGTACCCGTCCGCCTCCCGGTCCAGGGCCGCGGTGACCTCGTCGTCTCCGGGGCCCACCAGGCCGAAACGCATGGGCAGGGTCGCGCCACCCGCCATCAGCGCCTCCAGCACAGTCTGATGAGCCATCACATCGCGTCGCTTGGCCCGAAGTCCGGGAGGCGCGTCGCTGACCACGGCGGCCAGCCGGTCGGTACGCAGGGTGCGCAGCGCGGACGGGGGGTCGCCGACGCCGTGCAGGCCGTTCAGCGGCAACGGGTGGTCGGCGCCGGTTATGGCGTAGATGTAGGTGTGCACCGCTACTCCTCGCGTCGCTGGGACTGACGGCTGGACGTGGTCTTGCGGGCCGGGCGCTTACGAGGTTCCTCCTCGGGCTCGTCGCGCTTGCCCTGCAGCGACTCGCTGAATGCCTCGACGGCCCCGGTCAGGGCGCCCTTCGACTTTCCCTTGGCGCCGTTCTCCGTCATATCGCCGACCAGGTCGGTGAGCTGACTCGGCGCCTTGCGGCCGGATTCGAGATCGAGCCGGTTGCACGCCTCGGCGAATCGCAGGTACGTGTCGACACTGGCCACCACCACCCGGACATCGATTTTCAGGATTTCGATTCCGACCAGGGAGACGCGGACGAATGCGTCGATGACCAGGCCGCGGTCGAGTATGAGCTCGAGAACGTCGTAGAGGTTTCCCGAGCCGCCACTTCCACCGGACGTGGCATTGCTCTGCTGAACGAGTGTCATGGGGAACTCCTTTCGGTGATCTTCGTCTCGTCCGACGACGTGACTTCAGCGACGATCGATCTGGCCCCTGGCATAGCGGCGCAGTCGTTCATAGGACATGAGCCGTCCCTGGGGGTCGAGTTGGACTCGGTAGGACGCCATGACGCTCATGGTGTCCGGAACTCGTTCCAGCTCGACCACCTCCACGTCGGTCGACCATCCGTCGTCGGTTGCCCGCACTGCGGAGACAATTCCTGGCTCGCACCGGAGCATTTCCGTGAGCTGCGCAGACGCTTGTCTCATTGCGGTGGGAGCGTCGACGCGTTTTCCGTCGTTCTCCTTATCGGTGTCCTTCTCGGTACTCATCCTCCACCTGTCGCCGGGGAAGACCGCTCACTGATCGGCCTCCGTTGTTCGGGGCTTCCGGTCGCCTGCCCCTGCAATCCGGACGTATGCGCGAACAGACGAATGGATGGCCGCGATGCGTTTCTCCGGGGGCTTCGCGTCCCGGCGGCCGCGCGAGAAGGCCGCGGCCCGTCGAGCCGAAAGGGGTCCCGGCCGCCGAGCGGGGTATCCGAAGCGGGTACATCGACCGCGAAGGAGTCAGCCATGGAAATCTCCGGACTCGTCAGCGCTCTGATCATCGGTACCGTGGTCGGGCTGCTCGGACGTCTCGTCCTGCCCGGCCGTCAGCACATCGGCGTCCTGTGGACGCTCGTGGTCGGCATCGCCGCCGCTCTCCTCGGCTCGCTGCTGGCGTCCGTCCTGGGCGTGGGCGGCACGCGAGGAATCGACTGGATCGAGTGTCTCCTGCAGATCGTCCTCGCCGGCCTGGGTGTGGCCGCACTCGACCGTGCCCTGGCCGGAACCGAACGTCGGCCCTGAGCACGGCGCACGGTTCGCAGCGGGCGACTCCGTGGGCCGCTCCTCAGCCCTTCCGCAGTTCTGTGGAGGGACCCGTCTCACCCATGGCCCGGCGGTCCTCGTCGGACCACGCACGGGTGTCGCGCGGCTCGACGTAGGGCTCCTCGAACGGGGGGTGGCCGCCCAGGATGGCGCGTTCCCGGGCCATCTCGGCGTCGAACTCCAGGCCCAGCAGGATCGCCAGATTAGTGATCCACAGCCAGACCAGGAAGACGATGACACCGGCCAGCGCGCCATACGTCTTGTTGTACGAACCGTAGTTGGCGACGTAGAACGCGAACCCCGCCGAAGTCACCACCCAGATCAGCAGGGCCAGCACACTGCCCAGGGAACCGAAGGTGAAGCCTCGCCCCTTCGCGTTGGGGGCCGCCCAGTACAGGATCGCCAGCATGGCGGCCACACAGACCACGAGGGCAGGCCACTTGACGATCGACCAGACGGAGAGCGCGGTGTCGCCGATGCCCACCAGCGCGCCGAGCTGACGGGCGATCCCTCCGGTCAGCACCACCATGAGGGCGCTGGCACACGCCAGGAGCATGAGGACCAGAGTGAGCCCGACGCGGACTGGCAGGATCTTCCACAACGGCCGGCCCTCGGGGAGGTCGTAGACGGAGTTCGCCGCGCGCATGAAGGCGGCCACGTAGCCCGAGGCGACCCACAGCGCGCCCAGCAGGCCGACGATCGCCATGACCGAGCCTGTGCCGCCACTGCCCTTCAGTTGGGTGATCGCACTCGTGAGCACATCCCTGGCGGCTCCCGGCGCCAGCTTCCCGACGTTGTCCAGCACCTTCTGGGTGGTCGACTCACCGGCGATCCCCAGGAGCGAGACCAGCACCAGGAGGGCCGGGAAGAGCGACAGGACACCGTAGTAGGTGAGCCCCGCAGCCCGGTCGGTCAGTTCGTCCTGCTGAAACTCCTTGGCTGTCCGCTTGAGCACCGCCCACCACGCGGCCTTGCCCATCTCGGTCGGCGCGGCCGGTGCGTCGCGCTCCACCTGGGCGTCCGGGCCCGCCGATCCGTGCCGATCCCCCTTCTCCTTCTGTTCCGTTCGCCCGTCACTCCCCGGGGCGGCAACACGCGGGGACCCCTGCTCGCTGCGCTGTTCGTTCGCCATGACCGACGCCTACCCCGGACGGCGTCGATATGCCGACCGACGGGTCGCGCCACGTGGGGCCCAACTCCAGGGGCCGGCCCGAGCGGCCGGTTCGGCTGTCCGCGGCGGGTTGGACTGGCCTCGCGGGTTCGACCGGCGCTTCACCCGGCCACGCGCTGAGGACGTACACGACGACCGGTCCCGCTCTCCCCCGGCCTCGTCGTACGCGGAGCGACGTGCCCGCGGGCCGGGTCCGCGGCTGAGCTCGCGGCCTCCGGTGCGCACCGCACCGCACCGGCCCGGGCGGCGCGGTGCGGTGCGGTGCGGTGCGGAGGTGGAGGGAGGTGCGGGGCGGGTGCGGAACCTGGATGGTCAGTCGGACAGTATGGAGTCGTCGTGGACCCGCGCCCCGGGCAACTGGTACCGGGCAGCGATCAGCGCCGCATCGACATCCTGTGTCCCCGTCGACAGGCACAACGAATACGCCAGATCGTCCATACGCTGACGCGCCTCCGCGCTTCCGTCCTCCCCATGCAGGACCTTCAGTGCCTCGTATTCCCTGACCAGGCCCCACAACACCACGGGATGCGCCATCAGCACGGCCGTTCTCCTCACCTCACGGGACACGTTCGTTCGTGCACCGGCTGCCCGGCAATCAACACGACATGCGCAAGTCATTCCGGTTGCCCTTCACAGGAACCCCGTCGCCCGGGCCGCGGGAGTCAGCGGAACGGGGAGCGTCGGACGGACAGGATCGCGACGTCGTCGTGGGGGCCTCCCTCTCCGGCGAACGACCGCGCGTCGTCGTAGAGGGCCAGCGGCAGTTCGGTGGCCGGGAGGGTCACGCGCTCACTGAGGCGTTCGATGACGGGGTAGAACGTGCCGTCGGCGGCGCGGGTTTCGGTGAGTCCGTCCGTGGTCAGCAGCAGCGTCGCGCCGGGCGGGAAGGTGAACCAGTCGACGGTCGCGGGCTCGGAGGAGAGTTCGGCGAGACCCAGGGGAACGCCGGAGCCGAGGACCGGTGTGACGACCGTGGCGTTGTGCAGCAACTGCAGGGGAACATGACCGCAGTTGATGACCTGGACCTCCTCGTGCGCGTCGACGTTGAGGATGAGGGCCGTGACGAACCGTTCATCGTCACCGGTCTGCGCCGCGTAGGAGTTGTGCCGCACGACGGAGGCGTCGAGGGCGTCGACGAGCGCGGTCAGGGTCGGCTCCCGGTGGGCTGCCTCACGGAACGCTCCGATGACGGCGAACGCGGCTCCGACCGCCGGCAGCCCCTTGCCCTGGACGTCACCGATCAGAACCCGGGTCCCCCAAGGAGAGACAACGACGTCGTAGATGTCACCGCCGACGAGCCGGTCCTCCTGCACGGGCTCGTACAGGCCGTCGACCAGCACGTCGTCGGTGAGCAGCGGCATGGGGCGCAGGATGTGACGTTGCATGGCCGCGGCCGTGGATCGCAGCCGGAGCATCTCGGTCTCGCGGCGGGTACGCCGCTGGCAGGCGTACACGGAGGCCGCGCCCAGGGCGAAGGTCAGCACCATCATGAGGATTCCGTCGAGCCATGAGGTTCCGTCTCCCCTGCGGACCAGCACGGTGACGATGACCACGAGCATCGTCCAGGCCGCCACGAAGGCCGTCTGGCGTACGGTGCACAGGGCGGACGCCGTCCCCGGCAGGAAGACGAGAAGCCCGAGAAGCCAGACCGGGGAGTCGGACAGGGCACCGAGGAGCATCACCAGGACGGTCACCGAGACCACGCCGATCACCACGTCGGCCTGGGGCGGTGGCTCGATGGCGTCGAGGGGGTCTGTGCGCCTCGTCGGACGGTTACGGAACACAGCGCCTCCCGGGTTGCTGGTGCATCCCCGTACGTTAGGCAGACCCGACCGTGAGCCCGCCGCGCCCCGCCGCACGGTGTCACCAGCGCGGTGGCCGGTCCGGGCAGGGCCGATGACCGCGCGGCCCTGCCCGCTGCGGGGAGTGGCCGCCTGACACCCCGGACGCCGTCAAGGCTGCTTCGCTCTCACCGTCACCGTCACCGCTCACGCGGTCAGGCCGGGCGGTCCCCCTCGGCGGCGGGGCCGCCCGGTCTCAATCGAGCGGGCCCCGGACGGGCGGTGCAACCCGCCTCCGGACGGGGCAGTGGCGTACGGGCGGGTCACCGCCCCACCCCCAGCAGGGCCTCCAGGCCGGCCGCAAGCTCCGCGGGACCGCCCCGCTCGGCCATCACGACGGCCGTCGCCCGCAGGCGAGGAAGCTCGCGTGCGGGCAGCCGATGGAGGCCCAGCCGGAATGTGGGGTCGGGTTCGTCCGCGTCGTCGTCCATCGCCCGCAGCTCCACGAGCAGGAATCCGAGGAGCCAGGCGGTGAAAGCCCGGTGGATGCGCACGACCTCGCCGTCGTCGAAACCGGCATCGTGGAGCAGCGCCAGGACGCGTTCGTCGCTCCGCAGCACGGGCAGCGGCCGCCGGGTCATCGGGGTGGACAGCAGACGGGTGGCCAGGAGCGGCACCACGTTGGGGTGAAGCAGAGCCACCCCGTAGGTGGTCAGCGCAATGTGGTGCAGCTGGGCCAGCCAGTCAGGCGTGAGGGGATTCGCGAGCCCTTGCTCCGGCCGGGGGGTGCTCTCCAGATTCCGGTCCAGTTCAAGGCAGAACTTCTCGACCAGCCCGTCCAGCAGCGCGTCCTTGCTGGGGGCGTAGCGGTAGAGGGCCATCGCCTCCACGCCCAGTTCGGCGCCGAGCTTACGCATGCTGAGGCCGGAGAGCCCCTCACGGTCGACCACGTCGAGGGCGGAAGCCAGTACCCGTTCCCTGCTGAGCCGGCCGTAGCGCCCCTTGTCGCCTGCCCTTCGCCCCGGCCCCCGCTCGGCTTCGTTCACGATGACCCGCCTCCGGTTGACATGAGGGAATAATACGCTCAAAGTCGTACGTATATGACGTAAACGTACAGCGACAACGTACGACGTAGACACGCAGGAGCGTCCAGTCATGACGCACAGCGAGCTGAAGCCGCAGGATCTCCTCCAGATGGAGCAACATCTGGCGCGGATCTCGGAAGGCAATGTCGTACGGGTCTGCGACGAAGGTCCCAGCTTCGCGCACCCCTACCGGGCGCGGAGCGTCCGGCGGACCACCTTCACTCCGGTTCTCCCCGCCCGGGACCGGGCCGCACTGTGGTCGATCGCGGTCTGCTGGGTGGTGTCCTTCCTGTGGTTCTGGTCCTGGTGGCTGCAACCGGAGCACCGGGCGGGCTGGGCAGGACTCATCGTCAACAGCCTCCTTCTGCTGTACCTCACCGGCATTCCCTGCTACTTCTTCATCACCGCCCTGCGGTTGCGCCGGGTCGATCCACGGATGCCCGTGCCGTCGGTGACAGTCGCCTTCGTGGTGACCCGTGCCCCTTCCGAACCGTGGCCGATCGTCCGCCGGACCCTTCAAGCCATGCTGGCGCAGGACTATCCGCACGCCTACGACGTCTGGCTGTGCGACGAGGACCCCACCGAAGAGATCGAACGGTGGTGCAGCGAGAACCGCGTCAGCATGTCGTGCCGGCGCGGAGTCCTCCCGTACCACCGAGCGGGCTGGCCCCGGCGCACCCGGTGCAAGGAAGGCAACCTCGCCTACTTCTACGATCACTGGGGTTACCGGCGCTACGCGGTGGTCGCGCAGCTGGACTGCGACCACGTACCCGCTCCGACGTATCTCGCCGAGATGGTCCGTCCCTTCGACGACCCCGCGATCGGTTACGTCGCCGCGCCCAGCATGTGCGACGCCACCGACGCCGCGTCCTGGTCGGCGCGTGGCCGGCTGCATCGCGAGGCCATCTGGCACGGTGCCGTGCAACTCGGCCACAGCGACGGGCTCGCCCCGATGTGCATCGGATCCCACTACGCGGTGCGCACCCGCGCCCTGCGGGACATCGGCGGCCTGGGGCCCGAGCTGGCCGAGGACTTCTCCACCACCTTCCTGCTCAACTCGGCAGGCTGGCACGGGGCCTTCGCCGTCGACGCCGAGGCGCACGGCGACGGGCCGCTCAACTTCGCCGACATGGTCACCCAGGAATACCAGTGGTCCCGGAGCCTCACCACGATGCTGCTCGGACTGCTGCCCCGCCATCTGCGGCGGCTTCCCATGATTCTGCGGCTGCGGTTCGGCTACGCCCTGGCGTACTACCCGCTCCTGGGCCTGATGATCGTGTCCGGGCTGATCCTTCCGCCGGTGGCGGTGATCACGGGACTGCCGTGGATGAACGTCAACTACTTCGACTTCCTGCTCCACTTCTGGTCGATGCCCATCTGGCTGCTGCTGACGCTCGGCCTGCTGCGGCACCGACAGCTGATGCGTCCGCGTACCGCTCCTCTGATGAGCTGGGAGACCTGGCTGTTCACGGTCGCCCGATGGCCCTTCGTGGTGTGGGGTCTGTTCGGCGCGGCACGTCAGAGGATCTGGCACACACAGCTGACCTTCAAGGTCACTCCCAAGAACACCGGCGGGCCCGTGCCGCTGCTGGCACGGCTGACCTCACCGTTCGCGGCAATCGCCGTACTGCTGTCCTCGGTCGCCCTTTACGGGGAGCTGAGCGGTCCGTCGGCCGGATACGTCTTCCTCTGCCTCCTCGGAGCGATCGTCTACGCGACGGTGGCACTCGCCGTCCCCCTCCTTCACGTACGGGAAGCGGCCAGGACCTCGGGAATGCGCTTCTTCGCCGCTCTGCGGACTGCGCGTCTGTCCCTGGCCGTCGGAATCCTCTCGTCCTTGCCCGTCGCCGCGGCAATCGTCTTCTACCCGGCCTACGCGGCCGCCGTCCTGGGCTGGTGAATGCAGTGACCATGAACGCACGCGCACACGCGAACAACCGTGACCACCGCGCGAGTTCACCCTCCACGATCCTCGTCACCGGAGGAGCCGGCTTCATCGGCTCACACGCCTGCGTCGAACTTCTGGACCATGGCTACGAGTTGATCGTGGTGGACAACTACTCCAACAGCAGCCCACAGGTCTTCGCCCGTGTGCAGCGGATCGCCGGCCGTTTCGTCGGTGCCGTGTACGAGCTGGACATCCGTGATCGACGCGCCCTCTCGGCAGTCTTCGACCGCCACTCCGTGGACGCCGTCGTACACTTCGCCGCTCTGAAGGCCGTCGGCGAGTCGACCCGGATGCCCGTCGAGTACTACGACGTCAACGTCGGTGGGACGACGTCGCTGCTGCGGGCGATGCACGAACACGGGGTGCACCGGCTGGTGTTCTCCTCGTCCTGCTCCCTGTACGGCGACGCCGGAGGCGGACGGCTCAGCGAGGCGTCCCCGGCCCGGCCGACCAATCCGTACGCCGCCTCCAAGTGGACCTGCGAGCAGATCCTCGCCGACGTGTGCCGACGGATTCCGGATTTCACCGCGCTCTCGCTGAGGTACTTCAACCCGGTCGGCGCCCATCCCAGCGGGCTGCTCGGGGAAGACCCCTCCGGGACCCCGGACAACCTGATGCCGTACCTGGCGCAGGTGGCAGTCGGCCGCCGCGCGCGCCTGCCCGTCTTCGGCGACGACTACGCCACCCCCGACGGAACGCCCGTACGCGACTACCTGCACGTCATGGACACGGTGGAGGCGCACCGTGTCGCGCTGGACCACTTCACCGACGGCCCCGGGATGCACGTGTACAACCTCGGTGCCGGCCGGGGCTGGTCGGTCCTCGACGTCGTCGCGGCCTTCCGTGAGGCCTGCGGCAAGCCGATCCCGTACGACATCGAGCCGCGCCGCCCCGGAGACGTGACCGAACTGGTCGCCGACGCGGCCGCGGTGGCCCGTGCCTGGGGGTGGCGGCCCACACGGGACCTGGCAGCCATGTGCCAGGACGCGTGGCGGTTCCAACAGCTCAACCCGTCCGGCTATGCCGGTCCTGCCGGCAGCAAATCCGCAAAGGAGTGAAGTCATGCGTATGACAGTGATCGGAACCGGATACGTGGGGACGGTGCACGCCGCGTGCATGGCCGACATCGGCCACCAGGTCCTCGGAATCGACATCGACCCGGCAAGGGTCGCGTCGCTTTCGGCAGGCCGCGCCCCCATGCACGAACCCGGCCTGGACGAGCTCCTCGCCCGTACCGTCGCCTCGGGGAGGCTGCGCTTCTCCACGTCGCTCGCCGAGGGCGCGGAGTTCGCGCGGACGCACTTCGTCTGCGTCGGCACCCCGCAGCGGCCCGACAGCGAGGCTGCGGACCTGCGGTACGTGGACGCCGTGGTGGACGAACTGGCACGGCATCTGCGGCCGGGAAGCCTGGTCGTGGGCAAGTCCACCGTGCCGGTCGGCACGGCTGCGGCCCTCGGAAGGCGACTGGCGGCGTCCACCCGGGACTGTGAGGTCGCTTGGAACCCCGAGTTCCTGCGGGAGGGCTCCGCGGTGCAGGACACCATGCGGCCGGAACGGATCGTGGTGGGCGTCGGCTCGCCACACGCCGAAGCGGCCCTTCGGGCCCTCTACGAACCCCTGGTGCGCGCGGGCGCGGAGTTCTTCAGTACGGACACGGCCACGGCGGAGCTGGTCAAGGTCGCCGCCAACTCCTTCCTCGCGACCAAGATCTCCTTCATCAACGCGATGGCCGAGGTGTGCGAGGCGGCCGGCGCAGACGTGACCGTGCTGGCCCGCGCCATCGGTGCGGACTCGCGGATCGGCCACCTCTTCCTGGATCCGGGGCTCGGCTTCGGCGGGAGCTGCTTCCCCAAGGACATCCGGGCCTTCGCGGCCCGCGCCGAGGAGATCGGCGCCGGTGAGGCGGTGTCGTTCCTGCACGAGGTCGACCGCATCAACGTCCGCCAGCGGCGGCGCACCGTCCTGCGTACCAGGCAGCTCGTCGGCGGTTCCATCGCCGGCCGCCGGGTCGCAGTGCTGGGTGCCTCCTTCAAGCCCGGCAGCGACGACGTCCGTGACTCGCCAGCCCTGGCCGTCGCCTCCGTCCTGCACGAGCAGGGTGCGAGCGTGCGCGTGCACGACCCCCAGGCACTGGACAACGCGCGCGCTGCCGTCCCCGACCTGACATACTCGCTGGACATCCCCAAAGTGTGCGAGGACGCGGATGTGGTCCTGCACCTCACACCCTGGCCGGACTACCGCCGGATCGACCCCCTGGCCCTCGCCCCCGTGGTCCACTCCCCGGTGCTCCTGGACGCTCGCAACAGTCTCGACGCCCAGCCCTGGCGCGCGGCCGGCTGGTCGATGCACGCGCTGGGCCGCCCCACGGGAGGCACGTCATGAAGGTCGTCGTCACAGGGGGTGGCGGATTTCTGGGATCCCATCTGTGCGAGGCACTGCTGGGCAGAGGCGACACCGTGTGGTGCCTGGACAACTTCTCCACGGGCGAACCGGAGAACGTGTCCCACCTGTGCGCGAACCCCCGGTTCCGGCTCCTGCCCGGTGACGTCACCGCGGCCATGGACATCCCGGGTACGGTGCACGCCGTCGCCCACCTCGCCAGCCCGGCGTCTCCGCCCGACTATCACCGGCTGCCGCTGGAAACGCTCTCGGTCGGCAGCCGCGGCACGGAGAACGCCCTGCGCCTCGCCCTGCGGCACGACGCCCGGTTCGTCCTCGCCTCGACCAGCGAGGTGTACGGCGACCCGGAAATCCACCCGCAGCCCGAGGACTACTGGGGCCATGTCAATCCGGTCGGCCCTCGCAGCGTCTACGACGAGGCCAAGCGGTACGCGGAGGCGCTGTCCACGGCCTACCGGCGCAGTCGGGGCGTCGACGTCGGCGTCATGCGGATCTTCAACACCTACGGTCCGCGGATGCGTCCGTACGACGGCCGCGTGGTGTCGACGTTCATACGCCAGGCGCTGGCGGGCGAACCTCTGAGCATCTACGGCGACGGGAGCCAGACCCGCAGCTTCTGCTACGTGGCCGACCTCGTACGCGGAATCCTGGCCATGATCGACCGGAGCGGCCTGAGCGGCCCGGTCAATCTGGGCAATCCGGTCGAGCACACCGTGCGGGAGCTCGCGGACCTCGTCCTGGGCGTCACCGGATCGCGGTCACGGATCGAGTACCTCCCGCTGCCGGTGGACGACCCCTGCCGCCGCCGCCCCATCATCACCCGGGCCCGCCAGGAGCTCGGCTGGGCACCCGTGGTCCCGGTCGAGGACGGCCTGCGGCGCACGGCTGCCTGGTTCACCGACAGCGCCCGCCCCCAGCGGCCGAACGGGGCGCTCCAGCCGGTCGGAGAATCCGGCCCCGGCCGCTTCGAGTCCCTGAAGGCCTGATCAGCATGCACCGGACAGCCGCGATGACCACTCTGGCCGCCGCGATCATCCTGGCCGCCGGGAGCGGATGCGCCGACACCCCCCACTACGCCCCAGCGCCCGCCACCTACTACGTCAGCCCCGGCGGGAACGACCGGAACTCCGGTACGTCGCCCGGCGAGGCATGGCGGACCCTGCGGCGCGCCGAGGGCACGGTCCTCCACCCCGGCAACAAGCTGATGTTGGAGGGGGGTGCCCGGTTCGCCGGCACGCTGACCGTGGGGAAGGGAGAGGCGGGCGACGCGGACCGGCCGGTGGTCATCGGTTCGTACGGGACGGGGCGGGCGACGGTAGCGGCGACGGACGGCCCCGGCATCTCCGTGCACGACACCGCGGGAGTGGAGATCCGCAACCTCGCGGTGACCGGAAGGAACGGCTCCTATCTCCGGGAGGGGGGCATCAACCTCTACAACGACCTGCCAGGCGGCAACACGCTGGATCATGTGGCCGTTTCGGGCGTCGAGGTCTCCGGGTTCCGTGCGGGCATCGCGATCGGGGGCACACGCGGAGGGGCGGGATTCGAGAACGTGAGCGTCAGCCGTTCCAAGCTGCACGACAACAAGGACGTCGGGCTGCTCGCCTACGGTCCCGACTTCGACGCAGGCCATCCCTCGTACGCCCACAGCCACATCCGCATCGCTGACGTCGCGGCTTATCACAACACCGGGGACCCGGCCTCGACCACGACCCATTCCGGCAACGGCATCGTCCTCGGCAGCGTCCGCGACGCGACGGTCCGCGATTCGCGCGCCCACGACAACGGGACCCGCGCCGCCGCCGAGGCGCCGGCCGGCCCGGTGGGCATCTGGGCGTACGACTCCACCGGGGTCCTCCTGGAGCACAACAGCTCCTACCGCAACCACACCGGCTCCCGCGTCGACGGCGCGGGTTTCGGCCTCGACTCCAATGTCTCGGACTCGACGATCCAGTACAACCTGGCCTTCCAGAACGACGGGCCGGGGTACTACACGTACACGAACAAGAGGAACGGGGCCCATCGGGACAACACGATCCGCTACAACATCTCGGCCGACGACGGACGCAAGCTGCCCGCGAAAGGCTCCCTGGCCGTCTACGGCATAGACGTCCGGAGCCTGCACGTCTATCAGAACACCCTGGTCATGCCGCACTCACCCAAGGGCCGGGGGCCGGCGATCGTGCTGCGGGCGGGCCTGTCGCACGTCACCGTGCGCAACAACATCCTCGTAGCCGACGATGCCCCGCTGGTCCTCGCCGCGAAGGGCCTCACCCCCCGCAACGTGCTTCTCCAGGGCAACAACTACTCCACGGTCTCCGGTTCCTGGAGCGTGGACTGGGCAGGCCGCACCTACGCGAGCCTGGCCGCCTGGCGCACGGCGACAGGCCAGGAGCGCGCGGGCGGAAAGCCCTCCGGTACGACCACGGACCCCTGCTTCGCCGGCGGCGCCCTGCCCCGGATCCGCTCCACCGAGGACGCGCCACTGATCATCCCCGACTGCGCGGCCCCGGTGGGGGCCGGACTCGATCTGCACGCCCTCTTCGGAACGGACCCAGGCACCGTCGACTACTTCGGCAGGACCACGGGGACGCCGCCTTCCGTCGGCGCGGCGGTCCCGTCGGTGAAGGACTGAACCGGCAGGAACGGTCCGTACGCGACAAGATGCAAGGCCCTCCGGCGGTACCTACCATCGGAGGGGAGGCGCATGAAAGTGACCCGGACACGAGGACTCATGACCGCCTACGTCATCCTCGTCGCCGGCTTCACCGGCGTCTACCTGGCTGTGCCCGGCGCTCTCACTCCCGTGTGGGCGCTGATCGGCCTCCTGAGCGTGGCCGCTGTGCTGGTCGGCGTCAGGGTCAACCGGCCCGCGCACCGCTGGCCTTGGTGGACCCTGGCGGCGGCGTTGCTCACCTTCTCGGCGGGCGACACGTACTACAACAGCCTCGAAGCCTACTTCTCGGCAGCCAACCCCTTTCCGTCCCCCGCGGACGCCTGCTACCTCGTGACCTATCCGCTCTTCACGGCGGGGCTACTCGGCCTGGTCCGGCATCGCGTGACGGAACGTGACCTGCCGGGCCTGCTGGACGCCCTGATCTTCACTGCGGGACTCGCGCTGCCGGTCTGGGTGTTCCTGGTGCAACCGCTCACCCACGTCGCGGACCTGACGTGGGTGCAGCGCGCCACCAGCATCGCCTATCCACTCGGCGACGTACTGGTCCTGGCACTGCTGGTCCGACTGCTCACGCTCGGGCCCCACCGGAACCGCAACCGGGCGATCCAGTTCCTCGTCCTCGGCACTCTGACCCTGCTCGGCTTCGACATCGCGTACGGGATTCTGCAGCTCAACGGAACGTGGCAGGCAGGCTCCGTCCTGGACAGCGGCTGGATCATCTTCTACACGTCCTGGGGCCTGGCAGCCCTGCATCCGTCGATGACCGAGCTGACCGCGGGCGTGAGCCGGCCGCAGTCGCTGCTCCCGCCGCCAGGGCGGCTGTTGCTCCTGGCCGGCGCTGTGCTGATCGCCCCCGCGATCCTGCTGTACGAGGGGACGAGCGGTGCCCCTCGGGACGTGGCCGTCATCGCCGGCTTCTCCGGGTTGCTCATCCTGCTGGTGATTCTCCGGCTGACGGGCATGGTCGTGGTGCACCGTAAGGCGGTGGCTCGTGAGAACGCTCTGCGTTCGGCCGTGACAGCCCTCGTCGCGGCCATCACGCCGCGGGACATCTCCCACGCCTGCGACCGAGCGGTGGCGGAACTGTTCGGCCCGGCGGTGCCGCACGCCAGCATGCTTCTCTGGGCGCCGGGCGTCGAGAGCTCCGCGATGCAGGATGCCGGTACGGGCGAGACGCCCGCTGGATCATCGGCCGTGCTCGCCATCCAAGAGACGTGCTTGACGCCGGTCGACCGGCTGGGACCTGGGCTCACCGCCCGGCTGGGGCATCTTCGGACCGCTCTTCTGTGTCCTGCGACCGAACCTGACCAGCCTGCCCGGGCCGGACTGCCGGGTGTCCTGCTGACCGCCGGAGCCGAGAAGCGACTGAGCGAAATGCGCAGCTCCCTGGAGATCCTGGCCTCGCACGCGGGTCTGGCCATGCAACGCATGTCGCTCCGCCGGGAGATCAGCCGGCGTGAGAACGAGGCCTACTTCCGCACCTTGGTGCACAACGCCGCAGACGTCATACTCATCGTGGGTTCCGACGACACCATCCGCTACGCGAGCCCCTCGGCCCGTCATATGTTCGGGGCCGTCGAGCTCGTCGGCGTATCGCTGCCAGGACTCGTGGAGGAGGAGGACGGGCGCAGAGCCGTTCGGGCGTTGGCCGCCATGCGCAACGGAGACCGGCGCGAGGCCCAGGGCCACTGGGGCATACAGAACGGCAACAACCACATCGAAGCCCAGGTGCGCTTCCGTGACCTGCGCGACGACCGCACCGTACAGGGGCTCGTCGTCACCCTGAGAGATGTGACCGAACAGCGCCAGCTGGAGCAGGAACTCACCCAGCGGGCATTCCACGATTCGCTGACAGGACTTCCCAACCGGACGCTGTTGCTGGAGCGGCTCGATCGGGCGCTGCTGCGCGGTGGCCGCCAGGCGTCCGTCACCGGCGTCCTGTTCATCGACCTCGACGACTTCAAGATCGTCAACGACAGCATGGGTCACCTCGCCGGGGACCAGCTTCTGGCCGCCGTGGGCAGCCGTCTGTCGGAAACCGTGCGCCGCACCGACACCGCGGCACGGCTGGGCGGAGACGAGTTCGCCGTGCTGATGGAGAACGCGACGGCCCCCATCGACGCCGAACTCCTCGCCGCGCAGGTCATCCAGACGCTGAGCCGCCCGTTCCGTCTGCCGGAGGGTTCCGTCAGCGTGTCCGCCAGCGTCGGTGTCGCCACGACGGTCGACAGCGCCGACACCAGCGAACTGCTCACCCATGCCGACCTCGCGCTGTACGCGGCCAAAGTCGCCGGCAAGTGCCAGTGGCGCCACTTCCAGAACCGTCTCCGGGACCGCATGCTGGAGCGGTTCGAACTGCGGACGAACCTTGACGCGGCCCTCAGCCGGGAGGAGTTCGCGCTGTGCTACCAGCCCGTGGTGGATATCGCCAGGGGGGAAATCGTCGGATTCGAGGCCCTCGCGCGATGGCCGAATCCTCGGTCCGGCCCGGTGCCGCCGCAGCAGTTCATCGCACTCGCCGAGGAGACCGGGCACATCAATTCGCTGGGAGCCTGGGTCCTGGGGAACGCGACCTCGGACATGGCGGTGCTGCAGAGGGCCGCACCCGGCAATCCGCCGTACGTCAGCGTCAATGTGTCGGCCCGGCAGTTCCGGGATGCGGACTTCCTGGACAAGGTGCGCAGCGCCCTGGCCACGCCCGGCCTCGCTCCGGGGTCGCTGCAGCTGGAACTGACCGAAACGGTCCTCGTGCAGCGGGACAGCCAGGTCGAGGCCGTGATGCGGAGCCTCAAGGATCTGGGGGTTCGCATCGCGGTCGACGATTTCGGTACGGGGTACTCCTCGCTGCGGTACCTGCGGGACTTCCCGATCGACGTGCTGAAGATCGACAAGTCGTTCATCGACGAAATCACCTCGGACGCCCGGCAGATGGCCCTCGTCGAGGGAATCGTCAACATCGCCGACACGCTCGGCCTACAGGTCATCGCCGAAGGAATCGAGGACCTCGGACAACGCGATCTGCTCGCCCGGACGAGCTGCCGGTTCGGTCAGGGCTTTCTCTACGCCCGTCCGATGACGCTCCAGCAGGGTGATCACCTCCTGCGCCATCCCGCGGGGAACTGGCATGTGTCGGGCAACGGGCACCCGCAAAGGCACGCGGAGCCCGTCAGGAACCGTGGGCCCGACACCGAAAGGGGCAGCTGATGCCGGACACAACTGTGGAGACCGTGGGTACGGCCGACGTCCGGCCCGATCCGCGCTGGGGGGATCTCGAACATCTCAGGCGGACGAGCCCGATGACCGACGCGGTGCTCGACGAGGTACGGGGCAGGCACATCCGCTGCGGGAACCACTGGCTGATCGACTTCGCGTCCTGCAACTACCTGGGCTTCGACTACGACCCCGACGTCATCGCCGCGATCGAACCAGCCGTACGGCGCTGGGGAACGCACCCCAGCTGGTCTCGGCTGCTGGGCAGCCCCCGGATCTACCCCGAGATCGAGGAGCGGCTCACCACGCTGCTGGAAGCGCCGGACACCTTGCTGCTCCCGACGGCCACCCTGATCCACGCCTCGGTGATCCCGATCCTGGCGGACGGCGGACATGTCTTCGTCGAAGCCACTGCACACCGGACCGTGTACGACGGGTGTGCGGGCGCGCGGGGGCAGGGTGCCACGCTCCATCGGTTCCGGGGCGATCGCCCGGGAGAACTCGACGCCCTGCTGCGGGCCGCACCGTCACGCTCCGCTCGGCTCGTCTGTCTGGACGGCGTGAACAGCATGAGCGGGAACATCCCCGACGTACGTGAACTGGCCGCTGTGTGCCGCCGCAACGGTGCCACCCTCTACATCGACGACACCCATGGCTTCGGCGTCATCGGGGAACGGCGGCCGGACGAGCTGAGTCCGTACGGAGCTCGCGGAAACAGCGTCGTACGGCACACAGGTGAGTCGTACGACGACATCGTGCTCGTCGGTGGATTCTCCAAGGCGTACTCGTCGCTGCTGGCGTTTCTCGCCCTGCCCACCCCGCTCAAGTCACTGCTCAAGGTCGCCGCCGCCCCCTACCTCTACTCCGGTCCGTCTCCGACCGCTTCCCTGGCCACCACCCTCGCGGGTCTGGAAGTCAACGACCGCCGTGGTGATGCCATCCGCGCCGATATCCACCGCAAGACCGCCCGGGTGCTCGACCACGTCCACGGCCTGGGCCTGGACACACCCAACAGGGACGGACTGCCGATCGTGGAGATCCCGCTCGACGACCCATCGGACCTGGATGCCGTCGCCCTTTCCCTCTGGGACAGCGGTATCTACGTGACGCTGGCCGCCTACCCTCTCGTACCGCGCGACCGCGTCGGCTTCCGCGTCCAGATCACGGCACTGAACTCCGACGACGACATCGCATCCCTGTGCGGCGCGCTGACGCGGCTCAGCGAGCAGTTCGCACTGCGGCGGCGGGAAGGCTGAGGCCGTCATGCGCGGGACACCGACGTACAACGACGACGTGGACTGGGACAGCTGGCCCGTTCAGGACTATCTCGCGGAGAACTACCGGGAACTGCACCCGTCGGACGCGGCAGTGATCGCGCATCACAGCGCCTTCTACCGTCGGCTGGAACCGGGCAGTGCCGCGCGCTCGGTCGAGTTCGGGGCCGGACCCAACCTCTATCCGCTCATGCTGGCCGCCGCGGCGAGCCGGCAGGTCGACGCGATCGAGGCGAGCGCTGCGGGCATCGCCTATCTGAACCGGCAGCTCGACCAGGGCGCCGATCCCAGTTGGGAGCCCTTCTACGCGCTGTGCCGGGAACTGAATCCGCAGCTGCCGCCGACGCTGTCACAAGCCCTCTCGGTGGTGCGCGTCGTGCACGCCGACGCCCGCAGTCTGACCCCCGGCACCTATGACGTCGCGTCGATGAACTTCGTCGCAGAGGGAATCACCGAGGACTTCACCGAATTCAGACAGTTCTGCGGGCGCTTCGTAAGCTCCGTGCGCCCCGGCGGGCGTGTGGTCGCCGCGTTCATGGAGAACATGCCCACGTACCGTATCGGGCCGGCCTCGCGATGGCCCGGCTGCCCGGTGAACCCTCGCCTCGTCACCGACGTCTTCGCACCCCTGACACGGCAACTCTCCGTCACCCGGATCGACTCGGACTCCAGTCTGCCGGATTACGGGGATTCCGGCATGGTGCTCCTGACAGCGGTCAGGCCGCCGGCGTGACCCCTGACCGCTGGAGCGCGAACGCCGTCTCCACGAGAGCGAGGTGGCTGAAGACCTTCGGAGCGTTTCCGAGCTGGCGACCCGCCTGGGGATCCCACTGCTCCGACAGCAGGCCGACGTCGTTACGGACACCGAGCACCCGCTCGAACATGTCGCGCGCCCCGTCCGGCTGACCGATGCCGGCGAGGGCCTCGGCATACCAGAGCGAGCACGCCACGAACGTGCCCTCGGAACCGCGCATGCCGTCGATGCCGTGCACGCCGCTGCCATTCGACGCGTAGCGCCTCAGGAAGCCCTGGTGATCGAGGCCGCGCATCGCCGCGACGGTGCCGCGTACCCGTTCGTCGTCCGGCGGAAGGAAGCCGAGTCGCGGAATCAGCAGAGCTGACGCGTCGAGGGAGGCAGACCCGTAGGACTGGACGAACGAGCGCTGTTCCGCGTCCCAGCCCTCGCGGCACACTTCCTCGCGCACGGCGGCACGCATCGCCCGCCACTCCCCCGAGGACCCGTTTCTGCCGAGGAGAGTGCCCATGCGCAGAGCACGGTCCGCTGCGACCCAGGACATGATCTTCGAGTGGACGAAGTGCCGCTGGGGGCCCCGTACCTCCCACAGCCCTCGGTCCGGATCGCGCCAGTGCGTCTGGAGGTAGCGCATCATCGCGTTCACGAGGCTCCACGCATGGTGGGGCACCGGTATGCCCGCCCGGAGGGACCAGTAGAGGGCGTCGATGACCTCGCCGTAGACATCGAGCTGGAGCTGGCCCACAGCGGCGTTCCCGAAGCGCACGGGGCGCGCCCCTTCGTATCCGGGAAGCCAGGGCGCTTCGGTCTCCGGCAGTCTGCGCTGCCCTTCGAGCCCGTACACCGCCTGCAGGTCCGCCGGTTCACCAGCGATGGTGCGCAGCAGCCAGGCCAGCCACGCTGACGCCTCTTTCCGGTAGCCGCTGCGCAGCAGGCAGGACAGGGCAAGAGCCGAGTCGCGCAGCCAGCAGAACCGGTAGTCCCAGTTGCGCTCTCCTCCGATGCACCCGGGAAGGGAGGTGGTCGGCGCCGCGATGATGCCGCCCGTGGGTGCGTAGGTGAGTGCCTTCAACGTGATCAGAGAGCGCACCACCGCCTCGCGCCAGGGCCCCTCGTAGCGGCATCGGGATGTCCATTCACACCAGAAGTCCGATGTCGCCTTCAAGGCGGTCTCCGCCGGCACACACAGTTCGACGGGAGGGTCGGTCAGGTGCGACGGAGCCCAGGCCAGCATGAAGGTCAGGCGCCGGCCTGCCGGGACGACGAACTCCGCGACGGTGGAGCCACCGGTGTCGACGAAGTCCACCGGGGCGTCGGTGCTCTGCCACAGCGCGTCCGGACCGGCGACGGCCACGGTACAAGCGCCCGCCGGTCTCACCCAGGGGACAACGCGCCCTTGATGGAAACGTGGTCTCAGTTCGCTGCGCATGGTGACAGCGCCCGCGATGCCCGCCACCGTGCGCACCAGACAGGGCGACTTACCACGTGGCGGCATGAAATCCGTGACACGCACGGCGCCGGTCTCGGTTTCCCACCAGGAGTCGAGGATCAGCGTGTCGTCGCGGTATCCCCTGCGGGAACACTCTCGTGCGCCTACGGGCGCGATGCGCCAGAAACCATTGTTTCCGGTGCCGAGCAAGCCCGCGAAACACGCCGGTGAATCGAACTGCGGAACGCAAAGCCAGTCGACCGACCCGTCGTTTCCGATCATGCCGGCGGTCTCTAGATCACTGATGATGGCGTAGTTCTCGATTGGATTGCTCATAATCGCACATACGCCGTCGTACACAATGCCGCTGTATTCAGACTACGCCACATCCCTGCCGGAGGAGGCCGAGATCAGCCGGTCGGAGAGGCGCGGCTCGTGTGGCGCGCACATCGCGACGCCCGGTATCAGTAACTGGTCTCCCGGTTATGCATTCAGGTCGACCGGCGTGCGAGTCCCATGGCCGTTCGCGATCGAGTCCGACGTTCCACAGGGACGCGGCGATTTTCCACGGGAGTGAGGGGAATGGCGCGGGGAGATGACTACGGTGGCGTTCCGGTGGCCTCAAGACGTGAGGACGTGGCGCAAGAGATGCAATTAAACTGAAGCGGTGTTCTGTCGAACGAACCACAAGCAGAGCCCCAGCGCGGGGACGAGAGCAGCGTCAGGCGAACACAGGACGCGAGCAACCCCCGTGGCTGCCGCACGAGGCGGCCGTCCGGCGGTCCAACGCCCACCGCCGTGGCCCGGTCCAGGGTGACCGGGAACCCACTCTGCCGACAGTCCGGTCCGGCAGCCGGTGACTCGGAGGGCCGGGTTCTCGCCAACTCCGGCACCCCCGCTGCCGCGGGCCGGCAGTGCCCCCCGTGCCGTGCCTGCCGGCGTGGCGCCCGCCCCACAGAGAGAGCCATCATGCCCACCATGATCCGTCGGGCCGTCATCCCCGCCGCAGGTATCGGCTCCCGGTTGCTGCCGCTGACCAAGGCCATCCCCAAGGAGATGCTGCCGATCGGCGACAAGCCGGTCATCGAGCACACCGTCCGCGAGCTGGTCGCCTCCGGAATCACTGACATCACGATCGTCGTGTCCCAGGGGAAGGGACTCATCCAGGACCACTTCCGGCCGGCACCGGCGCTGGTCGAGCAGCTCCGCGCCGACGGAAAGGCTCACTTCGCCGACGCCGTGGACGAGGTCGCGGCTCTGTCCCGCCGCGGTCACATCACCTACCTCGACCAGCACGGCCCGTACGGCAACGGCACACCCGTCCTCAACGCCGCCCACAACCACGGCGACGAGCCCATGCTCGTGCTGTGGCCGGATGACGTGTTCGTGTCCGAGGTCCCCCGTGCCCAGCAGCTGATCCGGGCCTACGAGGCAATGAACTGCCCGCTGTTGGCCCTCATGCCCATGGACCGCGCCGACTCCTTCCGCTACGGCGTCCCCGTCGTCAAGGAGGACATGGGGGAAGGGACGCTGCGGATCACCGGGCTGGTGGAGAAGCCCCGGCCGCAGGACGCACCGTCCGACTACGCCGCCATCGGCGGATACGTCGTCACCCCCGGCATCATCGACGAACTGCGCGAGCAGACCCGCCGGTGGCACGCCGCAGGGGACCCGACCAAAGAGGTGTACCTCACCGACGCCATCAACGCATACGCGGCGACCCGCGCCGCCTACGGGCAGGTCATCCAGGGCCGGTGGTTCGACACAGGGAACCCGGCCGCATACCTCGAAGCCCAGTTCGCGACCGCCCTGCAGGACCCCGAATACGGTCCGCACCTGCGCGAACTCGCGCGGAACCTGGGCACATCCGGCACTGCCGAGACGTCAGCAGGGTGATCTGCTGAGCGCACCGTGGGCGCAACGCTGACGCACAGGGACGTCGGGCATGGCCGGTCCGTCCTGCCGGCGAGGAGTCCTGGACCCGCCTGAGAGACCGCCACAGATCGGCCGGCCCTCCTTCCCGGGCGGCCAGTGCACGTTCGCTCCCCCGAGCTGAACCGGGCTCACAGCCGTGGACCGGCCTCGCTCGCGCAGTGCCCGACGCTGATCCGCTCCCCTGCGCCGCAGCCTCGGTCAGGCCGAGGCCCGGGCCTTGGCAGCCCGTCACCTTCCGCGTGAGCGTAATAGCGCCTCCGCATGACCGGGCGAAGTACCTGAACAGGCACAGGACATGACGTATCCACTGAAGAAGTGCCGCCGCGTCAGGCCCACATCCATCCGTAGACGCGAAGTCGGGCTCATCGGGGACCTGGGGCCGCTTGCCGGACACGTACAGGGCATGGAACTGAACGACGCTGATCCCGCCGTGCCGGTCGGAGGGATATCCGACCGCGAGCTGTGGGTGAGGGCCGTCGCCGGCGACCGGGAGGCGTTCGGCCGGATCTTCGACCGTCATGGGAAGTCCGTCTACAACCATCTGTTCCGGCGGACGGCCGACTGGTCCGAGGCCGAAGACCTCACCTCGACCGTGTTCCTGCACGCCTGGCGCCGCCGATCGGAGACGGTGCTGGAGCGCGACTCGGCCTTGCCGTGGCTGCTGGGTATCGCCGACCGCCTGCTGTCGAACACCAGACGGCGCCTGAGACGGGCCGAGGCGTTGCTGCGCCGGCTCATCTCGCACGACGAGTCGGTGGGCGACCACGCGGAGCGCGTCGCCGTCATGGTCGACGACGAGCGTCGTATGTCGGAGATCCACCGGGCGCTGGCTCGGCTGCCGCGCCACGAACGCGAGGTCGTCGAGCTCTGCGTGTGGTCGGGCCTGGACCAGCAGGCAGCAGCGGCAGCGCTTGAGGTGGCGGTCGGAACCGTGAAGTCCAGACTGCACCGGGCGCGTCGGAGGCTGGGGGCCGACCTCGTCGGCGGAGCCACGGCTGCGGCGTCATTCAGTTCGAAGAACCCCGTCAACGCGGAGGAGGTCGCACGATGACTGACACGCAGGGCATTCCTGCGGCTCCTTCCGATCGTGATCTGCCGAATCACCGGCGGACCCGAGAGGAGCTACTCATGAGGATCGGTCCAGAGGACAACCGTGTTTCACTGCAACGCAGGTGGGGGGTGCCGCTGGGTGTCGCCGCCGGCGTTGCCGCGGTGAGCGTCGCGGCCGTGGCCGCCTTCAGCGGGGTGGGGGATGCCAAACCGCTTCTCGCCGGCCCCGCCGGTAACCCGACGAACGCGGCCACGTCACCGGGCGCGAGCACGGCGCCCGGCTCCGCATCGGGCGGAGCCGGCTCGGCACCGGCCTCGGCTCCCGTGGCGTCCGCACCGGACGCCTTCACCATCACCAGCGGCAGGACGACCCCGATCGCCGCGGCGTCCGTCGCCAGGATCCTGTCCTCCTGCCTGGGCCCGGACGCGTCGCGCTACCACGCGGTGATCGCCGTCCGCACTCCCATCGCCTCGCAGGACTGGGACGGCGTGGTCGTCGCCGTCGACTCCGCGGGCCAGTACGTGCAGTGCGAGTCGAAGGGCGACAAGGGAAGCAGCCCGGACTCCCCGCCCACGTTCATCAACGATCGGCTGTGGGGCACCGGTCGTTCGATCGCGTACTTCGACTCCATCGGCGCGCCCGCCGGCAAGGAGCAGTACCTCATGCTGGGCGCCGGCCACTACACCTCCGGCATTGCCAAGATCACCATCAGCTACGGCGAGGACCCGAAACAGTATCCGGCGGTCATGGCAGGCGGCGCGTTCGTCTACGCGGCGGCTCTCTCCCCCGGCACGTCCCGCCTCGGCCCGCACTACGCGGGCCCGAGCCCCTACGTCCACGCGTACGACGCCTCCGGCAGGGAGATCTACAACCAGAAGAAGGACCCGCAGTTCACCGACGAGCAGTAGTCGGCGAGGTCGGGCTTTCCGACCGACCTCCTTGCCGCCCCGGCGATGTGCCGGGGCGGCAAGGGCCACGACGGCTCGGCACCTGTCTGCCTTCGGGTTCCGAGCAGGGATGAGCAGTCCCTCGCACCTACCGTCCTTCGCTCTGCCTCAATGGAGCCGTGTACGAAGCCGCCCGATCCCGTTCCTCCGCCGACGGTGTTCGCCGGCGCGAAGGTGGGACATCCGCGCGCCGCTCGGGTCCGCGGTGCCGGCCGGTGGTGGGCCTGCAGCCTCGGCCCGCACGAGGAGTCCCGCATTGCAGCCTCCCGGACACGGACCCTGATTCAGGCGACGTCCCCCGGCGCACCGACCACGATGATCTTGCGGCCCGTGACGCGGCGGGGCGAAAGGACCATGACACGCTCGCGTCCGTCCCCGGCCCACGGTGTCGAGTAGGCCGCCTCCCTGAGGCGTCGGGCGGCATCCTCGTCCGCCACGAGACGAATGGGTCCGACGAGCAGCACGCTCCACCCCCTGCTGAAGGCGTCATCGATGTGGTCGGCCTCGAAGGCGATCTCCGAGCCGTCGGCCAGGGTCAGCGGGGCGTCTTCGCCCGTGCTGAACACCACCTCGCCGTCCAGAACCTGGTAGTTCAACGGCAGCACGAGCGGCCCGTCTGCGCCGGCCAGCGCGACCCTCCCCACGCCGTGATCGCCGAGCAACGTCCAGCAGTCGGGTTCTTCGAGCTCCACCATTCGGGCCTGTCGGGCCGCTTTCGCGATCCCGGAAGGCAGATCCCCGGCCCCTCCCGTCAACTCCTCGACGGTGGTGTCGAGGGCGTTGGCCAGCCGGAGCAGAAAGCCGATGCCCGGCGCCGTCGGCGCATGCTCCTCCACGTACTCGATGTAGCCGGGGGCGGCGGCCGCGCGCAAGGCCACCTCCTGCCTGGACAGACCGAGCTGTCTGCGGCGCGCGGCAACACGTCGGCCGATGTCACCTCGCGCCGGATGCGGTGGTGAGGCCATCGTCGGGCTCCCTCTTCGTCGGGTCACGCCTACAGCCTCACGCTAACGAGAGTGGCGGCCGACCGCAGGGCGGGGCGCCGCGGGTGTGCCCGAGGGCGTGCTCCACCTCGAACCGCCGTGACGGGGTGCTCCCCGGGGTGTCCGGGGCCCGGGGAGCACCCCGTCACGGCAGCCGCACCGGAGCGCGCCACCGGGTGGATCACCGCACCCCCCTTGCTTCGGGCCCCGGCACAGGTGCCGGGGCCGACGCTGCGGCCGGCGGAGAAGCATCCCGGCCCGGGACAGCCCGTTTCGGCTCCGGGAGGGGCGGCCCGGGCCTGGGCAGCCCTCGGGCGCCGCAGCGTATTCACTCGTATCGTGGAGCAGTACAGCCCCGATCAGGACCGAGGCGGACAGCACATGCGGCACCCGCAGATCGATTACGAGGCGGTTTTCCGGGCCCTCCCCGGCATGGTGGCACTGCTCGGCCCCGATCTGGTCTACGCCGACGCCAATGAGGACTTTCTCCGGTTGGCCGGGCGCACCCGAGAGCAGTTGGTGGGCCGCTACATCTTCGACGTGTTCCCCGAGAACCCCAACGAACCGGCGGCGGCCGGCATGCGGGAGACCAAGGCGTCGATGCTGCGGGTGGTGGCCACCGGCGAGCGGGACACCATGGCGCTGGTGCGCTACGACATCGAGGATCGCGAGCGCCCGGGGCACTGGGGTGAGCACTTCTGGAGCCCGGTGAACGCACCCGTGCTCGCCCCGGACGGGAGTGTGGCGCTGGTCCTGCACCGGGTGGAGGAGGTCACCGAGCTCATCCGTGCCCGTGGCGGCTCCGGCGGTGGCAACAGCCCGGCCCGCGTGCTGGAAGCCGAGCTCTACACCCGCGCCCGTGAACTGCAGGAGCTCAACGAACGCCTGCGCCGGGCTCAGGCGCGCGACCGCGAGATCGCCCTGGCCCTCCAGGACGCGATGCTTCCGGCACCGATGCCGGTGGGGCACCACCGGGCAGCGGTCCGTTACCAGCCCGCCGTCGGCACCCTGAACGTGTGTGGTGACTGGTACGACCTGGTCGACCTGCCGGGCGACCGCATCGCGGTCGCCGTCGGCGACGTCGTCGGTCACGGCCTGAGAGCGGCCTGCGTCATGGGACAGCTGCGCAGCGCCTTGAGCGCCGCGGCCCGTGTGGCCAACGGCCCGGCCCAGGCCCTGGAAGCTCTCGGACTGTATGCGCGCCATGTCGAGGGTGCGGAGTCGACCACCGTGGTGAAGACCTTCATCGACTGGGCCACCCTCACCATCACCTACAGCAGCGCGGGCCATCCTCCGCCCGCCCTGCTCCACCCCGACGGCACGGTGGCCTTCCTCGACCGGGCGACCGATCCGCCGCTGGGCGCCCGTCCCGAACACGTCCCCCGCCCTGAGGCCACCACGGCCTTCGTGGAGGGCGCCACTCTGGTCCTGTACACCGACGGCCTGATCGAACGCCGCCATGAGGACATCGACACGGGCCTGGCCCGCCTCGCCGACTCCCTCGTCCGCCATGGGCAAGCCGGTCCCGAAGGCCTGGCCGACGCGCTCATTGCGGAACTCCTCCCGCCCGACGGGAACACCGACGACACGGCGCTGGTCATCATCCGTCTGTGACCTGGCTCGTCGACTGCCCCGGGATGGATGCGGCCCGACAGCGGCCCGACCTTGTTCGGCCTGGCTTGTCCTGGTTTGACTTGGCCTGGTTCGGCTCTGCTTGACCCGACTGTGGCAGGAACAAAAAATCCGGAATCGTGTCCGATTTGACTCTTTGGGCAGTTCTGCAAACGTAGTGAGAGTCATGCCCTGCACCTCCCGCGAGGCCCCGACGGCGCAGCCGGGGCCTCGACGCCGAACGGCGACGGCGTTCTCGCTGCCCGGGCCACGGTCCGGGGGGCCGAGGAGTCCGCCCCCAGGCTCCGGATGGGCGAGTGCCGTACGCGAGCCCGCGCCGGCCCGTCCCGTGCGGCGCCGCTCGACGGCCGAAGTCCCCTCGACACGGTCCTGACCGTCTACCCCCTGGACGGACGACATGAAGCACCTCACCGCGCAGGAGCGGGCGTCACGCGGCAAGGCTGCGCGCGCCTCCGCACCCCGGTCCGGCCACGCCGAGTTCGAGCCCGGATCCGAGCGGCCGGACCCCTTGGAGATCATCGCAGCGCAGTCGGCGACTCGAGTGCAGGAGCTCGTGCCGATCCGCTACGGCAGGATGTCCGAGTCGCCGTTCCGGTTCTACCGGGGGGCGGCCGCCGTCATGGCGTCGGATCTCGCCGGCACCTCGACGTCCGGACTGCGGGCCCAGCTGTGCGGTGACGCACACATGCTGAACTTCCGGCTGCTCGCCTCACCCGAACGACGGCTCATGTTCGACATCAACGACTTCGACGAGACGCTGCCGGGCCCGTGGGAATGGGACGTCAAGCGCCTGGCCACCAGTCTCGTCATCGCAGGCCGGGCGAACGGCTTCAGCACCAAGGAGCGGGCAGCGATCGTCCGGGCCACCGTGCGGTCGTACCGCGAGACCATGCGGTCCTACGCCGGACTCGGCAACACAGCCGTCTGGTACGCCCGGTTCGACGTCGACTGGGTACGGGCCCGGTTCGGGGCGGACCTGTCCTCGCGGGGCCGCGCACGGTGGGCACAGGCCGTGACCCGGGCACGTTCGCGCGACACCCTTCAAGCGTTCGACAAATTCACCCGAGTCGTCGACGGCAAACGGCGCATCGCCCCTGATCCACCGCTCATCACGCGCCTTGAGGACTTGTTGCCCGACGACCAGCGCGGCGATGTGGAACAGGAGATCCACCGCCTGATCGAGCGCTACGGCCAGACCCTGCAGTCCGACCGGCGGTTCCTGCTGGAGCAGTACCGCGTGGCCGACATGGCCCGCAAGGTCGTCGGGGTCGGCAGTGTGGGCACCCGCTGCTGGATCGTGCTGCTGCTCGGCCGTGACGACGAGGATCCCCTCTTCCTCCAGGCCAAGGAGGCGGACGAGTCGGTGCTGGCGCCCCATGTGGGGGCCAGCACGTACCGGACGCAGGGCGAGAGGGTGGTCGCCGGCCAGCGGCTGATGCAGGCCACCAGCGACATCTTTCTGGGCTGGGAGCGCGCCGAGGGCATCGATGGCCGACGGCGGGACTTCTACGTGAGGCAGCTGCGGGACTGGAAGTGGGTCGCGACGGCCGAGGACATGGTTCCGCGCGGCATGCGTACCTTCGGCGCACTGTGCGGCGCGACACTGGCCCGAGCTCACGCCCGGTCCGGCGACCGGATCGCGATCGCCGCCTATCTGGGCGGCGGCGACAGCTTCGACCGCGCGTTGGTCACCTTCGCCGAGCGCTACGCCGACCAGAACGAGCGCGACCACCAGGCGCTCGTCGACGCCGTCCGCTCCGGGCGTCTGCCCGCCGAGGCAGGCTGAGACGGTGGGGACGCCGCGTCTCCGGGATTCCGGGGTCTGTCGCTTGAAGGCACCCCGCACCTTCACGAACTGCGTGGGGTCCCGGGCCGGGCGCCGGATGCGTTCTGCCATCAGGTCCGTCGGGCCGAGCCGAGCACGGTGCCGACGGCTCGGAGGGCGCACACGGACGGTTCAGGCGGTGTGCAGGTGGCGCGTGGGCTGGAAGGGCTCGGAAGCGGCGTCGCAGAAGGCGACCAGTCCTGTGGTCAGGGCCTGACGCGCCTCGGGCGTCATTCGGTTCATGGCCTGGGACAGGGCATGCTCACGGCGGCGCCGGATCTCCCGCAGGTGGGCCGAGCCCGCCTCGGTGAGTTCCAGCTGTACTTCGCGGCGGTCCTCGGTGCAAGGGGTTCTGCGGAGGAAGCCGGCTGCCTGGAGACGGTCACACAGGCGGGTGACCGAGGGTGCGGCTACGGACAGGTGGCGGCGCAGGGTGCTGAGGTTGATGCCGGGTTCACGTTGGATGATGTACATCACGCGCGTCTGTGCGGTGGAGACAGGAGCTGTGGTCAGGACGTCGCGACCGCGCTCCCAAGCGATTTCGAGCAGTTCCAGGGCCTGGACCACCTCCGGCAGGGCGTCGGGCAGCGGCGGGTGGAGAGCGGAGAGATCCTCGCGCATGTGACACTCCCGTGGGGCATTTTTGCCCCGTTTCGGCCGGTCGGTATGAGCAGTCGCACAAGTAAAGATATGCCAGGGAAGGCAGGACAAGCAGCGGTGAAGAGACCCAGTGCAGTCGAGCGCGCTCTGCGTGAGGCCGCACCTCATGAGATTTTCGACGTTCTTCGCGCTCTGATCGAGCGACGCCATCACGCCCTGGCGGTGGACCTGCTGATGGCCGACTACGCCATGACTCAGCTCCAACCGGTCGGCGTCCTTCCGCGAACCCGTTCGCCCCTGTCGATGCATGACACCGACGAAGGCCGTGCTTTCGGCGCCCAGGAGCCTTGCACCGTTCGGAACGGCTCCCTCTCCACCGTAACGGTCCATCTGCCCGTCAGTGTCCGGGGTGACCGGCTGGGTGTGCTGAGCGTCACCCTGCCTGCCGGCGCGGACGACGTCGCGGCAGGCACCGTGGACGACCTTCAGGAGTGCGCGAGTGCGCTGGCGCACGAGGTCGTCGTGGCGGAACGTGACACCGACCTCTTTCTCCAGGCCCGGCGGGCCGAGAGGCTGACTCTCGCCGCCGAGATGCAGTGGCAGCTCCTGCCGGGCCGGTCGTGCTCCCGGCTCGAGTACAGCCTCGGCGCTCAGCTGGAGCCCGCATACGCGATCTTCGGCGACAGTTTCGACTGGTCCGCCTCAGCCGACGACCTCACGCTGACAGTCAGCAACGGCATGGGCGAGGGCATCGACGCCGCCCTGCTCACCAACCTCGCGATCAACGCCCTGCGCAATGCGCGCCGCGCCGGGCTGAGCCTGGCGGATCAGGCGTTCCTGGCCGATCAAGCCATCTACGGCCAGCACCAGGGCCGGCAGTTCCTGTCCACACTGCTGCTCCGCTTCCATCTGCCGACCGGGCACGTGGAGATCATCGACGCCGGTTCACCCCGCATCTGGCGGCTGCGCGACGGAGTCGTCGAGCCCATCCACCTCGACGACCAGATGCCCCTCGGCATGTTCGAGGACACGGTCTACGCCCCTCAGCACTTCACCGTCGAGCCCGGGGACCGGCTGCTGTTCATCAGCGACGGTGTCTACGACGCCCTGTCACCCGCGGGCGAGAAGTACAGCCTCCACGCACTGGCCGAAGCGATCACCAGCACGGGTGCGCTCTCCGCTTCGCAGGTGCCGAGGACGATGCTGCAGGAGCTGCTCGGCCATCGTGGCGCGGGTCCGGCCGCGGACGACTCCCTGATCGTCTGCCTGGACTGGCACGGTCGCCCGAGCAGGGACTGAATCGGATATGTCACTCGACGACCCACCAAGGTGAAGCGCGTGACACCCCCGTCCATGACCTTTCGGTGAAGATACCGAAACCACGGCGTGTGCACGGCTCCGCGGTGGGCCGTCCGCGCTGACATGTCGCGCGGGGGCGGGTTGCCAGGAGGCGCACACCTGGGGGATGGTTGCCGCAAGGTAAGTATTTTCGTCCAGGTGGAAGGTGGTGCGGCTCGCCACAGGCGAGTCCCCCCTCATGGCCCCAGTCAAGGGAAGCTCCGTTACGAAGGCTCAAGTGCGTCCGGCGTCCGACGTGTGGGGCATGGCCCCGTATCCCGTGATCGAAGCCCACGCGGACGGCACCGTCATGTCGATGAACCCTGCGGCATCCCATCTTCTGGAGGGTGCGCTGCCCGGGTCCTCCATGGCGGACGTGGTCCCGGTCTGGCTCGCCGAAGCCCACCACGAGGTGGGCCTGCGCGCCGTGCTTCCGGCTCAGAACCCTCGGTGCGGCGGCGCGCTCACCTCGGTGTCGGGGCAGATCGAGGCACAGAGCTTCGTGGCACATCCCACCCGGGGGCAGGACGGGAACGTGGTGTGGTGGCTGGTCGAGGACACCGACCGGCGGCTCGCCGAGCAGGCCTTGGCCATCGAACGCGAACGCACGACGTTCCTCTCGGAGGCGTCCAATGTGTTGCTGGCTTCCCTGAACACCGACCGGTGCATGACGGTCACCGCGCAACTCGCCGCCCAGTACCTCGCGGATGCGGCGGTCGTGGTTGCCCCGGCCAGAGGCCACAAGCTGCCCGTCGCCCACGCCATCTCCGGGCAGGACGTCATCCGCAGCCTGATCGTGGCCGACCCGTCGCAACTACCGGGCCTGCAGGAGGCACTGCAGGGGTTCCCGCCCGTTCCCTCGCGCTGGCTCGACCCCACGACGCTGCCCGACTGGGTCACCCCCGAGGGGTACACCGGGACGATCGGGTCGGTCGTCATCACCCCGCTGCCCGGCCACGGCGCTCCTGCCGGTGCGCTGATCCTGCTTCGCGGCAACGGTCAGTTCACGGAGAACGAGGAGATCTTCGCCCGGCTGTTCGCCGCTCGGGCAGGTGCCGCCCTGTCTGCCGCCCGGATGTACGCCGAGCAGAGCGACATCACCACGACGCTGATGCGTGATCTGCTGCCGCCCCAACTGCACCGGATCAACGGGGTCGAGTTCGCCGGTGGCTACCGGCCGGCCGGTGCTGTCGAGCGGGTCGGGGGCGACTTCTACGACGTCCACCCGGGCAGCACCGAGGCCGAGGCTTCGCTGGTGGTCCTGGGCGACGTCTGTGGCAAGGGTCTGGACGCAGCCGTACTGACCGGCAAGATCCGCAACACCCTGCAGGCACTCATACCGATGGCCGATGATCACCAGCGAATGCTGCAGCTCCTCAACGGAAGCCTGCTCAACTCGCACCACACCCGTTTCGCGACCATGGTCATGGCCTCGGTCCAGCGTGCGGACAGCACGGTCCGGCTGCGCCTGACCTCGGCAGGCCATCCCCCGCCTCTGGTGGTGCGCGCCGACGGCGAGGTCGACGAGATCGAGACCCACGGCACCCTGATCGGAGCCCTCTCCCACGTCGAAGCCCACACCGTGGAAACCACCCTGCGCCCCGGTGAGACCTGTCTGCTCTACACGGACGGGATCACCGAGGCCCGCGGCGGGCCTCTCGGGAACGAGCTCTATGGCGAGGAACGCCTGAAGCAGGCCCTGTCGGAATGCGCGAACATGCCCAGCGAAGCAGTCGTCGAGCACATCCAGATGCTCGTCTCCCAATGGCTGCGCAGCGGCCGGCACGACGACATGGCCGTCGTCGCTATCACCGCTCCCCTCACCAACCACCTGAGCGCGGTGAACGGCCACACCCGGGGCAGGTACACCGCATGACTCCGTACACGACCGCCGACGACGAGCTCCAGGAACTGCAGGACCGGTTGTGGTCCGCGGCGGTCGACCGCGACGAGTTCGCGGCCGCCGGCCTCGTCTTCGCCGCCCTGGACAACGGCATGGACGCCGAGTCGGTCCTCCTCGACGTCATCGCCCCCGTGCAGATGAGGGTCGGCACCGAATGGGCGGCCAACCGCATCACCGTCGCCCAGGAACACGCCGCCAGTGCCATAGCCGAGCGCGTCGTCGCCGCCGTCGCCCACCGCCCCTCTTCCCGCACCACACCCCACCTCGGCCGGGTCACCGTGGCCTGCGTGGAGCAGGAGTGGCACGTCCTGCCTGCCCGACTCCTCGCCGAAGTCCTGACCCTGCGGGGGTGGGAGGTCGACTTCCTCGGCGCCCAGGTCCCCACCCCCCACCTGGTCGCCCACCTCCATCGCGCCGGTGCGGACGTGGTGGCTCTCTCCTCCTCCATCCCCACCCGGCTCCCCGCAGCCCATGGCGCGATCACCGCCTGCCAGTCCGTCGGCGTACCCGTCCTCGTCGGCGGTGCCGCCTTCGGGTCCGACGGCCGCTACGCACGCCTCCTCGGTGCCGACGTCTGGGCTCCCGACGCCCGCACCGCCGCACAGAAGCTCGCGGACGGGATCGCCGCGCCCAACCTGGCCGCCGGGCGGCTGCAGATCGATGACCTACCCCACCTGTCGGACCAGGAATACACCCTCGTCACCCGCTCCCAGGAGCAGCTCGTCAAACAGGTGCTCACACAGATGGAAGAGCGCTTCCCGGCGATGGCCGCCTACAGCGATCAGCAGCGTCAGCGCACCGCCGAGGACATCGCGCACATCGTCGAGTTCCTGACAGTGGCTCTCTACGTCGATGACGACGACCTGTTCACCAATTTCATGACCTGGACGGCGGGCATCCTCACCGCGCGCGATGTCTCCGCCCGGTCACTGCACCCGGCCCTGGGCATACTGGCGGCCGAGCTGAACGAATTTCCCCGGTCCACCCGGCTGCTCGACCAGGCGCGCCTGGCTCTGGACAGCACTGCGGCAGCCGGCGGCCGACACCCCGGAGCTCTCACATGACCGCGATGCCCCGCCCCTCCTTCAAGCTGGCCGCTGAAGCCGGACCGGAGGCCGTACGTCTGCGGCTCGCAGGGGATCTGGACTACGACACGGCCGACGAACTCCTCCAGTACGCGCACCGGTGCATGGCCGAGCAGTCACGACTGCGCGCGCTGCACCTGGACTGCTCCCAGCTGAGAGCGTGCGACTCCATGGGCGTCTCCACCCTCATCCAGATCCATCGCAGCTCCACGGCGCGTGACGTGCGCCTGCACCTGGAGAACCCGCCCCCTTTCCTGGAGCGACTCCTGCGCGTCACCGGAATCCGTCACCTCTTCGCCCCGGACGGCCGCGAGCCCCGGCAGGCCTCACGTACACACGCGGACGAGGCGCCCGCTCCGGCCGAAGCCCAGGCGCAGACCTCTCCTCCCCCCGCGCCCACCGTCTGACCACCACACCCCATCGCCGGGGTGGTGAGCGAGACCTCGGAGCAGCGCCGGCAGCGGACCGGTCGCCGGCGACGGCCGCACCGCACCCCCTCGCAAGCCGGGGCCGGCGCACATGCCCTTCGCCACGGGCCCGGAGACGGGCCGGTCGCTGAACAGCGGCAGGACGTGGGGCTTCGATGCGGGGCTGCGGACGGACGTGGCGTACCCCCGCGCCGTAGCGCGGCTTTCGCCCTGAGACCCGGGCGGAACCGGGCGGCTCCCGGTGCCTCGCCACGGTCGCGGGCCGCCTCGCCGCAACAGGCAGGGTCACGTCGTGGGGTCCATGATCGGTCCAGAGGGCACGGTGCCGTGGAACGGGCCGGGAGAAGGGACCGTGGCGATGGACGGACAGCGGGCGGGCGGAGCGGTTGCTCCGGCCGGTGACCGGGGCGTCCGGCTACATCGGCGGGCGCTCGACGCCGGAGCAGCCGGAGGCCGGTCGTCGAGGGCCGTGCCCGGTCCGCTCAGCCGCCGACTCCGGGACCGGCCCCGGTCCACCGAGGCCGAGAGGGTCCAGGAGGCCGTGGTCGGTGTCGACGTCGCCTGCCGACGACGTGGACCGGGCCTTCGACATCGACGGTCCGCACGTGCGCACCTTCACCCGTGCGGGCTCCTCGGTCACGCCTGTTGGTGGGCCGTATCCCCCTGCCACGCCGGCGGCTTCGGCGGCGCGGCCCGCAGCGTCACCCGGGCGGCCGCCAGGCGCTTGACCACCCGCAGGGGTGATGTGCCCGACCGGTGCATCCGGCGCCGCCACCCCCGACGAAGTGTGCAGCACCAGGCACCCGTTCACGCACCACTGCGCCAGGAGTGAAGCCATGACCGTCGCGGTCGTCCTGTTCACCTCGGACCTGCGTCTGCACGACCATCCACCGCTGCACGCCGCGCTCAAGGCGGCGGACGAGGTGGTGCCGCTGTTCGTGCTCGATTCGGGGATCCACGCGGCAGGCTTCGACGCGCCCAACCGGCGGGGTTTCCTCGCCGACTGCCTCAACGACCTCGACGCCTCACTGCGCCGGCGCGGCGGCCGCCTCGTGGTCCGTGCGGGCCCGGTCGTCCGGGAGGTCTGCGCGGTCGCCGCAGAGTGCGAGGCCACCGAGGTGCACATGGCCGCGGGCGTCACCGCGTATGCCGACCGCCGTGAGGAACGACTGGGCGAAGCACTCGGCGCCAGTGGTGTGGCACTGCGCGTGCACGAGACGGTGATCACCGCCCTCGCCCCGGGAGCGGTGACACCCGCCGGATCCGACCACTTCGCCGTCTTCACCCCCTACTTCCGCCGCTGGTCCCAGGAGTCGATGAGGAGTCCCCTCTCCGCGCCGCGGTCCGTGCCCGTCCCCGACGGGGCACACGGCGAGCCACTGCCCGAGCGTGCCGACGTGACCGGCACTTCGCCGGGTCTTCCGCCCGGAGGGGAGACGTCCGGGCGTGACCTGTTCTCGCGGTGGTCGCGTTCCGGACTGTCCCGGTACGAGGACCGCCACGACGACCTCGCGGGTGACGCCACTTCCAAGGTGTCGCCGTATCTCCACTTCGGAGCGCTCTCCCCGGTGGAACTCGTCCACCGGGCCCGCAAGCACGGCGGCCCCGGCGCGGACGCGTTCGTACGTCAGCTGTGCTGGCGGGACTTCCACCACCAAGTGCTGGCGGCACGGCCAGAGGCATCCGGGAAGGACTACCGCACCCACCACGACCAGTGGCGGAACGAGGACGACGCGGCCGAGGACATCGCCGCATGGCGGGACGGCCGCACGGGATACCCGATCGTCGACGCGGCCATGCGCCAGCTGCGCCACGAAGGCTGGATGCACAACCGCGCACGCCTGCTGGTGGCGAGCTTCCTGACCAAGACGCTGTACGTCGACTGGCGGATCGGCGCACGGCACTTCCTGGACCTCCTCGTGGACGGCGACGTCGTCAACAACCAGCTCAACTGGCAGTGGGTCGCCGGCACCGGTACCGACACCCGGCCCCATCGCGTCCTCAACCCCCTCCTCCAGGCGAAGCGGTTCGACCCGGACGGCACCTACGTACACCGCTGGGTCCCCGAGCTCGCGGACGTGGAGGGCAAGCAGGTGCACGAACCCTGGCGGCTTCCGGCGGGACAACGCGACGGACTCGACTACCCGGCCCCCCTCATCGACCTCGCCGACGGGCTCGCACGCTTCAAGCACGCCCGCGGCCGGGACTGAGGAGGCACCCGTCGTGCACTGGCTCTTCGGCGACCAACTCGGCCCGCACTTCCTCGCCCCGGGCGAAGGAGGACCGGGACGCGACACGCCCCTGCTCATGATCGAGGCGCGCTCCGTCTTCCGGCGGCGCCGGTTCCACCGGGCCAAGGCCCACCTCGTGCTGTCCGCGATGCGCCACCGCGCGGCAGAGCTCGGCGACCGCCTCACGTACGTACGGGCCGACACCTACCGGCAGGGCCTGGACCGGGCGACGCACGGGCGTCCGGTCAGCGTCCACCACCCCACCTCACACGCGGCCCTCCGCCTGATGCGTGCCCTCCCCCAGGTGACTGTGGGACCCGCGCGCGGATTCCTCGTACCGACGGCCGATTTCTCCGCCTGGGCGGACGGCCAGGGCGGGAAGCGCCTGCGGCAGGAGGACTTCTACCACTGGGTGCGTCGCGGTCACGACCTGCTGATGGACGGCGACCAGCCCGCGTCGGGCCGGTGGAACCTCGACCACGACAACCGGGAACGCCCGCCCCGCGACACCACCGCCCTCCAGGTCGGCCGTCCCTACAGGCCCCGTGAGGACGACATCGACGACGAGGTCCGCCACGACCTCGACCGGTGGGAGCGTGACGGGGACGTCTCCTTCGTCGGACGGGACGGCCCGCGCCTGTTCCCTGCGACCCGCACGGAGGCACTACGGGCCCTGCATCGCTTCATCGACCAGCGACTCGCCACGTTCGGGCCCTACGAGGACGCCATGCTCGGCTCCGATCCCGTCATGAGCCACAGTCTGCTCTCCTCCTCCCTGAACCTCGGCCTGCTGGACCCCGCCGAATGCGTCGAGCAGGCGGAAACGGCGTGGCGCCAGGACCGGGCACCGCTGAACAGCGTGGAAGGGTTCGTTCGACAGATCGCCGGCTGGCGCGAGTACGTCTGGCAGCTGTACTGGTACTTCGGCGAGGACTACCGGCACTCCAACGAGCTTTCGCACACCGCCCCGCTGCCCGACTGGTGGAACGACCTGGACGCGGAGGCCGTCCGGGCCAACTGTCTGCGTACCGTCCTGGCGCAGGTGCGCGACACGGGATGGACCCACCACATCCCGCGGCTGATGATCCTGGGAAGCCACGCACTCCAGCGTGGCTGGGACCCCGCCGCCGTCACCGACTGGTTCCACCGCTGCTTCGTGGACGGCTTCGACTGGGTGATGCTCCCCAACGTCATCGGCATGTCCCAGTACGCCGACGGTGGCCGGATGACGACCAAGCCCTACACATCGGGCGGCGCGTACGTGAACCGTATGAGCGACCTGTGCGGTCCGTGCGTCTACCGGCCGGGCGACCGGACCGGCGAGAGCGCGTGCCCCTACACCGCGGGCTACTGGGCGTTCCTCGACCGGCACCGGAAGCTGCTGGCCGGCAACCACCGCGTCGCCCAGCCGGTGCGGCAACTCGACCGGCTCACCGACATCGCGGACGTACGCGAACAGGAGCACGCCCGAGGTGACGCGCCGCCATGAGCCGCATACCGATGGGCCGCCGGGATGAGTTGACCCGGCGCCGGCGCCGACTCGGCAGGAGACGGCGCATCCGTATCAGGACGTCCGGCGGAAGCACTGACGTTCGGATGACCGAGAGTGAGAAGGGGTTGTGCATGTCTGGACAGCCGATGGCGGTCCCACCGGCCGGACTCGTCGAAGATCCTCTCGCCGCGGCCGACGCCACGGACGCGGTGGGCAGCGTCCTCATGCATGTCCTCGACGAGCGACTGCGCCATTCCCGCGCCGTCGATCCCGTCTTCGCCAGGGAGCTGGCCGAGCGCCTGGCCGTGTTGGTCGAGCGCGGCGGCAAGCGGCTGCGCACGGCGTTCACGCACTGCGGCTGGCGTGCCGCGGGCGGATCGGGTGACACCACCGCGGTCCTGCGGACAGGAGCCGCTCTGGAGCTGCTCCAGGCGTGCGCCCTCGTGCACGACGACGTGATGGACGGCTCAGTGCAACGCAGGGGTGCCCCGGCCATGCACGTGCAACTCGCGCGCAGGCACTGGGCCTCGGGCATGCACGGCTCCGCGGAGTCGTTCGGGACATCGGCCGCCGTCCTCGTCGGGGACCTGGCGCTGGCCTGGGCGGACGACCTGCTGACGGAGACGGCACTCGGTACGCCGCACGGACCGCGCCTGCACGAGGAGTGGCGGGCGATGCGCACCGAGATGGTCGCCGGACAGTACCGCGACCTGCACGCCCAGGCCGCTCGTTCGTCCGGTGCCGACGAGGCACTGGCCATCGCCACCCTGAAGAGTGCTCTGTACACCGTCGCCCGCCCACTCGCGCTGGGCGCGTCGCTGGCCGGGGCCGACGATCACGTGCTGGACACCCTGCGGGCGGCCGGCCGGTGTGCCGGGCTGGCCTTCCAGCTCCGTGACGACCTCCTGGGCGCCTTCGGCGACCCGGCGCTGACCGGCAAACCGGCCGACGACGACCTGCGGTCCCGCAAGCTCACCTACCTCCTCGCCCTCGCCGTCCAGCTCGCGGACACGGCCGGCGACCACCAAGCCACCGCAGCGCTGGCTCCGGACACGGTCCCGAAGTCCGAGTACGCCGTGCGGCAGATGCGGGCGGCCCTGAGACGCACCGGCGCCCGGGACCTGGTGGAGGCGAAGATCGAGGAGCTGACCGCAATGAGTCTCGACCACTTCGAACGCAGCGGCGCACACCCGGCCCTTCGGCACGAGTTCGCCGCGCTGGTCCAGCGTGCGACGGGCGTGGGCCCGCGCCGTGCGCAGGCGATCGCGTGAAGGGCGTGACGGGGCCGACCGACCATGTGGTCGTGGTGGGCGCCGGACTGTCCGGACTGGCCTGCGCCCTGCACCTGCTGGGCGCGGGGCGCCGGGTCACCGTCGTCGAACGCGACGCCGGCCCAGGCGGCCGGGCGGGCCGTGTGCAGGTGGGCGGATACCGGATGGACACCGGCCCCACGGTGCTGACCATGCCGCATCTGGCCGACGAGGCGTTCGCGGCCGTCGGTGACAGCCTCCACCGGCGCGTCGAGCTGATGGCTCTGGACCCGGCCTACCGGGCATGCTTCGCGGACGGCTCCTCGCTCGACGTGCGCACCGACGGTGAGGCGATGGAGGCAGAGGTGCGGCGTTTCGCCGGACCGGCGGCGGCGGCCGGGTACCGGGACCTGAGGCAGTGGCTGGAACGGTTGTACCGGGCGCAGATGCGCCGCTTCATCGACACGAACTTCGACTCCCCCTTCCAGCTGCTGCACCCGGATCTGGCCCGGCTGGCAGCGCTGGGCGGCTTCGGCCGGCTGGACGGCCGCATCAGCCGCTTCATCGCCGACGACCGCCTGCGCCGCGTCTTCTCCTTCCAAGCGCTGTACGCCGGCGTGGCCCCGGCCCGCGCACTCGCGGCCTACGCCGTGATCGCGTACATGGACACCGTCGCCGGCGTCTGGTTCCCGAAGGGCGGCATGCACGCCCTCCCGCGTGCGATGGCCGACGCGGCGGCGGAAGCCGGCGCCGATCTGCGCTGGACCTCCGAAGTGAGCACACTGGAGCGCTCGGCGGGGCGGGTACGTGCCGTACGCCTGGCCTCCGGCGAGCGCATCCCCTGCGACGCCGTGGTGCTGACCTGCGAGCTGCCGACCGCCTACGAGCTTCTGGGGCGTCGGCCACGGCGCCCGGCACGCCTGCGTCATTCACCGTCCGCCGTGGTACTTCACGCGGGCACCGACCGCACCTGGTCGCACCTCGCCCACCACACCATCTCCTTCGGCGCCGCATGGGAGAGCACGTTCGATGAACTGACCCGTACGGGCGAGCTGATGAGCGATCCCTCTCTGCTGATCACCCGCCCCACCACCCACGATCCCTCCCTGGCACCGCCGGGGCGCCACCTCCACTACGTCCTGGCGCCCTGTCCCAACACCACGGTCGGTCCCCCGGCCGCCGCGTGGCGAGACCTCGGTCCGCGCTACCGCGAACGTCTGATCGGCGAACTGGAACGCCGGGGCCTGGACGGGTTCGCCGACAGCGTCCAGGAAGAGGTCCTGGTCACCCCCCTCGACTGGGCGGCGCAGGGCCATGCCGCCGGCAGCCCCTTCTCGGTCTCCCACACATTCGCCCAGACCGGACCGTTCCGCCCGCGCAACCTCGTACGAGGCGTGGAGAACGTGGTCCTCGCGGGATGCGGGACCACTCCGGGCGTCGGCGTTCCGACCGTGCTGATCAGCGGCAAGCTCGCGGCTGCCCGCATCACCGGCGGCAGTGGCCGCCGGCCCGCACGAGCGCGTCCGCTGCCGGCCACAGCCGACGTGTCCACCGTCCCGGCCCCGGCAGGTACTGATGACCCGTCATGAACTGGACGCGGCGGGGATCACCGATCCCGCGCTGCGCGCCGCCTACACCCAGTGCCGACGGCTCAACGCCCGTCACGGCAAGACCTACTTCCTGGCCACGCGTCTGCTGCCGCTGGAACGCCGCTCCGCCGTACACGCTCTGTACGGCTTCGCCCGTTGGGCGGACGACATCGTGGACGACCTCGACCGGCACCGGACGCCCGAGGAGCGGGACCGGCTGCTGCACCTTCTGGAGAGCGATCTCGCCGGCGGGCTGCGCACCGGTACCGGCAGCGAACCGGTGGTTCGGGCCGTCGCCGACACCGCCGACCGGTACGGCATCGGACATGTGCTCTTCGCCGACTTCCTTTCCTCGATGCGCGCCGACCTGACGGTCACGGACTATCCGACCTATGCCGATCTGCAGGTGTACGTGCATGGTTCCGCGGCCGTGATCGGCCTGCAGATGCTGCCGGTCCTCGGCACGGTCACGCCGCGGGAGGAAGCGGCACCGCACGCGGCAGCGCTCGGCGTGGCGTTCCAGCTCACCAACTTCCTGCGGGACGTGGGCGAGGACCTCGACCGGGGCCGTGTCTACCTTCCCGGCGACCTGCTCGCCGCCCACGGTGTGGACCGGACGCTGCTGGAGTGGAGCCGACGCACTGGGCACCGCGACGCGCGCATCCGGGCGGCCCTGGTGGACGCGGCAGCCATGACGCGGGACGTGTACCGGACGGCGGAGCCGGGCATCGCCATGCTCGATCCGCGGGTGCGTCCCTGTATCCGCGCCGCGTTCACCCTCTACGGCGGGATTCTCGACGCGATCGCTGAGCAGGACTACACCGTGCTGCATCGGCGTGCGGTGGTGTCCCGTCGGCGTCGTGCGGCCACCGCCGCGGGTGGTGTGCTGCGCGTGGCCGGTGCCCGGTGGCGCGCACGCGCCCCGCGCCGCGCCGTCGCGGCGAGCGGTCCGGCGACCAGGGGGAAGGGACCGGTTCGGTGAGTGGACGCAGGAACGGGAAGCACTGGTCGCCACCCCTGCGGCGCAGACGTTCCGGTCCGGGCTGGGCGGCACAGGCACCGACCTGGCGTCAGGCGCGGCCGGCGCTCATCGCCGAGGCGCTCAAACGGGCATCCGCCCGGCCCTCCGGCAACTGGTTCGTGGTCGGCGCATCCCGGGACGTGCGTCCGGGAAGGCGCCCCTACGGCACGGCGGTCGGTGGTGTGGAAGTGGTGCTGTGGCGCTCGGACGACGGTGATCTGCACGCGGGGCCGGGCAGTTGCCCGCACCTCGGCGCTCCCCTGCGCGACAGCCGGGTGGTGTGCGGCACGCTGGTGTGCCACTGGCACGGCCTCGCGCTGGACGGTTCTCCGACCGCCGGCTGGCAGCCGTTCCCGGTGCACGACGACGGCGTACTGATCTGGGCACGGCTGGACGAGGTGGGCGGCGAGGAGCCCACGGAGCGCCCCATGGTGCCCCTGCGCCCCCCGACGGGCAGTGGGGTGGACGCGGTGTTCACGACGGTGGGGCGGTGCGAACCGCAGGACGTGGTGGCCAACCGGCTCGACCCGTGGCACGGCTCGTGGTTTCACCCGTACTCGTTCGTCGACCTGTCGGTGGTACGGGAGCCGCAGGGCGAGGAGGACGACGCGTTCGTCGTCGACGTCTCCTTCCGGGTCGCCGGGCGCATGGTGGTCCCGGTGCGGGCGGAGTTCACCGCTCCGGAGCCGCGCACGGTCGTCATGCGCATCACCGAGGGCGAGGGGTCCACTTCCGTGGTGGAGACGCACGCGACGCCGCTGACCGGACTGGACCACGAACGGCCGCGCACCGCGGTGGTCGAGGCGACAGTCGCCGCTTCGAACCGGTCGGGCTTCGCCCTCGCCCGGGCCGCCGCTCCTGCGCTGCGCCCACTGATGCGCCGGACGGCCGGGCGCCTGTGGCGCGACGACCTGGCCTACGCCGAACGGCGCTGGGCGCTGCGCAGTACCGGGCGCTTCCCCGGCTGAGCCGGCAGCCGTGGCCTCCCGCCCCGGCGGGCGGGAGGCCCCCGGTCACGGACGACGCCTCGCCATCGCGCCGAGCGCCCGGAGCACGGGTGAACGGCCCGCCCGGGGGACGGTCCACAGCACCTGTCCCCGTACGCCCCGGTCGGCGAGCAGGGCGTTCGCGGCCAGGAAGCCGGTGGTGGCGGCTCGTTCCATGAGGGCGACGGGCAGGTCGCAGCGGATCGCGTCACCGGCCAGGGTCAGCCATGAGTGAGGAGTGCGCACGGCGGGGCGCCGGCGGTGGGAACCGATCTCGAAGAGCGGGCAGTCCGAGCGCCACTCGTGCCGGTCATCGACGATGCGCGCCTCCCGGGTCTCCGGGTACACCTCGTGCAGCTGGTCGACGAGCATGGCCTGCACGTCCTTCCGTTCCGCCGCGGGATCGGCGGCGTAGGCGTGCAGTTCCACGACCGAGCCCCCGGTACGCGCGGCCCAGCGGGTGGCCTCGCCCTCGTACCGCTCCAGGATGCTGATGTTGTCCAGCCCGCCGTAGCCGCTGGTGCCGAGGAACCCCGGCCGGTCGGCGCGGACCGGCCGGTCGAGCCAGAGCCGGGAGACGAGGAAGGGCGGTGCGGTACGCAGGGCCGCGATGCTCTCGCGCCAGGCGGAGGTGCCCAGGCCGGGGGACGCGGCGACGGTCTGCCGCAGTCCACCGGCGTCGAGGGCGAACACCACGGCCTGGTGGTGGTCGGTACCGGTCTCGGTGCACACGTCCGCTCCCGCGCCGTCGCGGGGAAGGACGGCGTGCACGGGGGTGCCGGTGCGCACGTGGGCGCCGAGGCTCTGGAGGTAGTCGCCGAGCGGGTCCCAGAGCGCCTGGGGGAAGGGCTCGCTCGGCACGTCGAAGAGCAGGCCCTCGGCCGATCCGAGGAAGTAGATGTGGAACATCAGCAGCAGTTCGGCGGCGGACAGCTCGCGCGGGTCGGCGAAGAAGCTGCGCGAGAAGACCTCGAAGGCCAGGTGATGCGCGGCTTCCGGGAAGCGCACGCTCTCCAGGAAACCGGTGGCGCTGACGTCGTCGAAGCGTTCGTACACCTCGGGCACGCGCACGTCGAGGAGAGGGAGCGCAGCCCGGGCGTCCATGGCGGCCAGGTCCCGCCAGCCGAAGGTAGGGCTGAGGGCGACGAATCCGAGCGCGCTGAAGGGCGGGGTCCTCGGGACGCGGGCGAAGCTGTCGGTCAGGCCGCCGCTGTGCCGCAGGGGGTAGTCGGGCAGCGGGGTGAGTCGCGAAAGGGCGGGGTCCGTACGACGGAGCAGACCGCGAAGGTTGTAGTACTGGCGGAAGAAGGCGTGGAACCCGCGGGTCATGGTCACCGGAGAGCCGTCGGCCAGTGTGGTGCGCCGGCCGGAGAGCCGGCCGCCGAGTGAACCGTCCTTCTCGTACAGGGTCACGCGGGCGCCGCGTTCGGCCAGCTGGGTGGCCGCGGCCAGACCGGCGATTCCGCCACCGATCACGGCGACGGACGGTTCTTCCCCGCGCCGGAAACGCTCCGCGCCAGGTGCGGGCAACAGGATCTCGGCCTTGCGGTCACGGCCTCGTCCGGCGGCGGCGGTGCTGCGGGCTGTCACTGGGTTCGCTCCCTTGTCGTGGTCGAACCACCGTTGCGGGCGAGGAGGGCGCGGCGCAGCATGCCCGCGGAGGTGTCCACGGCCGTGATCCGGGCCGCGGGCGCGACTCTGAGCAGGGCTCGGGTGGAGGCGCCGGTGCCGCATCCGAGGTCGAGCAGATGCAGCCCGGCTCCGCCGTCGGGAAGGCGGAGACGGCGGGCCGATCGCAGGAGGCCGGTGCGGTAGCCGGGGTTGAGGGTGGTAAGGCCGTCGTAGGTGTGGGAGGCGTGGTCGAAGGCGCGGGCCAGGTCGTGGTCGCGCAGGAGGCTCATCGGTGGCTCTCTCCGCTTCTTGCGAGGGGCCGGGAACGGCGGGGCAGGAAAGGCAGTTCGGCTGCCGTGAGGAGCATCGGGCGGACAGGGGTGCGCAGCCCGATCCCCCACTCCTCCCGGAGCGAGGTCGTGCCGTCGAGGAACCGCAGCAGGCGCTCGGCCGGGACGTGGCGGAACAGGTTGGTGAAGAAGTCCGGGCCGTTGATCCGCCCGGTGTCCAGAGCGCGCAGCAATATCGCGTCCATGGCCAGCGCGCGTCGCCCGTAAGGCGCGGGAACGGTTCCGTGCCCGTCGCGCAGGGTGGCGGCGATGGTTCTGCTCTGTCGTTGCGCCGCGGCGAAGGTGTAGCCGGTGGCGGGACGGGTGGTGCCGCCCGCTGTCCCGATCCGGAACACGGAGGACCCGGCCCGTCGTGGAAAGCGGGCGTCGGTCATCGGGATGATTCCCTGCTCCGCCCGCTCCACCGTGAACGTGCCGAAGCCGAGGATGTCGCGGCAGTAGTGACCGAGTGCCGCCTCGTAGGCCTCGGTGGTCAGCGTGTTGCGGGAGAACTCGGTGTACTCCACGAGTGCCCGGTCCGGCGCCAGGGGCAGGACGTAGCCGAAGGCGAGCCCGTGTGCCGGCTGGGGGACCCTGAAGTCCATGAGGTCCGCGACCGCCGGGTCGAAACGGTCGGTTCCGGTGCGTACGAACCAGCCGCGGAAGTGCTGCAGCAACTGCGTGCGCGCCGGCGGCAGGGCAGGCAGCGGCCGCGAGTCGAAGACGTGGCGGGCGCGCAGTGTCCGCGACCGGCCGCCGGGCAATGCGCAGCGGATCTCCGCGCCGCCGGGCACGCTGTGCACCGATTCCGCTGTCGCGCGCAGGACGCGCCCGCCCTCCGAGCGGGCCAGGTGACCGTGGACCAGTCGTTCGAAGGCTGTGGAACGCACCATGCGGTAGGTGAACGGGGACGGTTCGACGGTGATCGGGCGGCCGTCGGCGCCGTGCACGCGCACCACGTTCCAGGACGCGCTGACGACCTCTTCGAGACCGTCGACACCCGCGTCCCAGTAGCACCAGGTCCGCTCCGCAGGGCGTAGCGGACCGTCCGGCGGCTCGATCACGGTCACGGTGGTGCTGCCGGTCTCCACCAGGCGGTGCGCGAGGCTGAGACCGGCCGCGCCGCCTCCGACCACGACCACATCGGACATGTCGGCGGAGCGGGGTGTCACCGGGCTCGCCGTTCCACGACGGGCGTTCCGTCCGGCGCGCGCACCGGCTCGGCGGCCGCCTGTCGCGGGTCGCCGCCCCCGGGCAGTGGTGACGGTGTGCCCGCTACCGGGCGACGGGCCAAGCCGGTGTCGCGATGCCCCGGCCGGGCCCCCCGTACGCGAGGGCACGGTGCGGATTCATGGGCATCGAAGCGAGCGGTCGGAGGGCAGAACTCCGCCGTCGGGCCCGACGCCACCGCCGAACCGGCCCGGCGTGCAGCGCCCGGGTACGGCGGGACCGCGTAGGGCAAGCGGTTCGGATCGCGTCCGGCGAGGGCCACGGGCGCACCCCGGCCGACGGCTCCGGCGGCGATGGCACCGCCCAGCACTCCGGTGGCACCGGCCACCAGGACACGGGCACCCCTCAGTTCCACACTTCACTCCTGGATACAGATCCGACGAGGTCATCCGATCGGTCAGTACTACGGGCCCTGGGCCTTCCACGGATGCGGCCGGTCACGACGTGGTCCCGGCGTCATCTCTGCCGCCCCAGGTCGGCGGCCACCTCCCGCGCGGCACGCGCACCCGATGCCAGGGCGCCCTGCACGGATCCCGTTGCCCGGTAGTCCCCGCACACGTACCTGCCGGGGCCGAGGCGGGTGGTGCGGCTCAGCGGCCACGGAGGAAGCATCTCCGGCAGCGCGCCTTCGACCGTGCAGGCGGCGACCTGCTGCCAGCCACTCGTGTCGCTGCCGTACAGCTCGGCCAGACGCCGGAGGACCGCCGGTGCTCTGCCGGGGCGGTCCGTCCCCAGTACGGAGGTGGAGATCAGCCCGGTGCCGGGGGGCGCGTAGGTGGGAGCGACCGCGCTGAGTACGCAGGTGTTCAGGATCGCGCCGGTGCTGTCCACCATCAGGACGGGTTCGTCCGTCGGTGTTCTGTCGGTGGCGTGGTAGTAGGTGGTGACGGTACGTGTGCCGGGCACGGTGAGTGCGGGCAGCAGCCGGGCGGCGGTCGCGGGGTCCGTCGCCACCACGACGGTCCGGGCCGGCACCTCTTCCCCGTCCTTCAGCAGCACTCCGGCGTCGGTGATCTCCTCGACGGGGGCACCCAGTCGCAGGACGCCGCCGGGCAGGCCCTCGGCGAGCTGGGCCGGCACGGCGCCGATGCCTGCCGCCGGCAGGCACAGGGACCCCCGCACCATGCTTCGCCAGATCAGGTGGAAGAAGCGCGCGGAGGTCTCCAGACGGTCCTCCAGGAAGACACCGGCCAGGAACGGCCGCAGGATGTCGGCGATCGCGGCGTCCGACACTCCCGCCCGGGTCAGAGCCGCCGAAGTGGAGCCCTCCCTGCGCCGTTTGACAGCGGAAGCGGGCAGCACGGCGTCGCGCGCGGTGAGTGCCGCCAGAGCGGCCAGGTCGCGGGCCGAGAAGACCCGCCCCGGCAGCAGAGCCCCCGCCGCACCGGGCTCCCTCGTGGGGTCGGCGAGACGGACCGGCCCCTTCGGTGTGTGCGCGACGAGGCCCGCGGTGAACGGCCGCAGCCGCAGGCTCCTCAAGTCCAGACGCCGCTTCACCTGTGGATACGAGGTGTTGAACACCTGGAAGCCACGGTCCAGCAGGAACCCGTCCCGCCGATCCGTGCGCATCCGGCCGCCCACCCCGTCGGACGCCTCGAGCAGGGCCACCCGCCGTCCGGCACGGGACAGGTCCAGCGCGCATGCCAGGCCGGCGAGCCCCGCACCGATCACGACGGCGTCCGGTGCCCGGCGGTGTTGGTCGGTCATGTCGCTCCTCGGTCGACTCGACAGCTGTGGCGCACGGAAGCGCGGGCGCCTCTCCCGTCCTTCACCCGGCCGGAGCCCGGTACCCGCCGGCACGGGCCGCCGCCTCGAACGCGGCGCCGAGGGCAGCCGGCCGACGACGAGTGGCGCAGGGGCGGCCGCCGGTCCAGCGGACCACGTTCCGCCGGCCGATGCCAGGCGCCACGACCAAGCAGCCTGACGACGGGACGTCACTGGGCAACCACCGACTCCAGGGTGGCGACGGCCTCGGCAAGTCCCACCGGGCGCGCCGAGCCGACCGGCGCCTGACCTGCCCAGCCCGGTCCGAGGGTCAGGACGACCGGCCTTCGACGGGCTCCACGCACGCCCCACTCCATACCGGCCACGTGCTGGGCCAGCGGCCGGCTGGCGGTGGTACGGGACTGTGCCCACAGCCCCACCGCGGCCGGGCCGGTCCTGCGCACCGCGGAGACGAGCGACTCGACGGGCAGCGCTCCGCCGAACATGCGCACCGGAACGCCCCTCTCCGTCAGCGCGGCGGACAACACCTCCAGCGGCAGTGTGTGCATCTCCCCCGGGACGCAGGCGAGCACCGTGGTGGCGCCTCGCCGGTCGGCGGCCGTATGGGGCACGGCTCGCCGCAGCGCGCCGGAGACGTGCCAGGAAAGGAAGTGCTCGACCTCGACGTACTTCTCGCCCGAGGTCTCCCACTTACGACCGACGGCCTGGAGCGTCGGCATGATCACCTCGGTCCAGGCGGTGACCAGTCCGTGCTCGGCTATCGCGGTGCACAGCAGCTCGTCCAGTGCGGCGGCGTCGAGGCGCAGGGCCGCCCGGGCGATCCCCCTGCATTCCTGACGCACGTCGCCGAGCCGCATACCGCTCCCCGCCCGGCTGCGCGCGTGGGCCGGGAACGGCGGCGCCCCGACGCCCGTCCGTGCCGGCGGAGCCGCCGTCAGCGGCTCCTCCCTGCGCGCCAGGCGGGCGGCCTCGGCGGGCGGCAGTCCGGTCGCCGTCCACGCGCACATGCGCTCCAGCCGGGCCACGTCCCGTGCGGTCCACCGCCGGTGACGGCCGCCGGTGTGCCCCTCGGGGCCGAGCCCGTACCGGCGGTCCCACGTACGGACCGTGGTGGGAGCCACCCCCAGACGCCTGGCCACCTCGCCGGTGGTCAGCCCGCCGCCCTGCGAACAGCCCTCGCCGCCGTCCCGGCCCTCACCGTCACCCGTCGCCGCGTCCATGCCTCCAGCGTACGACGCACAAACGACGCATGTTGCTTGCGTCATTTGTGCGTCCAAGACTGGCCCGCACGCACGGCGGCCACGCACGGCGACCGGCGAACTTGCCGTCCGACGCGGGAACTTCCGTCCCCGCAGCACACGGCAGGAGGAATCAAGTCATGAACACGAGCACGCGAACGATCACCGCCCCCGGCACGGAGGAGACGCGGTACGAGGAGGACCTGGCCCGTGGTCTCGTCGCCGCGGACGAGGAGGCGTTCGCGGCCATCTACCGTCACTGGGGCTCGCTGGTCCGCACCATGGCCACCCGCTCCCTCGGCGACGTCCACGAGGCCGAGGACGTGACCCAGCAGGTCTTCGTCGGCGCCTGGCGCGGGCGGCACGGATTCCGGCCGGAGCGAGGCGCGCTCGGCGCCTGGCTGGTCGGCATCACCCGCCGCAAGATCATCGACGCTCTGGCCGCCAGGACACGGCGCATGGCCGTCGTCGACTCGGCGACGCGGGACGCCACGCCCACCCGGCTCACCCAGGCCGCACCGGATGCCGTACTGGACCGCGTGCTGCTCGCCGAGGCTCTGTCCCAACTGCCTCACGCTCAGCGCGACGTCCTGCGGATGGCCTTCTACGAGGATCTGACCCAGGTGCAGATCGCGGAGCGCACCGGTGTGCCGTTGGGGACGGTCAAGAGTCACGCTCGACGCGGTCTGCACCGGCTGCGTCTGATGATCGACCAGCCCGGCGTGCACGGCGCAGGCATCCGACCGAACCGATGACCGTCGAAGCCGTCAGGGCCGGTGGCGGTCGTCGATGGGGACGCGTGCCTCCTCGAACAGGGCCGGGCCGTCCTGCGGTGTCTTCGGCCAGGCGCCCGACTCCGGGTTGAGTGCGATGAGTTGCTCGGTGGAGAGGGCGTAGACGACCCGGCCGAGCCCGGAGCGGACGATGCCGCCTGCACACATGCCGCAGGGTTGGCAGCTGGTGTACATGGTGGTGCGGGCGGCCGTGCCGGGGTCGAGTTCGCGGGCCGCCCAGCGGGCGAGTTTCAGCTCGGGGTGGGCGCTGATGTCATGGTCGCGGCGCACCGTGTTGTGGGCTTCGGCGAGGATCGTGCCGTCCGGGCCGGCCAGCAGTGAGCCGTACGGCGCGTCGCCCACGGTGGTGGCATGGGCTGCGATGGCGATCGCCCGCCGCAGGAGGTCCTCGTCGGCGGTGGTGATCACGATGGTGTCCTCCAGTGGGTGGCTACGGCGGTGAGCGCCTGCCATGCAGCGTGGGGCCGGCGGGTGTCCTCCGGGTCTCCGTGGTACGGGTCGAGCACGACGGTGTCGGCCCCGAGGTGGTGCAGCCGGTCGAGATCGTCGAGGATCTGTTCGAGGGTGCCGGTGCCCGCGGGCCGCTCGGGGTCGTCGACCGGTGTGGTGGTCAGCCGCAGGGCAATGCGGGGCGCGAACGCCGGCAGAGAGTGGTTCGCGAGGACCGAGCGCATCCAGGGAAGGGTTCCCCGCAGCGGATGCCAGGCGTCGCCGAACCTGATGGCGCGCCGGATTCCCGCTTCGCTGTTACCGCCGACCCAGACGGGGATCGGGGCCGTGTTCTCGTCGGCCTCCTCGCGCCAGGCTTTCCGCAGGGTGACGAGGTGTTCGTCGGTGAGCCTGCCGCGCGCGGTGAACGGCACACCGAGCGCGTCGAACTCCCGGGCTGCCCAGCCGACCCCCACCCCGAGCACGAGTCGGCCGCCGCTGAGCTGCTGGAGGTTGGTGGCCATGCGTGCCACCAGCAGCGGATGCCGATAGGGCAGCACGAGCACGGTCGTGCCCAGTCGCACCCGGGAGGTGATGCCGGCCACCCAGGACAGTGTGGTGAACGGCTCGTAGAACGGCGCCGGATAGCGCTCGGCCACGTCCGGAGTGACAGCCACGTGATCCGACACCATGAGGAGGTCATAACCGAGTCCCTCCACGACGCGTGCCCACTCGCGCAGCACTCCGGGGTCGGTTCCCGGCCCGAAGTTCGGTACATTGACGCCAAGTTGCATGAGTGGAGGCTATCCCGGCGATCACGGAGCCCGGAAGTAGCTTCTCCCGGTCGCCCTCGCATTCCCCTGTTGGTTTCCCGGTAGAATCGCGATATGGCCGGGAATCTTGACGACATCGACTGGGCGATCATCGACGAGCTGCAACGGGACGCGCGTCTCTCCCTCAGCGAGCTGGGGCGGCGGGTGAACCTCGGATCGTCGGCCACCACGGAACGGGTGCGTCACCTGGAGGCGACGGGCGTCATCACCGGCTACCGCGCCGTGGTCGACCTGGCCAAGGTCGGCTTCCCCGTACTCGCCGTCGTCCGTCTGAAGTACCCCGGAAACCGCCACCAACCGTTGCGCAGGCTGCTCAGCGACAGGCGGGAGATCCTGGAGTGTCTGCGGACCACCGGCGACGACTGCTACACCCTGAAGGTGGCCGCGACCTCCATGGAACACCTGGAGGCACTCATGGACGAGCTGGCCGGCCTCGGCAGCACGACGACGAGCGTCGTCTACAGCCAGACGCTGCCGTATCGCGGACCCGACCGGCCTTGACGGACAGCTGACCGGCCGCCGCAGCCCCGCACGTTGAGGTGGTACAACGAAGCGCTCCGGGTGCGCCCGGGCTCGACAGCATTCACTGAGCCCCCACCAGCGCGCCGGAGCCCACTCCTTTCGGAGTCGTCATTCCTTCCTGACCGCACCCTTCGAAGGTCGCGGGGCCCGGGGCTTCGGTGATCGCCGGGGGCCTCGCCGCCGATGCCGTTGTCAGCCGCTCCGGCGAGCGGGTTCGCCCGTACCGGGCCGAGCAGGACCCTCGCGCGATCACCGAACGGGCCGCAGGTCGCTTTCGAGGCCCGTTGCGAACAGAAGCACAGGAAACTCCTGGCTCCACGGTTCGCCGGCACGCGCTTCCCCGGTCCGCTCCCCGCGAGTTCTGCCTGTAGTTCTGCCTGGAGAGTGAAGCGCTCCCCTGGTTGGCTGATGGTGCGGGCGGTCACCCGGATCTCGCCGAATGCAGGCCGGTGGCGCTGTGCAGCAAGGTCGCTGCTCGCACCACGAGCCACCCGGCGTCGCCGGGCACCGGACACAGCCCTCCGGGAGGTGCAGCCGTCCGTTGCCGCCCCTGAGCCACTTCCCAGAAAGAGGAGCAACTTGAGCCCGGTGTTGACAACCGCCTCGGTGCCGGACCGGGACAAGGTCACGTACTGGAACGACGCGTTGAACAGGACGCTGGTGCCGATGACCGTCACGCCGCGCGACGACGGCCCCTTCGACGCCCGCATCGTCACGAACCGCCTCGGCTACCTCCAGGTCTCCACCATGGAGGCCGACGCGGAACGGGTCAGCCGTACTCCGGCTCAGATCGCCCGCTCGTCCGAGGCGCTGGTGGCCGTCGGTGTCCAGATATCGGGCACCGCCACCTTCGTCCAGGACGGCCGACGGGCCGAAGTGGGTGAAGGAGACCTGGTGGTGTGCGACAGGAGCCGACCGTACTCCTTCGACTATCCGCACCGGTTCGCCACCCACGTCTTCCAACTGCCGCGCCGCGTGCTGGGCGTGCCGGACACCGAAATCCGTCAGGTCACGGGCCACGCCATCGGCACCAGGGACGGCTTCGGTGCGGTGCTGCTCCCCTTCCTGGCGTCCCTGGCCTCCGCGACGGACGCCTACCCGCCGGCCGTGGCGGACCGGCTGGCCGGCAATGTCGTCGACCTGATCGCCACTCTGATCACCGAACGGACCCACGCGAGCGGTGCGGACGCCGAGGACACCGCCCGCAACCACCTCCTGTTGCGCATCCGCGACCACATCAACCAGAACCTGGGCGACCCGGACCTGTCACCGGAGAGCATCGCGGGGGCGCACCGGATCTCCATCCGGTACCTCCACCGGCTGTTCGAGGGCGAGGGGACCACGGTCGCCCGGCTCGTGCAGAAGCGGCGCCTGGAGGAGTGCGGCCGCGAACTGGCCCGCCGCGGCAGGACAGCCCCCACGGTGTCCGCCGTCGCCCAGCGGTGGGGCTTCGTCAACCCCGCCCACTTCAGCCGGGCCTTCCGCGCCGCCTACGGTGTCTCCCCCCGCGAATGGCGCAACCTGCGCACCCCCCAGGGCGACATCGCACTCCCTCCCGTCCGCAGGCCGGCGCTCTCGTCGACGGTGGCAGACCGGCCGGCGTCCGACCTCGCGCCCTCCAGGGGGTAGGGTGCCCGCTCGGAGCCGCGCGGGACGCCCCGCACCCACGACGGTGCTGTCCCGGCCCGGCAGCCGCAGCATCGTCCGCCGCCTCTCGACCGTGTGCTCGGTGCGCCGGGAACCCCTTCCTTCCAGCACTTCGCTTGGCCCTCTCGGCAGGAGACCGCGTGACCGACTTCGCCGCATCGCCCCTTCGGCACCCGGTCCTGGACCACGGCACCCGGGCGTTCGTGGACAGACACACCTGCCCACCGTCGGGGCACGACCCGGACCTGGCACAGGCCCGACTGGACCTGGCCCGGTTGCAGGGCGAGGACCTTCCGCCCGACGAGCAGGAGACCTCCACGGAGTGGTTCGCGCTGCCCGGCGGGCCGACCGGTCACGTACGGGTGAAGGTGGTCAGGCCCGCCGACAGCGTCGGCGAGATCCCCGTCGTGCTGTTCCTGCACGGTCTGGGCTGGGTCCTGGGTGATGCCGGCACCCATGAGCGCCTGCTGCACGCGTTCGCCCTCGGTACGGACGCGGCCGTGGTCTTCGTCGAGTACGAGCGCGCCCCCGAGGCGCAATACCCGATCGCCGTCGAACAGTGCTACGCGGTGGCCAAATGGATCTGCGAGCAAGGTGGCGAGATCGGCCTGGACGGGAGCCGGATGGCCGCCGTCGGCGACTCGGCCGGCGGCAACCTGGTCGCGGCACTGACCCTCCTCGCCAAGAAGCGCGGCGGAGTACGGCTGCTCCAACAGGTGCTGCTCTGCCCCATCACCGATGCCGACTTCGACACCCCCTCGTACCAGGAGTTCGCCAAGGGCTACTTCCTCGGCCGCGAGACCATGCGCTGGTTCTGGGACCAGTACCTGCCGGATGCACGACAGCGCAACGAGGTCACCGCGTCGCCGTTGCAGGCGACCCTGGAGCAGCTCGCCGGACTTCCCCCGGCGCTGGTGGTCACCAGCGAGGCCGACGTGCTGCGTGACGAGGGTGAGGCCTACGCGGCGAAGCTCCGGGCGGCCGGCGTCGCAGTCGTCTCCATGCGCTACCACGGAACGATCCACGGCTTCATGGTGCTCGATCCGCTGCGCGACACCGACGCCGCTCGCGCAGCCCTCATCCAGGCCCTCGACACCCTGCACATCGCCCTGCACCGGCACCGGGCCTGACTGCTCCTTGCGCCGCGGGGTGTCCGTCGCCCCCACCGGAAAGCCGCCCGAGCGGGCGACGCGGGCGCGTGTGACCGCGAGTGACACGGCACGGGGGCCGGTCGGGAGCCGGCAGCGTCGTGGGCAGAGCGATCCTCCCTCCTTTGTCCCCTCGCGTCGGTCTCCGCCATGATCACCGGGCCCGTGGCAGCCCCGCAGGATGCCGACCCGGGGCACGTCGCGGCCGCCGGGGCGCGACTCACTCGCCGGAGTGCGTGTCCAGGAGCTCCTGAGCGGCCTTCAGACGGCTGCTGTCGGCCGCGTCGCCGAGGACGAGAACCCGACGCAAGCAGGAGCGGGCTTCCTCGGTGTCCCCCGGTTCGGTCAGGGCTTCACCCAGCCCCAGCAGTGTGAGGCCCTCCAGGATGGTCTGGCCGGTGCGGTGGGACTGCACCACGGTCCGGCGATGGAAGTCGGCGGCCTCGCGCCACCGCCCGAGGGCGGCGTAGTCATGACCGAGGGCGCCGGTCGCGATGGCACGACAGGTGTCGGCGGCTTGCCCGGTCACCGGGCGTTCGGGCGCACGGTCCGGCGTCCGCGCCCCGCCCCGGGCGCGGACAGGCCACATCCGGTGCACCGAGAGGCAAGGCGCCTTCCGCGGTCGCCGCTAGTGTGCTGTGCGCGCCTGCGGCTCGGACACCGCGCACGCCGCCCCGGCCGCTGAAGCGGCTCGGACCCTGAAAGCGTCGTCGACGTCCGCGGGCGCATCCGGGGCGGCCGGGCCTTCGTGGCGCTCCGGATGGTGTTCACGCGCGAACGAGGAGGTGATCACACACGTGAGGATCCAGGTATCAGGGAGGCCCTGCGGACGTGATGCTTACTCAGGACGGAGACCCGGTTGAACGCGTTGATGGTGATCGCCACCCAGATCACCGCGGAGATCTCGTCGTCATCGAGGACCTGTCGTGCTGTCTCGTAGGCACTTTCCTGAGCGACGGCGTTCGCGGGTTCGGTGGTCGCCTCCGCCAGGCCGAGCGCCGCGCGTTCCCGTTCCGTGAACAGTTCGGTGTCGCGCCACGCGGCCAGCACGCCCAGCCGCTGGGTGGTCTCACCGGCGCGCAGCGCGGCCTTCGTGTGCACGTCGAGGCAGAAGGCGCAGCCGTTGAGCTGGGAGACGCGGAGGTTGATCAGCTCCACCGAGCGGCGGTCCAGGCCCGCCTCGTCGGCGACCGCGCGGACCGCATCGGCCGTCTCGACCAGTGCGCGGTAGGCCTTGGGGCTCTGCTTGTCGATGAAGACCCTACGGCTCGCGGGGTCTGCTGTGGGGTGACTCAACGTGGACTCCTTCGGGGCCGCTCCCGCCCTCGCTCGGTTTGCCGTGCATGTGCTGAGCAAGGACTTACTATCAGGCATCATTGTTGAATATGAAATCACCTTCGGGTGTGAGAGGCAGCGCGATGAACAACGTCGACACGGATCCCGACGGCCTGCCCGGCGGTGACGGGGAGCACGCCGAGGGCTCCCCGCAGGTCGACGTGCTGACCGCGCGGGACGTCCCGTTGGGCGGGCCAAGGGCGATGAGCGTCCGGCGCACCCTGCCGCAGCGCGCCCGCACGCTGATCGGGGCCTGGTGTTTCATCGACCACTACGGCCCCGACGACGTCGCCGACACGGGCGGCATGGACGTCGCTCCCCATCCCCACACCGGCCTGCAGACCGTGAGCTGGCTGTTCAGCGGAGAGATCGAACACCGCGACAGCATGGGCAACCACGCACTGGTACGGCCCGGTGAGCTGAACCTCATGACCGGTGGGTACGGCATCAGCCATTCGGAAGTCTCCACCCCCCGCACCACGCTCCTGCACGGCGTGCAGCTGTGGGTGGCCCTGCCCGGAGAACACCGGCACACCGGCCGTGACTTCCGGCACCACGTCCCGAGCCCGGTCACCGTGGGCGGGGCTGAAGTCAGAGTGTTCCTGGGGTCTCTGGCCGGCGACACCTCTCCGGTGGGGACGTTCACCCCCCTGCTCGGCGCCGAACTCCTCCTGGAGCCGCGCTCGACGACCACACTCCCGGTGGATCCCGCCTTCGAGCACGGCCTGCTCGTCGACCGAGGGAATGTCCGCGTCTGTGGAACGCCCCTTCGACCGACGGAACTCGGATACCTGCACGCGGGAAACGACACCCTGACGCTGACGAACGAGACGGACACCCCGGCTCGGGCGGTCCTGCTCGGCGGGACACCGTTCGAAGAACAGATCGTCATGTGGTGGAACTTCATCGGCCGCAGCCACGAAGACATCGCCGAAGCCAGGACGGCCTGGCAGGACGCGTCCGACCGCTTCGGGAACGTCGACGCGTACGACGGCGACCGCCTGCCGGCGCCCGCCCTGCCCAACGCCACCCTCGCACCGCGCACCAACCCGACGCGTCACTGAAAGGCACACCATGACTCAGCCCGCCGCCGCTCCTACCGTCCGCCGAGTGGACGCCAAGCACCGTTACGAAATCCTGGTCGACGACAAAACCGCAGGCCTCACCGCCTACCGGGACCGAGATGATCAGCGCGTCTTCTACCACACCGAAATCGACGACGCCTTCGCCGGACAGGGCTTGGCCTCGGTACTCGTGCAGCAGGCCCTGACCGACGTACGCGCCTCCGGGAAGCGCATCGTGCCGGTCTGCCCCTACGTGGCGAAGTTCCTCAAGAAGCACGACGAGTTCGCCGACATCACCGACCCCGTGACGTCCGAAGTCCTGCATTGGCTGGAGGCCCAGCGCCGGCACTGATCCTGCGCCGCCGCCCGGTCACTCGCACCTGCGGGCACGCAGGACCGTGGGCCTGTGTGCCCGCAGCCGGGCCCCTGAGGGCGAGCCGCATCCTCCGAGACCTCCTCATGGAAGGGTCCGTACGGAGCCGGTGTAGCTTGGATCGCGTAGGGGGAGCCGCCCCTGCGGGCTGCACCACCGGGGCAATGCCCCTGGTCAGCACCGTAAAATCTTCCTCGCCGCCGCCGACCGACTCGCCTTGTTCGGGCACGAGCGGTTCGGGTGTGGGTGACGTGAGGGAGCAGGTGGGGCCGGGTGGCCGACGTGGGTGGTGAGGGATTCGGCGCACTGTTGCGTCAGCTGCGGTCGGAGGCGTCGCTGACGATCGAGGCGCTGGCGGAGGCGTCGGGGGTCAGCGTCCGCGGGATCGGAGATCTCGAGCGGGGGCGGCGGGCGACTCCACAGCGGGGAACGGTCGCCGCGCTGGCGACCGGCCTGGGACTCGGCGAAGTGGAGCGGGAGCGTCTGCTGGCCGCCGCCCGGACCGGCCGCAAACCCCGTCACACCGCGTCCGGCGTGCGTGCGTTCCCGCGCGGCATCGACGATTTCGTCGGCCGGGAGGCGGAGCTGACACGGCTGACGGCACTGGCCGGACAGGCCGCCGGACAGCCGGTGGTCGTGGTGCTGCCCGGGCCGCCGGGGACGGGCAAGACCACCCTGGCACTGCACGCCACCCGAATGCTGGCCGACCGCTTTCCCGACGCGCAGCTCATGGTCGACCTGCGCGGCATGGACGACACCCCGCCCGGCCCGGCCGAGCTGATACTCCGTGTCCTGAAGGCGCTGGGGGTGGCGGACCAGGACCTGGCCAAGGCCGGCCCGCAGGGCCACCCCGAGCTGTACCGGCAGGCACTGGCGGAACGGCGCTGCCTGCTGGTGCTGGACAACGCCCGCGACGAAGCACAGGTCCGCCCGCTCCTGCCGAGCGCCGGCGCGGGAATGGTGATGATCACCAGCCGAAGGATGCTCACCGGCCTGGAGAGCGTTCACCGCCTGCCCCTCGGCGAGCTCTCCCCCGCGGAATCCGCCGCCTTCCTGGCCCCCTTGGTCGGACAGGAGCGCGCGGACGCCGACCCGGCCGCGCTCGCCGAGGTCGCCCAGCGGTGTGCGCATCTCCCGCTGGCCCTGCGTGTGGCGGGAAACTGGCTGGCTACCCGCACGGGCTGGACCGTACGCCGCCTCGCCGACCGTCTCGCGCTCGAAGAGCGCCGCCTGGACACCCTGACCGCCGGTGACCTGCATGTCTCGGCGGCCTTCGAACTCTCCTATCGCCAGCTCACCCCCAAAGCAGCCCGCCTCTTCCGGTTGCTGGCCCTGGTCGACGGTCCCGATGTCAGCACCGCCGGCGCCGCCCAGCTGACCGGCCGGCCACTGTTCGAAACCGAGGACACCCTCGAAGAACTGGTCGAGAGCGGACTACTGGGAACCGACCAGGACCGCTACCGCTTCCACGACCTGCTGTGCCTGTACGCCCGAGGCCGACTGCGGGCCGAGGAGCCCGACGGGACCGCCGAGGCGGCCCGGTCGGCACTGCACCGCTGGCTGCTCGAAACCACAATAGTGGCCGGGCGCTGGTACGAACCCGGCCACGGCGCCCCACCCCCCACCTGGCAGGGCACCGTCGACCTGTCCACCGCCGAACACGCCCGTCAGTGGCTCCAGGCCGAAGGCGACAACTGGCTCGCCGCTCTTCGCGCGGCCGCCGCGGCGGGGGATCACGCCAACGTCGTGGAGGTCGCCGAGGCCCTGCACTGGTTCTCCGACCAGTGGATCTTCTGGGGGCACTGGCCCGAGGTCTTCCGGACCGCCGTCCAAAGCGCCCAGGCCCTCGGGGACCCGCTCCTCGAAGCGACCCAACTGAACTACCACGCCTGGGCCCTGATGATCTGCGAGGGCCGCCACCACGACAGCGTCGAGCGCTCCGCCCGGGCCCTCGCCGCGGCCCGGCGCGCCGAAGACCTCCGGCAGCAGGGCTGGGCCCACTACTACAGTGCCTGGGCCCTGGGTCTGCTCGGCGACCACGCCGCGGCGGCACCGCACAACCGGGAGGCAGCCAAGCTGTTCGAAGCTGTCGGTGACCTCCACGGGACCCTCCAGGCCATCAGCAACACCGCGCAGAATCTCTCCCTGGGGGGTCGGCACGAGGAATCCATCACGGAGATCCAGCGCACGCTCGCCTTCCTCGATCAGGTCGGCGACCGCATCGAACCGCATATCGCCGCCTTCACCCGTGCGACGCTGCACAGGAACTGCGGCCTGGCCCACACCGCCCTGGGGAACTGGTCCGAGGCCGCCGACCACCTGCGCACCGCAGCGGACCTCTGGCGGGACAGCGGAAACCACGGCGTGGAAAGCCGCGCCCTGGTCCGCCTCGGCGACGTCCTGCTGGCTGCCGGGCGCCGCGACGAGGCCCGGGACGCCTTCACCCGGTCGGTAGCCCTCGGCAAGGCAGCCGACCCCATCCGCCTAGCCGAGGCCCGCGCACGCCTCGCCGACCTCGACACCCACCGAGCATGGCCCCCTGCGCCCGGCTCTGCGGCCGGCCGTACGACCGGAACCGAGTAGGCACGGTCGAGGGCCGTCGGGGCGACACCGTTGTGACTGAGCGCGATCCGCGGCCTGGACAGCCAACCCCAATACTCAGGGTCTATTGAGGCCCCGAGGATTCGGGAGGCTGCCGCGGGCTTCGACCCAACGCGTTGGCCGCTGGTGCGCTGCGAATCGGAAGACGGATCCCGTCCCGGCAACAGACTTCCTGCATGTCTACCGAATTCAGCGGGATGGTGGAGTGCAACCCGGGAGCACATCGCTGGGGTCCGGATGACGAGGACTCCGTGTGGCAGTCCGCCATCGACGTATGGCTCCTCAACTCCGGCAATGCCTATGACGCCCTGGCGGCGCTGTTCGGCGTCCGCAACTACATCGGCTTCCGTCCGCCGGCGGAGGACCGCGGCCTGCCAAAGGACACGTCCCACGGAATCCGCGACGTGTTCGCCGCTACCGGCGGACCCGATGATGTGTACGGCACTACGTGGATCACTTGGGCGGAGCTGACATCGGCCGACTGGCAGGAGACCCACAGCTCAGGCTCGCTCAGTCGCCAGGACGTGGCAGGAGACAGGACCCATGGGGGTCCGGTCCGGAGACCCATGGGGGTCCGGTCCGGAGTGTGATGCGCTTCCTCGCCGTGCTCTACGGCCCCGAGAACGTCCGGCTCATCGTCTGAGTAATTGTCAAGAGCTGTGGATCGATGGGCGGGGCGAGGGCGAGGTGCCCTCGTGCTGTCGTGATTCCATCGATGGTTCGGTGAGTGCCGAACCGTCCGGCCGGTAGCGTGCCGAGTCCTGCGGGAGATGCCCGCGCTGGTAATCGCCGGAGGCGACCCGATGCCGGAGACAGACCTGAAGCAGCAGCTCGCCGAGCGATTCCGCGAAGTCAACGGCGACCATCCGATGACCGATACCGATGACGCATACGTCAGCGCGCAGTTCGTTGCCCTGGAGGAACTGTGCGCAGTTCATGGCCGCGATGCCGATGCGGTCCGCCGGCTGATGCTGGGGCAGCATCTGCCGCTTCCGGGATATCTGCGCACCGACGGTGCTGAGATGGTGCCGGCCGACCTGTTCGCTCTCGCCGACGAAGCCGGCGGTGTAGAGCTGCTCGAAGCGTGGTTCACCGCTCACTGGGCCGACCCGATCACCGGGAAGGCGGAGTGGAATGCGTATCTCAGCGGACAGTACGTGTGCCTGCACTCGGTGACCCCGGCCGCCATTCAGCGCAAGGATTACCTGACGACCGCGATCAGCGCCGCAGCGAACGAGCCGGATGCCGGTTCAGCACAGTGGTCTGAGCAGCTGCAAGCACTGGTCGACGAACTCGACACGCTGGAACCGGCGTTCACGGCCTACGACCGTCTTCGGTTCGGTGGACCCACGTCCCGGGACATCTGCATCGACGCCACGCGCGCCCGCTTCCCGCGCCCGTGACCCGAATCCATGGGTGGCGTTCTGCGGATCGGTTGCGATCGCTCATGCCGCGCGGGCTTCGGGACGTTCGGCGAGGTGGCCGCGTTCGAGGCGGGCTCCGCGCGGACGAGGGCGACGAGGTGGGGCGCGTTCACGGCCCGCCACAGGGCCTGCGGACTCGATGAGCTTGAAGACCATCGTCAGGGCTGCGGTGCGGGAGCCGGCACCGCGGGTGACCTTGCTCAGGGCGCCGTCGCCGACCGCGAGGACCGGGGCGCGCATGCTCCGGCGGGGCTGTCCCGTAAACGCTGGCCGGGTTGCGCCCAGGTGAGCACGGGGATACGCGCGAGCCTCCGACACGGCCGGTGTGGCAGCCTGCTGACATGCCATGGGATCTGCGAGAACATGCAGGCCGTCACTACGCCGTCCTGTTCCACTACGCCTTGCCTGACGATGCCTGGGCCGTGGAGCTGAGCGAGGCTGTGCCTGCGCCGGTCACGGGTACCGAGAACTCCCACGCCGCGGTGACCCACTTGCCCGGCGCCGCCTTCTTGGCAGCGCTTGTCCCTGACGAGGACCCGAGTCTGCAACCAACCGTCCGCGTCTACAGCCCTGACGAGCGTGTTGTCCCCTACGAGGTCATGCGCTGGTTCATGGAGCAGGTGGCTGACCAGGTGGAACGCTGCCGCATCGCGTTCGAGCAGGGGGAACCTGAAGCAGCGGAATGATCACGCAGTGAACAGTTCCTGGCGGGACAGCCCTTAGTGGTTGGCTCCGGAAGTCCTTCGGGGGTTGACGCGGCAGTTGGTTTCGGGGCCGAAGTGCGCAGGTGTGCCGACCGCTGGTGGGACGCGATCACTACGGTCTTTGAGCAGCCTCACGGCCCTCACCCAGTCCCTCTCCGTCATCACCAACCAACGATGGCCACCTAGATGCAACCCTTGGGTTGCGCCTAGGCGGCCGAAGTGCAACTCTGGGGTTGCATCCGATGGTGACGGTGAAGGAGTCCCCCATGAGCGAGGACCGGATCGAACGCGAAACCCTGATCACAGCACCCCTGGAGCTGGTCTGGTCGCTGGTGGCCCAACCCGGGTTCTGGGTGGCCGACAAGGCGAGCCTGCCCGGCACCGTGGCCAAGGAAGGCGAGTCGATGATGGCGAAGAACGCCGAGCACGGCGACTTCCCTGTGCGTGTGGAGAAGGTCGAGCCGCCCACGTACCTGGCGTACCGCTGGACCAGCGCGTTCCCCGGAGAAGAGCTGCGCGAGGACAACAGCACGCTCGTGGAGTTCACGTTGACCCCGGAAGGCGAGCAGACGCGGCTGCGCGTCGTCGAGAGCGGGTTCGCGGCGCTGGCCGGGTCCGAGGAGCTGCGCAGTCAGAACCTGAAGGACCACACGGAAGGCTGGCCCCTGGAGCTCGACGCGCTCAAGACACGCGCCGAACAGCCCTCCACGTGAGGGAAGAACGTCCCGGCGCCGCCGAGGTCGTCGACAGCGTCCTCGGTGCGCTGGCCGACCCGACGCGACGTCAACTGCTCGACCTGCTCGCCGCACAGGGCGAGGCCACTGCCACGACGCTCGCCGAACGACTTCCCGTCTCGCGGCAGGCGGTGGTCAAGCACCTCGCCGTCCTGGAGGCCGCCGGGCTGGTTTCCGGCGGCCGGGTCGGACGCGAGGTGCGGTATGCAGTGCGGCCCGCGGCGCTGGACACGACGGCACGGTGGATGGCCGCACTCGCGGCCTACTGGGACCGGCGGTTGGCGAACATCAAACGCGTCGCTGAGGCAGCGGAGCGGGATTCGAGTTCGACACGCCCCGAATGAAGGAAGCACGCTATGGACACGACAGTACTTCGCAGCGCCTACGACAGGTTGCTCGATGCGGCGGCCATCCCCGACCTCGGCGACGCGGACAATGGAGGATGGAACGCCGACCAGATACTGGCCCATCTCCTCAGCGTCGACGCCTCGATCGCAGCGGTTGCTCTGGGCGTCGTCGCCGGCTCACGGCCCACCTTCGACAACCGGATCTCCCTCGACACCTGGAATCTTGACCGGATCATCACCGAGCACTCAGGTCGGGCGGACCTGATTGATCACGTCCGGAGCCAGGCCACCGTCCTGTGCGACATCGCCGATCGACTCAACGAGGAAGCCGCCTCGGTTCTGGTGCCGTCGCTCCTCCTTTCCAATGACGCACTCGTGCTGGACCGGCCGATTCCGCTGACAGGCCTCATAGACGGCCTCGCCGAAGACCATGTGCCCGTGCATACCCAACAGCTCCTCGATCTCCGCGTCGCCGTCCCCGGGCACGCCTGAGGGCGGCGCCTGAGTCGGACATCGGGCACCCGGTCCCCCGGTCTCCTCTTGAGGACCGACTGCGTGGACCGGGCCGCTCCGCCGGCGCACGGCGCTGAACCTGTACGCCCACACCTGGAACGGCACACCGCTCGGCGCGGACGAGTACGTCATCAGCGCCGACGAGAAGACCTCCATCCAGGCCCGCTGCCGCTGCCACCCCACCCTCGCCCCCGGCCAGGCCCGGGCGATGCGGGTCAACCACACCTACGGACGCGGCGGCGCCCTGGCCCACCTCGCTGCCTACGACGTCCACCGCGCCCGCATGTTCGGCCGTACCGAAGCGCCCAGGTCGGGGACCGGCTCCGAGCTTTCGAAGACCGCTACAAACGCCACGGCACAGCCGTTCCAGCGGAGGTTCACCACCTCAGACCTGGACGATCTGCTGGCCAGGCTCGACCGGCACACCACCGATCACCACCACGAATCCTCGGCCGCACTGGCAGAGTGACCAACCCCCGAAGGACTTCCGGAGCCGACCACTTAGCGTGAGGGAGGCGCGGCGCCCTGCTGTTGCGACAGTGCACTGGATTCATTCCCCGAGTGCACCGGTCTCCCCTGTCCGCACGCGCTGCCCCAAGTCCGCACGCTCGGGCCCCTCGTTCGTACGCTCTGGGGTCAGCGACGGTGCGCTGGTGGTCAATTTCCGCCGTCTTCGGCGTTTTAGCGTGGTCTCCGACGACCCCGCAGATCCCTGTTCCGGACCCGGGAGTCGCGTCACCCTGCCGGAAGAGCCGGCGCACCAGATGAAACTCAGGAGATTCGCATGTCTGACGCCACCGGGCCGGTTCAGCCGGTCCTGGAGCCGGCCGCAGCCGCTTTCGCCGAAGCGACCGCCAACCCGCCCTACCTCTTCGACCTGCCGCCCGCCGAGGGCCGCAAGGCGGTCGACGACGTTCAGTCCGGCGGGACCGACGAGCCCCGGATCGACGAGGAGTGGATCACGGTCTCCGGAGGCCCGACGGGCAGTGTCCGCGTACGTATCGTGCGCCCGGCCGGCGTGGAGGGGCCTCTGCCGGTTGTCCTCTACATCCACGGCGCCGGCTGGGTGTTCGGCAACGCCCACACCCACGACCGCCTGGTCCGCGAACTGGCCGTCGGCGCGAACGCCGCCGTGGTCTTCCCCGAGTACGACCTCTCCCCCGAGGCCCGCTACCCGATCGCCATCGAGCAGAACTACGCGGTCGCGAAGTGGGTCGTCCAGGAGGGCGGGTCCAAGGGCCTGGACGGCTCGCGGCTGGCGGTCGTCGGCGATTCCGTCGGCGGCAACATGAGCGCCGCGCTGACCCTCATGGCCAAGGAACGCGGCGACGTCCCCCTCGTGCAGCAGGTGCTGTTCTACCCGGTCACCGACGCGAACTTCGACACCGGCTCCTACCACCAGTTCGCGGAGGGCTACTTCCTGCGCCGCGACGGCATGCAGTGGTTCTGGAACCAGTACACCACCGACGAGGCCGAGCGCGCCCAGATCACCGCCTCCCCCCTCCGGGCCACCACCGAGCAGCTCACCGGGCTGCCCCCGGCCCTGGTCATCACCGGCGAGGCCGACGTCCTGCGCGACGAGGGCGAGGCCTACGCCAACAAGCTCCGCGAGGCCGGTGTCCCCGTCACCGCCGTCCGGTTCCAGGGCATCATCCACGACTTCGTCATGCTCAACGCCCTGCGCGAAACCCACGCCGCCGAGACGGCGATCACGCTGGCCATCAGCACCTTGCACAACGCGCTCCACGCCGGCTGACCGACGCTCCGGCGTCGCGAGCACACCCACACCCACACCCACACCCAGGAGAAGCATCCGGTCATGACCACGTCTCCCCTTCCCACAGCAGTTCTCGTGCACGGAGCCTTCGCGGACGCCGCCAGCTGGACGGGGGTCATCGCGGAACTGCAGAACGACGGCATCCCCGTGGTGGCGCCGCCGAACCCGCTGCGCGGACTGGCGTCCGACTCCGCGTACATCGCCTCCGTGGCTGCTCAGATCGACGGTCCCGTGGTGCTTGTGGGCCACTCCTACGGCGGGGCGATCATCTCCGTGGCAGGTGCCACCGAGAACGTCGTCGGGCTGGTCTACGTAGCGGCCTATGTCACCGAAGAGGGCGAGAGCCTGGGCGAGTTGCAGGGACGATTCCCCCTCTCGCCGCTCGTCAGCAACCTGAAGGAAGCGACGTACCCCGTGGAGGGCGGGGAGCCCGCGGTCGAGGTCACCATCAAGGCCGAAGCGTTCCCGGACATCTTCGCCGCTGACGTACCGGCCGCCGTCACCCAGGTCCTGGCGGTCGCGCAGCGTCCGCTGGCCGCTTCGGCGTTCGCGGAGACGGCCACGGCCGCCGCATGGAAGACGAAGCCCTCCTGGGCACTCGTGGCCGGCGCGGACCAGGCGATCAACCCCGAGGTCGAGCGCTTCGGAGCGAAGCGGGCCGGCGCGACCATCGTCGAGATCGAGGGCGCCTCGCACGCGGTGGCCGTGTCCCGGCCCAAGGAGGTCGCCGCTCTGATCCGTGACGCGGTGCGCGCCACGAGCTGACTGAGTTGCCGAAGGGCCGCGCGGCCGACTCCTCCGGGAGTCGGCCGCGCGGCCCTTCGGCAACTCGGCGAAGCGCTCCGCGCGCGGCCTCGACCGTTCGGTGGAGGGCCGGACAGGTGTGGACCACGTACTGGAGCCGGTCGTCGGGTGCGGTCACCACGTCACCCGGCGCGGTCCGCAGAGACGTCCCGTGGTCCGGGCCGGACGGGCCCCCTCGGCCACGAAAAGGTCGGCGACCACTTGGCCGTCCCCTCGTCGGTTGCCTCCGCACGGGGTCCGGCGCCCCAGCCACAGTCCGCAGCCACGGCTGCCTCACCGGCGAGGGCGGAACACCTGGCCGGCTCGGGGCACAGTGCGCCGACGGGCATCACCGCGTGCACTGTCCGGCAAGGCACCCTCCGTCCGGGTACCTAGCGTGACTCGGGTACGCACAGCACGACACCGCAGGAGGAAGACCATGACCACCAGTTCCAAGCCCGTGATCAGCAGCCAGCCGTGGCTGCACCAGAAGGGCGAGGTGATCCAGGAGTTCGGCACCGTCAAGCAGTTCCCGATCGGTCTGTCCTACGAGGCGCGGATGTACTCCTGCCAGCGCCTGAACAGGGCCCTGGCGGACACCCAGATCCTCTTCGGCCTCTACAAGAAGCACCACTGGCTGATGCGCGGAGCGACCTTCTACCAACTGCACCTGGTCCTGGACAAGCACGCAGCGGAGCAGCTCGAACTCATCGACACGATCGCCGAACGCGTCCAGTCCCTGGGGGGTGTCGCCGTGGGCGATCCCAGGCATGTCGCGGAGCTCACGTCGATTCCGCGGCCCCCGGACGGAGTGGAGGAGGTGCCGGCCATGCTGTCACGGCTGCTGGAGGCTCACGAGGCCATCCTCATCGACGCCCACGACGCCGCCGCCCGGACCATCGAGCTGGGTGACGACGGTACGAACGACCTGCTGGTCTCACAGGTGATCAGGACCGGGGAGCTGCAGACGTGGTTCCTCGCCGAGCATCTGGTCGACACCCCGCTGGTCCGCGCCTGACGGTCTTTCGGCCCGCGATCGAGGCTCCTGTGGCGGCAGGGCACGAGCACGGCCAGGCCCGGACGGCGCCCCGCCGACCCCGTACTACGGAGCGGGGATCGAAGGTACCGCCCCCGCCCCGGCGGTGCCGGCGTGGCCCGGCCGCCGCGGGCCCCGGCGGCGGCGTCCCGTCCGTTCCGCACGGGCCGCATCCGAGCGGTTCGCGCAACGGCTGTCCTCGTCCCCGGCCGGGGCGGAGGGCGTCGCGGGCAGGTCTCCCTGGATAGGGTTCCGCGCGGCTCCCGGCCCCGGGTCGCGGACCGGAACACCCCTCGGCCACGCGGAGCAGGACGGGCATCCTCGGCATGGCCGCCGGCTGTCGCCGACGAATCTCCGACTCGGGTCACCAGGGCGACCGGGTACAGTGCGCGCCGGCAGTTACTTGAGGAGGGAACGCGTGACGGACACCAGCGAAGCCCGGTCCGCGGACGGTGCGGCGGATGCGACCCAGCAGAGTCGGCTGCGCCGCCTGATGCGCTACATCCCCATGATCGCCCCCGTCCTGCTGTGGTCCGTGCCCTGTTGGGTGCTGTTGCACACCGGCCAGCACTGGCCACTTCCCGTGGCGCTGGGCGGTACCGCCCTCTTCCTCCTCGGGCTGATCGCCATGCCGCTCGCGATGATGCGCGGCCACGGCCGCCGGCAGCAGGACCGGGCGGCAATCGTCGGAGACACCCTCCTCGGGGTCGGCTGGGTGCTGTTCGCCTGGTCCGTCCTGCTCGGGGTCCTGCTGCGCCTCGCCCTGACGGTGGCCGGCACGGGCGACGGTCAGAGCCGAGCCCGTATCGTCACCTGGGTGGTCCTCGGCGTCGCCGCAGTGCTGCTCGCATGGGGGTACGCGGAAGCCCGCCGGGTTCCACGGGTACGCCGGCTCGACGTACAACTCCCCCGCCTGGGAGCCGGGTTGGACGGCACTCGCGTCGCCCTCATCACCGACACCCACTACGGGCCGCTCGACCGTGCCCGCTGGTCGGCGCGGGTGTGCGCGAAGGTCAACGCTCTGGAGGCCGACCTGGTCTGCCACACCGGTGACATCGCGGACGGCACGGCCCAACGCCGGCGCGCCCAGGCCGCGCCGCTGGGCACGGTGCGAGCCACCCGGGCCCGGGTCTACGTCACCGGAAACCACGAGTACTACAGCGAGGCCCAGGGTTGGGTCGACCTGATGGACGAACTGGGCTGGGAGCCGCTGCGCAACCGCCATCTGCTGCTCGAACGCGGCGGTGACACCCTCGTGGTCGCCGGCGTGGACGACGTCACGGCCGAGTCGTCCGGCCTGGCCGGCCACCGCGCCCACCTCGCCGGAGCCCTGAGCGGCGCCGACCCCGACCTGCCCGTCCTGCTCCTGGCCCACCAGCCCAAGTTCGTCGGCCAGGCCGCAGCGAGCGGCGTCGACCTCCAGCTCTCGGGCCACACCCACGGCGGCCAGATCTGGCCCTTCCACCACCTCGTCCGCCTCGACCAGCCCGCCCTCGCCGGCCTCAGCCGTCACGGCACCCGCACCCTCCTCTACACCAGCCGCGGCACCGGCTTCTGGGGCCCGCCGTTCCGCATCTTCGCCCCCAGCGAGATCACCCTGCTCGTGCTCCGCTCCCCGAAGCGTCCAGACACGCCCTGAACCGTCACGGCCTGACGGCTTGGCTTGTTCCTCAACTACCGATGATCGTTGCGGATGCGGGGAACAAGTTCTGCGGCTCCGCGATATCCCGCCGAGGTGGCTGATCGTGCCCCGGTACGCTGAGAACGTGATGGTCAGGAGGACAGGATGACAGTGGCTCGTTGCCACACTGACCGCTTCTGCTGTACTCACCGCTGGCTGCGCCCGCACCGTACACACCAATGATCTGCCGGGCGAATACCGTAACGAGAAGACCGGCGGACAGATCCGCCTCGCGCGCGACGGAGCGTTCACCGCAACGCACGTATCGACCAACTCCCGCTCGGCCCCTGCCGATTTCCACGGCCGGTGGGAGTTCGTCGACAGCAGCACGACCAACGACTTCATTTACCCCGACGTCGAGGACAGCGGCCTCGGCAAGGTGTCCGGCATCCAGCTGCACACGAGCGGCGACGGAACGGTGGAGTTCAGGGTCCCGGACAACCCGTGGTCCCTGGTGCTCACCAAGGTGCCCCCGTCGTAGAAGTCCCACCTCGCTCAGCTGTGGGAACCCTCTGGCCCGATCCTCAGCTGGGATCTGCCCCACTTCCGGACAGCCTTCCCATGGTGTCTGTCCGCGCGGAAGGATGCGTGCTGCGAACCCACTGCCGCCCTGCTGTGTGCGGACGGCGCGGTACGGGCACCGGTAGAGCTGCCACTGACGGCCGAGTACGGTCGCCTACGGCTCGCTGGACGGCGCCCTGGCCGTGGCACGATGTACCGCATGACGACGAACCGAATGGTCCATGCCGCCGTCTGGAACCTTCCGACCCGGCCCTACGACGCGGCCGGAAGACAAAGGACGAGCCAAGCCGTCCCACCATTCCTGGCGGGCCACGAGGACGGCTACGACACCTCACCGCGTTGTCGAAACGCCCGAATACATCCAGTACGCGGGCGCCTCTCCGCCTTGCGATGCACCGCATCCGACGCCGCGCGCTGATCCATCAGGAATTGTGGGACAGCCCTTGGGCGGATGTGTCCGTCGCCGCTGCGATCAGGGCCGTTGCCGCAGCGCGGGAGGCCACGGCTGCCGTGGAGTCGTGGTCCATCAGGGCGGAGATGCCGGCGCCGTCGTAGAGGAGTTGGAGCTGGTGGCCCAGGGCGTCGGGGTCGGCGGCGCCGGCCTCCGCGGCGAGGCGGGTGAAGAGTTCGCGCAGCCAGCCGCGGAAGGCGTCCGCCGCTTCCTGGACCAGTCCACCGGGGCTGGCCTCGGCGCCGGCACGGATGAAGGCGCAGCCGCGAAAGTCGGGCCGGTCGAACTGCCGCCCCTGGGACTCGAAGACCGCCAGGATCTGCTCACGCGGCGTGTCGCACTCCGCGACGGCCCGGGTGATCCGGTCGGCGGAGCCTGCGTGCCGGGTGTCGAGGTACGCCCGGACGAGCTGCTCCTTGCCGCCGAAGGTGTTGTACAGCGACGCCTTCGCCACGCCCGCGTGCTCGATGACCCGGTCGATCCCGACGCTCTGCACGCCCTCGGCGTAGAACAGCTCGTCAGCGGCGGTGAGCAGGCGCTCACGCGCCGAGGGCTTCGCGGTGTTCCGGACACTCGCCATGACGGCCACTCCTTCAGACAGATCTGTCTACATTATGCCCCGGCCGTGGCCCTCCGCCCGGAGTCCCGGCCGGGTCCCGGCCGGACGTCACCCCTCAGGCGTTGCCGCCGACCGGCTCGCCCGACAGGACCGCCGCCCCGTCCCGGCCGCCGCGCAGCAGTCCGAGGAGGGCGAACGCCGCGAGGACGATCACGGCGGCGCCGTACTCCTGCGCGGTGGCGGTCAGTCCGCCCGCGTGGACGACGAGGAAGCCGGCGATCACGGCGGGCACCCCCATGCCCAGGTAGGAGATGACGAAGAGCAGCGACAGCACTCCGGAGCTCTCGTGCGGCCGGGCCAGCGGCATCACCGTACGGATGCCGCCCTGGAACCCGCTGCCGAAGCCGACGCCCGCGACGGCGGTTCCGACGAAGAAGCCGGTGGAGGAGGAGTCGCGGATCGAGACGAGGGTGAGAGTCACCCCGGCGATCAGCGCGAGGATGCCGGTGAGCATCACCGTCCGGGTTGCCGCCTTCCTCAGGACAAGCACCGAGAGGGCGGCCACCCCGGCGAGCACGAACAGGCTCAGCCCACCGAGGACTTCCGACCTCGAACCGGTCAACTGCCGTGCGAGGGAGGGGCCCAGCGACCCATACAGCCCGGCCAGCGCCCAGACGGCGAACAACACCGGCGCGGCCACCAGCATCGGGCGGCGTACGGCGCGCGGCAGCTTGATCTCCGGCGCCAGGCTGGCCAGCGCCCCCGGCTCGCGGGTCACCGTCTCCGCCATCAGGGCGACGGCTACGGCCTGGAGGACGAAGATCACCAGCAGCCCGTAGTAGACCAGATGGGTCGGGGCGGGCAGGAACTGCACGACGAGGCCGGAGACCAGCGCGCCGGTCGCCGTGCCGATGCCCGGGACGACCGCGTTGGTGATCGTGCCGCGCGGCCGGTCGATGTCCATCATCCCCGCCCCGATCGCGCCGAGCGCTGCGCCGGTCGACAGTCCCTGGACGATCCGGGCGACCATCAGCCCCGAAACCCCGTCGGCGGTGGCGAACACGACCATCGAGGTGGCCTGCGCCGCCAGCGCGGCGAGCAGCACCGGCCGCCTGCCTACGTGGTCGGAGAGCTTTCCCATGGTGAGCAGCCCGAGCAGCACGGCCACCGCGTAGACGCCGAAGATCATGGTGGTGGTGATCGGGTCGAAGCCCCATTCGGCCTGGTAGACCGCGTAGAGCGGGGTCGGCGCGCTGGAGGCCGCCAGGAACGAGATGGCGATCGAGGCGAGTACGTACAGCGCCACGTTCGGCGGCAGCCGCCTGCCCCGCGCGGACACGACGGCAGGCTCGGAAGCGGATTCGGCATCGGTGCGCACCACGTCCGAAGAGGGCGCCGGCTTGGACGCCGGAACGACCGAGAGATTCGTCATGACCATTCCCGTCCGAAGCTTGAGTAGACCTGTCTGTCTAATCGCGCTCACATTAGACAGACAGGTCTACTCAGGTCAAGCGGGAAGGGTGAGCGTCGCCCGGAGCGCGATGCCGGGCTCGCGAGAGGGGGCGCGCTGACGGGCAGGCGGGCCCGGGATGTGCTGACAGGCTCGCGGCCTCGCGGGCAGGCCCGGGGCCCGCGAGGCCGCGAGGCCGGGCCGCCCGGCCCGACGGAAGGCCGGAGCCCGTCGGAGCCGGCCACGGTCGAGGCCGCGCGGTGGTGGCGGTGCCGATTGCGGGCGCGAAGGCGAGGGGCAGGCCCGGCACCCGTCCGGACGGAGAAGCGCGGACCCCGCAGACGCACTGTCCTGGTGACCGGCCCCCAGGCCGCGCAGGAACCGCGTCAACAGCCTCCGGGTCCGCACACCCGGCCGGCCCCGAGCGCACCCCGCCCGCTCACACCGCGCCGATGAGCCTGGCCGGGCCCCGGTCGGCCGAGCTGATCAGCGCAGTCCGGCAAAGAGATCGTTCTCGGGTACGGCCGCGCCGGAGGCGTCCCTGACGCGCACGAAGGTCTCCATGCCCATGAACTCGCCGAACCGCTCCTTGCCCATCTTGAGAAAGAAGATGTTCTCGCCCTGGCTGGAGTGCGCGGCCAGCGCATCGAACTTCTGGCCGCTGTACGCGGTGGTGTCCACCCACGTGGTGATCTCGTCGTCAGGGAGGCCGATCTCGGCCAGCGCGGCGGCTTCGGCCGGGTCCGGCTCCGGCATGTCCTCACGGAACTCGCGCATGATCTCCCCGAACCGCTGCATCATCGAGCGGGGCATCGTCGTCCAGTACACCTTCGGGGTCAGCTCGGCCATCTCCAGCGCCGCCATCGTGATGCGGTTGGCCTGGATGTGGTCGGGGTGCCCGTAGAAGCCGTTCTCGTCATACGTGACGACCACATCGGGTCGGTAGTGCCGCATGAGCTCCGCGAGTCGGGCAGCGCCTTCCTCCACGGGGGTCTGCCAGAAGGATCCGGGGGCGTCATTGCTCGGCCAGCCCATCATCCCGGAGTCGGCGTAGTCCAGCAGCTCCAGTTCGCTGATTTTCAGGACGTCACAGCTCGCCTCGAGTTCTTGACGGCGCATCAAGGCGACGGCGGCCGGGTCGTGCCCGGGGTCGCCCGGCTTGACGCCCCCCGGCCCGTCACCGCAGCCGCCGTCGGTACACGTCACGAGAACGGTGCGGATGCCTTCCGCCGCGTACCGCGCAAGCACCCCTCCGGTCCCGGTGGCCTCGTCGTCCGGGTGGGCGTGCACTGCCATGAGTGTCAAAGGCCGGTCAGACATGAAAATCCTCCTGCTTACATGCGTATGGGTCGAGGGCGCGGCGGACGTGCCGCGACCCTGGGCCCGGTTCCTGGCAGGGCGGACGGCCTGCGTCCCCGCCCCCCCCGCCCGTGCGGCGCCGGCCCCTCGCTCGGTGCAACCGCGCAGGCCGCACCGGCTGTTCCCGGCGCAGCGGATTGACTGTCGGGCATCGGGGCCGGCGCGGACGGGGGACGGACTCGGCCTGCGCGACTCCGCGCCGCGGGGCGCGCGCACCCGGTTCAGCGTCCGCGAGAGGTCACGTGACCGCGGGGGCCGGGGTGCCGTGTCGGGTGAAGGCCCACAACACGAGCCCGACGCAGCTGAACGCGGCACCCAGCGCGCACACCGCACCCCAGCCGCCCACCGCGTAGAGCGAGGTGGCGGCGATGGCTCCGGTGGCGCTGCCGATCGAGTAGAAGACCATGTAGCCGCCGATCAGCCGGCCGCCCGCGTCCGGGTGGAGCTCGTAGATGAGGGTCTGATTGGTGACATGAACCGCCTGTACGGCGAAGTCGAGAAGGATCACTCCGACGGCCAGGGCCACGAGCGAACTGCGGGTGAAGGACAAGGGCAGCCACGAGCCGACGAGCAGCGCCAGGGCGATGCCGGTGGTCCTTCCCGAGAATCCGCGGTCGTTCAGGCGGCCTGCCACGGTCGCAGCCGGCGCGCCGACGACGCCGATCAGGCCCAGCGCCCCGATCTCACTGTGGGACAGGTGGTACGGGGCCCCGCTGAGCGGCAGCGCGACGCTGCTCCACAGGGTGCTGAAGGCCGCGAAGATCAGCAGGCCGAACAGGGCGCGGAGCCGCAGCAGGCGTTCCCGCGCGAACAGGGTGATCGTGGAGCGCAGGAGCTGTCCGTAACGCAGGGCCGCCGGCGGAGCGCCATCGCGGCCCGGCAGCACGCGGTGCAGGACCAAGGCGAGCAGGGCAGTGAGCGATGCCGAGCCGAGGTAGACGGAGCGCCAGCCCACGAGATCGGCCATGACGCCGGATGCGGTGCGGGCGAGCAGGATTCCGATGACCACGCCGCTGGTGACCAGACCGACGACCCGCCCTCGCCCGGCGGGAGGGGCCAGGGAAGCCGCGAAGGCCACCAACGTCTGCGTGACGACCGCGAGAAGCCCCATAGAGGCCAGGCCCGCGAGCAGGATCGCCGCCGTGCGGGCGGTGGCCACCACGACCAGCGCCAACACCAGGAGGAGCAACTGGGCCACGACGAGCCGCCGGCGGTCGACGACGTCGCCGAGCGGCACGAGGAAGAGGAGTCCCAGCCCGTAGCCGACGTGCGTGAGGGTGACCACGGCGCCGACGAGTGCCGGGCTCATGCCGAGGTCGTGGCCCACGGTCACCAGGAGCGGCTGGGAGAAGTAGACGTTGGCCACCGCGGCCCCGCAGGCGACGGCGAGCAGAATGACGACGCCGCGGGACAGCACGAACCCTGAACCTTCTCCCCTCGGGGCGTCGGTCCGACGCGTCACCGTCTCACCGTTGCCGGGCATCAGGACCCCCTCCACACATCTGGTTGCATCTTGCTACCAACACTGCGGCGACGGTAGCCCGATTGGTAGCATGTTGCAACCAGACATCGAGGAGTGAGGGAACGCTTTGGTGACCAGGACGCGCTTCGACGACAGTGAATGCCCTGTCGCCCGGTCGGTGGACGCCATCGGCGACTGGTGGTCGCTGCTGATCGTGCGGGACGCCTTCGACGGAAGCCGGCGCTTCGGGGAGTTCCAGCGCAGCTTGGGCGTGGCGAAGAACATCCTCACCGCGCGCCTGCGCAGCCTGGTAGCCGGGGGCGTCCTGGAATCCGTACCGGCCTCGGACGGCAGCGCCTACCGCGAGTACGTACTGACTCCGAAGGGCAAGGCGCTCTTCCCGGTCATCGTGGCGCTGCGGCAGTGGGGCGAACAGAACTTCTTCGCCCCCGGCGAACAGCACTCACAGTTGATCGACCGCCGAGAAGGCCACCCCCTCCGCCCCCTGGAGGTGCGGTCCGCGGACGGTCGCCGGCTGAACCCCGACGACACCGCCGTCCACAAGATCTCCCGCCAGTGATCCGAGCGGGGGGCGCGGCGCCGGCACACCGCTCTGCCGGTCACTCCCCCGCTCTGCCGGTCACTCCCCCGAACCGGCCGGGGCATGGGCACCGGCCCCCTCCGCCGGTACCCCCGGCGCCCCGCGGTCAGGGCTTCAGGAGGGCCTTGATGGCGCGGCGTTCGTCCATGGCCCTGTAGCCCTCGGCGACCTGGTCGAGGGGAAGGGTGAGGTCGAAGACCTTGCCCGGGTTGATCCGGCCCGACAGGACCCGGTCGATCAGATCGGGGAGGTAGCGGCGTACGGGGGCGGGGCCGCCGCGCAGGCCGACGTGGGAGAAGAAGAGTTCCTGTCCGTCGACGGCGACCTCGTGGGGGACGCCGACGAAGCCGACGTTGCCACCGGGGCGGGTGGAGTGCAGGGCCTGCTGCATGGCCTGTGCGGTGCCGACGCACTCCAGCACGCTGTCGGCACCGATGCCCGCGGTGAGGTCCTTGACCCGGGCGATGCCCTCGTCGCCGCGCTCGGAGACGATGTCGGTGGCGCCGAACTCGCGGGCCAGTTCCTGACGGGAGACGTGGCGGCTCATCGCGATGATGCGCTCCGCTCCCCTCTCCTTCGCCGCGATCACGGCGGAGAGGCCGACCGCGCCGTCCCCGACCACGACGACCGTCGAGCCGGGCCCGACCTCGGCGGCGTCCGCGGCCCACCAGCCGGTGCCCATGACGTCGGAGACGGCGAGCAGACCGGGCCAGAGGTCCTCGGCGGGAATCCCGTCCGTGGCGACCAGCGTGCCCTGGGCGTTGGGAATGCGTACGTAATCGGCCTGGCAGGTGGACATGAACTCGCGGTGCAGGCAGTTCGACTGGAATCCGTTGCGGCAGTTCGCGCAGGTGTTGTCCGAGGTCGCGAACGAGCCGACGACGAACTGCCCCGGCCTGACGGAGGTGACCTCGCTGCCGACCTCCTCGACGAAGCCGACGTACTCGTGCCCCATCGGGTGCGGGTCGCCGATCGGCTCCAGACCGCGCCAGGGCCACAGGTCCGAGCCGCAGACGCAGGAGACGGCCGTGCGGATGATCGCGTCGGTCGGGTGGAGGATCTTCGGGTCGTCCAGCGACTCGAAGCGGACATCGCCGGGGGCGTGGATCACTGCACCGCGCATGAGAGGGATTCCTTACGTACGGGGGGTCGGACCGCTTCGGGCGGTCCACGTGCTGGGGGGCCGGGCCACTTCGTACGGCACGGGCCCGGGGCGCTCGCTCCGCGTACCGCCGGCGGCCGCGAAGGAGTGCCACGTCATCCAGGTAACCGCCATTCGCTCCGGGCAGCCAGTCACCGTCGATGGGTGTACCGGCAGTACATTCCTCCCGCGGCCCGCACGACGTACGGTCGAGGGGTGGACAACCAGCAGGAGGTCCGCGAGTTCCTCACCTCGCGGCGCGCGAAGATCACCCCCGAGCAGGCGGGACTGGCCTCAGGCAGCAGACGCCGCGTCCCTGGCCTGCGACGCAGCGAAGTCGCGGCACTCGCCGACATGAGCGTCGAGTACTACGCCAAGCTCGAACGCGGCAGCCTCGCAGGCGTCTCCCCCGCCGTCCTCGAAGCTGTCGCCCGCGCGCTGCGGCTCGACGAGGCCGAACGCGCCCACCTGCTCCATCTGGCCCAGGCCGCCGACGGCTCCGACTCGCTCACCCGGCCACGTCGCCGACGCGCCAAGGGGCAGTGGACCCCGCACCCCAGCCTGCAGTGGACGCTGGACGCGATCACCGCGGGGCCCGCCTTCGTCCGCAACGGCCGTATGGACGTCCTCGCCGTCAACGCGCTCGGACGCGCCTTCTACAACGACGTCTACGCCGCACCCCACAACCAGGCGAACCTCGCCCGGTTCACCTTCCTGGACCCGGCCGCCCACCGCTTCTACCCCGACTGGGCACCCGCCGCCGACGTCACCGTCGCCATCCTGCGCACCGAGGCCGGCCGCAATCCCCACGACAAGGACCTGCACGACCTCGTCGGCGAACTGTCCACCCGCTGCGACGAGTTCCGCACCCGCTGGGGCGCCCACAACGTCCGCCACCACGGCACCGGGACCAAGAACTTCCACCACACCGCCGTCGGTGATCTCACCCTTGCCTTCGAGGGACTGGAGATGGCCGCCGAACCCGGGCTCACCCTGACCATCTACACCGCCGAACCCGGCTCACCCTCCGAAGAGTCCCTGCGCCTCCTCGCCACCTGGGCCGCCACGCAGGAAGCCGGCACCCCCACCCGGCAGACCTTTCACTGACGGGCACCCGTCCCGGACTCGCGCCGGGACCGCGCAGCACGGGAAAACCACGGGCGCCCTCCGCCGCCGCACGGGATCATGGGGCATGTACCTGAACTCCTGGCACGCCATCGACGGGGTCGAGACCTTCCTGGCCCGCGCAGGCGACTTCCTGCACTCACGTCCCGCCCTGCACACCCTCCCCCTCACGGTGACCGAGTCGCTGCGTAGGCGCGGAGCGCACGCATTCGGCACCGAAGCCCCTGTCTTCGGCATACTCGAGAGAGAGGGCGAGGTCCGGGCGAGCTACTTCCGCACCCCGCCGCGCCATCTGAGCCTCACCCCCCTGACGCCCGACGATTCCGACTCACTCGCCGTCCATCTGGCCGCCCTCGGACACACCCTCCCCGGCGTCAGCGCCGACCGTGACACCGCCCTGTCCTTCGCCGAGGCGTGGCACCGGCACACCGGCGCGACCCCGGTCCTGAGCAAACGTCAGCGTCTGTACCGCCTGGGCACGCTGACCGTGCCGGAGCCCCGCCCGGAGGGTCGGAGCCGGATCGCGGGCGTACGGGACCGCGAACAACTCATCCGCTGGCACGACGAGTTCGTCGCCGCCATCGGGGGCTCTCCCTCCGGCGACGCCGCCTCCTGGGCCGACGTACGCATCGCCGACGGGAGCGTCATCCACTGGGAGACTCCGGACGGCAGCCCCGTCTCCATGGCGGGCGTGACCCCCGTGGTCGCCGGACAGATCAGGGTGGCCCCCGTCTACACGCCGGCCCATCTGCGCGGCCGGGGCTACGCGGGCGCTGCGACGGTCGAGGCCTGCCGGGCCGCGGTGGCGGCGGGCGCGTCGGAAGTGCTGCTGTTCGCCGACCTGGCCAACTCCACGAGCAACGGCCTGTACCAGCGGATCGGCTTCCGTGCTGTGGCGGACTTCGCCCTGTACGACTTCCCGCATGTGAGGGCCGGATGAGCGACAGCCGGTACCGGCCTTCCGTGACCCACCGCCATGGGGGGTGACATTGCGGACAGCCTTCCGGATTTCACCTGCCGCGACCTTCACCCATGCGCACGTTATGTACCTTTTTGCACTATATTCACGTTCGGTGGATGCGTGGGCACTGGAGTTCGTCGTGGTTCGTGAACGGGGTGGGGATGGCGGACGGCAAGCAGGCGGAGGCGCTGCGGCGTCCGGTGCGTGAGCCCTCGCCGGCTGAAGCCGATCATCGGCACCGTCATATTCGGTGCCGTGCTGGAGGAGTCCGGGCTCATCGCACGGGTCCTGTCGTCACACCTGTTCCGGGCCGGGTTCGGGAAGCGCGCGCCGACGACGCCGGGTCCGTCCCCGCCTCGCGCCGACAGCGGCACTGCGCCCTCCGCGCATGTCCCACACGCCTCGGCGTACGGACCGGCGCACGGAATCCGGCACACACGTTCCGGCGCACAGACGAGGGAAGACATGAGCTACGCAGAGACCAGCACCGCGACCGCGTCCCCCAGTGACCGGCCCGCGGCAAAGCTGACCCTGGTGACGCTGACCACGATGGTGGTCGGCTCCATGGTCGGCGCCGGGGTCTTCTCGCTGCCGAGCCGGTTCGCGCAGGAGACCGGGGTGGCCGGGGCGTTGATCGCCTGGGCGATCGCGGGGACGGGCATGCTGATGCTCGCCTTCGTCTTCCAGGCGCTGGCCGTGCGGCGGCCCGCGCTGGACGCTGGTGTGTACGCGTACGCCAAGGCCGGATTCGGCGAATACCTCGGGTTCTTCTCGGCGTTCGGTTACTGGGCGAGCGCCTGCGTCGGCAACGTCACGTACTGGGTACTGATCATGTCGACGATCGGCGCGATCTGGCCCGCGCTCGGTGACGGCGACACGTTCCTCGCCGTCGTCCTCTCCTCGGTCGGACTGTGGGCGTTCTTCCTGCTGATCCGACGCGGCGTCAAGGAGGCGGCCGCGATCAACAAGATCGTGACCGTGGCGAAGGTCGTACCGATCCTGGTGTTCGTCGTCCTCGCGCTGTTCTACCTCGACACGGATGTCTTCGTGGACAACTGGGGCGGCGCCGACTACGCGGGCTCGCTGTTCAACCAGGTCCGCGGGACGATGCTGGCCACGGTGTTCGTGTTCCTCGGAGTCGAGGGCGCCAGTGTCTACTCCCGGCACGCCAAGCGGCGGGAGGACGTCGGCCGGGCCACGGTCCTCGGGTTCCTCAGTGTGTTCGCGGTCTTCGCCTCCGTCACCATCGTGTCCTACGGGATCATGCCGATGGCCGAGATCGCCGAGCTGCGCCAGCCGTCCATGGCGGGCGTGCTCGAACACGCCGTCGGCACGTGGGGCAAGGTCTTCGTCAGCGTCGGTCTCATCATCTCCGTGCTCGGCGCGTACCTCGCGTGGACACTGATGGCCGCGGAAGTGCTCTTCGTCGCCGCCAAGGACAAGGACATGCCCCGGTTCCTGGGCCGCGCCACACCCGAGGACGTACCGGTCCCCGCGCTGCTCATGACCACCGTGCTGAGCCAGGTCGTCCTGGTCGTCACGATGTTCTCGGACGACGCGTTCAACTTCGCGCTCGACCTCACCAGCGCGCTGAGCCTGATCCCGTTCCTGCTCGCCGCCGCCTTCGCCGTGAAGATCTGCTTCGGCCCCGGCCGTGCGGAGAGTTCCGGGCGGAGCACCCGCCCGGAACTCGTGATCGCCGTCGTCGCCACGCTCTACACGGCGTTCCTGCTGTACGCCGCCGGGCTGAAGTTCGTCCTCGTCTCCTTCATCCTGTACGCCCCCGCGACGTTCCTCTTCGTCAAGGCCCGGCGGGAGCAGGACCGCCGGCTGTTCTCGCCCCGCGAGGCCCTCATCTGCGCCGTCTCGGTCGCCGGTGCCGTGCTGGGCGTGATCGCCCTGGCGGCGGGCTGGATCGAACTGTGACCCGTACCCGACCCGTGCCGTACCCGACCCGTGCCGTACCCGACCCGTGCCGTACCCGACCCGTGCCGTACCCGATCGAAAGGCGCACTGCGATGAGTCCCGACACCACTTCCGAACCGGCCCTCGGCGTTCACTCCGAGGTCGGCAGGCTCCGTAAGGTCCTGGTGTGCGCGCCCGGGCTCGCCCACCGCCGGCTCACCCCGACCAACTCCGACGACCTGCTCTTCGACGACGTCATGTGGGTGGAGAACGCGCAGCGGGACCACGCGGACTTCGTCGACCAGCTGACCGGCCGCGGAGTCGAGGTCGTCGAACTGCACGATCTGCTGGCCCGGACCATGGACATCCCCGAGGCCAGGAGCTGGCTCCTGGACCGCAAGATCGTCGCCAACGAGGTCGGACTGGGACTCGTCGACGACACCCGCGCCTTCCTGGACACGGTCGGCTCCCGGCAGCTCGCCGAGTACCTGATCGGCGGCCTGTCGACCACTGACCTGCCGGCAGGGTTCCGCTCCGGTTACGTGTCGCTCGCGCGCGAGGCGATGGGGGCGCGGGAGTACCTCATGCCCCCGCTCCCCAACACCCTGTACACCCGTGACACCACCTGCTGGCTCTACGGCGGTGTGACGCTGAATCCGCTCTACTGGCCCGCCCGGCACGGTGAGACCCTGCTGATGAAGGCGATCTACACCTTCCACCCGGACTTCAGGGACAGCACGGTGTGGTGGGGCGACCCCGAACAGGACTGGGGTCAGGCCACGTTCGAGGGCGGCGACATCATGCCCGTCGGCAACGGGGTCGTGCTGATGGGCATGAGCGAACGCACCTCCCGCCAGGCCATCACCCAGGTGGCCGCCTCCCTGTTCCGCAACGGCGCGGCCGAGCAGGTCATCGTCGCCGGGATGCCCAGGCTCCGTTCCGCGATGCACCTGGACACGGTCTTCACCTTCGCCGACCGCGACATCGTCACGCTCTATCCCAAGATCATGGACGCCGTGCACACCTTCTCCCTGCGCCCGAGCGACAAGGACCCGGGCGTGGAGATCACCGATGAGGAGTCGACGCCGTTCGTCGACGTCGTGGCCAAGGGCCTGGGCCTGCCCCGGCTGCGGGTGGTCGAGACGGGTGGCGATGTGTACGCCTCCGAGCGGCAGCAGTGGGACAGCGGCAACAACGCCGTCGCCCTGCGGCCCGGCGTGGTCTTCACCTACGACCGAAACACACAGACCAACGCCCTGCTGCGCAGGGCGGGCGTCGAGGTCATCACGATCGTCGGCGCCGAGCTCGGGCGCGGGCGCGGTGGCGGCCACTGCATGACCTGTCCGCTGATCCGCGAGCCCGTCGACTTCTGATCCCGCCCGGTGGGCGCGCGCCGCGTCGGCACATGTCACGCACCCGGCTGCCGCGGACCGACGGGCGGTCCCGCCGGCTTCCGGTCAGGGGGTCGCGGCGGAGACGACGTACACGACGGGCGACATCGGGTCGGTCATGTCGACGGTGATGTCCTGCGTGGGCCGCGGGTCCTTGTTGGTGTGCGTGGTGCCCGCCCACGAGACGCCGTCGCCGAAGTACCAGCCCGCGATCTTCGTGTCGCGCTCGCCGACGGTGACCCGACCGGCCTCCAGTGCGGCACGGCCCGTGCCCACCTGGGTCAGGAAGCGGTCGAGGCCGTTGGACGTCGTGCGGAACTGCACGTACATCCGGCTGGCCTTCCAGTTGTTGGTCTCGTAGTACTGGACCTCCTTGGCGTCCCCGGGGATCGGCACCTCGAAGATGCGGCGGAGCATCCGTGACGGCCAGCCCTCCCGAAGACCCTGGGCCGCCGCCTCGGCGGCCTTGTCCTGCCCGGACCGGCGGCTCTGCCCGGCGGAGATCAGCAGATAGCCGGCCGGGATGCCGATGAGCAGCACGATGATCGTCGCCGTGATCAGGCGGCGGCGGATGGTCCGGCGCCGCTCCTCGGGCGTCGGCCCCTCGCCGGGCGGCGGGGACTGGCGCGGCACGACGGGGTGCTCGGCTGCTGTCATGGGTGCGGGGATTCCTAAGGAGTGCGGGTGTTGCGCGTGTTACGGATGGTGCTGGCGGCCTGGTCGTACATCTGGGCGTACCGCTCGTACCGCTCGACGCGTCGGCGGTTGGTACGCCGGAAGCGGCGCGCCACCAGCCTGGCGAGGTCGGCCGCGCCGACCATACCCGCCTCGGGGCCGAGCTGCGCCTTCGCGATCCGGGCCTCGGGGCGGTAGCCGCGGCCGGTGAGCTGCCGTTTGAAGGCGTCCCTGGCCGGTCCGATCAGCAGGTCGTCGGCGGCGCTGACACCGCCTCCGATGACGAAGCAGGAGGGGTCGAGCGCGGCGGCCAGATTGGCGATGCCGACACCGAGCCACTGGCCGATGTCCTGGAGGAGCTCGATGCACATCGCATCGCCCTCGCGGGCCAGTTCGGTGATGAGCGGCCCGGTGATGTCGGGGATGTTGCCCTTGACCCGCTCGATGATTCCGTGGGCCACCGGGGAGTCCGCCGCGGCCAGTTCCTTGGCCTCCCGGACGAGTGCGTTCCCGGAGCTGTACTGCTCCCAGCAGCCGCGGTTGCCGCAGGGGCAGCGGTGACCGCCGGGCACCACCTGCATGTGGCCGAACTCACCGGCGACGCCGTACTTGCCGCGCTTGACCTGACCGTCCTCCAGGATCGCGCCGCCGATGCCGGTGCCGAGCGTGATCATGACGAGGTGGTCCTCACCGCGGCCGGCACCGAAGCGCCATTCGGCCCAGGCTGCGGTGTTGGCGTCGTTGTCCACCATGACCGGGACCACGAGCCGGGAGGCGAGGGCGTCGCGCAGGGGCTCGTCGCGCCAGGCCAGGTGCGGGGCGAACAGAACCTTGGACCGGTCGGCGTCGACCCACCCGGCCGCCCCGATGCCCACGGCGTGCACGTCGTGGCGGTCCGAGAGGTCCAGCACCAGCTCGACGATGGTGTCCTCGACGACCTTGGGGCTCTTGGACTTGTCGGGCGTCTCGGTGCGCAGGGTCTCCAGGATGTTCCCGTCGGCGTCGACGACGCCGGCCATCACCTTGGTCCCCCCGATGTCGATGCCGACCGTGGGGACCCGTGGCGCGGTGAGGTGCGAGCGCCGCTCCCTGGTGCCTACGGTCCGCAGGACGGTGGCGCGGGCGGAGCCGCGGTGTGTGAAGTCGCGGTACGTGCTCATCGTCCCTGCGGGGTCTGGGAGGGCCGGTTCGTCGTGCTGCCGGCGGCGGACGGTGCCCACCGGAGTCGATTCTGCCACTGCCGAACACGGTCCGTACCGCGACCGGCCTGCCGGCGCCCGCCGCCCGGGCCGGAGGCCGCACCCGGGAGGCGGGCTGGGACGGTGGCGGACACGGTCACGCGGAGGTGTCGTCCTCGTCCCGACGGCCGTCGAGCAGGCCGGGACCGGGGGTCCGTTCCAGCTCGTGGCTGAGCTCCTCCAGCTCGCTGCCGCCCGCCATCTGGCGGGTCAGCTCGTCCAGCGTGACGCCGTCCTTCGTGTGGCTGCCCGCCATGGCGCCCCGCTTGAGCAGCACGAAGCGGTCACCGACGAGGTAGGCGTGGTGCGGGTTGTGCGTGATGAGGACCACGCCGAGTCCCGCGTCCCGGGCGGCGGCGACGTACTTGAGCACCACCCCGGACTGCTTGACGCCGAGCGCAGCGGTCGGCTCGTCCAGGACGAGGACCTTGGCGCCGAAGTGGACGGCCCGCGCGATGGCGACGCACTGGCGCTCACCGCCGGACAGGGTGCCGATGGGCTGGTCGACGTCGCGCAGGTCGATGCCCATCCTCAGCAGCGCGGAGCGGGTCGTCTCCCGCATCAGCCGGACGTCGAGGCGCTTGAACGGCCCGGCACCGGTCGTCGGCTCGGAGCCGAGGAAGAAGTTGCGCCAGACCGGCATCAGGGGGACGACGGCGAGGTCCTGGTAGACCGTGGCGATACCCCGGTCCAGGGCGTCGCGCGGATTGGCGAGGGTGGTCTCCTCGCCCTCGATCAGGAAGCTCCCGGCGTCGTGCCGGTGCAGACCCGCGATGATCTTGATCAGGGTGGACTTGCCGGCGCCGTTGTCGCCGAGGACGCAGGAGATCTCGCCCGCGTGGACCTCCAGCGAGACGTCCTGCAGCGCCTTGATGTTGCCGTAGTACTTGCTGACGTGGTCCAGCTCGACCAGCGCCCGCCGGTCGGTGGCCGCCGGCCCGCTCGATTCCCTGGGGGCCGTCATTTCGTCGCCTCCGCGCGCTTGCGTACCCATGCGTTGAGCAGGGTGGCCAGGAGCAGCATGGCTCCGAGGAAGAACTTGAACCAGTCCGGGTTCCACTCCGCGTACACGATGCCCTTGCTGGTCATGCCGAAGATGAACGCACCGACCGCGGAGCCGATCGCGGAGCCGTATCCGCCGGTGATCAGACAGCCGCCGATGACGGCCGCGATGATGTAGATCAGCTCGTTGCCGACGCCCTCACCGGACTGCACCACGTCGTAGCTGAACAGCAGGTGCTGGCCGGAGACCCAGGCGGCGAACGCCACCCCGAGGTAGAGCCCGATCTTGGTGCGGATCACCGGGACGCCGACCGCGCGGGCCGCATCGGCCTCGCCGCCGACGGCGAAGATCCAGTTGCCGAAGCGGGTACGGATCAGGATCCAGGTCGCGATGGCGACGAGGACGGCCCACCACAGGATGGTCACCTTCAGCTCGACGCCGCCGACCGTCCAGGCCGAGGCGAAGACCTTGCGGGCCGAGTCGAAGCCCTCCATGTTGCCGATGGTCTTCGTCGAGACGGTCCCGCTGATCAGCTTGGTGAATCCCAGGTTGAGACCGGTCAGCATCAGGAACGTACCGAGCGTGATGATGAAGCTCGGAAGTTTCGTACGCGTCAGCATGAAGCCGTTGAAGGCGCCGATGGCGAGCGTGACCAGCAGGGACACGAAGACGCCGACCCAGACGTTGGCCGTCATCCGGTAGCTGAACATCGACGAGATCAGTGCCGAGCTGGTGACCATCACACCCGCGGAGAGGTCGAACTCCCCGCCGATCATCAGCAGCGCCACAGGCGCCGCCATGATGCCGATGGTGGAGGCCGCGTACAGCACGGTGCCGAAGCTGGTGGCGCGCAGGAAGCTGTCGGCGACGACGGCGAAGAAGAGGAAGACGGCCAGCGCGCCGACGACCGAGCCGAGCTCGGGACGGCCGAGCAGCCTGCGCAGCGGTGAGGTGCGCAGCAGCCTCTCGTCCGCCACGGCGGAGGACGTGCCGGGCCCCGCGGTCATCGGGTTCCCCGGTCCGCGTACTCGGCCAGCTGGGCGGCGTCGTCCGCGGTGATGACCTGCGGGCCGGTCAGGACCGGGCGGCCGCCGCCGAGCACGTTGCGGTTGTAGCGGTAGAGCCAGAGCAGGTCGACGGCCTCGTACCCCTGGAGGTAGGGCTGCTGGTCGACGGCGAACCCGAGGGCCTTGGCCTGGAGGTCGGCGGCGACCTTGGCGTTCAGGTCGAAGGTGTCGATCTCGGCCTTGCTCCCGGCCGTCTTCTTCGCCTTGACGGCGGCGTCCGCGAACGGTGCGCCCAGGGTGACGACCGCGTCGATGCCCTTGTCTGCCTGGAGCTTCGCCTCGATGGAGGCCTGGACGTCGGGCATGTTGGTGCCCTCGACGTACAGGTTCTGCATCTGGCCGTCGAAGGTCTTCTTCGCCCCGGCGCAGCGCTGCTCGTGGCCGACGTTGCCCTGCTCGTGCAGGATGCACAGGGCCTTCTTGCGGCCGCGTGCGTTGAGCTCCTCGCCGACGGCCTCGCCCGCGATCGACTCGTCCTGGCCGATGTGGGTGAGCGCGCCGTACTTCTTGGACTCGGCGGAACCGGAGTTCACCGTGATCACCGGGATGCCGGCCTTGGTGGCCTTGGCGACGACGGCCTTCATGGCGTCGGGCTTGGCCAGCGTGACGATCAGCCCGTCGACCTTCTTGTCGATCGCGGCCTGGACGAGCTGGGCCTGCTGCTGCGCCTCGTCGTTGTGCGAGTACAGGAAGTTGATGTTGTCCTTCTTGGCCGCCATGTCGGCGCCCTTCTGGACGATGTCCCAGAAGGTGTCACCGTCGCCCGAGTGGGTGACCATGGCGAAGGTCCAGCGGGGCGTGTTCACCGCGGACCGGCCCTCGGCCGCAGCCTTGGCCGCACGCTCCTCCGCCCGCTTGCCGCCGGTGCTGCTGCATCCCATGAGGGAGGCCCCGAGCACCGCCGCAAGCACGGCGCCCATCGCACGTACCCCTGTCCGAACCCTTGCCACGACGCCGTGCCCTTCTTGTGCTGCTCGCTGTGCTGGTGGAGCCGGGGCCATGCGGTCCCGGCCCGGCTGGACAAGTATCCCCGAGCCCGGCTCGCGCCCGCCCGGCAGGGGCGAGGCGCGTGTGTCGGATCGGGGCGTATACGGCGCCGGGGCGGCCGGGTGCGGCCGTCCGTCACCGTACGAGTAGCCGAGAAGCCTGTGACACCGTACGAGAGCCGGGGCCCCCTGTCACCGTACGAGGAGCTGGAAATCGAAGGCGTAGCGCGAGGCGCGGTAGAGGTGTGAGGCGAACTCGACCGCCCGGCCGGTGTCGTCGAAGGTGGTGCGCTCCATCGTGAGCAGGGCCGCGCCCTGTCGCTCGCTCTCCCCGAGCAGGGCGGCCTCCTCGGCGGTGGCGAGGCGCGCTCCGACGGTCTGCCGGGCGCTGTGCAGGGTGATGCCCGCGCCGCGCATCATCCGGTAGAGGCCGGTGGCCGCCGGCTGGTCGCCGGAGAGGTCGAGGAGTCCGGCGGGGAGGTGGTTGCGCAGGAGGGCTAGGGGCTCGCCGTCCGCGTGGCGCAGCCGCTCGATGTACTGCACCTCGGCGCCCTCCGGGACGCCCAGCGCCGCGGCGACGGCTGCCGTCGCGGGGCGTGGGGCGTTGGTGAGGACGGTGGTCGAGGGGTGCCGGCCCGCGGCCTCCAGGTCGTCGTAGAGACTGCCGAGTGCGAGCGGTCGCCTGACCTTGCTGTGCAGCACCTGGGTGCCGACGCCGCGGCGTCGGACCAGAAGGCCCTTGTCGACGAGCGACTGGATGGCCTGGCGCACGGTCGGCCGGGACAGCCCGAGCCGGGCGGCGAGCTCGATCTCGTTGCCGAGGAGGGCGCCGGGGGCGAGCCGCCCGTCCTCGATGGCCGCCTCCAGCTGCTGGGCGAGCTGGTAGTAGAGCGGTACGGGGCTGGAGCGGTCCACGTTCAGGTTGAGGGCCGTGGCGTCGGCGGTGGGTTTCGGCACCTCGGGAGCGTAACGCTCACGTCCGCATCTCCGGTAGTTCGGTCGTCCTGTTGTCCGGACACCTTCACACGGTGTTCAACCTACCGAAACCGGCACCCATTTGTCAGGACATACAGTTGACACCGCCACGGGTGGACGGCACGTTGGGTCCATGCGCATCGGACTCCTGGGCACCGGCCGGATCGGCTCCTTCCACGCGGGCGTCCTCGCCCGCCATCCAGCGGTGGAGGCGCTGGTGGTGGCGGACATCGACCCGGACCGCGCGGCCGTCGTCGCCGCCCGCACGGGGGCGCGCACCGTGCCCACGGCGACGGCGTTGTTCGACGCGGGTGTGGACGCCGTGGTGATCGCCTCCGCCACCTCCGCCCACGCCGAGCTGATCGGCCGGGCCGCCCGAGCCGGTCTGCCCGCCTTCTGCGAGAAGCCCGTCGCCCTGGACCTGGCGGGCACCCTGAGGGCATTGCGTGAGGCGGAGCGCGCCCACAGCATCCTGCAGCTCGGCTTCATGCGCCGGTTCGACGCCGGATACGCGGCGGCCCGTGCCGCGGTCCGCACGGGAGCACTCGGCCGGCTGCACACCGTCCGCACGGCGACTTCCGATCCGACGCCGCCGCCCGCCGCGTACCTGCCGCTCTCCGGCGGGCTGTTCCGGGACTGCCTGATCCATGACTTCGACATGGTGCGCTGGGTGACGGGCCGTGAGGTGACGCGGGTGTACGCCACCGGGTCGGACGCCGGACCCGCGATGTTCCGCGCGGCCGGGGACGTGGACACGGCGGCGGCACTGCTGACGCTGGAGGACGGCACTCTGGTCACCGCGACGTCGACCCGGTGCAACGGCGCGGGGTACGACGTCCGGATGGAACTCGCTGGGGAACTCGACCAGATCGCCGTCGGCCTCGACGCCCGCACGCCCCTCACCTCCGCCGAACCGGATGGCCCCGGCGCCCCGGCCCACCCCTGGCCGGGTTTCCTGGAGCGCTTCGCCCCCGCGTACGAGGCCGAACTGGACGCCTTCGTCCGTCTGGTACGCGGCGAGGCGGCCAATCCGTGCGACGGCCGGGAAGCGCTGAGCGCCCTGCGGATCGCGGAGGCGTGCGAGGTCTCACGGCGGGAGAGGCGCCCGGTGGAGCTGACGGAGATCCCGTCCGCCTGACCCGGGCACGCCGTCCGCGGCTCACCACCTGACGGGCAGCTCCTCCGGTCCCCGGATGAGCATCCCCGTACGCCACGTCAGCTCCGCCGGATCCCCGTCCAGCGCCAGCTCCGGGCAGCGCTCCAGCAGCTTTCTGACGGCGACCGCCGCCTCGATGCGTGCCAGTGGCGCCCCGAGGCAGTAGTGGATGCCGTGGCCGAAGGCCAGGTGCCCCCGGGCGTCCCGGGTGATGTCGAAGCGGTCCGCATCCCGATAGCGGTCCGGGTCGCGGTTGGCGTCGGACATCGCGACCAGGACGAGTTCGCCGCCGCCCGGGATCACCGTGCCGCCGATGTCGACCGCTTCGGTCGTGAAGCGGTACGTGGGCGTCTCGACCGGGCCCGCCCAGCGGAGCATCTCCTCCACGGCGTTGTCGATCAGGCCGAAGTCCGCCCGCAGCGCCGCCAGTTGCTCCGGGTGTGTGAGGAGGGCCAGCACCCCGCCTGAGATCAGGTTGACCGTGGTCTCGTGGCCCGCGACCAGCAGCAGCCAGGCCATGCCCATCAGTTCAGCGGCGGACAGCCGGTCGCCCTCCTCGTCGGCGGTGTGAATGAGCGCGCTCATCAGGTCGTCGCCGGGCTGCTTCCGCTTGTCGTCGAGCAGCCCGGCGAGATAGCCGGACATGTCGGCGGTCGCGGCGCGTCGGGCCGCACCGTCGAGGGACGACACCACGGTGTTGGACCAGTCGCGGAAGGCCCGGCGGTCCAGGAACGGCACACCGAGCAGCTCACAGATGACGGACATCGGGAGCGGGAAGGACAGGGACTCGACGAGATCGGTGCTGCGCTCCGGGCCCGCCAGCATGGTGTCGAGCAGTTCGTCCGCCATCTGCTGGACGCGCGGGACGAGTTGCTGCATGCGCCGGGCGGTGAACTCCCGGGTCACGAGCTTGCGCAGCCGGGTGTGCGCCGGTGCGTCCGAGCTGAGCATGGAGGTCCCTGCGGAGACCTGGCTGACGCCGAGGGAGGGCGAGGCGTTGTGCCACTGCTTGGAGAACCGCTGATCCGCGAGCGCGGCCCGGCCCTCCTCGTACCCGACGACGAGCCAGGCGGCGGTGCCCTCCGGAATCCGGACCCGGTGCACGGGCCCGCGGGCCCGTAAGGCCGCGTACACGGGGAAGGGATCACGGGTGAACCGCTCACCGAGCGCCCCGAGGTCGAATATGGCTTCGGTGGTCACGTGGGCTCCTTCAGGACGAGGTGGCGCTCAGCACGGTGCCCTGGGCGACGGCACAGAGGGTCTCGGCACCGTCCTCCCCCACGACGGAAAGGTCGCAGCGCGCCACTGCCTGCCGACGGCCGGTGTGGACGACCTCCGCCCGTGCGACGAGCGTGGTGCCGGTGGCGGGGCGGACGTACTGGATGGAGAAGCCGCCGGTCAGCACCGCCGGGCCGAGCGTCGTCCCGGCGGCGAAGGTGAGGGCGTTGTCGGCGGCGTAGGCGAGCACGCCGCCGTGCAGGAATCCGTTCTGCTGCCGCAGTTCCTCGCGGCTGTCGATCTCCAGCGTGGCCGCGCCGTCACCGAAGGCGGTGATCCGCGCGCCGACGAGGACGCTGAAGGGCTGGCTGTCGAGTACCTTCCGTGCCATCTGCAGGTCGAGTCCGGTCATGAACGGGTCCCTTCTCCGTCACCAGCGCACGGGGAGCCGGCGCACCCCGCGGATCAGCATGCCAGGCAGCCAGTCCGGTTCTCCGGCCGCCGGGTCCAGCAGGAGCCCGGGGCAGCGTTCGAGCAGCGTGCGGATCGCGATTCGGCCCTCCATCCGGGCCAGTGGGGCCCCCAGGCAGAAGTGGATCCCGTGGCCGAAGGCCAGGTGCCCCTGCGCCTGGCGCCGGATGTCGAAGCGGTCGGGACCGGGGTAGCGGGCGGGGTCGCGGTCGGCGCCGGCCAGGGAGACCAGGACCGGGTCACCGGCCGGGATGGTCCGCGAGCCGATCCTGACGTTCTCGCGGGCGAACCGGAAGGTGGCGGTCTCCACCGGTCCCTCGTAGCGGAGCATCTCCTCCACCGCACTGTCGAGGAGACCGAAATCGGCACGCAGATCGGCCAGTTGGTCGGGATGGGTGAGCAACGCCCGTACGCCGTTGGAGATCAGGTTCACCGTCGTCTCGTGGCCCGCGACCAGCAGCAGGAAGGCCATGCCGACCAGTTCGTCGGGTGACAGCGTGTCCTCGTCGTTGTACCGGGCGGCGATCAACGCGCTCAGCAGGTCGTCGCCGGGCGAACAGCGTTTGTCCTCGATCAGTTCGGCGAGGTAGGCGCCCATCGCACGGACGGCGTCGCCCTCCTGCTGCGCACCGGCCGGGGAGACCACGGCGTTGGACATCACACGGAAGGCGGCCCGGTCCAGGTCGGGTACGCCGATGAGTTCGCAGATGACGGTCATCGGCAGCGGGAAGGCGAGCACGTCCAGCAGGTCGGCCTTCCCGGCGGGCAGCATCGTGTCGAGCAGTCCGTCGGTGATCTGCTGCACGCGGGGGCGCAACGCCTCGATCCGGCGCGAGGTGAACTCCCGGGCGACGAGTTTGCGCAGGCGGGTGTGGTCCGGCGCGTCCATCTCCAGCATGTTGGCGTTGACCGGGTCCCCCGCGCCCGCCTGCCCGGGAAGGGCCCGCCAGTCCTTGCCGAATCTCTGGTCGGCGAGCACGGCACGTCCCTCGTCGTACCCGACGACGAGCCAGACCCGGTCGAACTCGTCGGTACGGATGGTGTGCACGGGACCGTCGGCGCGCAGTCCCGCGTAGTACGGGTACGGATTCGCGGTGAAGTCGGCGACCGCGCGCAGATCTGCGTCGACATGGGACATGGGCCCGCCTCCCGGTCAGATCGGTCCGGTCAGCCTATGCCGACCGGTGCGGCGGGGACGACGGGTTCAGGACAGGCCGGTGTCGGCCTCTTCGTCGAGGAGGCCCGCGTCGTGGACCAGCAGCGCGATCTGCACCCGGTTGTTGAAGTCGAACTTGGCGAGAACGCGTGACACCTGGGTCTTCACGGTGGCAACACTCAGAAAGAGGGAAGCGGCGATCTCCGCGTTGGACCGGCCCTGCCCGACGGCGACCGCCACCTCGCGCTCCCGGTCGGCCAGCAACGCGATCCGCTGCCGTGCCCGTTCGCCCCGGCCGACGCGCTCCTCCCGGCCGGAGCCCGCCGCGCGGGCCATCAACTGCCGGGTGACCGCGGGCGACAGGACGGGGTCACCCGCCGCCACGCGCCGCACGGAGTCGACGATCTGGGCGGGCGGGGTGTCCTTGAGGACGAAGCCCGCCGCTCCGGCACGGATGGCGCGGAGCACCTGTTCGTCGGCGTGGAACGTCGTCAGGACGACGATCTCGGGCGCGTCCGGACGGCTGCGCAGCACCTCGGTGGCGGTCAGCCCGTCCATGACCGGCATCCGGATGTCCATCAGGACCACGTCCGGCCGGAGCCGGTCGACGAGTTCGGCCACCTCGCTGCCGTCGGCCCCCTCGCCGACGATGTCGATGTCCTCGGCGCCCCCGAGCATGAGGGTGAGCCCCGCGCGTACGAGCGGGTCGTCATCGACGATGAGCAGCCGAACGGGCCGGGGCGGGGAGGCGGGTGCCGGGGTGGTCATGAGGACCACGGTAGCCAGGCCCGCACTCCGAACCCGCCGTCCGGTTCCGGTCCGTGGTCGAGACGGCCTCCGGCGAGGGTGGCCCGCTCGGTCAGGCCGATGAGGCCCTGGCCGGATCCCGGCACGCGCTCGAAGGGTTCGGTGGGGGCCGGGTTGCACACCTCGACGGTGATCCCCCGGCCGGGCCCGCCGGTGACGGTGACGGTGGCCTCGGCGCCGGGCGCGTGCTTGCGGGCGTTGGTCAGTCCCTCCTGGGCGATGCGGTAGACGGTGCGGCCGGTGGCTCCCGGGGCGGCGGCCGGGTCGGCGATGCGGTTGTCAAGGGTGACCTTCATGCCGGCCAGGCGGGATTCGGCGACGAGGGCGTCCAGCGTGGCGAGTGTGGGCTGCGGCCGGTCGGCGTCGCCGTCGCGGGGGCTGCGCAGGACGCCGATGATCTCGCGGAGGTCCTGGAGTGCCTCGTGCGCACTGTCCCGGATGACCCCGGCGGCGCGGGCGACCTCGGCCGGGGGTGCGTCGGGGCGGAACTCGAGGGCGCCGGCGTGGACGCTGAGCAGGGTCAGCCGGTGGGCGAGGACGTCGTGCATCTCGCGGGCGATGTCCTCGCGGGCCAGGCGCTGCGCCTGTTCGGCCCGGAGTCCGGCCTCGGTCTCGGCCCGCCGGGCGCGCTCGCGCAGCGTGCCGACGAGTTGGCGCCGGGACCGTACGACCATGCCCCAGCTGAGCACGAGCAGGACCAGCAGCACTCCGATGACGGTGGACGCCAGGAACGAGGTGGACGGATCCGGGCGCAGATACGGCTGTACGGGGGCGACGACCAGGGCCCCCGCGCCGACCAGGGCTACCGGGCGGAACGGCCGGTGGACCGCCACGCTGAAAAGCGCCACCAGCAGGGCTCCCGCGGCGACCGGCTCCACGGTGGACAGGAGCGTGAGCACCACGGCGAGGCCGACCGGCCACCGCCGCCGGACCCACAGGGCGCAGCAGGCCGCGGCGCCGACGAGCGAGTCGAGGAGGATCACGCCGGCGGGGGTGCTGTGGTCCGCGTCGATCGCGGCGACGGTCGCCATTCCGATGCCCGCCGCGCACAGGAAGGCCATGATGTCGACCACCCAGTCCCGCACGGTGCGGCGCGTTCGGCTGCCCCGGTCGCCCGGGAGCTCGGGATCGGCCATCGCCGAGGGCAGCAGCCAGGGGTACTCGGTGCGCGTCATGTCGACAAAGCTACGCAGCCTGGACGGGGCTTTTGGACGTTCCGGGCCACGGAGCGACCAAAGTCGCGGAAGCGGAGACTTTCGGACCGGCCGCGCAGACGACCGGCCGACGCGGCGCCCGTGTGCGGCCCGGCAGGCTCGCTTCCATGAAGAAGATCTGTGAGACGGTCGGATTCCTGGTGTTCGTCCAGGGCGCAGCCGGGCTGCTCCACGAATGGCTCGACTGGTTCGGTTTTCTCAGCGTGGTGCGGCGGCTGCCGTTCTTCGGTGACTACGCGTTGTTCGCCTGCATCGTGCTGGTGGTGACGGGGGCCGCCATCATGATCGCCTCGGACTCGGTCAAGGAGTGACGCGATACGGGGCGACGCCGTCAAGGAGCGGCTGGTTCCGCGCTGCGGCGCCCCCACGCCGTTCCGGCCAGTACCAGCACCGCGCCCGCGACCCCCAGGACGCCAAGCCGCTCGCCTCCGATCGCGATGCCGACAGCGGCGGCCCAGAGCGGCTCCGTACCGAGCAGCAGGCTGACCCGGGACGGCGAGGTGCGGCGTACGGACCACATCTGCACGAAGAACGCGAAGAGTGTGCAGAAGACCGACAGGAACAGCAGCCCGCCCCATTCCCGCACGCCGAACCCGGCGGCGACCGACCACGGTGACTCCCCCGTGCCGGGGGCGGCGGCCAGCAGGGCGAAGACGGCGACCGCGCTGCCGAGCTGGACGGTCGTCAGCGACAGCGAGTCCGCCGACCGGACGGACTTGATGCGCGCCATCAGAAGCACGTGGAGCGTACGGGCGAGTGCGGCGACCAGCATCAGCAGATCGCCCGCCGAGGGGCTGGTGAATCCGCCGCCCTGGGTCAGCAGGACCACCCCGGTGACGGAGAGCCCGGCGGCCGCGAGGAAGGTCCCGGTCGGCCGGGTCCGCGTCACGACGGCCTCGGCGAGCGGGGTGAAGATCATGGTGAGGCTGATGATGAGTCCGGCGTTGGTCGCCGAGGTGTGCACGATGCCGTAGGTCTCCACGAGGAAGATCCCGCTGAGTACGAGGCCCAGAAGTCCCGCGCCCCGCCACTGGGCCGCGGTCAGCGCCCGCAGCCGGGACCATCCGGCGATCACCAGGACGGGGAGCACGACGGCGAACCGCAGGACGAGGACGGCGATCACGGTCTGCGTCGTGGTGATGCCCTTGGCGGCCAGATAGCTGGAGCCCCACACCACGGCGACGAGCAGGACGGGCAGATCGGTAAGCCACGCCCGGCGGGGCGGGGCGAGGACGGGCACGGCGACGGAGGACACCCGGATCTCCTGGTTCTCCACAAGGATGGTGTGGAGACCTCACTGGCTCGCACGCGGAGCGATCACGCTACCTGGCGCCCTCCTGCGAGGGCGAGCCCCGGGACCGGTCCGCCGCAGCCGCCCGCACTGCACGGAACACGGAGTCGCCCGTTGGCGGGAGAGCCTCCCGGGCGGACGGGGCCGGTGGGGTGGTCGGGACAGACAGGACCGACAGGACCGACAGGGCGATCGTGCCGACGTCGCACTGGAGGAGCCGGCACGCATCGGCTCCGGCAGGACCGGCGCCAACGACTCGTCGACACTCCGACCATGACCGGCGCCGACGACTTGGTGAAAACAAACAGCACGCTCGTTCGTCCACTTGTATGGTGGCGGGCATCCGGCGCGGACGGCCGTGCCGGACCTCGGAAGGGGCCACTCGTGCCGCACACCCTCTGGAGCACGGCCTGGCAGGCCGGCCCGGCCGCCGAGCCGCACGACCGCGGCACCGACGTGGTCGTCTCCGTCACCGAATTCGTCACCCACCGCCCGTGGACCACCCCCTCCGTCGGGGCCGCTGGACTGCGGCTGCGCCGCACCTGGCCGCACACCCCCGGCGCGGTCGGCATGTGGCTGTGGGCGGACATCGGTCCCCGGATGAACCGCTCGGGCTCGGTCACGGTCTGGACCGCCCGTGCGCACCTGCTGGGATTCGTCGCACGCCCCGACCACCGGCACATCGTGCGCGCGTACCGGGACCGGGGCACCCTGCGCTCGGCCACCTGGCACACCCCGTTCACCGGCCGCACCGCGCTGCGCGAGGCCGCCTGGAGTCTGCTCTCCGGGTCCGCCCCGTGGCCCGCAGCCGAGTCCTGAACCAGCCACGCCCCCGTCCTCGCTCAGGCGCACTCACAAAGGAATCCGGACCATGGACATCGTGCAACTCGACCGGGCCGCAGTGCTCGAGTCCGTCCGCGTGGTGGAACAAGCAGGCCCCGGCGACTGGGACCGGCCCACCCCCTGCGACCGCTGGACCCTGCGGCTCCTCGTGGAGCACATGGGCACCCAGCACCTCGGTTTCGCCGCCGCCGCACGGGGCGAAGGCTCCGAACCGGCCGCCTGGGAACCGCGTGCGGCCGGCAACGATCCCGTCGAGTGGTACCGCTGGGTGGCTCACGCCCTCCTGGACGCGTTCGCTCAACCGGGCGTGCTGGAGCGGCGGTTCGCGCTCCCGGAGATCGACGCGAAGGCGCGGTTCCCCGCGACCACCGCTATCGGGTTCCACTTCATCGACTACGTCGTGCACTCCTGGGACGTGGCGGCCGCCCTGGGATCGCGTACCGCGTTCGCGCCGGCCGTGCTCGATGCCGCACTGCCCGTGGCGTTGCGCGTGCCGGGCGGGGAACGGCGCGAACAGCCGGGGGCGGCCTTCCGGCCCGCTCTCGGTCCCGCCCCCGGGGACGGCACGCTGCGCCTCGTGCTGTCGGCCCTCGGCCGCTCCCCGGACTGGCTTCCGCCGCACGGCAGTTGACCGCGAGGGTCACTCCGACCGCGTCGGCCGCTCAGCTACCGTCCGGGATCGAGCCGAAGGTGGCCCGTCCGGTGGGACGGTAGGTCTGGATCGCGATGCCGTTGGGCGTCGTCCGGGATCCGGTCAGCTCGAAGGCCGTCGGCAGCCCGCCGTCCGGGAACAGCCGTCCTCCGCGGCCCAGCACGACCGGATGGACGAGCAGGTTGTACTCGTCGATCAGGTCGTGCGCCATCAGGGAACGCGCGAGTGCGCCGCTGCCGTGGATCTGCAGTTCACCGCCGCGCACGCTTTCCTTGATCCGGGCCACCTCGTCGGCGACACCGGTGGAGATCACCGTGGTGTTCTCCCAGTCGGCCTTCTCCAGCGTGGTCGAGGCGACGTACTTGGGAAGGGCGTTGAGACGGGAGGCGATCGGGTCGTCCGGGTCGGTGACCGCCGGCCAGTACCCGGCGAAGATGTCGTACGTGCGCCGGCCCAGCAGGAACGCCGCAGCACGGTCGAACGTCTCGATCATGAACTGCCCCATGGCCTCGTCCATGATCGGCGCGACCCAGCCGCCGTACTCGAACCCGCCGGCCAAGTCCTCCTCGGGTCCGCCGGGTGCCTGCATGACGCCGTCGAGCGTCAGAAAGGTGGTGAGCGTCAGCTTCGCCATGGTCCTGCTCCTTCGGGATCACCTGCCGGTCGTGCCTCCACCTGTTCCGACCCCGCCGGCGCCCCGAACTCATCGGCAGCGGCCGCCGCCGTACCGGAGTGGGCGTCCGTTTCCCGCCGGTATCCGGCCCCTCGAAGCACTTTGCTTGGTCCTGTCAGCACGACCCGCAACGGACAGGAACCCTCATGAACAGCGGCATCAGCACGAACCGCACCGCGCTCGTCACCGGCGGCAGCCGCGGCATCGGCGCGGCGACAGCCCTGCGTCTCGCCCGGGACGGCGCCGATGTGGCGCTGACCTACGTACAGGACGAGGAGGCGGCCCAGGAGGTCGTGCGCAAGATCGAGGCGGGCGGCCGCCGGGCCATCGCCCTGCGCGCGGACTCGGCCGACCCGGAGGCCGTCCCCGCGGCGGTGCACCGGGCGGCGGAGGTCTTCGGCCGGCTCGACATCCTGGTCAACAACGCGGGCATCGGTGTGCTCGGCCCGATCGACGGCATCACCGACGCCGATGTCGACCGGGTGCTCGCCGTCAACGTCCGGGCGGTCTTCCTGGCCTGCCGGGCGGCGGCCGGTGTCCTGGAGCAGGGGGGTCGCATCATCTCCGTCGGCACGGCCCTGAGCCGGTACGCGGGCGGTCCCGGCGGCACGCTCTACGCCATGAGCAAGTCCGCGCTGTCCGGACTGACCAAGCCGCTCGCCCGTGAACTCGGTCCGCGCGGCATCACGGTCAATCTGGTCCAGGCCGGTGCGGTGGACACCGACATGAACCCGGCCGACGGTCCGTTCGCCGCCGGGCAGCGTGCCGCCAACGCGCTGGACCGGTTCGGGACGACCGGTGAAGTGGCCTCCCTGATCGCGTACTTGGCGAGTGACGAGGGGGCGTACATCACGGGTGCGGAAATGGTCGTGGACGGTGGCCACGCGGCGTGAGCGTGGCAGGGTGAGGGCAGCGAGCGAGCCCTGAGGAGGCCCTCATGTCCGTGTCGGGTGAAGAGGGCGGCCGCCGGTCGGACGAGCGGTTCGGCTTCCGTATCGCCCGGCGCGGATACGACCGCGATCAGGTCGAGGCCTACATCACCCGGCTCCGCGAGGGCGCCGCGCCGGCCGGGTCCGTGGCGTTCGACCTGGTCCGACGGGGCTACGCGCGGGGCCGGGTGGACGAGGTGATCGCGCAGCTGCACCGCGAGGCGGGTTCCCCCGGCCGGCCCTAGGCTGGCCGGGCAGTCCCCCACCGAGAAGGGAACACCATGCCCGCGACCCCGGCGCACACCCTCGTCGACGGCCACACGATCCCCGCGGTCGGACTCGGCACCTGGCCCATGGACGACGCCTCCGCCGAGGAAGCCGTCGACGGCGCGCTGGGTCTCGGCTACCGGCTCGTCGACACCGCGCTGAACTACGGCAACGAGACCGGTACGGGGCGCGGCATCGCCCGCAGCGGCGTGCCACGCGAGGACGTCTTCGTCACCACCAAGGTGCCGGGCCGGCACCAGGGGTACGAGAAGACCCTCGCCTCCTTCGAGGAGTCGCGCCGCAATCTCGGCCTGGCCTATGTGGACCTGTACCTCATCCACTGGCCGCTGCCCCGCGTCGATCTGTACGTGGACACGTGGCGGGCACTGATCCGGCTGCGCGAGGACGGGCTCGTACGCTCGATCGGGGCCTCCAACTTCACCGCGGACCATCTGGCGCGGCTGGAGGACGAGACGGGGGTGCTGCCCGCCGTCAACCAGATCGAGATGCATCCGCGGCTGCCGCAGGAGGAGTTGCGCTCCGTGCACGCCGCCAAGGGCATCGTCACGGAGAGCTGGAGCCCGCTGGGGCGCGGCCACGATCTGCTGGCCGACCCGGCGCTCGTGGCCGTCGCAGGGGCGCACGGTGTGACGCCGGGCCAGGCCGTGCTGCGCTGGCACACCCAGTTGGGCGCCGTCCCGATCCCGAAGTCGGCCGACCCCGGACGACAGCGCGAGAACCTCGATCTGTTCGGCTTCGAGCTGACACCGGACGAGCTGGCCCGCATCTCGGCCGGCCCGCAGGAGCGGTTCGGCGGGGACCCCGAGGTGCACGAGGAGTTCTGAGCCGGGCGGCGGGACGGCCCGCGCGCCTCGGCCTCAGCTGGATCGTGGCTGCACCTCGGCCATGCGGGACCAGCCCTCGCCCGGCACCTCGACGTTGATGATCTCGGGCACCTCCGCCACCAGGTCCGCCATCGTGTCCATCGCCGCCGCGAAGTGGGCCGACTGCACGTGGGCCGCCCCCGCCTCGGGAGACGCGAACGCTTCCAGGAGCACGAACTGGTCCGGGTTCTCGACGCTGTAGGACCAGTCGAAGAACACGTTGCCGGGCTCCTGCCGGGTGGCGAGGGTGAAAGCCTCGACTGCGGGCAGCCAGTTGTCGCGCTCGGCGGTGCGCACGGTGAACCTGACGGCGATGAAGATCATGGCGACTCCTGTGGGGATGTGCGGGAACCCGGACAGGCTCCCGCATCTCTAAGCTATCGCCCGAATACGGACAGGCCCCGGCAGGGTGCGGCCGGCGGCCCGGACTCGACCGCCGAGAAGGCCGCCCGGACTCAGCCACCCAGTTCCACGTGGCGGGCGGCCAGCCGTGCCGCGCCCTGCGTGGTCAGCGAGCCGAAGAGGCGCAGTCGCGAGATTCCGCCGTCCGGAAAGATGTCGATGCGGACCTCACCGGCCCGTACGGCCTCCGGCAGGACGAAGCGGTGGTTGGTGTCGGGTTGCAGGCGGGTCCTGGGCAGCACTTCGGCCCATTCGCCGCTGCCCGCAGCCCGGGCCGAGAGGCTCGCCCAGCCGGCCGAGTTGCCCTTCAGGTACGCGGTGTCGATCTCGACGGCACGGATCTCCGCCTCTTCGACGAGGTGGTAGTGGATCCAGTCGTTGCCCTGGTCGCGGCGGCGCCGGGTCTCCCAGCCGTCGTCCATCTTGCGGGAGCGGCCGGGCTGGATGGTGTTGGTCGCCGGGGAGTAGAAGCGGTCGGACGCGTCCTCGATCCGGCCGCCGTTCTCCAGCGCGACGAGGTCGAAGGTGCCGAGCGCCGTCAGCCAGGCCGGATCCGGGGACACTTCGCCGTGGACCCGGAGCCGGGCTATGCCACCGTCGGGGTGCTGTTTGACCCGCAGGTGGGTGAAGCGTTGCGCCACGTCGACGGCGAAGCCGTTGGCCGCATGGCCGCCTACGGCCGTACGGGGGACGAGCGTTGTCCACTTCACGTCGGGCCCGCAGAGGTCTTCGGGCGACGGGGAGCCGGGCAGCGAGACGGCTTCGACGGAGACCGCCTGCGGGTAGTTGCCGCGGAAGTGGGCGGTGTCGACGACGATGCCGCGCACGACGCCGGGTGCGCCGAGCCGGACCAACGCCCAGTCGTGGTCCTCGTCCGCCGGGTGGGGCTGTGCCGCGCTCACGCCACGGCGTCGGCGGGTCTCCCAGCCGTCCATGATCTTGCCCTTGTGCCCGAAGTGCTCCGGGTCGAAGTGGGCGGGCTCCGGCTTCAGCAGATTCTCGCGTTCCGCGAAGAACTCGTCGTTGGCCGCGATGACCCCCGCGCCCAGCCGCCGGTCCGCGAGGTCGACGAGGTGGGTGAAGGGGAGGTCGGTGGTGCGGTAGTCGGCATACGGGTCGCCGCCGCCGTACGGGTTCGCGTCGCCGGTGAAGTGCGCTGTCGCCGTCATGGTCAGGTGTTCCTTGTCTGGAGGCGGCCGGTGGGTTCGGCGAGGGTGCCCTCGGTGGCGATCCGTACGCCCCGCAGCCAGGTCGACCGCACGACGCCGTGCAGGGTCCGGCCGGCGTACGCGGTCACCTGGTTGCGGTGGAAGAGCTCGGCCGGGTCGACGGTGAAGGTGGCTTCGGGCGCCAGGACGGCGAAGTCGGCGTCGCGGCCGGGCTCGATCGCACCCTTGCGGTGAAGCCCGGCCAGTTCGGCGGGGGCCGCCGACATCCATCGGGCCACGTCGTCGAGCGAGTGGCCGCGCCTGCGTGCCTCGGTCCAGATCGCGGGCAGTCCGAGCTGGAGGGATGAGATGCCGCCCCAGGCGGAGGCGAAGTCCGGCGTCTTGAGGTCGGTGGTGCAGGGCGAGTGGTCGGAGACGATGCAGTCGATGGTGCCGTCGGCGAGCCCCTGCCACAGCGTGTCCTGGTTGGCGGCCTCGCGGATGGGCGGGCAGCACTTGAACTCGGTGGCGCCGTCGGGGACTTCCTCGGCCGTGAGGGTGAGGAAGTGCGGGCAGGACTCGACGGTGACGCGGACGCCCTCGCGCTTTGCGGCGGCGATCAGCGGCAGTGCGTCGCTGGAGGAGAGGTGCAGGATGTGGACGCGCGCGTTCAGCCGCCCGGCATGGGCGATGAGCCCTTCGATCGCGGTGTTCTCCGCGTCGCGGGGCCGGGAGGCGAGGAAGTCGGCGTAGGCCGGGCCGCTGCGCTGCGGCGCGGTCGCCAGGTGGTGCGGGTCCTCGGCGTGCACGATCAGGAGGCCGCCGAAGCCCGCGATCTCCGCCATCGAGCGGGCCAGTTGCTCCTGGTCCAGTTCGGGGAACTCCTCGACGCCGGAGGGCGAGAGGAAGCACTTGAAGCCGAACACCCCGGCCTCGTGCAGCGGTCGCAGATCCTTGACGTTCGACGGGATCGCGCCGCCCCAGAAGCCGGTGTCGACGTGCACCTTGGGTGCCGCCACCTGCTGCTTGACCCGCAGGTGCTCGACCGTGGTGGTCGGCGGGAGCGAGTTGAGCGGCATGTCGAGCAGCGTGGTGATCCCGCCGGCCGCGGCGGCGCGGGTCGCGGTGTAGAACCCTTCCCACTCGGTGCGGCCGGGGTCGTTCACGTGGACGTGCGTGTCGACGAGTCCGGGCAGCAGGACGTCGTCGCCGAAGTCCTCGACCCGGGCACCCGCCGGCGTCCGTGCGTCGTAGGGCAGGACGGCGTCGATCGTCCCGCCGGCGACATGGACCGCGGCGGGCCGTGTGCCTCCGGGTGTGACGACGCGCGTCGAGCGCAGTACCAGCTTCACGTCCGTACCGGACACCCCTGCTCCCCACTTCATGAATTCAACGAACTGTTGAAGGAGTCTTCACTCGGGAACGCGACCCGTCAAGACCCCATCCTCCGCTCGGACCGCCCAGCCGACCACGCGTGGCGTCGACTGGAGGTTTCCACGAAGTAAAAGACTGTTTTCGGAGTGTGGAATGTAGAATGAGCCAGGCGCGGCGCCGCACGCCCCGTCGGACCGGCCCCGGACACCGGGACAAACGAGCCCTGACCGGCCAGGACGGTACCCCTTCGACAGTGGGCCGATCGGGAAGCGCCCGGTAGGCTGCTGCCTTGCTCTTCCGCTTCGAAAGGACCGTTGACGTGCCGCCGTCCCACGCCAGCACTTCCGACTCCAAGCCCGCCGGTTCCAGCGGTGGTGTGCAGTCCCTTGAGCGCGCCTTCGATCTGCTGGAGCGGATGGCCGATGCGGGGGGCGAGGTCGGCCTGAGCGAGCTCTCCGCGAGCAGCGGTCTTCCGCTGCCCACCATTCACCGGCTGATGCGCACCCTGGTCGTCTGCGGTTACGTACGCCAGCAGCCCAACCGGCGCTATGCGCTCGGCCCGCGCCTCATCAGGCTCGGCGAGTCCGCCGCGCGACTGCTCGGCACCTGGGCCCGCCCGTATCTGGCCCGGCTGGTCGAGGAGACGGGTGAGACGGCCAACATGGCGCTCCTCGACGGCGACGAGATCGTGTACGTGGCGCAGGTGCCCTCCAAACACTCGATGCGCATGTTCACCGAGGTCGGGCGCCGGGTGCTGCCGCACTCCACCGGCGTGGGCAAGGCGCTGCTGGCGCACACGTCGCCCGACGAGGTGCGGGCACTGCTCGCGCGCACCGGGATGCCGGCCGCCACCGAGAAGACGATCACCACACCTGACGGCTTCCTGGACGCTCTGGAGCAGGTGCGCAGGGTGGGTTACGCGGTGGACGACAACGAGCAGGAGATAGGGGTCCGCTGCCTGGCGGTCCCGGTCCCCAACTCCCCCACCTCCGCGGCGATCTCGATCTCCGGGCCGGCGGGCCGGGTGACCGAGGCGGCGACCGAGCGCATCGTGCCGATCCTCCAGCAGGCCGCGAAGGAACTGTCCGAGGCGCTGGCCAGCAGCGGGCCGGCCGGCTGAAGCGCGAGGAGGGCGGTCGGGAGCCTCAACTCCGGACCGCCCCTCAGCCCTGTTCGGACACCCTCTCGTTCAGGTCAGTGCCGGAGCGGTCAGCCGACCGTCCTCCATCACGACGGTCAGGTCCATTCGGTCCAGATGGGTCCGGTCGTGGGTGACCATGACGGTCGCCGTGGACCGCTGCCGGGTCAGCGAGACGAGGAGATCGAGCACCGCCCCGCCCCGTTCGTGGTCCAGGGCGCTGGTCGGTTCGTCGACGAGCAGGACCGCCGGGTCGTTCATCAGGGCCCGCGCGATGTTGATCCGCTGACGCTGCCCGCCCGAGAGCTGGTGAGGCCTGCGATCCGCCTTGTCGGCGAGACCGACCGCGTCCAGGAGCTCCAGTGCGCGAGCCCGGGCGGTCCGCGCCGCACGGCCCGACAGGTGCGACATGACCTGGAGCTGTTCGGCTGCGGTCAGCGAGGGCAGCAGATTGGGCTGCTGGAAGACGATGCCGATCCGTTCGCGGCGCAGCGCGGCCTTGTCCGCGCGGCCGAGCCCGGCCGTATCCGTACCGGCGACGACGACGGCGCCCTCGTCGGGGGTGACCAGGGTGGCTGCCACGGCGAGCAGGCTCGACTTGCCGGAGCCCGAGGGGCCGACGACGGCGGTGAGGGTGCCCGCGGGCACATCGAGCGCGACACGGTCCAGGGCGGTGAGCCGCCCTTCGCCGTCCGGGTAGGTGAGCGTGACATCGGTGAGCGTGAGGGTCATCGGGCACTCCGGGGTGTGACGTAGGGGCTGGAGGTCACCGGGCACTCCCCAGTGCGGTGAGCGGGTCGACGGCGGTGATCCGCCGGATGGACAGGGCCGCCCCGACCGCGCCGAGGGCGATCATGACGGCAGCCGGGACGAGAACGGTCGACGCCTCCAGGACGAAGGGCACGGCCCCACCGCTGACCAGTGCGCCGACGCCGGAGGCGAGCACGGTGCCCACTCCCGTACCGATCGCGAGCATGACCACGGCCTGGCCGAGCGCGTCCCGCAGCAGATACGGCGTCGAGGCACCCAGCGCCTTGAGAACGGCGACATCGCCGCTGCGCTGGATCGTCCAGACGGTGAAGAAGGCGCCGATCACCAGGGCGGAGATGGCGAAGAGGAACCCCCGCATCAGCTGGAGGGAGCCGTTCTCGGCCTGGTAGGAGCCGATAGCCGAGAGGGAACCGTCGAGTGTGAGCGTGCTGGTGCCCGCCGCCCGGTCGCCGGCAGCCAGATCGGCGCCGTCGGCGGTGGTCAGCGCGATGACGGTGGCGTGCTCCGTACCGCCGTCACCCTCGGCCCCGAACCGCTGCCAGTCGGCGAGCACGGTCCACACGACCGGCGTGTGGCTGTACGAGGCGCTGCCTGCGACCGCCGCGACGGTGACCTCGTCGCCGCCGAGCCGCAGCCGGTCTCCGGCGCGGGCCGCCAGGTCCTCGGCGGCCTGCTCGGAGAGCACGACCTTGCCCGGGCCGACCTTGGTGCCCGATGGCGACAGGCCGCTCCCCGCCTCGACACCGAACGCCGAGACGGCCGCCGTCCGCTCCCCCGTCACCGCCGCGGCGTTCAGCGTGCGGATACCGAGGGGCTGTGCGGCCTCGACCCCCGGCTCCTTCTCCCAGCTCTGCCAGGCGGTCTCCCGGACGGTCGAACCGGTGAAGGACACCGACTGGCCGTCGGGCGGGGCGGCGAACGCGATGTGGTCGGCGTTCAGCCCCGTGACGGCCGAGGTGTTCTCCCGGGCCAGTCCGGCCATGAGGCCGGACAACAGGCCCACCAGCAGCGTGATCAGCACCACGACCGTGCCCATGAGCGCGAACCGGCCCTTGGCGAACCGAAGATCTCTCCATGCGACGAACATGACTCCAGCCTCGGGTTTCCCGGCCGCGCAAACATCGCCCGCGGGCCGGTCCCGACATCAACCTTTCGATTGACCGGCCTCGCAGACCCCGCGTCTACGCTGGACGAATCATGGAAACGCGTGTTCATCCCCCGGTCGCCGCCGCGCTGCGGCTGTGCCTGCACGCCCTGCTGCTGGGTCTGCTGGCGCTCGCCGCCGTCCAGGCCGTGAGCGACGGGGCCGCGCACTCCGTGGCCGTCGTCGCCGTCGCGGGCGTACTGGCCGTGGTGTACGCGGCAGGGGCACTGGCCCCGTCCGTCCAGCCACGGACCCGGGCGGGAGCGCTCTGGCTCGCGGTCCTGTGGGTGCTCTGGCTGGCGCTGCTGGTCCTGTCGCCGGACGCGCTGTGGCTGGCGTTCCCGCTCTACTTCCTCCAGCTGCACCTGCTGCCGATCCGCTGGAGCCTGCCCGCCGTGGTGGTGACGGCTGCTGCCGCGATCACCGGTTTCCTGCTGCACGGCGAGACGGTCACCCCCGGGACGTTCATCGGCCCGCTGCTCGGGGCGGCGGTCGCGGTCGCCACGGTCCTGGGATACGACGCGCTGTTCCGCGAGAGCGAGCGGCGTCGCGAGCTCATCGAGGAGCTCGTCTCGACACGCGCGGAGCTGGCCGAGGCGGAACGCACCGCCGGAACCCTCGCCGAACGTGAACGGCTGGCCCGCGAGATCCACGACACCCTTGCGCAGGGCCTCTCCAGCATCCAGCTGCTGCTGCGCGCCGCCGAACGCACCCTTCCCACGGACGCCCCCGCCGTCGCCCATGTCCGCCAGGCCCGCGAGGCCGCCCAGGACAATCTCGCCGAGGCCCGTCGCTTCGTACGCGCCCTGACCCCGCCCGATCTGGAGAACGGCTCACTCGCGGCAGCTCTGGAACGGCTCTCGGCCCGCATCACCACGCCCGGGCTGACCGTGCAGTTCGCCGTGAGCGGCACCCCGGTGGAGCTGCCCACTCCGTACGAGGTGGCGTTGCTGCGCACCGCTCAGTCGGCGCTGGCCAACACGGTGCAGCACGCGGACGCGCGGCGGGCGGAGATCACGCTGAGCTTCATGGACACCTCGGTGGCGCTGGACGTGGTCGACGACGGCCACGGCTTCACGGACGACTCCGCCGCGAGCTTGGGCACCGGGACGGGCGGCTTCGGCCTGCCGGCCATGCGGTCCCGGGCCCGTTCGCTGGGCGGCACCCTGAGCGTCGAATCGGCGCCGGGCCAGGGCACGGCCGTCGCCCTGACCCTGCCGCTGCCGCTCTCCGACGGCCGGACCGGACGGGACGCCGCATGACCGAGACCACGCAGATCAGACTCCTGCTCGCCGACGACCACCCGGTGGTACGGGCGGGCCTGCGGGCCGTCCTGGACACCGAGCCGGACTTCCGCGTCGTCGCCGAGGCCGACACCGCCGAGCGGGCGGTTGCCCTGGCCGCGACCGGTGAGTTCGACGTCGTCCTGATGGACCTGCAGTTCGGTGCGGGCCTGCACGGCTCGGAGGCGACCGCCGCGATCACCGCGCAGCCGGACGCGCCCCGGGTCCTGATCCTGACCACGTACGACAGCGACGCCGACATCCTCGCCGCGGTGGAGGCGGGCGCGGCGGGCTATCTGCTCAAGGACGCCCCGCCGGAGGAACTGGCCGGCGCGGTCCGTACGGCGGCGGCCGGCCGCTCCGCCCTGGCGCCGGCCGTCGCACACCGGCTGATGGACCGCATGCGGATGCCGGCCCAGGCGCTCACCAAGCGCGAGCTGGAGGTCCTGCAACTGGTCGGTGAGGGTCTTTCGAACCTTCAGATCAGCAAGAAGCTCTTCCTCAGCCAGGCGACGGTGAAGTCCCACCTGGTGCACGTCTACGCCAAACTGGGCGTGGACTCGCGCACCGCGGCCGTGGCGGCGGCGACGGCCCGCAGGCTCATCCGGCGGTGAAGCCGATGGGGCGGGCCCCCGCCCCACCCCGTCGGCTTCACCGCCCCACAGGCTTCACCGCCGCGGCGGCTCGCCGAACAGATCGACCGCGATCCGCACGTCCCTGAGTGCCGATGCCAGTGCGCTGACCGAGCCGACCGCCCCCGCGATCAGCAGCAGCGACCGGCGGAGCCGGGGAATCTCGGGCGCGCCCCCGGCCGCCATCGCGTCCAGCGCCGCCAGCTCGTCCTCGGCGATCGCTCGGTCCGGGAACTCCGCGGGATGTCCGGCCAGCTCCCGGCGGAGGCGGGAGACGGCCGTACGCAGCTCCGTCACTCTCGGGTCCTCGCCACTGCTGGTCACCCGCGCCTGCCCCACGCTCTTCAACAAAGCACTCCCCCTCGCACATCTTTGTGCCGGTGTTTCGACCAAGCCCCGCACCGTGGTCAAGTGTCCGGGGATGCGGGCAAGTTAACGCCATGACAGGTGTCGGGCGCCACTCCGCGGACGGAACTCGGAGTGTCCCGCACATGGACGCGGCCCGGCGGACCGGCCCGGTCCGTGCGCGAACGGCCCGTCCGGTGTATCCAGGCGGGATGACAAGCACACCGCAGCCCCTCACCTCCCCTCCCCCGCCCGCCAGCCCCGTCATTGCCGGATTGCTGCTCGCGGCGGGTGGCGGGCGCAGGCTCGGCGGGCGCCCGAAGGCCCTGCTGGAACACCGTGGCCGCCTGCTGGCCGACCATGCGGTGGGCACGCTCCGGGAGGGCGGCTGCGATCCGGTCCAGGTGGTGCTCGGCGCCGCCGCCGACGAGGTGCGGGCGCGCGCCGAGCTGGCCGGCTGCATGGTGAGCGTCAACCCGGAGTGGACCGAGGGCATGGGCTCCTCACTGCGGTCGGGGCTCACCGCCCTCGCCGGCGGGGGCGCGGAAGTGGACGCGGTTGTCGTACTCCTGGTCGACCAGCCCGGCATCGGCGCCGAAGCCGTGGCCCGGGTACGGGCGGCGTACCGCTCGCGCACGAGCCTGGCGGCTGCCTCGTACGACGGAGAGCGCGGCCATCCGGTGCTCTTCGGGGCCGATCTGTGGACGGACATCGCGGCGGGCGCGGTGGGTGATCGGGGGGCCCGGGCGTACCTGCGGGCGCATCGCGATGCGATCACGCTCGTCGAGTGTTCGGATGTGGCTCAGGCCTACGACATCGACACGGCGGAGGACCTCTCCCACCTGGAGTAAACGCACTGGCACGCTGCGACAACAACCGCCCGCTTGTGTCGACCCGGAGAATCTCGACATCAACAAACCATTGAACTTCCACCATGAGGAAACTACTATCCACTGGTCAGAAGCCCTCTGCACCTCAGACGGCGACCACGGCCGTATCCCGGAGCCATGGCACGCCGTGCCATTTCAGGCGACCCGGCGGCCGTGAGACGTCGCCCGCACCGCCCGCTGAAGGAGTGACAGCTCATGTCCGCACCAGCGCCGTCCTCGCTGGCCATCGTCGATGCCGAGCCCCTGCCCCGGCAGGACGAGGTCCTCACCCCCGCGGCCCTCGCGTTCGTGGCCGAGCTGCACCGCCGGTTCACGCCCCGCCGGAACGAACTGCTCTCCCGACGCGGGGAGCGCCGTTCCGAGATCGCCCGCACCTCCACGCTGGACTTCCTGCCGGAGACCGCCGCGATCCGCGCGGACGACTCCTGGAAGGTCGCACCGGCCCCGGCCGCGCTGAACGACCGCCGGGTCGAGATCACCGGTCCGACCGACCGCAAGATGACCATCAACGCCCTCAACTCGGGCGCGAAGGTCTGGCTCGCCGACTTCGAGGACGCGTCCGCCCCCACGTGGGAGAACGTCGTCCTCGGCCAGCTCAACCTGATGGACGCGTACGACCGCGCCATCGACTTCACCGACCCGAAGTCCGGCAAGTCGTACGCCCTGAAGCCGGCCGACGAGCTCGCGACCGTCGTCACCCGCCCCCGCGGCTGGCACCTGGACGAGCGCCACCTCCAGCTCGACGGAACCCCGGTGCCCGGCGCGCTGGTCGACTTCGGCCTCTACTTCTTCCACAACGCGCAGCGCCTCATCGACCTCGGCAAGGGCCCGTACTTCTACCTGCCGAAGACGGAGTCCCACCTGGAGGCCCGCCTCTGGAACGACATCTTCGTCTTCGCCCAGGACCATGCGGGCATCCCGCAGGGCACCGTGCGCGCCACGGTCCTGATCGAGACGATCACCGCCGCCTACGAGATGGAGGAGATCCTCTACGAGCTCCGCGACCACGCCTCCGGGCTGAACGCGGGCCGCTGGGACTACCTGTTCTCCATCGTCAAGAACTTCCGTGACGGCGGCTCGAAGTTCGTCCTCCCGGACCGCAACGCGGTGACGATGACCGCCCCGTTCATGCGGGCGTACACCGAACTCCTCGTCCGCACCTGCCACAAGCGCGGCGCCCACGCCATCGGCGGCATGGCGGCCTTCATCCCGTCGCGCCGGGACGCCGAGGTCAACAAGGTCGCCTTCGAGAAGGTCAAGGCCGACAAGGACCGCGAGGCGAAGGACGGCTTCGACGGCTCCTGGGTCGCCCACCCCGACCTGGTCCCGATCGCCATGGCCTCCTTCGACGCCGTCCTCGGCGAGAAGCCGAACCAGAAGGAGCGGCTGCGCGAGGACGTCTCGGTGGCCGCCGGAGACCTCATCGCCATCGACACCCTGCACGCCAAGCCCACGTACGACGGTCTGCGCAACGCCGTCGCGGTCGGCATCCGCTACATCGAGGCGTGGCTGCGCGGCATGGGCGCGGTCGCCATCTTCAACCTGATGGAGGACGCGGCCACCGCCGAGATCTCGCGCTCGCAGATCTGGCAGTGGATCAACGCGGACGTGGTCTTCGAGAACGGCGAGCACGCCACAGCGGATCTGGCCCGCAAGGTCGCGGCCGAGGAACTGACCGCGATCCGCACCGAGATCGGCGACGAGGCCTTCACCGCCGGCAAGTGGCAGCAGGCCCACGACCTGCTGCTCCAGGTCTCCTTGGACCAGGACTACGCGGACTTCCTGACGCTTCCGGCGTACGAGCAGCTGCGCTGACGCGTCGCGCGTACGCGACCGCCCCCGGTGCCGCACGGCGCCGGGGGCGGAGTCGTAGGCCAACGCACCCGAGGTGTGGAGGGCGTCAGGAGGGCGTCAGGATGACGAACCTGACCGGCTCTTCCAGAACAGCCCGCGCACCCTCGAGGTCGGCAAATCTCGTTGCCAGAGTCGCCTGCGCGAGACGAGCGGGAAGCGCCTCACCGAACTTCAGCCCCTTTACGGCCCGCTGGTCGACGTCGGGCAGACAGAGCTGGTCCGGTTGCTGGTCGAGGTCCAGATCGGTGAGTGGCACAGGCCTTGGAACGCCAAAGACGGCGTCCAGCTCGACAGCGTCCCGGAGTCGAGTCAATGGGCAACCGATCCGAGAGGTTTCGGGCAGATCGGCTGTATCTATACGGCGCAGAACTTCGAGTTCGACTGGACCGGAGTCATCATCGGTCCTGACCTGGTCTGGCAGAACGGGCGCTTCACCGTGGACCGGACCGGGACCCATGACGGCAGGCTGAAGCAGAAGACAGTTAGCGACGCGCAGGTCGACCGCCTGATTCGGCACGCCTACCACGTCCTGCTGACGCGCGCCCGGAGCGGGATCGTCATCTACTCCGAGGACGAGGGCACCCGCAACGTTTGCGCACTCTGATCTCGGGCACAGTCGCCGACTCGCCTTTGGCTAAACCCAAGAAGAAGCTCCCGCCACTGGTCACAGAGGTCGAACAAGCTGTTGCGCAGCAGCTCACGATAGAGTTCGACTAATTGTCATTGCGGCCCGACGGGCTTCCGCTCCGCTCCGGCGGGGTCTCGAAGGACATGCCCCCACCCGCACGAGTTCCTTCGTGCTGCCTGGGAGCATCCGTTGCTGTTCCGCGAGTCCGCCGCCGCGGTCGCCGCTGAGTGTCTGTCCGGCTCTCTCTTCCTCCGACTGGCTGAGCAGTTCGTCCACGTGCACGGTTACCGGCCCAGCCCCTCCGAGGCGCGGTAATGGGAGCGCAGCATCCCTGCGCTGGCCAACGCGCTGAACGAAGCCGGTCTCGACCAGGTGGAAATCCTGTTGGAGTATGGATTGCCACTCAACAGCAAGCGTGCTGACGCAGTGGTGGCCGGCGTGCACCCCCAGACCGGAGAGCCGTCGTACGTCGTTGTCGAGCTCAAGCAGTGGAGCAGCGCCGAGCCGGATGACGAGGATCCATCGCTGTGCCGCATCGACGCGTACGCTCGCCCGGTGCTCAATCCTGTCGACCAGGTGCGCGCCTACTGTCAGTATCTGGTCTCCTTCAACGGCGCACTCGCCGAGCACCCTCACCGGGTCTCCGGAGCCGCATATCTGCACAATGCGAACGAGTTCGGCGTCCGTGGGCTGTTCGAGGCCGAGCAGGACTCCTTCGGGCAACTCTTCATCGGCGCGCGACGCGGCGAGTTCATCAACTATCTGCGCACGAGGTTGGGGACGGGTTCCGGAGCATCCGCCGCCGACGAGTTCCTGGCCGGAAGAATTGGTCCGTCCCGACAGCTGATGGCTGTGGCTGCTCAAGAGGTTCGCGAGCGGGAACAGTTCGTATTGCTGGACGAGCAGCAGGTCGCCTACCGCACGGTGCTCAATGCCGTGCGGCGATCAAGGCAATCCGACCACAAGGAAGTCGTGATCGTCACCGGCGGTCCAGGTACCGGAAAGAGTGTCATCGCGCTCTCATTGCTCGGCGAGCTGTACCGCCAGGGAACCACAGCTCTGCACGCCACTGGGTCGAACTCGTTCACCACGACGATGCGTAAGGTGGCCGGCGCCCGGAAGCGCGAAGTCCAGGACCTTTTCAAGTATTTCAACAGCTTCATGACAGCCGAGCGCAACAGCATCGACGTCCTGATCTGTGACGAAGCGCACCGCATCAGGCAAACCTCGGCAAATCGCTACACGTCGGCGTCAAGCCGTACGGGCAAGGCACAGATCGAGGAACTCATCGACACGGCACGGGTGCCGGTCTTCCTGCTCGATGAGCATCAGGTTGTGCGGCCAGGAGAGATGGGCACGGTCGCCGAGATCAGAGCGGCAGCTGCCGCCCGGGGGCTGAACTGCCAAGTGATCCCTCTGGACAGCCAGTTCAGGTGCGGAGGTAGCGACGCCTACCTGCGTTGGACGGTCCGCCTGCTGGGCTTGGAACCAGGAGGCCCCGTGCAGTGGGATCCGGACGACAAGATGAAACTTGTCGTCGCCGACAGCCCACAGGAGATGGAGGAGTTTCTCGAAGGCCGCCGCGCGCAAGGTTTCGGGGCGCGTATATCGGCGGGTTACTGCTGGAAGTGGTCCAAGAAGGTCCCGCCCGGCCAGGCGCTCCCTGCGGATGTCGTCATCGGGGGCTGGGAACGGCCCTGGAACGTCTTCGGCGAGCGAGCGGTCGCGGGGGCGCCTCCGGCTGCACTCTGGGCAACCGATCCGGCAGGCTTTGGGCAGGTGGGGTGCGTCTACACAGCTCAGGGATTTGAGTACGACTGGAGCGGCGTGATCCTGGGCCCCGACCTTGTCTGGCGCGAGGACGGCTGGGTCACCGACCGCACTGCGTCCAAGGATCCCGTCTTCAAGAAATCCACGTCTGACGCAGACGTGGACCGCCTCATCCGAAACACGTACAAAGTTCTCCTCACACGCGGCATGGTGGGGACGGTGCTGTATTCAACCGACTCCGCAACGCGCGCGAAGTTGCACCAGTTGGTCCGAGCCGATGCTGATCACGCCGCGTCCGCTCACCACACGGGCATGGTGCGCTGAGCCAGCAACTCGCCCCGGCGCTATGAGTGGGACTGCTATATCTCACGCTCGCAGATCTGGCAGTGGATCAACGTGGACGTAGGCTTCAAGTGCGGCGCCCCCGGTAACCCACGGCGCCGGGTCGGAGCCATGTACGGGGCACCCGAGCGGGCCCGTGGTGCGTCGCCCGTCGTGAAATCATCCCGGCGTCGGCCTTCGGAGCCCGACTCCGTCATGCATCGACCGAGGGAGCGCCGCGCCGCATGCCCGTCCATTCACTCGCCCACTCACCCCTCTCCGCCGCCGCCGTGCGGGAGTTGCTGGCCATGCCCGCGATGCCGGCCGTCCCCGAGGAGGAGTTCGACGAGTACAGCGAGAAGGTGCTCGGCTGGGAGTACACCTATCTCGTCTCCGACGCCGTCCTCACCGGGCACCATCACGTCCTGTGGTACGAGGGCGATCCGCTGGGCGACCCCGAGTGCACGCTGATCCTGACCTTCGGCGAGGCGTATCCCGTCGATCCGCCGGATCCTGATGAGTACGGTCATGACTCGCTCGTCGAGCTCATCGGGGAGTGGGCCGCGCTGCCGGGCTGGGTCCTTCTCCAGCAACCGGACGAGGCGGAGTGCGAGGCCGTGCTCGACCGGGCGGCGGACGTCGTCGCCGCCGAGCTCGGTCCGCCCGTGCGCACGCTGCGCTCCGACGGCCGGCTCGGCATGGGGCCATACCTGCGCTGCCGGATCTGGCGGATGGGCGAACACGGTGTGGTGCTCGCCCCGCGCGAGGACGGCGGCCCCTACGGCTATCTGACGCATCTGGTCCTGACGGTGCTTCCCTGGCCGGCGGGCGAGGAGCTGCCCGCCGGGGACGAGGAATGCCTGCGATGGGTGCGGGACCGCATCATCCTGTGAGACCGCGCCGTCCGGCCCGCGGAGTCCGCCGGACCTCCGCGGGCCGGAGAGCCTCTAACGCAGCCCGGAGTCGAGCGCGCCCATCAGCGTGCCCTGCGGGGTGTCCCCCGACATCTCCCAGACCATGACGCCCAGCAGGCCCTTGTCCTTCACATAGGCCGCCTTCCTGCCGATGGACCAGGTGTCGTCGAACGACCACCACTGATTGCCGGTATATCCGTATGTCGATACCGACTGCTCGTCGTGGTGCACCGTCATCGCCGGGTACGCGCCGACGAGGTTGGAGTAGCCCCGGGTGCCGGCCTCCTCCGCGAACTGGCCGGGGGCGGCGCCACCCGCCGGCTGCCATTCGCCGGCCGCTCCCCCGTCGGTGACGTTCTGCCAGCCGCGGCCGTAGAACGGGATGCCGAGGGTCAGCTTGCGCGGTTCGACGCCCGCGTCGGTGTACGCCTTGATGGCGGCATCCGCGCTGAAGTGGAAGGCGTACGGGTCCTCCGCGTCGTTGTAGAGGCTGGCCTGGTGGCCGGTGCGGTTCGGCTCCCAGGAGTTGTCGCTGCCCGAGCCGTGGAAGTCGTAGCCCTGGACGTTGGCCACGTCGAGGGAGTCGAAGACCTTGGCCAGGTCCCAGCCCTCGCCGATCTTCTGCGGGTCGGCAGGGGTGAAGGCGGTGAGGAGGCGGTGGCCGCCACCTACGGCGTCCAGCTGCCTGCGGAACTCGGCGAGCAGCAGGGTGAGGTTGTTCTTGTCGTTCGGCGCGTAGTGGTTGCCGGGTGCCCAGTGCCGGTGCCGGGCCACTCCCAGTCGATGTCGAAGCCGTCGAAGATGCCGGCCGCGGTGCCGGGGCCGCCCGCGCCGTTGTACTCGGGGAGGTTGCCCTTGATGTACATGTCGATGCAGGAGGAGACGAACTTCTTGCGCGCCGCGTCGGTGGCGGCGACGTCGGAGAAGTACTTCGAGTAGGTCCAGCCGCCCAGGGAGACCACGATCCTGAGGTCCGGGCGCAGCTTCTTCAGTTTCTTCAACTGGTTGAAGTTGCCGCGCAGTTTGCCCCAGCCGTCGTCCGCGGTCCCGTCCACGGACTGGGCAGCGCTGAACGCGCGGGCGTAGTCGGCGTCCGCGTCACCGGCGCCGGTGCCCTGCTCGGGGTCCTGGGGGTCGGCGGTGGTGCCCTTGGTGACGCCGTTCAAGCAGGTGAGGTTGTTGGGGTCGATGTTGGCGAACGCGTAGTTGACGATGTCGAGTTTCCCCGCGGCGCCGGATGTGTGGAGGTTCTTCACGAAGTACTGACGGCCGTAGATCCCCCACTGGACGAAGTAGCCCACCTTCGCGTAGTTGCCCGCGCCGACGATGTCGTCGGTCTTCACCGTGAGGGTGTTGCTCGCGGGCGACACGTTGTCGGCCGCGTCGCGCGCCTTGACGGTGAAGGTGTACGAGGTCGAGGGCGACAGGCCGCCGATGGTGGCGGTGGTCGTGGTGCCGGAGACCGTGGTGGCCGGGGTGGAGCCGCGGTAGATGTCGTACGCGGCCACCCGCTGGTTGTCCGTCGCAGCGGTCCAGGCCAGCGTGACGGACGAGGAGTCCCTCGCGGTGGCGTGCAGGGCGGCCGGGGCCGTCGGCGGGAAGGTGTCGGTGGCCGGGTCGACGGTGGTGACGGTCAGCGGGGCGCTCTCGGCGGAGGTGTTCCCGCGGGTGTCTTTGGCCCGGACGGTGAACGCGTAGGCGGTGGCGGGGCTGAGGCCGGTGACGGTGGCGGAGGTCGCGGCGGTGGCCGAGCCGACCACCTTGCCGCCGGCCAGGATGTCGTACGAGGCCACGGGGAAGTCCCCGGCCACGGCGGCGGTCCAGGACAACGAGGCGGTCCGGGCGGTGACATCGGTCCGCTTCAGGCCACCGGGCGCGCCGGGCGGTGCGTCCGCGGACCCGTCGCACTTGTCTCCGTTGATCCGGCAGCCGGCCGGGGCGGTGATCGGACCGGTGGCGACGAACCAGAAGCTGTACGGCTCGGTGGTGCCGTGCGCGGCGACCGTGCCGTTGTAGTGGGCGTTGACTGCGGTGATGTGGCTGCCCTGCGTGGTGACGGTGCCGTTGTACGAGGAGCTGATCGCGACCCCGGCGGGCAGGTCGAACTCGAGGCTCCAGCCGGTGACGGGAGTGTCGGTGTCGTTGCGCAGGATGTAGGTCCCCTTCCACCAGGGGCCGTTGTCGGCCGAGGTGAAGGTCGCCGTCAGCTTGCCCGCCGCGTGAGCGGGGCCGGTCTGGAGGGACAGCAGGGCGAGGAGGAGGGCGATGGCGGCAAGCAGCGCAGTCGTCGTTCTCCGTCTGAAGGGCATGTGCTCGAACATGGTTCTCCCTAGCGGCTGGGACCGGTGAGGCGGTCCTCGGGGGAGCGGATGCATGTCGTTCCATGGAGCACAGGGGAAGGTAATTGGTCTGGACCAAGTCGTCAAGAGGTACAGACCACTTGCCATGCACCCGCGGGCGGACCTCCTCCCGGACCGGCCCCCTCAGCGCCGACGGCCAACTCGGGTACGGGTGTGCGAATTCGGCGGCGCGGCCGCTAGGATCATGAACGGCAAGGCTGTAGCGCAGAGGTCGTCGCGCCCTAGCATCGAGCTGGAGGACGTCGGTTCGAATCCGACCGGTCTTGCCGCCTTTTCGTGAAGGAAAGTCGATGGCGTCGGCGTCCTGGACGGGCGGCGGACGCGGTCGTCCTCCGGCCCCGCGGGATTTCGGCGAGGGACTGGGGAGTTGAGATGTCGCAGCCAATGCCCGTGCGCTGCCCCGCGATCGAGCACCCGGACATTCCGCTCGCCGACGCGGCACAGCTGGATCCGCTGCTGGACCGGCTCGCGCAGGAGCGGGCCGTCGGAGCGGACGAGGTGTTCCCGCTGGGGACCCTGCGTGCGGACGGACGTGTCGATCTGTGCAAGCAGGGGCTCGGAGCCACCGGTGCGGCCCGGGTGATGCCCGCTCTCGTACGGTCGCCGCACGCCGTCCACGCCCTGCTCGGTACCAACTCCCTCGGCGACGAGGGCGCGCGCACGGTCGCGGACGCGTTGCGCGGCGGACATCACTCGCTGCGGACCGTCTATCTCGGCTGCAACCGCATCGGGGCCGAGGGAGCCGCCGCGCTCTCCGACGCCCTCGGCGGGGACGAGACCGTCAGGGCGCTGTGGCTGAAGCGCAATCCGCTGGGCGACGCCGGTGTCCGGGTCCTCGCGCGGATGCTGGCCCGCAACACCACGCTGCGCAGCCTGGACCTGGTCAACAGCGGGATCACCGCCACCGGGCTGGACGTACTGCTCGGGGTGTTGTCAGCCCGGGAGCGGCCCGTGGAGCGGCTGTTCCTCGGCGGCAACGGGCTGGAGGCGGAGAGCGCCCCCGCTCTCGCCGCGCTGATCCGCGACGCGGGCGTGCGTGAGCTGTACCTGTCGGCCAACCACCTGGGCGACGCGGGGGCCACCGTGCTCGCCGCCGCGGCCGATCCGGCGCGCCCGGTGCGGCTCGGGCTGGGCGGCAACGGCATCGGGCCGGCGGGGGCGCGTGCGCTGGCGGGCGCGCTCGACGGGATCGAGGCGCTCGACCTGGGGCGCCCGATGTCGGAGCGCAGCCTCGGGGCGGCGGGCAACGCGACGGGTGACGCCGGGGCCGGGGCGCTGGCCGGGGCGCTGCGCGGCAGTCCGCTGCGACGCCTTGAGCTGGCCCACACGGGGCTGACCGGGCGGGGCGCGAAGGTCCTGCTGGGCGCGGTGGGGACGGATTCCCGACTGGAGTACGTCGGGCTGGGCCCGGGGCTCCCCCGCAAGGTGAAGCGGTCCTTCGCGACGCGGCTGCGCCCGGACAGCGGCGCCCACGCGGACCTGCGGGCGATACGGAGCGTCTACCGGTGAAGCGCCGCCCCGACGACCCGTTCCTCCCGGCCGAGGCAGCGTCGAGTCTGCGCAGCGCACGTCGGTACGCCGTGCCCCGCTGGATGGTCGAGCGTGCCACGGAGCGCCGACTGGCGGGTGACTGGCGGGGAGCGCTCGCCGTGTCCGGATTCGATGTGGCCTTCGACCCGGCGCAGGTGGCGGCCGAGCACGGTCGGGCCGTGGCTGCGGCGCTCGTGTCGGACCTCCAGCACCTGGCCCCCGACCTGGTGCGCTGGCATCTTCCCCGGGTACTGGGAGGACGCTCGACGGTCGCCACGGACCGCACCGTCGTCCTGGCGGGCTACCGGACCGGCGGCGGTCTGCCCCTCTCTCCGTATCTGCATCTGCGGACGCCCCCGATGGTCGACGGACCCCAGCGGCTCGCGTTGCGCTTCGGTGGCGTCCCCGGCGAGACCTCGCCGGGTGTGTTCGGTTCCGGCACCGAGGACTGGCGGGCGGCCCGCTACGTGTGGGATGCGCGGCGTACCGACGAACTGCGCGGGGCCGCGGGTGCCGGGGAGTGGATCCCGTTCCTCCACGACGACGGCACCCCCCTGACACCGCGGGAGCTCGGCCCGTCCGGCCGCGGGGACGCGGCGGAGCGGGCGGAGCGGGTGACGCTGCTGCACCAGGACGGCAAGGTCGCCGAGGCGTTCGCGGCCGCGGGGGTCGACTGGGATCCGACGCCGCCGGAGTCGGAGCGCTCGTGGTACCGCGTGAATCCCGAGGAGGTCGTCGCCTGGTCGGCCGTCGACATCGCACGGCTGGAGGCGGGAGTACGGCGGGCGACGGCAGCCACCGGGAGGGAGCGCTTCCTGATCGGCGCCCACTGGCGGGGGCACGTCCTGCTGGAACTCACCGACCACAGCGCCGGCGGGCGGCTGCGGGCCCGCGTCGTGGAGCCCGGGACGGTTCCGGCCGCGGCCTTCCTCCCCCAGGTGGTCTGGCACCGGCTTCCCGACCTCGATCTGCTGCGGGCCGGCGCCATGCCCGCGAAGTGGCTGCATCCGCTCGTCGCCAGGGCGCTCTTCCCCGGGCTCGAAGGCCCGTTCGGCCCACCGGATCCGTCGGCGCCGAGCCCGGTGCGGGTGCGGTGCCGAGGCGAATGGCACGAGGTCGTGTTCCGGGACGGTGCGCTTCGCTCCCCGCACACCGAGGAGGAACGCAACCGCGAGAGCGCCATGCGTGCGTTCGGCGGCGCCGTGTCCGGCTGCTTCGCGGTCGAGCACTCCTGTACCTCGGGAACGGGGCGGCTCCCGAAGGCGCTGCGGGCGCAGCGCCAGGAGTTGTTCCTGCGCGTCCAGCACGGGGACACCCCGGGTGTGCTGGAGCTGCTGGACGCCGGTGTCGACGTGCACGTACGCGACGGCAGGCGGCGCGGGCTGCTGCACGTGCTCCATCTGCTCGACCACGAGGAGTTGCTGCCCCGGCTGCTGGCGGCGGGGCTCGACCTCGAAGCCCTGGATCACCACGACCGGACCCCGCTGGGTGTCGTGGTGAGCGAGGCCGGCTCCCCCGCGCTGGTGAGGGCTCTGCTCGACGCCGGGGCCCGTATCGACGTCATCGATCAGATGGAGCTTTCGCTGGCCCAGGTGATCCGCCGGTACAAGCGCGCGGACCTTGAGTTCCTCCGGGAGCGGGTCCTGACGGAGCACCCGGGCATCGGGGCGCAGTGGTACGACGACGCGCTGCAGCAGAAGGAAGAGGACGAGGAACAGTGAGCACCACCATCCGGCCCCCGTCCGTCGGTTCCGGCCCGCTGGCGGCCGCGGACGAGCTCAACCGGCGGTTGCGCACCACCCGCACCGAGCCGTCCGGCAGCCCTCAGCTGGAGGCGCTGGCCCTCGCCGTGACGGCCAACCAGCCCGTCCTGCTGTGGGGTGAGCCGGGGATCGGCAAGTCCGCCGGTATGGAGCAGCTCGCCGCAGGTCTGGGGCTCGGCCTCGAGACGGTCATCGCCAGTGTCCACGAACCGTCGGACTTCGCCGGCTTGCCGGTCGTGGGTGACAACCCGGCGGAGACGGGTGTGCCGATGGCACCGCCCGACTGGGCGGTGCGCCTCGCCCGGACCGGCCAGGGGCTGCTCTTCTTCGACGAGCTGTCGTCGGCGCCGCCCGCCGTGCAGGCCGCGCTGCTGCGGGTCGTACTCGAACGCCGGGTCGGCAGCCTGGTGCTGCCGGAGGCGGTACGCATCGTGGCGGCGGCCAATCCTCCGTCCAGCGCGGCGGACGGCTGGCACCTCAGCCCGCCGCTCGCCAACCGGTTCGTCCATCTGCAGTGGACGCACGACCCGCGCACCGTGGCCCGCGGAATGGCGGGGACGTGGCCCGCCCTGGGCGTTCCTGTCGTCCAGGCGGCCAAGGTGCCGGGGGCCGCGGCCCGTGCGCGGGGTGCCGTCTCCGGTTTCCTGACGGCGCGGCCCGGCCTGGTCCACCACATCCCTGCCGACGCGGAGAGCCGGGGCCGGGCCTGGCCTTCGCCGCGTACCTGGGACATGGCGCTGCGCCTGCTCGCGACCGGGTACGCGACGGACGCCGGGCGGGAGGCGCTCGCCGCCGCCCTGACCGGAGCGGTCGGGGACGGTGCGGGCATCGAGTTGCTGTCCTATCTGGAGAACCTCGATCTGCCCGACCCCGACCGGGTGCTCGCCGACCCGGACGCCTTCGCGCTCCCCCGGCGCGGGGACCGGCAGCTCGCCTTCCTGATCGCCGTCGTGGCCGCCGTGCAGGGCGATCCGACCCGGCAGCGCTGGGAGGCGGGCTGGGCCGTGCTGGCCAAGGCCGTGGAGGCGGGGGTGCCCGATGTGGCCGCCCGGGCCGCGGTCGACCTGGCGGCCATGCGCAGTCTCGACTGGCCTGTACCGCCGGGGATCGACGGGTTCCTGGATCTGCTGCGGCAGTCCGGCGCCCTACCGCAGGGGGGCTGAGCCGGCTGGACACGACGAAGCTGCTCGCGGCGCGCTACCGGGCGGCCCAGGACCGCCCGTACCTCGCGTCCGCGTTGTACGCGCTGACGGTGGTGCCGAGCGACGACGTGCCGACCATGGGCGTGGACCGGCACTGGCGCTGCTACGTGTCGCCGGCGTTCGTGGACGGGACGCCGGTGGCGGAGCTGGCGGCGGTCTGGGTGCACGAGGTGGCACATCTGCTGCGCGACCACCACGGCCGGGCCGGACTGCTGTCCGCTGCGGACCAGCGGGACCGGCACCGCGTGAACGTCGCACAGGACTGCGAGATCAACGACGACCTGATCTCCGACGGGCTCCCGCTGCCCGCCGGGCGGCTGGAGCCGCGCCTCTTCGGTCTTCCGGAGGGGCAGCTCTTCGAGGTGTACCTGGCGGCCCTGCCCCCGTCCCCTTTCGCCCACGACTGCGGGTCGGGCGCCCATGGGCAGCCGGTGCCCTGGGAGTTGGACGGTCCGGGGGCCGGCCCGACGGGGGTCGGCCCGGTCGAGGCCGAGGCGCTGAGGCGCCACACCGCGGAAGCGATGCGCGCCCATGCGCGCAGCAGAGGCAACCTGCCCGGTGGCTGGCGGCGCTGGGCGGACGAGGTCCTGGAGCCCACGGTCGACTGGCGGCGGGCACTCGCGGGCGCGGTCCGGGAGGCAGCCGCTTGGGCCGCCGGAGCGGTCGACTACACCTACCGACGTCCGTCCCGCCGGAGTGCGGCGCTGCGCGGCGTCGTCCTGCCGAGCCTCCGCCGGCCGCTGCCCAGGGTGGCGGTCGTCATCGACACATCGGGGTCGATGGGCGAGCCCGAGATCGCCTCGGCGCTGGCCGAGGTCACCGGCGTACTGCGCGAGGTGGGGATCCGGGGCAACCGGGTGACCGTACTGGCCTGCGACGCCGATGTGCACGCCGTCTCACGGGTCACGGCCGCTGAGCAGATCACGCTCGGCGGGGGCGGCGGCACCGACATGCGGGTGGGCATCGCCAGGGCGCTGGCCGCCCCCGAGCGGCCCGGCATCGTGGTCGTCCTCACCGACGGCTTCACTCCCTGGCCCGACGAGGCCCCCTCCTGCCGGCTCCTCGCGGCGCTCATCGGGACGGACGCCCCGCAGCCGCCGCCGTGGATCGAGACGGTCCGCGTCCCCGGCTGATCCCGGCGGATGGCTCAGCCCGCGAGCACGACCGTGCGCGCCGCCGAGAAGTCACCCCACTTGCCGTCCGGCAGCTTGGCGCGGATCTTCATCGAGTGACGGGTGCCGCGCGGCTCGCTCAGGGTCAGCCGGTAACTCGCCCGGCCGGCGGGCGGTTCGCCGCCCCAGACGATCGTGGTGGTCAGCCTGCCGTCCAGGTAGAGCTGGTAGGCGGGTATCTTGCCCCCGGTCTCCGGCTGCTTCCAGTCCAGGTCGACCGCGTACTCCTTGCCCTGCGCGCTGCTCGTGATCCGCAGATCCGTGGGGGCGGTGCTCGCGGGTGCGCCGGGGACGGCCGCGGTGGTGAGGTCGACGGTGTTGCTGTCCGACGACGAGGTGTCGGCCGCGTCGCGGGCGCGGACGGTGAAGGTGTAGATGGTGCCGGGGCGCAGTCCGGTCAGCCGCGCCGTGGTCTGCGCGGCGGGCACGCTGTGGATGCGGGAGCCCTCCTGGTAGATGTCGTACGCGGTGACGCCGACGTCGTCCGTGGAGCCGCCCCAGGACAGGGTCGCGGCCCGGCCGCCGTCCGCCTTGCCGCGCAGTTTCACCGGCCGAGTGGGGGCCTCGTGGTCGGCGGGGGTCGGCGCGGGAGTGGTGAGGGCTGCGGCGGTGCTCGGCTCGGAGAGGTTTCCGGCAGCGTCCCTGGCCCGGACGGTGAAGGTGTACGCGGTCGACGCGGTCAGCCCGTCGACGTCGGTCATCACCTTCGACGCCGGGACGGACTTGGCCTTCCTTCCTTCGCGGTAGACCTCGTACCCGGTGACGGCCGTGTCGTCGGTGGACGGCTCCCACATGACGTGCGCGGACGTGGCGCTGCTCGCCTGGGCGGTCACCCCCTGCGGCGCGGTCGGTTTTCCGGTGTCGACCTCGGCGTTCTTGCCGCAGGCGGTGAGGGTGGCGAGGAGCAGGGCGGCGGAGCAGGCAAACGCGGCGGTTGCGTGGGGGCGTTGCACGGTGGTGCCTTCCATCCGACAGCAATGGTCCAGACCTGTATCGCATGGCACGGGGGCCGCCGACAAGGGGCGGAGCGGGAGCCTTCCGCAATCTGCCGATCTGCACCGCCGGCCGGCCGCCTGACGTACCGTCGGCGGATGCTGTGCGTACGAGGAGTGGTGCTGCCCGAACGCGAGGAGCGTTCCTTCCTGGTCGACGGAGAGGTGCTCCGGGCCGGGGCACCGCCGGGGGGTTTCGCGGGCCGGCATGCCGAGATGGTCGTGGACGGCGGCTGGCTGCTGCCCGGACTGGTCGACGTGCACACCCACCCCGGGGCCACGGAGCCGGGCACCCCCTTCGACGAGGACCTGCTGCGCGAGCAGTTGGGCGAGCACCGGGACGCCGGCGTGCTCGCGGTGCGCACGCCGGGGACCGCCGGGCGGATACCCGCGTGGGTGGGCAGTGATCCGGCTCTGCCGCGGGTCACCTCGGCGGGGCGGTGGCTGGCCACGCCCGGCAGGTTCTTCCCCGGATTCGGCCGGGACGTTGCCGAGGGCGACCTCGTGCGGGCGGCGCTGGAGGAGGCTGCCGCCTCGTCCGGGTGGTGCAAGGTCATCGGCGACTGGCGCGCGGACGAACCCGCGCTGCCCCTCGCGCTGCTGACCGAGGTGGTCGCCGCCGTGCACGCGGCCGGCGGCAAGGTGGCGGTGCACTGCCAGACCGCCGAGGGCACCCGCAACGCGGTGCTGGCGGGGGCCGACGGCCTGGAGCACGGGATGCATCTGGATCCCGCGCTGCTGGACCGGATGGCCGCGCAGGGCACCGCGTTCGTACCGACGCTGGGTGCGTTCGGCGTGAAGGCCGACGCAATGCGGGCGCGGGAGCCGAGCGTGCGGCGGGATCTGTGGCTGGCCGGCTGGGACACCATGTTCGGCAACGTCCGGGCCGCGCACGAGGCGGGCGTCACGGTGCTGGCCGGCACGGACTCGTTCCCCTGCGGAACGGTCGCGGGCGAGGCGGCCTGGCTGCGGCGAGCCGGCCTGTCCGCCGAGGCGGCTCTCGGCGCGGCGTCCTGGACGGCCCGGGCCTGGCTGGGGCTTCCCGGCCTGGCGGACGGGGCTCCCGCCGACCTCGTCGCGTACGCCACCGATCCCACCGCCGATCCGGCGGCACTCGATCACCCCAGCAGGGTCATTCTGCGGGGACGCGTGGTGCGCTGAGCGATGAGTCCGGGGCGTTCCGGCAGTCTGCACAGGTATGGATACGCAGACGAACCCATCGCCCCTCCTCGACCTCGAACCCGCGGCCCGGCAGATCGCCGGGATGCTCGACACCATCGACGATGCCCGGCTGTCCGGCCCGACCCCCTGCCCCGACGTCACAGTGGGCGCGATGCTCGCCCATGTCGAAGGGCTGGCCGTGGCGTTCCGTGACGCCGCACGCAAGGAGCTGGGCGCCACCACCGACACGGCACCCTCGGTGGAGTCGGGGGTGCTGACCGACGGATGGCGCAGCACGCTGCCCACCGCACTCGACGAGATGGTGGCTGCCTGGCGCTCCCCGGACGCCTGGCAGGGCATGACCCGGGCAGGGAGTGTGGACCTGCCCGGCGAGGTGGCCGGCATGGTCGCACTCAATGAGCTGGTGCTGCACGGCTGGGACCTGGCGAGGTCCACCGGGCAGCCGTACCGGGCCGAGGAGGCGCATCTGCGGACCTCGATGGCGCTGCTCGCCGACCTGGGCGACAACCCTCCGGCCACCTCCCCGTTCGGGCCGCCGGTCCCTGTCCCCGACGACGCGCCCCTGCTGGACCGGGCGGTCGCCCGCAGCGGCCGGCGCCCGGACTGGCAGCCGGGGAGCTGATCCAGCGGGCGCCCCCGCCGCCGGCGGTGCCCCGGGGCGGGCCCGTCAGCTCGTGAAGAACTCCGTGATCTGCTGGGCGACCTGGTCGGCATGGACCTCGTGCAGCCGGTGGCCGCCGCCGAGCGTGATGAGGTGGCAGTCCGGGATCAGCGAGGCCATGTCCTGGAGGCGGGCCTGCGGCATGGTGCTGGCCGGGCCGCCGGCCAGCATCAGCGTCGGGGCCACGATCTCCCCGAGGCCCTCCGCCCAGGCCGGGTCGGGGTCGGCCACCTGGGTCCGCACGGCCGCGAGCACGGCCTCGTCGTAGTCGACCGGTCCTTCGGGGGGCACGGCGGGGCCCGCCGCGCCGGGGAACGGCGGCGGGGTCTCCACCAGGACCAGTCGCTCCACCCGGTCCGCGTGCTCCTGGGCCACGAGGTGGGCGACGACCCCGCCCATGTCGTGGCCGACCAGGCCGACCCGGTCGATCTCGCACGCGTCCAGGAAGCCGAGGACGTCGTCCCGCATCAGCTCGAAGTCGTACTCGTCCGGCCAGTCGCTCTCGCCGTGACCTCGCAGGTCGAGGGCGTACACCCGCCATTCCTGACCGAGCAGACTCCCGGCCGCCTCCCAGTTCGCGGAGGAATCGCCGAGGCCGTGCAGCAGCAGCACGGGCGAGCCGAACGGGTCGCCCCAGGTCCGGTACGCCAGACGTACATCGCCGACATCCACAACAGACTGATCATCCATACCCCTGACGCTACAGCCGAATGAGCGAAGATCATTCCCACGGCCTGGCAGGCTGGAAAGGTGAAGCTCACCGCGCGTTCTCCAGTCGTCACCCTCATCGCTCTCGTCCTGGCCGTCGCGGCACCCTCCGGCTGTGCGGGGGTGGGTACGGGCAACTCCTCGGGCAAGGGGGCCTCCGGTGCCGGACTGGACGATCCGGCGAAGAAGGACATCGCCATGCGCCTGGTCTCCAGCGCGGAGAACTCGACCCTGGACTGGAAGGCCCAGTACGGCTACATCGAGGACATCCGTGACGGCCGCGGCTACACGGCCGGCATCATCGGCTTCTGCTCGGGCACCGGCGACATGCTGAGCGTGGTCAGGCGCTACACGAAGGCCCGGCCCGGAAATCCGCTGGAGCGGTTCCTGCCCGCCCTGCGCGCGGTGAAGGGGACCGACGCGCACACCGGACTCGGCCGTCCGTTCACCGAGGCATGGTCGAGGGCCGCCGGTGACGCGGCGTTCCGCAGGGCCCAGGACACCGAGCGGGACCGGTCGTACTTCGATCCCGCGGTCAGACAGGCGAAGAAGGACGGGCTGGGCACGCTGGGCCAGTTCATCTACTACGACGCCTATGTGATGCACGGGGCCGGTGACACCGCGGGCAGCGTCGGATTCCGGACGATCCGCAGCCAGGCACTCGACGACGACCGGACGCCCACGGACGGCGGCGAGGAGGGGACGTACCTCGACGCCTTCCTCGACGCGCGGGTCGCGGCGATCCGCAAGGAGCCCTCGCACAGCGACACCAGCCGGGTCGAGACGGCCCAGCGGGTGTTCGTACACGAGGGCAACTTCGGTCTGGAGACACCGCTGGAGTGGAAGGTGTACGGCGACAGCTACCGGATCAAGGGGCCGGGCGGTTCGTAAACCCATGATCGACAGGCGCGCGAGGCATTGGCCGCGCGATCTGTGTACGCCGGTGCAAACCACATGTGACCTGTGCTTTCGCTGCCCCGGCACAGACACCCGCGACCCGTGACCCGTCGGCCGGCCGGCCCGTTGAGGCGGGCGGACGGTCCACGCGTCGTGGGCCGGATCACTGAGGAGCTTGCGACATGATGAAGAAGATTCTGCTGGCCGCGGCCATGCTGACCGCCGGTCTCGGTCTGGCCGTCTCCCCCGCCGCCCAGGCCGCGCCGAGCACGGTGACGGCGCACAGCGTCGAGGCGGCGCCGACCCTGGTCTGCACGGTCAACGACAACGGAGTGAACTTCCGCGGCGGGCCGGGGACGGACTACCCCGTGCTGGGCCAGGTGAACCGGGGCCAGAACCTCGACTACCGCGGCCAGCAGGGCAATTGGGTGATGGGTAACCTGTGGGGCGGACCCACGGGTGTCTGGATCCACGTGGCCTATCTGGACTGCTGACCCGGCACTACCTGCCCCGCACCACGCGCCCTTACGGCCCGGTGCGGGGCTTTCGTACGTCCGGTCCGAACCGAACTCGCACGTGTCGCAGGGGTGTACGACCGTCGTTCGACTCTGATAGGAAAGCTTCCTAACAGAATCATCGGAACGACGAACTCCCTTGGAGGACTGGTGCACGCTCCCCACAAGCGCACCGTACGTCGCAGCAACCGATCCGTGCGCGTCGCACTCGTCGCGCTCGGTCTGACCCTCACGGCGATCCCCGCCACCGCCTTCGCAGGCACCACATCCGCCCCCACGGCGGTTCACCACCAGGAGGCAGCCGCGACCGGGCTCGACGATCCGGCGAAGAAGGACATCGCCATGCAACTGGTCTCCAGCGCGGAGAACTCCTCACTGGACTGGAAGGGGCAGTACGGCTACATCGAGGACATCGACGACGGCCGCGGCTACACGGCCGGCATCATCGGTTTCTGTTCCGGCACCGGCGACATGCTCGACCTGGTGGAGCTGTACACGGAGCGGGAGCCGGACAACGTCCTCGCCGAGTACCTGCCGGCCCTGCGCGATGTGGACGGCACCGACTCGCACGACGGCCTCGACCCCGGGTTCAGCGAGGCCTGGGAGGCGGCTGCCGGTGATCCGGCGTTCCAGCAGGCCCAGAACGACGAGCGCGACCGGGTGTACTTCGACCCGGCGGTCAGCCGGGGCAAGAGCGACGGGCTGGGCACGCTCGGCCAGTTCGCGTACTACGACGCCATCGTGATGCACGGCGACGGCGGCGACAGTACGAGCTTCGGGTCCATCCGCAAGCGCGCTCTCGCGCAGGCGAAGCCGCCGGCCCAGGGCGGCGACGAGGTCACGTACCTCAACGCATTCCTCGACGCGCGGGTCTGGGCCATGCAGCAGGAGGAGGCCCACTCGGACACCAGCCGGGTGGACACCGCCCAGCGGGTCTTCCTGGACGAAGGCAATCTGAACCTGGATCCGCCGCTCGACTGGAAGGTGTACGGCGACAGCTTCCACATCGGCTGACACCCGGGGCCTGCAACGGTTGTGGCGCGTACGGCCGCCCTCGCGGGCGATGGCGTACGCGCCACAACGTTTTGGCAGGCCGTCAGTGCGCCCCCACCGGGGCAGCGCTGACCGGATCGCGGTCCTGGGCCTCCGCTTCGGGCTGGGCGTCGTCCGGCTTCCGGCCCAGGTGGTTGAAGGCCACGTTGAGGACGATCGCCACGACGCACCCGGTCGAGATCCCCGAATCGAGGACGACGAGCAGGTCCTTCGGGAAGGCGTGGTAGAACTCCGGCGCAGCGATCGGGATCAGCCCGATACCCACGGCGGCCGCCACGATCAGCGCGTTCTCGCCCTTCTCCAGTGCGGCGGCGGCCAGCGTCTGGATGCCGCTCGCCGCGACCGAGCCGAAGAGCACGATGCCCGCCCCGCCCAGCACCGGCAGCGGCACCAGCGCGATGACGGACGCGGCCACCGGGCACAGACCGAGCAGAATGAGGATGCCGCCGCCCGCGGCGACGACGAAGCGGCTGCGGACCTTCGTCATCGCCACCAGACCGATGTTCTGGGCGAAGGCGCTGCACATGAAGCCGTTGAACAGCGGGCTGAGGGCACTTCCCAGCGTGTCGGCGCGCAGACCGCCCTCGATGGTCCGCTCGTCGGCCGGCCGGTCGACGATCTTGCCGAGGGCGAGCATGTCCGCGGTCGACTCGGTCATGCAGACCAGCATCACGATGCACATGGAGACGATCGCGGCGATCTCGAACTGCGGCGCCCCGAAGTGGAACGGCGTGGGGAAGCCGACGACATCGGCCTCCTTGATCGCTCCGAAGTCGGTGATGCCGACCGGTATCGCGATGAGCGTGCCGATGACGAGCCCGAGCAGGATCGCGATCTGCTGGAGGAAGCCGCGCAGCAGTTTCCTCAGGGCCAGGACGATCACCAGGGTGACCGCCGCCATCGTGATGTTGGTGGTGGAGCCGTAGTCGTCGGCCGTGGCGTTGCCGCCCTGGGACCAGTTGAAGGCGACCGGCAGCAGGGAGACACCGATGAGGGTGATGACCGTGCCGGTGACGACGGGCGGGAAGAAGCGGACCAGCTTGCAGAAGTAGGGGGCGAGGACGAAGCCGAGGAGGCTGGCGACGATGATCGCGCCGAAGATCACGGCGATGCCGTCGTGTCCGCGGTCCTTGCCGATCGCCACCATCGGCGTCACCCCGGCGAACGAGACACCGTTGACGAACGGCAGCCGGGCGCCTATTCGCCAGAAGCCGAGCGTCTGGAGCAGGGTGGCTATGCCCGCGGTGAACAGGCTCGCCCCCATCAGGAAGGCGGTCTCCTTGGGGGTGAGGCCCACGGCGGGTCCCACGATCATCGGCGGGGCCACCACACCCGCGTACATGGCGGCCACGTGCTGCAGACCGCTGGTGAACATCTTCAGTGGGGGGAGCGTCTCCTCGACCGGATGTTTCCGGTCGGACGGGGCCGTTTCCGGCCGGCCGTCCGGGTCGGGTGCTGCACTTGCGTCGTTGCGAAACCTGGGCGTAGCTGCCACGGCGGTTCCTCCGGTCGGGTACACGTCTGCGGCGACGTGGGTATCAGGGAGGTGGTGCCGGAGCCGGTCCGGAGGACCGGGCCCCGTGTGGTGCGTTGATGCAGGTGGGGCAGGTCGTGCAGCTGGTGCGGCAGCTTATTCACCGGTACGGGAGGTACGTACCTCTGGGTACGCGCCTCCCGGACCGGCTGCCGTGGACCCCGCTCGGGTCCACGGCGGCCGGCCGAGGGCCGTCCCCCTCGGCCGGCCGGTATCGGGGCGCCGGAAGCCGTCAGGCTCCGGCGGCGATCTGCGCGAGGCGGCGGGCCTCGTCGCGGGTGGCACGGGCGATGGCGTCCTCGTCCACGGTGGTCAGGCGGTGGGATTCGACGACCGGCTTGCCGTTGACGAGGGAGAGCGTGACGGGGGCGGCGGCACCGAAGACCAGGGCGGTCACCGGGTCGGCGATGGAAGCGTGGGCGAGGGTGTCCATCTTCCAGAGCACGAGGTCGGCGAGCTTGCCGGGTTCCAGGGAGCCGATCTGGTCCGCGCGTCCGAGGACCTCGGCGCCGCCGTACGTGCCCAGGCGCAGGGCCTGACGGGCGTTCAGGGCGCGTTCGCGGTGGGGTCCGAGGCGGTTGATGAGGAGGGCGTTGCGCAGTTCGGTGTGGAGTTCGCCGGACTCGTTGGAGGCGGTGCCGTCGACGCCGAGACCGACCGGGACGCCCGCGGCCAGCATGTCCGGGACCCGGGCGATGCCTGCGGCGAGGCGGGCGTTGGAGGACGGGCAGTGCGCGACGCCGGTACCGGTACGGGCGAAGGCGGCGATGTCGGAGTCGTTCATGTGGACGCAGTGCGCCATCCACACATCGTCACCGAGCCAGCCGGTCGACTCGAAGTAGTCGGTCGGGCCCATGCCGAACAACTCGTGGCAGAACTTCTCCTCCTCCACCGTCTCGGAACCGTGCGTGTGCAGCCGGACCCCGCGCCGCCTCGCCAACTCAGCCCCCTGCCGCATCAGTTCGGTGGACACGGAGAACGGGGAGCAGGGTGCGACGGCGATCTGGGTCATGGCGTCGAAGGCGGTGTCGTGGTGCGCGTCGATCGTCGCCTCGGTGGCGGCCAGCGCGCCTTCGAGGGTCTCCACGGCGAAGTCCGGCGGCAGCCCGCCGTCCTTCTCGCTGCGGTCCATCGAACCGCGCGCGAGCGTGAACCGTACGCCCACGTCACGGGCGGCGCCGATGATCGCACCGGACAGGTCGCCGGAGCCCTTCGGGTAGACGTAGTGGTGGTCCATGGCGGTGGTGACGCCGCCGCGCGCCATCATGGCCAGTGAGCCCTGAGCGGCGGCACGGGCCATCGGCTCGTCGATGCGCGCCCAGGTCGGGTACAGCGCGACCAGCCAGTCGAAGAGGTTGTGGTCGGTGGCCAGACCGCGGGTGATCCACTGGTAGAAGTGGTGGTGCGTGTTGATCAGACCGGGCGTGACGAGGTGCCCGGTGCCGTCGATGCGCCGTACGACGTTCTCCAGGCCCTCCGGTGCCCGGCCCGCGCCGACGGACTCGATGCGGTTGCCCGCGACGACGACATGGCCCGCGGCGTACTCGGTGTCGTCGGCGTCGACGGTCGCGATCGAGCAGTTCTCGATGACGATGCGTTCCACTCGGTCGGCTGCCGGTGCTGCCATGGTGCTTCCTTCTCTCATCAGCGATGTGGGCACGGCAGGACCCTAGGAGGATTTGAGTGCCACGGCCGTGCGGCCGTGGGTGCCGAGGTGGTGGAAGAACAGGTTGAGCAGGACCGCGACAAGCGCACCGGCGCTGATGCCGGAGCCCAGGACGGTCTGTGCCCAGGACGGGAATCCCGCGTAGAAGCCGGGCGCGGCGAGCGGGATGATGCCTGCGCCGAGCGCCACGGCGACCAGGATGATGTTGGAACTGTCGTCGAGTCCGGCCTCGGAGAGCGTACGGATGCCGCTGACTGCGATGGAGCCGAACAGGACGATGCCGGCGCCGCCGAGCACGGGCATCGGGACGAGCGAGACGACCGCGCCGAGGACCGGGAAGACGCCGAGGACCAGCAGGGCGCCGCCCGCGGCCGCGACGACGTACCGGCTGCGCACCTTCGTCAGCGACACCACGCCGACGTTCTGCGCGAACGCACTGGTGGGGAATCCGCCGAAGACCGGTCCGGCCAGGGTGGCCAGGCCGTCGGTGCGCAGTCCGCGGGTGATGGTCCGCCCGTCGGTGCGCCGGTCGCAGATCTCGCCGAGCGCGAGCATTCCGGCGGACGACTCGGTCATCAGGACGAGCATCACGATGCAGAGCGAGAGGATCGCCGCGGGCTGGAACTCCGGCGCCCCGAAGGCGAAGGGGGTGGGCAGAGCCGCGACCGGCGCCGACCGGATCGCGGAGAAGTCGGCGAGCCCGAACGGCACGGCGGCCAGGGTTCCAACCAACAGACCTATGAGCAGGGCCACTTGACGGAAGAAGCCCCTGCCGAAGCGCTGGACGAGCAGGATGACGACGAGGGTGAAGGACGCCAGGGCGAGGTACTTCATGGCGCCGAAGTCGGCGGCCGTTCTGTCGCCTCCCTGGGCCCAGGAGACCGGGACCGGCATCAGGGTGACACCGATGAGGGTGATGACGACGCCCGTGACGAGCGGCGGGAAGAAGCGGAGCAGTCTGCCGAAGAACGGGCCGACGGCCAGGCAGAAGATACCTGCGACGAGCACCGCCCCGTAGATGGCGGGTAGTTGGTGGCCGGGAGCAGTGGTCTCGGCGATGGCGAGCATCGGCGCGATGCCCGCGGACGAGGCGGCGTTGACGAACGGCAGCCGGTTGCCGGCGAAACCACCGATGCCGAGCGTCTGGACGATGGTGGCGCAGCCGGCGATCAGCAGGCTCGCCGCAATCAGCCGGGTCATACCCGCCTGGTCGAGACCGACGGCCTGGCCGATGATGAGCGGTGGAGTGACGACACCCGCGTACATGGCGGCGATGTGCTGGAGCGCGGCGGGGACGAGCCGCGACGGGGCAGGCTTCTCGTCCACCGGGTGGACCGGGCTCCGAGGCGGGGTGGGACATGGGCCTTCTGCTTCTGCGGGCCCAAGTGCTGGCTGTGCCATGGGAATTCCCTCCGGCCCGGCCGGTTCCCGTCCGCTGTGGACGGACGGGAACCGGCACGGCGCCGCGTCAGAGGTTGGTCATGTCGACCGGGATCTGCGGCTCGACTCCGTCCCGCAGTACGGTGGCCTCGATGAGCCCGTACGGACGGTCGGCCGCGAAGTAGACCTCGTTGTCGTTCTTGAGGCCGAACGGCTCCAGGTCCACCAGGAAGTGGTGGTTGTTCGGCAGCGAGAACCGGATCTCGTCGATCTCGCTGCGGCTGTTGATGATGCGCGAACCCATCTGGTACAGCGTCTGCTGGAGCGAGAGGGAGTACGTCTCGGCGAAGGCCTGGAGCATGTGCTTGCGCGCCTGCTCGTAGGACTTCTCCCAGTTCGGCATCCGCTGCTCGTCGTCGGTCCAGTTGTAGCGCCAGCGGGCGGAGACGTCGGTGGCCAGGATGCGGTCGTACGCCTCCTTGAGCGTCGTGTACCTGTCCTTGACGTAACCCCAGAACTCGGAGTTGGTCGAGTTCATCACGGTCAGGTCCTTGAGCCCGGAGACGACCTGCCACTTCTCGCCGTCGAAGGTGATCTGGCTGGTGCGGATCTCCTGGTTCTTGCGGACGAAGGAGTGCTTGACCTCGTCGGAACCGATGAACTGCGAGTTGCCGTCGGAGGTGGCGATGCGCTCCCAGGCGTACTCCTCGATCCGGATCCGCGCGGTCCTGATCGGCTCCTGCGACGTCACGAAGTGACGGGCGAGGTGGATGCCGAACTGCTCGGCGGACTCGATGCCGTGCTCCTTGGCGAAGGCGAACACCGTGTTCTTGGTGGTGTCCGTGGGCAGCACGTTGGCGTTGGAGCCGGAGTAGTGCACGTCGTCCATGTCGCCGGAGAGGGCGACCGAGACGTTCAGGTCCTTGATGTGGTGGGTGTCGCCGTCCCTCGTGATCTTGACGACGCGGTTCTCTGCTTTGCCGTACTGGTTCTGGCCGAGAATCGTGGGCATGTGTCTGCTAGCTCCCTCGGTATACGGAGTAGCCGAACGGGTTGAGCAGCAGCGGTACGTGATAGTGCTCGCCCGGGGTGACGGCGAACGTGATCGCCACCTCCGGGAAGAACGCGCCGCTGTCCCTTACGCGGGGGGCGTCCTGCTGCGCCTCGGCTTGCTTCTTGCGGGCGAAGTACGACTCGGTCTCGAAGTCGAGCCGTACGTGGGTGGTGCCTTCCGGCAGGGCCGGCAGGTCCTTGCAGCGTCCGTCCGCATCGGTCGCGGATCCTCCGAGCGCCACCCACTGCGCGTCACTGCCCGAGCGGGCGGCGAGCGCGATGGCGACGGCTGCGGCGGGCCGGCCGGTGCTGGTGTCCAGGATGTGGGTGGACACCGATGCGGTGGCGAAGGTGCTCAAGACCTTCACTCTCCTTCTTCTGCTGGCTCCTACGAGCCTTCCGTGACGAGACGGGTGAGGCGGATGCGGTTGATCTTGCCCAGTTCGGTGCGCACGATGGCGCGTTCCTGCTCGGGCGTGTTCCCGGTCCGGGACTTCACCGCGTCGCGCATCTGCTCACCGGTGGCTCCGGTGGCGCAGATCAGGAAGACATGTCCGAACCGCTCCTGGTAGGCCAGGTTGAGTGCGAGCATCTCGGCCTTGAGCTCCTCGGTGGCGCCGGCCATCCCCCGCTGTTCGCGGGAGGAGGCCGGGTCCCCGGGCTTCGGGCGGCCGATCGGCGGGTGACCGGCCATGGCCTCGGCCAGGTCCTGCGCGTCGAGTGCCGCCGTGGCGGTGTCGCTCGCGGAGAGCAGGGCTTCGGCGGTGGCGTACGGGCGGTGGGAGAGGATCGCTCTTCCCCAGGCCGCACTGGCACAGACCTCGTGCAGCTCGGTGGCCGCCTCGTCGTCCGCCAGGGTGTTGAACCGGGTGAGGCCCGGCGTGGAGCTCGAAGTCACGGGAGCCTCCGTGGCTGTTTTCGCTGTGCGTTGGTCGGGCTGCGGATAGCTAACGCCCTCCACAACACCACGTCAACACTTTGTTGAAATTCCGTTCACGTAAAAGGCCGTCGCCCGATGACCCGGACGACGGCCCGCACGTTAACGCGTTGTTCACCTCTACCCGACGGCCCGGGGGCCCGACTGCTCACCCTTGGCCCCGTTCTCACGGTTCAGGTAGTTGTAGACGGTGAAGCGGCTGACGCCCAGGGCACCCGCCACGGTCTCGACGCCGTGCCGCACCGAAAAGGCACCGCGTGCCTCCAGGGTCCGGACGACCTCCTGCTTGGTCCTGCGGTCCAGTTCGGCGAGCGGCTTGCCGTGCCGGCGCTCCAGCGCGGCCAGGATGCGGTCCAGCGAGTCGGAGAGCTGCGGCAGCCGGACGGCTATGACGTCCTCGCCCTCCCAGGCCAGGACGACGTCGTCGGCCTGTGCCTGCTCGGGTCCGAGCAGCTCGGCGCCCATGGCGTCGACGAGCGGCTTGACGGCGGCGACGAGGGGGTGGTCCGCAGGCCCGGTCACTTCGGGTCCTCCCCGATGACGTTGACCTGGAGCGAGACCCGGGTGGCACCGGATGCCAGGGCCCTGCGCAGCAGGGAGTCCACCGCGGTGAGCACCTCGTCGGCGCCGCCCTCCGCCGTGTTGCCGAAGGGGCCCACGTCCACCGCGTCCAGTTCGGCCGACTGGATGACCTCGCGGGCCACGACCGCGTGGGCCGGTGCCTCGTCGAGATCGAACGGCTCGGTGGTGAACTCCACTCTCAAGCGCACTGTGCCTCCCACGTGTGTCGCACCGCGTCAGGGGCGACCCGCGGCTCGGGCATGACCCTGGGGCGTGTCGCCGGACCGCTGTCGTCGCCGCCCGGCGGACGGCAGTCCGGCGACACACCTTAACGGACCGGCGCCGCCCCGCACGGCCTACAGCGGCAGCACGCAGACCGCGGCCGGGGCGGGGAACGGCGCCCCGGCCGGGCTCATAGCGCCGGTGGTCGTGTCGACGCGGAAGGACGTGACCGTGCCGGACCGCTGGTTGGCGGCGAGGAGGAGGGTTCCGTCCGGGGAGAAGGCGGTGTGCCGGGGGAAGTCTCCGCCCACCGGCACGGTGTCCAGCAGTCGCAGCGTGGCCCCGCCGTCCTCCACGGCGTACCGGGTGAGGCTGTTGTGGCCCCGGTTGGCGAGGTAGGCGAAGCGGCCGTCGGCGGTGACCAGGAGCTGGGAGGGGTAGCTGGTGCCCTCGCCCGTGCCGGTGGACTGTGGTGTGCCCGGGGTCAGGGCGCCGGTGGCGGGTTCGTAGCCGCAGACGACGACCGTGTTGTCGAGCTCGCACGCCAGGTAGGCGTGGCGGCCGCCCGGGTGGAAGGTGAGGTGACGCGGCCCGGCGCCGGGGCGCAGTGCGGCGTACGAGGACTGCGTCAGGGTGCCGCGTTCCTCGTCGAACCGGTAGGTGTACACGGTGTCGTTGCCGAGGTCGACGGCGAGGACGTGGCCGCCGTCGGGGGCGGTGAGGATCTGGTGGGCATGGGGGCCGTCCTGGCCCGGTCCGGGCGCGGGCGCGGTGTGGGCGACCAGGTCCGTACGCTCCCCCACCGATCCGTCGGCGGCCAGCGGGTGCACGGCGACGCTGCCGGAGGTGTAGTTGGCGCTGAACAGCCACTGCCCTCCCGGGTGGACCGAGAGGTGGCAGGGGCCGGCGCCGCCGGTGGCCCGTGTTCCCAGGACGCGGAAGGTACCACCGGTGAGCGCGACGGCCGTGACGCCTCCGTTCTCCTGTTCGTCGACGGCGTAGAGCGTGCCGCCGGTGGGGTGCACTGCGAGGTACGAGGGGTTTTCGACGCCGGTGACGACGGTGCGGGAGGTGATGCCGCCCGTCGCCGAGTCGTACGAGGCGACGCCGATGCCGGTGCCTCCCGGGGTGGTCGAGGTGTACGTACCCAGGAACAGCGTCCCGGTCCGGCGGGCCCCGGGCTTCACGGGGCGCGGCGGCGGGCCGGGGCGGATCTCGCCGCGGGGAAGCGTGGGGGCGGCGGCGAGGGCGCCGCCCGCCAGGAGTGCGCCGAGGAGGGTTCGGCGGCTGGTGGGCGATGTCATGCGAGGCACCTCGTGGGGTCGGTGGCGTCGGATGTGTCAGTCACAGTGGCCTTCCCCGAGCGCCCTGCGCAAGAGACGCACGAGCCATTGCGCAGGACGCAGCGACAGCGGAGCCGTGGGCCGTCCGCGCGGGGCGGGCGGGCGGCGTCCGCGCGGGGCGGGCGGGCGGCGTCCGCGCGGGGCGGGCGGGCGGCGTCCGGCTCAGTCGCCGGACTGGATGTCACCGCGGGTGGACGACGTGATCGGGTCTCCCTGGGCGAAGTCCCCCGGCGGGATGCCCGGGTGGTGCCCGCCCTCCAGATGCTCCACGGCGGCCGCCGGACCGAGGGCCAGCCGGGAGACGATCCGGTAGCGGTCGCCGCGGTAGAGCGAGTGCACGTACTCCACGGGGCAACCGGTCGTGTCCGAGGTCAGCCGCTCGAAGAGGAGGGCCGGGGAGAGCTCCGGAACGTCCAGGAGCCGGGCCTCGGCCCGGGTCACCACGGTCGGCTCGATCGCCTGGACCGCCTCGTGGACGTGCACGTCGTGGCGCTCGCGCAGGTGCTCGTACAGGTCGCCGTTCTCCAGCTCCTGGGCCGAGAGGCCCGGGACCAGCTCGGCCCTGATGTGCAGGTGCTCGATCGCCATCGGGGCGCCGTCGACGAGCCGCAGCCGGGCCACGTACACGATCTCCGCCGCGGGCGACATGCGCAGCTTGCGGCCGACCCGGGCGCCCGCCTGGAGGGTGGTGAACTCCAGCAGGCGGCTCGACCAGGCCCCCGCAGCCTGCGGGACCGTCAGGGCCAGGTCGGCCGAGACGAGCTCCTGGGTGATCTTCTCGGGTGCGACGAACATCCCGCGGCCGTGCTCGCGCACCAGCAGCCCGGAGGCCACCAGTTCGTCGATGGCGGCGCGCAGAGTGGGCCGCGAGACGCCGAGTGTGACGCAGAGGGAGCGCTCCGACGGGATGGCGTCGCCCGGGCGGCGCGACTCGATCAGCTCCAGTACGGCGTCACGGGCCCTCTCCCGTTTGAGCACCGCCCCCGATGCGTCGGCGTCCATGCACTGCCCCCTTCTCACACGTCACTTTCTTACCAGTCGAGTGACCAGTTGAGCCAACTGCGCTACTGGTCAGGGAAAGTGTAGCCCGTCACGCGCCGGGCATCCGGCCCGCGTTCCCACCGAGATCACTAAATCCCTTTGCAGCCAGAGGGGTTGACGACCTCATTGGTCTATGCCACCTTCATCCACCATCAAGAGGTGAGCTGTCCAGTGGACTTCACTGGTCAGGTGGTCAGGTCCTGTCTCCCAGAGGTGAACCGTGAAGTACCGCTTGCTTGCCGGTGGGTCCGCACTCGTGATGGCCGCCGTTCTCAGTGCCTGCAGTTCGTCGTCCGACTCCACCGGTACCTCCGGGGACGGAGCGACGAGCATCGATGTGTGGCTGATGCGCGACAGCGTGTCGGCGCAGTTCCAGAAGGAGTTCGTGACGGGCTTCGAGGCCGCGCACCCCACGATCAAGGTCCGGGTGCAGATCCAGGAGTGGGACGGCATCGGGGAGAAGATCACCGCCGCGCTGGCGAGCAACGACGCCCCGGACGTGATCGAGAGCGGCAACACCCAGGTCGCGCAGTTCGCCCAGAGCGGGGGGCTGCTCGACCTCAGCGACAAGGTCGACGAGCTGAACGGCAAGGACTGGCTCAAGGGGCTGGCCGAGCCGGGCGCCTACGAGGGCAAGCAGTACGGCGTTCCGTACTACGCGGCCAACCGCGTCGTCATCTACCGCACCGACCTGTTCGCGAAGGCGGGGATCGACGCGTCCGCGATCAAGACGCGCGACCAGTGGCTCACGGCCACCGGAAAGCTCAACAAGGGCGGGACACAGGGCATCTACCTGCCGGGCCAGATGTGGTACGCCCTGGCCGGCTTCGTCTGGGACGAGGGCGGCGACCTCGCCACCGAGTCCGGCGGCACGTGGAGGGGCTCCCTGGACACCCCCGAGGCGCTGCGCGGAATGGAGTTCTACGGCAAGCTCCAAGGACTCGGCAAGGGCCCCAAGGACTCCGACGAGGACGACCCGCCGCAGGCCGACGTGATGGCACAGGGGAAGACCGCCCAGGTCATCTCCACCCCGGGCGGCGCCAATGTCGTCATCGAGAAGAACCCGGACCTCAAGGGGAAGCTCGGCTTCTTCCCCATCCCGGGCAAGAGCGCCGACACCCCGGGCGCCGTCTTCACCGGCGGTTCCGATCTGGTGATCCCCACGGCGTCCGGCAAGCAGGAGGCGGCGCTGACCTTCGTCAGGGAACTCACGGGCGACGCCTGGCAGAAGAAGCTAGCCGTAGCCATGAGCTACGTGCCGAACAGAACCACGCTCGCTTCCGCCGTGGCCGGCGACCCGGGTGCGGCGGCCATGGCGGCCGGTGCGGCGAACGGGCACGCGACGCCCAACACGCCCGGCTGGGCGGCCGTCGAGGCGGAGAACCCGATCAAGGACTACATGGCCGCCGTGCTCACCGGCGGTGACCCGGCGAAGGAGGCCGCCAAGGCCTCCGAGGACATCACCCGGGCCATGAACACCGCTTCCTGACCCCGCCCCTCCTGCCGTCCCGACCCATGAGAGGAGGCGAGCCGTGTCGGTCATCCGGGAACGGACCGCACCCCCCAGCCCGCTGCGCCGGAGAACCGCCGGCCCATCAGGACCGCCGCCCCGCCGGCGGCGGTCCGGGGAACCACGCGGCCTGTGGCCGTACGCCCTGATCGCACCGGCGGTGGGCGGCATGGTCTACCTGCTGCTCTACCCGCTGCTGCGGGCCGTGCTGATCTCGCTGCAGGACTTCCGGCTGCGCCAGCTGATCATGGGTGACGCACAGTTCGTGGGGCTGCGGAACTACCGCACTCTGCTGTCCGACCCGCGGTTCTGGGAGGTGGTCAGGCGCACCTTCCTCTTCATGGCGGTCAACGTGGTCCTGATCATGGTGATCTCGATCCTGGTCGCGCTGATGACGGAGCGGCTGGGCCGGTTCGGCCGCACCGTGGTGCTCAGTTCACTCGTCCTGGCCTGGGCCATGCCGGTGATCGCGGCCACCACGGTCTTCCAGTGGCTGTTCCACTCCGAGTTCGGCATCGTCAACCATGCGCTGACCGGGGCGGGCTTCTCCTCCTTCGACCGCTACCCGTGGTTCGCACACGGCACCGCCGCCTTCTGCATCCTGGTCCTGCTGGTCGTCTGGCAGTCGGTGCCCTTCGCGGCGATCACGATCTACTCGGCGCTGACCACCGTCCCGGCCGAGCTGTACGAGTCGGCGCGGCTGGACGGGGCATCCGGGTCCCGGATCTTCCGCTCGGTCACCGTCCCGATGCTCCGGCCGATCTTCCTTCTGGTCTTCTCGCTGGAGGTGATCTGGACATTCAAGGCGTTCGTCCAGATCTGGGTCATGACCCGCGGCGGCCCGGGGGACGCCACCACGATCCTGCCCGTGTACGCGGTGCAGACCGCCCTCGCCGGCCAGCGCTACGACCTGGGCTCCGCCGCCTCGATGGTGACCGTGGTCCTGATGTCCGGGGTGCTCGTCCTCTACTTCCGCCAGATGCTCCGCCAGGAGGGCGAAACCCCATGAGCCGGACACACCCGCGGGTCCGCCGGATCCCGTTGAACGCCGCCGCCGTACTGACCGTCCTGATCTGCCTGTTCCCCGTCTACTGGATGATCTCCACCGCGTTCAAGCCGTCCAAGGACATCCAGTCCACCCGCCCGCAGCTCGTCCCGCACACGTGGACGCTCGACCACTTCCGTACGGCGGTGCAGGCCGACGGCTTCGAGGTCTTCTGGCGCAACAGCGTCCTGGTGACGGCGAGTTCGATCCTGCTGGCACTGATCGTCGCCATGGGGTCGGCGTACGCGGTGGCACGGATGCGGTGGAAGGGCCGGCGCCAGTTCATGCTCATGGTCTTCATCGCCCAGATGGCGCCCTGGGAGTCGTTGATCATTCCGATCTACATCATCTCCCGCGACACGGACATGCTGGACCGGCTGCCCACGCTCACCCTCGTGTACTTCATGGTCACGCTGCCGTTCTCGATCATCGTGCTGAGGGGCTTCATCGGGACGATCCCGCCGGAGCTGGAGGAGGCCGCCCAGGTCGACGGATGCACCAGGACGGGGGCCTTCAGGAGGGTGGCACTGCCACTGCTCGCGCCGGGGCTGATGGCGACCTCGCTGTTCGGTTTCATCACCGCCTGGAACGAGTTCGCCTACGCCAACTTCCTGATCATCAAGCACCAGGAGAGCCGCACCCTGCCGGTCTGGCTCTCCTCCTTCCAGAACACCTTCGGCACCGACTGGGGCGCCACCATGGCCGCCTCGACGCTGTTCGCCCTGCCCGCGCTGGTCGTCTTCCTGCTGCTCCAGCGCCATGTCACCTCCGGCTTCGCGGCCGGCGCCGTCAAGGGCTGACCCGCCCGACGATCCGATTCCGGAGGACCCCCATGCCCTCGCCACGCCCCGAACACTCCCTCGTCCCCCGTCCCCGCAAGGTCGCGGCCCGCCCCGGCCGGTTCACCCTCGACCAGGACACCTCGATACGGGCCTACCCCGGCGCGCAGGACGCGGCCGACCTGCTGCGCACCCTGCTCGCCCCCGCCACCGGCCTGCCCCTCGCCCCCTCCGCCGCCGGCCGCATCGTGCTGGCTCTCGACCCCCAGCTGGGCGGGCTGGGGGAGGAGGGTTACGGGCTGACCATCGGCTCCGACGCCCTGCTGCTGCGGGCCGCGCGCCTGCCCGGCCTGCTCAGGGGCGTACAGACGATCCGTCAACTGCTGCCCGCCGAAGCCCTTTCGGACACGGCACAGCGCGGGGCGGCGCCGTGGACGCTGCCGTGTGTCGAGATCAGTGACGTGCCGGCGTATCCGTGGCGCGGCACGATGCTCGACGTCGCTCGGCACTTCCAGCCGGTCTCCTTTCTGCGCCGGTACGTGGACCTGATGGCGCTGCACAAGCTCAACACCCTGCATCTCCACCTCACCGACGACCAGGGGTGGCGGATGCCCGTCCCCGCCTACCCGCGACTGACCGGGATCGGCGGTCACCGCAGGCAGTCGATGTCCGGCCCGCCCGGCCGCGGGGAGGAGCGCTTCGACGGGATTCCGCACTCGGGCGCGTACACCCGTCAGGAGCTGCGGGACCTGGTGCGGTACGCGGCGGCGCGCGGGGTGCGCGTGGTGCCGGAGATCGAGATGCCCGGCCATGTGCGCGCGGCGCTCGCCGCCCACCCCGAGCTGGGCAACAACCCCGCGCGGCGGCTGGACGTGTGGACCCGCTGGGGTGTCTGCGACACGGTGTTCGGCGTCCACGAGGAGGTCTTCGACTTCTGCCGCACAGTGCTGGAGGAGGTCATGGACGTCTTCCCGTCCCCGTACATCCACATCGGCGGCGAGGAGTGCCCGACCACGGAGTGGGAGTCGAGCCCTGCGGCTCTGGCGCGGGCCGCCGCCGAGGGGCTGCCCGACGCCCGGTCTCTGCACGGCTGGTTCATGGGCCGGATCGGTTCGTTCCTGGCCGAGGCAGGCAGGCGCCCGGTCGGCTGGGCCGAGACGGGCACCGAACTGCCCCTCGAATTCACGGTGATGACGTGGCGCGACCCGGCCCACGCCCGCGCCGCAGCCCGCCGCGGCCATCGTGTGGTCACCGCTCACCACCGCACGACGTACCTCGACTACGCCCAGTCCACCGATCCCGGCGAGCCGGCCACCCAGCCGGGGCCGCCCGTCGGCCTGCGAGCCGTGCACGGCAACCGGCCTGTTCCGGACGGCTGGGAGGCCGCGGACGCCGGCCAGGTGCTGGGCACGCAGGCCCAGTTGTGGACCGAGTACGCGAGCACGCCGGAGCGGATCGAGTATCTGACGTATCCGCGGCTGTGCGCCCTCGCGGACCGCGCCTGGTCGGGCGGACGCAGCGACTGGCCCGGCTTCCTGTCCCGGCTCGGCCGGCACACGGCACGGCTGGACGCCCTCGGTGTCCGCTACCGCCCCCTGAACCCCCGGTCGCTCCTGACCACTTCCCCAGGAACAGCGCCACCTCGACAGGAACCACTCCCCCACGACCGTTCCGGAGAGGAACAGGTTTCATGAAGTCACTCGCGAAAACCCGAATCCGTGCGGCGGCGGCAGCCGCCGCCACACTGGCACTGGGCTGTACGGCCCTGGCCGCCGTCCCGTCGTCGGCGAGCGCCGCCGGCGTGCCGCTGACCGTGCAGTACCGCACCAGTGCGTCCGGCAGCACGGCCGACCAGAGCGAGCCCTGGCTGAAGGTGCGCAACACCGGCAGCGCAGCCATACAGCTCAGCAACGTCAAGGTCCGCTACTACTTCAAGGGCGAGGCGGCGGGCGACGCCTACCGGTTCGCCTGCTCCTGGGCGGTGAAGGGCTGCGCGAACATCACCGGGACGTTCGGCACACTCGCCTCCCCGACCGCCACCGCCGACCGCTATCTGGAGATCGGCTTCACCTCCGGCGCGGGGTCGCTCGCACCCGGCGCCGACACCGGCGACATGCAGCTGCGCTTCTACCGGTCGAGCTGGCAGCCCCTGCTGCAGAGCGACGACTACTCCTTCGACGCGGGCCGGACGGCGTACGGCGACTGGTCGAAGGTGACCGCGCAGCTCGGCGGTGCCACGGTCTGGGGCGAGGCCCCGGCCGGCAACGGCCCGACGGACCCGACCGATCCCACGGACCCGACCGATCCGCCGGAGGGTGCGCCCACGCTGTTCGACGACTTCAACTACGGCTCTCACACCGACCCGCAGATCGCCGCGCACGGCTGGAACGTCCGCTCGAACTCCGGCGGGCCCGGCGTGCCCGGCGCCACGTGGGCGCCGGAGAACGTCACGTTCGCCACCCAGAGCGGGAACTCGGTGATGAACCTGGAGACGTCGACGGCGGGCAGCGGCGAGTCCACGAAGCAGACCGAGATCCTGACCCAGTCGACGAAGTTCCGCAACGGCACCTACGCGGCGCGGGTGAAGTTCAACGACGCACCCGTGGCCGGTCCGGACGGCGACCATCTCGTCCAGACGTTCTTCACCATCAACGACCTCAAGGCGCCGATGGCGGACGACTACGCGGAGTACGACTTCGAGTACCTGCCGAACGGCGGTTGGGGCGAGAGCGGCAACATCCTCTACACGACGTCGTGGGAGACCTACCGCCCGGACCCGTGGGAGGCGGTCAACGCACACAGTGAGGCCCGGCAGAGCTATGCCGGCTGGCACGACCTGGTCGTGACCATCGACAACAGCGCGATCACCTACTACATCGACGGACAGCTGTTCGGCACCCACGGCGCGGCGTACCTGCCGGAGCGCGGGATGTCGATCAACTTCAACCAGTGGCTGATCGATCTGGCCGGGCAGACGAGCACGACGCCCCGCTCGTACGACCAGCAGGTGGACTACGTCCTGCACGTGAAGGACCAGGTCCTCACACCGGCCCAGGTCAACGCCAAGGTGAGCGCCTACCGCTCGGCGGGGACCACGTTCCAGGACACGGTGCCGGCCGGGTGATCCGGTAGGGGAAGCAGAAGGCGGGGCGCAGGCCGACGGGCCTGCGCCCCGCCTTTCGTGTGTCCGGAGCCGTGCGAGACCCGCGGTGGCCGGCCGCGACCGGCCGCGACCGGCCCGAATTCCGGGCACCCCCTTGACAGCCCGCCCACCCTCCGGGCAATCTTCCGTTAAGCAGAAACTAACTTCCGCAATACGGAAGGAGCGCCGAAACCCTCATGGGCTACCCGGACCAGCGCTTCGATGTGAACCTTTCGATCCTCTTCACGGAAATCCCGCTCCTGGAGCGACCCGCGGCAGCCGCCGCGGCGGGCTTCACGGCGGTCGAGCTGTGGTGGCCATGGACCGAGACCCCCACCCCTCCGCAGGCCGGACTCGACGCGCTGAAGAAGGCGCTCGACGAGGCGGGCACCCAGCTGGTGGGGCTGAACTTCTACGCCGGACAGCTGCCCGGCCCCGACCGCGGCGCACTGTCCGTGCCCGGCACGGAGTCGGACCGCTTCCGGGCCAATGTCGAGGTGGCGGCGGACTTCGCCGCCTCGGTCGGCTGCAAGGCGCTCAACGCGCTCTACGGCAACCGGGTCGACGGCGTCGACCCCGCCGCGCAGGACGAACTCGCCCTGGAGAACCTGGTCACCGCCGCCCGCGCGGCCGACCGGATCGGTGCGGTCCTGCTGATCGAGACCCTGAACAAGCCGGAGTCACCGCGCTATCCCCTGGTGAGCGCACCGGCCGGGATCGCGGTCGTGGACCGTGTCAACGCGGCGACGGGCCTCGGCAACGCGAAGTTCCTCCTGGACCTGTACCACCTGTCGATGAACGGCGAGGACCTCAGCCAGGTCATCGCGGCGTACGCCGACCGGACCGGTCACGTCCAGATCGCGGACAACCCGGGGCGCGGCGCGCCCGGCACCGGCTCGCTCCCGCTGGAGCAGCTCTGCGACGAGCTGACGAAGGCCGGTTACGACGGCTGGGTCGGCCTGGAGTACAAGCCGGGCGACCGGCCGAGCGCCGAGTCCTTCGAGTGGCTCCCGGCCGCCGCGCGGGCCGCCCGCTGAGGGCGGCGGCGGACTCCCCTCGTACACACGCTGAATCGGAAGGCACCCTCATGAGCAACAACCTCCCCAAGGTTGCGTGGATCGGGCTCGGCATCATGGGCTCACCCATGTCCGAGAACCTGATCAAGGCCGGTTACGACGTCACCGGATACACCCTGGAGCAGGACAAGGTCGACCGGCTGGCCGCGGCCGGCGGCACCGGCGCGGGCTCGATCGCCGAGGCGGTCAAGGACGCGGACGTGGTCATCACCATGGTGCCCGCCTCCCCGCAGGTCGAGGCGATCGCGTACGGCCCCGAGGGCATCCTGGAGAACGCGAAGCGCGGCGCGCTGCTGATCGACATGTCCTCGATCACCCCGCAGACCTCGGTGGACCTGGCGAAGAACGCCGCCGAGAAGGGCATCCGGGTCCTGGACGCCCCCGTCTCCGGCGGCGAGGCCGGCGCGATCGAGGCCGTGCTGTCCATCATGGCCGGCGGTGAGCAGGCCGACTTCGATGCCGCGAAGCCCGTACTCGAAGCGCTGGGCAGGACCATCGTGCTCTGCGGTCCGCACGGCTCCGGGCAGACGGTGAAGGCGGCCAACCAGCTGATCGTCGCCGTCAACATCCAGGCCTGCGCCGAGGCCGTCGTCTTCCTGGAGAAATCCGGGGTGGACCTCGCCGCCGCGCTCGACGTCCTGAACGGCGGACTGGCGGGCTCGACCGTGCTGACCCGCAAGAGGGACAACTTCCTGAACCGGGACTTCGCTCCGGGCTTCCGGATCGACCTGCACCACAAGGACATGGGCATCGTCACGGACGCCGCCCGCAACGTCGGCGCCGCACTGCCGGTCGGCGGTGTCGTCGCTCAGCTCGTCGCGTCGCTGCGCGCGCAGGGCGACGGCGGCCTGGACCACTCGGCGCTGCTGCGCTCGGTCGAGCGCCTGTCCGGTCAGCCCGTCCAGGGCTGACCGATGCGGCCGGGCCCTTCGCGGGCCCGGCCGGCACCCCCCCCCGCCGGGTGAGCACCCCCCGGCCCACAGACTTCCGGGCGGCGTCGGCGCTGACACCTGTCCTGTCGCGCCCAGGCGCCGGCGCCGTCCGGAACACCTCTTGCGCCACCTCTCCACCATGAATTTCAACAAACTGTTGACGTCGGGTTCGGAGCGTACTTACGCTCCCGGGGGCGTGTCCGCAACGTGTCGTCGTCCGCCCGAAGGGCGGGCCACGCCCCCCAGGCCCCCAAGCCGTCGCAGTTCAGCAGCTCCCGTACGGAAGGTCGCCCCGACACCATGACGCAGCGCGTGCTTACGACCGAGTCCGGCGCCCCGGTCGCCGACAACCAGAACTCCGCCACCGCCGGCGCCGGCGGCCCGATCCTCCTCCAGGACGGTCATCTCCTGGAGAAGCTCGCCCGCTTCAACCGGGAGCGCATTCCGGAGCGCGTGGTGCATGCCCGGGGCTCCGGCGCATACGGCTACTTCGAGGTGACCGACGATGTCACCGGCCTCACCCGCGCGGACTTCCTCTCCGAGGTCGGCCGCCGAACCGAGACGTTCATCCGGTTCTCGACGGTCGCCGACTCGCTCGGCGGCGCGGACGCGGTGCGCGACCCACGCGGCTTCGCGCTCAAGTTCTACACGAACGAGGGCAATTACGACCTCGTAGGCAACAACACCCCGGTGTTCTTCATCAAGGACCCCATCAAGTTCCCCGACTTCATCCACTCGCAGAAGCGCGACCCGTTCACGGGCCGTCAGGAAGCGGACAACGTCTGGGACTTCTGGGCGAACTCCCCCGAGGCCACACACCAGATCACCTGGCTGATGGGTGACCGGGGCATCCCGGCCTCCTACCGCCACATGAACGGGTTCGGTTCGCACACCTACCAGTGGACGAACGCCGCGGGCGAGGCCTTCTTCGTCAAGTACCACTTCAAGACGAACCAGGGCGTGCGTTCCCTCTCCGCCGGCCAGGGCGCGGAGCTCGTCGGCAAGGACGCCAACTCCCACCAGACGGACCTGCTCCAGGCCATCGAGCGCGGCATGAACCCGTCCTGGACGCTGTACGTGCAGCTCATGCCCACCGCCGAGGCCGCGGACTACCGCTTCAACCCGTTCGACGTGACCAAGGTGTGGCCGCACGCGGACTACCCGCTCCAGCGGGTGGGCCGACTGGTGCTGGACCGCAACCCGGACAACGTCTTCGCGGAGGTCGAGCAGGCCGCGTTCTCCCCGAACAACTTCGTGCCCGGCATCGGCCCGTCCCCGGACAAGATGCTTCAGGGCCGGCTCTTCGCCTACGCGGACGCCCAGCGTTACCGACTCGGCATCAACCACACCCAGCTGCCGGTGAACGCGCCGCGCACCGCGACCGTCGACAACTACGGCCGCGACGGGCTGCACGCGACGCGCTACGGCGCACGGCACGACAAGAACTACGAGCCCAACTCGCACGCGGGTCCCGCCCAGACGGACGCGGCGCACTCCGCGCCGCTGGCCGTCCACGGCTGGACCGGCACGCACGAGGCGCCCGCCCACAGCAAGGACGACGACTTCTTCCAGGCGGGCGAGCTGTACCGGCTGATGTCGGACGACGAGAAGGGCCGGCTGATCGCCAACATCGCGGGGGGCCTTTCGCAGGTCACGCGTGACGACGTGATCGAGAAGAACCTCGCCCACTTCCACGCCGCGGACGCCGAGTACGGCAAGCGTGTGGAGGAAGCTGTCCGCACCCTGCGCGAGGAGTAGCCCTCGCGCTCACCAGCCCTGCCCGCGTCGTCGCGCCCGCCCGGATGAGGGGTTGCGCGGGGCGCGGGCAGGACGAGGCCGCGGCGGTGGTGCGATACCAGTGCGGTGGTGTGGGCGGGCGGTCCTGGTCCCTGACCTGAAGGGGCGGGTCCCGTCACCCGTTCGCGCCCCGCCGCGGCCCCTGTTCTTCCCTGAGCCAGGGCGTGGAGTACGGATACGGTCCCGTACTCCACGCCCTTTCGCGTGTCCGGCCACCACCCGACCGGTTCCGTCCTTGATCGCCGGACGGGCTCGGGGGCACGCGGCGTCGGGTCCGGCGGGGAGGGCCACGGCAGGATCACGTCCTCCCGGCTGCTGAGGACGTCTCCGGCGACACGACCCCGCGGCCCCCACCCCCCGTTGGACGGGAGGCAGGGGCCGCGGGGTCGTGGGGGATCAGGCCTTCGCGAACGGCCGGATCGCCGTGGGCGCGTGGCCCGGCTCCGTCGCCACGTCCTCGAACTCGTTGACCGAAGCGATGTCCGTACCGCTCATCGCGATGTTCGTGACCCGCTCCAGAATCGCCTCGACGACCACCGGCACCCGGAACTCCGCCGCCAGCTTCTTCGCCTCCTCGAAGGCCGGCAGCAGCTGATCGGGCTCGGTGACCCGGATCGCCTTGCAGCCGAGCCCCTCGACGACCTTGACGTGGTCCACGCCGTAGACGCCCAGCTCGGGAGAGTTGAGGTTCTCGAACTCCAGACTGACCTGGAAGTCGATGTCGAAGTTGCGCTGCGCCTGGCGGATCAGCCCCAGGTAGGAGTTGTTCACCAGGACGTGCACGTACGGGATGCGGTGCTGCGCGCCGACCGCGAGCTCCTCCAGCATGAACTGGAAGTCGTAGTCGCCGGAGAGGGCGACGACGGAGCCTTCGGGGTCGGCCGTGGCGACGCCCAGGGCCGCCGGGATAGTCCAGCCGAGCGGGCCCGCCTGGCCGCAGTTGATCCAGTGGCGCGGCCGGTAGACGTGCAGCATCTGCGCGCCGGCGATCTGCGAGAGGCCGATCGTGGTGACGTAGCGGGTCTCGGGCCCGAACGCCCGGTTCATCTCCTCGTACACGCGCTGCGGCTTCAGCGGCACGTTGTCGAAGTGCGTGCGCCGCTGGAGGGTCGCCTTGCGCTCCTGCGTGGACGCGGCCCACTGCGAGCGGTCCTTCAGCTTGCCGGCCGCCTTCAGCTCGTGCGCCACCTCGACGAACAGTTCGAGCGCGGCCTTGGCGTCGGAGGCGATGCCGAGGTCGGGGGCGAAGATCCTGCCCAGCTGGGTGGGCTCGATATCGACGTGGACGAAGGTCCGGCCCCTGGTGTAGACGTCCAGCTTGCCGGTGTGGCGGTTGGCCCAGCGGTTGCCGACGCCGAGGACGAAGTCGGACTCCAGGAAGTTCGCGTTGCCGTAGCGGTGCGAGGTCTGGAGGCCCACCATGCCGGCGTTGAGCTCGTGGTCGTCGGGGATGATGCCCCAGCCCATCAGGGTCGGGACGACCGGAACACCGGTCAGCTCGGCGAACTCCACCAGGAGTTCGGCGGCGTCGGCGTTGATGATGCCGCCGCCCGCGACGAGCAGCGGGCGCTCGGAGGCGTTCAGCATCTCCAGGGCGCGTTCGATCTGCTTGCGGGTCGCGGCGGGCTTGTGCACCGGCAGCGGGTCGTACAGGTCGGGGTCGAACTCGATCTCGGTGAGCTGCACATCGATCGGGAGGTCGATGAGGACGGGTCCGGGCCGGCCGGTGCGCATCAGGTGGAAGGCCTGCTGGAAGACGCCCGGGACCTGCGCGGCCTCCAGGACGGTGGTGGCGGCCTTGGTGACCGGCGCGGCGATCGACGCGATGTCGACTGCCTGGAAGTCCTCCTTGTGGAGCACCGCCGTCGGAGCCTGGCCGGTGATGCACAGGATCGGGATCGAGTCCGCGATGGCGGAGTAGAGGCCGGTGATCATGTCGGTGCCGGCCGGGCCCGACGTCCCGATGCAGACGCCGATGTTCCCCGGGCGGGCCCGGGTGTAGCCCTCGGCCATGTGGGAGGCGCCCTCGACGTGGCGGGCAAGCGTGTGATGAACCCCGCCGGAGGCCTTGAGGGCCGCGTAGAAGGGGTTGATCGCCGCGCCCGGCACACCGAACGCGTTACTGACGCCTTCGCGCTTGAGGATCTCAACTGCCGCTCGGGCAGCGGTCATTCGAGGCATTGAGTGCTCCTGCTCGGACCTGGGTGGAGTCGGGCTCTGTCGCGCCACCTGAGAGCACCAATTCCGTATTACGGAAGTTTGATTCTGCTATACGGAAGCAAATCTAAAGTGTGCTCCCACGGCCGTCAAGAGAGGCGGGCCGGACGCCGGCGGCAGGGACAGCCGCCTCGAAGTACCCCAAGTCCCTCCCCCGGGCGTCGCTCTTGGTGGAGCATGGAGGTACGGAGCGGAGCCGGCCCGGAATGCGGGTGCCCGGCCGCTTGGTCATCGGCCGTAGGGAGTCCGAGGTGGAGTCAGTGCCGGTACGGTGCCCGGCCTGCCGGCGCGACCACGCGTACACCACGCCCGTCTATCCGTGCCCGTGCGGCGCGCCGACCGCACCGCCCCTGCTGCGCGGCGCCCCTGTCACGCCGATCACCCACCGCACCTGGAACGACGACTGGGTGACCGTGCGCTGCAGTGGCTGCGGCCGGCACGACCAGTGGCCGCAGCCCGAGCTGTGCTGCCCGTGCGGGGCCGTCCTGCGCATCCCGGTCCGGCCGGTGGCGGCGCCCGGCCGCCCGGCCGGCTCGTCCGCCCCGCCCGTGCGGCCGTCGCACATACCGCTGCCCCGCACGGCTCCGGCCCCACGGCCCCCCTTCCGGCCGCAGGCGATCCGCACCGCACGCGACGCGGTCGGCGCCGCGGCGCAGTACCTGACGTGGCTGGGCTACCGCGATGTCGTACAGCCCGCCGGACGCCCCGCGTCAAGAATCGATCTGCGGGCGGCCGGACTGATCGCCCAGGTCGACTCCACCACTCGGCCGACCACCCTGCGCGACATCGAATGCCTGTGGCTCAACGCGCTCAGCACCTCGGTGACGAGCGTGTTCTTCTCCCTGGCGGGATACGCGCAGGACGCCCGGGAGCGGGCGGACGGGCTCGGCATCCCGCTGTTCGTCATGGACCTCACGGGAACCCCGCAGCCGATGAACCCGCCGGCGGACGAACTTCTGAGCTCCGGCGCCTGAGCCCGGCGCCCGCCCGCCGAAGGGGCGCCGGCCGCCACACCGTGCGCATGAATCCGGCCTCGCGGCCGGGCTGGGCGCAATGCGCGCCGCGGAGGCCGAACACGGCCTCGACCGGTGACCGCGGGTCCGCACGCGGCGCAACGTGCCGCACCTCACAGAAACCGTCCGGCCACAGTGAGTGCTATCCGTCACGTTCGAGCCAGGGGCCACAGATGTTCGGTCCGTTGTCGGTGGCGGGCTCTACAGTGGGGCGCATGGTCTTAACTCCACGGCTTTCTCCACCCGCGACACCGGTTTCACCCGCCGCACCCGCGACCCCGGCGCACCACACCTTTCCCGCACAGCCGGCCCACCCCGCCGCCGTAGAGGCGAACGAGGCGATCCGTGCGCTCGTGGACGCGCGCGCCGGCCAGGACTGGTCCCCCATGGAGTCCGCTGCCTACGAGGTGCTCCTCATCGAGTGGGCGGCCGCGACGCAGGGCACCACCGGCGACATCATCGAAGCCGCCTGACGGCGCCCCGGCGCCCGTCCCCACCCCTACCGGGCGTAGTTCTCCCGTAGTTCGATCTTCCGGACCTTCCCGCTGACCGTCATCGGGAAGGTATCCATGATCTGGAGCAGGCGCGGCACCTTGTAGTGCGCCAGCTGCCCGTGGCAGAAGTCCCTGACCTCCTTCAGGCTCGGGGGGCCGGCCGGGTCCGCCGCGATGACGCAGGCCAGGATCTCCTCGCCGTACCGCTCGTCCGCCACCCCCACCACCTGCACGTCGGCGATCTTCGGGTGACGGTAGAGGAACTCCTCGACCTCCCGTGGATAGACGTTCTCGCCACCCCTGATGATCACGTCCTTGATGCGGCCGACGATCTGCACATAGCCGTCCTCGCGCATCACCGCGAGGTCCCCGGTGTGCATCCAGCGCCCCGCGTCGATCGCCTCGGCGGTCCGCTCGGGCTGCTCCCAGTAGCCGAGCATCACGCTGTAGCCGCGGGTGCACAGTTCGCCCGACGCGCCGCGCTCCAGCGTCACTCCCGTCGCCGGATCGACGACCTTGACCTCGATGTGCGGCATCACCCGGCCGACCGTCCCGGTGCGGCGCTCCAGGTCGTCGTCGCGGCGGGTCTGGGTGGAGACGGGGGAGGTCTCCGTCATGCCGTAACAGATGGACACCTCGTCCATGTGCATCTCGGCGACGACCCTCTTCATCACCTCGACCGGGCAGGGAGATCCGGCCATGATGCCGGTGCGCAGCGAGGAGAGGTCGTACGAGGCGAAGGTGGGGAGGTTCAGCTCCGCGATGAACATGGTGGGGACGCCGTACAGCGAGGTGCAGCGCTCCTGCTCCACCGCGGCAAGGACGGCGGCCGCCTCGAAGGCGGGGGCCGGGATCACGATGCAGGCTCCGTGCGAGGTGATGCCCAGATTGCCCATCACCATGCCGAAGCAGTGGTAGAACGGCACCGGCAGACAGACCCGGTCCTGTTCGGTGTAGGCGACCAACTCCCCCACGAAGTAACCGTTGTTGAGGATGTTGTGGTGGGAGAGAGTGGCACCCTTGGGGAAACCGGTCGTGCCGGAGGTGTACTGGATGTTGATCGGGTCGTCGCAGGACAACCCGGCTTCACGGGCCGTGAGTTGCTCTGCGGTCACCGATCCGGCGACGGCGAGCAGATCGTCCCAGGAGCGGTCGCCGATGTAGTGCACGGCGCGCAGGTCGGGGCAGCCGGCCCGGACCTCGTCGACCAGCGCCCGGTAGTCGCTGGTGCGGTGCGCGAGCGAGGCGACCAGGAGCGAGACCCCGGCCTGCTTCAGTACGTACTCCAGCTCGTGCGCGCGGTAGGCCGGGTTGATGTTGACCATGACGGCGCCGATGCGCGCGGTCGCGTACTGGACGAGGACCCACTCCGGGCAGTTGATCGCCCAGATGCCGACCCGGTCCCCCTTCGCCACGCCCGAGGCCATGAGCGCACGGGCCAGTTCGTCGACGGCCGCGCCGAATTCGGCGTACGTCCAGCGCCGTCCGGACGGTACGTCGACGAGCGCCTCCCGGCCGGGGTACGCCTGGACCGCCCGGTCGAGATTGCGTCCGATGGTGTCGCCGAGGAGTGCGGTGGTGCCGGTGCCGTGGGCGTAGGACGGTTCGGTCATGCCAGGTCCCCCTCGCTGTACTCGGTTCCCGTGCCCTGGGCAGTGCGCTCGCGCAGCTCGATGCGGCGGATCTTCCCGGAGACGGTCTTGGGCAGCTCGGCGAACTCCAGCCGGCGGACCCGCTTGTACGGGGCGAGCACGGCCCGGGAGTGGGCGAAGAGCACCTTGGCGGTGTCCGGTCCGGGCTCCCAGCCCTCGGCCAGCACGACGTACGCCTTCGGGACGGAGAGCCGCAACGGGTCGGGGGCCGGCACGACGGCGGCCTCGGCCACGGCCTCGTGCTCCAGCAGGGCGCTCTCCAGCTCGAACGGGGAGATCTTGTAGTCGGAGGCCTTGAACACGTCGTCGGCGCGGCCGACGTAGGTGATGTAGCCCTCGGCGTCGCGGGAGCCGATGTCTCCGGTGCGGTAGTAGCCGCCCGCCATGGCTTCGGCTGTGCGGTCCGGATCGCCGTGGTAGCCGGTCATCAGGCCGACCGGGTGGGCCGACAGGTCGAGCGAGATCTCACCTTCGACGGCGCCCGGCTCGCCGCTGACCGGATCGAGGAGGACGACCTTGAAACCCGGGCTGGGGCGGCCCATCGAACCGGCCTTCAGGACCTGGCCGGGTGTGTTGGCCACCTGGACGGCGGTCTCCGTCTGGCCGAAGCCGTCGCGGATGGTGACGCCCCACGCCCGCCGGACGGTCTCGATGACCTCGGGGTTCAGCGGCTCGCCCGCCGCGACGACCTCGCGCGGCGGGGTCGTCAGCTGGGAGAGGTCGGCCTGGATGAGCATGCGCCACACGGTGGGCGGGGCGCAGAAGCTGGTGACGCCCGAGCGGTCCATCTCGGCCATCAGCCGGCCGGCGTCGAAGCGGGTGTAGTTGAAGATGAAGACGGTCGCCTCGGCGCTCCACGGGGCGAAGAGGTTGGACCAGGCGTGCTTGGCCCAACCGGGCGAGGAGATGTTGAGGTGGACGTCCCCGGGCTTGAGGCCGATCCAGTACATCGTCGACAAGTGGCCCACGGGGTAGGAGACATGGGTGTGCTCGACGAGCTTGGGGCTGGCGGTGGTGCCCGAGGTGAAGTACAGCATCAGCGGCTCGTCGGCGTCGGTCTCGCGGTCCGCCGTGAACGTATCCGGCTGGTCGTCGGCCCCGGCGTAGGAGATCCAGCCCTCGGTGTCGGCGCCGACGGAGATCCGGGTGTAGTCGCCGGGCACCTCGTCGAACTTGGCGGTGTCGGCGTCCCGGACGAGGACGTGCCTGACCCGGCCGCGCTCGACCCGGTCGCGCAGGTCGGCCGGGCCCAGCAGCGGCGTCGCGGGGATGACGACGGCGCGCAGTTTCATCGCGGCGAGCGCGGTCTCCCAGAGCTCGGCCTGGTTGCCGAGCATGACGAGGATGCGGTCGCCCTCCCTTACGCCCTGGGCGCGCAGCCAGTTCGCGGCCTGGTTGGAGCGGGCGGACATCCGGGCGAAGGACATCTCGGTGCGTCCGCCGTCCTCCTCCACGATGTGCAGGGCGGTGCGGTCGTTGTCCCGGGCGATGACGTCGAACCAGTCGAGCGCCCAGTTGAAGTGGTCGCTGCGGGGCCAGCGGAAACCGTCGTAGGCCGCGGTGTAGTCCTCGCGGTGCCGAAGCAGAAAGTCCCGGGCGGCCCGGAACGTCTCCGTCGCGCTGGATGCCGACATGTGCCCTCCTCATTGCGGACCGGACCGGTCGCTTAACATCATGTAAACAGTGACCCAGCTCTCACCACCCCCGAACGGGGGTGCCGCGGGGAATGTCGTGTCCCCCTGAGCCGGGTGGAGAGGCGTCAGCGTGCCGGAATCCGTCGATGCGGTCGAGATGCAAGCAGCGTTGTTGCGGCTGCGCCGGACGAGCGGGCTGCCCGTGGCCTTCGGCGGGCTGCTCTCCGACACCCGCCACGCCAGGATCGCGGAGCTGAACGGGGCGCAGACCGCGGCCCTGCGCGGACTGGTGATCTCGGCCGGCAGCGGTCTCGGCGGGAAGGCGATCGCGCTCTCGCGGCCGTGCGCGGTGACCGACTACCACTCCTCGCGCCACATCAGCCACGAGTACGACCTGGCTGTGGCCGCGGAGGGCCTGCGCTCGGTGGTCGCCGTGCCCGTCGTCGTACGCCGCCGGGTGCGGGGTGTGCTGTACGGGGCGCTGCGCGAGCCCCTCACGCTCGGGGACCGGACCTTCGACGCGGCGGTCGCGGCGGCCCGCGACGTGGAGCAGGCGCTGGCCGTGCGGGACGAGGTGCAGCAACTGCTCGCCGTGACCCGGGAGGAGGTCACCGACCCCCGGGCCGTGCCCGGGGCGTGGGAGGACGTCCGGGAGGCGCACCGAGAGCTGCGCACCCTCGCCCCGAAGGTCGTCGACCCGGCCCTGCGCGACGAACTGCTCGCGGTGTGCGGGCGGCTCGCCGCGGCGGCGGGAGCGCGGGTGCCCACGGTGCGCATGTGCCGGCTGGCGCCGCGCGAGGTCGACGTCCTCGCCTGTGTCGCCGCGGGCGCGACGAACGCGGTGGCGGCGGACCGGCTGGGGCTGCGGCCGGAGACCGTGAAGGGCTACCTGCGCTCCGCGATGCGGAAGCTGGGCGCGCACACCCGGCTGGAGGCGGTCGTCGCGGCCCGGCGGGCGGGGCTGCTGCCGTAGTCAAGCCGCTCACGCAGGCGGGGCGGGGTCCGGTACGGGACTCGCCCGTTCCTCGCCGGCGGTGCGCCGGTCCCCCTCCGGGGACCCGCGGGAACGCGAGGCGTGCGCTCTCTCCACGGGACCCGCTTCGGCTGCGAGTTCCGTCCGGCACCGGGCCACGACTCCGCCACGTGGAGTACGACGCCCTGACCCGCCGGCGGGGCCGGCGGGTCCGCGTCGCGGGGATGCGCTCGCGTGGCGTACGGCAGGTGCCCTCCGTACGGGAGGGTCAGCGCACCTTGCGCACCGGCAGGATCGCCAGCGCGCCGCCGAGGCACACCAGGGAGGAAGTGATCAGCAGGATCGAGTAGTTGTGGCCGCCGCCGAGGGAGATGAGCAGGGCTCCGAGTGCGGGCGCGAAGATCTGCGGGGCCGACATCGCGATGTTGAAGATGCCGAGATCCTTCGAGGGATTCTTCGGGTCCGGCAGTACGTCGATGACCAGGGCGAGGTCGACACCGAGGTAGGTGCCGAAGCCCAGCCCCAGGACGATCTCGGCGCAGTAGAACAGGCCGACCGTGTCGGACCGGCTGAGGATCAGCATGCCGACGCCGAACAGCACCGCGGCGGCGGCGATGAAGGGCTTGCGGCGACCGCAGCGGTCCGAGAGCCAGCCTGCGGCCTGAGCGGAGCTCATCACGCAGAGCCCGTAGATGAGGACACCGGTGGCCAGCGTCTCGGTCGCCTCCGCGGTGGTGAGCCGCATCTCGTGCTGGAGGTAGATGAGGCGGAAGGTGGTGAACATCCAGTTGGCGAGGGTCAGCAGGAAGCGCGAGAGCCAGGCCCAGGCGAAGTCCGGGTGCTGCCTGGGGCTGACCCAGTAGGTGCGCAGGACGGCCTTGAACCCCTCCCGCGGGGGCTTGTGCTCCAGCGGCCTGTCCGGCAGGACCAGGACGTAGCCGATCACCAGGAGGATGCCGATCAGGCTGGGGACCAGGAAGAGCAGCAGCATCTGGTCGGTGAAGCACTTGGCTATCCAGGTGCCCGCGGTGGGGGCCAGGTTCTGCATGATGCCGAGCAGCCCGCTGATCCTGCCGCGCTTGTGCTCGGGGACGTTGTCGGCGACGGTCGCGACGAAGGCGGCGAGTGCCGCGTTGGCGGACGCGGAGGCGATGACGAAGCCGACGGCGACGACGGCGACGCTGCTCGCGGTCGCGATGATCATCAGCCCGATCAGCAGACCCAGCATGCCGAGGACGAGCCAGGGCCTGCGACGGCCGAAGCGGCCGGCGGTGCGGTCGCTGAGACGCCCGAAGAACGGGTTCGCCAGCATTGCGGCTACCGAACCGGTCATGGTGATGATGCCGAGCGAGGTCACCTGGTCGTCCTCGGGGACGATCGACTGCACCTTGAGTTGCAGGCTCACCAGGATGGGCGTCAGAAGGGCGAGAAACAGGCCGAGTTGGCCTGCTGCCATGCCGACCACAAGTCGGGGCCGGGGCGCCTGGGCGGAGGCGGGGGACTCGCCGGGCGGGGGCGCTCCGGCGTCGCGGCGGAGGGTGTCCGTGGTCACGGTGGGGGCTGCTTCCTGTTGAGCGGGCAGGACGTGCGCAGAGGTGGGGAGGCACGGTGTGAGGCAGCGCTCGCCTGCCGTCGGTTGCGGCAGGGTTCACGCGGGGTCGGGGAGATGTTCGGCCCGTGGGGACGGGGGCGCGGGGTCGCGGAGATGTTCGGCCCGTGGGGACGGGGGCGCGGGCGCTGGTTACGAATGGGTGAGGTGGCGCTCCGCGCCCACCCGGCGCTGCGGTCCGGTGAGTTCGATGTCGGCACTCAGCCGGATGTCGCCGCTGGAGGAGCCGACCATGAGGCGGATGGTGCCGGGTTCGACGATGCGCAGGCCGTCACCCGAGGCGTCCTTGGTGTACGAGGTCTGGTCCGCGTGGACCCTGAACGACACCCGGGTCTCCTCGCCGGGCGCGAGGTCGACCGCCTTGAAGGCCGCCAGTTGCTGGGTGGGACGGGCGACCTGTGCGACCGGGTCGTCGTAGTACATCTGCACGATCTCTCGGCCCGCGCACCCGCCGGTGTTGCGCACCAGGCAGGAGACCTCGATGAACCCGTCGGTGGGAACGCGCCCCTCCTGGGCGACACGCAGGTCCTCGTAGCCGAAGGACGTGTACGAGATGCCGTGCCCGAACGGATACAGGGGCGTGTTGTCGAGCACGCTGATCCCGTCACTGAAACGGCCGAGGGGCGGGTTGAGATAGGTGCCGGAGCTGTTTCCCGGTGTGGCCGGGATCTGCACGGGCAGTTTGCCGCCCGGAGTGACCCGGCCCGACAGCACGCGGGCCAGCGCGGGGCCACCCTCCTCGCCCGGCATGAAGGTCTGCACCACGGCGGCACACCTCTCCGCGAGACCGCCGAGAGCATAGGGGCGGCCGGAGACGACGAGCAGGACGACCGAAACCCCGGCGGCAAGGACATCCTCGACCAACTGAGTTTGCACACCCGGCAGTTGAAGGTCAGGGGCGTCACACCCCTCCCCCGAGGTGCCATTGCCGAACATGCCGGAGCGGTCGCCGACGACGACCAGGGCCAGATCGGCCGAGGCGGCGGCCCGGACGGCGGCGGGCAGACCGGAGCGGTCGGTGCCGCTGACCGTGCAGCCCCGCTCGTAGGTGAAGGTGACGTCCGGCAGCTCGGCGGTGAGCGCCTCGCGCAGACTGGGCAGCGCGAGTCCCGCCGGGTGGCCGGGGTGCTTGGGCAGCACGTGGTTGGGGAACGAGTAGCAGCCGAGGAACGTGCCGGAGTCGTCCGCGCCCGGGCCGATCAGGGCGATGACTGGAGTGCGGGCGGCCTCCAGGGGAAGGGCCGCGCCCTCGTTGGCGAGCAGGACGACGGAGCGTTCGGCAAGGGTGCGCGCGAGCGTGCGGTTGGCCGGGGAGTCCAGGTCGACGGCGGTGCCGACACCGGCGTCCGCCTCGGGGGTGTAGCCCTCGTCCAGCAGGCCGAGCGTGAGCTTGTGGCGCAGGACGCGTTCGACGGCACGGTCCAGGAGTTCGGGGGCGACCCGGCCGGCGTCGAGCTGCTCGGCGAGAGGGCCGCCGTAGCAGCGGGTGTTGGGGAGTTCGATGTCCATGCCGGCGCCCAGGGCGAGTCCGGCAGCATCCCCCTCGGTGGCGGCGACGCGGTGCATGGTCCGCAGGAACGCGATCGACCCGTAGTCGGAGACGACCGTACCGGTGAAGCCCCACTGCTCGCGCAGCACGGTCGTCAGGAGGTGCTCGTCTGCGCAGGCCGGGACGCCGTCCTGGTCGGTGTAGGTGTTCATCACCGAGCCGACGGCGCCTTCGCGCACAGCCATCTCGAACGGCGGCAGGATCACATCGGCCATCTCGCGGGCACCGATGGAGACGGGCGCGTGGTTGCGGGCCCCCCGCGAGGCGGCGTGACCGGCGAAGTGCTTGAGGGTCGCGATGACGCCCTGGGACTGCATGCCGCGCACATAGGCCGTGCCCACGAGTCCGGTCAGGTACGGGTCCTCACCCAGAGTCTCCTCGACACGGCCCCAGCGGTAGTCGCGTACGACGTCCAGGACCGGGGCTAGCCCCTGGTGGACGCCGACGGAGGCCATGTCGCGGCCGATCGCGGCACCCATCTTTTCGACCAGCGCGGTGTCGAAGGTCGCGGCCCAGGCCAGGGGCGTGGGGTAGACGGTGGCGCCGAAGGCGGCGAAACCGGTGAGGCACTCCTCGTGGGCGATGGCGGGGATGCCCAGGCGGGTGGCGTCGATCAGCCGTCGTTGCAGGCGGACGAGCTCGGTGCGGCCCTGGTCGGGGGTGAGGGGCCTGGTGCCGTAGGGGCGGGTGAGATGGCCGATGCCGTGGGCGAGGGCCGTGGACTCCCCCGAGGCGGCGGCGAGTGCCTCCTCGATCGGTGCGACGCGGGCATCGCCGCTGCCGACATTGGCCTTGGCCCAGTAGCTGCCCAGCTGGGCGAGCTTCTCGGCCTGCGTCATCTCGGCCATGAGGGCCTCGACCCGCTCGTCGTCGCCGAGCGCGGTGTCGTTCCAGGGGTTCATGGGGGGGCTCCTGCTCCCGGCCCGCGAGCCTGCGACGCCACGTCGGAAGTCGGACCGGTGAGATAAGTTCACATCAATAACAAATGGTGGATGCAGCATGCACGGGAGCAAACAGCCAGGTCAAGAGATTGCGAGTGTGGTCTTCAACCATCCGGAATCAAGGATTCCGGGCAGGCTGAAGAGCGGCTGCGGCCCCGGTCGGGGACAGCGCGCAGCCGCTACGGTCCTTCAGGAACTCCGAGTGGCGGGCCCTCTGCGAGTGCCGACGTCAGTGGCCGAACGACCGGTGCGCCACGCCCTCCAGATGCACGCGCATCGCCGCCTCGCAGGCGTCCCCGTCCGCTGCCTCGAACGCACCCAGGACCGCTGCGTGTTCGGCCAGCGCCTCCTGCGTATCGGTGACGCGACCGCCGGTGAAACGACGGAAGCGCTGGATGTGCGCGCCCAGCGGGTCGATCGCCGCGGCGAGGAAGCGGTTGCCCGCGGCCCGGGCGATGGTGGCGTGGAAGGCGGAGTCGGCCTGGAGGTAGGCGCGGAAGTCGTCCGCCACGCGCTGCCCCGCGGCTGCTTCCATCAGCCGGTGGCTCTCGGCAAGGGCGCGCGCCGTGCCTGCCGCATCCCTCTCGCATGCCTGGCGGGCGCTGTACGGCTCGATGAGCAGCCGGGCACCCATCAGCTCACGGAACCCGCCGTCGTCCAGGAGCGGGGCGACCGTGTAGCCGCGGTGCGGGACGCGCACGACCAGGCTGGTGCTCTCCAGCTTGGCGAGTGCCTCGCGCAGCGGCGTCGGCGAGACGCCCCAGTCCTTGGCGATGGTGTCGATGCGCAGGGGCGTACCAGGCTCCAGGCCCTCATCGAGGATCAGGGCGAGCAACGCGTCGTACGCCTCGTCCATGAGCACGGTCCTGCCGAGCCCTGCCGGACGTACCTGCCTGCCGACTGGTCCCATCGTTGACTCTCCCTGTGATGTGCCGGACGCTTCCCGGCGGACCGGCTTTCAGCCTAGTCGGAGCGGCCGTCCCTCCCGCCGTGGGGCAGCGTTCAGTGCGCGGTCCGCGGGGAGAGCAGCGTGATCAGCGCCGAGTCGTCCTCGGCGGCGAGGCCCTGGCTGATGGCGAGCTGATAGAGCTGGTCGGCCGCGGCGGCCACGGAGGTGGCGACGCCGGCCTTCTTGGCGAGGGACACCACGATGTTCATGTCCTTGCGGATGATGTCCAGCCGGGAGCGCAGCTCGGGTCCGCCGGTGCCGTCCTCCTTCACCTCGTACTGCTGGACCATGCGCGGGCCGCGGTCGGCCAGCATGAAGGACGCGGCGGCGCCCTGGCCCAGCACGTCCACGGCGCGGTCCAGGTCGATGCCGAGGGCACGGGCGAGCGCGAGGGACTCGGCGGCGGCCGCGGTGTGGATGCCGCACAGGAGCTGGTTGACCGTCTTCATGATCTGGCCGTCGCCGATGCGCGGTCCGACGATGTGCAGCGTGGAGCAGAGCCGGGCGAGGACCGGCCGGGCGGCGGCGAGGGCCGCGTCGTCCGCGCCGACCATGATCAGCAGATCGCCGGTGCCGGCACGGACGGAGCCGCCGCTGACGGGAGCGTCGACCAGCCCTACGCCCTGCTCGGCGAGGCGCGCCGCGACGTCCTGGACGCCGTCGACACCGACGGTGGAGGTCACCACGACGACCGCACCCTCACGCAGCGACTCGGCGGCGCCGTGCTCGACGATCCCACCACCGAACAGGCAGGACTCAAGCTGTTCCTGGTCGCGAACGGCGATGACGACCACATCGGCGCCCTGCGCGGCCTCGGCCGGAGTGGCAGCGGGCGTGGCACCGGCCTGCGCGGCGAGGGCGCGGCGTTCCTCGAAGACGTCGAAGGCCCGGACCGGGAAGGCACCGGCGAGGCGAGTGGCCATGGGCAGGCCCATGGCGCCGAGGCCGAGGACGGCGGTGGTGGGGGTGGAGGTGGGGTTCTCAGCAGGCATCGGGTGCTTCTTCCTTACAGGATGCGGTCGTGGGGGCCGCATGAACGGATTCTCTTACGGGTCCGTGGAGGCCGGGCCCGTTGCCCGCTCCAGTTCGGGAGCGGGCAACGGGCCGCGAGCCTGCGGGCAGGACGTCGCGGGCAGGACGGGTCAGACGAAGACCGCGTACATGAGCAGGGACATGCCCAGGCCCATCACGGCGACGATCGTCGAGAGGGCCGACCATGTCTTGATGTTCTGGGAGACGCTCATCCCGAAGTACTCCTTCGCCAGCCAGAATCCGGCGTCGTTGACGTGCGAGAAGAAGAGCGACCCCGCACCCACCGCGAGCGCGATCAGGGAGGCCTCCACCGGAGGGACGCCGGCCGCCAACGGAGCCATGATGCCCGCGGCGGCGGTCGTGGCGACCGTGGCGGAGCCGGTGGCCAGCCGGATCAGGACGGCGAGCAGCCAGCCGAGGACGAGCAGCGGCATGTGCGCCTCCGCGGCGAACTTGCCGATGGCGTCGGCGACGCCGGTGTCCACGATGAGCTGCTTGAAGCCACCGCCCGCGCCGACGACGAGCAGGATGCCGGCGACGGCGGGCAGGCCCGCGCTCACGGTGGCGCGGACCTCGGCGCGGTCCCGGCCGAGGCGGAAGCCGAAGGCGACCATGGCTACGAGCACCGCGACGAACATCGCGACGAGTGGGGTGCCCAGGAAGTCCAGCAGGTGGTTGTACCAGGCGTCACCCGGGAAGGCGATGTCGACGACCGACTTGGCGAGCATCAGCACGACGGGCAGGGCGACCGCGCCGACGGAGACGGCGAAGCTCGGCACCCGGCGGTCCGCGCCCGCCTCCCGCGTCCCGTCGGCCTCCTTGACGAGGGAGGCGATGAGTTCGGCGGGCGCCTCGCTGCGCACATGACGGGCGATGAACCTCCCGTACAGGGGGCCGGCGACGATCACGGTGGGTATCGCCGCGAGCAGGCCCAGGCCGAGCGTGGTGCCGACATCGGCGTTGAGCGCGCTGACGGCCACCAGCGGACCGGGGTGCGGCGGCACGAACGCGTGCATGGTGCCCAGGCCCGCGAGGGCGGGCACGGCGAGCAGGACCAGTGGCGTGTTCGTCCGCCTGGCCATGACCACGATGATCGGCACCAACAGGACGAGGCCGACCTCGAAGAACATCGGCAGGCCGATGACCGCGGCTATCAGCGCCATCGACCAGGGCAGCAGGCGGGGCCCCGAGCGTGAGCCGATGGTGTCGACGATGCGGTCGACGCCTCCGGAGTCGGCGAGGAGTTTGCCGAGGATCGCACCGAGCGCGATCAGGGCGCCGGTGGAACCGAGCGTGGAACCCATTCCGGCGCTGAACGAGTCGACGACCGTGGACAGGCCGGTGCCCGAACCGACACCGAGGACGAGGGAACCGCCGATGAGGGCGACGAACGGATGGAAGTCCAGAATCGCGATCAGCGAGATGATCACGCCGATGGCGAGGGCGACCATGACGATGAGCCGGGTGTCGTGTCCGGTCCAGGGCGCGGTCGCCGCAGCCAGGCTGTGAGTCCCGGACATGGCGAGCGGAGACATGCAGGGTGCACCTTACGTCGTTGTAAGTGAGGGCAGGGGGCGATGCTGATCAGGTGGCGCTGACGAGGTGGCGTTGATCAACGGGGCGTACTTGTCCGCGGCTGGGGGTGTCAGCAGCCGGACCCGGGCTCGCCTTCGGGACCTTCGTGACCGGCAGCCGCGGCGGTGTCGTACGCGTCGAGGACGGCGACCTTCTCGCCCGAGGGGGAGGACGCGTCGAAGCGGTACCCGAGCCACTCGCGAACGAGTCGGCGGGCGAGTTCGATGCCGATGACGCGCTGGCCCATGGTGAGGACCTGGGCGTTGTTGCTCAGGACCGCGCGCTCGACGGAGAAGCTGTCGTGCGCGGTGACGGCACGGACTCCCCGCACCTTGTTGGCGCTGATCGCGACACCGAGCCCGGTTCCGCACAGCAGCAGGGCCCGGTCGGCGTCCCCGTCGGCGACCAGGCGGGCGGCGGCCACCCCGATGTGCGGGTAGGCGGTGTGCTCGCCCTCGGTCACACCGACGTCGACTACGCACTCGACGCGAGGATCCGCTTCGAGGTCGGCCTTGAGGGCTTCCTTGTACGCGTATCCGGCGTCGTCGCAGCCTATGACGATGCGGAGCGGAGCAGGGTGCTGGTTCTGCGTCATGTCAGGTTTCCCAAGGGGTGGTGGGGATGGTCGGGATCATTCGGGCCGCGAGCGGGGAGCCGTGAGCCCGCGGGGCCCGGCTCTCGCTCAGCCGTTGTCGTTGCCGCCGAGGCGGCCGTTTCCCTGGCCGTTTCCCTGGCCGTCGCCCTCGCCGAGCAGAGCCGCGACGGTCCGCGCGCACAGGGCCAGGGAGAGGGCTCCGGCGTCGGGGGTGCCGACGCTGCGTTCGGCCAGCGGGCGGGCGCGGCCCAGGCGCGGGGTGAGCGCGGCGGTGGCGGCAGCGGCCTCGGTGGCCGCGGCTGCGGCCTCCGCGAGGACGGACCGGGGATTCCCCCCACGCGCGACGCCGGCGGTGAAGGTGTCGACGAGCGGGACGAGGGCGTCGACGAGGGTTTTGTCGCCGGGCTTCGCACCGCCGAGGGAGGTGACGGCGTCGAGAGCGGCGCGGGCACCCGCGGCGGCGCGCATGCCGTCGGCCCGGCCGGTGTCGCCGAGTTCCTGGGCGAGGGCGCGCAGGGCGACACCCCAGAGGACCCCGGAGGTGCCGCCGGCCTCGTCGGCCCAGGCGTCGGCGGCGGCGCTGAGCAGCGAACGGGCGCCCGCGCCGAGCGCCTCGGCTTCCTCGGCGGCCCGCACGGCGGCGTCGACGCCCTTGGTCATGCCGCGCCCGTGGTCACCGTCGCCGGCGACCGCGTCGATGCGGCCGAGTTCCGCGGCGGCATCGTGCAGCGCGGTACGCAGCGAACGCAGGGCGGCCAGAGTGTCGGCAGCGGCCGCACGCGAGGCGCTGTCCCCCCGGGTGACAGGGGCCTTGGCTATCGCTTCGGGCTCGGTGCCGGGCCCGTCCGGGGCCTTCGGCAGCGGCAGCCGGCTGAAGCCGGGGGTGTCGGCCCTGGAGCACCACCAGCGCTCCAGGTCCTCGTCGAGCCACATCAGCGTGAGTGAGCAGGCGGCCATGTCGAGACTGGTGACGAGCTCGCCGACCTCGGGCCGCACCACCGTGAGCCCGGCCCCGGCCAGGGCGTCGGCAACGTGTCCCCACAGCAGGAACAGTTCCTCGTACTTGGTGGCGCCCAGTCCGTTGAGGATCGCGGCGACGCGTCGGCCCGCCCCTTCCGGGCGCTCGTCGAGGAGCCGCTCCACGAGGGTGCGGGCGATCGTCGGAGCGTCGGCCATGTCGGCGTCGCGGACGCCGGGTTCGCCGTGGATGCCGAGGCCGATGGCCATCTTGCCCTCGGGAACCACGAAGAGCGGAGCATCGGCGCCGGGCATGGTGCAGCCGTCGAAGGCGATACCGAAGGAGTACGTACGGTCGTTGGCGTGGCGTGCCGCGGCCTCGACGCCGTCCAGGTCGAGGCCCTCCTCGGCGGCCGCGCCGGCGACCTTGAAGACGGTGAAGTCGCCTGCGATGCCGCGGCGTTCATGACGCCGCTCGGCGGGGGCGCTGGCCACGTCGTCGGTGACCATGACACTGCGGGTGTCGATCCCGGCGTCGCGCAGGCGGGCCTGGGCCATGCCGAAGTTCATGCGGTCGCCCGCGTAGTTGCCGAAGGAGAAGAGGACTCCCCCGCCGGCGTCGGCGGCCCGGGCCACGGACTCGGCCTGCCGGGCGGAGGGCGAGGTGAATATGTTGCCGACCACGGCGCCCGCCGCGAGTCCTTCCCCCACCAGCCCGCTGAACGCGGGGTAGTGCCCCGAACCGCCGCCGACGACCACGGCGACCCGGCCCGCGGCCAGCGGCCGGGTACGGACGACGCCGCCGGGCACCACGGTGACGTGCTCCGGGTGGGCCGCGGCGAAGCCTCGCAGTTGGTCCTCGCTGAAGCGGTCGGGGTCGTCGAAGAGCCGGGTCATGGCGGGTGAGCTCCTAGTCGGAGAGGTAAGGGTGGGTGCGGCGCCTCGTCGGTGCGCCGGGGAAGGCCTGCGGTACGAAGGCCGGTGAAGGGGCCCTTGCGGGGCCCGGCACTCCGCACCCGGGGCCCGCCCGCGTCAGGGGAGGCGGGGGCGGTGCGGGCGCCCGGGGGCGTGGGAGGGACGGGGCGGCCGGGGCCCGCTCGCCGAGCAGGCCCCGGCACGGCTGACGCACGCGCGTCACTGAGTCAGGACGCGTCACGGCATCGCTTCACGGGCGCCGGATCGCGGCGCCGTGTTCTGCGTGGGCCGGGCAGCGGGGGGAGCTGCTCAGGCTCCGGTGCGGCGCGGCAGGATGCGCCTGAGGTAGTCGCGGTTGGAGGCAGCCACGCTCAGGCCGTCGCCGCCGTAGTGCTCGACGCAGAAGGCGCCGGTGTAGCCGTGCGCCAAAGCGATCCGGACGGCCTGGCGGTAGCTGACGAAGCCCGACTCCATGGGCGCAGGGGACGTCAGAACGGTGCCCGTGGCGGGGTCCTCGACACGGTAATAACTCTTCACGTGCCAGTAGTTGGCATGCGGCAGCGTCTTGGTGACCATGGATTCCCAGGACTCGATGGGCCGCTGCATCCGGATGAGGTTGCCGAGGTCCGGATTGAGGCCGACATTGTCGCGGCCGATGTCCGTGAGCAGGGCGACGGAGGAGTCGGCGGTGCCGAGGTAGGTGTCCTCGTACATCTCCAGGGACAGCTCGACGCCCACCGAGGCTGCGTGGTCGGCGAGTTCGCGCAGGCGGGTGACGGCCTTGTCCCAGGTCTCGCGGTCGCCGACCGGGTCCTTGGGCCCCGGCACCGTCCAGAACCAGAGCACTGCCTGCTGCTCAGGGGTGAGCGGCCGGTGCAGACCTACCGAGACGAGCGGGACACCGAGAGCGGCGGCCGCCTCGATGGTGCGGTGCGAGTACGCGAGGTTGGCGTCGCCGTCGACGGGGTCGATGACGCTGCGCCGGATCGCGGAGATGGCGGGGGCGCTCAGGCCGACCCGGGAGAGCGTGGACCGCAGTTCTTCGAGGCGGGCGGGGGCGAGGTCGCCGGGGCGCAGCCAGCCGTCCGTGAGGTCGACCTCGGTGAACCCGGCGTCCACGACGTCCTGAAGGCTCTCGGCCCACTGCTGGGCCGTCTGCTCCTGAGTGGAGACACCATCGGGCCCGACGTTCGGGAACTGCAGCAGGGCGGCGGCGATCGGCCAGGTTTCTGCGGTGTGAGTCATCTTCGGCTCCCTTTCTCTATTTCATATAGGATCTAGAATTATGGAGGCTGTCAATGTGGCCCATCTCACACCTCGACGGCGTGCGCTGGTGAGTCGACACCTGGACGAAGAGGTGGGGGACGCCGGAACTTTCCACGACGTCGATGCCTCCCGGGCCCGGCGAAGGGCCGCCGGCGACCAGGTGGCTGTGCGGCCGGCGTCCTACGGGAGGATCTCGCGAGCCTCGCATGGCCGATGCCACGTCATGTGTGCTTGGTGCAGCGGGAGTTCGGTGAAGACCCGAAGCGAGTTCAGGGGGTTCGCAGCTCGTTCCCGGCGGCAAGCGAGCAGGAGGAAGCTGCGAGACCCCGAGTCGATCGCAGGAGGACTACCGGGGAGGTGAAGGGCCGACGGGCAGCGCGCACCGCTCAGGCGTCGAAGTCGACGAACGGGGCGAACCTGATGTCGTGGCCGCCGCCGTCGGTGTCCGCCTGTGTCATCACGGAGAGCAGTGCCGCGGCCTCGTCCGTGACGGCGTCCCGCTCGGCGGCGGTGAACGGGCGCAGCTCCTGCACGGTGACGGTCGTCGGCCCGCCGGACCGGCCGGCCTCCAACCGCCAGATCGCCGCGAGGAATCCGTCGACCAGCACGCTTCCGTACGCCTGGTTCCCCACCCCGTTGCGTCCCTTGAACCGCGGCGGGATCACACGGGTCCGGTCCGCGTGGCCGAGCAGGACGTTGTCGAACTCGGGCAGGAAGCGCGGCGGCGCGGGGGTGTCCTCGGCGGGGCGCGGGGCGTCGGGCAGGTCGAAGAGTTCGACGCCGCTCTCGTCCCGGAAGGTGACCAGCTGCGGGCGGAGCCGTTCGAAGACCTCGCGGAGACGGGTCAGCCCGGCCCACGTCTGCATGTCCTTGACCGAGGCGGGCCCGAAGGCGGCGAGGTAGCGCAGCACGGTGGCGTCGGGCGCGGGGACCGGCGCGGCGGGCCTGCCGAGCCAGTGCTCCGCGGTGGTCAGCGCGACCTGGCCGCTCCTCCCCCACACCCCGCGCGGGGTGATCTGGACGAGCGGCAGCAGACAACGCGCGGCCGTACTCAGGGCCTGCGGGTCCGCTTGGGGCCATTCGACGAGGAGCCGCTCGCGGATCTGCTTCGGGGTGCGGGGCGCCTCCTCGACGTACGCCCTGCTGAGGTCGCGGAGCCGGTCCAGGTCCACACCCACGAGCCGCTTCCGGAAGATCCTGAGCTCCCGGTCGCGGGCCTCCTGCACGAGGGGACGCAGGGTCAGGGCGTCGTCTGCGGTGTGGGTGTGGATGGTGGAACGCAGGGTGACGATACGGACGACCTCGCGCGACTCCATCAGCCCGGCCAGCTCGGCCGGCTCGAAGCCCTCCAGCCGGGCGAGGAGCTGGTAGTACGGCGGCTTGGTGTTCTGCGCCTGAAGGCCGACGAGGTGACGGACGGCCTCCTCGGCGCTCATCGCCGCACGATGGAGCAGGAGTTGGCGCTCCAGGGTCGCGCGCCCCAGCGCCCGCGGCGAGAGCACGGCGGGCGGGACGGCGGCGGAGGACTTCTTCTTCACGGCCATGGAGGGCACGCTACGCGGCCAGGCGGTCAGGTTCCGTCCTGATGGCGAGCCGTCCTTCGCCGAGACCTCCTCCGCCATGCCGTTGCCCGGCTGGATCCCCGATTGCGTGCCGGGCACCCCCATCATGGTCCGGTGATCAGCGTCCTGTTCGCCGTCATGACCGCGCTCAGCAACGGCGCGGCGTCCGTCCTCCAGCGCCGCGCGGCCAGTACCGCCCCCGACAGCGATGCGATGCGGCTGTCGCTGATCGGCCATCTGCTGCGCCAGAAGGTGTGGTTGGCCGGCATCGGCCTGGTGATCGTCGCGGCCGTCTGCCAGGCCGTGGCACTGGCCACCGGCCCCATCGCCGTGGTGCAGCCGATCTTCGTGATCGAGCTGCCGGCGACGCTCCTGATGGCGAGCTTCGTCATGCGGGTACGGCTCCCCCGGCCCGTGTGGTTCGGGGTGGTTGCCGTGACGTCGGGCCTGGCACTCGGTATGGCATCGGCCGCTCCGGAGGGCGGGAGCGCCACGGTGCACGGGGCGGCATGGGTGCCGGCACTGATCCTGACGGGCCTGTTCGAGGCGGGCCTGATCGCGGGGGCCATGGCCACCCGCGGCAACCCCCGGGCGGCGCTGCTGGGTCTGGCCGCCGCCTGTGCGTACGCACTCACCGCCGCCCTGATGAAGGACGCCATGGCCCGGCTCGACGACGGCGGTGGAGTGACGGCGTTGTTCTCGTCCTGGCAGCTCTACGCCATGGCCGTCGTGGGCGTCGGCGCGCTGTTCCTCCTGCAGAACGCGCTGCAGGCGGGCACGCTCGTCGCGGTCCAGCCGTGTCTGACCCTGGGCGACGCCCTGATCAGCATCCTGTACGGGGTGACCCTGTTCGGGGAGCACCTGCGCACCGGCTGGTGGCTCCTTCCGGAACTGCTGGCGCTCGCCCTGATTGCCGCAGGGTGCGTGCAGCTGGCGCGTTCGCCCCTGGCCTCCGGGAACGCGACGGCCCCGGCCCGTACGCGGCGGGTCGGCTGAATCGCCGCGTACGGGCCGGGGCCGGGGCGATTCAGCCGACCCGCCTGCCGGTGGCCAGAGGCTACTTGCTGACCGCGAAGCGCATCAGGGCCTGCTCGTCGCCCTGCTTGATCTTCCCCGTCTCGTTGATCACCTCAAGCTTCCAGCTGCCGCCGGCCCGCATGGCCTTGGCCACGGCGCAGCCGTTGTCGTTGCTGAGCAGGCTCGGCCAGATGTCGGCGACCTGCTGGGAGCTGCCGCCCGTGGCGTCGTACACCTTGAAGCTGATGTTGCGCGCGCTCTGGAAGGAGCTGTGCTTCTTGTACGCGGCAGCGATGAAGACGATGGACGTGATGTTGGTCGGCACCCGGGCGAAGTCGACGGTCACGGTCTCGTCGTCGCCGTCACCGTGGCCCGTCTGGTTGTCGCCGCTGTGCAGCAACGAGCCGTTGCCCAGCGGGTCCAGGGAGTCGAGGCCGGCCAGACGCACGGGCTCCGCGCCCTGCATGGCGATGGCGATCAGGTCGAGGTCGGTGCCCTTCTTCTGACGCAGCTTCCCCATGAGCCCGCCACTGGCGCCGACCGTGGGGTCCCAGGACACCCCGATGGACAGGTGGGTGACCCCGTCCAGATCCGCCGGGCCGTCTTCCTTCTTCAACGTGATCATGCGTGATCCTCTTCGTGGCGAGATTCCTACAGCTTGAGTGTGCCTGGTGTCCCCTGGATGCAGCCCACCAGGGGCAAAATTTCGACCAAGTGTTGGACGGCTCAGGACGAATTGTCCTGCGTCGGCACGATGCCGTCGGGCATGGGCGCGTGATATGGGTCCGCGACTCCGACGATGCCCCGGGCGCGCAGTTCCGCGATGTCGGAGGCACTGCGTCCCAGGTCGGCGAGGATCCGCTCGGTGTGCCGGCCCGCCGCCGGGACCGGATCCATCCGCGGAGCGACGCCGCCGAGGTCCACCGGCGGCAGGAGTGCCTGTACGGGGCCGGGGGCCCCGGGGACGGAGATATCGCGCCAGCGGTCGCGCTCGGTGAGCACGGGGTGGTCGAGGAACTCCGCGACGGAGTTCACGCCGGCGTTGGCGATGGCGGCCCGGTCCAGGAGCTCCATCGCCTCCTCGCTGCCGAGGTCAGCGAACCGTGCGGCGACGATCGCGTTGATCTCCTCGCGGTGGGCGACCCGGTCCGGGCCGGTGGCGAACCGGGGGTCGTCGACCAGTCCGGGCAGGCCGAGGACGGTGACGCACAGGGCGTCCCACTCGCGCTCGTTCTGGATGGACAGCATCACGTCCTTGCCATCCGCGGCGGTGAAAGGGCCGTACGGCGCGATCGTGGCGTGCTGCGCGCCGATGCGCGGCGGCTGGGTTCCTCCGTAGCGCGTGTAGTACGCGGGCTGGCTCATCCACTCAGCGAGCGCGTCGAACAGGGAAACCTCGACGGTGGGGGCCCGGCCCGTGGTGGCTCGGGTGAACAGGGCGGACAGGATGCCGCTGTAGGCGTACATACCGCCCGCGATGTCCGCGACGGAGATCCCCGAGCGGGCGGGTTCGTCGGGCGAGCCCGTGATCGACAGCAGGCCGGTCTGGCACTGCACCAGCAGGTCGTACGCCTTGCGTCCGGACCACGATCCGCTGGTGCCGTAGCCGCTGACCGTGCAGGTGATGAGGGAGGGATGCCGGGCCTGGAGGGCGGCGGCGCCGAGACCCATCCGGTCCGCCGCACCGGGCGCGAGGTTCTGCACGAACACATCGGCCCCCGCGATGAGTTCGTCCAGGATCTCGCGCCCCTGCGCTTCCTTGAAGTCCAGGGTCAGGGACTCCTTGGAGCGGTTGAGCCAGACGAAATAGCTGGCCTGACCGTGCACGGTGGTGTCGTAGCGGCGGGCGAAGTCACCTCCGTCGGTGCGCTCGACCTTGATGACGCGAGCGCCGAGGTCGGCCAGCTGACGGGTGGCGAAGGGCGCCGCGACGGCCTGTTCCAGGCTGACGACGGTGATGCCCGCGAGCGGAAGCGGAAGCGGTTCGGTCATGGGCACATGATCCAGGGCCGCCGCGCCCCTGCGTCCCCGCTGGGTGCCCGTGCCGCAGTGTGCCCGGGCCGGCATCACGTGTAGCGGCTCAGGCGCTCGGCTCCGGCACCACCAGCGGCGTCCCGAGGAGCTGGTGCCCGCCACTGGCGAGCATGCGCACCTCTCCGCGCTCACTGATCTCCGCGCGGACGATGCCGGTCTCGTCCTCGTAGACCGGGTATCCGCCCGCTCCGGACTGTGCGGTTCGCCGGACGATCACGGTGTCGTCCTCCACGGCGGACGTCTGAAACACCAGCTGATAGCTCTCCGGGTAGTCCATGACGGGCCTCTCCACGACGGCCTTCGGACGGTCTGGGCGGGCCGTTCGGGCGAGGGACTGCGCCCCCCGGCCCCCTGCGGTCCGGCCTGCACCTCCCATGGTCTCGCACACCTACCGTCCCCGCCCGCGCAAGGCCGCACGGTGCGGGCGGGGGCCGTGGCTGCCTATCCTGAAGAGGTGGGGGGAGTTCGAAGGCAATCGGGACGTTACGCCCCTTTGCTCCCGCGTCGTACGGCAGGCATGGCCCGGGATCCCCGACACCGGGAAGGGAATCGTCATGGAAGGTGCCGACCGGGGCGACGATGTGTACCAGCCCCAGCAGCCGGAGGCCGCCGACCCCGTCGAGCAGCTCGACACGGCGGACACCCTCGACAACCGGCAGCTCGCCGACGTCCTGGACGAGGGGTACTCACCGCCCGAGCGGCCCTGGGCCGTGGAGGACCGGGGTACCACCGGGGCCGAGCAGCTCAGGGGGGAGACGCTGGACGGTCGGCTGGCCCGGGAGCTGCCCGAGGCCGCCGACCGGCCCGGCGACGACGTCGGCGACGTGTCCGACGGGGACGGCGAGCCCTGGGACGCCGAGGTCGGGGACGCGCGCGCCGGCCGGCTCACCCGGGAGCTCGACCTGAACGAACCGGACAGCATGGCCGGCGAGGACGTCGGGATCGACGGGGCGGCGGCGTCCGCCGAGGAGGCGGCCATGCACGTCATTCCGGACGCCCAGGCCTAGACGCTGCTGGCGTACCGCCTCGGCCGGAGCCCCCGGCCCTTCCGTCGTGCCACCGCGGGATCGCCGCACCCACCACGGCCTCGCGGGCTCACCAACACCCACCACAGCCAACGCGAACTCACCGCACCCACCAACAGGGAGAGTCACATGCCGCACATCACCGTCGGCCGGGAGAACTCCGCCGGGATCGAGCTGTACTACGAGGACCACGGGACGGGCAGGCCTGTCGTCCTCATCCACGGTTTCCCGCTGAACGGCGCCTCGTGGGAGAAGCAGCTGCCGGTCCTGCTCGGGGCCGGATACCGGGTCATCACGTACGACCGGCGGGGCTTCGGCCGGTCCGACCGGCCGACGGCCGGCTACGACTACGACACCTTCGCAGCCGACCTGGACGTGTTGATGGAGAAGCTCGACCTCCAGGACGCCGTGCTCGTCGGGTTCTCCATGGGGACCGGAGAGGTCACTCGCTACCTCGGCAACCACGGATCGGCGCGGGTCGGTCTCGCTGTGCTGGTGGCGCCCGTGCCCCCGTTCCTGCTGAAGACGGACGACAACCCCGAAGGCGTCGACCAGAGCGTCTTCGACGACATCATGAGCGCCATCACGGCGGACCGGCCCGCCTATCTGACGGACTTCCTCGACGCGTTCAACAACACCGACGAACTCGGCGGCACCCGGATCAGCGAGCAGGCGCTGCGCTCGCAGTGGACCGTGGCGGCCGGAGCGGCAGCCCATGCCACCCTCGCGTGCGTCCCGACCTGGCTGACGGACTTCCGCGAGGACCTGCCGAAGAACGACGTGCCCACGCTCGTCGTCCAGGGCGACCAGGACCGCATCCTGCCGATCGACTCGACCGGGCGCAGGCTGCCGGACCTCATCCGCGACAGCCGGCTCGTGGAGATCGCGGGCGGCCCGCACAACATCGGCTGGACCCATGCCGACGAGCTCAACACGGCGCTGATGGGCTTCCTGGACGAGCACCGGCGCTGACAGGAGCCGGGGCACCCGCCGCGGCCGCCCTTACCCCGGAGGTAATCGACGCCTCCCGCCCCCGTCGGACATCGTGTTCCTCACGAGCACAGCGCTCCCGGCCCACCGGCCGGGGCCGACGAGAGGACCGCACGATGACCGCTTACGACGAGGCCGTCCAGCGCTACTTCGCCGCCTGGAACGCCACCACCCCCGAGGAGCTGGAGAAGGCCGTCGCCGCGGCGTTCACCGAGAACGCCACGTACACCGACCCGCTGGCCGACGTGCGGGGGCACGAGGCCCTGGCCGCCGCGATCAGCGGCGCCCAGCAGCAGTTCCCCGGGTTCTCCTTCCAGCCGGACGGGGCGGTGGACGGGCACCACGCCCTCGCCCGCTTCAGCTGGGAACTGGTCGCCGCTGCCGACGGCTCGGCGCCCGTCGCCGGCTCGGACGTGATCACTCTGGCCGACGACGGGCGGATCAGCTCGGTCAGCGGCTTCCTGGACCGTGTGCCCGCCGCCTGAGCCGGGACGGAACGGCACACGGGGGCAGGCCTCGCGGGGCGGGTCGGTCTAAAGCGTGTTTCGAAAGTCCCGCCTGCTCTCCGAGCGGACGGCGCTACTTTCGAAACAGGCCCTGGACTGCCGGGTGCGAACGGCGGCGCAGCGCCGGGTCCGCGAGTGCGGCCGGGTGGTAACCGGCGTCCCGGGGCGAGAGGTTGGTGCCGGGCGGGACGATCTTGTCGATCCGGTCGAGCACGTCCTGACCCAGCCGTACCCGGTCGGCGCCGATCTGGCTCGTCAGCTGCTCGAAGGTACGCGGGCCGATGATCGCGGACGTGACCGCCGGGTGCTCCAGCACGAAGGCCAGCGCCAGTTGGACGAGGGTCAGGCCGGCCTCGTCGGCGAGCTGGGCAAGTGCTTCGGCGGCGTCGAGCTTGGCGGCGTTCTCGGGCGAGCCGATGTCGAACCGTTCGGCCTGCCGCTCGGTCCGGCTGGAAGCGGGCCGGTCTGCCCCCTTGCGATAGCGGCCGGAGAGCCACCCACCGGCCAGCGGACTCCAGGACAGGACTGCGAGGCCGTGGCGGCGGGCAGTGGGCAGCACTTCGCGCTCGATGCCGCGGGCGAGGATCGAGTACGGGGGCTGCTCGGCGACGACGCGTTCGCGGCCCCGGCGCTCGGCGATCCACTGGCCCTCGACGATGGCGGACGGCTCGAAGGTCGACGTACCGATGTAGCGGATCTTCCCCTGGTGGACCAGGTCGGAGAGAGCGCCCAGGGTCTCGTCGAAGTCGGTTCCGGGCTCCGGCCTGTGCACCTGGTACAGGTCGATCCAGTCGGTACCGAGCCGCCGCAGACTGTTCTCCACCTCCCGGATGATCCAACGACGCGAGTTGCCCTGCTCGTTGGGGTCGTCGCCCAGACTGCCGTGGAATTTGGTGGCGAGCACGACGTTGTCGCGGCGCCCCCCTGCCAGGGCCTTGCCGACGATGGTCTCGGACTCACCGGCGGAGTAGACGTCGGCGGTGTCGACGAAGTTGATGCCGGAGTCCAGGGCGTGGTGGATGATCCGGATGCTGTCGTCGTGGTCAGGATTGCCCCGGGCGCCGAACATCATGGTGCCGAGACAGAGCGGGCTGACCTTGACACCCGTGCGGCCGAAATCGCGGTACTGGGTCATCCTGCGTTCTCCTTGACGAGTTCACTGACGTTCAGGCGGTCGCGGCGGCGCCGAAGACCATGAGCAGATCGGTACGGTGTCGCAGGCAGTAGCCCGGCAGCCGCCGCGCTCAGCCGGGCGGCGGCTGCCGGGGTGTACCGGTTTCCGGGTCGGACAGGCCGTCACCGGGCGTCCGCCAGAGAGATGCCGAAGTGGCCCTCGCTGCGGTCGACGGTCTCGAAGAGCCGGTTGGCGGGGCGCGGCAGCCCGTAGTGCCCGCGCAGGGTGCTCGCGGTGTACTCGGTGCGGAACAGGCCGCGTTCCTGGAGGATCGGCACGACCCGGTCGACGAAGACCTCCAGTCCGGAGGGCAGGACGGCGGGCATGATGTTGAAGCCGTCGGCGGCCCCGCTGTCGTACCAGTGCTCGATGGTGTCGGCGACCTGCTCCGCGGTGCCGGCGAAGGTGCGGTGGCCGCGTCCGCCGCCAAGCCGCCCGATGAGCTGACGGACAGTCAGTCCATCCCGCCTGGCGAGCTCCACGATGAGGGTGTAGCGGCTCTTGGCGCCCTCGATCTCGTCCTCGGTGGGGATGTCCTCGGGGAGTTCGGCGTCGAGGTCCAGGTCGTCGGGGGCGACCTTCAACGTCCGGGCGAGCTGCCGCTTGGCGTACTCGGGGACGATGAGGTCCTCCAGCTCGGCGTCGAGCGCCAGCGCCTCGGCCTCGGTGTCGCCGATGACGGGCACGATGCCGGGCAGGATCTTGATGCCGTCGGGGTTGCGGCCGAGGGCCTCCGCGCGTTGCTTGACGTCCTTGTAGAACGCGATGCCCTCCTCCAGGGTCTGCTGTGCGGTGAACACCGCCTCCGCGTACCGGGCCGCGAAGTCCTTGCCGTCCTCGCTCGATCCGGCCTGCACGAGCAACGGGTAGCCCTGAGGCGGACGCTGGACGTTCAGGGGGCCGTCGACGCGGAAGAACTCCCCGCTGTGCTCGATCTTCCGCACCCGTTCGGCCAGGGCGTGGACGCCGCGTTCCTTGTCGGCGATCACGGCGTCGTCGGCCCAGCTGTCCCAGAGCTTGGTGGACACCTCGACGAACTCCCCCGCCCGCCGGTAGCGGTCGCGGTGCAGCGGGGTGTCTTCCAGGCCGAAGTTGCGGGCCGCGTCGGCGCCCGCGGTGGTGACGATGTTCCAGCCGGCCCGGCCGCCGGAGACGTGGTCGAGGGAGGCGAACCGGCGGGCCAGGTTGAACGGTTCGTTGTAGCTCGTCGACGCGGTGGCGATCAGACCGATGTGGTGGGTGGCCCCGGCGAGCGCGGTGAGCAGGACGGTCGGCTCCAGCTTGGCGGCGGGCCGCCGGCCGGGGTCGCCCATCAGGACGGGGCTGTCGGCGAGGAACAGCGAGTCCAGCCTGCCGCGCTCGGCGATCCGGGCCAGGTTCTTGTAGTGCTCGATGTCGGAGTTGGCCTCGGCCGGGCTCTCGGGCAGCCGCCAGGACGCCTCGTGGTGACCGGTCGACATGAGGAACGCGTTGAGGTGGAGCTGCTTGCGGTCAGGCGTGCTGGGCATGGTTTTCCTTCGCTTCGGAGAGGGCCTGGGGCTGGGTCACACCGAGGGCGGTGAGCAGCGTGTCGCGGTACTCCTGGAACCGGGGGTCGCGGCGGGAGCGCGGGCTGGGCAGATCGACGGTGAGATCGACGGAGATCCTTCCGTCCTCCAGGACCAGCACCCGGTCGGCGAGTTCGACGGCCTCGTCGACGTCGTGCGTGACGAGCAGTACCGCGGGGCGGTGGCGTTCGTAGAGTTCGCGCAGCAGGCCGTGCATCTTGATCCGGGTGAGCGCGTCCAGTGCGCCGAACGGCTCGTCGGCCAGCAGGAGTTCGGGGTCGCGGACCAGGGCACGGGCCAGGGCGGCGCGCTGCTGTTCGCCGCCGGACAGCTCGTGCGGCCAGGACCGGCCACGTCCCTCAAGGCCGACCTCGGCCAGGGCGGTGAGACCACGCTCGCGTGCCTTGGGGCCGCGCAGTCCGAGGACCACGTTGTCGATCACCCGGAGCCAGGGCAGCAGCCGGGAGTCCTGGAAGGAGAGCGAGACCCGGTCGGGGACGGTGAGTTCGCCGGAACCCTCGACCGTGTGGTCGAGCCGGGCTACGGCCCGCAGCAGGGTGGACTTGCCGGAGCCGCTGCGACCGAGCAGGGCGGTGAACTCGCCTGGCGCGACGGTCAGATCGAGTTCCTTGAGGATGTCCCGGTCACCGAACCTGCGGACCAGTTTGCTGGTGCGGATGGCCGGGTGTTCCGCGACCGCGGTCGCGGCGGCCTCCTCGCGGGGGGCGGTCAGCCCGCCAGAGTGCGTCGCCATGACAGGACCTTCCTCTCGACGGCGCGGACCGCCGCGTCCGACGCATAGCCGAAGATCCCGTAGGCCACCAGGCCCACGATGATCACGTCGGACTGGGCGTACTGCTGGGCCTGGAACATCATGTAGCCGATACCGCTGGTGGCGTTGATCTGCTCGACCACGATCAGCCCGAGCCAGGACGCGGTGACGCCCAGGCGCAGTCCGACGAAGAAGCCGGGCAGCGAACCGGGCACCACGACCTTGCGGACGAACTGCGCGCGGCTCAGGTCGAGGCCTTCGGCGAGCTCGACGTATCTGCTGTCGATGCCGGTCAGCGAGGCGTACGTGTTGATGTACATGTTCACCGCGACGCCGAGCGCGATCACGGTGACCTTCATCTGTTCGCCGATGCCGAGCCAGAGGATCAGCAGCGGGAGCATGGCCAGGGACGGGATGGCGCGCTTGATCTGGAGCGGCCCGTCCAGGAGGTACTCGCCGGTGCGGCTGAGTCCGGCGGCCACGGCGAGCAGGACCCCGGCGGTCACCCCGAAGAACAGGCCGAGCCCGGCGCGTTGCAGCGAGATGAGGACGTTGTCCTGGAGCCGGCCGCTCGCGACGAGGTCGGACGCGGTGGACAGGACCGTGCCGGGTCCGGACAGGATCCGGGGATCGAGGTATCCGATGGCCGAGGCGAACCACCAGAGGCCGATGACCAGCACCGGGCCGATCAGCCGGCCGAACGGAACGGTGCGGCCGGGCCCGAGGCGCCTGCGGGTGGCACGGGGTGCGCCGGGCTTCCGGGCCGGCACCGCACCGCGCGGCTGGTCCTCCCTCTCCCCGGGCACGACGGCCGTGTTCACCCGGCCCGGGGTGCGGGTGTTCGTGAGCAGCTGGGTCATGACGTCTCCCGGTACCGGGCGGCCACGGCCTTGGCGGCGAGCCCTTCGAATCGGCGGTCGAACAGCCCGGCGACGTCCTGCTTCGGCACGAAGCCGCCCTCGGCCATCAGGTCGGCGGTCTCCTGCTCCCACGCGATCGCCTTGTCCCAGTTGGCCGGGAACTGCGGCTTGTGGAGCGAGGCGACGATGCGCTTGCCGTCGTCCGCGGAGACGCCCTGGTCCTTGACGTAGTACGTGTCGATCCACTCGTCGGTGTTCTCCCAGGCCCAGGTCAGCCCGCGGGCCCACAGTGGGACGAAGCTGCGGACGGCGGCGGCCTTGGCCGGGTCGTTCAGCACCTCGTTGGGCGCCCAGAGGACCGTGAGCAGGTCCACGACGTCGGTCTTCAACCCACGCGCCCCGTCCTTCCCGTACTGGGCGAGGTACTTGGTGACGGTCGGTTCGCCCAGCGGCGCCACGTCGACCTGCTTGGACTGCAGGGCGGTGAGGAACTGCGTGCTGGGCAGGGCGACCAGTTCGACGTCGTCGTTGGCGAGCCCGGCCTGCTTCAGGGCGCGCAGGACGACGACGCCCTGGGCCTGTCCCTGGGAGAAGCCGATCTTCTTGCCGCGGAAGCCGGCCACGGACGTGATGTCGGAGCCGGGTGCGGTGGCGAAGACGTACGAGGGACGGTTCCGCACCTGCACCGCGACGATCTTCGCTCCGACTCCGATGGCGTGGGCCTGGATCGGCGGAATTCCGGCATTGACCGCGAGATCGATGGAATGGGCCCGGAATCCCTGGATGATATCGGGGCCCGCATTCAGGTTGGGCCATTGCGAAACATCGAAGGGAAGGTCCTTCTCCAGACCTGCGGGTTTCAGCTGGAGTCGCGTGGTGCGGACGGCTATGGAGAGTTTCGTCCCCGGCGGCGGCGCTCCCGAGGGGAGCTTTCCGGCAGGTTCGGCGCTCGCCGCGGTTCTTGCCTGGGGTGAGCAGGCGGCGAGCGTACCGATGAGCGTTCCCCCGGCGAGGGCGAGAAAGGACCTGCGGCCGACGGTCCGGTACATGTCGTGGCGTGTCATGGTGGGTTCCTGATTTGTAGTCATGGTGAGGGGCGGCGCTCAGAGCGAGTGGTACGCGCCGTCGTGGAAGAGCAGCGGGCTGTGTCCGTCGTCGAGCCGGGCGTCCACCACCCGGGCGATGACGATGCGGTGGTCGCCGGCCGGGACGATCTGCTCGGTCTCCAGCCGCAGCCAGCCGCTCACACCGTCGAGTACCGGCTCTCCCTCCGGCAGGCGACGCCAGCGGGTGGGAGCGGCGAACCGGTCGATGCCACTGGTCGCGAAGGTGGTGGCCAGCGACTGCTGTTGGGCGCCGAGGAAGTTCACGACGGCGGTGCCGGCCCGTTCGATGTGGGGCCAGGACGAGGTGCCGGTCCCGATGCCGAACGACACGAGCGGCGGGTCGAGCGACAGAGAGGTGAGCGAGGTCGCGGTGAAGCCGATCGGGCCGTGGCCCGCGTCGGCGGTGACGACGACGACTCCGGCCGGGTAGCGGCGGAACGCCTGCTTGAACCGGTCCGGGGCGATCCCCTTCGCGGCGGGCGCGGCCGGCGCCAGGTATGAGGGCACGGTGACGGTCAACGTCTCTCCCATGGTGGAAAGTGGAATGGAGGCAGAGAAATGTGGCTGGACACGTGAAGATGGGCCCGCACATGGGCAGGGCAAGGCGCATGGGGCGAGTGCGGAATCTCGCGGGAATTCAGCGGGTGACGGTTATCGGGGACCCGGACAGGGGCGACAACACGAGCGCGGGGCGCACATGCGGGCCGGCGCGGCCGAGCGGAAGGAACGCGTCGTCGAGGACGCGTTTCCTGAATTCCGCTGTCGGCTGGTCATGAATCCATCATCCGTTCGGCTTTGCGTCCGGTCAACAATGCAACTGCCTGAATTAAGTCGGATACGGGAGGGAGCGGGCGCCAGGAGCCCGCGCGCTGTTCCACCAGGGATTTACGGGACAGCCCTCAGTGGGTCCCCGTACAGCGCACCGAGCGCCACCGCGCCACCCGCGGTGGCCAGTACGGAGCCGGTGAAGCTGCTCGGCACCACGGCCCGCTCCGGGTCGTCACAGACCCAGGAGCGCTCCGCCACCTCCGCCCGCAGATCGGCCAGACACTCCGGGATCCGGCCCGCCCCCGGTTCGACCACGACGAGCACCTCGGGGTCGAACATGTCCAGCAGCAGGGCCGCGGCCCGGCCCACCAGCCGCGCCCGCCTGCGGAACAGCGCCACCGCCCGCGCGTCACCGGCCAGCGCCTGATCCAGGAGCTCCGGGAACGAGTCGACGAACAGCCCCTGAGCCGCGGCGCGCCGCACCATGGCGCGCTCCGAGACCTCCGACTGGAGGCAGCCGGTCCGTCCGCAGGAGCAGGGTTCGGCGCCCCCCGTCCCGCCGGCTCCGAGCGGCAGATGCGCCACGCTTCCGGCCCCCGACCGCGGTCCACGGTGCATGGCCCCGTCGGTGGCGAAGGCCGCGTCGACGACGGCGCCGACGAACAGCAGGACGGTGCTGCTCCGGGTCGACTCCTCGCCGAACATCTGCTCCGCCCGGGCCAGTGCCCGGGAGTGACTGTCCACGTGGACCGGCAGCCCGGTCGCGGCGGAGAGGATGTCGCGGGCCGGTACATCGCGCCAGCCGAGCTGGGGGTGTTCCACGATCACCCCGGTCACCGGATCGACCCGGTGTCCGGTGGCCAGGCCCAGGGCGAGCACGGTGCGCCCGCCGGCGTGCGCGGCCGCCAGCCGGGGCAGCCGGGCCGCGATCGCGGCAAGCATGCGGCCGGGTTCGGTGGTGCCGTGCGGTTGCCGGTCCTCGGCGACGATCCGGCCCCGCAGATCCATCAGGGAGACGGTGGAATGGGCGACGGCGATGTGCGCCCCGGCCACCAGATAGCCGTCCGTGTCGATCTCGACGGGGACGTGGGGCCTGCCGAGCCCCTTGGGACCGGCGGTCTCCGCGCTCTCGCGGACCAGCCCGCGGGCGAGCAGCCGGCCGACGTGCCCGCTCACGGAGGCGGGCGAGAGGCCGGTGAGGCGGGCGACGGTGGAGCGGGCGACCGGTCCGTGGTCGAGGATCGCCCCGAAGACGGAGCCCGTGCCGGTCGGCCGTCGGCCGGGCGCGGCGGCAGGTATGTCGGAGCGGCGCAGCGGGTTGGGGTGGTTCTCGTGCGGGCGGCGGACGGGCGCAGACAGACTCTTCACAGTGTCTTCCAGGTCCTTGGTGGCAGCGGTTGGCGCGGTGTGTGCTTCGCGTACGGAGTCCGGGGCAGACCTGCTCCGGCGTGAGGCGGGAACGGGTGCCGTCTCTTCTGCGGAGAGTTGCCCTGCGGGGCGGGCGTCGCCCCTCGGCGCGGGCGTGGCGCTCTCAGACGCGGTGACACACGGCGGAGCACACACGCTTCAGGTCGATATGACCTCGCGTCGTCAGGTGTGCGGATCGCTGCATGCCGCGCAACGTAGCCGGATCGGCGGAAGCCGGTCAAACGCTCGCCGCATCCTGGACACCGCACACAGGAGGGGAGTTGCCCCCGTATGTCGGGCGCGTGGCGGGCGTACGGCGTGCGTGTGAACAGCCCGTCCGGGAAGGGGCACGGCAACGACGACGGGCATGCCCGTCGGGGGGCGTCCAGCCGGACGGGGGAGCGATTTCTGGAATTAACCTCTGATGCCTTGTCATCGCCGGTTCTACGCGCATAGCTTGTGCTCCCTCACCACACTCTGAGGGGCAGTTTCCGTGCGCATATCCAGATCCCGTTCCGTCCTGCTGGCCGGCGCGGTAGCCGTGACCCTCTCGGCGACCGCGCTGCCCGCCGCCTTTGCCGCACCGTCCTCGACCGCCGTGATCTCCGAGGTGTACGGGGGCGGCGGGAACTCGGGAGCGACGCTCACCCGTGACTTCGTCGAGCTGGCCAACTCCGGTTCCGCCGCGTACGACCTGTCCGGGTTCAGCGTCCAGTACCTGCCCGGGGCCCCGTCCGCGGGCTCGCTGTGGCAGGTCTCGGCACTGACGGGCTCCGTCGCGCCCGGCGGCCGCTACCTGGTCGCGCAGGCCGCGGGCACCGGCGGCACGGTCGCCCTGCCCACCCCGGACGCGACCGGCACCGTAGCCATGTCCGCCGCCAGCGGCACCGTCGCACTGGTCTCCGGCACCACGCCGCTGACCTGCAGGACGGCGGCCGACTGCGCCACCGACACCCGCATCGTCGACCTGGTGGGCTACGGCTCCGCCGTCGTCCGGGAAGGCAGCGGCCCGGTCACGGGCGCCTCCGCCACCGCCTCCGTGGCACGCGCGGCCTCGCTCGCGGACACCGACGACAACGCCGCGGACCTGTCCGCCGCGACCCCCACCCCGGTCAACGCGGCCGGCGAGACGTCCGGCGGCGGTGAGGGCCCCGGCGATCCGGGAAACCCGACCGAGCCCGGCACCGTCCGCGTGCACGACATCCAGGGCATCACCCGGGTCTCCCCGCTCGACGGCAAGGCGGTGACCGGCGTGCCCGGCGTCGTCACCGCGGTGCGCACCACGGGTTCGCGCGGTTTCTGGATCCAGGACACCGCGCCGGACGCGGACCCGCGCACCGGCGAGGGTGTCTTCGTCTACACGGGCTCCACCGCCCCGGCAGTCGCGGTGGGCGACTCCGTTCTGGTCAGCGGCACCGTGGACGAGTACTACCCGTCGGCCACCACGCAGTCCATCACCGAGATCACCTCTCCCCGGACCACGGTCCTCTCGTCGGGCAACGCGCTGCCGGCGCCGGTCGTGCTCGACGCGGCCGCGGTGCCCGCCGCCTACGTACCCTCGGCCGGTGGCGGCTCGATCGACGCGCTCCCCCTGGAGCCGTCGACGTACGCCCTCGACCTCTACGAGACGCTCGAAGGCACCCGTGTACAGATCGCCGACACCCGGGTCACGGGCGCCACGACCGCGTACGACGAGATCTGGGTGACCGTCGATCCGAGGCAGAACCCGACCCGGCGCGGCGGCACGCTGTACTCCTCGTACACCGACCAGAACACCGGCCGGATCAAGGTGATGTCGCTCGACACCACGCGCCCATTCCCTGTGGGCAACGTCGGCGACGTGCTGTCCGGCACCACCACCGGTGTGATCGACTACGCCTCTTTCGGTGGCTACAACCTCCAGGCGACCGAGCTCGGCACCCTGACCGACCACCACCTCCGGCGCGAGGTCACCCGCGGGCAGAAGGGCGGCGAACTCGCCGTCGCGACGTACAACGTGGAGAACCTGGACGCGCTGGACGACCAGGCCAAGTTCGACACGCTCGCCGAGGGCGTCGCGGTCAACCTCTCCTCCCCCGACATCGTCTCGCTGGAGGAGATCCAGGACGACAACGGTGCGGTCAGCGACGGCACGGTCGGCTCCGAGGCGACGCTGAAGCGGTTCACCGACGCGATCGTCGCGGCGGGCGGGCCCCGCTACTCCTGGCGCTACGTCGCGCCGCAGGACGGCCAGGACGGCGGCGAGCCCGGCGGCAACATCCGCAACGTCTTCCTCTTCAACCCGCACCGGGTGTCCTTCGTGGACCGTGCGGGCGGCGACGCGACGACGGCCGTGTTGGCGGTCCCGACGAAGAAGGGCGTCACGCTGTCGGTGTCGCCCGGCCGGATCAACCCGGCGAGCGCGGCGTGGGACGACAGCCGCAAGCCCCTGGTCGGCGAGTTCCTCTTCCACGGGAAGCCGGTGTTCGTCATCGGCAACCACTTCGCCTCCAAGGGGGGCGACCAGCCGCTGCACGGCCGCTACCAGGAGCCGTCGCGCAGCTCGGAGACGAAGCGGGTACAGCAGGCGGCAGAGGTCAACACGTTCGTGAAGTCCCTGCTGGCGGCCGACAAGTCGGCGCGGGTCGTCACGCTCGGCGACCTCAACGACTTCGCGTTCTCACCGACGATGTCCGCACTGACCGCCGGTAAGGCGCTCAAGCCGCTGATCACCACGCTGCCGGCGAACGAGCAGTACAGCTACGTGTACGAGGGCAACTCCCAGACGCTGGACCACATCCTGACGAGCCCCGGCATCCGGCGCTTCGACTACGACGTGGTGCACATCAACGCGGAGTTCGCCGACCAGGCGAGCGACCACGACCCGCAGATCGTGCGGATCAAGGTCGACGGCCGCCGCTGATCCCGTCGGACGGGCGGCCCCGCGTTCAGGAAACGCTGCGGCCGCCCGCCTGCGGCAGGGCCGGACCTGCCGCGCCCGCACGCGGGCGGGGCAGCGAGGGGAGCGGCCGCAGGGCGGGCGCGGCCTCCAGGGGGCGGTCGGTGAAGAAGCGGGCGACCAGGTCCGCCACGTCGTCGGACCGTTCCAGGACGACCCAGTGGTCGGAGTCACCGATCGTCAGGAAGCGGCTGCCCTCGATCGTCGCAGCGAAGGCACGCTGACGTTCGGGGGAGGTCACGGTGTCGTGCTCGCCCGCGAAGACGAGGGCGGGCACCCCGCTCAGCCCGCCGGAGAAGTCGGGCCGGTGCCCCAGCGCGCGGCGCAGCGACTGTGCCGCGTGCGGGGAGTTGGTGAGCGCGTGCAGAAACGACCGCCGGACATAGCGCCGGGCGAGCTCTCTGCGGTGCACCGTGCGCCGCGGGTCCAGACACAGCAGCGCCTCGGTGGACAGGGTGGCGAGCCCTTCCACGTCACCGGCCCCCAGCCGCTCGACCGCCCGGCCCCACTGACTTCGCTGGCCGTCGCTGATGTGCGCCGGCACGCCGCCGAGGACCAGCCGGGCGATCCGGCCGGGGTTGCGCCGGGCGCAGCCGAACGCGATCGACGTGCCGTAGGAGAAGCCGAAGAGGTTGACCCGGTCCGCGCCCAGGTCGTCGATGATGCCCGCGACGGCCGCGTACAGGAGGTCGTCGCCGGTGCCGGGCGGCAACGGATCAGCGCCGCCCATGCCGGGCAGGTCGGCGGTGACGACCTGGGCGTGCGGGCCCAGGTGCTCCTCGATCTGCGGCCAGCCGTACATCCCCTGGAGGGCGCCTCCGAGAACGACGACCGGTTCGGTGCGGGGCGAGGGCTGCGCCAGGACGCGGTAGCTGTAGCGGAGCCCGTGCACCGACAGCTTGCGGATGGTCTCGTCGGGCATCGTCATCGGTCCTTGGTCCTTGGTGAGTGCGTCCGCTGCGCGGTCAGGCCCTGGTCAGGACGAGGGCGGCGTTGTGCCCGCCGAAGCCGAGCGAGGTCTTGACGGCGGCGTCGAACGCACCCGCCCTGGCCTCCTTGCTCACCACCTCGATGGGGATCTCCGGGTCGGGGGCGTCGAGATTGACGGTGGGCGGCACGAGCTGGTGCTGGAGGGCGAGCACGGTCAGCGCGGTCTCGATGCCGCCCGCGGCGCCGAGGGTGTGGCCGGTCATCGCCTTCGTCGACGTGACGAGGGGGCGCTCGCCCAGGACCCGGCGCAGCATCGTCGCCTCGATCAGGTCGTTCGCCACGGTGGAGGTTCCGTGGGCGTTGACGTGGCCGATGTCGGCGGCGGCCACCCCGGCGTCGGCGAGCGCGGCGCGCAGGGCCCGTTCGATGCCGAGCCCTTCGGGGTCCGGGGCGACGGCGGAGTACGCGTCGCTGGAGGCGCCGTAGCCGGCGATGTGGGCGCGTACGGTGGCGCCCCGGGCGGCCGCGTGCTCGGGGCGCTCCAGGACGAGGAGGCCGGCGCCCTCGCCGACGACGAAGCCGTCGCGGTGGGTGTCGAACGGCCGGCAGGCCGCCTCGGGGTCGTCGCGCCGGGTGGAGACGGCCTTCAGCTGACAGGCGCTGGCGATCAGCAGCCGGCAGCAGACGGATTCGGCGCCGCCCGCGACGACGATGTCGCAGGCACCGGTGCGCAGCATCTGGTGGGCGGTACCGATGGCGACGGTGCCGGAGGAGCAGGCGGTGGAGACCGCCTGGCTGGGGCCACGCGCGCCGAGGTCGGTGGCGACGCTGCTGGCGGCGCCGTTGACGACGGTGAGGGGGGCGAGTTTCGGGGAGACCCGGCGGGCCCCGCGCTCGGCGAGGGCGGTGTGCTGCTCGTCGTAGAAGGGCAGTCCGCCGTGGGCGGAGCCGATCACGACGGCGACGCGGCCACTGTCCCAGACCGACGGGTCGAGCCCGGCGTCGGCCACGGCCTCGCGGGCGGCGATGACGGCGAGCTGCGAGAAGCGGTCCATGAGCCGCTGGGTCGCGACCCCGAGCACGGCCCTCGTGTCGAGGCCGGTGATGGTGTACATGAAGTCGCACGGCAGGTCGTGGAGTTCGGGCCGGTGCAGGACCGAGGGCGCGTCCGCGGCCTCGGACACCCCGCGCCAGGTGTCGGCGGCGGTGGCGCCGGCCGCGGTGACCAGGCCGATGCCGGTGACCGCGGCGGCGAACGGCTCAAGGCGGTAGGGGGCCGTCATGCCGCGACCTTGCGGTGGACCGCGTCGACCAGTCGGCCGACGGTGTCGCGCGAGGTCAGCTGGACGTCGTCGAGGTCGATGCCCATCCGGTCCTCGATGAGGAGCCGCAACTCCTCCAGGGCCAGTGAATCCAGCCTGAGCTGACGGAGCGACGCGTCGGGGCGGATCGCCACCGGGTCGGTTCCGAAATTCGCCACCAGCAAGGTGCTGATCTCGTCTGCCGTGCTCAAGGGGGCACTCCTCCGCTGTCGTACGCGGTGACGCCTTGCCGCGTGGGTGGTGAGTGCCATCGGGGGACGCCGGCTGGTCCGGAGGAACCTTTTATACGCCCTGTCGGCGGCGGGCCCGGCCCACGTTCCCCCGTGCGGTGGGGGGCTGTCCAGGTGTGCGAATCCGCCGGGGTGCGACGATGGGTCGGAAGGTACGCGAGAGGGAGAGAGCGGCATGACAGTGGAGAACGGCGACGAGGCGTCCGCACAGCTCAGCCCGAGCACCTGGGTGGCGAAGCAGGCCGAGTTGTACGAGTCGTCGGGCGGGACGAAGGGCACCACACAGCTCGGCGTCCCCTGCCTGCTCCTCGACTACGTGGGGCGGCGCAGCGGCGCCGTGCGGCGCACGGTGCTGATGTATGGGCGTGACGGCGACGACTATCTCGTCGTGGGGTCGAACGGCGGCTCGGACAGCCATCCGCTCTGGTACCTGAACCTCGTGGCGAACCCGGCCGTCGAACTCCGGGTGGGCCCGGAGCGGTTCCCGGCCGTCGCCGAGACCCTGCCCGCGGACGAGAAGGAACGGGTCTGGCCGCACCTGGTGGAGGTCTTCCCGCGGTACGCGCAGTACCGGCGCGGCACCGACCGCGACATCCCGGTGGTCAGGCTGCGGCGCACCGCCCCGACGGCGGACTGATCAACGGGCCTCTTCACGGCGGGGCTTCGCCCCTCCTCACAGCGGGACTTCGCCCGTAAACTCCGCGATCATGAAGATCGAAACGACTCGGGAAGCCGGAACGGCCGAGACCGAGGCCCTGTTCTCCACCATGTCCACGATGCGCGCGATGCGCCGCCTGAAGCCGGAGCCCCTGCCGGACGAGACGCTCGAGCAGCTCATACAGGCCGCCGTCTGGGGTCCCAGCGGCGGCAACATGCAGTGTTACGAGTACGTGGTGGTGACCGACCGCGAGGTGATGGCGCGTCTCGCACCCCTGTGGAAGCGGTGCGTGGACGCGTATCTCGCGACGACCGGGAAGTACGCGCCGAAGGGCATGGACGACGCGGCGTACGGCCGGATGGTCGCCGCGATCGAGTACCAGCGTGACCACTTCGCCGACACCCCGGCGCTGATCATTCCCTGCTACCGGTTCCCGGAGCCCCGGATGGAGGAGGAGGGCCTGGCCGCGTACGCACAGGCGCTCGGTCCGGCGGGGGTCGAGCACATGATGAGCACCCAGACCCGTTTCCAGGCGCTGGCCGAAGGGTCCTGCGTGTACCCGGGGGTCCAGAACATCCTGCTCGCCGCCCGCGCAATGGGACTCGCGGCGAACATCACCATCTGGCACCTGATGCTGGAGCAGGAGTGGAAGGAAGCGCTCGGCATCCCCGAGGACATGCAGACCTTCGCGGCCATTCCCGTCGGATGGCCGCAGGGCAACTTCGGACCGGTCCGGCGCCGCCCGGTGGCGGACGTCATCCACCGCGACCGCTGGTAGAACCGCCGTCCCGCCGCTCCGGTCCGGACCACGCCGCTCCGGACCGGGCGGCGTTGTTCGGTCCGGGCGACGTGACCCACGGCGACGCGGTTCGGTCCCGAGCAGCGCACCTCGATGCCGACTCCCCCCGCCGCCACCTCAACTCCATTGGGGTGAAAGGCAGTTCGACACGCGTAGATGTGATTGTCATGCTCTGGACAGATGGATAGCCTGAACGGGCTTCGGCCCTCGGCCCACCCCACTCGGGCCCGGGGGCCGTTCTTCTCCCCCACAGAGCAGGAGCAGGTATGCCCACACGCGCCGCCGCCCACACCAAGGCCCGCGCATCCGTGCTGGCGGCCCTCACCGCCACCGTCCTCGCCGCGACCGGCACTCCGGCCCTGGCCTCGACGGACGACGGGCACCCGATGAACCGGGCGTTCGAACAGGCCGCCGAGACCTTCGACGTACCCCGCGATCTGCTCGCCGCCGTCGGATACGGCGAGACCCGGCTCGACGGCCACTCCGGTCGCCCCAGCCAGGCCAACGGCTACGGCGTGATGCATCTGGTCAGCAACCCCACGAACCGCACCCTGGAGCGGGCCGCCGCCCTCACCGGGAAGCCCCGCGCCGAGCTCCGCGCCGACACGGCGGCCAACATCCTGGGAGGCGCGGCGGTGCTGCGCGGATACGCGGACGGGCTCGGGCTGGACGCCCGGGACCGCGACGACCTCGGCTCCTGGTATCCGGCCGTCGCCCGGTACAGCGGTGCCGAGGGCGCGGCCGCCGCCCTCTACGCCGACACCGTCTACACCTTCCTCGCGGACGGGCTCGACACCGTCGCCCCGGACGGCGAGCGGATCTCCGTGACGGGCCGCCCGGTCTCACCGCACAAGGGTGCGCTCAGCACCGCCGGCCCGAGCTCCAGGAGCGCCGACTACCCGTCGGCGCTGTGGGTGCCGGCCGACCCGAACAACTTCGCCACCGGGCGCACGGCGGCGATCGACAAGGTGGTCATCCATGTCACCCAGGGCTCGTACGCGGGCTCGATCAGCTGGTTCCAGGACCCGGTGTCCGAGGTGAGCGCCCACTACGTGGTCCGCTCGTCGGACGGCCAGATCACCCAGATGGTGCGGGACAGCGACACCGCCTACCACGCACGCAGCGCCAACGCGTCGGCGCTCGGCATCGAGCACGAGGGCTTCATCGACGACCCGTCCTGGTTCACGGACTCGATGTACCGCTCCTCGGCCGCCCTGACCGCGTACCTGTGCGACCGGTACGGCATCCCGAAGGACCGCGCGCACATCATCGGGCACAGCGAGGCACCGGGCAACGACCACACCGACCCGGGCCCGTACTGGGACTGGACCCGCTACATGGAGCTGGTCGGCGGGAGCACCGGAGGCGGTACCGGTGCCGACGAGCTGAGCTTCACCGCGTACACGACACAGCGCAGCGGTTCGACGGGCGCCCAGGTCAAGGCCGTTCAGACACTGCTGAACGCGCAGGGCTACCCGGCGGGCGAGGCCGACAGCAGCTTCGGCCCGGCCACCGAGGGCGCGGTGACGGCGTTCCAGTCGGCGCACGGCCTGGACGCCGACGGCATCGTCGGCGCCAGAACCTGGACGGCCCTGCTCTCGGCCGGCGACACGCCCACGCTCGCCGAGGGTGCGTCGGGCGACGGCGTGAAGCGGCTCCAGCGCTCACTGACCGCGGCGCTCGGGTCGACGGTCGGCGTCGACGGGAGCTTCGGCCCGGGGACGGCGACCGCGGTGCGCAGCTACCAGACGAGCCGGGGCCTGACGGCCGACGGCATCGTGGGACCGGGCACCTGGGCGGCCCTCCAGGCGGGACGCTGACCCATGCGCCGGTGCCGGGCCGGGGCCACCGGTCTCACGGCCCGCGGTTCGGCACCGGCGACGGCGTTCAGGCCCGCTCGTACCGCAGTTCCACGACCCCGCTGCCGAAGGTCCGGGTTCCCGCGAGCCGCAGTGAGGTCCTGGAGTCCGTCGACGGGAACATGGACCTCCCCCGGCCGATGAGGACCGGGTGGACGTAGACCCGGTACTCGTCGATCAGGTCGAGCGCCGCGAACGACGCCGCGAGGTCGGCGCCGCCGAGCCCCAGGTCGCCGCCGGGCTGTTCCTTCAGCGCCCTGACCTCTTCGGCCACGACCTCGCGGACGATGGTGGTGTTCCAGTCGGCCCGCTCCAGCGTCCGGGAGTAGACGTACTTCGGCATGTTCCGCCAGATGACGGCGAAGTCGGCCACCGGCCCGGCGTTGGCCGGGTCCTGGTCGGCCGTGGGCCAGAAATCGGCCATCAGCTCATGGACGACCCGACCGTGGAGGAACCCGCCCAGCTCGGCGATCCGCTGGTTGAAGTAGCGGTGCAGTTCGTCGTCGACGCAATGCCAGCTGATATCGCGGTCCGGTCCCTCGAAGAAGCCGTCGAGGGAGATCGACATGGAATAGATGATCTTTCGCATCGCGCACCTCACCGGACGGAACTTCGGGGACGGGCCTGCGGAACGAACCCGACCATACCCGGCGGAGAATCACAGGCGCGGGACCTTGAGGGCAGCGCTTGCCGATCACCGGGGTCCGGATTCCCGAACCCCCGGCCCGGGAGCCGCAGGATCGCTCCGCAACCAGGAGCGGTCCTGGGGACCGGGGCGGCCCCCGCGACCGTCAGGCGGCGTTGACGTCAGCGCGTGATGGCGAACGTGGCCGCGCGGGGCACGAACGTCGTGCCTCCGTCCTTGGCGGTCGCCAGCACCGATACGTCCCAGGCGCCCTCCGCCAGGCCGGCCGCCTCCTGCTGTGTCACCTTCAGTGTGTAGGTGCAGCGCGAGGTGGTGTCCGAGGTGCTGCGGCAGACGGCCGCCTCCACGAACCGCATCTCCGCCTCGGTCGGGTCGAGCTTCGAACTCCGCGGCCAGGCAAGAACCTTGAGGCTCCGCACTCCCGAGTCGTCGGTCACGTCCGCGGTGTACGTGAGCGCCCCGGCAGTACGCGGGGAGGGAGCCGCATACCGTGCTGAACCGTGCTCCACGCTCGGCCCCGCGGGGGCCGAGGCCACGGCGTACCCGCCGGCGGCGAGGGCCCCGAGGGCGATGGCACCGATGACGGACGGAACGAGGATGCGCTTGGACATGGGTGACCCCTTGAATCGACGGGAGCGTTGACGGGCGGGAAGCGCGGAACAGCCGGTGACCGGCCGCTTTCCCGATGTGATCGAGCCTAGGGCCGACGGGTGCCCGCGGTCCTCGGGCCGCGGGACGACCACGACGTCCCACCGCGGGTGCAGGGTCTGCAACCCCGGTAGGAGACGGAGGTCCGCCTCCGGTCGCAGGACGGTCACTCACCCGCGGTCATAGCCTTGCTCCGTCATGAATCGAACCGACCACCGACTGCTCCCGCTCCTGCTGCTCTGCGCCCAGGGCGCGGTGTGGCCGGGGACGGCCCTGATACGCGGGACCGTCCCGGCCGGGTCCGCACTTCTCGGGGCGGCTCTCGTCGCCGGACTGGTGACGGGGGCGCTCGTCTCCCGGCACGCGAGACCGGTGACCGCCCTCGTCCTGGTCGCGGCCACCTGCGCCCTGGGAGCCGGTCCGTTGCCGGCGGGCGCCGTGGCAGTCCTGGGTACAGCCGGTGTCGCGCTGGCCCTCTTCACAGTGGCCTGCGAACACGACACCTTCACCGCCCTGTTGTGCGTGCCGGCGCTCGCCGCCTGGCAGCTTGTGCAGAACCTCAATCTGCACGGGCTCAGTGACCGCAACGGCCTCGACCTCGCCCTGACGGCCGTGCTGTACGCCGCCGCGTGCGCCGCCGGGCTGCTCGTGCGCCGCGCCCGGCAGGCGCGACGGACCGCCGCGCAACTGCTGAGCCGGGCCGAGACCGAGCGCCATCGGCTCCCCGGCGCCGAACGGCAGCGGATGGAGCGCGAGTTGCACGATGTCAGTGCCCACCACCTGACCGCCGTGGTCGTCACGGCGGGGGCTGCCCTCGGTTTGCGTGAACGCCGCCCCGAACTGGCAGGCGAAGCACTCCGGTTCGCTGCCGAGACCGGTCGTGAGGTCACCCGGGCCCTCGGTGCGGTGCGGGCTCCGGCACCCTCGCGGGAGCAGCTCCCGTCGCCGAGGGAGCGACTGCTGGAACTGGCCGCCGGGTTCTCCCGGCTGGGCCGGACCGTGGAGTGCGAGATCGATTCGCTGCCGGACGGCACCGTCGCCGACGCGGTGTTCGGCATCGTGCGGGAGGCGCTGACGAACGTGGCGCGGCACGCCCCGGGTGCGCCGACGACCGTGACGTGCCGGTACGGCGACCTGCGCACGGAGGTCCTGATCACGAGCGCGGTGCCCCCTGCGGGGGCGGCGGCGCACGGCGCGGGCCTCGGTTCGGGACGGGGCCAGGGCTTTCTGCGCTCCCGGGCCCGGGAAGCGGGTGGCACTCTGACCAGCGGCCCGACGGTGGAGGGCGGCTGGGAGGTGCATGCGGTCCTGCCGGGCAGGAGCGCGGCCCCGGTGGAGCAGCCGGTCCCGTGGAGCTACCGCTTCGCACAGCTCACGGCCGCGGTCTTCCTCGTCCTGCAACCGCTGGTTCCCATGCTGGCCGTCCGGGCGGATGACGTATCGAGCGAGGAGCGGGTGTCGGCAGGCGTGTTCTTCGCCCTGCTGGCCGCGGCGCAGGCGTTGGTCCTGCTGGGGCGGCGCCGGGCGCCCGCCGCCACCCTGGGGACCGTGCTCGGCCTCGCCCTGCTCTGGCCGGTGGCGATGGCCGTGGGCGACTACACCGGTCCGGTGCTCCTGCCCCTGGTACTGAGCATGGCCGCCGGCTGCGCGGCCGTCGCCTCCGCCGCGGCCCGCGCGACCGCGGGCGGCTCGCCCGACACCGGCGTACGCCCCCGCATCCCCCTGCCGGCCGCCCCGCTTGTGGCCGTGGTGGTGCATGCGGCGGCCACGACCGCCGCCTTCCTTCACCGGGGCGGCGCGAGCATCCCCGTCTGGGCGCTCGCCGCCTGGGCGACGGTCCAGGCCGCCCTGGTGATCGGCGCGGCATGGTGGGGCGGATCCCTGCGCGGGCGACGCATCCGGGCCGCCGCCGACGCGCAGGCCGAGCACCTCGCGGCCTGGACCGAGGAGGCGGTGCGGGACGCGTGGGCGGAGCGCCGCCGGATCGCCGACGGGCTGGAGACCACCGTGCTGGCGCGCACCGCCGATATGGTCACGCAGGCCGAGGCGGGCCGCCTCGACGCGGTCGCCGACCGCGCCCGCGAGGCCCTCGCCGCGATGCGCGCCCTGCTCGACTCGGCCCGCGAGGCAGCGGATCCGCCCGCGCTCCGGCCGCAGCCCACCCTCCAGGCCCTCGACCTGCTGGCCCATCAGATCCGGGCCACCGGACGCGAGGTCGAGATACGGACGGCCGACCGCATGCCGGGACGGCTGCCCACCACCGTGGACCTGGCCGCCTACCATGCATGCGAGACGATCATCACGGCCGGCGGCGAGGAGCCCATGGTGCTGACACTCGACGCGGACGACACGGCGCTGACGCTCACGGCGACCGGCGTGCCGGATTCCGTGCGCTCCGCTCTGTGCCGGCAGTTGGCCGAGCGGGCTTCCGTCATCGGCGGCGGCCTCGCCGGCGGCCCGTCGGGCCCGGTGAGGGTACGGTTCCCGCTGACCGCGGCACCGGCCGTGCTGCGGAACGACGAGGAGGGACAACGATGAGCCTCAGCGTGCTGGTCGTCGACGACCAGGGCATCGTACGGGCCGGATTCGCCGCCGTGATCGACGCCGAGGAGGACATGACCGTGGTCGGCGAGGCCGGCGACGGGGCCGAGGCGGTGCGCCTGGCCGGGGAACTGGCCCCGGACGTGGTCCTCATGGACGTCCGCATGCCCGAACTCGACGGCATCGCCGCGACCCGGATCATCACCGGCCGTCCCGGCGCCCCTCGCGTCCTGGTGCTGACCACTTTCGACCTCGACGCGTACGTGTTCGACGCCCTGCGCGCCGGCGCGTCCGGATTCCTCCTCAAGGACGTGCGCCCAGGCGAACTGCTCGACGGCATCCGGGTGGTGGCCGCCGGCGAAAGCGTCCTCGCCCCGTCCGCCACCCGTCGGCTCATCGGTCACTACGCGTCCGCACCGGGCGCCGGCATCCCGGGCGCCCGCACCCCACGCGAGCTGGACAGCCTGACCGCCCGTGAGCAGGGCGTCCTGACCCTGATCGCGGCCGGCCTCACCAACACGGAGATCGCCGGTCACCTCGGCATCACCGTCGGTACCGTGAAATCCCATGTCAACGCGGTGCTCCGCAAGCTGGGGCTGCGCGACAGGGTGCAGGCGACGATCCTCGCCTACGATCTAGGACTCGCCCGGCCGGACCGGTCCCGAGGCGTTCCGTCGTGAGGGTCGCGGCGGCGCGCGCCGCCGCAACCCGCTGGGTGGCCGCTTACGCCCGCCCGGCCCCCGGCTACCGCGGGGCGTATTTCAGCGGTTCGACCGTCGGCCGGCCCGGCGACGCCGAGCTGCCGCCCTCCTCCGACGTCGACGTCATGGTCGTCACGGAGGAGGACGACCCGCCCGCCAAGCCCGGCAAACTCCGTTACGGGGGCGCCCTGCTGGAGATCTCGTACGTGCCGTGGGCCGAACTGCGCGACCCGGAGGCCGTGCTCTCCTCGTACCACCTGGCGGGCAGTTTCCGCAGTGACACGGTGATCGACGATCCCACCGGCGAGCTGCGCGCCCTGTACGCGGACGTCTCGCCCCGATTCGCCGAGCGACGCTGGGTGCGCCGCCGGTGTCTGGATGCCCGCCGGCGCGTCGAGGGCCGGCTGGCGGCGTTCGACGCCTCCGCCCCCTTTCACGAGCAGGTACCGGCCTGGATGTTCCCCACCGGGGTCACCACGCACGTCCTGCTGGTCGCCGCACTGCGCAATCCCACCGTCCGGCTGCGCTACCGGGCGGTGCGCGACGTGCTCATTGAGTACGGGCAGCCGGAGCTCTACCCGGAACTGCTGGGACTTCTCGGCTGCGCCGAGGTCTCCGAGCGGGTGGTGCGGCACCATGTGGGCGAGCTGAGACGGACGTTCGACGCCACGGTCCCGGTGTCGCGCACCCCGTTCTTCTTCAGCAGCGACCTCACCGGGCCGGCGCGTCCCCTCGCGGTCGACGGCAGCGTGGAACTCCTGGACCGGGGCGAGCACCGTGAGGCGGTGTTCTGGATCGTCGCGACGCTCGCGCGCTGCCACACGGTGCTGGCCGTCGACGACCCGGCGCTGCACGCCGCGCGGCTGCCCGCGTTCGAGGCCGCCGTCGCCGGGCTCACCGGGATCACCTGCACCGCCGATCTGTTGGAGCGGCGCGAGCGGGTCCTCCGGTTCCTGCCACGCCTGGAGGAGGCCACGGAGGCCGTGCTGGCGGCCAACCCGGACATCACCGGGCAGGCCCCTTTGCCGCCGCCTCGTGCGTGCTGCTAACTTGCGCGCATGTTCCTTCCTCGTGCATAGGCCCCGCTCCGGTCGCACCCGCAGTGCCGGGTGCGGCACTCCGGTGTCCCGCACGCCCGCAGCGCCGGCTCTCCGCGCTGCCCTCACGAGGAACGTCATCGTGCTCACGCCTTCTCCCGCGCCCTCGCGCGCGCCTTCGTATGCGACCGTGCTCCGTACCCCCCATGCCGCACGCACCTTCGGTGCCGCACTGCTGGGGCGGCTCTCGTACGGAATCGTCCCCCTCTCCCTCCTGCTCGCGATCAAGGACGCCACCGGCTCGTACACCGTGGCCGGTGGTGCGTTGGCCCTGTTCGGGGCCGCGAGTGTCGTCCTCTCCCCCGCCCGTGCGGCTCTGATCGACCGGCACGGGCCGCGCCGGGCCCTGCCGCCGATGGCGGGGCTGTACGCGGCGCTGCTCGCGGTACTCGCCCTGGTCACCTGGCGGCCGGGGGCCCCGCCTCTCGTGCTGAGCGCGCTCGCCTTGACGACGGGCGCCTGCACGCCTCCGCTGGGGCCGGTCATGCGGACGCTCTGGAGCAGCCTGGTGTCCGACCGGGAGTTGCTCCAGCGTGCGTACAGCCTGGACGGCGTCGCCGAGGAACTGCTCTATGTGACAGGCCCGTTGCTGGTGGGGATCGTGGTGACGGTCACCGAGCCGGCCGCCGGTGTCCTGGCCGGTGCGGTGCTCGTGTTCACGGGAGCGGCGGCGCTGGTGTCGTCGCCGGCGGTGTCCCGGGAGCGGGTGACTGCCGAGCGGCCCCCGGCCGGTACGCCTGCCGCGCCCCGGCTGCGGCTGCACGGCATCGTCGCGCTGCGCCACGCGGTCATGGTGACGGCCGCCGTGGGGCTGTGCCTCGGGGCGCTCGATCTGCTGGTGGTGGCGTTCACCGACCGGCTTCATCAGCCGGCGGCGGTGTCCTGGGTACTGGCGGCCCTCTCGGCCGGGAGCGCCGTCGGCGGCCTGGCCTACGGGGCGGTCCGGTGGAAGTCGGCGGGCCGGGTGCGGCTGCCGGTGGTGGCCGCCGCCCTGGGTGCGGCGCTGATGGTGGCCGGGGTGTCGCCGCATCTGTATGCGCTGGTCGCCGTCGTCGCAGTCGCCGGGCTGTTCGTCGCTCCGGCGCTCACGACCGCGTATCTGATCGCCGACGAGTCGGTCGACGCCGACCGGCGCACCCAGGCGGGCGCCTGGGTCAACACCGCGTTCAACGCGGGAGCGTCGGGCGGCAGCGCTGTGATCGGGCTTCTCGTGGACCGGCTTCCGCTCGCACTGTGCTTCGCGCTGGCGGCGGCCCCGGCGCTGCTGTGCGCGGCGGCGGTGGCGCGCGCCGGGGCCCGTCGCTCCCGGGCGGCGGGAGCGGGGGCCCCGGACGCGGTCGGCGGAGCCTGATCTCACCGCCGTCGGCCATCGGGGTCCGACCGGTGACGTAACGGGCCTCGCCGCCCACCGGAAACGTGATGGCGAGGTCCGTGTGCGGGTCACCGAAGCGGCCGGGCGGATCCCCGGGCGGCGGAGAGGGCGTGCTGCTCCGGGGGCGGCCTCCGCCCGGGAGGGGCGGCGAACAGGCCGGTGTCCCCAAGGCGGCCACGCACCCCGCGAACGGGGTGCGTGGCCGCCTTGGGCGAAGCTCTCAGAAGGTCACTTCAGGCCGAAGGCCCGGATGATCTCCTGGTCCACCGCGAGACCGTGGCCGGCCTCGGCGTGCGCCTTGAGCGAAACGGCCGCGGCACCCTTCTTCGGGGTCTTGAACCGGGCGGTCCAGGAACCGGCCGAGTCCTTCTTGAGCTGCACCGCGCTCCAGGACTTCCCGTCGTCGTAGCTGACCGACAGCGAGGCCTCGGTCGCCTTCACGGCACCCTCCAGCCACTCCTGCGTGGTCGACGACAGACCGATCTCGGTCCATCCGCCGGCCTTCACGTCGCCCGCCAGGTCCGTGTGGACGTCGTAGTCCAGCTGCAGGAGCGGGATGTCGGCCTGGTACGGGCCCTCGGGGTCGAGCGCGCCCGAGACGAACGCCCACTCCGTGTGCGTGCGGACGGACGTCTTCCAGACGTCCGCGTCGCGCGCGGCGTCGAGCACCAGACGGTAGGGCAGTTCCTCGGAAGCGAGGTTCCCGACGTACCCGGCGCGGCCCGGCGACTCGTCGAGCAGCGTGTCGCCCTGGTACACCGCCGCCGTTCCGGTGTCGTACTCCTTGTCCGGCATGGCGCCCGAGTGACCGGCGCCCCCGTCCGTCCACGGCGTGATGTTGTACTGCATGTCGCCGTACGTGGTGCGGAACGGACCCCAGTAACCGGTGCCCAGGCGCGGGCGGGCGACCGGCGCGAACCAGTCGGCGGGGTAGGTGCGGCCCGCCGTGTAGTCCAGATCGGCGCTGCGCTCCTCCAGCGAGGTGTCCGAGCCGGTCTCGTTGAGCACCGAGTGGTCCTCGTACCAGAACGACTCGCCCGGCAGCGGGTTGACCCACTCGGTGCGGGTGGCGGGGTACTTCTCGTACTCGGGGAAGCCGATGCCGTAGCCGTAGTCGGGGATGTCGTAGCGGTAGCCGGCGCCGAGGGCGTCCCGGTGGCCGTAGTAGGTGTTCTCCACCTTCGCGAGCTGACCGGTGGACGGGGCGAAGGCGAGCGAGCGGTCCGGGATCGTGCCGTCGTGGCGGTCGACCAGGTCGTACACATAGCTCGCGTACTTCCGCTGGTCGACGGTCACCGGCTTGCCGCGCTGGGCGGCCTTCACGAGGCTCTCGCCGGCGAGGCGCTGGACGGAAGCGACCGGGAGGGGCAGCGTGGTGCCCCAGTCGGCGTAGGACTCCATCAGGACGCCGTCACCGCTGTTGACGACGAACAGGGCCTTCGCGCCTGCGGCGATCGCGGCCGCGGCACGGTCGGCGGGGGCCACCGCGTCACTGCTGCGGATCACCACCGCCTTGCCCGTGACGTCGAGGCCCTGGTAGTCGGCAGCGGCGCCGTTGCCCGCGAAGACGCTCGGAAGCTGCTTCCGGCTGTCGTCGGCGACGGACGAACCGCCCTGCACGGCCACCGGGACGTCCCGGCCGTCGGCGGTCAGGTCGATCTGCTTCTCGCCCTGGCGCCAGCGCGTCAGGAAGCTGAAGCTGCCCGTGGTGACCTTCTTGGTCGGGCTCGCCCACAGCTGGTCGTAGGTCAGCGGGATCTGGTACGCGTCACGCTGGACGGTGCCGTCGGGTGCGGTGCGCGCCATGTCGTACCGCAGCTGACGCGTCTCCGTCTCCTTCGGCGTCCTCACGGCGACCTTGTGGGCCTCGGAGGCGTCGAGCGTGGCGGTGGTGGGCTTGTCGAGGATGATCTCGGGGACCGCCAGGAAGGCGAGGGCCTTCGAGTCGGCGGTGTCACCCTTGACGTCCGCCGCGGACCAGGCGGTGTAGTTGCCCGGGGGCAGCCGCAGTGTGGTGCTTCCGGACACCTGGACGGGGCTCAGGTTCGGGTCGCCGAGCGTGGCGAGGACGACGATGCCGTCCATCGGCTTGCCCGAGCGGTCACGCAGTTCCAGCGTCAGGTCGTAGAGCTCCTGCTCCTTGTTCAGCGCGAACCCGGTGTGCGCGACGATCGCGCCGGCGGCGTCCTTCGCGATGACCTGTCCGGAGAAGGTGGTGTTGTTCGCGACCTTCGACGGGTCGAGCGAGAGGACGACCTCGGCGGTCGAACCGGCCCGAACGGTCAGCTGCTTCGCCGACAGCGTGTACGCGTCCACGTCGCTGTCCGTCGCCAGGTCCAGCGTGACATCCTCCGTGCCGCTGTTGCGGTACGTGATCGTCCGCTCGGCTACCGGATCGGACGGGCTGTGCGGCCAGTCGTAGGACGCGACCGCGACCGACCCCGTGGCCTCGATCGTCGTGTCGATCGCGGCCTTCACGTCGAGCCGGCCGGTGCCCTGCTCGTACGGGGTGTAGGCGGGCAGCACCTTGGACGAGGTCATCAGCGCTTCCTTGATGCGCTGGCCGGACCAGTCGGGGTGACGCTCCTTCACGATGGCGGCGGCGCCCGCGACGTGCGGGGTGGCCATCGACGTGCCGGACATCGACTGGTACATGCCCTCCATGCCGGGAACCGACTGCGACGCGGCCGCGTTGATGTCGACGCCCGGTGCGGAGAGGTCGGGCTTGAGGCCGTAGGAGCGTGTCAGCGGACCCATGGAGGAGAAGTCCGCGCGGTTGTCCTGCTTGTCGACGGCGGCGATGGTGAGCGCCTTGTCCGCCGAGCCGGGCGAACCGATGGTGCCGGCGCCGTAGGCGTTGCCCGCGGCGATCACGTACAGCGGGCCGCCGTCGGCCGACAGGGCGTCGACCGCCTGCGACATCGGGTCGCTGCCGTCGTCGGGGATGCTGGAGCCCAGGCTCATGGAGACGACGTCGGCGCCCTCCGCCTTCGCCCACTCCATCGCCTCGATGATGCCGGAGTCGGCGCCCGAGCCCCCGTTGCTCAGCACCTTGCCGACGAGCAGGCCGGCCGCCGGAGCGACGCCCTTGTTGACGCCGCCGGAGGCGGCTCCCGAACCCGCGATGGTGGATGCCACGTGCGTGCCGTGGCCGTTCTTGTCGTCGACCTCCTCACCCGGCACGAAGCTCCTGGTCTCCAGGATGCGGTCCTTGACGTCCGGGTGGTCGGTGTCGATGCCGGTGTCCAGGACGGCGACCTTGATGCCCTTGCCGTCATAGCCCTCGGCCCAGGCCTGCGGGGCGTTGATCTGCGGCACGGAGTCCTTGAGCGCGGCCTCGACGCGTCCGTCGAGCCACAGCTTCGCGATGCCGTTGTCCAGCGAACGGGCCGTGGCGGTGCGGGCGATGTCGTCCCAGAAGGCGCGCGCGGTGCCCTTGCCGGCCGTCAGCGCCGCGCCGTGGATGGACTCCAGGGTCCGCACGGACTTGCTGCCGCGCGGGGCGACGGGCAGCGAACGGGCCTTGCTCGCCGGGTAGGTGGCGATCAGCGGGATGCCGCCGGTCTTCTTGTCGTCGTAGCCCATCTTCGCGAGCGCGGAGATGTTGAAGAGACGGCGGTCCAGCTTGCCGGCGGCGATCAGGCTGCCGGCCTCGTCGGGCAGGACGTAGAGATCGTCCCCGGCCTGCTGGACGTGGACCCCGCCGATCGCGCCGTCGGGCCGGTCGACGGTGACGGTGTCCTGCTTGCCCGCGCCGTCGGCGTAGTGGACGACGTCACCGGTGACCAGGGTGATGTCGTACTCGTGGACCGAAGCGCCCCGGCCGGTGGCCGGAGCGGGACCGGTCGCCGCCGAGGCGGCGCCGGTGACGGGCAGCAGGGCGCCGCTCACCAGGGCGACGGACGTCGCTATGAGGAGGGCTCTGCGCCGCGCGCGAGCGGGTCTCGCCCGGTCGCCGGCGGTGGAGGGTGTGGATGTCATGCAGCTGATCTACCGGTAAACGCACCGGTTCGTCATGCGCCATCGCTGGCGGAAAACCGCCGCGGCGGAGAACCGCCGTTCCCGGACCGCGCCGGCGGGCGCGGATCAGGCCACGGAATCGATGCGCCCGGCCGGCGCCGGGGCGCCGCCGTGGTGGATCGGGGTGTGGGCTCCGGTCAGTGGGACACCGGTGCCGCCACGCCGGTCGGCGACGATCTCGGCGGCGATCGACAGGGCCGTCTCCTCGGGCGTACGGGCGCCGAGGTCGAGGCCGATCGGCGAGTGCAGCCTGGCGAGTTCCAGTTCGGTGACGCCCACCTCGCGCAGCCGGTCGTTGCGCTCCAGGTGGGTGCGGCGCGAGCCCATCGCGCCGACATAGGCGACCGGCAGCCTCAATGCCGCCTCCAGGAGCGGGACATCGAACTTCGGGTCATGGGTCAGGACGCACAGGACGGAACGGCCGTCCACCTCGGTGGTGGCCAGGTAGCGGTGCGGCCAGTCGACGACCAGCTCGTCGGCGTCCGGGAAACGTGCCTTCGTGGCGAAGACGGGGCGGGCGTCGCAGACCGTGACGTGGTAGCCGAGGAACTTCCCCGCCCGCACCAGTGCGGAGGCGAAGTCTATGGCCCCGAACACGATCATCCGGGGCGGCGGGACGCTGGACTCGACGAGCAGGGTGAGCGGCTGACCGCACTGCCCGCCGTCCGCACCGATGGTGAGGGTGCCGGTACGGCCCGCGTCCAGCATCGCCCGGGTCTCCGCGACCGCGACGCGGTCCAGTTCCGGATGTCCGCCGAGCCCGCCCTCGTGGCTGCCGTCGGGACGGACCAGCAGGGGCCGGCCGAGGAGTTCGGCGGGCCCGTCGGTGATCCTGGCCAACGCCGCCGCCTCCCCCCGTGCGGCGGCGGCGAGCACGCCGGCGAACACCGGCCGGGCGGGGTCGTCCGCCCGGACCGGTGTCACCAGGATGTCGATGACGCCACCGCAGGTCAGGCCGACCGCGAAGGCGGTCTCGTCGCTGTAGCCGAACCGCTCCCGCAGGGTCGTCCCGTCGTCGAGTGCCTGCCGGCACAGCTCGTACACCGCGCCCTCCACACACCCGCCGGAGACCGAGCCGATCGCCGTGCCGTCACGGTCGACGGCCAGCGCGGCACCCGGCTGCCGGGGCGCGCTGCCGCCGACGGCGACCACGGTGGCCACGGCGAAGTCGCGTCCCTGCCCGGCCCACCGGTCGAGTTCCTCGGCGATGTCCAGCATCTCGGTCTCCTTGGCGGATGGGGGTGAGGCGGGGTCAGCTGACGCCCAGCCAGCTCTCGATCGGGTGCAGGGCGAAGTAGATGACGAAGATGACCGTCAGCCCCCACATGAAGGCACTGACCTCCCGGGCCCGGCCCTGGGCCGCCTTGATGGCGACGTAACTGATGACACCCGCGGCCACACCGGTGGTGATGGTGTACGTGAACGGCATCAGGACCACGGTCAGGAAGACCGGGACGGCGACGGAGCGGTCGCTCCAGTCCACGTGCCGGGCGTTCTGCATCATCATGGCGCCGATGACCACCAGGGCCGCGGACGCCACCTCGGCCGGCACGATCGCCGTGAGCGGGGTGAAGAAGAGGCAGGCGGCGAAGAAGAGGCCGGTGACGACCGAGGCGAGCCCGGTCCGGGCGCCCTCCCCGACCCCGGTCGCGGACTCGACGAAGACCGTCTGCCCGGAGCCGCCGGCGACGCCGCCGATGGCACCGCCCGCGCCGTCGATGAAGAGCGCCTTGGACAGGCCCGGCATACGGCCCTTGTCGTCGGCCAGTCCGGCCTCCGTACCGACACCGATGATGGTGGCCATCGCGTCGAAGAAGCCGGCCAGTACGAGGGTGAAGACGATGAAGCCGACGGTCATGGCGCCGACGTCGCCCCAGCCGCCGAACTCCACGTCCCCGAAGAGGGAGAAGTCGGGTGACGAGACCGCGGAGCCGCTGAGCTCGGGCGGGCCGCTGCTCCAGATCTTCGGGTCGACGTCGGCGACCTTGTTGATCACGACGGCGACGACCGTACCGACCACGATGCCGATGAGGATCGCGCCGGGGATGTTGCGGGCCTGCAGCATGAAGATCAGCAGCAGGGTCACCGCGAAGACGAGGACGGGCCAGCCGGCGAGTTCGCCGGTCGCGCCGAGCGTCACAGGGGTGGCGGTGCCCTTGCCCACGAAGCCGGCCTTGTAGAGGCCGATCAGGGCGATGAAGAGCCCGATGCCCATGGTGATGCCGTGCTTGAGCGGGAGCGGGATCGCGTTCATGATCAGCTCCCGCAGACCGGTGACCACCAGGAGGCAGATCACCAGGCCGTACATCACGCACATGCCCATGGCCTGCGGCCAGGTCATCTCCGGAGCCACCTGCGAGGACAGGACGCCGGAGACGCTGAGTCCCGCGGCGAGCGCGAGCGGGACCTTGCCGACGAAGCCCATCAGCAGGGTGGTCGCCGCGGCCGCGAGCGCGGTGGCGGTGATCAGGCCCGGCTGGCTGAGGAGGTTCCCGTCGACGTCCTTGCCGCCGAGGATCAGCGGGTTGAGCAGCAGGATGTACGCCATGGCCATGAAGGTCGTGACACCGCCGCGCACCTCGGTGACGACGGTCGATCCGCGTTCGGATATGTGGAAGTACCTGTCGAGCCACGATCTGCCGGCGGGAACACGCGGGCCGGGGCCCGCCTCCTGGGCGAGGGTCTTCGGTTCCACTGACTGCTGGGTCATGATGCCTGACTCCCAAGGTTCACAGGGGCACCCGCGATGGAGAATGGAGATGCGGGATTTGGGATGAATGCTCTGGCTGCACGACCCGGGGGACGGCCCGAGACGAACTGTTCATGCGTGGTGGACGGCGTACCGCTGGTGCGGTGTGCCGCAGATGCCATGGAGAGGCTCAAGGGCCGCGAGCGGTGCGGAACTTGGTTCCTCCGGGCGGTACGGGCCGAGGAAGTGTGACGTTCCCTTCGGGCACGCACCGCCCGGAGCGCCGTGGCGGAGCTCCGGTCAGGTGCCGGTGAGGTGCTCCGGGCGGACCGGGGTCCGGTTGAGCTCGAGTCCCGTCGCGTTCCTGATCGCCGCGAGGACGGCCGGGGTCGACGAGAGGGTGGGAGCCTCGCCGACGCCACGGAGCCCGTACGGGGCGTGGTCGTCGGCGAGTTCGAGCACATCGACCGGGATGGTCGGGGTGTCGAGGATGGTGGGCAGGAGATAGTCCGTGAAGGACGGGTTGCGTACCTTCGCGGTCTTCGGGTCGACGACGATCTCCTCCATGACGGCGATACCCATGCCCTGGAGGGTGCCGCCCTGGATCTGGCCCACGACGGAGAGCGGGTTGAGCGCCTTGCCGACGTCCTGGGCGCAGGCCAGTTCGATGACCTTGACCAGGCCCAGCTCGGTGTCGACCTCGACGACCGCGCGGTGCGCGGCGAAGGAGTACTGGACGTGTCCGTTGCCCTGTCCGGTCCGCAGGTCGAGCGCCTCGGTGGGCCGGTGGCGCCACTCCAGCTCGATGTCGACCGCCTCGTCCTCCAGCACGTCGGCCAGGTCGGCCAGCACCTCGCCGCCGTCGGTGACGACCTTGCCGCCTTCCAGGAGGAGTTCGGCGGTGGCCCAGGCGGGGTGGTACGTACCGAACTTGCGACGGCCCATCTCCAGGACCTGCTCGCGCACGGCCTCGCAGGAGTTCTTCACGGCGCCGCCGGTGACATAGGTCTGACGGGACGCGGAGGTGGAGCCGGCCGAACCGACCCGGGTGTCGGCCGGGTGGATCGTGACCTGGGAGACGCCCAGTTCGGTACGGGCGATCTGAGCGTGCACGGTGACGCCGCCCTGTCCGACCTCCGCCATGGCGGTGTGGACGGTCGCGACGGGCTCGCCGCCGATGACCTCCATGCGGACGCGGGCGGTGGAGTAGTCGTCGAATCCTTCGGAGAAGCCCACGTTCTTCAGGCCGACCGCGTAGCCGATCCCCCGCACGACGCCTTCGCCGTGCGTGGTGTTGGACAGCCCACCGGGCAGTGCGCGGACGTCCGGGTGCTCGCCGGCGCTCTCCCACTGGCGCTCGGGCGGCAGCGGCCTGGCCTTGACCCGGCGCAGCAGTTCGGCGACCGGGGCGGGTGAGTCGACCTGCTGGCCGGTCGGCAGGAGGGTGCCCTGCTCCATGGCGTTGATCTGCCTGAACTCAACCGGATCCATGCCGAGTTCGGCGGCGACCTTGTCCATTTGCGCCTCGTAGGCGAAGCAGGCCTGGACGGCGCCGAAGCCGCGCATCGCGCCGCACGGCGGGTTGTTGGTGTAGAGGGCGATCGCCTCGATGTCGACGGCGTCGACGGCGTAGGGGCCGACGGCGAGCGAGGAGGCGTTGCCGACGACGGCCGGGGAGGCGGAGGCGTAGGCGCCGCCGTCCAGCACGATGCGGCACTTCATGTGCGTCAGCTTGCCGTCACGGGTCGCGCCGTGCTCGTACCAGAGCTTGGCCGGGTGACGGTGGACATGCCCGAAGAACGACTCGAAGCGGTTGTAGACCATCTTGACCGGCTTGCCGGTGCGCAGTGCCAGCAGGCAGGCGTGGATCTGCATCGAGATGTCCTCACGGCCGCCGAACGCGCCGCCGACGCCGGAGAGCGTCATGCGGACCTTGTCCTCGGGCAGGCCGAGGACGGGTGCGATCTGACGGAGGTCGGAGTGCAGCCACTGGGTGGCGACGTACAGGTCGACGCCGCCGTCCTCGGCGGGTACGGCCAGGCCGGACTCGGGGCCGAGGAAGGCCTGGTCCTGCATGCCGAAGACGTACTCGCCGCTGACCACGACATCGGCGCGGGCCTTCGCGGCCTCCGCGTCACCGCGGACGATCGGCTGCCGGTGGACGATGTTGGGGTGCGGCACGTGCCCGATGTGGTGGTCGTCGCGGCCCTCGTGGATGAGGGGGGCTCCCTCGGCGGTCGCGGAGGCCTCGTCGGTGACGACCGGCAGTTCGCGGTAGTCGATCCTGATCTTCGCGGCGGCGCGGCGGGCGGTCTCCGGGTGGTCGGCGGCGACGAGCGCCACCGGCTCACCGTGGTGGCGGACCCGGCCATGGGCCAGGACGGGGGTGTCCTGGATCTCCAGGCCGTAGTTCTTCACCGCGGTCGGCAGGTCGTCGTAGGTGAGCACGGCGTACACGCCGGAGGTGGCGAGCGCCTCGGAGGTGTCGATCGAGACGATCTCGGCGTGCGCGACGGTGGAGCGCAGGGTGTGGCCCCAGAGCATGTCCTCGTGCCACATGTCCGAGGAGTACGCGAACTCGCCGGTGACCTTCAGGATCCCGTCGGGGCGCATCGTGGACTCGCCGATGCCGCCCTTGGTGCGGGTGCCCTGGTTGATGTTGGTGGGGGAACCGGTAACGCCCATCGTCTAGATCCTGTCTGGAGTCCCACGACGTCCGCGCGGAGCGCGGGCGACGCGGCGGTCGGTGCGTGCGATCGGTGTGCGTGGTCGTGGGTCATGTGGCGCAGTCGCCTGTCCCGCGACCACGTGCGGCGAGCGAGCGTGCCGGGCATCGGGGCGCAGGGGCGGGACTCCGGGCAGGACCCGGGGGGTGTCCGGCGGATCAGGGTCGAGTAGGGCGCGGCGTCCGGCGCGGTGCGTGGCAAGGCGCCGGAGCGTCCCGGCGGCGGAGTTGTCCGGTCGTTCCGGCAACGCCGCGAGGTGCCGTGCCAGGCGTCGCGGCCAGGAGCCGCCGGACACCCCTAGACCGTCTCTTCCGCGCGGGCGGCCGCGAGGCGGACCGCGTCGAGGATCTTCTCGTAGCCGGTGCAGCGGCAGAGGTTGCCCGAGAGCGCCTCGCGGATGTCCGCGTCGGACGGCTCCGGGGTGCGCTCCAGGAGTTCGTCGGCGGCAACGAGCAGTCCGGGGGTGCAGAAGCCGCACTGGACGGCTCCGGCGTCGATGAACGCCTGCTGGATCGGGGAGAGCTCACCGGTGTCGCGGGTGTCCTCGCCGGACGGCTTGGCCTCCCAGCGCCGGGCCCTGTCGACCGAGGTGCCGCAGGCACCGGAGGCGCAAGCGGTGCCGGGGTGGGCCTCGGAGCGGTGGGCGGCGAAGTCGGCGAGGCCCTCGACGGTGACGACGTCGCGGCCCTCGACCTGGCCGGCGGCGACCAGGCAGGAGCAGACGGGGACGCCGTCCAGGCGGACCGTGCAGGAACCGCACTCGCCCTGCTCGCAGGCGTTCTTGGAACCGGGCAGGCCCATTCGCTCACGCAGGACGTACAGGAGGGACTCGCCCTCCCAGACGTCGTCGGCCTCGTGACGGCGGCCGTTGACCGTGAAATTGACGCGCATGATCAGGCGGCTCCTTCGGTGCTGCGGCTGTTGCCGCGGTACGACTCCCAGGTCCAGCCGAGGGTCCGGCGGGCCATGATCCCTACGGCGTGCCGGCGATAGCTCGCGGTACCGCGCACGTCGTCGATCGGGTTGCAGGCGGCCGCGGCGAGCGTGGCGAACTGCTTGGCGACGGACGGCGTGATGATCGCGCCGCTGTCCCAGAACCCGCCCTCCTCCAGCGCGGCGTTCAGGAACTCCTCGGCCTCCTTCGCCCGTACGGGTGTCGGGGCGGCGGATCCGATGCCGGTGCGGACCGTGCGGGTCTCCGGGTGCAGGGCCAGGCCGAAGGCGCAGACGGCGATGACCATGGCGTTGCGGGTGCCGACCTTGGAGTACTGCTGGGGCCCGTCGGCCTTCCTGATGTGCACGGCGCGGATCAGCTCGTCCGGCTCCAGGGCGTTGCGCTTGACGCCGGTGTAGAAGGCGTCGATGGGGATCAGCCGGGTTCCGCGGACGGACTCGGCCTCCACCTCGGCCCCGGCGGCGAGCAGCGCCGGGTGGGCGTCGCCTGCGGGCGACGCGGTGCCCAGGTTGCCGCCGACACCGCCGCGGTTGCGGATCTGCGGCGAGGCCACGGTGTGCGAGGCCAGCGCGAGTCCGGGCAGCTCGGCCCGCAGGTGCTCCATGATGGCGCTGTACGGCACCGAGGCGCCGAGCCGTACGCTCTCCTGGCCCACCTCCCACTCGGACAGGTCACCGATGCGGTTCAGGTCCAGGAGGTACTCGGGCCGCCGGTGGTCGAAGTTGATCTCGACCATCACATCGGTGCCGCCCGCGATCGGGACAGCCGTCGGGTGCTCGGCCTTGGCGGCGAGCGCCTCCTCCCAGCTGGCGGGGCGAAGGAAGTCCATGAGTGGCTCTCTTCTTCTCAATCGGGTTGTTCGCCGGGATGTCGTTCGTCGGGCTGGGGACGGCCGGCCCTCGACTTGTTCATGTCTTGTTCACGCGGTGTGTGGCCCAGTACACAAGCCCTGCTCCACCTGGTGCAGTCACCGAAACCATGAAGGTGTTGGCTGCTCTCCACGCTCGTCTTGTAGATTCGAACGAATGGCGGGGTTCGGTGACCTCACCGCAATACCCAGTTTTCACCCGCACCAACGAAAGAGATCGGCGGCGACGAGATGCGGCTGCGCGCACTGCTGGAGACCGACGCGCTGGGCCTGCGGCTGCTCGGCGGCGACGAGGAGCTGGACCGGTCGGTCCGCGGCGTGATGACCACCGACCTGCGGGACCCCAGCCGCTACCTCACGGGTGGCGAGCTGGTGCTGACCGGGCTGGCCTGGCACCGGGACGCGAAGGACTCGGAGCCGTTCGTACGGATCCTGTCGGGGGCCGGGGTCGCCGGGCTCGCGGCGGGCGAGGCGGAGCTCGGCGCCATCCCGGACGATCTGGTCGAGGCATGCCGTCACCACCGGCTGCCGCTCTTCGCCGTCCATGAGACCGTCGCGTTCGCAACGATCACCGAGCATGTGGTCCGCCAGGTGTCCGGCGAGCGGGCGGGCGACCTGGCCGCCGTGGTCGACCGGCACCGCCGGCTGATGACCTCGGGTCCGGCGGGCGGAGGCCCCGAGGTGGTCCTCGACCTCCTCGGCTCCGATCTCGACCTGCACGCCTGGGTACTCTCGCCCACGGGCCGGCAGATCGCGGGCGCGGGTGCGCCGCTGCCCGAGCCGGCCGGCGCGGAGCTGGCCGGGCTGCATCTGGCAGCGGTGCGCTCCGGGCGGCGGGCCCCGCACCGGGCCACCGTCGGCGGGGTGACGTATTCGCTCTTCCCGATCCGCAACCACGGCCGGGGTGCCGTGCCGGCCTCCCGGGATGTGCGGGAGTCGGTGCTCTCCGACTGGCTGCTGGCCGTCGAGGCCGACGCGAGCGACTGGCCGGCGGCCCGGCTCGACCTGCTCCAGGGCGTCACCCAGCTGATCGCGGTCGAGCGCGACCGGCGTGACGCGGCCCGCACGGTGCGCCGCAGACTCGCCCAGGAGGTCCTGGAGCTGGTCCAGGCCGGCGCCCCTCCCGCCGAGATCGCCGCGAGGCTGCGGGTGGCCGCCCCGGTCCTGCTGCCCGGCCTCGGCACCGCGCCGCACTGGCAGGTGGTGGTGGCCCGGGTCGAGTGGAACGAGGCGGATGCGCCGGGCGGCGCGGGTTCCAAGATCGCAGGCGGCCCGGTCGCCCAGGCGCTGCTGGAGGAGATCCTGGTCGACCCGGCCGTGACCGGGCCGGATTCCGCGGACCGGATCGCGGTCGCCCACACGGGTGACGAGGCCATCGCACTGGTGCCGCTGCCCGCTCTCGCCGGCGCCAGGCCGGAAGCGGACGAGGCCGCGGACGGGGAGGCTGCGGAGAACGACCCGGCGCTGCACGCCGACGCCCTGCTCGCCGCGGTGCGCGACCCGCTTTCCGCCGGCCTCGCCGACGACGGCCGCCTGACACTGGGTGTCAGCGCGTCGGTGCATTCGCCGGAGGGGCTGCGGGGCGCCCTGGAGGAGGCCCGGCACGCCCGTCGGGTGGCGGCGGCCCGGCCGGGGCGGGTCTGCGCGGCCGGCCACCACGAACTGGCCTCGCACGTGCTGCTGTTGCCGTTCGTCCCCGACGACGTGCGTCGCGCGTTCACCGCACGGCTGCTCGACCCGCTGCGCGACTACGACCGGCGCCACCGCGCGGAGCTGATCCCGACCCTGGAGGCGTTCCTGGACTGCGACGGCTCATGGACCCGCTGCGCGGCCCGGCTGCATCTCCACGTCAACACCCTGCGCTACCGGATCGGGCGAATCGAGCAGTTGACGGGGCGTGACCTTTCGCGGCTCGAGGACAAGCTCGACTTCTTCCTCGCCCTGCGTATGAGCTGACTCCCGGGGGGTACGGCGGCTAGCACAGGGTCCGGCCGATTGTGAAAAGTTTCACCTGACATTGCCTCGACCTCTTGGCCCGGCGTGCCATTCCGTGCTGTGATGCGGCCAGACTCAACAGCTCGATGGCGCGCTCGGGGAGGGCAATGTGGCGCATACCGCCATGTCTGGTTCCGGAACGACAGCAGATGACGATCCGCCGCTCCAGACAGCGGTATGGCGGCTGCGGTCACGCGCCTGCTGGACGGACGCCGCGGCACTGCTCGAACACGACGCCGCTACCGACCCGGCCGCGGCCCTGCAGCGCACGGCGCTGCTGACCGAGCGGTGTCTCTACACCGGGGAGGGCTGGACCGAAGCGGAGGACGCCCTGCGCACGGCCGAGGCCATGGCCCACGACGACGCCGAGCGCGGGGCCGCCGCCTGTGAGCGCGGCTATCTCGCCTACGCCTCCACCCTGCTCGGCGTACGGGACCGGGCCGACGAGGCGCGGGTGGCCCTGAGCCGCGCCGCGGCGCTCCTGGCGCCGGCCGCCCCCGGCCGTCCGCTGCTCGACTTCCGGCGGGGCCTGATCGCGCAGAACATCGCCGACTCCCCGCAGGCCGCCCGTGCCGCGTACCGCAGGGCCCATGCGGGTGCCACGGCCCAGGGAGACGCGCTGCTGCTCTCCTCCACCTGGCGCCATCTGGCCCTGATCGCCCTGCGCGAGGGCGAGTTGGCCGAGGCCAGGCACGGCTTCGCGGAGTCCCTGCGGATAAGGGAGGAGCTGGGTTATCTGGTCGGTACGGCCCCGGCACTCATCGCGATGGCGGACGCCGAGCCGGAGCCGGAGGCCGCGACGCGGCTGCGCGCCGAGGCGGGCCGGCTGTTCCGGCTGCTCGGTGGCGTACCCACGTGGCTGGCGCCGCACCTGGATCCCCCGGCGCCGGAGACGGCCGGGGCGAACTGAGCACGGGCCCGGCCGAGGACCGTCAGCGGTCCTCGGCCGGGTCGCCGGGCTTCCGGTCCGCCTCGCCCCACGAGGGCGGCCCGTACGGCAGGGGTCAGCGGTCAGCGCCGGTGAAGTGTTCGCGCACCAGCGATTGCACGACGGGCAGGTCCTCGGCGATCAGCGCGTCGAGCAGCGCGGTGTGTTCCACGGCGTCGGCGAGGAGGTCCGCCCGGCGGGTGGCCGGATTGTGCCCCAGGGGCCACTGGGAGCGGCGGTGCAGGTCGTCGGCGACCCTCACGAGTTCCTGGTTGCCGGACAGCGCCAGGACCGCTCGGTGGAATGCCCGGTCGGACTCCGCGTAGCACGCCCGGTCGCCCACGGCGGCGGCCTCGACCGTGGCGTCGGCCAGCGGACGCAGGGCGGTCCAGCCGGCCCGGTCCACGGTACGGGCCAGCCGCAGCATGACGGGCACTTCGAGCAGTGCCCGCACCTCGGCCAGCTCGGCCAGCTCGCCGGGCCCGCGCTCGGCCACCCGGAAGCCGCGGTTGGGCACCACCTCGACGGCGCCCTCCACGGCCAGCTGCTGCATCGCCTCGCGCACGGGGGTGGCGGAGACTCCGAAGCGGGCGCCGAGCGCCGGGGCGGAGTAGACCTGCCCGGGGATCAGCTCACCGTCGACGAGGGCGGCGCGCAGGGCATCCAGGATCTGGCCGCGAACGGAATGCCGCTGCACGGCGACCCGAGGGGCCGGCGGCTCGCTGTGGGTGTGCTCACCGCGGGCCTGCTCGGGGACCCGGAGGGACGAGGAGGCGGTCAGGGAGGCGGCCGGCGCATGCGGTACCCACGCGTCCTCACGGGCTCTGCCCTGCTCCACGGTTACCTCCTCGGCCGGTCGCGGGCGCCGCTCGCTGCGCGGCGCCTCCTGTGCACGATAGGCGGAGGAGGCTGCAGTTCAAACATCGATCGCGTCGGGTAAGGTAAGGCTTACCTGCAAACGATCGCGATTCGGTGGTCCCTGCATGACCCTGCCCACTCTGCTTCCCGGCACGACGACCTCGGCGATGAGCGACGCGTACGCGCGCCTGGCCGAGGTCTTTCCCGGGCTGCGCGCCGAGGCGCTCTCGGACGGCGAGCCCGCACCCGGCGGTAGCGGCTGGGTGGGCGCCCACGAGCTCGCGGCCGGGGGCAGCGGACTCGACGCCTTCCTCGCCTGGGACGACGCGCAGGTGCTGCGGGACTACGGGCAGCGGGCCCGGCCCGACGTGATCGCCGGTTTCGGCCTGCACCGCTACGCCTGGCCCGCGTGTCTGCTGGTGACGGTCCCGTGGTTCCTGCACCGGCGCGTGCCCCGGATCCCGGTCGAGGACGTCGCCTTCCAGCGGACCCTGGGTCATCTGACCGTACGCGTAAGGGAGTTCGCCTGCCTGCCCGATGACCCGGCGGCGGAGCTGCCGGGCGCGCGCGTGGTGGCGGACGAGGCCGCGTTGCGGGCCGAGGTACTCGCAGCCGTGGCAGAGCACCTCGGCCCGGTGCTCGACGGCTTCGGCCCGCGGATGCGGCGCGGCAAGCGGGCACTGTGGGGCATGGCGACGGACGAGATCGTCGAGGGCCTCTGGTACATCGCCCATCTCCTCGGTGAGGAGCGGCGCGCGATGGCCGAGCTGGAGGCGCTCCTGCCTGGCACCACGAAGCCGTACGTCGGCACGGCGGGCTTCCGTGAGCTGACCGGACCGGACGGGCAGTCGCTGCCCACCCGGGACCGGGCGAGCTGCTGCATGTTCTACACACTGCGGCCCGACGACACCTGCGTCACCTGCCCACGCACCTGCGACGCGGACCGCGTCCGGAAGCTGACGCCCGCCCCCTGATCCGCGCCGCTCGAAGGGGTGGCGCGGACCCAGGGTCCACACCGCCCGCACGGGTGGCGAGAATCGAACGCAACTCCCGTGCGCCACAAAGGCGTTCGACCAGATCGCCGGAATCCATCGACTCCGCCACCCCATTGGCGTTCTCTTGCCCCGAAACCGCCTGTACGTGAGCCGATCCCCGGCACGATGGCGGCCGAAACGCCCTATCGCGACGCAAGGGACCGCGCATGAGACTGACCGACATATCGCTTGACTGGCTGCTTCCGGCCGCCGTGCTGCTGGCGGGGGTCATGGCGGCGGTGGCGGTGGTCGCGCGCGGCAAGCGCGCCTCTGACACATCCGCGGCCGACGACACCTGGGAACGCAGCGAGGACCGGCGCAGGCGCAAGGAGGCGCTGTACGCGACCGCTTCCTACGTTCTGCTGTTCTGCTGTGCCGCGGTCGCCGCCGCGCTCTCCTTCCACGGGCTCGTCGGCTTCGGCCGGCAGAATCTCAGCCTCTCCGGTGGCTGGGAGTACCTGGTGCCCTTCGGCCTGGACGGGGCTGCGATGTTCTGCTCCGTCCTCGCCGTGCGCGAGGCCAGCCACGGGGACGCGGCGCTCGGTTCGCGGCTGCTGGTGTGGACCTTCGCCGGCGCCGCCGCCTGGTTCAACTGGGTGCACGCACCGCGCGGCCTGGACCACGCCGGCGCTCCTCACTTCTTCGCGGGGATGTCGCTCTCGGCAGCCGTGCTCTTCGACCGGGCACTGAAGCAGACCCGCCGGGCCGCGTTGCGCGAACAGGGCCTGGTTCCCCGTCCGTTGCCGCAGATCCGGATCGTACGTTGGCTGCGAGCGCCCCGGGAGACCTTCGGCGCCTGGTCGCTGATGCTGCTCGAGGGCGTACGCACGCTGGACGAAGCGGTCGACGAGGTGCGCGAGGATCGCCGGGAGAAGGAGCAGAACCGTCTGCGCCGGAGGGACCAGGAGAAGCTGGACCGGGCGCAGATCAAGGCGCTGAACCGTCAGAACCGGGCCTGGGGGCGGGTAGGCCGCGGAGGCACCCAGGTGGACGTCCAGGCCATCGCCCCGGCGACGGGCTCCGCGCAGCCCGTCGCGGAGCCCGCCATATCCGAGCCGGGTCAGCTACCCCTGAGACCCCGGCCATCCCTGCAAGCCGTCACCGGCCCGAACTCCAGGGACGTCCCTGAGCTGGGCGCGACCGATCCGAGAGCGGTCGACCTCACCGCCGAGGACGACACCCAGGCACTGCCCAGGCTCGACTCGCTGGAGCAGAAACTGAAGGACCTGGAGCAGCAGTTCGGCTGAGGCATCGGACGACGAGCTTGCGGGACACCGCCCTGACGATCCGTTCGGACCGTCAGGGCCGTTCGCCGTCCAGCTCGAACCAGACCACCTTGCCGAGGGCATGCGCGCTGATTCCCCAGGAGTCCGCGAGGCTCTCCACCAGGACCAGTCCCCTGCCGTGCGTACCGTCGTCGGCGTTCGGTACGTGCGACAAGGGCATGCCCGGGACGAAGTCCCGCACTTCCACGCGCAGCTTCTGTGGCTCCACGCTCACGGCGACGACCGCTCCGTCACCCGTGTGGACCAGCGCGTTGGTCACCAGCTCGCTGAGCAGCAGCTCGGCCACCTGCGCGGGCTCCTCCTCCCATCGGTACCGTAGTAATTTCCTCACCGCGCCCCGCACTTCCGCCACGGCCGCCAGATCGGCACGGCCGACTCTGCGATGCAGTCGGGCCAAATCCTGACGCCCCATCGTTTCCCCCGCCCACACAGTGAATCGCCCCCTGTCATCGAAGGTGCTCACGCAATGCATGCCCCGCCTACGGGCTGTCACGCTTGATGTACGCATCACAAGGGGTGATTCCTGCGACCTCCGGAGGAATCGGGCCAGTTGACCAGCCTCACCCTGTCGGTGATGGAATCACTGATCCCGGGCCCGGTGACCGGGCACCGCGCGCCGCCGGCTCCCCGTCGCTGAGATCGACACCGAGGAGGCCACCCGGACCGTCCCGGACCACGTGCGGCGCTCCGTCAGCGCGTGAACGGCCTTTCGAGGCCCCGCCCCCATGTCGTGCGGCCGCCCCCGGAGCACGGTGTTTACCGGTCTTCTCGGTTAACCCCCAAAAAATTCACTCTTGTTGGCGTTGACGGAACCGCATCTACGCGCGTCATCATGGTGGGTATGCGAATCCCCCCACGGATCACCACGCTCGGCGGCGTCGCCGCCCTCCTGTCCGTACTCTTCGTCGGCGGCCCCATCGCGTCGTCCGCGACCGCCTCGACCACCTCGGTCGGCAGCATCTGCTACTCCGCCCTGCCGTCCCAGGCCCACGACACCCTCGATCTCATCGACGCCGGCGGGCCCTTCCCGTACGACCAGGACGGGACCGTCTTCCAGAACCGCGAAGGCGTCCTGCCCGGACAGAGCACCGGCTACTACCACGAGTACACCGTGATCACTCCCGGCTCCCCGACCCGCGGAGCGCGACGCATCGTCACGGGCGAGGAGGTCCAGGAGGACTACTACACCGCCGACCACTACGCGACCTTCGACCTCGTCGACCACGACTGCTGAGTCCGTCGGGTCACTCCCGGCACCCCCGGTCCGGTCCGCGCCGTAGCCCCCCACCTGCGGCGCGGATCACCGGAGCGACGCACTTGTACGCTCCCCCCATGACCGTGACCTATGTGATCGACGGCTCCCGGGTCACCGGCCTGGAGCGCTTCTGGGACGTGATCGGCGAGGCGGTGAACGGCCCGGGCGGCTACTTCGGCCGCGGCCTCGACTCCTTCGCGGACTGTCTGAGAGGCGGGATGGGCACGCCCGACGACGGCGACTTCGCGATCGAGTGGCGGGACCACACGCTGTCCGCCCGCGCACTCGCCCACCAGGAGACCGCACGCTATCTCCGCCGGCTTCTCGGCCGTGCCCATCCGAGCAACCTGCCCGGACTGCGCCAGGAGCTGGCGCAGGCGGAGGCCGGCACGGGGCCGACACTCTTCGACCGACTGCTGGAGATCATCCGGGCCGAGACGGCGCCGGGCACCCTGCGACTGCTCTGAGGGCCACGAAGGCGGTCGGCCGCATCCGTGGCCCCCGGGGCCGGTCAGTACTGCGTGGAGACCTTCACTCCGTCGAAGTCCTGCACTGCGTGGAGGCTGATGTAGTGGGGCCCTTCCGCCGGGTTCTCGACCGTCAGCGTGTGTGCGTTGCCGCTGCCGGTGGCCCGGGAGGTGTAGGCGCCCGTGGTCGCCCAGCCGTTCGCGTGGTAGTAGAGGTCGGCGTCACCCGTGCCACCGCTCGTGGTGATCCTCAGCCGGGCCGTTCCGGCGGGCACGTAGAGGTACAGGTAGGAGTAGTTGCCCCGAGTGGCCCGCTGTCCGCTCCGGGCGCAGTCCTGGCCGAGCTCGCGCACGTCACTCGCGGTGCACTCGGCCGAGGGCTCGGTCGGCGGGTTGGTGGTGGTGCCGCAGCTGCCGGCCGCGCAAGCGGTGAGCCAGGCGTTCCAGTCGGAGTCGTAGCGGCTGCCGATGGTGGACGTGAGCAGGGTGCGGGCACCGTTCCAGTCAGCGCTGCGGTAGAGGCCGAGCAGTCTGTCGACATCCGCGCGGTGCGACTGGAGCATGTAACGGACCGCCAGGTAACCCCAGTTGTAGATGCGCGTCTGGTCGGCGTTCTCGTAGGTGGTGTCGAAGAGGGAGCTCAGGGTGTAGGTGTGCGCGGCGGCCTGAGTGACGGCGGCGTCGTAGGTGACCTCACGGTAGGAGTAGGAGACGTACTCCGCGAAGCCCTCCACCCACCAGATGGTCGGGGTCCTCACGCCGGCCTCGAAGTCCCCGGCCATGTCGAACCGGCCGTCGAGGTAGTGCGTGTACTCGTGGTTCAGGTTCCAGATCTGGAAATCGGGGCGGACCCATTCGGCTTCGTAGGCGATGAAGCGCGGCTGGTTGCCGGCCGCTGCCGGGTCGCCCTCCAGGTACATGCCGCCGTTGTTGGTGTCGATGCCGTAGATGGCTCCGGCGTAGGTCCGGTAGTCGGTGCTCGAATCGAAGACGACCACCTCGATGGTGGTGTTGCTGTCGTCGGCGACGGGTCCGCTGTCCCGGGCCACCTCGTGGAAGTAGGCGTCCTGGCCGCGCAGGCTGGTGCACGCAGCCGCGAGGTCGGCCGGTGACATCTGCTGGGCGAGGACGCGGATGCTTTCGCTGCAGGTGTACTGGACGGGCAGAACGGCGCTCTTGATGCGTGCCGCCAGGTCACAGGTGTGGTAGGCGGTGCAGTTCGCACGGTCGTAGTAGTCGGTCATCTCGGCGAGTCCGACCCAGAGCGGCGCGGTGGGCCCGGTCAGCGAACTACGGCCGAGCAGATCGATGACGAGCGGACGGGCCTTCGGCCGCAGCGGTTCCTCCTGGAGGAAGCGCCCCAGTTCGCGCCCCGCGTTGGAGGTCAGGTACGCGTGGTCCGTGCCCAGCAGGGCCAGGTGGTCGCGGGCGAATCCGGCGAGCGAGTCGAGCAGGCTCGGGTCGGCCTGGACGGCGCTGACGAACGCGGGCAGTTGATGCCCCCGGAAGGTCACGGTGTAGACGTTGTTGACGGCGTTGAGCATGTACCAGGAGCTGTCGTAGGAGGAGTTGTAGCCGGCGAGCAGCCGCTTGACGACGTACAGGTAGCGGTCGTTCTGCTCGGCGCTGTCGATGAGGGTGACGGCCTCGGCCAGGGTCTCGCCGTTGGCGTCCGTGACGTCGCGCGAGTGGGCGGAGGCGAAGAACGCGTCGAGGCCGCCCTGGATGGCGGTGCGCAGCGGGGCACCGTAGGAGCCGACGGTGCCGGGGTCGTAGTACTGCACGTAGTAGCCGGCTCGGAGGAAGAGCACCAGCTGCGGCATTCCGGTGCTGCTGTCACCCGGGTACGCGGCAGAGCCGTCGCGCAGGGCGTCCGCGACGCTGACCATCTGGGCCTCGCGGAAGGCGAGGTAGCCGTCATTGCCCTTGACTCCGAACAGGGTGTTGACGCAGTCGGTCGTCGACGACTTGACCTGCTGGACCAGGGCGCTGCCGGTGCGGTTCGTGAAGTCGGTGACGGAGCACGCGGCGGCCGGAGCGAGTCCGGCGGCCTTCGAGGCGGAGCGGGCCTTCGCCTTCATCGACGGGGCCGGGTGGCTCGGCACGGAGGCGCGCGGGTCGTCGTAGTCGCGCTTCAGCGCGTCCTGGGACGCGGTCTGCGGGGCCCGGTCGGATGGCTTCAGAGCGGTGACGCTCATGTGGCCGGCGTCCTGCGCGGGTGCGGTGAGGGCCTGAGCGGCGGGGCCGCCCGGCTCGGGTGCCACGGGCCCAACAGCTCCTCCCGCGGCGGCAGTCGCACTGCCGGCTGCCGATATGGAGGGCCGGGGCTCGGCGGCCCGGCTCGGTGCGGCAAGCATGCCGACACCCAGGCAGGCCGCCAGGGCCACGGTGGACAAGCCGGTTAATCTCTGTCGAACCAGACGGTTCTTCACGTGCCGCCTCCCAGCGGTGGGGCCGCGCGACGCTGCGCGGCGTGGGGGATGGTGCGGCCGGAGCCGGGCGGCCGGTTCATGACCGGGCTCACTCCATGAACCCGCCCGTGACATGAGCACGACCTCGACTGCGGCCGCCTGTACAATGGCACATGTCACATGTCCTTGGAAGGCGTTGAGCGCATTCATCCGCGCACGCCGGCGCTGGAGGACCGTCCGGAGATGGTGGTGGACTTCGTCCGGCGTGAGGCGGAGCCGCCGGAGGGCACCCTGCCGAGATGGCCTCGAAGATCCGCACCTGGGTGAGCGCCTCGATCTGCACGGGCATTGACGACCGCATGAGCGCCGCTCAGCGGGCGGGGCTCAACCGGCTGCTGGAGGACCGCGACGGCGGCGGGACGACGCTGCTCAACGGGTTGAAGGAGCCCGCCAAGGGCCCGGCATCTCCTTCACCACCCAGAACTGGCGCACGGCCGTCCTCGACACGACCCGGACCGGGCAGTTCGCCCGCAAGCAGTGCGAGGCGATGGTCTTCACCGCGCTCGCCGAGGAGCTGCCTACCGGGGACGTCGCGGTGGTCGGCTCGGAGGAGTACGCCGACTGGTCCGACACGCTCAGTTCACCGTCGGCTCCCGGCTTGAGACGACCGATGAGGTTCGGTGCGTACGTGCGCACGCACCCCTTGCAGACCGAACAGGATGAGAAGCTCAACCACGCCGCCGTCGGCGCTGCCCAGCCAGTGCGGCAAGGACGTGTCGAACTCGGCTGCCTCACCTGGCCGCAGTGTCAGGTCTCGCTCGCCGGTGACGAGTCGCAGGCGTCCGTTGAGCACGTAGAGCCACTCGAAGCCTTCGTGGGTCTGCGGGGTCGGTTCGAGTGGTTCCGGCCGGGCGGGGATGATCATCTTGAACGCGTGCACACCACCCGGTCGCCGGGACAGGGGCACGAAGGTCATGCCGAACCGGCTGATCGGCTTGACATGGAGCCGGGGGTCGCCGGTGCGCGGGGCACCGACGAGGTCGTCCAGCGGAACGTCGTAGATACGGGCCAGCGGCAGCAGCAGTTCCAGGCTCGGCCGGCGCTGCCCGTTCTCCAGCCGGGACAGGGTGCTCTCCGACACGCCGGTCGTCGCCGCGAGGTCGGCGAGTGTGATGCCGCGGTCACGACGCAGCGCACGCAGCCGCGACCCCACCGCGTCGAGCACGTCGTCGTCCGTCCTGGGATCCATGGGGCCCACCTTGCCATTACCGCAAGATTCCGTGCCAAGCCGTGGTGTGCCTGCCAAGACTGAACACCTACTGACGCAAGGAGCGCCGGTATCGGCCTGGCCCCGGAGACATGGACGGTAGAGCGGGCCGACGCCCCCGCCGGATCGCGGCCGGACCGGGCGGGCACACCGCCGAGGTCACCGACCACGTCCTCCTCATCCGCCGCACCGCCTGACACGGCGGCCGGTCCCCCATGAAGGGAGGCGACCACAGTTGCCCAGCACCACACGGCGCATTGGCCGCGGAGACACCCCGCCGCCCCGGACCGGAAGCAGTGAGATCGCGGTCTTGCGCGGCTTTCTCGACTATCTCCGGACCTCGATCGCCACGAAGGTCGACGGCGCCCCCGAGCCGCAGGTGCGAACGGCCGCGGTGCCGTCGGGCACGAACCTGCTCGGCCTGCTCAACCACCTGACGTACGTCGAGCGGTCGATGTTCCTCGGGGACGACGTCACCGACTGGCAGGCGACGTTCAGCGCCGCGCGGACGGACAGCGTGGCCGAGGTCGTCGCCCGCTACCGAGACGCGGTCAAGCGCGCGAACGACGTTCTCGACGGGTGCGCCGATCTCGGCGAACCGGTCCCCCGACCGCGGCCGGACCGCCCCGCTCCCAGCGTCCGCTGGGCACTCGCCCACATGATCGAGGAGACCGGCCGGCACGCGGGCCACGCGGACATCCTCCGGGAACTCATCGACGGCACGACCGGCCGCTGACCCGCCCTCTCCAGGACGGAAACACACGGTCACAGAACCTCGGCCGTTACCACGCCGCTCCCTCCGTTCCGCGGCGATGCCACGGCAGCCGGGCGGCGGCGCGGCTACGGCGGCCGGCGCCGCAGGAGCCGACGCCGCGACGCCACATCGCCTTGAGAGGATCCCCCGATGCACATCCGGATCATGGATGACCGGCCGGAGGCGCCATGGAGGCTGCGGACCCGGGCCCCCGAAAGACTCAGATCTGGCCTGCCTGCACCCCTTCGGGCTCTCCGTCCGCGCGCTCGGACCCGGCCTGCCGGCCGTCGGCCCACAGGGACCGGATGTGGGACATGTGGGCGAGCATGCAGGCCTCGGCGCCCGGTGCGTCACCGGCGACCACCAGGTCGAGCAGTTGTACGTGTTCCTGCGCGGAGGCGATCAACTGCCCCGACTCGGCCAGCCTGTTCAGGCCGAAGAGTCGTGAGCGCTTGCGCAGTTCACCGACCTCCTCGACCAGTCGGCGGTTCCCGGCCAGTGCCAGCAGGGCGAGATGGAAGCGGCGGTCCGCCTCCAGATAGCCCAGGATGTCGTGCCGCGTCGCCGCCTCGACGATCTCCACCGCCACCGGCCGCAACGCCTCCAACTCCCGTGTGAGGCCCATCCGCGCGATCCGGCCCACGGTGGGGACCTCGATCATCGCGCGGAGTTCGGTGAAGTCGTCGAGGTCCTGCTCGGTGAGTTCGGTGATCCGGAAGCCCTTGTTGCGCACGGCCTCCACCAGGCCCTCCCGGGCCAGATCGAGCATCGCCTCACGGACGGGCGTCGCCGAGACGCCGAACTCGGAGGCGAGCGCCGGTGCGGAGTAGACGGTCCCGGGCTTCAGTTCGCCGGAGATGAGCGCCGCCCGCAGCGCGTGCGCCACCTGGTCGCGCAGATGTTCCTGCGCCGAGATCACGTTGAGCGACGTCAGGCGGGCCATGTCTGTTCCTCCAGGACCGTGCGGAGCCCAAGAATACAATGTGACGTTGTCCGTCACGGATTGGGAGGATCACAGCAGGAACCCCTCGGGGAACGGGTCGGCCGGGTCGAGGAAGTACTGCGCGGTCCCGGTGATCCAGGCACGGCCCGTGACGGTGGGGACGACGGCGGGCAGCGGCCCCACGGTCGTTTCGGCCACGAGCCGGCCGGTGAACTCCGTACCGATGAATGACTCGTTGACGAAGTCGGCCCCCAGGGCGAGTTCACCCCGCGCGTGCAACTGGGCCATGCGCGCGGAGGTGCCGGTGCCGCACGGCGAGCGGTCGAACCAGCCGGGGTGGATGGCCATGGCGTGCCGGGAGCGGGCGGCGTCCGAGCCGGGGGCGATCAGCTGTACGTGCTTGAGCCCGTGGATGGCGGGGTCGAGCGGATGGACCGGGCGGTCGGCGGCGTTGACCGCGTCCATCAGGGCCAGCCCGGCGGCCAGCAGCTCCTCCTTGCGGGACCGGTCGAACGGCAGGCCCAGGTCGTCCAGGTGAACCATCGCGTAGAAGTTGCCGCCGTACGCGAGGTCGTAGGGCACGGTGCCGTGGCCCGGGACCTTCACCGTGAGCCCGAGCCCGGCACTGAAGGCGGGGACGTTGGTGAGCGTGACGGAGGCGGCGGCGCCGTCCTCGACCCGGACGTCGACGCTCACCAGTCCGGCGGGGGTGTCCAGCCGTACGGTGGTGACCGGCTCGGTGACCTCCACCATGCCGGTCTCCACCAGGACCGTGGCCACCCCGATCGTGCCGTGCCCGCACATCGGCAGACAGCCGGAGACCTCCATGAACAGCACCCCGATGTCGGCATCGGGACGGGTCGGCGGCTGGAGCACGGCCCCGCTCATCGCGGCGTGGCCGCGGGGCTCGTACATCAGCAGCGTGCGCACCGCGTCCCGGTGCGCCATGAAGTAGGCGCGGCGCTCGGCCATGGTGGCGCCGGGCAGCGTACCGATTCCGCCGGTGATCACCCGGGTGGGCATGCCCTCGGTGTGCGAGTCCACGGCGTGGAAGATGTGACGCGTGCGCAAGTGTCCCCCTCGGTCGTCCGGCCGGTCCGGTACGACGCCCGGGCCGGCGGATGTCTGCTGTGGTTACGGGTGGGGCGGGCGGTTCAGCCGAGGCCCTCGGCGAGGGCCTTCTCGGTGGCTGCGCGCACGGCGGCCAGGGCGGCGGCGTCGAGCGGCAGGCGCGGGGGCCGGGTGGGGCCGCCGTGCCGTCCGACGATGTCCATCGACGCCTTGATGGCCTGGACGAACTCCGGCTTGGAGTCCCAGCGCAGCAGGGGGTGCAGGCGCCGGTACAGCGGCAGTGCCGTGTCCAGATCCCCGGACACGGCGGCCCTGTACAGCGCGACACAGCCGGCGGGCAGCATGTTGGGACAGCCCGCGATCCAGCCGACTGCCCCGGCCAGGGCGAGCTCCAGCAGCACGTCGTCTGCGCCCACCAGCAGGTCGAGCCCCGGGGCCTCCTCCGCGATCTCGTACGCCCTGCGGACGTCCCCGCTGAACTCCTTGACGGCCACCACGGATCCCTCCGCGTGGAGCTGGGCGAGCAGCCGCGGCGTCAGGTCGACCTTGGTGTCGTACGGGTTGTTGTACGCGACGACCGGCAGACCCACGGAGGCGACCTCGGCGTAGTGCGCGCGGACTGCCTCGTCCTCGCACACGTATCCGTTCGGCGGCAGCAGCAGGACGGAGCCGGCCCCGGCCTCGGCCGCCTGCTCGGCGCGGCGCCGCGACTGGGTGCTGTCGTAGGCGGAGACGCCGGGCATCACCCTGGCTCCGTCTCCGGCCGCCTCGACGGCGACGCGCACGACCTGGTCGCGCTCCTGGTCGGTGAGGGTCTGGTACTCCCCCAGCGAACCGTTGGGCACCACGCCGTCGCAGCCTGCGGCAACGAGGTCGCGCACATGCGCGGCGTACGCGTCGAAGTCGATGGACCGGTCCTCCCGCAGGGTGAGAGGCGTGGCGACCATGACGCCCCGCCAGGGGCTGGTGCGTGCTGTGGTGTTCGTCGTCATGTGGACTCCCTGAGAGGTGCGGCGAAGAGGGGCGGACAGGTGGCTGTGGGAGGGGGTGGGCGTCCTCACGTGTCCTCGGGGCGGGCGGCACGGGCGAGGACGGACAGGGGGACCGGGCAGGCGAGTGGACGGCGGTCGGGGGTCCCGGTCTCCGCGGCGCAGCCCGCGAGCTCCCGTACGGCGAATCCGCACGTCCGGCCCTGGCACCAGCCCATCCCGGCCCGGGTGAGGAGCTTGACCGTACGGCTGTCCCCGGCACCGAGTTCACCGACAGCGGTACGGATCGCTCCGATGGTGACCTCCTCGCACCGGCAGACCTCGGTGTCCGCCGCGGCCCATTCGGTCCAGCCCGGTCCGGGCCGGTGGACGCCGCCCATCAGTTCGGCGAAGGCGCGCAGCCGGCGCCGGGCCCGGAGCAACGCCGCCGTGCGGGCCGTGCTCGGGCCGCCGCGCGCGTCCGCGACGATGGAGCGGGCGGCCAGTTCCCCCTCGGTCAGGGCGAGATGGACTCCGCCGATGCCACCGGTCTCGCCCGCGGCCCAGACTCCGGGCACCGTGGTGCGCAGTTCCTCGTCGAGCTCCAGCGCGGCCGAGCCGTCCGTGCCGCACCGGGTGGCGCAGCCCAGCCCGACAGCGAGGTCGATCTGGGGCACCAGACCGTGGCCTACGGCCAGGACGTCGCAGTCGATGCGGCGGCCGGTACCGGGCAGCGGGCGCCAGTCGCGGTCCAGCCGGCTGACCGTGACGCCCTCCACCCGGTCGGTGCCGTGTACGGCGGTGACCGCCCGGTGCATCAGCGGCCGGACCCGGTGGCGCGCCAGCGCCGCGGCGTGCCGGGCCCCTTCCGCGATCCTGCCCGGGCTGGCGGCGAGCACCAGGGGCGCGCGTCCGTACGGCCCGTAGCCGGAGGCCTCGACCAGGGCGGGGACCCGGGCGCCCGCTCGGGCGAGTGAGACCGCGACGGCCTGTAGCAGGGGCCCGCTGCCGGCGACGACGATGCGCCGGCCCGGCAGCACCAGGCTGGATTTCAGCATGGCCTGCGCCCCGGCCGCTCCGACGACCCCTGGCAGGGTCCAGCCGGGGAAGGGGAGTTGGCGCTCGTGGGAGCCGGTCGCGACCAGCAGGCGACGGGTGTCGAGCGTGGTGGGGCGGTCCCGGCCGTCGGGCCCGGTGACCGCGTGCAGGGTCCAGTCCGCTCCGCTGCGTACGACGGCCCAGACGTGGTGGCCGGCGAGGTGGCGGATCCGGCCTGCCGTGCGGTGCCGGTCGAGCCGTGCGGTGAGTGCGGCGAACTCCGTCCAGCCGTGGTGCAGCGCCTCGGGGCGGGTGGCGCCGAGGCCGGGCGCGGGGGCGCGGTAGTACTGGCCGCCCGGCGCGTCCGCGGCGTCGATCAGGACCACGTCGAGTCCGCCGTCGGCCGCGGTGACGGCGGCGGCCAGCCCGGCGGGTCCGGCACCCACCACCGCGAGTTCGGTACGGTCCGGCCGGGCGGTGGCCGGTTCAGCGGAGGGGGCCGTCATGTCCGTTCCCCTCCTGCGTGGTGACGACGTCGCCGGGCCGGGCGGGCAGCAGGCAGGCGCGACGGTTGGGCTGCCCGTTGACGGTGGCCAGGCAGTCGAAGCAGGAGCCCATCCCGCAGAAGGCGCCCCGCGGCCGTCCGCTCACCCGGGTGGTGCGCCAGGTGAGGACGGAGGCCGCCCAGAGTGCGGCCGCGATGCTCTGGCCGGGCAGGGCCCGGACCGGGCGCCCGTCCAGGGTGATCTCGAATGCGGGGCCGGGATCCGCTCGGGCCAGGCGGGCCGGGGTCGGTGCGACCGTGCGGGTGCGGGGACGTCTCACCAGGGCTCCTGCTCAGTCGGCGGTCGGACGGGGCCGGACCGTCAGCGGCTTCTCGGGAAGTACGGCGTCACAGCGGCGGCATCAGCCACGGGAACCGGCCCGGGGGCTCACACCGAACCGGTCCGGGCGGAACGGACGGGGGTCAAGGGCGGGTTCCTCCCCCCGGATCGCGGCGGTGACCAGCGCGGCCGTGGCGGGCGCGAGTCCGATGCCCGCGCCCTCGTGCCCACAGGCGTGGAAGAGACCCGGCACCCTGGGGTCGGGCCCGATCGCGGGGAGGTGGTCGGGCAGATAGGGGCGGAAGCCGTGGTAGGTCCGCAGTACGCGGGCGTCGGCCAGCACCGGGAAGAGTGCGGCCGCCGCCGCAGCCAGCCGGCTGACGACCGGGAGGGACAACGTCCGGTCGAAGCCGACCCGTTCACGGCTGGCACCGATCAGGACCGGACCCGCCCGGGTGCCCTCCACCACGGGTGAGGTCTGCAGGGCGGCCGATGCGCTCGACACGTCGGCCACGTACTCCGCCGCGTACACCTTGTGCCGGATCAGGCACGGCAGCGGCTCGGTCACCAGGACGAAGCCGCGCCGGGGCAGCACGGGCAGCTCCACGCCCGCCATGGCCGCCAGCTCCCCGCCCCGTACACCCGTCGCGTTGACCACCGCCGGGGCGAGCAGGTCGCCCGCGCCGGTCCGTACGCCGCGCACCGCGCCCGTCGGCCCGGTCAGCACGGCCGTGACCGCCCGCCCCGGGTGGAGGCTCGCTCCGGCGTCGCGGGCCGCGCGGACGAGGTGCGCCGCCGCCAGGGCCGGCTGGACCTGGGCGTCCTGCGGATAGTGGACCCCTCCGGCGAGCCCGGACGCCAAGTGCGGTTCGAGTGAAGCGAGTTCGTCGGCGGCCACTGCGGTGGCCCGCACCCCTGCCGTCCGCTGCCCGGCAGCGGTCGCGGTCAGGGCGGCCAGCGACTCGGGGCCCGCCGCGACGACCAGCCCGCCCTTCTGCTCGAACTCGACCTCCTCGGGCAGCACTTCGGCCAGCTCCCGCCAGAGTGCTGCGGACAGGAGAGCGAGATCCAGCTCCGGGCCCGGCACCTTGTCGGAGACCAGGAGGTTGCCCTCCCCTGTCCCGGTGGTGCCGCCGGCGACCGGCCCGCTGTCCACCACCGCGACCGAGAGTCCCGACCGGGCGGCGTAGTACGCGCAGGCGGCACCGACCATGCCGGCGCCGACGACGACCACGTCCAAAGACTGTCTCGTGAACACGTCAGTAATATGTCACATTGCTCAGAGGTCGCCAAGAGGGCGTCAGGGACGCCGACATGACGACCCGTCAATATCCCGGCGGAGCCCTCTACAGCCGGGGCACGTTCCGCAGGTTGGACCGGGCCATCTGAACCATCCTGCCCACGCCACCGTCCAGCACGATCTTGCTGGCCGAGAGTGCGAAGCCGGTCACCATGTCCGCACTGATCTTCGGCGGGATGGAGAGGGCGTTCGGGTCGGTCACCACGTCGACGAGTGCCGGGCCCTTGTGCTTGAAGGCGTCCCTGAGGGCACTCTCCAGTTGCTTGGGCTTCTCGACGCGGACTCCGTACGCCCCCGAGGCCCGCGCGACGGCCGCGAAGTCGGGGTTCTTGTTGGTCGTACCGAACGACGGCAGTCCCGCGACCAGCATCTCCAGCTCGACCATGCCCAACGAGGAGTTGTTGAACAGGATGACCTTGACCGGCAGGTTGTACTGGACGAGGGTCAGGAAGTCCCCCATCAGCATGGTGAATCCACCGTCCCCGGACATCGAGACGACCTGCCGGTTGCGGTCGGTGAACTGCGCGCCGATGGCCTGCGGCAACGCGTTCGCCATCGAGCCGTGACTGAACGAACCGATCACCCGGCGCTTGCCGTTCGGCGTCAGATAGCGGGCGGCCCAGACATTGCACATGCCGGTGTCGACGGTGAAGACCGCGTCCTCGTCCGCGAGTTCGTCCAGGACCGAGGCAACGTACTCCGGGTGGATCGGAACGTGCTTGTCGACCTTGCGGGTGTACGCGCTGATCACACCCTCCAGCGCGTCCGCGTGCTTCTTGAGCATCCGGTCGAGGAACTTGCGGTCGCTCTTGGCCTTCACCCGGGGGGTCAGACAACGCAGGGTCTCGCGGACGTCGCCCCAGACCGCCAGGTCGAGCTTGGAACGGCGGCCGAGGTGCTCGGGGCGCACATCGACCTGGACGATCTTCACATCGGTGGGCAGGAAGGCGTTGTACGGGAAGTCCGTGCCGAGCAGGATCAGCAGATCGCACTCGTTCGTGGCCTCGTACGCGGCGCCGTAGCCGAGCAGCCCGCTCATGCCGACGTCGTACGGGTTGTCGTACTGGATCCACTCCTTGCCGCGCAGCGCATGGCCCACGGGGGCCTTCACCCGCTCGGCGAACTCCATGACCTCGGCGTGTGCGCCCGCCGTGCCGCTGCCGCAGAACAGCGTCACCCGTTTGGCCTCGTCGACCATCCGGCAGAGCTTCTCGATCTCCGCGTCGCCCGGCCGCACGGTGGGCCGGGAGGTGACCAGGGCGTGCTCGATGGACTTCTCCGGTGCGGGCTGCGAGGCCACGTCGCCGGGCATCGAGACCACGGCGACACCGCCGCGGCCGACCGCATGCTGGATGGCCGTCTGGAGCAGCCGCGGCATCTGCTGCGGGTTGGAGATCATCTCGTTGTAGTGGCTGCACTCCTGGAAGAGCAGTTCCGGATGGGTCTCCTGGAAGTAGCCGAGTCCGATCTCGCCCGACGGGATGTGCGAGGCGAGCGCGAGGACGGGCGCCATGGACCGGTGGGCGTCGTAGAGGCCGTTGATGAGGTGCAGGTTGCCGGGACCGCACGACCCGGCACAGGCCGCCAGTTCGCCGGTGATCTGCGCCTCGGCGCCCGCGGCGAACGCGGCTGCCTCCTCGTGCCTGACCTGGATCCAGTCGATGTCGGGATTGCGGCGGATCGCGTCGACGACCGGGTTGAGACTGTCGCCGACCACCCCGTACAGGCGCTTGACGCCCGCCCGGGCGAGGATGTCGACGAACTGCTCCGACACGTTCTGCTTGGCCATGGGTGCGCACTCCCTCTGCCTGTGCTCCGTGCACGATCGGCTGACGGCGGTCCCGGCGAGTCGAGGCACCAGAACCTCGCCAGGACGGGTTCTCCGGAGTCCATCAACCCACGGCGCACGTGATTACGCCTCCCAGACGCCGACCGCCGTCCGGTCGTCGGCGTACCCCTTCACCCTGAGCTGGGTGTCGGCGAGAAACTGACCGAGACCGGGCGCCTCCGCCGGTGCCCAGCGCTCGGCAAGCTCCTCGGCCAGCGCGGGCTCGCCGCGCAACGGCTCGGCGAGGCCGGGGCTGCAGAGCAGCAGGGTGTCGCCCGGCCGGGCGACCGACGCACGGAAGCGGAACGGCTCGGCGGGCGGCGGGACCGGGTCCTCGATGTACGGGGGCGGTGCGGTGGTCACCCCCAGGTCCATGGTCAGCCGGTCGCCCTCGGGGCCGCTCTCGGGCGCTTCGGAGTTGAAGCCGGTCGCGGCCTCGCCGGTGAGCGTGCCCGTCTGCGGCACGATCGGTTCGAGGTCCTGCCAGCCGCCGCTCCGCAGCCGGAAGAGCCCGCCGCCGCCGACGCCGAAGAAGACCCGGGTGCGGCATTCGGGATCGGCGGACAGCAGGAGGCAGCGCAGACCCGTCGTGTACGCGTGCGGGTCGCGGCCGAGCTCGGCGGCGCGGGCCCGCAGTCTGCCGTAGCTGCGGTCGGTGAGCCGGTGCAGCCCGGCCTTGAGATCGCCGCGGCGGCCCGCCCTTATGTCGTCGGAGAGCCGGGCGTGACTGCGGCCGACGGCTTCCGCGATCCAGCGGCACGCGTCGGCCGCGGCCAGATGCGCGTGCTCGGACGACCGGTCGCCGCCCGCGACGGCGACCAGGACGAGCGCGCCCTCCGCGGTGCCGAACCGCGCGGTGAGCAGCGCGTCGCGCCGGAGCTCGCCCCGGAAGCGGGCGGAGTCACCCCGTACGGAAGCGGCTCGCAAGGTGTACGTGCCGTATCGGGCGCCGTCGAGCACGGTGTCGGCGACGAGCCCGTGCAGTTCGCGGGGGTCGCTCGCCGGCAGCGCGGTGGGTTCGGCGTCGTACGTGGGCGGCCTGGGGCCCACGTGGGCGACCGGGGGACGCGGCGGCGCCGCCTCGGGGAGGGGGACCGGTTCCGTGAGCGGAAGGGGTCCGGCCGGAACGGCGTCGTCGGGCCGCTCGACGACCGGGCGCCTGGGCAGCGGCGGCACCGCCCCGTCCGGTGCGACGGGCCGGCGGGACACGACGGTCGGCGCATCGGCCGGCGTCGGCGGCTCGGCATCCTGCCCGGCCGGGAGGCTCTGGGCGATGCGGGGGTCGGCGGGGGGTGGCGGGGCTTCGGGCGCGGGAGGCAGTGGTGGTGTGGGAGCGGTAGCCGGTGGCGGCCCGGCGAAGGTACGAGGTCCTGGGAGGTCGGCGAGTGGCTCCCACGGGGCGCGCGTGGCCGTCTCGGGCGGCGGGGCAGGCGACGCGTCCGCTTCTCGGGCGATCGTGGAAGGTGCCGCCCTCGGTCCGGGCACCGCGGCAGCGGTCTGGTGGGCCTCGCTGCCGTCGGGCCCCACCGCGCCCGCCGCCGAGTCGAAACGGTCATCGAGACTGTCGGCCGCATGGCTCGCCCCGGTGTCCGGGGCGGATTCGTCGTACAGCCTGCGCCACCAGTCGTCCTCGTGGGCGGCGGGCCTCTCCCCCTGCTGACTCATGCCCTTATTGTCCACCGCGGAGGCCGTGCGAAAACGGGACATCCGGAAATAGTGACCGAGTCCCGTCGTGGAAAAGGTCCGCCGGGCGGCCCCACCCCCCACGGGAAGGACGCCCGGCGGACCGGTCGGGTGACGTGACGTCAGCGCACGGCGTAGGCGTCGGTCACGGTCTGGACGACGGAGTTGCCGTTGGAGTCCGTCATTTCGGTACGCAGGGTCACCGGCTTGCCGGCCGCCTCCGCATGATTCACGGTGGCGGTCCAACGGCCGTTGTGCTGCGTGGTGGTGGCCTCGGTCCAGGTGCCGCCCTCGTCGTACGAGTACGAGACCTTGGCCGCGGTGACCTTGCCGGGCGTGTAGCCGGCGTGGCCCGAGACGCTCAGTCCGATCCGCTGACCGTCCGTCGCGGCAAGGGTCTTCATACCGTCCGACGGCAGCTCGTAGCCCGGGAAGAGCAGCGGGATGCCCTGCGAGTAGGCGTTCTCGTCGCGGTGCGAGCGGAACTTCCAGGTGGTCTCGGTCCGGGTGGACCGCTTCCACACCTGAGCGGGCTGACCGGTCTTCATGGTCATCATGGTGAGCTCGTACGCGGCGTCCTCGGCCGGGACGGTGAAGACCCCGGCCGGCCAGCCGGATTGACCGAGCACCTGGCCACCACTGGTGAGTGTCATGTTGCCCATGTCCCCGAACGAGCCCTGCAGTCCGCCGTGTTCGGTGTCGCTCCAGAAGCCCGGGGCGACGCCGATCAGATTGTCCTGGCGTTCGGCGGCAAGCTGTTCCTTGCCCTGGTCGTCGCGGGGCGCGGACGGGACGAGGACGCCCCGGTACCAGTTCGCGGATCGCTTCGCCCCGGCCTTGTACGTACGGAGCGTGTCCATCATGAACTCGCCCCAGGGGAAGCTGGAGGAGAGCGCCTGCTGCCAGGTGCTGTCGCCCGCCGAGTAGTACTCGGTCCGCTTTCCGGGTGCGGCCACGCTGTCGAACGTGCCGATGCCGAGCCGGGCACCGTAGGGCGTGGTGACGAGCAGAGTGTCCACGAAGTCGGCCGTGACACCCATCGATTCATAGGTGGACTCGACCGTGCCGAGCGCCCTGTCCCTGACCTTGTACGTGCGGTCGGAGGAGACGGTGCCCTTCTCGGGGAAGGCCAGGTTGTAGACGAACGGACTGGACGCGGTGGCCCTCCAGCTCAGCTTCACCGGTCCGGCGGCGAGCGCGGCGGCCAGAGCGGCCGCTTCGTCCGCCTGGATGCCGAGCGAGGGCAGGGGCGCCGCACCGTATCCGACGGACGGCTTCCACGGGCCCGCGGACGGGCGGTGCGCGATGATCGCCACGGCGCCGGCGGCCTTGGCGTTGCGCGCCTGGACGGCCATGAGACCGTCGTCCGCGACCTCGACCAGGGCGATCCTGCCCGAGACGTCGGCGGCCTTCAGCTCATCGGGGGTTCCGGTGCCTGCGTCGACGAGGGCGGCCTGGCCCGTTCCGTCGAGGTTGACGGAACCGGAGGAAGCGGGGGTGGGGTGCAGGGTGGCCCCGCCGACGACCGCGAGCTTCTCGATCTGCGGGGCGTAGGCGCGCCAGAAGCTGTCGAACTCGAAGTCGCCGTCACGGGCCTTGCCCTGGATGTCGACCAGGTAGTCCTTGATGACGGTGCTGCCGGCGATCGATCCGGAGTGCAGCCAGACGTCGTCCCAGCTGCGGCCGAAGGCGAGCGTGGCGCTGCGGGTCTCGGTGGTCCGGTCCTCGGTCTTCAGCTTGATCCGGTGCGCCTTGCGGGCGTCCAGTACCAGAAGGGTGTCCTTGGTGACGTTCAGCTGGGGCCGGGCCAGGTAGCCGACCGACTCGGCGAGCCGCCCGGTGGTGTCCTCGGGGTCGGCCGAGACGATGAAGCTGGAGATGAAGTATGCGCCCGGCCGCACCTGGTACACCTGGTCGATGGAGCCGTCGTTGAAGCGGCGCTCACCGGTGGCGGTGTCCGTGCCGATGACGTCCAGCGACGACGAGCCCGTGGCGGGCTCGCCGTTGCGGTCGATCAGCTTGACGCGCAGGGTGACCGTCTCGGCGCCCACGTACAGCGAGAACGGGGTGGAGACCTTGGCCCCGCCGGCGGCGGTGGCCAGCACCCGGCCGGTGACGTCGCCGTACTGGCTGTCCTGGAGGCGGGCGGTCGGGTCGAGCTTCAGCGGGACCTCGACCGTCGCCCCGGCGGGCACGGTGACGCTCTTCGCGGCGAGCGCGGCGACGGAGGACCGGACGGCCGACCCGTCGTTGCCCGTGATGCTCTGGAGCGTGAGCGAGAGCTTCACCGGCTTGTCGCCCGTGTTGGTGTACGGGATCTGCACGGTGGTGCGGTCCGACTTGTCCTGCGGCCAGTTGAACGTGCCGCCCTGGACCGCGGGAGCGCCGGTGAGCGTGGTGTCGATGGCGGCCTTGACGTCGAGCCGGCCGCCACCGGTCTCGCGTACGTCACCGGGGATGTCGCTCTTCGCGGACGAGACGAGGGCCGCCTTGATCTGCTGGGCGGTCCAGTCGGGGTGGCGTTGCTTGACGATGGCGGCGGCGCCCGCGACGTGCGGGGTGGCCATCGACGTACCGGACATCGACTGGTACGCGTAGACGCCGCGGCCGCCTGCCGCGGCGGCGGAGATGTTGACGCCGGGGGCAGCGATCTCGGGCTTGAGGGTGTGCGCGCCGATCGCGGGGCCGCGGCTGGAGAACTGGGCGGTGGAGTCGTCGCGGTCGACGGCTCCGACGGTGAGCACGCTGGGTGCGCAGCCCGGCGAGGAGACCGTGTTGAGGGAGGGGCCCGCGTTACCGGCCGCGATGACGAACAGGGTGTCCTTGCTCTTGCCCAGTTCCTGGGCGGCCAGGCTCATCGGGTCCGTGCAGTCGGTGGGGGTCTGGCTGCCCAGGCTCATGGAGACGACGTCGGCCTTCTGGTCGACGGCCCACTGCATGCCCGCGATGATCCAGGAGGAGTCACCGGAGCCGCTGTCGTTGAGCACCTTGCCGACGAGCAGATCGGCGCCGGGGGCGACGCCCTTCTTCTTTCCGCCACTGGCCGCGCCGGTGCCGCCCACGGTGGAGAGCGTGTGGGTGCCGTGCCCCTGACGGTCGTCGGTGGTGTCGGAGTCGGTGAAGTTCTTCGACTCGGCGATCCGGCCCTTGAGGTCCGGGTGTTCGGCGTCCGCGCCGGTGTCCAGGACCGCGACCTTGGTGCCCTTGCCGTCGTAGCCGGCGGCCCAGGCGAGATCTGCGCCGATCTGTTTGGTGGAGCGGTCCAGGCTGGCCTCGACCTTGCGGTCCAGCCAGAGCTTCTTCAGCCCGGCGGCGGAGCGCGACCGGCCGGTTCCGGTGACCTCCGACCAGAATCCGGCGGTCTGCTTCTTGTCGGCCTTGAGCGCCACACCGTCGATGGCCGGGAGCGCGAGGCCTCGCTCGGCACCGCGCGGGGTGACGGGGGCGCTGCGCGCGGCGTCCTTGGAGTAGGTCGCGATCAGGGGTACGGAGTCCGCGTGCGCGTCGTCGTAACCCTGGCGGATGAGCCCGGTGACGTTGAAGAGTTCCTCGTCCACGGTGCCATCGGCGAGCGCCTTCACCGCGGTGTCCGGGTAGACGTACAGGTCCTTGCCCGAGCGGCGGGTCTGTACGAGGGGGGCCGTGCCGTCCTCGCGGGGCAGTGCGGCGGCCGAGGCGTTCCCCGAACTGTCGGTGCTCACCAGCACCTTGTCGCCGGTGACCAGGGTGACCGTGACCGGTCTGCTCCCCTCGGCGGCGGCTGCCGCAGTGCCGGTCAGCGGTCTCTTCGCGGTCGCGTCGCCCTGTGGCGCTGCCACGGACGGTGCGATCACCGTGACGGCGAGGACGGCGGCGGTGGCCGCCCCCAGTGCCGTACGCGATATCGGACGCATCGCTCTCCCCATGTAAAACCAGAACGGAAAGGCACAAAGGCCCGCGTTCCGGAGGTTGTTGGTACTGCGGTGGCGCCACATTGGCAGAGTGACGGGCGGGACAGGGATGATGTGCCACGGCGGGTTTACGCCGTGGCCGCTTTCCGCCATGGCAGGACGGCCGAGCAGTGCGTCACGGCAGGGAAGCAACGCGGTCGGGAGGGGTCCGGGAATGCTGGGAGCCATAGGTCTCGACGAGACACAGGAGTCGGCCTATCGCGCGCTCGTGGCGGTGGGAGCAGCGGAGGTCACCGACCTCGCGCACCGGCTGGCACTGCCCGAACGGGACACCGAGCGGGCACTGCGGCGGCTGGAGCAGCACGGGCTGGCCGCCCAGTCGTCGGCCCGTACGGGGCGGTGGGTCGCGGCGCCGCCCGGGGTCGCGCTGGGAGCACTGCTGACGCAGCAGCGCCACGAGCTGGAGCAGGCGGAGCTGGCGGCGGTGCTGCTGGCCGAGGAGTATCGCGTGGACGCCGCCGAGCCTGCCGTGCACGACCTGGTCGAGGTGGTCACCGGTGCGAGCGCCGTGGCTCATCGCTTCCATCAGCTGCAGCTGGGGGCGACGAGTGAGGTGTGCGCCCTGGTGACCGGAAACCCGATCGCGGTGAGCGGGCTCGAGAACGAGTCCGAGGAGCAGGCCGCCACTCGCGGGGTGTCCTTCCGGGTGGTGGTCGAGCGCGCGGTGCTGGGGCTGCCGTCGGGGATCATGGAACTGTCGGCGGCGCTGAGCCGCGACGAGCAGTGCCGCGTCGTGGACCGGGTGCCGACCAAGCTGGTCGTCGCGGACGGGGCGATGGCGATGGTGCCGCTGACCGGACGGGGCGCGGAGCCGGCGGCCCTGGTGGTACACGAATCGGGACTGCTGGAGTCCCTGGCGGGGCTTTTCGAGGCGGTGTGGCGCGAGGCGATGCCGCTGCGGCTCGCCGAGAGCGGCCGGATCGTCGAGGACACGACGGGTCCCGATCCGACGGATCTGGAGATCCTGTCGCTGCTGCTGGCCGGCCTGACCGATGCCAGCGTCGCGAAGCAGCTGGACCTGGGGCTGCGGACGGTGCAGCGCCGCGTCAAGGGCCTGATGGAGCTCACCGGGGTGTCGACCCGTCTCCAGCTGGGCTGGCATGCGTACGAGCGCGGCTGGGTCGCCCGCGAGCTGCGTCCCTGAAAGGGCCCGCGTCCCTGTCTCCGCGACCCCGTCTCCGCGCCTCTGAGCTGCGCCGACGGCCTCGGGAGCCGGGAGCGACGACGGGCGGGACCGGCCGGATTCCGGCAGGCTGGTCAGATGAGTGTGTGGCAGCTCGTCGCCGTCGGCCTGGTCATGCTCCTCGGCCTGATCGGTGTGCTGGTCCCCGGTGTGCCGGGGCAGGCGATCGTCTGGGCCGCCGTCCTGTGGTGGGCGCTGACGGACATGACCCCGGCCGCCTGGGGCATCTTGATCGGGGCCACGGCGCTGCTGCTGCTGAACCAGGCGCTGAAACCGCTCCTGCCGCCGCGCCGCCCCCGTGAGTCCGGGGCGCCACGGCGGACGCTGATGCTCGGCGGGATCGGCGCGATCACCGGATTCTTCGTGATCCCCGTGGTCGGAGCGATCGCCGGGTACGTCGGCGTGATCTACGGGGCGGAGCGGCTGCGGCTGGGCAGCCGCGGCGCGGGCTGGGCGTCGGTCCGCTCGGTGATGCGGGCGACCGGCTACTCCGTCCTCGTCGAGCTCTTCGCATGCCTGCTGGTGGCGGGGGCGTGGCTGGGCGCGGCGATCTGGGGCTGACGGCTCCCGTAGTCCTCACCTGGGCGAAGCCCGATCACCTAGAGAATTGCGCGGGCGCCCGGGTCGCCCCGGCCGTGGGTTGCGCACGGCGAACGCCGTAGGAGCGCCACGGCCGCCACCGCTCCGAACCGGGCGTCCCGTACGGGTCCACATCGGGGTCGCCCAGGCCGCGCATCCGGATCAGCTTCGCGGTGGCCGGTGTGATGCCGGGCAGCCGCAGCAGCGCCTGCTCGGCCTCGTCCCGGTCGGCACCGGCGTCGAGCCGCACCTCCCCGTCGGCGAGTGCCGCGGCGAGCGCCCGCAGCGCAGGGTCCGCCACCGCGCCGGCCAGGACGCCCGGTTCGGGGAAGACATGGGTGAGGCCGCCACAGGGCACGTCCAGGACCTTGCCGTACGTCTCGACCAGCTCTCCGGCGGCGGCAGGACCCAGCAGCGCCCGTACGGCGAACTCCTCGGCGTCCGCCGTTCCGGGCGAGCGCAGCCCGGGGCGGGCCGCGACCCCGGCCGCGAGCAGCGGATCGGTACCGAGCGACTCGTCCACGGCGTACGGGTCGGCGTCCAAGTCGAAGAGCCGGCGCAGCCGCTGCACCGCGGTGGTCAGGTCACGCAGGTCCGTGAGGTGGATGCGGGCCTCCAGCCAGCTGCCGGCGGACCGCTCGTCCACGGCGGCGATGCCGGTGCCGTGGGGCAGGCGCAGGGTACGGCGGTAGGTACGGGCACCGGGCTCCCCGCTGACCTCCTCGATGCGGACGACGGTCTCGGCCGCGAGCAGATCGAACACCTCTCGGGCCGCGTACGGCCCCCGGTGGGCGAGCCGGAGGGGGATGCCGGTGGTACGGGCCTCCCGGACCGCGGCGCCGAGCCCGGTGCCGGCCTCGGCGCGCAGCTCGCTCGGGGTCCGGGCGTAGATCTGCCGGACGGTGTCGTTGAACTGGCGCACGCTGGCGAAGCCGGCCGCGAAAGCGATCTCGGTGACGGGCAGCGCGGTGGTCTGGAGCAGGACGCGTGCGGTGTGCGCCCGCTGGGCGCGGGCCAGGGCGACGGGCCCGGCGCCCAGCTCTGCGTTGAGCTGCCGCTGGACCTGCCGCGAGCTGTAGCCGAGCCGGTGGGCGAGACCGGGGACGCCCTCCCGGTCCACCACACCGTCGCCGATCATCCGCATGGCGCGGCCGACCACGTCCGCCCGGACGTTCCAGTCCGCGGAGCCTGGGACGGCGTCCGGGCGGCAGCGCCGGCACGCCCGGAAGCCGTTGCCCTGGGCGGCGGCCGCGGTCGGATAGAAGCGGACGTTCTTGCGCTTGGGGGTGACGGCGGGGCAGCTCGGCCGGCAGTAGATGCCGGTCGTCTCGACGGCGAAGAAGAACTCCCCGTCGAAACGCGCGTCGCGGCTGCTCACCGCCTCGTACCTGGTCTCTTCGTCCATCACACCGTCCAGTGTGCGCCCCTGGACACCCCCGCACTCGCGGTTTTCGGACGTCGACCAGGTCCACCTCGGCCGGTGCTGCGGCGGCAGCGTCCGCCAGGGCAGACGCTGCCGCCGCGTCCCCAACCTCACGGGTCAATACACCTAGCGCACCCGGCCGCGCTTCGCCTCCATGGCGGCCCGGCCCTCGGCCCCCTTGCGCTTCCAGTCGCGCCGGATCTCGGAGCGGACCCGGGCATCGGTCTTGGCGACGATGCGCTGGTTCTCGCGGAGCAGCTTGCGGTAGCTGTCCATGCGCCGCTCGGGCAGCGATCCGTCCTCGACCGCCGCCATCACCGCACAGCCCGGCTCGGCCTCGTGGGCGCAGTCGTGGAACCGGCACTTCGCGGCCAGTTCCTCGATCTCGGAGAAGACCTGTCCGACACCGGTCTCCGCGTCCCAGAGGCCGACGCCGCGCAGTCCGGGGGTGTCGATGAGAACCCCGCCGGAGGGCAGCACCAGCAGATTCCGGGTCGTGGTGGTGTGCCTGCCCTTGCCGTCCATGTCGCGGGTGGCCTGCACCTCCATCTCGTCGTGCCCGAGCAGGGTGTTGGCCAGGGTGGACTTGCCCGCGCCCGAGGCCCCGAGGAGCACGCTCGTACCGCCGGAGACGATGGCGGAGAACACGTCGACGCCCTCCCCGGTGGTCGAACTGACCGGCAGCACCTGCACACCGGGCGCGAGCCGCTCCACGTCCTGGACGAGGTGGGAGAGCGTGACGGCGTCCGGAACCAGGTCGGCCTTGGTCAGCACGACCATCGTCTCGGCCGCGCCGTCCCCGCCCGCCGCGCCGTCGCGGAGCAGCGCGTCACCACCGGTGCTGGACATGGCCAGGGCGAGGAAGCGCTCCACCCGCCCCAGGTCGAGTTCGACCGCCAGGGAGACGCAGATGGCGATGTGGTCGACGTTGGTGGCGAGCACCTGGCCCTCGGAGCGCTTGGACGAGGTGGAGCGGACGAAGGCCGTGCGGCGCGGCAGCAGCGTACGGACGAACTGCGGGTCACCGTCGGGGTCGACGGCCGCCCAGTCGCCCGTGCAGACGATCCGCATCGGGTCACGGGGTACGACGAACGCGGTGTCCGCGCGGACCGTGCCGTGCGGGGTGACGACGTCGCACTGCCCGCGGTCGACCCGCACCACGCGTCCCGGCAGCAGCCCCTGCGCGGCGTAGGGGGCGAACTCGGCTGCCCAGCCGTCGTCCCAGCCATAGGCGGCCAGCGGGTGCGACGAGGAGCCCTGAAGAGTGGAGGAGGAAGAAGGAGAAGAAGAAGTCGGGAAAGACAAGGGAAACCCTTCACAGGGTGGCCCGGCAGAGCGCACTGCGGCGCGGTGGTGCTCGAGGTAGGTCAGCCGGCGGCCACGGGGGTGGGAACGATGATCTTCGGCTTGTGGGCAGCGCCCATCGCAGCGACAGTCATCAATGTCCTCACCTCCGGTTTCACGCACGGTCCGGCACCGGCGGTCTGCTCCGCCGTCCGTAACGCTGCACACGATAGCCCGCGACCGCCGGGGGGCGTCAACGGATTTACTGCGGCGCTCCGTTCCGGGGAGCCGCAGAGGAGTCGGTCCTGGAGTTCCGGCCGGGAATATCACATGCTCTCACTCGATCGGGTGATACACATGGAGATCGACCGGTCGCGGACGGTTAGGGTGCCGGACATGACCTCCCCCCAGACAGCCCCCGGCACGTTCACCCAGGCCCAGTTGGGCACGCTCATCCTGATCGGCTGGAGCGGCGAGCACCCCCAGGGCGGGCACGACATCGCCTTCCTGCTCGCCTACTCGCTGGGCGACGGATCCGACGGACCCGAGGTCGGCGAGGCCGCCATGCGCATCGCCCTGAACCGCTGCGGGCTCCCCGCCGGTGGCGCCCCGGTGCGTGCCGACGAGACTCCGGGCCTCCCGGTGAAGCTCCTCGTCCAGGCGGGCCAGGCCGTTCTGACGCTGCCTCACTTCAAGGCCCAGTACCCCGTGCCGCCCCAGTGGCTGGCCGCCGCCAACGAACAGGGCGAGGTGCACGCGATGTTCGCCACCCGCCCCTGGCCGCAGGGGGCCCCCGGGCTCCCGGTGGGCGAGGAGGAACTCCGACTCTTCGCGGGCGACCCGGAGGTCATCGCGAGCTCCGCCCACTGCGTCCTTCCGGTACGCAGCCTGGGCTGACCTTCCCGGCCACGCAGATGCCCACCGCCCCCGTGGAGCGGTGGGCATCTGCGTGCTCAGGTTCCTCACCCACGCACCGCGGGCGGCCCGGAAGTTCGGGCCGCCCGCGGTGCGTGCCGGACTCAGTTGTTGCCGATGCCGTTCCCGGAGAGGACCGGGATGCCGTTCACGAGGTGCGAGAGGGCCTCGTCGCCCTTGGCCTGGGTCGAGTTGTCGGCACACTGCTGGTTCTGCGGGGAGGACAGGACGTTGATGTCCTGGACCGCCACGGGCACGAGGATGCCCACCAGCGCGCCCGCGTTGGCCTTGATCGGCGCTCCGACGCAGAGCTTGTTCAGCGAACCCTGGACGAGCTGGACCTGCGGGCTGCCGTCACCCCGGGTCACGCTGTTGCCGAACGAGTCCACGGCGCCGTTGCCGTTGACCGACGTGGTGCCCCCTTCGTTCCCGATCGCCATGGCCGAGGGGGCCACGGCTGCCGAGATACCGACCAGGGACACGGCCACTGCTGCGCCGGCCATCATCTTCTTCATCACGCTTCACCTTTCGGAGCGTTCCGTTCTGGAACGTACTGATCAACCTCTTGCGGAGGCTTCGGTTCCGCGGTTCCACTCAAATGGGTTCAATCCAGCGTAAGTTCGACGTCTCGACGTCAACCCCGCGATCCCTCACCGGAGATGCGCGCCCCAGGCACGAGGCCGCCCACACCGGGCGGTCCGGAGTCCGCGCCGCCCGGCGGTGTCATCCCGCCGCGGGCCGCCGCCTGCCACTCGGCGAGGAGGCGGTCGTAGATCGGTGTGCCGTCCTGCGGGTACCGGCGCGCGTCCGGTCGTCGTTGACTGTCGTACTGGTCCATGAACTGCCTCTACCCGCTCCGGCGGAAGCCCTCCGCCGCCACTACGGCAACCGGCCCAGCGGTCCCGTCCTTTCGGGCGAACGCCCGGCCCCACCTCGGCACACGACGTGGGGCCGACCTGTCCCGGGCGGCCGGAAATCCGGCTGCCGCGAGGACGGGTCGGCCCCACGTGTGATCCAGGAACCGCGGGCGCCCCGGGAACCGCGGGCGCCTCGGGAACGACTAGTCGTTGGCGACGCCGTTGCCGGACAGGATCGGGATGCCGGACAGGATGTGCGACAGAGCCTCGTCACCCTTGGCCTGGGTGGAGTTCTCGGTGCACTGCTGGTTCTGCGGGGAGGACAGGACGTTGATGTCCTGGACCGAGATCGGGACGGCGCCGAGGAGCGAACCGACGTTGGCCTTGGCCGGCAGGGCGATGCAGGGCTTGTTGAGCGAGCCCTGGATGAGCGCGAACTGCGGGCTCCAGTCACCGTGGGTGGCGGAGTTGCCGTAGGACTGCACGGCACCGTTGCCGTTGACCGAGGTGGTGCCTCCTTCGTTACCGATCGCCATGGCCTGCGGCGCGATCGCGGCGGAGACGCCGACGATGGAAGCAGCGACGGCCGCCGAGGCCATAATCTTCTTGATCATGAAATAGCCCTTCTGGGTTTTTCTGTTGCCCGCCTGTCCGGAGCTACCTGATCAACTCGCGGTGGCGGGAATGGTTGTGGCGCTTCACTCGAACGGTGTTGTCACGATCCGTACGGTTACGGATCGCGCGGCACCGGAGACATGCGCGAGCCTCGGAGCGAGGCGGGAACCGACGTCGTGGTGGCGGTCAGCCGCCGAGCGGGAGGCCGCCCATCAGCGGGGCAGCACCCTTGGCCGCACCGGTGGTCTGACCGGCGACCTTGGTGACGGTGCCGTCCTTCTGCAGTGCGTCGGCCGCGCCGCCGACGGTGTCGACGACCGGGTCGACGGCCTGTGGGGCCGCGGCCACCACCTGGTTGACACCGCCGTCGAGGCTGAAGCTGGGGGCCGTGGCGTTGGTAACGGCGAAGGCGGGAGCAGCCGTTCCGAGAGCAACCACGGAACCGGCGACGAACGCAGCTGTCTTCGCGTACTTCACTTTCGGGTTCCCTTCTGCAGCGGCAGCAGTTTCGGTCGCGTCCCCGCGCCGCACCAGCCTTCTTTAGCTGTGACTTCTGCCGCTTTCTCCATGAGTAACGATGCGATTGCGGCCGGGCAACTGGATGATTCCGCTTTTCTCCTGACCGCTGCCTCGCGACTCCAGCAGATTGCATGACTATTCACCGATTCGAGTCCGGAGCGGGACACCGGACACGATTCGGTGGTGCACTGTCCGTACTCCGTTCCGCGCACCCACCCCGATGTCAGCCCCCAGCCGCCGGCGCACCGCGCCCCGGGCCGGTGGAGCGCCACCGGCCGTTCCACCGCATCGAGGAGAGCTGCGAACTCCCGGAACGGAACGCAGGAAAGAGGAAAGCCCCGGATCGCAAGGAATGCGATCCGGGGCAGACCGGTGTGCCGAACGAATTCGGCGCGCCTGGATCAGACGTTGGCGCAGGTGTTGCCGAAAGCCGGGTTCAGCAGCCCGATGACGTTCACGGTGTTGCCGCAGACGTTCACCGGAATGTGGATCGGAACCTGGATGACGTTGCCGGACAGCACGCCCGGGGAGTGCACGGCCGCGGCCTCGGCGCCGGAGTCGGCGAAGGCCGGGGCGGCGGCACCCATGGCCATGAGGGTTCCGGCGGCGACGGCGGCAATCTTGGTGTACTTCACGTTCAGCCCTTTCTTCGACGGAGTCCGGAGCGGCCACGACTTTCGTGCCGCACGAGCGCGGTCCTGATCGCTCGTAACTCCACCACTGTAATTCGTAACGATTTAGGACGGTAAGCGAAACTCTTCAATGAAGAGAATCTTCGGATTCCGCCCGGATGACGCAGTTCAGGTCACACGCTGTCACCGTCTCCGCGGCGGACTCTGGCGCCGCGAGAAGGGCAGCAGCAGGCCCGGGCCACCGGACGGGAAATGCCGACGGACCGGGCCTGTTGACAGCTGGGTCAGCTGTTGCCGGCGCCGTTGCCGGAGAGAACCGGAATGCCGGACAGGATGTGCGACAGCGGCTCGTCACCCTTGGCCTGGGTGGAGTTCTCGGTGCACTGCTGGTTCTGCGGCGAGGACAGGACGTTGACGTCCTGGACCGCGATCGGGATGAATCCGATCAGCGAACCGACGTTGGCCTTGACCGGCAGGCCGACGCAGGGCTTGTTCAGCGAGCCCTGGACCAGGCCGAACTGCGGGCTCCCGTCGCCGTGCGTCTCGGCGTTGCCGAACGACTGCGAGGCACCGTTGCCGTTGATGGAGGTCGTGCCGCCCGCGTCGCCGATGGCCATCGCCTGCGTCGCGCCGAGACCGAGGATGGAGGCGGCAACGGCACCCGTAGCCAGGACCTTCTTGATCACGATGAACCCTTCTCGTACTGGACGCCCCGAACCGGAGCGCACTGACCAACTGGCTTCCGGACGTTTGGTTATCTCCATTCACCCGAATGCCGAGATCATGCGGACGCCCGTGCGAAAGGGATCGAGAAGTACGGAGAGAGCCGCCAGACGAACAGGTATGCGTAACCCGTCCGAGTGATCACAGGATTTTCACTGGTTGCACGTTTCCCTATGGATTTTGCCTCGTTATGGGTGTCGTCAAGCTTGCCCGAAGGGACGCCCACCCAGCAGAACTGGCAGGCCCTAGGGCTGCTGGACCGCCTGATGAATGAACTGCGGGCCACTGTCGCCCGCGCGTAATGTCCTAAGGAAGGGCAACCCATGCGAAAAGCCTTGAGTAAAAGCGTGCTCGTCATGGCGGCGGCGTCAGGCATCCTGACCGCCTCCGGCGGCTACGCATTCGCCGACGCCTCGGCCGACGGCGCCGCGATCGGTTCGCCCGGTGTGGGTTCGGGCAATGCCGTGCAGGTGCCGGTGCACATCCCGGTCAACCTGTGCGGGAACACGGTCAACGTGATCGGCGCGCTGAACCCCGCGTTCGGTAACGAGTGCGAGAACGAGGACGGCGGCTCCGACGCCGGGGACGCCCAGGGCGCGGACGCCGACGGCGTCGCCGCCAACTCCCCCGGCGTGCTGTCGGGGAACCTGATCCAGGCTCCGGTCGACGTCCCGGTCAACGTCTGCGGCAACACCGTCGACGTGGTGGGTCTGCTGAACCCCGCCTTCGGCAACGAGTGCGAGAACGAGTCGGGCGACGTCGACACCCCGAAGCCCCCGCACCACCACAAGCCGCCGACGCACCACAAGCCGCCCACCCACCACCACAACCCGCCGAAGCCCCCGAAGCCCCCGACGGGTCACCACCACCACCACGACGGCGACTGCCCTCCGGGACACCACCACAACCCGCCGACCCACCCGCCGCACCACAACCCCCCGACGCACCCCCCGCACCACAACCCGCCCACGCACAACCCGCCGACCCACACCTGGCACCCGCACAACCCCCCGACCCACACCTGGCACCACACCCCGTCCAAGCACCACAAGCCGCCGCAGATGGCGCACACCGGTGCCAACGACAACCTGGGCATCGCGGGTGGCGCCAGCGCCGCCCTCGTGCTCGGTGGTGGCCTGCTGATGCGCCGCAGCCGCGCCGCGCAGAAGTGACCTAGCCCCACACGCGAAGGTCCGGCCGGACAGCACGAAGCTGACCGGCCGGACCTTCTCACGTCCGGGTGCCGGACCCGTCGGCCGTCAGACCCTGGAGAGCCCCGCGCGGTCGAGGCACTCGGCGATCGTCGCCGTCTCCGCGGCGTCCAGCCGGCGCATCGGCGGGCTCATCACGTTGGTGGTGATGACCCCGCGCAGCATGAGCGCGGTCTTGAAGGCGCCGAGCCCGGCCGCCGTGGCGGACGCGGTGCCCGGACGGGCGGCCCGGATGATGTCGAACAGAGCGACAAGACGGTCCTGCTCGGCCTTCGCCGCCGCCCAGTCGCCGGTGACCGCGGCGTGGTGCAGGCGTACGTACCCGTGCGGGTCGACGTTGCCGAGCCCCGGGACCGAGCCGTCGGCGCCGCCGAGCATCATCGCGTCGACCACCAGCTCATGACCGGTGAGGACGGAGAAGTCCGGCAGTTCCCGGGCGCCGATGACCAGCCGTCGGAACGAGCCGTCGTCGCCGCTGGAGTCCTTCACTCCGGCCAGCACGCCGTCGGCCGCGAGCGGCAGCAGCAGTTCGGGGTCCAGTTTGCTGTGCACGCAGACCGGCACGTCGTACGCCAGGAGCGGGAGTCCGGCGGCTGCGGCGATGTCCCGGAAGTGCCGGTCGATCTCCAGGTCATGGGTGCGGGTGTAGAACGGCGCGGTGGCGACTACGGCGTCCGCGCCGAGGGCGGCGGCCCGGTGGGCCCGCTCGATCGCCCGATTGGTAGTGGTCTCGATCGCACCGACCAGGACCGGCACCTGGCCGGCGGCGGCCGACGTGATGACCTCGACGACCTGGTCCTGCTGTCCGGGTGTCAGATAGGCGGTCTCGCCGGAGCTGCCGAGGGCGAAGAGTCCGCTGACACCGCCGTCGAGGAGATGCCCCACGACCCGCTCCAGGGACGGGCGGTCGAGCTCGCCGTCCGCGGTGAGCGGGGTGACGACGGGCGGAATCACTCCCGAGTAGCGGGGGGTTCGGGCGGTCATGCGGCGCTCCTTGCGGACGGTACGGGGGTCGGGTCCCCGGAGGGGGACGCGGGAGTCTGGGGGTGGACGCAGTGCCAGCGGTGTTCGCCGGACCCGAAGGTCTCCGCCGGGAAGACCGTGGAGCACTCGTCGTCGGCCTTCCAGCAGCGGGTGCTGAACGGACAGCCGTGCGGCGGGTTGGTGGCCGAGGGCACCGGGCCGGTGAGCACGATGCGCTCGGTGGTCTCCAGCAGGCTGGGGGTCGCGGAGAGCAGGGCTTCGGTGTACGGGTGGCTGGGCCGGCCCGCCACGTCGGCCGCGCGCCCCTCCTCGACGATGCGGCCGAGGTACAGGACGGCGATGCGGTCGGCGAGGTAGCGCACGGTCTGGATGTCGTGCGAGATGAACACCATGCCGAGGCCGAGGCGTTCACGCAGGTCGACCAGGAGGTTGAGGACCTGGGCGCGGACCGAGACGTCGAGTGCGGAGGTCGGCTCGTCGGCGACGATCAGCTCCGGTTCGAGGGCCAGGGCCCGCGCGATGGCGACGCGCTGGCGCTGGCCGCCGGAGAGCTGGCCGGGCAGTGCCGCCAGAGTGTGTCCGGGCAGCCCGACCAGGTCGAGGAGTTCCTCGACGCGGGCCTCACGCTCCTCGCGGGTGCCGCGGCGGTGCACGTCGAGCGGGTCGCGCAGGATCTGGCGCACCGTGAGCCGGGGGTTGAGGGCGGTGGACGGGTCCTGGAAGACGACGCCCACGGCGGAGCCGAAGTCACCACGCCGCTCGGCTCCCGACATGGCCCACAGGTCACGCCCGTGGAAGAGGACCTCGCCCTCGGTGGGCTTCTGCAGTCCGGTCAGCACGCGGGCGAGCGTCGACTTGCCGCAGCCCGACTCGCCGACCAGGCCGACGATCTCGCCGCGCCTGACCTCCAGCGTGGCATCGGTCAGCGCATGGACGGCGTCGCGGCTGAAGAGACCTCCGCTGCGTGCCTTGTGGCGTACGTGGACGCCGTTGAGCCTGATCACAGGGCGCTCCCTTCCAGCTTCTTCGCGGCGGCTCCGGCCGGGTGGTGGCAGGCGAAGCCGTGGTCCTTCGCGGCGCCGCGTCCGGCGAGGGCGGGGGTGGTGGTGCGGCAGAGGTCGGTCGCCGCACCGCAGCGGCCTGCGAAGCGGCACCCCGCACCGAAGCCCTGGGGGGCGGGAACGACACCGCGGATCTGGTGGAGCCGCTCGGCGCCGGCCTCCAGGGAGACCACGGAGCCGAGGAGTCCGCGGCTGTAGTGGTGGGCGGGATCGGTGAGGACCGACCGGGTGTCGCCGACCTCGGCGAGCCGTCCCGCGTACATCACGGCGACCCGGTGGGAGAGGTCGCCGACGAGGGCGAGGTCGTGCGAGACCAGCACCATGGCGAAGCCGAGCTCGTCGCGGAGCCGGATGAGGAGTTCGACGACCTGGGCCTGGACGGTGACGTCGAGGGCGGTGGTCGGCTCGTCCGCGATCAGGAGGCGGGGGCTGCGGGACAGGGCCATGGCGATGAGCACGCGCTGGCGCTGCCCGCCGGAGAGTTCGTGCGGATAGCTGCGCAGGGTGCGTTCGGGCGAGAGGCCGACGAGTTCCAGGAGCTCGGCGGGGGTCTTCGTGCCGCCTCGCGAGGTCAACTGCCTCAGCTGGGTGCCGACGAGCACGGAGGGGTTGAGGGAGGAGAGCGCGTCCTGGTAGACCATCGCGATCTCGGGGCCCATCAGCGCGCGGCGTTCCTTGGGCGGGAGCTTCAGCAGGTCCCGGCCGCGGTAGAGGATCTCCCCACTGACCTCGGCGTTGCGGGCGAGGAGGCCCATGACGGCGAGGCTGGTGATGGACTTGCCGCAGCCGGACTCGCCGACCAGCCCGAGGGTCTCACCCTCGTGGACGGTGAAGTTCAGCCTGTCGACGACGGGGATCTCGCCGTAGCGGTCCGGGAAGCGGATCGCCAGGTCGCGTACGACGAGGAGTTCGTCGGCGTCCGCGCGAACCGGGGTGATGGTGGGCTCGGTGGCGTTGATGTGCCGGGCGAGCTTGGCGAGTGCGGCGTCGATGTCGACGGTGGCGGCGGCCTCGACGGGGTCCGGCGCGGTGGTGGCGGTGGGGTCGACGGCGGCGCGGGCGCTCCTGGGCGCTGCGGAGGCGTCGGTGAGGCCCTCGGAGAGGACGTTGAGCGCGAGGACCGTGATCAGCAGGGCCAGGCCGGGGAAGAAGGTGGCCCACCAGCCGCCCGCCAGCAGGATCTGCCGGCCGTAGGCGAGGACGCTGCCCCAGCTGGGGTCGGGGTCCTGCACGCCGGCGCCGATGAAGGAGAGGCTGGCCTCGAAGATGATGGCCTCGGCGACCATGACGGTCGCGAAGACCATGACCGGGGCCATGCAGTTCACGGCGACGTGGCGGAGCACGATGTAGCCGCGCCGGGCACCGATGACCTTCTCGGCGGCCACGTAGTCCTCGCCGTACTGGGAGAGGACGTTGGCGCGGACCACGCGGGCGAGCGACGGGGTGTACACGAAGGCGATCGTGAAGATGATCACCGGGATGCTGGTGCCGAACACGGCGACGAGGACGGCCGCGAGCGCGATCGGCGGGAACGACATGATGACGTCGAGCGTGCGCATGACGGACTCGTCGCCGAGCTTGCGCGAGGTGGCGGCGAGCGAGCCGAGCAGGGACCCGGCGATCAGGGCGCAGGCGGTCGCGCCGAGGCCGATGATCAGCGAGTAGCGCGATCCGTGCACGACGCGGGCGAGCACGTCGCGGCCCGCCCGGTCGGTGCCGAACCAGTGTTCTCCGCCCGGTGCCTGGACGGGGTTGCCCGTGGCCAGCGGGTCCTGGGTGAGCAGGGGGGCGAGTACGGCGCCGAGGACGACGACGATCAGGACGCCGAGGGCGACGCGCGAGGTTACCGGGAGGGCGCGAAACGCGACGCCCGGTCGGGAGAGCTTCTTGGCCAGACGGCCCGTGGCGAACATGTCACACCGTCCTGATGCGCGGATTGACCAGCAGGTAGAGCAGGTCGACGACGACGTTGACCACCAGGAAGGCGATGGCGATGGTCAGTACGGTGCCCTGGACCAGGGCGACGTCGCCTCCGGTGACACCTTCGAGGATGAGTTTGCCCATGCCGGGCAGGTCGAAGATCGCTTCGATGACGACGGCGCCGCTGAGCAGGTAGCCGACCTTGACTCCGAGCACGGTGAGCGGGGTGACGAGCGCGTTGTGCAGCACCGAGCGGATGACCAGGAAGACCGGCAGGCCGTTGCCCTGGGCGGTACGCACGTAGTCCCGGTCGAGTTCGGTGACCATCGAGGTGCGGATGAGGCGGGCGAGCGACGCGGCGACGGGCACCGCCAGTGAGACGGCGGGCAGGATCATCGTTTCGAGCCAACCGCCGAACGAATCGGCGATGTTCGTGTATCCGCCGGTCGGGAAGATCCGGGTGTTCAGCGCGAACTGCTGGATGAGCAGGACTCCGAGCCAGAAGGACGGGACGGCGACCCCGGCCATGGACAGGACCCGGAAGAGCTGGTCGGGCCAGCGGTCGCGGTACATGGCGCCCAGGACGCCGCCTACGACGGCGAGGGCGATGGCGATGACGAGCCCGAGGACGGTGAGCTGGAGGGTGAGCGGGAAGGCAGCGGTGATCCGGTCGACCACGGGCTGACTCGGGGGAACGGTCATCCCGAGGTCGAAGTGGAGCAGTTGACCGAGGAAGTCGAAGTAGCGGACGGGCAGCGGGTCGTTGAGCCCGTTGGCCTCGGCAAAGGCCTCCCGCGCTTCTGGAGTCGCGCTGTCCCCGAGCGCGTTGAAGGCCGGGTCGACCGGCGAGAACTGCAGCACCACGAAGACGAGCAACGCGATACCGAGGATCATCACCGGCATCATCGCGACGCGGCGCAGCGCGAGCCGGAGAAAAGCAACCATCGTCGGGTTCCTTGCGATTGGGCGGTCATCCGGTCCAGGACACCGGGGGTGTTCGATGTCCTGGACCGGGTTATCGGGCGCGCGGGGGCGGCGCCGGTCAGCGGGCTCCCGTCCGGTCCGGGCGGGTCCTGGCCGGCGCGGACCGGACGGGAGCGCCGGGGGCCGGGCCGGACGGCAGCCTGTGCGGGGACTGCCGTACGGTCCGGCGGGGAGGAACGGTCAGGAGCGGCCGACGTCCAGGAAGGACAGGCCGGTGGTCGGCAGCGGCTTGAAGCCGGCCAGGCCCTTCTCGTTCCAGGCGGTGGGCAGCTTGCGGTGGAGGATCGGGTAGAGCGGCACCTCGTCGGCGACGACGTCCGTGATCCGGCCCCACAGCTGCTTGCGGGTCGCCTCGTCCCCGGCCTGGGCAGCCTTGTCGAGGAGCTGCTTGACCTTCTTGTACTCGGCGGTCCTGGACCAGCCGTAGCGGTTCTCCGGCCAGAAGCCGTAGTAGAACCAGCGCAGCAGGAGGTCCGCGTCGTTACCGAAGACGGACGGGTCGCCGGGTGCGACGAGGACCTCGAAGTCACCGCTGTCGACCTTGGCGTACTGGGCCGCGGACTGGGCGATGCCGAGCGTCGCCTCGATACCGGCCGCGGCCCAGCTCTCCTTGATCAGCGGGGCGATGTCCTTGACCCATCCCGTGTCGGTGGTCAGGACGGTGAACTTGAGGTCCTTCACCCCCGCTTCGGCCAGCAGCTTCTTGGCCTTGGCCACGTCGTGCGTGTAGACGGTGGCGGCCTTGTGGTAGTCGGGGTGCGTGGTGGGGACGTAGCCCGTGGCGGCCGTCGCGTTCCCGACCATGGCGGTCTTGATGATCTTCTCGGTGTCCAGCGCGTAGTGGAGCGCCTGGCGGACCCGCTTGTCGGCGAACCGCTTGTCCGCGGTGTTGAACATCAGGAAGAGCAGGCCGAACGACTGCACGGACTCGGTCTTCGCCGTGGCGGAGAGCCCCTTCACGTCGATGTACGGGACGTCCTCGATGGCCTGGACCCGGCCGGACTGCATGGCGCTGACCCGGGCCGACTGGTCCGATATCAGGCGCCAGACCATCTTCTTGGCCTTGGCGGGGTGCGCGCCGTTGTACTTCTCGTACTTCTCGAAGACGATCTTGTCTTCGCGGGTCGCCGAGACGAACGTGTACGGCCCGGAGCCGACGGGCTTGGCGTCGAAGGCCTTGACGTCCGCCTCGACGATCTTCTTCGGCACGATCCGGGCCACGGCGATGCGGGACGGGAAGAGCGCGAAGGGGTACGTGAGCTTGAACTCGACCGTGCCGGCGTCGACGGCCTTGACGGTGTCGATGAAGGGCACGAACTGCGCCATCAGCGAGGCGTTCTTCGGGTCCAGGATGCGCTCGAAGCTGAACACGACGTCGTCGGCGGTGACGGGCGATCCGTCGTGGAAGGTCGCGCCCTTGCGGAGCGTGGCGCGGTAGGTGGTGGCGTTGATCTTCTTCGGCATCTCGGTGGCGAGTGCGGGCCGGGCCACGAGTGTTGCCGGATCGAGATCCACCAGCCCCTCGAAGATGTGCATGTTGGCGGCGTACGGGGTCGCACCCGAGGTGATCATCGGGTCGAAGCCGGTCGACAGCGGGTAGGACAGACCGGCCTCGATGAGGTCGCTGCCGCCGCCCTTGTCCGTCGAGCCGTTGGCGGTCGAGGACGGACCGCCGCACGCGGAAAGGCCCGCCGTGATGGCGGCCGCGGCACCGACAGCACTGGTGTAACGCAGGAAGGTGCGGCGCTCGACACCGGCTGATCTCAGCTCGGGCACGGGTCCTCCAGGGACTTGAGGTGGGGCGTCAGGGGGTGAGAACGGGGGTCCGGCACAGGTTCGACGGAGACTGTGGAACCTAAAGCATCAGACGTCAGATGTCTGATGCCTTGATAGCGTGGGAACGTAGCTTGACAATCGATGGGGGTCAAGAGGTGGGGAGTTCACATATGTCCGGAACGAGGCCTGGGCGACAACTGCTCCGGCAGGAAGTCGTCGACGGCATCAAGCGGTACATCCTCGAGAAAAGGCTTCGCCCCGGGGACCCGCTGCCCACCGAGCCCGCCCTGTGCGAGGCGCTCGGCGCCAGCCGCTCCAGCGTCCGCGAGGCCGTCAAGATCCTCAACGCGCTGGACATCGTCGAGGTCCGCCACGGGCACGGCACCTACGTCGGCCGGCTCAGCCTGTCCGCACTGGTGGAGAGCCTCACCTTCCGCGGGCTGCTCTCCCCCGACGACGACTTCCAGGTGATGGCCGACCTGGTCGACGTACGCGAGCTCTTCGAGCGCGGGATGGCCGACCGGATCGTCTCCCTGCTCACCCCGGAGCAGCTCGACACGCTGGACGGCCTGGTGGCCACCATGCGCGAGACCGGGGCCCGGGAGGGGCACGGCTTCGTCGACGCCGACCGCGCCTTTCACGCACTGCTCGTCGCTCCGCTCGGCAACGATCTGATCGGCCAGCTGTCGATGGCGTTCTGGGATGTGTACGCGATCGTGGCGCCACACCTGGACGGATTCACGCACGCCGACGAGACCGAGACGATCGCCGCCCACCAGAACATCGTGGACGCCGCCCGGGCCGGCGACATCGCCGGGTTCCTCAAGGCGCTCGGCGAGCACTACGCCCCGGTCAGGCGCCGCATCTCCGAGGCCCGCGCCCGCGGCTGAGCCGCGCACCCGCACACCCCGGAGCCGGCGGGGCCGGCCGGACGGACCCTTGACGACCCCCTCAGTGGGTGCCTAGGGTCCGTGTGCCGACAGGACATCAGACGTCAGCCGTCTGATGATTGATGCATCACCTCGTACACGGCACTTCCCCGCCGCGCCCCCAGGAGGGCACCTCCATGCCGTTCACGGACCTCTCTCTCGCGGACTGCCGCGACTACCGGCCGACGCTTCCCGTCCCCGCGGACTTCGACGCCTTCTGGTCGCGGACCCTGGACGAGGCCCGGTCCTGCGCGGCTGACGAGCCCGTGTTCACGGTGGTGGAGACCGGGCTCACCCAGGTCCGTACGTACGACGTGACCGTCCCCGGCTTCGCCGGGCAGGCGGTGCGCGGCTGGCTGCGGATGCCGGCCGACGCGAGCGAACCGCTGGGCTGCGTCGTGGAGTTCCTGGGATACGGCCGCGGCCGGGGCCTGGCTCACGAGAACCTGCTGTGGGCGGCGGCCGGTTACGCGCACCTGCTCATGGACACCCGCGGCCAGGGCTGGTCGGCCGCGGGCGGCGACACCGCCGATCCGGACGGCGGCGCGGCCGGAGTCGTACCCGGCTTCCTCACCCGGGGCATCGAGAGCCCCGAAACGTACTACTACCGAAGGCTGTTCACCGACGCGGTGCGCTGTGTCGACGTGGTGCGGACCCGGCCCGAGATCGATCCGGACCGGATCGTGGTCACCGGCATCAGCCAGGGCGGCGGCATCGCGCTGGCCGTCTCGGGGCTCGTGGCCGGGCTGGCGGGCGTGATGCCGGACGTTCCGTTCCTCTGCAACTTCCCTCGTGGGGCGGAGATCTCGGGCCGCCCGCCGTTCACCGAAATCGCCGAGTACCTCAGACTCCACCGCGACCGCACCGAGTCGGTCTTCTCCACGCTGTCGTACTTCGATGCCGCACTGCTCGCCACCCGGGCCACGGCCCCCGCGCTGTTCTCCATCGCGATGATGGACGACATCTGTCCGCCCTCCACGTGCTTCACCGCCTACAACGGCTACGCCGGCCCCAAGGAGGTGCGGATCTACGCGTTCAACGGGCACGAGGGCGGCGCGGAGTACCAGCAGCGGGAACAACTGGCCTGGGTGCGCTCCCTGTTCGCAGGCCTGCCGACCGGGCAGGCCGGCCACTCCTGACCGGAGGCACCTTCCGTGCGCAGACGATCCATGCTCCTTGCCGCAGGCGCGGCAGCCCGGCCGGGTGAACCTCTCCCAGTACGCGCAGGTCATGGGCGAGGTCGCGGCGCAGCATAAGGCCGTCTTCGTCGACCACTGCAACGCCTGGAGAGACGGCAACGCCCGGCCAGGTCCCCCCTGCCCCTCCTCAGCGACGGACTCCACCCCCCTACGAGCGGGGCCATCACCGCATCGCCCTGAAAATGATCAAGGATCTGCGGATCTTCGACGCGGACGGCCGGGTCTGCTCCCTGCACATCCCGTAGCCCGACGCCGCCACCCCGTCTCCCACCCTTCGAGAAGCCCCACCCCTTCCGAGAAGAGAGATCGTCCATGAAGCGAACAGTCCCGGTCGCCCTGCTCGGCGCCGCCCTGCTGGTCATCACCACGACCGGCACCGCACAGGCCGCGTCGCCCGCCCCCGGCTCGCTCACCTCCCAGGACCTGACCGTCGACGGAGTCGGCTCCCCCCACTACCGCATCCCGGCGCTGACCACCTCGGTCAAGGGCACCCTGCTCGCCGCCTACGACGCCCGCCCCACCCTCGGCGACCTGCCCTCCAACATCGGCATCATGCTGCGGCGCAGCACCGACGGCGGTACGACCTGGCAGGCGCAGCAGGTCGTCCGCAAGGACGCCGCCCCCGCCGGCTACGGCGACCCGAGCCTCCTGGTCGACCGGACCACCGGCCGGATCTTCCTGTTCTACGCGGCCGGGGTGAACCAGGGCTTCTTCGGCTCGGCCACCGGCAACGACGAGACCGACCCGAACATCCTTCAGGCCGACTACAGCTACTCGGACGACGACGGACTGACCTGGACCCACCGCCGGATCACCAAGCAGATCAAGAACCCCGCCTGGGGCGGCATGTTCGCATCGTCCGGTGAGGGCATCCAACTGCGCAACGGCGCCCACCGGGGCCGCCTGATCCAGCAGTACGCCATCCGCGACAACGGGGCGAACTACGCGGTCAGCGCGTACAGCGACGACCACGGCGCGACCTGGCGGATGGGCACGCCGGTCGGTCCGGGCGGGGACGAGAACAAGACCGTGGAGCTGAACGACGGCACGGTCATGCTCAACAACCGCTCGGCGCCGTACCGGACGATCGCGTACTCCACGGACGGCGGAGTCACCTACACCCCGTTCGTCCAGGACACCGAGCTCCCCGACCCGGCGAACAACGCCTCGGTCATGCGGTACGCCCCCGACGCCCCGGCCTCGAATCCGCAGTCGTCCTGGCTGCTGTTCAGCAACACCGAGGCCACGTCACGGAAGAACCTCACGGTCAAGATGTCCTGCGACAACGGGAAGACCTGGCCGATCAAGAAGGTGGTCGACGCGGGCGCCGCGGCCTATTCGACACTGACCCGGCTGCCCGACGGGCGCGTCGGCCTGCTGTACGAGCGCGCGGACTACACACACATCACGTACGACTCGTTCGATCTGAAGTGGCTCGGCGGCACCTGCGCCGACATCACGATCACCCCGCCGGCCTCCCTCAGGGCGGGTACGAGCGCCCAGGTGACGGTCAGGGTCGTCAACAGGATGGACGTGCGCCGCAGTGCGGGCACCGTCGACCTGACCGTGCCGGGCGGCTGGACGGCCTCGCGGACCGCGATCCCCGCCTTGAGGCCCGGGGAGGGCGCCAACATCAACGTCCCGGTCACCGTGGCCGCCGGTGCGTCGGGCAACGCCACGCTCACCGCCACGTACAGGGCGGACGGCAAGCAGGCCTCGGGCAGCGCCACCGTGACGGTCACCTCGTAGCCCGGACGACGGCCCTGCGTCCAGCCGCCACGGCGTGGTTGGACGCGGGTCGCCGCCACCCCGTTCAATAGGCGCCACGCGCAGTGATCGAAGCAACCGGAAAAGGCGGTGGCGGGCGTGACGGGAGCCGGATTACGCATCGGGGTGGTCGGCGGGAGCGTCGCCGGCTGTGCGATGGCGATCGCCGGGGCCAGGGCCGGGGCCGAGGTCACGGTGTACGAGCGCAGCGACGGGGCGTTGGAGGACCGGGGGTTCGGCATCGTCGTCCCGCCGCCGCTCCACGCGGAGCTGGTCGCGGCCGGATATCTGGACTCCGGCATGCCGACCGCCCCGGTACCGTCACGGGTCTGGCTCACCCGGGATCGCGGGCAGCGGACCGAACGCGAACTGGCACGCCAGGACAGCGCGGTGACGCCCTGTCACTGGGGTCTTCTGTGGCGCACACTGCGGGCGAACGCCGAAGGGGTGACGTATCACCGGGGACGTCCCGTCACCGGGGTGCTGGCTCATCCGGCGGGCGGCGCGGTGATCCGCACGGCGGAGTCGCGGGAGCGGTACGACATCGTCGTCGGGGCGGACGGGCCGCGGTCCGTCACCCGGTCGGCCCTCGCGTCGGGGGTACGGCCGGTTCCGGCGGGGTACGTGGTGTGGCGCGGCACCCTCCCGCTCGACGCGCTCGCCGAGCACCCGCGGCAGCTGGAACTGGTGCGAACCGCCTGGGTCACGCTGGGCTTCCGTGGCGGCCACGGCGTGTTCTACCTGATCCCGGGCGCCGCCGACGGCTCCCGGCTCCTCGCCTACGCCATTTACGGTCCCCCTCCCCCGCCCTCGTGGGCCGCCGGGCGCGAAGAGTACGTACGGCACGTCGCCGAGGAGCACTTCCCGGCAGGCTGGGCGGAGATCGTCGGCCGGGGTGCGCACACGTCCCTGGCGTGTCACGACGTGACCGACTTCCATGTGCCCCGGGTCGCGGAGCCGCCGTTCCTCCTCGCGGGCGACGCGGCGAGCATCACCCGGCCGCACACCGCGAGCGGCGCGACCAAGGCGCTGCAGGACGCGCTCTGTCTGGAGCGGGTCCTGCGCACCTCGTCGTCGGCCGCCCAGGCACTGCACCGGTACGCAGACGAGCGGTCGGGCGAGGGCGCCCGTCTGGTGGCCCTGGGCCGCAGGCTGGGTCACGCCATGGTCGAACGGACGCCGGACTGGGCGTCGATGGGCCCCAGGGAGGTGGCGTCGTGGAGCCGGGCCACGCTGGACGGCGCCGGCAGCTATCTGTACGGAAGCGTCCAGCGGGAGTGAGCCCGGAAACGGGTCCAGCGGCCGGCCAGGGATGACGGGGCCGCGTCCGCGGTCCGCGCGGCCATGGCCACGAGGCCGTCAGCGGCCTCCGCCACGGCTGGATCAGGTTCGGTGGTTCGGTGGTTCGGTGAGAGGAAGAACGCACCGCGACCGCGGCCGCGGTGACCGGCCGGCGGTACGCACGGCCGCCACCCCGATCACCGGGACGCTCCCGGAACGGTGCGGGAACCGGGCGGGCGGACATCGCCGGTCCGGACCCGCCCCGGTCACCGGACCGGGGACGGTTCCAGCCGGGTGCGGATGCCGTCGAAGTGGGTGCGCATCGCCCGTACCGCACGCTCGCCGTCGGCAGCGGCGACCGCCGCGACGATCTCGCGGTGCTGGGCGCAGGTGACCGACGGGTCCTGGTGGCCGTCGTCGAGATCCTCGCGCACCCGGTCCATGGCCGCCCAGAACGCGTCGAGCACCTCGCTGAGCAGGTGGTTGTCCAGCGAGGCGTAGAGCGCGAGGTGGAACGCCCGGTCGGTGGAGCGCGCCACCCGGCCCGAGCCGGCCTCCTCCTCCATCCTCGCGACCAGGGCGCGCAGCACGTCGAGGTCCTCGTCCGGAACGCCCGCCGCGACGGCCCCGACGAGCCCCGCCTCCAACGCCTCCCGCACCTTCATCAGTTCGGCGAGCCCCGGCTCGCCCTGGCGGTGGCGGACGGCCGCGCGAAAGGCGAGCCCCTCGGCGAACGGTGACAGGGAGAGCGAGCCCACGAAGGTGCCGTAACCGCGGCGGATCTCCACGACGTTGACCGCCTGGAGCGACTTGAGGGCCTCGCGCACAGACACCCGGCCGGCCTCGAAGAGCTCCATCAGCTCGGCCTCGGTGGGCAGCGCGTCACCCGGCGCGAGCCGTCGCTCCAGAATCAGTTCCTTGATCCGCCGCTCGATGTCCTGAGCCATGGTGGGCCGCGCCACAACGTCCTCCTGAGGTGCCGTTGCCCCTTGACCGTTCGCAGGAGCATCTGTTTAAGGTGAAGCCAGACATAGGACATCTTACGTCTCACGTCTCGATCCGGGTAGCCGCTCAGGCCGCGGATCGGTGTCCCGATCAGCTGGAGCCTCACCATGTCTCTGACCGCACCCCTGCACGGCGTCGTCCCGCCGGTCTGCACCCCGCTCGACTCCCACGGGGAGGTCGACACCGCCTCCCTCGTCCGTCTCGTCGAGCACCTCATCGGCGGCGGCGTACACGGACTCTTCGCGCTCGGGTCCACCAGCGAGGTCGCCTACCTCACCGACGAACAGCGCGCCGTGGTCCTGGAGACCGTGGTCAACGCGGCCGACGGCCGCGTCCCGGTCCTCGCCGGGGTCATCGACACCACCACGGCCCGGGTCGTCGAGCACGCCAGGTCCGCCGACGCCCTGGGCGCCGACGCACTGGTCGCGACCGCACCGTTCTACACCCGCACCCACGCCAAGGAGATCGCCGGGCACTTCCGCCGGCTGCGCGCCGAGGTGGACCTGCCGCTGTTCGCGTACGACATCCCGGTCGCCGTACACAGCAAGCTGTCCCCCGCACTGATCCGGGAGCTCGCCGAGGACGGCACGCTGGCCGGCCTCAAGGACAGCAGCGGCGACGAGGGCGGCCTGCGCCGGCTCGTCGTCCAGCTCGGCGGCCGCGAGGGCCGCGCCACCGGCCCGGTGCCGGACTTCAGCATCCTCACCGGCTCCGAGCTGACCGTCGACGCGGCCCTGCTCGCCGGCGCCGACGGTGTCGTCCCCGGCATCGGCAACGTGGACCCGGCCGGTTACGTACGGCTCTACGAGGCCGCGCGAGCCGGGGACTGGGCCCTCGCCGCGAGGGAGCAGGAGCGGCTGATCGAGCTGTTCGCCATGGTCGACGTGGGGCCCGAGGCGGACATGGGGCGCAGTTCCTCGGCGCTCGGCTCGTTCAAGTCCGCTCTCCAGCTGCTGGGCATCATCGACTGCGGCGAAACCGCGTTCCCGCAGGTCCAGCTGTCCGCCGAATCCGTCGCGCTCGTCTCCGGGCGGCTGCGCGCCGCCGGTCTGCCGCCGGTCCGATGACCACCGCGGCACATCCGGCAGCGGCCGGGGGGCCCGTCGTCGGCCTCGACCTCGGCGGCACGAAGATCGCCGCGGCGCTTCTCGGGGCGGACGGCACGGTCCTGGCCCGGCACAGCCGGCCCACTCCGGCCCGGAACGGCGCGGCGGCAGTGCTCGACGCGCTCGCCGCGGCCGCCGCCGAGGTCGACCCCGGCCGGAGCGCGGCGGTGCTGGGCATCGCGGCGGCCGGGGTCATCGACCCCCGTACCGGCATGGTCACCAGCGCCACCGACTCCATCCGCGGCTGGGCGGGCACCCCGCTGGGTGTCGGGCTCGCCAACCGCACCGGTTACGCGGTGGCCTGCGACAACGACGTGCGCGCCACGGCCGGACCCGAGCTCGCCGCCCTGAACGCGCAGGACGAGGGCCACGGCTCGCTGCTCTTCGCCGCCATCGGCACGGGAGTCGGCGGCGCCATAGCCGTCGACGGCCGGATGCTGCACGGCGCGTCCGGCATCGCCGGTCACCTCGGCCATCTGCCCAGCCCCGAGGCAGCCGGCCTGCACTGCACCTGCGGCGCCGACGGTCACCTGGAGGTCATCGCCTCCGGGCCCGGGATCGCCGCCCACTACGAGCGGCTGACCGGTGCTCCGGTGGACCGGCTGGAGACGGTCGCCGCACGCGCCGCCGCGGGCGACGCCCACGCCGTCACGGCCATCACCACCGGAGCGGCTGCCGCCGGACACGTCCTCGGCGGGCTCGCCAACGCACTCGGCCCCGACCGGGTCGTCGTCGGAGGCGGGGTGCCGCGCATCGGCGCGCTGTACGGGGACGCCCTGCGGGCCGCCTTCGCAGCGGAGCTGATGGCGCCGCTGCGCAAGCTCGTCCCGCAGGCCCCGCTCCTCGGCCACGACGCGGCCGTGCTCGGCGCCGCCGCGCTCACCACCACCCTTCCCCTCCACCACCCGGGAGCTCTCCGATGACCGCGCGGGAACTGACCACCACCCTCCGGGGCAAGCTGATCGTGTCCTGTCAGGCGCCCCCCGGCGACCCGATGCGGGAGACGTCCACCCTGGTGCGGCTCGCGCTGTCGGCGGTCGCCGGGGGCGGCGCCGCGATCCGGGCCAACGATCCGGAGGTCGTCGCCGCGATCACCGCAGCCGTCGGCCTGCCGGTCATCGGCCTGTGGAAGGACGGCGACACCGGGGTGTTCATCACCCCGACCGTCCGGCACGCCCTGGCCGTCGCCGAGGCGGGCGCGGCCGTCGTCGCCGCGGACGCCACCGACCGGCCGCGCCCCGACGGCTCGACGTTCGCCGAGCTCGTCGAGGCGGTCCACGCCGCCGGAGCACTCGTCATGGCCGATGTGTCCACCCTCGCCGAGGGCGTCGCAGCGGCCGCGCTGGGGGCGGACTTCGTCTCCACGACCCTGTCCGGCTACGTTCCCGGAACACCGAAGCAGACCGGCCCCGATCTCGACCTGGTCTCGGCGCTCGCTGCCGCGATCGACGTCCCGGTGGTCGCCGAAGGCCGCATCAACACGCCCGGGGAAGCGGCCGAGGCCTTGGCGCGTGGCGCCCACAGCGTCGTCGTCGGCACCGCCATCACCGCTCCCACGGCCCTGACCGCCCGCTTCGTCGAAGGCATCGCCAGGACCTGACCTGCCCCCACCACGCGGGGCGGCTGTTCAAGGACGAGCACCGTCCCGCATCCTGGAGTCACCGTGCAGACCTCAACACCCCCCACGCTCCCCTGGTACCGCCAGGTGAGCCGCACTCAGTGGAAGTCGTTCTTCGCCGCCTGGATCGGCTATGTACTCGACGGCTTCGACTTCGTGCTGATCACCCTCGTGCTGACCGAGATCAGTGACGAGTTCGGCCTGAGCACGGTGCAGGCGGCCAGCCTGATCTCCGGTGCGTTCATCACCCGCTGGCTGGGCGGCGCCGTGCTCGGCGCCATCGGCGACCGCTACGGCCGCAAGCTCTCCATGGTGCTCAGCATCCTGCTGTACTCCGTGGGCACCTTCGCCTGCGGGTTCGCGTGGAACTACACCAGTCTGTTCGCCGCCCGGCTGGCCATCGGCATGGGCATGGCCGGTGAGTACAGCGCCAGCTCCACGTACGTCATGGAGAGCTGGCCCGCCGCGCTGCGCAACCGGGCCAGTGGCTTCCTGATCTCGGGCTTCTCGGTCGGCTCGGTGCTCGCCGCCCAGGTCTACGACTGGGTGGTGCCCTCGCTCGGCTGGCGCTGGATGTTCTATCTGGGCCTCATCCCGATCGCCATCGCACTGTGGATGCGGCGCGCGCTGCCGGAGGCGGAGGAGTGGACCGAGTCCGTCGCGGACAAGGACGCCCGGCCCAATCCGTTCCGGCCGCTGTTCCTGACCCCGGCCCGGGCCACCGCCAACACGGTCCTGGTCGTCATCGCCACGGTTTCGCTCTTCCTCGTCTTCACCCCGGGCGGCGCCGGCCTGGTGCCGGTGCTCTCGGTGATCGCCGGCCTCTCGCTCGCCGCGTTCGCCGTGCAGATGGGCGGGAGGCGCAGCTGGGTGCTGTACCTGTCGATGATCGTGACGCTGTTCTTCGCGTTCCTGTACTCGTGGCCGATCCAGGCCCTGCTGCCCACGTACCTGAAGACGGAGCTGGGCTACACCACGGACCAGGTCACCGACGTCCTGTACTTCGCCGGTTTCGGCACCATGGTCGGCTGCTGGATCGCGGGCTTCCTCGGCGACCGGATCGGTACGAAGAAGGCGTACGCGCTGACGCTGCTGGCCTCGCTCGCCTTCGTCTACCCGGTCTTCGCGGTGCAGGACAACCTGATGCTGCTGGGCATCCTCCTCTTCCTGCTCCAGGCGACCAGCTTCGGCATATCCGGGCTGCTCCCCCGCTACATCGGCGGTCACTTCCCGACCGCGAGCCGGGGTGCGGCACTCGGCTTCACGTACAACGTGGGCGCCCTCGGCGGGGCGGTCGCCCCGGTGCTCGGGGCTCATCTCGCCTCCGGAATGGACCTGGGCCGGGCACTGGCGGTGCTGACGTTCGCCGGCACGGTGATCGTGGTCCTGCTGGTCGGCTTCGACGTACCGGCGCGGCTGAACCGGCTGACGGACCCGGACGCCGCGCGGGACCACCTGGCAGTGGCGCCGACGGCCGACGAGCGTGTCCCCCTGCGCAGCCCTTAGGTAATTCGGTGGACGCCGGCGCCGGGGCGGCCTAGCTTCCCGGCGTGGACCTTCCCCGTAGTTTCACCATCCGCGAGAGCGGCCATCGCGTGCACAACCCGTTCACCGAGGAGAATCTGGCCACCCTGGGCCGGGCCCTGCGCCTGGCACCGGGGACCCGGATCCTCGACCTCGCCTGCGGCAGCGGTGAGCTGCTCTGCACCTGGGCGCGCGATCACGGCGTGACCGGGACCGGGGTCGACATCAGCACCGTCTTCCTGGCCACCGCCGGGGAACGGGCGCAGGAGCTCGGGGTGGCGGACCGGGTCCGCTTCGTGCACGGTGACGCGTCCGGCCATGTCGCACCGGAACCCGTGGACCTCGCCGCCTGCGTCGGCGCCACCTGGATCGGCGGCGGCGTGGCCGGCACGGTCGGGCTGCTGGAACGCTCGGTGCGGCCGGGCGGACTGCTGCTGATCGGTGAGCCCTACTGGCGCCGGGAGCCGCCGGACCTCGCAACCGTCCAGGCGTGTCACGCGACGGACCGGGACGACTTCCGCGCCCTGCCGGAACTGCTCGAACACTTCGGGGAGCTGGGCTGGGACGTGGTGGAGATGGTGCTCGCCGACCAGCAGGGCTGGGACCGGTACGTCGCGGCCCAGTGGCTCAGCATCCGCCGCTGGCTCGACGCGAATCCCGACGACGAACTGGCCGGTGAGATGCGTGCGGAACTGACCGCAGGGCCGGTGCGGCACGTCCGTTACCAGCGCGAATACGTGGGATGGGGCGTGTTCGCCCTGATGAAGCGCTGATCCCGGAGGGCGGCGCGCGACGGGCCCTGCGCCGCTCCGTCACGAGTGGTAGAGCACCCGCACGACCATGGTGTCGCCGGGCAGGCCCTCCAGGTAGGCGTTGAACATCTGCTCGTAGTCGGGGCCCCCGCCCTCCACCCAGCGCCCGTCCAGGGTGAGCAGGGCGGGGGTGGGCAGCACGGCGGCCACATGGCGGGCCACGTAGGTCTCCCGGTCCTCGTCGAAGTGGAGGACCGGGTCGGAGGTGAACCGCTCCTCAAGGGCGGGGTCCGCCTCGATCGCCTGGATCAGGGGCTGTGCGCGGAAGGAGGCCACGGCCGCCTCCCTGGCGTGTTCGGGCTCCAGGGTCCTGGCCCGCTCGGCGAAGTGGTGGAAGGGAAGCGCGGGCGGGTAGCGGTCGGCGAAGGCGTGGTACGCCGTCCAGGTGCCGCCCGCGCGGCGTGCCTCGGCGGCGCGGGGCGTGTCGAGGTCGAGGATGCCGCGCGGGCCGCCGTGGCACTGGGAGGGCGGCAGGTCCTCGGTGCTGTCGGTCCAGTCGTCGTACCGCACCAGGCGGGGGTCGTCCTCGTGACCGGGCAGCACGTCGAAGAGGCAGCCCGCCCCGGAGACGAACCAGTAGCTCCACTCCCCCACCCAGTCCGGGTGGGGGCGGTCCTCACGGTCGTACCAGAAGGGGGCCATGGCCTGCCCGATCGCCTGCTTCAGCCCGTCGGGGCCGACGGGCGGCAGACAGACGGTGATGCGCTGTTTGCCCATGGTGTCCCCTTGCGTGGTGCGGTGCTCGGTCGTGTGGTGCGGTGCGCGGCCCACCTTGGCAGGCCGCGACGGTCAGGCGGTCGGCGGGGGGCCGCAGGAGACGACGACGTCGTCGCAGCCGCGTTCCAGCGTCTTCCAGCCCTCCCAGATGAACGCCAGGTCGCCCAGGATGCCGGCGCCGTTCATGATCTTGCCGCCGAGGCCGCCGCCCCCGCGCTTGCCGCTACCGGTCTCGCTCCCGCGGCCACCGGGCCGGCCGGTCCCCGGGGCGCCGCCGCCGCGGAACCCGCCCGACGCGTGGGTGTCGAAGAAGACCGACCCCGGTTTCCCGTCCCCGGCGAAGATCACTCGGACGTTGGCATTGCCGACGAACCTGTCCCGGACGGCCTCGGCCTGTTCCATGCTGTGGGCGACGAAGACGACCTTCTGGCTCTGTTTCTTGCCCTCGATGTCGAGCTTGTTGTTGATGGTCTTCTCGATGCTGTCGAGGGACTTCCCGCTGACGGCTTGCGTGGACTCGTTGGCGTCCCAGGTCTCGACGTCCACGATCTTGCCGTTCTTCCAGGTGACCTTGATGAAGTCGGCGGTGGCACCGGCCACCCGGTGGTTGCCGTTCGCGTCGTGGACCAGGCCCTTCTTGGGCAGCACCGCGTTGTCGTCCTGCCAGAGGTATTCGCTGCCGTTGCCCGTCTTCGGGTCGTACAGGTCGAGCGACGTGCGCAGGTCGTCGTTCATGAACTCGATCGCGACGCGCTCCGACTTGATCTTCCCCGGCGAGCCCACGGTGTGCGGGACGCCCCGGTCGTCGTAGATGACGCGGTAGGTCTTGTTGCCCTGGGTGACCTTCGTCTCCGTGAGCGCCTTGGTCGGCTTCACCTTGTCTTCCTTGACGCTGATGATGCGTCCGCCGCGGCAGACCGCGGTGCCTTCCCAGCACTCGATGGGCTGGAGTCCGTCGGGGTCGCTCTTGGTGATCGGGTTGTTGTTGGCGTAGGCGTAGCCGTTGATCTGGAGGGGGTCCGCGAAGTCGACCACGGGGTCGGCGGAGAGGAAGCGCCCGGTCGACTGGTCGTACTCGCGGGCGCCGAGGTGAGTGAGTCCGGAGTAGGTGTCGTCGACGCCGGTGCCGAGGTAGCTGCGGGCGTTGGGCCAGGTCTGGGGCCGGGTGCCGCGCACCTCTCCGTACGGCTTGAAGGAGCGGCGGGTGACGGGCTGGCCGGTGCTCTGCTCCACGGAGGTGGTGGCCGTGCCGACGGTGTCGTTGAGGAGCACGCTCAGGACGTGCGTGGAGGAGCCGTTCTTGCTGACGCGGACGACGGAGGGGGCGCCGGGGTGCTGGTAGATCCGGCTGGCCTTGAGCAGGTTGCCCTTGGCGTCCGTGCTGACCTCGGTCTCACCCAGGAACAGAGTGGTGCCGGCCGCGGACTTCTGCAGGATGCGGTTGCCGCCGGTGTCGTAGACGTACGTGGTGCGGTCGGCGAGTGCCCACTGCTGGGCGGCGCCGGTGGCGCAGGTGACGACCTGGAGGTCGGTGCCCTCGGCGTCGGTGGTCCCGGGCACGGCCAGGCACTTGCCCGTCGCGGCGTGGACGAACGCCTTGTCGGCGGCGCGCAGGGTGAACTTCTGCGCGGTACTGCCGTTGCAGGCGGCGAGTTGGACCAGGGCGCCGTTGACGGTGGCGCACTTGCCTCTGATGCGCAGGGTGTCGCCGGTGGTCTGCCATGCCTGCGCCGGCGTGCCGTTGCAGCTGTGGAGCTGGATCGGGGTGCCGTCGGTGAGGGCGTCGCTCTGGAGGTCGACGCACTTGCCGTTCAGGCCGGTGATCGGCCCGGCGCCGTCGCCCGTGCCGGTGACCGAGGCGAGCTTGTTCTCGGCGTTCCAGTCCAGGACCTGGTCGCCGCCGGTGAGGTGGCGCTCGGTGGTGTTGCCGGTGGCGTCGTTGACGTAGGTGGGGTCGGTGCCGGTGGGCCGGTCGACACTGGTGAGCAGATGGGGCTGGGTCAGGGTGGGGGCGCTGGTGCCGTTGCCCGCCACGGTCTTGCCGTAGCCGTAGGTGGTACGGAGGTCCAGGGCCGGGTTCGCCGGGTCGCGGTCGGTGAGCGAAGCCCGGTTGCCGACGGCGTCGAAGGTGAAGGACTGGTAGTAGGAGCCGGCCGTGGTGGCGACCGACCCGGTGGCGGGGGCCGCGGCGTCGAGGGACGCCTGCATCTCGGCGTCGGGTGCGCCGGCGTCGGTGACGGCGTCGGGTGCCTCGGCGATGGGTCCGGCGCTGCTCTGGCCGTCGCTGCGGTAGCCCCAGGCGGTGCCGGACGCGGACTTGCAGCCGGTGGCGGCGGTCACGGCGAGGCCGGAGGTCCAGGCGTGGACCAGCTCACCGAGGTAGTCGTAGGTGAAGCACTGGTTGTCCCAGGCGGACGCGGTGCCGTCGGTCTGCTTGCGGGCCGCCGACGTGAGGTTGCCCGCACGGTCCCAGGAGTAGTAGGAGTCGGATATCCGGTGCGAGGACGTGGTCTCCCGGTCCCAGACCGTCCGCTGGAGGCGGCCCGTCTCCTGGTTGATGAAGTTGGTGGTCCACACCCGGTAGGGCTGGGGGCCGCTGACGGTCCGCAGGGGCTCGCCGTACGCGGAGTAGGTGACGTCGGAGGTGTACCAGCTCAGGCCTGAGGTGGACTCGGCCAGACCGTCCTCGTTGTAGCGGGTGATGACCTTCTCGGCGGCCAGACCCCCGATCGCGGGCACACTGACGGAGAGCTGCTTGCCGCCTTCGGTGTACGCGTAGCGGTAGGTGTAGGTGCCGGCGAGCTTGGGCCCTGCCTGGGACGGCACCACGATCTCTCGGGTGGCCGGGCGGTACTTGTCGTCGTAGGCGGTGATCCGGTCGATCCAGTCCGCGCCGGCCTCGTGCCGGGTGGCGCTCGCCGCCTTGCCGAGCGCTCCCGGCAGGTCGTACGTGAAGGACTTGACCGGGTCGGCGGTCGCGGAACCCTGACGGACCTTCAGCACACGGCCGATGGCGTCGTACTCGGTGTACGTGGTCTGCCGGCGCGAGTCGGTGGCGGACGCCTGCCGGCCGAGCGCGTCGTAGGTGAAGGAGGCGCTGCCGATGTCGGGGTCGGTCGCGGAGGCCAGCAGACCGCGTGTGTTGTAGGTGTACGTCCAGAGGTTGCCCGCGTGGTCCTCGATCCGGCTGCGGTTGCCCCGGGCGTCGAAGGAGTACCTGGTGGTGCGCCACTCGTCCTGGGTGCGGTTGGTGGAGTGGTCGATGCGGACGATCCGGCCGCGCGCGTCCGAGTAGGCGCGCACGGCGGGGGCGGCGCCACCGGCCGGGCGGGAGATGGTCCAGTTGTCGCCGTACTCGACGCTGTCGTACCAGACGGCGCTGCCGCTGTGCACGGTGGTCTTGCGCACCGGGCGGCCGAGGCCGTCGTAGGTGTTGCGCACCAGGTTGGGCACCAGGGTGTCGCTGACCCGCTTGAACTGGCCGGTCTCGGGCTCGCCCTTGGCGAGATAGGAGCCGGTCTGCTCGGAGACGAGTCCGTGGTCGTCGTAGCGTGTGTCCTGGATGATCCGGCCGGGGCCGTGCGCCTCGTCCTGGGTCTGCACGGGGCGCATCAGGCCGTCGTAGACGGTCACCTGGCGGCTGTAGCTGCCGTTGTCCTTGAGGGAGCGGACGGTGACGGCGGTGGGCCGGGTGACGGTCGGGGTCGCGGTCGCCATCTGGTAGTCGATGAGGACGTCGGGCGTCGCGGCGTCGGCGGACCAGCCCTTCACCAGGCGGCCGAACGCGTCGTACTCCATGCGCGAGACGTGCCCGTTGGCATCGGTCACCGAGAGGGCCAGGCCGCGGCCGGGATCGAGGGTGGTGGTGGAGGCGTGCCCCTTCTGGTTGATCTTCTTGATCGCGGTGACGGGGCCACCGGCGTCGCCGGGGGTGTACTGGGTCTCCGAGACGCCCTTGAGCGGATCGGTGATCTTCCGCACCCGGCCCAGCGGGTCGAAGGTGTTGGTGTGGACGATCGAGTAGGCGGATCCGTCGTCGTCGAGCGTCGCCGTGGTGGTGGCCAGGCCCTTGACCGGCGCCGCGCCCCAGGCTCCGTCGTCGTAGCTGGTGCGGACCGCGCTCATCACCTGGGTGGCCGGGTCGGCGGTGGCGTGGCCGGCGCAGGAGGTGGAGGTGGTGCGGATCTCCTTGGGCAGGCCGACGAGGTTGGCCGCCTCGTTGACCACGTAGGACGTCTTGGCGCAGGTCTGGTCGCTGAGGGTCTCACCGCCGGCGCCGTCGGGCTTGACCACGGCCGACTCGACCTGCTGCGGCAGTCCGTAGGTGTCGTCCACGACGGTGGTGGTGCGCACGCCCTGCCAGCTGCTGCCGAGGGTCTGCAAGGTGTCGCTGCGTTCGAAGCCGCTGCGGTACGCGGTCAGCGGCGCGAGGCCGCCCTCGCGCTCACGGGAGGCGGTCTGCTTGGCCCAGGGCCGGTTGAGGACCCGGCTGGCGACCTTGCCGCCGGTACCGGTGTACGCGATGGTCTCCGCGGTCATGCCCGCGTAGGGGGCGATGTCGTCGGCGGTCAGGGTCACGGTGCCGGTGGAGTCCTTCACCGGGCCGCCGGCGCCGCGGAAGTAGCGGGTGACCGAGTAGGACTGGGTCTGTGGGCGGCCGGGGGCCGGAGAGATCTTGCTGCCCTTCGACGTGGCCACCTGCTGGTAGCCGCGCCACTCGCTGTACGTGCGCAGAGCGGGCTTGCTGAACTCGTCGTCGCTCTTGCCCCAGGCAGCGCCCGAGTAGTCGTAGCGCGTCGAGATCCGGGCGGAGACGCCGGTGATCCGGTCGGTCTCGGTCACGGTGTGGACGACGTACTTGTTGAACCAGGCCAGCGCGGGCTTCTCGACCTCCGCGTCGGGCGACCAGCGGACCGGGAAGCAGGTGCCGTGGTTGTCCTCGGGTGCCACATCGGGCTGCACACGACAGCCGCCCTTGTAGGTCACCTCGATGTCGGCCCCGTGTTCGGTGGCGACGGCGCCGATGCGCGGCCGGGTGAAGCCGGGGCGCGGGTCGGAGGAGTTGCGGGGCACCAGGTTGGGCAGCTGCTGGTCCTTCAGGTACGTGCTGAGGGGGTGCGCGGAGCCGGTGCCGACGACGTACGGCTGGAAGCTGACGCCGGACTTGGTGAGCAGGGTGCCGCTGGTGTCACCGGGGCGGAAGCCGTAGTGCTGGATGGAGTTGAGCCACAGGCCGGGCGAGGTGTCGTACCAGTCACGCGGGAAGGAGTGGTCGAGCATATAGGTGTCGACCTTGGACAGGCCCGCGACGCCCGGGCGTTGGGCGTAGGTGGTGATGCCGCCGAGCCGCATCCGGTTCCAGAAGGACGGGAACGCGGGGCACAGCTTGGAGTCGCTCTTGCAGTTGAGGTTGCCGGGGCTGTCCCACCACGGGCGGTAGGAGGCGGGGTTCTTGGTGTCGTCGAACTTCGCCGAGTCGCAGACGGTGGAGTCCTGGAGACAGCGCTGCGAGAGCAGGAAGTCGATCTTCGCGGCCGGAGTGGCGCCGAGGGCGCCCTCGCGCAGTCCGTACTCGACCGAGTCGGGCAGACCGCCTCGGACGTACTTCTCGGGCGTCTTGAACTTCTTGTTCACGGCGTAGTAGTTCGTCGACTGGTGCCAGTTGACGACCATGACGTTGCCGTTGACGTCGGTGACCTTGTCCAGGCCCCAGTGCCAGGCCTGCTGCTTGGTGGTGTCGCCCTGGCAGCGTGAGTCGGCGAAGGCGGTCGCATGGCAGGGCTCACCCGGGTGGTTCCCGAAGACGGGAACGGTGAAGACGGACTGGGTGTCCTCGTGACCCCCGCCGATCTTGTTGAGCCCGTAGGTGTAGACGGTGCCGTCCCGCTTGGTGACCACCCAGTACTCGCCGTTGTTGTCGCCGTTGGTGGCGCCGGTCTTCAGCTCGACCCGGGTGCCGTCGTCCTGCTGCGGGCGGTAGCGGTCGGTCTCGCCGATGCGGACCAGTTCGGTCGTGGCGCCGCCGAGCGACATCACGGCGTTGTAGGAGACCCAGCACAGGTCCGACGTCTTGGACTTCTTCGCCGCGTTGTTGGGGGCTCCGGCCGCGATGTCCTCACGGTCGTCCTTGCAGGTGCGGTAGCGGCGCTCGATGTAGCCCGGGTTGTAGTCCCATCCCTCACCGATCCACGACGCCTGCGGCGAGGACGTGGATGTCTTCGCGTCCACGCTCTGCGAGTTGTAGTCGAAGGAGATCTCGGGTGCGGGTCCGGCGGGCGCCGGCGGAACGTCGATCGGATATGACCAGGTGAAGGCACCGGACGAACTGCCCGCCGACCACTTGCCGTTGGACTCCAGCGGCGTCGCCTTGAAGGAGCCGCTCTCTCCCGCGCCGGAGTCGACCGCGCCGACCACGGCACTGTCACCACCGGCAGCCGCCTGCCGGGCACCGGTGCGGTATGCCGCCTGGACCGTGCCGGTGCCGGTCTCCGGCGACGCGGGCGCCGAGGCAGGCGTGACGGTGCCGTCGGCGGCGGGGTCGACGGTGGCCGTCAGGGTCTTGGCGCTGGTGTCGTTGACCGTCTCCAGCTCCTCGTAGGCCTGGCACTCCTCGGCTTCGGGCGTGGTGCGGTAGCACTCGGGGAACTGCACAAAGGTGAGCCGGGAGGCCCAGTCGGCGCCGTAGAAGTTCTGGTACGCCTTGTAGTCGAGCTGCACCGAGACGGGTACCGAGCCGGTGACGGGGGCAGTGACCGTGACGAGCGCGCCGTCGATGCCATCGGCCTCGGGGGCGGTCCGCGGGGAGACGCCGACCTGCCAGGTGCCGGTGGGCGTAGCGGCGCCGGGGGCCTGGCCGATCTTCACGGGCAGGGTGCCGACGGGTTCGAGAGCGGCGGCTTCGGGAGTGGCCGTGCCGGCGATGGACCGCACGCCGGCCTGCTGGACGCCCGCGGCGCCGAAAGTGACCGATCCGGTGCCGCCCGTGGGCGGAGTGACGGTGCCGGCCGGCGCCTGCTCAAGGTCGGCGGGCGGAGCGGCTTCGATGCTGTCGAGCCCGGCGTTGTGCGTACCGCCGTCGACCCGCTGCTCGGCCGGGATCTCCAGCAACGAGACGTCGTCGCGCGCGACTTCGGCGGATTCGGGGTCTGGCGGCTGGGCTGCGGCCGTGAAGGGCAGCAGCCCCACGAGCAGGGCCGCGCCGACAACGGGCACCACCGCGGAGCGCAGGCGAGCACGGCACACGGACACGAAAGCAGGCACGGACGAGGTCCCCCCGGGCGACAGAAGGCCGCACCCGGACAGTGCGCGGGTGCGGCCGGCGAACGGCCTGATTCTGTGGGGCACTTGTGAAGAAAAACCAGACAGCCCGTGATCATGTGATCATCGCCACAAATGCAAAACGGTCGACTATATCGCCAGTTACGGCAAAGAACTACCTATGCCGCCGATCGTACCCATGAGTATCTGAGGAACTTTTGGGATCTGTCGCCCACTCACACACGGCCCTCGTCAAATGCCCACTACACGCGTCCCGTTGTGTGGCGATTTAGGCACCCGCGCGCTCGCCGGGGTCTCAGGCCGTGCCGATTCCGGGTCGAGGACGGCGCGCGGCCTCGAACGCCGCCCGACGCCGCCCGCCCCCTGACGACAGATGACGGCCCCCGGGAGGTGAGCCATGATCTGTCCGCTGTTGTCGCAGCTGTCACAGCTGTTTCACAGGGGGAAAGGGAAATCTCATGCCGAGCCGATGGCGCCGATGGCGCCGCTCGCCCGCTCGCCGGCCGGTCGCCGCCGTCGCCGCCGCTGTGGTCGCGGCGTCCTGCCTCACGGTCGTGGCACTGAACGGCAACGACCAGGCGGAGCAGCCACGCCGCCCCACCGGCGCCCGCCCGGCGCCGCTGGGGGAAGCCGACGCCGCCGCAAGCGCCGGGAAGACCGGGAAGGCCGTCGAGGCGACCGCGCTGCGCACCGCGTACGCGACGACCTGGGCCCGCCCGGACGGACTGCTCCAACGCCGGATCCACGCCAGCCCCATCCGGGCCCGGGTGGGAGGCGTCTGGAAGGCCTTGGACACGGATCTGCGCCGGGTGAACGGCGGTTGGGCTCCCAAGGCGACCAACGTGGGCATGGTCTTCTCGGGTGGGGCGGGCAAGCCGTCGGGCGCACACGGGCATACGGGCGCCGAGGGCGCCACGGGTTCCGGCACCCGTGCGGGTGAGCGGGCCGTCCAGCGCGCCGACCGCTCCGCTCCTCGCCGGGTCTCCCTGCTCGGCGGCGCCGCCACGGACGCCTCCGCCACCGTTGCCGCCGCGAACCCGCTGGTGACGCTCACGGTGGACGGTCACGACATCGTGCTGACCTGGCCGGATGCCGTGCCCACCCCCGTCATCGACGGGCCGCGTGCCCTGTACCCGGAGATCCTGCCCGGCGCCGACCTCGTCCTGACGGCGGCCGACGGCGGGTTCGCACAGCTCCTCGTCGTCAAGAACCGTCAGGCAGCCACCGACCCGCGCGTGGCGCGCCTGGCGTACGGCCTCAGCTCCCCCGACCTGGACTTCGCGCTCGACCCGGTCACCGGCATCGTCTCGGCCGTCGACATGGACGGTGTCGACATCGCGGAGGCGCCGACCCCTCTGATGTGGGACAGCGCCGGCACCCCGGCCCTCACCGACGGCGAGGCCGGCAGCAGCGCGTCGCCGACCGCCCCCGAAGTCATCCCCTCCGAGCCGGAGGTCACCGGCACCCCGGACGAGGAGCCGTCCGAATCGCCCGAACCGACCGATCAGATGGCGGACACCGACCAGGAGGACCCCCTCCCGGAGGCGCTGCCCGAGGCGACCGACGAGGCCGCCGATCCGTCGGTCGTCGCCGAGATGGAGGGCACGTCACCGCCCGTGCCGCCGGAGCCGAGCCCACTGCCCACCCAGACCGGTGCCGCAGCCACACTCTCGCTGTCCGGTGTCAACGGCCCGCAGCCCGACTCGCACGGCTCGCTCGTCGATGTCGACCTGGACGCGGGAACCTGGGTGTTCAGCCCCGACCAGGCGTTTCTCGCCGACCCGACGACCGTGTACCCCGTCTTCGTGGACCCGTCGATCAAGAAGCACACCAACGACTGGACGACCGCCTACAGCCGCCACCCCACCGCCACCTTCTACAACGGCAAGAACTTCAACCGGGGCGGCACCGACGAGGCCCGCGTCGGGTTCGAGTCGGACACCTGGGGCACCTCACGGTCCTTCTTCAGCATCGACTGGGATGCCGACCTCAAGGGCTCCACGGTGCACAGCGCCAAGCTGCGCGCCCTGGAGACGTACTCATGGTCGTGCAGCGCCCGCAGCATGACCGTCCATCTCACCGGGACGATCAGTTCGAAGACGAACTGGAAGAACGCCCCGACGATGAACAGTGGCAACAAGATCGGCGGGGGCAGCTTCGCCCACGGCTGGAAGTCCGGCTCCTGCCCCGACGAGTACGTGGTCTTCGACGTCAAGGACAGCGCCAGGAAGGCCGTGGCGGGCGGCTGGAAGACGATGACGATCGGCATGCGGGCCTCCGACGAGAACTCCCAGTACTCGTGGAAGAAGTTCCAGGCCAACGGCGGCAACGACCCGTACGTCGATCTGTCGTACAACCGGCCGCCGGCTACCCCGAGCAGCCTCGACCTGGACCCGGACCTGAGCTGTGACACCACGTCGCCGTACATCAACGTCGGAGCCTCGTCGCTGACCTTCTGGGCCAACAGCTCCGACAAGGACGGCAACCTCGCCTCCGTGAACTTCGAGCTGTGGCCGACGGGCGGCAGCACGTCCAACCTCCTCGGCAGCAAGGGCAAGGTGTCGGTCGGCAGTCAGAACAGCTCGGCGCGTGTGCACACCGACCCGTTCTCGACGGGCAGCACCGGCCTGAAGCTGGTCAACGGCACGACGTACTCGTGGCGTGCCAAGTCCGTCGACAAGTACGGCGCCACCTCCGCCTACTCTCACACCAAGATCCCGTGCCGCTTCGTGTACGACACGTCGAAGCCGTCGCCACCGCTCGCGTCCTCGGCCCAGTTCCCGGATGCCGACGCCTCCGACAACGGCTTCGCGAACGACTCCGAGGACTCGAAGTGGAGCACGGTCACCTTCGGTACGGCCGGCACCTTCACCTTCCGGGCCCGGCAGACGGACGTGGTCCGGTACGAGTACGGCTTCAACCAGGCGTCGTACCCCTTCTCGGTCAACCGCACCAACGGCGCCGCGACCACCACTTCGACTCCGGTGTCGAACGTGAAGCCGCCGCTCGCCGGGCCGAACGTGCTCTACGTGCGTGCGGTGGACGACGCCGGGAACGTCTCCCAGCCGCTCAAGTACTTCTTCTACGTGACCCCGAGGGACAAGGCCGACGCACCGGGTGACTTCACCGGGGACCGGCGGCCCGACCTGATGGTGGTCGACGGCAACGGAAATCTGCGCCTCTACCCGTCCGAGTCCACGACGGACCTGGCCAAGGGAACCGGTGATCTCGACTACTCCATGTCGGGCGCCTACCGGGGCAACCCCGCCAAGGACCCCAACGGGGACGACGGCCTTCCCCCCTACGCCGCCGCACCCTCCGGGTACTGGAAGAACACGCTGATCACCCACCTCGGTGACTTCTACGGAGGTGACGGGCTCCAGGATCTCGTGGCCGTCCGCGAGAACGCGCTGTGGGTCTATCCGGGCGACGGCTACGGCGCCGTCAACATCGACAAGCGTCAGCGGGTGCTGCTGCCGTCGAACGCGCCCGCCCCCTCCACGATCACCCAGATCGTGGCGGCCGGGGACGCCACCGGAGACGGGAAGACCGACTTCTTCCTCACCGTCGGCGATGCGATCTGGGCGTTCACCGGGTACAACGGCGCCAGCATCGAGCAGGCCGTCCGGCTCTCCAGCTCGCCGTGGACCGAACGCGACATCGTCAGCGTCCAGGACATCACCGGCGACGGGATCACCGACCTGATCTACCGGACGGACGTCTCCAGCCGGCTCCTGCTGCGCACCGGCAAGCCGGCCGCTTCGGGCGACGGGGTCGACCTCAACTCCCTCGCGGCGGCCGTCAACTCGGCGAACGGGGTGGACGACCAGTACGGAGCCTCGGGGTGGGGCAGCAGCAACATCCGGTTCCTGTTCGGCACGCCCGACGCCGACGGCGACAACATCCCGGACATCTGGACGCTCCGCACCGACGGCGCGGTCCGCTTCTACGCCGGTTCCCGGACGGAGATGGCCGGCTCCGGCACGGAGATCGTGAGCAAGAGCGGAGGGGGCTGGATCAACAAGATGGCGATCGGCTGAGGCCCCGCACAGCAAACGGCTCCGCACCCCTGCCCGGGTGCGGAGCCGTGGTGCGTATCAGGCGTCACGCCACCTGCGCATCCACCACGTCAGGCGATGCGCTCGAAGACCGCGGCGAGCCCCTGACCGCCTCCGATGCACATGGTCTCCAGGCCGTAGCGGGCCTCGCGGCGGTGCAGTTCCCTGGTGAGGGTGGCGAGGATGCGGGCGCCGGTGGCGCCGACGGGGTGGCCGAGCGAGACGCCCGAGCCGTTCACGTTGATCCGTTCCTCATGGTCCTTCTCGCCGAGGCCCAGCTCGCGGGTGCAGGCCAGCACCTGGGCGGCGAAGGCCTCGTTGAGCTCGATCAGGTCGAGGTCGGCGAGGGTGAGCCCGGCGCGGCCCAGCGCGGTGCGGGTGGCGGGCACGGGACCGATGCCCATGGTGGCGGCGGGCACGCCCGCGCGGGCGAAGGAGACCAGGCGCACCAGCGGGGTGAGGCCGAGGCGTCCGGCCGTGGCGGCGCTGGTCACCAGGCAGGCGGCCGCAGCATCGTTCTGGCCACTGGCGTTGCCTGCGGTGACGGTCGCCTGCGGGTCGGATCTGCCCAGGATCGGCCGGAGTCCGGCGAGTTGCTCGGCGGTGGTGTCGGGGCGGGGGTGTTCGTCGGCGGTGACCACCGTTTCGCCCTTGCGGTGTTCGACGGTGACGGGAACGGTCTCCGCCTCGTACCGCCCCTCGGCCGCCGCCCGGCCGGCACGCTGCTGCGAGCGCAGGGCCAGGGCGTCCTGGTCGGCGCGGCTGATGCCGTACTCGCGGCGGAGGTTCTCGGCCGTCTCGATCATGCCGCCCGGCACCGGGTGGCTGAGGCCGCCGGCGGTGACGCGGCCGCGGGCGAGCGAGTCGTGGAGCTGGAGGCCCGGGCCCTTGATTCCCCAGCGGCCGTCGTGCGTGTAGTAAGGGGCGGCGCTCATCACGTCGACGCCGCCGGCGATCACCACGTCGCTGAACCCGGCCCTGATCTGCATCGCCGCGTCGAGCACGGCCTGGAGGCCGGAACCGCAGCGGCGGTCGGTCTGGAGGCCCGTGACCGACTGCGGGAGCCCGGCGTCCAGGGCGGCGACCCGGCCGATGGCCGGAGCGTCGGAGGACGGGTAGGCGTGCCCGAGGATCACTTCGTCCACCCGGTCCGGGTCGATCCCCGTGCGGGCGACGACCTCGGAGATGACGCGGGCGGCGAGGGCGGCCGGTGTCTGCCCGGCGAACACCCCGCCGAAGCGGCCGATGGGGGTGCGCAGCGGTTCGCAGATCACGACATCGTTCTGGTCGGACACGGCGGGGGCCTTTCCGGGGTGCGGCAGGAGGAGAGGAGACACAGGAGACAAGCGGACAAGGGTCCGACACGACCCTCGCACCCGGCGACTGAGCCGGTCCAATATCCAGTTCCCCCTGATTCAAGACGCACCGCGTCTCAATGGGGTGGCCGACTCAGTGGGCGGGGGTGGGCAGCGCGTCCTCCGCGACGGCGAGCACCGCGCGCAGGGCGGCCGAGGGGTTGTCCTCCCGCCAGGCCAGCGCCGCCTGCCGCCTGATCGGTGGCCCGGCCAGGGGCCGGTAGACGAGGCCGCTCTGCTGGATGTGCTGGACGGAGGTGACGGTCAGGGTGACCCCGACGCCGGCGGCGACAAGCGCCAGGATCGTGTACGAGTCGGGCGCCTCCTGCACCACCCTCGGGTTGAACCCTGCGGCCTCGCAGGCCCCGACCATCGCGTCACGCACCGTGGATCCCGTGTTCGCGGGGAACGAGACGAAGGGCTCCCCGGCCAGCACCTCGATCGCCACGCTGTCCCGGGCGGCGAGCGGATGGTCGGAGGGCAGCGCGCACACCAGCTCCTCCTCGTCGATCACCCGGAAGGCCACGCCCGGCTGCGTGACCGGCAGCCGTACGAATCCCAGGTCGAGCGAGCCGTCCGCGACCCGGGCGAGCGCGACGTTGGCGTAGGTCTGGCCGGTCATGACGAGCTCGATCGCGGGGTGGGCGGCGCGCACCGCCCGGGTCAGCCGGGGCAGCGTCGCATGGCTGGAGGCTCCCGCGAAGCCGATGCTGACCCGCCCGTACTCACCGCGGCCGGCCGCCCTCGCGGCCCGTACGGCGGTGTCGAGGTCGTCGATCACGGTCCGCACCGGCTGGAGGAACGACTCCCCCGCACTGGTCAGCCGCACCGAGCGGGTGTTCCGCTCGAAGAGCTGGACGCCCAGCTCCTTCTCCAGCTGACGGATCTGCTGGCTCAGGGGCGGCTGGGCCATCTGCAGTCGCCTGGCGGCCCGGCCGAAATGCAGCTCCTCCGCCACGGCGACGAAAGCGAACAGGTGGCGCAGTTCCATCCCCGCCCCTCCTCGGCACCCATTGATTACTCAGCCGTCTTGATTCGAGCTTAATTCGGTATTGGACAGCGATCAATGGCCCCTGGCACCGTGGGGCGACGCGCGCGCCCGCACACGCAGAGGAGCACCGTGGCCCCGACGGACCGGACAGACAGGACGATGTCGATGAAGGCGGCGATCGCCGCCTTCGTCCATGACGGTGCCACCGTCTGTCTCGAAGGCTTCACCCACCTCATCCCGACCGCCGCGGGCCACGAGATCATCCGCCAGGGCCGTCGCGACCTCACCGTCGTACGGATGACCGCGGACATCGTCGTGGACCAGATGATCGCCGCGGGCTGTGTGACCCGGCTGGTCTCCTCGTTCGTGGGCAACTCCTCGGCAGGCTCGCTCGGCGAGCTCCGCCGGCGCGTGGAGAGCGCGGATCCTGCGCCCCTCGCCTTCGAGGAGTACAGCCACTACGGCATGATCTGCCGCTATCTCGCCGGGTCGCAGCGGCTGCCGTTCTACCCGCTGCGCTCCTACGGCGGCAGCGATCTACCGTCCGTCAACAGCGCTCTGCGCAAGGTCACTTCGCCGTATCCGGGCCCGGACGGCGAACCCGAGCAGATCTATGTCGTACCACCCGTCAACCCGGACGTGACGATCATCCACGCCCAGCGGGCGGACCGCAGGGGCAACACGCAGATGTGGGGGCTGACCGGCGTCCAGGCCGAGGCGGTGTACGCGGCGGACAGGGCGATCGTCGTCGTGGAGGAGATCGTCGACGACGAGGTGATCCGCTCGGACCCCAACCGCACGCTCGTCCCCGCGCACGCCGTCGACGCGGTGGTCTGCTGCCCGCGCGGGGCGCATCCCTCGTTCGCGCAGGGCTACTACGACCGGGACAACGCGTTCTACCGGTCCTGGTCGCACATCAGCAAGGACCCGAAACGGCTCCAGGACTGGCTGGACGAGTGGGTGCACGGTACGGCGGACCACGCGGAGTACGTCGACAGGCTCGGCGAGGAGTTCTGGGCGGCGCTCGCCGTCGGCGAGGCGCTCAGCGAGCCGGTGAACTACGGCCGTCGGCTGTGAGCACCTTCGGAGGTACCGCCGCCACGGGACACGGGAAGGACCGGGCCATGACCATCACCACTCCGGACACCGTCACCTCGTCCGAACTGCTCTCCGTCGTCGCCTCCCGCGAACTGGCCGCGCGCCGCACCGTGTTCGCCGGGATCGGGTTGCCGACCCTCGCCACCGAACTGGCCCGTATGACGGTCGCCCCCGACATCGAGGTGGTGTACGAGTCCGGGGTCTGCGGCGCTCACCCCTCGCAGCTGCCCGAGACCATCGCCGACGCGGTGCTGATCACGGGGGCGGAGGCGGTGATCCCGATGCCGATGCTCTTCGGCTGTGTGCTGCAGGGCGGCCACATGGACGTCGGCTTCCTCGGCGCCGCGCAGATCGACCGCCGGGGCAACCTCAACACCTCGGTGATCGGTGCGTGGGACAGCCCGGCGGTCCGGCTGCCCGGCTCGGGCGGCGGTGTGGAGGTGATGGCCAACTCCCGGGAGGTCTTCGTGGTGATGCGCCGTCACCACCCGCGCTCCTTCCCGGCAGAGCTCGACTTCTGCACCACCCCGGGCCCCGACCGGGCGCTCGCCGAGGGCATCCGCCCGCTGGGCGCCGGCGTCACCCGGGTCATCACCGAACTGGGCATCATGGCCCGTGAGGGTGTGGGCGACGAGCTGCGGCTGGTCGCCGTCCAGCCCGGGGTCACCGTGGAGCAGGTCCGGGCCGCGACCGGCTGGGACCTCCGGGTCGCCGACGCCGTCGACGAGGTGCCGCCCCCGACGGCCGCGGAGTTGCGGCTGCTGCGCGAGGATGTCGACCCGGACCGCGTGTACCTGCGCTGATCCACACCCGCCCGTACGCCACCCGCCCCATCGAGAGGACCCGAACCACCATGCGTATCAGGATCGTCGGCGCCGGAGCCATGGGCCGCGGTATCGCCCAGTGGGCGGCCGCCGCCGGACACACCGTCGAGCTGTGCGACGTGCGGACGGAGGCGGTGGCGGAGGCGGTGGGCTTCGTACGGTCCATGCTCGAACGGGCCGTGCAGAAGGGCCGGATGTCCGCCGGGGACGCGGCCGGTGCCGTCGACCGGCTGATCCCGCTGGACGATCCGTGGGCCGAGGGGCCTGATGTCGAGCTGGTCATCGAGGCCGTACGGGAGGACCTGGGCACCAAGGCGGAGGTCTTCGGGAGGCTGGAGCGGGCGCTGCCCGCGTCGGCCGTGTTCGCGACCAACACCTCCTCGCTGTCGGTGACCCGGATCGCCGCCACCCTGAAGGACCCGACGCGTCTGGCCGGACTGCACTTCTTCAATCCGGTCCCGCTGATGCGCATCGTCGAGGTCGTGCCCGGGGCCGCCACGCGCCCCGGGATCCCGCCGCTGCTGACCGCTCTCGTGGAGAACTGCGGACACCGCGCGGTAACCGTCGCCGACACCCCCGGCTTCCTCGTCAACCACGCCGGGCGCGGACTGGCGACGGAGGCACTCGCGCTGCTGGAGGAGACGGTCACCGACCCGGCGGGCATCGACCGCATCGCGCGCGACGTCCTGGGCCTGCGGATGGGCCCGTTCGAGCTGATGGACCTCACCGGACTCGATGTGACGGCCGCCGTCATCGACTCGATCTGGGACGGCTTCCGGCACGAGGACCGGCTCCGCCCCTCCTACCTGACGCCGAACCGTGTGGTGGCCGGGCTGCACGGGCGCAAGACGGGGCGCGGCTGGTTCGCGTACGGCCCCGAGGCCGCCGCGCCCCTGCCGGAGGAGCCGGTCACCGGCGATCCGGACCGGCCGGTGCACGTCGTCTCCGTCTCCCCGGCCGGGGACGCGGACGCCACCACACTGCGGGAGGCCCTGACTGCGGCGGGCGCCACGGTCGAGACCGGTGCCGAACCATCCGCCGGGGCCCTGGTGCTGGTCCCCGTCTGGGGCACCACGGTCGCCTCAGTGGTGGCCGCGCTGGGGCTGCCCACTGGGCGCACCTTCGGAGTGGACCCGCTGCCGGCGGCCGGGCGCCGCCGGGTGCTGGCCGTGACCCCGGCCGCGGAACCTGCGGCGGCGCGGGACGCGCGCGCGGTGCTGGCACGGGCTTCGGACGGCGGCGAGCCGTTCGCGGTGTCGGTGGTACGGGACACGGCGGGCTCGGTCGCGCAGCGGCTGCTCGCATCGATCGTGTCGGTGTCCGCGTCCATCGCGGAACGCGCACTGGCCACCCCTGCCGACATCGATCTGGCGGTGACGACGGGGCTCGGCTACCCGGTGGGCCCCCTGGCCTGGGGCGACCGGGTGGGCGCGGCCCGGATGCTGGAGCTGCACCGGGCGCTGCACGCGACGACGGGTGACCCCCGCCATCGCCCGACCCGCTGGGTCTCCGAACGCGCGGCGCTCGGCCTCGCGCTGACGGACCCGGGCACGTCGCCGGCGGACTGTGTGTAGGGCAGAAGGGGCCGAGGGGAGGAGTGGGCGGCGCGCCGACCGGCCCCGCTCGGTCCACGCACCGGACCGCGGCCGGCAGACGACGTTCCGCGCCGGCCATGACCGGCCGGCCGCGCGGTCACAGGCGCAGTCGATGCGGCCCACCGGTCCCGCGCAGGCCGCTCACCGCTCCGCGTGGGGCGGGGAGTTCCTGCCGGCCGCCTGAATCGAAGGGCTGACCCCGCACCGGGTGGGCGGGGACGTGACCGATTCCTTCAAGACCGTGGGCCGGCTCCCGGCCTACGGTCGGATCATGACTCCACGACTCGACGCGATCGCCATCACCACCGCGGATCTGGCCGCATCGCTCGCCTTCTACCGCCGTCTCGGCCTCGACATCCCCGCCGGCGCGGAATCCGCACCCCATGTCGAAGTGACTCTCCCGGGCGGGCAGCGACTGCTGTGGGACACCGAGGACGTCGTCCGCTCCTTCGACCCGGAGTGGGCCGCGGCGAACGGCGGGGAGCGGCTGGGCCTCGCGTTCCTCTGCGACGGCCCGACGGAGGTCGACTCCGTCTACGACGACCTGACCGGCGCCGGGTACCGGGGCCACCTGGAGCCGTGGGACGCGGTGTGGGGGCAGCGGTACGCCGTGGTCCTCGACCCGGACGGCTGCGCGGTGTCACTGTTCGCCGCGGCAGCCTCCTGAGGCGACGCGGATCAGGGGACCCCGGCGTACACGCGGCCCGGCACCGGCTCCGCCGTGCACCGCCCGCCGAGGTGGACGGAGGCGTCCGCGTCACCTTCGGGGCGTTCCGACGACGCGGCGGGGTGTTGTGGCCGTGCGCCCGCCGCAAATTGCGGGACGGCCCTCAGAGGGTGATCAGCCTTGGGGCAACGGCCGCGACGGGGCGAAGTACTCAGTCAGGGTGGTCCCGCCCAGTTCGCGCATCTCCCGCGCGAGATGCGCCTGGTCGGCGCAGCCCGCCAGGAGCGCGGCCCGGGCGTACGGCGTCCCTGTCCGTACGAGCGCCAGCGCCCGTTGCAGCCGCAGCACCCGGGCGAGCGTCTTGGGCCCGTATCCGAAGGAGGCCAGCGAGCGGCGGTGCAGCTGACGGGCCCCGAGGCCGACCGCCTGTGCGGTCTGTGCGACGGTGCGGCCGCTGCCCAGGTGCGCGGCGACGGACCGCATGGCCGGGTCCGGCGGGCAGGTGTCCGCTGCCCGGTGCACGGCGATGTCCTCCAGTGCGGCAGACGGATCGGCGGCGGCGGCGACGCGCTCGGTGAGCTCCCTGACCAGTGCCCCGGGCCACAGATCGGCCAGAGCGACGCGACGGTCCCGCAGTTCGTGGGCCGGTACGCCCAGCAGTGCGGGCGCGGTGCCGGGGGCGAAGCGGATACCGGCGTAGCTGCCGCCGGCCGAACCGGACGGGGCTTCCGCATAGGTGTCGGGGCCGGCGACAAGGAGCCGGCCGTCGGCCCAGAGCAGGTCCATGCACCCGTCGGGCAGCACCGGATGGACCGCTCCCGGCGGAACCGTCAGGGTCCAGACATGCGCACCGTCCACGCGTGACGCGCGCTCTTCGTACCTGTCGCCCATGGCACTAGTCTCGTCGACTGACGGAGAACGGGCGGATCGGCATACCGGGGGCGGTCATGGCGGCACTGATGCAGTTCACCACCGACAGCGGCGAGACGGTGACGGTCGAGGTCGACCGCCACACTCCGGGTGCGCAGCTGGTCGCACGCGACGGCCATGCGCTGGCCCGCGCGGAGCGCACCTTCGACGAGGCGCTCCAGGGCATCCGGTCAGCGGCCGAGTCGGCGCTCGCGGTGTTCCGGGACGGCACCCTGAAGCCGGACGGGGTGGAGCTGGAGTTCGGGGTGAAGATCACCGCGGAGGCCGGGGCGGTGATCGCGAAGAGTGCGCTGGAGGGCCATCTGACGGTCAAGCTGTCGTGGTCGCCGGGCTCGTCCGCCGAGGCGGCCGCGGCCCCGGGCACCCCGCCCGCCCCGTGACGGCCGCCTTCACTCCTGCGGCTGCGGCTTGTCGGTCTCCTTCTCGCGGCTCGGCTGCAGCCGGGACTTGACGTCGTCCGGCGGCAGGAACCGCGACCACCGCTCCGGGAACTCGGACGGCATGTACGGGCTGTCCCCCTCATCCCCGTCGTCGTCCGGGCCCTCGTACCGGCTCTCCGCCTGGGCGCGGGCCACGAACTCGGCTGCCTGGGCCGCGCGCACCCGGTCGTTGGCCGCACGTGCCGCGGCCGTCGCCACCGACGGCCACACCCGGTCGATGGCCGCGTTGACCGCGGCCCCCACCAGTACCGCGAACGCGGAGATGCCGATCCACAACAGCACGGCGATCGGGGCTGCCAGCGAGCCGTAGATCGTGGGCCCCTCGACCGTACTGGTGAGATAGATCCGCAGCAGGAAGCTGCCGACCACCCACATCGCCAGCGCCATCAGGGCGCCCGGCATGTCCTCTATCCACGGAGAGCGGACGGGGACGGACACGTGGTAGAGCGTGGTGAGGAAGGCGATGGACAGGAGTATCACCAGCGGCCAGTACAGGACGCTTATGACCTCGGTGCCCCAGGGGATGAACTCCACGACCCGGTCGGGGCCGACCACCAGCAGCGGCAGCACGACCGCTCCCAGCAGCAGAGCCACCACGTACAGCAGGAAGGCGAGCATCCGGGTCTTGACGATGCCGCGCTGGCCGTCGAGCCCGTACATCACCGTGATCGTGTCGATGAAGACGTTGACCGCGCGCGAACCGGACCAGAGCGCGATCGCGAAACCGATCGAGATGACATCGGGCCGGGCCCCGGTGGTGACGTCCGCCAGGAGGGGTTTGGCGAAGTCGTTGACGCCGCGCTCGGACAGCACCGTGTGGGCGGCACTGAGGATGTTGCGCTCGATGGAGGCGACCGTGGCGGTGCTGGTCCACTCGTCGACGTAACCGAGCAGGCCGATCAGCCCGAGGAGCAGCGGAGGCAGGGACAGCAGGGTGAAGAACGCCGCCTCGGCGGCGAGTCCCAGAATGCGGTACTCCATGCACGAATTGACGGTGTCCTTCAGCAACTGCCAGGCCAGTTGGCGCTTGGACACGTTGCGGTAGAGCACTCTGGCCCGGTGGAGCCGGCCCGGTGGCCGCTCGGGTGTTTCATTTGCTGCCTGCACGTCCTTACCGTATCGGCATGGCAGCCACCACCCACACAGTGTCCAACCAGGCCCCTCCTCTCCTCGGCTACGACGTCTTCGGCGCGGACCAGGTGCTCACCGAAGCCGTGGAGCGACACCTCCCGGCCGAGCTGCTCGGCGATGCGCGGGACGGGCTCACCCAGCTCGGCCGGTCCGCCGGATCCGCCCAGGCCGCGAAGTGGGGCGTGCAGGCCAACGAGAACCCACCGAGGCTGCGCACCCACGACCGCTACGGGCACCGCGTCGACGAGGTGGAGTTCCATCCGGCCTGGCACCGGCTGCTCGGCCATGCCGTCACCGCCGGTCTGACCGATGCCTGGGACCGGCCGGGCGGGCATGCGCGCCGGGCCGCCGGCTTCCTGGTGTGGACGCAGGCGGAGGCCGGCCACGGGTGCCCCCTCTCGATGACGCACGCGGCGGTCCCCGCGCTGCGGACCGATCCGGCGGTCGCCGCCGAGTGGGAGCCGCTGCTGACCTCGCACGTGTACGAGGAGGAGCTGAGGCCGGCCGGGCAGAAGACCGGGGCGCTGCTCGGGATGGGCATGACGGAGAAGCAGGGCGGCACGGACGTGCGGTCCAACACGACGCGCGCCGAGCCGCTGGCGGCCGAGGGGGAGTATCTGCTCACCGGGCACAAGTGGTTCTGCTCGGCGCCGATGTCCGACGGGTTCCTGGTGCTGGCGCAGGCCCCGGGCGGACTGACGTGTTTCCTGCTGCCCCGGGTGCTGCCGGACGGCACGCGCAACGTGTTCGCGATCCAGCGGCTCAAGGACAAGCTGGGCAACCGGTCCAACGCCTCGGCGGAGGTCGAGTTCGACGGTACGTGGGCGCGCCGGATCGGTGAGGAAGGGCGTGGAGTACGCACCATCATCGACATGGTGGCGGCGACCCGGCTGGACTGTGTGACCGGTTCCGCGGCGTTGATGCGGCAGGCGGTGGCGCAGGCGGTGCACCACGCCACGTACCGCAGCGCGTTCGGCGGGGTGCTGGTCGACAAGCCGCTGATGCGCAACGTGCTGGCCGATCTGGCGCTGGAGTCGGAGGCCGCGACGGTGCTGGCGATGCGGCTCGCGGCCGCGTACGACGCCGGGACCGAGAGCGAGTCGGCGTTCCTGCGCATCGCCGTGCCCGCGGCGAAGTACTGGGTGACGAAGCGGTGCACCCCGCTGGTGGCCGAGGCGCTGGAGTGCCTGGGCGGCAACGGCTACGTGGAGGAGTCGGGGATGCCCCGGCTGCTGCGCGAGGCCCCGCTCAACTCGATCTGGGAGGGCTCGGGGAACGTACAGGCGCTGGATGTGCTGCGGGCCCTGCAGCGGGAGCCGCTGGCGCTGAACGCCTTCCTCCAGGAGGTGGGGCGGGCACGGGGCGCCGATCACCGTCTCGACGGGGCGATCAAGGGCTTGCTGACCGAGCTTGCCGATCTGCAGGGGATCGAGGCGCGGGCCCGCCGGGTCGTGGAGCGGATGGCACTGGTGCTTCAGGGTTCGCTGCTGGTGCGCTGGGCTCCCCCGGAGGTCGCCGACGCGTTCTGCGCGTCACGCCTGGGCGGGGAGTGGGGTTCGGCCTTCGGGACACTGCCGCACACCCTGGACCTGGCGTCGGTCGTGGAACGGGCCCGGCCCGTGGAGCGCTGACCCCCGGCGGGTCAGCAACAGGGGGTGGTGCTGCGCCGACACGGCACCACCCCCCATGCTGTGCACACCGGACTTCGAGGCGGAACCCCTCCGTGCGGTGTGCCGCCACTCTTGTACGGCCGAAGGGCCGTCGCCAGAGTTGCAGAGGGTTGCAACCATTGTGTGGAGTTGCGACGCCGGGGTCCCGGAAGCGGCAGGATGGGCCTCGTGGCCCTTGGCACGGCCCCTGTACTGACGCCGGCACCTAGGGCGGGTTTCGAAAGTCCCGCCTGCCCGGCGGCGTCTGGCACGCACGCTCGCCGCGTTGTCGGGATCATCCCGATACACCCAGTATCGGGGCGCCCCTCCGCCTTGCGATCGCACGCACCGGACGCCGCCGGGCCCGCCCTCCGGGCGGACGGCGCTACTTTCGAAACAGGCCCTAGGGGGAATCCGACGTGGAGACGAGTCCTGTCGATGTGATGCGGTCGGCCGCGCAGGGGGCCGACCGGTCCACGCGCCTGCTTCACCGGGCCCGGGAGGCCCGGATGTCGGGAGAGAGGATGCCGGTCCGGCCGCGTGCGGAGATCGGGGCCTCGTGGGACCGGGTGCTGCGCAGCGGTATCGACCCGGAGCAGTCCACCCAGAGCGTGCTGCTGGAGCTGGAGGAGGTCGAGCACCGGCGCCGGAGTTCGACGCTGGGCGAGGTGATGCCGCTGCTCAGCGACGGTCTGGTGAGCATCGCGGACGCGTCGCAGCAGATCATGGTGGTCACCGATGTGGAGGGCCGGGTGTTGTGGCGCCAGGGCAACACGGCGATCCTGCGCCGGGCCGACGAGATCTGTCTGGCCGAGGGTGCCGCCTGGTCGGAGGAGATCACCGGCACCAATGCGATCGGTACGGCGCTCGCCTCGCGCGCAGCGGTGCAGGTCCACTCCGCGGAGCACTTCGTGCGCAGTCTGCACGGGTGGACGTGCGCGGCGGCCCCGGTGCGCGATCCGCGGGACGGCCGGCTGATGGGGATCGTCGACATCAGTGGTCCGGCGAACACCTTCCACCCCACGACGCTCGCACTGGTCGGTTCGGTGGCCCGGCTGGCCGAGAGCGAGATCAGGACCCGGCATCTGCAGTCGATCGACCGGCTGCGCTCGGTGGCGGCGCCGCTGCTGTGCCGGCTGGGCGGCCGGGCGCTGGCGGTCGACGCGAACGGCTGGCTGGCCGCCGTCACCGGGATGCCACCGGTGGACCGGCTGCCGCTGCCGAAGTCCGTGCAGCCGGGCAGGGTGTGGCTGCCCTCGCTCGGGATGTGCCGGGTGGAGCCGCTGCCGGGCGGCTGGCTGGTGCAGGTGGCGGACGGCGCGATGGACAGCCCGCCGCGCCGCGTCGTACTCGATCTGAGCCTGCCGCGCGGCCTGGCGGTGAACGTGGTGAGCCCGGTGGGCACGTGGACGCAGCGGCTCTCCCCGCGCCACGCCGAGCTGCTGTACGCACTGGCCCTGCACCCCGAGGGCCGTACGGCTTCCGAGCTGGCGGAGGACCTCTTCGGCGACCCGAGCAGGACGGTGACGATCCGGGCCGAGATCTCGCGGCTGCGGCGCCATCTCGCGGAGGTGCTGGCGCACCGCCCGTACCGCTTCGGCGACGGCGTCGAGGTGGAGGTGATCGGTCCGGAGCACCCGGGCGATCTGCTGCCGCGGTCGAAGGCGCCGGTGGTGGTGGGGGCCCGTAGCGCCACCTGAACCCCGTTCCCGCAGGTCCGGGGCGGCTTCTGGCGGGTACCGGCTTGGGCCGGGGCGGGGGGACGTGGTTCTCTGGCAGTCATGAGCAACCCCGAGCGCCCCTCCGATCCCGCCCTCGCCGAGGTGACCATCTGGTCCCTGGAGCAGACCTCCCCCGATGATCTGCGGCCCTCGGCCGTGCCGGGGCCGGAGGTGCGGATCGTCCGGTCCGAGGTGCCGCTGCCCGAGTTCAGCCGGTTCCTCTATACGGCGGTCGGCGGCGACATCCAGTGGACGGACCGGCTGTCGATGACGTACGCGCAGTGGCAGGAAGCCCTGGACCGGCCGGGCGCGGAGACATGGGTGGCGTATGTGAACGGAACGCCGGCCGGTTACGTCGAACTGGACCCGCAGGACGACGGCGTGGTCGAGATCATGTACTTCGGCCTCGTCCCGGCCTTCCGGGGCCGCCGGATCGGGGGGCACCTGCTCTCCTACGGCGTCGCCCGCGCCTGGGACCTGGCGGAGCGGTGGCCCGAGCGGCCCGCGACGAAGCGGGTGTGGGTGCACACCTGTTCCAAGGACGGGCCGCACGCCAGGGGCAACTACCTGCGTCGCGGCTTCCGGCTGTTCGAGACCCGGACGGAGCTGGAGCCCGATGTCGCCACCCCGGGCCCGTGGCCGGATGCCGGCCGGGAACTGCTTCCGTAGCCGCCCCCCGTAAGAAATGCACACGGTTGTCCGTTTTTCCGGACACCAGGCGCCCGTCCGGTACGTGACGGGCGCCACATCGTCTCGCCTTTCGGGACAGTCTCGTCCACATCATGGATAGTGGTGGACTGCTCCGAGACCCGCGTGACACGCTTCCGTCATGCCTGGAACTGGAATTGCCTTGGTGAGTCGACGCCACGTCGACCTCGGCCGCATGTCCAGCGCCATCTGTCCGGCGAGCTGAGAGTCCCAGCACCGCCGCGATCACCCTTTCTCTGCAAACCCTGCGCACCGCCGCGCCCAGACGCGAGTGTGCAGTTCAGAGCCGCCCTCCTGCAGTCCCGAAGGACGTACCGTCATGGCCGCTAGCCCGGAACAGCCCGCGCCCGCCGCGCCCCGCCGCAAGGCCGGACGCCACCGTGGCGAAGGTCAGTGGGCCCTGGGGCACTACACCCCGCTGAACGGCAATGAGCAGTTCAAGAAGGACGACGACAGTCTCAACGTGCGGACACGCATTGAGACGATCTACTCCAAGCGCGGGTTCGACTCGATCGACCCCAACGACCTTCGCGGACGCATGCGCTGGTGGGGCCTGTACACGCAGCGGCGAGCCGGTATCGACGGCGGCAAGACGGCGGTCCTGGAGCCCGAGGAGCTCGAGGACAAGTACTTCATGATGCGGGTCCGCATCGACGGCGGACGGCTGACCACCGCGCAGCTGCGCGTCATCGGCGAGATCTCCCAGGAGTACGCCCGCGGCAGCGCGGACATCACCGACCGTCAGAACGTCCAGATGCACTGGATCCGCATCGAGGACGTCCCGGCGATCTGGGAGAAGCTGGAGGCCGTCGGCCTCTCCACCACCGAGGCGTGCGGTGACTGCCCCCGCACGATGATCGGCTCCCCGGTGGCCGGCATCGCCGCCGACGAGATCATCGACGGCACCTCGGCGCTGGACGAGATCCACGAGCGCTACATCGGCAACCCGGAGTTCTCCAACCTGCCGCGCAAGTTCAAGACCGCCATCTCCGGCTCCCCGGTGCAGGACGTGGTGCACGAGATCAACGACATCGCGTTCGTCGGCGTCGAGCACCCCGAGCACGGCCCCGGCTTCGACCTCTGGGTCGGCGGCGGCCTCTCCACCAACCCGCGACTGGCTGAACGCCTGGGCGCCTGGGTGCCGTTGGACGAGGTGGCGGACGTGTGGGCCGGTGTCGTGGGGATCTTCCGTGACTACGGCTACCGCCGCCTCCGCAACCGCGCCCGGCTGAAGTTCCTGGTCGCCGACTGGGGCGTCGCGAAGTTCCGTCAGATCCTGGAGGACGAGTACCTCAAGCGCCCGCTGCTGGACGGACCCGCGCCCGCGGAGCCCAGCAGCCGCTGGCGCGATCACATCGGGGTCCACGCGCAGCAGGACGGCCGGTTCTACGTGGGGTTCGCGCCCCGTGTCGGACGCGTCGACGGCACTACCCTCGCCAAGGTCGCCGACCTCGCGCAGGCGCACGGCTCTGGCCGGGTGCGTACCACCGTCGAGCAGAAGATGATCATCCTCGACGTGGAGCAGGACCAGGTCGAGTCGCTGTCCGCCGGTCTGGAGGCACTCGGCTTCCAGGTGAAGCCGTCCACGTTCCGCCGCGGCACGATGGCCTGCACCGGCATCGAGTACTGCAAGCTGGCGATCGTCGAGACCAAGGCGCGCGGCGCCGCGCTCATCGACGAACTGGAGCGCCGCCTCCCGGAGTTCGACGAGCCGCTCACCATCAACATCAACGGCTGCCCCAACGCCTGCGCCCGCATCCAGACCGCGGACATCGGCCTCAAGGGTCAGCTCATGCTGGACGACGAGGGCAACCAGGTCGAGGGGTACCAGGTGCACCTGGGCGGCGCACTCGGCCTGGAGGCCGGCTTCGGCCGCAAGGTCCGTGGCCTGAAGGTCACTTCGGCCGAACTGCCCGACTACGTCGAGCGGGTGCTCGGGAACTTCCAGAAGGAGCGCGAGGACGACGAGCGCTTCGCGACCTGGGCGGCCCGGGCCAGTGCGGAGTCGCTGTCATGAGCGAGCGCGCTGCACCGTTCCACTGCCCGTACTGCGGCGACGAGGACCTGCGTCCCCACGAGACGGGGCACGGGGCCTGGGAATGCGGCTCCTGCAACCGGGCGTTCCAGCTGAAGTTCCTGGGCCTGCTGGCCCGGGGACTGGAGCGCAACAACGGTGAAGGGGGCGGAATATGACGGACACTCTGCAGAGCGAGGAGCTCTCCGCGGCCGAGCTCAGGGAGCTCGCCGAGCGCGCGGGCCGGGAGCTGGAGGACGCTTCCGCACTGGAGATCCTCCAGTGGGCCACCCGCACCTTCGGCAACCGGTTCTGTGTGACGTCGTCGATGGAGGACGCGGTCGTCGCGCACCTCGCCTCCCGGGCACTGCCGGGCGTGGACGTGGTCTTCCTCGACACGGGCTACCACTTCCCCGAGACCATCGGCACCCGTGACGCGGTGGAGGCGGTGATGGACGTCAACGTCATCACCCTGACCCCGCGCCGGACCGTGGCCGAGCAGGACGCCGAGTACGGGCCGAAGCTGCACGACCGCGACCCGGACCTCTGCTGCAAGCTGCGCAAGGTCAAGCCACTCGAAGAGGGCCTGACCTCGTACGCGGCCTGGGCGACCGGCCTGCGCCGCGACGAGTCCCCCACCCGGGCGAACACCCCGGTGGTCGGCTGGGACGAGAAGCGGCAGAAAGTCAAGGTCTCACCGATCGCGCGCTGGACGCAGGACGACGTCGATGCGTACGTCGCCGAGCACGGGGTGCTCACCAACCCGCTGCTGATGGACGGTTACGCGTCCGTGGGCTGCGCCCCCTGCACCCGCCGGGTACTGGAGGGCGAGGACGCACGGGCCGGACGCTGGTCCGGGCGCGGCAAGACCGAATGCGGGCTGCACGACTGATGACGACTGATCAGGAGACTTCGATGAGCGTGACGGAGACGGGAGCCACCGTCTGGCTGACCGGTCTGCCGAGCGCGGGCAAGACCACCATCGCGTACGAACTCGCCGGGCGGCTGCGCGGCGAGGGCCACCGGGTGGAGGTGCTCGACGGTGACGAGATCCGCGAGTTCCTCTCCGCGGGCCTCGGCTTCACCCGCGAGGACCGCCACACCAACGTCCAGCGGATCGGCTTCGTCGCCGAACTCCTGGCGGCCAACGGCGTGAAGGTGCTGGTCCCGGTCATCGCCCCGTACGCGGACAGCCGTGACGCGGTCCGCAAGCGCCACATGGCGGAGGGCACCGCGTACCTGGAGGTGCACGTCGCCACTCCGGTCGAGGTGTGCTCGGTACGCGATGTGAAGGGGCTCTACGCCAAGCAGGCGGCGGGCGAGATCAGCGGGCTGACCGGGGTGGACGACCCCTACGAGGCACCCGAGTCGCCCGATCTGCGGATCGAGTCGCACCAGCAGACCGTGCAGGAGTCCGCGGCGGAGCTGTACGCGCTGCTGAGCGAGAGGGGTGCAGCGTGACGACCGTCGCGACTGTGTCGGAAGGCACCGACAATCCGTACGCACTCAGCCACCTGGACTCGCTGGAGTCCGAGGCCGTGCACATCTTCCGCGAGGTGGCGGGGGAGTTCGAGCGGCCGGTGATCCTGTTCTCCGGCGGCAAGGACTCGATCCTGATGCTGCACCTGGCACTCAAGGCGTTCGCGCCCGCGCCGGTGCCGTTCACACTGCTGCACGTGGACACCGGGCACAACTTCCCCGAAGTCCTCGAATACCGCGACCGCACGGTCGCCGAGCACGGGCTGCGCCTGCACGTCGCATCCGTGCAGGAGTACATCGACGCCGGGAAGCTCCGCGAGCGCCCCGACGGCACCCGCAACCCGCTGCAGACCGTGCCGCTGACCGAGGCGATCCAGCAGCACCGCTTCGACGCGGTGTTCGGCGGCGGCCGCCGCGACGAGGAGAAGGCGCGCGCCAAGGAGCGGGTCTTCTCGCTGCGTGACGAGTTCTCCCAGTGGGACCCGCGCCGCCAGCGCCCCGAGCTGTGGCAGCTCTACAACGGCCGGCACGCCGCCGGTGAGCACGTCCGGGTCTTCCCGATCTCCAACTGGACCGAGCTCGACGTGTGGCAGTACATCGAGCGCGAGGGCATCGAGCTCCCGCAGATCTACTTCGCCCATGAGCGCGAGGTCTTCAACCGTTCCGGCATGTGGCTGACCGCGGGCGACTGGGGCGGCCCCAAGGAGCACGAGACGGTCGAGACCCGTCAGGTGCGCTACCGCACGGTCGGCGACATGTCCTGCACCGGTGCCGTCGACTCCGACGCCACCACGCTGGACGCCGTGATCACCGAGATCGCCGCCTCCCGGCTCACCGAGCGGGGCGCGACGCGCGCCGACGACAAGATGTCCGAGGCCGCGATGGAAGACCGTAAGCGCGAGGGGTACTTCTAACATGACCACACCTACCCAGTTGGCCGAGCAGTTGTCGACCACCACACTGCTGCGGTTCGCCACCGCGGGGTCCGTCGACGACGGCAAGTCCACCCTCGTCGGACGGCTGCTGCACGACTCCAAGTCGGTCCTCACCGACCAGCTGGAAGCGGTCGAGGACGCGTCCCGCAAGCGCGGCCAGGAGGCGCCGGACCTGGCGCTGCTGACCGACGGGCTGCGGGCCGAGCGCGAGCAGGGCATCACCATCGATGTCGCCTACCGCTACTTCGCCACCACCCGGCGCCGGTTCATCCTCGCCGACACCCCGGGCCACGTGCAGTACACCCGCAACATGGTGACGGGCGCCTCCACGGCCGAGCTGGCCGTGGTCCTGGTCGACGCCCGCAACGGCGTCGTCGAGCAGACCCGCCGGCACGCCGCCGTCGCGGCCCTGCTCCGCGTCCCGCACGTGGTGCTGGCCGTGAACAAGATGGACCTGGTCGACTACGCGGAGCCGGTGTTCGCCGCCATAGCCGAGGAGTTCACCGCCTACGCGGCTTCCCTGGGCGTCCCGGAGATCACCGCGATCCCGATCTCCGCCCTGGCCGGCGACAACGTCGTGGAGCCGTCCGCGAACATGGACTGGTACGGCGGCCCGACGGTCCTGGAACACCTGGAGACGGTCCCGGTCAGCCATGACCTCACCGCCTGCCACGCCCGTTTCCCCGTCCAGTACGTGATCCGGCCGCAGACCGCCGAGCTCCCCGACTACCGGGGCTACGCCGGCCAGATCGCCGCCGGTGTGTTCCGCGTCGGCGAGCCCGTCACCGTTCTGCCCTCCGGCCGTACGTCGACGATCGCCGGAATCGACCTGCTCGGCGACAGCGTGGACATCGCCTGGGCCCCCCAGTCGGTCACCCTGCGCCTGGCCGACGACATCGACGTCTCGCGCGGCGACCTCATCGCCCCGGCGAACGACTCCCCCGCCGTCACCCAGGACGTCGAGGCGACCGTCTGCCACGTCGCTGACGAGCCGCTCACCGTGGGCCAGCGGGTCCTGATCAAGCACACCACCCGCACGGTCAAGGCGATCGTCAAGGACATCCCGTCCCGCCTGACCCTCGACGACCTCTCGCAGCACCCGGCCCCCGGCCGGCTGGTCGCCAACGACATCGGCCGGGTCGTCGTCCGCACCGCCGAGCCCCTGGCGCTCGACGCGTACGCCGACTCGCGCCGCACCGGGTCCTTCCTGCTGATCGACCCGGCCGACGGCACCACGCTCTCGGCCGGCATGGCGGGCGCCTCCTTCGCCGCCGTGGCGCAGCCCGAGGCCCCGTCGGACGACGACGCGGAGTGGGACTTCTGATGAACACCGACGTCTTCTCGACCTTCGCGAAGGAGGGCGGCCGGGTCGGCAGCGGCGCCCTCGGCAGCGGCCAGGGCGGGGTTGCGCGATGTGCGCGTTGACGTACGCGCACTGCCTGCGCGCCCGGCAGCACCAACCGCACCGCCTGTACCGCCAGTTCAGACGAAGACCTGCCGACTTCCCGGTCGCGTCCCCGGACTTCCGAGGGACGTGAGCACCGGGCCTCCGAGAGGAAGACCTCCCGTGTCTGCCCCCCGTACCACCCTTCGCCGCAGCCTTGCCGCTGCCGCCGCTCTGCCGCTGCTCGCCGTGGCGCTCACCGCCTGCGGCTACGGCTCCGAGGCGAAGGACGACGACGCCGAGAAGGCGAACGTCGCCGCCGACGGAAAGAAGCTCTCCGCCGACACCGTGCGGATCGGGTACTTCCCGAACCTCACCCACGCCACCGCCCTCGTGGGTGACCAGGAGGGACTGTTCCAGAAGGAACTGGGCGGCACCCAGCTCAAGACCTCGACGTTCAACGCGGGTCCCTCCGAGATCGAGGCGCTGAACGCCGACTCGATCGACATCGGCTTCATCGGCCCCTCGCCCTCCATCAACGGCTACACCAAGTCCAAGGGCCAGAACCTGCGGATCATCGGTGGTTCCGCCTCCGGCGGCGTGAAGCTGGTCGTCAACCCGAAGAAGATCAAGACCCTGGACGACCTCAAGGGCAAGAAGATCGCCACCCCTCAGCTCGGCAACACCCAGGACGTGGCCTTCCTCAACTGGATCTCCGAAAAGGGCTGGAAGGTCGACGCCCAGAGCGGCAAGGGCGACGTCTCCGTCGTCCGTACGGACAACAAGGTGACCCCGGACGCCTACAAGTCCGGCTCCATCGACGGCGCCTGGGTTCCCGAGCCGACCGCGTCCAAGCTGGTCGCCGAGGGGGCCAAGGAGCTGCTGAACGAGTCGACGCTGTGGCCCGAGGGCAAGTTCGTGATCACGAACATCATCGTGTCGCAGAAGTTCCTCAAGGAGCACCCGGACGTCGTCGAGGCGGTGCTGCGCGGCTCGGTGAACACGAACGCGTGGATCAACGCCAACCCCGACAAGGCGAAGGCCTCCGCGAACACCGCCCTGAAGAAGCTCACCGGCAAGGAGCTGCCGGCCGAGATCATCGACCCTGCCTGGAAGTCGATCCAGATCACCGACGACCCGCTGGCCGCCACTCTCGACGCAGAGGCTGAGCACGCGGTGAAGGCCGATCTGCTGGAGGAGCCCGACCTCAAGGGCATCTACGACCTGAAGCCGCTGAACAAGGTCCTCAAGGCCGCGGGCAAGCCCGAGGTCGCCGACGCCGGTCTCGGCGTCAAGTAACCAGCCGCTCGAAGATCCCAGGAGGTGACGACCATGGCGAACACCCTCACCAAGGCCGAGGACCGTGTCGCGGTCGGGCACGCCGCCCGTATCGCACATGTCTCGAAGTCCTTCGCCGGACCCACGGGAGCGCAGCTGGTCCTGGACGACATCACGCTCGATGTCGCCCCGGGCGAGTTCGTCACCCTCCTGGGAGCCTCCGGGTGCGGAAAGTCGACGCTGCTCAACCTGGTGGCCGGACTCGACCGCCCGACCGGGGGCTCCATCGAGACCCCCGGCGGGCGGCCGGCCCTGATGTTCCAGGAGCACGCGCTGTTCCCGTGGCTGACCGCGGGCAAGAACATCGAGCTGGCGCTGCGCCTGCGCGGCGTGCCGAAGTCGGAACGCCGCACGGAGGCGGAGCGGCTGCTGGAGCTCGTGCGCCTGAGCGGGGCGTACGGCAAGCGGGTGCACGAGCTGTCGGGCGGCATGCGACAGCGGGTGGCGATGGCCCGCGCGCTCGCCCAGGACAGTCAACTGCTGCTGATGGACGAGCCGTTCGCCGCGCTCGACGCCATCACCCGGGACGTTCTGCACGACGAGCTGACCCGGATCTGGCGCGAGACGAACGTCTCGGTCCTCTTCGTCACGCACAACGTGCGCGAGGCGGTACGTCTCGCCGAGCGCGTGGTGCTGCTCTCCTCCCGCCCCGGCCGGATCGCCCGCGAGTGGACGGTCGACATCGAGCAGCCCCGCCGCATCGAGGACACCGCGGTGGCGGAACTGTCCGTCGAGATCACCGAACAACTGCGTGGGGAGATCCGCCGTCATGGCCAGCACTGATATCAAGTCGGACGCACCGGGGTCCGGTGGGGGCGGCGGGTCCGACGCGGTCAAGCAGGACGACCTGGCCGGTCTGGAGGCGGGCCTGGACGCGCTGGACGCCGTACATGTGCACCGCACCCCGGTGCGCGAGGTGCTGCTCCGCAAGGTCCTGCCGCCGCTGCTGGCGGTGGCCCTGGTCGTCGTCGTCTGGCAGCTGCTCGTCTGGGCGCAGGTGACCGAGGACTACAAGTTGCCCTCGCCCTCCGCGGTCTGGGACAGCCTCGGCGACATGTGGCGGCAGGGAACCCTGCTGGAGGTGGTGTGGACCAGCATCTCCCGCGGTCTGCTCGGCTTCCTGCTCTCCGTCGCCATCGGCACGCCGCTCGGACTGCTGGTGGCCCGGGTGAAGTTCGTCCGTGCCGCGATCGGCCCGATCCTGTCCGGGCTGCAGTCCCTGCCGTCCGTGGCGTGGGTGGCTCCGGCCGTGATCTGGCTCGGCCTGAACGACTCGATGATGTACGCGGTCATCCTTCTGGGCGCGGTGCCCTCGATCGCCAACGGCCTGGTGTCCGGCGTCGACCAGGTGCCGCCGCTCTTCCTCCGGGCGGGGCGGACCCTGGGCGCGACCGGTCTGCGGGGTACCTGGTTCATCGTCATGCCGGCCGCCCTGCCGGGCTATCTGGCCGGTCTGAAACAGGGCTGGGCCTTCTCCTGGCGTTCGCTGATGGCCGCCGAGATCATCGCCTCGTCGCCGGACCTCGGCCTGGGACTGGGCCAGTTGCTGGAGAACGGCCGCAACAACGCGGACATGCCGGGGATCTTCCTCGCCATCATCCTGATCCTCTTCGTCGGCATCGCGATCGATCTGCTCATCTTCAGTCCGCTGGAGCGGTGGGTGCTGCGCAGCCGCGGTCTCCTCGTCAAGAACTGAGAGGCGTCATGACATCTCCGGTCCTTCTCGTCATCGCCCACGGCAGCCGCGATCCGCGGCACGCGGCGACCGTGCACGCGCTCACCGCGCGGGTACGGGCGCTGCGGCCAGGGCTGCGGGTGGAGACCGGTTTCCTGGACTTCAACGCACCCTCGGTGCCGCGTGTCCTGGAACGGCTGGACGCGCAGGGGGCGGGTGAGGTGGTGGCCCTTCCCCTGCTGCTCACCCGAGCGTTCCACGCCAAGTCCGACATCCCGGCGGTCCTGCGCGAGGCGCGTGCCCGGCTGCCGCGGCTGCGGGTGCGGCAGGCCGAGGTGCTCGGCCCCTCGCCGCTGTTGAACTCCGCCCTGGAGCGGCGGCTGTACGAGGCCGGGGTCCGCCCCGGCGATCGAAGCTCGACCGGGCTCGTCCTGGCCTCGGCGGGCTCCACAGACCCGGAGGCGATCGCAGTGATCGCTGAAATCGCGCGGGAGCTGCGGCACACCGGTTGGTGTTCCGTGCGGCCTGCGTTCGCCTCCGCATCTCATCCCCGTACCGAGGACGCGGTACGGGCCCTGCGGGCCGACGGCGTGCGGCGGGTGGCGGTCGCCCCGTACGTCATCGCGCCCGGCCGCCTCCCGGACCGCATCGCGACGGGGGCGGCCGAGGCCGGGGCCGATGTGCTGGCCGGTGTGCTGGGACCGTCGCCGGAGCTGGCGCGGCTGCTGCTGGGCCGGTACGACGAGGCGCGTGTCCGCAGCGCCGGGTCTGCCCGGATCAGCGCGTAGGCTGCCGCGTCTGTCTCAGCCCGCGTCCAGGCTGCCCGTGCGGGTCCGCTTGAGCTCGAAGAAGTCCTCGTGGCCGGCGAGCACCCGGAAGCTGTCGAACAGGCGCGCCGCCTCCTCGCCGCGCGGCACCGCCCGCAGCACGGGGCCGAACCACACGGTCCCGTCGACGTGGAGGGTGGGTGTGCCCACGTATCCGTCCGCCTCCGGGTCCTTGCCGGCGTCGTGACTGCGGCGTACCGCCTCGTCGAACGCCGGATCGTGCGCGGCCGCGGCCAGTTCGGCGGGCAGGCCGAGTTCGTCGAGGGCCTCGGTGATCACCTCGTCGAAGTCCTCGTTCTTCTGCTGGTGGATCCTGGTCCCGTAGGCCGTGTACAGGTCGCGCAGCACACCCTCGCCGCGCAGTCCGGCCGCGGCGGCGGCGACGCGTACCGGACCGATCGACTTGTCGACCAGAGTGCGGTACCAGTCGGGGAGTTCGTTGCCGGTGTTGTGCAGGTAGAGGCTCATCACGTGGAAGCGGAGCTCGATGTCGCGCTGCTGCTCCACCTCCAGCATCCAGCGGGAGGTGATCCAGGCGAACGGGCAGGCCGGGTCGAAGTAGAAGTCGACGACGGCCCTGCCCGTGCCCGGGCTGCGGTGAGTGGTCATGGAAGGAGCCTAGCCAGCCGGTGGCTCACCCCCACGGGCCATTTGGCGCCCGCGGCGATGGGCCATTCTCATCCGGCGTTCCACTGCGGATCGCGACCGCTCAGGGCCAGCGCCCGCTCGAAGGCGGATGCGCCCGCGTCGGCGTCGACCTCGTCGGCGAAGCCGTCGTACTGCCGGTAGAGCGCGGCGGTCTTCTCCACGATCCCCAGGACATGGGCGGCCGCCGCGTCGGAGAGCCGGAACTCCTGACCCGTGGCCCGGGCCACGTCCCAGCCGTGCAGGGCCGTCTCCTCGATGAGCATCGCGGCGGTGTCCGCGGCCTGGCCGGCCGAATCGCCGGTGCCGATCGTGCCCTCCCAGACGGCCGGGTCCGACCAGGCGGCGACGGCACGGTCCAGCTGGGCCGCGTACTGCTCGGCCCAGTCGGTGTCCGCCGTGAAGTCCCGGACGGTGAGTTCCTCGGGGATCTCCGTGCGCAGGGCGCGGTGCTCCATGCCGTGCGAGGTGTAGAGCACCCAGTGGTTGATGAGCCCGCGGACGTCCCAGCCGGCGCAGGGGGTGACGGGGGCGTCGAGCTGTTCGGGGCGGACCGCGCGTGCCACTCGAGCGGCTTCGGCGGCGCATTCGGTCATATGGGTGTGCTCGGTCTTCATGGCCCCCACTCTAGGAAGGAGCACCGCTCACGGTCTTGAAGAAAGGCGACAGACGGGCGAGAGTGACCGGCCGCGGGGACCGGGGGCCCTCGGACTACTGTTCCTGCATGTCTGCATCGCTCCCCTCCCCCGACGGTTCGTTCCTCATCGGCGGTGAGCTGCCCGTTCGCCGTCTCGGCTACGGCACCGCCCAGCTGACCGGCCCCGGGTACTGGGGTCCTCGCGGAGACCGCCGGGACGCGCTGACCGTGCTGCGGTCGGCGGTGGCGCAGGGAGTCACCCTGATCGACACCGCCGACAACTACGGCCCGGGGGTGGCCGAGGAACTGGTGGCCGAAGCGCTGCGCCCGTACCGCGACGACCTGGTGATCGCCACGAAGGGCGGAGTCGTGAGGACCGGCGCCAGCGCCTGGCACATCGCGGGTCGGCCCGAGCAGCTGCGCGCGATGTGCGAGGCCAGTCTGCGCAGGCTGCGGACCGACCGGATCGACCTGTACCAGCTGCACCGGCTGGATCCGCGGGTGCCGATGGCCGATCAGCTGGGGGCCCTGGATGCGCTGCGGCAGGAAGGTAAGATCCGGTACATCGGTCTGGACACCCTCACCGCCGACCAGTTGGAGCAGGCACTCTCCCTGACCGGGATCGCCTCGGTGCAGAACCGCTTCAACCTCCTCGACCGCGGCTCGGACGCGGTACTGAAGGTGTGCGAGACCCATGGCCTGGCGTTTCTCCCCTGGTTCCCGCTGGCCAACGGCGCGCTGACGGGCGACGCCGCCGCCGCGCTCGACGGCGTCGCGCAGGACCACGGTGCCACCCGCGGACAGATCGCCCTCGCCTGGCTGCTGCACCGCTCCCCCGTCCTGTGCCCGACCCCGGGCACCGGTTCGGCCGCCCATCTCTCGGAGAACCTGGGGGCGCGGGAGATCCGGCTGACGACCGAGGACATGAGCCGCCTGGAGGCCCTCGCCTCCGCATGAAGGAGTACACGCACGTGACCGTGACCGCAGCCCCCGTCCAGTCCGCCCCGACCGCCCCTGCGCCGGTGATCCGGGCCGACCGTGTCTCGCTCGTACGGGAGGGGAACGTGCTGCTCGACTCGGTCTCGCTGACCGTGCGGAGCGGGGAGCACTGGGCCCTGCTAGGCGCCAACGGCGCGGGCAAGAGCACCCTGCTCGGGCTGCTCGGGGCGGTCACCCACCCCACCCGGGGCACGGTGGAGGTGCTGGGGCGCACCCTCGGCCGGGTGGATCTGCGGGAGCTGCGGACCTTGCTGGGCCATGTCGATCCGCGCCATCCGCTGCGTTCCCCGCTGACTGTGAGCCAGGTGGTGCTGACGGGTCTGACCAACTCCGTCGAGCCGCTGCCGCGGTGGTCGCCCGGGGCGGAACAGCGGGAGCGGGCAGAGAGGCTGCTGAAGATGCTGGGGATGGGCGGGAAGACACGGTCCCGCTGGCCGGCGCTCTCGCAGGGTGAGCGCGGTCGTACGCTCATCGCCCGTGCGCTGATGCCGCAGCCCCGGCTGCTGCTGCTCGACGAGCCGGCCACCGGGCTGGATCTGGCCGCCCGGGAGCAGCTGCTGGACAGTCTTGACGCCTTGCGCGAGGAGCACCCGGAGCTGGCGACGGTGCTGGTCACGCACCATCTGGAGGAGCTGCCGGCCTCCACCACGCACGCGATGCTGCTGCGCGGGGGACGGTGCACGGCCTCGGGGCCCGCCGTCGAGGTGCTGACCACGGAGCTGGTCAGTTCCTGCTTCGGTCATCCGGTACGGATCGCTCGCACCGACGGGCGGTGGACGGCGCGGGCCCAGCGGGCGGACCGTCGCTGACACCGCCTCACCCGTCGTGGGGCGTGGCGGTGAGGAAGGGGGTGGCCTGGTGGTAATAGAGGAGCCAGCCCGCCTCGGTGAGCCGCCACAGGGAACTGCGATGGGCGCGCTTGCCCCTGGCCTCGGTGTCGAAGGTGACGTGGACGAGCTCGTCGGCGAGCTGGACCCCGCGCATCCGTGAGGCGGTGAGCTGTCCGGGCCGGGGGGCTTCGTCCGAGATCAGCGAGGTGATGACCATCGCGCGGTCCCAGCGGCGGCCGGTGGTGTCGACCTCGTGGAAGTCGGGGTGCAGGACCTGGATGAGGAGTGCGGTGGAGGCCCGGACCACCGGGTCCAGGAGGCGGAGTTCGCCCTCGACGGCGGCGGCCACGCCCGGGGACGGTTCGCTCATGCGCCGCCTCCGGCCGTCCGCGCGGATCCGGTGTGCGGCGCGCGGGTCCCGCCCGCGGTGGGCCTTCGGTGACCGCTCCCGCCCTTCCCGGGCGACGGCGCCGCGTACATCATCATGGGCACACCATAGGACGATCTTCCCGAGCCGTACGGCCGCCGCGCCCCGTGGGGGAGGGCGCGGTGGCCGGCCGGGTCCTACTCAACCACCTTCAGCAGCTTGTTCGCCGTCCCTTCGGTGGCGTTGCTGATGGCGTCCGGAGTGGCTCCCCCGGTCAGCGCGGTGGCGACCTCCGCCGGGGTGGCGTCCGGGTGCCCGGCCAGGTAGACGGCGGCGGCACCGACGACGTGCGGGGTCGCCATGGACGTGCCGGAGATGGTGTTGGTCGCGTCGTCGCTGTCGTTCCATGACGAGGTGATGTCGGAGCCCGGCGCGTAGATGTCCACGACCGAGCCGTAGTTGGAGAACGAGGACTGCTCGTCGTCCACCGTGGAGGAGGCGACCGTGATGGCCTCCGGGACGCGCGACGGGGAGCCCGCGCCCGCGTCGCTCGACTCGTTCCCGGCTGCCACCGCGAAGGTGACTCCGGAGGCGATGGCCTTCTGGACGGCCGCGTCGAGCGCCTCGTCCGCGCCGCCGCCGAGGCTCATGTTGGCGACGGACGGGCCCTGGTGGTTCTCGGTGACCCAGTCGATTCCGGCGACGACCTGCTCGGTGGTGCCCGATCCGGAGTCGTCGAGGACACGCACGGCAACGATCTTGGCCTTCTTGGCGACGCCGTACGTCGCCCCGGCTATGGTGCCGGCCACGTGGGTGCCGTGGCCGTTGCCGTCGTCGGCGCTGTCGTCGTTGTCCACCGCGTCGAAGCCCGAGCTGGCCCGGCCCTCGAACTCCTGGTGCGTGGTGCGGACCCCGGTGTCGATGACGTACGCGGTGACGCCCTCACCCGCGCTGTCCGGGTAGGTGTACGCCTTGTCCCCGGCGGTCTCCGCCTGGTCGATGCGGTCCAGGCCCCAGGACGGCGGGTTGTCCTGGGTGGCGCTGGCGTGGAACTTCTTGTTCTGGACGACCTTGGACACGGCCGGGTCGGCCGCGAGGCGCTTGGCCTCGGTCTCCGAAAGGCCGCTGGCGGAGAAGCCGTTGATGGCGGAGGCGTAGTTGCGCTTCAGCTTGCCGCCGTACTCCTTGGCGAGCTTCGCCTTGTCGGCCTTCTGGTCCAGCATCACGATGTAGCTGCCGGAGACGGCGGTCGACGCGTCGGCGCCGTAGATCTTGCCGGTCGCGGGGGCGGGTGCCGCTCCGGCGAACGGGACGGCCAGCAGGGTGACTCCGGCTGCCGCGGCCACCGCGGTGATGGCGGCAGTCAGCTGGAACCGGCGTGCGCGCTTGTGAATTGCCATGAAGAGGGGTTCTCCTCGTCATTCTTTGTGGGGGGATTGACCCTCGGCCGGAAGATCTCCGGGGGCTGGCTCGAAACCCTTACTGATTGACGCGCGCAGATCAAGACCTTCCCTGGGCCCACGACGCCCTGCCCATGATTTCGTCACAGGAAGACGACCACCCGCACCCAAGTCCCCCACAACCACTGCCCGTCACCGGCCGGACACCATCGGCCTCAGTCCCGCAGGCAGCGTTCCGCCCCGTTCATGACGCTTCGTCACGAACGGGGCGGGGCCGAGCGTGTTCAGCGTCGGACGATCCGCACCCCTGTCACACCCATCAGCCCGGCAAGGGGGACATCGGACGCCGTCTGCGCGGGGTCCACCGTCAGACCTCGCGATGCACCGCATCCGACGCGCGCGCTGATCCACCGGGAATCGCGGGACAGCCCTTCCTTCCGTACCCGTCCGTACTCACCGCTGATAGCGGGCCAACACCCGCTTCCCGTCCTCCACCAGACGCTTCTTCAGCTCGCCGGAGTCGATCGCCCCGCTGTAGTACTCCTGGAGCGCGGGCGTGGCGACCTTGTCCTTCCACTCGGGGTATCCGCGCACGGACTGGGCCGGTGCCGGGCGCAGGGCGGCAGCGAGGGCGGCACCGGTCGCCCAGCCCCGGTCTGCGGTGTGCAGCGAGGGGTCGGCCAGGGCGGCCGTGCCGGTCGGCAGCATCCAGTCACCCTTGGCCAGGCGCACCATGTTCGCGGGCCGCAGCAGGAAGTCGATGAACTCCACGGCCTCCTTCTTGTGCGGGCTGTCCTCGGCGACGGACAGGGTCTGCGGACTCACTCCCTGCGCCAGGCCCCCGGTGCCGGCCGGGGCGGGCAGCACGGTCCACTCGAAGCCCTTCGGGGCCTGTTCCACGACCTGCTGGCGGTAGGAGAACCCGAGCGGCACCATGGCGTACTTCCCGCCGAAGAGGCCGGGCAGCGTGTCGCCACCCCCCATGCCGAGTGCGGTGCGGGCGGCGCTGTGGTCGGTGTTGACCTGATCGTGGATGGTGCCCGGGACCACCTGGTCGCCCTCGCCCGTCTCGATGGCCACCTTTCCGTCGGCGCGGCGGTGGAACAGTTGGCCGCCTGCCGAGAGGCCGAGGTTGAGGGTGACGGAGACCGGTTCCTTGAGCGGCCAGGCGACTCCGTAACGGCCCTTGCCCGTCAGCTGCTTGGTGACCTGTCGGAACTCCGGCCAGCTCCAGGGCTTCTCGGGGGTCGGGATGCGGACCCCGGAGTCCTTGAGGATCCTGGTGTTGGCGATCAGGACCCGCGGTTCCTGGAGGAACGGCACCCCGTACACACCGCCGTCGAAGGTGGCGGTCTGCCAGCTCTGCGCGGGGATGTCGTCGGTCAGCCGGTTCGGGAGGAGCTTACGGAGATCGGCGAGGTAGCCGCCGTACGCGAAGTCCGCGAGGTCGTCGGAGGCGTCGTGGATGACGTCCGGGGCCTCGTTCCCCTCGAAGGAGGTGAGGAGCTGGTCGTGGACACTGTCCCAGCTGCCCTGGACGTATTGGACCTCGATGTCCGGATGGCTCGCGTTCCACTCCTTCACCAGCTGTTTGTTGATGTCGACGGATTCCTTCTGCCAGGCGAGCGACTGGAAGCGGATCCGGATCTTCCCGTCCGTTCCGTCGTCGCCGTCCCCGGCGCACCCGGTGAGCAGCAGGGCGAGCGCGGTGGCCGCCACGGCTGCCGTACGTACCACTGCGCGCATCAGCTCTTCACCGCCCCGGCCAGCATGCCGCCCGTGATCCGCCGCTGGATGACGGCGAAGAGGACGAGCGAGGGAAGGGTGGCGAGGAACGCTGCGGCGGCGAGCGGCCCGAGGTCGCTCGCACCCTCCGCACCCAGGAAGTGGGTCAGCACGACCGGCAAGGTCTGCTTCTCCGGGGTCTTGAGCAGGACGAGGGCGAAGAAGAACTCGTTCCAGGCGGTGATGAACGCGAAGAGCGCGGTGGCGACGATCCCGGGGGCCAGCAGCGGGGCGGTGACCGAGACGAGTATCCGCAGCCGGCCGGCTCCGTCGACCGCCGCGGCCTCCTCCAGCTCGGGCGGCACGGCCCGTACGTAGCCGACCAGCATCCACAGAGCGAAGGGCAGCGCCCACACCACGTAGACCATGATCAGCCCCCACAGGGTGTTGATGAGATGCAGATGCTTGAGGACCAGGAACAGCGGAATGATCAGCAGGACGAACGGGAACGCCTGGCTGACCACGACCCAGCCGGTGGCGGCCGTGGAGAGCCGTGAGCGGTGGCGGGCCATCACATAGGCCATCGGGGTCGCGATGAGGACGGCGATGACGCCGGCCGAGAGCGCGGCGATCAGCGAGTTGGCGGCGGCCCGGAGCAGCGGCTGCTCGTCGAAGGCCTGCCGGAAGTTGTCCAGGGTCGGGTGCTCGGGGATCCAGGTGGGGTGCAGGGAGCCCAGTTCGGGAGCGGGTTTGAAGGCGGTGGAGATCAGCCACAGGAACGGGAAGGCCAGGAAGACCAGGTAGCAGAGCAGCGCCAGGTACTGTCCGGCGCGTGCGGGCCTGCTGGTGCGCAGACTCATCGGTCCTCGCCTCCCCTGAGCCGTCCGGCGAGGTACACGGCGAGGATCACGGAGATCACCGCGACCATCACACAGCCCATTGCCGCGGCGTAGCCGAACTGTCCGTAACGGAAGGCCTCTTCGTAGGCGAAGAGCATCGGGAGCCGGGTGCGGCCGCCGGGTCCGCCGTTGGTCAGCACGTAGACCAGGGCGAAGGAGTTGAAGTTCCAGATGAAGTTGAGCGCGGTGATGGAGAGGGCGACGGGCCTGAGCGCGGGCCAGGTGACTGTACGGAACCGGCGCCAGGCGCCCGCTCCGTCCAGGGCGGCCGCCTCGTGGAGTTCGTGCGGAGTGTTCTGGAGCCCGGCCAGCAGGGCCACCGTGGTCTGCGGCATCCCGGCCCAGACCCCGACGAGGATCACCGCGGGCAGTGCGGTGGCGAGGCCGGTCAGCCAGTCGCGGCCGTCGCCGAGACCCAGGTCGCGGATGGTCTCGTTGAGGATGCCGGCGTCCGGGTTGTAGACAAGGCGCCACATGATGCCGACGACGACCTCGGGCATCGCCCACGGAATGATGGCCAAGGCGCGGGCCAGCCAGCGCATCCGCAGGTTCTCGTTGAGCAGGAGGGCGAGACCGAGGGCCAGGACGAACTGCGGGACGGTGACGCCGACCGCCCAGACCAGACCGATGCGGAACGACTCCCAGAAGAGTCCGTCGTGGAGCAGGTCCTGGAAGTTCAGTACGCCGACCCACTGGGTGGACCGGGTCCGGCCCGACTGGGCGTCCGTGAAGGCCAGCGCGATGCCGTAGAGCAGGGGCCCCACACTGAGGATCAGGATCGGGATCAGGGCGGGCAGTACCAGGAACCAGGTTCCGGCGTTCCGGTTGATCTGCCCGGACTGCTTGCCACGCGGGTCGCCCGGCGGCCCGTGCCGTCCGGACTGCACGGTTGCATTCGCCAATGTCATAAATACGCCCCCTTGCGTCATTCGACCGGCTACATACCGTTCTGGCCGCTCAGGTGGCCTCCGCCATCGTGCTGACGGCCCGTCGGTTCGTCAAGGCAGCCTGCACGGATGCGAAAATCGGATCCATGAACGAGATGCGAGCGCGCGAGGTGCTGACCGCTGCCGGACTGCCCGGCGGCGCGTCGCTGATCGCGCTGGGCGAGAACGCGGTGTTCGCCGTGGGCGACCTGGTCGTCAAGATCGGCCGCGACGCCCTGCGGAGTCCGGAGCTGCGTGACCGGGCGGAACGCGAGGTGGCCGTGGCACGGTGGCTCGCCGCCTCCGACGTCCCCGCCGTGCGGGCGGCCGAGCCGGGGGCGCGGCTGGTCGAGGGCCACCCCGTCACGCTGTGGCACCGGCTGCCGGACGCGGTGCGGCCCGCCGAGCCGCGGGATCTCGCACCGCTGCTGAGGGCGGTGCACGCACTGCCGGCCCCGGAGGGCCTCGCCCTGCCCCGCCGGGAACTGCTGGGCGGCGTCGAGCGGTGGCTGAGTCTGGCCGGCGAGTCGATCGATCCGGCCGACGCCGCGTATCTGCGCGAACGCCGCGACGGCTTCGCGGCGGCGGCCGCCGCCCTGGTCCCGCAGCTGCCCCCCGGCCCGATCCACGGCGACGCGCTCGCACGCAACGTCCATGTCGGCCCGGACGGGCCGGTCCTGGTGGACCTGGAGACGTTCTCCACAGATCTGCGCGAGCACGACCTGGTGGTGCTCGCCCTGTCCCGCGACCGGTACGGGCTGGACGCCGAGGCCTATGACGCGTTCACCTCGGCGTACGGGTGGGACGTACGGGAGTGGGACGGCTGCGCGGTGCTGCGCGGGGCCCGGGAGACGGCGAGCTGCGCGTGGGTCGCGCAGCACGCCCCGGCCAATCCGAAGGCACTCGCGGAGTTCCACCGCCGGGTGGCGTCCCTGCGGGACGGGGACCCGTCGGTGCGGTGGTACCCGTTCTGAACGCCCGGTCCCCAGGTCAGAGGGGACGGCTTGATTCCGCCTCACGCACCGGCTCCCGTACCGGCCAGCGGCCGTCGATGACCGCGTCCGCCGTGCCCTTGCGGCGCAGGAACTGCTGGAAGTCGGCGGCCCACTCCGCGTACCAGACGATCTGGCGCTCGTGCAGCTCCAATGCCGCCAGGGCGGCCACCGAGCCGTGCCGGGCGGCTATCGCGTACGCCACCCGCACCGCCGCCAGCGCGTCCGCCGCCGCGTCGTGCGCTCCCCCGTGGACCACGCCGTACTCGACGCAGACCGCTTCCAGATTGCGCTTGCCCTTGCGGTAGCGGTCGACCGCCCGGTCGATCGTGTACGGGTCGATCACCGGCCCGATCCCCTCGCCGTCGAGCCGGTCGCTGAGCGAGGGCAGTCCGTGGCGGTGCAACTCGGCCGTCAGCAGCGTCAGATCGAAGGCCGCGTTGTACGCGACCACCGGGATGCCCTGGCGCCAGTAACCGGTCAGCATGTCGGCGATCTCGTCGGCCACCTCGCGCACCGGCCGGCCCTCCGCCACCGCCCGCTCGCTGCTGATGCCGTGGATCGCCGAGGCCTGTGCGGGGATCCTGATCCCCGGATCGGCCAGCCAGGTGTGCCGGCTCGCCGGCTCCCCGTCCGGGCCGTCGACCCGGACGACCGCGGCCGTCACGATCCTGGCCTCCAGCGGCTCCGTACCCGTCGTCTCCAGGTCGAAGCCGACCAGCGCATGCCGGTGCCAGCTCATCCCGTACCTCCTTCGTGGTGCTCCCCCGGATGACGACCACCCTCGCACGGGGCACTGACAACGCGGAGGGACGGCCCCTCAGGAAGCCGCTGGAAGTCCACGCCGGGGAGACGGCCCTCAGGGAACCGGAGGAAGCCCGTCCACGCGGAGGGGCGGCCCTCAGGAAACCGGCCGGGAGTCCGTCCACACCGATTCGAACTCCTCGCGGTACGTCTCGAACAGCCCGTGCTCGCTGTCCTGGCCGGCCCGGACGACCGACCGCCCACCGCCCCGCAGCACCAGCACCGGTGCCTCCATGCCGCGCGCCCGGCGCAGATACGTCTGGACGACCCCCACCGCATTGGCTCCGTCACCGTCCACCAGGTAGGCGGTGAAGCGAGGCGTCTCGTCGAAGACGTGGATCTCGAAGGCGCCCGGGTCGCGCAGCTTGGAGCGGACCCGGCGCATGTGGAGGATGTTCATCTCCACCGACCGGCTCAGCTCGCCCTTCTTGAGGCCGAGCTCCCGCTCACGGCGCTTGACCGCGCTGCTGGCCGGGTTGATGAAGAGCAGCCGGATCCGGCAGCCCGACTCGGCGAGCCGGATCAGCCGGCGCCCGGAGAAGTTCTGCACCAGCAGGTTGAGCCCTATTCCGATCGCGTCCAGCCGGCGCGCTCCGCCGAAGAGGTCCTCGGCGGGCAGCTGACGCTGGAGCCGCACCCGGTCCGGGTGGACGGAGACCACGTCCGCGTAGCGGTCGCCGACGAGTTCCTCCACGGCGTCGACCGGGAGCCGGTCGGCGGAGGGAACGGCCGCGCCGCTGCCGAGGATCTCCAGCAGCCGGGCGGAGGCCCGCTCGGCCTGGGCCAGCACCGCCTCGTTGAGGGCGCGGTTGCGGGAGACCACGTTGCGGGCGACCTCCAGTTCGTCCAGCGCCAGCTCGACGTCACGCCGGTCGTCGAAGTAGGGCTCGAAGCAGGGCCAGTGCTGGACCATCAGTTCCCGCAGCTGCGGCAACGTGAGGAAGCTCAGGACGTTGTCGTCGGCCGGGTCCAGCAGATAGCCCTTGCGCCGGGACACCTCGCGCACGGCGACGGCACGCTGCACCCACTCCTGCCCGGCGGGTCCCGCCGCGGCCACCACCCAGTCCTCACCATGGACCGGCTCGTAGATGGGCCGGAGCACCGCGGCGACGACGGCGCGCAGCCGCTGCTCCACGAGGTTCAGCCAGATGTAGGCGCGCCCCGCCCGCTGGGCGCGCGTGCGCACCTCGCTCCAGGCCTCCGCGCCCCAGTCCAGTTCCGCACCGATCTCCAGGGGCTGCGCCAGCGAGACCGCCCCGGGCGGGACATCGGCCAGATCCCCCTCGTGACCCGTGTCACCTGGGGGCAGCTCGAACCCTCCCGAGCTCACCCGCGCACCGCCTTCCACTCCCCCACCAACGATCAAGGAAGGGTACTCCGCGAGCGGGAGCCGGTGCAGCCGGATGCACAGGCTCCTTTCCCAACTCCCCTAGGATGCACGCTTGTTCCGAGTGGCGAGATCTGCCGGAGTGAGCGGATTCATAGTGATTGAACACCCCGCGCCAAGCCGCATTCCGGGCAACCGGCCGAGCGGGGTTCCGGATTCCGGTTCTGGGCGTCGTGGTGCGGGTCCGATGTTGACCGGACCGGACGGTGTCCGCGACGCCGGCCCCCATTTGCCGTCCGGTCCTAGGTAAGGGCCGCTCTTTCGGGGAAGATCTGCCCCAGGGAGCCCGCATTCCTCAGGCAACAGCATCAGAGTGGAAGAGTCGAAATCTATGCAGGTCTGGCCGGGACAGGCGTACCCCCTCGGTGCCACGTACGACGGCGCCGGGACCAACTTCGCGGTCTTCTCGGAGGCCGCCCACCGAATCGAGTTGTGCCTGCTGCACGACGACGGTTCCGAGACGGCGGTGGAGCTGAGAGAGACCGACGCCTTCGTCCGTCATGCCTATCTGCCCGGGGTGATGCCCGGTCAGCGGTACGGATTCCGTGTGCACGGTCCTTACGAACCGCAGCGCGGTGCCCGCTGCAATTCCGCCAAGCTGCTTCTGGACCCGTACGCACGGGCTGTCTCCGGGCAGATCCAGTGGGGCGAGGCGGTGTACGGCTATCCGTTCGGCCGGCCCGACGCGCGCAATGACCTCGACTCGGCGCCGCACACCATGTCCTCGGTCGTGGTCAACCCGTACTTCGACTGGGGCGACGACCGACGGCCCCGTACGGACTACCACCGCACGGTGATCTACGAGGCCCATGTGAAGGGCCTGACGATGCTCCATCCGGGGCTGCCGAAGGAGCTGCGCGGTACGTACGCCGGGCTTGCGCATCCGGAGGTCATCGCGCATCTGACGGAGCTCGGCGTCACGGCCATCGAATTAATGCCGGTGCACCAGTTCGTCCAGGACCACCGGCTGGCGGACGCGGGGCTCGCCAACTACTGGGGTTACAACACCATCGGCTTCTTCGCCCCGCACAACGCCTACGCCTCCTGGGGCGACCGGGGCGAGCAGGTCCTGGAGTTCAAGCAGGCGGTGCGCGCGCTGCACCAGGCCGGCATCGAGGTGATCCTCGACGTGGTCTACAACCACACGGCCGAGGGCAACCACCTGGGGCCGACGCTCTCCTTCCGGGGTCTGGACAACGCCTCGTACTACCGGCTCGCCGACGACCAGCGCTACTACATGGACACCACGGGGACCGGGAACTCCCTGCTGATGCGCTCCCCGCACGTGCTCCAGCTGATCATGGACTCGCTGCGCTACTGGGTGACCGAGATGCACGTGGACGGTTTCCGCTTCGATCTGGCGGCCACCCTGGCCCGTCAGTTCCACGAGGTGGACCGGCTGTCGTCCTTCTTCGACCTGGTGCAGCAGGACCCGGTGGTCAGCCAGGTGAAGCTGATCGCCGAGCCGTGGGACGTGGGCGAGGGCGGCTATCAGGTGGGGAACTTCCCGCCGCTGTGGACCGAGTGGAACGGGAAGTACCGGGACACGGTGCGGGACCTGTGGCGCGGCGAGCCCCGGACCCTGGCCGAGTTCGCCGGCCGGCTGACGGGCTCCTCCGACCTGTACCAGGACGACGGGCGGCGGCCGCTCGCCTCGATCAACTTCACGACCTGCCACGACGGATTCACGCTGCACGACCTGGTCTCGTACAACGACAAGCACAACGAGGCCAACGGCGAGGGCAACCGCGACGGCGAGAGCCACAACCGGTCCTGGAACTGCGGCGTGGAGGGCGAGACGGACCGGCCCGAGGTGCTGGAGCTGCGCGAGCGTCAGATGCGCAACTTCATCGCCACGCTGATGCTGTCCCAGGGTGTGCCGATGCTCAGTCATGGGGACGAGTTCGGCCGTACGCAGCGGGGCAACAACAACGGCTACTGCCAGGACAGCGAACTGTCCTGGGTGCACTGGCCCGAACCGGCCGGGGCAGCAGCCGACGACGAGGAGCCGGACGGGCAGGACGGCGGTGGCCTCGGCAGCAGTCTGCTGGAGTTCACCCGGGCGATGGTGTGGCTGCGCCGCGACCATCCCGTCTTCCGTCGCCGGCGGTTCTTCCACGGGCGTCCCGTGGAAGGCACGCATGACGAGCTCTCGGACATCGCCTGGTTCACCCCCGAGGGCCAGGAGATGACCCAGCGGGACTGGCAGGCGGCGCACGCCAAGGCGCTGACGGTCTTCCTGAACGGGCACGCCATCTCGGAGCCGGGCCCGCGCGGGGAACGGATCTCCGACGACTCGTTCCTGCTGATGTTCAACGCGAGCGCCGAGACGCTGGAATTCGCCGTCCCGGTCAATCACGGACGGCAGTGGCTGGCGGTCGTCGACACGGCCCGCCCGGACGGAGTACTGACCGGGGCGGGCCCCAAGGTGGCGGCGGGCGATCGGGTGACGCTGGTGGGGCGGAGCATGGTGGTGCTGCAGCGGCCGGCGTAGGGCGGCGGGGGCCGCCGGTCGTGCACTTGTCCGTGCCCGAGTGACACAGGCGGTCCGGATCTGGGTACGGAAGTTCCCATGACGCCTTCCGCCACGTACCGGCTCCAGCTCCAGCCGGATTTCCCGTTCTCGGCCGCCGAGGACGCCGTGCCGTACCTCGCCTCGCTCGGCGTCTCGCATCTGCATCTGTCCCCCGTGCTCGAGGCGGTGCCCGGCTCACAGCACGGCTACGACGTCGTCGACCACAGCCGGGTACGCGCCGAGCTGGGCGGCGAGGAGGGTCTGCGCCGGCTGGCCCGCACCGCGCGCGCGCACGGGCTCGGCCTCGTCCTGGACATCGTGCCGAACCACATGGCCGCCGACCCGCGGCACAACCACGCGCTGCGCGAGGTCCTGCGCGAGGGACCCGGGTCCCCGTACGCCCGCTGGTTCGACATCGACTGGACGGCGGGCGACGGGCGGGTCCTGCTGCCCGTACTCGCCGGACGGATCGGCGAGGAGATGGACCGGCTGCGGGTCGACGGGGAGGTTCTGCGCTACGGCGAGCAGGAGTTCCCGCTGCGGGCCGGCACCGCCCACCTCGGTCTGCCCGAGCTGCTGGACGCCCAGCACTACCGGCTCGGCTGGTGGCGGCTGGCCCGCACCGAGCTGAACTACCGGCGCTTCTTCACCATCTCGGAGCTGATCGGGGTGCGCGTGGAGGACCCGGAGGTCTTCGCCGCCTCCCACGCCAAGATCCTGGAGCTGGTGCGGGACGGCGTCGTGGACGGCCTGCGGATCGATCACCCGGACGGGCTTGCCGATCCGGCCGGCTATCTGCACCAGCTCTCGGAGGCGAGCGGCGGGGTGTGGACGGTGGTCGAGAAGATCCTCACCGGCCCCGAGCCACTGCCCGCCGGATGGGCCGTCGCCGGGACGACGGGGTATGACGCGCTGCACCGGATCGACGGGCTCTTCGTCGACCCGGTGGGCACGGCCGAGTTGCTCGGCGGGTACCGCGAGTTCGTCGCCCCGGCCGGTGACCGGGGCGGCTACTGGACAGCGACCGTGCGCCGGGCCGCGTACCGCGTCGTCACCCATGAGCTGGCCGCCGAGACGGAGCTGCTGACCCGGATCGCCTCCCGCATCTGCGCCGAGGACCCCGAGCTGCGCGACCACGCCCCCTGGGCGCTGCACACCGCCGTGCGCGAACTGCTGGTCCGGGTCCCGGTATACCGCCCGTACGTGACGGCGGGCGGCCCCTGCACCGAGACGGCCGAGGCGACGCTCGACGCGGCCGCGGTGAGCGACGCCAAGGCCGCGTTCGCGGTACGGGAGGAGGCCTCGGCCGTCGACGTGGTGCGGGAGCTGGCCCTGGGACGGCTCGGCGCGGGCGAGGACCGGGCGGCGTTCTGCGCCCGGTTCGCCCAGACCGCGTCCGCGCTGCGTGCCAAGGCGGTCGAGGACACGGCCTACTACCGGTATGTGCCGCTGGTCTCGGCCACCGAGGTGGGCGGCGACCCGGGGCGCCCGGCGGTGGCTCCGGAGGAGTTCCACGCCTTCTGCGCGCGGCTCGCCCGCGACTGGCCCGCCACCGGCACGGCTCTGACGACGCATGACACCAAGCGCAGCGCCGACGTCCGGGCGGGTATCGCGGTGCTGTCGCAGTGCCCCGGGCCGTGGGCGGAGTTGGTTGCCGAGCTGACCCGGACGGCCCCCGCCGCCCCCGATCCGCAGCTCGCCTGGCAGGCGTGGCAGACGGCGCTCGGCTGTGCGGGCCTACCGCCCGGGGAGCAGGCCGCACGGCTGGAGCCGGCGCTGCTCAAGGCGGTGCGTGAATCGGGGCTGTTCACCAGCTGGACCGAACCGGACCCGGTGTACGAGCGGGCGGCGTCGGACTTCGTCGCCGCAGGTCCGGCCGCCGGCACCGGTGCGGCGCGGGCGCTCCTGGAGCGATTCGCGGCGGGGCTCGCCCCGCATGCGCGGGTCAACGCGCTGGGCGCGGCGCTGGTGCACCTGACGATGCCGGGAGTGCCGGATCTCTACCAGGGCACGGAGCGGGAGTATCTGGCGCTGGTCGACCCGGACAACCGGCGCCCGTTCCGGCAGCCGTCCGACGGGGCTCCTGCCGACGAGAAGGGAGAGCTGACCGAGACGGCACTGCGGCTGCGGCGGGAGCGGCCCGAGGTGTTCGGCGAGTCGGGCACGTACGCACCGTTGACCGCCTCCGGTCCGGCGGAGGTGCACTGTCTGGCCTTCTGCCGCTCCGGCGAGGTGGTCACCGCGGTGACCCGACTGTCGCTGGGGCTCGCGGAGTCGGGCGGCTGGCGCGGCACGGAGCTGACGCTGCCGGACGAGGGTGTGTGGCGCGATCTGCTGACGCCGGGCCGGAAGTTCTCCGGCGGGTCGGTGCCGTTGGCGGAGCTGTTCGCGGAGCGGCCGGTGGTGCTGCTCAGCCGGGCCGACCCGTCCAAGGACGGACGAGCAGGGAGCGCGGACCACGGGTGAGCAGGCCGGTGGCCGCTGGGCGGAAGCCCTCCGCCCAGCGCAGGCCGGGCATCGCGTCGAGCAGGGCGCGCAGCCCCTGTTCGGCCTCCAGCCGGCCGAGCAGCACGGCGGGGCAGCCGGCCGGGCCGGGGGTGCCGCGGTCCTGGTCCCGGCGGAAGGGATCGAACACGTCCGGTGCGGCGAACCGTTCCGGGTCACGGCCCGCCGAGCCGATCAGACAGGCGACGGGCGCCCGCGCGGGCAGGGTCCCGCCGCTGAGGGTGACCTCCGTGACGGTGCGGCGCAGCACGACCTGGACGGGCGGGTCGCGGCGCAGCGACTCGGTCCAGGCCCGGCCGGTGAGCGCGGGTTCGATGCGCATGGCGGCCATCAGGTCCGGGTCGTCCAGCAGATTGGCGAGGAACGAGGCGAGTGCGGTCTGGCGCAGGCCGGTGTGCCGGGTGCAGGACGTCCCGGTGTCGGCAGCCGGCGCACCGGCGGGGAGCCAGCGGCAGAACTCCTCGACGAGGTCGGCCTGCGGGCGTTGGGCGATCCTTCGGGCCAGCACATAGGCGGTCCGCTCGACGCGCTCGGCCAGGTGCCCGGGCACGGAGCCGGTCGGCATCGCGTACCGGTCGCTCGGCAGACAGCGGAAGTTCCCGTGGCAGAGGCCCTGCGGTGCCGGTCCGCCCCGGGGTGCTCCGTCGTGCGGGAAGCCCGCGAACCCCGGGTCGGTGAGCGCGGTGGCAACGTCGTCGTACCGGCTGACCAGCCAGGCGCCCAGCGGCGCGTCGTAGATGAGCGGGTACTCCTCGCGGAGCACCCGGTAGAGCCGGTAAGGGTCGTGGGCCGCGCCCGGCGCGAGGAGGCTGGGGCCGCCGCCGGCACGGGCCGCACGGCGGGGTCGCGCGGACGGGCGACGGGCGGTGCCGTGCTCGGGCGAGGGCGTCGGGGCCGGTATGTCTCCGGGTGTGTCTGCCTGCATGGCGCACCCCCGGGGTGTCCGGTGCGCCGGTGCGCGGCGCGGTCCCGTTCAGCTGATCACCTGAACGGGTCCACCGCAGTCGGTGTACGGCCGTACGGGTGACGGGGCGGTCACCGTCCGGTCCGGGCCGGGGCATGCCGGGCGGCCGGCACGCGGTCAGCGGTTCGGTGAACGCGGCGGCGGCGCCGGTCAGCCCGACGCGGAAGAAGACCGCGAGCTCCCGCTTCCCGCTTCGGGGTCCGCAGTGAGCACCGCGCAGGCGGAGGTCTGTCCGCCTCCTGGATGTATTCGGGCGTTCCGACGACGCGGCGAGGTGCCGCGGCCGTCGTGGTGCGCCCGCCGGGGATCGCAGGCAGCCCTCAGGCCGGCGGGCGGAGCGCGGGTGCCGAGAGCCGGAAGGTCATTCTGCCGAAACTGACCTGGTCCCCCTCGCGCACCGACACCGTCCCCGTCACGCGCTGCCCGTTGACACAGGTGCCGTTGGTCGAACCGAGGTCACGCAGCACCCATCGGTCGCCGTGAGCGGTGAGTTCGGCATGCATCCGGGAAACCGTCTCGTGGCTGAGGCGCAGCCCGTTGCCCGGGTCACGGCCGATGAGCAGGGGGTGCGGACTCGGCGCCGGGAGCAGGAGCTTGGGCAGCCGCTCGGCACGCCAGGCCCTGCGCACCCGCTCGGGGAAGCCGGAGACACCGCTCACGGCCCGGAACAGCTGCCGCGACCAGCGCCCGTCGCGCTCCAGGTCAGCGGTGAGCGCGTCCAGTTGCTCGGAACGACTGGCGATCAGGGCCAGTTCCATGCGCCGCATGAACGTGTCGTGGGAGAGCTTGCCCTGCGCCGCGCCCTCTCTGAGCACACCGAGAACACGGTCGCGCTGGGCGTCGGACAGCCGCGCGGGATACGTGTGGGACTCGAAGGAGGACGTCACACGGCCAATTGTCGGGCCGACCGCCCCGAAGTGTCCAGAACAACGCTGCTTTCCGCCCTCCTGACCTGCGCGGCCCCGGGAATTTACGGGGCGCCGCGCGCCCGGCGTTGCTACTGTCGGCCGCCGCGCCGTCCGGGCGACCGCCCGGACGTGCCCGTACACCTGTGGGGGATTCGTGCTCGACGCACCACTCGACCTGACCATCCGTCCGATCAGCGGCCCGGAAGAACTCGACCTCTTCTGCCGGCTGTCCTACGTCCTGGACCACGAACTGGCGGACGACCTCGCGACGGGCCGCCGCCGCCCGGAGTGGATGTGGGTGGCCCTGCGGGACGACCGGGTGGTGGCGCGGATCGCCTGGTGGGGCAAGGACGGCAAGGAGCCGCTCCTGCTCGACTTCTTCGACCTGGACGACACGCTGCCCGAGCCCGAGCGTGGGGAGGCGGGACTGCGGTTGCTGGAAGCGGCGACGGCGGCCGTCGTCCCCGCCGGCGCCCCGCGTCCCGAGTACGGGCGCTTCGTTCCGCCCGACTGGCGTGAGGACCCGGCCTCCCGTGATGTCGTCGAGGCCCGCATCCGGGTCATGGAGCGCACCGGCGCACGCATGCTCGTGGAACGGCTGCGCCTGGAGTGGCGTGCGGGCACTCCCGTACCCGCCGACAGCGGCCGGCTGAGGTTCCGCCCGGTCGCCGGGCGCGAGGATCTCCTCGCGTTGATGACGCCGGTGATGGAGGGCACCCTGGACGCCCACGGGCAGCAGGACCTGGCGTCGGGCCTGTCGGCGCGCGAGGCCGCGGAGAAGCACTACGACGAGGAGCTCGCCCACTACTCGACCCCGCAGGAGTGGTGGCGCATCGCCGAACTCCCGGACGGCGAACCGGTCGGCTTCGTGATCCCGGCGCGCAACAACTACAACCCGATCATCGCGTACATCGGCGTGCTGCCCGCTCGGCGCGGTCATGGCTACATCGACGAACTCCTCGCCGAGGGAACCCGGGTGCTGGCCGGCCAGGACGGCGTGGAGCGGATCCGGGCGGCGACGGACCTCGGCAACGTACCGATGGCGAAGTCCTTCGCGCGTCTGGGCTACGTCAACTTCGAGCGCGCCTTCGACATGGTCTGGGACGACTGACGGAACCCCGCGCCGGGCCGTCCGCCTCCCCTGGCCGGCCCTGCGCGGAGGCCTTGGTGTGGCATTGCGGCTCGGCCCTCAGGAGGACAGCGTGCCGGGCCGGTGCGGCGGCGCGCGTCACCCCCTGTTCGCGCGCTGTTGCCTGATGACGTCGCGGTACCAGGCGTACGAGTCCTTTGGCGTGCGGCGCAGCGTGTCGTAGTCGATGTGGACCAGGCCGAAGCGCTTGCTGACCCCCTCGGTCCACTCGATGTTGTCGGTGAGCGACCAGGTGAAGTAGCCGCGTACGTCGACGCCCGCGTCCATGGCCTCGCGAAGGGCCCCGAGGTGACCGTCGAGGAAGGCGATCCGGCGGGTGTCCGCGGTGGGTTCGTCGACGGCGCAGCCGTTCTCGGTGATGTAGAGGGGCGGGAGCCGGTCGCCGTAGCGGTCCCGCAGCTGGACGAGGGTCTCCCGCAGCCCGTCCGGGACGACGGGCCAGCCGAAGTCCGTCTTCTCGTACCCCTCGATCTCCCTGATTCCGAAGGGGAGTTCGGCCGGCATGCCGAAGCCGGCGAAGCTGGCGAGGGCGTCGGCCGCGGGGGCGCCGACCAGGGTGGGGCTGTAGTAGTTGACGCCGTACCAGTCGAGCGGGGTGGAGATGGTTCGCAGGTCGTCCTCGACGGGACCCGGCATCAGGGCGGCGAAGTTCTCATCGGGGTAGCGGCCGGTGAGGAGCGGGTCGGCGAACAGCCGGTTGGTGAGGGTGTCGTACAGCTCGGCGCCCAGTCGGTCCTCCTCGGACTCGCCGGCGGTCCAGACCGGGGAGTGCGAGACGGCTATGCCGATGTTGTCCGCGCCGGCGGCCCTCAGGGCGCGTACGGCCAGGCCGTGGGCGAGGAGCTGGTGGTGGGCGGCGGGCAGCGCGTCGAAGAGGAGGGCGCGGCCGGGGGCATGCTCACCGAGTGCGTACCCGAGCATGGTCACTTCGGCGGGTTCGTTGATCGTGATCCACATGGGTACGCGGTCGGCGAGCCGTTCGGCGACGATGCCCGCGTACTCGGCGAAGCGGTAGGCGGTGTCCCGGTTGAGCCAGCCGCCCTCCTCGTCCAGCGGGAGCGGGGTGTCCCAGTGGTAGAGGGTGGGAGCAGGGGTGACGCCCTGGGCGCAGAGTTCGTCGACGAGGCGGTCGTAGAAGTCGAGCCCCTGCGGGTTGACCGGCCCGCTGCCGCCGGGCACGACACGGGGCCAGCTCACCGAGAACCGGAAGGCGTCGGCACCGAGTCCGGCCAGGAGGGCCACGTCCTCGCGGTAGTGCCGGTGGAAGCCGGTGCCCCGATTGGTGTCGGTGCCGTCCTTGATACGTCCGGGCTGCGCCGCGAAGGCGTCCCAGCCGGAGGGTCCCTTGCCGTCGGTGTCGGCGGCCCCCTCGGTCTGGAAGGCGGAGGCGGAGGCTCCCCAGAGGAAGCCGGGCGGGAACGGCGGCACGGTCATTTCGGCCTCCACAGCCGTGAGAGGGGGTGCGTATGTCAGAAGCCGGCAGGGCAATGATCAGAACCAGACCTTAATCGCCAGTAGCGGGCTCGATCCAGTGTCGTGGGTCGAAGATCGCGCCTTCTGCCGACCATGGGCCGGTACACGGAGACGAGGGAGCGCTGCATGTTGTTCGAGGTATGGGCACCGGACGCGGAATCGGCCACACTTCGGCTGTCGGGTGAGCTGCGGACGATGGAGCGTGATCCGGACCGGGCCGGCTGGTGGACCGCGGAGGCGGAGGCCGGGCCCAGCGAGCGCTACGGCTTCGCCCTCGACGGCGGCCCGGTGCGCCCCGATCCGCGCTCGCGCCGCCAGCCGGACGGGCCTGACGGCGAGAGCGCCGTCGTCGACCACGATGCCTACACCTGGCGCGCCGACTGGCCGGGGCGAGGGCTGCCGGGCGCGGTCCTGTACGAGCTGCACATCGGTACGTACACCGACGAGGGCACCTTCGACGCGGCGGCGGCCCGGTTGGGACACCTCGCCGAGCTGGGCATCACGCATGTGTCGCTGATGCCGGTCTGCCCGTTCCCCGGGGTCCACGGCTGGGGGTACGAGGGGGTGTCGTTGTGGGCCGTGCACGAACCGTACGGCGGGCCCGAGGGGCTGAAGCGCTTCGTCGACACGGCTCACGGGCTGGGGCTCGCGGTCGTCCTGGACGTGGTCCACAACCACCTGGGCCCGTCCGGCAACTACCTCCCCGTCTTCGGCCCGTACTTCACCGAGACGCACCACACCCCGTGGGGCGCGGCGGTCAATCTGGACGCGCCCGGCTCCGACGAGGTGCGCGCCTTCCTGCTCGGCAGCGCACTCGCCTGGCTGCGCGACTACCGGCTGGACGGTCTGCGGCTCGACGCTGTCCACGCACTGGCCGACACCCGGGCGCTGACCTTCCTGGAGGAGTTGTCCGCCGCCACCGACGTCCTCTCGGCCGAACTGGGCCGGCCTCTCTCGCTGATCGCCGAGTCGGACCTCTGCGACCCCCGTACGACGACACCGCGCGAGGCGGGCGGCATCGGTCTGCACGCCCAGTGGAACGACGACTTCCACCACTGCCTGCACACCGCGCTGACGGGTGAGTCCCAGGGCTACTACGCGGACTTCGCGGCCGCGCCCCTGGCCGGGCTGGCCAAGACGGTGACGAGCGCCTTCTTCCACGACGGCACGTACTCCAGCTTCCGGGGCCGCAGCCACGGCCGCCCCGTCGACATCACCCGCACCGCCGCCCACCGTTTCGTCGCCTACGCCCAGACGCACGACCAGATCGGCAACCGGGCACTCGGCGACCGGCTCGCCGCGTCCCTCTCCCCCGGCCTGCTGGCCTGCGCGGCGGCACTCGTGCTGACCGGCCCCTTCACCCCGATGCTGTTCATGGGTGAGGAGTGGGGCGCCCGCACACCCTGGCAGTTCTTCACCGACCACACCGATCCGGAACTCGCCGAGGCGGTGCGTACCGGCAGGCGGCGGGAGTTCGGGGCACACGGCTGGGCGGAGGAGGACATCCCGGACCCGCAGGACCCGGCCACCCGTGACCGTTCCTGTCTGGACTGGAGCGAACAGCAGCGCGAACCGCACGCCCGACTGCTCGCCTGGTACCGCGAACTGATCGCGCTGCGCCGCTCCCTGCCCGACCTCAGCGATCCGGATCTGGCGACGGTGAAGACGGCGTACGACGACGGAGCCCGCTGGCTGGCGTTCCGCCGGGGCGACCTGCGGATCGCCGTCAACCTCGACGAGAAGCCCGCCACGATCCCGCTGGGCGGCGGCCGGCACCGCAGCGGCGGGGGCAGGGTGCTGGCCGCCTGGCTGCCCGTCGACGCGCCCGGTGCGGACGGGGCGCTGCACCTGCCGCCGGAGTCGTGTGTGGTGCTGGCCGACGACTGATGCCGGGCGGGGCGACGCTCGAAAAACCGACCCCCCGCCCCCCTGCCATGACGTTGGCAAGGGGTCAAACGAGAAGACGTCACGGGTACGGGCGGCCCACCACGATGACGGAGGCCAGGGCCGCTCCGGCGCACGAGGTTCAAAATTCGATGCTGCGGGACCGATGATTTTTTCGCCGAGCCGCTGTCCCATCTGCATCAGAAGTACGGCACCTCCATGTGGAGCGGAGAGAAGAGCATGTCAGCAACTCGCCAGCCGGCGGGCACCGTGAAGTCGACGGTTGTCTCGAGCGACGGGACCCCCATCGCGTTTGAGCAGTCGGGCAGCGGGCCTACGGTAATCCTGGTGTCCTCGGCGCTGGCCGACCGCTCCGACACCAAGAAGCTCGCCGGCCTCCTCGCCCCGCACTTCACCGTCGTCAACTATGACCGCCGCGGCCGGGGCGCCAGCGGCAACAACGCCGACTACGCGGTGCGGCGCGAAATCGACGACATCGCGGCGTTGATCGAGCATGCAGGCGGTATTGCCTCGGTGTTCGGCAGTTCGTCCGGTGCGGTACTCGCCCTGCGCGCCGCCGCGGCTGGCCTGAACATCAAGCGGCTCACGCTCTACGAGCCGCCCTTCGCCGTCGCACCCAGCGACTTCGGACCGCCGCGGGACTTCGCACGGCACATCGACGGTCTGATCGCCGAGGACCGGCGCAGCGAGGCGGTCAAGACCTTCATGACCAAGGCCCAGGGCATGCCCGCGTTCATGGTCGGATCGATGCGGCTGATGCCCGGAGTGTGGTCGAACCTCAAGGCAATGGCCCATACCCTGCCCTACGACATCGCGGTCATGGGCGACACCCAGCAGGGCAAACCCCTCACCGCCGAGACGTGGTCGGCCGCGACTGCACCGACCCTCGTCATGACCGGCTCAAAGAGCCCGGACGGCTTCCAGAGCGCCGCGCGAGCGGTCACGGAGGTGCTGCCCGACGCCGACCATCACACGCTCCAGGGCCTCAATCACGGAGCGGTGGTCATGGCGCCCAAGAAACTGGCGCCGAAGCTCATTGAGTTCCTTCGAGGCTGAGCTTGTTCTTGATCTTCCGGCTTCGAACGGCGTCCCGAACTTGATCACCCAGGCGGGGGTTCGCCGGACGTGGGGGCGGCCTTCGTCTGATCATGTGCTCCGACCAAGGTGCACGTGACCGAGACGAAGGCCGTCCTGCGCGACCTGCCGGTCGAGATGGCCGGCCGGGTCCGCTCCGACCGAGTGATGCGTCTGCCGAAGCCACCGCGAACGCACGGTGTCAGCGGTCGCCCCAGCACGGCCCGGGGTCCCACTTCACCAAGCCGGAGACGGCGCCTGGAGTCCCTGGCCCAAGCCCGTGATCACCACGGTCACCGACACCACCAGCTACGGCAAGGCCGGGACGCAGGCATGGGACCGGGTCCATCCAAGGCTCACCCACCGCTCCTCCTGGCTCGACCACGAGGGTGAACTTCCCCTGGTGGAGAGTACGTTGATGCGGCTGAAGGTCGAGCATCTGTCGAAGGACCGGGATGCCCCGCCAGTGTGGTTATGGTCCTCGAAGACCGGTGCTACCCCGGACGACGTGGACCGCTTCCGGCAGGCATTTCTCCGCCGCTCCGACCTGGAGCACGCCTACGGGCTGTCCCGCAATTCCTGGCGGGACAGCCCTTACTCGACGATCGCCAGCTCGCGGGCCGTGGCGTTGAGCCGGCGGCCGCCGTCCTCGGTGACGGTCACGATGTCCTCGATCCGTACGCCGAACCGGCCCGGGAGGTAGATGCCGGGCTCCACGGAGAAACACATGCCGGGAACGAGCGGCTGTTCCTCGCCCTCGATCATGTACGGCGGCTCGTGGGTGGTGACGCCGATGCCGTGACCGGTGCGGTGGATGAAGCGCTCGCCGTAGCCGAATTCGGTGATGACGGCGCGGGCCGCCCGGTCGACCTCCTGGCAGGCGACGCCAGGCCGCACTGCGTCGCAGCCCGCCTTCTGCGCCTCGCGCACGATGTCGTGGACCCGCTGCTCCTCGGCGGTGGGCTCCCCGACGTGGACCGTGCGGGAGGTGTCGGATCCGTAGCCGTGCTTGAGGCCGCCGAAGTCGAGCACCACCATGTCGCCGCGCTCGATGGTGCGGTCCCCCGCCTCGTGGTGCGGGTTGGCGCCGTTCGGCCCGGAGCCGACCACGGTGAAGTCCACCTGGGAGTGTCCGGACTCGGTGAGCAGCCGGGCCAGATCAGCCGCGACGTCGGTCTCCTTACGGCCGGAGAACCGGACCCTGAGGATCTCTCCGTACGTGGCGTCGGCGGCCGCCCCGGCCGCGGCGAGCCGGTCCAGCTCATGGGCGTCCTTCACCGCGCGCAACATGGGCAGCGCCTCGGTGAGGGAAGCGTACGAGGTCCCGGGCAGGAGCTGTTGAAGCCCGAGAAGGTGCATCGCCCAGGTGTTGTCGCTGATCCCGAAACGGCCCTGCCCGTCAAGCAGTGGCGCGGTGACGGCGTACGGGTCCTTGCCATCGGTCCAGTCACGCAGGGTCAGCGCCGGCGCACCGACGGCCTTCTCGGCGTCGGGGGCCTCCAGGGTGGGCACGACCAGCACCGGGTCCTGGCCTGCGGTCAGGACGAGGACGGTGAGGCGCTCGGTGACCGCCGTGGGCTGGTAGCCGGTCAGGTAGACCATGTCGGGCCCGGGCGAGACGAGCACCCCCGCGAGTCCGGCGGCCGCGGCGCTCTCGGCGGCCCGCGTCATCCGGGCCCGGTAGTCGCCGGCGGTGAACGGCACGGGCTGGTTCGGGCTGGACATGCGGGACCTCCTGGCGACGGCGGAACGGCTCCCTGCATCCTGCCCGCCCGGACGGTCGTGGGCGAGCAGTCAGGACCGCGAGCCGTCACCGAGCCGTACGACGAGGTCTGCGCGGTCGCGCCCCGCGGCGACGAGCCGTGCGTTGGCCTCGTCGGAGCCCTCCACCCAGCGCTCCGCGTACGCCCGCTGCTTGCCGAACCGCACATGCCGGTCGACGAGCCTGCGGATGCGTACGTCCTGGTCGAGCTCCAGGAACCACGCCTCGTCCAGCAGCCCGCGCACCGGGGCCCAGGGCCCCTCCCCGTACAGGAGGTAGTTGCCCTCGGTGACGACGAGCGGGACGCCCGGCGGTACGGGAACGGCGCCCGCGACCGGCTGTTCCAGGGACCGGTCGAAGGCGGGGGCGTACACGACGGTCCCCGGCTCCGGCGCCCGCAGCCGCTGGAGCAGAGCGGCGTACCCGGCGGCGTCGAAGGTGTCGGGAGCGCCCTTGCGCTCCGCCCGCCCGAGGCGTTCCAGTTCGGCCTGGGCGAGATGGAAGCCGTCCATCGGCACGAGGACGGCGAGCGGTCCGAGCGCGCCGACGAGCTGCTCGGCCAGGGTCGACTTGCCGGCCCCGGGCGGCCCGGCGATTCCGAGGATGCGGCGGCCTCCGGCCAGGGCGAGGCGGCGGGCACGGGCCGTCAGGTCGGGTAGGTCGTTGGGGTCCATGGCGGATATTGTCCCGTCACGGGCCGTAGCCCCCGCCCTTCCGTCTCCCTTCCGTCCCGCGAGGAACCCCATGTCCCACATCGCTCTGGTCACCCTGGTCGTCCGCGACTACGACGAGGCAATCGGCTTCTACACCGGAGCCCTCGGCTTCGAACTGGTCGAGGACACCGACCGGGGCGACGGCTCCCGCTGGATCGTGGTGCGGCCGCGGGGCACCGAGGGCACAGGACTTCTGCTGGCCCGCGCCAAGAACGAGGCGCAGACGGCGGCCGTCGGGGCGCAGACCGGTGGGCGGGTCGGCTTCTTCCTGTACACCGAGGACTTCACCGGCGATCATGCGCGCATGCTGGCGGCCGGGGTGCGGTTCCTGGAGGAGCCGCGGCACGAGGTCTACGGCTCGGTCGCGGTCTTCGAGGACCTGTACGGCAACCGCTGGGATCTGCTCCAGCCGGCGTGACGCGCGGCGGGGGCGGGCCGGGTCCGCAGGACCGGGCGGTGACGCCCCGGCCCAACCTCATGGTTCCGCCCCGCTCTTGACGGCCGGCCGAGAGGGCCACCTCCCTCAGCGCGGCCCACCACCCTCCAGGCGAGCCGGGTCCGCCGGGACCCGGCGGTGGACCGGCCCGTGGTCCGGTTCGAGGCCGAGCTCGGCGAAGACGGCGCCGATGTGTCCGTGGACGTGCTGAGCCAGGTCAGTGCGGCGGCCGTCCTCGCTCCTGATTCATTCCCGGCCGCTGAACGCCAGCCGGACCCCCAGGCCGACCATCACGATGCCCGACGCCCCACCGATCCAGGACAGTCGACGTGGTGAACCGGCAAGCCAGTTGCGGGCCGTTCCGGCGAGGAGGCCCCAGGCCGCGTCGGAGATCAGTGCAATCAGGACGCAGATCAGGCCGAGCACCAACAGCTGCACCTGTGCGTTTCCCGCTGACGCGTCGACGAACTGCGGCAGTACCGCACCGAAGATCAGCAGCCCCTTGGGATTGCTCACTCCGACGATGAAGCCCTCCCGGAAAATGCGTCCCGGGCGACCCGCCGCCGAGGCGGTCTGATCCTCCACCATCAGCAGCTTGCGTTGCCGCCATGCCTGAACACCGAGATAGACGAGATAGAACGCACCGGCGAACTTGAGGATCGAGAAGACCAGGAGGGAGCGGGCGAGCACTTCCCCCAGCCCGAACGCCACCAGCACCACCTGAACGAGCAGCCCCGCCTCGTTCCCCACCGCTGTCGACACAGCGGCCTTTCGGCCCAGCGCCACCCCACGGCTCACCACGAACAGGACGCTTGGCCCCGGCACGGCGATCAGCACAGTCACCACGGTCAGGAAGACAGTCAAACGCTCTGGTCCGATCACTTCCGCAGCGTACGCACATCGGCTCCGGCGCCTCCGCTGTTTCGGCGAACTCGTAGGTTCGCCCCCGTTATGTTCTTGGCGGTCCTGCAATGGGACCGCTGGCCTCCGGGCCCGGCATGACTGTGTCCCCCTGTCGAAGGCATGACCTGGGGGGTGGTGTCACCGGGCCCGGGAGGTGCCGTCGGAGACGCTGATGAGAGGTCCGGCCACTGCCCGGTCCGGCGCAATGCCGGACGGCTCGCGGGCGGCAGGTCTGCATAACGTGGATGCGCGCGTACGACACCAACGCCGAGGCCGGCACCGTGAACACCCTTTGGGGAGAGGGAGTATCGATGTTCGACACCACTGAGGTGGGCGTCTTCCTGGGCCTGGATGTCGGCAAGAGTGCCCATCACGGCCACGGGCTGACCCCGGTCGGGAAGAAGGTCTTCGACAAGCAGCTGCCCAACAGCGAGCCGAAGCTGCGGGCCGTCTTCGAGAAGCTGGCCGCGAAGTTCGGCACAGTGCTGGTGATCGTGGACCAGCCCGCCTCCATCGGGGCTCTGCCCCTGACCGTGGCCCGGGACGCCGGCTGCCGGGTCGCTTACCTGCCCGGCCTGGCGATGCGCCGGATCGCCGATCTCTACCCGGGCGAGGCGAAGACCGACGCGAAGGACGCCGCAGTCATCGCGGACGCCGCCCGCACCCTGCCCCACACCCTGCGCTCGCTGGAACTGACCGACGAGATCACCGCCGAGCTGAACGTCCTGGTCGGCTTCGACCAGGACCTCGCCGCCGAGGCCACCCGCACCAGCAACCGCATACGCGGCCTTCTCACCCAGTTTCACCCCAGCCTGGAACGTGTCCTTGGCCCGCGCCTGGACCACCGGGCCGTCACCTGGCTGCTGGAACGCCACGGATCCCCAGCCGCCTTGCGGAAAGCCGGCCGCCGCAAACTCGTCGAGCTCATCCGCCCCAAGGCCCCGCGCATGGCCGCACGGCTGATCGACGAGGTCTTCGACGCCCTGGACGAGCAGACCGTGATCGTGCCTGGAACCAGCACCCTCGGCACCGTCATTCCCTCCCTGGCCCGCTCCCTCGGCGCCGTCCACGAACAGCGCCGGGCCCTGGAAACCCAGATCAGCACCCTGCTGGAGGCCCACCCTCTTTCCCAGGTCCTGACCTCGATGCCCGGCGTCGGCGTCAGGACCGCCGCAGTCCTGCTGACCACCGTCGGCGACGGCACCAACTTCCCCACCGCCGCCCACCTCGCCTCCTACGCCGGCCTTGCCCCGAACACCCGGCAATCCGGAACCTCGATCCACGGCGAACACGCGCCCCGAGGCGGCAACCGGCAGCTCAAACGGGCCATGTTCCTCTCCGCCTTCGCCTGCATGAACGCCGATCCGGCCTCCCGGACCTACTACGACAAACAGCGAGCCCGCGGCAAAACCCACACCCAAGCCCTCCTCCGACTCGCCCGCCAGCGCATCAGCGTCCTGTTCGCCATGCTCCGAGACGGCACCTTCTACGAATCTCGGACACCGAAGGACGTCGAACTCGCCGCATAGCCCCCCACCCGAACCACCCCAAACCCGACAGGGATGCCTTGACGAACGACATAGAGGCACCCCCCCCGGAATCCTGGTCGCGCACGCCGGACCGTCCCGCTCCCCTCAGCGCGCCCCGTTGCCCTCCAGGTACGCGAGCACCGCCAGGACCCTGCGATGGACCGAGCCGTCGTCCGGTTCGAGGCCGAGTTTGGCGAAGATGGAGCCGATGTGCTTGCTCACCGCCCTCTCGGTGACGACGAGTTCGGTGGCGATGGTGCCGTTCGCCTTGCCCTGGGCCATCAGTTCCAGGACCTCCCGCTCCCGGGGGGTGAGACTCAGCAGCGGCTTCGCGGACGCCTTGCGGGTCAGCAGCTGGCTGACCACCTCGGGATCGAGCGCGGTGCCGCCGGAAGCCACCCGGTCCAGGGCCTGGAGGAACTGCTCGACGCGGCCCACCCGGTCCTTGAGCAGGTATCCGATGCCCTGCGCGCCCTGGGCGAGCAGTTCGGCGGCGTAGGTCTCCTCGACGTACTGGGACAGGACCAGGATCGGCAGGTCGGGCATTTCCTTGCGCGCGGCGATGGCGGCTCGCAGCCCCTCGTCACGGAACGTGGGCGGCAGTCGTACGTCGAGGACGGCGGCGTCCGGGCGGTGTTCCAGCAGGGCGGGCAGCACCTCGGGGCCTGCCGCGGCATCCGCCACCACCTCGTGGCCGGAGCTGGTGAGCAGCAGGATCAGGCCCTCCCGCAACAGGGCGTTGTCCTCGGCGATCACGATCCGCACGGCAGCTCCACTTCGATGTTCGTCGGCCCCCCGGTGGGGCTGCTGATGCGGGTGGTCCCGTCCAGGGCGGCGATCCGCCGCCTGATCCCGACCAGCCCGCTGCCGCCGCGTTCGTCCGCGCCGCCGTGCCCATCGTCGCCGATGGCCACGAGCAGGGCGTCCGGGGCCCGGTCGATCCGTACGCGTGCGGCCGTCGCACCGCTGTGCTTGCCGATGTTGGTGAGCGCCTCGGCTATCACGAAGTAGGCGGCGGCCTCGATGGCGGCCGGCAGCCGGAACCCGTCGTCGACGCCGTCGAGTTCCACCGTGACGGGAACGGCCGAGTCCGCGGCCAAGGCCCGTACCGCACCCGCGAGCCCCCGGTCGGTCAGGATGGGCGGGTGGATGCCGCGGACCACGTGCCGCAGCTCCGCGAGCGCCGCGTCGACGCCGTCCTGGGCCTCGTCCAGACGCTGCCGCGCGGCGGCGGGGTCCCGGTCCAGGACCTGCTTGGCCAGGCCGATGCGCATCGAAAGGGCGACGATGCGGGCCTGCGCGCCGTCGTGCAGGTCCCGTTCGATACGGCGGAGTTCGGCACCGTGTGCCTCGACCGCCCCGGCCCGGCTCTCCGTCAACTGGGCTACTCGTTCGGCGAGTTCGGCAGAAGGTGGGATGGTCAGCAGGGACCTGGTCCAGCTCGCCGACAGTTCGGCGAGTACGGGATGCCAGCGCAGGGCGAGGCCCAGGCGCTCGGGCGGTGGCGTTCCGTACTCATCGGCGCTCCGCCGGTCCAGCAGATGCGCGAGGGACAGCACGATCCCGTCCACCAGCAGCGCGACCGGCCACAGCACCATCGCGAGGTAGCCGATGACGTTGCCGGCCAGCGCCTGGAACGGCAGCCACAGGGCCTCGCGCCGGACGGTGGGATCGGTGAGCACATACCTGACCCGCTCGGCGAGCTCGCCACGGTCGAGCGGCAGGTGCGGCGTCGGCCGGAAGGGGACGCCGAGGTACGCCGCCGCCCTGCGCCGCTCGAACTCCGCGAGCCGGTGCAGCGCCTTGGCAGCCTCCGGCAGCGCCGGCAGCCCGATCACCACGACGGCGAACAGCAGCGCCGCCACCACCAGGAACGTGGCGACGTACGCGAGCAGGGCGATCGGGATGCCGATGAGGACATAGCGCGAGGCATGCCAGGAACGCCGGACGGCGACCGTCAGCGGGACGGGGGTGGTGCTCATGCCGCACCACGTTACGGGGGGCGGCCCGCCGCCGGAGTGGAGCGGTCACCCCGGGCGGTGGTGGTGCTGGCTGCACCCCCGGTCCGGGAGCGCGCACCCTCGCCCGGACACCCTCGCCCCCATAGCGTTTACGCAGGTCAGGACGTACGGAAGAAAGTGAGGGTCCACGGTGGAGACAACCACGGCACTGCGCACGGCGGCGCTGGAACTGGAGTCGGTGAGCCGGCGCCACGGGCGGCGCGGCAGCGGCCGGGAGGCGGTCGCGCTCGACGCGGTGAGCTGCGTGGTCCCGGTGGGCAGCTTCACCGCGGTGGTCGGTCCTTCGGGATCGGGCAAGAGCACGTTCCTCCAGTGCGCGGCGGGCCTGGACCGGCCGTCGTCGGGCACGGTGCGGATCGCGGGAACCGATCTCGGCAAGCTGTCCGAGGCTGCGCTGACCCGGCTGCGCCGGGACAGGATCGGCTTCGTCTTCCAGTCCCACGCGCTGAACCTGGTGTCGTCGCTGAGCATCGAGGAGAACGTCGTGCTCCCGCTGGTCCTGGCCGGCGCCGATCCCGAGGACGAGCGGGTGCTGGACCGGGGCCGGCTGCTGCTGGACCGGGTCGGGCTGTCCGGCAGGGGCGGTGGCGGACCGGCGACCCTGTCCGGCGGAGAGCAGCAACGGGTCGCGGTGGCCCGGGCCTTGGTGACCGAACCCGATGTGCTCTTCGCGGACGAGCCGACGGCTTCCCTGGACCCGGAGTCGGCGGCGCTGGTGCTGGGTCTGCTGCGGGATGCGGTTCGGGTCGACGGCCGTACGGTCGTGATGGTCACCCATGACCCGGTGGCGGCGAGCTGGGCGGACACGGTCATGACGATGGACGGCGGCCGGCTGCGATGACGCTCACAGAAACACGCAAGATGCCGGTTCGCGCGACCGCGCGGGCCGGGAGCCGGCGGGCCTCGGCGTTCTTGGGCCGCCGCTCGCTGACGGCCCATCGCCGGGCCTGGACCGCGGTGTTCGCGGCGGTGGCCTGCGCCGCCGCGCTGCTCGGCGCCTTCTCGCTGGTGCTCGGCTCGCTGCTGCTGGCGCGGCCGCCGGTGGAGCGTTACGCCGGGGCCGATGCGGTGGTGGTGGCCGATCAGCGGGTCTCGTACACGGCGAAGCCGTGGGGCAGCGAGCCGCAGACGGTCACCGCCCATCTGCCGGAACGGGTGCGGCTGGAGCGTTCGGTGGTGGCGCGGGCGGCAGCTGCGGACGGCGTGGCACGGGCCGTCGCGGACGACTCGGTTCCGGTGACGGCGGGCGACGGGGCCTCCGCGGTCGGACGCTCATGGCCGTCCGCCGCGCTGACCGCGTACGAGTTGTCCGAGGGGCGCCCGCCGAGGTCGGCGTCGGAGGTGGTCGTGGACGCGGCGCTGGTCACCGAGGGCGGCGAACCGGGCGGGCACGTCATGCTCCAAGTGGACGGCGCGGCCAGGCAGTACACCGTCAGCGGGGTGGCCGCCACCGGCCACCGGGGCGACGCACCCGCCGTGTTCTTCACCGAGCCCCGGCTCACCGCACTGGCGGGCCACCCCGGCACGGTGGACGCCGTCGCCGTCGTGGCCGAGCGGGACGTGTCCGCCGACGCGCTGCGGGCGTCCCTGGGCGAGGCGGTGGCAGGACACGACGGAGACGAGCGCGGTCCGCGTGTGCTGACGGGGGCCGAGCGCGGGGAGGCGGAGCACATCGACGCGCTCGGCGGGCGCGGCGATCTGCTGGCGCTGCTGGCGTCGATCGCCGGAACGGTCCTCATGGTGGCCCTGCTCGTGATCGCCACCACCATCTCCCAGGCGGTGCACCAGCGCTCCGGCGAACTGGCGCTGCTGCGGGCGGTCGGCGCGACTCCCCGGCAGCTCAGGTCGGCGGTCGGCCGTGAGTCGGGCCGGGTCGCGGCCGCTGCCTCGGTGCTGGGCGCGCTCCTCTCCGTGCCGCTCGGGCTGCTGATGCGGTCGCTGCTGACCACGGACCCGCTGCCGCTGCCCGTCCCGGTGTGGCTGCCCGTCGCGGCGGGGGTCTTGGGCGCGCTGCTCGTCGCCCTGGCCGCCCGGCCGGTGGCGCTGCTCGCGGCGCGTGCGGTGACCCGGATGCGGCCCGCGGCCGCCCTGAGCGCGGCGCGGGCGCCGGAGCCGGGCGAGCCGGGGCGGCTGCGCACGGGCGCCGGTGTGCTGCTGGCGGCAGCGGGGCTCGGTTCGGCCGGCACCGCTGCCACGCAGAGCGGCCAGGCCGCGGCGCTCGCCGCGTCGGGTGCGGCGACCTCGTTGATCATCGCGGTGGCGCTGCTGGGTCCGTGGATCGCCCGGATGTCGATGCGGGTGCTCGGCGCGCCGGCCAGGCGTGCGGGCGGGGTCTCCGGCTTCCTGGCCGCCCGGTCCGCCGCCGCGCACAACCGCCGACTGGGTGCGGCACTCACCCCGATCGTGCTGGTCGTCGCCTTCGTGTGCGTGCAACTGGCGGCCGCTACGACGCTGGAGCGGGCCGCCGCCCGACAGTCGTCCGACGCCCTGCGGGCGGACCTGGTGGTGACCGGCCCCGCAGCGGGTATTCCGGCGGAGGTGGCGGGTGCCGTGCGCCGGGCGCCCGGGGTGGCTGCCGCCACGGGTCTGTTGCGGTCGGCCGTCGTCCTCGCCCACCGCGAGGCCGGCGATCCGGCACTGGACCGCATCCCGGTGCTGGGCGTGACGGCCGACCAGTTGCCCGGCACGCTCGACGCCCGGGTCACGGCGGGCGACCCGGCCGGCCTCACGGGCCGGGGCACGGTCGCTGTCGGCAAGGACCGTGCCGACGACCTGGGCGTCGGTGTCGGCGACGAGGTGGAGCTGCGTCTCGGGGACGGTACGCAGGTACGGCCCAAGGTCGCGGCGATCTACGAACGGTCCCTGGGGCTCGGCGAGTTCATGCTGCCCCGCGAGGCGCTGGCCGGTCATGTCTCGGCCCCGCGCGACCAGCAGATCCTGGTGCGCTCGGCGGCCGGGGACGCCACGGCGGCCGTACGGCGTGCGTTGGCACCGTACAAGGGGCTCGCCGTCCGCACGGCGACCGCGGACGACGTGCGGATCAGCCCCTCGTCCTCGGACCAGGGCGACGCCCTGATCATCATCGGTGTGGGGGTGATCGGCGGATTCGCGCTGCTCGCCGTGGTCAGCACCCTCGCCCTGATCTCGGTCGGCCGGCGCCCTGAGTTCCGCCTGCTGCGACTGGTCGGCACGGGGCGTGGGCAGCTGTTGCGGATGCGGGTCCTGGAGACGGGCCTGGTGACGGTGGCCGGTCTCGTGATCGGGACCGTGGTCGCGGCGATCCCTCTGCTCGCGTTCGCCCTCCCGGCGACGGGCGGACTGCCCTACCTGCCGCCGGCGCAGTACGGGGTGCTGGTGCTGGCCGTGACGGCTGCGGCGGCTGTGGGCACGCTGTTCCCGGTCGGGCAGGGCGGCAGGCGCGGCCGCGGGACGGGCTGAGGTGTCCACCGGCTACTGCGGTGCGACGGCCTTGAGCCAGTCCTCCACCGTGAGAACGTCCCCCCACCGCGGGAACAGTTTCTCGGTGAGGGCCCGGTGCAACTCGGTCTCGGTGTCGTGGCAGGCATCCACCAGGACGGTGAGGCCGAGGTCCAGGTCGACGGCGTGGCAGAGGGTGGACAGCACCACTCCGCTCGTGGCGATACCGGTGACGACGAGGCTGTCGATGTCGCGAGCCCTGAGCACCAGGTCGAAGTCGCTGCCCGAGAACGCGCTCCCCCGCCTCTTGGTGACCACGGCGTCGCCCGGCCGGGGCGCGATCGCGGGATGGATCCCGGTGCCGGGCTCGCCCGTGGTGAACCAGCCGGCCCGCACGGCGTTCGTGATCACCCTGTTGCGCGGGCTGACCTCCGGATCGCCCGGCGGCAGCGCGATGGCCACGTAGATCACGGGGATGGCCGCCGCCCGGGCGCCGTCGATCGCCCGGCTCAGGCGCGACAGATATCCGGCGTCGGCATCGGTGATGTCCACGATGTCGCGCTGGACGTCCATGACCAGGAGTGCGCTCTTCGCCATGCCTGCCGTCCTCTCGTCGCCCAGGAGCAGCAGCAAGTCTGGCCGGTCGACCGGGGACGCGGTGGGAGTTCCCACAAATCCGGAGCGCACCCCGGGCCTCAGTCCGCTCCGAGGACGTCCTCCCCCGCCGCCCCCGCCAGCGCCTCCAGCACCGGAGCGATCAGCGGATGCGCCTCCGCGCCCCGGCGTACCGCCGCGAAGACCCGGCGCGTCGGGGCGCTGCCCTGAACCGGGCGGACCACCACGTCCGTCAGGGCCATGCCGCGCAACGCCGAACGCGGGACCAGCGCGACTCCGGCGTCCGCGCCCGCGAGCGCGACCACCGCGTGGAAGTCGTCCGAGGAGTGTTCGAGGTTCGGCGCGAAGCCGGCGTACTCGCAGGCCAGGACGACCACGTCGTGGCAGGGGTTGCCCGGGTAGGGCCCGATCCACGCGTCCTTCGCCAGGTCGGCGACGGCCACCTGCTCCTGGCCGGCCAGCCGGTGGCCCAGCGGGAGCACCGCGTCGAACGGCTCCGAGTACAGCGGTACGCGGGTCAGCCGCCGGTCGTCCTCGCCCGGTGCGCCGCGGTACTCGACGGCGACCGCGACATCGACCTGCCGGTCCAGCACCATGGGGACGCTCGCGTCGCCCTCGGCGTCCTGGACGCGGACCCTGATGCCGGGTGCGGTCCTGTTGAGCGCGGCGATCGCGGGGGCGAGCACCAGGCCGATGCCGGTGGCGAACGCGGCGACGGTGACCGTACCGGCCTCGCCCGCGTCGTACGCGGCCAGCTCCGCCTCCGCCCGCTCCAGCTGGGCGAGCACGGCGTTGGTGTGGGTCAGCAGGATCTCTCCGGCGGGGGTGAGCCGGGCGCCGCGAGCGCCTCGTTCGACCAGCCGGTGCCCGGTCTCCTGCTCCAGCGCGGCGAGCTGCTGGGAGACGGCGGAGGGGGTCAGATACAGCGCGGCGGCCGCGGCGGTCACCGTGCGGTGATCCGCCACCGCCCGCAGAATCCGCAGCCGCCGTGCATCGATCATGTGACCTATTGTCCCAGGTCGCGCGGGGCGGCCCGGTCGCGCCTACTCCCCCAGCGCCGCCCGCGCGTCGACGAACGCGTCCACCGCGCGGTTCACGTCCGCCGTGGAGTGCGCGGCGGAGAGCTGGACGCGGATACGGGCCGCGCCCTGGGGGACGACCGGGTACGAGAACCCGATCACGTACACACCGCGCTCGAGAAGCAGCTCCGCCATCCTGCCTGCCTTCGCCGCGTCCCCGATCATCACGGGGGCGATGGCGTGGTCGCCGGGCAGGACGTCGAAGCCTTCCTCGGTCATCCGGGTGCGGAAGAGCGCGGTGTTGGCGTTGAGCTGCTCCCGCAGGTCGCCGGCGGACTCCAGCAGGTCGATGACCTTGAGGGAGGCCGCGGCGATGACCGGGGCGAGCGAGTTGGAGAAGAGGTACGGGCGCGAACGCTGGCGGAGCAGGGCGACGATCTCGGCGCGGGCCGCCACGTAGCCGCCGGACGCACCGCCCAGCGCCTTGCCGAGCGTGCCGGTGATGATGTCGACGCGGTCCATCACGTCATGCAGCTCGGGCGTGCCGCGGCCGCCGGGGCCGACGAAGCCGACGGCGTGCGAGTCGTCGACCATGACCATGGCGTCGTAACGCTCGGCGAGGTCGCAGATCTCGCGCAGCGGGGCGACGTACCCGTCCATGGAGAAGACGCCGTCGGTGACGACGAGGCGGCGCCGGGCCCCGGACGCCTCCTTGAGCTGCTTCTCCAGATCGGCCATGTCGCGGTTGGCGTAGCGGAAGCGCTTGGCCTTGCACAGGCGGATGCCGTCGATGATCGACGCGTGGTTGAGGGCGTCGGAGATGACCGCGTCCTCCGGGCCGAGGACGGTCTCGAAGACTCCGCCGTTGGCGTCGAAGCAGGAGGAGTAGAGGATCGTGTCCTCCTGGCCCAGGAAGGAGGAGAGCCGCTGCTCCAGCTCCTTGTGGACCTCCTGGGTACCGCAGATGAAGCGGACGGACGCCATGCCGTAGCCCCAGCGGTCCAGCGCCTCGTGCGCGGCGGCGATCACGTCGGGGTGGTCGGCGAGACCCAGGTAGTTGTTGGCGCAGAAGTTCAGCACCTCACCGGGGCGGCCGCCCGCGGTGACGGCCACGGTCGCCGACTGCGGGGTGCCGATGACGCGCTCGGGCTTGTGGAGCCCGGCGGCCTCGATCTCTTCGAGGGTGGTGCGCATGTCATCGCGTACGGAGTCGAACATGAAGGGTGTCTCCTGGTGTGTACGGGCCGGTAGGAGGTCGGTCAGACGGTCCAGTCGAGGATGACCTTGCCGCCGCGTCCGCTCGCCGCGTCGTCGAAGGCCGCCTCGAAGTCGCGGTAGCCGTACCGGCCGGTGATCACGGGGGCGAGGTCGAGGCCGCCCTCCAGCAGGACGGACATGGCGTACCAGGTCTCGTACATCTCGCGGCCGTAGATGCCCTTGATCGTGATCATGGAGGTGACGATCCGGGACCAGTCGACGGCGAACTCCTCGGAAGGCAGTCCGAGCATCGCGATCCGGCCGCCGTGCGTCATGTTCCCGATCATGTCCCGCATCGCCTCGGGCCGGCCGGACATCTCCAGGCCGATGTCGAAGCCCTCGCGCAGCCCGAGCTCCCGCTGCCCGTCGGCGATGGTCTGCTCGCCGACGTTGAGCGCAAGGCTGACGCCGACCTTGCGGGCGAGCTCGAGGCGGGCCTCGCTGACGTCGGTGATCATGACGTTGCGGGCGCCGGCGTGCTTGGCGACGGCTGCGGCCATGATGCCGATGGGGCCGGCGCCGGTGATCAGGACGTCCTCGCCGACCAGCGGGAAGGACAGCGCGGTGTGCACGGCGTTGCCGAACGGGTCGAAGATCGCGGCGATGTCCAGGTCGACGGGGACCCGGTGCACCCACACGTTGGACGCGGGCAGCGCGACGTACTCGGCGAAGGCCCCGTCGCGCCCGACGCCGAGTCCCAGCGTGGAGCGGCAGAGGTGGCGGCGCCCGGCCAGACAGTTGCGGCACTTGCCGCACACCAGGTGGCCCTCGCCGCTGACCAGGTCGCCGACGGCGATGTCCACCACGTCGGAACCGATCGCGGCGACCTCGCCGACGAACTCGTGGCCGAGGACGAGCGGGGTCTTGATGGACTGCTGGGCCCAGCCGTCGTAGTTACGGATGTGCAGGTCGGTGCCGCAGATGCCGGTACGGAGCACCTTGATCAGCACGTCCGAGGGGCCGGTCTCCGGCTCGGGCACGTCCATCAGCCAGAGTCCCGGCTCGGCCTTCTGCTTCACGAGTGCCTTCACGGCTGCGGCTCCCTGTACCTGGTGCGGCGTTGATGTCCCCGGGCCGGGGGCATGCCAGAGGAAGCCTGCGGCCCGGGGAAGTATGAGAGGGACGTCGTGGCAGCGCGCTCGACCGGCTGCCGCGCACCATCCTCCGCCGTCAGGGAGAAATCTGCCGTACCCCGCGCCCCAGGTCCATCGAGGATTTCTTAAGCGCGCCCGCAGCTCCGCTTCACGCCGCGCCGCACGGGCGGCCGTGGCCCTTGCTCCGTCCGGTGGACGCGTACCGGGCCGTCACCTCGCCCGCAGGAATTCCCGGACGTGCCGGGCGAGCTCCTCCGGCCGGTCCTCCGGGATCAGTGTGTAGCTGTCCGCGATCTCCACCAGCTCGCACCTGGGCAGCATTCCGGCCAGTCTGCGCCCGTGTTCGGGCGGCATGACCCGGTCCTCCGAGGCCCAGGCGACGAGCGCCGGCCGGTCGAACGTGCGCAGGGCTTCCGCCCAGCGCAGGAGCTCGGCCTTCGGCGGCACGCCCAGGACGTACTTCCTGAGGTCCCGGCGGATCTCCGGCAAAGTCCACAGAGGCCGGAACCAGGCGTCCATCACCGCGTCCGGAACCGGCCGCTTGCTCATCCGGCCCCAGGTCATCGGCAACCGGCGCATCGGCTTGAGCTTGAGCAGGGTGAAGGCCGCGTTCAGGCCGCCGGGCATCCTGGCGGAGGCGTACAGGTTGTTGCCGGGCAGGCCGGGAGGGAAGTTGTCGAAGGCCTCGCAGGAGGTGATGACCAGCCTGCCGATCCTCTGGTCCCGGCCGTCCGCGACCAGGGCCTGGGCGCCGCCCCAGTCGTTCATGACCAGGGCTACGTCAGTGAGGTCGAGAGCTTCCAGGAACTCCGCGACCAGTCGTGCGACGCCGAGGACCGACAGGTCCGCGTCGGACCGCATCGGCCGGCGGTGACCGCCGAGGGGCAGCGTCGGCACGATGCACCGGTGTCCGTCCCGCAGATCCGCCACGACGTGCCGCCACAGCGAGCCGTCCATCGCCACGCCGTGGAGCAGGACCACGACCGGTCCGTCGCCGCCGGTGTCCTCGTACTCCACCACGCCCGCGGAAAGCTCCAACTCAGCCATTGGGTACTCCTTTTCGCCGGCAGTCCCGCCCGTCCCGCCTCACCGTACCCAGCGCCGTCGGGGAAGGGGTGGCTCACAGCGGTGCGCACTGCCCGGGGAGGCAGGTCATCCGGGGGCGGCGCGGCGCTCAGTCCCGCGGCCAGGGCCGCCCGTCGAGGCGTTCGATGTCGCGATTGAGGCGGGCGAGGTTGTCCGCGAGCTGGGCCGCCTCCTCCGGGGTCCATTCGGCCAGTACGCGCTGCAGGCCGTCCCGGTTCTCGGCCCGGTCCTTGTCCAGCCGGTGCTCACCCTCCGCCGTGATGGCGAACTTCCGGGCGATCCCGCCGTCCGGGTCGGGGATGCGCTCGACGACTCCGACCCGGAGCATCGCGGCGGTCTGCCGGTTCAGCGTGGAGGTGTCCAGGCCGAAGGCCTCGTGCAGCTGGCCGATGGACATCGGGCCCTGGGCCCGGATGCGACTGAGGAGGATGTAGGCGCTCCGGTCGAGCCGCCCGCCGCCTCGCGAAGTCAGCAGACTCATGTGCCGACCCAGCAGCATCGTCTCGAACTCGATCCGGTCCACAGGCATGTCCACGCAAGGCTTCCTTCGACGGCCGGGCTCGCCTCCCCGCAGGGCGGGCGACCTCTTTTGTACATATATACCATAGGTATGCATCATGCATATGACATGCATCATGCAGTTCCAGTGCACTGCGCATAGTAAATGCGTGACACAGTCACCACGGCCGGCCGAGCCGCAGAGTGAGGCCTCCGCCACCAAGGCTCGACGTGGCCTGACGTGGCCTGCTGTGGCCGAAAAGGTTTGAGCGCCACCCCACCACCCGAAATGGTTGTCCTGCCCCTCCCAGGGGGAGGACAACCTGCTTTCGCCTCGAACCGCTCCCCGCCCCGGCCGTAGACTCGCCGGATGGCGAAGTATTTCGACGTACACCCCGAAAATCCCCAGCGGCGCACCATCACCAGCGTGGCCGAAAGCATCCGCTCCGGCTCACTCGTCGCGTATCCGACGGACTCCTGCTACGCACTCGGGTGTCAGCTCGGCAGCCGTGACGGCATCTCCCGCATCCGCGCGATCCGCAACCTCGACGACCGTCATCACTTCACGCTCATGTGCCAGAACTTCGCCCAGCTCGGGCAGTTCGTGCAGATCGACAACGACGTGTTCCGCGCCATCAAGGCCGCGACCCCCGGCCAGTACACCTTCATCCTTCCGGCGACGAAGGAGGTGCCGCGTCAGCTGCTGCACCCGAAGAAGAAGACCGTCGGCGTCCGCATCCCCGACCACGCCGTCGTCCAGGCCCTGTTGGAGGAGCTCGGCGAGCCGCTGCTCTCCAGCACCCTGCTCCTGCCCGACGAGGAGGAGCCGATGACCCAGGGCTGGGAGATCAAGGAGCGTCTCGACCACGAGGTGGACGTCGTCGTCGACTCCGGCGACTGCGGTACGGAGCCGACCACCGTCATCGACTTCTCCAGCGGCGAGCTGGAGATCGTACGGCGCGGAGCCGGCGACCCCTCCCGCTTCGAGTAACCGGGCACGCGGGCCGGGCCCACGCCCCGGCCCGCCGGCCCCGAATTCCCTGCCCCCTGACACCGGAGGACCGACCGACCATGCCTCGTGCCGTCACGCTGATACGCTCCGCCGCCCTGTCCGACGTCGCCGAGTACGCCTATGCCGCCACGGCTCCCGCCGAGGCACGGCTGATCTTCCTCGCGGGCGCCTGCCCGCTGAACGAGGACGGCTCCACGGCGGCGATCGGGGACTACGCGGGCCAGGCGGCGAAAGCCCTGGAGAACATGCGGACCGCGCTGAAGGACGCGGGCGCGTCCCTGGAGGACGTCATCAGCACCCGCGTGCTCGTCGCCTCCACCCGGCAGGAGGACCTGGTGACCGCCTGGAAGGTGGTCCGGGCCGCGTTCGGTGAGCACGACGTTCCCAGCACGTTGATGGGCGTCACCGTGCTCGGCTACAGCGACCAGCTCGTCGAGATCGAATCCGTCGCCGCCGTCCTCGACTCCTGACCCGGCCGGCTCGGTACACGAGGTCCAGCTCCGCACGGACCGTCTCTCGGCCCTCCCACCGGAGGGTTCCGTGAGCCTGCTGCCGGGACAGCCCTTAGCCCCCACCGCCTGGACGCGCTTCGTCGCGTACGCGGTCCAGGGCTGAGCTCTCCCCCTGCGTGCCCGGGCTCCGAGGTCCCGGGCACGCGGGACGGGAGGCCATAGGAATTCCCTATGGCTCCTGCTGATATTTGGTCTTTGCCTCACATTCTCTCCCGGCCGTACGGTCAGAACGGCTCGACGACGACGCATTCCACTCCCGTCGGGCGGACGCGTACGACCTTTCCGAGAGGACCAGCGGTATGACCATGACCACGACGAAGAATGAATCGGGCACGCGCGAACTCACCGGAAAGCGAGCCCTGGTCACCGGCGGTTCCCGCGGAATCGGCGCGGCCGTCGTGCGCCAACTCCGCGACGCGGGAGCCGAGGTGCTCACGACGGCCCGGTCGACGGCGACGCCGGTGCCGGAGGGCGTCACCTTCGTGGAGGCCGACGTGCGGACACGAGCCGGCGCAAAGACGCTCGCCGCGGCCGCGCAAGAAGTGCTCGGCGGGGTGGACATCCTGGTCAACAACGCGGGTGGGGCAGGGCCGTTCCGGCAGACCGCGGACATCCCCGACGAGGAGTGGCAGGACCAGCTGGACCTGAACTACCTGGCGTCCGTGCGGCTGGACGCCCTACTGGTGCCGGGGATGCGGGAGCGGGGTTCGGGGGCGATCGTGCACGTCTCCTCGGCTGCGACCCCGTTCGCTCCGGCGCCGTTCCTGCACTACACGGCGGCGAAGGCCGCATTGGAGAACTACAGCCGGGGGCTGGCTCTGGAGCTGGCGCCGTCCGGCGTCCGGGTCAACATCGTCAGCCCCGGCAGGACCGAGACTCCCGGCGGCGAAGCGACGCGGGCGGAGTGGGCGCGCCTGCTCCCGGGACCGGGCGCGGACAACGCCGGCGTGCCGCTGGGGCGCATGGGCCGGCCCGATGACATCGCCGACGCGGTGCTGTTCCTCGTTTCCGACCGGGCGAGCTGGGTGACCGGGAACATCCTCACCGTGGACGGCGGCGAATTCCCCAGGGGCTGACGCCTGCAGCATTCGAGGACGCGAAAAGAAAAGCGGAGGTGAAAGGAAAAGCGGTGGCGGCGCCGAGGCGCTGCCACCGCTTCGGGCTCGGCACTAAGGGCTGTCCCGCAATTCCTGGTGGATCAGCGCGCGGCGTCAGATGCGGCGCATCGCAAGGCGGAGAGGCACCCGCATACTGGATGCATTCGGGCGTTTCGACAACGCGGCGAGGTGCCGTAGCTGCCGTCGTGCGCCCGCCAGGAATTGCGGGACAGCCCTTAGGAACGTGCACCCGGTGAGGCGTGAGGCGACAGGGCCCCGACCGCGCGTCGCGGTCGGGGCCCTGTTCCGTGGGGTGCCGCCCTGCGGCGGCGGTGCGTCAGCTCTGTGCGGTGTCGTCGCCCGCCTGCGCGGCGCCCTCGGCTGCGCCTGCCTTCTCGCGCATCTTGCGCACCAGCTCCGCCTTCTGCTCGGCCGCACCCTGGCGGTCGAGGTTGCGGTGCGGACCGTTGTTCTGCCGTTCGGCGCGGGACAGCCTCTTGCGCTGGCCGCCGCCCATGCCCACGGGATTGTTGATGTTCTTGCTCACGGTCATGGGTTCTCCCGGTAATGATGTGAAGCGATCTACGGCTTCATCGGTGGCGACGGGCGGCGACGTCGAACGACGTCAGCGGGGCCCCTCACGCTCTCCCTCGTACATCGACGCCTGGAAGAACATGACAAGGACGTTACCTGGTTCCGTCGGGCCCGCAGACCAACCTCTTCACCGCCCGGACACCGGCCGGCACCGCGTGAAGCCGACCCTTCGCGGCGCGGGCCTGGTGGGGTGAGCCGGTAGGCGCCGGCCGGCCCACCACCGGCGCCGGACCGGTGGACGACGGCCGCGCAACGGTCGTCTCGGCGGTCAGGCCCCGGCCTGGAGGCGCAGGCCCGTCAGAGTCAGATCCAGCGCGGCGAGGAACTGTTCCTTGTCATCGTGGCCGTCGAACTCGTCGACGATGTCATGCAGGAACGGAAACTCCTCGGCGTCGAACGTCCGCCACGACTCGGCGTAGCGGCCGAGGAACTCGTCGCGGTCCACGACACCGTCGAGCACCTCCTCGGGGGGATCCTGTCCCAGGTCGGCAGCACTGCCGACCACCACGCCCACGATCGCGGACACGGCGTGGAACCGCTGCCGGGGGGTGAGGTCGAGTCGCAGCGTCTGCCGCCCCAGCTCCTCATAAAGGTGCAGCGCGTTGCCCCGGACGGCGACGTTGCGCATGAAGTGCGCACCCAGCCACGGCCGGTCCACGATCGCGTCGAACAGCGTGATGGCCATGGTGCGCAGGTCGTCGATCGGGTCGCCGCTGCGGGTCTGCCCCTGGACGGCGGTCAGCACCCCGCCGAGCACATGGTCGATGGCGCGGTCGAGCAGGTCGCCCTTGCTCGATACGTACCAGTAGATGCTGCCGACGCCGGTACCGAGGCGGGCCGCGAGGGCGCGGAGGGTCAGCGCCGGCTCACCGGACTCGTCGAGCAGGGCCACGGCCGCAGTGAGAACGGCCTCGATGGAGTGCGAGGCACGTTGACGTCCTCGGGAAGGACGATCGGCGGGTCGTGGTCGCGGGCCTGTCATGGTCCACATCCAATCACAGCTTGCGCACTTATCGAACTGCGTTCTATTGTCGAACCATGTTCCATTGTAGAACGCCGTTCGATGTTGCGGCGTTCCGAGAGGAGGCCCCATGACCACGACCGCCACCGAGCCCGCTGCCTCGCGCACCTATCCGTCCCTGCGCGCGGCATGGATTCCCCTGGCCGCGCTCTGCCTGGCCTTCTTCGTCGAGATGGTCGACAACACACTGCTCTCGATCGCGCTGCCCACGATCGGCCGGGACCTCGACAGCGGCACGACCTCGCTGCAGTGGGTCACCGGCGCCTACTCGCTGACGTTCGGCGGCCTGTTGCTGACGGCCGGCTCGATGGCCGACCGGCTCGGGCGCCGACGTGTACTGCTGGCCGGGCTGGCAGTGTTCGGTCTGCTCAGCCTGGGCGTGGTCGCGGTCACCACCGCGGGGCAACTCATCACCTTGCGGGCCGGTCTCGGCATCGCCGCGGCGGCGATGGCCCCCATCACCAACTCACTGGTCTTCCGGCTGTTCGAGGACAAGGCGCTGCGGATGCGCGCGATGACCCTGATGATCATCGTCGGCATGTCCGGCTTCATCCTCGGCCCCCTGCTGGGCGGCACCGCCCTGGCCCACGTGTCGTGGCAGTGGCTCCTGATCGTCAATGCCCCGATCGCGCTGATCGCGGCCATCGGGGTCCGTCTCGGCGTCCCCGCCGACCGGCCGCAGGACCTGACCCGCGACAAGCTCGACCTGCCGGGAGCCGCGCTGAGCGTCACCGTCATCGGCCTCGCCTGCTACTCGCTGACCAGCGGCGTCGAGCACGGCTGGCTCTCCGTGATCACACTCGGCTCGCTCCTCGGCGCCATCGCCGCGGGCATGGCGTTCGTGTGGCACGAGCGCCGCAGCCCCTCGCCCATGCTGGATCTCCGCCTCTTCTCCAACGGCACCGTCCGCGGCGCCGCCATAGCGCAGATCGGCACGGCCATCGCGATGGCCGCCGTGATGTTCGGCCTGATCCTCCACTTCCAGTACGCCTACGGGTGGAGCCCCGTCCGGGCGGGTCTGGCGAACCTGCCGCTCATCGTGACCATGATCGCCGCGACCCCCCTGTCCGAGTGGCTCGCCGGAAGGTTCGGCCACCGCATCGCCTGCCTGGTCGGCGCCGCCTGCCTGGCCGGCTCGCTGGCCGGCCTGTCCTGGGGCGTCGACCACGGGTACGGCGCCATCGCGGCCTGCATGGTCGTGATGACCGTCGGACTGCGCACCGTCATGACGATCTGCGCCATCGCGCTCGTCGACGCGATGCCGGGCAACCGCACGTCGATCGGCACGGCACTCAACGACACCGCGCAGGAGGTCGGAAGCAGCATAGGCACCGCCGTGGTCGGCACCCTGATCGCCGCCCTGGTCACCACACAGCTGCCCGCAGGCACCTGGAGCGACGCGCTGGTGGCATCGTTCTTCCACGGCGAGCGGATCACCTACGCCGTGCTCGCGGTCATCGTCGGCGTGGTCGCGGCAGGCGGAGCGGTCTCGCTCACCAACTCCCGTGTCACTGAAGAGCCCGCCTGAGGGAGAACCCGGACCGACGCGGGTCGCAGAGTCCCGCGCACCGGCGAAGCTCCTGGCAGACGGGTTCTCGACCGAGATCACCCATGTCTGCCGGGAGCTTCGCGTGTCCGCCCTCCGCGCTCGACTGATCAGACCGGCTGAACCTCGCGGTTCCCGGCCGGACAACTGGTAGCGAGGCGTCAGTTGAGGGTCAGGAAGGAACCCGCGCCGCGCTCACCGCGACCTCCGCCTCCCGCAGGAACGCGCGGCCGACAGCCGCCGACAGCCATGGCCACGAGCCCGGCCGGCGTCCTCGCGAACAGCTCCACGCCGAGCTCCCGCTCCAGGCCGCGGATCTGCTGGGACACCGACGGCCGGGCGACACGCAGCCGCTCCGCCGCAGCCGTCACCGAGCCCTCCTCGGCGACTGCCAGGACGCACTCGAACCCCCAGCTGGGAGGCAGCGTTGGCACCCAGGAGTTGACGCGAACGGAATTTCGGGACGCGACGTGACGCGGACGGGACGCGGATGCGAATGGGAAGGCAACTGGACCGTCGGTCAGAACCTGAGTAGTGACTGCTACGTCCACAGCAGGATTGCGTCAAGGGCCCCATACAGGCCACCCGCACGACTCGATGCGAGTGGGTTCGGCAGCGACAAGTGATTGACATGAACGCGGGCTGACCTCTGGTTCGCCACCTTCCCCGCCGCAATCCTCTGGAAGCTCTATGCGGGCACGTTGCCGTGCGTGGCAACTTGAATAAGCCAGATGACCAACAAGTAGTTGACTCATAATCGAACACCAGGTTAACGTGTTCGTGGATTTTCAAGAGATGGTTCGGCAGATATTAAATCGTCCCAGCACTCTCCATAAACCACCACTCCGGCGTGCATTATTGCAGCGTATTGCAGATGATGAAAGCGTGCCGGCAATCGTATTGCACCACGCTGTTGCAGATTACCAATCCCCGAACACCTTCACTTACGAAGAATCTTCACCCCAGCGCAGTTGAGCCTGAGAGCGTCTCACTGAGGTCGCCCTGAGGGCTGTCCCGCGATTCCTGGCGGGCGCAGGCCGACAGTTACGGCACCTCGCCGCGTTGTCGGGGCGCCCGAATACATCCAGTATGCGGGCGCCTCTCTGCCATGCGAGGCACCGCATCCGACGCCGCGCGCCGATCCACCAAGAATTGCGGGACAGCCCTTAGCCGACACGTATGGGAGAAACAGATGCTCAGGCGTTCACACTCCTCCTTCCGCTCATTGGTGGAAAAGGGAGAATTGGTCCGTGTCGCCGGAGCCCATGATGCGCTGGGTGCTGTGATTGCGCAGCAGGCGGGCTTCGATGCCGTATGGTCCTCCAGTCTTGAGGTATCGGCGGCCCGGTGCATTCCCGACGCCAGCCTACTCACCATGACGGAGTACCTCGCGGCGGCCTCGAACATGCAGAAGGTACTGGGCATACCCGTCATCGCCGACTGCGACACGGGATACGGGAACAACCTCAACGTGGTGCATATGGTTCACGAATACCAGGCGGCCGGCATTACCGCGATCTGCATGGAGGACAAACTCTTCCCGAAGCTCAACAGCTTCGCAGGGGGGGACCAGACGCTGCTGAGCACAGAGGCATTCTGCGGAAAGATCCGAGCCGCGAAGAGCGCCCAGGCCACGGAGGACTTCTTCGTCGTCGCGCGCACCGAAGCTCTCATCAGCAACCTGAGCCTGGACATCGCCCTGGAGCGGTGCCACGCATACTGCGAAGCCGGCGCCGATGCGGTTCTCATTCATTCCAAGTCCAAGACGAAGGAGCAGGTCGAAGCTTTTCTCTCGCGTTGGGACGGCCGTCGACCGGTCGTCATTGTGCCTACCACCTACCCGGACTGGCACGCGGACGACATTGCCGACGCCGGCGTTTCCGTCGTCATCTATGCAAACCACGGGCTGCGTGCCACCGTCACCTCGCTTCGCGAGACGTTCGAGTCGATCCACCGGCGAGGTGACTCCACCGAACTGGAGGACCGCATCGCCGCGTTGAGTGAGGTCTTCGAGCTCCAGCAACTCACCACGTGGCAGAAGTTCGATGCCTGATCCCGCCGACTCGGAAATCCGCTCCGGGACACGCCCGCCCGGGCTGTTCTCGTGCCCCCTTCGAGCCTGCGACGGACAGCCCGTCGTGGGCATCCAGACCGACTGGGGAGAAACCCGTGAACGCAGATGCGCCCTCTTGGCCCGTTCGTCACAAGGTCTTGGTCGTCGACCCCCTTGCTCCTCGAGCGCTGGAGCAGCTCCGCGCGAGATACGACGTCACCGTCCGCATGCAGCCGTCCGAAGCCGAGCTGGTCGACCTCATGCCAGGCATGGAGGCGATCGTGTTGCGCAGCGGCGTGGAGCTGTCGGCCCATGTCATCAACGGCGCCCGGCAGCTCAAGGTGATCGCCCGAGCGGGCAACGGAACCGACAACATCGATCTCACGGCGGCCAGGCGTGCGGGCATCCAGGTCTTCAACATCCCCGGCGTGTCCTCGGGTTCAGTGGCGGAACTGGCACTCGGACTCACCTACGCGGTGACGCGCCACATCGCCCTTGCTGACCGGCAGGTCCGTAGCAACATATGGAGGAAGTCCGAGCTGGCGGGGATCGAACTGGCCGGCAGGACGATGGGTGTCGTCGGGCTGGGCAGCATCGGGGCCCGCCTGGCTGCGTTGGCGTGCGGTGTCGGCATGAAAGCGGTGGGCTCGGTGGATCGCCCCACTCCGGAGCGCAAAGCCGAGTTCGCGCGCACGGGTATCACTCTCATGAGCATCGGCGAAGTGCTCCGCAACGCCGACGTTGTGGCCCTGACATGCCCCCTCAACGACCGCACTCACCACCTCATCACCGCGGCAGAGCTGGCCACGATGAAGCCCGGCGCCTACCTCGTGAACGTCTCCCGCGGAGGAGTCGTCAATGAGAACGACCTCTACGACGCCCTCACCCGAGGGCACATCGCCGGCGCCGCCATCGATGTCCTCGCCACCGAGCGTGAACCGAGCCGACTGTCCGAGCTGGACAACGTCGTGCTCACGCCTCACATCGGAGCCATGTCAGTCGATTCCCAAACCCGCATCGGGGCGATGCTCCTCGACGGTCTGGCTTTGGGTCTCACCTGTCAGGACGCTCCCACCCGCATCGTCTGACCGTTTTGGACAGCGTCGCTTCATTATGGGGAAGGCAGGTCCATGCCACTCAGGAACGACAGCTTGAGCGTGGGCGTCGTTGGCGCCACCGGCTACACCGGCGGTGAGCTGTGTCGGCTGCTCCTCAACCATCCTCACGTCACTCAGATCTCGCCGACGGCACGCGGCAACGAATCATTCGACCGTGTCCACAGCAATCTCATGGGAAGTGGTCTGGAGTTCCTCGGCTTCGACGAGCTCAAGCGCCAGGAAAATGATCTCGACGTTGTCTTCTTCTGTACGCCCTCGGGCGAAGCGATGCGCAACGCCACCTGGTTTCTTGAGCGTGGAATCCGCGTGATCGATGTCAGCGCCGATTTCCGCTTCTCCGACTCCGAAGCCTACTTGCGGGTCTACGGCTCCGAACACACCGCTCCCGAACTACTGCCCGAAGCGGTCTACGGCCTCACCGAACTGAACCGGGGGAACATCGCCAAAGCCCGGCTCGTCGCCAATCCGGGGTGTTACGTCATCACCGCGATCCTGGCACTGACACCGCTGTTGCGGGCCGCATGGGCCGATCTTGATGCCCCCGTCCACATCAGTGCCGTCAACGGCACCACCGGGGCCGGTAATGAACCGAAGCGGTCCATCATGCACGCTGAGGTGCTCAACTCCATGCTGCCCTACAGCATGGAGGGCCATCGGCACGGCCCGGAACTGGAAACCCACCTCGCTGCCGAAGCGGGCCGCCCCCTCACCGTGGACCTCAACACCGCCCACGGAAATTTCGCCCGTGGCATCTTCCTGCAGGCCGGCCTGGCCGTGCATCCCACGGTTCGAGAATTCATGACGCGCGAGCGGATCCTGGCGCTCCTCACCGACTTCTACGGCCAGGGAAGCGAGAAGGAGTTCTTCGTGCGGGTGAACACGCTCCCCAAGACAGGAAGGACCCACTCCAAGGAGTACGAGGTCTATCCCAGTATGGCCGGTGTCATTGGCTCGAACCATTGCCACATCGGTGCCGACTACGACGCACAGCGGGGCATCATCAAGCTCTTGTCCGTCACCGACAACCTGGTCAAAGGGGCTGCAGGTTCTGCCATCCAGAACATGAACGTCATGTTCGGGTTGCACGAGACAACCGCCCTGCGGACATACGGGTTGTGACTTTGCCTCCTCCGACTAAGGCATGTTTCGAAAGTCCCGCCTGCTCGGCGGCGCAGGACGCAACCCGCTCGCTCCTCGACCGGTGCATCGTCCGCGGTGAACGCTGGATCTTCTCGGCCGGCTTCAACGTGGCGTCAGGCATGCGTGACCTCAGTCGCATAGACGCCGAGGTGGCCGACATCGCCCGTCTCGCCAACGCGGGAGCGCGAGTATCGGTGCTCTCTCACCAAGGGCGTCACAAGGACGGTTCGGCGCAGCACCTGGGTGACGTCGCCACCTATCTGGGCGGGCGTCTCGGCAGGGAGGTGCTCTACGTCCCCGAGAACACCACGGAATCGGCAGTGGACCGCTCTCGTGCACTGGCTCCTGGCGGCGTGGCGCTCTTCGGGAACACGCGGCACCATCCCGGCGAGGAGAGCAACGACCCGGCCCTCGCCGCACTGTTCGCCCGTCTGGGAGATGCCGTCGCAGTGGGCGGCTTCTCCAAGGCCCACCGCGAGCACGCCTCCAATACCGGACTGCTGAAGTGCCTTCCCGGTTGGGCCGCGCACAGCCTGCTGGTGGAGCTTGAACGGCTCTCCCCCTGGTCCGGCGCCGATCGGGCCGTCCCTTCTCTTGCGGTGCTGGGTGGTGTCAAACCCGAGAAGACCCTCGTCGGACTGCGCAGCCTCTCCCAGACGTACGACGTCGTGGTGCCGGCTGGAGCGGTCTTGAATCATGTGCTCCGGGCGCAGGGCCACCACGTGGGCGAATCCGAACTCGGCGAAGAGCCCGAGCGCTGCACGGAGGCGAGCCTCAAGATCCTGGGCTCGGCCACAGCTCGTACGCACGTGCCCAGTCGAGTGATCATTGCCCGCAGGTCAGGGGACTCCTTCGCGGACCCGCGAGAGATCCGCATTGCCGAGGGCGTTCCATCCGGGTTCGCCATCGTGGATTTCTTCCTGGAGGGCTGGCTGCAGGACGTCATGCGCGAGTTCGCCGGCATCGGATGCCGTGCCGTGATAGCCGGAACTCCAAGTCTGTTTCTCCAAGGGTTCGGACATGCCTCGACGCAGTTGCTGGACTGGGCCTCCGCTCCGCGGGTCAAGGCGATCCTCCTGGGCGGGGACACCGTTTCCGAACTTCCCTTCGCCGGACCCACCTCGACCGGCGGCGGCTCGGCTCTGTGCTATCTGGGCGAGGCCGACCTCCCCGTCCTTCGCGCCCTGCGCGAGAACGCCGCCGCGCCTTGGACGGAGACCTGACATGTTCGACTTCCACGTACCGACCCGGATCATCTTCGGCCGCGGCCGCATCGAGGAGTTGGGAGCGCTCGCCCATGCCTGGGGAGATCACGCTTTGATCGTTTGTGGTCGTTCCGCCATGCGGGCGTCGGGTGTGCTGGCACGTGTCCGAACGATCCTGTCCGCCGCGGGTGTCAAAGCTGATACATGCGACTGGATCTCCTCGAATCCTCGGTCCGACGAGGTGGATGCGGCCGTTCAGCAGGCCAGGCGCTCCGGCACTCATGTGGTGGTCGGGCTGGGTGGGGGCAGTGCGCTCGACGCCGCGAAGGCCGTGGCGGTCGGAATCGGACACGAGTCGGTCGCCGGACTCGTCGGGCGTACGCTGTCACCCTCCCCCGACTCCTTGCCGGTGATCGCGGTCCCGACCACGGCCGGAAGCGGTGCAGAGGTCACCAAGGGGGCGATCATCACGGACGTGGTGCGGGACTTCAAGTCAGGCATACGGGGCGACGATCTCTTCCCGAAAGCCGCGCTCATCGACCCGTCCCTGACCGACACGCTTCCCCACCGCGCTGCTCTTGACTCAGGATTCGACGCCATGGCCCACGCCGTTGAGGGCTTCTTGTCACGCCGTTCCGGCGAAGTGAACAAGGCGCTCTCCGAGCGGGCCATCGAGCTCCTGGCTCCGGCCCTGCGCCGCTTGTCCGCCGGCGACCGCAGTACGGAGGTCCGGGACGCAATGGCGTTCGGTGCTCTGCTGGGTGGCATCAATGTGGCCACAGCCAGCACCTGTCTCCCGCACAGAATGCAGCAGGCGATGGGAACCACCGAGCGCGTCGGCCCTTCCCATGGCTCCGGCCTGGCCATGCTGTATCCGGCTTGGCTTGACTCCGTCGAGCAGGTGGCCGGCGACGAGGCCACAGCAGTCGCACGCCTTCTCGGCGAAACCAGCCTTCGTCACGCTGTCCAGTCCCTGCTTCAGGACATCGGGCTGACGCAGAGGCTGGGAGATCACGGCTACGTGTCGCGAGATATCCACGACTTCGTGCATCGCATTTCCGGCAACCTCGACAACGACCCTTCCCCCGAGCCGGGGAACTCGCTGATCGAGACAATCTACCTTCGCTCACTCTGAGCGTGTCAGCAGCCGCCCCACGGCTTCGGCGTAGTCGCCCGCTGTCCGATCTACGGCTGAGCGGGGCCGACTTCGCCGCCCGCGCTCCGGCCCGGCCCCTGCCTCACCTGTCGAGATGGCGAATGACCCCTGCCTGCCGACGCTTCACCGCCGGTCCGCTTCATGTCCAGGACGGACGGTGGGACGTCGTCAGTTGCTCCTGAAGCCAGGCACGGACGGCCAGCGAACCGTCAGGACAACGGACTCTTCCTCGGCACACCAGGAGTGGTCGACGCCTCGGCCCCACACGACATAGTCCCCTTGCTCAGCAAGCAGAACACTGCGTTCCGGAAGTTCCACGCGGAATCGACCACTGATGAGCACCAGGAGGGCTGTTCGTTCCTCGCCGGTTACCCACTGCGCCCGCTCTTCGCCTTGAGGGTGGACGCCCCACTTGATCTCGACCTCCTCGCTGTACCGAGGGTCGGACGCATCCTTGAAATGCCCCAGCAGCCACCCACGGTCCAGTGCCGCATCTTTACCTGCATTGCCCACGTAAATGGTGTCGTCCATGGCTCCGGAAGGTAGCAGCCGAGGTCCGGTGGCATCCCGGGAACGAACCCTGTGTCCGGTGCGCGGCGCGGGCGCCGGACGGGCGGCAGCCAGAGGTCAGGCCGACGCCAGCGAACGGGCGGCCTGGCGGACGTCCGCGTTGAAGCTCACCACCCGCGCGTCCCTGGGCCAGGACTCCAAGGAGCGGCTGTAGACGCGCAGGTACTCCATTCCGCGCAGGCTGCCCAGCCGAGTGAACAGGCCCAGTGACTCGCGGCCCAGGCGCAGGCTCTGGTCCAGGTCGCCGTTCTGGGCATGGGCGGAGGCCAGCATGGAGAGCCGGACGCTACGGGATCGGAGGAACGCGTCGGAGGGCATGGGGCCCGTCGCGTTCCAGGCGAAGACGGCCCGGTGATTCCCCAGGTCGCGGAATGCTTCCAGCGAGTCGGTGACGATCCTCTGCTGGGTGAAGAAGCCGATCCACGCCGGGCTCTCCATCCCGTCCGCCCGTTCCTGGAGGCGTTCGGCCTCGGCGATGCACGCGCTCGTCGCCCGCCCGTCGGACGCACGGGCGTGTGCCCGTGCCTCCATCATCTTGGCGAATCCCGCCACTCGCGGATTCAGGCCGCGCCCGCGCTGGAAGGCGCCCTGGGCCATGTCGATCGCCTCGGACGTGAAGCCACGCGTCATCGCCTGCATCGCCATGGTGCTGAGGATGTACGAGCCGAGTTCGGCGTCGCCGCCGGCCCTGGCGAGCCTGAGCGCCTGGATGAAGTGACGCTGGGCGATGTCGTGCTGGCTCGCGTCGAACGCCGTGAAGCCGGCCAGTCGCGCCATCTCTGCGGTGACACGGAACAGATCACGGCCCACCGGTTCGGAGTAGCTGCCCTGCAACAGCGGGGCCACCCGGTCGTACAGATACTCCGTGAGCGACTTGGCCATGCGATTGGCCCCACCGAACCGCGAGTCCCACTGGCGCGCACCGTCGGCGGCCTTCCTGAGCTCCGCGATGTGCTCCCGGCCGACCATCGGCCCCGTGGTTCGTGCCCGGGTCGGCTCGGTCGGATCGATCAGCCAGCGGGCCATCGGGGTGCTGAAAGCGGCGATGGCGAACGTCTGGCTGGTGAGGAACTGACGGCGATTCACTGCGCTCCAAAGGGCTGCTGCTTCGGTCACCGCGTCTTCCTGACGCCGGGCGAACTCCAGGCCCAGCCGCGCGGTGTCCCCTTCCGCACCGGACATGCCGATGTCCTGAAGGGTCACCGGCCTGCCCAGTGCCTCGGACAACGACCGGCAGATGAGCTGCGGCGTAGGCCATTTCGGGACCATTCCACGACGGCACCAGTTCGCGACGGACGTGTGGGTGTACTGACTGGTTTTCCCGTCGGAGGCGGACAGTTCATTCACCCGATGGGCCAACCTCTTGCGGCTCATTCCCGATGCGGTCACAAGTTCCTCGAGCCGCGGATTGCTCTGACTTGCACCATCCCGTGTCCCAGCCATGCCGCCCCTCCTTCTTTTACCCAAAGCTACCCGGGAGTTGGGTGTTCTGAGCCCTTCCACCGAGTTGTGGGCCCCCTTGTGAGCCTTCCTGCGCTCCGGCGGTCCGGGATCCCATGGGGGCAGCCCGAGGCGCCGCCGGTGCCCGCACGGGTGGTTCGACAATCCCTCTGAGGAGGCCGGGACATGTTCGATCTGTCAGTGATTCTCTCGCCGGCGGCGACATTGGAGCTGCACATTCCGATCGGAGCCGTTCTGTATCTGATCTTTTCGCGCGTCAACCGGAAGTAAGGGCTGTCCCGGAACTGCGGGACAGCCCTTGGCTGGGAAATGCGGGGCCGGGTCACACCTTCTCGGAATCGTCGCCGGTCGACCTCCACCTGCCAGTCGGTCGGCGAGTGCCGGCGGCCGGACGGGTTACGGAGTTGTTCGAGGCGCACCGGGAGCAGGCCGGAGTGGCGGCGCGGGAGCGCGGCCGGTGTGAGCCCGCCGGGTCACCGCCGCCCCGGGCCAGGCGCGCCGTCCGCTGTCCTCCCGCCCGAACACGGTGAGCGGAAAGGGCCTCAGGTCCAGGTCTCCCGGCGCAGCAGGTCGAGCAGCGCCGTCTCACCGGGGCCGGCTCCCTGCCGGAGCACCGCAATGACGGGCTGGGACACGGCCGGGGACACGGGGCGGACGAGGTGTTCGTAGCCCTGGGGCACCGCGGAGGCCGGGACGAGCGTCGCCCCCAGCCCATGGGCGGCCCAGCGCACGGCCGTCGCGGTCTGGGACACGCGGGCGGTGGTCGCCGGGGTCAGGCCGTTGTCCCGCAACACGCTCAGCAGCACACCGTCGAGCGCGCTGTCGCGGTCGAACCGCACCCACGCCTCCCCCTCCATCGCACGCAGGTCGACCCGGTCCGCGGCAAGCCGCCGGTCCCCGTCACCGAGCACCACGACGAACTCCTCGTCACCGAGACGGTGGGCGTCGGCGGGGCTCCGCTCGCACGCCGCCATGAGGGCGAGGTCCAGCACGCCCCGGCGGCACAGCCGCTCCAGCTCCGCGGAGCTCTGCTCCTCGAAGACGCTCACCTCCAGGCGCGGGTAGCGACCCCGCAGCGCGGCCAGCGCGCCCGGCAACTGCCGCGTACCGAAACCCATCTGCGCGGCGACCACCAGCTCCCCCACCAACTCGTCGGCACCCGCCCGCGCCGTCGCCCGCGCCTTCCGCGCCGCGCTCACCGCGACCTCCGCCTCCCGCAGGAACGCGCGGCCGACAGCCGTGGCCACGAGCCCGGCCGGCGTCCGCGCGAACAGCTCCACGCCGAGGTCCCGCTCCAGGCCGCGGATCTGCTGGGACACCGACGGCTGAGCCACGCGCAGCCGCTCCGCCGCAGCCGTCACCGAGCCCTCCTCGGCGACTGCCAGGGCGTACTCGAACTGACGAAGGCTCATCTTCTTCCGTCCCCTTCCGGCGACGGGCCGCGGCCTGCGGTCCGCACCGCGGCCATCGCGGTACCGGCAGCGGTTACATCGTGCGGGACGCATCGAATTATTCCGATTCCCGGCTGCGGGTCCGCCCCCGCGCCGGCCGCTCCGGGGGTGTGCACGCCGAACTGATCCCGGGCGCACGGTCGGGGGCCGGGCGCACGGCCCCGGCCCCGTCCTCGCGGCCTCAGGGGCCCCTGGTCCTTGATAGCGTCGCCCCAGCGACTGCGGAACACTCCCCGCCGGGGTCGTCTCGGCGGGTGCGGGTGGCAGGGGGACCTTCACGGCAGGGACGAAGAGAGCCGACGCATGAGCCTCGCGCAGTTGCACTACACCTCCGCAACCGACGGGGACGGTCCCGGCACCGGCGAGGCCGGACCAATACGGGTCCGCTTCAGCGCAGTTGACGCCGCGATACCCGCGTCCGTCCTCACCGAGGCGGGACCGCTCCTGGCGTACGAGACACCCACCGGCACGGAGCCCCGGCTCGCGGACGCGGCGCTGCGCGCGCTGCCCGAAGCGCTCAGCTTCAGCGTGCTCTCCGACGGCAGTCATCTGTTGGCCCGTGCCGTGGCGGTCCGGGCCGCGCCCGGCTCCCCCGTGGGCTTCCACGCACATGCGGTCCATCTCCCGGCCGGCAGCCGGCTGCCGGGGGGCGTACTCCCCATCACCGCCGGCAGCGCCGCCCGCTGGGCCGCCGCGACACCGGACCGTACCCTGCCCGGTCCGCTCGCCGCCCTGCCCACCACCGGTCATGCCCGGGACCGCGAGGGGCTCAACGACTTCGCCGTCTCCCGGGGCCCGTGGCTCGCCGGTGTGCTGGCCGACCTGCGCCGGCTGCACGGACAGGAGGGCGCCGGCCGGGTCGTGCTCGTCGAGCGGCAGAGCGCGGACGTGGCCCGGTGGATCGCGCTGGCCTGCGTCGCGCTGCCCGGCGGAACGGCCGAGCAGTTGACGTTCACCACGTACACGCGCCACCCGCGGCGCGCCCCGCAGCAGATCGTCGGAACACTGCCGCAGGACGCGCACGACCTGACGGGCCCCGGATTCCGCGTGCACACCTGCACCGGCCCGCGCCCCGAAGGGACCGTGGCCGACGCCTGGGCCGAGACGGCCGCCCGGATCTGGCGCAGCCGTGCCCCGGAGCTGTTCCGGGAGGCTGCCGAGCTGCCGGGCGAACCGTTCGCCGCGGGGCCGGTGGCGGTCACGGCGCTGTGCGCGGGCATAGCGCTGGGCACGGGCGGGCGGGCCGCGGCTGCCGGCTGGGCCGCCGAGCGGCCCTACGCGCTGGATGCGAAACGCACCCGGCAGCTCGTCGACGCGCTGACCGCACCCGGGGTCGACGACCGGGCCGGCCCCGAATTCGACGCCGCGGGGCGGCTGTTCGCCGCGCTCGACGGCCGCTCCCCCGTGACGACGACGGCTCCGCTGGCCGCGATGCTGGTGACGGAGGCGGTCCGTGGCGGCAACGACTCGGTGGAGCTGCCGGGCCGCACCGCCTTCAGCGGCCCTGAGGGTGCGGCCGTCGCCTCCGTGCTGGGACCGGAGATCCTGACCGAGCTGAGCGGCGCGGGCGTCGGTCTCGACGTGGCCAGGACGGTGCAGTTGCTGCGCGTGGCGCGGCTGCTCGGCGTGGACTGTGCGGACCTGCTGCCCTCGGTCGTCCGCCGCCTCGCGCCCGCCCTGCTGGAGCCCGGGGACGGTGAGCCGGACTGGGCGCCCGCGCTGCTGGAGCTGATGGACGAGCAGTTCGACGTCCGTACGGCCCTGCTCGGGGCGCTGGACCGGATCGCGCCGCAGGACCCTTCGGGTGTCGAACGGCTGCTGGGGCGGGTCCCGCTGCCGTTCACCGGCACGCAGTTGCTCCCGCACCTGCGGATGTGCGCCGAGGCGCCGACGGCCAAGGCGGGCTGCGGAGCGGACCGGGTGGGCGCGGTGCAGCGGGTGCTGCGGGCCGCCGGGATGTCGCCGTTCGCGGAGCCGCTGGTGCTGCGGACGGCCGTGGGGCTGGTGTGGGAGGAGGGCACGGAGAAGGGCACGATGACGGCGGGCGAGGCCCGGCTGCTGCTGGAGGCCGCCACATCGGACGCCCACCGGACGGCCGGCACCTGGTCGCACCTGGTCGCCGCGGCGCTCGGCGCCCCTGCCACCGACGAGGAGGCGCCCGACCTCGCCCACGACCTGCTGCGCGGCTTCCCGCAGGAGATCCCGGGCCGGGAGCGCGCGGCGCTGCTGCTGCTGGAGTTCGCCCGCGAGATCCGGTCGGACACGGCGGCGCCGGAATGGTCGGAACGGGTCCGCGCGCTGCGCAAGGACGCCGAGCCGGTGGAGCCGGAGGTGCTCGGCCATGCGTTGGGGGCGCTCGCCACGCGGCTGCTCGCACCGGACCGGCCGGAGGCCGAGCTGTACGCCATGGTGCACAGCGGCGACCCGGATCTCGTCGCCGCGTACGAACGGGCCGCCCGTGGAGCCGCTGTCCGCGCCCGCCTGAAGGCCGAGCCGGCCTACGCCGCGGACTGCTTCGCCGTCTGGACCGCGCACCCCCACGCGGGAGCGGAGTGGAGCCGGACCGCCACCGCCCTGCTGGAAGAGGTACTGCGGCCCGCCGTGCGCAAGCTCTCCGCCGACGGGGTGGCTGCCGTGGAGGAGGCCGTGGGGCGCTCGGGGAGCAGCGGGCGGGCGGAGGCCTTCCACGACTGGAACCGTCGGGGCCAGGGAACCTTGGGGCGGATCGGGCGGCGGATCGCAGGGCGGGTGCGCCGGGGGTGAACGCACGGCGGACGGGTGGGCGCCGGGTCGCGGGCCCGCCCGCGTGTGTCGTCGGTGGTCCCGTGCGCCGGGTACCGTGGGGGCCAGACGATCTCGTGGGCCCAGGGCCTGCCGTCACACTGCCGTCCGCCGCGCGACGTCCGGCACGCACGCTCGCGGCGTAGCCGAAATGCCTTGGTAGCTCCGCTACGAGTCCATTTCAGCGCCTTGCGATCGCACGGACCGGACGCCGCGCGGCCGCCCTTCGGGCGACGACGGCCGTGTGACGGCAGGCCCTGGCGTGCTGCGTGAACCCCAGGAGGAACAGATGACGACGAACCGTGGGCGCAAGGACGTGATCCGCGACCGGATGGCGGCGACCGGTGAGTCGTACAACGTTGCCGCCCGCAATCTCAAGGCGATGAAGGACATGGGCGCCACGCGTGACGCCGTCCTCACGCAGCGCTGGCGCCCGGCCGAGTCCCTCGACGTGCCCTGCCCGTGCGGCGGCACGTGCGAGCCCGGTGAGAGGTGCGACCGGTGCCACGCCCGGCACCGGCACGTGGCGCGGTACCCGGGCAGCGCCACGGACGTGGAGGCATGGGTCGACCGGTACGAGTGCACCGGCTGCTCCGCCTCGTACACGCTGATCGTCCAGCTGCCCGGCCGGCCCTGGGGTGTCGCGGAGACGGTGATCCAGGGCGGTTCGGCCGAGTCGGTCGTGCGGGCGCGCGTCTTCCCCGGTGTCGTGCATCCGCTGCTGAAGCCCGAGACGCCGGACGAGGACTGACGTCCACGTCAGTCCTCGTACCGCGGGTCAGGCGTCCGGCGTCAGCCGCAGCGAGATCGAGTTGATGCAGTACCGCTGGTCCGTCGGGGTCGGATAGCCCTCACCCTCGAAGACGTGGCCCAGGTGCGAGCCGCAGCGGGCGCAGCGCACCTCGGTGCGGACCATGCCGTGGCTGCGGTCCTGGATCAGCTCGACCGCGTCCGTGTCCTTCGGGTCGAAGAACGACGGCCAGCCGCAGTGCGACTCGAACTTCGTGTCGGAGCGGAACAGCTCCGCGTCACAGGCGCGGCAGGAGTAGACGCCGGTGGTCTTGGTGTCGGTGTACTCGCCGACGAAGGCGGGCTCGGTGCCCGCCTTGCGCAGGACGGCGTACTCGGCGGGGGAGAGTTCCTCCCGCCACTGCTCGTCCGGCTTCTCGATGTCGTACGGCACGATGGCTCCCTCAGCTCGACAGGTGGTCCAGGATCTGCGGGCCGAGGTCCGTGACGTCGCCCGCCCCCATGGTGAGAACGAGGTCGCCGGGCTTGGCCATTCCCGCGATGACCTCGGGGACCGTCGCCTTGTCGTGCACGGCGGTGACCTCGGCGCCGGCGGCCTGCGCGGCGTCGATGATCAGGGTGCTGGTGATGCCGGGGACCGGGTCCTCGCGGGCCGGATAGATGTCGAGGACCACGGAGGCGTCGGCCAGCGCGAGGGCCTGTCCCATCTCGGTGCCGAGCTCCTGGGTGCGGGAGAAGAGGTGGGGCTGGAAGACGACGAGGATCCGGGCGTCGGTTGCGGCGCCGCGCATCGCTTCGAGGTCCGCCGTCATCTCGGTGGGGTGGTGGGCGTAGCTGTCGATGACCTGGACCCCGGCCGCCTCGCCCTTGAGCTGGAGGCGGCGCTTGACCCCGGTGTACTTGCCGAGGGCCGAGGCGAGGTTGTGGGCGGGGATGCCGAGGGCGACACCCGCGGCGAGGGCGGCCACCGCGTTCAGCGCGTAGTGGCGGCCGGGCACGGAGACGGTGAAGGTGAGGTACTTCCCCTTCAGGACGACCGTGACCTCGCTGGTCAGACCGCGCGGGGTGATCTTGTGGACGCGTACGTCCGCGGTCTCGGACTCACCGTAGGTGACGACCTTGAGCGCGGACAGGTCGCGCACCCGGCGGGTCAGCTCGACGGCCCCGGACTGGTCGGCGGAGACGACCAGCGTGCCGTCGGGGACGATCTTGCCGGTGAAGGTCTCGAAGGAGTCGTAGATCTCGTCCATCGAGGCGTAGTTCGCGTGGTGGTCCAGCTCCACGTTGAGGACGATCGCGACCTCGGGGTCGTACTTCTGGAAGCTCCGGTCGCTCTCGTCGGCCTCGGCGACGAAGATCGCGCCCTCGCCGTGCGTGGCGTTGGTGCCGGGTCCTGCCAGGTCACCACCGATGGCGTACGAGGGGTCGAGGCCCAGCTCGGTGAGGGCGACGGCCAGCATCGACGTGGTGGTCGTCTTGCCGTGGGTGCCCGCGACGGCGATGGACCGCAGCCCCCGCATGAGGGACGCGAGGGCGTCGGAGCGGTGGACGACGGGGATCGAGAGTTCCCCGGCGCGCACGAGTTCCGGGTTGTCGTCGCGGATGGCGCTGGAGACGACCACACAGGTGGCGTCGTCGGCCAGGTGACCGGCGGCGTGCCCGATGTGGACGGTCGCCCCCAGCGCGCGCAGCGCTTCGGCCGTGGCGGACTCCTTGGAGTCGCTGCCGGCGACCTTCGCCCCCCGCTGGGTGAGGATCTTCGCGATGCCCGACATTCCGGCGCCGCCGATGCCGATGAAGTGCGGCCGTTCCATGGCGGCAGGAATACCGGGTGCCATGCGCGTGTCTCCCAGGGTGGTGCGGGTAGGGGCTCCCAGCCTATTCGCTGTGCGCGAAGAGCTTGAGCACCGGTACGCCGACCTTGTGCCGGGCGCGGGAGGCCCAGTCGCGGTGGAAGAACTCCTCGACGTAGTGCGGCGCGGTCAGGACGATGACCTCGTCGGCCTCCGCCTCGTCGACGACGGACGTGAGCTTGTCCAGGGGGTGATCCTCGATCACCTGTCCGACGGCTTCGGAGCCCGCCTGCCGCAAGGCCTCCAGGGACACCTCCAGCGCCAGTTCGGCGGACTGTCTGGCGTTCTTCCCCTCCGGCTCCTCGCTCTCCCGGGCCGCTTCCTTCAGTTCGCCCATCGCCAGGTCGTCGATGGCCCGCAACAGCACATCCGCCTGGTCACCACGTGGCTGCATGAGCACGACGAAGGAGATCTGATCCTCCCCGTGCAGGGTGGTGACGAACTCGACGTCCTCGGAAGTGAGGGGCTTCTCGATCATCAAAACGCTGGTGAACACCACTGGGGCCCTTCTGCTTCAGTGGCCGTCGCCGGTCACTGCTGAAACCATCCTTCCCCGTGCTCGCACGGGGTCTGCGAGATCCATTCTGCCCACCGAACGCTAACCGGAACGGAATATTCCGCCGATTGTCAGATCCGACGGTACCGAGAGAAGAGGAACCCGGCCTCCTCCAGCAGCGATGCCAGGGCGAATCGTTCCGGCACGGTCACCGACGGACCGCCCGCGATCCGTTGCGCATCCCCGGCCGTAAGCATGGGCGCCAGGGTCAGACAGATCTCGTCCAGCACTCCCGCCGCCACGAACTGGCCGAGCAGCCGGGGGCCACCCTCCGTCAGCAGCCGGCGGTGCCCGCGACCGGCCAGCTCCCGCACCGCGCGGGCGGGATCCACTCGGGAGCCCTCCCCCGCGATCACCACCTCGGCGCCCGCCTTACGGGCCGTCTCGATCCGGTCGGGCGGCGCGCCCGCACCGGTGAGGACGAGGGTGGGGACCAGCGGCGAGACGAAGAGCGGGAGCGAGAAGTCCAGGTCCAGACTGCCGCTCACCACGGCGATCGCCGGCGCGGGCCCCTGCCCGGCCGCTGCCCGCCGAGCAGCGAAGGCCTCCCGGCTCCGCGCGGGGCGGTAGCCCTCCAGCCGCACCGTCTCCGCGCCCGCGATCACCACGTCGGCCAGGCCCCGCAGGGTGCCGAAGATCCGCATGTCGCTCTCGCAGGAGATCGGCTGCGAGCGGCCGTCGTGCTGGGCTGCGCCGTCGAGCGTCGACACCATGTTGGCGCGCAGCCAGGGGCCGTCCGTGTCGGGATAGGCGTAGGCGTCGGAAAGGGCGTCCAGGCTCCACTCGCCTCGGTCGTCGGCCGCTGTCAGGTCGGTCACAGGGAACAGGCGTCGCATGTTCCGCAGTCTGGCACGGCCTAAGCTGGGGAGTTGTGTCCTCCTCCACCGCCGTGCCGGGGTCCAGCCCCATAGCCGAAACGGCCCCGCTGTCCCTGTGCGCCCTTGAGCCGCATGTCCCCGCCGACCGGCTGGTCGCCGAGATGGTGCCGCCGCCGCGCTTCGACTCGGTGCGTTTCGATACGTACGTCCCCGACCCCGACCAGCCGAGCCAGATAGAGGCCGTCAAGGTCCTCGCCGACTTCGCGGGCGGGCTCGGCGGAGCGCACGCGACCGGTGCGGGCAAGCGCAAGTGGTTCGGGAAGAAGGCAGTGACACCGAGTGGCCCGCGCGGGGTCTACCTCGACGGCGGCTACGGGGTCGGCAAGACCCATCTGCTCGCCTCCCTCTGGCACGCCACGCCCGCCGCGCCGTCACTGAAGGCCTTCGGCACCTTCGTGGAGCTGACGAACCTGGTGGGCGCGCTGGGCTTCCAGCAGACCGTGCAGACGCTCAGCGGGCACAGGCTGCTGTGCATCGACGAGTTCGAGCTCGACGACCCTGGCGACACCGTGCTGGTCTCCTCGCTGCTGAGCCGGCTGGTGGAGGCGGGGGTGGCGCTCGCCGCGACCTCCAACACGCTGCCCGGCAAGCTCGGCGAAGGCCGGTTCGCCGCGGCCGACTTCCTGCGCGAGATCCAGGGGCTGTCCTCGCACTTCCGCCCGCTGCGCATCGACGGCGAGGACTACCGCCACCGCGGCCTGCCCGAGGCCCCGCCCCCGTACCCCGAGGAGCAGGTCACCAAGGCGGCGTACGCGACCGAGGGCGCCAGCCTGGACGACTTCCCCGCGCTGCTCGACCATCTGGCCCGCGTCCATCCGAGCCGGTACGGCGCGCTGACGGACGGCATCCGGGCGGTGTGCCTCACGGAGGTGCAGCCGGTGCCCGACCAGTCGACCGCGCTGCGGCTCGTGGTGCTCGCGGACCGGCTGTACGACCGGGAGGTCCCGGTGCTCGCCTCCGGGCTGCCGTTCGACCGGCTGTTCAGCGAGGAGATGCTGAACGGCGGGTACCGGAAGAAGTACTTCCGGGCAATCTCCCGGCTGACGGCGCTGGCGCGCGACGCAAAGGGACTGGTGGCGCAGTAGGTTCGGGGACGTGACAACGGTGAGGTACGAAGGAGTGCCTCACCATCCCCGTACAACCGCGTATTCCGTTTGAAGGGAACCAGCATGGCTACCACGCGTCAGGCGCACACGGTCTGGGAAGGCAACCTGATCGAGGGCAAGGGTGTCGTCACCCTCGACTCCTCCGGAATCGGGGAGTACCCGGTCTCCTGGCCGTCCCGCGCGGAGAAGGCGAACGGCAAGACCAGCCCGGAGGAGCTCATCGCCGCGGCCCACTCCAGCTGCTTCTCCATGGCGCTCTCCAACGGTCTCGCCACGGCCGGCACCCCGCCGACCCGGCTGAACACCCAGGCCGAGGTCACCTTCCAGCCCGGCACCGGCATCACGGGTATCCACCTCACCGTCGAGGGGGAGGTGCCGGGTCTCGACGAGGCCGGTTTCGTCAAGGCGGCCGAGGACGCGAAGGCGAACTGCCCGGTCAGCCAGGCACTGACGGGCACGACGATCACGCTGAGCGCCTCGCTCGCCTGACCCGTCTCCCCACCCCACCGTCCCCGGGCCGGCTCCCGCCGCCCGGGGACAGCGCTGTCCGCCCGACTCGCGCGGGCGCCGGCACCGGCCTCCACGGAGAGATCACCGGAAGCGTGTGCCGGCTGAAGCGAGTTGAAGGCATCGAGGGCTTCCCCCGACCTCCACGTCTGACAGGGCCGACAGGGCCGACAGGGCCGCTTCAGGGTGACCGGATGCCAAGCAGTCGCAACAGCCCTTCTGCGGTGGGGCCTTGCGCCGAGCCCAGCACCGAATCGCTCACCTCGCGTGCAGCGCGAACACTCCGCGTGCGTCGGCGCAACGACGCTCCGGGGCTTCCGATCGATCTCCGGCCCGCAACCGGCGGCGGCGTCGCGTAGCCCTCCGGGCCGGGGAACACGGCAGCAGGGGAACACGGCGCCGGAGAAGTCCGCGCTCAAGCGCGTCCGCGTCACCGGCCCGACATCCGGCTCGCCATCGCTCGCCGCCCGGATCCGCTCTGCCCCGGAGCGTCGGGGCAGGACCGGCCACTCGGCCGTGACAACGTTAACCGAGGGCCTCGAACGGGCAGGCCTGTTTTTGACAATGCCATGTCACCTGTCCGCCAACAGGAAGTTGCCACATGTCAACCGCACCTCGACGCCCCGCGACACGACGACAGATCCTGGCCACCGGCGGCGCCGCCGCCGCCACGATCGCCTTCACGGGGGCCTTCACCGAACTCTTCGCGGGGACCTCCGCCGCCCGCGGCCACGCGGGTTACGGCCCACTGGTGCCCGACCCCGACGGGCTGCTCGACCTTCCGAAGGGGTTCCGCTATCGGGTGCTGTCCCGGGAGGGCGATCCGCTCCGCTCCGGCGAGGGGCCCGTGCCCAGCAACTGCGACGGCATGGCGGCGTTCGCCGGCCGCCGCGGGCACGTACGACTGGTGCGCAACCACGAGAACCGGGTCACCGCGAAGCTCGCCGTGCCGACCGTCGAGGGGCTCACCTACGACCCGATGGGCAAGGGCGGCTGTACGGCGCTGGAGCTCGACGGCCGTAACAACGTCCTCGGCGAACGCGTCGCCATCGCCGGTACAGCGGTGAACTGCGCCGGTGGTCGCACCCCTTGGGACACCTGGCTCACCTGCGAGGAGACGGAGGACAAGGCCGGGACCAACGGTTACACCAAGGACCACGGCTTCATCTTCGAGGTGGACGGCGCCGACCCGCGCCGCACCGGCGCCGTGCCACTGACCGCGATGGGCCGCTTCCAGCACGAGGCGATCGCGATCGACCCGCACAACGGAGTCGTGTACGAGACCGAGGACGCGTTCGAGAAGCCGTTCGGGCTCTTCTACCGCTTCCTTCCGGAGAAGCCCCTCGGCGGCACGGGCTCATTGCGGGCCGGCGGCCGGCTGGAGGCCATGCGGGTGCCGGGCGTCCCCGACCTCTCCGCCGTCCAGGAGACCGGAACGAGTTTCGAGGGGATCGAGTGGGTCCCCGTACCGGACCCGCTGGCCGCCGAAACACCCATCCGCTTCCAGGACTTCGGGCCGAAGGGCATCACCCACGGACAGAAGCTGGAGGGCTGCTACTGGGGTGGCTCCTCGGTCTACTTCGTCTCCAGCTTCGCGCACAGCGCGCAGGGATCGGCCGCCGACCACTTCGGGCAGGTCTGGCGGTACGAGCCGCAGCGGCGCCGGCTGACGCTGGTCATCGCCTTCGGCCCGGACACGGACATCCAGCTGCCGGGCGAGTCGCCCGACAACATCACCCTGGCCTCCGACGGCGGACTGATGGTGTGCGAGGACGGCGGCGGGGCGCAGTACGTGTTCGGTCTGACGCGGCGCGGCGAGGTGTACGCCATGGCGCGGGGCCGGCAGAACATCGGAACGGCCGAAGAGCCGGAGTGGGGCGAGTTCGCCGGGGTCACCTTCGCACCGGGGCAGGAGACGATGTTCGTCAACTGCTACACGCCGGGGACGACGTTCGCGGTGACGGGTCCGTGGCGCTGACCGGCTGACCGGCTGACCGGCTGACCCGTCGACGCGCACCGCCGGGCACGGCGGCGGCGCGCCCCGTTGCCGCTCACCTTCCGCGCCGAGGCCGGGAGGCCGGACAGTTCGGGCGCGTACCCGGTGGGCGGCCGGCGACGAGCGGGTGTGCGCAGAGGTCCGCGAGGGACCGGGCCGGGGCGGGCAGGACGCTTCCCCGGCCCGGCCCGAGCGGAGGACCGGCCACCTTGCGCCGCGGGCACCTGATCGACGACCGAGTGAATCCGCCGGCTGCTCCCCGGCACAGGAGCGCCGTGGGCGGGTCCCTGTCGATTGATCGGCTACGTTCCGGGAGTGACAAAAATTGCCCGGAAATTGACAAGTGTGACCGTTTTGGGGGCGGTAATCGGAGGTGGGCTCGTCGGCTGCGGGAGCTCGGCAGAGTCTCGCAGTATCCGGCCCGCGGCCACGGTCTCCGCATCGGCCGGAACCCGCACCCCGCCCAGCGCGTCCCCGGCCGCACAGGGTCCGCCGACCATGGCACCCGGCCCCGCCGGTCTCGCCCCGGTCCTCCAGCGGGGGTCCCAGCACGCGGACAAGGTCGTGGCGCTCACCTTCGACGCCGACATGACCGCCGACGAGGGGCCGCGCGCGGCCGCCGGTGAGCACTTCGACAACCCGGAACTGATCGCGCTGCTGCGCAGCCTGAGGGTGCCCGCGACGGTCTTCATGACCGGCCGGTGGGCCGAGGAGTACCCCGCCCAGGCCCGCTCCATCGGCACGGACCCTCTCTTCGAGATCGCCAACCACTCCTACAGCCACTACGCCTTCACCTCGCCCTGCTACGGGCTGCCGACCGTGGAGACGGACGCGATCCGCGGCGAGGTGGAGCGGGCCTTCGGCGCGATCCGGAAGACCGGCGCCCGCAACGTGGTGCCGTACTTCCGTTTCCCCGGCGGCTGCTACGACGAAGCCTCGCTGCGCGCGCTCGCGCCGGAGAAGGTGACCGCGGTCCAGTGGGACGTCGTCAGCGGTGACGCGTTCGCGACGGACGCGGACGCGGTGGCGCAGCAGGTGCTGGACGGGGTGAAGCCCGGATCGCTGGTCGTCATGCACTGCACCCGCAGTGCGGCACCGGTCACGGACGAGGCGGTGCGCCAGGTGGTTCCGGAACTGCGCAAGCGTGGATACCGCTTCGTGAAGGTGTCGGAGCTGATGTCCGGCTGAGCCGGCCGGAACAGGGCGCGTCAGCCGGAGCAGGCCGTACGCTGGGCCTCCTGCCATTCGCAGACCGGGCAGAGCGTGATGCCCTTGACCGACTCTGCGTACTCGGTCGGTTTCCGGCACAGCACGCACTCGGCGTACGGAGGTCCGGCAGCCTTCTCCGGGGAAGCGGCCGGCGTCTCGCAGTAGGCCTGGTCCGCGGGCTCGTCCCTGCGCTCGTCCATGGGTACAAGCCTAAGGGCTGTCCCGCACCGAGGTGAGCCTGCAGGCGAGCGCGGCGACTGCGGTCGCCACGGCCGCCGCCCCGCAGAGTGGGAGGACGGGCACGTGGACCGCTCCGGTGAGCGAGCCGGTGACCAGACCCGTCACCGCGTACTTCGCGGGCGATCCGCTGGTCACCAGGGCCAGCAGCGCCACGAGCGCGGTCGCCGCGACGGACCAGCCGCGCCGGTGCAGCAACGGCCGGGTGCACATCGCCCCGACCGCCGCTCCCAGCAGGACGCAACAGGCGGTGGCGAGCAGCCCGGCGAGCCCGGCGGGCAGCAGTGGAACCTCAACGGTGTGGTCCGTGGTGGCCGGCTCACTGATCAACAGCACGACCGCGGTGGCGGCCGTACCCAGGAGACCGGCACACCCCAGCGCGGCGAGCAGGGCCGACAGGTGGGCCCGCGGCTGCCCGCCCACGGCCGCGGCGACAACGGTCCGCGCGGCGGGCGGTTCCTGGGTCACGCAGACCTGCACGAGCCACGCGGTGACGGGGAGCAGCCCGGCCGCGGTGTAGCCGAGCGAGTCCAGCACGGGCTGCCCCGAGCGGACGCCGACGCCGAGGAAGGCCGTGTACAGCAGTACGGGGGCGAGCCAGCGCTGGGAGCGCAGCAGGAGGGCGGCCTGGTAGCGGATCAGTGCGGTCATGCCACCTCGTCGGGGTTGCGGGGCGCGGTCGACAGGTGCCGGATGTGCCAGGGCGGGCGGGCCGAGAGCAGTGCGGCCAGCAGGGCGTCCGAATGCGCGGACGCGACGGTCAGCCGCAGGGCTCCGTCCCCGGCGGCGGTCCGCTCGGGGTCTCCGGGCAGTCCGGCGGGGAGCGGGGCGCCGGGCGGGCCCGTGACCTCGATCCGTACCCGGGGGCCGGGTTCCCTCCCGGTCCGAGCGGGGGACGCCTCCGCCAGCCCCGTCCCCTCGACGCGCAGGACCGTGTCGACCGCGCCCGCCAGGCGGCGGACGTCGTGGTCGACGAAGACGACGGTGGATCCGGCGGCGGCGCGGTCGGCGACGGCGCGGTCCAGTTCGTCCCGCGCCGCGGCGTCCAGGCCGGTCCAGGCCTCGTCCAGTACCAGCAACTCCGGCTCGGCCAGGAGCGCCTGGGCGACGGCAACCTTCTGACTGGTGCCCTTGGAGAGCTCCGCGAGCGGGGTGCGGGCGTGTTCCGCGGCTCCGAAGCGGGTCAGCCACTCCTCCGCCCGCCCGGCCGCCTCGGACCGGCGCAGTCCGTGGATCCGGCCGAGGTGGACCAGATATCCGGCCGCGGTGAAGGGCAGCGCCGCCGGGAACCGCTCGGGGACGTACGCCGTACGCGGCCGGCAGCCGGTGATCCGGCCCTCGGTGGGGGCGTCGATCCCGGCGAGGAGACGCAACAGGGTGGACTTGCCGGTGCCGTTGGCCCCCTCGACGCGGACGAGGGAGCGCGCGGGCAGCCCGAGGTCGACCCCGCGCAGCACCCAGGGACCGGCGAGGCCGTACCGCCGGCCCACTCCCCGCAGCCGCAGGACGTCGGTGCTCAGTTGGACGACGCCTTCTCGGTCTTGAGCTCGCTGGGACGTACGATCACGAACCCCTCACCGTCCAGTCGCAGTTGGACGGCCTCACCCGAGCCGCCGCGCAGCATGGAGCCGACGCTCTGCGAGCGGTGCAGCGACGTGTTCAGATGGGCGCTCCAGCCGACCACCGCGTCCGTGTCGACACACACCGGCTGCTGGGGCGTGACGGGGATCACTATGGGATTCCCCTCGCACATCAGGCCGAGCTTCCCGTAGCCGGTGAAGACGCTGTTGAAGAGCCCGCCGCCGGTCATGCCGGCGCCCTTCACGGTCTTGATCTCGTACGCGAGCGTGGCGTCGAAACACAGGACGTTGCGGCCGTTGATGGTGAGGACGTCGCCCTGCTCCATCTCCACGATGAAGCAGTTGGCCGCCTCGTGCGCGAACCACGCCTCGCCCTGGCCGCGCACCGCCATCAGCGGCAGGCCTTCGCCGGTGACCGCCCGCTTGAGCATGCCGCCGAGACCTTGCCCCTTGCGTTCGAACTGGAGGTCGCCGCGGAAGGCGATCATCGATCCCTGGCGGGCGTGCATCTCGCCGTTGACCGCGTACTTGATGGATTTGGCGTTCTGCAGGGTCATTCCGGGGGCGGTTGCCTGCTGTGCCATGTGCTCACTGGAAAAGAGATCGCTCTTCATGCGGTGCATCCTCACCCGGAGGGTTTCGTTCCGCCAAGAAGGGGTTTCGGAGCGACTGGCAGACTGGACGGGTGAGCAGCAACGACACCCCCGAGTCCCCGTCCGTTCCCGCCGGCCTGCCTGCGGACAGTCCCTTCCGTTCCGAGCGGACGGACCGGGACGAAGCACCTCAGTACGTACTCCCGCTGGTCGTGCACATCGAGAAGGCGGAGCCCCCGGCCCGCACCGACGCACTGCGCACGGCCGCCCGGGCGGTCCTGGTGATGCTCTCCGACGAGCGGTCGACGGGCGAGGGCGAGTGGGCACAGGTGATGCGCGACTGGCAGGACGCCCGGATCCGGAAGGTGGTGCGGCGGGCGCGCGGCGCGGAGTGGCGCAAGGCCTCCGCGCTGCCCGGGATCACGGTCACGGGCGACGAGGCCGAGGTGCGGGTCTACCCGCCGGTGCCGCTCGACGGCTGGCCGAAGGAGCTCGCCAAGCTCCAGGTCTCGGGGACGGATCTGGATGACCCCGAGCCACCGGCCGCTCCCGACCTCGCCGGCCCGGTCCTCTGGCTGAACCCGCGGCTCGGCATGTCGGCGGGCAAGGAGATGGCGCAGGCCGGGCACGGGGCCCAGCTCGCCTGGTGGGAGTTGTCGGAGACGGAGCGCAAGGCGTGGCGCGAGGCGGGCTTCCCGCTCTCCGTCGCCACCGCGGACGCGGCCCGCTGGCCAGAACTCACCGTGAGCGGGCTGCCGGTGGTGCGGGACGCGGGGTTCACCGAGATCGCCCCCGGTTCCTGCACGGTGGTCGCCGACCATCCGGCTCTGCGCCGCTGACGGGCGGGTTCCGCGGACCCGGTCCGCCCGCGGATTCTTCCCGGCCCCTTGAACGATCCGGTCCGCCGATACGTACCTCCTGACACCGCCGCACTGGCCATACTGCCCAGTACGTTGAACGGCCGGTCAGGGACCGGCCGTTGCGACAGGCGGTGGTTTGGACGCCGTCACGCCTCGGCCCGGGAGAATCCTCTGTGCGACGCATCAACGGAACGGCCCTCATCATCGCGGCGCTCGTCGCCACGCTCGGCGCCCTCGCCTACCCGGTCTGGTCGTACGCCGACCGCTCCGGCACCGGTCAGGCCAATCTCGACGCGTCGACCACCGCGACCCAGTGGGGCCCGCTCTCCGCGACCGACCGGGACTTCCTGGTGAAGGTGCGCCTGGCCGGGCTCTGGGAGCTGCCCGCCGGGCAGCAGGCGATCGAGCGGGCCCCTACCGAGGCGATCAGGGCGGCCGGGGACCATCTGGTGGTCGGGCACACGGATCTGGACCGCAGGTCCCGGGACGTGGCCGCCAAGCTGGGTGTGGAGCTGCCGAACCAGCCGACCGAGCAGCAGCAGGGCTGGCTGCGGGAGATGACCGCGGCGAGCGGCCAGGAGTACGAGAGGAAGTTCGCCAATCTGCTGCGGGACTCGCACGGCAAGGTCTTCGCGTTGATCGCCCAGGTGCGGCACACCACCCGCAACTCGCTCATCCGGCAGTTGGCCAGCGACGCCAATGTGACCGTGCTCGACCACATCACCATGCTGGAGGGCACGGGCTTCGTCGACTTCGACGCCCTCGCCCGCGAGGCGGCGGGGGCGGCGACGGCCAGCCCGACCGGACCTCCGGTGGCACCGACGGGCTCGGTCCTGCCGCAGCCGGTCCCGGCGGAACCGACCGGGAACCAGTCGTTCACCTCGCGGCCCTCCACGGCACCGATGCCCTGAGCCGGCCCGGCACCCGGCCGGCGGAGCGCCGGGAACCTCAAATCATGCTCTGAACGTCCCCCTCTTCGGATTCAGCACTGTGCGGCGGGGCCATCACCCCTGCACAGTGTGGCGAAGGGGGACACCATGAAGCTGGGGATCGGGATCGGCTGGCGGCCGGAGATCGCCGACGCGGTGGAGGCACTGCCGGGGATCGACTGGGTGGAAGCGGTCGCGGAGAACCTCTGCGCCGACCATCTGCCCGCCTCCTTGGTGCGGCTGAGGGAGCGCGGTGTCACCGTGGTGCCGCACGGCGTCTCGCTCGGCCTCGGCGGGGCCGACCGCCCCGACCCCGGCAGGCTCGCCGGCCTGGCGGCCCGCGCCACCCTGCTGGGGACGCCCCTGGTGACCGAGCACATCGCGTTCGTCCGGGCGGGCGGCGCGCGCACCGGGTCACCGGCACTGGAGGCGGGACACCTGCTGCCCGTGCCGCGCACGTGGGCGGCGCTGGACGTGTTGTGCGAGAACGTGCGCGTGGCACAGGACTCGCTGCCGGTGCCGCTGGCGCTGGAGAACATCGCGGCGCTGATCTCCTGGCCGGACGAGGAGCTGACCGAGGGGCAGTTCCTGGCGGAGCTGGTCGAACGCACGGGGGTGCGACTGCTCGTCGACGTGGCCAACCTGCACACGAACCACGTGAACCGGGGCGAGGACCCCGCCACGGCCCTCGACGAGCTGCCCGTGGAGGCCATCGCATACGTCCACGTGGCGGGCGGGGTGGAGAAGGATGGCGTCTGGCACGACACGCACGCCCACCCGGTCACCGCCCCGGTGCTCGACGTCCTCGCCGAGCTGCGCTCCCGCATCGCCCCGCCCGGGGTCCTGCTGGAGCGCGACGACGACTTCCCGCCCGTCGCCGAGCTGGCGGGGGAACTGGACACGATCCGGGCCACGCTCGACGCTGGGCGGAGCAACTCGCGACGGCCCCTGGCTCACGCGCCGAGGGCCGAGCCCGTGGCGCGGGGGGCCGGGGAGCCGGAGGAGGCCCGGCGTGACCGGGTCGCGGTCGCGCAGGCCTCGCTGCTCTCCGCCCTCGTCGCGGGCACCCCTGCCCCCGAGGGCTTCGATCACCGCCGGATCGGCATCCAGAGCCGGGCCCTGGCCGCCAAGCGCGCCGACGTCGTGGCCAAGGTGGCCCCGGAACTCCCGGAGATCCTGGGTATCGGCTACCGGGACGCGTTCCTCGCGTACGCCAGGAGCCGTCCGATGTCCGCCGGATACCGGCGTGACGCCCTGGACTTCGCCGAGCACCTGCTCATCGCCGGCCGGCCCGCGGACGCGTCGTCCCGCCGCCGGCTGACCCACTGGTGGCAGGACCGGGCGGCACCGCTGCCGCCCCGCCGCACCACCCGGCTGGCCCGGGCGGCCCGTTCCGTACTCGTAGGAAGGTGACCGGGATGACCCTCTTCGCCCTGGTCCTGACACTCGCCGTGGCGGTCTCCTCGACGTTGCTGATCGCAGGGTCCGGCCGCGCCCGCCGCGGGCTGGACGGCGTGGTCCACGACCTGTCCGAGGTGGCGTTCCTGAACGGCGGGCCCGGCCGGGTGGTGGACACCGCGCTCGCCGCGATGCTGGAGGACGGCCGGCTGGTCATCGGTGGTCCCGGGATCATCGCGGTCCAACGGCCCGTCGCCCACGACCCGGTGGAGCGGGCCGTGCTCCAGGAGCAGGCCGCGGCGCCGAGCGGCGCCCTGCACACGCTGCGGAACGCGGTGATGCGCCACCCCGCCGTGCAGGAGCTCGGTGACGGCCTGGCCGAGCGCGGTCTGCTCAACGTCCCCGGGGCGAACCGGAAGTGGCGGCGCTGGGGCCTGACGCAGGGGCTGGCCTGTCTGCTCGGCCTGCCGGTCTCCTTCGCCCTGACGATCGCCGAGTTCGTCTCGTCCGACAGCCTCGGGGAGACGCCGACGCCGTTCGTCATCACGGTGCTCCCCGCACTGCTCGTCGGCACCGTCATCGGGCTGGTGGTCGCGGGCAGCGCCCGCGCCCGGATCACCGGGGCGGGCCGCAGGGCCGCGGCGGAGTTCCGTACCGCCCACGCGTACGGGACGGGAGCTGCCCACCTGGTGGCGACGGCCGGACCGCGGGCGCTCACCGACCCGGGCCTGCGGGCGCATCTCGTCACGGCGGCACGGATGCGGCCGACGGGAGCGCCCTCGCCCTCGCACCACTCTTCCGACTCCTCGGGGCTGCTGCTCGTGCCGACGGTGTGGTGCGCCGGGTCGAGCCCCGGCGACGGCGGCTGCGGCGGCTCCGCCGGAAGCAGCGGCGGGGGCGGAGGCGGCGGCAGTGGCTGCGGTTCAGGGTCCAGTTGCGGTTCGGGAGCCGGCTGCGGTTCCGGATCGAGCTGCAGCTCGGGTACGAGTTGCAGTTCCGGTTCGAGTTGCAGTTCCGGTTCCAGTTGCAGTTCCGGTTCCAGTTGCGGCAGCAGTTCCTGAGCGGCCGCCGTCCGCATCATGAAATCCCCTGGCGCCCAGGGCCCGTCTCGCATAGAAATCCGACATGCTCTGGGTTCTGTTCCTGCTGGTCGCATGGGGTGCGGCGGCCGTCTCCTGTGTCCGGCTCTGCCTCGCGGCGGCCCGCCTGGCCCCGCCGCAGGGCTCGTCGCGAGAAGCACGGGAGGCCCGGCGCGCGACCAAGGGTCCCGAACTCACGCTGTACGAGACCGCGTTCCTGGCCGGCGGCCCGCACCGGGTCGCCGATCTGGCGCTCGTCACCATGCATCTGCGCCGTCGGCTGCTGCTCGCGCACACCGGTTGGGCGACGGTGGTCGATCCTGACGGCCACGACGAGGTGGAACGCACGGTGATCCGTGCCATCGGCCCGCAGGGCCAGTCGCCCATACCGTCCGTCCGCTCGGCGGCGGCCACCGCCGATGCCGTGCGCGCCGTGGCCGACCGGCTCGTCGCCGCGGGCCTGGCGCTGCCGGGCGGGGCCGCGAGGGACATCGTGTCGGCGGTGCGGGCTGTGCGCGGGGCGGCGGTGCTGGTGGCCGCGATGGGCGCCGCCGCGCTCCTCACGCCCGGAAGGGAGGAGAGTCCGGCCGGCTCGGGGGTGCCGGTGCTGATCTGGTTCGGGCTGCCCTTCGTGCTGACCCTGGGCTGTCTGGCCATCGCCAGGATGGAGGTGCACCCGTACGGGTCCTGGGCCTCCCCCGCCGGGCAGCGACTGCTGGACGCACGCTCGGCGTCCGCGGGCAGCCGCCAGGGCGATGTCCTGCTGGCGGTCGCCGTGCGGGGCGTGCGCGCGGTGGCCGACCCGGCGCTGCGGGCCGCGCTCGGCCACGGCGCACGGAGCACCCCGTAAATGACACCGGTGCGGCGCGCTGGAAGCACGCCGCACCGTGAGCCGAACCCGGTGTCGCTGGAACGGCGGGCGGCACGGTGTGCCGCGGGTTCCGCCGTCTGATCTTCCGGGTTGGGGTGATCGGAACCCGCTCGCTACGCGAGCCCGGCCACCAGGTCTGCGACCGACTTGCGCCGGCCGGTGAAGAAGGGGACCTCTTCGCGGACGTGCATCCGCGCCTCGGAGGCCCGCAGGTGACGCATGAGGTCGACGATGCGGTACAGCTCGTCGGCCTCGAAGGCCAGCACCCATTCGTAGTCGCCGAGGGAGAAGGAGGCGACGGTGTTGGCGCGCACGTCCGGGTAGCCACGGGCCATCTTGCCGTGGTCGGCGAGCATGCGGCGGCGGTCCTCGTCCGGCAGCAGGTACCAGTCGTAGGAGCGCACGAAGGGGTACACGCTGATGTAGTCGCGCGGCGTCTCGTCGGCGAGGAACGCCGGGACGTGCGACTTGTTGAACTCGGCGGGGCGGTGCAGCGCCATGTTCGACCAGACCGGGTCGAGGCTCTTGCCCAGCCGGGTGCGCCGGAAGAGGTTGTACGCCTCCTGCAGGGCGTCCGACGTCTCGGCGTGCCACCAGATCATGACGTCCGCATCGGCGCGCAGGCCGGAGACGTCGTAGGTGCCGCGCACGGTGATGTCCTTGGCCTCGAGCTGGTCGAACAGCTCCTGCACCTCACCGGAGTACGCCGCGCGGTCGGTGTCCGCGGGCAGCACGTCGCGAAGCTTGAAGACGGACCACAGTGTGTAGCGGACGACGTCGTTGAGGTCCTTCGCCTTCTTGCCGGCGTTGGGGGCCTTGCTTGATGTCACAGTCTCAGGAGCACTCATACGGCTATTGTCCCGCCTCGCTCCGTGTGCCCTGAACCAGGGTCGAAGTGGCGATGATCTCTCCCGTGCTCGCGCGGTCCTCCCCCGACATGTCCCGGACGATCTCGTCCGCGGCGCGCTGGGCACTCGCGATGCAGGCAGGGATGCCGACCCCGTCGTAGACCGCTCCGCAGACGCGCAGCGCGGGCAGTTTGGCGACCTCGTCGCGGATCCGGGCGACGCGGCCGAGATGGCCCACGGGGTACTGGGGCAGTCCGCCGATCCACCGGGTGACCCCACTGGCTACGGGCTTCGCGGCCAGTCCGGTCGCTGCGGCGAGGTCGCTCAGCGACACGTCGACGAGTTCGCCGTCCTCACGGTGCAGATGGTCCTCCTCGCCGTAGCGGCCCACCGAGGTCCGCAGGACGAACAGGTCCGGTGCCGCGTCGGAGACCCACTGCCACTTGTGGGTGGAGAAGGTGGCGGCCTTGATGGTGTGGCCGTCGACCGGGGGCACCAGGAAGCCGGAGCGGCCGTCGAAGGCCTTGGAGCCCGTCACGTCGGAGCGCCGGAAGGCCATGGTGACCAGGGCCATCGACGCGTACTCGACGCCCGCGAGCTCCGCGGAGGCGGCCGGGGACTCGGCGGCGAGCAGGGTGGAGGCGGACCAGGCGGGGGTGGCGAGGACGATGCCGTCGGCGGTGATCACCCGGGTGTCGGTGCGTACGGTCCAGCCGTCGGCGTTGCGGGTCAGGCCCAGCACGGGGGTCTCGGTGAGGATCTCGCCGCCCCCGGCACGTACGGCGTCGGCCACGGCGCCGGGCAGGGTGCCGAGGCCCCCGTCGATCCCCTGGAAGACCGGCCCGCTCTGCTGCCGGGCGGCGGCCTGCTCCTGGATCCGGGTGACCCCGTCGAGCAGGGAGCCTCCCTGCCGGGCGACCTCGAAGAGCTGCGGTACGGCGGCCCGCATCGAGATCCGGTAGGCGTCCCCCGCGTACACCCCGCCCAGGAGCGGCTCGACCAGCCGGTCGACGACCTCGCGGCCGAGCCGGTCGGCCACGTACGCGCCGACGGCCACGTCCTCACCCACGGCGCTCGAGGTCAGGTCGCGTTCCTGCGCGATGCGCGCGAGGCCCTCGGCCGAGAGAACGTCACCGAGAACCGACGGGTCGCCGGGTACGCCCATCACGTGGCCCTTGGGCATGGGGCGCAGCGCGTCGCGCGTCCACAGCGAGGCGTTGGCGGTGGCGGGCGGCTGGAGCCGGTCGCCGAGGCCCACGGCACGGGCCAGGGCGACCGTCTCGGGCCGGCGGGCGAGCGTCGACTCTGCGCCGAGGTCGACCTGCACGCCCGCGACCTCACCGGTCATGAGCTTGCCGCCGAGGCGGCCGGTGGCCTCCAGGAGGGTGACCCTCAGACCGGTGCCGAGGAGCCGGTGGGCGGCCGCGAGTCCGGCGATGCCGCCGCCGATGACGACGACGTGGCCGGGGACCCTGTCCGCGCGGTGTGGTGAACGCTGCATGCCCCCACTCTCTCAAACCTCTTCCGAGTCCTGACCGTGACCGCTTCGAAACCGGCGTTCCGAAACCCGGACCCCCGCCTCGGACGTCGAACCGGAGCCAGTAATCACCCGTCCTGGGGGGACAGTTATGCAGTCAGCGCCCACTACCCGTACCGGCAGACGCACGGCCCGCCGCTCGCGCACGGCTCTCGCCGCCGGGCTGCTCACCGCAGTCCTCGCGCTGAGCGGCTGCGGCGCCGGTGCCGACGACTCCACTTCCGATCAGCGCGCCCTTTCCGCCGACGAGCGCGACGGTGCGCAGAACAAGGCGGACGCCGCCGCCGGGGAGGCGGCCGCGGGCGCCAAGGAGAGCGGCGCCGAGGAGGGGGCTTCGAAGTCGGGGACGCCGAAGAAGCCGAATCCGGCGACCGCCACGCACGTCATCCGTACCGCCTCGCTGTCCGTCGAGGTGAAGAGCGCCGCCAAGGCGGCCGCCACCGCCCGCACCGTCGCGCAGAACGCGGGCGGGCTGGTCGCCGGCGAGTCCACCGAGCAGGTGGACGACACGCACGACTCCTCGCACCTCGTGCTGCGCGTTCCGCAGGGCGAGTACGACGGTGTGCTGCGGGAGCTCTCGGGGGCGGGAAAGCTCCTCTCCCGCACGTCGACCGCCAAGGACGTCACCGACCAGGTCGTCGACGTGGAGAGCCGGATCGCCACCCAGCGCTCCAGTGTGGCGCGGGTGCGCAAGCTGATGGACCGGGCCGACAGACTGGTCGATGTCGTCACGCTGGAAGGTGAACTGAGCAGTCGTCAGGCCTCGTTGGAGTCCCTGCTCGCCCAGCAGGCCTCGCTGAAGGACCGCACGGCGCTGGCCACGATCACGCTCGACCTCATGGAACCGGAGGCGGTGCCCGAGAAGGACGAGGACCCGGGCTTCCTGGACGCGCTGAGCGGCGGCTGGCACGCCTTCCTGACGATGCTGCGGTGGCTCGCCATGGCGGTGGGCGCCACGGCGCCGTTCCTGGCCGTCGCGGCCGCCCTGCTGGTCCTGTGGCGGCTGCTGCGCCGCCACCGGAGCGGGAGGGAGGGGACGCAGCCGCCGGCCGGCACGTGAGGGCCGCCCGGGGGCGCCGCCGCGCCCCCGGGGTCCGCCGCGCCGTAGCGTGGGCCTTTTCGCAGTGGCGTCGAAGGGACCTGGCATGGCGGCGGAACGACTGGTGGTCATCGGCGGTGACGCGGCGGGCATGTCCGCCGCATCCCAGGCACGCCGGCTCAAGGGCCCGGACGAGCTGAGCATCACCGCCTTCGAGCGCGGTCACTTCACCTCGTACTCGGCCTGCGGCATCCCGTACTGGGTCGGCGGTGACGTCGGGCAGCGGGACGACCTGATCGCGCGGACCCCCGAGGAGCACCGGGCCCGCGACATCGACCTGCGGATGCGCACGGAGGTGACGGAGATCGATGTCGCGGGGCAGCGGGTGCGCTCCCTGGACCGGGAATCGGGCGAGACCTCCTGGACGGGCTTCGACAAACTGGTGATCGCGACGGGAGCCCGTCCCGTACGGCCCGCGCTGCCCGGTATGGAGGCGGCCGGGGTGCACGGCGTGCAGACCCTGGACGACGGGCAGGCCCTGCTCGACACGCTGGACCGGGCGAAGGGCCACCGCGCGGTCGTCGTGGGCGCGGGCTACATCGGCGTCGAGATGGCCGAGGCGATGCTGAAGCGCGGCTTCGCGGTGACCGTGCTCAACCGCGGCGAGCAGCCGATGGCGACGCTCGACCCCGACATGGGACGCCTGGTCCACGACGCGATGGACGGGCTGGGCATCACGACCGTGAACGGGGCCGGGGTCACCGCGATCCGTACGGGTGCCGACGGCCGGGTGAGCGCCGTGGAGACGGCCGGCGCGAGCTACCCGGCGGACGTCGTGGTGCTCGGCATCGGCGTCGAGCCGGAGACGACGCTGGCCCGCGCCGTCGGGCTGCCGGTGGGTCCGCACGGCGGCCTGCTCACCGATCTGTCGATGCGGGTCGTGGGCCACGACAACATCTGGGCGGGCGGCGACTGCGTCGAGGTCCTCGACCTGGTGGCGGGGCGCACCCGCCACATCGCGCTGGGCACGCACGCCAACAAGCACGGCCAGATCATCGGGGCCAACGTCGGCGGCGGTTACGGAACGTTCCCGGGCGTGGTCGGTACGGCGGTGAGCAAGGTCTGCGACCTGGAGATCGCCCGCACGGGTCTGCGCGAGAAGGATGCCCGTGCGGTGGGCCTGCGCTTCGTCACCGCGACGATCGAGTCGACGGGCCGGGCGGGCTACTACCCGGGGGCGCGGCCCATGACCGTGAAGATGCTCGCGGAGTACCGCACGGGACGGCTGCTGGGCGTGCAGATCGTGGGCCGCGAGGGGGCGGCGAAGCGGGTGGACGTGGCGGCGGTGGCGCTCACCGCCGGGATGACGGTCGAGCAGATGACGGCCCTGGACCTGGGCTACGCGCCGCCGTTCTCACCCGTGTGGGACCCGGTCCTGGTCGCGGCCCGCAAGACGGTGGGGGTGCTCCGGAAGGCGGGCACCGCCTGAGCGGCGCCCGCCTTCCGGGCCTCTGTCAGCGGGCGGTGCTGGTGTGGACGTATTCGACCAGGCGTGTCAGCGCGTCCGGGGCCATCGACGGCATCACCCCGTGGCCCAGGTTGAAGATGTGGCCCTCCAGGCCGGCGGCCGCGTCCAGCACCTCCTGGGTCTTGGCCTCCACGACGGCGGTCGGGGCGAACAGCACGGCGGGGTCGAGGTTGCCCTGGAGCGCCTTGCCGGGGCCGACGCGACGCGCTGCCTCGTCCATCGGGACCCGCCAGTCGACGCCGACGACATCCGCGCCGGCCTCGCCCATGAGGCCGAGCAGCTCACCGGTGCCGACGCCGAAGTGGATGCGCGGAACACCGTACGACGCGACAGCGTCGAACACCTTCGCCGAGGCGGGCAGAACGGAGCGGCGGTAGTCGGCGGGGGCCAGGGCGCCCACCCAGGAGTCGAACAGCTGCACCGCGGAGGCGCCGGCCTCGATCTGGACCTTGAGGAAGGCGCCGGTGATCTCGGCGAGGCGGTCGATCAGATCGGCCCAGAGCTCCGGGTCGCCGTACATCAGGGCCTTGGTGTGCTCGTGGTTGCGGGACGGGCCGCCCTCCACGAGGTAGCTCGCGAGGGTGAACGGTGCGCCCGCGAACCCGATCAGCGGGGTGGACCCCAGCTCGGCGGTGAGCAGACCGATGGCCTCGGTGACGTACGAGACGTCCTCGGGGGTGAGGTCGCGCAGCCGGGCCAGGTCGGCACGGGTGCGGATCGGCTCGGCGATCACCGGTCCGACGCCGGGCTTGATGTCGAGGTCGATGCCGATCGCCTTGAGGGGGACGACGATGTCGCTGTAGTACACCGCGGCGTCGACCTTGTGGCGGCGCACGGGCTGCATCGTGATCTCGGCGACGAGCTCCGGCATCATGCAGGAGTCGAGCATCGGGATGCCTTCGCGCACCTTCAGGTACTCGGGCAGCGAGCGCCCCGCCTGGCGCATGAACCAGACCGGCGTGTGCGGCACGGGCTCGCGCCGGCACGCCTTCAGGAACGCCGACTCGTGGGTGGCTGGGGTCTTCGTCTGGTGGCCCGAGGGGCGGTCAATGGCGCTCACACACAGAATCTTCGCACGCGCACGGAAGGAGCCCTGCCCCGCACGGGTGTCCTTCCGCGCGCGCGGCTCCGGTTCCGCCTACTCTTCCCGGCATGGCTTCGGCGCAGGGACACTTCTCCGATCAATCCGATGGTGCTGACGGCACGGACAGTGCGGAGGGTGATTCCGTCCCGCCCGCGTTCCGTTCGGCGGTGGACGCGCTGCGCTCGGCGCGCCTGCGGCCCGAGCTGGAGGTGGAGCCGACACGGCCACCGAAGCGCCTGGCCCCGTACGCCTACGCGCTGGAGGCGGCCGTCGTGGACGGCGAGGACGATCTTGCCGACGGGCGGCTCGTCCTGCTCCACGACCCTGCCGGGCACGAGGCCTGGCAGGGCAATTTCCGGCTGGTCACGCTGGTGCGCGCGGAACTGGAGCCGGAGATGGCCTCCGATCCCTTGCTGCCGGAGGTGTGCTGGTCATGGCTGACCGGTGCGCTGGAGGCGCGCGGCCTGTCCTACGGGGAGGCGGGCGGCACGGTGACCCGGGCGGGTTCGCACTACTTCGGCCAGCTGGCGACGCGGCGCCCGGCGACGCAGATCGAGATCCGGGCCTCCTGGACACCGCGCGAGGGGCGCGGCGGCGTGCCTGACACGGCGGCGCATCTGATGGCGTGGGGCGATCTGCTGTGCCAGATCGCCGGCCTGCCGCCGTCGGAGCCGGTGGACGCGGCGGTGGTGACGCTGCCGCAGCGGCGTGGACCGCAGGTTTCGTAGGGTCGTTTCCGCCACCCCGGGTTTCGCAGGCCTGCTCCGCCTCCCCCGGTTTCGCAGGCCTGCTCCGCCGCCTTTGGGTTTCGCAGGCCTGCTCCGCCACCCCGGGTGTGTGGGCCGCCTCTGACGCCGCAGGTTTCACAGGCCGTCCCCGTCACCCTGGGTCGTGACGCTGTGTCACGAAACTTCGTACAGTCACCGGCTCTCTTTTCGTACAATCGATCGCGCGTCCTATTTGCCCGAATTGTTACTCACCAAATCGTGATCTTCCTCTAAAGGAGCAGGGGTCTGCTGCCGAAGGAGTCAATGACCCTTCAAGCACGGTTCGCCCCGGCTTCATCCCCGAGCCGGCCCGTCCCGCCACTCCCCAGGAGGCCTGGTGTCCGTTCTCCTCGAGCAGCCCGCAAGCCTGGTCGCCTACCGCCCGAACAAGCCGACGGCCATGGTCGTCGTGGCCGACCCGCGCGTCCGTTCCACCGTCACCCGCCATCTGTGGGCACTCGGAGTACGTGACGTCATCGAGGCGTCGTCCATCGCGGAGGCCCGCCCCCGCGTCGGCAACCCGCGCGACATCTGCGTAGCCGACGTCCACCTGCCCGACGGTTCCGGGCTGACCCTGCTGTCCGAAACCCGAGCCGCCGGCTGGCCGAACGGCCTCGCCCTCTCCGCCGCCGATGACATCGGCGCCGTGCGCAACGCCCTCGCGGGCGGCGTGAAGGGCTACGTCGTCACCGGCACCCGTACCAACATCGGCCACCCCACCCGTCCCGGCGTCGCTCCCATCGGCGCCACCGCCGCCCGTATGCACCGCCGTCCCCCCGGCACCCCGAGCCACCCGGGCGGCTACCGCGAACTGTCCGGCCGCGAGGTGGAGGTCCTGCGGCTCGTCGCCGAAGGGCAGTCCAACAAGGCAATCGGCGTCTCCATGGGGCTGTCCGCCCTCACCGTCAAGAGCCACCTCGCCCGAATCGCCCGCAAGCTCGGCACCGGAGACCGTGCAGGCATGGTCGCCGTCGCCCTGCGGACGGGCATCATCCACTGATCCCCGACGAATACGCACCCCCGCCGGTGTGCAGAGATGCGGAACCGGCTGGTTTACATGCATCGGCGCCCGCCGGCGGATCATTCCGTCGACGGGCGCCGTACATACACAGATACCCTTGACACGTGACCGACGCCCAAGAGACCGCAGCAGACACTTCACTGCGAACCACCGGGGGCGCCCCCCCGGACGACGTCGCCCCGGCGCCGATCCCCTTGCTCGAACCTCGCGAGGGCATTCCACCGGTGGTGGCCTCCGACGATGCCCTGGCCGGGGTGATCGCGGCCTTCGCCGCGGGCTCCGGCCCGGTGGCGGTGGATGCCGAGCGCGCCTCCGGCTACCGGTACGGGCAGCGCGCCTACCTGGTTCAGCTGCGCCGTGACGGCGCGGGCAGCGCACTCGTCGACCCGGTGGGCTGCCCCGATCTGTCCGGCCTGGGCGAGGCGCTGCGCGGCAGCGAGTGGATCCTGCACGCGGCGACCCAGGACCTGCCCTGTCTGCGCGAGATAGGGATGACGCCGACCGGGCTCTTCGACACCGAGCTGGCCGGGCGGCTGGCCGGGTTCCCGCGGGTCGGCCTCGGCGCGATGGTGGAGAGCGTGCTCGGCTATTCGCTGGAGAAGGGCCACTCGGCCGTCGACTGGTCCACCCGCCCGCTGCCCGAACCCTGGCTGCGCTACGCCGCACTCGACGTCGAGCTGCTGATCGACCTGCGCAACGCCCTGGAGCAGGAGCTCGACCGGCAGGGCAAGCTGGAATGGGCGCAGGAGGAGTTCTCCGCCATCGCCTCGGCGCCCCCCGCGCCCCCGCGCCAGGACCCGTGGCGCCGCACCTCCGGCATGCACAAGGTCCGGCGCCGCAGGCAGATGGCGGTGGTCCGGGAACTGTGGACCATGCGTGACCAGATCGCCCAGCGCCGCGACATCTCCCCCGGCAAGGTGCTCGGCGACGCCGCGATCGTGGAGGCCGCGCTCGCGCTCCCGCCGAACGCCCACGCGCTGACCGCGCTGCCCGGCTTCGGCCACCGCATGGGCCGGCGCCAGCTGGAGCAGTGGCAGGCCGCCGTGGACCGGGCGAAGGAGCTGCCCGACTCGGAGCTCCCGCAGCCCGGCCAGCCCTTGGCCGGACCGCCGCCGCCGCGCGCCTGGGCGGACAAGGACCCGGCCGCCGCGGCCCGGTTGTCGGCCGCCCGCACAGCCGTGTCCGAGCTCGCGGAGCGGCTGCACATGCCGCAGGAGAACGTCATCACCCCCGACACCGTGCGCCGGGTGTGCTGGGAACCGCCCAAGAAGCTCACCCCGGACGCGATCGAGGACGCGCTCTCCGGTTACGGCGCGCGGCGCTGGCAGATCGAACAGGTGGCCCCCATCCTGATGCGCGCGCTCGCTTCGGAGGCCTGAGAACGCATCGCACAGGGGCGTATTCACGCCAGGTTGGCGCGGCCCGCTGCGCCGCGGGCGTCCTCTCCTTCCATGGCCCGGGCGGCCCCTCATGGGGCCGCCCGGGCCATTTTGCGGATGTGACCTTCGCCGCTCCCGCCACAAGGGGTGGGCAGTCCGGTTACCCGCAAGTAGCATGAGGGTGGCGGCACGCTCCCGGGCGTGCCCCGCAGCAGTGCCATCCCGCACCCTGGAGGAGAGCCACCGTGCCTCGTACCATCCGGGACGTCGTCTTCGTCGACGGCGTCCGCACCCCGTTCGGCAAAGCGGGCCCGAAGGGCATCTACCACGAGACCCGCGCCGACGATCTCGTCGTGAAGGCCATCCGGGAGCTGCTGCGCCGCAACCCGGACCTGGACCCCGCGTTGATCGACGAGGTCGCCATCGCCGCGACCACGCAGATCGGTGACCAGGGCCTCACGCTCGGCCGCACTGCCGGAATCCTGGCCGGGCTGCCGCAGTCGGTACCCGGTTACTCCATCGACCGCATGTGTGCGGGCGCACTGACCGCCGTCACCTCGACGGCCGGCTCCATCGCCTTCGGCGCGTACGACGTCGTCGTCGCCGGTGGCGTCGAGCACATGGGCCGCCACCCGATGGGCGAGGGCGTGGACCCGAACCCGCGCTTCGTATCGGAGAAGCTGGTCGACGAGTCCGCCCTGTTCATGGGCATGACCGCGGAGAACCTGCACGACCGGTACCCCACGATCACCAAGCAGCGCGCCGACGAGTACGCGGTGCGTTCGCAGGAGAAGGCCGCCAAGGCGTACGCCAACGGCAAGATCCAGCAGGACCTGGTGCCGGTCTCCGTGCGCCGCACCAACCCGGAGGCCGGTGAGACGGGCTGGGGCCTGGTCACCGCCGACGAGCCGATGCGCCCGGGCACCACCATGGAGTCCCTGGCCGGTCTGAAGACCCCGTTCCGCGCTCACGGCCGCGTGACCGCCGGCAACGCCGCGGGCCTCAACGACGGCGCCACCGCCTCGCTGCTCGCCGCCGAGGACGTGGCCCGCGAGCTGGGTCTCCCGGTCAAGATGCGTCTGGTCTCCTACGCCTTCGCGGGCGTCGAGCCGGAGGTCATGGGTTACGGCCCGATCCCGGCCACGGAGAAGGCCCTGTCGAAGGCCGGCCTGTCCATCTCGGACATCGGTCTCTTCGAGATCAACGAGGCGTTCGCCGTGCAGGTGCTCGCGTTCCTGGAGCACTACGGCATCGCCGACGACGACGCCCGCGTGAACCAGTACGGCGGCGCGATCGCGTACGGCCACCCGCTGGCCTCCTCCGGTGTCCGGCTGATGACCCAGCTGGCCCGTCAGTTCGAGGAGCAGCCCGAGGTCCGCTACGGCCTGACCACGATGTGCGTCGGCTTCGGCATGGGCGCGACGGTCGTCTGGGAGAACCCGCACTTCGACGGAGGCAACAAGTGAGCACGACCACCACTGAGCTTCTGAAGGGTGCGGCCGAGCTGTTCCCCGGCGAGGTCGTCACCCAGGCGCACGTACGCCACCTGGACCTTCCGGCCGGTGCGGGTCGTTTCGCCCTCATCACGCTGGACAACGGCCTGGACCACACCAAGCCGACCACCTTCGGACCGCAGTCGCTGGCGAACCTGAACGCCGCCATCGACCAGGTCGAGAAGGAGGCCGCCGAGGGTGCGATCACCGGCATCGGCATCACCGGCAAGCCGTTCATCTTCGCGGTCGGCGCCGACCTCAAGGGCGTCGAGCTCCTGAAGGAGCACAAGGACGCGCTCGCCATCGGCAAGGGCGGCCACGACGTCTTCCGTCGCCTCTCCGGTCTCGCGGTCCCGACCTTCGCGTTCTACAACGGCGCGGCCATGGGCGGCGGCGTCGAGGTCGGTCTGCACTGCTCGTACCGCACGGTCTCCAAGGCCCTGCCCGCCTTCTCGCTGCCCGAGGTCTTCCTCGGTCTGGTCCCCGGCTGGGGCGGCTGCGCGCTGCTTCCCAACCTGATCGGCGCCGACCGCGCCGTCTCGGTGATCATCGAGAACTCGCTGAACCAGAACCGTCAGCTCAAGGGCAAGCAGGTCTTCGAGCTCGGGATCGCCGACGCCCTCTTCGAGGGTGCGGACTTCCTGGAGCAGTCGCTGATCTGGACGGCGAACGTGCTGAACGGCACGGTCACGGTCGAGCGCCCCGAGGTCGACCGCGGTGACGCCTGGGACCAGGCAGTCGCCCGCGGCAAGGCCATCGCCGACTCCAAGGTGCACGGCGCCGCTCCGGCCGCGTACCGCGCGCTGGACATCATCGCCGCGGCCAAGGACGGCGACCTGGGCGCCGGCTTCGACCGTGAGGACCAGGCCCTGGCGGACCTGATCATGGGCGGCGAGCTGCGCTCCGGGATCTACTCCTTCAACCTCGTCCAGAAGCGCGCCAAGCGCCCGGCCGGTGCCCCGGACAAGGCCCTGGCCCGCCCGGTCACCAAGGTCGGCGTGGTGGGTGCGGGCCTGATGGCCTCGCAGCTCGCCCTGCTGTTCCTGCGCCGCCTCGAAGTGCCGGTCGTCCTGACCGACATCGACCAGGCACGCGTCGACAAGGGTGTGGGGTACGTCCACGCCGAGATCGAGAAGCTGCTCGGCAAGGGCCGCATCAACCAGGACAAGGCCAACCGCCTGAAGGCCCTGGTCTCCGGTGTGCTGGACAAGGCGGAGGGCTTCTCCGACGCCGACTTCATCATCGAGGCCGTCTTCGAGGAGATCGGCGTCAAGCAGCAGGTGTTCGCGGAGGTCGAGGCGGTCGCTCCGGCGCACGCGATCCTCGCCACCAACACCTCGTCCCTCTCGGTCACCGAGATGGCGTCGAAGCTGAAGAACCCCGAGCGGGTCGTCGGCTTCCACTTCTTCAACCCGGTCGCGATCCTCCCGCTGCTGGAGATCGTCCGCGGCGAGCAGACCGACGACGCCTCGCTGGCGACGGCCTTCGGTGTCGCCCGCAAGCTGAAGAAGACCGCGGTCCTGGTGAAGGACGCCCCGGCGTTCGTCGTCAACCGCATCCTCACCCGCTTCATGGGCGAGATCCAGAACGTCATCGACGAGGGCACCCCGGTGGAGGTCGCGGAGAAGGCCATCGAGCCGCTCGGCCTGCCGATGTCCCCGCTGGTACTCCTGGAGCTCGTCGGCCCGGCCATCGGCCTGCACGTCTCCGAGACCCTGAACCGCGCCTTCCCGGAGCGCTTCACCGTCTCCGAGAACCTGGCCGCGGTCGTCAAGGCCGGCAAGCGCGGCTTCTACGTGTACGACTCCGGCAAGCCGGAGCTGGACCCGGAGGTCGCGGCACTCCTGAAGCAGGGCGACTCCGTCCTGTCCGAGGAGCAGGTCCGCGACCGCGTCCTGGACGCGGTGGCGCAGGAGATCGGCCTGATGCTGGACGAGGGCGTCGTCGCCGAGGCCCAGGACATCGACCTCTGCCTGATCACCGGCGCGGGCTGGCCCTTCCACCTGGGCGGCATCACGCCGTACCTGGACCGCGAGGGCGTCTCCGAGCGGGTCAACGGCAAGAAGTTCCTGGCTCAGGGCGTGGCGAGCGTTCCGGCGTAACACGCTTCGCTGATACGCGGACGGGCCGTACCGGGTTGTTCCGGTACGGCCCGTCCGCATGTCACGGGTGGTTCAGGAACCCTGCCGCGGGACGACCACGAGGGCGTTGGAGACCTTGCGCTGCCGGGCGTCGTCCGTCTTCCCCGGGTCCGAGGGACTGTTGCGGACCTTGTCCCGCACCACCATCGTGCTCGATCCGCCGCCGTCGAGGTTCATGGCGTCCACGGCTCCCAGCGAGACCATGATCCTGGCCGCCTCGGTGAGACTCACGCCCTCGCTGACGCCCGGGCGGCGGCCGTCGAACACGACGAGCAGAAGGGTGCCGTCCGCCCGGATCCCGGCGACGGTACGGGGGGAACGGGTGCGCACGGCTCCTGGGGAGACCCCGTTGGCGGCCGCGTTGATCCAGGTCCGGCCGGCCCGGACGAGCGCCGGGCCCGCTCCGAGGACAGAGGCACCGGTGAGGTCCACCTCCTGTCCGCCGGGGGCCGTCACACGGGACGACACGGTGAGGGTGCGCCCCCCGGCCGCGTGCTCGCGGAGCCAGGACGCTCCGGAACCGATGCCCACCAGTGCCCGCCCGCCTCGCGGGACCGGGCCCCCGGCGGGGCTTCTCAACGCTGTCACCGCGGCACGGGCGTCGAGCACCGCCTCGACACTGCCGCGGTCCGCGCTCGGGGTCGGCCCACCCCACCGGGCGGAGAACTCGACGAGCTCGTCCGGGTCGAAACAGACACGTCCGGGAAGCGGCGCCACCGTCCGTACACCGGTGTCGGCGAGCCGGTCGCCGCCCACTCCTCCGCAGCCGACGATCCGGCCCGGCACCCGGTTGGTTCCGTCCACGCCGGCGCGAGCACCGTCGGACGAGATGACGTGCGTCGAGGAACCCAGCTCGGTGATACGGGGGCGCCGCCCCGGGCCCAGGACCAGCGCGGTGCGCCGGCCCGCCGCCTCGCTCAGCAGCGCGCCGTGCGAGACGTAGAGTCCGAGCGGATCGCCCGCGTAGCGCGCGGAGTCCATGTCGAAGAAGGTGCCGTTCACCGCGGCAACCGCCTGGGCCCGGCGGGCGATGTCGCGCACGGTGTCGGTCCCCTGCACGCTGCCGCCGTCGCCTGCCTCGACGTCGGCACGGGCGTCCTGACGTACGGTCAACACGCTGATCCGGACCGGGCTGCCGTCCTCCAGTGTGTGAACCGACTGCTGGAACGAGACGCCCTCCGGCAGTGCGGCTGCCGGGCGCGAGGCACCCGGGGCCGGGCTGGGCGGCTGCCCGTCCCCGCCGCCCGGACCGGCCCCGGCCCGGGCGGTACACGCCGCGACCAGCAGTGCGAGGGATACCGCCGTCGTGCGAGCCCGCCACCGTCTGTTCATGCCGCCACTCCCCTGCCCCCGGACGACGGACAGTCTGAGTCCGGGCACGGCTCGGGGATTCACCGTCGATATCAGCCATATGACGGTGCGGATGCTATCAACACCACCGACCGCCCGGGAGATCCCCGTTGATGAACCGGCTCAGCCTTCTTGATTAATTCGGGGTCGACTTGCGGAGCGACGGCCGGATAGACTCGGACGGCTTCCGCCGGGGGGCCGTGTCCGGAATCACACAAGAGCAGGCAGCGTATCTCGATGACTACAGCACTTCCTCCTCTCGTCCCGAATCTTGCGGCCGTCGACCGGCGCCGAGTGGTCACCGAGAAGGACACGGCGGGCGCATTCCCTGTGGAGTACCGATTCCGCCCGGCAGAGGGGGACGCACGCCATCTGATCGTGGTCTTCTCCGGGCTCGGGGCACCCAACGGATATCACTTCGCCGGTAAATCGCTCATGGAGCTGCGAGCCAATATCCTGTGGATTCGGGATGATTTCGACGGCCACTACAGCTATTACATGTGCCGGGACATGGATTTCGGAATCGAAGCCTCGGTGTCCGCAATCATCGAGCGCACGCTCGCCCGTCTCGGTCTCGGCCGGAACCAGGTCAGTCTCCTAGGCGTTTCGAAGGGCGGCAGTGCGGCCCTCTACTACGGCCTGCGCTACGGATACCGAAACATCGTGACCGTCGTACCGCAATTCTTGATCGGCAGCTATGTGCGCGACCGGCCGGTGACCGGTCAGTACATGCTGGGCGAACTGATGCCGCAGCAGAACGTCGACCTGCTGGACGGTGCCGTACCTGAAATGCTGAAGGCGCGTGGCGGGCAGGGGCACAACATCTATCTGTTCTCATCCGAGGCGGATGAGCAGTACGAGACGGAAATCGATCCGCACCTGCAGCTCTTCTGGGCCTGCGAGAACTTCAACTTCATTCGCACCGACTCCCCCATGGTTCGTCAGCACGGCGAGGTCTCCGGCTACAACATGCCGCTCATCGCAGGGCTCCTGTCGGCCCTCACGGAGGGGGCCGATCCACGCCTGGGGTTCCTGGAGAACGGAAACTGGCAGGTCAACGAAGTTGAGCGGCAGTCATACCTGCACGAGCAGCGCGCATCCGACGCGTTGACGGCCGTCGTGAAGAAGCAGGACATACGCGGGGCGAACATCCTGCTGTCCGGCGATGCCTTCATCCCCGGAGAGACGCCGCACTCCCTCCCCATGACGACGAAGAGTCTCGTCATGGAAAGCGGCAGCCGCCAGTTCGAATTCCCACTGGCCACGACGGAGGCTAAATATCTCTACAGCCAGTACTTCGACCGGTTCGCCTGCGACTACCCCTACGGAGGATTCGAACCGGAGACACCTTCGGGGATCTCGATGAAGGGAATCCCGGTCGGGGTCTACGATCTCTCCGTCAGGGTGACAAGCCGGACCGAGGGAATAGACAGGCGCACCCCCCTTGTGGCTCGTCGCCCCTTCGACATCAGGCGGCCCATAGGCGGCAACGAGGCGGCTCTGATCGGAGACGGAAAGCAGGTCCGCCTCATCCGACGGCCCATCGTCGGCCAGTTCTCGGCAGAGACCGCGTTCTCGTTGGAGACGACCTGGCTGAGGGAGCGGACCCTTCATGTGGAGGGCGTCTTCTTCGTCCACGGCGTCGAAGCCGGCGAGCGGGGGCACGGGCAGTACTATCTGGTACTTCAGGGCGGTGATGCCACGTACTCCTACCGGCTCGGAATGTCACGCAAGACGGCTGCGATCCGGAAGCACGTGAGGCGGGGCGATTTCAGCAGTTATGACTTCGCCTACTTCGCCACCTCCGGTTACAACGGGGTCGACCTGCAGCGGGCAGCAGCGGGTGTGTACGAGGTCTGCATCTCGTTGAGCACGGGTGGGTCACTGTTCTCGGCATCAGCGGGAAGTATCACGCTGGAGTGAGGGCGGGGACGATGAATTCCGCGGCACGGTGCCCGGCACCGCAATCCGCGGATCCTCCCCGCGAGTGTTCAGCTGTAGCTGGGAATCGGCCCGGGCGATGATCCGAATTCACCGATCTGTATGGCCACCTCGGACCAGGTGCGGTAGCCCCGCACATCCTCGTAACACAATTCGAACGAGTCATAGCCCACGTGTGACGGCTCGGCCTCGTAGACCACACTGCCGTCGGCACCGCAGGTGAGTACGCCGTGCCTGGCGAGGCCCACCCCCACGAGCCGCAGCCCGGCGACGGGGGTGTGTCCGGCCGGCAGGACGGCGCGGCCTCCCTGGCGCAACACCATGCTCTGTCCGGGCACCGTGTGCCGGCGGACCCGGAATCCGTTGTCGGACAGGATGGGCGACGACACCAGTTTGTCGCCCTGACTCGGCATCAGGCCGATGCTCACCCGGGGCAACAGCACAGCCCCCTCCGGGGCGTCGTCGTTCACCCGGACGAGGCAGTTCAGCACGCGGGGCTCGACACCGCTCACGTAGGTGGCGAATCGCCCGTTCTCCAAGTGGCTCATGCCGGGGTGGCGGGGCATCGTCGCGATGTCACCGAGCAGGTCGTCGAGCAGATACCCGTACGTCCGGTAGACGCCGCCCGCCGGGGTCAGCGAGAGACCGAGGCCGATCTCCTGACCGGGAACGACCGGCAGGGCCGGGTCGACATCGGCGAAGAGTTCCAGGACGCCGCCGAACTGCGGTATCCCGGGGTGCGCCACCGTGGCGCGGACGAGTGGGTACCAGTCGTTCACAGCGCCGCCCCGCCCGTCCCTGCGGTGGCGACACGACCGACCGCACGGGTCCCGTGCCACGATTCCCTCACGTACTCCACGTCGTCACGCCCTCTCACGCTGCTGTTCCTCGGGCCGCCCCATGACGAGCGGCACCGACATCCGCCCCGGGTCCCCGCCCGCCGTGGCGTCCATCGAATCGATGACGTCGAAGGCGCGGGAGCAGTTGTTGGTGTCGCGCAGGACGAAGAACTCCTCCGCGCGGCGCCGGTATTCGGGTTCGACCTCGAAGCCGCGGGCGATCGAGGCGATGATCTCGTCCACCGCCCGGTCGACGGTGCCGCACGCCGGACCGAAGCCGTCGCGCGCCAGGTCGAAGTACCCGCGCTTGTAGTGCTTGCTGTAGAACGCCTCGTCGTCGAAGTTCGTGTAGACGATCGGCTTTCCCATGTACGCGACGTCGAAGAAGACCGACGAGTAGTCGGTCACGAGCATGGAGCACTCCCGCATGGCCAGCTGTACGTCCCGGCCGGTCGAGGAGACCGTGATGGACGGGTGGTCGATCCGGAAGTGCTTCAAGTACGGACGGATCTCGTAGTGCGGCATGAACTCCAGCTCCACGCCGTAGTGCTGGAGGGCGCCGAGCAGCCTCTCGTCACGAAGCAGCGCGGAGAAGAACCGGTAGTACTCCGAGGCCGCGAACGGGATCTCGGGCTTGGCCGCCTTGTTGTACGACGGGGCCACGATGTCGCGTCGCCAGGTGGGCATGACCAGGACATTGCGCGGTCCTGCGACCGGTTCGAGGGCGTCGTAGCGCGGCAGGCCGGTCGCGGCCACCCGGTCGTACCCGTAGCCGCAGTGCTCGGCGTAGTAGGCGCGCTCGCTGCGGCCCGTGGTGAGGACCATGTCGACGTTCGTGACCTGCGCGTGGATGGACCCGACGACGTCGTTGTAGACGACGCCGTGCTGGAGGAAGACCCGCTTGTAGCGCAGCAGGTCACCGTACCCGCGCAGGAAGGCGCGCTTGGACAGGCCCGGGAAACCGAGATAGGCCTCCAGGTCGTAGGCGTTGATGAGCCGGGTCGCGTGGAGCAGGTAGGCGCGGTACTTCCAGGACAGCCGGTCGATGACCCTGCCCAGGTGGTCGATCTTCCCGCGGTCCGGGGAGTCGCCGTTGATGGCGTAGTACACCTTGCGCTTCGGCTCGTTCTCCCTGATCCACTTGAACAGGTGGTACGAGTTGTCCTGCGCGGTGTCCTCTCGCTCGCCGATGATCCAGATGTCCTTGCCGTGAAGCTTCGGATACATCAGCCAGTACAGCAGCCGGGTGCGCCAGCCGGTACGGCCCGGAAGGGAGTTGCGCACCTCTTCGCACAGGCGTCGCAGCGCGTACCGGCCCCTGCGGAACCGGCCGCTGATCCTGCGCAGGGAGACGGTCTCGCCGGCGGACACGGACAGGCGCACCCGGGCCCGGCCGGAGCGGTGCACGCCCTTGAAGCGGTGCAGCATCTGACGGGCCTCGATGGCGATGTCATGGGTGCGTTCGCCGTCGTGGACACGTATCCGCAGGGTCAGGTCACGGTTGGAGAGCGCGGTGAGGTCGCCGGGGCGGGCGGTGGCGCGCCAGCCCGCGTACCAGTCCTGTTCGTTGCGGGCGCGCCAGCGGTCGCGCCGGTAGACCTGTTCGACCGGGAGTCCGGTCTCGTGCCGGCCGTCGCTCAGCACCAGTTCGAGGCGGTTGTCGAACAGCTGGGAGATGTCGACGCCTGAGAGGACCAACAGCCCTTCGAAGTGAAGGTCCTCACCGTCGGGGACGAAGGTCTCCAGCACGGCCTTGTGCCGGTCGACGCGCAGCAGCGACGTCTCGGTGCGGTCCGCTTCGAGACGGCGGTGCATGCCCGCGTCGTCGACGAGGAGGTGGGGCAGGTAGTCGGGTTTGGCGTACGGGTCGCAGAACAGCTCGTAGTTGTCCGTGCGCACCGCGTGGTGCTGGAGGCGCGACATCGGCACGCCCGCGTACTGCAGGATCAGGTCGTCGGGTATCGGCCGGTAGATGTCGACCAGGACCGGGAAGATCCCGGCTATCTCCGTGCGGCTCATGATCCGGTGGATGTTGCGCAGGTGCGGCTGCATGGAGCGGACCACGAAACGCATGGCCAGCCGGGCGGTGCGCACGTTCAGCCGGTCGGTCATCCGGATGAGGTGGCGGCAGAGGCGGATCAGCTCCTGGGTCTTGACCGGATCGTTCCACGTCAGGTCGAACAGGGAGTCCCTGCGCTCCGGATCACGGACGAACCAGGTGGCCGTCGGCGCGGTGGTCACGGTCCGCGCGTGCAGCATGGCCGGCACCGCCAGCCAGGCGTCCTCGAAGCCGGGACCGTGACCGCTGCGCAGTCCGTGCCGGCGCAGCAGCGAGGTCCGGAAGAGCTTGGCGCCCAGCTCCGTGGAGAAGATCAGGTACGGGGCGTCCTCCAGCCGCTCGATCCGGGGCGCCTTCGCGCCGAAATAGCGTGTCCACGGCGCGTCACCGCCGGCGCGCGGCCCGGGGAAGTTGTCCTGGTCGCCGACCACCACGTCGGCCTTGCACCGTCGGGCCGCGGCCACCAGCCGTCCCATGCAGTTCTCGCCGAGGATGTCCTGCGCCCGGGAGAACGTCACGTAAGGGGCGCGCACGTAACGGAGCCCGTTGTCGTAGCTCGAACGCGCCCCCAGCCTGATCTGCGGGACCACCTCGACGTTGCCGTGGTAGGCCGCGAACTCGGCGAGCTGCGCGGACGTGGCGTCGGTGGAGCCGTCGTCGACGAAGATCACCTGGGTCGCGGCGAACTCCCGCTGCGCGAGCAGGGAGCTGAGGAACTCGAACAGGTTGTACTCGTCGTTGTGGCAGTGCACGACGAGCGCGCAGGCGTACGCCTCCGGGGTCGCCGCCGCCTCGGCAGCCGGTCCGCCCTCCCACCACAGCCACGGGGTTCCGCGCGGGTGATCGGTGGTCTGCTGCTCGGCGGTCTCGGGGCGCAGCGCGAGGTTTCCGCTGACCGTCTCGTAGATCTCGTACGTGTCGTCCGGACCGCGGTACCGCTCCCGCTCGATGTCGAGCCCGGTCACCGCGACGGCGGTGGTGGCGCGCTCCCCCGCGTGCCGCATCTGTACGAACAGGTTCCAGTTACCGGCACGGCCCGCGGCGCCGAGGGTGGAGTCGAGGTCCACCATGGTGTGGTACCTGATGAACTCCTCGTCCACATCCACGCCGGTCACCTCGAAGGTGTGATCGGCCTTCGTGCTGCGGCGGCGCAGTACGGCGGTCAGTTCGAGCTTGTCCTTCGGGCCCACCCTGCCGAACTGGTTGCGGATGTAGCCGGTGACGTGGAGCGTGCTGTCACGGATCTCCACCAGGGTGGCCTGGTTGAACAGCCTGGAGTCGGACAGGCTGTTGCCGGCCAGATCGAGATCGGTCACGTCCAGGAAGCGCTCGGCGTGCGGCCTGCCGAGCAGCGCGGCGGACCAGTAGACCCTGTCGTCGCGTCGCACCAGGTCGGAGCTGAGCACGCTGCGCCGCTGTGTGTAGTCGGAGACGGTGAGCGCGATGTCGACCCGTGCGTGCAGCAGGCTGAAGGCCCGTACCCGCTCCAGTGGGCCGCACAGGTCGTAGACCGCCAGGGGAAGGGTCTTCAGATACGGCGCGACGAAGCCGGCGAACCCCGACCGGAACTCCTCGTCGCCTGCCCTCAGTTCGGGCGTGTACAGCCGAAGGTCGTGCGAGAGGAATTTGGCGGCCTTGTGCGCCAGCAGGTCCTGTGCTCCCTGATGGATCAGGAAGGCGTCCGCGTACTGGTGCACCAGCACCCGGTCACGGATGCTGCGCAGTTCGCCGCGCCGGTTGGTGATGGAGGGGGTGTCGGTGTCGCGCTCCCAGATCCACCGGTAGACGGGGGCGGCGAGCAGGGTGAGGGAGCGGGCGCGGTACCAGGCGACGGTGGAGAAGTAGGTGTCCTCGAAGAAGACCTCTTCGGGGAAACGGATGCCGTGGTCGAGCAGGAAGTCCAGCCGGTACAGCTTCGCTGCGGCGATGGGGTCGTCGAAGAGCTCGGGCATCGCGCGCAGCCCGCCCTCGACGGTGCGGTCGGTGCCGTACAGCTGGGGCTGCCAGACCGTGATCTCTTCCTTGGCGAGGTTCACGCGCAGCGCGCGGCCCGCGGTGATGTCGGCGCCGGTGGCGAGCGCGGATTCGAGCAGGGTCTCGCAGGCCTTGAGCGGGAGTTCGTCGTCGGCGTCCAGGAACATCACGTACTGGCCGGTGGCGGCGTTGATGCCGTTGTTGCGCGGGGCACCGACGCCGCCGCTGTTCTGCGCGCGTTCGATGATCTTTACGCGGTGGTCACCCGCGGCGAATTCGCGGGCGGCCTGGAGGGTCCCGTCGGTCGACGCGTCGTCCACGACGATCACTTCGAGGGCGCGGTGCGTCTGGGCCAGGACGGACTGGAGGGCCCGGCCGAGCGTGGCGCTCGCGTTGTAGGCCGGAACGACCACCGACACGGTGCGGAGGGAGGGGTCGGCGGGCGAACTCATCGTACGGACCCTTCGCTCTCCGCCCAGTAGGGCAGCGTTCGCAGCTGCTGCGTCTCGATGTCCTGGGCATGCGGCGCGTACGGCTGGGGGTAGGGCTGGAACCCCAGGTCGTCGTCCATTTCGGGGAGCGGGAACTGCTGGACCAGGACCGCCCGCTCATCGTCGATGACGTCGCCCGGTTCGCCGGCCCTGCGGTGGCGTCCGCGGTGCAGGTGCTCCGCGATCACACCGGCGTTGGACGGCTTGGTGGCGAGCTCGTCCATCAGCCGGGTGAAGTCACGGGTGGACAGCCAGAACTTGTACATGATCACGAGCTCGAAGAGGCCGAGCGCCGCAGCGGACACGGCCGTCGTCCACAGGATCTGACCGATCAGGGGCGCCACGATGAAGATGAACATCTGGAACTCGATGCCGCTGATGAGGTGCGGCCTGATCCGGCTGCGCAACAGGGCCTGGCGGAAGCGGGTGTACCAGGGGAAGCGGTGCCGGAACTGGGCGTGCAGGTCGACCACTTCGCCGCCCTGCTGCTTGAGGACGTCGGCCTCGACGCCGGGGTTCTCCCTGAGCAGGTCCTCGATGAAGACCACCTTGGGCTGCTCGGGCGCGGGCCCTCCCTGCAGCGTGGCGCCGGTCGCGTCCCGTTCGGCCTGCTCGTCCTCCAGCGCCTTGCGCTCCAGCGTGACCTTCTCGATCTTCATGCGCATGGACATGCGCATCTTGTAGATCTGCAGGGCGTCGACGTACCGGAGCATGTCGAGGAAGACGACGGCGAGCGCGGCGAGGAGGTAGAGCTCGTTGTGCGTACGCAGGTACTGGCCGCCCATGAGGGCGAGTGCGCAGAAGAGCACCCTGATGCGGTCGAAGACGTAGTCGAGCCAGCCTCCGAAGACGCTGCCGTTGCCCTTGAGACGGGCGAGCTTGCCGTCGATGCAGTCGAGGATGAAGCTCAGGTGGTAGAGCGCCGCGCCGATGACGAGCGACAGGGTGTCGCCCTTGAGGAAGAAGTACGCGGAGCCGAGCCCGACGAAGAGCGCACCCCAGGTGACCCTGTTCGGGGTGATGAACTTGAACTTGGCCATCCCGATGAGCATGCGGGTGGCGATGGGGTCAACCAGGAGAACCGTCCACCAGGCGTCGCGCTTCTTGCACGTCAGCTTCTGCACAGCGCGCAGCGACAGTTTCCCCATAACCCCTCAGACCCGGCTCAGCGTGAGCAACGCAGCCCCATAGGCCTGCAAGAAGTCGCAATCAAGGGGCGTTCACATGATGGACACATCAGATTCACCGATGATCCACATAAAGACAGGATGAGACCATAGCAAGTTCAAGGTCAAACCAAAAGTTGCCAATAGCGGTCGCACGGACGAAAGTCGACGCCAGGGACGCTCGGGGGATTCTCGGCTACGCGGTGATCCACGAGGTGAAGGCAAGACCACTCGCATCCGGTTCCTGGCGTGCGAGTCTCAGCCGGCCGTCGGTTCCCAGCAGTGCGAGAACCGCCCTGCCGCGGCCGTCGGCAGCCACGGCCGGAGGCACCATCGACGCCTCGCCCGCGTCGAACCACCACACGCCGCTGTCGGGCCGGCCGTCCGCGTGCGCCCCCACCGAGCAGGCGCCCGACTGCCCCGAGCGCGCCAGCACCGTGCAACTCCAGCCCTGGATCTCCACACCGGCGACCGCGGCGACCGGGCCCGTACCGTCCAGGCCGCCCAGTCCGACCGCGCCGACGCCGCCGACCTCCACGCACACCTCGTTGGTACCGGAGTAGCGATAGCGCAGCGTGCCCGACTCGGGCGCCGCCGACAGCGAGCCGGGGCGGGGGCTGATGGAGCTCGTCGAGTCCAGCACCCAGTCGCCCGAAGGGGTCTCCCGGTGCCAGCGGACCGCCGCCGCCGTGTCCCTGGCCCGTGCCCAGACCTCGGCACCGCCGAGACGTCCGGGCAGCGCGATCAGCTCATCGGCGACCGGCATGCCACGCAGGTGCTGCCAGCCGCTCCACCGCCCGTCCGGTGACTGCCGGCGGGTGCTGACCCCGTGCCCGAAGTTCCGTACGAAGACGTGCAGGTTTCCCTCGGTGTCGAAGACCACAGCGGGGAATCCGACCTCCCGGCCCTTGGCACGGTCGTTGCCGTTCGGGTTCCCCACCGAGTGCCAGGGGCCGATGGGACGCCCGCTCTGGTACTGGGTCGTCTGCACCACGTCGACGTGGTCCTTGCCGTCCGCGCGCTTCATCCGGCGCAGACCGAAGAGGTGCACATAGCCGTTGGCGTCCTGCACGACGGCGAGACCGGGAAGGAGGTCGGGCCCGTCGAGAAGTTCCGGTCCGCCCCACTCGCCCCCGCCCGCGACGTGCTCCGTCCAGCGCAGCACCCCGGCCGCGGACGGAAGGTATGCGGAGAGCCGCCCGTCCATGCCTCTGACCAGCCATCGCGTCGGCTGCGCATGGCGCGCACAGGCATGTGCGCCCAGGTGCGGGTCCGAACCCGCCCGGTAGCACTGCACGAACACCGGAGATCCGGATTCCCGCTGGTACGTACGGGCCGCAGAGATCGTCGCGCGCGCCACACTGCCGCGCAGCGGCGGCTCGGTGATCACCGGACGCTTGGTCTCCAGGTCGAACGAGGCATGTGCGGGATCCGGATCGAGGGTGCTCACCCGCAGGGGACGCAGCTCCCGCAGGGCGTCGCGCACGAGCGCTGTCATCTTCCCCACCTCGGCATCGATGACCCAGGGGTCCGTCCGCACCTGGACACCGCGCCGCACGCCGTCCGTGACGGCGTGGTCGAGCGCCGCCCGTTCCTCCGGTGTTCCCGGCTGCGCACAGACGATGTCGACCGTCGCGCCACTCTCCTCCAGCGCCAACAGGTCCAGGGCATCGCCCGGGGTGGCGACCACGATCACCAACCCCCCGGAGCCACGCGCCGAAGGCCGTGCCGTGCGCGCCGGTGCCGGCGTGCCACGGTCCGACCCGCGCTCCCCTCTGCGTGCCATGCTCCCGACGCCCCCCCTCATGTGCGGATCCGGAGCTTCACGGTCACTCCGGCTTACCAGAAGATATGCACTCTTTCTTCCGGTCGGAAAATCTCCCCATAGTGGTCCAGTATCCGATTGATCCCGGCAGGTGTGATCAATTTTGGCATCTACGGCAGCAATTGATGCCAACGAGAGCATCGGGACGATCAACCGCGGTCGGGCGATCAGCCGAACCGGTCACAGCTCACGCCACTGCTCGAAGCTCAGCCCCGGCCCGTCCGTCTGCCGCGCCACGCGCGGGGCGCCGTCCGCACCGGCCACCGCCATCACCACCCGGCCCCGGGCATCGTGCATCAGTGCCGGAGTGGTCAGGCAGGGCACTCCGGTGTCGGACCACCACACGCCGTCGCCTTCCTTCTCCGTCACCCCGACGCCGACGACAGCACAGCCGTTCGCACCGCGATGGGCCAGCACCGTGCAGTCGAAGCCGTCCAGAACCGTGCGGATCACGGCCTGCGCACCGTCGCCCGGGGCGCCGCCGAGCGGCATGGGCCCGGCGTCGGCACGAAAGGCGACGACACCGCCGGCCGGATCGGTCCCGTAGTACGTGGCACGGCCGGGAGCCGTCTCCAGCGCGGCCAGCGAACCGGGCCTCAGCGTGATCCCCAGGCGCTCGGACCCGCCCCAGCGGCCGCTGGGCTCCGCCTGCTCCCAGTGCAGCGCACCCTCGTCCGTCGCGGCGAGGACCGTGACGCAACCGGAGCTGAGCGCGACCACGGCGGGTTCGCCTTTGACGTGCTTGCCGTGCAGGACTCCCCAGACGCCCCATTTGCCGCCGGGCTTCTCCCGGAGCAGCCTCATGCCGCCGTCACCGTCGCGGACGGCGATGTGCAGCTCGCCGGGCCGGCTGACGACGGTGACGGGCGCGCCGAGCGCGCCGCCCCGGTGGGCTTCCTTGTGCGGGGTGCCCAAGGGATTCCAGGCCGATGTCGGGCGGCCCGTCTGGTACTGGATCGCGTGCACGATGTCGACGGCGACGTCACCGCCGGCCACCTTCTGTTCGCGGCGGCCGACGAGGTGCACGTAGGCGTCGGCGTTCTGGGTCACGGACAGGTGCGTGAGACGCGGTGTCGGTACGTCGTCCGGAGTGCCCCATCCAGGGCCCCCCGGACGGTCCTCGGTCCAGCGCCGCAGCCCGCCGTCGCCGGCGACGAACGCGGTGAGCCTGCCGTCCTTCCCCCGGGTGAGCCAGATGCCGCGGAGCGCCTCGGCTTCAGGCACGACCTTCGAGGTCGCACGGGCATCCTGTCCGGGCATGGTCTGTGATCACCTTTTCGAGAACTGAATTCCGACAACTCGCACAGTGTTTCGAAGCTGTCACATCCTAAAGCCCCTGCACGGAAGCCTCTCCCAGGGCTCACTGCCGTACGAAATCGCCGCCGCCGCCCGGCTCCGCCGTCCGCCCGCTATGTCACAGTCACGCCACAGACTTCGTACGTACACCAGATCGACTGTCTATAGTGCTCACTCACCAGGAAAACGCGGACCGGCTCAACCCCCCACCCGAGTCCCACCCCATCACCTGCGCCCCGACCAGGCCATAAGTTGTGAGGACTCACTCAGGATGAGCCAAGACGCCATTACGCCCGGACACCGGAGCTCTCCGGAGACGCCGTCCCGCAGGGGCAAGCGTGTGCGGACGCGGGGCCAGCGCATACGCCGGGCCATCCTGCTGTCCGTTCTGGTTCTCGCCATCGCGGCCGGTGGCACGGCCTACTGGCTGTACAGCCGGCTGGACGGGAACATCAAGGGCGTCGACATCAACAAGGCGCTGGGCGAGGACCGCCCCGAGAAGCTCCCGACGAGCGGGCAGAACCTCCTGGTCCTCGGCTCGGACTCGCGCGCCGGGGCGGAGAACAAGGAACTGGGCGGCGGCGGAAGCGTCAGCGGGGCCCGCTCCGACACCGCGATGGTCGTGCACATCCCCGAGGGGCGCAGCAAGGCCGTCGCCATCTCCATACCCCGCGACACCCTGGTGACCCGGCCCGAATGCACCAAGGCGGACGGGACCGAGGTGCCTTCCGCGGACCGCAGGATGTTCAACTCCGTCTACTCCCAGGTCGGTCCCGCCTGTGTGGTGAAGACCGTCGAGAAGATGTCCGGCGTACGCATCGACCACTACCTGGAGATCAACTTCGCCGGGTTCAAGGGTCTCGTCGACGCCATCGGCGGCGTCACCGTGGACGTCCCCCAGGACATCCACGACTCGTCCTCCGGTCTCGACCTCACCGCCGGGCCCCACAAGCTGGACGGCACCCAGTCCCTCGCCTACGTCCGTACCCGGCACGGCATCGGCGACGGCAGCGACCTCGGACGCATCGGTCTCCAGCAGCAGTTCCTGTTCGCCCTCCTCAGCGAGGTCAAGAAGCAGGACCTGCTGGGCAGCCCGACCAGCGCCTACAAGATCGCCAACTCCGCGACCAAGTCGCTGACGACGGACGAGGGCCTCGCGTCGCTCACGTCGCTGACCAGCTTCGCCCGCTCGATGAACGGCGTCGACCCGGCTTCGATGGAGACCATCATGCTCCCCGTCGCCTACGACAAGATCGACCCGAACCGGGTGGTGGCCGCGCAGCCGCAGGCCGGCGCGCTCTGGAAGGCCGTCCGCGAGGACGCCACGATCCCCGAGTCCGCCAAGAAGTCCCCCGCCACCGGCGGCTGACGCAGCGAAGGACAGCCCGGCCCCGCCGGCCCGTACGGGCCGGCGGGGTCTTCGGCGTCATGCCCGGGTGCGGTTCACCCGGCTGTGCCCGCGTCCGTACGAGAAGTAGATGATCACGCCGATGACCATCCAGATGCCGAACCGCAGCCACGTCTCCGCCGGCAGGTTGAGCATCAGCCAGACCGAGGCGGCCACCGAGGCGATCGGGAGCAGCGGGACCCACGGCGTGCGGAAGGCCCGGTGCAGGTCGGGGCGGGTGCGGCGCAGGACGATGACGCCGAGGGCCACGACCACGAACGCGAAGAGCGTGCCGATGTTCACCAGCGTCGCGAGCTCGTTGATGCTGGTGAAGCCCGCGATGATCGCGATGAGCCCGCCGAGCAGGATGGTCGGGCGGTACGGGGTCCGGAACCGCGGGTGCGTCTTCGAGAAGAACCGCGGGAGCAGGCCGTCACGGCTCATCGCGAAGAACACCCGGGTCTGCCCCAGGAGCAGGATCATGCAGACCGTGGTGAGGCCGACGGCGGCACCGAAACTGATGACACCGGCGTAGAACGGGTGCCCGACGGCCTTGAACGCGTCGGCGAGCGGGGCGCTCACGGAAAGCTCGGTGTAGTTCTGCATTCCGGTGACGACGATCGATACGGCGACGTACAGCGCGGTGCAGATGAAGAGCGAGGCCATGATGCCGCGGGGCATGTCGCGCTGAGGGAGCTTGGTCTCCTCGGCCGCCGTGGCCACCACGTCGAAGCCGATGAAGGCGAAGAAGACGACCGAGGCGGCGGTGAAGATACCCATGACGCCGAAGTTCGTGGGGGAATAGCCGAAGATCAACTGGATCAGCGGGGCGTTCAGGCCCGATCCGGTGGTCTGGGGCTGCGCCTCGGGGATGAAGGGTGAGTAGTTCGCGGTGTCGATGAAGAAGAGGCCCGCGATGATCACGATCAGGACCACCGTCACCTTGATGGCGACCACCACGGTGGTGACCCGGGCGGAGAGCTTCATCCCGAGCACGAGGATGACCGTCAGCACCAGGACAAGGGTGAAGGCGAGGACGTCGAAGCCGAATCCCTCCGCCACGTCGGGACCGGACAGCGCGTCGGGCAGGTGCCAGCCGGCGTTGTCCATCAGTGAGCGGACGTAGCCGGACCAGCCGACCGCCACCACCGCCGTGCCGAGCGCGAACTCCAGCACCAGGTCCCAGCCGATGATCCAGGCGACCAGTTCGCCGAGCGAGGCGTAGGAGAAGGTGTACGCCGAGCCGGCCACCGGGACCGTGGAGGCGAACTCCGCGTAGCAGAGGGCGGCCAAGGCGCACACGATGCCCGCGACCACGAAGGCGATGGCGGTAGCGGGGCCTGCCGTCTCCTTGGCCACTTTGCCGGTGAGCACGAAGATGCCGGTGCCGATGATGACCCCCACTCCGAAGACCGTGAGGTCCAGGGCGGAGAGGGATTTCTTGAGGGCGTGCTCCGGCTCCTCGGTGTCGCGGATCGACTGTTCGACCGTCTTGGTCCTGAACAGTCCGTCTCCGCTGGGGGGCAGGTCCTGCTGGGTGCTCACCGGCGTACCTCCACGCACTCGTCGTGCACGCCATGATTCGGACCCGACGACCCGTCGACCGCCCGCAGCACGCCGCACACGTCGGTATTTCACGCGAATGGGCCGGTCGGACCACCCGTACAGGGTGGGCGACCGGCCCAATCGGTGCGCGAAGCGCGGATCAGTCCCGGACGGGCTCCACCACGGAGCGGCTCTCCGCGTCCGTCTCGTAGCGGCCGTCGAGCCTGGCGACCAGACCGGTGACCTGACGGGCGATGTCCGGTGCGGTCAGCCCGATCTCGGCCATGACCTCCTTGCGGGAGGCGTGGTCGAGGAAGACCGGCGGGATGCCGAAGTCCCGCAGCGGTACGTCGACGTCGGCGTCGCGCAGCGCCTGGGCGACCGCGGAGCCCACGCCGCCGGCCCTGCTGTTGTCCTCGACGGTGACGACGACCCGGTGCTTCGCCGCGAGCGGGGCCATGGCCTCGTCCACGGGCTTGACCCAGCGGGGGTCGACGACCGTGGTCGAGATGCCCTGGGCGTCGAGCAGGTCCGCGATCTCCAGGCACATCGGAGCCAGCGCCCCGATGGAGACGAGCAGGACGTCCGGCCGGGCGGCAGCCGGCTCACGGAGCACGTCCATGCCGCCGACCGTGCCGACGGCCTTGACCGACGGGCCGACCGCGCCCTTGGAGAAGCGGACGACCGTCGGGGCGTCGTCGACCTCGACGGCCTCGCGCAGCTGGGCGCGGACCTGGTCGGCGTCGCGCGGGGCGGCGATCCGGAGCGACGGCACGCACTGCAGGATCGACATGTCCCACATGCCGTTGTGCGACGCGCCGTCCGTACCGGTGACCCCGGCCCGGTCCAGGACGAACGTCACACCGCACTTGTGCAGGGCGACGTCCATCAGGACCTGGTCGAAGGCACGGTTGAGGAAGGTCGCGTACACCGCGAAGACGGGGTGCAGACCGCCGGTGGCAAGGCCCGCCGCGGAGACCGCGCCGTGCTGTTCGGCGATGCCGACATCGTAGATCCGGTCCGGGAAGGCCTTCTCGAACTTGGTCAGGCCGACCGGCTGGAGCATGGCCGCGGTGATCGCGACGATGTCCTCGCGCTCCCTGCCGAGCTTGACCATCTCCTCGCCGAACACGGAGGTCCAGTCGAGGCCGGAGGTGGCGACGGGCAGGCCGGTGTCGGGGTGGATCTTGCCTACGGCGTGGAAGCGGTCGGCCTCGTCCAGCAGGGCGGGCGTGTAACCGCGGCCCTTCTCCGTCAGGCAGTGCACGATGACGGGGCCGCCGAAGCGCTTGGCGCGCTGCAGCGCCGACTCCAGGGCCTCCAGGTCGTGTCCGTCGATCGGGCCCACGTACTTCAGGCCGAGGTCCTCGAACATGCCCTGCGGGGCGATGAAGTCCTTGAGGCCCTTCTTGGCGCCGTGCAGCGTCTCGTACAGCGGCTTCCCGACGACGGGGGTGCGCTCCAGGAGGTCCTTGCCGCGGGCCAGGAAGCGCTCGTAGCCGTCCGTGGTGCGCAGGGTCGCCAGATGGTTGGCGAGGCCGCCGATCGTCGGGGCGTAGGAGCGCTCGTTGTCGTTGACGACGATGACGAGGGGGCGGTCCTTGGCGGCGGCGATGTTGTTGAGCGCCTCCCAGGCCATACCGCCGGTGAGAGCTCCGTCACCGATGACCGCGACGACGTGGTCGTCCTTCTTCAGTACCTCGTTGGCCTTGGCGAGGCCGTCGGCCCAGCCGAGGACGGTGGAGGCGTGCGAGTTCTCGATGACGTCGTGCTCGGACTCGGCGCGGGAGGGGTAGCCGGAGAGGCCGCCCTTGCTCTTGAGCCTCGAGAAGTCCTGGCGGCCGGTGAGGAGCTTGTGCACATAGCTCTGGTGGCCGGTGTCGAAGAGGACCTTGTCCTTCGGCGAGTCGAAGACCCGGTGCAGGGCGATGGTCAGCTCGACCACGCCGAGGTTGGGGCCGAGGTGACCGCCGGTCTTGGAGACGGCGTCGACGAGGAAGGTCCGGATCTCTTCGGCGAGCTGCTCCAGCTGCTCCGGGTTGAGCCGGTCCAGATCGCGCGGTCCCGTGATGCGGGTCAGCAGCGCCACCCGTGCCTCCTTGCGTTCTAGCCTGATCGAACTTCTGCGGACCCGGTCGAGTCTAATGTTCCGGCCGCGCCCGTGTTCATCGGGCGGTGCGTGGTGCGTCACTCGGGGTGGCGCACGCAGGAGCGCCCGGCACCGGGGTGCGGTGCCGGGCGCTCCTGCGGATCCGCGGTCAGGCGCGGCCCGCGGTCTTCTGGGTCTTGCGCGAGACCGAGTCGATGATCACGGCGATGAGGAGCACTCCACCGGTGATCATGTACTGGATCGCGTTCGACGACAGGTTCATCTGGTTGAGGCCCTGGACGATCGACTGGATGACCAGGATGCCCAGCAGCGCGGACCAGACCTTTCCGCGTCCGCCGAACAGGGACGTACCGCCGATGACGGCTGCGGCGATGCACATCATGAGCTGGTTGCCGCCACCGAGCGAACGGTCGGCGCCGCCGGTCGCGGAGGCCAGGAAGAGACCGCCGACCGCGCCGAGCGTGCCGGAGATCATGAACACCGAGATGCGGATCCAGGACACGTTGATACCGGCACGACGCGCTGCCTCGATGCCACCGCCGACCGCGAAGATCTGACGGCCGTAGGTGGTGCGGCGCAGAACGAAGTCGGTGATGACCAGGATCGCGAGGAAGATCACCAGGGAGAGCGGGAGGCCCTGCTCCTGGTTGAACGCGTACGCGGCGAGGAGGCACAGGACGGCGAGCAGCACCGTGCGCAGGATGATCTCGCTCTGCGGGCGGTTCGGCAGCTCTGCGGCCTTGCGGCGGCGCGAGTCGCGCAGCTGCGCGAAGTAGAAGGCGACGATCACGAACACGGCGAGGCCGTAAGCGGCTGCGACGTCGGCGAAGTAGTAGCTGGTCAGGTCACGGACGAAGCTGCCGAGCGGGGTGGTGATGGTGGACTTGTCGCCCATCACCCAGGTCTGCAGACCGGCCCAGCCCAGGAAGCCCGCCAGCGTCACGACGAACGCGGGCACGCCGATCTTGGCGAAGACGATGCCGTGGAAGGCGCCGATGACCGTGCCGGACAGGATGCCGACGACGATGGCGAGGGAGTCGGGTATGTCCGTTCCCACCACGGCCCACACCGCACCCGCGAGACCCGCGACGGAACCGACCGCGAGGTCGATCTCGCCGAGCAGCAGTACGAAGACGATGCCCACGGCCATGATGCCGGGGCCGGCCGCGTACAGCGTGATCTGGTCGAGGTTGTACGAGGTGAGGAAGTTGCCGGTCTCGAGCTGGAAGACGATGCCGATGATGATCAGGCCCACGACGACAGGCAGCGAACCGATCTCGCCCGAGCGCACCTTGCGCTTGAACTCGGTCCAGTAGCCCTTGAAGCCCTGCTCACGTACGAGCAGGCGGGGGTCGACGACCTTGACTGCGCCGGCCGCTGCCGCGGGGGCCTCGGGGGCCTCTGCCTGGGCCGGGACCTTGGCCGAAGTCTCGTTGACGTTGCTCACTTGGATGCCTCCGCGCTGCGGGACTTGCGGCGGGTCACGGCGTTGTCCGTGGCGCCCGTGATCGCGGCGATGATTTCTTCGTGGCTGGTCGTCGCCACGGGGAAGATGCCGTTGTTGTGGCCGAGTCGCAGCACGGCGACCTTGTCGGCGACAGCCTTCACATCGGCCATGTTGTGGCTGATGAGGATGACGCCGAGGTTCTGCTCGCGCAGCCGCTCCACCAGGTCGAGGACCTGTGCGGTCTGCTCGACGCCGAGGGCCGCGGTGGGCTCGTCCAGGATCACGATCTTGGGGTTGCCGACCAGGGCACGGGCGATGGCCACGACCTGGCGCTGACCGCCGGAGAGCGCGGCGACCGGGATACGGACGCTGGGGATGCGGATGGAGAGTGTGGACAGGAGATCCTGTGCCCGCTTCTCCATGGCGACCTCGTCGAGGACGCCACCCTTCTTGATCTCGCGACCGAGGAAGAGGTTGGCGACGACGTCCAGGTTGTCGCAGAGCGCGAGGTCCTGGTAGACGGTGGCGACACCGAGGTTCTGAGCGTCGTGCGGACGGCTGATGTCCACCTTCGCGCCCTCCCACTCGATGACTCCCTCATCGATGGGGTGCACGCCGGCGATCGTCTTGACCAGCGTGGACTTTCCTGCACCGTTGTCGCCGACGAGGGCGACCACTTCTCCGGCGTGGACTTCGAGATCGACACCGGAGAGGACCTGGACCGCTCCGAATCGCTTGAAGACTCCACGCAACGCCAGCACGGGCGTCTGTGACACGTGAACCATCTCCTTCGCCGCCTGACCGGCGGGGATGTGCCGCCTGACCGGCGGAGACGCCGCGCCACGAGGGGCAGCGTCGACGTACTGGAAGTACTGGGGGAAGAATGTCCGGCACCCGGCCGGCAGCGGGGTGTGGGCCGACCGGGGCCGGACAGTCATGGGGCGGGCGGACTCCGCCGTGCGGGGCGGATCAAACCCGTACGCGCCAGGGTCTGTCGGCCCTGGCGCGAGGAGGGACTACTTGATGTTCAGTGCGGTGCACTTGGCGGCGATGTCCTTGACGCAGACATCGGCGGCCTTGTAGATGCCGTCCTTGATCACGGTGGACTCGATGTTGTCCTTGTTCACCACGGTCGGCTCGAGCAGCGTGGAGGGAACGCCGTCCGTCTTGCCGGCGGCGCCGATGTCCTTGCCCTGGAGCAGGTTGACGGCGAACTGGGCGGCCGTCGGGGCGAGCTGCTTCGGCGACTTGTAGATCGTGAAGGTCTGCGTGCCGGCGATGATCCGCTGGATACCGGGGAGCTCGGCGTCCTGGCCACCCACCGGGATGTCCTTGATGCCGGCGTTGTCCAGGGACGTGATGATGCCGCCCGCCATGCCGTCGTTGGCGGAGTAGACGGCGTTGATCTTGCCCTTGCCGACCGAGGAGATGGCGGCGGTCATCTTCTCGCCGGCGATCTTCGGGTCCCACTCGCCGGACGCTTCGTAGGCGATCTTGACCTTGCCGTCGAGGGACGCGTGGGCGCCCTTCTTGAACAGGCCGGCGTTCGGGTCCTTCTCGTCACCGTTGATCATGACGAGGTTGGAGCCGGCCGCCTTGGAGCCGAGGGCGTCGAGGATGGCCTGGCCCTGGAGCTTGCCGATCTTCTCGTTGTCGTGGCTGACGTAGGCGTCGGCACCGACGATGGCGCGGTCGTACGCGACGACCTTGACGCCCTTCTTGTGTGCGTCGGCAACCCACGCGGCGGACTTCTCGGCGTCGACCGAGGAGATCGCGATGACCTTGATGCCGTCGGCGATCTGCTGCTCGAACTGCTGCTTCTGCTGGCCGACGTCACCGGCCGCGTTGTTGTAGACGACCTCGCAGTCCGCGCAGTCCTTCTTGACCGCTTCGATGAACAGCGGCTTGTCCAGCGTCTCGTAGCGAGCGGTCTTGTTCTCCGGGAGCAGCAGACCGATCTTGGTCTTGCTGCCCGAGTCCGCAGAGTCCTTCTTGTCGTCGCCCGCCTTGCCACAAGCGGCGAGGGAGACGGCCATCGAGACGGCGGCCGTGCCTATGACGATGCGTCGCGTCATTGCGTTCATTGCGGGTGTGCCTCCCTGACGAGGCCGCAGCGTTGCGGCCGAGGTGGATTGGAGTCAACTCGGCCGCAGGCGTGACGTCAAGGAGTAAATTCTTAACGAGATGACAACGGTGCCATCCGTTATCTAAGTGAAGGCAGGCGTCGCCGCGGGGAGGGTGCTCTCCAAAAGGGTCGAATCGCCCATCTCGTTCAGAACGAGGGCCAGTGCGCCCAGCACCTCCGCACGCCCGCCGAGGGCGCCGGGGAGCACCGAGAGCTGTCGCGCGGCACTGGGGATCGCATAGCGCGACACGGAGTCGCGGATGGGCCCGAGGACCAGTTCGCCCGCCTCCGCGAGCGAGCCGCCGAGCACGACGCGGCTCGGGTTGAGCAGATTGCAGAGGTTGGCCACCCCGCTGCCGATGTGCCGCCCCACGTCACCGATCACCCGACGGCAGCCGGGGTCGCCCTCGCGGGCCAGCTGGACCACCCGCTCCATGGTGAGATCGGACCCGTGGCTGGGCTGGAGCAGGGGCAGGACGTACCGCGCGGCCGTGAAGGTCTCCAGGCACCCGCGGTTGCCGCAGCGGCAGACAGGGCCCGATTCGTCGAGGGTGATGTGGCCGATCTCGCCGGCCGTGCCGCCGGGCCCCCGGTAGATGTGCCCGTCGATCACCAGACCGGCCCCGACACCGCTGGCGACCTTGATGTACGCCAGGTCCCGGACCCCGCGGCCGCTCCCCCACACCAGCTCGCCCAGCGCCCCGAGGTTGGCGTCGTTGTCGACGTACACCGGCACGCCGAGGCGTCCGGCGAGCTCTTCGCTGGGGTTGATGCCCGTCCAGCCCGGCAGGATCGACGTGGAGCCCAGCGTGCCGGACTCGACATCGATCGGGCCGGGAACACCGAGTCCCACCCCGATGACCTTGCCCGGGCTGATCCCGGTGGTCGCGATCAGCCGGTTGACCAGCTGTTCCGCCCGGCCGAAGCCCTCGGCCGACGAGGCGTCCACGTCCAGCGGCTCGGACTCCTCGGCGAGCACCTGATGGGCCAGGTTCCCGACCGCCACCCGCAGGTGCGTATGTCCGAAATCGACGCCGATGACGATGCCCGCGTCCCCGCTGAGCGAGACACTGCGAGCCCGTCGGCCACCGGCCGAGGTGGGCGTCACCTCGACGGTGCCGCCCTCCTTCAGTTCACGAACGATATTGGAGACGGTGGCCGCGGAGAGGCCAGTGCTCCTGGCGATCTCCGCCTGCGTGAGCGAACCCGCCATACGTACGGCGCGCACGACCCGCTCAAGGTTGGCGCGATGCAGAGATGTCTGCGACCCCGGAGTCTCCATCGACTCTCTCACTCCTGCCATATTCTCCAACATGTGAACCCTAAGCTGAGCGTTTTGGGGTGCTCCCCGTCAAGACCTTGAGCAGTCGAAGCCTCGGATGAGCACGGAACCCCCTCGCCGCACGCTCCGCGAACTCCCCCTTACACAGACGAACCGCCCACCGGCAGGCTGCCGGAGGGCGGTTCGGTGGTTCAGCGGGGAAAGCGCTTGAGGCGTTACTTCACCGCTCCCGCGGTGAGACCGGCCACGACCTGCCGCTGGAAGACGATGTAGGCCGCCAGGACGGGGAGCATCGCCATCACGAGGCCGGCGAAGAGCCCGGACCAGTCGCCCTTGTAGCCCTGGCTGTTGGCCAGTTCGACCAGCCCCTGGGAGAGCACCCGGTGGTCGGGGTCGCTGTTCAGGACCGTCGGCAGCATGTACTGGTTCCACTGCCCCAGGAAGTTGAAGATGCCGACGCTGATCAGCCCCGGCTTCGCCATGGGCAGCATCACCTGGAAGAACGTCCGGGTGTGCGAGGCCCCGTCGAGCATCGCCGCCTCCGCCACGGACGTCGGTAGCGTCCGGAAGAAGGAGGTGAGGAAGAAGACGGTGAACGGCAGCGAGTAGGCGATGTAGACCAGGATCAGTCCGTGCGTCGTGTTCAGCAGCCCCATGTTGTTCATCACGAAGAACAGCGGGACCAGCGCCAGGATGATCGGGAAGCTCATCCCGCCGATGAACAGGTAGTACACGAAGCGGTTGCCCGGGAAGTCGAACCGGGCCAGCACGTAGGCCGCCATCGAACCGAGCAGCAGGGTGCCGATGAGTGAACCCCCGACCACCACGATGGTGTTCAAGAAGTATTCACTCATGTGCGCCTGGCTCCAGGCGCGGGACCAGTTCTCGAAGTGCAGCTTGTCCGGCAGCGCCCACGGCGTCGACAGGATCGAGTCGTCGGTCTTGAACGAGGTCATGACCGCCCAGAGCAGCGGCATGACCACCAGGATCGCCCAGATGATCAGCACACCGTGCGAGAAGACGTTGAGGACCTTGCCCTCACCGCTCTTCTTCTTGCCGCCCTGCGCAGGCTCCTTGGACACGGGGGCCGGTTCCGTCACCGTGACCACGGGAGGGGTTTCAGTGGCCTTCACGTGTGCTCACCTCGTACTGTCGAGCCGGCCGCCGGGACCGGGCTGTCTTGCCTGCTGGGGATCCGGGCAACGCGTCCCGGGAAGCACAGCATCAGAACTCCAGCCGCTCGCGCCGGCCCAGACGCATCACGATGGCGGCGAACACCATGGTGACGATGAGCAGCCCCACACCGATCGTGGTCGCGTATCCGGCCTGACCGTCGCGGAAGGCCGTCTGGTAGACGTACAGCGGCAGGACCGAGGTCGCGTAGTCGGGGCCACCGGGGCCCACGGTCATGACCTGTACGGCCGTGAACGCCTCGACCCCGAGCGCCAGGATGCCCATGTAGACCCACCCGGACTGCACCGTGTCCCAGAGCAGCGGCAGGGTGATCTTGAAGAACGTCGTGACACGGCTGGCCCCGTCCAGGAGCGCCGCCTCGTAGAAGTCCTTCGGGATGGAGGCCATTCCGGCGGAGAAGAGGACGACGAAGAATCCGACCGTCGACCAGACCAGGACGACCATGACGCAGATGAGCGCCAGGTTCGGGTCACCCAGCCAGTCCGGCTGGATGGAGTCGAGTCCGATTCCCTTGAGCGCCGAATTCAGCATTCCACTGCGGGGGTTGTACGCGAACTGGAACAGCAGGGCGACGATGACGATCGAGAGCACCTGCGGGAAGAAATAGGCGATCTTGTAGAACCCCGAGCCCCGCACGCCGGAGACCGCGGCGTTCTTACGCCGCCGGCCTCCGACATTGAGCATGAAGGCGAAGAAGAGCGCGAGGCCCAGCGTCACCAACGGCAGCAGCAGCACGAGCAGCACGCTGTGCTGCAGCGACTTCCAGAAAATGTCGTCCTTGAACATCCTCGTGTAGTTGTCGAGGCCGACCATCTTGAAGTCCGGGCTCAGGCCGGTCCAGTCCGTGAACGAGTAGTAGATGGACTGGATGAACGGCCAGATGACGAAGACCGCGTACAACGCCAGTGGGGCTACCAAGAACCCCACAATGAACCGGTACTTGCCGTGCTGCATCGTTTACCGACCCCGATCTTTCCGCGGGTGCCGCCGCTGGTGACGGTTACTCACTGGTGCTGGTAGTGCTTGATGGACTGGTCCTTGGCCGCGGCGTCCGCGAAGCCCTGGATCTTCTTGATGGCCTCGGCGGGCGTCAGACGCCCGGCCATCATCTCGCCGATGCCGGCAGTGCCGATCTGCTCCTTCTGGAGCTTGGCGTACCAGTCCTGCAGCCGCGGGTTCACCACGTTGTCGCCGGCCTTCTTCAGCGCGTCGACACCGGCCTGCATGGCCGTGGAGAGGGTCAGGCCGTCGGTGCCGCCGTTGAAGGCGCTCAGGGACTTGACCTGCTTGGTGAAGTTCTTGGAGGACTCCTCGGAGAGCATGATGCGCAGCTGCTCCATTCCGCCCTCCTTGTTCTTCGCCTTGGCCGGGACGACGAAGGGCTCGCCACCGGCGGCCCAGATGGTGCCGAACGGCAGCTTGTCGGACGAGTCCAGGCCGGAGGGGGCCGCGACCATCATCTTGAAGTCCTTGGGCGTGGTCGGCGCCGCCTCGTTCTCCACCCACGAACCGTTCGGGATGAAGAGCGCCTTGCCCTTGGTCCACTCGGTCTGCGACTGGATGTGAGTCAGGCCCGGGGTGCCCTTGAGGATGTACCCCTTCTTGTACAGCTCGTAGTACGCCTCGAACGCCGCCTTGACCGCGGGGTCCTTCCAGGCGTTCGGCTCAAGGTTGTCGATCTTGTCGAGAACCTCCCGGCCGCCGATCTTGGCGATGAACGGGTAGAGCGAGAACGGCAGGTAGTACGGGTACTTGCCCGGGTACGTCCAGCCGGCGATGCCCTTCTTCTTCGCCTTCGCGCAGAGGGCGAGCATGTCGTCCCAGTTCTCGGGGTACTGGGCGTCCAGGTTGTCCAGCGCGGTCTGCGAGTACCAGACGCCGTACACGGTGTACGCGTAGTACATGACCCAGACCTGCTCGCCGTCGAACTGGCCCATCTCCAGCACACCCGGGCGCAGGGTGTCGCGGACCTTCTTGCTCGGGTCGTCGATGGACGGGGCGTCCATCAGCGGCGTCAGGTCGAGCAGCTGCTTCTTGCCGACGAGGACACCCATGTCCATCTGCTCGGCACCGGAGTTGTCGATCAGGTCCGGAGGCGTACCGCCGTTGAAGCGCGGCTGCAGCTGCGACTGGATCTTCTGCGTCGCGGCGTGCTTGACCTTGGCCTTCGGGAACGCCGCGGTGTACTTCTTCTCGGCGTCGATCGCGTACTGCTGGCCGAAGCCGCCGTCGAAGATGACCACGTCGAGCGCGGCCGTCTCGTTGACGCCCAGCGGGTTCTTCGCGCTGGTCTTGCCCTTCTTGACCGAGTCGTCGCTGCCGCCGTCACTGCTCGCACAGGCGGACAGGAAACTCATCGTCGGGACAGTGATCAGACCGAGTGCGGCAGACCGCTTGATCACATCGCGACGGCCAAGGCCCTCATTCTTGTGGGCGGAGGTGGATCCCATGCTCAAGTCCTCGCCTTCTCCAGGACTCAGGCGGTGTGTACCGGTCGCCCGTCGATATTCGCCTCAGGCGAAGGGCCCCGCCACCGCGGTCAGTTGCGCTTGGGTGGTACAGATTTCTGGCTGGTCGGTGCAGTGGGGGGCACGAGGAGACCGAACAGCGGACGCACCTGCGGCGCCTCGTTGTCCTGCCCCCGTGTCTCCCCTTGCCGCACAGTTGGAAAGAAGCTGTGCAGACGCCGACAGGTATAGTCCACTTGTCGCCAACTGAGCAAGATCGAATGCAGGTTTGGACGGCAGTCTTTCCCGAGTTGAGACCTCGCGGATACCTCGGCACCGCACGGCCTCCTTCGGATGTAACGATTTCCGCATTCCGGTCGATTCCCACACCGGCTCTGATCCAACACCCTTGACACCAACAGCCACTTCACTCCCTACTAGTTCCTGCGCCCCCCTCTGACAACGTTGTCCAAGCGCACTTCCTCGGGAGGAATGGCTCGGCATGCAGCCCCGACATGGTTCTCGCAAGAGAAAAAGCAGCACCGCCGCGCTGATCGCGGCCTCACTCGTCGTTCTCGTGACCGCCCCCACCGCGGCCGCGGCCACAGCGGCCGGCACGGGCGCGAAGGGCCAGAAGGCCGCCGGCGACCGGATATTCAGCTCATCCTTCGAGGCCGACGAGAAGCAGCCGGACTGGCGCAATACCGTCGAAGAAGGCCCTGACGGCAAGAAGCGGACATCGGGTATCGATGGAGGCTTCTCCTCCGGAATACCGGGCAATGTCACCGACAAGGTCACAGATGTCCGCGCCAGCGACGAGAACACCGGCGGCGGCGAGGTGAAGGAAAACCTCGTCGACGGCGAATCCGGCACGAAGTGGCTGTCCTTCGAGCCCACCGCCTGGGCCGAGTTCGACCTCGTCGAGCCCGTGAAGGTCGTGACGTACGCGCTGACGTCGGCCGACGACCACGACGAGCGGGACCCCAAGGACTGGACCCTGCAGGGCTCCGAGGACGGCAAGAGCTGGACGGACCTGGACACCAGGACCGGCCAGACCTTCAGCGAGCGCTTCCAGACCAAGTCGTACGACTTCACGGCGAACAAGGCCTACCAGCACTTCCGCCTGGACATCACGAAGAACAACGGCGCCTCCGACGCGACCCAGCTCGCCGACGTCCAGTTCTCCGACGGGGACACCTCCGCCCCCGCGCCCGACGACATGCGCAGCCAGATCGACCGCGGCCCGTCCGGCTCCCCCACCGCCAAGGCCGGCGCGGGCTTCACCGGCAAGAAGGCGCTGCGGTACGCGGGCACGCACAAGGCGGACGGCCGGGCCTACTCGTACAACAAGATCTTCGACGTCAACACGGCCGTCACCAAGGACACCGAACTTTCCTACCTGGTGTACCCCCAGATGGGCGAGACGGACCTGTCCTACCCGGCCACGCACGTCGCGGTGGACCTCGCGTTCACCGACGGCACCTACCTGAGCGACCTGCGCGCCACCGACACCAACGGCGGGCTGATGACCCCCGGCGGCCAGGCCGACGCCAAGCGGCTGTACGTCAACCAGTGGAACAAGGTCGACGCGCGGATCGGCACCGTGGCGGCCGGCAGGACCGTCGACCGGATCCTCGTCGCGTACGACTCCCCCAAGGGCCCGTCGAAGTTCCAGGGCTGGATCGACGACGTCAAGATCGCCCCGAAGGCGCCCGAGAAGCGCAGGACGCACCTCTCGGACTACGCCTCGACCGTCCGCGGCACCAACTCCAGCGGTGGCTTCTCCCGGGGCAACAACTTCCCCGCGACCGCGGTCCCCAATGGCTTCAACTTCTGGACGCCGGTCACCAACGCCGGATCCACCAGCTGGCTGTACGACTACGCACGCGGCAACAACGACGACAACCTGCCCACCCTGCAGGCCTTCAGTGCCAGTCATGAGCCGAGCCCCTGGATGGGCGACCGGCAGACCTTCCAGCTGATGCCGTCGGCGGTCTCCGGCACCCCGGACGCCTCGCGCACGGCTCGTGCGCTGCCGTTCAAGCACGAGAACGAGACGGCAAGGCCCCACTACTACGGGGTGACGTTCGAGAACGGTCTCAAGGCCGAGATGACGCCGACGGACCACGCGGCGCGGATGCGGTTCACGTATCCGGGCAAGGACGCGAGCATGGTCTTCGACAACGTCTCCAACGACGGTGGGCTCACGCTCGACCCGGAGACCAGCTCCTTCACCGGGTTCTCCGACGTGAAGAGCGGCGGCTCGACCGGTGCCACCCGTCTCTTCGTGTACGGGGTCTTCGACGCCCCCGTCACCGACAGCGGCAAGCTCTCGGGCGGCGGCGGTGCCGATGTCACGGGCTTCCTGCGCTTCGACGCCGGCAAGGACCGGACCGTCAGCCTGCGGCTCGCCACCTCACTGATCAGCATCGACCAGGCGAAGCAGAACCTCGCCGCCGAGATCCCCGCCTCGCGCTCCTTCGCCCGGGTCGAGGACAAGGCACAGGACGCCTGGGACGACCTGCTGGGCAAGGTCGAGGTCGAGGGCGCGTCCGCCGACCAGCTGACCACGCTGTACTCCAGCATGTACCGGCTCTACCTCTACCCGAACTCGGGCTTCGAGAAGGTCGACGGCAAGGACACGTACGCCTCCCCCTTCTCCCCGCAGGTCGGCTCGGACACCCCGACGCACACCGGCGCGAAGATCGTCCCGGGCAAGGTGTACGTCAACAACGGCTTCTGGGACACCTACCGGACGACGTGGCCTGCGTACTCCTTCCTCACGCCGAAGAAGGCCGGCGAGATGGTCGACGGCTTCGTCCAGCAGTACAAGGACGGTGGCTGGATCTCCCGCTGGTCCTCCCCCGGCTACTCCGACCTGATGACCGGCACCTCCTCGGACGTCGCGTTCGCGGACGCGTACGTCAAGGGCGTGAAGTTCGACGCCGAGGCGGCGTACGACGCGGCCCTGAAGAACGCCACGGTCGTCCCGCCGTCCTCGGGCGTCGGCCGCAAGGGCATGGAGACGTCCCCGTTCGCCGGGTACGCCAACACCTCGACCCACGAGGGCCTTTCCTGGTCGCTCGAGGGCTACCTCAACGACTACGGCATCGCACAGATGGGCCAGGCGCTCTACAAGAAGACGCACAAGCAGCACTACAAGGACGAGTCCGAGTACTTCCTGAACCGGGCCCGTAACTACGTCGAGCTGTTCGACGACAAGGCCGGCTTCTTCCAGGGCAAGGACGCCGAGGGCGACTGGCGGCTCCCGTCCGACCAGTACGACCCGCGGGTCTGGGGCTACGACTACACGGAGACCAACGGCTGGGGCTACGCCTTCACCGCCCCGCAGGACAGCAAGGGCCTCGCCAACCTGTACGGCGGCCGGGACGGTCTGGCGAAGAAGCTGGACACGTACTTCTCCACCCCCGAGACGGCGGGCCCGCAGTTCGTCGGCTCGTACGGCGGCGTCATCCACGAGATGACGGAGGCCCGTGACGTGCGGATGGGCCAGTACGGTCACAGCAACCAGGTCGCGCACCACGTCACGTACATGTACGACGCTGCCTCGCAGCCGTACAAGACGCAGGAGAAGGTCCGCGAGGTCCTCGGCCGCCTGTACACGGGCAGCGAGATCGGTCAGGGCTACCACGGCGACGAGGACAACGGCGAGCAGTCGGCCTGGTTCCTCTTCTCCTCCCTCGGCTTCTACCCGCTGGTCATGGGCAGCGGCGAGTACGCGATCGGCTCGCCGCTCTTCACCAAGACCACCGTGCACCTGGAGAACGGCCACGACCTGGTCGTCAAGGCGCCGAAGAACAGCGCGAAGAACATCTACGTCCAGGGCCTGAAGGTCAACGGCAAGAAGTGGACCTCCACCTCGCTGCCGCACGACCTGCTGGCCAAGGGTGGCGTGCTGGAGTTCGACATGGGCTCGAAGCCGTCGGCCTGGGGTACCGGGAAGGACGCCGCCCCGGTCTCGATCACCAAGGACGACAAGGTGCCGTCGCCGAGCAAGGACGTGCTGAAGGGCGAGGGCGCGCTGTTCGACAACACCTCGGCCACCACGGCCGCGGCCTCCACGGTGGAGCTTCCGGTCCCCTCGGCGACGAACGCGGTCCAGTACACGCTGACGTCGGGCGATGCGGCCAAGGCCCCGAGCGGCTGGGTGCTGCAGGGTTCCGCGGACGGCACGACCTGGAAGGACCTCGACAAGCGGTCCGGCCAGTCGTTCGCCTGGAACAAGCAGACGAGGGCCTTCACGGTGAACGCACGCGGTTCGTACGCGCACTACCGGCTGGTGCTCGACGGTGAGGCGACGCTCGCGGAGGTGGAGCTGATCTCCTGACCCTGCGCACGTCACGGCCGGCCGGTACCTCCTCGGGGGGTGCCGGCCGGTCGCGTGTTCACCGCGTCGTGCGGGCAGGGCTTCGGCGGATTACCGCACTCAGGCGTGTTCCAGGGTCTCCGGGACCGCCGTGGGGAACAGGCTCTCCGGAAGGGTCACGTTCCAGGCCGTGATGACCGGCTGGCCGTGCTCCGTGCCGAGCCGGGAGACGGCACCCGTGGCGAGCTGGAAGAGCGTGCCCTCGGCGGGGGGCAGTCCGAGGTAGCGGGCCGTCAGGACGCGCAGGAAGTGGGAATGGGCGACGAGCGCGATGTCCTCGGCACCGGCGCGTCCGGCGGCTTCCCGGACCTCGGCCAGTACCCGGTCCGCCCGTTCGCCGACCTCTGCCGGGGTCTCGCCGGGGTGCGCCTCGGGGCCGGGCGTGACGCCGTCCGTCCAGAGGTTCCAGTCGGGACGGACGATATGGATGTCGTGGGTGGTGATGCCCTCGTACCCGCCGTAGTCCCACTCGCGCAGCTCGGGGGTGATGCGGGGCGCCGCGAGTCCGGCGAGCTCGGCGGTGCGCCGGGCCCGTACCGAGGGGCTGACCAGGGTGAGCGCGATGTCGCGGTCGGCGAGCAGGGGCGCGAGAGCACGGGCCTGGCGTTCACCGAGGGGCGTCAAGGGCAGGTCGGTGTGGCTCGTGTGCTGTCCGTTGCGGGACCACTCGGTCTCGCCGTGCCGGATCAGGATCAACTCGCCCATGTGAAGGCCATCCGCTCTCAGTGCTGTTTCCGCTCATGTGCTGTCGGTGGTGCGAACCCCGTGGTCCACGATTGCATTCCGGCCGGGGCGAGGCGGGCGGGCGCGCCCGGGGGTGACCTGATGCGGCTATGCGCGCTACCGCTGATCGGCGAGGATCTCCGCGATGACGTGCCGCCCGGTGTCTGCCATGTACGCGTTGGTCTCCCTGTAGTAGTGAAGCTCCATCAGCGCGATCGAGAGCGCCCAGCCGATGCCCCGCGCCCAGGCCGCGTCGTCCGCCTCCACGGCGGCGCGAAAGAGGCCGCGCGCCTCCGCGGGCAGTACGTACCAGGCGGCGATGAGGTCGACGGCGCAGTCGCCCAGGCCGAGGCAGCCGAAGTCGATGACGGCGGTGAGCCGGCCGTGGGCCGTCAGCATGTTCCCGGGCTGCAGGTCCGCGTGGATCCAGACGGGAGGGCCGGTCGGTGCGGGTGCGCGCAGGGCCGTCTCCCAGACCCTGGCCGCCGCCCCGGTGTCGATCTCGGTGCTCAGGTCCACGAGGGCCGCGCGGACCGCGGAGTCCCGGGTCCCCAGGGTTTCGCTGCGGTAGGACGGCGGTCCGTCGGTGGGATCGACGCGGTGAAGGGCGGTGATGAAGCGGGCCAGGTCCCGGGCGAGCGGGGCGGCTTCGGCGCAGTCGCCGACGACCGGGCAGTTGCCGCCGATCCACCGGTAGACGGACCAGGGCCACGGAAAGCCCTCGCCGGGGACACCCGCGCCCAGCGGCACGGGGATCGCGACCGGGAGCGAAGGCGCGAGGCGCGGCAGCCAATGGTGCTCCTTGGCGGTGTCGTCGGCCGAACCCGCGGTACGGGGAAGCCGCACGACCAGGTCCGCACCGAGCCGGTACATCGCGTTGGCGGTGCCGGCGGCGACCCGCTCGACGGGGCGGCCGGACCAGTGCGGGAACTGCGCGGTGATCAGTCGGCGGACCAGGGCGTCGTCGGTCTCGGGCTCATCGGCGTGCATCTTGCCTGCGCTCATTCGTGCCGTCCTGAAGCGGATGTTTCCGGTCGGCCGACATCCGACCCCGGGATGGACGCACACGTCAACCGCAGCCGGCCGGGCCCCACACCCAGGTTGGCGAAGAGACCGATGAGCCCGCCGACGACATAGCTCATGACGTCGGCGGTCGGTGGAACCCACACCACCCGCACCGGGCACGCGTCCTGGAGGGGTGGCAGGGGCGAAGTCACTCGCGACCGGGGCGACGGTGGCGGCCGCTGTCGCGGTGACGGTGGCGGACCGGCCGTCGCCGGGCCCGATCACCTGGACGGTGCCGTTGAAGACCCCGCCGGTCACGGTCGATGCGGTGACCTCGATCCTCCGGTTGCCCACCGGCGGGCCGTTGGTGTCGGTGAGGGTGAACTGGGTTCGGTACGTTGCCAGTTCGTACGTGTTGACCTGGGCCGACGCCGGATTTTGGCTCATCCGGCCGCCCGGACCTGCGTAGGTGGACGGGTTGAGCCTGCACAGCCGCAGTTCGCCCGCGGCGTTGGCGGTGAAGCCGTCATCGAACTTTTCACAGGCCTTGTCTGACACATCGTCATCAACCCGTCCCCGAGCGACGCGCCCGGCAAAGCCATTGCAACGTGACGCCGCGTCAGTTCCGCTCGACCGGCCCCGCCGGCCCCTCCGCTCCGACGCACCTGATGCCGGAACGCGAAGGGGCCGGGCCCGCCCTCAGCCCTTGACGACGTCCAGCGAGGTCCCGCCGACGACCACGACCTCGTACGGCCGGTCCGTGTCCGCCGTGACGCGCAGGGTGCCGCCCTCGCGGACCAGTTCGTACGTGGCGGCGGGGGCGCCCGTGAGGTCGGGGACCGTCACCGTGCGGGTGAAGTCGCCCAGGCCCTCGGGGGCGTACACCCGCAGCTCCAGGTCCTGAGTCCACTCGCCGTCGGGGCGCGAGGCGTCCGCGCCCAGCGGCAGGACCGCGCCGGGGCGGACCAGCAGCGGGAGGCTGTCGAAGCCGTGGGTGTCCCGGCGCCAGGCGGGGCCGCTGACGGTCTCGCCGGTCAGGAGGTGGGTCCAGATGCCCTCGGGGACGTAGTACTCGACCTGGCCGTCCTCGCTGAAGACCGGCGCCACCAGGAGGTCGGGGCCCAGCAGGTACTGGCGGTCCACCGTGCGGGTGGCCGGGTCCTCGGGGAACTCCAGCAGCATCGGGCGCATGGTGGGGACGCCGGTGCGGTGGGCCTCGACGGCGGCGCCGTAGAGGTACGGCATCAGGCGGTGCTTCAGCTCGGTGAACTGCTTGGCGACCGCGACCGCCTCGTCGCCGAACTCCCACGGCACGCGGTACGACGAGGAGCCGTGCAGGCGGCTGTGCGAGGAGAGCAGGCCGAAGGCGAGCCAGCGCTTGAAGACCGCCGGGTCGGGCGTGCCCTCGAAGCCACCGATGTCATGGCTCCAGAAGCCGAAGCCGGAGAGGGAGAGGGAGAGCCCGCCTCGCAGGGACTCGGCCATCGCCTCGAAGGAGGACCAGCAGTCGCCGCCCCAGTGGACCGGGAACTGCTGACCGCCGGCGGTGGCGGAGCGGGCGAAGAGCACCGCCTCGCCCTGGCCGCGCTCCTTCTCCAGGATGTCGAAGACGGCCTTGTTGTACAGGTGCGTGTAGTAGTTGTGCATCCGCTCCGGGTCGGAGCCGTCGTGCCAGACGACGTCCGTGGGGATGCGCTCGCCGAAGTCCGTCTTGAACCCGTCGACGCCCTGGTCGAGGAGGGTCTTCAGCTTGGCCTGGAACCAGGCGGTGGCCTCGGGGTTGGTGAAGTCGACCAGCGCCATGCCGGCCTGCCACTTGTCCCACTGCCAGATGTCGCCCTCGGGGGTGAGGACGAAGTAGCCCTTCTCGGCGCCCTCCGCGTACAGGGCGCTCTTCTGGGCGATGTACGGGTTGATCCAGACGCAGATCTTCAGGCCCTTGTCCTTGAGCCGGGCGAGCATGCCGCCCGGGTCGGGGAAGGTGTCCGGGTCCCATGCGAAGTCGCACCACTGGTACTCGCGCATCCAGAAGCAGTCGAAGTGGAAGACGGAGAGCGGGATGCCGCGCTCGGACATGCCGTCCACGAACGAGGTGACGGTCGCCTCGTCGTAGTTGGTGGTGAACGACGTCGTCAGCCAGAGGCCGAACGACCAGGCCGGCGGCAGGGCCGGGCGGCCGGTGAGCGCGGTGTAGCGGGTGAGGACGTCCTTGGGCGTGGGACCGGCGACGACGAAGTACTCCATCGTCTGGTCCTCGACGCTGAACTGCACCTGCCCGACGGCTTCGGAGCCGACCTCGAAGGAGACCTTGCCGGGGTGGTTGACGAAGACGCCGTAGCCGCGCGAGGAAAGGTAGAACGGGACGTTCTTGTAGGCCTGTTCGCTGCTGGTGCCGCCGTCGGCCTGCCACATGTCGACGACCTGGCCGTTCTTGACGTACGGGGTGAACCGCTCGCCGAGGCCGTGGATCGTCTCGCCGACGCCGAGGGCGAGCTGGGCGAACATGTGGTGGCCGCCGTCCTGGACCGTGGCGAAGGCGGTTCCCTTGCGTCCGGCGGCGGTCAGCACGCGGCCGTCCGCGTCGAGGAACTCCAGGCCGAAGCCGCCCTCGGTGGGGAGCCGGAGGGTGAGCGGACCGCTGGTGAGTTCGGCGGTGGGGCCGTCGGCGCGGGTGGTGGCCGCGCTGTCCCCGGTGGCGCCGGGGAGGGCGAAGTCCGGGCCGGGGCGGCGCTTGCCCGCGAGGTGGGTGACGCGGACGCCGATGACGCCTTCGGCCGCCGCGTACGCCTCCACCGTGATCAGGGGGGCGTTGAGGGTGTCCCCGCGCCGCGTCACGCGCTTGACGGCGGCGTGGGCGGTGAGGCGGTCGGCGTCGAGGCGCAGGTCGCGGATTTCGGTGGCGTACGAGGCGTTCACACCGTCTCGCATCTGCCAGAAGCCGTCGGTGAACTTCATGGGGGGTCTTCCTTGGCCGGTGGTACGGGTGTTCGGAGGGGTGGGGTACGTCGTCAGGGGTGCGTCGTCAGAAGTGCGGGGGCCGCCCGGTCGAGGACCGACGTCACCCGGTCCCAGGTGGCCGTGTCCCTGGGCACGGCGGGCAGTTCGCGGCCCTCGCCGGTGCCCCACTCCGTCGCCACGACCACCGGATCGCGGCCGGTGGCCGCGCCCGCGGCGAGGGCGGCCGCTCCGAGGGCGACCAGCTCGGCCGAGGCCGGGAGGATCACCGCACGGCCGGAGAGCCGGCGCACGGTCTCCACCCACATGGCGCCGCGCGCTCCCCCGCCGATCAGCCGCAGCGGCGCGTCGGGCGCGTCGAGCGGCAGTTCGTCCAGGGCGCGCAGAACGGCGACGACCGCGCCCTCGTAGGCGGCGCCGAGGATCTGCTGCCGGGTCGTGTCGTGCCGCAGCCCGTGCAGAAGACCGGAGGCGGCGGGGAGGTCCGGGGTGCGCTCGCCGTCCAGGAAGGGCAGCAGCACGGTCTCACCGCCGGGTGCGGCGTCCTCGCGGTCCAGGCCGAGCAGCTCGGCGACCTTGTCCACGGCGAGGGTGCAGTTCAGGGTGCAGCCCAGCGGGAGGCGGGTGCCGTCGGTGGCGGCGAAGCCGGCGAGCAGCGCGGAGTGCGGGCGGTTGCGGGTGGCGGCGAAGACGGTCCCCGAGGTGCCGAGGCTGACCACCGGGTGGTCGAGGAGCCCCTCGGCACCCAGGCCCAGGCCCACCGCCGCGGCCATGTTGTCCCCGGTGCCGGCGGCGACCGGGATTCCGGCGGGCAGACCGAGGGCGCGGGCGGCCTCGGCGGTGAGGTGTCCGGCGCGGGTGGCTCCGGTGGCGGCGACCGTGGACAGCATGTCCGCACGGATACCGGTGAGGGCGAGCAGCTCGGGGTCGTAACTCCGGGTGGCCGGGTCGTACCAGCAGGTCCCGGACGCGTCGCCGGGATCGGTGACGGCGGCGCCGCTGAGCCGTTCGGTGAGGAAGTCGTGCGGGAGGCGGACGGCGGCCGTCGCGGCGGCGGTGACCGGTTCGTGTTCCTTCAGCCACATCCACTTGGCGGCGGTCATCGAGGCGACGGGCACGGAGCCGGTGCGGTGCAGCCAGGTGTCCCGGCCGAGTGCCGCGGTGAGGGCGGCGGCGTGCGGGGCGGAGCGGGTGTCGTTCCACAGGAGGGCGGGGCGCAGCGGGCGGCCTTCGGCGTCCAGGGTGACGAGTCCGTGCTGCTGGCCGGCCACGGCGATCCCGATGACGGCTGCCGGGTCCAGGCCCGATTCGGCGAGGGCGGTGGCGACGGCCGCGCACAGGGCCTGCCACCACTGCTCGGGGTCGCTCTCGCGGGCGCCGCCGTGGCCGGTCACGGTGTGCGGGGCGCGGCCGACGGCCAGGAGCCGGCCGGTCGCGGTGTCGACGACGGCCGCCTTCGTGGACTGGGTGGAGCTGTCCACGCCGATGACGGCCGATGCCGGTGCGGTGGCCGGATTCCTGGCTGGTCGCGACGGCATGTCGTACCTCGTTCCTGTGGGTCCCGGTTTTGATCGTACACAAAACAAATAATTCTTCGAAGCGCTTCGACGATCCTCGAAGCTACCGACACCCCACCCCACTTGGGCCGCAGGACCCCTGGAGAGCTGCCGCGTTGCCCCTATGTGACGGGTGTGTCACCAGGATGGTCTAGAAACAAACGCCAAGATGCCGTATTAGTACTGCCAGCAAACAAATCGGTCGGACGGCAGAGCAGCCGCCCGGGCCATGTCGACAAGAGGCAGAAGAATGTCGAACCGCTTCACCCCCACCCCCGCCGACAGGTTCACCTTCGGGCTCTGGACCGTCGGCTGGCGAGGCAACGACCCCTTCGGTGACGCCACCCGCCCCGCCCTGGACCCGGTCGAGTCCGTCGAGCGCCTCGCGGAGCTCGGCGCGCACGGTGTGACGTTCCACGACGACGACCTGATCCCGTTCGGCTCCTCGGACTCCGAGCGCGCCGCGATCGTGACGCGTTTCAAGGACGCCCTGGACCGCACCGGTCTCAAGGTCCCGATGGCCACCACCAACCTCTTCACCCACCCCGTGTTCAAGGACGGCGGCTTCACCTCCAACGACCGTGACGTCCGCCGCTTCGCGCTGCGCAAGGTCATCCGTAACATCGACCTCGCGGTCGAGCTGGGTGCCGAGACGTATGTCGCCTGGGGCGGTCGCGAAGGAGCCGAGTCGGGCGCCGCGAAGGACGTACGCGTCGCGCTGGACCGCATGAAGGAGGCCTTCGACCTCCTCGGCGAGTATGTCGTGGACCAGGGCTACGACCTCAAGTTCGCGATCGAGCCCAAGCCGAACGAGCCGCGCGGCGACATCCTGCTGCCCACCGTCGGCCACGCCCTGGCCTTCATCGAGCGCCTGGAGCGCCCGGAGATGTACGGCGTGAACCCGGAGGTCGGCCACGAGCAGATGGCCGGGCTGAACTTCGCGCACGGCATCGCCCAGGCGCTGTGGGCGGGCAAGCTGTTCCACATCGACCTCAACGGCCAGTCCGGCATCAAGTACGACCAGGACCTCCGCTTCGGCGCCGGCGACCTGCGCCAGGCCTTCTGGCTCGTCGACCTGCTGGAGAGCTCGGACTACGCGGGCCCGCTGCACTTCGACTTCAAGCCGGTGCGCACCGACGGCATCGACGGGGTGTGGGAGTCCGCGAAGAACTGCATGCGCAACTACCTCATCCTCAAGGAGCGCGCGCTGGCGTTCCGGGCCGACCCGGCCGTCCAGGAGGCGCTGGCCGCCTCCCGTCTGGACGAGCTGGCGCAGCCCACCGCCGCCGACGGCGTCAAGGCCCTGCTCGCGGACCGCTCCGCCTACGAGGACTTCGACGTGGACGGCGCCGCACAGCGCTCGATGGCCTTCGAGGCCCTCGACCAGCTCGCCATGGAGCACCTGCTCGGCGTCAGCTGACGCCCGGGTGTCCGGCGGGCCTCCGCCGGACACCCCTGACGGCCTCTCCCGGGCGCGGGCCTGCCGGACCCGCGCCGGGGCGGTTGGATCCACCTCGTCGGGACACAGTGGTCCCCCCGGGCCGGCACCCCTCTCACGCAAGGGCACCATCGTGACAGCACCTTCTCCGGACGGCATGCGCCAGCCGCGCCGCCGTCATCACCGGCGGGTCATCGTCCCGCTCACCGTCGTCTCCGCGCTGATCGGCGGCGTCGTCCTCTCCGGCTGCGGGCAGCAGCGCGACCCGGACGTGTACACCGTCATGAACTCGTCGACCGACGAGTCCTACCACCGCTGGGACGCCCAGACGCTGGCCCGGTGCAGCAAGACGCTCGGGGTGAAGATCGAGCAGCAGAGCGTCCCGGCCTCGCAGGTGATGACAAAGGCCCTGCGGATGGCGTCCTCGAAGTCACTGCCCGACGTGCTCCAGCTGGACGCGTCGGAGATGCCGACGTTCGCCGAGGCGGGCGGTCTGATCCCGCTCAAGGACCTCGGTCTGACGACGAAGGACATCCCCGAGGGGATCGTCAACTTCGGTTCGTACCAGGGGAAGTACTACGGGGCGGCGCGCACCGTGAACACCCTGGCGCTGTTCTACAACAAGGACACCCTCGACCGGGCCGGCCTGAAGGTGCCCACCACCTGGGCCGAGATGCAGGAGACCGCGAAGAAGCTCACCCAGGGCAAGCGGTACGGCCTCGCGCTCAGCGCGGGCGGCGCCGAGGACGGTGTCTTCCAGTTCACCCCCTTCATGTGGTCCAACGGCGGCGACGAGACGAAGCTCGACAGCCCGCAGGTGGCCGGGGCACTGGACTACTGGAAGAGCCTCCTCAAGGACGGCTCCCTGTCCAAGTCCACGGTCAACTGGACCCAGGCCGACGTGAACGACCAGTTCATGGCCGGCAACGCCGCCATGATGATCAACGGTCCCTGGCAGGTCGAGACCCTCAACTCCAAGAAGGGGCTGAACTGGGGCATCGCCCAGATCCCGGTCCCCGAGGCAGGCGACGACTCGGTGGGTCCGCTGGGCGGCGGGGTGCTCACCGTGCCCAACACCGGTGACGAGGCGCGGGAGAAGATGTCCGCCCGGATCATCGGCTGCATGTCCGGCGAGCAGGAGGAGATCACCTACGCCATCAACAGCTGGATGGTGCCGGCCAACCAGAAGGCCGCCGCCGAGTGGCGCAAGAAGACTCCGGAACTGGCCGCCCTCGCCGACCAGGTCGCCACGGCCCGTTCGCGTACCGCGAAGCTCGGCGCGCAGTGGTCCTCCGCGTCGCTGGCCCTGCAGAGCGCCTTCCAGTCCGCGCTCACCGGTGAGTCCAGCGAGGCCGCCCTGAAGCGTGCCCAGCAGCAGGTCACGAGCGGGAACTGAGGTAACGAACCATGTCATCCACCACAGCCTCGGCCGCCACGCTGCCGGCCGGCCCCAAGGCCCCTTCGGCCGGTGCGGTCAAGAAGCCCGTGAACCCGCGGAGCGCCAAGCGGCGCAGGACGCTTGCCCAGTGGGGGTTCATCGCCCCCGCCGTGATCTTCATGGCGCTGTTCTTCGGCTACCCGCTCGTCCGCAACATCGTGATGAGCTTCCAGGACTACTCGCCGTCCACCTTCTTCACCGGCAAGGCGCCGTTCAACGGCTTCGACAACTGGAGGAACGTCTTCAGCGACGGGCTGTTCGGCAAGGCTCTCTGGCAGACGATCCTCTTCACCGTCGGATCGCTCGTCGGCCAGTTCTGCATCGGCCTGGCCCTCGCCGTCTTCTTCACCCGTCGCTTCCCGCTGAACGGGATCCTGCGCTCGCTGATCCTGCTGCCGTGGCTCGTCCCGATGGTCGTCTCCGGCATCGTGTGGCGGCGCATCTTCGACCAGGACACCGGTGTCCTCAACTCCTTCCTGGGCACCGTCGGCCTCCCCGGTGACACGCCGTGGCTCACGAGCACCGGCATGGCGCTGATCTCGGTGATCCTGGTGAACATCTGGATCGGCATCCCGTTCAACATGGTGATCCTGTACGGCGGTCTCCAGGAGGTTCCCAAGGAGCTGAACGAGGCCGCCGCGCTCGACGGCGCGTCCGCCTGGCGTACGTTCCGCTCGGTCACCCTGCCCATGCTCAAGCCCGTCATCACCGTGGTGCTGGTGCTCGGTTTCATGTCGACGGTCAAGATCCTCGACCTGGTCCTCGCCCTCACCGACGGCGGACCGGCCGACTCCACCCAGACACTCGGCACGCTCACGTACCAGAACTCCTTCGTCCAGATGGACTTCGGGGCCGGTGCGGTGGTCGGCAACATCCTGATCCTGATCTCCGCCGTCTTCGCGGTGTTCTACCTGCGCGTCAACCGCAATGAGGGGAAGTGACCGGCATGGCGACCACCACCCAGATCCCCGCCGCCCCGGCTCCCGCCGTCCACCGGCCCAAGCGCCGCTGGGGTGCGACCGTCTTCGGCGTCGTCGTCCTCGCGGTGATGCTGTTCCCGCTGTACTGGATGATCAACACCGCACTGCAGCCGGACGCGAGCCTGGTCGACGTCGGCCCCGTCCCGACAGGCGTGGACTTCTCCGGTTTCACTTCCGCCCTCACCGACCAGGGCGGCAACCTGCTGACCTCGCTGGCCGTGGCGCTCGGCGCCGTGGCCATCTGTCTGGCGATCTCCGCGCCGGCCGCGTACGGCCTGGCGCAGTTCAAGCTGCGCGGCAGCAGGACGATCGTCTTCGGCACACTCATCACCCAGATGGTGCCCGGCATCGTCATCGCCAACGCCCTGTACAGCGCGTACGTGGACCTCGGCCTGGTCAACTCCTACTTCGGGCTGATGCTGGCCGACGCCTCGCTCGGCATCCCCTTCGCGATCGTGCTGATGCGCTCGTTCATGGTGTCCATCCCGCGTGAGGTCATCGAGGCCGCCGAGGTCGACGGCGCCGGCCGCATCCGTACGTTCATCCAGGTCGTCCTGCCGATGAGCCGCAACTCCCTGATCACGGCAGGCCTGTTCTCGTTCCTGTACGCGTGGAGCGACTTCATGTTCGCGCTGACCCTGAACACCACGGACGACGTCAAGCCGATCACACTGGGCATCTACCAGTACATCGGTGCCCACGTCGGTGACTGGGGTTCGGTCATGGCCGCGTCCGTGCTCTCCGCGGTCCCGGCGGCGGTTCTGCTCGTCCTGTCCCAGAAGTACATCGCTGCCGGGATCACCGGCGGCTCGGTCAAGTAGGGGTTTCCATGAGTGACTTCCCGGTCTTCCCGCCCGGTTTCGTCTTCGGCGCGGCCACGGCCTCGTACCAGATCGAAGGCGCCGTCGACGAAGACGGCCGCGGGCCGTCCATCTGGGACACCTACAGCCACACGCCCGGGAAGACCGACGGCGGTGACACCGGTGACGTGGCCTGCGACCACTACCACCGCTACCCCGAGGACGTGGCGCTGCTGCGCGGCCTCGGTGTGGACTCGTACCGCTTCTCGATCGCCTGGTCGCGCATCCAGCCGACCGGCAGCGGGGCGATAAACGCCAAGGGCCTGGACTTCTACTCGCGGCTGGTGGACGAGCTCCTCGAAGCGGGCATCGAGCCGGCGGCCACGCTGTACCACTGGGACCTGCCCCAGGCCCTGGAGGACGAGGGCGGCTGGCGGGTGCGCGAGACCGCGGAGCGGTTCGGGGAGTACACGGCGATCATGGCGGAGCACCTGGGCGACCGGGTGCCGCGCTGGATCACGCTGAACGAGCCGTGGTGCAGCGCGTTCCTCGGCTACTCCGTCGGCCGGCACGCGCCGGGCGCGAAGGAGGGGCGCGGGGCCCTGGCCGCCGCGCACCACCTGCTCGTCGGCCACGGCCTCGCGATGAACGCGCTGCGGGCGGCAGGTGTCCGCGAGGCGGGCATCACGCTCAACCTGGACCGCAACGTCCCGGCCACCGAGTCGGACGCCGACCTCGCCGCGGTCGTCCGCGCGGACACCCAGCACAACCTGGTGTGGACCGAGCCGATCCTGGCGGGCCGCTACCCGGTCACCGAGGAGGAGACCTGGGGCGAGCTCATCACCGCGCAGGACTTCCGGCGCGAGGGCGACCTGGAGCTCATCTCCCAGCCGGTGGACTTCCTGGGCATCAACTACTACCGCCCGATCGTGGTCGCCGCCGCCCCGCACCGCGAGGCCGACCCGGCACTGCGGGTCGCCACCGACAACCGCTACAGCGAGGGCGAGTACCGGGGCGTCCGCAAGACGGCGATGAACTGGCCGGTCGTGCCCGAGTCGTTCACGGACCTGCTGACCGCGCTGAAGCAGACGTACGGGGACGCGCTGCCGCCCGTGCACATCACGGAGAACGGCTCGGCGGAGTTCGACACCGTGGACGCGGACGGCTCGGTGCACGACGCGGACCGCGTCGAGTACCTCCGTACGCACCTGGCGGCGCTGCGGGCGGCGATGGACGCCGGCGTGGACGTCCGCGGCTACTACGTCTGGTCGCTGCTGGACAACTTCGAGTGGGCGCTCGGCTACGCGAAGCGGTTCGGGATCATCCGGGTCGACTACGACACGCTGGAGCGCACGCCGAAGGACAGCTACCGCTGGTACCAGGAGCTGATCGCGGCGCACCGGAAGTAGCGCCGGTCCCCCAGCCGCCCCGCTCGCCGTACGCACGGCGGGCGGGGCGGTCTGCTGCGGGCCTGTCCGCGGTGGAGCGGGGCGGCTCCCGCGCGTAGCCGGCCGCGGCGAGCAGGGCGGCGGCGGCCCGGCCCCCCGTCAGCGCGCCGCGTACGCGGCCGGGTCCGCCAGGACCTCGCGCACCACCCGCGCCGCCGCGCCCCGTGCCGCGTCGCCGGAGAGCGAGGAGGCCCGCAGCCCGCTGCCGTCGCTGTGCCACCGGCCCGACACGACCCGCTCCGCGAGCTGCGCCTCGGCCGCCTCGGCGAGCCACGGCATCAGGTCGCGGTAGATGCCACCGAGGACGACGGTGCCCAGATCGAAGAGGTTGACCGCCCCGGCCAGCACCACACCCATCCGGTCACCGGCCGCCCGCAGCACCTCCAGGGTGCCCGGGTCGCCCTCCCTCGCCCGCTTCTCCAGCTCGCCGAGACCACGCACACCCGCCGCCGGGTCGATGCCCGCGGCCCGCAGCAGGGCCGCCTGACCGGCGTACTGCTCAAGGCAGCCCCGGGCGCCGCACCCGCACAGCGGGCCCTCGGGGTCGACGACCACATGCCCGACCTCGCCCGCGAAACCGTGGGCGCCACGCAGCAGCTCCCCCTGGAGCACCAGCGCGCCGCCGACGCCGATCTCGCCGGTGAGGTAGAGGAAGCAGTCGGCGTCCCCTAGGCCGCCGAACCACAGCTCGGCCAGGGCCGCCAGGTTGGCCTCGTTGTCGGAACTGACCGCCAGCGCCCGCCCGGCAGGCCTCAGCGTGCTGAGCGCCTGCCCGAAGATGCCCTCGGCGGCGACCCGGTACCAGCCGAGGTTGGGTGCCTGGCGGACCATGCCGCCGGAGACGAGCCCGGGCAGTGCCAGCTCGACGCCGAAGGCCCGCAGACCCTGCTCACCGGTCGAGGTGATGACCCGGTTGGTGAGCCGGGCGGCATGGGCGAGGACCTCGGCCGGCGGGGTGTTCCTGTTGTCGATGTGCTCGGTGACGCGGACCCGGTCGGTACCGGTGAGCCCGACCGCGCACACCGAGACGTAGTCGATGTTGATCTCGACGCCGAGCCCGGCCGGGCCGGTGTCCGAGACCTTCAGCACCGTGCCGGGGCGGCCGGCGCTGCCGCTGAACGTCTTGCCGGACTCGGTGAGGTGATCGAGCTCCAGCAACTCCTCGACGAGCGAGGAGACCGCGGCCCGGGTCAGCCCGACGCGGGCCGCCACCCGGGCGCGGGTCGCCTCGCCCTCCTCCAGGACAGCGCGCAGGACGAGGCCGAGGTTGTTGCGGCGCACGGACTCGGTTCCGGCCTTGGCGCCCGGCGAGGTGGGATGGATCGTCGTCATCAGACCTTCGAGCGTAGGCCCTCGGCGTCCCGCGCCGCGCACACGTCCGCGGACGAGCTGCGGTTGCGTGCCGGTGCGGGACAGCGGCTGTCCGCGCGGCGGTCAGTGCCGGGTGCCCGCGCGGTCGAGCAGCATCTCGGCCATGTCCCGGGCGGCGAGTGCCGGGTGCGCATCGGGGCGGGTGATCCCGTGGGCCAGTGTGCCGTCGATGAGCACCAGGAGCTGGACGGCACCGGACTCCGGGTCCGGGTGTCCGTGCCGGTTCAGCTCCGACACGAACAGCTCGTGCAGACCGTCCTTGAAGGCGCGGACCTCCGCGTGGGCGGGGTGCGCCGGGTCCGTGAGGGCCACATCGGCCGAGGTGTAGCGGCAACCGTGGAAGCCGGGGCGCTGGGTGATCACTTCCAGCTCGTCGAAGACCGCCAGGACGCGCGCCCGCGGATCGTCACCGGCCTCGTCCATCACCTCGCTGTAGCGCGCCAGGGTCGGGTGACTGCGCAGCACCTCGGCGATCAGGCCGTCCTTGCCTCCGAAGTGCTGGTAGAGGGAGCGGCGAGCGACGTCGGCCCGCTTGAGGATCGCGTCCACACCGACGTGCACGCCCTGGGTGTAGGTGAGGTCGCGGGCGGCCTCGACCAGCCGTTCGCGGGGGCCCGGTCTCGTCGTCGTCACGTCATGGATTCTGCCACGGACTTGACGGTAGATCAACCAGTCTATCTACTGTGTGCAGCGATGTAGACCGACCGTTCTCACACCGACGCGTCCCTTTCCGCTTCCAAGGAGCAGCCATGCCCCGTTCCGGAACTCTGCCGACCGTGCTGGCCGGCGTGTTCATCACGGTTCTCGACTTCTTCATCGTCAATGTGGCCGTCCCGTCCACCCAGCACGATCTGCGCGCCGGGCCGGCCGCCATCGAATGGGTCGTCGCCGGATACGCCCTGGCCTACGGGTCGGGGCTGATTCTCGGCGGGCGGCTCGGGGACATCTACGGGCGCCGCCGGATGTTCTCGCTCGGAATCGCCCTGTTCACGCTCGCCTCGATCGCGTGCGGCCTGGCGCCGACCGCCACCACGCTGATTGTGGCGCGGGTGGTCCAGGGAGCCGCCGCCGCGCTGCTCTCCCCTCAGGTGCTCGCCATCATCCGCACGGCCTACGCGGGTCCCGAGCGGATCGGAGCCATCAATGCCTATGCCCTGACGATGGGACTGGCAGCGGTGTTCGGGCAGCTCATCGGCGGGGTTCTGATCCATGCCGACCTGTTCGGGCTGGGCTGGCGGGCCTGCTTCCTGCTCAATGTGCCGGTCGGCATCGCCGTACTAGCGGTAGCCCGGAGAGTGATCCCGGAAACCCGGGTCGCCGATGCGGCGCGCCTCGACCTGCCCGGCGCCGCCCTGGTCACCTCCGCCCTGGCCGCCGCTCTGCTGCCGCTGATCGAGGGCCGCGAACAGGGCTGGCCCGCGTGGACATGGGCGTCGTTCGCCGCGTCAGCGGCACTCTTCACTGCCTTGGTTATGCGGCGGCTCCCGCTTGCGCCCCTGATCGACCCGGCCCTGTTCCGCCAGCGCGGCTTCGTCGCGGGCCTGTTCACGTATCTGGCGTTCACGATGGGCATGGCGGCGTACTTCCTGATCTTCGCGCTGTACGTCCAGCAGGGCCGCGGTCTCGACGCCCTGGAGGCCGGGCTCGCCTTCGTTCCGATCGGTGCCGGGTACCTGGTCGCCTCGCTGCTCGCCCCGCGGCTGGCGAACCGCCTGGGTCGGCAGGTGATCGCGATCGGCGGACTCGCGAGGGCACTCGGCCTTGCCGCGTTGCTGGTCATGGTGGGGCAGGAGGTCGCCGTCGTCCGGCTCGTACCGGCGCTGCTCGTCGACGGGATCGGCATGGGGCTGGCGCTGGGGCCGATCATGACCTCCGCGCTGGCGGGGGTCACCCCGCGGTACGCAGGCGCAGCCGCGAGCGCGCTCACCACCGCCCAGCAGGTGGGCGGTGCGCTGGGGGTGGGCGCGGTCGGCATCGTCTACTACGGCAGCGTCACCGACGGGATCCCCACCGCATTCCGGCACGGACTGATCTATCTGATCGCCGTCGCCCTCGTCCTCACCGCACTCGCCCAACTTCTTCCCCGCGGCGCCGGTAGGAACAGCGCCCCCGTACCACCCACCCGAGAAGGAGCACCCGCATGAACTCCACCGACACCGGCGTCCTGAACGCCATCGCCCACCGCTACATCGCGATGTGGAACGAGCCCGACCCGGCCCTGCGCCGCGCCCTCGTCGAGGAGTTGTTCGCCCCCGACTGCGTGCACTTCACTCCGTCGCGCGAAGTGCGCGGCCGTGCGGACATGGTGGCGCGGGTGGCCGCCGCCCACGCCCAGTGGGTAGCCCCCGGCCAGTACCTCTTCCGAGAGGTGCCCGACGCCGACGGGCACCACGGCACCGTGCGGTTCACCTGGGAGATGGTGGAGGTGGCGACCGGGACGGCCGTCTCCGTCGGCTTCGACTTTCTCGTCCTCGACGAGGCCGGCCTCATCGTCAGCGACCACCAGTACATCGACCGGTGACACCCGCCGCCGGCCGCCGGCCCCTCCGTGATCACACGCCCGAAACACCGCCGCAGCCCGCCCGACAAATCCCCCTGTTACGTTCGGTGTACGCGGCCGCCGTCGCCCGCTCCCCCAGCCCCCCGGACCACGTGGTCCGGCCGGTGAACGAGGAGGTCCGCGGTGCCCTTTCCGCCCGTCCGAGCCGACACCACGAGGTCGCGGCGCCATGCGCCCGCCTGGCTCACCCACGTACTGCGCCTGCGCCGGGCCCCCGTGCCGCGTATGGCGATGGTGCGCGGCGCGCTCTGCGCCGGCCCGCTGCTCGGTGCCGGTATCGCCGTCGGGCAGCCGGGACCTGGCGTCCTCGCCGCGCTCGGGGCGATGCTCGCCGGGGTCAACGACCGGCCGGGTACCCGTCGCAAGGGGCTCGTGCACATAGGGCTGCCCGCCTCGGCGGGGTCGCTGGGGCTGCTCGTCGGCGCGCTGGTCGCGGACACGACCGGGCGGTGGGCTGCGGTCCCCGTGCTCTTCCTCGTGGGGTGGGTCTCCGGGGCGCTGAGCGCCAGGGGCGCCGTGTGGTCGGCGGCGGCGCTCCAGATGCTGGTCGCCACGACGATCGGCATGGGAATGCCGCTGGCGGGGCCCGCGTGGCTGAAGGCGCTGTGCTTCCTTTCCGGTGCGGGCTGGCTGGTCGTCCTGCGGCTCCTGCTGCGCGCTCCGCGGTCGCTGAGCGCGACGCGGGGCGGCGGAGAACGCGAGGCGGTCGCCGCCGTGTTCGACGCGCTCGCGGACGCGCTGAGCACGCTCGGCGGCCCGGGGGCGCCATCCGCCCGACGCGCCCTGGTCGCCGCGCAGCAGCAGGCCGACGAGGCGCTGCGGCTGATGCGCCTGCTGCCGTGGCCGCGCCGGGACGGCGGAGCGGATCGAGGTCTCACCGAACGCTTCGCCGCAGGGGTCGCGCTCAGCGAGGCGAGCATCGCGCTGCTGTGGGAGGGCAGGCCCGTGCCGCACGCGGTGGCCGAGGGCCCCCGGAGGCTGGCCGCGGCGGTCCGTTCCGGCGGACCGGCCGGAACGCTGCCGAGTCCGCGGCCCGACACCGTGGAACGGCTCGCCTTCGACCGGGCGGTGCTGGAGGCGGCAGTGGTCTTCGACCGGACGACGGCAGGCCCGCGCCTTCCGCAGGGCGTCGGGCGGCCGCGCGCGACCGGCCGGAACCCGGGCTTCCGCCCGGGTCTGTTCACGCCCGCCGGACGTGAGTACGGGCTGCGTGTGGCGCTCTGTGTCTCGGTCACGGCAGCCGTCGCGCTGCTGCTGCACGAGGACCACTGGTACTGGCTGCCCGCCACCGCGGCGTTCCTGGTGAAGCCCGACATGGGCCCCCTCTTCTCGCGGGTGGTGAACCGGTTCGCCGGGACCGTGGCCGGAGTGCTCGCGTTCGTCGCGCTGATGGCCGCGCTGGGCGGACTCGGCCCGCCGCTCGTCGTCGTGGTGGTCGTCGTGGCCGGGGCCCTGGTGCCGCTGTCCACCCGCCACTTCGCGTTCCAGACGGCGGTGATCACCGTGCTCGTGCTGTCGTTCGTGCACACCGCGGGCGATGTCGAGGCGGCCGCGTCCCGGCTGCTGGAGACGTTCCTGGCCTGCGTCATCGTGCTGCTCGTCGGCCATCTGCCGCGGGTGGCCGATCCCCGGGTACGGGCCGGGCATCGGTTCGCAGTCACGCTGCGCTGCACGGAGCGGTATCTGCGCCATGTGCTGGACGCGCCGGACCCGGTCGGGGACCGGCAGAGGGACGATGCTCGGGGGCTGGCGCTGCGCGGCGCCGCGTACCGGGCGCTGGCCGAGGCGCGGGCCGCGGCGGAGACCGTCGCCGCCGAGCTGCCCGGTCCGTTCGGCGGACGGCGCCACGACTGGTCGGCGGTGACCGTGGCCGCCGAGCTGGTCGTCGACGCGGCGACCGCGTGCGCGCTGCGGGTGGAGAACGGAGTGCCGCGGCCCTCGTCCGGCGAGGTGGAGCGCGTGACGACGGCGCTGTCCGTGCTGGCGGACGCCCTGGAGGACGGCCACCGCACCGTGCGTCCGGCGCCGGGCCCGGGCCCGCGGGACTGCCGGTCGCTGCGGGATGTGATGACGCAGTTGCACGGCATTCACCGGCTCACCGCGGCCGGTCATGCCGAACCGGTCACGGCAGGCTCCCTTGACCGCCGCTGAACGGCCGCTCCCATCGGCCATGCGAGAGGGCCGCACCCCCGTCGCCGGGGATGCGGCCCTCTCGCCGTACTGCCGCTGATGCCTACTTGCGGATCAGGCTGCGGAGCACGTACTGCAGGATGCCGCCGTTGCGGTAGTAGTCGGCCTCACCGGGGGTGTCGATGCGGACGACGCCGTCGAACTCCACACCGGTGTCGGTGGTGACCTTGACCGTACGCGGGGTCGTGCCGTCGTTCAGCTCGGTCACGCCGGTGAAGGAGAAGGTCTCCTCGCCGGTCAGGCCGAGGGACTCGGCGGTGTGGCCCTCCGGGAACTGGAGCGGGAGGACGCCCATGCCGATGAGGTTCGAGCGGTGGATGCGCTCGTAGGACTCGGCGATGACGGCCTTGACGCCCAGGAGCGCGGTGCCCTTGGCCGCCCAGTCGCGGGACGAGCCGGAGCCGTACTCCTTGCCCGCCAGGATGACGAGCGGGGTGCCCGCGGCCTGGTAGTTCTGCGAGGCGTCGTAGATGAACGACACGGGGGCGTCAGCCTGCGTGAAGTCGCGGGTGAAGCCGCCCTCGGTGCCCGGCGCGATCTGGTTGCGCAGGCGGATGTTGGCGAACGTGCCGCGGATCATGACCTCGTGGTTACCACGGCGCGAGCCGTAGGAGTTGAAGTCACGGCGCTCGATGCCGTGCTCCGTGAGGTACTTGCCGGCCGGGGTGTCGGCCTTGATCGCACCGGCCGGGGAGATGTGGTCGGTGGTGACCGAGTCGCCCAGCTTGGCGAGGACGCGGGCGCCCGTGATGTCGGAGACCGGGGTGGTCTCCATCGTCATGCCCTCGAAGTAAGGGGGCTTGCGCACGTAGGTGGACTCGGAGTCCCACTCGAAGGTGTTGCCGGTGGGGATCGAGAGCGCCTGCCACTGGGCGTCGCCCGCGAAGACGTCCTGGTAGGACTTGTTGAACATGTCCTCGCCGATGGAGTTGGCGACGACGTCGTTCACCTCGGCCTCGGAGGGCCAGATGTCGGCGAGGAAGACGGGCTTGCCGTCCTGGTCGACGCCGAGGGCGTCCTTGGTGATGTCGACCTTCATCGAACCGGCGATGGCGTACGCGACGACCAGCGGCGGGGACGCCAGGTAGTTCATCTTGACGTCGGGGTTGATCCGGCCCTCGAAGTTGCGGTTGCCGGAGAGCACCGAGGTGACGGCCAGGTCGTGGTCGTTGACCGCCTTGGAGACCTCTTCCGGCAGCGGGCCGGAGTTGCCGATGCAGGTGGTGCAGCCGTAGCCGACGAGGTTGAAGCCGACCTTGTCCAGGTACGGGGTCAGGCCCGCCTTGTCGAAGTAGTCGGTGACGACCTTCGAGCCCGGGGCGAGGGTGGTCTTGACCCACGGCTTGCGGGTCAGGCCCTTCTCCACGGCCTTCTTCGCCACGAGCGCCGCGGCGACCATGACGTACGGGTTCGAGGTGTTGGTGCAGGAGGTGATCGCGGCGACGGTGACGGCGCCGTGGTCCAGCTCGTACGTGGTGCCGTCGGGGGCGGTCACGGTGACCGGGTTCGACGGGACGCCGTTGGAGGCGGCCGGGGCGTCGGAGGCCGGGAAGGACTCCTTGCCCGCCTCCTCGTCGTCCGCGACGTAGTTCCGTACGTCCTGGGCGAACTGCGCCTTGGCGTTCGCGAGGACGATGCGGTCCTGCGGGCGCTTCGGGCCGGCGATGGAGGGGACGACCGTGGAGAGGTCGAGCTCCAGCTTCTCGGAGAAGTCCGGCTCGGCGGCCGGGTCGAGCCAGAGGCCCTGCTCCTTGGCGTACGCCTCGACGAGCGCGACCTGCTGGGCGTCGCGGCCGGTCAGGCGGAGGTACTTCAGCGTCTCGTCGTCGATCGGGAAGATCGCGGCGGTGGAGCCGAACTCCGGCGACATGTTGCCGATGGTGGCGCGGTTCGCGAGAGAGGTGGCGGCGACGCCCTCACCGTAGAACTCGACGAACTTGCCGACGACGCCGTGCTTGCGGAGCATCTCGGTGATGGTCAGCACGAGGTCGGTGGCGGTGGTGCCGGCCGGCAGCTCGCCGGTCAGCTTGAAGCCGACGACGCGCGGGATGAGCATGGAGACCGGCTGGCCCAGCATCGCGGCCTCGGCCTCGATGCCACCGACGCCCCAGCCCAGCACACCGAGGCCGTTGACCATGGTGGTGTGCGAGTCGGTGCCGACGAGGGTGTCGGGGTACGCCTGGCCGCCCCGGACCATGACGGTGCGGGCCAGGTGCTCGATGTTGACCTGGTGGACGATGCCGGTGCCCGGGGGGACGACCTTGAACTCGTCGAAGGCGGTCTGGCCCCAGCGCAGGAACTGGTAGCGCTCCTTGTTGCGGCCGTACTCCAGCTCGACGTTCTGGCCGAAGGCGTCCTTCGTGCCGAACTTGTCGGCGATCACGGAGTGGTCGATGACCAGCTCGGCCGGGGCGAGGGGGTTGATCTTCGTCGCGTCACCGCCGAGCTCCTTGACGGCCTCACGCATGGTGGCGAGGTCCACGACACAGGGCACACCGGTGAAGTCCTGCATGATCACGCGGGCCGGCGTGAACTGGATCTCCTGGCTGGGCTGGGCCTGGGAGTCCCAGCCGCCGAGCGCCCGGATGTGGTCGGCGGTGATGTTCGCGCCGTCCTCCGTGCGGAGCAGATTCTCCAGCAGCACCTTCAGGCTGTAAGGGAGGCGCGCGGAGCCCTCGACCTTGTCCAGCTTGAAGATCTCGTACGACTCGTCGCCCACGCGCAGCGTGCTGCGGGCGTCGAAGCTGTTCGCCGACACGACAGTCTCCTTCATCAATGTGCGCGTAACTCCGCGCCGCGCCTCACTTCGGCGGGCGCCGCGTGGTGCCGCCTTCGGCCACCCGACCATCCGCTAAGGTAAGGCTTAGTTAGGTAGCCCTTACTGCGCGGCGGCCCGCTGTGCGCCTTCGGCATATATCTCGATGTCGAGATAACTCTAGTACATGACCGGGGAAGGGTCATGTCAGGGCATGCCTGACCGCCCTCATCCGATCGAGGCACTCAACGGGGAACCCGGTCGCCTCGGTCTCCTCCAGGGCCGCCCCGCACCCCCCGGCGGCCCCACGGCCCCGGCCACGACACCTCGCCGCACTGCCGGAACGCCCGAATACATCCAGTACGGGGACGTCCCTCCGCCCTGCGGCACACCGCATCCGACGCCACGCGCCGATCCACCAGGAAAGGCACGACCGCCCCTGGCCGGCGCATCCGGTCGTGCGAGGTGAACACACCGGGATGCAGGCAGCCAGGAGTGCGCAGCGCGGCTGACCGGACATGGACGTCCTTGTTACGGTCGCCGGATGGTGGGCTGGGATGAGGACTGCGTACGCACTCGGGTGCTGGAGATGGCGGCACAGGACCCGGGGCGGGCGCGCTTCGGTGCCGACACGCACCAGTACGAGTGGGCGCCGCCGCTGCCTGAGGCGGAGATCAGTGCGTTCGAGGAAGCACACGGCATCGATCTGCCGGTGGAGTACCGGTCCTTCGTCGCCCGGGCGGGAAACGGCCCCGCCGGGCCCGGTCACGGATTGTTGCCGTTGACCGCCCCCAGGCAGGCAGGCGGCGAGGAGTGGGCCGTGGACGACGAGTGGGAACATGATCGGCTGCCGGGCCGGCTCGCCGCGCCTTCCCCTCTCACCGAACCCCTGCCCGGCCGGATCAACACACCGGTCGATGCGCTGACCCGCGGCACACTCATGGTGGCCGACCATGGCTGCGGCATCTACGCCCGGCTGATCCTGAACGGCCCACGAACGGGCGAGGTCTGGCAGATCGACCCGGACTGGGGCGGCTTCGTCCCGGCGAGCGCCGGATTTCGCGCCTGGTACACCGAGTGGCTGCAGAGCCCGCGCCTACGCCCCGCGCCGCCAGGGCCACAGGCCGCGCGTTCCGACAGCGAACCTAAGGGCTGTCCGTAGGGCCTCTCTCTGGTTCAGAGCACCGCCGACGACCGACTTCCCCGTCCGGGAACAGCGTGTTCGGCCTCTCCCTCATCTCTCATCCGATCGAGGCGCCTGACGGTGAACCCAGTCGTTCCGGCCTCCGGGGCCGCCGAACTCGGTGCCGGTGGCAAGTGTTCGTACCACCTGGACGGTGTGGCTGCGAAAGTCCCTTGCGTGGCGGATCGGTTCGGGAGACGCCCGGCGCACCCGCCCTCGCGGGCGGCGGACTGCACGTCATGGCGCCCGCGAACGAAGACCGTGGGGGCGCCCGGACCGGTGCGCGGACTCGGCGTGACGTCAGGAACCACACCGAGCCCCGCGTTTCAGATCAGGCGCCGTCGATCAGCTTCTGCACCTCGGGCGGGAGCTCCGGGCCGGACTGGACGGCGAAGAACGCGGCTGTCTTCGGTGTGTCCCCGATGGCGATGGCGATCTCGGGAGAAATGCCGTCCACTTCGTAGGCGGTCCCCGTCATCACCGGCCCCTCGCTTTTGTCCCGGTCACCCGTGTCTTCGCACGAGGCCGGCTGCGTGGCGACGCCGAGCTTCTTACCGAGTGTGAATTTAACGTTCGCCACGTCTCGATACGATCTGTCCTGATAGTTGTACAGATTGGCACAGGAGGCTTCATTGCCACCGCCACCGCTGTCACTCTCGGCCGTGCATGCGGCTACCGACATCACCATGACCGCCGCCACCAGCAACCCGGCGGATCGCCCGTTCCAGCCCATGTGTGTTCCCCCCTCAGCAGATGCCCCAAAGAGGAGAAGTACCTCCTCTTTGCCGAGTGACCTCACCCTCGCTCAGCACGGGCATTCGGCCGTGCCTGCGGTGAGTGAGGCTCTCGCGTTCCGAGATTCGACGTCGGCCGCCCGGATCAGGTTCCCTTGGCGCGCATCTCGGACCGAGTCGTGTTCTCGCAGCCCGAGGCCGGCGGCCACGACCTCCTGCCGGTGCCGATGGACGCGCACCACGTGCCGGACCGATGGGGCGGGCGCACCTTGGAGGTGGGCCGCGCAGCCCGGTCGCGGCGCACCCCCTCCCGCTGCCCTGCACTCCCCCGTCACTCGAACACCACACCCCGACACCAGTCCCATCTCATATCTGAGATAGCCTTTCGGCATGTCAGATGACTACCTCGTACGTATCGGCAAGCTCATCCGTGACGCCCGTCAGCACCGGGGCTGGACACAGAGTCAGCTCGCCGAGGCCCTCTCCACCAGCCAGAGCGCCGTGAACCGCATCGAGCGCGGCAATCAAAACATCAGCCTTGAGATGATCGCCCGCATCGGCGAAGCGCTCGACAGCGAAATCGTGTCGCTCGGCTATGCCGGCCCCATGCATCTGCGCGTGGTCGGCGGGCGCCGGCTCTCGGGGGCCATCGACGTCAAGACCAGCAAGAACGCGTGTGTGGCGCTGCTCTGTGCCTCACTCCTCAACAAGGGCCGTACGGTGCTGCGCCGGGTGGCGAGGATCGAGGAGGTCTACCGCCTCCTGGAGGTCCTGAACTCCATCGGGGTGCGCGCCCGCTGGATCAACGACGGAACCGATCTGGAGATCGTCCCGCCGGCCAGGCTCGACATGGACGCCATCGACGCGGACGCCGCCCGCCGGACCCGGTCGATCATCATGTTCCTCGGTCCGCTGCTGCACCGCATGGACCGGTTCAAGCTGCCGTACGCGGGGGGCTGCGACCTCGGCACCCGGACCATCGAGCCACACATGATCGCCCTGCGTCGCTTCGGTCTGGAGATCGCGGCGACCGAGGGCATCTACCACGCCCAGGTCGACCACGCCGTCACCCCCGGCCGCCCCATCGTGCTGACCGAGCGCGGCGACACCGTGACCGAGAACGCGCTGCTGGCCGCCGCCCGGCACGACGGCACCACCGTCATCCGAAACGCCTCCTCCAACTACATGGTGCAGGACCTCTGCTTCTTCCTGGAGGCGCTCGGCGTACGGGTGGACGGTGTCGGCACGACGACACTGACCGTGCACGGTGTGCCGACCATCGACGTGGACGTCGACTACTCCCCCTCCGAGGACCCGGTCGAGGCGATGAGCCTGCTCGCCGCCGCCGTCGTGACGGAGTCGGAGCTGACGATCCGCCGGGTGCCGATCGAGTTCCTGGAGATCGAGCTCGCGGTCCTGGAGGAGATGGGCGTCGACTGCGCCCGCACGGCGGAGTACGCCGCCGACAACGGGCGCACCCGCTTGGTGGACCTGACGGTCCGGCCCTCCAAACTGGAGGCACCCATCGACAAGATCCACCCCATGCCGTTCCCCGGCCTCAACATCGACAATGTGCCGTTCTTCGCGGCCATCGCCGCCTCGGCCCACGGCCAGACCCTCATTCACGACTGGGTCTACGACAACCGCGCGATCTACCTCACCGACCTCAACCGCCTGGGCGGCCGCCTCCAGCTCCTGGACCCGCACCGGGTGCTGGTCGAGGGCCCGACCCGGTGGCGCGCGGCGGAGATGATGTGCCCGCCGGCACTGCGGCCGGCCGTGGTGGTGCTGCTCGCGATGATGGCGGCCGAGGGGACCTCGGTGCTGCGCAACGTCTACGTGATCAACCGCGGGTACGAGGAACTGGCGGAGCGGCTGAACTCGGTGGGGGCACAGATCGAGATCTTCCGGGACATCTGATCCGGCGCAATGTCGTGCCCCTTGGAGGCAAGGGGCACGACACCTCAACATGCCAGCTGACCTGCGAGTACTCACCTTCACAACCCTCCATTGATCACTGTTGTTTTTCAGCGCCTTGTGCAACGCACGTGCAAGATGATCTTGAATGGTTGACGGTGCGTCAGATATGTCTGAGTACCCGTCAGCCTTTACGGAGAGTTGTCGTCGAAGTGGCCTAGCAACGTCCGAGGAGCGGCGGTGACGGCGGCGTCCCACGTCCCCGTCGGTGACCGGCAAGTGCGGTTCGTGTTGATGCAGTCGCCGCCCACGAAGTATCGGCCCATGTTCAATCCGCACCTGGACCCGTTGGTCGCGGCGATCCGTGCGGCTCGGCCGGACGTCGGTGCAGCCGTCCCCGCGCGGCAGCCCGCCAGGCGTCCTGCTGAGGCGGGCCGGACGCCTACCCCGACATAGCCACGGCCCCGATCTGCGGGTTCCGGCGATTGATCCCCTACACCACCTGGCGGGACCATCTCCAAGGTGGACGGTCATCGTCTGCTGACATTCGAGGCCTCGGGACTTGGCTGCGGCCATGGGCAAGCACCTGAACCAAGCGGGCCTCAGTGGGTGTTCTGCGAGTCTTTGCGCGGGTTCACTTTGCCGGTCGGGGCATGGTGAACAGGCCGGGTTCGGGTTCGGTGAGGATGCCGCGGCCGACGAGGCGTTTGAGCTTGGCCCGGGTGTTCTCGACGTGGTGGTTCTCGGTCCCGGTTCCCAGGGCCTCGCAGACCTCCCTGGCCCGCAGGCCCTGCTCGGTGTCCTCGAACACGGCAAGGATCTGCCGGTAGGCGGAGGGCAGCGGTTCCGGAGGGCCGGGATCACTGTCCGCGGCGAGTTCCAGCACGGTCTGTCGCGTGATGTCGAGCCGCTCCAGCTGTCGTTCGGCCGCGGACAACCGCTCGGTGAGCTGGGTGATCTGCTCGCGCAGGCGGTCAGCCTCCTCACGCGCGGCCGCCGTGCGTGCGTCGATCCTGGCCAGCAGGTCACGCATGAGGCGGGGCATCCGGGGCCCGGGTGCCGGCCGACGGAGGGCCGCGCCAGGTCGGCGTGGTGGCACCGGTCAGCCGCCGGGTCATGACGTCGGTCATCGACCAGAGAATCATCGAGGCCGAGCTGGCCGGCAGCGTCTCGCAGTCGCGGGCCAGGCGGCGATGCAGCATCAGCGTGCCGAAGGTCTGCTCGGCGATCCACCGCTTCGGCGCGGGCGTGAACCCCTTGCTGCCGGGATCGCGCTGGACGACCTCGATGTCGATGCACAGGGCGGCACCGTGGTCGATGACCGCGTTCTTGAACCCGGCATCCACCCAGCCCTTGGTCACCGACGGGTTGTCCGCGGCGACCCGGTCCAGCAGCGCGATGCCGACGGCGTTGTCGTGCACGCTCGCGGCCACCACGATCACCGCGATCAGCAGGCCCAGGACGTCGGTAGCGATGCCCCGCTAGCGGCCCCGGCTCTTCTTGCCCGGATCCAGCCCCGTCGTCTCCTTCGGCGCGTTGACCGAGACGTGCACGGTCTGGGTGTCCATCACGATCGCCGACGGGTCCTCGCTCCGCCCCCGGCCCTCGCGGACCTGCCAGCGCAGCAGGTCATGAATCACGCCGCCCAGAAAGCCTCGGCGATCGCCTTGAACTCATCGGGAGCGGCCAGGAGGTCCTGGACGATCTCCTGCGCGATGACCTCGGGCGGTAGGTCGTTGTCCCTCGTCCTCGAGGGCCGGGTCCTTCATCCAGGTGATGTCGAAGTTGACCTTGTCGCGCTTAATCAGGTCGTCATACTCGAAGACCCGCCACGGACCCTCCGGGGTCTCGGAGGGGACGCGGCTCTCGCTGTCATCGGCCTTGTAGGCGTCGACGAAGTCCTGGAGGTGAGCGCGGGTAAGGGGACGCTGCTTGAGGGTGAAGTGCTGGCCGGTGCGGAAGTCGTACACCCAGGTGCGCTCGGTGTGGGGCTTGCCGTCGGCACGGGGCGCCTTCTTCTCGAAGAAGAGGACGTTGGCCTTGACGCCGCCGGCGTAGAAGATGCCCGTGGGCAACCGCAGGATGGTGTGCAGGTTGAACTCGTTCAGCAGCCGCCTACGGATCTTTTCGCCGGCACCGCCCTCGAACAACACGTTGTCCGGGAGGACGACAGCCGCGCGGCCGTCGATCGAGGTGAGCGACATGATGTGCTGCAGGAAGTTGAGCTGCTTGTTCGTCGTGGTGGCGGTGAGGTCGTCGCGGTCGTACTCGACGTCTTCCTTTTCGACCTGTCCGTCCTGACCAATGATGCTGATGGCGGACTTGCGGCCGAAGGGCGGGTTCGCGAGGACGAGCGTCGCGCGCTTGCCGGATGGCTTCTCGGCCAGGGCGTCTCCGACCGAGACGAGGCTGGGGCCGTCGCTGGCGCCGATGCCATGCAGCAGCATGTTCATCGCCGCGAGTCGGGCAGTGCCCGTGACGAGCTCGTTGCCGCGGATGTGGTCGCCTCGCTGGAGGGCTTCGCGCTTCTCCCCGGGCAGGCCCTGCATGTGGTGCTTACGCAGGTACGTGTGGGCGGCGATGAGGAAGCCGCCAGTGCCGCAGGCCGGGTCGGCGATGATGTCGTCCGGTGTCGGCCTCGAGACCTCGACGATCGCGTCGATGAGGGCGCGAGGGGTGAAGTATTGGCCAGCACCTGTCTTGGTGTCGGAGGCGCCCTTGTTGAGAAGCCCTTCGTACGCGTCGCCCTTGAGGTCCGCCCCCTTGATGGTCCACTGTTCGCGGCCGATCAGGTCGACAACGAGCTTCTCCAAGAGCGCGGGCTTGGTGATGCGGTTCTGCGCCTCGGCGAAGATCGTGCCGATAGTGGTGCCGGGGCGGCGGCCCAGCTCGTCGAGGATGGCGCGGTAGTGCTTCTCCAACTCCACCCCACGCTTGCTAGCCAGGGACTTCCAGTCGTAGCCCTCGGGGACGACCTGGGCAATGTCGTCGTCCTCCCAAGCCTCCTCGGCAAGCTCATCGACCATCTTCAAGAATAGTAAGTAGGACAGTTGTTCGACGTACTCGATGGTGGACAGGCCGTTGTCCCGCAGGACGTTGCAGTAGTTCCAGAGCTTGGCGACCAGCGTGTTGGTCTGAGCCGCGGCGCGTGCGCGAACCTCCGGCGGCGCGTCCGTGGCGAGGTTCTCAACCAGATCGGTCACCCCCGCCCGCAGCCTCTTGCCAGACCCGTCGTCGTACGGCGGCGCACCCTGCCTACTCGGTTCAGAGTCCCCGATCCGGGCCGCCCCATACCTCAGGGAGCCTTCAGTCACTGGTCTGGGCACCACAGTGCGGTCCGGTACGGATGTCATCGGGATGGAATCTGCGGACGGGATACCGAGACGCGTCAGCAGCTGCTCCCGCAGCCAACCGAAGGGGCGTCCGATGTCGTCGATCACGGAGAAGCCCTCCGGGTGGCCGACCCAGGCCGGGAAGACCGGGGCACGGCCGACGGCTGCTTCGATGTGGCGCGTGATGGCATCGGTGGTACGCAGCAGTTCCTTCGGGGAGACGGCGCTGAGCAGAATTCGGCGGGCGTCGCTCGCGAAGTCGAACCGTCGGTGGTGCGGCAGCCGTTCCGGCTCGGCAGCATCCGCCTCGTGCATCAGTCCGCCCAGAAACACCTCCATTAGATGTCCGGGGTCCGTCGGAGGCCCGATGGCGGCCTGCACCAGACGCATCACGGGAGGCGTTACAGGCGCGACCGCTGCGACGTGGGCCGCCAGCCGGTACGCCTCGGCGGACGCGGCCTCCCTGAAGCGGAGCACCGCTTCGGCGGCGTCAATTCCCCGAGTGTCGGCGGCGGGCCGACCACAGCTTTGCTGGCCGCCGTCCCACAGCGGGAGGAGAGCGGTGCCCCCGGGCGAGGCGATGAGTAGCGCCCAGTCGGCAACGGCCTCGGGGGTCGGCGTGAGGACGGGGACGGGTACGGAGTCGAAGCGGACGAGGTCCGGCGGCAGGTCCGGATCAGTGACATGCCAGGCGCAGGTCGGGCCGCCACGCCGTCGGGTGGTGACCTGCCAGCGCCGTGCGCCGATCCCAGTGCCCGCCCAGAGCCGGGTTGGCAGCGCGTGCACGATCGCCGTGGGCCCGCACCTTCCCCAACGTCCCGTCACCTGCCTCATCCCGCCGTTCCGCCAGGCTGCGCCCACGCCGTCACTGACAATGAGGACGAGGGTGTTCCCGCTCGGGTCACACAGAGTCTTTGGCGAAAGAAGACGGCTGCGGTGGCGATACGGGCTGGCCCGCAAGGACGGGATGGCGCCGCGCGTGTCGAGTCCGTACACACGTACATCGCGGAACGCCCCGGCGCGTTCCATCAGCGCTCGGATGTCGGCGGCAAGGCGTTGCCAGAGAACCATGGAGATGCCGTCATCGACCACAAGAGCCAGGGACAGCCAGCGGGTGCGCGCCTGGCGGGTGACAGGCTCGGGCACGCCTGTGTCGGCCATGGCCGCGACGGTTCGCGCAATATCGAGTTCATAGCGACGCCGGTCGGGGAAGCGCTGCCGCAGCGGCCGGAGGGACTTACCAAGTCGGAGCTGCCTGGCCCCAATGAGGCGGCTTTCCGGAGCACGGACAGCGACCGCCCGGGACGGGATCGCCCCTGCGGACACCTCCGGGTCGTCATGGGCACGGGGCCGCGCTGTGGCTTGGACGGGCTTCGCGGACGCTGGGTCTGTTGACTCCGCAGTCGTCGGCTCGGCAGTCGGCGTGTCGTGCCCCGCAGCCTCCGGCACGGGTGTCGCCGATCCGTTGTGGTGGAGGGCGCCATGCTGCTCCGAGAGCGTCGCAGGTTCGCCAACGGCACGTGCCACGGGTGCAACCCCTCGGGGCAGCCTTCTGGCGAGCCATAGAACGTCGAGGAGTTCCTCATAGGAGATCTCTGCCCCACTCTCGGCCAGGACCTTCGTCACGCGCGAGATCACGGCGTCACACAGCTTCACCGAGGCGGTGCAGGACGGCCTCGAGAAGGGAGCCCGCGTCAAGGTTCACCCCGCCCTTCCGGAGGAAGACAGCGTTAAGTAGCTGGTCTGTGGCGAGTTCACCCGCAGCGCGGCGCCCCAGGAACTCGCGGAGCAGGTCGTCCGTGTGGTTCAGAGCGTCGGGACCGAGGTGGGCGGCGATGATCTCACGCAGGCGACGCTCATCGGGCTCGGGAAGATCGAGGCGGACGCAGCGCCGCAGAAAGGCGGGTGGGAAGTCACGTTCGCCATTGCTGGTGATGATCACGACCGGGAACTCACTGCACCGGACGCGGCCGCGTGTAACTGGGGCAAATTCGTCCGGGTCGTCGGTCTGGACATGCACAGGCGCGTGGTCGTCGGGTAGCCGGGTGAGTTCAGGAATGGCGAACTCACCCTCCTCAAAGACGGTCAGCAGGTCGTTGGGTAGGTCGATGTCGCCCTTGTCCAGCTCGTCGATGAGCAGCACTCTAGGGCGTTCTCGGGGCAGGAGGGCGTTGCCCAGGGCGCCAAGCCGGATGTACTGGCCGATGTCCGGTTCCGTGCCTTCCGCGTCACGCAGCAAAGTGGCCTCGCGTAGCCGGCCGACCGCGTCGTACTGGTAGAGAGCGTCCTGCAGGGTGGAGCGGCTGTTGACCGGCCACTGCAGGACGCGGCCGAGCGTGAGTTCGTGGGCAACGGCGTGAGCCAGCGAGGACTTGCCCGTGCCAGGTTGCCCGGTCACCAGGAGAGGTCGGCGCAGGTGGAGCGCCGCATTCACGACGTCGGCCTCGTCGGGGCCGATTAGGTAGGGCCGTGCGTAGGAAACGCTGGCATCGGTCACGGACTCCAGCCCGAAGCGACGCCACGGCGGAGCGGCAGGGAACGGGGTCTCACGGCGTTCGCCGTCACCGCGGAAGAGCCGCCAGACTTCGCTTCCGCCATCGGAGGACGGACGCTGCGGAGATGCACCGGACAGGGGATGGGAGGTGGTCATGACGTTTGCGTTCCTCTCCGGGGGTCCGTCAGTTGTAGCGACTCGATCCTCGGGTGACGACCTTCTGGCTCCCACACAAGGGAGGGCCGTGGACGCCGATCCGTCGAGCAGGCCGCCGAGCGGCTCCGAAAGCACCGGACCCGCTCGGTGAGCCCCTCCAGGTCGCTGGAGGGAGCCAAGCTCTCCAGTCCCCCGGCGTCGTTATGGCCGACGGGATCGCGGTCCCAGAGAACGACGGGGACACCCAAGGCGAGAGTGGCCAGCAGCCAGCGCTTCCGCTCGTCGGCGGGACTGTGGAGGACCACTCGCGCGGTGTCGCGATGCTCGGTCTTCAGCAGGTCCACGAGCTGATCCCTGCTCTCGCACGTCTGGCTGATGACCAGCGTCGTCCCTCGTCCGATCTTCCACCGGCGTTCCTGATCACCTTGGCGTTCCGGTATCAGGTCGCTCAGCTCGGGGCAGCTCAGAGAGACGCGGTACTCGGCTCCAATCGGCCAAGCCGGAAGGATGTCGTTGGGCACTGCCGGCACCCATTCGTCGACGGCCAGGTGAAGCCCCTCGGGGTCGACCACGACGGTCACCCACGGCACATGGTCTCGCTGCCCGGGTTCCTGGCGGACGGCGAAGATCGCCTCGCTCAGGCTGCTCGCCACCTCCTGCGGGGTCTTGGACCCCGACTCTGCCTCCTTGAGTACCCGGTATGAGCCGTCGTCGCGGACGAGCAGGATTCGACACCGGTACCGGTCGTCCCCCACGGCATCATCGTGTTCCAGCTCCATCACCACCCGCGACACCGGCGAGGCGGGGCGCTTCGCCCACCGGGCGGCGTCCGCACGCCGCTCACTCAAGGCCCCGGGATGGACACCGAGCCGGTCGGCGACCGTCCCCGACCACGCGCGCAGGCCGTCAGCCAGCTCGTCGCCAGCGGACGCCGCCACATACTCGACGAGCCGCAGAAGCGCTGGCACCGGTGGAGTGTGGTCGGGGACGCTCTCGCCGTCGGGTAGGTCCTCCAGACACTCGATTGCGTTGGCAAGGCGATCCTCATCGAGCCGCAGTCGAGTAAGAGGCTCGGGCAGCACGACGTACGGCAACGCTTCACGGGCAGCCTGGGGCAGGAGGGTCGGATACTCATCGCAGACGCGACGCAGCAGGCAGAGCAGGTCCTCGTACTCGTTCACCGAGAGCAGCGACCCGCATTCGAGTGCCCTGGCACGTGAGAAGAGATGGGTGAGAGCTCCGCGCACCGTGCCCTCCGCGGTCCGGGCGACGACTTCACCGAGCGACGCGAGCGCGCGGCGATGCTCCATGACAAGCGCCACGAGGTCGGCGATGGCCGGCTCGTAGCCGTTGGCGTCGTAACCCAGTTCGTGCACCAAGGCTCGCGCGTGCCCGGTGCGCACATCCGGGTCCGGGAACAACGGCGTGAGTAGCTTCTCCAATTCGCGCTCGGCGAACGTACGTTCCGAGGCAAGCCCCGCCTTGGGGAGGGACGCGCCGATCGCGCTCAGTCCGGGACGCCCGCCGGTGTGCTTCTCGAGATGGGATACAAAGCCGCCGTCCTCGGCGAAGGAAGACACTGGTAGGGCAAGCAGTCGGCGGGCTCCGTAGGCCGCGTCTTCCTCGGTCACTACCCCAACCAGATAGCCACAGCAGAAGATCGCAGCCCCCGAGGCCCCACCCCAGGCGTTCCCGCCGCCGGTACGGGGAACCGGCGCCGGGCCTTGGTCCAGGACGTAGCGGTCCTTGCCGCCGGAGAGGACCGACAGGTCACCTCGCAGGTGCTCCGGCTCCCGGCCCTCCGCCTTGGAGGCCCATGGGAAGCCGAGCCCCTCGTACTTCAGCGGCCGTATGCCCGTAGGGCGGCCCCAGCGAACGGCGCCAGGAAGGTCGATCTCCCGGTCAACGGACAGCAGCGCGACGTCAAGGCCGTCCGGGTGCTCCCAGAGCAGCTCTGCGGTCGCCCTTGTCGTCTCGCCGTAGCGGTCGTGCCCGACGCGTACGGTGATCTTCGGCCAGAACTTTTCGGTGGCCTGGTCAACCAACACGTGACGGGCGGTCAACACCAACCGTGGGGCGATCAGATAGCCGGAGCCGACGGTGAGGCGTCCCTCGCCGCCACCCCCGCTTCGGATCTGCGCCAGTCTGTGCGGATCCACGTCAGTCCTCGTCCAGCGCCCCGAACTCGTCGTCGCCGACCTCGGGGCGCGCGCCACCGATGGCCCGGTCCTTGACCGACAGTCTCAGCGTCAGTTTGTGGGTACTGACGGTGGAATGCTCACCGCCCGCGCCGACGGCAACCACACCGAAGGAGAGCTTGCCGTCTCCCTTAACGGACTTGCGCAGTTCAAGCCGCAGCTCCAGCTCCGCCTCTTCGACGCCGAAGGCGAACTGCTGGTTGACACCAAGCCGCTGCGCCTCGTACAGCTCCTGCCGCAGCTCTTCGATGGCCGTGGCCAGACCAATCGTCGACATCTCCGCCCGCCCCCGGTTCAGGACAATCACAAAACACTAGGTTCGCCGGTACGTTACAGCGCTCATGAGACATCTCGAACCTCGGTCATGAACAATCGGTCACGAAAGGAGGCGACCACCGCATGCCACCACGCGAGAGGAAGTCCAACGACCAGGTCGTGGGTGGGTGGTGCGAGGTGCTGCCGTCCGAAGAGCCACTGATCCCGTAGTCGCCGCCCTCCTCGCTCCGTACAGCATGCCGTCGGCCGAAATCAGTAGCCAGGGCACCCCGGAGACCCGGACGGCCACTCCTTGGAAGCCGCTGAAGACAAGAAGCCATGCTTCCCTGGAACCTCCCGGTCGAGATCGAGGCCGAACTGGAGCTGCACAGCGCGCGGAGCTGGATGGGCGGCCCGGGAGGGCCGGATGTGTCCCGAGACGTACTGAGTGTTTTGCCCTGTCTCGTTGCTGGATGTGGCGTTTTTGAAGTCCGGCTCCGTTGGGGCAGGTGAGGCGGTCGGGTCGAGAGCCCGCATTGCGACGGCAGGGGACTGTTTCGTTCCGGCATCTCCCGTCTCCTCCCAACTCGCCACCCTCAGCGGCCGTTTGGCCGCTGGCACTGGGCGTCATACCGCGGTATTTCTGCAACATGGCACCGCGCGACAGGTACCCCAGCGACCTGTCCGACCAGCGCTGGGAACTGATCGAACCCGTGCTCACCGCCTGGCGGAACGAGCGGCGCCGGCATGCCCTCGACATCGGGCGCCGGCCCGAGCACGACCTGCGCCAGATCATGAACGCGATCCTGTACGTGGACCGCACCGGCATCGCCTGGCGCTACCTGCCCCACGACTTCCCGAACTGGAACACCGTCTACGGCTACTTCGCCCGCTGGCAGACCGACGGCGTCTGCGAGCAGCTCACCGGGGTGCTCCGGCGCCTGGTCCGCGAGCGGGAGGGCCGCGACGCCGAGCCGTCGGCCTGCGTGCTCGACTCTCAGACGATCAAGACCTCGGCGAACGTGCCGCGGGCCGGCCAGGGCACCGACGCGGGCAAGCGGATCATCGGGCGCAAGCGGCACCTGGGCTGCGACACCGTGGGCCTGCTGCTGACCGTGCTGGTCACCGCCGCCAGCGTGTCCGACACCGCGGCCGGCGTCACCCTGCTGTCCCGCATCGCCGCCGCCCATCCCCGCATCCGCAAGGCCTGGGTGGACGCCGGCTACCGCACCACGGCCATCGACCACGGCGCCCGCCTGGGTATCGACGTCCATCCCGTCCAACGCCCGCCCGGCGCCCACGGGTTCACCATCATCCCGCGGCGGTGGACCATCGAGCGCAGCATTGGCTGGCTCATGCACCACCGCCGCCTCGCCCGCGACTACGAGCGCCACCCGCACCGCTCCGAGGCAATGATCCACCTCGCGATGATCGACCTCATGGCCCGCCGCCTCACCCACGAAGCCACCCCCAACTGGCGCGGAACCTAACCCGGGACCAAACGCATACTCCAGGGCCAAACGCTCAGTCAGAAGGTGAACACCGGCGATACGGCTATTCCAGGTCCCAAACGGCGCTGAAGAGGGCCAGCTCGAGCACGTCTGGGGCTGCGGGCCAGTCGATCGACGCGGCCGCGAGTCGCTCGTTGGCGGCGTACATCCACCGGAGGTAGACGTCGTAACGGTGGGAGCTCCAGCCGCTGTCGCGCCAGATCCACTTGGCGATCGCCTCGGACCACTCATAGCCAACCGCACGTCCAACCTTCGTGGCGTGCCTGCGCAGGATCCCGGCGAGCACGCTGTCGAGGATCAGGGGACGTGGGCCCTTCACGTCTGGCAGCGCCTGGCCCGCGAAGTAAAGGAATTTGGTGAGGAACGCCGGCCCGAGGCCATCGAGAGTGTGTAGCACCTCGTAGGCTGCGACCGCGCCCTCGTCGACGAGCAGGGACACCGCCTCGGTGAGGACGGCCTCAGCGCTGGGCTGGGCGAGCACCTGACGAGTGCGGTACGGGCCGTAGCCCGTAACACCGTAGCCCCACACCTGCGTGGCCACGAACGCCTCTGCCCAGCTCTCGGACTGCTCCGCGGCCCGGACCGCGGCCACGACTTCGGCTCGGCTCACCGAGGCCGAATCGGCCGCCGCCCGGTCGGCGAAGGCGGTGGGCCAGGGTGTTACGGCCATCCAGGTGGATGGCGCGTACGGGATGGTGTGAGGGCCACTTCCGTTCGCGTACCGCTGGCCGCGCTCCGGGTCGGCTAGCCACTGCCCCAGTGACTCCACCGCGCTTATCGGCAGCAGCAGTTCGAGCATCGTCTCATCGAGCTTGTCCGCCTGCCTCTGGCCGTACCTCATGACTATCGTCGCCCCCCATCTCCTCATGTGACGCGTCATAGTGGCATGTAGCGGTGACTGAGGCGCCACGCCGACCCTCGACTGCTGGCTTTGCACCGCTTCCCGCTACTGCGGTCACCAGGGTCGGGTCTGCTGCAAGGTTGGGTGACAGGTTTGACCTGCCCCATGTCTCGGGTTCCAGTTCTGGTGGCTACCTGAAAGCCCTTCGCGGAAGGCTGGCAGTCATGCCTCGCACCTATCCTCAAGAGTTCCGGGCGCGTGCCATCGCACTGGTCCGCGCCGGCAAGCAGGCCAAGCAGACTGCCGCGAGGCCGTAACCGTAGGGGCACACTGACTGCCCCTACGTGGCTCGAAGCCGCTGTGCGTCCGAGGGCAGCAGGGCAGGAGAAGCCGCGTCGAAGAACGCGCGCAACGGCTCCATCACCACGGCAGCGCGGGCGGTGTCTGACAGCAAGGTCTTGTCCAACTCCAGCGGCAGATCCAGCCCGGTCGGCACTGTGGTGACCAGCCAACGCAGCATGACGCCGTGCGCGACGCGGCGCAGCATCTCCAGCTCCTTCGCATCGATGTCACGCGTGTCGTCTCCGTGGGCGTACTTCGAGCGGCGCGCGTACGCCCTGCCAACCACCTCGGCGACCTCAAGGCGCAGCGCATCGGTCATCCACAAAGCCGCGGCCCGCTGCTTCACCTTGCGGCTGAGATCGGTTTGCCCTTCGTCCCCCAGAAGCGCCTCCATGGCGATCACGTAGTGCAGCGTGACCTCGTCTGCGTCCTCCTCCCACACGAAATCATTGCCGTAGGTGCGGTGGGCGGCCCGCAGGAGGTGCTCGGCGGCGCGCTGCAGGCGCCGTGCCCGAGTCTTGGCCTTCTTGTTCTTCTCGTTGGCCCCCTCGAGCACCGCGCCGATCAAGCCGTCGACGGCCGCGCAGAAAACGCCGAGCCGGGAAGTGTCCTGACCCGTCAGCCGCCACAGCCCCGTCTCTCGTCGTTCGTACTCGATCTCCTGGCCGTCGCCGGCGGAATAGACGTCCGGGACCACCGGCACAGAGCCGGCGTACAGATCCGCGCACCGTCTCGGCTCGACGATGAACCAGGCATTCATTCTGATGACATCATCGCTCCACAGCAGCATGGGCAGTAGCGGACGCCAGTGGTGGAGTTCGGGACATGACGGCATCTCCAGAAGTGGAAACCGGTGACCGCTGCGCAGGGGCCGATCCGGGACCACCCGCCGAAGGAACGGAGCGCCCTTGAGGACGGGCACGTTCTGCCAGCTGGCCGGAGCTGACGGCATCACGGCGTACATGGGCGGCAGCAGCTGCCTCGTCCCCTCATCCGAAAGCGCTTCCAGCACATACTCGCCGATCTCAATCCGCGTGCCAGCTGGGATCTCCCCGTCGAGAAGCAGCCAGTCCTCCGAGGAAGGCAGCGAGGCACGACAGAACCTACCGAACTCCGCCACCGCCCGGTCCAGATCGACGTCCTGGCCGCGCGCGACGGCATCGGCGATGAGCCCCAACCCACTCAGCCCCAGCAGCATCTCGTTACGAAGACGATGATCCTTGGAATAGAGATCGGGACGGCGTTCCTCAGTTGCAAGCGCAACGACACTGGCGGTGACCCGTGATCAGCTGGCAAGAGCACTCAGCGGCCGCCAATCCCCCACGTACGATCCAGCCGACCCGGGCGCGCGTACGTCGGCGAACCAAGCCATCAACTCAGCTGCGAAGGGCGGCAGTTCATCAGAGTCCATACACCCAAGCGTATCGATTTGCTGGGTAGGGCTGCGGCGGTGCGAGAGCGACCGAGTGGATCACAGGGCCCTGAGTTGATCGTTGAGGAGCCAGTGCATTGGTCGGTGAGATGATCGCCTTCGGCTGTGTGACCAGCTCATAGATGGGGGCGGCAACAATGCTCAAGGACTCCTCACTGAGGGGCTACTTACTGGAAGAGTCGCTGGCCTGGCTGCTGCGCTTCAGCGGCTATCGGCTTCTCGTCCACGAAGATCAAGATCCGGTGGAGTTGGTGACGGAGGGCCAGACTCTACGGGTCCGAGGGCGGGGCGCGCTCCACCAGGTCGACGTTCTCGGGGAGTTCGCCTTCACCCCGGCGTTCTCCATGCCGGTGCGGCTGTTTCTGGAAGCCAAGTACTACCAGACACGCTGCGAGCTGGAGGTTGTCCGGAACGCCCACGGTGTTGTGCACGACGTGAACGAGAACTTCATGACGGGGGCCGGGACGCGGCCCCGGCAGCGATACAAGTACTCGTATGCCTTGTTTTCCGCGAGCGGGTTCACGGCCGACGCCCAGAAGTACGCGCTCACCCACCAGATCTCTCTCGTGGATCTGTCGGGTGCCTCCTTCGCCTGGCTGCTTGGCCACATCGGAGCCACGGCAACGAGCCTGTGCACGGCGCAGCAGCATCTGTCGAAGTCCGCCCCCTTCCCGCTGAATTGGATGCGATCGGAGCTGCGCAAGGCGCTGGGGACATCCCCGCTGGAGCTGCCACCTGTCCCCATCCCCGAGGGGAAGTTCAAACAGACCGCTGGCACCGTGATTGAGGACTTCGCCACAGTGCTGCGGCAGCACAGCGACGCGGAGCTACTCCTCGGTTTCCCGGCTGCGCCATTCATCCTGCCGCTCGCCGCCGATGATCACCGAGGGTTCCTGGAGTACGCCGAGGCGAAGCCCGACCATGCAGTGCGGATCAGACGACGGGGCGTAGGAGCCGCGGCGGAATGGACGCTCTCACCCGCAGACGCGGTCGGCGCCTACGAACTCGCCTTCAAGCTCCCAGAGCACATCGAGGAGTGGATCAGCGGCATCGGAGAGAAGGAGCGCTACCGCACCGCGGAGGTTAAAAAGCAGTTCCTGTCGGCGATCACCCTCTACCGCATGAACGGCACCGGCGTACGCGCCTACCAGCTGCGCTATGAGGCGAGTTCCTTGTCCCGGGCCGGGGCCCCGTAGGCAATTCCGGCCCGGGAGTGCCGTACGGCGCGTCAGATCGGCAGGTACGGACTGGGCTTGCCGTGCCAGCTGATGTTCAGGGCATCGCGGGCCCGGGTCGTGGCGACGAACAGCAAGGAGCGAGCCTTACGCTGCTCGCGTTCGTAGCGGGGCGGGTCTTCGGTGCGGTAGCGCTCGATGACGCTGGTGCGCGGGATGATGCCGTCGCTCGCACCGACGATGGCGAGGCGCTGGTACTCGAGTCCCTTGAAGCGGTGCATGGTGCCAACGTGGACTTCGCCGTCACCCTTGGGGCCGTCCTTGGTGAGTTCGGCGCAGGTGATGCCCGCCTTGGTGGCGAGGTAGTACATGGTCTGGCTGACCATGTCGCGGTCGGCGACGCACACGGCGATGCGCCCGCTGGGGTCGAGGGAGGCGCCCTTGCCGTCGGTGGAAAGTTCCTCGCGCCACGTGCTCAAGGTCGTGGCGAGTCCGGCGAGCTCTTCGTCCCAGGTGTCGTACCGATTGAAGTCGGGCTTGGGGCCGTGAAGGACGGAACGGTATCCGGCGAGGGTGTCGGTGCCGTCGTCGAGGTCGTCGTACGTGACCTTCTCGTTCTTGGTCTTGGGGTCGACGACGCGGAGAGCCTCGGCGAGGATCTCCTTCGTCGTGCGGTAGCTCAGGGTCAGCCGTGAGGCACGGCCTCGGATGTTGACGCCGAGGGCACCAAGAGCGACCTGGTGGTCGTAGATGCGCTGGTGAGTGTCGCCTGCGACGAACATGTCGTTGGGCTGGTCGGGGTCGGCCATTGCACGCAACATCTTCCAGTGCGCGGGACGCAGGTCTTGGGCCTCGTCGACGACGATGTGCCGGTAGCGGTAGCCGATGTAGCGCATGCCGGAGCTGTCGTCGCGGTGGATGAGGTCCTTGCCGCCGATCTCTTCCTTGTACTCGCGGCGGGCCCTGACCTTCGCGGCGCGCTCGATCTCGAAGCGGGCGGCGCGTTCGGCGGCCTGGCCCCAGGTTTCGACGCCCAGCTTGTCGAGGCGGGCGGTGAACTGCTCGATGAGTTTCCAGATGTGGTTGCGCTCGGGGCGGGTGAGCGCGCGCCCCCGGCCAGCGCGGCGGGCCTTGAAGTAGTCGGAGCGGGTGGGGACCGACTGGCCGAGGATGACCTGCTCCCACTCCTCAAGGAGGAACTCCGGCTCCCAGCGTCGGTCGTCGAGTTCGGCCAGCAGTTGGCGCATCTCGTTCAGGGCCACGTGGTCGTATACGCGCTGCTTACCGCGGCCAGAGGCGGTGTTCTCGCCCAGAACGCGAGCGGCGAGCTGGTCGATGTGAGCAATGTCGACGCGGGCCAGCAGCTCCGGTTCGACGAGGGAGGCAAGCCGCAGGCGCAGGTCGGTAGTGAGGTTCTTGGTGAAGGTGGTCAGCAGGATCGGCTTGTTGTGTCCGGGGGGCAGTTGCTCAGCGAGGTGCTTGACCCGGTGCAGGGCGACGATCGTCTTGCCGGTGCCGGGGCCGCCGGAGACGCGGGCAGGGCCGTTGTAGTAGCGGTGGACGATGCGTTCTTGCGTGGGGTGAAGGAAGACCTTCCATGCGCGGAAGTCACCTTCCTCGATGACAGCGCGTACTGCGTCGTCGACTGTGGTGACCTTGGTGCGGGAGAACGCTGTAGCGAAGTCGTCGGGGTCGGGCTGCTGGTCGAGTTCGACCGGAGCGGTGATCTCATTGCGGACTTCGTCGATGTCCATCCCGGCGGCAAGGCCGTACAGGATGTCCTTCGACAACAGCGGTGCGCTCTCGACCAGTTGGTCGAGCTCGGCGCTGGTGGTCACCGTGAGCGCCAGGTCGATCAGCTGCTCGGCGACGCCGAGACCCCGTAGTTGCCCTGCGTCGTACGCGGAGAGCAGCGCCGGCGCCGCAGGCTCGGGTTCAGGGACAGTCTCGAGCTTGGGGGCCTGCTCCTCAGGCTCAGCCGGAGTGAGGGTGATGCCGACCCTGCGGAGAGCGCTGTCGCCGACGACGGCGAGGTCGACGAACTCGATCTCGCCGGTGACGCGGTTGACAGCGACCTGAAGCTCTTCGTAGACGTCCTTGCGGTGCCTGACGGCGATGACCAGCCAGCTCTCGGCACCGTCCGCGTCGACACCGGTGGGGGTGATCAGGGCCCGATAGTCCTGGTTGACGCGAGCCGACCAGATACGAGAGTCGCCCTTGAGCTTCTTCTTCCTGAGCCCCGGGAGATCGGGGTTGTTCCGAAAGTTGTGGCAGAAGTCGTAGAACTGGGCCTTGACCGAGCGGTCGAGCTTGTACAGCTCCTGTTCGGCTTTGCGGTACAGGCTGAGCCGGGCGGTCATCGGAGCGTGCCTTCTTCCGTGTCGGGGAGCTGGTCGAGCAGTTCGTCGAGATGGGCGAGCCATTCGGCGGCGGTACGCACAGTCCAGCCGTCCTCGGCATACGCGGCATCGCGTCGCTGGGTCTCGGGGTCGTCGTCACCCTGGTGGGCGGCGACAACGGCAATCTTGAGGGCGGAGGTGTGCCAGGCGAAGTCGACCTGCCAGCGGCTGGTCCCCAGTTCGTAGCCGAAGACGGGTGCCTGCTTGCCGCGGTCGGCAAGTCTCTCGGCGAGGCGGAGCAAGTCCGGTGTCTCGTCCGCGTCTTCGCGCAGGATTTCCAGGATGTCCTCGTCCCAGACGGCGTCGCGGAGGGCCTGGGCCAGGGCCGCTTCGGCTGGCGAGTCGTGCCCGGGATCCGGGTCGACGGGCTTGACCACGGCCGCGGGCACCTCGGACACGACGGGTGCGGGGGCGCCGATGAGCGAGTCGAGTTCGCCGAGCCCGCCGCAGACCGCGAGGACCTCGACCTCGAAGTCCGCAGCTTTGCTGGTGGCGAGCTGGACGCCGTCGCCGCCGGCCAGCGAAAGGAACTGGGTGAGGTTGGTCCAGTACAGCCAGGACCGCCAGCGCTCCTTGTGCTCGTCCGTGTCCAGCACTGCTTCGGAGTCGTCGAGCACGGCGAGCGCGGTCCACTTCAGGGCCTCAGGGTCGGCGGCGTCCAGGGCGAACACGAGCGGGAGCCCGGTCTCGTCCTGCGTACGGAAGACGTGGACGGGGCCGATGGCGGCCGCATCCGCCACGACCGGCTTGTCGTGGCGCTCGGTGGCGGAGAAGGTGGCCAGTTGGCCGCGCAGGGCTGCCACCAGTTCGCTGCGGCGTCCGGTCGCGGTGACCGGGGCCGTGCCTGGCTGGGCCGTCAGTCCGGTGACCAGGGCGCGGGCCCGGCGGGCCCAGCGGTCGGCATCCGGATCACGCAGGTAGGCGATCAGGATGTCGATGGGGTTGGCGAAGACGGCGTCGGCGAAGTGTGCGCGCTGGCCGCCATACTGCTCGTAGGCGGTCTTGGCCTGTTCCTGAGCCGTGCCCCGGTACGGCGGCCATACGGGCTGCGTACGGGTGGGGCGCTTCTCGAAGAGATCGATGTCTGCCCAGGTGATCTGGAAGACGGTCTCCCCTTCGGCGCGCAGGAGAGTGCGCTTCGCCGCGTCGGTGGCGATCTGGTTGTGCTCGCGGCTGGCGTGGAAGCGGAAGCCTTCGAGGTAGACCTTGACGCTCTGGGTCGGCCCGTCAATGCGCGTGAAGGTGAAGTCGGTGACGGTGCCCCGGAGTTGCTGCTGCGCGGTCAGCCGCCAGTGCACGACCCCGGGGCCGTCTGTGAAGCGCAGATGCCCGCTCGCATGGCCGTCTTCGTCGAGGGAGGCGTCGTCGGTGACCTTCACCCAGTCGCGCAGGGCTACCAGGAAGCGCGCTTCCAGGTCGGATTCGACCTGGGCGTCCAGCCCTACCAGTCCAGTGTGGTCGACCTCGCTCCACTCCCAGCCGTCCGATCCGTCCTGCTTGAACAGCAGGGACTCCAACATCGTCAGCGCGGCCTGGCGCGAGACGATGTCCTGGAACGGCTCCGGGGTGTAACGGTGCAGGCAACGGTGGCAGGCCCGGCGCTGCTCCTCGGCGCACGGGCACTCCTTGAGCATCTCGTACGCCTTGGCCAGGGTGTCGCGGAACGCGATCGGGTCGGTCAGCCGCTCCAGGTAGCCGGTGCCACCGGGCAGCGAGTCGAAGAGCACGAGGAACCAGCGGCGCTCGCCGCTCTCGTTGTCCGGCATGGAGGCGACGGTGGTGGCCAGGTGCTGAGGGTCGCCGCCGAAGTGAAGGTCCACGCCGAGGCGAAGTGCGGCCCTGAACGAGTGCACCTTGGAATCGACGTCTGCGGTGGCGGCGGGGATGAGGACCCGCAGGGCTTCGGTCTCCAACTTGTGGGCGAGTAGGACCGGTTCCTGCCGGACGCCGTCCTTCTTTCCGCGCCGCAGCGGGCACCATGGACGGTGGTGCTTGAGTGCTCCGCTGCGGGCGGCGAGGGAGTCGAGTGCGTCGGTGTCGTGGTCGAAGACCGGCTGACCGTCCGCGGTGGCCGCGCCGCAGGCCGTGCACACGTGGAACGGGTTCAGGCGCACGCGGTGGCCGGCGAAGTCGTCACGGTTCGGGGCGTCGTAGCGGACGGGTCCGACGTTGATCCGGCGGATCATCGCCTTGCGGCAGTAGTCGACGCCGAACGTCTGGCTGTCGTGCCGCCAGGAGCCCGGCTCAATGGTCTCCACCGGGATGTCGACCGCGTCCACGACCGTGTAGAAGCGGCGGTCCCGGTCATCCTTGTCGTCGCGGATCTGGGCGTCTTCCCGTTTGTCCCGCGAGGTCACGGTTGCTGGTTCGACGATCTGGAACAGACAAGAGCCGTCGTCCGCGATATGACTGGTCTTGCAGCGCGGGCACGGTGACCGGTCCTCGGCGGCGTCCTCGGTACGCACATATCCACAGCCCGGGCATACCCGCCAGGTGCGCCACTCCTGCCGGCCGCCGGTGGAGATCTCCAGACCGGTGATCTGATGCTTATGGCCGTTGACGTAGAAGGTGTTGCCCGGGGCCATCTCCTCCAGGGCGATACGCCGTGGCCTCTCGTAGGAGTCGGTGGTGGAGGTGTACTTCACCTGCCCGGTCTTGGCGTCCACCCCGTCCTCGCCGTAAAGCGTCGCCGACAGAACGGTCGTGGAGTCGATCAGCGCGTAGTTGGGCAGCAGTCCCAGATCACACAGCGCGGTCTGGGCCGATGTCTCGCCCAGGTTCATCAGGCGGCGGCCAACTCCACGTCGTTCGGCGTCCAGTTCGGCCTTCTGCCGTGCCTGGTCCGGATCGGAGTCGTGTAGTTCCTCGTGGGCATCGTCGATCTCACGCAGCCGGGCCCGCAGCGCTCGCTGGACGCGGAACCACTCCCGTTCGGCCTTCTCGACCTTGGAGCGCAGGTCGTGGGTGGCGTACGCGCGCAGATCGGCCTTGGCCTGGTAGTTGACACCGGAGGGGAACAACTCCAAGAACCCCTTCGCCAGCTCCTCGCCCTGGGCGATGGCCAGCTCCACCAGGTCAACCAGGTAGCCCGAAGGCCCGAACAGACGAGGCGCCTTGTGCGGCAGCGCACGCAGCACGATGCCGTCCGCACGCACCAGCCGTCCGGCGGCCGCAAGGTCCAGCAGGTGCGCCAGGTATTGGCGGCGCAGGATCTCGATGGCCGACAAATGGCAGCCCGGTGGCACGATCGTGCCCGCGATCAGATCCTTGGGCCGCTCCAGGAAGTACAGGTCGCGACGCCGCCGGTCGGGGATGGTCAACAAGAACGCATTGCCCGTACGGCGTCCCGCCCGCCCGACTTGTTGGGCGTAGCTGGCAGGGCGACGCGGCAGCGCGGCCAGCACGACCGCCGACAGGTCACCGATGTCGATGCCCATCTCCAACGTCGGGGTGCACGACAGGACGTTGGGGTCCTTGAAGCCCTCGCGGCGCTTGAAGGCCTTCTCCACGTTCTCCCGCTCCGGACGGGAGAGCATCCCGGTGTGCTCAGCGGTGACCACCTGGTAGGTGCCCGCCTTGCGGTACAGACGACGGTAGTAGTCGTCGGTGTAGTCGCGGTCGCGGTGGTGCACGCCCAGGCCCTCGGGCCGGTCGCCGGCCACCAGTCGGCCATTGCGGCAGCGGTAGGAGGGACACGGCTGCTCGTGCCACTGGTCGAGCAGGGACGGGTGGACCGTCTGCTCCCAGAAACAAACCGGGCAGCGCACGTAAGCGTGACGCACCTGCTCGTCGTCCAGCAGCTGCGCCTCAATGTTGCCCGGCTTCAGCCCGTATACCCGCACCGAGGTGTCGTCCGGGGTACGGACCGACAGCAGGCCGAGCGAGGCCAGCTCTGGCAGCAGCCGACTCCAGAACTCCGGCGCCATCTCGCGCGGGAGACCGAGGCAGCGCCCTGCCCACCGCTCGTACCAGGACAACCGCCCGGTCGCGAAGTCGAACTCGCTGCCGTTCTTGGGCTGGCTGAGCAGGAACACCGGGGCGGCGACGCGCTTAGGGAAAGCCCGCATGCCCGGCGCCCGCTTGCCCCAGATGAAGTACCGGCTGGTACCCGCCTCGTCCATGTACTTGCTCAACCACTTGTGGGCCACCGCACCCCGGGTGCGCAGCCGTTCCAAGAAGATCCGTACGAACGCCAAATAGCGTGCGTCGTCCTGAGCGATCAGCGGGACACCGTCGCGCACGCACTCCTCGTGGATCCGTTTAACCAGGGCTACGACGGCCGCCGCATCGTCGATACGAACCTGCGCAGCAGCGGTTCTTGTCAGCTCCAGGGTGCGGCCGTTGCGCGAACGGAAGCCGAACTCCATCAGCGCCTCGAACGCGAGACGCTGCCCGATCAGACGCCACGTCGGGAGATTTCCGCCGCGACCCTCGCCGGACAGCAGCCGATCAACCCCCTTGTAGCCGTGCAGATCCGGCGGCACCACCGCGGCCAGCGTGTCCTTGTCCGTGGTGGCCTCGACCACGCCCGCGATCAGGTCGTTGAGCGGCGTCGGCTGGTCGTGCCTTAGATGCTTGGCCAGCAGGGCGCGCAGCGAGAAGGTGTACGAACGGTTCGCGACGAACCCGGCCCGGTGCGCGGCATCCTGCACCGAGTCGTTGAACATCAGCGTCTTGTCCTCGTGCAGCTTCTTGTCGAGCTCCCCGCCCGTGAACAGCTGCGTGATCGACGCCGCGGCCATCGCGGCCGACCCGGTGCCCAGGTAGCGGATGGCGTTGCGCTCGCCGCACGCCGCACACCAGTCTTCCCTGGCCGCGGTGTTCGCCACCGTGCCACCGAAGTTGACCAGCACGAACGCCGAGTCGCGGGCGGTCAGCCGCGGCTCCTTGGTGTCCCTGTCGTAGTCGTTGAGCGGATCCGGCAGCCGCAGCCGCTTGCGCGCGCCGTCCAGCACCATCAGCAAGCCGCCCGAGCCCTGCGATGCCGCGCTCGTACCCCTGCCGCCGGCCGTCATCGGCGCTGCTCCGGTGCCCTCTCGCGCTTCCCGTTCGGTCGCCGCGATCAGATTCCGCACCCGCGCCTTGTCCTGCCCGAGGGAGGCACGACGGATCTTGAAGGTGTCGAACTGAACGTCGTGGTCATCGCTCTCCGGCGAGAACACCGCCCAGCCTGACCGTCCGCAGTCCCGGCAGTAGATGGCCGGCAGGAAGAGGTTGGCGCTCTGCCCCGACGTCGCGGTCGTCACTGGCGCCGTACGGCCGCTGTCCGTGGCACTCGCGTCCGCCATGCCCGCCGCGTCCCAGCGGAACTCCGCCTTCGGCCAAGGCAGCACGCCACGCAGGAGGCGGGACACCGACCGGGCCCACTGGTGCACCTCGACGTGTACGAACGGACGCGGCTCTCCCGGAGGTGACTTGGGGTCACGTGCGTACGACATCAACGCCACGAACCGGGCGAGCGCCTCGGCCGCCTTCTCCGGCTGTCGGGCCACCGCCTCCGCCCAACCGGCCGCGCCTGCACGCCACATGACGTCCAGCACTTCGGGGCTGGTCTTCACTTCGCCATCCAGCGCCTGCATCACCGCCCGGGTGAACAGATGCCGCTTCAGGTTCTCGCCCAGCAGGAAGGGATCCGGATCGGAGACCGTGGTAACTGCCTTGATGAGGTCGAGCATCGCCTCCTCGCCGGAAGCGGGATCGGCCAGAGCCAGCAGCTCGTCAGGGGTGGGCAGCCCCTGCATCTTCACGTCCGTCAGCGGGATGAACTCCTCCACCGACAGCCGGTTCTCTCCGACGATGGACTCCGCCGTGAACTCCGTACCGAAGACGTCGCTCGCCACCTCCAGCAGGCGCGTCACCCCGTCTTTGTCTGTTCCTGATGCGAGCGTCGCCGAGGTCGCCACCGGGCAGATGCGTCCCAGCGGGCGTCCCTTCTCGGACATGCCCACCGCGGACGCGAGCCGTCGAAGGAGCATCGCCACGTCGGTGCCCTGCGCACCGTCGTACGTGTGGAACTCATCCACCACCACATACCGGATGTCCGCCTCCCGCCACAGCGGGGCATCGTCCTCACGCTGCAGCAGCAGGTCCAGCATCTTGTAGTTGGTGATCAGGATGTCCGGCGGTGATAGCTGCATGTCCGAACGCCGCGTACGCACCTTCTCGTACTGCGTGGCCGCGCGGTCCCCGATGTACAGCCCCGCCCAGAGCTTGCCGAGCGCCTCGTCGTTCTGCGTGAGCAGGTCGTTGATGCGCTGTGCCTGATCGGTCGCGAGCGCGTTCATTGGGTAGAGGAACACCGCTTTGACGCCGGTCTTCCCCGCCTCCCGCTCCCGGCGACAGTGATCGAGCACGGGGTAGAGGAACGATTCCGTCTTACCCGAGCCTGTGCCCGTGGTGACGAGGGTCGGCTGCGGCGTGTGCCCGTTCGCCGACGTCAGCCGCTCGAACGCGACCGCCTGGTGCGCGTACGGCGTGAACCCCTCGCGCTGCCACTCGAGGTGGTTGCGCCACCCTTCGCCGGCCGCCGTGAACGGAGTGCGGATCCGCAGGTACGGCCCGCGGAACATCCCCGTCGTCTCGTCTCCCAGGAACCGGTGCAGCGCCTCCCGCGCGCCCTCGTCCGTCAACGCATACGTCGTCGACAGATACTGCAGCAGGCTCTCCTTGAGCCCCCGCGCCTCCAGCGTTGGCCTCACGGCTTCGGCACCTCCTGCTTGACCGGGTCCCACTCGCCTCGGGCAATCGCTTCATCGAGTCGCTTCTGGAAGACGGCATGCGCCTCGCGCATCTCCGCCTCGCGATCCGCCTTGTGGAATGGCTGCGTGTAGCCCTCCGGCACGGGGGCCGTGTCCGGAGCGGCTCGGTACGCCTCGAACTGCTTCCACGTCTCCTTGGTCTGTCGCTGTCCGATCGTGCGCGCGTTGCCAGCGAGCTTCCAGCCGTCGGCGTCGAACCATGTCACGGCCTCGTACTTCTGGAGTACGGGGAAACGGCCCCGGTATGCGGCGATCAGCGCGTCGGCGCCCATACCAAGCCAGACGGCAACCAGGGCGTCGATCTCGACCAGGGCGGAGCGGCGGGCTCGCTCGCTGCGGAGAGGCGTTTCTGGGCGCCAGTCCGAGGTCACGTCGTCGAGACGCTGGAGACCGGGCCACTCGCGGGCCCACCGCTCCTGGCCGGGCCAGGCAGGGTCGTAGAGCTCAGCCCAGAGGTCGGCGTAGGCGCGGGTGAGGCAATTCAGGCGGAGGGCGCGAAGGAGGAGGGCAGAGGCTAGAGGGTGATGGGGGGTGGGGGCAGGCATGGCTTTGGCTACATGGGGGTGGAGATCGCTGCGCCCAGTAGCGCGGAGGAAGTAGTCGAGGGGGAGCGAAGCAAAGAATCCTGCCACCAAAGCCGTATGCCGTGGCGCGGACATCGCCAGGCTGTTAATGCCAGTGATGTGAGCTGTGCCAGGTGGAACGAGAGCCCCATACAACGCGCGCTCAGTATCCGGGGCAATCTGGCGGCGCCAGGCAAGCCTGTGGAAGGTGGCGTATCGCCTCTGGGCACGGCGCACCAACGCCGCAGTCACCTTCTCCGGAGTTACCTGCTCCTCAGGGATGCGGTCGTCGCCTGCAATCTTCATCCGTGCGCGCGCAATGGCCTTGTCACTCGCCTGCAAACGCGCGAGGGCTCGGTGATCGATCCACCGATCCTGATCGGCGAGAAACTCTCGGACCTTCTCGGTCCGTACGTACGCCGTGCCCGGTACGAATTCCGAACCCAGCACGCTGAGATTCATCCCATAGGGGTCATTACTACTGGCGTCGTAAGGCTTGAACAGCGGGGTTGCAACGCCCAGCTGAATTCCCTTGAGAACAACATGACGCCACCTTTCTGGCCGATACTCGTGACCCGTGACACTGTCAGGACGGTTGTAATCGATCAGCCCCTTTTCCTTCGCGTCGCTCTCCTCCAACCCGCGCGTGATTTGCGGCCCAAGAGTTCCCAACCGCACAGGGAAGTCAGCCAATGCCGCGATGGCCGACGCCTCAGCAGTGCTAACGGGAAACAACAGTCGAGCTTGCTCGACCGGCTCACCCTCCTCGTCCAAGAAACGTTGCCACACAGAAAGCAGATGCCGATCCACCCGGACCACCCGAGACAAATGCGGGCGCTCGTCGAACTCTCCGTTCTGGTAACGAACTCCAGGCACATCGCCAGCCCCATCATGCCCGGCCGAGAGCCGCAAAGCGTCAGCGGAGACCAGCCAAGAAAGGTGATCGAAGCCAATCTCCCTCGGGCGGCCATAAATATGGATTCCGAAGTGAGTGGCGTGACCTACTGGTTTAGGGAAGAAACGCCAAACAGCATTGACGAAGTCTCCATGGACGCGCAAACGCCGGTAAGCAGCCTCTCGGAGGTCACCCTCCTTGTTCCCCGTGACATGTGTATCCGGATGAACCATCCCAGCAGTCCCATCCGCCGAAGCATGTGCCCAGACCTGGCACATGAACGCGCGGTATAGATCCGGCTGCGTCCCTGTCAACAGCGGATAGATCTGCGGTGAGCTGAACATCGCAACCTGCGAGCTCGTGTTCGTCAGCTCACCCAGCACATACCGGCGAGCAGATGGGGACGCCAGAAGCTCCCGGCGTCGGAGGTCCTTCTTGGTCGTGGACGCCTTGGCCTCCAGCTCGAACCACGGCTCGTGCTCTGCGAGCACCCCCGATTCGTTCCAACGCGGCCGCACCCACGGCGGGTTACCAACCTGAAGGTCGAACCCACCCCCGCGCGCGAAGACAACCGCGAACTCCAACTCCCAGTGCAAGAACCCCTGTTCATCCGCGATGTCGCGCACCGCCCGAAGCCACGGAAACCGGTCCTCCGGGTTGTCAACGTCCATCCCCATGAACCCGGGAAGGGTCTCTTCGAAGTCCTTCAGTTCATCGAGGCTTTTGAAACTGTCGATGAGGGTGCCTTCGGGCACGTCGGCCGTGCCCAGCATGGCTTCCAAGAACTCGAGCCAGTCGTCGAGATCCTTGAGAGGGACGATCGGCCGTCGTTCCAGCGCCTTCGGCTTAGCCGGGCCCTTCCTCGCTGCCTTCGACCCGACCTGCCTCACTTCCACGACCACATCGTCGTCCGCGGACAGTTCGAGGTCCTCGAAGGAGGTCTGCTCGGGGCCGAGCGCGAACAGAGCTGACTCCTCGACGAACCGCAACGCGGGCGCCGGCGCGGCAACTGGCGTCGGCCCGGCAACATCTTGGGCCTCAGGCAATTCCCCGGTCAGTGGCACCCCGTCGAGCACCTCACTGAGGCCGTCTGCGTCACTGACCACAGTCCGTGCGGCGTACTCACCGTCACTCCCGTCCAGCAACGCGGTCTTGTCGACCGGCCAGAACCACAGGGCGCACCAGGCGTCCATGACCTTCTTCAGCCGCCAGTACGGCGTGTCGACCGCGTTGAAGAGGTCCTCCAGGACCTTCTCCTTCGGCACCGCCTGATCGGGGTGCCGAAGGAAGGCGTACTCGGGATCCGTCGGATCGGCCTGCCAAAGGTCGATCCGACGCGCGATCTCCCCCTCGGAAAGTTCCATGCGCTTGACGACGGCAGTCCACAGGAACTCAACCCGCCGGGCGGCGTCCCGCAGCTTCGTGAACTGCGAGGGTGCTTCCGGCTTCGGTTGCTTGTTCTTGGGATTGAGCTTGGGGCTGCCGTCCGCATTGAGGTGCGCGGTGCTGCGCTTGGGGCGCTGAAGGATCCCCTTCTTCCAGGCCGCGAGTTGCTCTACGCCTTCCTTGGCGAGTTCCTTCGCCTCCTTCGAGCCCGCGACGGCGGCCCAACCCGGGCTCGGCAGCAGGAACTGGTGCACCGCGTCGTCGGGCAGCAGCTGCGACTCGCCATCCTTGAGGAAGGGCAGCGGTGTCGGTGCCAGGGCGCCCTTCGCCTTCAGCCAGGCTTTGTCCTTGCCGGCCACGTCATCGCCCGCGTACACCGCGCGGCGCCCACCGATGAGCGAATTGCCACGGCGCAGATGCAGGCCGAACCACGGGGCGCGCATGCCGGGGTGCATGGTGTTGAGCCACAGCGACACCTCGGCCAACTCGACACCCGTCGCGTTGAGGTCGACCCCGTAGGCGTTGTGCAGGGCGATGTACGCCTTGACCTTCTGCTTCTCGGTGATCGCGTGGGCCGCGGGGATGGTGATGCCGAGCTCATCCTGGCGGCGGCGCAGGTATTCGTCGGCGACCTGGTTGATGGCCTCGTTGAGGAACGCGCCCGAGCCGAGAGCCGGCTCGCAGATCTTGTACTTCAGCAGCTCAGACGCCCGCGTCTTGATGACGCCGCCGTGCTCGTCGCGCTCCTGGTCGAGGCGGTTCTTGAGGGTGAGCTCGACGGTGACCTTGGTCAGTGACTCAGGCGTGTAGTACGAGGCCGAGGTCTCCCGGTCGCGGCCGGCGAGCCGGTAGACGAACGAGCCCTTCTCGTACTTCTTGGCGCCGCGCAGGCCCTTGCGAGCATCGTCCTCGCCATACTGGACCACGGTCTTATCGGGATACTGGTCCTGCTTGTGCGAGGGGATGAGCCAGGAACCCTGCTCCGGGTCACCGCCTCGGGCCACCTCGCACAGCTCCTCCTTGGCGATGATGCCGGTGTAGGACATCAACCCCTCGTAGACAGCACCGAGTTGGTTGATGCCGAGGTTGCGGTAGGAGATGAAGCCGCCGCGTTCGCCGCGCTTGCCCTTCTTCATGGTGAGCAGCCGCAGCACCTCGTGGAGGGCTTCGTTGCGCAGACACAGGTCGAGCCAGCGGGGATCGTTGTCCTCGTCGCTGCGCGGGTCCAGGACGCCGGTGCCGATGAGGCGGATGGCGGTCGGCTCAAAGAGTTCGCTGCGCAGGGCCTCGAAGCGCAGGCCGCGGTCCTCGCTTCGGCGGGCCTCCTTGGCCTTACGAGTCTCCTCATCGTCGCCGGGCTGGTCATCGTCGGGCTCGGTGCCGTACGCGCGGTGGCCGAAGTTGACCTTGTTGAACAGGACGTCGAGGGACTGGAAGAGGTGGAAGCCGTTCTTGGCCTCCTCCTCGACGAGTTCCTCGTCGCGCTCGACGAGTTCGCGCAGGCGGGCCATGGAGTAGCCGGCCTCGTACGACCCGTCGTCGGCGGGGAGGATGCCTAGTTCGGGGCGGGCCTCCGCGTACAGCAGGAACAGGACGCGGTAGAGGTAGCGCAGCGCTTCGCGGGTGAGCTCGCGCGCGAAGGGGATCTTGGGGCTTTCGATGTCGGCCGGGGTGACGTCGTTCTTCGGGTCGGCCATCCGGTGCAGGACTTCGTTGGCGATGATCTCGACCGAGCGCTGCAGGCCATAGCGCAGTTCGCCGGAGACGCCGGCTGCGTTGTCACCAGAGGACTTGAGCAGGGCGTCGATCGCACGGCTGGTGTCATTCTCGCCGGGGCGAAGCATGTCCAGGCTGAACAGGGCAGCGATGGTGGCGAGTTCGCCCTGCTGAGTGCGGTCGTTGCGTTCCAGGGCGGCGTCGAGGTTCGCCGCGAGATATCGGCCCTCGTTCCAGGCCTGACGGTCGGCGAGCAGGATGACGCCGCCGCACAGCAGCAGGACGAAGCGGGGGTGCGGGCCGCCTACTTCGCCGAGTTCGCTCTGGAAGAGCCATGAGGCCAGGGCCGCGCCCGTCTCGTACGACTCACTCGCGCTGACCCGCACGGACGACAGGAGCCGTCCGGCACGGTCGGGGTTGAGGGCGTCGTCGTTGGCGGCGGTCCAGCCGCAGTCCAGGGCGACGATGCCGTGGCCGTGGTAGGCCACGGGCAGGGTGTGGTCGCGGCCGGCGCGGTGCACGGTGAGCTCGGCCGGGGAGGTGTCGTAGCCGAGGGCCCGCAGGACCATCTGGTGCCACTCCGCAAGGCGCTTGGTCCACTCGGGGTTGTTGTGCGTGTTGAGGCGGGCTTCGTCCTCGGCGTCGGCCTGGGTGGTCTTGACGAAGTAGCCGCGCAGTTCCTCGGCAAGGTAGGGGGTGCGCAGGGTGCGCAGCAGCTCGCGCGGGGTCTTGCGCGGGTCGTTCTCGTCGCCCTCGCGCTGCGCCCAGATGGCGAACAGGCCCTTCTTGAGGTCGGTGCCGAGCTGGTCGGCGAAGTAGTGCGCGGACAGGTATTCGCCACGGTTGGCGAAGGAGTCGAAGTCGGTGCTCATCGTTCGTTGCCTCCTTCGGTGGCGGTGTGCGGTTCGAGGACGGCCAGCAGGCGCAACATCGGTTCGCCCGCCGTCTCCAGGGACTTGACCAGCTTCAGCTGCCGCTTGGCCGTACGGTCGAGCTCCGCTTCCTTCGGGCGGGCACTGGCGAAGAGGGCGTCCTGCCGCCAGTCGGTGACCTTCTTGCGATAGGGAGCAAGGGTCTCTTCGATCTGCTCGCGGTACGCGCCTTCAAGGAGGGCGAGTTGTCGCTGTGCAGCGTCGATGGCGTCGGGCACGAGCGCGTTGAGGCCCGGTAGGTCGCGGGGCGTGGCGCGGCCGGGCATGTTCGGGCCCACGCCGTAGCTCTCCAATACGTCGGCGGTCAGCGCTGTGACGTGCGTGCTGTCGGGAAGGCCGGAGACGGCCATCCACTCGACGATGGTGGGCTTGCCCAACGCGTTGGAGTAGATGCCCTGGACCAAGAAGGTCGGGCTGGCCACGGTGGCGGCGAGCACCGGGGCCTTGTGACGCCCGATCTCGACGAGCACCTTGTCCGTGAGCCAGTCCAGGACCGGGTGGACGTCGGTGACGTACGAGACGTTCGGCCATTGGGACGCGGTACTCTCCCTCGCCGCCTTCAGGCGTGCGCCGGCGAGGTCCTTGGAGAAGGTGATGCGCATGCGTCCCGGCTCGGTCTTGCGCGGCAGGATCTGCTGTTCGTCCAGGTACGACTTGGGCAGTGCCTTGAGCCGGTACAGCAGGTCCCGTGGTGGCTCGAAGGCGATGGTGCCGTCGTCGTCGCGCCGCAACGACAGCATGTCCTCGGGATTGGGACGGGAGATCTGCCGCAGTGCCTCGTCGAAGTAGTCCGCGGTGGACCGGAAGAGCTTCGGTACGACGGCGCGGGCTACTTCGGGGTGTTCGTGGACTGCGCCCACCTGGCCGAGCAGCCCGGTGAGGAAGGCGGCTCCGCCCTGCTGGGACTGCTTGATGGACTCCTCGACGGTGCGACCCGCGATCAGGTCCTGGGTGAGGCGGTTCTCTTCTTCCTTGGCCCGGTACAGGCCGGTCACAGCCTCAGCCGAACCTTCGATCTTGTGGGCCTCCTCCTCACGCCTAAGGAGCTTCTCACCCACCAGCCGGTCATCCAGGGTCCGCGGCTGTCCGGTCGTCTCGTCCATGCGCCACGGGATGTCACTGGTGAGGATCAGCGCGCGGAACTCAGGCCGGTGTTCCTGCCCGTACCGGTCGATACGGCCGTTGCGCTGCTCGATGCGGATCAGGGACCACGGCAGGTCGTAGTGGATCAGCAGATGACACTGCTGATGCAGGTTGACGCCCTCGGAAGCGACGTCGCCGGTGAACAGGATGCGCACCGGGTCGTCGCGCAGCCCGAACCTCTCGACAATGTCCTGCTGTTCCTGATCCGTGCTGGCCTCGCCGTGCATGACCTGTACGGCTCCGCCGTATCCCAGCCAGGGCTTCTTCTCGTCCGGGCTGGTGGTGTGCCGGAAGCCGAGTGCGGCCGGGACGGTCTCCGCCAGCCACTTCAGGGTGGGGATGCTCTCAGAGAACACCACCACTCGAGTGTCCGAGCCTGGGCCGACGCCCAGCTCCCGCAGCTCGTCCAGCAGCGCTGCCCGCTTCGCCGAGTCCTGGTCCTCGATCTGCTCGGCGAGGTGCTGCAGGTCGGTCAGGGCCGCCCGCTCGACCTTCCGTGCCGCTTCGCGTACCGCCGGGTCCTCCGGCCGCTTGCGTGTCTTCGAACCGTTGTCGGGCTTGTCAGGCGGCGGGTTGTCGAGGTTTCCGATGCGGGTCTTGATGGTCTCCAGCAGCGCCTTGTGCGAGGACAGGAACGACTTCAGCAACCGGTACGGGACGAGCTGATGCCGACTCGCCGACGGAGTCGCCGGGTCGGCCGGGATCCAGCGTGTGGCCAGTTCTTCGAGGACCGCGCGTTCCTTCTCGGTGGCCGGAGCGTGGAGGGGCAGGGACGGGCCGCGGTCCGCCCAGGTCCCCTTGAGGGACTCGCGGACTTCGGACGCGGTCTTGGTGCGCCGGATGTAGAGGTGCGCGAGGTCCTTCACCTCGTACTGGGACGGATTGGCGATCGCAGCCTCGTCCAGCATCCTGACCAGCTCGGCGAAGGAGGTGGCGTCGCCGTTGTGCGGGGTGGCCGAGGCCAGCACCAGCGCGTCGGTCTTGCGTGCCAGTAGACGGGCGAGCGCGTTGTTCTTCGTGCCGCGGTTGACGAGGTTGTGGGACTCGTCGATGACGACGGCGTCCCAGTCAGTGTTGTCCAGGTGGTGGGCGTACACGTCGCTCTTCAGGGTGTCCACGGAGATGATCGCGCGCTTGAAGTACGCGAACGGGTTCCGCCCCGCGGGGATGTCCTGCTGCACCCGCTGAATGCCGGTCGAGTCCAGCCGCACCAGCGGAATCGCGAACCGGGTCCACAGCTCGCGCTGGAACTGCTCCAGCACGTGCTGCGGCGTCACCACCAGGATCCGCTCGCCGCGCCCCCGCCGGATCAGCTCCGCCAGCAGCACCCCGATCTCCAGGGTCTTACCGAGCCCCACCACGTCCGCGATCAGGATCCGCGGCTGCGGGTTCTTCATCGACAGCGCCAGCTCCGCCGGGCGCAGCTGGTGGACCTGCTGGTCCATGAGGAAGTTGTCCGCCAGCGCCAGGCCGTGCTCGGTCTGCGGCAGGAACGTCTTCCGCATGAGCGCCTCAAGGAACAGACGGGACCTGCGGTGGTTCGGAGAGTCGTCTGCCACCAGCTCGGTCTCGCGCGGGTCCAGCTCCTGAACGACATCCAGCCGGTCGTAGAAGGTGGCGTCGATCCCACGGACGAACGACGAGATCCCGGTGACCTCGACCATCCATCCGTCACGTTCGGTGTCCCTGCAGTTACGCACCAGCCACAGCTCGTCTCGGATCAGGACCTGTGCGCCCGCCGCGTATCCGCCAGTGTCAGCCGGCCGCTTCCCTGACGAGGCTTCGTCCGGCTCCCGGGCGTCCCTCGCCGTATCGCTCTGCCCGCCCACGGCTTCCGCCTCGACGCTCACGTCCGCTCCGATTCCTCACCCACGGCGCGCCTCGCACCGCTCACCATTCACGAATCGTATGGACAGCGTCCAAGCCGACCCCATACGCCCGTCCGCCTAGCTTCCCACCAGGCACTGACAGCTTGGCCATCAAAGCGCGGTATCCGCCGCGTACTCCGCCCTCAGCTCATCCGCGACCCGCTTCGATGCCGGCGGCCTTACGGCCTTGGGCCTGACCTTTGGCTTCACGGCCTTCTCGGCGGAGTCGGGGGGCAGCTCGTCCTGCTCCGCCTCCTCCGGTTCCGGCTCTTCCGCCTCAGCAGCTCCTCGCGGGCTGTCGAGCGGCGAGTCCAGACCCGCGTCGTCAGTGATCTCGGCCTGGTCCTCAAGCAGCTTCTCGAACGATGGGGACAACGGCTCTTTGGCCGCGTCCGGCGTACCGCCCGCGGTCGTATGCGCGATCAGCGCGAGTCGTGCGTCGGCCGGCGCCTTTCCAGCGGCCTTCAGCAGCTTCGAGCATGCCTTTGAAACGTCATCCAGCGTCGGCCTGTCCTCGGGAACGTGGGCGAGCATGGAGGCGATCAGTGGCTTGAGCCCCTCGGGCACACCGCTCAGATCCGGGCGGATGTCGGGATTCGCCACCTGCACTGCGACGGCTTCCCACGCCGCACCGTCGTACGGGTAGTGGCGAGCCGCCGCATACAGCAGAACCGTGCCCAGCGCGTACACGTCCGCGGCTGGCGTCACCTTCGGATGCCCGCTCGCCTGCTCCGGCGGCATGCAGCGCACCGTCCCGATGATCATCCCGCTGTGGGACAGGGACTCCTTCGCGGCGTCCATGAACGCCCCGAGCCCGAAGTCGATGATTATGGGGCCCTCTGTGCCCATGATGACGTTCTGGGGCTTCAGATCCCGATGGAGCAGCTCCGCGGCGTGAACGGCGTTCAGCCCCTCGGCGAGCAACGCGCCCAGACTGGCGACCAGCGGCAAGGGGAGAACGCCGTCCTGGTCCACGCAGGCCAGCAAGGTGCGTCCGGCCACGTACTCCATGGCCAGCCAGGGGCGGTCCGCGAACGGGTCGGCCTCCAGGAACCGCGCCACTCTGTTGGTACCGATCACGGTGCGCGCTATCAGCGCTTCCTTTTCGAAGCGGGCCCGCGTGACGGGGTCCAGCTTGTCGCTCCGGATCAGCTTCACCGCCACCGGCTGACCACCCGGGGTGTAGGCGAGGTACACCTCCCCCATGCCTCCCGAGCCCAGCTCCTTGGCCACGGTGTACCGGCCGATCCGCTCGGGCGTCCCCGTCATCTGTTGCTCAGCACTCCTTACACGCACCCCTGCGCCATCCGGTCCAGATTCGTGGGCGCCGATCAAGCCTAGTCGCTCGTTGTACGGGGCATGCAGGGTTCTGTCGTCTCTGCCGCTATACCGTGGGGCATCCCGCCCCAGCGGCTGTCGGCTGCCCGCTCAGCAGGTCATCACCCGCCCATGATCAGAGTTGGTCACCCCAATCCGCCAGGAGGGCGTCAGCGACGCCTTCCTCGTATACAGCCGCCTGATGCTCCTGCATCGCATTGCTCAAACGCGGGTCCCATGAAGTGCTACGGGCCTTCCCGGACAAGGCGACGTGGTCGTCTTCGGTCCGGAGCCCCTCCAGGTAGTCCTCAGCGCTCATCTTCCAGGGCTCGGCTCCGTAGCGGCCGATGAGCTGATTGGTCATGTCGATTCCCGGCCAGTCGAAGTCCCCGTGGTAGAGGAGCCGGCCCCCTCCGTTGACGATCAAGCGGGCCAGTCGGTGGAAGGCCGTTGACGGTCGGCCTTCGGCGCAGATCAACGGCGGGCTGCTCGTGCCGAGTTCTCCAGCGGCGCGGCGGAGGACGGCTGGGTTCTCACACACGTACACCCGCGGCACGTGAACGGTGACAGGCAAGGTGACCAGCTGGTGAAGTGTGACGTGGAAGGGGGTTCCGTATCGAGCCGCGTCAGTGAGCCACTCCCCCAGCCCTCGACCAGCCGCCGGCAGATTGAGGACGAGGACGCGGCTGGCCAGGTCGTCGACGATGACGTCGAACGCGTCCCAGAGCTCCCGCCGGGCCTCGGCTCCTGCCTCGAGCAGAACTCCTCGTGCTGTTGCCAGCGCACGGAGTACGAGGGTCGGCAGCGAGCCTTGGCCAGGGTTGAGGGCCTTGGTGTTTCCTGTGGTCGCGTCAGCCAAGGCGGCCAGCATGACCGGGGGCGAACCGCTGGCGCGTGCATAGAGGTATTCCAGAACGCGGATGGCCTGGCTGAGGAGGCGTTCGTCCTTCTTATTGATCAGCCCAGTGATCGTCCCGTCGGAGGCTAGGCCGCTCAGCCACTCCTTGTACCAGGGGTTCTCGGCGTGGAGCGCGCTGGCCTCTCCCTCGGCCAGCAACTGCTGGCGGGCCTGATCGATGGCGCTCCGTTCGTCGGCTCGAAACCGTAGTGGAGGACCAATTCGTTCCAAGACCTCTCGGAGTGAGGCTCCGGTGACGTTGCGGACGTTCTGGTCCAGCGCCTCGAGTGGAAGAGAGACCCGGCGGACGTCCGCCGAGCGATACACCCCTGTGATGCCGATGATGGCGTTGCGCTCATCTGTCGTTGGATTTGTCAGGCCGATGGAGCCGGTGATCTCGCCTCCATTGCGTTCAAGAGAGCGCCGGGCGGCTCCAAGAAGGCGGCGGAACTCGGGGCCGCGATAGCGCTCGTATGCGTCGGGCGTCGGCAGGCTCATTGCTCCCCCTCGTTTTCCTCAGTGCCGGTGTCCATCGGCTCTTCCTCAGGCACGTCGGTGAGCAACCCCGCGTGGGCCGGAACACGGCGGCTTGGCCGGAAGCTGAGCAGCTCGGCGGCCAGATCTTCGGATCCGGGGTATCCGACGTCGTCGAGGATCTGTTCGCCGTCCCAGACCAGCAGCATGGCGGAGACGGTGTGCGATGCCTCGTCGTGCTTCATGTCGTAGTGCGAGATCTGCGGCACGTCGGGATACGTGATCCACAGGTCGTAGCCGGTCATGAAGAGGTCGAGGTCGAACTTGGCCGTGAGGGCGAGCAAGTCGGGGCGGTACTTCTCGTCGATGCCGGCGAACGCCTCGTCGAGGGCGATCAGACGTGGGCAGGTGGGGAAGGCGGAACTGTACTGGGCGTGGGCGGCGGCGAAGAGTGGCAGGTGGATGGAGGCGGACTTCTCGCCGCCGGACATCACACTGTGTTTGGCCTTGGTGAGAACTTCTCCTTTCTTCCTCTCCTCCTCACTCATGCCCGGGCGGAACAGCCGCAGTTCGAACTTGCGCCAGGATCGGTAGTCCAGGACTTCGGCGATCACGTGTTGGTAGCTCTGCTTTTTGTCTGCGGCGGCCTTGGTGCGGATCTGGCTGCGCAGGTGGGAGCGGAGTTCGGCCAGGCTCGCGGGGGCGAGTCCGGACGCGTCCCTCTCCAGCAGTTTGCTGACGGCCTTCTGGGAGTCGGTCAGGCTGTCGGAGGCGACCCAGTGGATGCCGACCGTCGTTCCGGATGACATCGGCCTGGCCCGGGTGTCGGCGTCCATGTTCCTGACCAAATCGCGGGCCGCAGTGGTGCGGCTGTGAATCTGCTCGGCAAGCCCGGTCAGCAAGCCGTCTTCAAGGACGGTGCGTTCCTTGTCCTCCAGCAATACCCGCTGGTCGGCGAGTTGTTCGGCCAATCGGCGCCCGAAGTCCGCCACCGGCGCCGGGCCTTCGCTGTCGGTAACCCGGGCCAGGATGATGTCGCCGGCCTGCTCCCACTCGAAGAGGTAGCCCTGATCGGATCCGAGCAGGGCGCCCTCCAATGTGGTGATGGCCGTTGAAATCTTTGTGGTGGCGGTCTTCAGGAGGCTCTCGGTGATACGGCGGCCCTGAGTGGCTTCATCGAGTGCGTCGACAAGGGAGATGACGGTCGTAGGGACGGCGCCGCGGGCTGCCTCGATGCCAGTGACCGAGGTGTCGTGGGCAGTCAGCGTGTCCATGAGTCGCCGCACGGTCTCTTCGGCAGTTGGCCACACTTCGCGCGGTACCCAGACGGTGTCCACCACTGTGTCGAGGAGGCCGAGCAGGTCCGGCCGGGCGTACGGCTCAAGGGTGAGGGTCGTTCGTACCTGCTCACGCACGGCGGTCGTCAGGACGTCGCCGACGAACTCCAGAGTGTTCTTGGCCTTCATGAGCCGGTCACGCTGGTCTTCGGCGTCCTTCACCGCACGCCGGTGTGCCTTCTCTGCTTCCGCCAGCTGCCCCTCGGCCACCTTGATCTTCTGGAGGATCTCCCGGAGCGGTGCTTCAAGCGTCTCTTGCCGCGTACGTAGCCGTTCTTCCAGGATGGCGAAAGCATCCTTGCGTGTCTGCAGCTGCTCGGCCTCCTCGGCGTAGGTCTGTGCCTGCCCTTCGATAATCTCTTTGCGGCCGGCGAGGTCCTTCTCGGCCTCATCGATCTGTTCTCGGCATACCGCAAGCTCCTTGCCGGCAGCGCCGAAATCGGTGACGGCCTGGGCTACACCTTTCAGTTCCTCACGGGTCGTAGGAAGCCGCGCGGCTGTGGCGGCTTGTCTCAGCAGCCGCTTCTTCTCGTGTGCACGGGCAACAGCACCATCAAGGTCTTTGCGAGCCTTCTCAAGACGACGGCGAGCTCCGGCGAGATTGCCGGCGATCACCGCCACCTGGCGTGCCGCTTCGTCGATCATCTGGGTGCTGGGGAGCTGGCAGCGCGCGCGGTCGAAGTCGTCGAACACCTCCTGGGCGTCCTGCCGTTGACCCTCGGCATCTGTGAGCTGGGTCTCCAGCACGGTGATGGCCCCATCGAGGCGGCTCAGCCGCTCACGTCGGCGTGCAGCCCGTGCAGTGGCTCCGATGTACTCCGGCTGTTCCTTGGGATGGGCACCGACCTGAACGCCCAGGGAGAAATGCGACCCGACGGTGATGCAAGGGGCGCTATCCGTGTCGATGTCTCTGTCGGCTGTCGGAGCTTCGTCCGTGACACGGATGGAAGCGAGGACGGCTTGCACACCTTCGGGGCTCACATGTTCCTGGTCTTCGACAACCAGGATGTCTGCCAGTGTGCTCCCGGTGGGCCGTTGTGTGACGGGCAGTGGACGCAGATAGGCGTCGGCGACCCTATCGCGCAGTGCCTGGTCGGTGGCCTCCGAGCCGGGGTGCAGCCATGCGGTGAGCAACCCGGCCGCGTACAGAGCGCCTTCCACCGCGGCAGCGTGGTCATCGGAAATGTGATCGGCGAACCGTACGAGCTGCCACAGCGGAGCGCCTGGCCTTCCCTCTCTGTTGGCGGGCCGCAGGTCGCTGAGCGGAGGTGCCTCGTCTTCTTCAGCCGCCACCCTGTCTCGCTCGCTTCGCGTCTTGTGCAGGGCGTCCGAGATGTCGTCGTACTGCCTCTTGAGCGTTTCGACGCGGGTGAGGGCCGCAGTTCGGCGCTGATCAGTGAGAGAGCGCAAGACCTCAGGCAGCGGGATCGCTGCCGGCTCTCCTGCGGCGGCCAAAGCAGCGAGCAGGGGTGCACGGTCGGCGGGGCAGAGAACCGCGGCTTCGCCGTCGTTGGTCCAGCGAGCGATAACTTGGTCGAGATCCTGGGCGGCCTCTGCGCGCGCCTGGCTGAGTTGATCGGCGGCGGCAGCTGACTTCTGCTCGGTCTCCGTGAGTTCAGCAGCTGCGATATCCACACGTTTTTGCTCGCGGCCCTGATCCTCCATAGCTTGCTCGACTGCGGTGAGATGGTGGCGCACATCCTCGAGTTCGGTTTCGCGCGCGGTCGTGTAGCCGACGACGTGCGTCTGAAACGCGGCATCGAAGTTCAGTGCGTCTTCTTCGAGGAGGATGCCGGAGCGGCGTGCCGCGTCCAAGAGGTCTCGGGTGTGCCGTGATGCGGCTGCGTTGAGTTTCTCGCACCGTTCGCCGACCCTCGCTGCCTCACCCTTGAGAGTGGCGAGGTGCCCCCAAGCGCCGTTGAGGAGGCGGTCGCTGTCTTTGATGCCCTGGCTCTCGCCGCGCACTCGGTCACGTAGCTCGTCGAGGTCCTTCTGCTGCGTAACGGCGTCATGATTCCTGAGGGTGGCGAGGCGTGTGCCGATCTCTTTGCACTGCCGTTCCCCGGTGTCCCGGCGTTGCCGTGCCTCAGCCAGTTGCCCGTCGGCGGTCCGCCGTTCCTCCGCTGCCTGAAGGATCCTGGCGCACTCATCGGCCGTGGCCTGCGTGCGCTCCTTGACCTGGTCTACGCGGTCTCGGGCGTGGACTTGAAGGTAACTGGTGTACTCACGCAGGAAGTTCTGTACGGCTGTGTCGGCCCCGGCCAAGGCATTGAGGAGCGCCTGGATCTCTGCGAGGTTCTCGAAGTCCCGGGCAGCTTGCTTGATCAGGTCTTCGTCGACGGGGCGCAGCCCCGCGGTGAGGGTGTCGGACACCTTGGCCGGATCCAGGTCCTTGGCCAGGAGAGGGCGCCGCAACTGGAGCAGCAGGTTGATCAGTTGGCTGTAGCGCTCGCGTCCAAGGCCGAACAGCCGGTCGTCGATGGCATCGCGGTATGCCTCTGCCGTCTCGTACGTGGCATCCTCGCCCAGCATTTTCGCCAGTGCCTTTTCCCGCAGTGGCCGCGAGGCATCGTCCAGGAGACCAAAGTCGAGGCCCATGCGGCCATCGGTGACGAAGTAGAAGCGGGCCGGCGAGGGCATCGCTTTCGTCACTCGCATGCCGATGCCAGCGGTAACAGCCTCGATGACCTTGCCGTCGGGGGCAGTGCGGGCGAATTCCATCCATACATAGCCGTATGCGGACTCCTGCTTCTTGTAGAGCAGGTTCGATTTCATGGTCCGTTCCTCGCCACTGAACGGATCCAGCCGTCGTGCGTCCAGGACGCCGTCCAGCACAAGGGGGAAGAGCACCTCCAGGGCCTTGGTCTTGCCGGATCCGTTGTGCCCGCGAAGCACCAGGCGACCGTCGGCGAAGACGAATTCCTCGTCGATGTAGTCCCACAGGCCGATCACGCCCGCCCGCGTGGGCTTGAATCGGGCCTCCGGATACTCGGCATTGCGGGGATGCGGAATGAGCGTCATCGAGAGGTGTCCTCAAGGGGGAAGTCGAGGGCGAACTGACCTTCGTACGCAGGCCGAGGCAGCACGGCGGTGATATTGCGGTAACGCGCCGCGGCAGGGCACACCAGGATTCCACCAGGGACGAGGTGCACCAGGCGCAGGTCTGCCAGCAGAGAGAGGGCCTCGGCCAGGAGCCCTCCGGGATCGCCCTGCCATTTGTTGGTGAACGAGGACGGACCGAACTCCTCGTACAGCTCGGTGATCATCTGCTCCAGCACACCTTGCTCAACGAACGGCAGGCCCGCCCGCTGTTCGGCTGCGTCGGCTTCCGTTCCTGGTCCGTGCGTCCCTTGGCCGTTGTCTGTCTGTGGGTCATGAGCGAGGGCTTCGAGTGTGCCGGCCTCGGGCAGGGCCATGTCGATGCGACTCAGCAGGTCCGCGTGTTCTTCTCGCGGGTCAGGTGGGAGAAGGCGCTGCAGGCTGCCGGAACGGTCGGGGTCTTCCTGTAGGTCCGCGATCTTCGCCAGTATCAGACCGGCGGTCCGGTTGACTGCTCCTCCTCGCCCCGGGAAACGCTTGTCGGTGAAACGCCCCGTGGTATCGACAAGCATGATCCCCTCAGCCCGGCGCTCGACGGGCAGACCGGTCAGACGCGCGATGTCCTCGGCCAGAGTGGGCTGGCGCAGCGCGATCGCGGTTTCCGGGTCGATGCCGGCGAAGTAGACCACCGGGTGCTCGATGAGCATCCGTCGGGCCCGCTGGGCAGCTAAACGCCGACGCGGGTCCCGCCCGGTGCCCGCGGTCGGGGTGTCCAGCAGACCGGCGGCACCCGTCAGGTGCTGCAAGGGCCTGTTGGGCTTGAAGAGGGCTGCGCAGGTGTCGTGGTCGATGTCGAACAGAGCGTCCCCACGATCGTGGTCGCGGGCCCAGTCCTCGGTGGAACCGTCGGAAATCCGCAGCGCCCCTCGGTCGACAAGCCAGTCCATCACGTCAACGACCGCGTCCTTGTGGCCCGCTGCCGTCGCGTCGAAGCCGAGATACTCGATGGCGTTGGCGTACGGAGCAAGGAACTTGACGAGATCGGCGAGGGTGATCTCTATCCGCGACCGGTTCAAGCCCGCCAGGACCAGACACAGGTATGCGAGCCGCCGCCGGTCGAAGGGCTTTTTACTCTTCACCGTGAGAAACGCCTGGCTCTCGTCGAAGGTATCCAGCCGCCGCAGCAGGCGAGCATGACGGGCACTCGTGGACAGCGTGTATCCGAAAAGGTCCCGGAAGTCCTTCGTCAGTTCGTCGGCCCACTGCAGGACCGACGCAAGCGCCTTGGTCCGCGGGTAGGTCTCGGTGACCACGCTGTGCAACAACAAGAGCCGGGCCGCCTGCTGGTACGAGCTGAGGTCTGCGGGCTCCACAGATGCGGCTACGCGCTGGGCAGGCATCAAGGCGACTCCGATCCGAGACGGCGACGCATCGCACCGTGTGGCTTGATCTCCAGGGCGAAACCGGGCAGGTGCAGCGTGCCAGTTTCGGTCCGCACGCGACTCCCGCGTTCACTGGGCACAAGACGCAGCGTCAGCACATCGCTGCTGCCGGTGCCTGAGCGCAGACGTCCCGCGACGACCGTTCGCGCCTCCAGGGCGCGGGTCAGCAGCTTGAGCACGGCGCGAGTCTCCGCCTGGTTCAGTACTCGATCATGAGGTCCGTGCTCCAGGAGAGTTTCCGCCGCGCTCCGTTCCGCGGCCCGCTCTGCCAGTTGAGCCTCGCGCAGGCGGGCGTGCGCGCCCCGGGACTTCCGCACCGGCTGCGGACCTCCCTGCGCCGGCCTCTTACCGTGCTTGAAGAGGCTGACGCTGATCTCCACACCCGGCGCCTCCCACCATGTCGAACGCGGCGAGATCTGGTCGTCATCGTCGTGTGCGCCCGAAAGATGCCGTACGGAGCGCAGATCGAAAGCGGCGGCGACCAGAGCGTTCGCCGCCTGCTCATCCGGTGCCGCGGCAGCCCACGCGGCCAGATGCCGTAGTTGAGTAGTGCGGCTCACGCCGCCTCTGCGTGACTCCGTGACCTGCCTCAGCAAGGCGATGACCCCAGAGATCGCGGTGCGAGTGGCGCCCTGCAACTGATCCGCCCTGGACCCGCCCGCGCCATCGGCCAAGAACCACTGCCGCAGCCCCATCCAGCGCCGCCGCCAGTCCTCCAGCCGTACAGCCGGGCGCATCATGGGCCGTTCGTCCGCTGCGGCCGCCCGCTCCAGCAGCGTCTCCACCCCGGTGTCCTCCACCTCATGCACAGCCTCAGCCAGGCGGGGCGCATAGCGTTCCAGTTCGGCCGTGAACTCGCTCATGTGGGCCAGCAGCGCATGCTTGTACCGGAGGAACGTCTCGGGGGAGATGTCCGTTGTACGGACTACGTCGTTGAGCGTCAAATAGAAGCGCGCTGCCCGTTGGGTCATGTCCTCCAGCACGCTGTCGAGCCGGGTGAGCTTGCGGTAGACCTCGTCCTGGTCGCCCTGCCGGTTCGCGGTGGCCAGGGCCTTGAAGTCCGCCAGGATGTCGGCGAAGACCAGACGCGACAGGTTTGCGTCCTGGACCCGCGACCCGATGACCTCTTCCACCGCGCAGTAGACGCGGTAGCCGATCTCAGTGAACTGGTACACCGACTGGCGGTTGCGGTAAGCGGCCAGATTGCCGCACCGAGTCGCGTCCTCCACTTTGTAGAGGACCTGCTCGTCCTCGGCCGCGAGATTGTCAAGCATGGCTCGCAGGTTCAGGTCTGTAGCACTCGGTACCTCGTCGTGCGCTGCCGCAAGTTCGCTCAAGGCCTTCGCCACGTCATCGGTGTGGACCTGAACCTGGTGCACAGCCCGCAGCACATTCATCGCCCGCAGCACCCACAGGTACGCGACGTGGTTATCGCGCTGGGTGAAGTTGAACAGTCTGAGCCGGTCGCCCACTGTCAACGAATCTAAATCGAACGACTCTGCGATTCCCGAGTCATCACGCTGCAGCACCTACACCGCCCCTCGTTCACATCTACTGCTCCTACCCTGACAGTTGCCACTGACAATCACGCCGGAGTGCTCGGAACAGGTTGCCCCTGAAGCCGCTCAACGGCCATGCCCTCAGGCAGCTATCGCCCGAGAAGCCGCTTTCGAATCAGGTGAGCTGATAGTCGCTGGGCTGATAGAGCCCGCAATATCTGGCCAGAATTCGCCCAGTGGCCAGCACGGCTACGGACTGCAGTGAAAAGAAGCGCAGCGCTGAGCTCCAGGTCAGCCGGATCGACCCAGCCGATGCGGGTGGTGCGGCAGCGGACGGTGACCTCGTACGGAACCGGGTCAGCGCCCCTCGGGCGCGGTGGGCCACGGGCGGTCTGGGCCATCGCGCCACTCCAGCCACTTCGGATCGTTCAGGACCCCGTCGGGGTCAGGGATGCCGAGCGCTTCGAGGAAGACGACCAGATCGTGGTCGGAGTAGGCGGTGCCCAGGATCTCGTCACGACCTCGGCGGTAAACCGTGACCCGCCGGCCGCCCGCCGCCGAGGGACGATGGACGACGATCGGCGCGCTGCGCATGCACTCCACCCCGCAGTCGTTTTCCCTGCCTGGCCATCGTGCGCGCGGGCTGTCGATCACCCCGCCCGCCGGACGGCCGGGGTCGCGCTGGGGACGTTGCGCTGGGCCAGCTCCTTCAGTTCCATCCGGGCAGCCGGGGTTCCTGCCGATCCTCTCCAGAACGGGTGGTCGGCGATCCGGGCCGACAGCTCCAGCAGAAGGCGGCGACCTTCGGTCGGGCTGGCGGCCGAGGAACCATCCGCGAGCTGCCGGTAGGTGCTGTACCAGGCGGTCTGGTCACGTAGGAGGTCTGGGGGGAAGTCGTACGGGCGCATAGCAACTATTAGATCGGATGTTCGATTACACGGGCAACCGGCCACGCAGGCGTCTTCCGCTACCCCTCAGCGTGAACCGGCCCCACCAGACGGTCCGGCGCGCTAGAGGTGGAATAACCAGGGCGTTCGTTCGATTGGCTTCCTTGCAGAGATCGCGGGAGGGGGGCGCTGGTGGCCGAGCTGATGATGTTTCGGCAGGACGCGGACGGACGGGATGTCGAGCTGGCCGGCTCGACGGTGGCGCTGGAGGTGGAGCTGCAGCGGCGGGTCGAGGCCGGCCTGGAGCAGATGCTGGGCGTCCGTTTCCTGGCCTCGGAGTATCCGACCGGGCCTTGGCACCGGGGGCGGATCGACACCCTGGGACTCGATGAGAACGGCAGTCCGGTGGTGATCGAGTTCAAGAAGGGCTCGGACAGCGGGGTGATGTCCCAGGTGGTCTCCTACCTGTCCTGGCTGGAGTCGGCGCACCACGAGTTCGAGGCGCTTGTGCGGAAGGTGCTGGGGGCGGAGGCCGCCGAGTCCGTCGACTGGCGTCGTCCGCGGATGATCTGCATCGCGGCGGGCTTCTCGCACCACGACCGGGTGGCGGTGCAGAGATTGCCCGAGCGGATCGACCTGGTGCGCTACCGGATCTTCGACGGTGGCCTACTGGGGCTGCTGCTCGTGGACTCCGCGACCGGCTTCCCGAGCGCTGCCTCGTCTCGCCGGGGTCGGGAGCGGGCACCCGTGGCGGACAGCGTGCCGACGGCTTCGGCGGTCTCTCCGCCTGCGGGTGGAGGAGCGGTGCCGGAGTGCCTGCGGGACCTGTATGCGGAACTGGACGAGGCGCTCACGGCCTGGGGCGAGGTGGAGGTGGCGTCCCTGCGGCACTACATCGCCTACCGGCGGTTGGTGAACGTGGCGTCGGTAATCTTCCGTCCGAAGCACGAGGCGATCCTGGTGTACCTCAGACTCGACCCGGACACGGTCGAGTTGGAGGAGGGCTTCACCCGGGACATGCGCGGTATCGGGCACCTCGGGACCGGCGACCTGGAGGTCCGCGTCGTCTCGGCAGCCGACTTGGAGAAGGCGGCGCCGCTGATCCGGCGGGCGTTCGAGGCAGCCTGACGTAACAGGAGGGGCGGCTGGTGCATCGGTTAGTCGATGCACCAGCCGCCCCTCTGCCGTCTGTGGGCCGCCGGCCCTGACCTCTCTTCGCTCTCACGCTCATGCCTCCGGTCCTGCCAGCTCGAAGTCGTCCTTCGTCAGTTCGGCCCGCAGCCGCTCCTCGGCGACGTCGGCGTAGTGCGCGGACAGCTCGACGCCCACGAATCGGCGTCCCTCGCGCAGGGCCGCGACCCCGGTGGAGCCGCTGCCGGTGAACGGGTCGAGGACGGTGCCGCCCTCAGGGCAGACCTGGACGAGCTGCTGCATGACCTCGACTGGCTTCTGGGTGATGTGAACCCGGCCCTTGCGGGGCTGGGAGGCGACGTAGTGGCCCGGCAGGTAGAGGTCGCGGGTGTTGTCGAGGGAGCCCTTGACGCCCCAGATGATGAACTCCGAGTCCTGCTTCGGTCCGCCCTTGCGGGGCCGGCTGGACGGCTTGATCCACGGAATCGTGCCGCTCCAGGTCCACCCCGCCATCTGCAGTGCGTCGGAGATGGTCGGCTCCTGTCGCCAGTCGGTGAAGACCATCGCGACCGCGTGCTCGGTCGAGGCCCGGTACGCCTCGGTGAGCAGTTCGGTGAGCCAGGAGCGGTAGGAGCGCTGGTCGCGGTTCTCTCCCGGGAAGTTGGCGAGGTCGTGCACCGAGTTGCTCGTGACGTACTTGGCACGGGCGGTACGGCCGGTTCGATCGGAGCTGGTGCGGCCCCCGGAGTTGTACGGCGGATCGGTGATCACCGCTTGGACGCTCTCGTCCGGGAGGGACTTCAGGACGGTCAGGGCATCGCCTCGGTGCAGCTTGTAGCTCATGGGGAGGGGCCTCTCTTCGGGCGCGGCGGAGTCTGGACCTGCTCCGGGCAGCGCTCAACGGCGTGCATCAGGTGCGAGGTTGCAGTGGAGGTTAACGGCGGATTCCGGCCGCGCCTAACGAGGCGGCTCCCCGCTTCGGACCCTGGGACGGCAGTCGTTTGGTGCGGCCGGAATCCCGGTCTACTGTCTCGCCGTGCCACCGGGAAGGAGCGCTGCTTCACCCCCGTTGAGCTGTGCTTATCCGTGCCGTCTCGTCCAATCGAGCAGCGTCGGAGGCATGTTGCCCATATGTCCGCGAGCGCCGTGGGGAGGCCCCTGTGCACTGTCTGAGATTACGAGCGCGGCTGGCTGCCGCGCGTGACCTGAAACCGGCGTCCGGGAGCTACCAACTCCTCTGCCCCGGGCCCGCCGAGAGGCGGATGCACATCGGCGCGGTGCCGACGGCTTTGCACGAGAAGTCGGCACCGCGCCTCCTACGAACACCGAGGAGCCGCTGGGATGCAGCATGCCCTGACACACCCGCGCCCCGACCCATCTCCCTCGCCTGGTCCGCACCGCCGTCGTGCTGAACGGCGGCGGCCGTGAAGAAGACGACGGGAGCCCTCGTCGGTCTGTGCGCCACCGGACCACTCCTGCTGGCACTGCCGATCCTTGGCATCGGTGCTGGGACCGCCTCGGCCTCGTGCTCGACCGACGGCGCACAGGCTGTGGACGCCTCCGCCGTCGCCAAGCAGGTGAAGGCCATCCTGGACGGCGGCGACAAGGGCTCGGTATCCGTGCCGGGCCTGGACGCGCCTGCCGATCAGGTGCCCAACGCCAAGACGATCCAGGCCACGGGCGTCGCGATGAACATCCCCGCCCGAGGGCAGGTCGTCGCCCTGGCGACCGCGCTGCAGGAGAGCGGCCTGCGGAACCTGACCTACGGCGACCGCAATTCGCTGGGTCTCTTCCAGCAGCGGCCGTCGATGGGCTGGGGCACGGCCAGCCAGATCCTTGACCCGGTGCATGCCTCGACGGAGTTCTACGAGGGGCTCAAGAAGGTCTCCGGCTGGCAGTCCCTATCTGTCACCCAGGCCGCCCAGGCGGTGCAGAAGTCGGGCTTCCCGGAGGCGTACGCCAGGTGGGAGCCGCTGGCCACCGCCCTGCAGAAGGCCATCGAGCCACTGCTGCAGAAGGCCGACGGTGCATCGCCGAGCCCTTCGCCGTCCGGCTCTGCCGACACCGGCAGCCCCTCTCCCGATTCTGCGGGGGGTTGTTCGGCGGACGGTGACGGGACGGACTTCGGCACCATCCCGGCGGGCGCGCTGCCGGACGAGTACAAGATTCCCGCCTCCGCGCCGCCGAAGGTGCAGACGGCGATCCGGTGGGCGCTCGGCCAGCTCGGCACGCCGTATCAGTGGGGCGGAACTTGCACCGACTCCCACGGCAAGAACCCGATGGGCCGCTGCGACTGCTCCTCCCTGATGCAGGGCGCGTACAAGGCCGCCGGGGTCACCTTGACGCGGACCACGTACACGCAGGTCAAGGACGGCAAGGCTGTCTCGGTCGATGCTCTCAAGCCGGGCGACCTCCTCTTCACCGAGGGGACGGTCGCCGTACCGGAACACGTCGGGATGGCGATCGGGCAGGGACTGATCGTCCACGCCCCGCACACCGGTGACGTCGTACGGATCACCACCGTCGCGTCCTGGAAATCGCGGATTCTCGCGGCCCGCCGAGTCGTCTGACCGGCGCTCCTCCCTCTCCTCACCTCCCCCCTCGCACCGCTGGTTTGCCCCGCCGGGCTTTGGCGTGCGCTCATTCGAACTGGAGTTCCCATGCATCTCGCTGACCAGGTCATACAGCTCGCCTACGACCCCGGAATCAAGCCGAACGAGGGCGGGCTCCCTGGCCTCAACGTCCTCAAGCAGGTAATGGGCTCGATCAACCTGTTCGGGCTCATCGCCGTGGTCGGCGCCCTCGCCGTCAGTGCGGGCGTGTGGGCCTGGGGTCACCACTCGGGTGGTCACCAGGCCGAGGCGAACGGGAAGAAGGGCGTGCTGGTCAGTGCGGGCGCGGCCCTTCTACTCGGTGCGGCCAACGGTGTCGTGGCGTTCTTCTCGACGCTCGGGACGCAGGTCCACTGATGGCTCAGCACTCCTCCCACCCCGGCGGCGCATCTCGCGTGCGCCGCCGGGCGCTGCTCGGCACCGCCGCCCTGGCAGTGCTCGTCGCCCTCGCCGGCCTGGCCGCCTACCTCACCCGCGAGGGCCGAAGCCCCTCCGATACTGCGACGCCACCGCCGAGTTCGCCCACGGCGTCCTCCTCGTCCGCGGCACCGTCCGGGCCGCACATCCGGCCCCGCACTCTCCCCGTTCCGCCGAAAACCCACGACCCGATCACGTACGGGAAGGCCGCCGCAGCAGCGCTGTGGTCGTACGACACCCGCGCGTACTCGCAGCCCGAGCTGCGCAAGGCGCTGCGCGGCTGGCTGACCACGGAGTCGAAGTACGCCGATCCGGCCTCCGTCGACCAGGTGGTCCCCTCGGCCGTGCTGTGGAAGGAGATGGCCGCCAACAAGCAGGTCGCCACCGCCAAGATCAACGAGGGGCACTTCCCGCACGCCTTCACTCAGGCCCTCCAGGACGACCCCGGGGCGATCACCCAGGCGTACGTCTACGCCGTCACTGTCTCCGGCAAGCAGTCGATTCGCTGGAAGGGCTCGGCCGCCGGCGGCGCGGAGAGCCGGTCCACCACCCTCGCGGTCCAGTGCCGGCCCAACCACTCCTGCGCCCTGGTCGGCGTCATGCCGTCCGTCGCGCCTTGACCCTCGCCCCAGAACGGAGGTACGACCCATGGGAGTCTGCGACTTCCCGCTGATGGACAAGGTGTGCGGCGCCGTCGACTTCGCCACCAACCCCGCGGCACCGTCACCGACGGTCTCGGCGCGTGGATCGCGAAGTCGGCGGGCGAGCTGGCATCCAGCGCGGCCGACCTGGCCGCCAAGGCCGTCAACAAGACGACGGCCATCGACCTCAACGCCGGGTGGTTCCGCGACAACTACGAGCTGCTGCTGCCCATCGGCCTCGTCCTGACCGTCGGCATCTTCTGCATCCAGCTCATGACCGCGGCCTGGCGCCGAGACGAACGTGCCCTCGCCAAGGCGGCGTTCGGCACCATGACCGGAGTCCTCTTCAGCTTCTCCGCCATCGCTTTCACGACCGTCGCCATCACCCTGGTGGACGCGCTGTCCGACGGCCTCTTCAAAGCCGCCAACACCTCGATCGACGACGCGATCCGTCGTGTGATCAAGGTTGATCAGATGGGGGCCATGTACGGCCTCGGCTGGGGTGTGCCCGCGCTGGTGGCCTTCGGGTGCGCGATCGGTGCCTTCCTCTACTGGGGCGTGATGGTGGCCCGCAAGGTCGGCGTCCTGATCATGGTCGCGCTCGCGGTGTTCGCCGGGGCGGGCGGCGGCTGGGAGGTCGCGAAGCGGTGGCGGCGCGGCTGGATCGAGGCCACCGGCACCCTGATCGTCTCCAAACTACTGATGACCGTCGTCTTCCTCATCGGCGTCTCCGCCATGGGCAAGACCGACGCCAGTGACGGAATGGCGGCCCTGTCCGATGCGATGGCCGGCATCGTCGTGATGGTCCTGGTGTTGCTCTGCCCCTACGCGACGTACAAGTTCGTCCACTGGGCCAGCGACGGCGGCGGCCACGACGACATGCACCGCACCGGTGTCGCCGGCATGGCGGTCGCCGCAGGAGCCGCAAAGACCGCAGGCAGCCTCGCGCTGCGGGCCGGTACCGGCGCCCCCGCTCCGCAGGGTCCGAACCAGGTCCCGGGCGCGGGCACCGATGGCGTCGCCTCCGGCATCAACCCCTCCGGCGGCAGCCTCAGCAAGGAGGGCATCGACGCCGGGCCGCCCAAGCAGCAGACCCGCTTCCGGTACGGCGAAGACCCGGACGCGAGCGGCGACAAGGGACGGGCTCTGATCCAGCGCCCCGGGATCCCGCCACTGATCACACGTCCTAGCGAGGACGAACCGGAAGGGCCCAAGTCGACTGCCTAAGGCGTTGCGGGCGGCTCCGGTCACCTCGCAGCCGCATCGGCTCCGGGCGGCGACATGACCTCCATGCCGCCAGCCGACCCCGGACCTTCGGCCTCGGGCACTCCAGCGTCCGCGTCCGGACCGTCGGCCACCGGCTCCGCGACGCCGACGAACTGGGTGTATCCCACCCAGCCGCCGTCGGGTTCCTGACCCACATCCCCGGGGGGGGCGGGCCGCACTCCACGGCCCGCCCCCGCCCCCCACCAGCAGGAAGGTTCCGCCATGACGTCCAGAAGAGCGCCGCGCGCCCCGTCCTCCGCCCGCTCCCACCGTCTGGAACCACCATGTCCGGCAAGCACCAGTCCTCCGCTCCCACCGTGAAGTTCCCGCACCGCAGCAGGCGCGGCGTCCTGCTCGGCCTGTCCGTCCCGCAGTTGGCCGTCGCCGGACTCACTGGCCTTCTCCTTCTCGCCGTGATCCTCGCCCGCGGTGTGGTCGGCGCCCTCCAGCTCATCCCGCTGTGGGCCGTGATCGCCCTGCTCGTCTTCGTCCGCCACCGAGGCCGTGCTCTGGCGGACTGGGCCCCGATCGTCGTCCGGTACGCGCTGCGCCGGATGCGAGGCCAGCTCGTCTGGCTCACCCGGCCCTCCCGCCGGCCGACCCGCGAGGGACTCCTTCACCTTCCCGGCACCGCTGCCAGCCTGCGCGTGACCACTGCTCCCGATGGCAAGTACGGCGCCGTCCACAACCCGCACACCGGGACGCTGACCGCGGTGGTCAAGGTCTCCTCCCGCGCCTACGCCCTGCTCGACCCCGGCACCCAGCAGGCCAACGTCGGCGGCTGGGGACGCGCGCTGGCGGCCCTCGCCCGTACCGGACAGATCGCCCGCATCCAGGTGATCGAGCGCACCATCCCCGACTCCGGCGACGCGCTGCGCCGCTACTGGGAAGAGCACGGCCGCCCCGACACCCCGATGGCCGGCGCGATCTACAACGAGCTGATCCAGAGCGCCGGTCCCGCAGCCGCCCCGCACGAGGCGTACGTCGCGGTGTCCCTGGACACCAAGGCGGCCCGTCGGCTGATCAACCAGGCCGGCGGCGGTCTCACCGGTGCCTTCAGTGTCCTCACCCAGCTCACCTCCACGTTCGACCAGGCGGCGCGAACCGCAGGGATCACCCCGACGGGCTGGCTCACCGCCCGCGAGATCGCCGCAGTGGTGCGCACCGCCTACGACCCGAGGGCGCTGGGGGCACTCGATCGCTGGTCCACGGCTGGCCGCCCCGAGGCCGAGCCCGCCGCCGCCGGACCTGTCGTGGTTGTCGAGAAGGCGGACCACATCGCCACCGACTCCGCCGTGCACGCCACCTACTGGGTGGAGAACTGGCCGCGCACCGAGACCAGCGCCGGCTTCCTGCACCAGCTCCTGTTCACCGGCGGCGTCCGGCGCACGCTGTCGCTCTCCTACGAGCCGAAGAACCTCGACGCGGCCCTGCGCGACGTGCAGCGCAAGAAGTCCAGCGTGATCGCCGACGCCGCCGAACGGGCCCGGCGCGGCCAGGTCGACTCCGAGGCGGACTCGATCGAGTACCAGGACATCAAGTCCCGCGAACGCCAGCTCATCGCCGGGCACGCCGACGTCGCCCTGACCGGTCTGCTGACCGTCTCGGCCGACACCGAGGACGAGCTGCGCACCGCCTGCGCCGTCGTGGAGACCGCCGCTGTCGGCGCCCAGCTCGATCTCCGGCCGCTGACCTGGCAGCAGGCCGAGGCGTTCACCGCCGCCGCCCTGCCGCTCGCGCTCGCCGCCTGACCCTTCCCTTCGAAAGAGCACCCTCATGTCCCGCACCGCCAGCCCGACCGCGCAGGACTTCGTGCCCTTCGCCACCGCCGCGCTCGACTTCCATCGGGCACTCAACATCCCGGGCGGCCCGCTGGTCACCACCCGGGCCGAGCTGGACACCCTGCACGCCCACCTGATCTCGCTGTACGGGCTGCTCGACGCCCACGCCGGTCGCACCGGGCAGCTCGTCGCGGTCGAGGGCGACCAGCTCCGTACCGCCCGCACCCGCATCTGGCAGGCCGCCGAGCACCTCCACGCCGCCTACCACGCGGCACCCCGGCCGGACTCCGGCGAGATCCCCGCACCGGAGGCGTGCCAGGCCGGCCTTCCCGAGGGAGCACCGGAACTGACCATCTGCCAGCGCCACCAGCGCACCGCTAATCTCGTGCGGCGGCGCACCACCCCGGCCGACCTGCACGCCCCGTTCACCGGCCTCGTCCGCCGCTGACCCACCCCTCACCTGGAGAATCGTTCATGCCCCGTATCCGCGCCAGCGCCTCCCCTCTGTTCGTGCCCCGTGAGACGACGCGCGCCGAGCAGCGAGCCTCCCGAGCCGGTTTCACCGAAGCCCGCCGCCAGGCACGCCTCGCCGGAAACCCGCCCAAGCACCGCGCCGAGCAGACCCTCGACCCGGATCTACGGCCCACCTACCCGCTCGCCGGTCGCCCCGGTCCGGCCTCCGCCCGCAGCGGCAAGCTCGCCCTGCCCGCCCACCGGATGACCACCGCCACAGCCAGCGGCGCCTACCCGTTCGTGGCCGAGGGCGGCCTGGGCGCCGAAGGGGTGTTCATCGGCCGCGATGTTCACGCGGAGGCGGCCTTCTGCTTCGACCCGTTCTCGCTCTACAACAGCGGCAGGGTGGAGGGCTTCACCAACCCCAACGCGGTCCTGGCCGGGATCATCGGCATGGGCAAGTCGGCGCTGGCGAAGTCGATCGCCACCCGGTCGATCGCCCACGGCTACCGGATCTACATCCCCTGCGATCCCAAGGGGGAGTGGACCGGTGTCTCGCAGGCCCTCGGCGGATACAGCATCGCCCTGGGCCCGGGGCTCCCTGGACGGTTGAATCCGCTGGACGCCCCGGCTCGCCCCGCCTCCGTGAGCGAGGAGGACTGGTTCACGGAGGTTCGCAAGCGCCGTCTGCTGCTGCTGGCCAGCCTCGCCCGCACCGTGCTGAAGCGAGACCTGCTGCCGATGGAGCACACCGCCCTCGACCTGGCCCTGGATCTGGTCGTCGCTGACGCCGCCGCCCGGGGCACGGTGCCGCTGCTCGGCGAGATCGCGCACGTACTCGGCTCCCCCGAACGCCTCGACCACGTCCTCGGCCACCAGGCGGGGCACCTCGGTTCAGCCGCCCAGGACCTCGCCCACGCCCTGCGACGTCTCGTGCACGGCGACTTGAGCGGCATGTTCGACGCGCCGAGCACCGTTTCGTTCGACCCGACCACACCGATGCTGTCCATCGACCTCTCCCGTCTCGGCGGCTCCGGTGACGACACGGCACTGGTACTCGCGATGACGTGCGCGAGCGCGTGGATGGAGTCAGCCCTCAGTGATCCCGATGGCGGTCGGCGCTGGGTGATCTACGACGAGGCGTGGCGGCTGATGCGGCACGTCGGGCTGCTGGAGCGGATGCAGAGCCAGTGGAAGCTCTCCCGAGGGCTGGGCATCGCGAACCTGATGGTGATCCACCGCCTCAGCGATCTGCTCTCGGCGGGCGACGCCGGGTCGCGCGGCCGGGTCCTTGCCGAGGGGCTCCTCGCGGACTGCAGCACGCGCATCATCTACCGCCAGGAGCCTGACCAGCTCGCCGCCGCTGCATCTCTACTCGGCCTGACCGGCGTCGAGACCCAGGCGGTGTCCGCTCTGACCAAGGGCCGAGGTCTGTGGAAGGTCGCCGGCCGCTCGTTCATCACCCAGCACATCCTCCACCCGGCTGAGCGGGAGCTGTTCGACACAGACGCCCGTATGGCGGCCTAGCCCAACGACCAGCACAGCAACGGGAATCGACCATGTCTGCTTCATCCACTCCTTCCTCCGGTGACAACCAGCCGTCGCAGGCCACCGTCCCTTTGGCGTGGCGACGGCACCTCCCGGCATTGGCCTCGGCCGCCGCCGGGATCAACGAGGCGTGCGACGCCTGGGACGCGGTTTCGGACTCGCTCTGCGACGCGGACGGCTGGCCGCTGGACGCCAAGGTCTACGGGGGCGGGAAGGTCAAGCGGGACGCCGAAGCGTGGAAGCACGCCGAGGTGTTCCTCGACCACGGACCCGAGGTGCTGGCCGGCGTCCGCGCCGCCGTCGACGGCCCCGACTACGTCGAGGGGCCGATCAGTGACGACCTCCGTCGGATACGCGGGATCGACACCATCCTGTTCCGGGCGGAGGAGCTGCGGCACGAATGGGACGGCGTCATGGCGCTCATGGACGGTTCGCAGCCGAGCGTGCTTCACCTCTACAAGGAGCGTGCCGAGGAGCACCGCAACACCGAGGGCTGGCACTACTCACATGAACTTGGTTCCAAGGGACCGGCGTTGGTGCGTGTCGGTGAATATCTAGCTCACCGAGCGGACACCGAACGGCCGGCGCAGACCGAGCGGGCTCGCGTCGCCCTGACCCGCTCGACGCACAACACCCCTGGGGTATCACCTGCTTTGCCCCAGGTCCCGCCGGCATCGCATCCGCCGGCTCCTGGTCGCTCGCGGTGATCCCTAGCACTCAGTCACGGCAGCGCCAAACTGCCCGATCACCGGATTCTCATGGACCACCGCACTCCTTCAAGCTCCACGCCCCCGTCGGCTCCCGCCGTGCGGCGGGGCGTTCGCAACGGAGAAGTCCATGCACCACAAAACCTCGCCCCCGACCGCCAGGTCCGATCCGCGTCGCCTTCAGGCTGCACTCTGTTCCGCGCTCGGGCAGCGCGGCCTGGAGGGCACCGTCGAGTACGGCCTGAGCGACTACATCGTCCACGCCGAGCTTCCCGACGGCAGTTCGCTGATCATCTCGCCGCCGCAGGAGCCGCCCTCCGAGCACCCCGAGTCCCCGGAAAGCTGGATGGTCACCCGCCACCGGTCCGTCGAGCCTGCCGTCTACGAGGTGATCTACGACTCCGAGCCGGACGGTCCGCATGCGCGCCACGGCGGTAGCGTGCCGGATCTCCTCTCCGCTGTCGACGCCCGCCTGGACCAGCTTGGCGTACCACCACGCCAGGAGCAGGAACGTTCCGGCAAGGCGCGCGCCGCCACCGTGCTCCCGCCCGACTCCGCTCCATCCCGGGCGAGTGTCGCTCTCGCCTCTTCGCCGTCGGTCGGCCAGCGCGTGCTCCCGACCGGTCCGCCGCCGGAGCCTTCCGCGCGGGCCGCGCCGCCGTCGGCCAGTTCCTCATCCGCCCCCCGGCTCTAACCGACCGTGATACAGGAGTCCTCCGTGCACGGCACCCTCAGAACTGATCCGCCCGTCGCCCGTACCTGTAACCGCACCCGCCTCGGATGGATCTGCCATGCCCAGCCACTACGACGTGCTGCCCGACCTGGCCTTCGGCCACAACCCCGCCCACGGCATCGTCGCCGCGAACCCGAAGAACCTCGCGGCCAGCACCTGGATGCTCAAGGGATTCGACTTCCATCCCGTCCCCGACCAGCCGACGTTGTACGCGCTGGCCGACCAGAACCGTGACGGACACGGCCGTACGAGCCGGGCCATCGAGCTGCTGCGCAAGGCCGGCTACCAGGTCGATGTGGACGTCGCACTTGACCCTGCGCTGGCGCCCGACACGGCACAGATACGCGACAGCGGTCCGCTCGGTGAACCAGACGTCGCCTTCGCCGATCACCCGCAGCTCGGCATCGTCGCAGCCCTCGACGACCGTGTCTCCGGCCTCAGCGGGCTCGCGCTGGTGGAGGACGGCTGGCGGCACAACTCGAGCCTGGACATCTACACGCTCCCTGCGACCACCGATCACGTCGAGGCGCTAGGGAAAGTCGCCGACGCCACGGTGGCCCTGCACCGTTCGGGGCTCCAGGTCGCAGTGCAGCCCCGCCTCGCTCAAGAGGTGACGGCTCGGCCCCGCCCTGCTGCCACGCCATCGGTCGGCCGTGAGCGCGGCCGTGGTCCCGCTCGCGCGTCTCCGTTGAGCGCCGCGGCGCTCGCCGCCAGCCCGGCCCGTGCCGGTATCCCTGGCAGGGCGCCGGTCCCCGCCGCCGCCGCCGCCGTCACCACACCGGCGGTCCGGCCGGTTGACCCCCGCATCGCGTACTCCCGCGACCGCTGATCCAACTCCTCAAGGAGGCCCTTCCATGGCCGTGAAGACGATCTGGCCTATCGACCACACCTGCGGTCACCATGCCGACCGCGATTTGTCCGACCGACCGGCCGACCGCCGCGCCGGCTTCGCCGAGTGGCTCGCCAGGCAGGAGTGCACGGACTGCTGGCGCGCCTCGAACGAGGGCGACGAGCAAGACAAGGCCGCCTGGCTCAAGGCGAAGCGCGCGGAGGAGCAGACGGCGTCCGAAGCCTGGTCCGAGCAGTACCGGATGCCTCCCCTGGAGGGGACGGAGCGGGCCGTTCCCTGGGGCGTGCGCTGTCGTCACCAGATCCTGACCAACGCCTACACCGCACTGGTCACCGAAGGCACGACCAGCGAAGCGGAATGGGCGGAGATCGAGGAGAACGCTCGTACTGTGACGCGTACCGGGTGGTGGATAGACCAGAGGTCGTCCGAGCCCGAAGACCTCACCGAACTGCTCCGAGCCGCCACCGAGGCGGACCGGCCGACAGAGAATCCCTTCTTCTGACCGACCGGGTGCCCTGCTGCGGCGGGGCACCCGGCTGACCGCCACGGTGCGGCCTCTACCCGCGATTCTCGGCCGGACCAAACCCCGGATTTGCCGGACGCTCTGCCCACTGGCCCACCTCCAACGGGTCCTTCGCTCCCTCTGCCCCGGAGACTTCCGTGCCTACCTCGATCACCATCACGTCCGAGTTCAGCGGCAGCGTCGTTGCCAAGGGCGCTACTGATGACCTCTCCGCGCAGCTCCTCCGTCACGCCGGTTTCAAGCAGATCGACGACTGGCACGGCCGACGCCATCGCCTGCCCACCACCACTCCGCTCGCCGACCAGGTCGCCATCGCCAGCCATGCGGCTGAGATGCTTCGAGCCGCTCGCTTTGACGTCACCCTTCCGCCGTCTCTGGACACGGCCCGGATGAGCCCTCCGGTGCATGTGCTGGGGCCCTACGCCGCCGGAGCCGAACTTCTCACCATCACGGACCAGATCCGTGCGGCCGAAGACGGGGCCAGCCTTCAGCGGGCAGTTGACCACCTCCTTCACCCCGAGCACGGTGCGCTGGAGCGTGTCCGGGAGGCGCTGGAAGCAGCGGGAGAACAGGTCAACGACCTGGACGACGACGCGTATGCGCTCGCCGACCGGTTCGGCTTCGCCTCGGAGTTCGTCAGCTCGGCCCAGTCCGAACTCGTCGATTCCGAGGCCGAGCTACGCCGCGTCGGCGCCGCTTCGACGAGTTACTCGGCAGCACGGACCGTCCGTGATCACCGTGGTGCCGCTCTGGCCACTTCTCCTGCGGCGAACCAGGCCAAGGTCTCCTCGGCGTCCAGTTCCCAGACGGCGCCGCTCACTACGACGGGTCACCCGCCGCGCGCCGCAACGCCCCGACGGTGACCCCGGCGGCTCTCTTCGCCGTCGGCCACCAGTACGTCCCGCGTCCCCGCTCGACTCACCCGTCAAAGACCACTCACCCGAAGAGGCAGACGTGCCCGAGTACTACTCCAGCATCGGCGAGGCCGTCGGTGCGGCCATGCAGCACAACATCCGGCTCGCCCACGGAAGCGCGGCACTGGGCTCCGACAAGCCGCTGCAGGTCAGGCGCCTGCCCAGCGCTTCCGCCGATCCGTACTCGGTCCGCGGGATGATTTCTCGCCTCCACGAGGACGCCTCGCCCGATGAGGTGGCGGGCATCATCGAGGAGGTCAACGGCGCACTGGTCGGGGCTCTGCCCGAGCTGACCGAACTCGTCGCCTCTGCCGCCGACTGGACTCGCGCCCGTCTCGACTTCGACGACCCGCATCACAATCCGACTTTCGAGACGTGGACACGACTGGCAGCCGCGTACGGGATGCTCCAGGACGTCCGTGAACAGTTGGAAGTCGCGGAGGACGGTCTCACTGCCTGTCCCGCAGAGCGCACGGACCCCCGGCACCACCAGATGGTCAACGTCCTGCGCAGCCGGGAGTTGCTCGACGATGGCCTCGGTGCCGCAGCTGCTCCTGCGCCGTCCGCTGCCAGGAACTTCAGACCGGCAGCGGGCCGCCCGCGCCTCCTCGCCGTGCGCCGGACCGTCGCCGTCGACTGGTAGTCCGCCGGCCAGCGCAGCGCCTCCGCCCGCGTCGCGTCCTGCTGACCGACCTCGCTGAAACGTTCCGCTTCACACTCCCTGGAGTATCCCGATGAGCTGTACGAGAGCCGAGCGCGCCCCGCCCCCGCCCGCTCGCACACCAAGGAACCGCCGTGCCTTCCCCGCGCACCAGCGCGCCCTCGACCACCACCGGGTCGGACGCGCTCCTCTACCTCCTGTTCGGCGTCCTCGGCGCCGTCATGGCCTTCGGATCTCTCGCCTGGCTGACCGGAAATCTCACCAATACCCTTCTGGGGAGCGGGACATGGGCCCCCTTCCGCGCCATGGACGCGCTGCTGCACCCGGACGTGTTGTGGCCGACCTTGAGCACCACCATGCTGATGGTCGGTGCGCGAGTCGTCCCGGGCCTGTTCACCGTGACCCTGGTCGTCACCGTTGCGGTGCTGTGGATGCGCTGGCGTGCCGGGTCCAAGTCCGGCCTCGCCCGCAAGGCGGACCTGGCGCCGCTGCTGGACAAGGAGATCGTCGCCAAGGCGAGGAGCTTGCGCCCGAGCTTGAGCGGCCGGGAGAGTAAAAGAGGTCCTGCGCTCTGACCGTGGCATCCTGCTCGGCACCCTCGATCCCGGTAGTGCGGAGGTCCGCGCGTCCTGGGAGGACGTGATCGTCGCGATCATGGCCCCGCGTTCCGGCAAGACGTCCGGGCTGGCGATCCCCGCGATCCTCTCGGCACCTGGTCCAGTCCTGCTCACCAGTAACAAGGCCGCGAACGACGCCTTCACCACCACGGTGGACGCCCGCGCCGAGGTCGGCACGATCTGGACCCTCGACTCGCAGCAGATCGCCCATCACCCGCGCGAGATGTGGTGGGACATCCTCGCTGACGCCCGTGATCTCGCCGGGGCCAAGAGGTTGGCAGGGCACTTCGTCACCGCGAGCGTGGACGAGTCCAGCGGCTCCGACTTCTGGTCCACCGCCGCGAGCAACACCCTCGGCGCCCTCTTCCTCGCCGCCGCGTCCCACCGGCGGCCGATCACCGACGTCCTGGCCTGGCTCGCGATGCCGGCCGACCGCACCCCGGTGGACCTGCTCACCGACGCCGGCCACCATGCGGTCGCCGCCCAGCTCCAGGGCACCGTCTCCGGCGCGACCGAAACGCGCGACGGAATCTACGAGACAGCGAGGCAGTACGCGAGCTGCCTGCTCGACCCGGGCGTTGCCGCCTGGGTCACCCCGAACGAGGACCTCCCCGAGTTCCAGCCGTTCGCCTTCGCCACGTCTCGCGACACCCTGTACCTGCTGAGCAAGGACGGCGGCGGCAGCGCGTCCGCGATCATCGCGGCGGCGGCCGACGCGGTAATGCGTTCGGCCGTGATCGTCGCCGAGCGCTCCGGCGGGCGACTGGACCCGCCCGCCCTGTGTGTCCTCGACGAGGCGGCGAACGTGTGCCGCATCAGCGACCTCCCCGACCTGTACTCGCACCTGGGCAGCCGGGGCGTCATCCCGATGACGATCCTGCAGTCCTACCGGCAGGGCCAGCGGTGCTGGGGCGAGGCCGGTATGGACGCTCTGTACTCCGCCGCCACCATCAAGATCATCGGTTCGGGCATCGACGACGCGGACTTCGCCGACCGGCTCAGCCGTCAGGTCGGCGACCACGACGTCCAGACCACCTCGGTGTCGACGAGCGAGGGCGGCAAGTCCACCTCGGTGAGCATGCGCACCGAGCGGATCCTGCCGCCGGACGCCATCCGCGCCCTGCCCAAGGGCAAGGTGCTGCTGCTGGCCACCGGCATCCGGGTCGCCATGCTCAACCTCAAGCCCTGGTACAAGGAGCCCTCCGCCAAGGTGGTCGGCCCAGCGTCCGCTCGCGCTACGAAGGCGATCACCGAGCGTGCCCTCGCGAAGAACATCGACCAGGACGATCTTGGACTGTCGGCATGAGCGCGCCCACACCACGGCACGGGCGGGTTGGCCCACGCTCCGGTCGCTCTGCGCGGTGGCCGGTGGTGGCTTGACGGCGGGGCCGGCTCGATCCCTGCCTCCGATCCCGCCTTCACCGCCGCCCTGGACGACTTCGCCCTGTCGATAGCCGCTGCCGACCGGGCAGTCGCCAACCTCCTTATCCGGCAGGACGAGGCATCCGTCGTTGATCCCGGCGGCCAGCAATGAACCCGCTGATGAGTGCCGAGCAGGCGGTCCTCGGCGCCGTGCTCCTCGACCCCGAGCAGCTCACGCACCTGGAGTGGCTCGCTCCGGATCACTTCTACCGTCCTGTCCACCAGGCGCTGTTCGGCGCGCTCCGTAAGCTCCGCAGCGATGGGCATCCCGCGCTCTCGGCCGATGGCCCGTTGCCGCTGTCGTGGGTGACCGATGCGGTCGACGAGGCCAGCCTGCACGTGCGGGGGCTGACCGCGGTGTACGCCCACACCCTGATCCAGGTGTGTCCGCGCACCGAGCACGCTCCTGTGTACGGCCGCATGGTGCTCGAGGGGGCGATTCACCGCACGATCGCCCAGCATGCGATCCGTCTCCACCAGGCGGCTCGGGCCGACGCCGTCCAGGGCGAGGTCGAGGGAGCGTTGCGTACGGCGGACGTCCTGACCGGCGTACTCACCGACCTTGCGCGACTCTGGGGAACCGATCCTCGTCCGGTCCCACCCACCGCTGGGCCCTCTGGCGCCGCCGGCATCCCGCCTCCGGCACAGACCGGCCAGGTCGCCGAGGACGAGCGGTTCCTCCTGGCCGTCCTCGCCGAACAGCCGGGGGCCATGGGCGAGGTGGTGGCCTGGCTGCGGCCGGGAGACTTCGCCGACCCGACCCACGGGCAGCTCTACCGGTGCCTGGGCGCGCTGCACCACCGGGGCGAACCCATCGACCGGATCACCCTGCTCTGGGAGGCCCAGCGACGCGGTCTGTTGGCCGACGGCACTCTGTCGAGCGAGCAGCTGACCGCCGTCTGCGAAGGCATGGTCCCCGGCAGCGCTGACTGGTTCGGGCAGCGGGTGATGCGCTCCTCCGTCACCCGCACCGCCGCCGCCTCCGCGCGAGCCATCCGGACCCTGGCCCAGGACGAGGTTCTGGGGCCCGGTCGGCTGATCAACCACGCCCTGCACGCGCTCGGTCCGCTCGACGAGGTACGTGCCCGCTGGACCACCGCGAACAGCAGTCCGGCTCCGAAGGCCACGGCATCCACTCCGCCGGCGGGCGAGCCGCCGCCCGACCGAGTGAAGGCCGCCCGCGCCCGCAGCACACCCCGCTCAGGCGCGTCACCCCCAGCCCCGGCCAGCCGTCTCCCCACGCTGTCAGCAGCCCGACCACCCTCGCGCGGCCACTCGTGAGACTCCTCCCCACCCGCCCTCTTCTGCCCCTGGAACTCGCCTTGATCTACCCCATCTCCTCAGCCGCGCCGGACCTACGCACCACGGACCCCGAGCCTCGACGCCCCGTTGTCTCCGTTGATCGGGTCTCTCTGCTCGGGGTACGGCGGCCTCGACCTGGGCGTGCAGGCCGCCCTCGGCGGCGCGCTGGCCTGGCACACCGAGGTCGACCCGAACGCCTCACGCATCCTGGCCCGCCACTGGCCCAGCGTCCCGAACCTGGGCGATATCACCGCCGTCGACTGGACCGCCGTCCCCCGGGTGTGCGCCCTGACGGCCGGCTTCCCCTGTCAAAGACGTCTCCGTTGCCGGCCGCCGGGCCGGACTCAACGCCCAGACCCGCTCCGGGCTCTGGCTGCACGTCGCCCGTGCGGTCGCAGCCCTCCGACCCTGCCTGGTTGTGATCGAGAATGTGCGCGGCCTCCTCACCTCCCCCGCCGGTTCCCCTGCCGACGTGGAACCCTGCCCGTGGTGTCTGGGAGACACCGCAGGTCAGCCTGCTCTGCGGGCACTCGGTGCCGTACTCGGATCCCTGGCCGACCTCGGGTACGACGCGAAGTGGCTCGTGCTTCGCGCCTCCGACGTCGGGGCCCCGCACCGCCGCGAGCGGACCTTCCTCGCCGCATGGCCCGCCGAACACCCTGCTGAAGACGCCGACCAGCAACATCGGGAAGAACGGCGGCTCGCAGCATCCGTCGAAGCGGAAGAGCGGGGGGCACGGTCCGAACCTGGCCGACGAGGTCGAGTGGCTGCTGCTCCCGACCCCGAAGGCGTCGGACGGAACCAAGGGTTCGCCGAACCAGCGGCACGGCAATCGCGAAATGACCCTGCCCAGTGCGGCGGCGTCTCTGTTGCCCACACCGAGGGCCAGCGACACGGGCACCCCGGGCCGCCGACCCGGGAAGGGATGGCGGCCTCCCTTGTCGGCGGTGGTCCTGCCCCTCTGGGCGGAGGAGACGCCGGAGGCGGGGGCGCGGACCGGCGATGGGGAGCGTACGGATCCGCCATCACCCGATGGGAGAGGCTCACCCGTCCTGCTCCGGCTCCCACGGACGCGGCCGGTCGGCTCCGCGCGGACTTCGTGGAGTGGATGCAGGGCCTCGACGCCGGCTGGGTCACCGCGACTCCGGGGCTCGGCCGTCCAGCGCAGCTCACCGCGCTCGGCAACGGCGTCGTCCCACAACAGGCTGCGCGGGCCTTGCAGTTGCTGGCACCACCCTTTCCCCGCTGTCCCCGCTGCGCCGACCGATAGCGCTCCACTACCGCGTTCTTCCGGCCGGACCAAACCGCTGACTCTCCGGATCCTCTCGGGCATGTCGCCGTCTCACAGATGGAGCACATCCCCATGGCCGACACCAGCCCGACCTCCCCCGGCCCCGAGCCGTACCGCGTCCCCGACGCAGACCTTGACGACCTCGCCAGCACCCTCGCCAAGACCATGGCCGAGGTCAGGCAGCACGGCGTCATCCTCGACCGCCTCGGCTCCGAGCCCGAATCAGCTGCCATCCAGCCGCCAGACGGCGCTCCGGAAGCCGAGGTGGCTGACGGCAAGGAGGCCGACGGTCCCGCCTCGGTGTTCATCCTCGCCCTGGGCGGCGAGTCATACGCCGTCGAACTCGCTGCCCTCAGCGACTGGGTGAACTACCTCTTCCTGCCGGTGTACGGCCGGGAGATCAGCACGAGCCGTCCCTGGTGCGCGCACTGGCACGAACACCCCGAGGCCGTCGCCCGGCTCCACGCACTCTGGCTCGCCTGGCAGCAGTTCACCGACGCGGAGGCCGGCCTGTCTGGCCCGTCGACCTGGCACCGCGACCACCTGGACCAGACCCTGGCGCACCTGCGTGCACCCGACGGACCCTTCGCGGCCTGCACGACCAGCGCAACTCGCCCCAACCATCGGGTGCTGGCCACCCCGGAGCCGGAGCAGGCGGGGGTGGCGGCGTGAACGACGTTCTCGACTCCGACCTCGACGATCTCTCGCCAGTCGACGACGACTCCAAGGAGTCGATGGAGGCTCTCCGGGCTGGCGACTTGACGGTGCTGTCCCAACACCACACCAAGTCCAACGGTTCGCACAGCTTCATCCTCGCCCACGACCGATCGGTCACGTGGGGGGTACCCGGCGAGCCCCAGCTCGTTGCGATCACGGTCGCACGGGATCTGCGGCAGTCCACGTTCACGTTCGAGACGAGTCACCACGCCACGGCGTCCTTCGCCCAGAACTGGCTGGCAAAACGCGGCTGCCCGCTCGAACGGATCGCACTGCGCGGTGGCGAGTACATCGAGCCCGCCGACGACCTCACCGTCCAGGTGGAACAGCAGATCCAAAAGTCGGGCACCCGCCACGAGGCCCTCGACACCTACACCTCCGACTACGACCCCAGCGAAGCGTGGACACTCGTCATCGACTCCCAGGCCACCCAGGCGCCGGTTCGCCTCTACTACGAGGAGTGGAACCACGATGCCGGCACGTACACGACGTCGACGTCGCTCAGACCTGGCTGGACGAGCGCAGCGAACCGCTGCCCAAGCCTCCGGAGTACGGCGACCACAACGGTGCTGTCGTCCGGGCCCGCATCGCCCGCATCGCTCTCTCCCGGTCAGCCGGTACCTCTCCGACACCGCAGACCGGTCTCCACGCGCCCCGCACGACAGCGGCGGTTCCGGTCCAGCGCCCGGTCCAGGGGAGGCGGCTGTGAGCCGCGCCCGCTTCACCTTCGCCGCGCACCCTGACGCCATCGCCGACCTACGGGAACTTCCCGATGGAATTCGCGACTTGGCACTCCTGGAGCTGCAGAACCTGGTCCACGGAAGCGATGACTGCCTGCCTTTGAAGGGCCGTCTCGCCGGCTTCCACAAGGTGTACGTCGACCCCTCCGTCGCCTACCGGATGGTCATCCAGTTCCGCCCGGCCCCGCTGACCTCGACTCACGAGCGCGAGATCTACCTCGTCGCCGCCGGAAGCCGGAAGGAGTATGCGGTCTACCGCGCGGCCTACCTGCGCACAGGCCCCCAACAGAACGTCGGGCCGGACTCCGCCACAGAGGCCCGCGTGCAGGCCGCCCGGTCCCGGTCGTCGCTCACCGCCGACCGACCGACGGCAGGCCAAGGAGCCCCTCTACCGACAGCATCGTCCCCGGCTACTGCTCCCCGAAAGGTTCCCCAGCGATGACCACCGACCGCAATGCGCTTACCCGTTTCGAGCTGGCGGACCTCCTCACCGATGCCGCGCAGAGCATCTCTGGCATCCTCACCGCCGAGTACCCGACGGCCGCCGCCCCCTCCTACCTGCACCCCGTCATGGGCGCGCTGGCCGTCGGGCCCCGGGTGGTCAGTGAGCTGAACGACCGGCTCGAAGGGTTCCTGGCCGCCGAGCCGCGCCCCGCCACGTCGGTGGGTCTTTTCGCCCTGGCGTCCTACGCATCAGGGCTGGGGTGGCTCACCGAGTCATTCGCGGAGCTGACCGCCTCGGTCGACGAGATCTGCACCCGCGGGGGCATCCCCACGGAGCCCAAGGCCCCGCTCACTGCCGCGCCCCACGCCACTGAGCCGGACGACGAGTTCGACTTCGCATTCAGCGCACTTGAGCTGGAGGCGATCCGCACCGCGGCCGAGGCCGCCGGCCTCGCGCCGGACGACTACGTCGAGGTCCTCTCCCAGTCGCTGCTCGCCGCCTCTCGAATCACCGACGCCTGCCTGGAGATCTCCAGCGGCCTGCTCGAGGACGCTGGCCTCCTCCGCCAGGCGACCGACCACCTCCGGCTCAACGACGATCCCGGCAGCCTGCCTTCCCTGGTCCGCTCCCTGCTCGCCCGGATGGAGACAGCGGCGTGAACCCGTACGACGCGACCACGCACGTCACCGAGTCACCGCCCCCAACACCACACAGCCTCGGTGATCCGCCGTATCCAACCCCTAAGCTCGTCGCCGTGGAAGAAGCCAGGGTGTGTGCTGCTCTCGCTGCCTTGGCCGATGGCCCGCAGTACAGAGCGAAGGAAGCCCTTGAGGTGGTGCCGAACGAGGCAGGCCTCTATGCGGTCCATGGTGACCTGCTGGCGGTCGGCGATCTCGCAGCAGGTGCGGCTGGCCATCCCCTCTACGTGGGGAAGGCAGAGCGCAGCTTGCTAGGCCGCGATCTGCGTACACACTTCGCGACGGGCAAGACTGGCTCCTCCACCCTACGACGGACGCTCTCTGCGCTCCTGCGGGAACCACTTGAACTACGAGCAGTGCCCCGCAACCTTGCTCGGCCTGATGGCAGCGCCAACTACTCTCTGGAGAGCAGCGGCGATGAGCGGCTGACGGAATGGATGCACGCGAGGTTGAGGCTCTCTGTGTGGGTAAGGCATGACGGCGTGGTCCTCGATGAGGTTGAGACTGCCATGCTCAATGCGCTACGGCCGCCTCTCAACTTGGTCAAGATGGGAAGCCTGGGTGACCGCAGGATCAAGGCAGCTCGCGCAGCGATGGCAGAGGAGGCAAGGGCCTGGCGAGAGGCGTGACGGAATCTACGGTCGCGCCTGAGCTGGGTGCGGCTGGTTTCGAGGGAAGCCGTGATCAAGGGCTCAGCAGGCACCGACTCTTATGTATCACCCGCCAGCACAGCCCTGGGCTGCGAGACCACCCCGCGACGACCACTCTCAACGTGGACACGCGGCTACAAACCGCTACGCTCTCCCATCTGAAGCGTGCAGAAACCCTTGACGACGTCCGGGATCCTCGACAAGACCAACTAGACCTGTGCTGCGCTCTCTTGACCGCTACCCAGACGGCAGTGCGGCACGTGAAAAACCGGGACCCAGTCGCTGCGTACATCACTCGGAGGCCACAATGCAGTTCCCGGTCATCCCCGTCGCCGTCGCCGCTGGCACGTCTGCCGTCGGCATGATTGGAAGCAAGGTCATCTCGGATCGGGCAAAGAAGAAGATCGCAGACCTTCAGGCTCGCCACGATGCTGAGCACGCAAAGCACCGAGCCATCGCCGACTCCACCATCGCGCAGTTGAGAGGCCTGGGAGTTCGACAACAGTCCGCTCTCGATACCGTGACGCCTCGAATGCGGGCCTTTGCTGAACGCAACGAGCGGCAGCTGCGGATGCGTGGACGCCAAGTCATCGAGGGCGGAGAGGCGCCGGCGAGTCGTGAAATCGATACGTCGCCCGAGGTCTCCGGCGGCAGCGGAACTGCGACCGCGATGAGGGGCATCGCGTCTGCGGCCGCCGGAATCGGACTGAGCGGTGCCACCTATGCAACTGTCGCGAAGGTCGCCACCGCGTCTACTGGTACTGCGATCAACACGCTGAGCGGCGCAGCAAAGAGAAATGCCACCCTGGCGGTCATCGGAGGCGGCACGAAGGCTGCTGGAGGCGGGGGTATCGCAGCAGGCGTTCGTCGGCTCAGCATCGTCACGGCGGTACCGGCGGTCGCGTTGACCGTCGGGTTCCTGATCAAGCGAAAGTCCGACGAGGACCAGGCTGTCGCGCAGTTCGACGCAGACGTCAGGAAGGCAGTCGCCACTTACCACCGGAGCTCGGTGCTCCTTCAAGGCGTGGGCAGCCGAATCGACGAGTTGCTCGCCGTGCTGGCTGGAATGGTTCGGCGGGCCGGTGACGCTCTTGACCGCCTGGAAGAGATTGAGCGCGCGCCAGGCGGGTTCGACCTCGACAGCAATAACCACGCACACCGGCTCCATGCGGCGCTTCAGCTGGTGAAGGGCGTCGTCGAACTCGCCGAAGCACCTGTGATGAACCCAGATCTGACGCTCGACCCGAGCGGCGAATTCCTTGTGGTCAAGTACCGCAACTACAGCCCGGAGTCCACCAATGCCTGACGCCCGTGTGAGTACCGTCGTCGAAACGGTCGGCCGTGTGGCCACCAGTGCGGATGCCGCCCAGTACCTCATGGCGATCATCGACGTCGCCAAAGGCATTGACACCAGCCTGACGGAGCGCGCACGGATTGCCGCGGACCGGGACAAGGAGGTCGCCAGAATCAACGCCGCGAGCCAAGGCCTGCGGGACTACTTGGACCGCGTTTTCGACGAGCGTCGCGACCTGCACCGAGGCTTCCTCGCTCGACTCGACAGGGCGATCGAGGACCGCGACTCGGAGACCGTGCAGGCTTGCGTCGCCGGGATCGTCGAGGTCACAAAGCACTCTCCGCTGAACGACATCGCCGAACTTCGCGCAATCTGGGCAGACCCGAGGGCAGTGATCGAGCTTTAGGGTCTGAACCCGCGCGTTCCGCGAGGTGACCGGTGCCTGCCACGCGAGAACTGGGTGGCAACTGAAGGGTTAGCCGGACCTGCGCATCGGGTTGCTGCCCGAACACCTCGAAGCGGTGGAGTGCTGGCTCGCATCGGCCGGGCTCCGCGGTCGGCGCGGCCTAACGTCGCGCCGCTACCGCTCTGCCTCCGCCAGCGCGACCAACCGCTCAACGGACACGGTCGTCGCGTCGAACGTCTCCTTGTAGCCGCCGATCGGCATTTGCCCGTCGCCGAGGAACACCCCGTGTCCTTCGATCCTGAGACGGCGAATCACGCTCTGCTCCACCCGATAGGCATCCGCGCCCGTCGCAAAGTCGATCTGGGCGAACTGCACCCAGCCGTGGCCCCGGAATCGGGCAACACGGTCCTCGCGGGTCCGTAGCCCACTGACCCCGATCTTCACGGCGCCGTACTCGGCGTGAGAGAGGACGTACACGCGGGCTGGGGCGCCCGGGTCCAGTCCGTAGCGCGCACAGTGCTGGCAGCACTCGCCCCTGGCCCGGACGTTGTTCAACCGGGGCGTGGAGGTCTTCGTGCACCGCTCGCATAGCGAGAGCCAGGGCGAGGCGATGTTCTTGAACGGCTCCAGGGGGCGGAAGCCGACGGCCCGCATATCGGCGACCGCCTCGTGCGGGTCGCCAGGGCCATAGCGCTTGCAGAACCGGCAGCCGCCGTTGCGGCCGGTGACGTTGTCGTACCGGGGCGCCACGATGTGCCCGGCCGCTACACAATGCGAGAGCCACGGCTTGCCCGTCCCGAGGAAGTCCACCAGCACGATGAAGCCGCGCTCCAGCATCGCCTCCTTGGCCTCTTCCGGGTTCTTCGGGGCGTTAGGCGCGCACCAGATGCAGGCCCCCTGACCGCTCATCACGTTATTGCGGTTCGGATAGACGACCTGCTGGCACGGGATGTGACGGCACATCCAAGGTTCGCGGGCACGGCCTGGGTAAGGCTCCAGGGGCTCGGCCTTGCCCAGCCGACGCATCTCAGCAGCCGCGACGTTGGCGGGGATCGAAGGGGGCACGGCCGTCCTCAATCTGGGGGCTGACGTGGTCTTGATCGACGGCGAGGAAGCACGCCGCCGGGGATCGCGCTCTGGCCTGGTCTACTGCTCTGGGTACGTGGTGAGGTACTGCAGCGCGGCAGAGAACGCGGTCACCATGTCGTTCAAGTCGACCGTGCTTTGGAGCACGGCCGAGCTTCCCTGGCCACCGCCTTTGTATCCGTAGTACCGCGGGTGGCCTTTCCCTCTCGACTTCTGCGTCTTGAATCCGTCGTCTTCCGGTGCCGCCACCATCGCCTGGACGGTCGGGCCCGCGTACTGCACGAAGCTACGGCGGGCGAGCCAGCTTCGATATTGGTCCGCGAGTTCTCCATCGGCCCCGGGCGTCGCCCCTGGGATCCCAACCATGATGCGGATCTCGAAGGGCGTGCCCGTGCCGCCTCTCGGACTCCTCGGGTTTAGGCGCTGGATCTCGGCGACAACGTAGCCGTCCGCCGTCTTTCGCCAGGCGCAGATGTTCGCGGCTCCGGCCTCAGAGCGTTGCTTGGGCTCGAAGATCGTGCCGGGTGGGGCGGCAGCCTGCGTCATGCTCGCCAGTCGCCGCAGACGCAGTGCGTCGCTCAGCGCGATGGAGGCCTGGCTCGCTGGACCCGTTGCCTCGGCCTCCAGTTGTGTGAACTGCTGGAGCGCTCGGACGGATAGGAGTCGGGCGAAGTCATCCGGCGAGCGGTTCCAGCTAGCGAGGAGGCCGGCGACTGTGAGCTGACGCGACCAATGTCTCGGCTCGTTGGGGATGGGATCAGCGTTCGGGCCCACCAGATAGCGGGCTGATACCGGTATGTCCTTCGAGTCCGCCCAGACGTCGTACGCCGCGAACTGATCGCCGTGAGCACCAGCACCGAGCTTCACCTCCATCACCGCGCGCTCGATGTCGTCCAGTAGGACGATGACGTCGGCCCGGCCTGCGGGGGCCCCTCTGCCTGCCTTCACCGAGACCTCCCGCCAAACGGTGATCCTGCCCGGTGCAAGGAGCAAGGCAGACCCGAGCGGCTCAGGATCCAGCTCGGCGAGGAGGCACAGCAAGTCCGACCAGTCGTCCTCGGTACGCAGCAGGCGCGTCAGTCCGTAAGTCACGGCCGGACGCTACACGCCGCCTCTGACAACTGGTCCTGGCGCTGGCGCCGTTGTCGGAGGCGGCTACCACGCTCGGACACCTCGCCGTCCGACAAGGCGCCAACGCCCACTTCGTCAAGACCAACCGGATCCTGGCGGAACAATGCCGGCGGCCACGCAGACCGCACCTGGGAGAAGCGGATCTGCGAGCTGTCCGTCCCAACATCCGCATCCCCTCCAAGCGATCAGACGCGTGGTCGAGGCTCGTGAGGCCGCCGCGCCCGTGGTCGAGGCCCCGGCGGCTCGTCTGATCCAGGGCCGCCGCCGCCAGCTCTGAGTAGACGCCACATACCCCGGGCCGCGTGCCCGAAGCGCCCACTCCGGCGGCCGTCGTCGGGCCACCGGTGCCCACCACTGGGCCACGTCGCTGGACGGTTAGCGCGTGTCCTCGTCGCGGAGGGGGCGTCCTCAGCGCGGGGGCCTACCGCGACGGCCAGTTCCTCCATCGTCACCTCGACGCACCGGCCTTCGGCGACCCGGCGCTTCACCCGGTCTCCCGTCACCTGCCGACCCCCGAGTTCGCCGACGGCAGACGTCACTCCCGGGGAAACGACTACGCACTTCGGCATGTCTCATGCCAACGTACGGACATCGGGAAAACCGCAGCTCAACGAAGGGATCCATCTAACCGTGAGCACCTCTGCCACCCTCCTGCCTGCCGTTGTCAGCCCCAAGGCGGATGCTCGCCACTGGCTCTCAGCCGACCACGGTGCGGGTCCGGTGCTCGACCTGGGCGCTCTCGGATGGGCGTTCGTCGACACCCCCGACGCCAACGTCCACGCGACCAGCCCCGACGGCGGTGTCTACGTCGGCTGGCTCCCGGAAGACCCGTCGGCCTGGCAGCGCAACATCGTCTGGCACGTCCAGGTGCAGCCCGCCAACGGCGACGCACGGGTCCAGGAGTTCGGTCTCTCTCCCCCCTCAGAGGCCGTTGCCGGGTTCCTCGCCGCCTTGGTCACCAGCTCCTCGTGCTGACTGCCCATCAGGCTCTGCTCATACATGCACCGATGGCCCGACGACTGCGTGTCGTCGGGCCGACCAGCCCGTCAGTGTCCACTGTTCACGGAGACTCCCTTGCCCCAATACCTGACCGTCGGCCACCTGCTCCGCCAGTTCCAGGAATTCGACCCCAACCTGCCGGTCCGTCTCGCCATCAATCCGGATTTCCCCTTCGCCCACTTTGTGGGAGCCGAGGTCGTCGTACGCGACGGCAAGGCGTACATCGCCGACGACGGACAGGAGGACTACCTCCCGGTGGGGGCGCGCGACGCCCTCACCTGGGCCTGATCGCTTCCCCACCACCACGGAGGCTTCCATCTCGTCACTGTCGCGCCCCGCGCCTCACCTCGCGCTGCACGATGTTGCGGCGCGCCCCATGCCGAACGGCGTGCACAGCGCGCTTGTCCAGCGCATCTCCGCCCGCCCCGACGGCTCCTTCGACGTCACCTGGCTCGCTGCCGAAACTCCCAGACTTCCCCTCGGGCGCATCCGACTGCGCTGGGAGCCCGCATCGCTCAGCGGCTGGGACGTCACGGTGCATCTCGGCCTGACCACTGCCGAGGTGCTCCTCGGTTCCTGGCCCGCCGCCCCGAACGACTGGCCGCGCCTGGTCCGTCCGACCCTGTACGAGGTGACCGGCCTGTGCGCCGCCCTCGCTTTCGCCACCGACGCCCTCGATCTCTCGAACCGTCTCACCGGAATCTGATCGAGAGCCGCAGGCCACCCCACGCTGTTCAGGCGAGGAACGGCCTTGCTATGCATGCATCCGGTAGAGCTCGGACAGGTCCCGCACGGTGCCGAGGAGCCGCCAGTCGTCAGCATGGCGCTGAACTGCTTCCAGCGATCGGCCTCGCAGCCGCTCCGGCACCTCCTCGTAGTCCCACTCTTCATCCGGCCAGGAGAACAAGAGGGGGCCATCGAAGTCGCCACCAAGCATGTTCCAGTGCCCGTGATTGTCAAGATTCCGTGCGCCAGGTCGTCCAGGGAGCCGGTGAAGTCGGGCTGGCTCTCGGTCCCGATCAGCATGGTCAGGGGAAACCCTGGCAGGACATGCTCCCAGCCCGAGGGCCACCGGTCGTTGTGCATCGCCAGGTCCCGGCGCGGGCCGGGTACAGGCGCGTTCTCATTCATCCGCAGCTCTTCGAAAAACACTCGGCGTTCGCAGCGGACGCAGTTAGCCCTCACGACCGCCCCACCCACGCCTGGTGCTCGGGGGCGACGTGCAGCTGCTCGCGGAGGCGGCCACGCAGGACGCCGACACGAGTTCGGCCCTCCAGGACCTGCAGCCCGCCGCTCACCGGAGCCAAGAGGCCCCGGTCGATGAGGAGCGGCGGGCGCAACCACGTCCCGTGATCTTCCCAGTGCCTGCCGACTTCCGGGGCTCGCGCTGCGACCCAGTGCACCGGGTTCTTGGCGAAGTGTTCGATCAGTCCGACTTCGCTCTCACCGGTCGGCATGGTGAGGAAGTCCGCGGACGGAATCGTCTCCAGCGTCCAAGTGATCGCGGTCAGGTCGAGGGCTCCGTATTCGTCCACGAAGGGACCGTTGTCGCCATGGTCGAACAGGAAGTCCCTCAGCACGTCGTCCGGCCACCGCAGTGCGGTCAATGCCGGATCGGATCGGAAGCGTTCGAAGCTGAGGCCGCCGTCCTGACGACGCTTCATCAGCGAGCTGAGGTCGTTGAGGTTCATGCCTCACATCTTCCGGAGTTCTCCGACCGTGTTCACCCTGACCACGGTCTCCTGTCACTGCGGACATCGGGTCGATGAGAGGGGCGACTCCAAAGAGCCGGGCCGCGGGGATGTGATGAGCCTATTCCCCGTTATCTTTTTCGCGGTCCTGCAACGGGATCGCTGGCCTCTGGGCCCGGCATGACTGTGTCCCCCTGTCGAGCGGATGACCTGGGGGGTGGTGTCACCGGGTCCGGGGGTGTTCGTCGGAGACGCTGATCAGAGGTCCGGCCACCGTCCGGTCCGGCGCAATGCCGGACAGTTCGCGGGCGGCAGGTCTGCATAACGTGGATGCGCGAGCACGACACCCGAGCCGAGGCCGGCACCGTCAAACCCCCTGGAAGGGCGCGATGTTCGAGATCGAAGACGTCGGCGTGTTCCTCGGCCTGGACGTCGGAAAGTCCGCCCACCACGGGCACGGGCTCACCCCGGCCGGGAAGAAGGTCTTCGACAAGCCACTGCCCAACAGTGAGCCGAAGCTGCGGGCCGTGTTCGACAAGCTGACCGCGAAGTTCGGCACCGTCCTGGTCATCGTGGACCAGCCCGCCTCCATCGGCGCCCTGCCCCTGGCCGTCGCCCGGGACACCGGCTGCCGCGTCGCCTACCTGCCCGGCCTGGCCATGCGACGGATCGCCGACCTCTACCCCGGAGAGGCCAAGACCGACGCCAAGGACGCGGCCGTCATCGCGGACGCTGCGCGAACCATGCCGCACACCCTGCGCTCGCTGGAACTGACCGACGAGATCACTGCCGAGCCGACCGTGCTGACCGGCTTCGACCAGGACCTCGCCGCCGAGGCCACCCGCACCAGCAACCGAATTCGCGGCCTGCTCACCCAGTTCCACCCAAGCCTGGAGCGCGTCCTGGGGCCTCGCCTTGACCACCAGGCCGTCACCTGGCTCCTGGAACGCCACGGCTCCCCGGCCGCCCTGCGCAAAGCCGGCCGACGCCGCCTCGTCGAGCTGATCCGGCCCAAGGCCCCGCGCATGGCCGCACGGCTGATCGACGACATCTTCGACGCCCTGGACGAGCAGACCGTGACCGTTCCCGGCACCGGCACCCTCGACATTGTGGTCCCGTCCCTGGCCCGCTCGCTCGCCGCCGTCCACGAACAGCGCCGGGCCCTGGAAGCCCAGATCAGCACCCTGCTGGAGGCCCACCCTCTTTCCCAGGTCCTGACCTCGATGCCCGGCGTCGGCGTCAGGACCGCCGCAGTCCTGCTGACCACCGTCGGCGACGGCACCAGCTTCCCCACCGCCGCCCACCTCGCCTCCTACGCCGGCCTCGCACCGACGACAAAGACCTCGGGCACCTCGATCCATGGCGAACACGCGCCCCGCGGCGGCAACCGGCAGCTCAAACGGGCCATGTTCCTCTCCGCCTTCGCCTGCATGAACGCCGATCCGGCCTCCCGGACCTACTACGACAAACAGCGAGCCCGCGGCAAAACCCACACCCAAGCGCTCCTCCGCCTCGCCCGCCAGCGCATCAGCGTCCTGTTCGCCATGCTCCGCGACGGCACCTTCTACGAAGCGCGGGTGCCCAAGAACGTCGAGCTCGCCGCATAACCCCAGCAACACCGAACCACCCCAAACCCGACAGGGCGCCTTGACGAACGACATAGAGGCACCCCCCCGGGGCGCGTGGCGTGCTGAACGGTGGCGCGTCAGTTCTCGGCGGCGTCTGGCTCTGTCGCTACCCGGAAAAAGAGCCAGTCGTCCGGTCGGTGAGCCATTTGACGCCGTCGGCGTCGGCCATCCAGCGTCGCTGTCAGTGCCCGCTCGTACGCTATTGACGGCGCAGGCGCGCCGGAGCCTGGAGGCTTTCGTGGCACGACAGCTGACGTATGAACAGCGGATCGCTTTGATCAACAAATGGAAGAACCCCCCGGGTGCTTCCGAACAGCTCCGGCTGGAGCGCGCCGAGCGCATGGTGAAACAGGCGGTGCTCCGGCACCAACCGTTCCAGGGGCTCGACATCACGGTGGCGTCGAAGGGCTCGTACCCCAACAACACCAACGTCCGCGGTGACAGCGACGTCGACATCATGGTGAAGCTCAACGACCCCATCCATACGGAGGGGCTGGCGGCTTGGTGGTTTGGGCAGCCAGCCAGGTACGCGGGGCCGTGGACCCGGCAGAAGCTCCGCCAGGAGGTTGAAGACGCGCTTACCAACCAATTTGGCTGGGTGGACACGGACCACAACCTCGCCGTGTACGTTCCGGAGGTTGTGGGCAGCCGTCCCAGCATCGACGTGGTGCCGTGCTTCAAGTGGGTGGCCTACGACACCACGGTTCCCGGCGGCGAGTACGTGGGCAGCGTCGTCTACGGGCGCAACGGCAAGCGTGTCATCAATTGGCCCGAGCTCCAGCTGGCCAACGGCCGCACGAAGAACACCAACACCAAGTACCGGTACAAGTTCGTGGTGCGGGTGCTGAAGAACGTCGAGAACGACCTCGCCTCCGAGGGCGTGATCAAGGCCCTTCCGTCTTACTTCTCCGAGTGCCTGATCTACAACGTCCCGGACAACGTCCTGCTCCTCGACGGCAGCCTGGACTCTGTGGTCCGCGAAAGCCTGCGGGAGGTCTATCAGCAACTCACGGGAGCCTGGTTCAGCTATCTGCGCATGGTGGAGCCGAACGGGATCAAGAAGGTGTTCGGCGAGGGCCAGAAGTGGACGGAGAAGGACGCGCGCGAGCTGATCGAGCGCGCGTGGTACTACCTCAACTACGAGAGCTGACGATGAACACCGCGACCACCATCCGAGCCGGCGCCACCATCGCCGCCACCCTCTACACGGTCGTCCTGGTCGTCCTGGGCCTGTACCCGTCCGAGTTCCGGTACCTCTTCGCGTACATTCCGGCGCTCGTGGGCTACGGCACTGTCGTGTTCGACAAGTGGGCCTGGCACTGGCCCGTTATCCACCGCTTCACCGGCCGTGCCTGGGTCACAGGCACCTGGCGGGTAGTGCTTGTCCCGAGCTCGGAAAGCCACATTCCGGAGGGAGGGAACCGGGGTCCGATCATCACGTACATGACGATCGAGCAGACCTTCTGGAGCCTGCACGCCACACTCCGCACGAAGGAAAGCACCTCGCGGTCGAGCAACGCCACCATCGGCGCCCCCGAGAACTCGGGAACTGCCGAGATCGGATTCCTGTACGACAACACGCCCCGCGTGGAGCACCAGCATCGAAGCCCGCGGCACGAAGGGGCCTGTCGAATCGCGGTCACCGGTCTCCAGCCCAAGACTGCGACCGGGCACTACTACACCAGCCGGTTCACCGCCGGTGACATGGACTTCAGTCTGCTCGACCGATCGACCGACTACGGCACCTTCGCAGAGGCTCAGGCTGCCGACCCGGCGCACGCCATTAGCTGAAGATCAGAAGCGGCGAACCCGGAGGCTGGTGCCCCAAGTCCCCGCGTATTCGTCCCGGTGCTCGCCTACTCCATATACATACCGGCGAAGACACCATCGAACCCGAGCGCGGCCAAGCCCGCCTCGACACTCGGGTAAGTCGTCCCGTGCGGGCCGCCGACGAGGGCGTCGAAGCCGGCGCGGCTGATCTCGGGCTCGAGCCACTGGTTGCCGCACCGGCAGCGCACCCAGACGTTGCGACCGTGGTTGATGAGCAGCCAGTCGCGTCGGGCACGACAGGCGGAGCACATCACGGGGATGCCCCCGAGAGCGAGTTCGCGTGAGTGGCCGACGCAGCGAATCGCCCCGGGGCCATCGGCCGGCCGCGTCTCGGCCTGGAGCCGCAGCAGGGGGTCGATACCAGCGGGGAGGACGGGCAGCGCGGATGCCGGCTCCGTGGTGCGGGTGGTGGTTCTGAGCACGAGCGTCATCTCCCGGTTGTCGGTCCTGTCTTCATCCGTAACAGCCGGTGAAACCGGCTGTCCATACATTTCGCGGCGTCCGCTCGGTCGGTGGTCGACTACCGGTCCGACCTGGTCAGCGACGTGACGAGCGACGGTTGGGGTCTTGAACAGTCCCGAGCGGCGCGGCTGCCGTCGCGTTTCGTTCACTGGTGCGGCTGCTCGGCGCAGGGGCCTGGCGGGTGGCGGCCTGCGGACGACGGGCACCTTCGCCCGGGTGTGCCGGGAGCTGGGCGATGCGCCGCAGACGCCAGACCAGGACGTCGCTCACGTCATCGGCGCTGTCGAGTTCGCGCATGTCGATGGCCTGGCGCAGGAGGGCTTCGGAGTCGTGGCCCGCCCGCTCGGCCTCGGCGAGGGTGGCGATCAAGGCGTCGGTCCTCGCTTCCATGCCCTCTGCCCGTACGACCTTCTCCGGCAGGACGGCGCGCAGGGTGGCTTCGTGCGTGCGGCGCTGGGCTTCTGGAAGGGTCCGGCCTTGGTCGTGCAGCATTCGCATCGGCATGGCGGCGGCTTGCCGGTAGGCGGTGCGCAGGTGCGCGGCGGCTTGTTGGGAGGCGTGGGCCTGCTGGGCGTGTCCGCGCGCGGAGTGCCAGCGGGCGGCGGCGAGGGTGACCAGGACGAGGGTGGAGACGAGCATGGCGGTGGTGCCGCCGTCCTCGCCTCGGCCGAGCGCCCCGCCGGCCTGGACAATGCCCCGGGCAGCTGAGCGGAGAGCCCGGGTGTCGGCGCGTTCGGCGCGGACATGACTGCGAGTCGCCCGCTCGAAGGCACGGGCTGCGGCGGCCAGTTCGGCGCGGGTGGTGGCCGGTGAGGTCTGGGCCACCGCGTCGAGGAGTTCTCCGACGCCGACAAGCTGGGCGGCGGCCTCGCCGCCGTCGTCGCGTTCCAGGAGCGTGGCCGAGCGCTCGGCGATGACGACTGCGTTGCGTCGTTGACGGGCGGGCGGTGACCAGTTCGTCCGGTCAGCGCCGACCGCGGGCGGGCTTGGCTCGGCGGCCCCGTCGGTGAGGCGTAGGCGGATCTTCGGAAGGGAGAGGTCGGGGGCCAGTTTGGAGCCGGGGTACCAGACCGGGTCTCCGTCGCGGTTGCGGTCGCCGGGCAGGGCCACGTTGTAGCCGAGCGCGTCACCGGAGGGAGCGTGCCGCAGCTTCACCCGCACCCCCGCCTCTCGGAGCCGCGTGAAGAACTCCTCTTCCGAATCCGCTCCCGCCACGGCTCGACGAACGGCCTCACGGAGCGTCTCGCGCGAGGTCTCCGGGCGGCCGGTGCGCTCGGCCTTGAACTTCTCGGCGCTGCTGGGATTCTTCGCTGCGGTTCCGTCGCCGGCGTTCAGGCGCCGCAAGCCCATCTCCTTCTCGATGCGGCGGCATTCGGCCTGGGCCTTGTTGAAGTCGTAGTTCAGGCGCGGGTTGCGCAGGTCGCCGCGTACGAGGGTGGCGACGATGTGGATGTGGTCCTCTGCGTGGCGGACGGCGATCCACCGGCAGCCGTCGGGGTCTCCGGCCGGGGCGATGCCGGTGGCGTGGACGATGCGCTGGGCGACGGCGTTCCACTCCTCGTCATCCAGCCGCCGGTCCCCGGGGGCGGTGCGGACCGAGCAGTGCCAGACGTGCTCGGCGGGCGCGCGGTCGCCGGCCTGCTTGACCCGCAGGTCCAGGGCGGCGGTGAGCCGGGCGAGAGTGACCCTCGGGTCGGGGTCGAGGCCGGTGCCCCGGCCGGTGTCGCGGCCGGGGTCGGGGGCGAAGCCGTCCCAGGAGCCGACGAGGTGCGCGTCGGTGTGCTCCTCGCGCCGTCCGGGGCCGTACAGGTAGACGAGGAGGCCGTGGGTGCGGGAGCCGCGTCCGATGTCGGGAACCATCACAGCCGCCGGGTCACCAGGTCGTTCGCCGCGTCATCGACGCGGGCGAGAAGTCCGGTCAGCGTGCCCAGCGCGTGTTCGAGTTCACCGGCGCGCGGGTGGCCACCGCTGTTGAGGACGAAGGCGATCTGGTTGATGTTGTTGCCGATCCGGGCCAGCGCGGTGCGTAGGGCGGCGAGTTCGTCGATGGCGGTGTCGAGCTGGTCGTTGCTGTGCACGGCGGCGCGTCCGCGGGCGGCGCTCAGGCCGGCGGTGGCGAGGAAGCGGGCGACGGTGACGCCGCGCTGGGTGGCGGCGTCGGTGATCTCGGCTTTCTCGGTGTCGGAGAGGCGGGTGGTTGTCTTGCGGGCGCGCTCGCTCGGGTTGCGGCTACGGCGGCGCGGGGTGCGGTCGGGGAAGGCGGGCGTGCTCGGGCTCGGCTGCTCGCGGTCGGCAGGGTCATCTGCTTCTCCCCCGATGACCGGCGCCCCCTGGTGCCGGTTGCCCGGCTGGTCCCCGTGCGCCCTCGCTCGGGGACCAGCCGGGCTTCCCCCGCCCTCCTGGGCGGGGGCAAGTGCGTACGACGGGCCGTAGGACCGTCGTACGCGATAGCTTGCTCCGCCAGGAGCCGTGGTGGGGTCACGCTGCTGTCCAGCGGGGGTGGCCACCGGGTCGTTGATGTTCACCGACTCGTCTCCGGGTCCTGTTGCTGGATTTCGCGGACGAGTTCCTCGATACAGTCCATGGCCAGGACGGGGTGGTGCAGGGTCCAGGGCGGGTCGTGCTGCTCGCGTTGCACGATCCAGGTGGTGTCCGGGCCGGACTGGGCGCGGTGGAGGTGTCCGTGCTGGTGCAGGACGGTCAGCCAGGAGTCGACTTCGGCGGGCGTGGCCGGGTGAGTGCGCATCGGGTGCTCTCCGTTTCTGCTGTGGCGGGGTGTCTCGGAGACACGCGGAGCGGGTGACCGGCCGGGGTGACCGGCTTGGTCACCCACTCCGTGGAGGGTTCGGTCAGGGCCGAGAGGAGGTGACCGGTTGGCGGTGCTGCTCGCGCAGCTGGGCCATCAGCGCGGTCAGGGTGTCGCTGGACAGCGGGATCTGCTGACCTCGGATCGCCTGGGCGACCACCTTGCGGGTCAGTTTGTCCTCGGCCCTGACCGCCGACCGGGCGATCTTCAACAGCTCCTCGGTGTCCGGGTCAGGACGCCGGTCACCAGTCGGCCGAGCGGCCCGGTCAGTGACCGGCGGGGAGGTGACCGGCGGGGCACTGACCCCCGCCGGGCTGCCCTGGCCATCACCGGCCGGGGCCGCACTGTCGGGGCGGTCAGCACCCGTCCGCCCCTTGTCCGCCTGTCCCGGCAAGTCAGGGGCACCTGCGCTCCGGTTGCGGTGGTCGGTGACCGACTGGCCGCTGGTGGCCGGGGTCGAGTCTCCGGTCACTGACCGGGTGGCGGTGTCCCCGTCGGTCGGGGACAGCGGCAGCCGGTCGTTCAGAGCGGTGACCGACTGACCGGACTTGACCTGACCGGCCGCTGACCGCTGCTGACCGGCTCGGTCGGTCCGGGTGACCTCGATGGCGTCGCCCCGATCGGTCTGACCGAGGTGACCGGGCTGACCGAGGTTCTGCCGGTCACTGTCCTTGACGGGGCCCCGGGCAATGAGGATGTAGAGGTGGACCGCTCCGGCCAAGGCCAGCGGGGCGATGGTGGACAGCACCGCGACCACCGCGTCACCGAGCCGGAGGCCGGCGCCAGCGACCGTGTCCTGGTTGATGCGCACCGCGTGGAGCGCGTTGGCCCAGATGCTGGCGGCGGTGGCCGTGCCGAAGAGCGTCCAGACGTAGAGCCGGGCGCGCAGGGGCGCGTTGCGCAGGACCAGGAGGGCTCGGATGCCGTACGCGATGAACCCGTCGATCACCAGGGGGAACAGGTAGGTAAGGAAGCCTCGGATATGGACGGCGACGGCCATCTGCTGCAGGGCGTCGTACGACAGCGCGCATCCCGCGCCCCCGAGGGCCACGACAGCCGCGCGGTCCCACCCGGATATGTGCACCGTCTTCGGCGCGCTTGCGGTGTTCATGCCGCCGTCCCGAAGTCGTCGCGGATCAGGCGCTCGCCGCTGGTCTCGGGGGATGGGATGTTCGTGGTGGGCTGGTTCAGGGTTCGGTTGCGCTCGGCCCGGCGGATCTCGCGGTATCGCTTCTTGGCGTGCTCCTCGGTGACCTTCAGAAGCCAGGCCAGGCGCTGCTCGCTCACCCCGTGGCGGTAGGCCGCGTACTCGACCGCCCGGCGCTCCGCATGGGTGAGGTGCACGTCGCGCCCGGCGATGGTGGCATTGACGCGGCTGTAGTCGAGGCGGCTGGCGAGCTTGTCGTGCAACGGCCCACGCTCCTCCTCCGTCAGGCCACCACGGATCCCGTCGGTGTCACCCCCTTCGAGAGCGGCGTCCAGGCAGGTTCGGCGGACCGGGCACTGGCCGCACAGCGCCTTGGCCGTGGCGATCTTGGTGGTCTCGTCGGGCTCGGGGAAGAAGACTTCGGGGTCCACCGGGTTGTACTCGGTGCTCTGGCAGACGGCGTCGGCCTGCCAGGTCTGGTCGCCGAGCTGACGGTGGCGGGCAGAGCTTTTCATCGTGCTGGTCATGCGGGGTGCTCCGATCGCTCTCCGCGCGCAGGGGCGTCGGCGGAGAGGTGCGCTGTCGGTAGGTGCCTGCGGGGGGGGGTGCCTCTATGTCGTTCGTCAAGGCATCCCTGTCGGGTTTGGGGTGGTTCGGGTGGGGGGCTATGCGGCGAGTTCGACGTCCTTCGGTGTCCGAGATTCGTAGAAGGTGCCGTCTCGGAGCATGGCGAACAGGACGCTGATGCGCTGGCGGGCGAGTCGGAGGAGGGCTTGGGTGTGGGTTTTGCCGCGGGCTCGCTGTTTGTCGTAGTAGGTCCGGGAGGCCGGATCGGCGTTCATGCAGGCGAAGGCGGAGAGGAACATGGCCCGTTTGAGCTGCCGGTTGCCGCCTCGGGGCGCGTGTTCGCCGTGGATCGAGGTTCCGGATTGCCGGGTGTTCGGGGCAAGGCCGGCGTAGGAGGCGAGGTGGGCGGCGGTGGGGAAGTTGGTGCCGTCGCCGACGGTGGTCAGCAGGACTGCGGCGGTCCTGACGCCGACGCCGGGCATCGAGGTCAGGACCTGGGAAAGAGGGTGGGCCTCCAGCAGGGTGCTGATCTGGGTTTCCAGGGCCCGGCGCTGTTCGTGGACGGCGCCGAGGGAGCGGGCCAGGGAGGGAATGACGGTGCCGAGGGTGCTGGTTCCAGGCACGATCACGGTCTGCTCGTCCAGGGCGTCGAAGACCTCGTCGATCAGCCGTGCGGCCATGCGCGGGGCCTTGGGGCGGATGAGCTCGACGAGTTTGCGGCGGCCGGCTTTCCGCAAGGCGGCTGGGGATCCGTGGCGTTCCAGCAGCCAGGTGACGGCCCGGTGGTCCAGGCGCGGGCCAAGGACACGTTCCAGGCTGGGGTGAAACTGGGTGAGAAGGCCGCGTATGCGGTTGCTGGTGCGGGTGGCCTCGGCGGCGAGGTCCTGGTCGAAGCCGACCAGGACGTTCAGCTCGGCGGTGATCTCGTCGGTCAGTTCCAGCGAGCGCAGGGTGTGGGGCAGGGTGCGGGCGGCGTCCGCGATGACTGCGGCGTCCTTCGCGTCGGTCTTCGCCTCGCCCGGGTAGAGATCGGCGATCCGGCGCATCGCCAGGCCGGGCAGGTAAGCGACCCGGCAGCCGGCGTCCCGGGCCACGGTCAGGGGCAGAGCCCCGATGGAGGCGGGCTGGTCCACGATCACCAGCACTGTGCCGAACTTCGCGGCCAGCTTCTCGAAGACGGCCCGCAGCTTCGGCTCGCTGTTGGGCAGCTGCTTGTCGAAGACCTTCTTCCCGACCGGGGTCAGCCCGTGGCCGTGATGGGCACTCTTGCCGACATCCAGGCCCAGGAAGACGCCCACCTCAGTGGTGTCGAACATCGATACTCCCTCTCCCCAAAGGGTGTTCACGGTGCCGGCCTCGGCGTTGGTGTCGTACGCGCGCATCCACGTTATGCAGACCTGCCGCCCGCGAGCCGTCCGGCATTGCGCCGGACCGGGCAGTGGCCGGACCTCTCATCAGCGTCTCCGACGGCACCTCCCGGGCCCGGTGACACCACCCCCCAGGTCATGCCTTCGACAGGGGGACACAGTCATGCCGGGCCCGGAGGCCAGCGGTCCCATTGCAGGACCGCCAAGAACATAACGGGGGACGGCGCTGCGAGGGCGCGGTCCGGCGGGGTGGCCTGTGCAGGGTCAGGCGGCGGCACTGTGGCGTCTGCGGTCGACGGCCTCGAACTCGACTCGGGTGGTCATCTGCGCGAGCCTGCTGGCGACGCGATCCCCGAGGTACGAGCGCAGGTCCTTGATCGCCAGGTTGGTCGTGATCAGCGTGGGGAGTTCGTAGTTGTACCGCCGGTTGATCAGCCGGTACGTCACTTCCTCCACCCACTCGCTCGCCTTAGCCGCGCCGAGGTCGTCGATGATCAGCAGCGGGCAGCGGCCGACCGCCGCCAGTTCCCGCTCGCTGTCGACCCCGGGCCGGGGGCGGAGATCGGCGTAGAGGTCGGCAGCGGTGGTCGCGCGCCAGCGAACACCGACCCCGCTGTTGACCAGCGCTCGGACTGCGCCGTACGCCTGGTGTGTCTTGCCCGCGCCGACGACCCCGGCCATCAGCAGGCTAGGTCCGGTGGTGACCTGTAGCCGGGCTCCTCTGCTGGGTGCGACGGCCGCGTCGGTGACCTTTCGGACCCACTCCAGGACCGTGGGGTGGTCGGCGACAGCCGCTTGGTAGCGAGGGGGCATCCCGGCCAGCAGGGCGTCCAGCGGTGAGAAGTGCTCGGCGTCGTCCGGCAGCGCGGCGTCGGCCGGGTCGATGTTGCGGGCGGCCAGGATCCTGGCCATACGCTCCAGGGTGGCTTCGTTGCCGAGGAGCTGCGGTTCGCGGTGACGGGTGTGCATCACAGCTCCTCGGCGTAGGCGGCAGACGCGTTAGCCGGGTTGGTCCACGCCTGGTGGGCGGGCACGTTAGGCCGGATTCCCGGCCGCGCCAAACCGCCGGGGCAAGCGTTCATCGCCTCGTTGACCATGCTGGTCAGCACGCTCGGGTGCTTCGGGTTGGCCGTGAAATTCGCCAGCCCGGCTCGGATGTGCGCCGGTGCGATGCCCTCGTCCAGGAGCTTCTTGATGATCCGCCCCAGGTGCCCGATCACGTCGCTCGGGGGGCGCTGGTCGCACCCGGCGACGTACTCCCCGACCAGATCCTTAGCGGAGATGCCGGCTGCGGGCGCTGTGCGCCCCGTAGGGAGAGAAGATCCAGGATCCAAGATCCTAGATCCAGGCGCCGAGCCTTCGGGCAGGCTTCGGGGAAGGTTCGAGGAGTCCTCGAGGAATGCCTCCTGACCTGGGGCTTCCGATCGGGAGCCGCCAGGGACGTCGACCAAGTGATCGGTGGCTGCCTGCCGGTCGGCCGGGGACACAATCACGTGTCCGGAAGACGTCGAGGTGGCCTGGGCGGGCAGATCGAGGGGTCGGGGAGCGTTCGGCGAGGTCTCGGCGAGTCCTCCGGGAGTGGTGGGCGAGCACCCGGTCTGCTTGGTGCAGTTGCCCTTGCAGGGGCCGCACCGGCGGGCAGCCTGGTGCTGCCAGCAGGACGGCAGGCGGGACTGGCTCGGCTTGTCGATCTTCTGGTGTTCGGACCAGGTCACGATGTGGAGGTAGCGGCGGCCGTCGCAGCCGGTGTACCGGCAGATCAGGCCGGCGCTCGCGAGCTGGTGGAGATCGTCCTCGACGTGGACCGAGGTGTGCTCGGCGCGCAGGGGCCACAGGAGCCCAGCGATGATCGCGGCGTTGTCGCGGTGCCGTCCGTGGTCGTCGGCCTGCGTGAGGAGGCCGAAGAAGGTCCGCTCGGCCTCGACGCTCACTTCGGCGAGCGACTCGGAGAAGAACGCCTCCGGCTTGATGGTGCGTATCCGGGCCATGTCAGCGGCTCCGACCGGCGGCGACCAGGTCGCTGCAGGTGAGGGCGGCGCGCTGGATGTCGAGGGTGTGTGGCCGGGTCCAGTCCGCCTCCGGCCAGACCCGCAGGATCCAACGGGCGGCGACCGTCGCCGTCGTCCGGCTCACCTTCAGGGCCTTCCCACCCTCGTCCCGGATAGCGGCACGCGGGTGGGGCCACGCCCGGCTCGGGTCGGTGAGGCTGACTCGGATCGTGGCCGCGCCCGGGATCATCTCTGCGAGCTGAGCAGCGAGACGGTGCTGTCGTTCGGTATCCGGGCAGGCTGGGTTGACGCTCGGCGTGGCGAGCATGTGATACTCCGTTGTTCGTAGGAACGCGGTGCGGCGGTTCTCGTGCAAAAGCCCCGCCGCCCGCGAGATGTGGATCGGTACCCCTCGGGGTGTCGGCCCGGTGCTCGGGAGTTGGTAGCTCCCGGGCGCCGGTCTCATCCACCCCTGTGCACCCTGCGGTCGTCATGACCCGCCCGCGCTCATCTCCCTCCCCTCCTGACTGTTACGTCAGCCAGTGATCTCCGCCTGTGGGCACCAGGACCATATGGCGACCCTCGGCCCAAGTCCAGCTTCTATAGACCAGCCCTCACCAGCGGCGGAACACTGCAATGGATACTGACAACGCACAAAGTACATTGCAGTTACGCCCTTTCGTCAACTGCAATGGCGAGGTACTGAACCTGACCGACCATGATCACCACTGAGGTGGATATGATGGCCGCCATGACGGAGATCTGGAGATGACCGAATCGCGCGAGCGCACCTTCTCGGAGTTGCTCGACTACCTGTTCCGAGAGGTGCACCCGAAGGGACGCGGCCCTTACACCTACGCGGAGGTCTCGCAGGGCATCCGTGACACCTCCGACGTCACCATCTCCGCGAGCGCCATCCAGCAGCTTCGCACCGGCACCAACTCGAACCCGAAGATGCAGACCATCCGTGCGCTGGCCGGTTTCTTCGGCGTGAACCCGGGCTATTTCTTCGACGAGGAGGAGGCGGAGCGCCAGCGTGCCGAGATCCAGCTGGTCGCCGCCATGCGCGACCAGGAGGTGCGCCGGGTCGCCCTGCGCGCGAACGGTCTCAGCGCTTCGAGCCTGAGCATGGTGAACACCGTGATCGACCAGGCCCGACGACTGGAAGGAATGCCCGACGAGGCGGAAGCGTCGGGACTGCTCGACGACAAGTAAGGACTTGGCCGCACACAGAGCAGCGCGCACCGCTCCCGTCGATCACGTCTCGGCAGGTTCAGAGTCGGCTTCCATCAGCACGATCACCCGGAGAAGGTCGCTGCGTATGGGCCGCAGGGCCATGATCCGCACGCCGACTTCTCGACCCCGATGGTGGGGAAGTCGAAGCTTGCGCAGGTCTCCGTCGGCGTGTTCGACCACCTCGCGGCGGTCCCACATCTGCCGTGCGGCCGGGGAACTCGTGAGGATGTCGCGCTCCAGCTGTCGCAGCGCTTCGTGGTCCGGATGGCGGGCGCGCTCGTAGCGGATCTGCCCTAGGTAGGAGCGAGCCCAGTCCTGCTCCCAGTTCACGAGCTGCTCGCGGGCCTCCGGACTCAGGAACGCCCACCGCATCTGATTCGCCTGGTGAGCCGCCCACGGAAACCAGTCCAGCAGCGGTTCGTTGTAGCCGATCACGTTCCAGGCGAGGTCCGTCACGAAGGCGGGATCGGGGGCCTGGCCGTCCAGAAACCGCTGCAGCACCTCGTCCATTTCCGCCGCCGCACCGGCCTCCGGAACCGCGGCGACCACCGGCGGATGGCCCACCGCCATCAGGTACAGGGCATCGCGCTCAGCGCGACTCAGCCCCAGCACCGACGAGAGTCGATCGAGAAAGTCAGCGGAGTACTTGGCCTCCATGCCCCGCTCCAGCGCCCCGTACCAGCGTTCACTCACCCCGGTCAATCGAGCCACGTCACGCTGCGTCAGGCCCTTTGCCCTACGGCCCGCAGAGGTCAGCCCGGGGATCTCATCGGGATTCACCCGCCGCCGCCACGATTGCAGCAACTCAGGCAGCGACTCGCCGCCACCTTCGCCACCCGCGACCCGCCCGCCCCGCACGTCCATAAGGGCGAGCCTAGGATGCGCTCACTGGGTGACATGCGCCATAGGGCGCCCAAACTCCCATCCGGTCGATCATGGTTCAGTCATTCAGCGTAGTCAGACATAACGGATAATCAAGTAATCAACTACTCAGAGTGCGAACCGCCTCGCGCCCGAATCACCGGCCTCCTACGTTTCCGCCCAACGGCGAGGAGTTGGCGACCGGGAAGGTTCGCCCCCTCCGTCAGTGACCAACCGTAATCGGAACTGCCACTTCCAGGAAGCGTGAGTTCCTGCCTTCTCTTGGCATCCTCGGGGCTTCCGTCCACCCACAAGTTGACGCACCGCCGAGGCCGAAGGGGAGCACCGTGTCCTTGCCAGAAGTCGACACGCGTCGACTACGCGCATCGTGCGAAGAGCAGATCAACCTCCTACGTCTGCCGCACCGATTCACCACCCGCCAATTGAGCGAGGCCATAGCCGAGCTTCGCGGGAAGCCCATCGTCCTGCAGCCGCTGAGCACGCTCGGCGCGGTCGATGCGCCGTGCGGAATGAGAATCGAGACCCCGGACGCCGATCTCCTCTTCTACGAGGAGGGCACGTCCGCCCACCACCAGCGGCACATCCTCACGCACGAGCTGTGCCATGTGTACTGCGATCATCCGGGAAGCCTGGAGGTCAACGCGGACACGGCCCGCTCCCTGGGGGTCAACCCGACGCTGGTGATGCGTATGTCCGGGCGGACGAGTTACTCGACTGCTGACGAGCGCGAGGCGGAGATGATGGCGACGGTCGTCCGCCAACGCATCTACCGCGAACGCGAGGCCCCTTCGCACCGCCCCGAGAGGGGCCCGGACAGCTGGGAAGCTCTCTTCGCCCAACCCATCAGGAGAGGCCGCATCCGCGCATGACGAATGCTGTCTTCCTCGGGATGGCGTTGCTGCTCGCGTCGATAGCTGGCTACTGGGTGCTCGGACGCGGAACGCCCCGTCCGACCGGTACCTGGGCCATGGGCGCGCTTCTCGGCTCCTTCGCCATGGCCTTCGCCTCCTATGCGCCGCTGTTCAGAAACGTCGCGGAGTCGATCGTGCCGCACGTCGGCCGACTGCTGAGCAACTGCGCTTCTCTGGGTGCCGCCACAGCGGTTCTGGCCGTTTCCTTCCAGCTCAACCTCGAACCCTACGAGGCGCGGCGGCGCATCAGGGTCCGTCTCGCCCTGCTCACCGCGTCGGTCGTCACCATGACCGCGCTGTTCGCCTACGAGCAGCTGACAGCTCGTTCTCCGCAGGTCTACGCGCTCTATCTACTCCCCTACATTTCGTTCCTCGGGTTCTCCGTGGTCGACTTCCTGATGCAGGCCGTACGCCAGTCGAAGGCGACTCGGCGCGACAGCATCCGGGGCGGGCTGCGGGTGGCCGCGGCAGGCTGCGTGTTCGCTCTCGTCTACGTCGTCTACAAGCTGACACGCATCGTCGGCCTCGGTCTGGGACTGGGCGACGAAACGCACGCGCAGTGCTCATCGCTCGTGACCTCGACGTGCGCCTTCAGCGTCACCTCCCCGGCACTCGCCGTCCTGCTGATCTGCCTCGGCCTCACGTGGCCCGCTGTCCTCTACCCGATCAACCAAGCCCGCCGTCGCCGCTGGGAAACCCGGTCCTTCGAGTCGCTCCGCCCCCTCTGGCAGGACCTGTCAGCCGCGATGCCGCAGATCGTCCTATCGTCGGCCGAGGACGTCGACGGCATCTCCGACGACTCCGACTTCCGGCTGCAGCGGCGCGTCATCGAGATCAGCGACGGCATCCTCGCCCTCCGGCCGTATCGGTCGCGCAGGGTGCAGGAGAGCGCGGCGTCGAACTTCCACACCGCTACCGAGCAGGGCGCCGCCGCCGTGGAGGCGGCTGTCGTACGAGCTGCACTGGCAGACTCGAAGGCTGGCCGGTACGCAGACGAAGTCGCACCTCCGTCGGTAGACGCCGCCGCCCGCGAGGATCTACGCGCCGACACACAGTGGCTCCTCCTGGTGGCCGACGCCTACGTCGAGCGTGTCCGCGACGACGGCCGGCCATGAGTGATTGGAACCTGAAGAAATGACCGACCCAACTCAGGACCCCGGCTTCCTCCAGAACCCCTACCCCACTTACGCGGCCATGCGCTCGGCATGCCCCGTACAAGCCGTAGCCAGCGGATCCGGCGGTCGCCTCAGCTACCTGGTCACCGGATACTCCGAAGCCAGGGAAGCGCTCGCCGACGCCCGGCTCTCGAAGGACACCTCCGCGTTCTTCGCGGGCAAGGAATCAAAGCGGCGCCTCCACCCCGCAGTGGCGCACAACATGCTGTCGAGCGACCCGCCTGAGCACACCCGGCTGCGCAAGCTGGTCACCAAGGCGTTCACGACCGGGGCGGTCGCGGAACTGCGCCCGTTCATCGCCACGGTCACCGACGACCTGCTGGACCAGTGGCCTGTCGGTGAGCCCTTCGACTTCGTGACCGGCTTGGCCGTCCCGCTACCCGTCATCGTGATCTGCGAACTGCTCGGAGTACCGGAGGAAGACCGGCCCGACATCCAGCGCTGGTCCGGCGAACTGTTCGCGGCCGGACAGCCACAGGTCATCGACGCGTCCTCGCACTCCCTGGCCGACTACATGACAGACCTCATCGCCGCCAAGCGCCGACACCCCGGCAACTCGCTCCTCGACCGCCTCATCTCGGCCCGCGACGGCCACGACCGGCTCAGTGAGGAGGAACTGGTCTCCCTCGCGGTGCTCCTACTCGTGGCCGGTCACGAGACCACCACCAACTTCCTCGGCAACGCGACCTTCTCCCTGCTCCAGCACCCGGCCGAACTCGACCGCCTCCACCAGAACCCAAACGACATCCCTGCGGTGCTGGACGAACTACTTCGATTCGACTCCCCCGTCAGCACGGCCACCTTCCGGTACACCACGGAGGCCATCACGCTCGGCGGCACCGACATCCCGGCAGGCGCACCGGTGCTGGTCTCCCTCGGAGCCGCCAACCGCGACCCGGAACGGTTCCCGTCACCGGACCAGCTCGATGCGAACCGGGACGCTGCCGGCCACCTCGCCTTCGGGCACGGTATCCACCGCTGCGTCGGCGCTCCCCTGGCCAAGGCCGAGGCGGAAATCGCGCTGCGCGCGGTACTGACACGGTTCCCTGGCCTCCGGCTCGCCGTACCGCCCGACCAGCTTCAGTGGCGGCACGCCCGTCTTGTACGCGGTCTGACCTCGCTTCCCGTCCTGAACTAGCTAGGACGTTTCTCTGGATCACTTCCGCAGGGCCTGGGTGTCAGTGCGGCGTGTGAGAGTGCTGGGCATGACGATGCCGGAGGGCCCTGCGCGAGTGCTGCCTGAGATTGGACGAGACTTGTTCGACGTTCTCGTCATCAGGACCGACTTCAGCGACGACGAGTCGTGGAATGCGGTGGTTGGGGAGTTGCGCCGCCCGTGGGGGCCAGGCGGTGAGATTGCCGCACCAGTGCAGTTGGTCGAAGCGCCCGCTTGGTCAGGGGCAACGCCCGACGAGGTTCTTGCCGCCGTGGTGGATGGGGACCTGATGGTCGTCTTCCTCGCTGACCACGGCACGATGAAGTCGCCGGCGCGGGCGTTGCTGGCTCTGTCGACAGTCTGGGAGGACGTAAGTGGCCTCGACCCCGTCTATTACATGGAACTCATCGAGTCGCCGGAGCCCCGTGAATTTCGAGCCGTGCCCGCCGCGGTACACGGCGTCCAGGCGGACCTGGCGCTCGGAAACGTGGACTTCGCAGAGTACGCTGCGGCTGCTTCCGCAGAGCCTGATCAGGTACTGCGGCCCATCTGACCGCAACAGCGGTCAGCCGTTTCCTCGGTAGAGGACGGGTTGGGCCCGTGCATCCAGCACCCCCTGACCGGGGCGCGAGCCGGTCAGGACTGCTCGGCGGCCACCTTCCGCAGCCAACGGAGCGTCTGACGCCGGTTGGCCAGCAGCACCATGTCGGCACCGGAGCCGAACTCCTCGATCTTCGCCATCACGCGGGGTCGCATCTTGCGCCGATACGTGGCGACGTACTTGATCACGCCCCAGTGGATGCGGTTGTGCACTCCGTTGCCCTTGTGCCCGGCCCCGTGCCGGAGCTGGCGGGAGAAAATCCCGTACAGGGCCGCCACGGTCGACACGTCCATCAGGACCACCGTGTCGCAGGCTTCGAGCCGTACCTGCAGCGTCGAGTTGTAGTTGCCGTCGATCACCCACCGCGGCTGCGAGACCAGCTCGCGCTGCACGTCGGTGAACTTGTCCCTGGGCAAAACGTTCCACTCGTCGTCGTAGAACGCGGCGTCCAGGTGCGTCACCGGGGCGTCGAGGATCCTGCCCAGCTCGCGGGCCACGTGGGACTTGCCACTGCCTCCGCAGCCGACGATGGCGACCTTCCTCATGGTGCTCCAGCGTAGAGAGGTTGAGGTGATGGGCGAGCCAACTCGCGGGACGTGCTGTGTCTGGCCTCTCTCCTGCCTGTTCAGTTCGGCGCTCAGAGAGCCCTCTACCGACGATGAGCGTTGCCACGCGCCCCTGGGCTCCCCTGGTGCTCGACGCCGTGCAGGATGGGCTGCTCTGGCTGCCCAAGCGCTACACCTCAAACCTGTGCACCAGTCCCTTCCTGCTGAGAGTGGGATCGCCCGACGCTGGCACGGATCACCTCGTCGCTGCCCCGCAGCGCCTCTGTCATCCTTGCGAGCCAGGGCGCGGGGAGGTTGCCGCTGCCCAGCGCGCATGCACGGACGAGCTGTCGGGCCGCCTCGACCTGGCGCGGCTCGGCGAGGCTGGTGAACCGGTGGTCAGCCAGGCACTCGCGGGCGGCATAGCCGTCGGTCGCCACGACGGCCCGGCGGTGGAGCTCTGCAACCATCCGGTGCGCTTCGTCTTCCTGGTGCGGCTCCAGCAGGTCCAGAATCGTCAGGCCGAGGCGCGTATCGAAGACGGTCATGCCTTGGTCGGGTTGGTGCTCGACGTAGTCCTCGACCAGCGTGTCGAGGAGGGGTACGGCCGGGCCGCGAAGGGCCTTTTTGCACATCACGTCGAGGCAGCCGGTGACGGCGTTCTCCCAGCGTTCTCCGGGTGTGGTCATGGTGATGAGCGCGGCGGCGTCGGTGGGGGTGTGGCTGAGTGCGGCCAGGAAGGCGACCTGGCGGCCGTCCAGCATGCGCTGCCCGATGCCCCGGTGTTCCTCGATGTGGGCCAGCGCCTCCGCCCAGCGGCCGGCCGTGGTCAGGGTGCGCGTGCCGTCGGCCAGGACTACCTTCCAAAGCCAGGTGCGCACCTCGTGGCGGTCGGTGTCGGTGAGGGTGAGGTCGGCCGGGACGTGGACTCCCTCGAACTGAGCGCTGGTGCCGTTGGTGACGGCGTCGAAGAGGTGCAGCAGACGGTGACGCCCGTCGTCGGCGGCGCCCGCGCGGATCTGGAGGCGGGCGAGGTTCACCACGGGTTCGAGGGCGCGGATCGCGGTCATGCCGGGCAAGGGGGTGGCGTGGAGGTAGGCGGCGGCGTGCTGGTGGCACATCTTCCGCGCGAGGTCGGGCAGCCCGAGGTCGGAGGCGATGAGGGCGGCCTGGTTGTAGACGGCCGAGGCGAGGCCCTGGTCAGCCTTTGCGGCTGCGGCGTCGGCGAGTTCGGCCAAGCCGTGCACGCGCCGGGGCAGGGGCAGGCACGCGGGTCGGAATCGGTAGATGAGCGGGAAGCGCTGCGCTATAGGTCCGTTCGGGTCCATGTGATCCCCCGGGGGTGAAGACGACGAGGAGCGGGGAAGGGCCGCGTGGTGCCCGCCGGCCGGTCGGCGGGCACCACGCAGGCGGATCAGCTACTGCCAGGTGACGCGGACGCGGTTCAGCGGGGTGTCGAGGACGAAGACACCGGGCTGCTCGTCCGCGGGCGCGTCGAGCGGCAGAATCTCGAAGGCGGCATCCCGGCCGCGGTACCCGCGGTCCCAGGTGCGGACCGCGTCGGCGACCTTGGCGGCCAGCTCATCGCTCCCGGGGCCGTGGCCGATGACGCCGAACTCCCAGAGCTTGTCGCCCTCGGGGGTCTTCTGCTCCGAGGGACGCCGCGCGAGGTAGGTGAGGGCGCCCTTCTCGACGGCGGCCGTGGCCGAGGGGTAGGGGTCCTCGGTAAGCACCGTGCCCTTGGCGGTCTGGGGGAAGAGCATCCGGATGAGCCCGGACGGCATGACGCAGGAGACGAACAGCTCCATCCATTCCGGGGACTCCCCCGCGCGGACCGTCATCCCGGTCCACTCCTCGACGCGCGGCTCATCAAGGACACTGGCAAGGGCGTCGGCGTCGAGCGCCAGGCCGGCCGGGGCCTGGAGGCGCACGGCGCCGTCCGTGCTGAGCGGCACGGCGCGGCGGTCGTCGTCGGCGATGCCCCGGCGCAGCGGCATGAAGGTGTTCATCTCCGAGCCGACCGAATGCCACCGGCCTTCGCGCGCCACGTAGATGATGGAGCGCGAGACGCTGCCCGTGAGTCGCTGCGGGGTGACGAGTCGGCCGCCCTCGGCGAGCTGGTCGAGCCAGGCGTGGGGGATGCCGTGCGCGCCGACGGTGGCGATGATCCGGTCGTACGGGGCACCTTCGGCGTGGCCGAGGGCGCCGTCGCGCGTCAGGGCCTCGACGTTGGTGGCTCCAGCGGCGGCGAGGTGGGCTCGGGCGCCTTCGACCAGGTCGTCATCGACGTCGATGGTGGTGACGTGTCCGCTCGGGCCGACGAGGTGGCCGATCAGGGCGGCGTTGTAGCCGGTGCCGGCGCCGAGTTCGAGGATGTGCTCGCCCGGCTGGGCTTCGAGCTGGTCCAGCATGAGGGCGACGACGGCTGGCTGGGAGGCGCAGGAGATCGAGGTGCCCTCGGGGTCGTACTTCACGTTGACCGGGCTGTTGTCGTAGGCGTCTGCCAGCGAGGTGTCAGGGACGAACAGGTGCCGGGGCACGGTGCGCAGGGCGGCTTCGACCGCGGGGGTGCGGGCGTGGCCGTCGGCCTTGATCTGGTCGACCAGGGCGTTGCGGAGCTGTTCGGCGTTGGCCCCGGGGGCGGCGAGTGTGTCGGTGTTCACCGTGCTGACGCTATGGGCCGCAAAGCCTGATTCTGTTGCTGACGCGGTGTTTTCACTCGAACCCATGATTGCCTCTCGTGCGATGTTGAACAGGGTGTGCTGGTCGGCGGACGGCAGACCGGCACGGTTGGCGTGGAAGATGGCGTGGTGCGCGATGACGGCGCGCAGTCCGCGGGTCAGGTCGCCCTGGGCGGCAAGGTAGGCGAGCGTGGTGCCGACACGCTCGAAGGCGGCGACCCAGTCGCCGTGGCCGTCCAGCGGCCCGCGCTCGCGGCACAGGCTGCGGGCTTCGGTGGTCATCAGGGTGCGCATTGCCGAGGTAAGGCGCGGGGACCCGGGCGTGCCGGTACCGGGGCGCAGTGCGGAGACCTTCGCCCACACGTCGCCCTGCTCGAACCAGTCGAGACCCGAGGCACGCATCAGGCTGCTCATCAGCAGGATGGCGGTCTCGCGCCGCCCCAGGTGCCCGTCCTTGACGGGATAGGTGAGCAGGTGGCGGCTGTCCTCGTGGAAGAGGGCGTGCGCGGCCGTCATGGCGTCCGCCCCGCCGAACGCCTCGGTCTCCGGCTCGTAGATCCCGGTCGTGCAGGACTGCGCCTTGCCGTCCGCCACCCACTCGTCCAGCAGAGTCAGCACGGTCGGTGACGGCTGGTCGGCGACGTACCGAAGGCGCCAGGGCTGCTTGTTCATGAACCACCAGCCGCTGAGCTGCCCGTCGGCCTCGGCGGCGAGCAGAACGGGGGCGAGGCGTTCCGTGACAGCCCGTCGCCCGGTGTCCCGGTCGGGGAAGGTGATGTTGTGCTGCTGCCAGCGAGCGGGACACATCGAGAAGTCCTTCGGTCGGGTTCAGGCGGTGAGCAGGCAGGCGTCCCAGGCGGTGCGGGGCGGCTCCGCGCTGTCTGCGGTGATCAGTCCCAGCGCGGTTCCGGCGGCACCGTCGAGGAGCCCAGGGCCCGCCGCGTCCTTCAGCAGCAGGGCGGCGGCGTCGTACGGGTCGGTGCCGGGCGGGACCAGCACGGCGAGAAGGGCGGGGACGGTGGCGCGGAGCTGACCGGCGGTGGCACGGTCTGCGTCGGCGGCAACGCGTGCCGCGATGTGGACGAGACCGGCGAAGCCGTGGCACAGGCCGCTGTCCGTGGTGGCGCGAAGCTGCGCGCGGTCGCTCAGTGCGTTCAGCAGGGCGGCCTCGGCCTCGGCCTGGAGGTCGCTGTCGCCGAGGGCGAGCGCGGCGAGCTGCTGTGCGCGGGCAAGGCCCGCGGTGCCGTAGCACCAGCTCGGCCGCCGTGATGCCGAGGCCGCGGGCCGGCCGCTGCGCAGTTCCTCGCGGGTGGTCCAGTACGGCCAGGCCGTGCCGCGCCCGGTGGGCGCCTTCCACTGCTCCAGCCAGGCCAGGATGGTGCGCATCGCCTGATGGTGGCCGGTGACGGTGGTGCCGCGGCGGGCGGCAAGCGCCAGCAGCGCGAGGACCGCGCCGACGCCGTGCGCCATGCCGTGGTTGGCGTGCCCACCGGGGAAGCGGTCGTCCGGCCTGCCGGACGGCCCGGTCGGTACCCACCAGCCCGGCAGGCGTTCGCCGCTGTCGGTGACCGGGTCGGTCAGACGCACGCAGTAGTCGAGAACGGCCCGGGTCACCGGGCCCGCCGGGTCGCGGCGCAGCAGGTAGGCGCCGTACCCGGTCAGGCCCCGGATGGCGTCGAACTCGGCGAGCACCGGAAGCTGCCCGGCCTCGACCCGGCGGTGCGCGGCGTCCAGCCGCCGCCGGGCGTCTGCCGTCACCTGCCGGTCCAGCACATCGAGGCCACGCCGGTAGGAGTCCGGAAGCTGGTCGGCGGCGCACGCCACGGCATGGGCGAGCGCCGGGGCGCCGTAGAAGGGGTGGCTGTCCGGGCCGCTGGTGAAGGGCTCGCGGGTCGAGGCGGCCAGCCAGTCGTGGGCGCGCTGCCAGGGGGCAAGCCCGGCCGCGGCGCGTTCGATGTGCAACAGGGCGATGCCTGTCGGGCCGTAGGCGAGGTGCTGCCGGTTGGCGTCGTCAGTGGCCGCCGTCGGCGCCTGGTCGGGGTGGGCGAGCCGGTCGGCGATGGCGGCGGCCACCGCGGCTGCTGTGTGGGTCACGGTCGCCTCCCGGCGCGGGCGGTGAAGGCCAGGGCGGCGGCGCGGGCCAGGTACAGGCAGACCTCTTCCTCAGGGAAGTCCACCGCGACATGCCGCACGAAGTGGACGTGCAGTAGGGAGGTCAGCACGCTGTCCACGGCGATGCCGTCGGCGTGCGGGCCGGACAGGTGCGGCCCGTACGCGGCGAGCGCAGCGGTGCGCTCGGCCCAGGCGTCCACGATCGCGGCGCCGCCGGGCGCTGACCGAAGGGCCGCCCAGTCACCGCGCGGGTCTGCCAGCCGCACGGCGTCGGTGAACTGCGAGCGGGGTACCGGGTTCGGCGAGGTCGGCTCGATGTGGTCGATCAGCCAGCGCGCGCCGGCGTCCGGGCCGCCGAGAAGGGCGGAGGCGATGGCGAAGAAGTGCGCGGCCACGAGCGTGCGCTGCGCCGGCCGGACAGGCTGGGCGAGCTGCACCAGCGTGGCCAGTGAGTCCGCGCGGAACACGGCCTCGGCCGCGTCCCACGCCGGTCCGGAGCCCCACCGGCCCGTCTCGCGGTAGGAGGTGGGGTAGCGCAGGTCCGCCAGCAGCCCGGCGGTCCGCAGTTCGTCGGCCCAGGCGCTGACCGTGTGGGTGGTGTCGGCGAAGTCGTCCGGGTCGGGCAGCGCGATCCGCAGGCGAAGGTGCTGCTGGGGGTCGCGGAAGCGGACGTACCACCAGCGGGGAGAGCCGAGGCGCCGCATCAGGTCGGGCACGTGCCGGGTCAGCAGGGCGTCTTGACGCCGCGAGTCGCCGTACAAGGCTACGAGGATCACCGGGGAGGTGGCGGGGGTCTGGATCTGGGCTGGGGAGAGCGTGCGGGCGGTGGTCGGAGTGGGCAGCGCAGGCCAGGCCGGAGGCCGGACCGCTTTGAGGGGGACCGCGATCTCGTGGGCCCGGCCCCCGCTCCAGCCGTCCGCCCCAGGAGGAGCGGCTTCCGTCAGCAGCGCCGTACCGGCGCGGTCGAGGTGTTGGCGCAGCAGGCTCCGGTGGCCGGGCTCATCGAGGTCGAGCGGCAGTCGCCGGTCGTCCTGGACGAGGAGCACGTGCTGCGGCAGGCGGCGGCGCTCCCGCCAGCCGGACAGTGCGGCGTCCCAGTCCGCGCCGGGCCGGTGGCGGTCGGGGAGGTCGTCGGCCTCCAGCCTCCAGCGGGCTGCTACCAGCACGATGCGGCCGTACCGCAGGCGGGGGAGGAACGGCATCGCTGCGGCGGCGCCCCAGTCGAACCTGGTGACCTGGGCGTTCTGCGCCCGGGACACCTCGGTGATCAGCCGCGCCAGGGGCGGGGTGTGCTCGGCAAGGTTGAGCGCATGCATGCCGACGGCCTCGACGCGCAGCCCGCGGTCCGGAGCAGCCAGGTACATCCGGCGCCCGTCGCACGCCACCGCCAGATCCGCCGGCGTGAGCACCGCGGCGTCGGGGGCGCGGTGCTCCTGCAGGCTGATCACCAGCGGCAGCACACGCGGGGCTCGGGTGACGTGGGCGGTGTCGGGCAACAGCGCGGGGAAGGAGAGCTGCGCGGCCACCGTGCCGGCGTCGGCCGTGGGCAGGTCAGCCAGCTCCGCTTGTAGGCGCTCGCGTTGCGCAGTGGGGAGGACGCCGAGGAAGCGTCCGACGGTCACCCCCGCTCCGCGGGCCACGCTGGTCATTTCCACGGTGAACCGACCGCGGCGGGCATCGGCAAGGCTGGCCGCGTGCAGTCGCACGCCCACCTCCAAGTGGGGCGGTACCCGTGGCTCTTGTGGTCCCCGCTCCAGGGCGGTCACGGTCTCGTCGGTCAGCACGACTTCGTCGCGGCCGTCGAGCGCGGCGGCCTGGGCGAGGCCGAGCAGCACGTCGTCCCGCGGCGACAGGCGCCGGCGGCTCGCTCCGGTCGGCCCGCCCGGGTATCCGTCGGGGTAGCCGATGCCGCTGTCCGCGACGACCTCCAGCAGCGGCACCATCGTGCCGACGCCGAACCGTTCGTAGAACCGCTGGTGGTACTCGTTCCACGGCTCGGTGCCGTACGGGCGGGCGCAGATCCTGGTGAGGATCGTGGCGGCGCGCTCGACCTCGCGGGCGACCAGATCAGGGAGCACCACGGTGGCGTCCAGGCACAGGTCCAGGGCGAGCGGGTGACGCCGGAGGCCCGGCACCAGATCACGCATCCGGGTCGCTACGGCGTCCCGGCCCTCTGTGGTGCCGCACTGCTCCAGCCCGGCGTGGACGGCGCGCAGCTCCCGGACGACGGGTGCCAGGAGACGAATGTCCTCGGCACGGACCCCGTCGAGCTGGGTGACCAGGTGACCGAGCGCGTCGGTCTCGGTCGCCGGCGCGTGGAGGTTGGTGATCAGCACGCGCCGCCGCACCAGGCCCGCGAGGAGCCGCTTGACGCGCTCCGGGGCCACCGCCGGGAACTCGGCCATCAGCTTCTCGGCGAGTTCCCCGATCCGGATCGGCGCGTCAGCCGCGCGGAGGATAAGCCGGACCGGCGCCGACAGCTCGACGGACACCTCGACCGCTCGCCGCTGACCGGTCGGCCCGTCGTCCTGGTAGGGAACGACGAGACTGCCGTCGCGCTCGAAGGTGGTGTTGTTGACGACGACCGACAGGAGCGGCAGCAGCTCTCCGCTTCTTTCTAACTGCTCGGTCAGCCTCCCCACCCACTCCGCACCGGCGCGGGCCACGACCAGGTGGTTCTGGCCCCAGCGGGAGTGGGGCTCGGCGTCGAAGGTGGCCGTGGTGACTCCGGCGAACAGTCCGAACGGTGTGGGCCGGTGCAGCGCGCGCAGGAGGTAGCGCGCCACCGACACTCCAACGCGGCGGACTTCGCGGGTAGAAGGGGAGTTAGCACCCTCCAGGACCTCGACTTCGGCGGCGAGAACCGGGCTGGCATGGCGGAGGGCCTGTGCGATGCCCGGGTCGTGCCAGATGCTGCGAATCCAGGCGAGGCGTCCGGTGGTGACCTCCTCCAACTCCTCGGCTCGGAAGGACCGGTCGTCGAAGTCCGGTAGGGGAAGCTGGGTCACCGACGGTCGAGCGGCTGCGCGCACCAGGGCGGTCGTGCCCGCCTTGAACGCTGGGGGTATAGCCACGTGACGTGTCCCTTCGTGCGTCTGGAGGGGCGGTCGGAGCCGACGCGCCGAGTAGCGCGACAGCACCGACCGCGGTTCATGACCTGATGGCCGGGTTCAGACGGTCAGGGTCAGTCAGTGAAGGTGACGCAGGCACCGCAGGAGCTGCCGCACCCGTCGTCGGTCAGGACGGTCAGCCCGGCCGCATCGGACACCTCCAGGAGGGAGACGTTCAGGTCGAACCCGTCCGACTGGCCGCCGGCCGTCGGCTCCTGGACCTGGGTGGTGCTCTTGGTGACGATTCGCGTCATAACAACTCCAGGTGATTCGTTGGTGTGTAGGACAGGTGGTGCTTGCCAGCGCACTGAGGACCGTGGCGTAGCGACGGGGCTACGCCATGGGGTCAGGTTCTGGCCATCCCGGTCCGATGGTCGGGCCGGGAAGCTCTGGGGTGCTGCTCGACGGTCCGGTCCTTTGCCCAGGACCGTCGAGCAGCCGTCTATGCGGCGGGCACAAGATCGTCCAGGCTGACGACCTCGTAGTCCCGCAGTTCGCGTACGAGCTGAGAGGCGAGGAACCAGTCGATCTGGGGGTGGTTGTAGGGCAGTGGAGCGTCCGAGGCGGCGAGGGGCTGGATGCCATCGGCGGTGTACTGGTACGGGGTGCCGATGACGCCGTAGAGCGGGAACCGCGTGGCCAGCAGGGCGACGTGGCCCTGGCTCCTGAGCCGGGGGCACCGCCGGGCCGCCATCCGGGCGTGCTCCAGACACACCGGCGGCTGCGCGGTCTTCACCGGCCCGGTGTAGTCGTCGCCGTCGTCGGCCGTCTCCACGAAGAGGATGCCGTCGCTACGCTTCAGCGGGACCGTGCACACCTGGCAGCGCAGGAGCGCCATCGTGATGCGCTGGCGGAGCGGGTGCACCAGCCGCCACCTCGGGTTCCCGGTGGGCTGTCCCGCGAAGCCGAGTGACATGGAGTACCGGGCCCACAGCACGCCGCGGAGATCTCGGTCGGGCCCTGCCTCGTCCTTGTACCCGAGCCGCGGGCGCCGGTCAGGACCGATGCGTACGTTCAGGTTGAGGAGGGAGTCCGCCTCTTCGCCTTCACGGGCGGTGATGTACGGAACGACCAGGTCGGCTGCGGTGATCGTCATGCCGCGCTTCCGACCGTGAGCGCGAGCGGCCGGTGGGGGGCGACGATACGGCCGTCGGGGAGGAGTTCTCCGGTGTCCTCGAAGACAAGCACTCCGTTGCACAGCAGGCTCCAGCCCTGCTCAGGGCGGTGCGAGTCGGGTCGCGCGGCCTCCCTGTCGGGAGCCATGGCCGTGGGGCACGGCGGGTTGTGCGCACACATGGTGCTCGTCCTCTCGGGTGGGAAGTTGGGCCCTCTTCGGCCAGCTACGGTGCCGTGGGGGAACACGGTTCGGTCACGGCCGAAGAGGGGGACTTGTGGCACCGCCCCATGAGGGCCGCTATGGCTGCTTCGCTGTAGCCGTACAAGCGCCCCAGGGTGGTGGCAGTGCGGTCGCCCTCGAGCGTGAGTGGTCTCCCTCCCCCCACTCGACAACGAAGCAGGGATCCGGGTGAGACGACCACTGCACGCGCAGGTCTCTTTAATCGCGGTCATGCCGCGCCCTGCGGGTCACCTGCAGGCACGATGCAAAGCTCGAGTCCCACCTCACGGAGCGGCAGGAAATGTGTTGCCTGGTTGGTGTATCCCTCGAACGTCAAAACGGCCCTCCGATCAGGCGGATTGGTAGACGGTGACGAGCACTGCGAACACGGTGACGACGAGGAGAACCTGAGCGCTGGCCTGTCTCCAGCCCCAGCCCTTCGCATCCATCCACCGCAACGGTCGCCTTCAAGTCGGACCGGACAGCTCCTCGGGGATCACGAGGTGAATGAATGCCTGGTACCGCTCACCCAGCTCCTTGATCACAGCGCGATACTCGTCGTCATCGGAGCTGATGTTGTGCCGGTCGAGGACGATCACGCCGTCCGCGAAGCCGCCTCGGATCAGTCGCTCGACCTCCCCCCAGCCAGGGCGCTTCCAGGGCGGCGTGTAGACGCCACAGCCGGCACCCGAGCCGGGGAGGCACGTCGTGGTCACGGGAACGGCTACGTCGTGAAACCTCGCTCCCATTGCGTAGCCACGCTGCTCAGCCTCGGTCTGGAGGGTGTTCCAGTCCTCATCCGGCCTGGCACGCCTGCTAAGCACCAAGCTGTACGCCAACACACGGAGACGGCGATCACCGGAGCGGCGGTCGCACCTTTCGGTCGCCTCGCGACGGAACTGCTGACGGAGCCGGACGAGCTCGCCCCTGCGCGCCGGACGCTCCAGCGGGGCGGGTTCGCGGTGCCACTCCTGGGTTCGAGCAGTGTCGGTGTCCGTTCGGTCCCGGGATCCCATCAGGCTGATCCGTGGACTGGAGACGGCGATCATGTCGCCCAGGCTTCTACGTGTCTTCATGGTCGCCTTCCCCTAGATCGCGCTCAGCCCGCGCAGGGCTCATCCGACGGTTGCGCAATGCGTTCGGTCCGACCGACCACTACGTTCGCTACTGACGTGAATCAGGTCCGTGCCAGGCGCCGTTCGGATACCGTGTGATCAGCTCGTACCGACGATGAAAGCGGTACGGAACCCCGGTGGGCAGGCCCTAGATGGAGCCTCACACGCTGGCTCCGCAGGCCCCATGGAGAGCCGCCCCTGTCGCTGACATCGACCGCGGGTGAACGAAAGTCCACGGTGGAGGAGGAAGCGTGGGGCAGCAGCCGAACGAGCTGACTCCGGACGCCGGCCCATGGCACCGCTGGGGTTACGAGCTACGCCAGTTCCGCGAGGCCCGTCAGCTGTCGCAGCAGGCTCTGGCTCGCCGGGCGTTGATCGACCGTTCACATCTCGGGCGCTTCGAGCGCGCTGAACGTCCCGTCCCGAAACATGCGGCCATCACTCTCGACGACATCCTCGATGCCGCCGGTGCACTGGTTCGTGGCTGGGACAGCGCGGAGCGCGAGGCCCCCCAGGATTGCTCTGTCCCGATGTCCAGAGCCGGGACAGCGACTCATGGGGCCAGTACACGGGGTCATGGGGCCAGCGCCCCGGAGACCCTGGCCATGAACGCGGTCGTGCGGGCAGGCTCGCTTGGAGACGACACGGACACGGTCGTCGTCCCCGCCCGCATCCACGGAAGGATCCTCTTCGTGCCCGTGCCCCGCCGCGTTGTTCTCGCATCAGGGATCGCCGGGCTGGCTGCGACAGCCATGCCGGCCGCGACGCCGGCGGCTGCCACCGAACTCGCCGACATGGGGTCTCCCTTCGAGCACTTCGCGCAACTCCGCCGGGTCATGATCCAGACCGACAACCTCATCGGCCCCCGGCACGTGTTGCCCGCCCTGCAACAACACCTCGTCTCCCTTGCCACAAGACGTCGATCCGCTCGTGGCACCGACGCCATCGAGCTTCTCGCCTTGGAGACGCGGTACGAAGAGCTGGCAGGCTGGTTCGCCCAGGACATCGGCGACGAGCGCACCGCCCACGGCCACACCGCGAAAGCACTGGACGCTTCCCACATCACCGGCGACACCGATCTCACCGCGTACATCCTCGGCCGTAAGGCAAAGCTCGCGGTCGACACCGGTCATCCTGCCGACGCTCTCGGCCTCGCCGCAGCCGCCCGACGCACCGCCCGGCCCGGGAGCCGCCTCGAAGTCATCGCCGTTCTGCACGAGGCCCACGCGCATGCCGTACTCGGTGCAGGCGGTGAGGCCCACAGGGCGTACGACACCGCGCTTGCTCTTCTCGTTCGCGCGGGCTCCGATGGCGTCTGGGGTTCCTGGCTCGATGCGGCGTACATCAGCACCGCCCGAGCTCGCTCCCTCGCCGCCCTCGGCGAGTATGAGCAGGCCGCGGCAGGCTTTGACAGCGCCCTCGCAGTGCTCCCGTCCGCATATCGCCGGGACCGCGGTGTCTACCTCGCTCGCGCTGCACGTGCCCATGCGGGCACAGGCAACGTGACCCTCGCTGCCCGAATCGGTGGGCAGGCCGTCGGGATCGCCGCCGAGACCGGATCTGCCCGCATCTTCGGACAGCTCGACCGGCTCGACCAGGCACTGGCCCCCGCAACCGGCGAGGACGGCGTCGCCAAGTTCCGCGCCTCACTCGACCGCATCGTTCTGCACCCAGCCTGACTCACCCACGCACACTGCCTGGAGATACCGTGCCCCGCCCGTACGTCCTACTGTCCGCAGCTGTATCGATCGACGGCCACCTCGACACCCGCCCGGGCGAGGACCGGCTCCTGCTCTCCAACAAGCAGGACTTCGAGCGCGTCGACTCCGTACGAGCCAGTGTCGACGCGATCCTTGTCGGCGCCGGCACACTCCGCGCCGACAACCCCCGCCTCCTCGTCAACTCGGCGGAACGCAGGGCGTCCCGAGTCGCCGCCGGTGAGCCCGAGTATCCGCTGAAGGTCACCATCACAGGAACGGGCGACCTCGACCCCAGCTGGAAGTTCTGGCACCACGGCGGAGACAAGCTCGTCCTCGCCGTGGGCCACAAGGCCACCACGAAAGCTCGCGCCAACCTCGGTGACCTGGCTACCGTTCAGGGCGTCCCCGCCGAGGCCGTATGGCCGGCCGCGCTCGACATCCTCGGCGACGCGTACGCCGTCAAGCGGCTCATGGTCGAAGGGGGTGGCACCGTTCACACACAGCTCCTCGAAGCCGCTCTTGCCGACGAACTCCAACTCGTCATCGCCCCGCTCCTGGTCGGCCAGTTCGATGCGGTAAGGATGCTCGGCTCCGCGAGCTACCCTGGCGGCCCCGCCGCCCGCCTCCGGCTCCTGGAGACCCGCCAGATCGGTGACGTGGTACTCCTGAGGTACGCCCCCAAGGACACCTCGACGGAGCCCCGATGAGCACCACCTCTTCAGCCAGCGCCCCCGGGACCGGCCGCGAGCCCAACACCGCAGACCGGAACTGGCTCATCCTCGCCTGTGAGCTGGCCGCTCTCTGCCCACCTTCGGAGACCGCCTTCAGCGTGGGGGCAGTCGTCGTCGCGGCCGACGGGACCGAACTCGCCCGCGGCTACTCCCGCGAGAGCGACCCCCACGACCATGCCGAGGAAGGGGCCCTCGCCAAGCTCCCCGCCGAGGACGCCCGGCTCGCCACCGCCACGATCTACAGCTCCCTGGAGCCCTGCGCCAGGCGAGCATCCCGACCTCGTCCCTGCGCCCAGCTCATCCGCGACGTGGGCCTCCGCCGCGTCGTCACTGCTTGGAACGAGCCCGACACCTTCGTCGCCGGCGCCGAAGGCACCGAAACCCTGGAGGGCGCCGGCGTGACTGTCGTCGCACTGCCTGAGTACGCGAACGCCGCACAGGCACCCAACCTGCACCTGCTCTGAACCTCGGTCTCTCAGGGACTTCTCAGAAACTTCGGTCCTGCTGGAGGCGCTTTCCGTCGCCTGACCTCGCGCCTTCGCGAGTGGGCCTGTACGGGCCTTGATTAAGTAAGTGGAGAGTGCCGCTGAACTGCAACGATAGGATTTGCCGAGGGTCCTGTCAGCTGCGAGGAAGAAGCACTCGCTAACTGGTCCGCACCGACTCCGGCGGCAGCATCCACGCCTGATGGGCAAAAGCCGCACCCCACACGCACAGCGTCCCCGTCAGCGAACTGATGAGAACTCATGAACGATTGGGGCTAACCTCCGTTACATGCAGTTCACCCTCGATGGCGAATCCTTCGAGCTGACGCCCACGCTTGTTCGTGGGCGTCTTGCTGGTCACGTACCCGAGGAGATCCGCGAGTACTGGGTCGAAGTAGATGGTGTGCGTTGGCCGGTCAAGCAGGTCATCTTCCTTGCGACAGGTGCCAAGCGCAGCAGGTTTCAGTCGCAGGCCTCTCGGCGGTGGCTGCAGAATCTCGGGTTCTTGATCGGTGCCGGATCCTCGGCCACCGAGAGCGGCTCAATCCCGCGGCTGACCGGCGCGTCTCGTCGTGGGCCTTTCGACGAGTCCCAGCTCAAGGAACTGGAGGCACTCGACGTCCGCGTTGCGTTCTCGTGGCTGAGCGCCGGCCCGATCACGCTGGACGAAGCGGGCCTGCCGAGGTTTCCCGGACTTCCGCGAGCGCCAGGGCTCTACCGCTACGATTTCGGTGTGGACGACGACGGCATCCGCGTGCTCTACATCGGGGAGTCCGTGGAGCTGGCCAGGCGAGCCAGCAACTACCGCAACGCCAAGACGGATCGCTCTAGTCAGCGCACCAGCCGCCGCATCCACAAGGAGATCGTTGGCCACTTGGAGTCCGGTGGTTCGATCGCATTCGCCATCGCAACGTCAGTCCGCTGGGGTGACGATGTCGAGCTGGACCTGCGGCTCAAGTCCGCCCGTCGCCTTGCCGAGAACGCTGCGGTGCTCCTCGCGCAGTCGCAGTCCAGGATCCGCGTGCTCAACATCGATGCGGAGCTGGGAGGGGGCAGCGAGTGAGCAGTCTTCCGGACCTTCGCTTCCTACTCTCGATCAACAGCGAGAACGCGTGGAGCGATCTGCTCGCCACCCTTATGAATGCCGACCAGGCGATCACCCGCTCCGTCCTCGACATCGACGCTGTTGGCCCGCTCCAGATCCGTCGGGAGGTCTCGAAGTCGCGGGGCCGGAAGGCATCGGATCGCCCCGACCTGGTGGTGGAGGCGAACGGTCAGGTTGTCGCTGTCGTCGAAGTGAAGCTGCTTGCCGGCCTCGGAATTGAACAACTGGAGCGGTACTACAAATACGTCGCCGAGGAGGACCGAGGCGACTGCCGGTTCGTGGCGGTCTCGCTTCAGCGCATCCGCCTCGACACCGCCCATGCCCAGGACTGGCAGAACCTCACCTGGGAGAAGCTCATCGCTCCCTTCGCCTCGTCCTCGGTGCCATGGGTCGCGACGACCGCCACAGCCTGGAAGAGCCACATCGAGTCCCAGGTGCCGGAGGTGGATGGCGACACCGTCTGGAATCAGATCGACGGTATCGACCTGTACCTTGCCCTCCGGCTTCGTGCTTCCTATATGTACGACAACGTCGCCTTGCCCGGCGGCTCATCGAAGTCCATCCGGGAGATCGGCTCCGGTGGCCTGTACGTCGCGATCGTGGACGCCCCGATTCCGGGTAGCGGTTACACCGTCCGTTGGGACGCCACCGAGAGTTTGCCGACTCAGGAGGTTGGCAAGCTTGTCGACAGCAGCGGGCTTCGTGGGGTCGACTTCCGCTTCTTCCTCGTGCAGCAGCAGGTCACCTCCTCCAAGGCCTACGACTGGGATCACCTGGCTCTGCTCTGGCAGGAGTACCTCGCCCAAGAGGACTGGATTCCGTGGAGACCCCATCCGCCGCGCAAGACGTTGCAGTGGGAGAAGGATGGCGTGGCTCGACTCAAGGCGCTCGGAGCTCCAGCGTTCCTTGGCGCTGGCTACGGCGAAGGGCAGGCCAAGCTCAGCGGTGAGGTCGAGTTCGGCGCGCGCTTCGGGCTGCCGCCCTCAACCACACTTAAGGAAGCCGCCGAGGTGCTCAGCAGGGTGGCTGTGATCGGGTCCCGGATGGCACAGCACGCGACTCAGCCGCAAGGGAGACTGTGATCGCATTGATCGACGGAGAACCTGACAGCGGCGGTGCAGGGGTGGACGGATAGATGTTCGGGCTTGTTCCCGTCGGAATTGACGGCGGGGGCCGGAGCTCACCGCCTGCCAGGCCCGGACTCCACCTTGTACGCGGCTGAACTACCAGTTCCTGCCGCAATGCCGCACCTTCCCCGCGACCTCCCTGTCCCGTCAGAAAGTAGTGGTACGTGAAAGTCCTCGGGATAGCCATCGCCGCCGGCGCTCTCCAATACGGCGCTCTCCAGTACGGCCCCACCACGTCCCTGATCCCCGGTGCCCCCGAGCGCCTGGTCAAGGCAAACGGGCTGACGGGCACCGACCTTGTCGCGGACACCTACCGCCGCATCAAGCAGGACATTCACGGAATGTCGCCCAGCCTGGTGATCCTTGTGGCCACCCGCAAGTACGCGCAGTGGCCCTACCGGCCGGCCGCCGACCGTGCGTCCCTGGAAACCTTGGTCCACCTCGCCTGCCACGAGGAAGGTATCCGGTGCGAGGAGTGGAAGACCGACAAGATCGGCAAGCTCCTCGAGGTGCCGCCCAAGGCGATCGACAGTTTCGAGCTGGAACAACTGGGCCTCACCACTCGGCCGGTGTACTGGACCCAGGGCCGAGGCGACGCCTTCGCCGCAGCTCTGGCAGCACTGTATGAGTCAACGGCACAGACGGACCGGTAACCCGGGAACCATCCCGACCGACGGAGAGCGCACCAGTGACCGAGCAGAAGCGACGCCTGAATCTGGACTACGAGTGCCTGCATAGCATGCCGACCGGTGTCCACGAGGTGCACGTCTGGTGGGACGGCAACCTGCAGAACTGGCTTGTCGGTAAGTGCGTCGACCTCACCGAGTTCCAGGATGACGAGGACCTGATCGAGCCGCAGCTCATGGAGAGGATCAAACACAACAACATTGTCCCGGTGCGGGCAGTGGCTTCAGTTCCCGGCTTCCCGCGGCCAATGCGCGTGGTCGAGATCCTCATGCCGTACTACGAGGCGGGAAGCATCACTGACGCGCTGGAGGCTGGCCACACCTTCACGCCCAGGACGTCCCTCAAGATCATCCAAGCTGCGCTCCACGGGCTGCGGGAGATGCACGAGCAGCACGGGATCCTGCACCGCGACATCAAGAGCCCCAACCTGTTCCTGACCGGCGACGCCGATCTTGTCAAGATCGGTGATCTCGGAGTGGCGGGCCGAATGGACGCCGCCGGATCCACGCCACCCGTAAAGGTTGCCCACCTGTACGCACCGCCGGAGCTCATGATCGGACCGCGGGTCACCCCTGCGTCGGACCTCTACTCCCTCGGCGTGGTGCTGGTAGAGCTACTGGCTGGAAAGTTCGACTACGCCGCCTACAGCAGCACCATCGTCGTCGATGCGCTCCAGGAAGGCCGCCCGCCGCTGCGGGCCGAGGACCGCAACCTGCCCGTCTGGGCCTGTCGGCGCCTACGCCAGCTGGTGGCCAAGGCCACCCACCCGGATCCGGCTCGGCGATTCACGACAGCTCGCGACATGAGTACGGCACTGGCCGCGATCAAAATAGCCGATTGGCAGGCAGTTGAACCCAACGTCTGGCAGACGCCTCACCTGCAGAAGGACGAGACCTGGAGGGTTACTGCGGCTCCCGCCCGTGCGGGTGGGCTCGAACTGACTCTCTGGCGTCGCAGAAAGGCTACATGGCGACGCGTCGGTGACTCTGAGGTGGTTGTCTCGCTTCAGGACGGCAAGGCGCTTAGCTACTTTGACCACGCGAACAACCGGGCGGTCAACTGATCGACTGCGCAAGTCACGACGTCGGAGTCGGAGCAGCTGATCGGGACCACCGATTTGCAATCTTCGACCGCCTGCGACATCGCGGTGAACCGCGCCATGCGGCCGGTCCCGGCTGCTTCGAGGGCACCACAGCGAGCGAGCTCCCAGACCTCGCTGCGCACTCGACGTGCATCGGCAGTTCCGCGAGCGATCATTGGAGCCAGTAGCGGTCGCCATTCGTCGAGGCCAGCCTGAACGGAGCAGGCCCAAAGTTGTTCGACGAGTACTTCCGCTGCCCAAGCATGCCTGGGCAGCGACTTTCCCGGTAGGCGGGAGATGCACAGAGTCAGCAATGCCCCCTGCGGACTCATCGTCTCCATGGCACCTCCTCAAATCACGCCCCTGCAGGTCAGGTCAACTGCAGTCGCCTAGGATCCCAGCGTGCCCGACCCTGGGAAGGCGTGCAAGGGTGCTCAAACCTTGAATCGAACGCCAGATCTAATTTTGAGTCGCGAAGGCACCCAGGGACCACCGTTAGTGTCGGGGTGCCAGCTAGCTTGCCATCCCGGCTTTGGGTGGGTCGCGCAACCAGCAGAAGTGGGCCGTACTGCAGCGCACCGTCTCGCTGACCTCACGCAGGAGCATCTCCAGACTCCGTCGTCGTCGAGGACCTTCGGGTCATTGCGGGCCGCTTCCCCGTTTCAGCCGCACATGCGTCTTCCTTGAAGGTAGAGCTGGAGCAGGCCGCCAGGGTCGCGGAGCGGGATCGAGCGTCACCCACCCTCTGCCGACAGAACACCTAAGGGTTGTCCCGTAAGTTGCGGGCGCCCGCGATCCGGTGGTCAGCCGAAGATGATCTCAACGTCTTTGTCCAGGCAGAACTTCATGACGGTGACCAGTTGGCGGGTGTCATCGATGCGTCGTTCGAGAGCGGGGTCGCTGCCATCGTGGCGCCGCTCATCGATGATGGCTTCCAGCCGGGGCAGCATGGCCGCGCATTGAGCGGGCGTGAGGTCCGGACCATTGTCATCTGGATGGTCGAGTAGTGGTGTCAGCGTTGTGGAGACGCTGCTCCACGGGCGGTCTCCGTCGAAGCCGTGCATCTCGGAGAGGGTGAACCCCTCGGCCTGGGCCAGCCATTCCCGGAACATGTTGAAGCCGGTGTAGGACCAGGAGATGTCCGGGCTGGTCACATCGTCGTCTCCGGGGAAGAGCACGAGCCCCATCCTGTCCTCCTTGTTTGTCTGGTGCTCAGGATCGGTCGTGGGGAGCGTGTCAGCAACTGAAATGATCCACCGCATGGTTGGTGTGATCACGGCGTCGCAGTCGTCCTGGATAGCTCCATTCACCGGGCTGACGCCACGAGCTTTCGGCAAGTTGGTGACCGCACTGCGCCGCGAGGGAGCCGACGTGCCGCTCCGGGGTCCGCCCTGGCGGCTTTCGCTGGAGGATCGTGTGCTGCTCGTCGTGGCCTACTGGCGGACGAACTTGACGTTGCGCCAGCTTGGCCCGCTGTTCGGGGTCTCGAAGTCGGCGGCTGACCGGGTCATCGACCATCTGGGGCCGCTGCTGGCGCTCCAGCCTCGGCGGCGCTTCGCGAAGGATGCCGTGCTCATCGTGGACGGCACCTTGGTGCCCACCCGGGACCACACGATCGCGGAAAAGTCCAAGAACTATCGGTACTCCACCAACCACCAGGTCGTTATCGACGCCGACACGCGGCTCGTCGTTGTTGTAGGCCGACTGCTGCCGGGCAACCGCAACGACTGCAAGGCGTGGGAGGAATCCGGGGCCCAGTCCGCCGTTGGCAAGGCCACGACAATGGCCGACGGCGGCTATCCGGGCACCGGGCTCGTGATGCCGCACAGACGCCAGGCCGGCGAGAGCCTGCCCGGGTGGAAGCAGGAGCACAACCGCTCGCACAAACAGGTTCGCGCCCGCGTCGAGCACACCTTCGCACGGATGAAGACGTGGACGATCCTGCGGGACTGCCGCCTGAAGGGTGACGGCGTCCACCACGCCATGCTCGGCATCGCCCGCCTACATAACATCAACCTTGCAGGATGAGCGGACAGTTATCACCACGATCAACCGCAATCATCCCGAGTAAAGATTACTTACGGGACAGCCCTTAGCCCGGCTTGTCAGTGCCGCAGCGGGGTCGGCGTGTACGCCGGGTTCTGTCGCCCGACCTAGGACAAGGGCACCAGCCAATCTTGGCCGATCAGGTCGCGCGATTCACTGCTTGAGCTTCCAGCCATGCCTCTACTTCCGACCAGCGGTAGCGCAAATAGCGCCCGACCTTGTGGGCTCGCGGACCCTGGTGTCGGTGATTCCATATGTAGACCGTATTCAGAGGCACGCCCAGAAAGTCGGCCAGCTCCTCCGCGCTCATCAAGGGACAACGGGCCCCCGCGCCACTAGCGGCTTCTTCCGCGCGGGCAGTGGTTCGACGCATGGGAACTCCAGAACGGTTCGAAGCGGGCAGGAAAGAACCAAGTGAGCGGTATTCCGCCGTGGTGGTGCACAGTACATTTGCATTAATTTCCGGCCGGACCAAACAGAGGGCCTTTCGATGAAACGCCTACGAATCTTGCGAACTCTCGAAGGACAGCGGCGAATCTTCGCTGAGGGTTCGGCGAGCCCTCGTCGAACCCTCAGCGAGCATTCGCATAGGTGAAATCTTCTCTGCCACTCTGCACCCTTTGTCGCGAAGACCCCAAGAATGCATTTGACATCTTCAGCTCGCCTGGATCAACATCCAATTCACTCAGGGCGCGATGAACGGGCAGACAATCTCGCCGTCGACGATGGCCCTGATTAAAAAGAGTCCACAGATAGACTCAAAGGGCCGTTGGAAACTAGGAGTTGAGTCGATGCCGTACGACCGCTGGCACAAGTCGCGCCCGAAAGACGGGGAGTCGACCTGCAAGGAACACGGCAAAGTCCCGACGCGGGATCACGGGACGGGGAAGCGGTGGCAGGCCCGATGGCGCAACCGGGAAGATGTCCAGCAGACGGAGCTGTTCCGCACCGAGGTCGAAGCCCGCAGGCACGAGACCAAGATGCGGTCCGGAGTGGACGACGGCTCGTACATCAACCCTCGTGCCGGCGAGGTCAGGGTCGGCGAACTCGCCCTTACGTGGCTCAAGGGGCACGAACACAAGAATCCACGGACTTACCGACGCCACAAGGAGCGGATTCACCTGCACGTCGTTCCTACCGCAGTGGGGAAGATGCGCGTAAAGGACGTGAACGCCTCATCTTTGCTGGACTGGCTGCACGACCGTCGCAGGCTGCTCGAAAGTTCCACGCTGCGCCTGGTCTTCGACAACCTTCGGGCCGTCTTTGACCTGGCCGTGGACGACAGCCTGATACACAAAAATCCGTGCCTCGCCAAATCGGTGCAGAACGCCAAGCCGAAGCGAGGAGGTGGCGGCCGGGCAGAGCTGACCCTGACATGGGAGGACACCGAGAAGATCCGTGCCGAACTTCCCGACCGCTATAAAGCACTCGTCGACTGTGGTCGCGGCCTGGGTCTTCGGCAAGGAGAGATATTCGGCCTGTCACCAGAAGATATCGACTGGGCGCATCCGGACGGCGCCATGGTGCACGTGCAACGGCAAGTAGTCCACGACGGCTCGTTCCTCGTATACGCCCTCCCCAAGGGCGGAGACGACGAGGATCCGAAGGACCGGTGGGTCGAGCTGACCGACGACGTGGCCATCCCCCTGCGCGAGCACATGCAGAAGTACCCGCCGGTCGAGGTGACGCGACCATGGGGCAGCAAAGGCGGCGACCCGGTCACGGTGCGGCTGATCTTCTACACCCGGGAGAAGACCGCCATTCAGTCGAATTGGTTCAACTCCTACCGCTGGAAACCCGCCCTGGCGTCGGCCGGCCTCATCAAGCCCCTTGAGCCCGACGCGAAGGGGCGACGCTGGGAGAAGTCCCGCGACGTGATGATGCACGCGCTCCGACACCTGTACGCGTCGATGATGATCAACGGCGGGGTGGACGTGTACACGCTCGCGGACCGCCTCGGACACGCCGATCCCGCGTTTACCCTGCGTAAATACGTGCACCGGGTCGTGGGAGCCGGTTCCAAGGTCCGCATCGCGGTCCGTAGCGCCTACAGCAGGGCCGCGTGACTCCTGCTCCGTTCGGCTTGTGCAACAACCGTGCAAGATGATCTTCAAGAGGGGTCATTTGCCCAGGTCAGAAGCTTTGTGCATGAGTTCCGGGACATCTGAAAGCTCTGAGGAAAAGTAGCCCGAAACTCCTCCTGGCCTGTACGTATGCGAGCCAGGAGGGGATTCGGCTTCGTCTGTGGGACTTCTCAAGGACGTTCGGACCTCCTCGGCAGTCCCGAAGTGGACGGAGACGAGTGCGTGCCGGCCGATGCCCGAGTGCTGGTGTTCAGGGTTGCAGTACGCGATGAACGCGTCGAACCACTCGCGGGCGTGGGCCAGCGAACCGAACCGTTCGGGAGAGTCCGACATGCACTTCGCGGTCTTGGACTGTGCCTCGCTGTAAGGGTTGTCGCAGGACCTTCGGCCTGGAGTGCGACCTCGTCACGCCCAGGTCGATCAGCAGTGGGGAGACCTTCTTCGACGTCATCGAGGTGCCGCGGTCCGCGCGCACGGTCTGGGGCACGATGCCCTTGGGGGCGATGCTCGCGGATCAGCTCCTCGGCCCGCACGGCGGATTCGGCTCGCTCGACGGTGTGGCCGACGATGTACCGGCTGAAGACGTCGATGATCATGTAGGCGTGATACCGGACGCCCTAGTCGGTCCGGCCGCCTTGGCGATGTCCCAGGTGAACACCCGCGAGGGCCCGGTGGCGACCAGCTCGGACTTCGCCTTGGCGGGACGGGCGGCCTGCCGCCGGCGCACACCGGACTGCTCCTGCTCGCGCCGGATCCGGTACATCGTCGTGACGGAGCAGGAGTGCCCGGCGCCCAGCTCGCGGGCCCAGATCTGCGCGGGCGACAGCGCGGCGTACTCGTCGCCGTTCATCAACTCGCGTACCGCAGAACGCTCTTCGGCCGTCAGGACCGACGGCTGCACCTGCGGGGCACGTGCTGTGCGTGGTGGTGCCGGCCGGAGCGGGCGGTAGTACGTGGCGCGGGAGCGCGGCCGGTCAGCCGACAGGCCGCCGTGCTGCCCAGCTGGGCCTCGACGTCGGTGAACGCCTCGTCCACGACAGGATCAGCAGGCTTCGGCCCACGCTCTCGGAGATCATCCTCCCTACCCGGCGCACGACCGCACCCGGCCCGCGTCCGGGTCCTCCTTGCCCACGCGCACCTGCCCGCTGCCATCTTGCCCACGCGCACCTGCCCGCTGCCATGGGGCTGCGCTAACCTGTGGCTGTCGGTTCTGTCTGCTGACTCTGCGTCATCACGGGGGCGTGCATGTCTCACTATTCGAGGCCGTTAGGTTCATCCGGCGGACCGCATATGCCCGGGGCCAGTCGACGGATCATGGCCTGGCTGATCGACTTTGTTCTCGTGGTCGCGGTAGCCGTGCTTCTCGGCTCCTTCACCTTCCATCGCATCAGCGCGCTGATGACCGACACCACCGAGCTGGTCGGCAGCAGTGCCTGGACGGTTCTCACCTCGGGCGGTCACCCTCTCGCCGCCACCGAGCAGGGGTGGGACCACATCTGGGGCTCCGCCGTGAGTGCCGTCCAGCAGGCTTTCGTCGCGTTGGTACTCATCACCTTCGCCTACCACTTCACGGCGCTCGTGCTGACCCACCGCACGGTGGGCAAGCTGTTGCTCGGCCTGCGCGTCTCCCCCACTGAGCCGGGTGTCCTCGGGCCTCGCCGGGCCGCGATCCGAGCCGGTGTCACCACGCTCGCCGACGTCGGCTGCTTCGCGCTGGCCTGCTACGTGCTGATCAGCGGCTCAGTCGCGCTGTCGGTGTTGTGCTGGATGGTCGCGGTGACCGTCTTCTGGGCCAACGGCGTCCCCGCCCTCCGGGGCCGAAGGCTCTCCCTCGCCGACCGCCTGGCCGGTACCACCGTCGGCAACATCACGCTGCCCCAGCCCGATTGGGGCGCCGCACGGCGGGGTGTCTCCCAGACGATGGACCTGGGGCTCACCCGGGCCCGTGACAGCCGGGCAGCCTGGATGAACGTGGTCCAGAACACCCCGGACAACATGCAGAGGGTCGCCGGGTACGAGACCGTGCGGCGAGTTGCCGACTCCGAACTGAGCCGCGCTGCGGCGAGCAAGGGCCGGGCTGCGTTCGGCCGCGCCAAGACCGCCACCCGCAAGCGCCGCGAAGACGTCCCCCCGCTTCCGCCTCACACCCCTCTCACCGACTTCCGCACCCCCGAGGCCCCCGTCCCTTACCCCCAGCGTCCCCCGGGGGCACCTCGTCCACCGACCGACCGGAGGGACTGACCTTTTCCCGGCGTGAGGGCCGTCAGGCAGTACCACGCCGCTGTCGGGACAGCCCTTGGGCCGGTGGCCTCCACGAAGCGGATACGGCGCGCCGGTGCGTGCAGTGATGACGGCGGGCAGGGTGCCGCCGAGGACGCGTTCCAGCGGCGAGGCGGTGTCCACGACGGTGATCGGGATGCCTCAGGCTCCGGCCGCCTCCATACCGAGGAAACCGGCGCCGACCACGCCGCCCGAGCCGGGTACGCCAGCCGGTGGCGGAGCCCGGCTCGGGCGTCGTCGGTCATCAGGACCCCAGGATCTCGCAGGGCATCGGCTGAGCGCCAGGCACTCGACATCCAGGTTGTAGTGCTCTCGTTGCCGCTCCACCCTCCCTGGCCTGCACGGCTCTCAGGGCCGGCCGAGCTGTTCGGCGCGGGCACGGCACCGGACTTCGGACCAGCGAGGGGCAGCGAGGGCTTCTCCCGCCTCGCGGCGGGCGGAGTCCCCTGCGACTTCCGGCACACCGGCCACCCCGGACCACCGCTGGGCCGACGCACCCGGCACGGCCATCGAGGAGTAGTTCGGCAACGTCCCCGGCAACCACAGCCCCCGCTTCACCCCCGGCCTCGCCGCACCCCCCGCGGTCATGCCTCGGTGTCCGCCCGCGCTCACCTGCTTTGGCGCCTGACCGACCCGGCACCCTCGCCGGTCCTGACCACTCCGGAGGACGCGCGACTGCCGCCTCGCCGCGCGCGCCTCTCGCCCGCCGTCCGGGAATCGGGGCCAAGGCGATGCCGTGGTGATCAAATCGTTGCCGCACCGCGTACAACCGCGTACAGCCCTCTCCTGTCCCACAGTCAGCCAAGGGGGATCAACCTCCGGCCGGTGCGCCTGCGCGTCCGGTCCAGGCTGCGAGGGGTAAGGGCGAGCTCGAAGATGCGAAAGACGATGTGGAAAGCGGCGGTGGCCGGTGGGGTGGCGGTCGTGTTCACGGGGGCGGCGGCGGTGCCGGCCGGGGCTGCGGAGGGCGGGGTCTCCTTCAGCCGGGTGTCGGTGAACGGCGGGAAGCCGATCGTGATCGGGGTGAAGGAGGAGGTCACGGTGCAAGCGGCTTTCCGGATGACGACCACACTCAAGTACGACTTCGGGCCGACGGTGTTCCCCTACCGCGGCAAGCCCGACGGCGGCGACACCCTGCACAGCTCCGTCATCACCAGCGACTGCAAGGTGGCGGACAAGGCGAAGGGAATCTGCGACTTCAAGGAATGGCTGTACATCGACCCCCGGGACCATGACTTCGGGAACGAGGACGCCGGAACCTGGCGAACTGCCGCTCGGGTCTTCCTCGCCGGCGACGCCTACGACACCGACGACAAGGACCTTCCGTTGCAGGTCAAGCGGGCCACACGCGTCACCGTCAACGCCTCGCCGGAGCCGGTCGTGAAAGGGAAGACGCTCACCGTGACCGGGCTGGTCACGCGGGCGAACTGGGACACCCACACGTACCAGGGCTATGGGGGCCGCACGGTCAGCCTGGAGTTCAAGGCGGCGGGAGCCTCTTCGTACGCAGCGGTCAAGAAGGCGATGTCGAGCACATCGGGGGCGCTCAGGACCACGGTGAAGGCCACCGGCCCGGGGACGTGGCGGTGGACGTACTACGGGAACCCCACCTCCGGGGCGAAGTCGTCGACCGGGGATTACGTCGCCGTGCGGTAGGCGATGGGCGGCGCGCGGTGCGCAACGGGCGGAGGCCGGTGGGCGACGGGTGGCCTCCGCCCGAGGAGCTCCCGGACCCGCCCGTAGACTCCGGCACCATGACGGCCACCGCTCCCGCATCTCTCGTCCCGGTCGCGCCGGCCGGTCTGACCCGCAGGGCCAGGAGGTTCGTCGAGGCGGAGGGGATCCGCGTGCCCCGGCAGGGCATCGAGCGTCACCGCGACGCCTGGATCGAGCACGGTGTTCCGGCTGCCGAGATCGACCGTGCGGCGGCCTTCCAAGACCGTTGGGGCGGCCTCGCGCTGCCCCCGGCGCCCTTCTACGAGAGCGGCCCACGCATCCTGGGCGCCGACCTTCCCGAGGGCTCGTCCACCGAGGGCTGGTACATCCCTGCCGGGGACTGCCGGGTGTCCATGGCTTACGGCTTCATGATCGGCCCCGGGGGTGAGTTCGGCATCTACGGCTCTCGTTGGGCACCACTGCATGCCAGTACCGAGGGCTGGGTGGAGTCATTGGCACTGGCCGGCCACGCGAGACGCTGGGCCGGAAACATGACGAGGGTCGCCGGCAAGGCCGTCGACTCCCTCGACCTCGCCGGGTATGCGCCGGTACCCGAGGTGCAGGGCTTGACCGATACCTGGTGGCGGGGCAAGCACACACTCGTCGCCCTCTACCAGGGCGAGGCCGTCGGCATGGACGCTCCGCGATGCCTGGAAGCCCATGTCTACGAGGGCCTTGACGAGTGGGGTCTCCAGGGCGGCTGACCGTTCGCCGGCTCCGCGGACCTGAGCACCGCGTTGGCCGGACCGGCCAGCTGTCACGCCCGTGGGCGACGGCCACGGGCGAGGGTGGCGATGACGCCGCGGTTCCGTGCCGCGGTCAGGTCGTGTGCTGAGCACGGCAACGCGTCTGAAGCCCCCAGCAGATGCACGGCAACGCGTCTGAAGCCCCCAGCAGACGCGCAGCAGGATCAGTGATGACCTGCACGTTCGTCCCGTGGCACTTCTTCTCCCCCGGGTAGTACTGGGGGTGGGCGGCGATGCGGTCGATGAGCAGGGCTGTGCCGTCGAGGATCACGTACGTCCTCTTCCGTACGGTCGCCACGGCCTGCGCAGGCGTAGGAGCGCGAAGGGCCGGGAGCCCAGCCGCCTCACACATGCAGTGGTGGTCGGTCGCCATCCCGATGCGGAAACCGCTTCCAGCCCCCGGCAGCGCCATGGAGGGTGCGCGGGGCGCTTCCGTGCCCGGTGGCATCAGAGCCTGCACCGGCTTCCGACGATTCGTCAAGTGGCTGATTCGTTACCGGATTTAGTCGATCCCAGGGTTGCGCAGGACTGGCCGCGAGAGGGCTCGGGGTCGTATGTTCTGGCCCACAACATTCAGCGCGGCAGATCAACCGATACCCCGCCGAAGCAGGTCAAGCGCGCCCTTTTGTCACCACACCCCGATGTGAACCACCCGTGGGCCGGTGCTCACCCGGCCTCGCTCCCAGAAAGGACCCTGCCCATGCGCAAGGGACTCCTCCTCACCACCGCCTCCATGGCGCTGCTGACGACTCTCACCGCCTGCGGGAACTCCTCGTCGGACAGCGCGTCGTCGGGTTCCGACGGCACGAAGGCGAAGATCGGCGTGATCCTCCCGGACAGCAGATCGTCCGCCCGCTGGGAGACCGCCGACCGCCCGTTCCTCACCAAGGCGTTCAAAGCCGCCGGTGTCGACTACGACATCCAGAACGCGCAGGGCGACAAGCAGGCGTTCCAGACGATCGCGGACCAGATGATCAGCAGCGGCGTGAACGTCCTGGTGATCGTCAACCTCGACAGCGGCACCGGCAAGGCGGTCCTGGACAAGGCCAAGTCCCAGGGCGTGGCCACCATCGACTACGACCGGCTGACGCTCGGCGGCTCCGCCCAGTACTACGTGAGCTTCGACAACACGGCGGTCGGCAAGCTGCAGGGCGAAGGCCTGGCCAAGTGCCTTGCGGACGGGAAGGCGAAGAAGCCGGTCATCGCCGAGCTGAACGGCTCGCCCACCGACAACAACGCCACGCTCTTCGCGCAGGGCTACAACAGCGTCCTCGACCCGAAGTACGCCTCCGGCCAGTACACGAAGGGCCCCAACCAGTCCGTGCCCGACTGGGACAACGCTCAGGCAGGCACCATCTTCGAGCAGATGCTCACCAGCCAGCCCAAGATCGGCGGGGTGCTGGCGGCCAACGACGGTCTGGGCAATGCGGCCATCGCAGTGCTGCGCAAGAACCACCGCAACGGCCAGGTGCCGGTGACCGGACAGGACGCCACCGTGCAGGGGCTGCAGAACATCCTGGCCGGCGACCAGTGCATGACGGTCTACAAGGCGGTCAAGAAGGAGGCCGACGCGACCTCCGAGCTGGCCATCGCCCTGGCCAAGGGGCAGAAGGGGAAGACCGATTCCAGCGTCCAGGACCCCGAGGGCAAGCGTGAGGTGCCCTCCGTACTGCTCACCCCGGTCGCCATCTACAAGGACAACGTCAAGGACGTCGTGAACGACGGATTCGTGACGAAGGCCGACCTGTGCGCCGGCAAGTACGCCGACCTGTGCACCAGGTCCGGCATCCAGTAACCCCCTCCAGCCCGGACCCCCTCGGCCGGCCGCCGGGTCCTGGGACCGACGCACCCGCTGCCCGGGGCCCGCGGCCACGACTTCAGGAGCCGTCCTCCATGACTGAGACCCCCATCCTTCAACTGCGCGGAATCAACAAGAGTTTCGGCGCGGTGCAGGTGCTGCATGATGTGGCGTTCAGCGCCCACCCGGGCGAAGTGACCGCTCTCGTGGGCGACAACGGCGCCGGCAAGTCCACCCTGGTGAAATGCATCGGGGGGATCCACTCCACCGACGCCGGCGAGTACTGGTTCAACGGCGAGCAGGTACAGATGCACAGCCCGCGGGACGCCGCCGCGCTCGGGGTGGAGATCGTGTACCAGGACCTCGCCCTGTGCGACAACCTCGACATCGTCCAGAACATGTTCCTCGGCCGGGAGAAGCGCAGCGGCCTGGTCCTGGACGACGCGACCATGGAGGAGATGGCAGCCAAGACCCTCGCCGGGCTGTCGGTCAGGACCGTCAAGTCCCTCAGGCAACGGGTCTCCAGCCTCTCCGGCGGTCAGCGCCAGACCGTGGCCATCGCCAAGGCCGTGCTGTGGAACAGCAAGCTCGTCATCCTCGACGAACCGACCGCCGCGCTCGGCGTCGCCCAGACGGCCCAGGTCCTGGAACTGGTGCGGCGGTTGGCCGACAACGGCCTGGCCGTGGTGCTCATCTCGCACAACATGAACGACGTCTTCGCGGTGTCCGACCAGATCGCCGCTCTCTACCTGGGCCGGACGGCCGCCCAGGTCAGGACCTCGGACGTGACACATGCCCAGCTCGTCGAACTGATCACCTCGGGCCGCAGCGGGAGCCTCGGCCTCACCGAGACCAACGGAGCCGCAGCATGAGCACCGCCGTAGCCCCCGAGAGGCCGGAGCAGCCTCATGGCCCTGCCGCATCCCGCGAGGAGAGCGGGGTCACCGCCCTCGATGTCCGTTCACTGGCCCGCGGCTACCGCGACCGGCTGCGCGGCGGCGAACTCGGGGCCCTGCCCGCCGTGCTCGGCCTGGCCGTGCTCTGCGTCTTCTTCGGGATCCTGAGCCCCGTCTTCTTCTCCGAGCTGAACTTCGCCAACCTGCTCACCCAGGGAGCAGGCAGTATCGCGATCGCCATGGGGCTGGTCTTCGTCCTCCTCCTCGGGGAGATCGACCTGTCCGCCGGGTACGCCAGCGGTGTCTGCGCCGCAGTCCTGGCCATCCTTCTCACCAACCACGGATGGCCGTGGTACGGCGCCGTCGCCGCGGCCATGCTGACCGGAGTGGTCATCGGCCTCCTGCTGGGCACGCTGGTCGCGAAGATGGGCATTCCGTCGTTCGTGGTCACCCTGGCCGCGTTCCTGGGCTTCCAGGGCATCGTGCTGATCCTGCTGAAGGAAGGCACGAGCGTCTCCATCGAGGACAAGACCCTGCTCGCCATCGCCAACAACAACCTCTCCCCCGCGGCCGGATGGCTTCTGCTGGCAGGCTGCGTCGCGGTGTACGCGGCGATCCTGCTCCGCCGCAACCACAACCGCCGGCGTCGGGGCCTGACGACCACCCCGTCGATGCTGATCGCCCTCCGTCTCGGCGTGCCGACCGTGCTCGGCGCCGTGGCCGTGTACCTGCTCAACCAGGAACGCAGCCGTAACGCCGTGGTCGTCTCGCTGCAGGGCGTGCCCATCGTGGTGCCTCTGATCGGCTTCCTCCTCGTGCTCGGCACGTTCGTCCTCCAGCGCACGCCGTTCGGTCTCCACATCTACTCGGTCGGCGGCAACCCCGAGGCGGCGCGCCGGGCCGGCATCAACGTCGCGTTCATACGGATCGCCGCTTTCGTGATCTGCTCCGCCATGGCTGCGGTGGGCGGCATCATCGCGGCCTCCCGGGGCAACTCCGTCGACCCCAACACCGGCGGGAGCAACGTCCTGCTGCTCGCCGTCGGTGCCGCAGTCATCGGAGGTACCAGTCTCTTCGGCGGGCGGGGCCGGGTCGTCGACGCCGTCCTGGGCGGGATGCTGGTGGCCGTCATCCAGAACGGGATGGGACTCATGGGCTACAGCTCAGGGGTCAAGTACGCTGTCACAGGTTCGGTTCTGCTGGTGGCCGCGGGTGTGGACGCATTGTCCCGACACCGGTCCGTACAGCGATGAACGCTTCGTGCCCCCGCGACAATGAGGTCCCCGTGCCATGAAAGCCGGTCATTCCCAGGAAGAGATCCGACGGCACAACCTCAGCACCCTCCTGCGTCAGGTACACATAGGAGGGCCCGTCTCCCGGGCCGTTCTCGCCGATCGCATGGGGCTCAACCGCAGCACCATCCTGGGACTGGTCACCGAACTGACCACAGCCGGGCTCGTACTCGAGGAGCTTCCGCGCGACACCGGCCGCGCGGGGCGGCCCTCGCTGGTCGTACGGCCGGAATCGGCACACACGTACGTGTTCGCGTACGACGTCGGAGTGGACCGCCTCGCGGCCGCCCGCATCGGACTCGGCGGTGTCTTCCTCGACCGTCGTGAAAGCGCCTGGCCCCTGGACGTACCGACCGAACCCGGGAAGGTCGCCGGCGTTCTCACCGGCTTCGCCCGGCAGATGCTGGCGGCCGCGGAGCCCGGAAGTCGCTGCGTCGGCGTCGGCGTGGCGGTACGGGGCATAGTCCGCCACCCCGACGGCCTGGTACGACACGCGCCGAACATGGGCTGGACGGATCAGGACTTCTGCGCGGAACTCGCCGGCCGGCTCAGTCTGGGCGTTCCCATCGAGGTGGACAACGAGGCAAACCTCGGCGCCCTCGCCGAACACCTGCGGGGGGCCGGAGTCGGCCATGACAACGTCGTCTACCTCCACGGGGACATCGGAATCGGTGGCGGCCTGGTCACTGGTGGCCGTCTGCTTCGGGGCACGGACGGCTACGGCGGCGAGGTCGGTCACATGATCGTCAACCCGCGGGACGGCAGCCTCTGCGGATGCGGTGCCCGCGGCTGCCTGGAGGCGGAGGCCGGCGAACGTGCGCTGCTCGCCGCCGCCGGCCGCGACCCGCAGGCCACCGGTCAGGAGGTGGTACGCGCCGTCGTCTGCGCCGCGGACCGCGGGGACATCGTCGCGCGCGCCGCGCTGCACCAGGTCGGCGACTGGCTCGGCGTCGGTGTCGCCAACCTGGTCAACGTCTTCAACCCCAGCGTCGTCATCTTCGGAGGCATGCTTCACGACGTGTTCCTGGGCGCGGCCGCACAGATCCGCAGCCGCATCAACGTCAGCACACTCTCCGCCTCGCGCAAGAACCTCCGCCTGCGCGTCAGCGCACTCGGCGACGACGCCGTTCTCGTGGGCGCCGCCGAACTGGGCTTCTCCGCGCTGCTCGCCGATCCCTTGGCGATTATGGCCGGCGCTCCGGGAGAACAACCGGTCCCGGCGTCTTCCAAGTAGCGCCCCTTCGCGACCGGACCCCCGGCAACTGCCGCTCGTCCCGGACCTGATCACCGGTCCGACCCTGCTGCGAACAGTGCGCCGGTGCTGCCCTGCCCGCACGCCTGGGCAGGCCGCCGGCCCCCTGCACCCGGACGCCCTATTCGCCATCACCCCATCCGGGCGGGGCGGCCCGCGGTGCGCCCCCGAGGTGCTGTGCACCCCCTTCCACCCCACTCCCCTTGGACGAAACATGCCCCATCATGTTGATCGCCGCTCCTGTTCCGCCGGTCGCGCGGAGCTCTCCCCCGGCCGTGCGGCCGAGCCCGGCAAGAGGAGCTGAACGGTGCGTAGATGGCTGTCCGCCCCCGGCGCCGAGGCCGAACCGGCTGCGATATGGGCGCTGTGCGCCCTGATGACTGCGACCTTCTGCCTCGTGACCACGGAGCATCTGCCGGTCGGTCTCCTTCCCGAGATCTCGTCCGGTGTCGGGGTGTCCCTGTCGGCCGCCGGTCAACTGGTCACGGGGTACGCCATCACCGTGACGCTGCTGACCGTGCCGCTGACGTACGCCACCCGCCGGGTCCCGCGCCGCCCGCTGCTGCTGGGCCTGCTGACGGTGTTCGTGGTGGCCGGCCTCGGCTCGGCCCTCGCACCGAACTACACCCTGTTGCTCGTCTCGCGCGCCGTGACGGCACTGGTGCACGCGGTCTTCTGGGCAGTGGTCACGGTCACGGCGATAGGACTGTTCGCACCGGCGGTCCGGGGCCGGATACTCGCCACGGTGTACGGGGCCGCCTCGACGGCCACGATCGTCGGCGTGCCGGCCGGAAGCTGGGTCGGCCAGCACGCCGGCTGGCGTGTGGCATTCCTGGCGCTGAGCGGGATCGGGCTGCTCGCGCTGGCCACCGTGGCGCTCTTCCTGCCGGCCACGGCCGTCGCCGACCCGCGCACCGACGACAGCGCCGCCCCGGACACGTCGCGCTATGTCGTGCTCCTGGTGACGATCGTCCTTGCGCTGGCGGGCCTGTCGTTGGCTTCCACGTACACGGTGCCGTTCCTCACCGACGTGAGCGGGTTCTCCGCGGCGGCGGTCGCCCCCCTCCTGCTGCTGCGCGGTGCGGCCGGTGTCGCCTCGGTGACCGTCGCCGGCAACCTCGGGGACCGCCACCCGAACATGGCGACGACGGTGCCGGTGGCCATGCTGTCCCTGTCACTGATCGGGATGTACCTCGCGGGGACGGTGCCCCTCGTGATGGTCGTACTGACAGCGATCTCGGGTTTCGCGGTCTTCGTGATGATCACGACGCTGACGAACGAGCTTCTGGTGGTCGCGCCCGGCAACCTCTACATCGCCTCGGCCGGAGGAAACGCCGTGTTCAACGCGGGCACGGCCATCGGCGCAGCGTCCGGCGGAGTGGTGCTGTCGGACATCAGCGTCCGCGACACCGCACTCGCGGGTGGCCTGCTGGTTGCCGCGGCCGTGATGGTCCTGCTCGGGGACCAGATGTTCCGACGGGCTCCGCGCGCGGCACACGAGAGGGCCACCGACCTCCCGTAGGGCGGTCACGCCGGGCCCACCTGCCGCTGGCACCACTTGGCACCGCTTGGCGCCACTCGGCGCCACTCGGCGCCAGATGGTGCCAAGTGGCGCCTCCGCATGTCGCCACACATGCATGGACGCACCTGGCGCCACACGTAGAACGACCGGCGTCAATCACATCTTCGCAGGTCAGAGAGACACCCACCACCCAGACAACCGCGAATGACACCGCACGGCTTGCGCATGGCACCATCATGGTGCCATGATGGCGTCATGGACCTCACCCCGTATGTCGACACCCTCCGCCGCGAACTCGCGGTGGCTGCCGAGGCCGGCGGCGACGACGCCCGCGCGCTGGCAGAGAGGCTCACCGCCCCCCTGGAGTCGGCGACCCGGCTGACCATGCTCAACGTGCTCTCCGCCGCGATGGACGAGATCACCCGTGAACTCGCTCCCGGCTCGGTCGACGTACGACTGCGCGGGCTCGACCCCGACTTCGTGGTGACACTGCCGGCCACCGGTATCGCCCCCGCGGAGCCGGCCGCTCCCGCCGAACCGCTCAGGACCCCGCCCCCGACGGACGGCGACGAGGGGGGCACCGCCCGCGTCAACCTCCGGCTGCCGGCCCACCTCAAGGCGCGCGCCGAAGAGGCCGCGAGCCGCGAAGGCCTGTCGGTCAACGCATGGCTGGTGCGAGCCGTGTCGGCCGCGGTCGACGGCGGCACCGGGCCGCGTACGACAGAGAAGAGCCAGACGCTCGGACAGGGCTACACCGGCTGGGTGCGTTAGCCGCGCCCCCAGCTCGCACCACTTCACCCACACCACGTCCCACCAGCGGGGACGCCACCAAGACCCAAAAGGACGGGACAGCCATGCCTTCTTTCGACACCTCCGCGCCGATCTCGGTCACCGCACACGTGGACGCCGGCTCCATCCAGTTCACCGCGGGCGACCGCACCGACACCGTCGTCGAGGCGCGGCCCCGCGATCCGAAGAAGGACCAGGACGTCCGGGCGGCGGAGCAGACCGAGGTCACCTACGCCGGCGGCGCACTGACCATCCGGACGCCCAAGCAGCGCTACCTGATCGGCCGCACCGGCACCGTCGACGTAGCGGTCGAACTGCCCACGGGATCGAACATCGATGTCACGGGCGCCTGGGCGCAGGTGCTCGGCGAGGGCCGGCTCGGCGAGGTCCGCGTGAAGACGTCGTCGGGCGACGTCCGTCTCGACACGACCGGCCCGCTGCATCTGACCGCGTCGCACGGCTCGATCACCGTGGACCACATCGAGGGCAAGGCCGAGATCACCACCAGCTCCGGCAGCCTGCGCGTCGGCCTCGTCGACGGACCCGCCGTCCTGAAGAACTCGCACGGCACGACGACAGTCGGCGCCGCGACCGGCGAGTTGCGGGTGAGCGGCTCCAACGGCGACATCGACATCGCCCGGGCCGAGGGATCGGTGACGGCCACCACCGCCCACGGGACCCTGCGGGTCGCGGAAATCGCCCGCGGCACCGCCCAGTTGGAGACGAACCACGGAGCCATCGAGGTCGGTATTCGCGAGGGCACGGCGGCCTGGCTCGACGTCAACTCCGGTTCCGGCCAGGTACGCAACACCCTCACCGCGTCCGAGACCCCGGCGGAGACCGAGGACACCGTCAAGATCCACGCGCGCACCCGGTACGGCAACATCGACGTCCGCCGCGCCAAGGCCTGACCTCCGCGACGCCCGGCCTCTACTCGCGCAGCCCCCAGCTCAGCCCTCAACGCCACCCCCGGACACCTTCAGCCTTCGAATGGGAGGGCCCCGTGCCTTCGTCTGTCATGCCCACATCCAAAAGCGCCAACAACCAGAAGCTGCCCGCCATCTCGGCGAACGGTCTGCGCAAGTCGTACGGCGACAAGGTCGTCCTCGACGGGATCGACCTGCACATCCCCGCGGGCACGGTCTTCGCCCTGCTCGGCCCGAACGGCGCCGGCAAGACCACCGCCGTGAAGATCCTCTCCACACTCGTCACCGCGGACGCCGGCGAACTCCACGTGAACGGCCACAACCTCACCACCGACCCCCAGGCCGTACGCGCCGCGATCGGCGTCACCGGACAGTTCTCCGCCGTCGACGGCCTGATCACCGGCGAGGAGAACATGCACCTCATGGCCGACCTCCACCACCTGCCCAAGCAGGAAGGCCGACGAGTGACCACCGAACTCCTCGAACGCTTCGACCTCACCGACGCCGCGAAGAAACCCGCCTCCACCTACTCCGGCGGCATGAAACGACGCCTCGACATCGCCATGACCCTCGTCGGCAACCCCCGGATCATCTTCCTCGACGAACCCACCACCGGACTCGACCCCCGCTCCCGCCACACCATGTGGGGCATCATCCGCACCCTCGTCACCACCGGCGTCACCGTCTTCCTCACCACCCAGTACCTCGACGAAGCCGACGAACTCGCCGACCACATCGCCGTACTCAACCACGGCAAAATCGCCGCCCACGGCACCGCCGACGAACTCAAACGCCTCATCCCCGGCGGACACATCCGCCTCCGCTTCACCGACCCCACCACCTACCGCACCGCCACCACCGCACTCACCGACACCACCCACGACGACCAGGCACTCACCCTCCAGATCCCCAGCGACGGCAGCCAACACGCCCTACGCACCCTCCTCGACCGCCTCGACACCGCCCACATCCAAGCCACCGAACTCACCGTCCACACCCCCGACCTCGACGACGTGTTCTTCGCCCTCACCAGCCCCACCCAACTCCCCCACCAGACCAAGGACACAACCCGATGAACACCCTCACCCTCGCCGCCCGCGACTCCCACACCATGCTCCGCCGCAACCTCCTGCACGCCCGCCGCTACCCCTCCCTCACCCTCAACCTCCTCCTCACCCCGATCATGCTCCTGCTCCTCTTCGTCTACATCTTCGGCGACGTCATGAGCGCCGGCATCGGCGGCACCAACCGCTCCGACTACATCGCCTACATCGTCCCCGGCCTCCTACTGATGACCATCGGCAGCACCACCATCGGCACCGCCGTCTCCGTCTCCAACGACATGACCGAAGGCATCATCGCCCGCTTCCGCACCATGGCCATCCACCGCGGCTCCGTCCTCGTCGGACACGTCATCGGCAGCGTCCTGCAATGCATCACCAGCGTCGTCCTCGTCGGCGCCGTCGCCGTCGCCATCGGCTTCCGCTCCACCAACGCCACCACCCTCGAATGGCTCGCCGCCTTCGGACTCCTCGTCCTCTTCGCCACCGCATTCACCTGGATCGCCGTCGGCATGGGCCTCATCAGCCCCAACGCCGAAGCCGCCAGCAACAACGCCCTGCCCATGATCCTGCTCCCCCTGCTCTCCAGCACCTTCATCCCCGTCGACACCATGCCCGGCTGGTTCCAGCCCATCGCCGAATACCAGCCCTTCACCCCCGCCATCGAAACCCTCCGCGGACTCCTCCTCGGCACCCAGATCGGCCACAACGGATGGCTCACACTCACCTGGTGCCTCGGCCTCACCGTCCTCGGATACCTCTGGGCAACAGCGAAGTTCAACAACGACCCGAAGTAGCAAACGATCCGGTCGCCGGCCCGAAGGCCGCAGGCCTACTCGTCCCGCCCCCGGGGCGGCGCACTCCGACATCCCGTCGGCGTACGCCGCCCCGCCGCGTGCCACCCGCACCGTTCGCGGGGCCGGTGGACCGCCGGGCGGCTCAGTCGCACCGTCCGCCGCGCCTGCCGCGGGACGAGTACCCGCCGCCCCGGGGGCCCGGATGCGGCAGCTCGTAGTCGTGCTGCCGGGCCAGGTGCAGTACCGCGAGCTCCAGGGCCACCGGATACCGCCATAACGACCTGGCTTCAGGGATCCGGTCCTGCGGCGCGGCGTTCAGGGCCGTGTGTTCCCGGTCCGTACGTCATCGGCGGCCGGCCCGTCCGTGGCCGGCCCCTCCCCGGCGGGGTCGGGCCCGCTGCGGCCCGCGCGCAGGCTGAGGGCGGCGAGGCCCGTTCCTAGTGAGGCGAGCCCACCGACGACGAAGGCGCTTCGGGCGCCCCGGGTCTCGGCGAGGTACCCCACCATGAGGGCGCCGAGCGGTGTGGAGCCCTGGAGAACGAGGGTGTAGAGGGCGAGGACCCGGCCCCGGTAGAGGGGGTCGCTGCCCAGCTGGATGCGGTGGTTGACGGCCTGGGCGAAGTAGACGGAGGCGCCACCGGTGAGGAAGAGCAGGACCAGGGCGGCAGGGTAGGCCGGAGCCCATCCGACCGTCGCCTCCAGCGCCCCGAGGACGAGGGCGGACACGGTCACCAGCCGGGCCGAGGGCCGCGCGGTGCGGGTCGTGGTGAGGAACGCCGCGGTGAGCGACCCCGCGGCGAAGACGGTGGTCAGCAGGCCGAAGGCCGAGGCATCGGTGTGGAACACGGTCCTGGCGAGCAGCGGGAGCGTGAGCTGGAAGTTGAGACCGAACAGGCCGACTCCGGCGATCAGGGCGAACGGGATCGTGAGATCAGGGCGCCCGCGCACGTACCGCAGCCCGTCGGTGACACGCGCACGACCCGCCGCACGCGCTGTGCGGTAGAGCTCGTCGGGGCGGATCCGGCGCAGGGCGACGACCGTGGCGAGGTAGCTGAGCGCGTTGACCAGCATGACCCCGCCGGTCCCGAGAACGGTGAGGAGCAGGCCGGCCGCGGCGGGGCCCGCGACGCGGGCGACGCTGAAGTAGGCGGCGCTCAGCGCCGAGGCGTTGGGCAGCAGGTGGGCGGGCACCAGCTCACCGACGAAGGCCATCCGGGTGGGGACCTCGACGGCGTTGACCAGTCCCAGGCAGAACGCGAAGACCTGGACGTGCGCCGGACCGGCCGCACCGGTGAGGACGAACGCCGCCAGGAGGAGGGCGAGCAGGCCCGACAGGACGTTGGCGGCCAGCAGCAACGCCCGCTTGTCGTACCGGTCGGCCAGCCGTCCGCCGTGGAGCGTGAGGAGCAGCATCGGGGTGAACTGCAGGGCGGTGACAGTGCCGAGGGCCGTCGCCGAGTTGCCGGTCAGTTCCAGAACCAGCCAGTCCTGGGCGACGACCATCATCCAGGTGCCCGCGGCCGAGATCACCTGGCCCGCGGCGAACTGCCGGAAGTTGCGGATCCCGAGTGCGCGAAAGGGGCGGGCCCGGGCGTCGGCGGTCACGGTGCGGCGGGCCGCGCGGTCCGGAGGCACTCGTCGAGGAAGGCCAGGGCCCGTAGGTGGTACGGCCTGGCGGCGTGGCCGAGGCTGATGTTGTGCCCGGCTCCGGGGAGCCGGTCGACGAGGACCCGGGGTGCTGCCGACAACTGTGCGGCGAGGTCGGTGAGGTCGGCGTCGCCCTGGCACCACCAGGCCTCGTGCTCGGCGAAGGTGAAGCGCACCGGCACCCGCACGCGCGGCAGCAGACGGGCGGACAGTCCGCCCCACTCCCGCGCCGATTCGATCTCCTTCCCCGGCATGGGGGCGACGACTGCCGCGACCTCGCGGAAGGTTCCGTCCGGATAGAGCCACAGGGGGCCCCAGTTGAGCCGGCGCAGACCGGTGCGTGGCTCGCGGCCCAGGAGTGCCACGGAGGAGGCCGGCCGGTGTCCGCAGCCGGAGACGTCCAGGCCGAGGAAGGAGTCGGGCGGGGCGTGAGCGGCCAGGGCGAGGGCGAGCTTGCCGCCGAAGGAGTGGCCCAGCAGGAACAGCGGACCGGACACATGGCGGGCCTGAGCGTCGGCGAGCGCGGAGCGGACCGTCGCCACCTGTGCCAGGAGATGCTGCCCGGCAGGCAGGTGCGGGGCCGAGGCGCCGTATCCGGGCCGGTCGAGCGCGAGCACGGCGCAGCCGAGGCGGGCGCCGAGCGTCAGCAGGGAGACGTCCGGATGGGCCTGCCCGTCGAAGTACCCGGCGCTCATTCCGCCACCGTGCAGTGCGACGACGGTCGCGCGTGGCGGGCGCCCGCCGGCGGGTTCGCTCAGCAGGGCGGACAGGGGGGTCCCTGCCGCGTCGAGAGTGATCCTGCGGACCCCCGGTGACAGGCCGCCGGGTGCGGGGGGCTCCTGATGGGGGTGTGCGGTCGTCGTCGGCATCATGCGTCCCCGTTCCTTTCCGGCCGCCTCGGGCGCTCTTCCTCCAGCATCGGGTGCGGCCGGAGGAAACGGGACGAGGCGTCCCGGCGCGGGGCTCCCGCAGAGCTCGGTCCCCGCGCCGCCGAGGAAGGTGCGGACCGCGGTCAGGAAACGGCCCGGGACGGGCCCGCGGCGGGGTTGCGCCGGTGCCGGCGGGTGGGAGGCCGCCCGTTCGGGGCCGGCACGGAGGGCTTCGCCCGCACGGGTGATTTCTCGCGATCCCGGGGGCTACGTCACCACTCCCCGCGCCGCCAGCAGTACGGACACCTGGTCCAGCGGCAGGGCCTGGACACGGTGACCGGCCCGGCCCGTCATCGAGTGTGCGCCGGTGAGCACGTTGAGGACCGCCTCCTCCACCGACTCGACCACGCACCGTAGAAGGGGTCCATCCGGCCCCATGGCACGAAGCGCATCGACTCGTACGGGGCGCTGCCGTCGTCCTCCGGGAACGTGCTGGTCAGCGCACCGGGGTTGGCCGTGGAGAAGGCGAGGAAGATGTCACCGGAGAAGTGGCTGCCGGTGGTGCCGGTGCGAGCGAGGCCCAGGGTCGCCCGCCGTGCCAGCGCCTCGCACTGGCCGGGCAGGAGGGGTGCGTCCGTGGCCACGACCACGATGACCGAACCCGCGCCGGGCGGGACCTGGCGCTCTCCGTCGGGCTCCGGCACGGGTCCGTCGGGCAGTTCACGGCCCACCGGGACGCCGGCCACCACCAGTTCGCGCCGCGCGCCGAAGTTGGCCGGCACGAAGGCGCCCACCGTGTATCGGTCCTCGCCGTACGCCACCACCCGCGAAGCCGTGCCCGAGCCGCCCTTGAAGCCGTAGCAGCGCATTCCCGTACCACCGCCGACGCATCCCTCCTCGACCGGGCCGGAGGTCGCCGCCTCGATGGCTTCGGCTGCGTGGCGGGACGTCACAGCCCTGCCGTGGATGTCGTTGAGGTGGCCGTCCCAGGTCTCGGTGACCACCGGCAACAGCCACTCGGGGGCCATGTCGCGGCGATGGGCGCGCACCCATTCGACGACGCCGCGGTGCACGGGGCCGACCGCATACGTGTTGGTGATGAGCACCGGGACGGCGAGCAATCCGCTCTCCTCGATCCACACGGTGCCGGTCATCTCGCCGTTGCCGTTGAACGAGTGCAGGCCTGCCGCGCAGGGTGCGCCCACGCCGCCCCTGCCACGCGGGAGAAGCGCGGTGACTCCGGTGCGTACGTCATCGCCCTCGCAGAGGGTCACATAGCCGACCTCGACACCGGGAACGTCCGTGATCGCGTTCCAGGAACCCGGCTCGCCGGCCAGGGGTATGCCCCACTCGCGTGCCCTCATGCGGTTGTCGTCCACAGGTTCCTCCCGCGTGCCGTCGTCGCCCGTGCGGGCAGAGAGTACGGAACAGAGGGACGGGGGCGCCCCCGCCCGGCCAGGGCCTTCTCGCGCCGGACGGTCGGTAGCGATCGCGCCGAGGAGCGGGGCCGGCCGACGAGCGGGGCGGCGTCGCCCGTTCGGACCGCGGCCGCTCGCCGTCTCCACGCAGCCGGGCTGAGGCGCGGTCAGCTCTCCTCGGTGAGCTGCTCGTCCAGTTCGTCGAACAGCAGCTCACTGTGGTCGATCTGCCCCGTGCGGTACGCGGAGCGGGCGACCAGGTGTGCGGCCACCGGACCGGTCATCAGCTGGAAGAAGCCGATCAGCGCCAGCGTCGCAAGGTCCATGCCGCTGCGCAGTCGCAACGCGACCCCGGCCAGTACCAGCAGCATGCCGAGCGACTGCGGCTTGGTCGCGGCATGGCTGCGGGAGAGCACGTCCGGCAGCCGCAGCATGCCGATCACTCCGAGCAGGCAGACGGCCGCACCGATGAGCAGCAGGACCGCACCCGCGGTGTCCGCGATCTGGAGCCAGAGGTTCATGGCGCCTCCTTGCCGGTTCGCGGGTCGCCGGCGGGGCGCGGTCGGCCCGGCGGCCGGTCGCGCACCGCGATGAAGCGGGCGATTCCGACCGAACCGGTGAAGCCGAGGAAGGCCAGCACCAGCATGATCGGAAAGTAGAACGGATCCCGCGCGAAGGCGGACTTGGCGCCGAGTCCGGAGATGATCAGGGCCGCGCAGACATCCAGCGAGAGCGCCCGGTCCAGCATCGAGGGCCCGCGCCAGATCCGGAGCAGCAGGCCCGCTCCGGCGACGACGATCAGGACGACGGATGCGGTCAGCAGCACCTGGTCGACGGTCTCCGGCGCACTCATGCGTCCTCCTCCTGGTCTCCCGGCCGCTCGCCGGTGTGCGGTGCGGGCGGGGGCGGTCCGGCGACGCGGTCGATCTCGTCGCGGGTGCCGAAGGCCCGTACGGTCAGTTCCTCCATGCGCCAGACGGAACGCCGGGCCGCGTCCAGTTCGGCGGGCCGGTCCGCGTCGAGGACGTGCACGAAGACGGTGGCGGTGGCGCGGCGCACCTCGACGACCGATCCGCCCGGTACGTTCGACACCGCGACGGCGGTCGCGGTGAGCATGAGGTCGGAGCGGCAGCGCAGAGGCACGGCGATGACAGCGGCCCGGTGCGGGCGGTCCCCGAAGATCTGCCGGGTGACCCGCACGCCGGAGGTGTACATGTCGTAGAGCAGGTACACGGCCAGCCGCAGGATGCCCCACGGGTGCAGCCGCAGCCCCAGATCGACCTTCGGCAGGGGGAACGCCAGACAGACGGCCACCGCGACCACGGCGCCGGTCAGCAGGTTGGCCCAGTTCAGGCTGGACCAGAGCAGCACCCAGATAACGGTGAGCCAGGCGATCAGCGGCAGGTCGAGCACCCGCGGCCGGCGGGCGCCGAACTCGAAGCTGAACGGGGGCAGGTTCTTGTTCCTGCGGGGGAACGTGATCAGGCGTTTCACCGGCCGAGCACCGCCTCGATATAGGGGACGCGCGCGATGAGTTCGGCGGCCGAGCGGTCGGTGTACGAGGTCAGTGGCCCGGCGAACACGGTGAAGGCGAGGCCGAGCGCGACCGTCGCCGCCGTGGCCCACACCATCAGATGCGGCAGCTTGGTGGTGGTCGTGACGGCGTGACCGTGAAGGGTGGCCGCGACCGCGCGTCCAGCCGGCTCGTGGCGGGCACGCACCCCTTCGTCGCCGGTGCCGCGCATCCGGTCGGGGCCCTCGTCACTGTCGTCGTCGCTGTCGTCGTCCGACTCCAGGACCGTGCCGTCCGCGGCCTGGCCCGGGGGTGTGGCCCGCCAGAACGCGAGGTTCCAGACCTTGGCCATCACGTACAGCGTGAGCAGGCTGGTCACCGTCGACCCGATGACGAGGATCCACGCCCATACGCTGCCGTCGGCGACACCGGCACGCGTGAGTCCGAGCTTGCCGATGAATCCGGACAGCGGCGGGATGCCGGCCAGATTCATCGCGGGTACGAAGAAGAGGACGGCCAGCAGCGGGGCGGCCCTGGCGATGCCGCCGAGCCGGGTGAGCTCGGTGGTGCCGCCGCGCCGTTCGATCAGTCCGGCCACCAGGAACAGCGTGGTCTGAACGGTGATGTGGTGGACGACGTAGACGATGGCTCCGCCGTACGCCTGCCTGGTCGCGAGGCCGATACCGAAGACCATGTAGCCGATGTGGCTGATGAGGGTGAAGGAGAGCAGCCGCTTCAGGTCGGTCTGGGCGACGGCGCCCAGGATGCCGACGACCATCGAGGCGAGCGCCGCGGCCATCAGGAGATCGCCGAGCCGGTTGCCGGGGAAGAGCAGGGTCTCGGTGCGCAGCATGCAGTAGACGCCGACCTTGGTGAGCAGTCCGGCGAAGACCGCGGTGACGGGGGCCGGCGCGGTCGGGTAGGAGTCGGGGAGCCATGCGGCGAGGGGGAAGACGGCGGCTTTGATGGCGAAGACGGTCAGCAGCATGGCCTGGATCAGGGTCTGGACGCCCAGCGGGAGTTCGGAGAGGCGGCCGGCCAGCTGGGCGAAGTTGGCGGTGCCGGTGGCCGCGTACGTCATGGCGATGGCGGTGAGGAAGAGCATCGAGGAGAACAGGGAGATGATCACGTAGGTCGAGCCCGCCCGGATCCGGGGGCCGGTGCCGCCCAGCGTGAGCAGGACGAAGCTGGCGACCAGCATCATCTCGAAGCCGACGTACAGGTTGACCAGGTCGCCGGCGAGGAAGGTGCAGGAGACTCCGGCGACCAGGATGAGGTAGGCGGGGTGGAACACCGCGACCGGTGTCTCCTCGTCCCGGTCGGCCATGCCCTGGCCCAGGGAGTAGACGAGGACGCAGAGGGTGACGGCCGAGGAGACGGTCAGCATCAGTCCGGAGAGCCGGTCGGCCACGAGGGTGATGCCGAGCGGCGGTGCGAAGTCGCCGAGGTGCACGCTGAGCGGCCCGTTCATGTCGGCGGCGATCATCAGGGCCACCGACAGTCCCAGTACGGCGGTGAGCACGGCGACGCTGATGATGCGCTGGAAGCGTTTGAGCCGGGTGCCGAAGGCGAGACTCAGGCCGGTGGCACAGAGCGGCAACAGCACCGGCAGGGGGACGAGTGCGTTCACCCGGTGTCTCCTCGGTTCGCGTCGTCGGGGGTGCCGGGAGTCCCGGGCCCCTCGGTGGGCCGCTGCGCCGCGTAGTCCTCCGGGTCCGCGCCCAGGACGTCGTGCCACAGGTCCCCGGTCGCGTCACGTCCGCGGGCCTGGAGGGCGCGGTCGGCGCGCAGCCTGGCGCGCAGGCGACGGCGCTCCTCGCGGTAGCGGCGGCGTTCCTCGGCCGAGCGGTCGGACTCGGCCCGGTACTGCTCGCGCAGTTCGTCGCGCTCCCCCAGCACCTCGGCGCGCAGCGCGATGCGGCGGTCCTCGTCGTCGTCGTGCACCTCGTCCGTGCCGGTCAACTGGTGGCCGCGGTAGGCCATGGCGAGGAGGAACGCGGTGGTGGCCAGGGTGATGACGAGCGCGGTGAGAGCGATGGCCTGGGGAAGCGGGTCGGTGACGCGGTCCAGTTCGACGCCGTAGAGCAGGGGTGCGAGGCCTGCCGATCCGGTGGCGGCCAGGACGAGCAGGTTGATGCCGTTGCCCGCGATCACCGCGCCGAGCAGGATTCGGGTGAGGGGCCGGGTGAGCATGAGGATTCCGCCCACCGCGCACAGGACCGCGGCGGTGGCGAGGAGCGAGGCGCTGACGGTCACGGGGCGGAACCCCCCGTCTCGGGAGCCGGCCCGGAGCCCGGGCCGACTGCCGCCTGTTCGGCGGCTGCCCGCTCGATCTGCCGGTCGATCTTGGCGCCGAGGGCCCGCACGATGTCCAGCACCACTCCCAGGACCAGCAGATAGACCCCGCAGTCGAAGATGACCGGAGTGCCGAATTCGTAGTCGCCGATCAGCGGCAGGTGTCCGTGGTGGGTCCAGGCGTGCAGGACGGTGCCGTCGGCGAGGCCGACCAGCGCCACTCCGGTGGACAGGAACAGGCCGAGGCCGGTGAAGAGCCCGGGCTGCAGGGGCGCGGCCTCGGCGAGTTCGAAGCGGCCGCCCGCCAGGTACCGGGTGATCAGGGCGACTCCGGCGACCAGTCCGGCCACGAATCCACCACCCGGCATGTTCTCGGCGCAGAACAGCAGGTACACCGAGAGCACCAGGATCGGGTGGAACAGCAGCCGGGCCACGACCTCGAAGACGACGGAACGGTGCTCGGGCGCGAGTGTGGAGCCCGCCGCCAGCCAGCTGCGCTCGGGCGCCCCTTCGTCCCCCCTCGGAATGCCCGTCAGCGGGGGGGTGGCGACCGACCAGGCAGTGTGCTGCCGTGACTCCAGTGGTGCGGGGTCTCCCTCGGCGCGGCGGTGCAGGTAGATCAGGCTCGTCACGCCGATCGCCGCGGCGGCCAGGACGGCTGACTCCCCCATCGTGTCCCAGGCCCGCAGGTCCACCAGGATCGTGGCCACCACGTCCTTGAGGCCGTGGTGCGCGGTCTCCTCGACCATGGCGGCGCCCGCCGGCGCCGCGGTGCGGGCGGCCGCCGCGACCCACACCACCACGCTCAGGGTGGCCGCGGCGGCCAGCGCCACCGGGATGCGGACGGCCCGCCGCCAGGTGCTCACCGATTCCTGGAAGTGCACCGGCATCCGCCGCAGCACCAGCACGAAGACGATCATCGACACGGTCTCCACGCAGAACTGGGTGAGCGCCAGGTCCGGCGCGCCCTGGACGACGAAGAGCAGCGCGGTCCCGTATCCGGTCAGCCCGGCCAGCACGACGGCCTTCATGCGCCGCCTGACGGTGAGGCAGAACAGCGCCGCCGCGCAGGTCAGTACCGCGACGGCGCCCTGCAGGGGTACGTCCCAGAGCCGCGGCGGCGCGGCGCCGTGCCAGGGCCGGTCGACGCCGAGGACGGTGAGCTGGCCGGCGAGCATCACGAGCAGGGTGGTGGCGAGGTAGACCGACAGGGAGCCGCGCTGGACGAACCCGGTGATCTGGAGGGAGAGCCGTTCGAGGCCCAGCAGGAGATGGCCGAAGACGCTGTCCGCGGTCGGCCAGGCGATCCGCCGCGAGAGCCGGACGACCGGGCCGCGCACGGCGAAGAGCACCGCACCGCCCGCCGTGGCGACGGCCGACAGCAGCAGGGCGGTGCCCCAGCCGTGCCAGAGCGCGAGGTGGTACGGGTGGGCGGGGGCGGGGAAGGCGTCCGCGTAGGCGCTCAGCAGCCGGTCGGTCCAGCCGACGCCGGGGCCCAGCACCAGTCCGCAGGCCGAGAGCAGGGCGGGCGGGGCGAGGAAGGACCAGCCGACTCGGTGGACCGGGGTGTCGGCGACGCCGGGTTTGCGCCAGAAGGCGCCCCAGACGAACCGGACGGTGTACGCGATGGTCAGCATCGATCCCGCCACCGTGATGCCCAACGCCCAGCGGTCCGCGGTGTCGCCGTGCAGCAGCGCGTCGAAGGCTGCCTCTTTCGCGGCGAAGCCGAGCAGCGGCGGCAGAGCGGCCATGGAGGCGGCGGCAGCCACGGCGACGGCACAGACGTGCGGCAGCGACCGTCCGACGCCGGAGAGCCTGCGCAGGTCCCGGGTGCCGGCTGCGTGGTCGACGATGCCGGTGACGAGGAAGAGCGGTGCCTTGAAGAGGGCGTGGGCGAGGATCATGACGGCGGCGGCCAGCGCCGCGTCACGGTTGCCGACACCGGCGAGCAGGGTGAGGAAGCCGAGCTGGCTGACGGTGCCGTAGGCGAGGACGAGTTTCAGGTCGTGGAGCCGGAGGGCTCGCCAGCCGCCGAGCAGCATCGTCGCGGCACCGAGGATCATCACGACGGGCCGCCAGACGGGTACGTCGGCGAAGCCCGGAGCGAGCCGGGCGACCAGGTACACACCGGCCTTGACCATGGCTGCGGCGTGCAGGTACGCGCTGACGGGGGTCGGCGCCGCCATGGCGTTCGGGAGCCACAGACTGAACGGCCAGATCGCCGACTTCGACAGGGCCCCGGACAGGATCAGCACCACCGCCACGGAGACGGCGAGACTCGTGGGGGGCGGGTCGGCGAGGATCGTGGAGATGCGGTAGGTGCCCGAAACCTGCCCGATGATCAGGAAGCCCACGAGCATGGCGAGTCCGCCGAGCGTGGTGACGGTGAGCGCCTGCAGGGCGGAGCGACGGCTGTGCCGCTGCTCGCTGTCGAATCCGATCAGCAGGTAGGAGAAGACCGTGGTCAGCTCCCAGAACACGTAGAGGGTGATCAGGTCGTCGCTGAGGACGAGGGCGAGCATGGCCCCGGCGAAGGCGAGCAGGTTCCCGGCGAATCCAGCCAGTTGCGGAGTGTCGCCGGTGAAGTAGGAGGCGCAGTAGAGCAGGACGAGCGTGCCGACGCCCGCCGCGAGCAGCACCATGAGTTCGGCGAGTGCGTCCAGACGCAGGGCGACGGAGACGTCGTACGCGGGGATCCAGGTCCACGACCAGGTGACCGAGGCACCGGAGGCCGCCGTGTCCCACTGGGCGAACGCCCAGCATGTAGTGGCGGCCGGGGGCAGCGCGAGGACCACGAAGGCGCGTGCGCCCAGCCGCCGCACCAGCGGGCGGGCGCACGCGGCGAGGAGGAAGTGGCAGATGACGAGCGCGGTCATGCGGCTGGTGCGGCGGGAGAGACGACAGAACAGACAATGGGCACTAAGTACAGATATATCGCCGCCTCTGCTTCACCCGTACGGCGCGCCGGACGGACGGTGACGGGCCGCCCTCCCGTCCGCCGCGAAAGCCCCCGGACCAACGTGTCGGTCCGGGGGCTGCCGACGTAACGTCACTTTCCAGACAGCTCCGCGCGTTGATGGTGATTCTGTGGGTGATCGGTGTTGCACACGTGAGCCCGCTTCCTCTCCATTTTTGCAGTGTGACTAATATCTATCTGTCGAAGTTTCCAACGGATTTGACCAGTCGCGAGGCTGGCATCATCGTCAAGGAGCATGCCCTGCGCACGCGCGCGTCAAGGCGGAGCGACTCGACCACAATGTCGCTGCGGACGGCCCTGCTCGTACTGGCCATCGTCCCCGGTGTCGCACTGGCCGCCCTCTGGGCCGTCACCAGTGGTCAGACTCTGCTCGACTTCCAGAGACAGGCAGCCCAGGGGCAGTTGGCCCAGAAGGCCGGCCAGCCGTCCAACATCGTGTACTACAACCTGCAGGAGGAGCGGCGGCTGAGTGCCGAAGCTCTGGCCCGCCACGGAGGTGTCACCGACGCGCTGCGCAAGCAGCGCAAGCTCACCGACGAAGCGATCACCGGCTTCCAGACCCTCTCCGACATCGCCACCGACGATGCCCCCGCCGAGGTCCGGGACGCGGTCGCCCAGGCCCGTACGGCCATCACCCAACTCCCGGCCCAGCGAACCCTCGTCGATGAGGGTGACAACGACCAGCAGAAGGTCGTGTACCGCTACTACACGGACCTGATCGCCGTCGATCTGAAACTCTTCACGGCTCTCAGCCATGTGGACAACGGCGAGATCACCACGCTCTCGCAACCGCTGGTCGACCTGTTCTGGGCCAAGGAGATGATCTCGCGCTCGGACGCCCTGCTGGCCCGTGGCTGGGTCAAGGGCAAGTTGAGCACGGAAGACCTCCAGCAGATCCGGCAGGCCGTCGCCGGCCAGTCCTTCCAGTACGCCACCAAGGTCGCTCCGTACCTTCCGGCGGACGAGAAGGCCATGTGGGAGGAGATCGAGGCCAGTTCGGCCTGGAAGACCAAGACCCAGGTGGAGAACGAGGTACTGCGGCCCGCCGCACCGGACAGCGCCGGCTTCGTCCGCCTCGGCGTCGAGGAGCAGACCTGGCGCGGCGCGATGGACGAGGTCACGCCCCAGCTCGTGAACCTGATGGAGCACCGCACCGACCTGGTCGTCGCGAACGGCAAGGACAGTGTCATCTCCCTGCTGATCAGGGTCGTTCTCACCTCGGTCGTCGGTCTCCTCGCCGTCGTCGCGGTCATCTGGATCACCTGGCGCCTCACCCGCAACCTGCGTCGCCGGATCGGCCGGCTCCAGGAGCGGGCCGAGGAGCTGGAGAAGTCGCTGCCCGACGTCGTCGAGCGGCTCGGCCGCGGCGAACGGATCGATGTCGAGGCCGAGGCCCGTGCCATCGGACACGACCGCAAGGAGGGCGGCAAGGCCGACGAGCTGACCCAGCTCGGCGACGCGCTCGACCTTGCCCGTACCAGTGCCCTCCAGGCGGCCGTCAAGCAGGCCGACCAGCACCGCGGCTTCGAAAGGCTGTTGCAGCGCATCGCGCGCCGCACCCAGCAGTTGATCGGCCAGCAGCTGAAGAAGCTGGACGAGCTGGAGCGCAAGCACGAGGACCCCGAGGTGCTGGACGGCCTCTTCGACCTCGACCACCTCACCGCCCGGCTCCGGCGCTACGAGGAGAACCTCGTGATCCTCGCCGGCGGCTCCCCGCACCGGCGCTGGCGCAAGCCCGTACCGCTGCTGGACGTCATGCGCTCCGCCCAGGGCGAGGTCCAGGACTACCGGCGCGTGGTGCTGGACCTGGACGGCGCCCCATGGCTCTCGGAGCGGGCCGTCGGCCCGGTCTCCCATGTGCTGGCGGAGCTGATCGAGAACGCCCTCACCTTCTCCAAGCCGCCCAGCCCCGTCGAGGTCAGGGCGGCCCGGGTCAGCCGGGGTCTGGCCATCGAGGTCGAGGACCGCGGACTCGGCATGGAGGAGGAACAACTCGCCGAGGCCAACGAGCTGATGAGCAGGCCGCCCCGGATGGACGTACTGGCGCACGCCGACGACATCCGGCTCGGTCTGTACGTGATCGCACGCCTCGCCGACCAGCACGGTCTGCGCGTGGAGTTCCGTCATTCGGCCTTCGGCGGTACCCGGGTCGTCGTGCTCGTCCCCGACGCGCTCACCGTCCCCGGTCCGCACTCCGGCCCGGTGGCCGTGCCGTCCCCCGAGGACACGGGCGCCGCACCGGCCCCGGAGCCCGCGCCGACCCCCGACGCCGACGCGCTGCCCAGCCGGGGCCGCGGTCAGGCGCTCGCCGGAGTCACGGCACTGCACGCCTCGGGCGCCCCGTTCGACACCACGGGTACGCAGGCGGGCGGCGCCCCGTTCGACACCACAGGTGCGCACACCCCCAGCGCCCCGTTCGAGACCACCGGTGCGCCCTACACGGTGGCGGACGAGCTCTTCCCCGACCGGGAGGAGCAGCCGCAGCCGGCCCCCGCCGACGACCCGTTCGGTGCCCTGGGGACTCCGTACACCCCGTACGCCGACAGCACTCCGGGGAGTACGTACGGCCACACCCCGCCCACGTCTCCGTACGGCGGCACGGACCAGAACGTGTACGGCAACCGGGGCGGCTCCGCGTACGGCGGCGCCCCTCAGGTCCCGTACGCCGATGCCGAGCAGCCGTACATGAAGGCCGAGGGCCAGTACCCGGTGCCGCACCAGCCCTACCAGACGCCCGGGGAGCCGCACATGACTCCGCATCAGCCGTACTCGGGACCGTACGCGGCGGGCGTCCCGGACCGCACCGGCTTCCCTGTCCCGGTCCCCGGGCCCCGGCGGCCAGAACCGCCGGCGGGGCGCCCCGGACAGCTGCCGGTGGCCGAACCCGACCATCCGGCTCCTCCGGCGGCAGGCACGACCGGCCGGGAGAGCGGGCCGGGGCGGCCCGCACTGCCGGCAGGCCCCGCTGCGGAACCCCCGTTGCCGCGCCGGGTACGACAGGCCAGCCTCGCGGACGAACTACGGATCACGCCGGCCGCCGGGCCTGCCGCAACCCAGTCGCCGAACCGGTCGGCGAACCCGCAGCCCCGCCCGGCCCCGCGCCGCGCCGGTGCCGCCATCGGAGCCTTCCAGCGTCGGTCCCGCGCCGCCCGCGCGAGCGACGAGCCGCCGACGCAGCCCGGCCCTCCCGCACCCCTCACCACGAGAGAAGAACGGTCATGACACGCACAACCGCCACTCACCAGGACCTGGACTGGCTGCTCGACGGTCTGGTGGACTCGGTGGCCGAGACCCTGAACGCAGTGCTGCTCTCCGACGACGGCCTGGTGGTGAGCCATTCGCGCACCGTCGAGCGGGCCGACGCCGAGCGGCTGGCGGCCATCTGCACCGGCCAGCAGAGCCTGGCCCGCGGCGTCGGCCAGCTCTTCAACGGCGGCGACGTGCACCAGGTGATCGTCGAGCTGTCGGATCTGTGGCTCTTCATCATCTCGGCCGCCCAGGGCACGCACCTGGCCGTGGTCGCCTCCCAGGAGGTGGACGCGGAGATCATGTCGCTCGCCATGCACAACCTCGTCCAGCAGGTCGGCCAGAAGCTCAGCACGCCCGTGCGGGGCGACTTCAACGCCTTCGGCGGCGGGGACGGGCCGCGCGCGTGACCCCGCACTGGGAGGACGAGGATGCCGATGAGGGCTGGGCGGACGGGGAGGACGGCGCGGGCACCATGGTGCGCCCGTACACCATCACCCGTGGCCGGACCGCTCCCGAGCGGGACGACTTCACCCTCATCACCGTGCTGACGACCGCGCACGACCCGCGGGACGGGCACGGCGCGGCGATCCATCCGGGCAGGCTCCAGCCGGAGCACCGGATGATCCTGGACCGCTGCCGGCGCCCCGCCGCCGTCGCCGAGGTCTCCGCGGACCTCAACCTCCCGGTCTCGGTGACCAAGATCCTGCTGGCGGACCTCGTCGCCCAAGGCCTGCTGCTCGCCCGTGCGCCCCTTTCGGTGGCCCGGGCGGCCGGCGGCGCCGACATGGGGATGCTGGCCGCCCTTCGCGACGGACTCGGGAGACTCTGAGCCAAGATGACCATCAGTCAGGCGGCCCCCGCCGCCGTGAAAATCCTCGTCGCCGGCGGTTTCGGCGTCGGCAAGACCACCCTCGTGGGCGCTGTCAGCGAGGTCGCGCCCCTGCGAACCGAGGAGTTCCTGACCAAGGCCAGCATCGGCGTCGACGACCTGGCCGGTGTCGGACAGAAGGACACGACCACCGTGGCCCTGGACTTCGGCCGGATCACGGTCAGTCCGGAGCTCGTCGTCTACCTGTTCGGCACACCGGGCCAGGAGCGCTTCTGGTTCATGTGGAACGACCTGGTCAACGGGGCCCTCGGCGGCGTCGTGATCGCCGACACCCGGCGCCTGGAGACCAGCTTCGCCTCGATCGACTTCTTCGAGAGCCGGGACATCCCGTTCGTCGTGGCGATCAACTGCTTCCACGGCCACAACAGCCGCACCCTGGAAGAGATCCGAGCGGCTCTCGACCTCGATCCGCATGTCCCGCTGCTGGTCGGCGACGTACGCGAGCGGCCGTTCGGCCGTGACGTGCTGCTGGCCCTCGTGGACCACCTGATGAGCCTGCCCGTCGCGGCCGGCTGATCCCCCTCCCCCGGTACTTCGCACTATTTCCGCACTGGAGAGAACCCGATATGGCAACACCTCTGCGCGTCCTGATCCACGGCGGCGGTATCGGCGGGCTGACGCTCGCCACCGCGCTCGCCCGACGCGGCCACACCGTCGAGGTCGCCGAACTCCGCGACGAGCTGGAGGCCTTGGGCGTCGGCATCATCCAGCCGTCCAACGCCCTGCACGTGATGCGGGAGATCGGGGTCCTCGACGACTGCCTCAAGGCGGGCTTCGAGTGGGAGATCCTGACGATCGCCGACCCCACGGGCAAGGTCCTGGCCGAGATCCCGCAGCCCCGCATGGGCGACGCCCCGTCCAACAACGGCATCCCGCGCCCCGCCCTCGCCCAGATCCTCGGCGCCGCTGCCACGGCGGCCGGTGCGACGATCCGCTTCGGCGCGACCATCACCGAGCTCACCGACGACGGCGAGGGCGTGGACGTCACCCTGTCCGACGGCTCGGCCGCGCGCTGGGACCTGGTCGTCGGATTCGACGGCATCGGCTCGCCGCTGCGCACCCGCCTGTACGGCGACCGCTACGCCCCTGAGTACACCGGCTTCGCCAACTGGCGTGTCACCGTCCCCCGTCAGGAGCAGGTCAGGGGCGTCGTCATGGGCACCGCGGGCCAGGCCGCCAAGGCACTGCTCACCCCGATCACGGACGAACTGATGTACCTGGGAACGGTGTTCGCGGAGTCCGAGGACTTCCGGCCCGATGCGGAGAAGGCGCACGAGCAGCTCAGGGAGCGGCTGCCGATGTTCTCCGGACCGGTCGCCGAGGCGCTCGCCTCGATCACCGGACCGGAAGCGGTGGTCTACTCGCGGATCTCCCAGGTGACCGTCGAGGAGCCGTGGCACGTCGGCCGGGTGGTCCTGGCCGGTGACGCCGCGCACGCGAGCACCCCGCACATCGCGCAGGGTGCGGCGATGGCGGTGGAGGACGCGCTGGTACTCGCCGAGTCGCTGGACGCCGAGGCGGACATCGCCGCCGCGCTCGATGCCTGGGAGGCGCGCCGCCGTCCCCGTGCCATGTGGGTGCAGGCCATGTCGCGTGCCGTTCTCAAGCAGGAGACGGGCGGGGAGACGACGCCCGAGGAGGACGAGCTGCTGAAGGTCGGCATCCCGGGTGCGGCGCACGTGCTGGTGCAGCCGTACTGACCCGGCACCGATCGCGCTGAACGTTCCGAACGCCCCGTGCGGCCCCGATTCCCGGGCCCGCACGGGGCGTTCGTCCGGTCAGGGCAGGACCGCCACTCCGTCGATCTCGACCATCGCCTGCTCGTCCCAGAGCCGCGCCGCCCCGATGACGGCCATCGCCGGGTAGTCGCGGCCCGCCAGTCTGCGCCAGATCCGGCCCAGTTCGGCGGCGTTGGCCCGGTAATCGGCGACATCGGTGGCGTAGACCGTGACCCGGGCCAGGTCCGCGGGGGCACCTCCTGCCGCACGCAGGGCGGTGAGGAGGTTGGTGAGGGCGAGGGCGAACTGCTCGGGCAGGGCGTTCCCGGTGATCTCGCCCCGCTGGTCCAGGGCGGTCTGCCCGGCGAGGAAGACCAGTTGGCTCCCGGTGGCGGTGACCGCGTGCGAGAAGCCCGCGGGCGGTGAGAGTTCGGCGGGGTTGATCCGGTGGATCGGGCTCATGCGGAAGGCTCCCGGTTCGCGTACAGCTCCTTGGCGATGATGGTGCGCTGGACCTCGCTCGCGCCCTCGTAGATGCGGGGGGCGCGGACCTCGCGGTAGAGGTGTTCGAGCAGGTGGCCGCGGTGCAGGGCACGGGCACCGTGCAGCTGGACGGCGGTGTCCACGACGTACTGCGCGGTCTCGGTGGCGTACAGCTTCGCCATCGCTGCCCGACGCGGCACACCCGGCTCCCCCGCGTCGTAGGCGGCGGCGGCCGCGTAGACCAGCAGCCGGGCGGCCTCCGTACGGGTGGCCATCTCCGCGACCTGGTGGGAGACGCCCTGGAGGTCGCCCAGCGCGCCGCCGAACGCGGTGCGGGTGGCGGTGTGCTCCACCGTGGCGTCGAGGGCGGCGCGGGCCATGCCGACGGCGAAGGCGCCGACGCTGGGCCGGAAGAGGTTGAGGGTGTTCATGGCGACGCGGAAGCCCCGGTCCGGCTCGCCGAGCACGTCGTCGGGGGTGACCGGGACACCGTCGAAGTGGAGCGCGCCGATCGGGTGCGGCGAGAGCATGTCCAGCGCGGTGCCGGTCAGTCCGGGGCGGTCGGCGGGGACCAGGAACGCGGTGACACCGCGCGCTCCGGCGCCCTGCGTCGTCCGGGCGAAGACGGTGTAGAAGTCCGCTTCCGGGGCGTTGGAGATCCAGCACTTCTCGCCGGTCAGCCGCCAGCCGTCGGAGGCGGGCGCGGCGTCCAGGGCGAGTGCCGCCGCGTCGGAACCGGCCCCCGGCTCGCTGAGCGCGAAGGCGGCGACGGCGCGGCCGGCCCGGACCTCGGGGAGCCAGCGCTCGCGGTGGGCGGGAGTGCCCGCCTGCACGACGGGGTACGTCCCCAGACCCTGGAGTGCCAGCGAGGTCTCCGCCTCCGTGCAGCCGTAGGCCAGCGATTCGCGCAGCAGGCACAGGTCGAGCGCGCCCGAGCCGAGCAGCCGGTCCAGCAGCCCGAGCTCGCCCAGCGCGGCGACCAGGGGGCGGTTGACGCGCCCCGGCTCGCCCTCATCGGCGAGCGGGCGCAACCGCTCATCGGCCAGGGTGCGCAGTTCCTCGCACCAGGCGGTCTGTGCCGGATCGAGCGAGAATGCCGTCATACCGGCGCCTCTCCTGTCGAAAGCCCCGGTGCCGTCCCCTCGGGGACCGGGACTTTATCGCGGACCGTTGACTACCGTCACCCAAACGATACGCTCCAAGGGCGACAAGGGGGCGATCCTTCATGGACCCGAATACCTCAGCGCACATCGACAGCTTCGCCAGGGAACATCTGCCACCCGCCGACCAGTGGCCGGAACTGGTCTTCGACCTGCCCGAGCTGCACTATCCGGGCCGGCTCAACTGCGCGGCCGAGCTCCTGGACCGTACGACCGAGCGCTTCGGACCCGACCGGCCCGCCTTCCGCACGCCCGACGGAGGGGTGCTGAGCTACGGGGGGCTACAGGATCTGGTCGACCGGATCGCCCACGTCCTCACTTCGGACCTGGGCGTCGTGCCCGGCAACCGGGTGCTGCTGCGCGGCCCCACCACGCCCCACCTCGCCGCCTGCTGGCTGGCGGTGCTGAAGACCGGCGCGATCGCCGTCACCGTACTGGCCCAGCAGCGGGCGGCCGAACTCGCCACGATCTGCTCGATCGCCCGGATCAGCCACGCCCTGTGCGATGTCCGGTCCGTCGACGACCTGGTGAAGGCCGAGGTACCGGGGCTGCGGATCACGGCGTACGGAGGCGACGCCCCCGACGACCTGCTGCGGCTGGCCGCGGCCCGGCCGGGCCCGTACCGGGCCGTGGACACGGCGGCGGACGACGTGGCGCTGATCGCGTTCACGTCGGGGACCACCGGGCGCCCCAAGGGCTGCATGCATCTGCACCGCGATGTGCTGGCCATCGCGGACACGTTCTCGCGGCATGTCCTGAGGCCGGTGCCCGACGACGTCTTCGCCGGCAGTCCACCGCTCGGCTTCACCTTCGGGCTGGGCGGTCTGGTCGTCTTCCCGCTGCGGGCCGGCGCGTCGGCGCTGCTGCTGGAACAGGCCGGCCCCAAGCAACTGCTGCCCGCCCTGGCCGCACACCGCGTCTCGGTGCTGTTCACTGCCCCGACCGCCTATCGGGTGATGCTCGACCAGCTCGACGGGCATGACCTCTCCGCGCTGCGCCGCTGCGTGTCCGCGGGCGAGAACCTGCCGGTCGCGACCTGGCACTCCTGGTACGAGCGGACCGGTCTGCGGATCATCAACGGCATCGGCGCCACCGAACTCCTCCACATCTTCGTCTCCGCCGCCGACGAGGCGATCCGCCCGGGCACCACCGGCGTCCCGGTCCCCGGCTGGCAGGCCCGCGTGGTGGACCGGGACGGCAAACCGGTGCCGGACGGCGAACCGGGGCTGCTCGCGGTGCGCGGGCCGGTCGGCTGCCGCTATCTCGCCGACGAGCGGCAGCGGGAGTACGTACAGCACGGCTGGAACCACACCGGCGACACCTATGTACGCGACGCCGACGGCTACTTCCGGTACGTGGCCCGCGCCGACGACATGATCATCTCGTCCGGGTACAACATCTCGGGCCCCGAGGTCGAGGATGCCCTGCTCCGCCACCCCGAGGTGGCGGAGGCCGCCGTGGTGGGCCGGGAGGACGAGTTGCGCGGCAGCATCGTGGCGGCGTACGTGGTGCGGCGGGAGGACTCAGCCCTCTCGGCCGACGCCCTGCGCGCCTTCATGCGGTCCGAACTGGCTCCGCACAAATGCCCCCGCCTCATCACGTTCCTGCCCGCGCTGCCCCGCACCGCGACCGGCAAGCTGCAACGGTTCCGGCTCCGTGAGGGCGAACCCGGTGCGGACTCCGGCGCACCGGACCGAGAATGATCACATGGTCGAACCGCACACTCCCCGCTCGCTGATCGTCACCCTCTACGGTGCGTACGGCCGCACCCCGGGCAACGCCCCGATGCCGGTGGCGGAACTCGTCCGGCTGCTCGGGGCCGTCGGCGTCGAGGCCCCCGCAGTGCGGTCGTCCGTCTCCCGGCTGAAGCGGCGCGGACTGCTGGTCGCCGCCCGGACGCCCGGTGGGGCAGCCGGCTACGCGCTCTCGGCCGATGCCCGCCAGCTGCTCGACGACGGGGACCGGCGGATCTACCGGCATCCGGACCCACGCATCGAGGACGGCTGGGTGCTCGCCGTGTTCTCGGTACCGGAGTCCGAACGCCACAAGCGGCATCTGCTGCGCTCCCGCCTGTCCGGCCTCGGCTTCGGCACGGCCGCACCCGGGGTGTGGATCGCTCCGGCCGCGCTGTACGACGAGACCCGGCACACCCTGGAACGCCTCGGCCTCGCCCCGTACGTGGAGTTGTTCCGCGGCGACCACCTGGGTTTCGCGGCCACCGCGGAGTCGGTGGCGCGGTGGTGGGACCTCGACGCCGTAGCCCGGCTGCACGAGGGCTTCCTCGCGCGGCACGAGCCGGTGCTGCGGGCTTGGGAGGAGCAGCCGGACGAGCTGCCGGTCGCGGAATCGGCGTACCGGGACTACCTGATGGCGCTGGACTCCTGGCGGCAGGTGCCGTACGCGGATCCGGGACTGCCGAAGGAACTGCTTCCGCGGACGTGGCCGGGCAGCAGGTCGGCGGAGGTGTTCGGGCTCCTGCACGAGCGCCTGCGGGACGCGGGGGCGGAGTACGTCCGCGGATCAACCGGCCGCTGATCATCACGGAGGCGAACGATGGATGAGGCGCCCGAGCCGCTCTGGCTGGTCGCGGCGAACGTCGTGCGGTGGCGGCGGTACGGGGATCTGGGGCAGGAGTTCCGGCCCGGCACGAAGGCGTTCCGGGGCGGGGCGAAGGTCTACGTCCTGGACACGTATCCCGGGACGGGAAACGAGCAGCTGACCGCGGTGGGCCACGCCCGGCACACCGGGCGGTGGATCACCATCGACACCGGGACGCGGCATCTGCACACCTTCCGGCCACAGTTGGTGTACACCCCGGCCGTTCTCGAACGGTGCGCCACCATGCCCGCGCGGACGCGTGAGGAGGCGGCGGAACTGGCGGAACGGCTGGCCAGGACAGCCCGGCTGGGGCGCCGCACCTCTCATGCGGCCCCGCACCCCGATCCGTGCCTGTGCCACGAGTGCCTGCCGCTCAGTCCAGGGTGAGCCGCGGTTTCGGTGCGTCCGTGCGGCCGGTCGGCGGGGTGCGGCTGCCCGCGCGGTAGGGGAGTGGCCAGGGAGCGCCCGGCCCCGTGTAGCCCTGGTCGGCCGCCGCGTGGAGGGTCCAGTGCGGGTCGTACAGATGCGGGCGGGCCAGCGCGCAGAGGTCGGCGCGGCCAGCGAGAAGCAGCGAGTTGACGTCGTCCCATGAGGAGATGGCGCCGACGGCGACGACGGGCACGCACAGGGTGTTGCGGATCCGGTCCGCGTACGGGGTCTGGTAGGAGCGCCCGTACTCGGGCTGCTCGAAGGGGACGACCTGGCCGGTGGAGACGTCGATGGCGTCGGCGCCGTGCGCGACGAAGGCGCGGGCGACCTCGATCGCGTCCTCGTCCGTCATCCCGCCCTCGGCCCAGTCCGTCGCCGAGATGCGGACGGTCATCGGCCGGTCGTCGGGCCACCGTTCACGCACCGCGTCGAAGACTTCCAGCGGGAAGCGGAGCCGGTTGGCCAGGGTGCCGCCGTAGGCGTCGGTGCGGTGGTTGGTGAGTGGGGAGAGGAAGCCGGAGAGCAGATAGCCGTGGGCGCAGTGCAGTTCGAGGAGGTCGAATCCGCAGCTGTCGGCGCGTTCGGCGGCGGATGCGAACTGCTCGCGCACGGCGGCCAGGCCGGCGCGGTCCAGCGCGCGCGGGACCTGGTTGACGCCCGGCGCGTACGGGAGCGGGGAGGCGGCGGTGAGCGGCCAGTTGCCGTCGTCGAGCGGCTGGTCGATGCCCTCCCACATGAGCTTGGTGGAGCCCTTGCGGCCGGAGTGACCGAGCTGGATCCCGATCGCCGTGCCAGGCGATCCGGTGTGCACGAAGTCGGTGATCCTGGTCCAGGCGGCCGCCTGCTCCGCGGTGTAGAGGCCGGTGCAGCCCGGGGTGATGCGGCCCTCGGGGCTGACGCACACCATCTCCGTCATGACCAGTCCGGCGCCGCCGAGCGCCCTGGCCCCCAGGTGGACGAGATGGAAGTCGCCCGGGACGCCGTCGGTGGCCGAGTACATGTCCATGGGCGAGACGACGACGCGGTTACGCAGCTCCAGGCCCCTCAGCCGCAACGGGGTGAACATCGGCGGAGTACCGGGCGCGCAGCCGAACTCGTCCTCGACGGCCGCGGTGAACGAGGCGTCGCGCAGCCGCAGGTTGTCGTGGGTGACGCGGCGGCTGCGGGTGAGGAGGTTGAAGGCGAACTGGCGGGGCGGCTGGTCGACGTACGTACCCAGCTCCTCGAACCACCGCAGGCTGGCCGCCGCGGCGCGCTGGGTCGACTCGACGACGGGCCGGCGCTCGCTCTCGTACGCCGCGAGGGCGGCGGGCAGTCCTGAGTGTTCCTCGATGCAGGCGGCGAGGGCGAGGGCGTCCTCGACGGCGAGTTTGGTACCGGATCCGATGGAGAAGTGCGCGGTGTGTGCGGCGTCCCCGATGAGGACCGTGTTCCCGTGCGACCAGCGCTCGTTGACGACGGTACGGAAGGTGAGCCAGGAGGAGTTGTTGGAACGCAGCGGCCGGTGCCCGAGCGCGTCGGCAAAGATCTTGGCGCAGTGCCGGGTCGATTCGGCGGCGTCACAGGTGTCGAATCCGGCCGCGCGCCAGACCTCTTCGCGCATCTCGACGATGACGGTCGAGGCACCGGAGTCGTCCGGCGGCCCGCCGGGCCTCGCCGAGGGGCCGTGGCCCGGCGACGGGCGGGCGAAGGGGTAGGCGTGGAGCTGCATCACGCCGTACGCGGTCTCGGCGGTCTCGAAGCGGAAGGCATCCAGGGCGAAGTCGGCGGCGAGCCAGATGTAGCGGCAGCGGTGGGTGGTCAGACGGGGCCCGAAGTGCTCCGCCTGTGCGTCGCGGGTGCCGCTGTGCACGCCGTCGGCCGCGATCACCAGGTCGTACGCGGCCGCGAGTTGGGCGGGCGGAGGCGCCTCCTCGCCGAAGCGGAGGTTCACCCCCAGGCCGGCGCAGCGCTCGTGCAGGATCTTCAGGAGCCGGCGGCGGCCGAGCGCGGCGAAGCCGTGACCGCCGGAGGTCTGGGTGTGGCCGCGGTGGACGATGTCGATGTCGTCCCAGCGGACGAACTCCCGCTGGAGCGCGGCGTGGACGACGGGGTCGGCGTGCTCGATGCCGCCGAGGGTCTCGTCGGAGAGGACGACGCCGAAGCCGAAGGTGTCGTCGGGGGCGTTGCGCTCCCAGAGGGTGATCTCGCGTTGCGGGCCCAGTCGCTTGAGCAGCGCCGCGGCGTAGAGTCCGCCGGGCCCGCCGCCGATGACGGCGATACGGCGGAGCGTGGCCGGCTCGCTTTCGGGGCGCGTCATGACGTCACCGGCCCTGCCATTTCGGCGGGCGTTTCTCGGTGAAGGCGGCGTGGAACTCGGTGTAGTCCTCGCCGTGCATCAACAGCGCCTGGGTGGCGGCGTCCATCTCCACGGAGGCGGCCAGCGGCATGTCGAGTTCGGCGGTGAGCAGGGCCTTGGTCTGGGCGAGGGCGAGTGCGGGTCCGTCCGCGAGGCGCCGGGCGAGGGCCGCGGCCCGCTCGTCGGCCCGGCCCTCCTCGGCCAGTTCGCTGATCAGCCCGATCCGTTCGGCCTCGGGGGCCCGGACGGCGTCGCCCAGCATCAGCAGCCGGGTGGCGTGGCCGAGGCCGACGACCCGGGGCAGCAGGTAGGCGGCGCCCATGTCACCGCCGGAGAGCCCTACGCGGGTGAAGAGGAAGGCGAACTTCGCCGAGGGGTCGGCGACCCGGAAGTCGGCAGCCAGCGCGAGGACGGCGCCCGCTCCGGCGGCGACCCCGTGCACGGCCGCGACGACGGGGAACGGGCACTCCCGCAGGGCGCGCACGACCTGGCCGGTCATGCGGTTGAAGTCCAGAAGCTGGGCGGTGTCCATCGCGAGGGTGGCGCCGATGATCTCGTCCACGTCACCGCCCGAGCAGAAGCTGCGCCCCTCACCGGCCAGCACCAGAGCACGCACCGAGCGCTCCCGTGACAGCTCGGCGAGCAGGTCGCGCAGATCCGCGTAGGCGCCGAAGGTCAGCGCGTTGAGCTTCTCCGGCCGGGCGAGAGTGACGGTGACGACGCCGTCGTGCGTCGTGACCCGCAGATGGCGCCAGTCCTCCGTGCGGGACGCGGAGCTGGGAAACGGACTCATCGAGGGTGGTCCCCTTCGGCCGTCGGGCTGCTGTCGCGAATTTATCACTCGTACGTGACTTCCGTCACGAGTACGCGATAGGCCGGGCGTGGGAACGCGGTGCCGGGCGTAGTGACGAACGTCCCCTTCGTGCCGGTCGGCAGACCCTTGCCCGCGTCATGGGGATTCGTATGGTTGAAGCCAAGAAGTCCTGAGCTCCGGAAGGTCCGAGACCAAGACTGTTCCACGCTCTCCCGAACGGAAGCCCCGCCGTGCCGCCCGAAGCCCCCGCACCCGCCACCTGGCGCATCGCACTGCCGCACTCCGCGGCTGCCGTGCCGATCGCCCGCGCGCTGATCCGTACGGTGCTGGCGGACCTCGACGCGCCCGCCGACAGCGAAACCGCCGAGCTGCTGACCGCCGAGCTGGTCGCCAACGCCGTCGAGCACACCCCCGGCGACGAGCCCGTCGAGCTGGTGGTGGAGCTCCTGCCGACCGGCTGCCAGGTGGAGGTGCACGACGGCGATCCGGCTCCGCCGGGCGATCTCTCCCGTCCGGAGCCCGGCTCCCTGCCCGATCCCTGGCAGGAGCACGGCCGGGGGCTGCTGCTGATCCGGACCCTCAGCTCGTCCTGCGGTCACCGCACGACGGAACGCGGCAAGGCCGTGTGGTTCACCCTTCCGTAGTCCCGTCGGTCACGGCCTGACGGCGCGGCCCTTTCAGCCGCGGACTCGGCCTGTTCCGCCTCCGGCCCGGCCGGCCAGCCGCGACCGGCTGCGCCCGTAGCCGGCATAGACCCCCGCGCCGACCACCAGGAACACCGCGAACTGCACCCAGGTCGACCAGCCGGTCCCGTACATCAGGTACACGCAGAAGGCGACGCCGAGGAGCGGGCTGAGCGGGTAGAGCGGGACCCGGAAGGAGCCCCTCACCTCTGGATTGCGCCGGCGCAGCACGATCACGGCGATGTTCACCGCGACCATCGTGGCCAGCGTGCCGATGGTGGTCAGGTTCACGACCACGTCGAGCGAGGAGAAGGCCGCCGGCACGGCGAAGACGACGGCGACGATCCAGGTGTTGGCCACCGGGGTCGCGGTGCGCGGCGACACCCGTTCGAAGACGCGTGGCACCAGGCCGTCGCGTGACATCGACATCAGGATGCGGGTCTGTCCGTACATCACCGCGAGGACGACCGAGGCGATGGCGACGACTGCGCCGAACGCGATGATCCCGCCGCCGACGGTCGAGTCGGTGACCTGGTCGACGATCAGGGAGAGCGCGGCCGGTTTGTCGGACACGGCGTCCGGGCCGAGGGCGCCGATCGCCGCGAGGGCGACCGCACAGTAGAGCAGCGTCACCAGGCCGATGCAGATCATGATCGCGATCGGAATGTTCCGCCGGGGGTTCTTGACCTCCTCGCCCGTCGTGGTGATGGCGTCGAACCCGATGTACGAGAAGAACGCCAGCGACGCGCCCGCCGTCACACCACCCGGGCCGTGGGCCAGGAACGGAGTGAGGTTGCCGCGTTCGAAGGCGGTGAAGGCGATGACGCAGAACATGATCAGGATGGTGATCTTGAGGACCGCCATCGCGGCCGTGGCCCCGGCGCTCTCCCGGACGCCGCGCACCAGCAGCGTCGCCGCCATCATCACCACGAGCACGGCGGGCAGGTTGATCACACCACCGTCGCCGGGACCGGCGGAGAGTGCGGCCGGCAACTGCCGTCCGAAGAGGCTGTCGAGCAGCTCGTTGACGTACTGGCTCCAGCCCACCGCCACGGCGGAGACCGATACGCCGTACTCCAGGAGCAGGCACCAGCCGACGAGGAAGGCCGTGCGCTCGCCGAGGGTGGCGTAGGCGAAGGAGTAGGAACTTCCGGAGACCGGGATCGCGCTGCCCAGCTCGGCGAACGAGAACGCCGTGAAGATGCAGGTGACGGCCGCGAGGACGAAGGACAGCACGACGGCGGGGCCGGCCTCGGCGACGCTGTCGGACAGGCCGACGAAGATGCCGGTGCCGACGACGGCGCCGACCCCGAAGCACACCAGCTGGAAGAGCCCCATGGTGCGCTTGAGCCCGTGGCCCTCCAGGTCGGCGCCGGACTCGGCGATCAGCTGGTGCGGGTCCTTGACGCGGTGCGGCGGGCCGGGCAGGCGCAGGGGGCTCACGGCGGGGGTCTCATCTCTGGCGGTACAGGTGGGGGGACGGTGCGGTGACGGCAGTGGGGGCCGGTCGCCGCACACGAAAAATGGGGTTCGAGCGTGCGAGCTCGAACCCCACCAACGGGCACCATAATAGACACCCGCATGCATGTTCACCCAATTCGATGCATGACCATGCGGTACGACCGTGTCAGCGCGTGGCCATCGTCGCCACCAGAACGGCCTTGATCGTGTGCATCCGGTTCTCCGCCTCGTCGAAGACGACGGAGTGCGCGGACTCGAAGACCTCGTCGCTGACCTCCAGCTCGGTGAGGCCGTGCCGGGCGTGGATCTCCCGCCCCACCTTGGTGCCGAGGTCATGGAAGGCGGGGAGGCAGTGCAGGAACTTCACGCCGTCGTTGCCGCTGGCCCGCAGGACGTCCATGGTGACGGCGTACGGCGCGAGGGCGGCGATGCGCTCGTCCCAGACCTCCTTGGGCTCACCCATCGAGACCCAGACATCGGTGGCGACGAAGTCGGCGCCGCGCACGCCCTCGGCAATGTCCTCGGTGAGCGTGACCGTCGCCCCGCTCGCAGCGGCGAGCTCGCGAGCCTGCGCGACGACGGCTTCGGCGGGCCAGTAGGCCTTCGGCGCGACGATCCTCACGTCCATGCCCAGCAGGGCGCCGGTGACGAGGTAGGAGTTGCCCATGTTGAACCGGGCGTCGCCGAGGTAGGCGAAGGCGATGCGTTCCAGGGGTTTGCCGCTGTGCTCGGTCATCGTGAGGACGTCGGCGAGCATCTGGGTGGGGTGCCAGTCGTCGGTCAGCCCGTTGAAGACGGGCACGCCACCGTAGGCCGCCAGCTCCTCGACGGCCTGCTGGCTGTCACCGCGGTACTCGATCCCGTCGAACATCCGGCCGAGCACACGGGCGGTGTCCTTGACGGACTCCTTGTGCCCCATCTGCGAACCGGAGGGGTCGAGGTAGGTGGTGGAGGCGCCCTGGTCGGCGGCCGCCACCTCGAACGCGCAGCGGGTGCGGGTCGAGGTCTTCTCGAAGATCAGCGCGATGTTCCTGCCGCGCAGCTGCTGGACCTCGGTCCCCGACTTCTTGGCGGCCTTGAGCTCGGCGGCCAGGGCGATCAGGCCGCGGAACTCCTCAGCCGTGAAGTCCAGCTCCTTGAGGAAGTGGCGGCCTGCGAGGTCTATGGCCATGGTGACTGCTCCTGAGTCGGACGGGGACACATACGATATCCCTGGAAGTCTATACGACATATTGCATCAATATACAGAGCCCTGAGGCCCTCGTCCCTCAACTCGCGCATCCTGCCTACACCGGGTCCCGGACCACCGGGCAGCTCATGCAGCGGGGGCCTCCCCGGCCCCGGCCCAGTTCGCTGCCGCGGATCTCGATGACCTCGATGCCTTCCTTGCGCAGATGTGTGTTGGTGGTGGCGTTGCGCTCGTAGGCGACGACGACACCCGGTTCGACGGCCAGAACGTTGCAGCCGTCGTCCCACTGCTCACGCGCCGCCGCGTGCACGTCCTGCGTGGCGGTCAGGACCCGGATCGAGTCCAGCCCCAGCGCCTCGGCGATGGCGCGGTGCATGTGCTCGGGCGGATGGTCGGTGACCTTGAGGTCGCGCGGCCCCGCCCCGGGTTCGATGGTGTACGAGCGGAGCATGCCCAGGCCCGCGTACTTGGTGAAGGTGTCCCCGTCGACCATCGTCATCACCGTGTCGAGGTGCATGAACGCCCGGCTCTTGGGCATGTCCAGCGCCACGATCGTGCGCGCGGAGCCGGCGTCGAAGAGGCCGCGGGCCAGCATCTCCACCGCTTGCGGGGTGGTGCGTTCGCTCATCCCGATGAGCACGGCGCCCCGGCCGATGACGAGGACGTCGCCGCCCTCGATGGTGGACGGGTAGTCGTGCTGCCCCTCCGACCAGTGATGGAACGCGCCGGCGTCCGGGCCCGTGAAGAGCGGGTGGTGGCGGTAGATCGCCTCGAAGTGCACGGTCTCCCGCTGCCGGGCCGGCCACCGCATGGCGTTGATCGAGACACCGTCGTAGATCCAGGCCGAGGTGTCCCGGGTGAAGAGGTGATTGGGCAGCGGCCCGAGCAGGAAGTCGTCCAGGTCCATGACGTGGAAGCGCACGGACGTCGGCTCGGGGTACCGCTCCAGGAACTCACGTTTCGTCATCCCCCCGACCAGTGCCTCACAGAGCTCGGCCGTGGACAGCTCCTCGAACGCGGCCCGCAGGTGCTCGGTGGCCAGCGGTCCGTACTCCTTCTCCTCGAAGACCCGGTCCAGCACGAGCCGTCGGGCGACCGGAATCTCCAAGGACTCCTGGAGCAGGTCGCCGAAGAGATGCACCTCCACGCCACGGTCGCGCAGCACGTCCGCGAAGCCGTCGTGCTCCTGGCGGGCGCGGCGCACCCAGAGCACGTCGTCGAAGAGCAGCGCGTCCTTGTTGCCCGGCGTGAGCCGTTTCAGTTCCAGATCGGGGCGGTGCAGGATGACGCGGCGCAGCCGCCCGGCCTCGGAGTCGACATGGAATCCCATGCCCTCATCCTCACCGCGCGGGACGTCGTTCACCCGGCGAATCGCCAACCGGTTCTTCCGGTGGGCCGGGACCCGTCGCGGTCCCGGCCCACCCTTGTGGCACTACAGCCGTGGGTCCACCGGCTCCGACTCCAGCGCCAGCACCGCGAACACCGCCTCGTGAACCCGCCACAGCGGCTCCCCGTCGGCCAGCCGGTCCAGGGCTTCGAGGCCCAGGGCGTACTCGCGCAGGGCGAGCGACCGCTTGTGGCCGAGGAAACGGCCACGCAGCCGGTCCAGGTTCTCCGGTCGGGTGTACTCGGGACCGTAGATGATCCGCAGGTACTCCCGGCCGCGCACCTTGATGCCGGGCTGCACGAGGCGGTCCTTGCCGTCCCTGACGAGCGCGCCGAGCGGTTTCACGACCATGCCCTCACCGCCCCGGCCTGTCATCTCCAGCCACCAGTCGATGCCGGAGCGCAGTGACACCTCGTCGGCGGTGTCGACGACGAGCCGCCGGGTGACCTGGAGCAGACCGGTGGGGTCGTGCTCCACCAGCCGGTCCAGCCAGTCCAGTTGTTCGTCGTGGGGCACGGCGGCGAGCGAGCGGCCCTGCACAGCGAGGATCTGGAAGGGCGCCAGACGTACGCCGTCGAGCCCCTCCGTGCTCCAGCAGTAGCGGCGGTAGGACTCGGTGAACGCGGCCGCGTCCTCGGCCCGTTCTCGCTGTCGGTCCGCGAGCGCACCGACGTCGATACCGCGTGCCACCGCCGCCGCGAGCGCCCCGGTGGCCGCGGGGAAGACTGCGCCCGATGCGGCGCCGACCGCCGCGTACTGCGAGCGGAGCAGTCCGGCCGCCTTCAGGGACCAGGGCATCAGCTCGGCGTCGAGCAGCACCCAGTCGGTGTCCCACTCCTCCCACAGCCCCGCGGCGGTGATGGCCTCGCGCAGCCTGCCCAGCACCGCTTCGGTGAGCGCGGGGTCGTCCAGGAACGGCCGTCCGGTACGAGTGTGCAGCGCACCCGTGGGGCCGCCCTTGCCGAGACCGCCGGGACCGAAGTCGCCGCCGGTACCGAAGCGTTCCCGCGCCGCGTCCGCGTCACGGCAGACCAGGGCCACGGCCCGGGAGCCCATGTGCTTCTCCTCGCACACGACCTTGGCCACGCCGTCCGCCCGGTACTGCGCGAACGCCTCTGCCGGGTGCTCGAGGTATCCCTCCTCGTGCGAGGTGGCGGTCGGTGCCATGGTCGGCGGCAGGTAGGCCAGCAGCCGCGGGTCGACGGCGAACCGGCTCATGACCTCCAGCGCGGCCGCCGCGTTCTCCTCGCGCACCGCGATCCGGCCCATGTGCCGGGTCTCCACCACTCGGCGGCCCTGCACGTCGGCGAGGTCCAGCGGCCGGCCATCCCTGCCGCCCGGCGCCTCGGTGGTCAGCGGCTTCACGGGCTCGTACCAGACCTGCTCGGCCGGCACGTCGACCAGCTCGCGCTCCGGCCAGCGCAGCGCGGTCATCTTCCCGCCGAACACGGCTCCGGTGTCCAGGCAGATGGTGTTGTTGATCCAGGAGGTGGTGGGGACGGGGGTGTGGCCGTAGACCACGGTGGCGCGGCCACGGTAGTCCTCCGCCCACGGGTAGCGCACCGGCAGCCCGAACTCGTCGGTCTCGCCCGTGGTGTCCCCGTAGAGGGCGTGCGAGCGGACCCGCCCGGAGGTACGTCCGTGGTACTTCTCGGGCAGACCTGCGTGGCAGACGACCAGCTTGCCGTCGTCCAGCACGTAGTGGCTGACGAGCCCGTCGATGAACTTCCTAACGCGCTCCCGGAACTCCGGGTCCCTGGCGTCCTCCCGCTCCAGCTGCTCGATCGTCTCGGCGAGGCCGTGGGTCTGCTGGACCTTGCGGCCCTTGAGGTAGCGCCCGAGCTTGTTCTCGTGGTTGCCGGGCACGCAGAGCGCGTTGCCGTCCGAGACCATGGACATGACGCGGCGCAGCACACCGGGGCTGTCGGGTCCGCGGTCGACGAGGTCGCCGACGAACACCGCCGTGCGCCCCTCGGGGTGCGAGCCGTCCACGTACCCGAGCTTGCCGAGCAGGGTCTCCAGCTCGGAGTTGCAGCCGTGGATGTCACCGATGATGTCGAACGGGCCGGTGAGGTGGCGAAGGTCGTTGTAGCGGCGCTCCAGGACCACTTCGGCGTGCTCGGCCTCCTCCTCGGTGCGCAGGATGTGGACCTTGCGGAAGCCCTCGCGCTCCAGGCCGCGCAGCGAACGGCGCAGCTCCCGTCGGTGCCGCTGGATGACGTGGCGGGGCATGCCGGCGCGGTCCGGGCGGCCCGCGTTGCGCGCGAGGCAGACCTCTTCGGGCAGGTCGAGGACGATGGCGATGGGCAGCACATCGTGCTCCCTGGCCAGTTGCACCAGCTGGCGCCGGCTCTCGGGCTGGACGCTGGTCGCGTCGATGACGGTCAGCCGTCCGGCGGCCAGGCGCTTGCCCGCGATGTAGTGCAGCACGTCGAACGCGTCCCGGCTCGCGCCCTGGTCGTTCTCGTCGTCGGCGACCAGGCCCCGGCAGAAGTCCGAGGAGATGATCTCGGTCGGCTTGAAGTGCCGGCGCGCGAAGGTGGACTTGCCCGAACCGCTCGCTCCGATGAGGACGACGAGGGAGAGGTCGGTCACCGGCAGGGTGCGCCCGGCGCTGCCGCTGGTGCTGCCGGTGCAGCTGCCTCCGGTGCTGCCCGTGCTGCTGTCACTGTTCCTGCCCGTGCTGCTGTCACTGTTCCTGGTCATGCGGCTTTCGCCTCCTTCTCGGTCCTGTCGGCCCTGGCCGTCGCGTCGGTGCTGTCGGGCGCGTCGGTCCTGTCAGTCGCGTCGGTCCTGTCGATCGCGTCGGCGGCGGCCAGCGTGAACACGGCCAGCTGGGTCGGCGGACCGACCTCGGGGTCATCGGGGCCCACCGGCACGAACTCCACCCCGTATCCATGTCTGTGGGCCACTCCGCCCGCCCACTCCCGGAACTCGGCACGGGTCCACTCGAAGCGATGGTCGCCGTGCCGGACGTGCCCGGCCGGAAGGGTCTCCCAGCGGACGTTGTACTCGACGTTCGGCGTGGTCACGAGCACGGTGCGGGGACGGGCCACGCCGAACACCGCGTACTCCAGGACCGGCAGTCGTGGCAGGTCGAGGTGCTCGACGACCTCGCTCAACACCGCGGCGTCATACCCCTTGAGCTGCTTGTCCGTGTACGTGAGCGAGCCCTGCCGGAGGGTCACCCGGGCCGCCTGACGCTCCCCCATCCGGTCCAGCTTCAGCCGGCGCGAGGCGATCGTCAGGGCGCGCATCGAGACATCCACGCCGACGATCTCGGTGAAGCGCACATCCTTCAGCAGCGCCTGCACCAGCTGCCCCTGGCCACAGCCGAGGTCGAGCACCCGGCTCGCCCCCGCCGCGGTCAGCGCCTCCAGAATCGCGGCCCTGCGCTGCTCCGCGAGCGGCACCGGTCGCTCCTCCGTGTCCGCCGTCTCGTCGACGGCGTTGTCGATGCTCTCCACGTCGAGGTCATCGGACTCGGCGAGCCGCACCAGCTCCAGCCGCTGCATCGCCTGCCGGGTCAGCCCCCAGCGCCGCGACAGATACCGGCTGGTGATCAGCTTCTGCTCGGGGTGGTCGGCCAGCCAGCCCTTGCCCGCCCGCAGCAGCTTGTCCACCTCGTCCGGCGCCACCCAGTAGTGCTTGGCGTCGTCGAGCACCGGCAGCAGGACGTACAGCTGGCGCAACGCGTCCGCGAGCCTCAGCTCACCCTCCAGAACGAGCCGTACGTACCGCGAGTCCCCCCACTCCGGGAACTGCTCGTCCAGCGGCACGGCCACCGCGTCCACGCTCGACCAGCCGAGCGGCCCGAAAAGCTTGCGCACCAGCTCGGCACCACCACGGGCCGGCAGAGCGGGCACCTCGATCCGCAGCGGCATCGGTGCCGCCGCCCGCTCGGGCATCGCCTTGCAGGTGCCGCTCAGCGCTGACTTGAAGACGGTGCTCATCGCGACGGAGAGCAGCGAGGACGCGGCGTAGGGGCGGTCGTTGACGTACTGCGCGAGCGCTGCGTCCGGGGCACCGCCGCGGCCCTTGCCCTTGCCCCGCCGCACCAGCGCCACGGGATCCACCTCCAGCAGCAGCGCTGCCGTGCACCGTTCCGCGGATGCCTCGGGATAGAAGACATGCGCGGTGCCGTGCGAGGTGGAGAACGTCTGCGCCTTCTCGGGATGCTTGTGCAGCAGGAAACCGAGGTCGGTGGCGGGACGCTCTGGGATGCCGGTGGTACTGATCGTCAGGAACACGCGTCCGAGTATGGTCCGGTTCACTTGCCCTCACCAGGCATTTTCATCTCTCCCCGGGCTTCGGCGCGCGCCTACTCTCCGGGCTTGGGTGCTGTCCTCTCCAGGCTGGGTGCTGTCCTCCCCCGGCTTGGGTGCTGTCCTCTCCGGGCTTGGGTGTCGTCCCTCCTTCGCCGAGCGGCGCGGCTCTTCGTCGAGCGGCACGGCCAAAGCGCGTCTCGGAAGTCCCGCCTGCCCCGTCAGGCGGACGGCGCTCCTTTCGAAACACGCCCCAGGTCCGCGATGGTGGCCGGACCGACCCGGCAGCAGCCGCCGATCAGCCGCGCTCCGGCGTCCTGCCAGGCCAGGACCCGTCCGGGGTCGAGCGTGGCGCCCCCGGTCCATCTCCTCCCCGTCGCATCCCAGTGTTCACCGCTGTTCGGATAGACGACGACCGGCTTTCCGCTCGCCTCCGCCGCCACACGGACTGCCCCGTCCGCGTCGGCCGGATCGCAGCAGTTCACCCCTGCCACCACCACTTGCTCGTTGCCGTCGGCTAGGGAGAACGCCTCCTCCAGCCGCTGTCCGGCCCTCGTCCGGTCACCGGCCACGGTGTAGGAGAGCCAGACCGGCAGTCCGCACTCTCCCGCCACCCGCAACAGCACCTGGGCCTCGTCCACGTCCGGCACCGTCTCCAGCGCCAGCACATCGGGTCCGGCGGCGGCCAGGGCCTCGATCCGGGGACGATGGAAGCGCTCCAACTCCCGGGCCGTGAGCCCGTACCGGCCGCGGTACTCCGCCCCGTCCGCCGTTACCGCCCCGTACGGGCCGACCGAGGCGGCGACCCAGATGTCCCGGTCCACCGCCCCGGCCGCCCGACGGGCCAGCTCCACGCTGCGGGCGAAGAGCCCTGCCGCCTCCGCCCGCCCGATCCCGCGCTGCCGGAACCCTTCGAAACTCGCCTGATAGCTGGCGGTGATGAGGACCTGCGCGCCCGCCCGCACATACGCCGTGTGCGCAGCCTCGATCTGCTCCGGCCCGTCGGCGAGCAGCCGAGCGGACCACAGGGCGTCGGACAGATCGCAGCCCTGCGCCTCCAACTGGTTGGAGAGTCCGCCGTCGAGCAGGACCGGCCCCTCCGCGAGGGTGGCGGCGAGGGTGCGGGAGGGCGTCCCGGAGGGGCGGTGGGGATGGCGCGCGGGGGACACAAGGGGCTTCTTTCTCGGTTGAGCTGGGACCGGTTTCTCAGTTGAGCTGGGACTGGACCTGCGACGAGATCAGCTCCAGGTGCTCCAGATCTTCGAGGTCCAGTACCTGGAGGTAGATGCGCGACGCTCCGATCGCGCCGAACCGGCCGATCTTGTCGACGACTTCCGCCGGCGAACCGGCCAGTCCGTTCGCCTTCAGCTCCGCCACGTCCCGCCCGATGACGGCGGCCCGGCGCGCCACCTCCGCGTCGTCCTTGCCGACGCAGACGACCAGGGCGTTGGAGTACACCAGGTCGTTGGGACCGCGGCCTGCTTCCGCGGCTGCCTGCCTGACCCGGCCGAACTGCCTCTCGCTGTCCTCCAGCGAGGCGAACGGGATGTTGAACTCGTCGGCGTACTGAGCGGCGAGCCGCGGCGTCCGCTTCGCGCCGTGCCCGCCGATCAGCACCGGTACCTTGGCCTGCGCGGGCTTGGGCAGCGCGGGCGAGTCCGTGAGCTGGTAGTACGTGCCGTCGTAGCTGAACGTCTTGCCGACCTCCGTGGCCCACAGACCGGTGACGATCGCCAGCTGCTCCTCCAGCCGGCCGAACTTCTCCTTGGGGAAGGGGATGCCATAGGCCTTGTGTTCCTGCTCGAACCAGCCTGCGCCCAGGCCCAGTTCGACGCGGCCGCCGGACATCTGGTCGACCTGCGCCACCTGGATGGCGAGCACCCCGGGAAGCCGGAACGTCCCCGCCGTCATCAGTGTGCCGAGGCGGATCCGCTTGGTCTCACGCGCCAGCCCGGCCAGCGTGATCCATGCGTCCGTCGGGCCGGGAAGGCCATCGCCCTGCCCCATGCGCAAATAGTGGTCGGACCGGTAGAAGGCGTCGAAGCCGAGGTCCTCGGCCGCCTTCGCGACGGTGAGCAGTGTGTCGTAGCTCGCCCCTTGCTGGGGCTCGGTGAAGATTCGAAGATCCATGCATCCATCCTGCACCTCCGGATGCCGCGCACTCATCTTCGGCCGGACTCCCCACGCCGCCGCGCGCCGGGCAAACCCGATGCCGGACGCTCAACCGACATCGGCGGCCGGGCCCACCGGTCCGTGCAGAACGCCGTGCGGGCCGGCCCGCTCCCGGCCGCGCTCCAGATCCTCCCGGCGCTCCCGGTCACGCTCGTCCAGCAGTCGGAGCATGCCGTGCACCCGGTCCGTCGACTCGTCGGCGGCGTCGATCGCCTCCATGCACTGCCAGTACAAGCCCTGCTCATCGGTCTCGCACGCCACTCCGACCAGTGCTATCCCCACTTCCCCGAGCAGCGCCCCGAGGCCGGACAGGGCCGCTCGCGGATCGGCGACGCCGGAGAGCTGGGCGGCCCGGGCCACGCCGGCCCGGGCCGCCGGGTGGTCCAGCGCTCCGTTGCTCCGGCCGCCGATCTCACTGAGTCCGCTCGCCTCGCCCCGTAACTCCTTGGGGCCGCTCGCCGCCAGCCGGCTGCCGATCGCCTGCGCGAGCGCCTGGGCCTGCCATGCCTCGGCGATGATGTCCGGCGTGCCCCGGCTCTGCGCCAACGCCCACCGGATGACTGCTACAAGCCGCTCCGCTTCCATCCCTTGCCCCCGTCCGATCCGAAAACCCGCTCACCTCTTTCATTACCCACAGTGAGGGCGGTGGTACCGAAAGGCCAGGGGATTTCGGAAATCTGTGGACACGAAATCGACTGTGAACAATTCGATCACTCCGAAGAGTGACGGAAAGGGGGATCTGACGGCTGCGGCAGCGGAAAGCGCCCCTCGTTCCGCTCGATCTTGGCCGCCAGCGCCGCCAGCACATCGATGCCCAGCACTTCGCAGAACTGCAGCAGATAGGCGAGAACGTCCGCGACCTCGTCCGCCACTCTGGGCGCCGTGCCTGGGTCCTCCATCACCCGCGCCGACTGTTCCGGTGTCAGCCACTGGAAGATCTCCATGAGTTCGGCGGCCTCGACGCTCAGCGCCGACGCGAGGTTCTTCGGGGTGTGGTACTGCTGCCAGTCGCGTGCGGCCGCGAACGCGACGAGCCGTTGCTGGAGCACCTGTACGTCGAGTTCTGTCACGGCCCCAGGTCTACCACCGCCGCTCAGGCGGGAGACGGGCAGGCGGCAGACGGGCAGGCGAGAGACAGGGAGTCGGCGCTCCGGCCGGCCGCGCCCGGTACGGCGTCCCGGATCCCACGCCGTACCGAGCACAGTGCCGTCCCGAAGCCGGGCCCTCCTGACGCCGGGCCCTCCCGATGCCCGGCCGTACCGAAGCCCGGCCGGCACCGAAGCCAGTCCGCACCGAAGCCCTGCCGTGCGCGAAGCCCTGCCTCAGCGGATGCCGGCAGGGCCGGAAGAGCGGCTATGCCCCCGGTACGCCCGCCGCCGTCACACCCTCGACCTCCATGCCGACCGGGGAGAGCAGGAAGACGTTCCGGTCGACGCGGTGCATCCCACTGCCCAGCCCGAAGACGACCCCACTGGTGAAGTCCAGGATCCGCTTGGCCACATCGCTCTCGGCACTGGTCAGATCGAGGAGCACCGGGATCTGCGCGACCAGGTACTCGGCGACCTCCCGCGCGTCCGCGAAGATCTGGACCCGCAGCACCACCATGCGCCGCTGCTCGGCCCGCTCCTGCTCGTCCTGGACCGTGCGGTGGTCCACTCGGGAGGGCCACTCGTTGCGACTGCGCAGCGGTACGACCTGGGCCAGCCCTTCCCACTGCTCGTCCGTGACGTCATACCTGTCGTACCTGCTCACCGGACCACCCCGTCTGTGCATCGGTTGGCGTTGCGCCGGCTGCGCTCTCTGTTCATCGGGCGATTCTCTCGCTCCTCACCCGTTCGGCCTACCAGCGACACGGTTCAGGGACCGATCGGAACCGCCGGCTGCCCTTCGGGCTCCCGCTCCGGGTCGACGGACGTGGTGGTGTCGAGGGGGGTGAAACGTACGGGAAGGTGCACCAGGGCCCGATGGAACGGCCCCGGCCGCCAGAGCAGTTCGCTCACCGGGACAGCTAGTTCCGCGTCGCACAGCTGACTGGTGAGCTGCTCGATCGCGGTCATCGCGATGAGCAGGGCCGGCTGCTTCGCCGGGCACCGGTGGGGGCCGGCCGACCAGGCCAGGTGGGCGCTGCCCCCGGAGCGCACCCCGGTGTCCGAAGTGGGCTGTCCCGACTGGGTGTTGGCTGCGCCGAAGGAGACCAGCACGAGCTGCCCGGCGCGCAGCCGGACCCCGTGGAACTCGGTGTCGTGACGCGGGTAGTGCGCCGCCAGATTGGCGATCGGCGGGTCCTGCCACAGGACCTCGTTGACCGCCTCGTGGGCGGTCATCGCGCCTCCGTGCAGTGAGCCCGCGTACCGCTCGTCGGTGAGCATGTGCAGGGTCGCGTTGCCGATGAGGTTGGTCGTCGGGTCGTGACCCGCGCTCATCAGCAACGTGATCTGACGCACAGTCTCGTCGTTGTCCAGGTTCGCCGGATGTGCGAGGAAGTACGAGGTGAGGTCGCGGCGTGGGCGGGCGCGCCGGTCGGCGACGAGACGGGTGACGACGTCGACGAGGTCGGCGTACGCGGCGGCGGCACCCTGGGCCGAGTTCATCATGCCGCCGATGCCGTCGACGATCCGTTCGGCGTCCGCCGGATCGACGCCGAACCAGGTGACGAAGACGTGCAGCGGGAGTCGCCGGGCGTACTGGGCGATGAGGTCGCCGCTGCCGGACCCCGCGAACGCCCCGATGAGCTGCTGGGCGACCCTGGCCACCTCGGCCCGCAGGAGGTGCGGCTCGATCAGGGCGAGGGTGTCATTGATGGCGTCGCGGTAGCGGGCGTGCTCCGCACCGTCGCTGAACAGCGCGGTGGGGCGGTGCCCGAGCACGGGCAGCACCGGGGAGTCCGCGGGGACCGTCTCCTGCCAGGCGCGCGGATCCTTGCTGAAGGTGTGGGTGTCCCGCAGCAGGTCGACTGCCGCCTGGTAGTCGGTGACGAGCATCGCCTCGACGCCGGGGGCGATCCGGACCGGCGCGAGCGGGCCGTGCTCGCGCAGTCTGCGGTAGTGGCCGTGCGGGTCGGCGGCGAAGTCGGGGCCGTACAGCGCCAGGGGCTGCGGCGGCTGCGGGTGCGGTGTCATGACGCGTCCTCGGGCTGCGGCAGTCGGGTCAGCACGTGTTCGGCCAGCGCGATCAGGGCGTCGATGCTGCCGCGTCGCTCCCTTGCGTCGCACTGGACCAGCGGGGTTCCGGAGTCGAGGTCCAGGTGCGCGCGCAGGACCTCGTCGCTGTGGGCGGGGGCGTCGGGGAAGTGGTTGACCGCGACGGCGTACGGCAGTCCCTGCTCCTCGACCATGTCCATGACGGCGAAGGAGTCGGCGAGCCGTCGGGTGTCCACGAGGACGAGCGCCCCCAGTGCCCCGCGCGCGATGTCCTCCCACAGGGGCAGGAACCGTTCCTGGCCGGGGGTTCCGAACATGTACAGCACGAGGTCGTCCAGCACGGTGAGGCGCCCGAAGTCGATCGCGACCGTGGTCGTGGTCTTTTCGGGGAGTCCGGCGGTGTCGTCCAGCAGGGTGCTGGACTGGGTCATCGCCTCTTCCGTGTGGAGCGTGGGGATCTCCGAGAGGGTACGGATCAGGGTCGTCTTGCCCACGCCGAAGGGACCCGTGACGACGAGTTTCATCAGGGTCCGGGCGGCAGTCGGCAGATAGCCGACGTCCGTCCGGTCAGTGGAGGGAGCGGAGTCCAACGAGCAGCCTCTCGACGAGCGACCGGTCGATCTCCCCGGCACTGGGTATCGGCGGTCGCGTGAGCAGAAGTCCGGCGGCCGCGAGGTCCGTGGCCAGGAATACGGTGGCGCTGACCGGCAGGTCCAGATGAGCCGCGCACTCGACGACGGTGAGGGCGCCCGGCTCCAGCAGGTCGCAGAGCCTGCGCTGCTCCGAGCCGGTGTCCTGCGGCAGGGCCTCCTCGGTGCGCACGAGCACGGCGAGCCGGTCGAGCGCGGGACCGGTGGGCCGGGACCGGCCTCCGGTGACGAGGTAGGCGGGGATCAGACGGCGTCCTGGGCCCGCGGTCATGGCCGGGCGGCGGTGTCCGGTTGGCGGGCGGGCGCGTGCATCGCCCGCGTCAGCGCGGTGACCTGCACCTGCATCTGGTAGGCGATGTCGCCGAGCTTGGCGCCGGGTTCGGCGAACAGGGCGAGCGTGGTGTTCTTGCCCGCCGGTACGACGATGGCGAAGCCCAGGTCCGATTCGACGACCGTCTGGGCCAGCTGCGGTGCCTCCGCGTCGGTGAAGGCGGTGGTGAAGGCGCGGGCCGCGGCGTGCAGCGTGGCCGTCATCGCGGCGACCCGTTCGCCGGAAGCCCGGTCGAGTCCGGGCGAGGCGCCCTCCACGAGGCCGTCGCCGGTGGCGACCACGGCGTGCTGGACTCCGGGCAGTTCCAGCAGCGGGGTCAGCACCCATGCGAGGTCACCGGTGCTGGGGCTGGGTGCGCTCACTTCTCGTCGTCTCCTTGGTCGTCCTGGTCTCCCAGGTGGTCGTGGCCGTCGGCATCCGGTGCGGGGGCCCGCCCGGTGACGCTCCTGCCGATCAGGGTGCCCTGCTGGAGTGCCGCCCAGGAAGACTCGGCCTGCTCGGGTGTACGGGACACCTGTTCGGCGGCCGGGGCGGCGGGGGCCGTTACGGCAGCCGCGGGCCGCGGTGCGCGCCGGCGTCTGCTGGGCAGTCCCGAGGTCGCCGCGGCGGGCGGCGGCTCCTGCGGTCCGGGCTCCGTGGGAGCAGCCGGCCTGTCCGGAGCAGGGGCGGCCGACACGGGCACCGGAGCCAGGACGGAAAGGGTGTGGTCGTCCTCCAGCACGGTCAGCAGGTGGGCGGGGACCCGCAGGATCGTGCGCATGCCGCCGAACGGCGATGCCTCGATGTGGCAGTGGAAGCCGTACTGCACGACCAGCCGCCCGACGACCGCGAACCCGGTCTGGGGCGGGTCGCCCAGCTCGGTCAACAGGACCTGGGCGGGCCCGGCCAGCAGCGTACGAGCACGGGTGAGTGCGTCGTCGTCCATGCCGATGCCCGCGTCGTCGACCACCAGGAACGCTCCCCGGCCGCCGCTCTGCTGGACCGTCACCTGTACATCGGTGTCGGGGTGGGAGTACGCGGTGGCGTTGGCCAGCAGTTCGGCGAGGGCGATCGCGAGGGGTTCGGCGGCCCGGGCGGCGAGCGCGAGGCGCTCGTCGCGCAGGTGGTTGGCCACCTTGATCCGCTCGTAGCCGGCGACCCGGGACTGTGCGCCGAGCACGATCTCGACGAGGGGCGAGCTCTGCCGGGCCAGGCCCGGCCAGGCGTCGCAGAGCACGGCGGTGGACTGGGTGCGGCGCAGCGCGAGTTCGTTGCGGAAGTCCAGTTGCAGGATGCGCGGGTCGTCGTACTCGTGCTGGAGTTCGTGCAGGAGCTGCTGGGACTGGTTGAGCAGGGACTGGATCTTGGCCGAGGTGCCGCGCATCGCCGCGCGGGCGGCGGCGTCGACGCGCTGCCGCTCCTCCATGACCGCGGTCCTGGCCGCCTGGACGGCCTCGGTGAGCAGCCGGGCCGCGCCACCGTCGACCTCGGCCGCCTCGCGCAGCCCGGGGACCTGGGCGCTGGGGTGGGAGAGGGCGAGCGCGGCGGCGGGGATCCGCTTGTGTGCCAGCTGCCGGATCTCGTCGACGAGGGCCGCGGTGCGGGCCTCGGCCGCCTTCGCCTGGCGTTCGGCCAGCTCGGCGTGGGCGACGGCCAGCTGTTCCGAGCGGGCGGCCCGGTAGAAGCGGGTCGTTGCTGCCACGGCGGCTATGACGGCGACCACCGCCACGATCCATCCCATGCCGTTACCGCGTTTCTGTCGTCGGGTCGGTCCTGTGGCCGGGGCGGCGGAAGCCGGTCCCGTGCCCGGGAGGGCCAAGGCCGGTCCCGGGGCGGGGGCAGCGGTGTGCCGGGCGGTCAGTCCGCCCGGGCCGCCGTCTCACGGGCCTGCTCCACTTCTTGCGCCACCGCTGCGACGTCGGTCATGACCTGGAGCACGCCGGGGAGTTCGGAGCCGTCGAGCTGCCGGTACTCGCTGCCGATCGTGACCACCAGCCTCTCGGGGAGTCCGAGTTCGGGGTGACGCCCCTCCCCGATGACCCGGCGGGCCGCCTCCACGGCCGGCACCCCGGCGGCGTGGAAGGCGTGGGCGCGCTCCCGCACGTACTCCAGGTAGACGATGTGGTCGCGTACGCCGGATCGGTCCAGGACCGGGCCATGCCCCGGCACGACGGTGTCGGCGCCGGTGTCCAGTACCTGTTCGCAGGCCGCGATCACATTGCTCAGCGGGCCCGCCCAGTGGATGGGGTGGTCACCCGGCTGCTGCGGCGTCGAGGAGAAGATGATGTCGCCACTGAACACGACCCCCTGTGCGGGCAGGTGGACCATGAGGTCCCCCGTGGTGTGCGCGGACGGCAGTGACGTGATCCGGACGGGGTACTCCCCCAGGGTCAGTTCGAGCTCCCCGGTGAAGTAGGTCGTCGGCCGGACCGGTTCGGTCTGCGACCAGTCGAACGGGCCGAAGTGGCGTCCGAGGTACGCGCCGAGCGCGGTGGCCGGATCGCTCCCGTTGACCAGGGCGTGCTGCTGCTGCGGAGTGGGCTCGTAGTGGATGTGCTCGCGGGCCTCACGCGTCGCGATGATCTCCGCGTCCGGGAGTACTCCGGCGCCCCAGAAGTGGTCCCCGTTGGCGTGCGTGACGATCACGCGGTCGATGGAGACACCGTCGGGCAGTCGTTTCGTGCTCTCGGCCAGGAACTGGCCCGCCAGCACCGTGTCGTACGGGGTGTCGATCCAGAGCGCGCCGCGGGGCGAGACGAGCAGGCCGCAGTTGGCCAGCCCCCAGCCCCGTTTCGGCGGGAGCCATGCGTGCAGGCCCCGCCCCAGGTCAACGACGTCTCCACCCGTGATCGACATGGACGCGATTATGCCGACCGGTTTCCGGTCTCGCGTTCGAACCCGGCCAGGGTGGCACCCGGTTGGCGTGAAATCGACCCTCTACCACTCCGGAGACGACCGACTGGTGACCGTACGAGAGCAATCGAGCCGGACACCGCGGGGAACCATCGGAATACTTCCTCTCAAATCCCCTGGATGCACGCTCCCCGGTCACCGATGTACAGCGGCCCGTCGTCAAACCGGCAGAGGCCGATTACCCACCGAGCATGGCTCAAAACAGACGCAGAAAACCCCCGGTCGAGACCGCTGGAAGCGGCCCGCCGGGGGCTTGTGGCTCACGTACTAGTAGGTCGCGGGCACGTTCCACTGCTGGTTGGCGCCGCCGTGGCAGTCCCACAGGCCGAGCGGGGTCCCGTCCGCGGTGGCGCTGCCCGGGACGTCCAGGCATCGGCCCGACGCCTTGTTGACGAGGGTGTGCGTGGAGCTGTTGTACGTCCACTGCCTGGCCGGGTCGGTGACGGCTCCGCCGGTACCCGTACCCGCACAGTCACGTACCCGTACGGCCGCGCCATTGCCCGTGCCGCCTGCGGTGAGGCAGTAGTCGGAGGGCAGCCGCAGGGTGCCGTCGGCCGCTCTCACCCAGGCCTGGTTGGCGCCGCCCGAGCAGGTGTACAGGTCGGCGACGGCGCCGTTCGAGACGCCTCCCGCCGCGTCCGCGCACTTTCCGCCCAGCCCCGTCACCGGGCCACGCACCGAGTTGCCGATCGCGAGATTCTGCACCGTGGAGCCGGCGACGACGTCGGTCCGGGTCGTGGACGCGCACGCGTTGCCGCTGTTGGACGTGCCCGAGACCGCGCCGGTGACTGCGCCGCCGTTTCCTGTGGGCGTCCCGAAGCGAGCGTCGCTGAACGGCTGGTCGTAGCAGTTGGCGCGGGAGTCGTTCCATTCGAAGTACTCGGTCCAGTCGACCATCCCGTTGGGCGAGATGGCGGTGGCCGGGGTCTTGATGGTGCCGAGCTTGTACGAGGCGCCCGTCGTGGTGTCCGCGACGGTGGCCCCGAACCAGCCGTCGCCCTCGGCCGCGACCTTGAAGGTGTAGCGGTGGCCCGCTGTCCAGGCGAGGTTCATCCGGCAGCTCATGCCCTCACCCTCGCCGCCGAAGCCCTGACACCAGCTGCCGGTGGAGCCGGCCTTGGCCTCGGAGACGTCCCAGGCGGAGAAGAGGAGCACCCGGCTCTTGCCTCCGTTGGACTGCATTCCGATGTACGCGCCGTTGCCCTGGTCGAAGCCGAACTGGTGGCTCCAGAAGACGTTCGCCTGGTATCCGGGGTCGTGCAGGACGGTGGTGGACCAGGTGACGTCGGTCAGCTTCGGCGCACCGGGGAACGAGTAGTTGGTGTAGGTGCCGGGAGTCGTCCCGATACCTGCTGCCTGCGTGGGGGCGGCCGTGCCGAGCAGGGCCAGAGCGGCTGCGGCGGCGGTGGCGGCGATGGTTCCGAACAAGTGGCGCAGAGTCATGCGTTGCACCTGCTTCTGATGGGGGGGATGGGGATCGTTGCCTCGCATGCACCGGACCGGTGCACTTCTTGCGGTGAAACCCGCCGGACAGGGCGTTGACCCTGTCCGGCCCTTCCCGGTCAGATCCCTCGGGAGCGGACCTGCCCGCGTTCGAAGTACGCGACCAGCTCGGGGTCGAGTGCCGGTACGTCGTACGGCGCACCGCCCTCGCGCAGGGAACGGGTCGCGAGGACACCGGCGGCGACGCTCATCCGGGCGGCGACCGGCGAGGTGTCGGTGACGCCCCCGTCGCGCACGAACCGGCAGAACTCCTCCATGATCCGGGTGTCGCCGCCGCCGTGCGAGCCGCCGGCCTCCGGCACCCGGTAGGTGATGTCGGCGTCGGCGCGGTATCCGCTCGGGCCGGTGTTCCAGACCTTGACCTCGTCACCGGGGCTGTCGCCGAAGTTCTCCAGCCGCCCCTCGGTGCCGATGACGGTGTAGTTGCGCCAGTAGTCGGGCGTGAAGTGGCACTGCTGGTAGGCGGCCACGACGCCGTTGTCGAGCTGCATGTTCATCACCGAGACGTCCTCGACGTCGACGATGTGGTGCAGGTCCTTGCGTGCCGTCGGCGGCCAGTCGAACTCGCGCAGCCAGTTGTCCGGGCGCGGGGTGTCCGCCTCACGGCGCGGCAGGCTGCCGTAGACGAGCAGGTCGCCCAGCGCGTTGACGCGCTGTGTGTAGCCGCCGGCCAGCCAGTGCAGCACGTCGATGTCGTGCGCGGCCTTCTGCAGGAGCAGCCCGGTGGTCCGGGTCCGGTCGGCGTGCCAGTCCTTGAAGTAGTAGTCGCCGCCGTAGCCGACGAAGTGCCGCACCCAGACCGCCTTGGGCTCCCCGATGTCACCACGGGCGATGATGTCGCGCATCAGCCGCACGACGCCCATGTGCCGCATGTTGTGGCCGACGTAGAGCCGGGTCCCGGTCTCGTAGGCGGCGCGCAGGACGTTGTCGCAGCTCTCGACGGTGATTCCCAGCGGCTTCTCCACGAAGACCGCCTTGCCGGCGCGCAGCGCGTCGATCGCGATGACCTCGTGGGTGTCGTCCGGGGTGGCGATGATGACCGCGTCGAGGTCGTCCCGGTCGAGGAGCAGCTTGTAGTCCTCGACCGCGACATCGGTGCCGAAGCGCTCGGCCTCGCGCCGGCGGACCTCGGGGTCGAGGTCGCAGACGGCGGTGACCGCCGATCCCTGCCCGGGGTGGTGGGCGGACGTCGCGATGGAACGGCGCAGGCCGAGTCCGATGACGCCGAGGCGCAGGTCTGACACGGGAGTCCCTTTCTCTGGTTGTGCTGGTCGTGCGGGCGGAGACTACTTACCGGCGAGCGAGGCCTCGAACTCGGCGCGCATCTTGTCGCCACCGCCGGAGCGCCACTTGCGCAGCTGCTCCTTGTAGGCGGAGATCGGCTTGCGGCCCGCGATGATGTCGAGCTGCACATCGGCCATGGCGGTGGTGAGCGAGGGGCTCTTGCTGGTCGACGTGTCGGAGAAGTGCCCGCTCGTCGGGTTCGTCTGGCTGATCTTGAGGAGCTCCTGCTGCCAGCCGTGGATGTTCCCGGCGAGTTCCGACTTGCCGGGCAGGTAGACGTACTCGGGGCCCGCGGCGAGGAAGGCCAGCGGCATGGCCGTGGTCACCGCCTCCGAGTTCCCCTTGGCCGTGAGCTTGACGTCGCCCTTCGCCGTGCGGGTGAAGTGCTTGCCCTCGATGCCGTTGTCGAGGAAGAGCCGCTCCTCGGTGCCGAAGGGGGCGGCCAGGTAGTCCATGACGCCCAGCAGCATCTTCACGCGCTGCTCGTCCGCCTTCTTGTTGATGGCGGTGTAACCGACCGAGCCGTAACCCATGTTGTACCTCGGCTGCGCACCGGCCTTCGCGGCGAAGGGCACGATGACGCCGAACGGGAAGTCGTACGTCTTGGCGTCCACCAGGAAGCTGGGGAAGGACTGCACATAGGCGCCGAGCGAGCCCTGGGCCATCTTCTCCATCGTGGTGCTGAGGTTGGGGTCCGGCCAGAAGAGTCCGGCCTTGGCCACCTTGACGGCGAAGGCGACGGCCTCCTGGTACTCCTCCGTCTCGTACATGTGGGTCAGCTTTCCGCCCTCCAGCCGCCAGCCGCTGGGCGCGCCGAACCACTGTCCGAACATGCCGATGTGGTTCACGTACGCCGGTTCCAGCACGTACTTGTTGCGTTTGGCGTCCAGGAGCTCCCTGCCCTTGGCGAGGAAGTCCTCGGCGCTGCTGAACTCGGCGCCGCCGACCGGCTTCCAGAAGTCCTGGTTGACCACGTAGACCTGGCCCATGGAGCCGTACGCCACGGTGACCCCGCGGATCTTGCCGTTGACCACGGCGGTCTTCCAGGCGGTGGTCGGCAGGTTCGCCAGGTTGGGGTACGCCTTCACCGCGTCGCCCGAGAGGTAGGGAGTGAGGTCGTGGAACTTGGCGTCCAGCAGCTCGGGCACGCGCTGGATGCCCTGGTTCGGCGGGAACCAGACCAGGTCGGGTATGTCGCCGCCGGCCATCATGGCGTTGAACTTGGTGAGGTACGCGTCGACGCCCTGGTCCACCACGATCGTCATGTCGAACCGCGCGCCGAGGCGCGTGTTCAGCTCCTGCCAGTAGGCGTTCCTGGCCTGTGGCGGGGCGGGGGTGGTGAAGGTCTCGGTGAGCGCCGTGATGCTGCTGCCGTCACCGGGCGGCTTGGCCACCGACCTGGTGAGGGCCTTGGGGTAGCGCAGATACGTGGCGTCCAGACCCGCGGCGTTGCCCGCCAGGTCCGCGGGGGCGGTCTGCGCGGCCACGTACGTGGGCAGCTTGAGCTTGGCCGACGCCTTGGCGCCACCCTTGCTGACGGTGGCACCGCTGCCGCAGGCGCTCAGGGTCGAGAGACCGGCCACGGTCAGACCGGCGATTCCCGCGGCGCCCATGAATCCGCGCCGGGACATGTGGGTGGACATGGGGCTCCTAGAAGTAGGTGAGGTGCGTGGGTGGGGCGATGCCGGGGTGGGCGGATCAGCCCTTGATCGCCCCGGTGAGGACGCCCTTGACGAAGAACTTCTGCAGGAAGGGGTAGACGCAGAAGATGGGCACGATGGCGATGATCAGCACGGCCATCTGCAGCGAGGTCGCGGGCGGCACCGCATGGACGCCCATGGCCGAGGCGTTGATGCTCTGGCCGTTCAGCACGTAACTGCGCAGGATGACCTGGATGGGGAACTTGCTGGAGTCGTTGAGGTACAGCACCGCGTTGAAGAAGCTGTTCCAGTACCCGACCGCGTAGAACAGGCCGACCACCGCGAGAACCGCCTTGGACAGCGGGAGGACGATCCGGAAGAGGACCGTGACCTCCCCGGCACCGTCGATCCGCGCCGCGTCGTAGAGCTCCTCGGGGATGCTCTGGAAGAAGGAGCGGACGACGACGATGTTGAACGCGTTGAGCAGCACCGGAAGGATCAGGGAGGCGTACGTGTCCAGCATCTTGAACTGCTGGACCGCCAGGTACGTCGGGATGATGCCGGGGGCGAAGAGGAACGTCCCCAGCACCAGCAGCAGGATCGGCTTGCCGAGAACCGTTCCGGGGCGCGAGGTGCCGTACGCGATCATCACGGTGCAGGCCAGGCTGAGCGCGGTGCCGATCAGCGTGATGAAGATGGAGACCAGTGCCGCCTGTGTGACGATCCCGCCGGAGAGGATGACCCGGTAGGCCTCCAGCGTCGGGTGGTGCGGCAGGAGGACGTAACCACCGTTGGCGTTCAGTTCCTCGCGCCCGGCCAGGCTGGTCCCGATGGCCAGGACGAACGGGTAGAGCACGATCACGGTGAGGACGACCAGGGCCGCCGCCTTCGCACCCTGTCCGTACCAGTGGGGCTGCTCCATCCACGGCGGCCTGCCGTGGGAGGCGCGGGGGCCTGAGCCGCCCCGCGGGCCGAATCGCGCCCTGCGAAGCCGGCCGGCGACGGACTGCTGACTCATCGGTACACTCCCTGCTCGCCGAAGCGGTGGGCCAGCTTGTTGGCGGCGAGGATGAGCGCGAATCCGATGACGCCCTTCATCAGCCCTGCGGCGGTGCTCATGCCCCAGTCGCCGTCGACGACGCCGTGGAAGTAGACGTAGGTGTCCATGACTTCGGAGGCGTCCGGGCCCACGGCGTCGCGTTGCAGGATGATCTGCTCGAAGCCGACCGAGAGGATGTCGCCGAGCCGCAGGATCAACAGCATCAGGATCACCGGCCGGATGCCCGGGAGAGTCACGTGCCAGATCCTGCGGAGCCAGCCGGCGCCGTCCATCGCGGCGGACTCGTACTGGCCCATGTCGATCGAGGCGATGGCGGCCAGGAAGATGATCGTGCCCCAGCCACAGTCCTTCCAGATGGCCTGGGCCGTGATCAGCAGCTTGAACGTGCCGGGATCCGTCATCACGTTGCCGATGCCGATGCCGTGCTCCATCAGCAGTGTGGTGACGGAGCCCGCGCCGCCGAGCACCTGCTTGAACATGGCGACGACGACGACCCAGGACAGGAAGTGCGGGAGGTAGACGACGGTCTGGATGAACCGCTTGATCTTCTCGCTGATGAGCGAGTTCAGCAGCAGCGCCAGGGCGATCGGCGCGGGAAAGTACAGCAGCAGCTGGATCGCGGTGATCTGCAGGGTGTTGGAGACGGCGCTCCAGAACTCGGGTTCGGCGAGCAGCGCGGTGAAGTTCGCGAGGCCGACGAACGGGCTCTGCTTGAAGCCCAGGAACGGCTGGTAGTCCTGGAAGGCGATGACGTTGCCCGCGAGCGGCAGGTAGAAGAAGAGCGCGAAGTACAGCACACCCGGCAGACAGAGAAGCAGAAGCGCCTTGTCCCGTTTCAGCCGGTATCGGAGCGGCTGCCTTATTCGGCTCTTCCTGCGCTTCTTCCCGGCGGGGTGGTCCGCGTCGCCGGGGGCGCGCGGCTGCGGTACGGGCGACCGCACGGCTGTGACCGGCGTATCTGCCATCGTCACAGGTACCTCCAGGGCTGATGAAGAAAGAGAGCGTTGGCGTCCTCGGAGGTGGCGCACACCTGTGGCGGGCGCGTCCACGACTCCTTCGCGGCGATAGCCACATAGTTCACGACCACCTCCTCCGATGGCAAGAGTTGTTCATTTCACAGAGATAACGAACATCTATTGGCATTCAAAAATCGCGGTACACGCACGAAGGGTGGCGACGGGTCCGCCAAACAGGCACAGAAGCGGCACAGGGACGTCGCGAAGAGGCCCTCACGCGTCTGCGGGACCGTCAGAAGGGGGCTCACCGTGCATGGTTGTGGATGTTGTTGCACGCATGTGCGCACCTTGCAGCATGCGACTGGCCTACAGGAGGCACGCATGACGGCGGGCCGCCCACATGTCGTGTGGCGGCCCGCCTTCATGCGTGCGCGTCAGGGCGCGTTCGGTGTGCGTCAGACGGCGATGACCGTCACTCCGGCCTCGGTGAAGCGCGCGGAGGCCTCGGGCGAGATGCCCTTGTCGGTGACCAGGAAGTCGACCGCTCCCAGGCCGCAGACCCGGGCGAAGGCCCGCTTGCCGATCTTCGACGAGTCGGCCGCCACGACCACGCGCTGGGCCTGCTGGGCGAGGAGCCGGTTGATGCTGGCCTCGCCCTCGTGGTGGACGTACGCACCGCGTTCGGTGTCGATCGCGTTGACGCCCAGCACGGCGACGTCCAGCGTGATCTCACCCAGCACGCCGCTGGCCAGCGGGCCCGTCAGTTCGTACGACTGAGGCCTGGCCACGCCCCCGGTCACCACGATCTTGATCTGCGGCCGGATCACCAGTTCGTTGGCGATGTTGAGGGCGTTGGTGACCACCGTCAGCGTCGGCTGACCGGACGACCCGCCCGCGCCCTCACCCACGAGGTCGGAGCGCACGGCAAGCGACCGCGCCACCTCCGTGATGGTGGTGCCGCCGGTCAGCCCCACCACCTCGCCGACCGCGACCAGTTCGGCCACGGCACGACCGATGGCCTGCTTCTCCGGGGCGTTGCGCCCCGTCTTGTAGCGCAGCGCCAGCTCGTAGCTGACACCGTGCGCAACCGCGCCGCCCCGGGTACGGGTGAGCAGGTGCTGCTCGGCCAGCCGGTCCAGGTCCCGGCGGATGGTCGCGGCCGAGACGTCGAGGGTGCCGGCGGCATCCTCGACGTCCACCCTGCCGTGTTTACCGACGAGCTCCAGCAGCGCGTTCCACCGGGCATCCCTGGACAAGAGAACTCTCCTTTACGGGTCCGGTCTGCGAGCACCCATCCCCTTGGGCGCGATCACCGGACACGCGCAAGCGTCGCACAAGGCTCCGGCGAGTCAAGCCATCTGCAAGGAAGATGCTTGATAATGCGCGCGCATCGCAGGTAACGTGCGTAACCGAGCATCCCATCCCCAGTACGGAGTGCAAAAGTGTCATTTGTCGAGATCGAGACAGCCAGCCAGCCGGCCTGCTGGCGCCGCGCCGCAGACCTCGCTCCCAGCTACGCCGCCGCGCTGCCCGCCCCCGGGGAGCGCATCGCCGTGGTCGGCTGCGGCACCTCGTTCTACATGGCTCAGGCGTACGCCTCGCTTCGTGAGGAATCCGGGCAGGGCGAGTCCGATGCCTTCGCCGCCTCTGAGTTCCCCGCCCGCCGCCGCTACGACCGGGTCGTCGCCCTCACCCGCTCGGGCACCACGACCGAGGTGCTCGAACTGCTGGACCAGCTGCGTGGGACGACCCCCACGGTGGCCATCACCGCCGACCCGAACACGCCGGTGATGGCGTCCGCCGACACCGTCGTGGTGCTCGATTTCGCGGACGAACAGTCCGTGGTGCAGACCCGGTTCGCGACCACCTTGCTCACTCTGCTGCGCGCCCACCTCGGCCTGCACACCGACGCCGTGGTCCGCGATGCGGAGGCCGCGCTGGCCGAGCCGCTGCCCGAAGGGCTGCTGGACTGCGCCCAGTTCACCTTCCTCGGCCGTGGCTGGACGGCCGGCCTCGCCAACGAGGCGGCCCTGAAGATGAAGGAGGCCTCGCTGTCCTGGACCGAGGCGTACGCCTCGATGGAGTACCGCCACGGCCCCATCAGCATCGCCACCGACGGCACCGCGACCTGGACGTTCGGCGCCGCCCCCGAGGGTCTGCGCGAACAGGTCCTCGCCACCGGCGCCCGCTGGGTGGAGAGCGGCCTGGACCCGCTGGCCGATCTGGTCCGTGTCCAGCGCCTGGCCATCGCCCGCGCCGCCGCCCGCGGCCTGGACCCGGACAGCCCGCGCCACTTGACGCGTTCGGTGGTCCTGGCCGAAGCCTGACACTGATCGGGACATGGAGATCGCAGAACGCACGGTGCGGGCCGGACCGGGCGGCGGTGCGGACGCCTGGACGGGTTTCCTCGCCGCCCCCGCGCACGGCAGCGACGTCGGTGTGCTCGTCCTCGCCGGGTCCAGCGGCCGCACGGAGGACGCGCGGTGCCGGCTGCTGGCCCGGGAGGGCATGACCGCGCTGTCGGTCCAGTGGTTCGGAGGCCCGGGTCAGCCGCCGGGCATCTGCGAAGTCCCGCTGGAGACCCTCGTGTCCGCGATCGAGTGGCTTCGCAGGGAGGGCGCGCGGCGCGTCGGGGTCCTGGGCACCTCCAAGGGCGCCGAGGCCGCCCTGCACCTGGCCGGCCACCACGGCGGCGTCAACGCCGTCGTGGCGCTCTCGCCGACCTCCGTGACCTGGGCGAACGTGGGACCGGGCCGCGACGGCAGGGCCCAGCCCCCTCGGTCGTCCTGGAGCCTGCGGGGCACGCCCTTGCCGTTCGTCCCCTACGACGACACCTGGACGCCTGCCGAGCCCGCGGGCGCGCCCGTATCGATTCTCGGCTGGTACGAGCAGAGCCTGCGGACCTGCGCAGACCGCGTCCCGGCCGCGGCGGTCCCGGTGGGCGGCCCCGGCACCGAACTCGTGCTGGTCACCGGAGGCCACGACCTGATGTGGCCCTCGCTCCGGTTCGCCGAAGAGCTGGCCGCCCGTCGCAGGGCGGCCGGTCTCCCCGTACGCCTGGTCTCCCGTGCGGACGCGGGACACCGCCCCCGACTGCCCGGTGAGGGCCCCGCGGCCCCGTCCGACCGCTACCGGTACGGAGGTTCGCCCGCCGCCGACGCCGCGCTCGGGGCGGAGGCCTGGCCGCACCTGCTCGACGCACTGCACGGGGTCCGTCCCGCCGGCCGGTCAGGCCCCCCGCGCTCCGGGCACCCTTCCGCAGGCAGGACCGTCGGGCCTCAGGACTCCTCGAAGTAGGCGTCCAGCACCGCGTCGAAGCCCTCCGTCCACTCCTTGAGGCTGCTCCGGGCAGGCGCCTCGACCTCGGCGTTGAACCAGCGCCGGGTCGACATGTGGACCGTCATCGTGAACCGCCGCCCGAACCGGGCCGGCTTCAGTTCGACGGCGCCGATCTCGTCCCAGTGGAAGTCGGCCTCCTGGTCGTCCAGCGTGTACCGGATGCCCGCGCGGTCCGCGGAGATCGAGCCACGTCGGTCGCTCACTTCGAACGACGGGCCGTCCTCGGCCTCGTTCTCGCTCGTGTCCTCCTCGTCGTCCGCCGCCGCGCCGGCGGCGGGCTCGCCGTCGGGCACGGCATCCTCGAATGCGGCCTCCACGACGGCATCTTCGGGTGCGGCACCCTCGGGTGCGGGCACCTCGGTCTGTTCCGGCTCCTCGTCCGCCTTCGCGGCGGTTCGGGGGGCCGTGAGACCAGGTATGTACGCCGGGTCTGTCCCTGCGGCGTACGCGGGCTGAGTGTTCGGATCTATGCGCTGCTCCACGGCGGGCAGTATGGCCGACGAACCTGTACGGGGCCAGTGAAGCCGCCGTTCACCGGGGGCCGGGGCCCGAGTCGGAGCCGGGGAGATGGACGGCGCGGCCCGGGGCGGGCCCATGCGCTCGGCCCGCCCCTCCCCCCGTCCCCCGTTCCCGCTCCGCCCGTCGGTCAGCCGGTGGAGCAGGTTTCGTCCCCCAGGGCGAACGCGGCCGGCACGGCGTTGCCTCCCGTCAGCGTGCCGGTGAAGCCGAAGCCCACCGAAGCGCCCGGCGCCACCTTGCCGTTCCAGGAGATGCTGGCGGCCGTCACCTTCGCCCCGTCCTGCGCGGGGGTCGCGTTCCACATCTGGGTGACCTTCTGACCGTCCGCGAACGTCCAGCCGAGCTGCCAGCCCTCCAGGGCCGCGGTCCCGGTGTTGGTGAGCGTCACATCGGCCTGGAAGCCGCCGGACCACTGGTTGGTGACCTTGTACGTCACCGAACAGGCGGCGTCCTCGGGCGGGTTGCCCGGGTCGGTGCCTGGATCCGTTCCCGGGTCCGTACCGCCCCCGTCGCCGTCCGAGGAGTCGCCGTACATGATTCCGCGCCCGTTGGTCGAGACGTACACCCGCCCGTAGATCCTCGGATCACCCGTGATGGACGCACCGATCCAGCCCCACTGGTGGGCGTCGTCGTTGATCCGGGTCCAGGTGGTGCCCGCGTCCGTGGAACGGAAGACACCGCGCACGCCACCGATCTTCGCGGTGACGAAGAGCGTCTGGTACGAGGCTCCCGCGGCCGCCTTGCCGAAGCCGACCGAGTCCGCCTGCTCGATTCCGGGCAGCTTGGTGAAGGTCGCTCCCGAGTCGGTCGAGTGCCACAGGCCGTAGGTCCCGGTCGCGCTGCCTCCGGCGAGCCACACATCTCCCTCGGTGCCCGGCACGGCCTTGAAGCGGACGTTGCCCTCGGCGGGCAGACCGTTCGACGCCTTCGCGGTGAAGGTGGTACCGCCGTCCGTCGAGACGTAGAAGGTGCCGGCCTTGTACCCGTAGAACTTCTTCGGGTTCTTCCGGTCGGACTCGACGGTCGCCCCGGCCGGTATCCCGGTGGAGGCCGACCACGAACTCCCGTACCCGGTGGTGTGGTGCACGCCCGCACCCTCCGGGCTCCACACGAATCCGCTGCCGTCCGCCGCCGCCGCGACCGTGCCGCCTCCGGTCACTCCGGCGGGCTCGGAACCCTGGAACCAGTTGGACCCGTTGTCCGTGGAGAAGCCGATGTGCGGGGCGGCGTCGGCGCTGCCGACCCGTACGACCGTGTTGGGGCTGCTCTCCGCGAAGTCGAGGCTCGTGGTCGAAGTGAGGTTGGGCGAGGTGAACATCATGCCCGGCACGGCGTCGAGGTCGGTGTGGCGGAAGCCCCCGATGTCGCCGAGCGCGCTGAGCAGCGGGGCGCCGGAGGGCGGGCTCGCCAGGTCGTTGACGGCCGTCTCCTCAAGGCCCTTCACCATGGGGGTGATCTTGAACTGGCTGCCGGCGTCCCAGTTCTTGAGGTTCTCCGTTCCGTAGATCGTGGCGCCGGTGCCATACATCATCCGGTTCGAGTCGAACGGGTCGATCTCCAGCGCCTCCGTCATCCAGCCCAGCTTGGGCGAGGTCTCCGGCGGCGTCGGGTTGGCACCCCAGGTCAGCCAGGGCACGGAGGAGACGTCCTGGGTGAAGCGGTTGGTGCGGTTCGGGTAGCTGCTGTAGTCCCAGGCCTGCGTCCACGTCGCCCCGCTGTCCGTGGAGCGGAAGATCTGGGTGTCCGGCCACCAGGAGCTGTACGCCGTCGCCATCAGGGTGCCGGGCCGCTGCCGGTCCACGGACAGCCCGCTGAAGCCGTAGTAGGTGTCCGCCTCGGCCACCGGGCTGACGTCCTTCCACTCGCCGGTCGCGGTGGTGTACCGCCAGATCCGGCCCTTGCCGCCGTCGTACGGACCGCCGGTGTCGCTCAGCGTCAGGTACAGATAGCCGTTCTCCGAGTCGAGCACCCCCTTGTGGGCCAGGTACCCGGTCGGCTGACCGGCGATCCGCGACCAGGTGGCTCCGCCGTCCGTGGAGCGGTAGACGGTGTTCTCCTTGTCGGCGACCCCGACGTAGATGTCCTTGGTCGCGCTGCCCGCGCTGCCGGTGCGCTCGTCGAAGGTCACCCAGACGATGCCCTGGTTGTCGCTTCCGTATCCGCTGGTGTCGGTCGGGTCCTGGGAGTAGTTACCGGGGTTGGGGAAGGCCGTCACCTGGGACCAGGTCACTCCCGAGTCGGTGGAGCGCCACAGGCCCTTGCCGCTGGGCGCGCCCAGGTACAGCACGGAGTTCTTGTTCGGGTCGACCGCGAGGCGCTCGCCCATGCCCCGGCCCGGCATGTTGCCTCCGAGCTTGAAGGGCAGGGTGCCGGCCTTCCAGCTGGCGCCCCGGTCCGAGGAGCGCAGAACCGCACCGTTGGTCGGGTCCCAGCTGTTGGTGTACGTACCCACGGCGGCGTACACGTTGTCCGGATCGGCCGAGTCGGAGGCGAGACTCACCACTCCGGACCAGCCCCAGTGGTCCCAGTCCACCCAGTCGAGCAGCGGAGTCCACTGCTTGCCCGACTGGTCCCAGCGGTAGGCGCCGCCGATGTCGGTGCGGGCGTAGGCGAGGTTCTTCTCCGACCGGTTGAAGACGATACCGGGGACGAAACCTCCGCCGTCGATGCGGACGTTCTTCCAGTCGTACGTGTCTGCGGCCAGGGACACATCGGATGCTTCGGCAGCCGACACGAGCTCGTTGGCTCGTGCCGATGCCGGGGAGCCGGCAGCGAACAGGCCGGCGGTGAGAGTGAGTGCCGCCAGGAGGGTGGCAAGGGGTCTAGCGCTTGAGCGCACGGAAACGTCCTCTCCGAACGAGACCGCCGACAGCGGCGGTACAGGGCGGGTACAGATGTGGGAGCGCTCCCATTCGCGTCCCGATGGTAGCGGCGCGGGCCCGCCGGGAGAAGGGTGAAGGGGAGGGTTCATCGGATGACTTCGCGACCCCGCGGAGAGACCATTGCGGCAGCGTCAGGCAATTCACCCGTCACACGGTCAGCGAAGCTTCGACCGGTGGCCCTCCACGCCAATTGCCGGCGGGAACAACCGTGTTGCCGATATCGGCCCACCCCGACGAAGGCGCCCAGGTCGCCCTCGCCCGGTGCGGCATCGGAGAGTCCGGCTGCCCGTCCGGGGGCCGCCGGGACCGGACGATCCTCACCCCGAGGGCGTACGGCCCAACCGGCTAGGGTTCCTCCGCGTGCATGTGTGCAACAGGGGGTGTGGATGGGTGAGGTCGCGTTGATCGATGCGGTGCGGAGCGGGGACGCGGGGGCCGTGAGCAGGCTCCTGGAGGCGGGCGCCGACCCGGAATCGGCCGACGCGCGGGGCGTCCCGGCTCTCTGCCTGGCCATCGCGGCGTTCGACGAACCGGTTGCCACCGCCCTGACCGAGGGAGGCGCCGATCCGCAGCGCCCCCTCCCCGACGGGTCCACTCCGCTGCTCCGGGCAGTCGACTGCGGCACGGTCTCGGTCGTCCTGGCGGTGCTGCCCGGCCTCGGGGAGCACCTCACCGAGACCGGGCGGGCGGAACTGCTGGCACGCGCACGGCACTGGCACGAGGCAGGCGCGGTAGCCGAGTTGCGTCGCAGAACGGGCGACTTGGGCCCGCCGTGCCGGACCCGGGTGCGGGACGGCGACTGGTGGACCGACTACGACGAGATCACGCTCGGCGGCCTGACCGTGCGCGACGGGCACGCCGCAGTACTCAGCAATCTCGAAGAGTGGTTCGAGCGACATCGGCCCATGGATGAACTGCTCGCGCGTGCCCTCGCGCATCCCGATCCGGAGCACGCCGACTGGTCCGAGACCGTGAACGTTCTCGCCCGCCGCAACGACGAGGAGACCTGGGCGGCGGCGGTGGGGCTGCGGTCCCACCCCGACCCCCTTCACCGGCTGTTCGCCGCGGATGTCCTGCGCGGCCTCGTTCTGCGGGAGGCGTCGGCCGATGCGCGGCCGGTCGTGTTCGAACCGCGGGCACCGGTGGTCTTCCTCCCCTGGGCCGTCGAGGAAACGGACCCGGCCGTCCTCCGCCTCGTCCTGCGTGCACTGTCCGAGTCGGACTCCCCGGACCCTCGGGTCGAAGAGGTGGGACTCTCCTGCGTCACCCACCCGGACGCGGAGGTGCGGCGCGAGGCGGCCTCGCTCCTCCAGCGATTCGAGGGCTCTTACACCCTCGTGGCGCTGCGGGCGCTGTTCGCCCTCACGCGCGACGCCGACAACGGCGTGCGGGCACACGCGTGTGCACTCCTCGGCGGCCATCAGGGCCACACCCAGGACATCACGGACGTACTGGCCGAACGCCTCGGCGACGAGGACCAGATGGTGCGCATCTGGGCCGTCTACGGGCTGGCCGAACGGGATGACCCGCGATGCCTGGCGGGCAACGAGCACGAGGGGCCGGTCGACTGGCGGTCCTGGCCGGACAGCCACATCGTGGAGGCCGGTCGGCGATACCGGTGGCGGATGGGCGCCGGAGCGGGATCCGAGGGACCTCGGACCGCCCCGGGCGCGCGGCCCTGATCCCTTGCACGCCGCGACGAGCTCCCAGGCGGTGACGGCCGCACCGGGGTGCTCACCCTGCCGCAGGTGGAGTGCGCCTGCGCCGCCCCATTGCCCGCCTCGAACGCGGAGGAGATCCCTGACCCGCTGGAGCGGATCCATACGGACGGGGCCGTCTTCGACTCCGAGGTCGTACGCCGGTTGGTCACGCGCACCCCGCACGGCGACCCCCTGTCGAGGCCGACGCCGTGCGAGCGCATCGCCCTCGCGGCGCCGGGCTCACGCGTACCAGTCGGCCATCCCGGGCGGATCGCACAGTTCGAGTACCACCTCGCCCGCCTCGGACGTCATGCCTCCGAAGGGGCGCACCCTGTCGCCGACGCTCACCAGGTGCGGAGCCGCGCCCACGATGCGGCACCGGTACACGAAGCCTTCCGGGAACCTGACCAGGGACTCGTTGCGCATGACACGCGAGTACCGGTTGACGACACTGGACCGCACGACGACACCGTGGCCGTCGCTGCGCTCCGCCTCCAGATCGCTCGACGCGCAGACGGGACACAGGAGTTTGCGGAAGGAAGCGGTGCCGCACCACCGGCACACCTGGTACACCAGGCCTTCCGTACTGTGCGACCCCGCTACGTCGTGAGCAGTGGGTTCCACGTCGATTCCGGTCATGGACACGTCTCGGCCTCCCGCGCTCGGCTCGGTGCGCCGCACCTGCGGCGACGGCACTTCGGCACCGTATGGCACTTGGTTCCACGAAGTAAAGGTACTGAGTGCCGAGGAGTGGTGAACCGCCGAGTGAACTACCTCTCAGTCGGGCCTCGTTCCTCTCCCAGTGCCGATTCGATGCGCTGCACCACCCGCCACATCGGGGCACCTTTCGGCGCGATCATCACGATCACCTCGTCCTCGGCGGCCGGCGCGGGGGGACGCTCGACCGCCGCCCCCCATACGGAGCGGACCAGTTCGAGCGCCCGGTCCACCTCTGCGCCCGCATCACCCCGTCCGCCCGAACGCAGCCAGGACCGCAGCCCGTTGTTGTGCGCCGCGACCACCGAGGCCGCGATCACCTCGGCACGCAGGGCCGCGTCCGGAGCCCCCGACCACCGCCGCTCCAGATACCCGGCCATGGTCCGCTCGTAGCGGCGCACCACGGAGAGTTCGTACGTACGCAGGCCGGGCACCTCACGGGTGAGCCGGTAGCGCTGTACGGAGAACTCCGGCTTCTCCGCGTACATCCGCAGGACCAGCCGGGCCGCCTCGCACACCGCCTCCACCGGCTCGCCCTCCCCGGCCGCGTCCAGGAACGCGGTCATGTCCGCGAGGCACCGCTCGTGGTCGGGGAAGACTGCATCCTCCTTGGAAGGGAAGTAGCGGAAGAACGACCGCCGGCCCACCCCCGCGCTGGCAACGATGTCGTCCACCGTGGTCCGCTCGAACCCGCGCTCCATGAAGAGTGCGAAGGCGGCCTCGGCGAGCACGTCACGCATGGGGGGCTTCTTGGCCGGCCCGCGGTCATCGGTCATGCCGGAAACGTAGCACCGGAAACGCATATCCGGCACTGAGTACCTTTACGCGGGGTACTGGGTATCATAGGGTCGTCGCAGAGTCACCACGAAGTACAGGGAGAGCCGGCGTGAGCTTGAGGATCGTTGTCTGTGTGAAGTACGTGCCCGACGCGACCGGTGACCGGCATTTCGCCGATGACCTGACGTTGGATCGTGAGGATGTCGACGGTCTGCTGTCGGAGCTGGATGAGTACGCGGTCGAGCAGGCGTTGCAGATCGCGGACGCGGCGGACGATGCGGAGGTCACCGTGTTGACGGTGGGTCCGGAGGACGCCAAGGACGCGTTGCGCAAGGCGTTGTCGATGGGTGCGGACAAGGCTGTTCACGTCGAGGACGACGATCTGCACGGTACGGACGCGATCGGTACGTCGTTGGTACTGGCGAAGGCGCTCGAGAAGACGGGTTACGACCTGGTGATCTCGGGGATGGCGTCGACGGACGGCACGATGGGTGTGGTTCCGGCGCTGGTCGCGGAGCGTCTGGGTGTGCCGCAGGTGACGCTGCTGTCGGAGGTGTCGGTGGCGGGCGGTGTCGTGCGGGGCCGTCGTGACGGCGACTCGGCGTCGGAGCAGCTGGAGGCGTCGTTGCCGGCGGTGGTGTCGGTGACCGACCAGTCGGGCGAGGCGCGCTACCCGTCGTTCAAGGGGATCATGGCGGCGAAGAAGAAGCCGGTCGAGTCGCTGGATCTGGATGATCTGGGGATCGACGCGGACGAGGTGGGCCTGGCCGGCGCGTGGAGCGCGGTCGAGTCCGCGGCACAGCGTCCGGCCCGCACCGCGGGCACGATCGTCAAGGACGAGGGCGAGGGCGGCAAGCAGCTGGCCGAGTTCCTGGCCGGCCAGAAGTTCATCTGAGCCCCGGCTGTTCCCTCACCCCCGCCTACCTCGCACACGCAGGAGATTGAAGTCCCATGGCTGAAGTTCTCGTCTATGTCGATCACGTGGACGGTGCCGTCCGCAAGCCCACCCTGGAGCTGCTGACGCTCGCCCGCCGCCTCGGCGAGCCCGTCGCCGTCGCTCTGGGCGCCGGTGCGGCGGACACCGCCGCGGTGCTCGCCGAGCACGGCGCGGTCAGGGTGCTGACCGCCGAGGCCTCCGAGTTCGCCGACTACCTCGTCGTGCCGAAGGTCGACGCGCTCCAGGCCGCCTATGACGCGGTGTCCCCGGCTGCCGTGCTGCTGCCCTCCTCCGCGGAGGCCAAGGAGATCGCGGCCCGTCTGGCGGTACGCATCGGCTCCGGGATCATCACCGACGCCGTCGACCTGGAGGCCGGTGATCAGGGTCCGGTCGCCACGCAGTCCGCTTTCGCCGCCTCGTACACCACCAAGTCCCGTGTCTCCAGGGGTGCCCCGGTCGTCACGGTCAAGCCGAACTCGGCCCCGGTCGAGCCGGCACCGGCCGCCGGCGCGGTCGAGGCCCTCACGGTCTCGTTCTCCGAGCAGGCCACCGGCACCAAGGTCCTCTCCCGCACTCCGCGTGAGTCGACGGGGCGTCCGGAGCTGACCGAGGCCGCGATCGTCGTGTCCGGCGGCCGTGGCGTCAACGGCGCGGAGAACTTCCACGTCATCGAGGCGCTCGCGGACTCGCTGGGTGCCGCGGTCGGCGCCTCGCGTGCGGCGGTCGACGCGGGCTGGTACCCGCACACCAACCAGGTCGGCCAGACGGGCAAGTCCGTCTCGCCGCAGCTGTACATCGCCTCGGGCATCTCGGGCGCCATCCAGCACCGGGCGGGCATGCAGACCTCGAAGACGATCGTCGCGATCAACAAGGACGCCGAGGCCCCGATCTTCGACCTCGTCGACTACGGCGTCGTCGGCGACCTCTTCAACGTCGTCCCGCAGCTCACCGGCGAGATCACCGCCCGCAAGGGCTGACCCGCCGGCCACACACGCACACGGCACGGCCAACGGCCCGGGGCCGCACGGTGGAACCCACCGCGCGGCCCCGGGCCGTTTCCGGTCGATCAGCCCAGCAGTTCCTCGATGAGGCCGGCCGCCCGCGGGGTGCCGCCCTCGGCCCGCGCCTCGGCCCTCAGCCGCGCGGAACGGCCGGCGACCTCCGGATCGGCGAGAAGTTCGGTCAGTGCCGTACGCAGCGCCTCGGCGGTGGCGTCCGCGGTGTCGAGGCGGCGGGCGACGCCGAGTTCCACGAGCCGGTCGGCGTTCATGAACTGCTCGGCACCCTGCGGTACGGCGATCATCGGAACCCCGGTGTACAGCCCTTCGGAACTGCCGCCCATCCCGGCATGGGTGACGAAGGCGTCCGCCTGCTCCAGGATCGCGAACTGCGGTACCCAGGAATGCACTTCGACGTTGTCGGGGATAGCACCGAGCTCCGCCCGGTCGGTGTGCCTGCCGACCTGCAGAACGACATGCCAGCCGGGCAGGTCCCCGTACGCGGCCAGACACTGGCGGTAGAACTCCGGCCGGTTGGTGTACGCCGAACCCAGCGAGACCAGCAGCACCCGCTCCGCGTCCGTCGGGCGGGCCCAGGTCTGCTCGGCGGCACGCCCGCCGAAGCAGGGGCCGACGAACGTCACGGTGTCCGTGTCGACGTTCTCCCCGTGCGGCTGCATCGCCCGGGGGATCAGGGCGAGGGTGTGCTGGGGGCGCCCGGAGAAGGCGTCCATGTCGGTGGTGGACGCGCCGCAGCCGGCGAGCCACCGGGTGAACTTCGCCCGGTACGCGTCGGCACCGGGAAGCGCCCACAGGTGGGCCGCCACGTCCTGCTCGTAGCCCTTCCAGGCGACGAGGGTCGGGGACAACTGCATGAGAGGACGCTTCTGCGACTCGGCCAGCGCACGCGCCGCGTACGCGCCGATGTCGTACAGGTACAGGTCCGCGGGATCGTCGTCGTAGAAGGCCCTCAGCTGAGGAAGGGCCTGGACGGCGTCGTCGAGGAAGAGGCTCATCGCCCCGATGGGGTCGTCGGGCCAGTTGTTGTCGGCCACGGGCAGGACGGAACCGTAGGGGACGAATTCGGCACCGGTGGCCTCGATCCGGTCGGCCACGGCCGGGCCGTTGGCGTACGTCACCCGGTGGCCGCGGGCCACCAGTTCCCGGATGACTTCGAGACCCGGCAGTACGTGGCTGACGGCGGGGATGCCGATCATGGCGATGTGGGCACGGCGACGTGACATGGAAGATCACTCGATTCAGGTCTGCGGCGGGAGCCCTTCGTCGGGATCAGGCGTGAGCCCAGCTTGATCCGCACGAGAGGCCCGGAAGGACACGGCGCACCCGCGCGCGTCGACCGCTGCGGCCCGGGGGCCGGGTCGTGGTCGCGCACTGGGCATACCGGACGGAGTCGGGGCACTGCCCCGCCCTGCGTCAGCCGTAGAGCTGCTGGAAGAACATGCGAAGGACGATAGCCGGTTGCCCCGGCCCGCGCACATGGAATTTCGACGGACCGGGGCAGCCACCGTCACGCGGACGGGGCGGCGGCTTCGAGCGCGTCGACGGTGCCCGACATGATGGTGCGCACATGGGCTGTGATGTGTTCCGCCGGCCAGTCCCACCAGGCCACGGCGAGCAGCCGGGCGACGTCCTCCTGGTCGTAGCGCGTGCGCAGGAGGCGGGCCGGGTTGCCGCCGACGATTCCGTAGTCCGGCACGTCCTTGGTGACCACGGAACCGGCGCCGATGATCGCGCCGTTCCCGATGCTCACCCCGGGCAGCACGGTGGCGCCGTGACCGAACCAGACGTCATGACCGACGACGGTGTCCCCCCGGTTGGGCAGCCCGGTCAGCAGGTCGAAGTGGTCCGCCCACGATCCGCCCATCGTCGGGAACGGAAAGGTGGAGGGGCCGTCCATGCGGTGGTTGGCGCCGTTCATGATGAACCGCACCCCTGTGCCCAGGGCGCAGAACCGGCCGATGACCAGCTTCTCCGGGCCGTAGTGGTAGAGCACGTTCCGGGTCTCGAACGCGGTGGCGTCGTCCGGGTCGTCGTAGTACGAGTACTCCCCCACCTCGATCAGCGGGGACTTCACCAGAGGGCGCAGCTGAACCACTCGCGGCTGGCCGGGCATCGGGTGGAGGACGGTCGGATCGGCCGGTACCAACATGTCGTGCGGTTCCTCACGGGCGGCGGGCAGGACCGGTCCATGATCGTGCCCGCCGCCCCGCGGTGACAACGGTTTACCGGACGGCCCCGGAAGGAGGCCGCCCGGCACTCCGGCCGGGGATCAGGGCTGGAGCGGCATCGTCCAGCAGTTGGACGACGTGCCCTTGCCCGAGAGGCGGTCGGTCATCCAGGAGATCGCATCGCCCTGGTCGGTGATCAGCGGGACCATGTGGTTGGTGAGGAGCTTGTCCCCGAGGTTCGGCAGAACGATGGCGTCGTACGTGACGTCGGCGCCCTTGCGGCACCAGTCCACGGCGAGTTGGCGCGCCTGGGCGTGGGGGACGATGTCGTCCTGCACACCGGTGGCCAGGCGCACCGGGCCGGTGGGCTTCAGGGTGCCGATGCGCTGCCTGTCGAGGGCGGCCTGCGCCTTCGGCTCGGCGGCTATGACGGCGCCGAGGGACTTCCCGCTGGTCGTCCATTTGGTGCTCTTGGTGAAGCCGTAGCCGAAGATCGCATCGCCGACGCACATGGTGGAGGCGTCCTTCAGCGCGGCCCGGCCGGCGTCGTTGACGTTGGCTTCGACGACGTTCCTCAGATCGGGGTCGGCCTGGGCGAAGCCGTTGATCGACCAGGCCAGGGCGCCGGCGAGGGCGCTGCCGTCGATGCCCTTCATGGTCGCGGTCAGGTCGGCGGGCGGTGCACCGGCGTAGGTGCCGGCGAGCTTGACGTCGGGTGCGTAGGAGGGCTGGAGTTCGGCCGCGGACGCGCTGGCTCCGCCGCCCTGGCTGTACCCGTACAGACCGGTGCGAGAGTCGGCCGTGATCGAGGTGCCGGGCAGTTGGTGTGCGGCGCGGGCCGCGTCCAGCAGGGCGTGGCCCTGGTCGAGCCGGTTGACGTAGGTGTGGAGCCGGTCCGTCGTGCCGAGGCCGACGTAGTCGGTGACCACGACGGCGACGCCTGCCGAGAGCAGCCGGTAGATGGCCAGGGTCTCGTAGCCGACCGACACGGTCTCACCGCTCAGGGTCAGCGGGTGCTGAAGGGTCATGGAGGGTGCGCACTGGTCGCCCTGGCCCACGGTGCCCGAGGCCAGCGCCACCAGGGGACGCGGGCCGGAGCCCTTCCAGGCGGCGGAGGGTTCGATGTAGGCGCCGGTCACCGCGACGGCCTGCCCGCCCGAGTCGGTGGAGCGATACATCAGCCGGGTCGCCGTACCCGGCATCGGACGGCCGTCCAGACCCGGCAGGCTCAGCCCGAGCGGCAGCGGCTCGTGGCGGATCACCGCGCCGTTCGCGGAGGGCAGTTGGGCCGGCGGGTTGTAGAAGTCGGGGATGGTGACCCCCCGGGACACCACGGGCTGCGCGCCGTCGGTGGCGGACGCGGGTGCGGCGTACGCGGCCACACAGGCCGCGGCGGTCACGGCGACGGCCACCGCGCGCATGCCACCGGCGCGTGGCCCGCGTGCAGCGGAAACCATGGGGGACGTCGTGGGGGAGGTGGAAGGCGAACGGGTGCTCTTGCGGCTCACAGCTCACTCCTCGCTCTGCTCGGAATGCGGGTGAACGCAAGCTAGCAGCGGCCCTTACCGAAGGTAACCCGTCAGTAAGTTACGCTGTGGTAACTGTCGTGGAGGCGGCGTTCGGCAGGGGACGACACCTCGCGCCCCCGGCAGGGCGGTAGCGACAGCCCCGGCACGCCGGTCGCCCTCGCCCCCCATCCCCGCCCGCATGAGTGGCCGGCCCCACCACGCGTCGGTCCACACCGACGCCGGTAGCACCGGACCCCTGCGGTCATGGTCCGGGCACCCACGGAGAGGCATCCGGCCGGCGGGCGGCGCGGGGGCCGGCGCAGAGGTGAACGAGTCCGCCCTCACCAGCACGGGCCCGAAAGCCACCCGCCGAACTCCCCCTCCGCGCAGGTGCTTTGATCGGTTCTCCCCGGGATGCTGGGCAGCAAGGAGCCCTCACACACGGTCTTCCGCGCTATTCGACGGCCCTCAACATGGTTGAGAAATCGCCGAATTCACAACAACATCTCCCATCAGGCACAGGAGCCCCGTGCGCAACATGACTTATTCCAACTAGAGTTCTGTCATGCCCATCTCGCCGGCCACACGATTAGATCGCCGGCAGACGGCCGACTGCGGCATTCCCGCCCGGCCGGACGCTACTGATACATCCGGAAACAGCAGCGCACAGCCTCGCGGAAGCTTCCCGAGGGCTCCTGCGAAGCGCGAGGTGCCGCCGGCCGGACCGCGAGGAAGCACCCGGGCAGGCCCCGCCGCAAACCGGCGCGCGCGCCGAAACCCGCCATCTCGCGGACGCCCGGGAACCTCCTTCCCTCCCGCGTACACGGCGGCAGGGAAGTCGGCCGATTGCCGACCCGCCGCCCGGAGCCGACCGTCTCCACCCCCGTCCCCGTCCCCCCGCAGTCGGTCTAGGCAGCCAACAGACCCCCGAACCCGGGCACTACGGAGTACAGACACGATGGAATCCCACCCCCATGGCGAGCAGCACGGCCCGACCGGAGACATACGCACCGGAACCGTCTCCCCGATTCTCGTGAGGGCCTGATGACCGAACTGATACTGATCATCGCCGCGTTGGCGGCCGGCGCCGGTGCGACGCTCTACTTCCACTTCAAGGCCCGCGCCCAGAAGCGCCGCGCGGACGGCCTCCAGCAGCACATCGAACAGTTCGGGCAGCAATTGCGTGCAGCCGAACAGTTCGCCGGACACATCGCGCACACCGTCATTCCGGCCGCCGCGGCACATACCCGGGCCGGACAGACCTATCATCCCGACCTGGCCGTTCCGCCCCAGCTGGTGCACACCCAGATGGCGGGTGCTCTCGCTGCTGTCGCGGGTCAGGCCTGCTCCGCCATCGATCAGACCCAACAACTGGCGCAGAACGCCGCACAGGACCAGCTCGCGCAGGTGTGGGCTGAAGCCGAGCAGCGCATCGCCCAGGCACGGCAGGAGTCTGTGGACGTGGCCCGGGCAGCAGTACGCGCCTTCGCCTCCAGCACCGTGCAGCGGGCCGCGAAGCTGAGCAGCGCGATCAGCGCCGGCGTGCGCCGCCATGTCTCGGACGAGGCGTACGCCACGCTGGTCGAGATGGACCACCTGGCCCAGCAGATGCTGCTCACCGCGTCCGGGTACGGCGTCCTGGCCGGCGACAAGCTGTCGCGTCGCTGGCCGGCGACCACACTCACCGACGTCGTCCGCACGGCCATGGGCCGGGTCGAGGGCTATCAGCGCATCCAGCACACGGACCTGGAATCGTTCGCCGTGCAGAGCCGCGCCGTGGAAGCCGTCGTCCACGCTCTCGCGGTGCTGCTGGACAACGCGCTGCGGTACTCCCCGCCGAACGCCCGCGTACACGTCTCGCTGGAGCACGGGGCGAACGCGGCCTTCCTCGTCGTGGACGATGCCGGACTGCGGATCGAGGACGAGCGGCTGACCTGGGCGCGCGAGGTGATGTCCGGCAAGCAGCGGGACGACATCACCCAGCTCGGTGCCTACCCGCAGACCGGACTGCGCGTCGCGTCCGTGCTCGCCGACCAGTACGGCTTCCGTGTCGAGCTGACGGCGCCCAACCTGTACGGCGGCACCCGCGCGATCATCGTGCTCCCCCAGGCCCTGCTGACGACGCCCCAGCCTCCGCGTCCGTCGTCCGTGCAGAGCATGCCGGCCGCCCGCCCGGCCGCCGCCCCGGAACCGGCGCCGGCGCCGGCGGCCACGTCCACCACGGCCAGCGGGCTCACCGTCCGGCGGCGCACCGCGCGCCCGGCCGACGAGACGGGGCCCGCCGCCGGGACGCGCCCGGGCCCCGCTCCCGTGGAGCCGGGAACCCCCGCCGTGGCCGCCGCGTGGATGGCAGGCAGCCGCCGCAGCCGGGACAACGAGAACACCGCCAGCACTGACGAAGGACGTTGATCATGTCGGACACCCACTCGAACGCCCTGGGCTGGCTGCTGGACGAGCAGCTGGGATCCGTGGAGGGCGTCCGGTACGCAGTGCTGATGAGCGGCGACGGCCTGCTCAAGGCCCGGACGCAGACCATCGGTCAGGAGGACGGCGAGAAGCTGGCCGCCCTGACCGCCTCGCTGCGGGCCTCGGGCCGGGCGTGGGACGCCTTCACCGGTGGCAACGGCGTGCGCCAGCAACTGATCGAGAGCGTCGAGCGGATCGGCCTGACGACGGCGGCCGGTCAGAACACGATGCTCTCGGTCGTCACGACGGGACCCCACGCCGACGTCGGTCTGATCAGCCATCACATGGCGCTGCTGGTGGTCCGCCTGGGCGAGCAGCTCGGCACCACGGAACGCAGGCCCGTCCTCCATCCGGACGGAGGCACCGCCGTATGACCGGTCCGCGGCATGACCCCGACATGGTGAGGCCCTACGTCCGCACGGGCGGACGGGTCCGCCCGCGCCGGAACGTCCTTCTGGAGAGCGTGGTCATCGCCGCGCCCAGCCCCACCGGCGAGCTCGGGCCCGACGCCCGGCGGGTGATGAGCCTGTTCGTCGTGGGCGGTGGCGGGCTGGCCGTTGCGGACATCGCCGCCGCGTTGCAGCTGCCGCCCTCCACCATCCGGATCCTCGTCTCCTCCCTCATGGACAGCGGCCATCTGGCAAGCCCGGCGGCCGCTGTGAACGATCAGCCCGAAAACGACCTCCTGCAGAAGGTGCTTGATGGACTGCGAGAACTGGTCTGACACGGCGAACACCGTCTCGTACGTGCCTGCCACGGTGACCCGGTCCGCCAAGATCGTGATCGCCGGCGGATTCGGCGTCGGCAAGACGACCCTCATCGGCAGTGTGTCCGAGGTGCGGCCGCTGCGGATGGAAGAGCCGATCACCGAGGACAGCGTCGGGATAGACGATCTGCGCGGCACACCGAAGAAGACCACGACGACCGTGGGCATGGACTTCGGCCGCATCCACCTGGCCGGCGGTGCCCTTGCCCTGTATCTGTTCGGACTCCCCGGACAGGTCCGCTTCCAGCCCCTGTGGGAGGACCTCGCACAGGGCGCTCTCGGCTGCCTCGTCCTGGCCGACACCCGCGATCTGGAGGCGAGCCACGAGGCTCTGAGTCTGCTGGAGAGCGAGGGCATCCCCTACGCGGTCGCGATCAACACCTTCCCCGACGCTCCCGTCTACGACCCCGACGAACTGCGCCAGGCCCTCGCCCTGGACCCTCACACGCCGCTGACCACCTGCGACGCACGCGACCGTACCTCCGCCCTCCAAGCCCTGATCACGCTCACGGAGTACTTGATCGCGCACCGCGCAGCCCTCTCCCTGGAGCCCACCCCATGACCTTCGCCAGCTCCGTGCCCCCGGTCGCACCGGGCAGGGTCGCTCTGTACGAGCCGGGCTTCGCCGCCGACCCGCACGCCGCCTACGAGCGGATGCGCAGGACCTACGGTCCCCTGGTGCCCGTGGAGTTGTCCCCCGGCATCCCGGCCACACTGGTGATCGGCTACCGCCAGGCGCGCCGCATCCTCAACGACCCCATGTACTTCCCGCCCGACCCGCGCATCTGGGAGCAGCAGGTCCCGGCCTCGTGCCCGGTGCGGCCGATGATGGAGTGGCGCCCCAACGCCCTGCGCAACGGCGGGGCGGAACACGCCCGTTACCGCTCGGCCAACACCGCCGCCATCAACGCCGTCGACCAGCACCACCTGCGCGCCCAGGTGGAGAAGATCGCCTCGGAGTCCATCGGTGATTTCCTCACCACCGGCAGCGCCGATCTGCTCACCCAGTACGCCTGGCCGATCGCCTTCCGGATCCTGAGTGCTCTGCTGGGCTGCCCCGACGAGATCGGGGCCCGTATCGCCGACGGGATGGCGCGCATCTTCGACACCACCGACGCCCATCAGGGCAACCAGATCCTCGGCCAGGCCCTCGCCGACCTCGTCGCCCTCCGTCGGCGCGATCCCGCGGACGACATCACCTCGCGTCTCCTGGCCCACCCGGCGGAGTTGACCGACGAGGAGCTCAGCCACCAGCTCGTCACCCTCTACGGCGCCGGTATCGAGCCGCTGACCAACCTCATTGCCAACACCCAGCTGAAGATCCTCACCGACGAGGAGTTCTCCGCCGGGCTGCACGCGGGCCAGTCCACGGTGCGCGACGCGCTCGACACCGTCCTGTACACCGACCCGCCGATGGCGAACTACTGCATCACCTATCCGCCCTATCCCGCGGACATCGACGGCTTCCTGCTCCCGGCCCACCAGCCCGTCGTCATCTCCATGGCGGCCTGCAACAACGACCCCGAACTCACCCAGGGGCCGGCCGGGATCTCGGGCAACCGTGCTCACCTGGCCTGGAGCATCGGTCCGCACACCTGCCCGGCCCGCTCCCACGCCTACCTCATCGCCGAGACCGCGGTGACCTGTCTGCTCGACGCCCTGCCGGAGATGGATCTCGCCGTCCCCGCCGCCGAACTGCGCTGGCGTCCAGGCCCCTTCCACCGCGCCCTGGAATCCCTCCCCGTCCGCTTCGCCACCGCTCGCTGAAGGAGAGACACCATGTCCGAGCAGCCCATACTCGTCCTCGATCCCACCGGCTCCGACCGCCACGCCGAATACCAGGCGCTGCGCGATCGCGGTCCGGCCACCCGTGTGGACGTTCTCGGTGTGACCGCGTGGTCGGTCACCGACCCGACGCTCCTCAAGGAACTCCTCACGAGTCCGGAGGTCTCCAAGGACGCCCGCGCCCACTGGCCGGCCTTCGCCGAGACCGTGGCCACCTGGCCGCTGGCCCTCTGGGTCGCCGTGAGCAACATGTTCACCGCCTACGGAGGCGACCACCGACGGCTCCGGCGGATGGTGGCCCCGGCGTTCAGCGCCCGCCGTATCCAGGACCTGCGCGCATCGGTCGAGAAGATCGTCGCCACGCTTCTCGACGACCTCGAATCCCGCCCTGCCGGTGAAGTGGCCGACCTGCGCAAGGACCTCGCCTATCCGTTGCCGATCGCGGTGATCGGACAGCTCATGGGCGTCCCCGAGCACCAGCTCGACGGCTTCCGCACGCTGGTCGACGGAGTCTTCGACACCACTCTCACCGTCGAGCAGGCCACCGCGAACACGGCCGCGCTGTACGGGGCCCTCAACGGACTGATCGCGGCCAAGCGCGCGGATCCCGGCGACGACATGACCTCGCTCCTCATCGCTTCCCGCGACGACGAGGGGGACGGCGGCGCCCTCACCGACGACGAACTGCGCGACACGCTGCTCCTGATGGTCTCCGCCGGATACGACACCACCGTCAACGTGATCGACCAGGCCATCAGCGCCCTGTTGAGCGATCCCGCGCAGCTGGCCCATCTGCGGGCCGGGCGCGCCGACTGGAACAGCGTCGTCGAGGAGGCCCTTCGGCACGAGCCCGCCGTCAAGCACCTGCCCATGCGCTTCGCCCTGGCGGACATCCCCCTGCCCGACGGACAGACGATCGCCCGGGGCGAGGCGATCCTGGCTTCCTACGCCGCCGCCAACCGCCACCCCGGCCTGCACGGGGACTCCGCGGACCTCTTCGACGTCACCCGGCCCACGAAGGAACACCTGGCCTTCGGCCACGGCGTGCACTTCTGTCTCGGCGCCCCGCTCGCCCGCCTGGAGATCGCGACCGCGCTCCAGCAGCTCTTCGAACGGTTCCCCGAGGCCGAACTCGCCGTTCCCGCAGCCGAGCTGCAACCGCTGCCCTCCCTGATCAGCAACGGCCACCAGACCCTCCCGGTACGCCTGCGCCCGGCCGCCGGCTGACCCTGCGTCACGGCAGGCGCGTCACGGCGCGAAACGGTACGAGCGGGCTCCGCACGGGTCCCCACCACGCGAGTGGTGCGGGCCCGTGCGGAGCCCGTTCCTGCTTCGCGCCGGCCACCGCAGGCATGGAGGAGGGGGACCCCGATGCGGGGTCCGGTCCGGGGCCTCGGCGCCCACCCCACACCTGCGCCCGGAGGCGGCCCACCCGGCGACCGTTGACAGCACACTGCCCGCATGCCACTTTCGAAGCGCTTCGACGATTGTGGCGGTCGGGCGGGCGACCGCTGCCGCCACCCGGTCACACCCTGGGACGGACATGGCACTCTTCGACAACCCCGTGATACCCGGCTTCAGTCCGGACCCGAGCATCTGCCGGGTGGGCGACGACTACTACGTGGCGACGTCCAGCTTCGAGTACGTGCCCGGGGTGCCCGTGTGGCACAGCCGCGACCTGGTGAACTGGCGGCTGATCGGTCACGCGCTCGGCCGGCCGGACCAGTTGGAGCTGCCGGACACGGTTCCGGCCTCGTGCGGTGTGTACGCGCCCACCCTGCGGCACCACGACGGCCGCTTCTGGATGATCACGACCGTGGTCACCGACGCCGGCACCGTCCTGGTGACCGCGAAGGACCCCGCCGGCCCCTGGTCCGACCCGGTGTCGGTCGGCGTACCCGGCATCGACCCCGATCTGGCCTGGGACGAGGACGGCACCTGCTGGTGCGTGTACTCGGACGACGGCATCCGCGCCGTGCGCATCGATCCGGAGACGGGCCACGTGCTGGACGAGCCGGTGGCGTTGTGGTCCGGCACCGGTCTGCAGTACCCCGAAGGGCCACACCTGTACCGGATCGGCGACTGGTGGTACCTGCTGCTGTCGGAGGGCGGCACCGAGCGCGGTCACGCGATGTCGGTGGCCAGGGCCCGCAGCCTGCCGGGGCCGTTCGAACCGCACCCGGACAACCCCGTGCTCTCGCACCGCAGCACGAGCCACCCGGTGCAGAACCTCGGCCACGGGGACCTCGTACAGGCGCATGACGGCACCTGGTGGATGGTGCTGCTGGGTACCCGGCCCCGCGGCGACACCCCCAAGTACCACGGTCTGGGCCGGGAGACCTTCTTGGCGCCCGTCCGCTGGGAGGACGAGTGGCCGCTGCCGGGGCCGGTGGACCTGCGGGCCGAGGCTCCCGCACTGTCCCCGCACCCGTGGCCCGACGAGGCGGACCTGGACGACTTCGACTCCCCCGCGCTCGCGCCGTGCTGGGTGTCGCTGAGGCGGCACGACCCGGCCGCCGTCCGCCTGGACGAGCGCCCGGGGCACCTGGTGCTCCACGCCCGCGCGGACAGTCTCGACATGCCCGGCGCGCTCTTCGTGGGGCGGCGCCAGCAGGACCCCGACTGCACCGCCCGTACGCGGATCGACGTCGCCCCGGGAGGCCTGGGCGGGCTCGTCGCACGGCTCGACGAGGCACACCACTACCGCGTGGAGACGGACGGCGCCGGTACGGTCCACGTCGTCGCGAGGATCGGCCCACTGAGCCACAGCGTGGCCGAACGGACGGTGCCGACAGGCCCGTTGACCCTGCGGATAGACGTCACCTCCACCGTGACCCTGCCCCCCTCCCTCACGGACCCGGAGGCGACGGCCCCGCCCGGCCTCCGGGTCGGCGGGCCCGACACCTTCCATCTGGGGTACGAGACGGCCGAGGGCGACTTCGAGATACTCGCCGCACTGGACGGCCGCTACCTCACGACGGAGGTCGCCGGGGGGTTCACCGGTCGGGTCGTCGGCATGTACGCGACCCGGGGCAGTGCGGCATTCGACTGGTTCGGGCTGCGCCCTGCCTGACGCCGGGCACGGAACGCGCGCCCGGGGAGGGCGCGCGTTCCGTCCGCCCGCACTGTGCAGCCCTCAGTTCTGGTTCACCGGCCAGACCGCTGCCGGGTCGCAGTGGGCCGGGCACGCCAGGAGATAGACCTCGTTGCCGAGGAACATCCCGTAGGTGTCGGCCCGGACGCTGTAGGGCTGCTCCGGCAGGCCGGGGCGGACAGCGAATTCCATGCCTTCCGGCACCTGGCAGAGGTACTCCAGCTCGGCGCCGCACGCGCATGTGTAGTACTCGGGATCCTGCGCCCAGGACGGCGTGCCGCCCAGCTTGAAGGCCTGGGCTCCGATGCCCCGCGCGTCGGGGGCGTCCACGAAGGACCGCAGCGTCAAAGGAAGCGCGCACACCGACGGTTCGGGATCCGCGGCCGGACGATTCGCCTGCCGTTGAAGCAGAATGCGCCAGAAGGGCCGCGGGTAGGGCACCTGCGGAGCGTCCCAGTACTGAGGGACGAGGCGGCCACCGGCCGTCGCGGGCTCGGAGGCGTCGTTGTGCGCCCGGCAATGGAAGACGAGCAGATGGTCCCCGCCGAAGGGCTCCAGGTCCGCGGGCACGTCGAGCTGGAAGAGCAGAGCCAGCTTCTCCCCGCAGAAACACGAGGGCCACTCCTGCGCTGCGTCGAGGAAGGGCCACCCGCCGACGGAGTCACGGGCGGGCCGGTCCAGCGGGTCGGCCCCGACCTCGATCATGTGAGCAGGCAGTGCCGCCCGCGGCTTCCCCACGTCCAGTCCGTTCATCCGCTCACCCTATGGCCCGCCTGCGACCGTCGGCCGCGGGCAGTCAGGTCCGGCCGTGACGGGCGCGATCCGCCCTGTCCGGCCCGTCCCGGACCGACCGTTCGACCCCCATTCGCGCCGCCCGCGGGTCAGCGGATTTCGCGGTCGGCCCTCGCAGCGACGCGATATGCTGATGCAGATTGTGCAAGCGATGTGCAAAACGAGGAGGGTCATGGCTACTCGGGCGACCGACGCCGGGACGAACCAGAGCGTCGAACGAGCAGTCTCGGTGCTGCGCGCACTCGACTCCGGCCGCGCCGAACTACGCGTCTCCGACGTCGCCGAACTCACCGGGCTGGGCTCCTCCACCACCTCCCGCCTCCTGTCCACCCTCGAACGCCTCGACATGGTCGAGCGCGACCCGGTCAGCAACCTCTACCGGCTCAGCCTCGGCATCCTCCCCCTGGCCGCCACGGCCACCAATCGCCACCCCGTCCACCGCGCCGCCCGCATGGTCCTGCAGGAACTCGCCACCCGCACCGGACTGGGGGCCAACGTGGCCATCCGCCGCGGCACCGAGCTGATGTTCCTGTGCAATTTCGAGGGAGCGCGCGCCCCCAAGTCGTACACGCAGGCCGGACACACCGCCCCGCTGCACGCCACCAGCATCGGCAAGTGCCTCCTCACCGGGCTCACGCCCAAGGAGCGCCGCACGCTGCTCCCGGAACCGCTCGCGGCGCACACGGACTACACGACCACCAGCCACGACCTGCTCGACACCGAGATCGACACCGTCCGCCGCACGGGTTACGCCGTCGAGGCCGAAGAGCGCGCCCTGGGCCGCGCCTCCCTCGCCGCACCGGTCCGCGACGCCTCGGGGGACGTCGTGGCCGCCATCTCCCTGTGGGGCCCCACCTCCCTCCTCGGCGGGCACGCCGAAGAGGAAGGGCAGCGCCTCGCGCTGATCCGCGAGGTCATCGAAGCCGCCGACGCCATCAGCCAGGCGCTGGGCGCCGTCTGAGCCGGCGCGCGAGGGGCCCGGTACAGATCGGTCGACCTGTACCGGGCCCCTCGCGCCGCACCTACGCGCCGTACGCCTTGAACGCGATCACATGGGCGTGCGGCGCTCCGTGCGTCGCGTCCACCACGAGCCGCAGTGCGTCGGTGCTCACGGGCCTGCCGTCCTCGCCGCGCAGATCGTGTATGCGGTGCCGGCGGCGGTTGCCCGTCACCGTCACCAGCGTGCGCCAGCTGCCGTCCGGATCGCGGCTCTGGATGCGGTAGTCGCGAACCAGCTCCGGCATGACCTCGAAGGGGGTCCGGTGACGGTGCAGGTTGTTGAGGTACTCGTCCACGTCGTCGTCGAACACCACGCGCGTTTCGGTCAGCCGGCGCGCCTCCTCCCAGTCGAGGCGCAGCCACTGCGCCGCCTGGCCGGGGGCGGCCGGCAGCTGCGACGACCACATCTGCGGTCCGCCGTAGGGGCGCTGGAAACCGCCGACCGCCCGCTCGGGCAGGAACGCCGCGGTTTCCGGGGTGGCCCGGAAACCGAAGGTCCGGCGGCGCAGGCCGCGTGCCTGCCACTCCAGGACCAGCTGGCCGTCCTCCTCGGGAATGTCGTGGTCGACGGCCACGTCACCCTCGGCCCTGCTCCGCAGCGCGAGGACGCCGTCGGTGCGTACGGGGAGGAGGACGAGTGCCGCGCCCGGGCAGGCGCGCACGATCAGGACGACGTTCTCCGGGGCGGCCGGACGGTGGCCGAGCTGTGCCGTCACCCAGTGGGGGCCGCCGGCCGGCACGGTCACCTCCGTGGTGAGCAGATGGCCGACCGGGACGGCGTTCTCGGGGCGGCCGGTGCTCCACAGCTCCACGGTGAGTTCGCCCGGCCGCTCGCCCGGGGCGCCGTGCACCAGCAGGTCGACCGCGTCGAGCGCGGGATCGACCGGCAGCAGCAGCGCGAGGTCGCGGGTGAGCGGGTACGGCTCGCCGGGCGCGGCAGGCGTCGGCTCAGCGGCGAGACGGCTCAGGTGCGACGAGGCGCTGACCCGGGCCGTACGCGCCAGGTTGTCGGGGTCGTCGTCGGACAGACCGATCACCGAGGCGTCCTGCCGCAGCAGGGTGCGGCGCACCAGTTCGGGGCGGGTCGCGGTGAGTTCGCGGGGGCTGACGCCCTCGGCGACGCACAGCGCGGCGGCCGTGCCCGCGGCCTCACCGAGGGTGGCGCAGGTGGCCATCACGCGGGTGGCGCCGAAGGCGATGTGGGTGGCGGATATGTTGCGCCCGGCGAACAGGAGGTTGGTGACGTTCACCGAGTACAGGGAGCGCAGCGGGATGTGGAAGATGCCGTCCGCGTAGCGCTGGCGGGCGCCGGGCTCGTCGGCGTACATCCCCTGTACCGGGTGGAGGTCGACGGACCAGCCGCCGAAGGCGACACGGTCGTCGAACTGCCGCTGTTCCAGGACGTCCTGCTGGCTCAGCATGTGCTCGCCCAGGAAGCGGCGGTACTCGCGCTTGCCCGGGAGGCTGCCGACCCACTCCAGCGTCAGGTTCTCGGCGTCCGGGAACTCACCGGAGTTCTTGATGTGGTCCCAGATGCCCATCACCACGGCCTGGAGCTCGTCGCGGATGCGCTCGTTGTCGTGGACCGTGTCGATCTCGCCGCCCCACTCGACCCACCAGTAGTCGCAGCCGTTGTCGCCGGTGCGCAGCACACGGTTGCGCAGGATGGGCGTGGTGGTGAGGTCACTGGCGTACGCGGGCGGCACGAACTTCACCGGCCGGCCCGTGTCCTTGGTGTGGAACAGGATCGTCGACCCGAGCAGCGCCTCGTCCCCTTCCTCGGGCGCCCAGGGCTCGTCGAACTCCGCGCGCGCCTCACGGCCTATGCGGTAGCGGGCGCCCGCGAGGTGGCCGAGCAGACCGTCGCCCGTGCAGTCGAGGAACTGCCGGGCGTGGAAGGTGATGCGCCGCTCGGAACCCATCATCCAGCCGGTGCAGGAGTGCACCTCGCGCGCGTCGTCCGGACCGCTCGCGTCGACCTCCCGCACGTCGGTGTTGAGGTACAGGTCGATGCCAGGTTCGGCCCGGACCGCGTCGAGGACCACCTGGTCCCAGTAGTACGGGTTCCCCTCGGGGTTGCGGTACTGGTTCTCGGTGTACAGCTCGCCCATGACGCCGGTCTCCCGGGCCCAGCGGTGCACGCCGTGGGCGGTGGCTCCGCAGACCCAGACCCGGACCTCGCTACTGGCGTTGCCGCCCAGCACCGGGCGGTTGTTGACCAGGGCGACGCGCCGGCCGAGGCGGGCCGCGGCGATGGCTGCGCAGGTCCCCGCCAGTCCACCGCCGATGACGGCGATGTCGTAATGGACCTCTTCTTCCCGCACGGGGCGGCCTCCTCGATGTGAAGCACGGACTCTCTCCGCCGCAGCGGAGCGACCATGAACGTACATCACATCCATATTGTGCAACCACTGTTCAGTCAGTGGGATGTGTTGTAAGTTTCCGGCGCAGTCGACGAGACCGTCGCCGTGGGCCGTTGATCGAGCTCACGGCAGGTGCGCCGACCACATCGGCTCAGCACAGAAGTGGTGATTCACCGACCAATGGGGTTGACGCCTTCGCACGATATGGAGAACGATCCCGCATGCTGCAACTTGCGTTCAATGGAGCATGCATGGCATTCAGACAGGACCTCGGTCGAAGCAGGGGACGAGGGGGCTCACCGCCCACGCCCGGCCACGGCGTACCGGCCCGACGGCGCACGACCTACCGCGCCACGCCCAGCATCACCGCTCCCGCCCCGTTCGAGAGGACAGACCCATGAGTACGGCCGCACCTCCCCAGAAGGCCGCTCCACCCCGCGAGCGGACCGGCGGACGGCTCTCGAACGGCGCGTTCGCACTGCTGCTGACCGCACCGGGGCTCGCCCTGTTCGCCGCGATCATCTTCTATCCGCTGCTGTCGGCCCTGTTCACCGGCTTCTTCAAGCAGGACCTGCGGCTGCCGGGCCGCGAGTTCGTCGGCCTGGACAACTTCGCCTACTGGCTGGACGGCGACTTCCTCACGATCCTCAAGCAGACGCTGGTCTTCACCGTCGGCGCCACACTCGCCCCGTTCGTGCTCGGCTTCGCACTGGCGCTCGCGCTGAACACGGGCCTGAAGGGCAGCGGCTTCCTGCGCGGCCTCTTCCTGTTCCCGTGGGTGATCCCGGGCGTAGTGGTGTCCTTCCTCTGGATGTGGATCTTCAACGCGAACTACGGCGTGCTGAACGGGATCCTCATGGACGCCGGGATCATCGAGGAGTCCGTGTCCTGGCTCGGCCGGCCGGGCACCGCCATGCTCGCCGTCATCGTCACCAAGACCTGGGCGAGCTTCCCCTGGATGATGGTGATGCTCCTGGCCGGTCTGCAGACCGTGCCCAGAGAGCTGCACGAGGCGGCCTCGATGGACGGGGCGGGCTCGGTCCGGCGCTTCTTCGCCGTCACCTGGCCGCAGGTCCGCGGTGTCGCCTCGATCGTGCTGCTCCTGGAGTTCATCTGGAACTTCCAGCATTTCGACACCATCTACGTGCTCACCGGCGGCGGCCCGGCCGGCGCCACCGAGACCTTCGCGACCGCTGTGTACCAGACCGCCTTCAAGGGCTTCGACATCGGCCGGGCGACCGCGCTGGGCGGCCTGTGGATGCTGCTCCTGCTGCTCCTGGTCGTCGTCTACCTCAGGATCACCGAGCGGAAGGGCGACGCCTGATGACTTCCACGACCTCCACCCCGCTGTCCGGCGCCGACCGGCTGAAGCGGTCCGCCACGTCCGCCGGGCCCAGCGCCCGCCGCCGGATACGCAAGGATCTGCTGCGCTCACGGATCGCCGCCTGGACCGCGGTCCTGGTGATCGGCGCCTTCGGCCTCCTGCCGGTCTACTGGCTGCTGGCCACCGCCCTGAGCAGCCCCGAGCAGGCCTTCCAGTTCCCGCCCAGGCTCATCCCCACCGAAATCACCTTCAGCAACTTCACGGCTCTCGCCGAGAACGACCAGCTGATCACGTACCTGGTCAACTCGCTCGTCGTGGCCTCGATCACCGCCGTCCTGAGCGTGGTCGTCGCCACGTACATGGGGTACTCGTTCTCCAAGTTCCGCTACCGCGGGCGGCGCTCGCTGATGCACATGGTGCTGGCCTCCCAGATGTTCCCCCAGGCGCTCCTGCTGGTGACGCTGTACGCCGTCTTCTCCAGCTTCGGCCTGCTGAACACGTACACCGCCCTGGTGCTGTCCTTCACCACCTTCACGATGCCGCTGTGCGTCTGGATGCTGAAGGGCATCTTCGACACCATCCCGGACGCCCTCCTGGAGGCCGCGTCCATCGACGGCGCGTCCCGGTGGCGGACGCTGCACTCCATCGTGGCGCCCCTGGCCGCGCCGGGAATGATCGCAGCCGGGCTGTTCGCCTTCGTCCGCGGCTGGAACGACTTCATCTTCGCGGTGACCCTGGCCGACAAGGAGAAGCAGACCCTGCCTCCCGGCCTCGTCTCCACCTACATCGGCGAGTTCCAGGCCGCCTGGCCCGAGCTGATGGCCGCCTCGCTCGTGGTGTCCGTCCCGGTCGTCGTCGCCTTCATGTTCCTGCAGCGCTACCTCGTCGGCGGCATGACGGCCGGCTCGGTCAAGAGCTGAGAGCCCGCGGGATCCGCAGTTGGGTCGCGAACCGAACCCGCGGGATCCGCCCCCGCCCTCCCCCACGCATCTCCCTCCCGCCCACTCCCCATGGAGACACCATGACCACCTCTGGCATCAGCCGCCGCGGCGCGCTGCGCATGTTCGGTATCGGCGCGCTCGGTGTGGCCGGCGTCGGCGCGCTCGGTGCCTGCGCGCCGGCACCGTCCAACTCCGGCAGCTCCTCCAACGGAGGCGACACGAAGTCCAAGGACTTCGACTTCACCTCGTGGTCGCTCAACGAGGAGGCCGCCAGGCCCTCGATCGAGAAGATCATCGCCGCATGGGAGAAGGCCGAGCACTCCAAGGTCCGCGCGGTCTCCTACCCGTACAACGAGTACCTGAGCCAGCTCACCCTCAAGCTCGGCGGCGGGGAGACGACCGGCGCGGTGCACCTCGACATCGCCTGGCTCGCCGCGGTGGCGCAGATGGGCAAGCTCGCCGATCTCGGTTCCGTGGCCCCCAAGGGCGGCTACACCGATGTGGCGCTCAAGAGCGGTGTGTACGACGGCAAGCAGTACGGCCTGCCGTGGAACACCGGGTCGATCGGTGTCATAGCCAACTCCAAGCTCCTGGAGAAGGCCGGTATCAGGAAGCACCCCACCACCGTCGAGGAGTTCGAGGACGCGCTGCGGGCGCTGAAGGGGCTCGGAGGCGGTGTCGTGCCCTACGCCGCCGCCACCAAGGTCGCCCAGCTCAAGGACATCTTCCCGTGGATGCAGACCTTCGGCTGCACGCTGATGGAGGGCGGGAAGGTCACCATCGGGGATGACGCCTCCGTCGACGCGGTCACCTGGTACAAGAAGCTGCACGACGCGAAGCTGATCGCCGCCGATGTGGACCGGTTCGACGCGCGCGCCCTGTTCGGGCAGGGCAAGGCCGCCTTCTACGACGACGCCGTCATCGGCAAGGGCGTGACCTCGGCCCAGTCCAAGGACAAGACGCTGGCCGACACCATGCAGCCGATGAAGCGACCGGTGCTGAGCGCCGGAGACACACCGCAGGCACTGCTCTGGGGCGGTGTGATCGCGATCGTCAACGGCATGGGGCAGGACGCGGCGACGCAGTTCGCGCTGCACACCACCTCCGACCTCGCCACCACCTCCGAGTACTTCGCGACGCGGGCCCTGCCGCCGTCCACGACCGCGGGACTGGCCGACCCGAAGGTGGCCGAGGACACCTTCACCACCGAGTGGACCGAGAAGATCACCAAGACGGCGACCGGCAGCCCGTTCTGGCAGTTCGCGCAGAACGCGCAGATGGAGGAGGCCGTGGCCAAGCAGGTCCAGGCCGTACTGGTCGGCAAGTCGAAGCCGAAGGACGCGATGAAGAAGGCCGGCGAGGAGATCACCGCGCTCATCAAGCGCTGACCCGGCGAGCGGTCTTCCGGGGCTCGGTGAAGGCAGACGGCCTGCACCGAGCCCTTCGCCATGCCCCCATGATTCCGCATCAGACTTCCTGCATGCGTATCTCAACCGCTCATTGTGCATACCCTGTTCACCATATGGGATCTGTTGTAAATTCCGGCACAGCGGAGCAACGGACCGCCGAAGGTCCGGCCCCGTTCCCCCAGCCATCACGCCCGCGAAGGAGTCCACCTTGCGACGTCCCACGGCACGCGCGTACGCCGCCTCGGCCGCGGCCCTGGCCGCCCTGCTCGCCCCCGGCCCGGCCGCCCAGGCCGACAGCGCGGAGCCCTCGGCGGCCGCGGCGACGGTGATCGAGAAGGTCCCGTACGCGATGGACTCGTCGAACCAAGCAGCCTGGTGGACGCCCGCCGCCACCTACGAGGGCCGCGGCCAGTACACGTACTTCGCCTTCAACGAGCCCGGCACGACGGCTGCCACCCATCGCCCGGCCATCGCGCGTCGCGACCCCGACGGCGTATGGAGCCGGCTGCCGCTGCTCGGCACGAGCGGACAGCAGGCCGAGTTCCCCGACGACAACGGCCACAACCAGCCGTCCGTCGCACGCGACGGCAGTGGCCGCCTGCATGTGTTCACCTCCATGCACGCCAATCCGTGGCGCTACTTCCGCACCGAGGCCCCCGGTGGGGATGTCACGGACCACGCGGCCGAACTGCCCGACCAGGGCGAAGCCATCACCTACCCGGTCGTGACCACCGCACCCAATGGCGACCTGTACCTGGCCGCTCGCGTCGGCGCCGGCTCCGACCAGCGCCCCGGCCGCCTGTACCGCTGGGACAACTCCTCCGCGCAGTGGAGCGTGGTCGCCACGTTCGCCGGCGCACTGAACCGCTCGGTGTACCCCGACGACCTGACGGTGGACAGCGCTGGGCGCGTGCACCTCCTGTACGAGTGGGCCAAGGCCCCGGCGACCGCCTTCCGGCACCAGCTCTCCTACCTGCGCTACGACCCGTCGACCGGCACCTTCGCCGACAGCGCGGGGGCTACGGTCGCCACCCCGGTGACACCCGGCACGTCCGACGTGATCCAGGACCTCACCGCAGGTGAGGAGTGGAGCATCGACAACGCCTACACCGGCCCGGCGGTGCAGAGCGCCAAACTCACTCTCGACGGCTCCACTCCCAAGGTCGCCTACCGCTACCGCTCGGCCGACAGTGGCGGCAACTTCCGTGTGTACTACGCGTATCCGAGCGGTGACAGCTGGATCCGCCAGACCGTGTACGCCGGCGGCCAGACGGCCGCGGCTCTCGGGATCACCAGGGACGACACGGGCGCCGGACGCGTCTACTACGTGACCACCTCCGGCACCGACCGCGTCTTCGCCGCGACCCGGTCGGGCAGCACATGGGATTCGCTGTCCGCCGCACCGGGCGTGAGCGCGGACCGGCTCGCGGTGCGCCGTGACTCGGACGGGAAGGACGTGCTGTACCTCCCGGACACGGCGCACAACGCCCTCTACTACGGGCTGCTTTGAGGGCACGCCCCACCCGGTACTCGGGCGCTGTTGGCGAATTCAGATGTTGAGCCCGGTGTGAGTTGAAGCTCGCGCCTGGCTCTCCTGTGCTGAGGTGCGAGGATGCGTAAGTGGTGGCGGAAGCAGAGTGGGAGCGAGTGCAAGGCGAGCTGCGCTTCGGTCAGGTCTTCACGGGCACTGTCGTCCGGGTGCCCAGGCCGGGGGCGATCGGTGTCTTCGTGGACATTGGCCTCAGTGTCGGAGGGTTCGTCGACGTCGTGCTCTTGCCTCGTCGGCGAAGCGAGGACTGGCCTGTCGAGGGAACAGTGACCGATTTCGAGGTCTGGTGGGTGCACAGCGGTCACCAGCAGATACGGCTGAAGCCCTCTGACCCGCATTACCTGTGCGAGGACTTCGCCGACTTCGTTGCCCGATACAGGCCCAATTGGCCATCCGACATCGGCAAAGCTGTAAGCGGTTCTGGGGCCATCAATCCGTGAGCACTGCTCAGCGCTCGCTCTGCTGAAGAGCCGCACAGTGTGAGACGCGCGTGCGGGCATGACAGGCACCAGAGAGCCAGGCGTCGATGCGGGCGAGGTTGATGGCACCGAGCCCCGAATTGACCAACAGCGTCCGGTACTCGGGCGGGGCGACCGCCACCCCGCCGGACCTGCTCATACCCCTGACAGCACACCCCCGGTCCACGGCCTCAGCTTCTCGGGGTTGCGCACGGCCCAGATGTGCGTGATCCGTTCACCGTCGATCCCGAACGCGTACACGGTCACGATGGCCCCGTCCTGCTGGGCGACGAGGCCGGGCTGCCCGTTGACGTGACGTTCCTCGATCGTCGGGGCACCCGGCCTGACGACCAGCCCGACGGGGGCACGCGCCAGCCGGGCGGCTCCTGCGACCGGAAGGGGCACCGTACGGGCGAGGCCGCCGCTGTCAGCGCTCGCCGCGACGCCCGGATCGAGGAGGACCACGAGGGCGTCGATGTCCTTGGCTTCCCAGGCCCGCTTGAACTCCCTCACTAGAGAGGCCTGTTGAGGGCTCGGTTGGGTGGTGGGTGCCCGCGAGTCGCGAACGCGCCGCCGGGCCGATGAGGCCAGCTGACGGCAGGCAGCCGGCGTGCGGCCGACGATCTCGGCGACTTCGGCGAAGGGATAGCGGAAGACGTCGTGAAGGATGAATGCGACGCGTTCGGCCGGCGTCGTCGATTCGAGCACGACGAGGAAGGCCATACCGACGGACTCGTCGAGGGTGACGCGCTCGGCGGGGTCGACGGCGGCGCCACCCGGCCGGCCGCCCGACCACTCCGCGACCTCGGGAAGGGGCTCGGGAAGCCAGTCGCCGACGTAGCTCTCCCGCCGGGCTCGTGCGGAGTCGAGCAGAGTGAGGCAGATGCGACCGGTGACCTTGGCCAGCCAGGCGCCCGGGCGCTCGATGGCCCGCCGCTGCTGCGGAGTCGTGCCGCTCCCTCCGCTGTGCGCCCCGCCGTGCGGCGGGGGGTGCCTCTATGTCGTTCGTCAAGGCATCCCTGTCGGGTTTGGGGTGGTTCGGGTGGGGGGCTATGCGGCGAGTTCGACGTCCTTCGGTGTCCGAGATTCGTAGAAGGTGCCGTCTCGGAGCATGGCGAACAGGACGCTGATGCGCTGGCGGGCGAGTCGGAGGAGGGCTTGGGTGTGGGTTTTGCCGCGGGCTCGCTGTTTGTCGTAGTAGGTCCGGGAGGCCGGATCGGCGTTCATGCAGGCGAAGGCGGAGAGGAACATGGCCCGTTTGAGCTGCCGGTTGCCGCCTCGGGGCGCGTGTTCGCCGTGGATCGAGGTTCCGGATTGCCGGGTGTTCGGGGCAAGGCCGGCGTAGGAGGCGAGGTGGGCGGCGGTGGGGAAGTTGGTGCCGTCGCCGACGGTGGTCAGCAGGACTGCGGCGGTCCTGACGCCGACGCCGGGCATCGAGGTCAGGACCTGGGAAAGAGGGTGGGCCTCCAGCAGGGTGCTGATCTGGGTTTCCAGGGCCCGGCGCTGTTCGTGGACGGCGCCGAGGGAGCGGGCCAGGGAGGGAATGACGGTGCCGAGGGTGCTGGTTCCAGGCACGATCACGGTCTGCTCGTCCAGGGCGTCGAAGACCTCGTCGATCAGCCGTGCGGCCATGCGCGGGGCCTTGGGGCGGATGAGCTCGACGAGTTTGCGGCGGCCGGCTTTCCGCAAGGCGGCTGGGGATCCGTGGCGTTCCAGCAGCCAGGTGACGGCCCGGTGGTCCAGGCGCGGGCCAAGGACACGTTCCAGGCTGGGGTGAAACTGGGTGAGAAGGCCGCGTATGCGGTTGCTGGTGCGGGTGGCCTCGGCGGCGAGGTCCTGGTCGAAGCCGACCAGGACGTTCAGCTCGGCGGTGATCTCGTCGGTCAGTTCCAGCGAGCGCAGGGTGTGGGGCAGGGTGCGGGCGGCGTCCGCGATGACTGCGGCGTCCTTCGCGTCGGTCTTCGCCTCGCCCGGGTAGAGATCGGCGATCCGGCGCATCGCCAGGCCGGGCAGGTAAGCGACCCGGCAGCCGGCGTCCCGGGCCACGGTCAGGGGCAGAGCCCCGATGGAGGCGGGCTGGTCCACGATCACCAGCACTGTGCCGAACTTCGCGGCCAGCTTCTCGAAGACGGCCCGCAGCTTCGGCTCGCTGTTGGGCAGCTGCTTGTCGAAGACCTTCTTCCCGACCGGGGTCAGCCCGTGGCCGTGATGGGCACTCTTGCCGACATCCAGGCCCAGGAAGACGCCCACCTCAGTGGTGTCGAACATCGATACTCCCTCTCCCCAAAGGGTGTTCACGGTGCCGGCCTCGGCGTTGGTGTCGTACGCGCGCATCCACGTTATGCAGACCTGCCGCCCGCGAGCCGTCCGGCATTGCGCCGGACCGGGCAGTGGCCGGACCTCTCATCAGCGTCTCCGACGGCACCTCCCGGGCCCGGTGACACCACCCCCCAGGTCATGCCTTCGACAGGGGGACACAGTCATGCCGGGCCCGGAGGCCAGCGGTCCCATTGCAGGACCGCCAAGAACATAACGGGGGACCCCTTCGGGCGCCCCGGGCGGGAAGGCGTTCGACGATGATGCGCACGCCTCACTTTCCGCAAAGTAGATATTTTGACATAGCTATGTCTTGTTACCTATCTTGTGCGATGTGCCCAAGCCCAGTGCGTCCGTACAGGACATCGACCTCGTAGCCTCCGGGCTCGTGTCGTGCCTGCCCGCGCTGGCCAGGGCCATCGAGCGGCAGGTCGGCGCGCGGTACGAGCACCCGAAGCCGCCCGAGGCGCAGCTTGCGCTGTTGCGTCATGTGGAGGCCAACGACGGGGTCACCGTGCGTCGAGCCGCGGACGCTCTGCTGATGAAGCCCAACAACGTCAGCGCCCTGGTCACGCAGTTGACCGACCAGGGGCTGCTGGAGCGGCGGCAGGACCCGGCGGACAAGCGCATCGCACACCTGCACCTCACCCGGACCTCCCGACGCCAGTTGAACGAGGTCCAGCACCTGATGCGCGATGTGGTCGCCCAGGCGCTGCACACGATGACCGAGGGCGAACTCAGCGCCATCGGATCGGCGTTGACCGCGCTCAGCGCGCTGGACGCGCGCCTGCACCCCGCCGGCTGATCCGGACCCGTTGACCGCGCTGCGTGCACGGGATGAACGCCCGCACTGCGCCGTCGACTGATTCTGCGTGCCGGCTCGACCGGCAGCGGCGGCGTCGGACGCTCCCCCTCTGATCTGCCGATCCGTCATGTCCTGGCGCTGCGGCGTCGGTTGTCGCCTGCGCTCTTCCTCGGGGCCGGACTCCGGCGCCCCCATCGCGCCTTCCATCCCCCTGTCTCACGAAGGAAAGACGCCTTCATGCCTTCCGATGTCCTCAACTCCGCGCCGAAGCCCACCCGCTCGGCGCCCACGGCGCCGCCCCGGAGCCGGCGCACCAATCCGTGGCTGACGCTGGTCGCCGTCGCGTTCGGCCTCTTCATGGTCGGCCTCGACGGTTCGGTCGTCTCGATCGCGAATCCGGAGATCGGCCGCGATCTCAACGCCTCCACCGCGGAACTGCAGTGGGTCACCAACGCCTACCTGCTCGCACTGGCCGGGGCTCTGATCTTCGGCGGCAAGCTCGGCGACCGCTTCGGCCGGCGCACCTTCTATCTGATCGGCGTGGCCGGCTTCACCCTGGCGTCCGTGGCCATCGGCCTGTCGGGCTCCATCGAGGGGGTCATCGCCTTCCGCTCGCTCCAGGGATTCTTCGGCGCGCTGCTGATGCCCAACACGCTCGGACTGCTGCGGGCCGTCTTCCCGCCGAAGAAGTTCGGCATGGCCGTCGGAATCTGGGCCATGGTCTCGTCGGTGTCCACCGCGCTCGGCCCCATCGTGGGCGGTCTGCTCGTCGAGCACGTCAACTGGGAGTCGGTCTTCTACATCAACGCCCCCGTCGGCGTCCTCGCGATCGCCTTCAGCGTCGCCGTCCTTCCGCAGAGCAGGAACGAGGCGGCGGAGGAGGAGAAGTTCGACATCCCCGGCGTCATCCTGCTCGCCCTCGGCCTCCTCGCCGTCGTCTACGGTGTCGTCAAGGGCGAGACATGGGGCTGGACTTCGGGTGCCACCCTGGGGGCCATCGGTGCGGGCGTGCTGGTTCTCGCGGTCTTCTGCTGGTACGAGACGCGCGTGGCGCATCCTCTGCTGCCGATGCGTCTGTTCTCCAACCGGACGCTGACCATCGGTGCTGTCATCACCGCGCTGAACTTCTTCGTCCTGCTCGGCGTGATCTTCTTCGTGATGCTGTACCTGCAGAACGTGCGCGGCTTCACCCCGGTCGAGGCCGGCGTGCGCACCCTGCCGCTCAGCCTCGCCTCGGTCGTGGCCTCTCCGCTGGGCGCCGCACTCACCGAGAGGTTCGGCCCGCGCCTGACGATGCCGCTGGGCATGGTGCTCCAGGCAGCCGCCTGCTTCGCCATGCTCGGCTGGGGCACCGACTCGTCCTACACCGCCATGTGGCCCCCGTTCATCGCGCTCGGTCTCGGCGTCGGCATGGTGATGTCCTCTTCCTCCGCCGCCATCGTCGGGAGCGCGCCGGTCAAGGACGGCGGGGTCGCGGGCGGCCTTCAGGCGACGGCTCTCCAGGTCGGCGGCGCACTCGGCACGTCCGTGCTGATCTCCCTCATCAGCAGCCGCGTCGGCTCCACCCTGGCCGGCGAACTCACCTCCGCCGGGGTGCCCTCCGATGCGGCCAGCGGCCTGTCCGGGGCGAAGGACGCGGTGGCCTTGGGCGTCGCCCCGGTCCCGGGCGACCTGCCCGCCCGGCTCAGGTCCGCCGTGGTCGAAGGCAGTCACCAGGCGTTCATGAACGGCGTGCACACAGCGGTGCTGGTCTCCGGCGTCCTGTGCCTCCTAGGTGCCCTGCTTGCCGTGACCGGTGTACGGCGCACTCCCGAGACAGCCCGTCACTGAAGGGCACGCCGGTCCCGGCCCGGGCGGAGCAAGTGAGCATGCCGTGGCCACGGAGCTCCTCGTCTCCGCCCGGGCACCCCAGTGGGACCCGCGTCGCACGGTCGCCGGAGCCGTCCCGCAGTACGGGGCCGCGGATGCCGGCGGTGCCTGCGTGCCCGTGTCGCAGAGGGGGGTCAGCGCTGCCAGAGGAACGCGGCCTCGCTGCAGGGCGGGCAGTGGAAGACGTATCCCCGGCCCCCGCCACCGAAGTTGGCGGAGGTGGCGAAGTCGTGTCCCTCCTCCAGTTCGGCCGCGAACGTCATACGGCCGGCGCACCCGGGGCAGTCGGGAAATTCATCATCCTGAAGCCACTCGGGCTCGCCTCCCAGTCGTCCGAGGACCGGCTCCTGCGTGGGCTCGTCAGCGGGATGGAGACGCAAAGCGGTCACCGCGCCCAGGAGCGTCTCGCCGTCGGCCGGAACGGTGGCCGGGGTGAGGTCACCGAAGAACAGGTGGGCGCGGTTGGCGCCGGCGGTGGCATCCCAGTCGTCGCACATCCCGGGATCGTTCTGGCAGAAGAACACCGAGAGCACGCCGGTATCGAGAGGCAGATGAGCGAGGAACTGCATGGCCCCCTCACACGCACGGCACGCCGGCCAGACGAAGCCGTCCGGGACGAGCGGGACTCCACCGGTGCGGGGCGTGGGGGCGCCGGCAGCGGTCTCCCCGTCGTGGATCAGTAGCATGGCCCGAGAATAAGCTGAGCCGCTGGGCCAAGGGCTGTCCCGCAATTCCTGGTGGATCAGCGCGCGGCGTCGGATGCGGTGCATCGTAACGACCTGGGGAGCGATACCAGCTCCCGGATCTGCCTGGCGGTCTGGGCCCTGCGCGATCAGGACGCCTGAGGAAAAGTGGTGCCGTCAGGCGGATCGCGGTTCGCCGCTGTCCTGACCGGCGCGTCTCGGTCAATGAGTGGACCGCAGCGGCGGCGCCTGCCACGTCATCCCCGGGGGCTGGAGTAGGGGCGAGGGCTCGGGGCCGGGGTCATCGGTGTCGACGACTCCGGCGGCCGTGTGGTCGAAGTCGGCGGGCCAGCGGGTGTGCTCGCTGGCCACGGCGCCGGTCAGGCGTGCTTCGACAAGGTTGGCGGTTCTCAAGTCGGTGCCGCGCAAGTCGGCCATGCGGAGATCGGCGCGTCGGAAGACCGCGCCGTGGGCGACGGCCTTGCGCAGGTTCGCCTCGCGCAGGTCGGTCTCAGTGAAGTCCGCGTCACGCAGGTCGGTTTCGACCAGCTTCGCGCCCCGTAGGTCGGCCAGAATGCAGCGAGCCCGGCGGAGAATCGCAGTCGTGAGGTCGGCGTGCCGCAGATTGACCGAGACCAGGGACGCCTGGGTCAGATTGGCGTGGTACAGGCCCGCGGCCTCCAGGCAAGCGCGGTCGAAGTTGACCTCGGGGAACCAGAGTCCGTCGCAGTCGGCTCGGCGCAAGTCGGTGATGCCGAGATTGACCCAGGACTGCTCCCGGTGCTGGCACAGCACGCCGAGCGCGGTCAGCGCCACCTGGGCGTCGGCGGCGCGAGTCTCCAGGGGCGCGATGTCGTTGATGGGCACGTCTGCCGCCGGTGATCCCGGCCCGGCGAGTGGCCAGGGCAGGTGCGTACGCAGATACGCGGCCTGGATGGAGATGATGGCCTCCCGGTCGCGGGCGGACTGCTCCGCGATCCGCCACAGCGCGTGCAACCCGCCGATGCGCACATCCAGCTTGTCGCTGCCGAGCTGGTCGACGGCCCGGCTGAATCGGTCGGTGACGTAGCCCTCCTGGGTAGCGCGCAAACCGTCCTGACTCACCCGCAGTTGCCGCCAGGTGGCGTACGCGCCGAAGAGCACGACCAGGCCGCCGACCACCTGCAGAAGCGTCGTACGGACATCGTTCACCGCCTTCAGTCGATCCTGTGCGGCGACGCTCGCCCCGGCGAGATCGTGGTCGACCACCACACCCGGCAGTACGACGAACACCGTGCCCAGAACGACCAGCCCCGCCGCCCCGGCCAGCAGAGCCACGGCTGCACGACGCCTGACCAGCCCGTCGCGCCACGCCCGCCGCCCGCGGTCCGGTTCCCCCATCTCCATGGGCACAGGATCCTAGGCTCCACTCAGTAGACGATCAACAGTGCTGTGGCACTGGCCCGTGACGTGAGAACGGCCCTATGGGTTGGGTAAGTTGTGAGGTTTACCTGTGCCCGGGCGGGCTGTTCCCCTCTCCCGCGCGGCCTGCCATCGGGGATCGTGACGGTGAGGGCCGCCGAGACGGTCGCGTCTTCCAGGACCCGGTGCAGCCCGGCTCGTTGGGCATCGAGGCCATGTGCCGGCTGCTCCAGTTCCACCTGCTCAAAGCGGCGCGGCCGACGGCGCCCCCCACCCAGGATTCGAACCGGTCCTGCCCGGCCGCGAGGCGTCCTGGACGTACCGCGGCCAGATCACCCCGGCCAACCGGTTGATCCGGGTGGACATGGACATCGTGGAGAGCGGTACCGACGCACGGGGGCCTTACGCCGTGGCGGACGCCTCGCTGTGGGGCGACGACATGTGCGTCTAGCGGGCACGGGGGCTGGGCATGCGCGTGGTGTCGGAGACCGCGCGCCTGCCGTGAGACCTTCGTGGGCGCAACCGTGGCGTGGGTCATGCTCCGCACCGCGGTTGCGCCCGGACGGCCCGGCGCTCCCGTGTGACGCCGGCACGGCCCGCGAGACCGGCCGGCTGTCGAGTCGGCAGGCTACGGACCGGGGGAGGTGGCTGTCGACGCGTCGGGGTGGAGGGTGAAGACGCGGTCAAGGCCGATGATGCGCAGGATCCGGGCGGTGTTGGCGGGGACCGCTGCCAGGGCTATGTCGCCGCCCTTTTCCATGGCCAGGTTGCGTGCCGCCAGCAGGGCGGAGATGCCGCTGGAGTCGCAGAACTGGACGTCGGCCATGTCCAGGACCAGCAACTGCCCGCCGGTTACCGGGAGCCTGTCGACGACGCGGCGGAGCTCGGGGGCCGTCGAGTGATCGAGGTCGCCGGCGATCTCCAGGACGGGACCGGTGGCTGCGTCTCGGGCAGTGATCGTCAGCCGGCTCATGTCACGTCTTCGCTCGTGGGAGTGGAAGGCGGGGTGGGCACCCCGAGGGCGAGCAGCGCGGTGTCGTCGTCGAGTCCGTCACCGAAGCCGGCGAGCAGGCCGGTCAGGGCGCTGATCAGGGCCTGGGGTCCTGCGGCGGGCTGTTCGGCGGTGAAGGCGCGCAGGGCGTCGTCGCCGTAGAGCTCGTGCCCGGGGCCGGTACGCGCCTCGGTCAGCCCGTCGGTGTAGAGCAGCAGGGTGTCACCGGGGAACAGTCGGGTGCGCGCGGGCGTGAACTCTGCCTGGGGCAGGACGCCGATGAGCAAGCCGCCGGGAGTGGGCAGGTAGTGCGCGGTGCGGTCGGCGCGTTGGATCAGTGCGGAGGGGTGACCGCCGGAGGCCAGGTGAACGCTGACATGGCCGCTGCCGGGCTGGAGGACGCCGAAGACGGCGGTGCAGTAGCGGGTGTCGCCGCTCCGGTACCGCTCGTGCAGCACGGTGTTCAGGGTGGTCAGCACGGCGACGGGGTCCGGGTCGTGCAGGGCAGCCGCCCGCAGCGTGTAGCGGGTCAGGGAGGTGACCGCGGCAGCCTGGGGACCCTTGCCGCACACATCACCGAGGAAGAACGCCCACCGGTCTGCGCCGAGGGGGAACAGATCGTAGAAGTCTCCGCCGAGAAGATCCGGCGAGGCGGTGTGGTAGTAGGAGACGGCCTCCAGGCCCGGAACCATGGGCAGTTCGGCGGGCAGCAGGCTCTGTTGGAGGACGGCGAGGGCTTCCTGGAGCCGCTCGCGGTCGGCCTCGGCCTGCCGACGCGCTTCCTCGGCCGCCTGGCGTTCGCGCAGCAGCTCGGTCTCGTAGGCGCGACGGTCGCGGGCGTCGAAGACGGTGGTGCGGATGAGCATCGGTTCGCCGTCGTGGCTGGTCTTCACCTTCGAGGTGACGAGCACCGGCATCCGCTGCCCACCGGCGGTCTTGAGGTCCAGGGCGATGCCGCCGACCTCGCCGTTCATCTGCAACAGCGGGGCGAAGTGCGTCTCGTGGTAGAGCCTGCCGCCCACCGTGAGCAGATCGGTGAACCGCATCCGGCCCGCCACCTCCCGCCGGGACCGGCCGAGCCAGTCCAGCAGGGTGCTGTTGATCTTCGCGATGGTGCCGTCCATCAGAGTCGACAGGTAGCCGCACGGAGCCTGGTCGTACAGCTCCTCCGCGCTGTCCTCCAGCAGGTCGGTGAACTCCGCACCCGTGGCCTCCACGCCTTGGTCTTGCTCCCCGTCCGGGTCCTGGTCCGTGCGGCACATCAGCGGGCCGCTCCTATGAAGTCGATGATCGCCCCGGCGGTGGCCTGCGGCGCACTCAGCTGCGGGCAGTGGCCGGTCGCCTCCAGCGTGACCAGGCGGCTGCCCGGGACAGCGGCGTGGACATAAGCACCGACCTCGCGGGGGGCGATCACGTCCTGCCTGCATTCCAGCACCAGCGTCGGCACCGCGACCGTCTTGAGGTCATCACGGCTGTCGGACAGGAAGGTCGTACGGGCGAAGACCCGGGCCATGTCGGGGTCGGTCGCGCAGAACGACGCGGTCAGCTCCTGGCCGAGTTCGGGTTGGTCCGCGTTACCCATGATCACGGGGGCCATCGCCGCTGACCAGCCCAGGTAGTTCGACTCCAGCGACTCCAACAACTCATCGATGTCTTCTGCGCTGAACCCGCCCCGGTACCCGTCCTCGTCGATGTAGCGGGGCGACGGAGCAACCATCACCAGCCGGGAGAACCGCTGGGGAGCCCCGGCCGCCGCGAGGACCCCGACCATCGCGCTGACCGAATGCCCCACGAAGGTGACTTCCCGCAGATCGAGCTCCTCACAGACCTCCAGCACGTCCCGGGCGTAGCCCTCCAACGAGCTGTAGCGCCGCTCATCCCAGGCGGAAGGGTCCGAGCGGCCGGAGCCCACGTAATCGAAGAGAACCACGCGGAAGTCCTCTGCCAGCATCGGGACCACCAGGCGCCACATGTTCTGGTCGCAGCCGAACCCGTGCGCCAGCAGGAGCACCGGCCCGTCCTCGCGGCCGGTGACGGTGACGTTGTTCCTGCGACGGACGTCGGTGCCGTCCGGTTTCACGTCACCCGGGGCACTCGCGCCGGAGCGGCTGCCCCGGCCCGAAGCGGCGTCCGAGCGGGAAGCGGGGCCGGCCGGCCGGCCGCTGGAGGAGTGATCGTCCGTAGGCATGGGGTTCATTCAGAACCTTCCTTGGTGGGTACGGTTCAGGAATTTCCGCCGCTCGGGAGTCGTGTCGGGATCGCGAGAACGAGCCGAATGAAATGCGGAAACATATCTGGCAGCAGTGACAGCGGTGGCGAATGTGGGCGAGCGACCGCGACATCGAATGACTGGAAACGGGCGCCCTTTCGGGGCGAGCGCATCGCCGGATGATTCCCGCGGTCGACGTCATTCCCACGCACGATTCCACAACGCGGCATTCCCGCCAGGGGAACCGCACCCCGAAAGGTACGGGTCCCGGCGCTGCAGAGTGCTCTTCTCGGTCAGGCGGGAACGATGTTCTCAGCCATCGGGCCCTTCTGGCCCGAAGCGATGTCGAAGGTGACCTTCTGGCCTTCGAGCAACTCACGGAAGCCCTCGGCAGCGATGTTCGAGAAGTGGGCGAACACGTCGGCCCCGCCGTCGTCCTGCTCGATGAAACCGAAACCCTTTGCCGCGTTGAACCACTTCACAGTGCCGGACGCCATGTCATATCTCCTTGGGGCAGTACGCCGGGTCCCGCGAAGTGCGGACACCGGGTCGCCGCGATGATGCCCTCCCGGAACTACCGGAAATACAAAAGCGCTCCCAACGACTGAACGTAGCGTTGGAGGCGCTTGAAGTGGGGAACCAAGACTGCAACTGAGGCCGACGGTAGCATGCCGCAGTGGCGGGTGTACGTTGTACAATTCCGTTCTGCTCGTTGCGGCAAAAACACTCCGAGGGCGGCGCAATGAACCCTCACTTCGCGGCCGTAACTATTAATTCATCCGGAGCGCAGCATCTCGGCGGGAGCGGCCGTCATTCACCAACGCCTCCAGCCGTGATCCGCGCAGCATGCCGATGGACGGAGCAGCCCACGCATCCGCTGGACAGAGCGCCCCTCACCCCGCTTGCCGCCCATGGGCGCGGGAGCCGCCGGGCCCCGGCCGCACACCCTCAGGCCGCGGGCGGACCGGGCGAGGTCCTGCGGCGTTCGGCGTTGATGCGCTGCGCCTCTTCGAGCTGGTCCTCGAGGATGACGATGCGGCAGGCGGCCTCGATGGGCGTGCCGCGGTCGACGAGTTCCCTGGCGCGGGCCGCGATGCGCAGCTGGTAGCGGGAGTAGCGGCGGTGGCCGCCCGCCGAGCGGAGCGGGGTGATCAGCCGGGCCTCACCGACGGCTCGGAGGAAACCCTGGGTGGCGCCGAGCATTTCCGCGGCCCGGCCCATCGTGTAGGCGGGGTAATCGTCGTCGTCGAGACGGTCGAACGAGTCGTGTGCTGCCATGGTGCCTCTCTGTGGAACACGTGGAGGGGCCCTGGTGCCATTGGCACCAGGGCCCCGAAGGAACTGCTACACCATCTGCCGGCTTTCGAACTGCGCCGGCCTTCTCGTTCCGCACCAGCTCACGGGGGCTGAGAGGGCGTGCGGGGATCGCGGTTGCTTGACCGGAGACCACCTCACTATCGATGTCCTGCGGTACCCGGGCTCACGACTTCCACCCGGGCGATCCTGATGGCGCCTGGCTCCTCCGTTCATCCCTCTGGGATCACTGCTGATCTTGCTGGTACTGCTTGTGCGTACTGCTTCGTGGCCCGTACCGGCACCACCCTTCGACAGCCAGCCCCGTCGCCCGTCCTGCGTCTGCTCCGGCTTGGAACCCCACTGCCGAACCTCCTGGTGCGCGCGCCCCAGCAGGCGCCTTCACCAAGGTGCTGCTCACTTGCTTCGCTGGGAGTGATGCCACTGCACGTGGCGGACTGCGGTACTGCTTACGGCCGCCCCTGATCACTGCGGGCCGCCCGGTCCGGTCGTCAGTCCCGTCGCCGTCCTGCACCAGCCCTGGCTTCGAAACTCCACCACCGCACCGTCCTGCGCCTTGCAACTGCGGGTTCTGCATGTACTGCCACCTGGCAGTTCGTCCCTGCCAGGCCTTGTCGCCTCTCTTGGCTACGAGAGAAACCATAGCCACACCGCCCCCCAATGTCTACCTCAGCTGGCATAGATTTTCGGGGGCCCGGCTGCGAGATAGTCGACCTCGGCCATCGAGTGGATGCGCGGCGGCCCACCTGCCGAGGACGCCCCTCTCCGCCCAGCACCGGCCGACACGGGACGCACCCCTCGATTCGGGAGAGGCGGCCGCCTTCGCCCCCGTAGCACCGCCGCTCACACGGCTGGAGCACTGGTGAATAGAATCTGTCTCATGTCGAAGCCTGACGAGCTGCTCGTAGACCTCGCCGCCCTGGTGGAATCCGGGCAGAGCAACCAGATGTCCCTGACCGTGGTCACCGGTGGTGCTGTCATCACCGGCCGGCTGGCACCCGAAGCCGTGTGGAGGCTGAGGGTGTCGGATGTACTCACGGATTCGGACCGCTTGAGCGACTTCTCCGCCGTCTTCAAGGCCCCAGCGAAGAGCGACGGGGCGCCCACGCACCTGCACTTCCATGTCGCCCGGATCCTGCAGGGCACCGTAGGGATCCCGGAGACCGGGGGGATGTACCGCGTCGCGATCGAGGACGTCAGCGCCTGGACCGTGGGCGACTTCAGCTATTCCGACCACTGAGCAACCACCGCGAAGGGAACCCCTCGCACCGGTGGGGGCCCGACCGGCGCGCCCGGTCGGGCCCCCACCGGTGCCCGGATCACGTCCGGTCCCACGCGGTCGAGGATCACTCGCGTCCCTGGCCTGAAGGTTCGAGGTGCCAGACGCGGGCACGCTCCAGCTTCACCGATCCGTTCTCGGCGAAGACCTCCACTCCCTGGCTGGAGGGATCGGGAAAGATCTGGTCGGTGATCACCGCTTCGCCGCTGCCGCCGAAGACCTCGACGGAGGACCGGTCGACCAGGATCCGCAGCTTCACCTTGCCGTTCTCGGCCTGCAGGGGCGCGCGCTGGACGCCGGGGAAGGTGTCACTGAAGTCCACGGCGCCGGATCGGGTCCGGTCGACGTACAACTCCTGCGTCGTGGTGTCGTAGCCGATGACGGTCTCGTCTCCGTTGGCACCGGTGCGCACCTTGATGCCGAATCGTTCGGCGTCCCTGAGCGAGAAGGCCGCCTCGATGTCGAGAGCCCTGCCCTCGGCCGCGCCGCGTCCCAGGGGCTGTGACGTGCTGGTGACCGTGGTGTCGGCGGATGCCGCCGGGCGGCCCTCGCGGAGGGAGGTCAGGCTCCTCACCGGCTCGCTGGTCAGCATGATCCGGCCGCCCACGGTGCGCAGCGCCATCTGGCGGGGAATGCTCTGCCCGCCGCGCCAGGGAGACGTGGGGACGGAACTGCTGTACTCCCAGTTGTTCATCCAGCCGATCATGTACCGCTTGCCGCCCGGAGCTCCCTCCCAGGACACGGCCGCGTAGTAGTCCTTGCCGTAGTCGGCCCAGTCGGCACGCTGCACCGCGGACCTGGCGGGCGTCGCGGCAGTGGTGAACTGGTCGGCCATGATCTGGCCCCAGCCGCCGCTGTTCATGTCGACCATCTGGATCTGCGCCTCCTTGCCGGCGTACGGGCGCATGTCGATGGAGGCCCAGTCCAGCGTCTCGCTGTTGGAGCCGGTGGCGCTGCCGACGACCTTGCCGTCGACGAGCAGGTTGACAGCGGTCTCCCGGGAGACGGGCTGGGCCTGGGCGTCGGAGAGCACGATGTGGTCGACGTTGATGTGACCCCAGCCGCCCCTGTTGCCGTCGACGATCTTGATCTGCGCCTTCTTGCCGATGAGTGCGCGGACGTCCCAGGAGTCCCAGTTGAGTGCCTCGTCGTCGTGTCCGGTGGCACTGCGCACCACCTTGCCTTCGACGAGGAGCTCGACGGCGGTGGGATCGGCCTGGTTTGCGGGATGGTTGCCGCCGCCGATGAGGAAGTTGACGTAGTTCTTGTCGATGGTGAATTCGGGCGAGGCGATGCTGCCGGTCGTGGAGTCGCCGTTCAGGAACGAGTTGGCCAGACCACTGCCGAGAAAGCCGGTGACCTCCTGCTGACCGGCATGACTTCCGGTCGCCGGTGCGGTTCCGAAGGCGTCCCCCGTGACCGTCCAGTTGCCGTAGGTGCCGCCTTCGAAGTCGGCGAGGACCGTCCCCTCGGGCACAGGTCCTCGTTCCTGCACGGTGCCGGCCCGGTGGGGGTGCCGTCCGCCGGCGACCTTGAAGTTGAGGTACGGGCTGTCGACGGTGAAGGCCGGGGAGGAAAGGGTTCCGGTGCCGCCGTCACCCGCGTGGAAGCTGTTGGCGAGACCCTTGCCCTCGAAGCCGCCGACGGGTCCCTGTCCGGTCAGCGCCCCGGCCGTCGGCCCTTGTCCGAATGCGGTGCCGGTAGTCGTCCATGCGCCGAAGTCCGGGTTCTCGAAATCCTGCATGACGGTGCCGGCGGGCGGAGTGTAGGAGCCCTTGTCGTCGGCGGTGAACTTCGCGCCGTCGAAGTCACCGACGAAGTACTGGGCGCCTGAACCACCGGCGATACCACCGGGGTTGCTGTTGACCACCAGAACCCACTTGACCTTCTGCTTGTCTCCGTCGACTGCGAGAGGGAACAGGTCGGGGCACTCCCACACGCCGCCCGTCGCCCCGGCCGGCCCGAAATCGCTGAGCAGCGTCCAGTCCTTGAGGTCCTTCGAGGAGTAGAACCGCACCTTGTGCTCGGTGGAGAGCGACACCGTCATCAGCCAGCTCTTGGTCGGCGCGTACCACTGGACCTTGGGGTCACGGAACTCTGTGGAGCCGATGTCGATGACGGGATTGCCGTCGTACTTGGTGAACGTACGACCGCGGTCGTTGCTGTAGGCGAGCGACTGCGCCTGCGTGCCGGTGCCTTTGTCGTGGCTGGTGTAAATCGCCACCATGGGCGGGTTCTTCCTCGTGCCGAATCCGGTGGTGTTGTTCCAGTCGATGACCGCACTGCCGGAGAACACCATCTCCTCGTCGTCGTGGGAGAGGGCGAGCGGCAGCTCCTTCCAGTGCACGAGATCGGTGCTCACCGCGTGCCCCCAGGACATGTCGCCCCACGAGCTGCCGTTGGGGTTGTACTGGTAGAAGAGGTGGTACTCGCCCTTGTAGTACACCAGGCCGTTGGGGTCGTTCATCCAGTTCTTCTGCGGCGTGTAGTGGAACTGGGGCCGGTACGTCTCGGTGTACGGCCGGGTGCCGGAGGCGATGGCCTGAGGTACCAAGAGGGCTGCGGACAGGGCGCATGCAGTCGCCGTCGCGGCGATCATCCGCGTGCGGGCGTGCCGGGATACGCGTCTGGAGGTCATGGTGTCTCCTGGGCTGCGGCCGTCTCCGCAGCCGGGTGCTTCCCGGTGCGGCGCGGACGGAACGAGAAGGGCCTGCCGGCGCTGTGGCATCGCGTCGGCCATGGGTGTCATCGTTGACTTATGTCAGCGATGACACCCGGGTGGCCGATGATGGACGCACTCCGGCCGACGCGTCAACGGCTTGGACGCGTTTCCCCCGGCTCGACCGGACCGCCCGTCAGCTGATGATCTGCTGCTGCGATCTGAGGCAGCTGGCTCTGCCACGGAGGGTTCGGACCGACGACCGAGCAGGTCAGGGCCGCGACATGGGCGGCGAACACGCAGGATTCCGCCACCTCACCCATGCGGAGACCGGTCAGCCGCCCCCCGAGGAGTCCGCGCGTACCCAGGTGGTGCAGCAGACCCGCCGTGAAGGAGTCGCCCGCCCCGACCGTGTCGACGACCCGCGTCATCACGGCCGGCACCTGCACCCGCTCGCCGTCGAGTGAGACGAGAGCACCACCGGCGCCACGCGTGACCACGACGAGCCGTGCGCCGGCAGCGTGCCAGACGTCGCACGCCTGCTCGATGGGCGTCTCCGGCAGAAGGAGCCTGAGGTCTTCCTCGCTCAGCCGCAGCACGTCCGTGAGGTCGCACCAGTGCCGCATCTTCGCCCGGTAGGTCGCGGGATGCACCAGCAACGGCCGGACGTTGGGATCGATACTGATCGTGGCCCGGGATGAGGCCGCGGCCAGGAACTCCTCCACCGCCGCCGCCCCGGGCTCCCGGACCAGGGCGAGCGAACCCGTGTGCAGGCACGCGGTGGCGGACAGGTCCACATCGGCCAGTTCGGCGCTCGACCACTGCCAGTCGGCCGTTCCCTGCGCATGGAACGAATACGCGGCCTGCCCCTGCGCGTCCAGCTCCGCCACCGCCAACGTGCTCGGCTCCGACGCCACGACAGCGTGCGAGAGGTCCACCCCCGAAGCCTCGAGGTGGGCCCGGAACAGCCGGCCGAACACATCCCCGGACAGCCGCGCGAGGAAGCGGGACGGAGTGCCCAGACGGGCCAAGGCCACGGCCGTGTTCGCCGGGCCGCCACCAGCCAGTACACGCAGGTCGAGCTCGTTCGGGGCGCTTGCTGGCCGGGCGAACGCGTCCGCGACGCATTCGCCCAGGACGGTGATCTGACGCGGACTCATGGGCTGCTCTTCTCTGACGAACGGACGGGCAAACCGAGTACGTCACCCCACGGGCGTTGCCACTGCAGGTGAGCGACGACCGAGGACGTTGCCGATTTGTAACAGCGGTAAGGCATTGACGTGCCCAGGAGACGGAGTCCATCATCCTCGGCAAGCAGTGTCAACGATGACATAAGTCAACGATGACACCCCGGGACGGCATGCTTCGATGCCGGCCGAGCCGCACGCGATCCCGCAGGAGTCGTTCATGCCTCGCACCATTCGTCTGACCCCGTCCCTGATCAGAGCCGCCGCATGCACGGGTATCGCGGCTCTCACCCTGACGGCCTGCGGATCCGGTTCCGGATCGGATTCCGCGGGCGACGGCTCGAACGGCGTCAAGGTCGGTCTGATCACCAAGACCGACACCAACCCGTTCTTCGTGAAGATGAAGGAGGGAGCGGAGAAGGCAGCCAAGGAGAGTGGCGCCCAACTGATCTCCTCAGCAGGCAAGTTCGACGGGGACAATGCCGGTCAGGTCACCGCCGTCGAGAACATGGTCGCCTCGGGGGTGAAGGGCATCCTCATCACCCCCAGTGACTCCAAGGCGATCGTGCCCGCCCTCGAGAAGGCACGAGCCAAGGGGGTCATGGTCATCGCCCTGGACTCGCCCACCGATCCCCGGAGCGCGGTCGACGCCCTCTTCGCCACCGACAACCTCGCGGCCGGCAAGCTGATCGGCGCCTACGCCAAGGCTGCCATGAAGGGCAAGGCGGCCAGGATCGCCACCCTCGACCTGGCGCCCGGCGTCGCCGTCGGCATCCAGCGGCACGACGGCTTCCTCAAGGGCTTCGGCCTCGGCGAGAAGGACCCGGCGATCGTCTGCTCCCAGGACACCGGGGGCGACCAGGCGAAGGGCCAGACCGCTATGGAGAACTGCCTGCAGAAGTCTCCCGGCATCAACGTCGTCTACACCATCAACGAGCCGGCCGCGCTCGGCGCGTACACCGCGCTGAAGGCCAAGGGCCGGGAGAAGGACGTCCTGATCGTCTCCGTCGACGGCGGCTGCACCGGGACGCAGGCGGTCAAGGACGGCAAGATCGCCGCGACCTCCCAGCAGTACCCGCTGAAGATGGCTGCCGAAGGCGTCAAGGCCGTCGTGACGTACGCCAAGGACGGCAAGAAGGCGACCGGTTACACCGACACCGGCGTCAGCCTGATCACCGACAAGGCACAGGCAGGGGTCGCAGCGAAGGACACCGCCTATGGCCTGGACAACTGCTGGGGCTGAGCCCACCCCGGGTCGCCGCCGTCCGACACCCGTTGGCGGGGTCGCCGGCCCCTACCCGAAAAGGGACGGCCGCGCTCTGTCCTCCCACAAGGACCTCTGTTCTTCCGACAAGGACTTCGCATGACAGCCACCACCACGCCGTACGCCGAGCTCAAAACACCGACCACGGCCCGCAGACTGCTCACCGCGCCGACCACCGGCCCCCTTGCCGCCCTCCTCCTTGCCTGCGTGTTCTTCTCCACCTCCACGGACCAGTTCCTCACGGGCGGCAACTTCTCGCTGATCGTGCAGCAGGTCATGGTCGTCGGCACCCTCGCCATCGGGCAGACCCTGATCATCCTTACGGCGGGCATCGACCTGTCGTGCGGCGCCGTGATGGCGTTCGGCAGCATCGTGATCGCCAAGATGGCGGCCGAGGGCACCCTGCCCCCGCTCCTCGCCATCACCCTGGGCCTGGCCGTCTGCGGTGGCTTCGGCCTTCTCAACGGGCTTCTGGTGCAGAAGATCCCGCTGCCGCCGTTCATCGTGACGCTCGGCATGCTCAACGTGGCGTTCGCCCTGACCCACATCTACTCCGAAGAACAGACCGTCACCAGCCTGCCCGGCCCGCTGACCGCCCTCGGAGAGACCTTCCCGCTCGGCCGCACGGACATCACCTACGGCTCGCTGGTCACCATCGCCCTCTTCCTCCTCCTGGCCTACTCCCTCGGCAACACCGGATGGGGCCGGCATGTCTACGCCCTGGGCAACAGCCAGGAAGCCGCACGGCTCAACGGCATCCGCACCTCCCGCCTGACCATCGGCATCTACACCGTCGCCGGCGTGCTGTACGGGCTCGCAGCCCTGCTGCTCATCTCCCGCACCGGCGTCGGTGACCCGCAAGCGGGACAGACCGAGAACCTCGACAGCATCACCGCCGTGGTCCTCGGTGGCACGAGTCTCTTCGGCGGACGCGGCTCGGTCCTGGGCACCTTCATCGGTGTCCTCATCGTCGGTGTCTTCCGCAACGGCCTCCAGCTGATGGGTGTGGCCTCCATCTACCAGACCCTGATCACCGGGATCCTCGTGATCCTCGCAGTGACCGTCGACCAGATGTCCCGGAGGAAGGCCCGATGACCACCACCACTCCCACCCCCGTTCTTCAGGCCCGCGGTCTGGTCAAGCGCTACGGCCAGGTCACCGCCATCGACGGCGCGGACTTCGACCTGCTGCCCGGCGAGGTCCTCGCGGTCATCGGCGACAACGGCGCCGGCAAGACCAGCCTGATCAAGGCCCTCACCGGTGCGGTGGCACCGGACGCGGGCGAAATACGCCTCAACGGCGAACCCATCCAGTTCACAGGGCCGCAGAGCGCCCGCGCCCACGGCATCGAGACGGTCTACCAGGACCTCGCGGTGGCCGCCTCGATGGACATCGCCTCGAACATGTTCCTGGGACGTGAACTGCGCCGGCCCGGTGTCCTCGGGAGCGCCCTCCGCATGCTGGACAAGAAGCGCATGCGACGGGAAGCTGCCGAGCACATGGCCGACCTCAAGATCGGTCTGCGATCGCTCACGCAGGCGGTGGAGACACTCTCCGGCGGACAGCGGCAAGCCGTGGCGGTCGCGCGTTCCGTCGCCTGGGCGCGCAGCGTCGTCGTCATGGACGAGCCCACCGCCGCCCTCGGCGTCAAGGAATCCGGGCAGGTCCTCGACCTGATCCGCCGGGTCCGCGACAAGGGCATGCCCGTGGTCCTGATCAGCCACAACATGCCGCACGTCTTCGAGATCGCCGACCGGATCCACGTCCACCGGCTGGGCCGTCGCGCCGCCGTGATCAAGCCATCCGACCACACCATGGCGGAAGTCGTCGCCATCATGACCGGCGCGCTGACCCTCGACGAGGCCGGAGGTACTGTCATAGCGGATTCCGAGGCCGCCAAGGCAGCGGGGGTCCAGGCCACCTGACACCCGACGCAACACTCACAGGTTCCGGCCGAGGCCGCGGCCGGAACCGACGAGCACAGGGAGACCCCCGCTCCATGGCAGCGAACCGCCGCCCCACCCTGGCCGATGTCGCCCGCGAAGTAGGCGTCAGCGCCAAGACGGTTTCCCGGGTACTCAACGAGGACGGGCCCGCCTCGGCCCGGACCAGGGAACAGGTTCTCGCCGCCGTAGCCAAACTCGGCTTCCAGCCGAACCTCATGGCCCGCAACATCCGTGTCGGCGGACCCGACACGACCATCGGACTCGTCGTCCCCGACCTCGGCAACCCCTTCTTCGGAGCGGTGGCCGGCGGCATCGAGGACGTCGTGCGGGACCGCGGCCTGACCCTGCTCATGGGGGCATCCGCGGACGAGCCCGAGCGAGAACGCGCCCTGAGCGACACGTTCCTGGCCCGCCGCGTCAGCATCCTGATGGTCATCCCCGCCGTCGGCTCCGACCACTCCCACCTGCGGACCCACCGGAGCTCGGGACTGCCGGTCGTCTTCGTCGACCGGCCGGGAGCCGGGCTGGCCACGGACAGCGTCGTCAGCTCCAACCGCGCGGGAGCACATGAGGGCGTCACCCACCTGATCGCTCACGGCCACCGTCGCATCGGCTTCGTCGGCGACCTCCCCACCAGCCTCTACACCCGCCGTGAACGCCTGGCGGGATACCGCTCGGCCCTGGCAGAAGCCGGCCTCCCTCACGACCGCTCCCTGGTCATCAACGCCCACGACCAGCACGGGGCCGCTGTCTGCACCTCCCACCTGCTGGGGCTGGCCGATCCCCCCACCGCTCTGTTCGCCGGCAACAACATCGTGGCGCTGGGGATGGTCGCCGAACTGGCCCGCAGCAGGCGGAAGGACGTCGCCGTGGTCGCCTTCGACGACGTGGCGCTCGCCGAGGCCCTCGAACCCGGCCTGACAGTCGTGGCCCAGGACCCCGAGGAGATCGGCCGGAGGGCAGCGGTCACCGCCCTGGCGCGCCTGGACGGTGACCGCTCCCGTGCCCGTACCATCACCGTCCCCACCCGGCTGATCGTCCGGGGTTCGGGAGAACTCCCTGCTGCGAAGGCGCAGAGGGACTGAGGCGGACATCGCATCGTCGAAGGCCCGCGCGCTCTCGCACCCCACCGCCGCCTCCGCACCGGCCACACGTACACGCTGCCGGTCGGGGACGTGGTCGTGGTCCCGCCGGCAGACTGGCAGGACGCCGCTGTCGCGGCCGCCCACCGCGATGGCAACGCGCAGCGCTTTCAGCCCTGGTGGCGTCGCCGACGCTGGTGCCGGCTCCTTCGGAAGGAGCAGGGCGAGCGTCACGACCGAGGGAGCCGGCGGCATCGTGTACCCGGGCAGCCGACTGCCCGGGTACGCACGGGGCCGGGGGCATTAGGGTCGGCCTTCGGCCGCAGTGTGCGCGGCCTGCGAAGCTAAGGGCTGTCCCGCAATTCTTGGTGGATCAGCGTGCGGCGTCGGATGCGGTGCATCGCAAGGCGGAGAGGCGCCCGCATACTGGATGTATTCGGGTGTTTCGACAACGCGGCGAGGTGCCGTAGCTGTCGTCGTGCGCCCGCCAGGAATTGCGGGACAGCCCTTAGGCCTCGGCCCAAGAGGGGTACGTGTGAACAGTGGTGTGCAACGTGGTGCGATCGCCGCGGTGCAAGTGCTCGGCCTCGCTGTGTGGTTCTCCATGTCGGCGGTGGTTCCCAGCCTCCGGAACGACTGGGGACTCACTGCCGGCGGGGCGGTATGGCTGACGGCCTCCGTACAGATCGGTTTCGTCGCCGGGGCGGTGGCGTCGGCCGCCCTGAATCTGGCTGACCGCGTCCCGCCGCAGCGTCTGCTCGCCGCCAGTGCCGCAGCCGCTGCCGCCTGCACCGTGGTGCTGGCCCTGGTCGCCGACCAGTTGGCCGTCGCCATCCCGCTGCGGTTCCTGACCGGGATGTTCCTGGCCGGGGTCTACCCCACCGGCATGAAGCTCATGGTCTCGTGGGCCGGGAGCGCCGGACGGGGCAGGACCATGGGGGTCCTCATCGCCGCCCTCACCCTTGGCTCCACGCTTCCTCATCTGATCGCCGGGGTGGGATCGCTGCGCTGGCGCGATGTCCTGCTCGCCGCTGCGGCAGCCGGGTTCGTGGGTTCCGTCATCGCTCTGCTCCTTGTCCGGCCCGGCCCCTACGCAGCGAAGTCCGCGCCGGTCCGCAATCCCAGGTATGCGCTGAACATGTTCACCGAGCGCGGGCCACGGCTGGCGAACCTCGGCTACTTCGGGCACATGTGGGAGCTCTACGCCCTGTGGACGTGGATCCCGTCCTTCCTGCTGGCAACCTCCGCCTCGCGGGGACTGCCCGGCTCGGTGGAGATCACGGTGTTCCTCACCATGGGACTCGGAGGAGCTGCCGGCTGCCTGATCGGCGGCTGGGGCGCGGACCGCTTCGGCCGTCCGCCGGCCGCCATGACAGCTCTTCTGCTCAGTGGTCTGTGCTGCCTGGCCTCCCCCTTCTTCTTCCATGCTTCGTCGCTGCTTCTGTTCGCCTTCTGCACGCTGTGGGGTGCGGCCGTGATCGCGGACTCGGGGGTGTTCTCGACATCACTGAGCGAGGTCGCCGACCACCGCTACATCGGAACGGCCCTCACCGCCCAGACCGCGATCGGATTCGCCCTGACCGTCATCACCATCCAGCTCACCCCCCTGCTGGCCGATGCCATCAGCTGGCGTTACGCCTTCCTCCTCCTGGCACCCGGGCCCCTGGCCGGCGCCCTCGCCATGCGGGCGTTCGGCAGAGGCGTCGGCGCCCCCGCTGCAGTTCCGCAGGCCGACTCCTGAGGTTCGGCGGCCCGAGAGCTGTCCCGCGATTCGTGGTGGATCAGCGCGCGGCGTCAACTGCCGTGCATCGCACAGCGGAGAGGCGCCCGCATACGGGATGTGTTCGGGCGTTTCGACAACGCGGCGAGGTGCCGCGGCTGTCGTCGTGCGCCCGCCAGGAACTGCGGGACAGCCCTTGGGCAGTCCGACACCGGCCTGCCTTTCGCAGCGACAGACCGGAGCGACCCGGGCGAGTTCGTGCCGGCGTGTCACATCCCCGCCAGTCCCCCGCGCGCACCCTTCGAGCCGACAGCCACCCTTGCTCACCCCCGCACCGCGGCACTCCCGCATCGCGGCGATCTGCCGCGGCCGACAGCCGGCCGCATGAGTCATGACGCTCACCCGACCGGACCCCGCCGCTCCGGCGTCCGCTACCGCTGCGGCGCTGAACCCGGTCCCAGCCGCTGCGCCGCGTTCGACGCGAGCCCTGCGGGCGCCCCGTGACAGGCCAGGAACTGTGCCACCGTGCCGTGCCGTTCGGTGATCCAGTCCAGAGCCTGCGCCATCGCGGGGACCGACCCGGTGTTCATGGCATCGAAGTACTCCACATCCTTGCCCTTGGCGGACCAGGACGCCCGCCGGCGGGCCACAACCGGGGCGACCGCCTCGGCTGCCTCGGCGTGCTGGGCCATGACGGCCTGCCGGTCCCACCCCGCCAAGCCCAGCGCGAGAGCCACGACGAGGCCGGTACGGTCCCGGCCCGTCCGGCAGTGCACCAGCACGGCCCCGCCATGGGGCTCCACGACGTACTCAACCGCCTCGGCCAGTGCGGGGCCGTTCACCGAGAGGTGCCGGAGATACAGATCCGAAAGCGTGGCGCAGTTGTCCGGCAACGGTCGTGACGCCTCGTCACCGATGGGTATCCGGCGGTAGCTCACCCCCGCCGCCGCCGACAGGTCCTGCGCCAGCTTGCCGGCCTCCCGGTCGCTTCGCAGGTCCAGGACGGCCGCCATGCCGTGCGTGCGGAGCACCGCGATGTCCTCGGCGGTGTAGCGAGCGGTGAAACCTCCCCGCAGCAGCAGGCCACGCACGGGCTCCCCGCTGCCGCGCTGTCCGAGGACGTCATGTACCAGGTGGGGCAGCGCGAGTTCAATCGTGCGCATCAGATCCGCTCTCCCGCCCCGCAGGTGCCGGTGTGGACACGGTCGGAGCGACATCGTCTGTCCTGTTGCCGGGCGGGCGGCATGCTCACGCGTCCCGCCCGGGGAGCCGCAGGTCCTCGACCCCTACCAGGGACCGGCCCGGGTCCGTCCCGTCGCCGAGGAAGTACTGGTGGGCCTCGTGGTTGTCGGGGTCGCCGTAGGCGCCCAGCGCCGTGTGCGGCGGAACGGCGTCGTACTCGGCGAGTCGCGCCCGGATGCGCAGGCGTGCGCGGTGGTCCGCGCCCCCGACGGTGTCGAAGGACGAGCGTGACTGGACGACGGCGGTCCACGCGGGTCCCAGGTTGCGGCTGCGCCGGTCCTGGTGGCCGGGCGTGCTGAAGTTGAAGAAGAAGTCGACGCCTTCGAACCAGAACACCCAGCGGGGGTCCTCCGGGTCGAGCGGTGTCGCCTCCGGCCAGTCGTGCCGGTCCATTCTCCGCAGCAGGCGCAGCACCCCCGCCGAGAATTCCCGCTCCGCCCGGAGCGATCCGGTCCCGGGCAGGTCGGCGAAGATCACGACGATCTGCTCGGGTTCCTTCGAGATCGCCCCCGCGGCTTCGGCAAGCAGGTCCGCCGCCTCGGCCGCCTCGGCCGCCTCGGCCAGACCGAACAGCAGGGTGTCCTCGAGCACGGGGCGGGGAGCGAAAATGCAGGGAAACGCCGGGTCCAGCACACGGTGGGTGAACTCCTCGACGAGTTCCCCCAGCCGCCGTGCCCCGGTACTTTCGCTGGCTGCGACCTGTGAGGCCCGGTACAACACGTTCGTCCACCTCCAGTAATCGATGTCGGCGTGAGGCGATCAGTGGGCCGTCATCCGACGGGCCGTGCCGTGGGCCTCCCGCCGGACATGCAGTCGCGGAGGAACGACAGCTTGGAGTAGAAGGTCTTCTCGGATGTCACGCCGGCCTCCGCCAGCCACTCCCCGACCGCGTCCGCGAGCCGGTACAGCTCCGCGTCGATCGATGCCTGGTCCAGCCCGTCGTGCACCCGAGAGCGGTGGTACTCGATCTCGACCTGCTGGAGAACCGCGTCGTACTCGGGTACGACCACCTCGTCGATCTCGATCCCGAAGAAGTGTCCGGTGGACGCCGACTCCACGTTCACGTCGAAACGGCACCGGGTGAAGGAGGGGAGCCGACGACACGTCAACTCGCCGTAGTCCCGCGCCAGAACCTCGGCGAACTCACCCGTCGGGATCTCAAGGCCCTGCCGGAACGTTTCGGTGCGCCGCATCGCGTCGGCCGCGAAGACCTTGTGCTTGAGCTCGTAGCTTCCCGAGGGCTTCCGGATGAACGCGATGTAGCCGCGCTCGGCGACCGGGTCGAGGACTTCGAAGGTGTGCTGCTGGAAGTGCCAGCGCTGCAGTTCGTTGCCCACATCGGGAAGGAACCCCGGCAAGCGACCGTCACTCACGACGGACGCGATCCGTGAGGCCAGCCCCCAGGGGGACACCCGCTCCTTCAGACCGAGCTTGAGTTCGATCTCCGTCTCGGGCTCGAAGTGCGTGAACTCCTGCCATTCCACGGCTACATGGTCACGCAGCTCGTGCGCCCGGGTCAGCGCCTCGCGCGCGATCTCCGGCACGGTGGCGCCGTCCTTCGGCTCCACCGTGGCCACCCGGGCGAAAACGGCGCCCACCTCGCGCATCCGGGTGCACATCAGGACCTCGGTGCGGTCGCACCCGGTGCCGCGATGCACCCGCAGCACCGCCAGCGGTGTGATCGTGTCGAGGTCTGCCGCCCGGCCCCCGTCCGTTCGCCACGTGGCCAGGACCCGAGCGAAGTCCGGATCCATGGACGTCCCGCGCCAGACCACCAGCGGTTCGGTGAACTCCCTTGTCGCAGCCTCGCGTTCGCCGTCCAGGAGCAGCGCCCACCGCGTCGCGGTCGCCGGGGGCTTCAGGTACTCCACAGCCTGGGGGCCTGCCGAGCTGAAGGGGCTCGGTGCGATCCGCACGACGACCAGGGGCGTGCCCGGCCGGGGCGCGAGCGGATAGTGGAGACCGACGTCGCCCAGCACCAGGTAGTGCTCCGGCTCGGTTCCGACGGCGTCTTCGACCGTGATGTCGATCAAGTGGAATCCCTTCCCCTGTGTGTGTGCCGGTGCGTGCCGCCGTAGGTGTGAGCGGACCAGCGGCAAGTCGCCCATGGCGGGCGAGCCCGGCTGGACGCGGACGGCCGAGGGCGTACACCCCCGCGCCAAGGAGGCTTCAGCGAGTGACCTGCGGTGCGGTTGCGGTCAGCCGGACCGAAGGAACCGGTCGGAAGATTATTCGGCGACCGACCTCAGAAAATGACAATGCATGGATGATTGACATCGCTCCACAGCCGCTGCCGCCACAATTCAGAAAAGCCCCATGTCCGGATAGGGCATCGATCAGGAATTCAACAGCACTTTGTTTCGGTCACGACTGCATCACGGGTCATGATCGCACGTCAGGTTAGGTGGTCGCAGAGACGGGTGTCAACGGGGACCTTTGAAGTCGAGTGGAATCATTCATCCCGCCGAACAAAGGCCGCCGACCAGGGGCTTTACCTCCGCCGTGGGCCGACTGCAATTGTCCGGTGCGCCCCGCGACGACAGGATCGCCCCAGCTTGCCCCGGATCGTTTCACTGAGCAGTATCAATAGGCAGGGAGTGACTCATACACCCCAACTCCGCACTCTTCCGAGGGAAAAATTTGCCGGCAGGAGAGTCTTGAAATCGCGGTAATCACTTCGCTAGGGTCGCGCCACCGACAGCTAGCCGATTGGCTGCCCTTCCATGGAGGACTTCGTGACGCAGAGCTCGACGGACGCAGCACAGTTGGGGCAGTTCAACTTCGGCGCGGATTACATTCGCGAGCACTTCGGCAACAATGTTGCCCTGGCAACCCAGCAGATGACGCACAGCGTCTTTCGGCAGAACAGCGAAGCCCACATCGACCACCTTCTGCGCTGCCTCGCGCTGAATGGGGACGAGTCGCTGCTCGACCTGGGCTGCGGCAACGGGTTCATCCTCCGCGACGTGGTCAGCCGGCTCCGTCACGGCGGTTACGCGGTGGCGGTGGACGTCTCCCCCGCGATGCTCGAACTGGCGAAGCGCAACGTCAACGTCGCCTGGGTGCCCCTGACTTTCCAGGAGGGCCGGGCCGAGGACCTTTCGGGGTTCGAGGAGGGCACGTTCCGCCGGGTCATGGCCAACTACATCTTCCACTACATCGAGGACCCGGCCCTCGTGCTGGGCGAGATGGCCCGGGTCCTGCACCCGGAAGGGCACGCCATCGTCACCATCGAGGCCCGCCACTCAATGCCCGAAATGTATGACCTGCATTTTGAGACGATGAAGCGCGTCGGCTTCCCGAGCGACTTCATCGAGCGGCTTCCGCAAGGCCGGCGCGGTGTCATGGTGCTGGACAACGCCAAAGAGATCCTGAGCCGGACCTTCACCTCGGTCGAGGAGAAGCCGTACGTAGACGCGCTGCGTTTCGACAAGGCGGAGCAGTTCATGAATTTCTACGGCAACGGGCACCGGCTGCTCGGCGTGAAGGCCCACGCCGGGGACACCATTTCCCAGACGATGATCGACAGCCTGTACACAGCCGTGGAAGAAGCAGTCGCCAAGCAGATCTCGAATGTCGGGTACTTTGAGATCAGCAAGCAGGCTTCGGTATTCGTCTGCCGGAAGTGAGTGAGTCCACCGTGGCACTCACTGAGCGTGCAATCTCGCGGGTCGCCCTTTTCGGGCTGCCGGGTGCGGGGAAGTCGACGACCGTCTCATTCCTCACACCCGTCCTTGAGGCGGCCGGCCTCAAAGTCTCGGTGGTGAAGCTCGCCCAGCCACTCTACGACGTGCAGCACGCCTTCTATGGGCGACTCGGTGAGGAACTGGCCCCGGGGCAGCAGGACGGTGCGCTGCTGAATTTCCTCGGTTCCCATTTCCGGCGCATCTCCCCCGATTTCCTCGTGGCGGATTTTGCCCGCAGGTGTGAGGCCGCGGCTCTGTCGGGAGCCGATCTCCTGCTGTGCGACGACGCTCGGCCGGTGGATCTCGGCCCGCTGGCGGCCGGAGGGTTCCGGCTGGTGCGGGTCTCGGCTCCCGACGCGCTGCGCTCCGCGCGCAAGGCGCAGCGCGGGGACCAGACGGCGGGCCGGGACGACCACCCCACCGAACTCGGAGGTGAGTCGGTGATCCCGGACTTCGAGCTGGTCAACGAGGGAAGCCTGGCGACTCTCGAACGGCAGGTGGTCGCCCTCGGCGAGGTGCTTGCCGGTCAGTAGCGCGACATGGCGGGGACATCAGCTGACCGCAGATGATCTGACACTCTGTCGCTACTTCGCGGACAGCCTGCGCCGGGCAGCGTGGGGCGCCTCGGCGGAGCAGGGCGCCAAGGGCTGTTCCGCAGCAGAATATGAGAGCAAGAACGGGAGTTCATGTGGGTGCATTCCGGAAGTTCCTCGAGAGCGAGTTTCCCGATGCGCAGATCACGCAGCTGAGCGACACGAACAACGTCGTCTTCCAGGTTTCCTCCCCGGAGGCCGGTCGCATCGTCGCCAAGCACGTCACTGATACGGACATCCCGCTGGGCTACCTGGCCCGGGTGAACAAGGCGCTCATGGACCACGTTCCCGTACAGCGTGTCCTGAAGGTCTTCGAGACGGACCAGGGAGATCCGTTCGACGCGACGTTCTGCGAGTTCGTCGAGGGGCAGAACCTCGCGGACCAACTGGAGGCCGGCAGCGCCCCGTCCGACGACGAGATCGTCGCCAACCTCAGCCGTTACGTCAGCGCCTGTGCCCATCTGCCTCGCCTGTACGAGGGGTTCGGTCTCTACAAGCGGTCCGCCACCCCCTGGCCCACCCATCGTGAGTTCGTGGAGTACTACGGGCGCCGGTACTGGAACCGGGCGCGTCCGTTCTACGACGGCACCGATGTGGCTGTCGCGGTGGACCGGTGGCTGGACGGAGGATTCGCAGCGGCGGCCGAGCGCAACCCGGCTCCTTTCAGGGTGATTTCCGCCGACGCCAATCTGAAGAACTGGATCGTGGAACCGGACGAACGCCTCCGGGTGCTGAACGTCCCGATCGCCGGGCTGTCCACACCCGCCCACGCGGTCGGGGCGGTCAGCCTGCATCTGCGAGGCAGTGAGCTTCACAAGAAGTTTCTCGACACCGCCTCCGCAACGCTCTGCGAGGGCGACGCCGAGATGGTCCCGCACTTCGAACTGTGGGGGCTGCTCGGCATTCTCTCCTTCTACGCGGTCCGCGAGCCCGACCGGCAGGAACACTGGGAGAAGTGGGGGTCGGACGTACCGCTCGACGTGGACTTCAGGAACCTGGTGGAATCCGAGATCATGCCCGTGGTCATGTGATGATCCTCACCGGACAGGCCATCACGGAAGCCGTCTCCAGCGGCGACATCGTCATCGATCCGTTCGACACCGAGCGGATCAATCCCAACAGCTACAACTACCGCCTGGGCGAGGAGATCTACCAGGTGCACGCGGACTCGGACAGCGACGGGTTCAGTCAGGAACTGCTGGAGCCGGCGGACGGCCGGGTGCTGCTGCGCAAGGGTCAGCTCTACCTGGGGCACACACTCGAGCAGATCGGCAGCGGCCAGTACGTCACCTCGCTGATCGGCCGCAGCTCAATCGGCCGGCTGGGACTGTTCGTCCAGCTGTCGGCGGACCTCGGCCATCAGGGCGCGGTCCACCGCTGGACGCTGGAACTGCTCCCCGCGCTCGACATCTACGTCTACCCCGGCCAGATCATCGGCCAAGTGTCGTTCTGGGACAGCCAGGGCAGTGGCGCCCTCTATGTCGGCTGGTACGGGCGCCACGACCGCCCGATGCCGTCCAAACTCCACCAGGTCCCGTCGGCGATGCGAGAGTTTCAGTGATCCTTACCGGCCCAGAGATCAGACGGCAGGTCGGACGTGACGGCATCACTGTCACTCCCTTCGATCCCGACCACCTCAACCCCAACAGCATCGATCTGACGCTCGGTGACACCATCCTGCGTTACCGCAACGAGGTCATCGACCCCAGGGAGGAGCAGGAGGTCGAGGAGATCACCATCCCCCACACCGGCCTGCTGCTCGAACCGCTCGGCTTCTGCCTCGGTTCCTCGCGGGAGATCGTCGGCAGCACGGAGTTCGTGCCGATGGTGCACGCGAAGTCCAGTACGGCGCGCGCCGGCCTGTTCGTCCACGTCACCGCCGATCTCATCGACATCGGATCGATCGGCACCGTGACGTTCCAGCTGTTCTCCACCCTGCCGCTCAAGATCTTTCCCGGGATGCGTCTCGCCCAGATGACCTTCTGGAAGCCGCAGGGCGACATCGCCCTGTACTGCGGTAAGTACCAGGGCTCCAAGGGGCCGAGGAAGTCGATGATCTTCCGGGATCCGTTCTGGCAGTCCCTGCCCCCCGTCGGATGACCGTCCGAGCAGCTCGCCCTACGAAGGGATCCCGTCCATGAGCGGCGACCGACAGGTGGTTGCCTCTGCCTACGGTGCCTCGGTCCACGTGAGCGCGCCCACAGGCGTGATCGCCGGGCTCACGCAGTTGATCTCGCCCTACATCGATGTGCTGCCCGCCGAAGGCCCGGTGGATGCGCCGCACGTCCGGGTCTGTGACTCCCCCCCGTCCGAGGACGTCTGGCGGCGCATGGTCCTGGAGTCGGAGTACGAACCGGACCGCGTGGTGTGGGTCGACGACACCCGGCGACGGATGGCGCTGACGAACGAGGACGAGGGCTGGACGGTCCAGCAGCTCCTGCGCTCGGTGAGGTACCTGCTTCGCTGGCAGGTGTACGAGCGAGGAGACCTGTTCCTGCACGGCGGTCTGGTCCGTGCCGGGGACACCGGCATCGCGTTCCTCGGGCACAAGCGTTCCGGGAAGACCTCCAGCATCCTCAGCGCCCTGCTCCATGGAGGAGCCGACTTCGTCTCCAACGACGACCTCGTCCTCACCGATCCCGACGTCGGTGCCCTCATGGGTTACGGCTCTCCGCGCACCGTGAACGTCCGCACCGACGCGCTGCTGGCCCTGGCTCGCGACACCCCGGCCCTCCTGAGTCTGCTGTCGGACACCAGCCACCCCACCAACGCCTTCCCCGGCCGTCACCACACACGCGACGCCGTCCATTCCGACACCGGCAACCGGCTGCCCGGCTCCGTCTGGGTGCGCTGCGCCGAACTCGCCCACGTCACGGGGCGCTCCCTGCTGCCCGAGTCCCGGGTCGACCTGGTCGTCCTGCCCCGGTTCGACTCCACCACGGACGGTCCTGTCATGACCCGGCTGACCCCACAGGAGGCGTACCGGGCGCTGAGCGAGCACGTCGAGGACAACGCGACCAAGTACGACCCCTACCTGGCCGCTTGGTTCCCGGCTACGGACGCCGACCGCCGGACCCGGCTGCTGCGACGACTGGCGGACCGGACGCCCTGCTACCGGCTGACACAGGACATGGGGCGTCTCGCCGACGCGACGTCCCTCCTGCTCGCCACCCGTGCCACCGCCGGCCCGGTCTCGTGACCGGGCCGTGCGGGGCCGGGCACCCGCTCATCCACACCCTGGGCTGAGGACGTTCATGAACAGCGCTCCAGAAGCGGGCTCCGTAGAGGTCTCGGCGCTCGTCACGGACACCGGCGGGCGCCTCCTGCTGACGGCTTCCTCCGCCGGGGCCCTCATGCTGCCCACAGGCCGCACCGGCGCGGACACGTCTCCGCGCGCAGCGGCCGCGCGGGCGGTCCACCGGACCACCGGCCTCACCCCGCGGCTGGGCGCACTGCTGGTGTGCGACTGGCGGCCGGACGGCTCGGTCCGGCACGTCCTGGACGCGGGGACCGTCAGCCCTCGCACAGTCGACCGCCTCCGCGGGGACGGCCAAAACGAGTTCGTCGCCCCCGAGGACCTGTCCTCCGCCCTGTCCCCCGCCGACACCCGCTGTGCGCTGGCCGCTCTCCGGGCGCGGCGCGACGGACGCGCGGCCCAGACGGAGCACGGGCACATCCCTCCGGTACTGGAGGTCATGGACCGATTCGGTATCGCCCCCGCCCTGCACAGCGGCGGCGCGTGGGCGTGGCACGAGGCCCCCGTCCCCGCTGGGCTTCCGGTCCGTCAGGCGTGGGTGTGGCTGTTCGTACCGGACGGACGCGTGGTCGCATACGTCGACAGCAAGGGCACGGTGGGTCTCCCCGGCGGCACCCCGGAGATCGAGGAACGGGGGGACCCCGCCAGGGCCGCGGTCCGCGAGGTGAGGGAGGAGACGAACATCGAGATCACGCAGCCGGTCCACTTGGGCTATCTGATGGACCGGCGACCGGACGGCCAGGCCGTCGCCCGGGTGCGATTGGCGGCTGTGGCCACGGCCGTCGGTCCCGTGACGACCGATCCGGCCACCGGCACGGTCCACCGCCGTCTGCTGGTGCCTGCCCACCTCGTGCCGGACCTGTGCGGATGGGGGGCGGCTGCCGACCCCCAGGCTCACGCGGCGGTGAGGGCGGTGTCGCGCCTGGGGGTGAGGCCCGAGTCCGCGCCGGAAGCCGTCGAGGAGCTTCCTGTCGCCGGACTTCCCGCCGCCCGCCCGCCGTCCTGAGGGCCCGATCCACCGGGAGCAGCTCTCGGACACCCGTGGACGAGGGGCTCCCCGCTCCACGTCACAACCGGAGGAGACACATGGCTCTGTTGCTCATCGGGGCGTCCCCCAACATCCTGCGTGCCGGGCAGGCGGTCAGCCCTCGGCTGCTGATCGTCGACCGGACCGCTCCCGACCTGGTGAACGTGCTGCGGGGGGAGGACGACCAGTTCTACCTCGTGGACTACCCGGACCCGGCGGCCGTCGACGCATTCGCCGACGTGCTGGCGGTCGGACCACGGCCGACCGCCGTCGTCTCCGTGACCGAGCAGGGCCTGATACCGGCCGCACGCCTCGCCGACCGGCTCGGGCTGCGTGGACCGGGCGAGGACGTCGTACGGAGCACACGCGACAAGCGCCGGATGCGCGAGCGCCTTGCGGCACACGCCCCGCACCTGTCCTTGGCCTCCGCGCCGGGGACCGACCGCGAGGCGGTGGGCCGGATCCTGAAGGACACCGGTCAGGCCGTGCTGAAGCCGGCCCTGGGGACGGCCAGCCGCGGCATCCGGCGCCTCGGTTCGCTGGAGGACCTGGACCGCCTCCCCGGGGACGAGCTCCGCGACGGCCTGGTGGAGGCGTTCGCTCCCGGCGTCGAGGTGAGCGTGGAATCGCTCAGCGTCGACGGCGAGCACCGGGTCGTCTGCATCGCGGAGAAGCGCATCAGCCCCGGATTCGTCGAGGTCGCGCACCTGACACCACCGCCGTCTCTCAGTGAGGCCGACGTGGCGCGGGTGACACGGGCCACCACCGAACTGCTCGACGCCCTGGGGATCACCGACGGACCGGCGCACACCGAGCTCATGGTCGGCTCCGGACGAGTGAGCGTCATCGAGACCCACAACCGACCCGGCGGCGACGGGATCGTCGACCTCGCCGAAGCCACCACCGGTATCGACTGGAGACGCGCCTCGCTGGCGTGGTCGCTGGTTCCGGAGGGATCGGGCCGCGCGGCAGTCGACCACGTGATCCGGGACTGCACGGGACCGGCCGTGGCCGGCGCGGCGGCCATCGTCTTCTTCACCGCGCCGCCCGGCACCGTCACCCGCGTACTCGAACGACCCGACCGGGTGGGAAACGCGGACATCATCTCCTGGCGGGTGGACGTGGAAGTGGGCTCCGAGGTCGGCCCGCTGCTCAGCTCGGCCGACCGGCTCGGCGCGGCCGAAGTCCGCGCCGCCGACGCCCGCACCCTGCGGGACGCGGTCGACCACCTGCTCACCGTCGGCGTCATCGAGGTAACGGAGGGGACGTCAGCATGAAGCCACTCGTGGTCAACCGGCACCGGCTCGACTGGACGGTGGGAACCGGCGGGACCCACGTCCCAGGCACGGGATGGGACCGCGCCCTGCTGACCCGCACCTACGCGGGCGGCCTGGCTGCCTGGTCCCGGGAAGCCTTTCCCGATGTCGTCGTGACGGACATGACCAAGCCCCGGCAGCTGGAGGCGGTCTGTGACTGGATGGTGAGGACCCGGCACGCCACCCACATCGTCTCCCTGCACGAGAAGGATTTGCTCATGGCAGCCCGGGTGCGCGCCCGGCACGGGCTGGAGGGACCCACCGAGAAGCAGATCCTTCCGTACCGCGACAAGCTGTTCATGGCCCGGACCGTGGCAGCGGCCGGATTGCCCTGTCCACCGGTCACCGAGGCCACGCACGGCACCGCGGAGCTGCCGTGGACGGGACGCACGGTGGTCAAGAGCCGCTGGGGGCTGGGTGCCACGGAGGTCGTGGTCGTCGACCGGGCGGAGGACATTCCCCGGGCGGTGGACCGGCTCGGCGGTCAGGCCGAGAACCTGCTCCTGCAGGAGTTCGTCGAGGGCACGATGGCCCATGTCGACGCGGTGGTCCACGACGGCCGCGTCGTCTTCGCCTCGGCCAGCAGATACCTGCAGCAGCCCGGTCACTTCGACCGCATGCCCTACCAGGGCTCGGTCGTCCTCACCGACGGGCCGTTGCGCAGCGCGCTGCTGAACCTCAACGAGCAGGTCCTGCAGGCTCTGGGACTGCACGACTGTGTGACACACGCCGAGTTCTTCGTGACCGAGGACGGTCTGCTCTTCTGCGAGGCCGCCGCGCGCCCCGGCGGAGGCGGGATCGACGACATCGTCGCCCGGACCCACGGCGTCGACCTCGTACGCGCCGCGGTACGCCTCCAGTGCGGCCTCGATCCCCTGATCCGGCCGGGTGCCGTCGACGGGGCGACGCATGGTGTCATCGGCGTGTTCCAGAACGTCAACGACCAGGACCTCGCCGTACCGCTGAGCGAGGTGCCCGGTCTGGTCTCCTACCGGCGCGTCGTCGCGGACATCCCGGGACCGGTGCAGCACGCGACCGACTACGGACACGTCGTGGTGCTGCGCGCCGCCGGGCAGAAGGAGTTCGACACCGCACTGGCGCAGGTGCTGGCCGTCGTCGGGAAAGAAGGATCACGTGCCTGAGAGCGGCAGGGACACCGACTCACCGGCCACCGGCCAAGAGGCCGCTGAACGCCCGGTGCTACGCGTCCTGATCGGCACCTCGGTGATCGGGAAGATCGCGGACTACGGGCTCATGCTGGTGGCACCACTGGCGGTGCTCAGCGCCACGGGCTCCGTCGCCGGCGCGATCCTGACGTTCGCGCTCCGCGGCATCGCGTACGCCGTCTCCCCGGTCATCGGTGTCTACCTGGACCGGTACGAGCGCCGCGGCATGTTCGCCGCGGCACAGGTCCAGCAGGCCGTGTGCGTGGCGGTCGCGGCACTGTTCCTGGACCAGGCGTGGGTGGTGGCCGGCGCCCTCTTCCTCTCCGGCCTCGGCGGCGTCGCGGCGTCGCTCAGCAGCCAGTTCGTGCTCATCCCCGAGCTGATCAGCCCGGCCAACCGTGTCCGTGCGGTCGCGCGGGTGTCGTCGTCGATCGAGTTCGCGAAGGTTCTCGGCTTCCTGAGCGGCGGCGTGGTGCTGGTGGCCCTCGACGCCCGCGCCGCGGCGCTCGGCATCGCGGTGCTCTACGCCGGCGCGGGAGCCTGGGCGATGCGGCTCCCTCGGGTTCCGGTCGAGCCGGCGGACACGAGCCTGCGCGATGACCTCGCCGTCGGCTTCCGATGGCTGGCGAAACCGGAGATCGGGTGGCTGGTCCTCAGCATGACCGTCTCCAATCTGGCCCTGGGCGGACTGGGATCGGTCCTGGTGACCCTGATGGGTGACCGCGGCACGAACCCGACCGTGATCAGCGCGACCCTGGCGATCGGCCTCTTCATAGGCGCATGGGGTGCGCAGCTGACCCCCAGAGCGCTCCCCTCGTGGTCGCTCCAGTCCCGCATCCTGGTGTTCCAGGCGGTGGCCGCCGCAGGATTCGGACTTCTGGTGCTGGAGCCACCGATCTGGGTCATCGTCCTGGCCTGGTCGGTCAACTCCTTCGCACTGGGCCTGAGCAACGTCGTGTCCATCACCTACCGGCAGGAGACCATCCCGGTTCATCTCTCGGGCCGGATCAACAGCGTGATCCGCATGTTCATAGCGGGGGCTGTCCCGTTGTCGGGCATGACCTACGCCCTGGCGGCGATGCAGGGGTGGTGGCTGTGGGGGCCGGCAATCCTGCTGGAGGCTGCGGCCCTGCTGATCTGGCTCTTCCATACCGTCCGCGTGAGCGACAGCCGGCCGCTCGGGCCCGAGGGCTCACCCGACTCGTGAACGGGCGCGGGAGGAAGTGGGGCCGGCTCCATAGGACCTGCGACTCGGCCGCAGCCACGGGCCGGTCGTGGACCTGGTGCTCGAACTCCGCCCGTTGATCCGTCCGTTGCTCCGTCCGTTTATCCGTCCGTTTATCCGTCCGTTTATCCGTCAGGCCGGTGGAGGCTGCCTCGTCGAGTCGGCGATGGAGGCAACTCGAGACCTGCCGGCCCTGTCCCGCCGGGGAGCGTGCTGGTCACCGCAATTCCTGGCTGGCGCAGGCCGACAGCTACGGCACCTCGCCGCGTTGCGATGCACCGCATCCGACGCCGCGCGCTGATCCACCAGGAATCGCGGGACAGCCCTTAGGTGGTCGCACAGGGTGGGTCGTACGGCAGTTCGGGAACGTATCGGGTCCACTGCTGACGGCTCAGGGCGCCGGAGCTCGCGGCGCAGATGCGGCTGATGGCGGACTCGACCTTCAGGTCCCAAAGCGTGGCCACGCCGTCGTCGGTGGTGGCGGCCAGGGTGTGGCCGTCCGGGCTGAACGCCAGAACGGCGACGTATCCGGTCTCCACTGTCAACGGTCGGCCGATGGCGGCGGGGTGATCGGGATCGGTGACGTTCCACAAGTGGATGGTGCCGTTCCCGGTATGGCCGGCCGCCGCGAGGGTGTGCCCGTCCGGGCTGAACGCCACCGACCACAGGCTGCCGCCGGGCACAGTCAAGGGAGTGCCCCTGCGCGTGAGGTGGTTGGGGTCGGTGGCGTTCCACAGGGTGACGGTGCCGCGGCTGTTCCCGGTGGCGAGCGTGCGGCCGTCCGGGCTGAACGCCACCCAGGTGCTGACGGTGATCGGCTGGTCGATCGGCTCGCCGATACGGACCCCCTGGTCCGTCGTGCTCCACAGTCCGACCGTGTGCTCGCTGCCGTCACCGCCAGCCGCCAGCATTGTGCCGTCGGGGCTGTACGCCAGGGAGAAGACGGACTTCGTGTCCGAATTGGAGATGCCGGGCTGAGTGCCGGGCTTCGCGGGGTCGCTGACGTCCCACAGGGCGATGGTGCCGTGCACGTTGTCGTCGCCGGCCGCGGCCAGGGTCTTGCCGTCGGGACTGAACGCCAGGGAGAAGATGAGCCCGTTCGCTCCGGTGAGGGTCTCCGGGAGGGGAACGGGATGGCTGGGGTCGGCGGTGTTCCACAGGTGGACCTTGCCGACGCTGTCGCCTGCGGCCAGGGTGCGCCCGTCCGGGCTGAACGCCACGGCGTCGACCGCGCCCTTGGGGCCGGTGAGCGGATCACCGCGGGGAGCGGGGTTGCCGGGATCGTCGGTGTTCCACAGCGAGACGGTCCTGTTCTGGTTTCCTGCGGCCAGGGTGCGCCCGTCGGGGCTGAACGCCACGGATGCCACATTGCCGCCGTCGCCGATGATCCGGGTGGACGGCAGACTCCACAGATCGACGTTGCCGTCGCTGTTCCCGGCGGCGAGGGTACGGCTGTCGGGGCTGAACACCACGTCGGTGACCGCGATGCCGGGGCCGGTCAGTGGCCGGCCCAGCGGGCCGATGGCCCCGGGGCGCGAGACGTTCCACAAGCGGATGGTGTGGTCGGCGCTGCCGGCCGCCAGAGTGTGACCGTCGGGGCTGAACGCCACCGACATGACGGCCTGGGCGGGGCCCGTCAGCGGCTTGCCCAGGGGGGCGGGGTGGCCGGGGTCGGCGACCTTCCACAGGTGGACCTTGTTGTCGGTGGATCCGGCAGCCAAGGTGTTGCCGTCGGGACTGAACGCCAGGGAGTTGACGTCATGTCCGGTCTTCAGGGAACGGCCGTGGACGGGGTGGCCCGGATCGGTGGTGTTCCACAGGCTGATAGTGCCGGCGTCGTCGTCGCAGGCGGTGGCCAGGGTGTGCCCGTCGGGGCTGAACTCGACGCGACGGGAGAAGACGTCGGGGCAGTGGAGGTTCAGGGGCGCTCCCGCGGGCTTGACGTCATCGGGGCGGGTGACGTTCCAGAGGCTGACGAGTCCGGCACTCCGTCCGGCGGCCAGGGTTCGGCCGTCGGGACTGAACGCCAGCGATTCGACGGAACTCAAGGCATCCCAGTCCTGAATGCCCGGACTCTCCGGCCGACCGAGCAGAACGGGGTGGCTGGGGCTGGTCAGGCTCCACAGATCGACGAATCCGCCGGAACCGGCGTCACCGTTGTGGCTGGTGTGGCCGCCGACGGCCAGCACCTGCCCGTCCGGGCTGAACTCGAGCGACAGGATCGAATTGACGGAACGGTCCACGGGCACGGGCCGGCCCAGCGCGACCGGACGGCCGGGATCGGAGACGTCCCACAGCCGGACCAGGTTCTGGTGGACGTTCCCGGCCGCCAGCATGTGCCCGTCGGGGCTGTAGGCCACCGTGTACACCGCGCCGCTTGGGCCGGGAAGCCGGGTGTCCAGCGGGGTGTTCTGGGTCGTGATGAGCCGGGAGGCCGCATCCGGGGTCGGGTCCATGCGGTAGGACGTCATCGCAAGTTGGGCGGACAGCGAGGGATCGGTCGGGCCCAGTTGCACGGACGCGGAGGTGACGGCGGCGTTGATGGCCTGGTCGCGGGAGAGCAGGGCCTTGGTGGCGGCGGCCCGGGCGTGGGCCTCCTGTCGGAAGGCGAACACCGCGGCCAGCGAGGCGACCACGGCCAGGGCGGTGATAGTGGCGACCGCGCCGCGCCGGAGCCGTTGCCCGCGCCGCTGGTGGTGGCGGGCGGCCGCCAGGAAGGCCCGGGCGACGTCGCTGAGTTCCGGACCGCGCGTCTCGGCCCAGGCGAGGGAGGTCTCCAGACGGTTACCGCGGTACAGGGCAGCTGCCTCCCGGCCGGCATCCTCCCAGAGCGCGGCCGCGTCTTCCAGATCCTGTCGTACGAGGTTTCCGGGGCGGTCGTGCCCGATCCAGTCCCGCAGCCGGGGCCAGGCACGGATGAGCACCTCATGGGTCATCACCACCATGTCCTGGTCCAGGGTCAGCAGCCGGCCACTGGTGAAGTCGTTCAGGACTCTGGCGGCCGCAACGCGGTCCGGCGCCTGGCGCAGCAGCTCCTCGTAGCGGACGCGTCGGCGGGTGTCGTCGGCGTCGCGCCCCACGATGACCAGCCGCAGGAACACCCACCGTGCGGCCTCCTGGCAGGGCGGCGGCAGGGTGTCGTAGAGCCTGTTCGCCGTCATGGCGATGGCGCCCTGGATGCCGCCGGTGACGCGGTACCCGTCCACGGTCAGCGTGTGGCCATGGCGCTGTTGCCAGGTGGCCCGCAGCGCGTGTGCGAGCAGCGGCAGCCGGCCCGTGGTGCTCGCCCCGAGGGAGCCGCCGACCGTGCCCAGCTCCGTCAGCAGCACCTCGACCAGGCCCTCTTCGACGTCGAGTCCCACGCTGCCTGCCGGGCGGCGGATCGCGTCCTTGAGTTCGCCCTCCGTCATCGGCTCCAGCAGGACCGGTCCGGCCCTCAGCGCCGCCCGGAGCTGCGGATGGGCCGTGCACTCGGCATAGAAGTCCGCGCGTATTCCCAACACCACGACCGCACCGCCCGTGGGCCGGGCCAGACGGTCGAGCACGTCGATGAACCACTGCCGTTCGGTCTCGCCGCAGGCCGTGAAGATCTCCTCGAACTGGTCGACCACGACGACCAGGCCCGTGGAGGGGGGCTCCTCGGCGGGCGCCGGATCGCCGGCTCCGGTGATCCGGCGCAGCTCGGCCAGGCACTGTGCGGGATCTTCCTGCCAAGCCGATGCCCTGCGCGCGGCGGTCTCGGTGTCGAGGCCGGCGGCGGCCGCCAGGGCCAGGGCCGGGGTCGCCGTCGGGGTCAGCAGCAGCCGCGGCCAGGTACTCGACCCCGCCACCGGAAGCCGGCCGTCGCCCAGGGCCGGCAGTACCCCGGCCGCGAGCAGCGACGACTTCCCGGCCCCCGAGGGGCCGATCAGCATCAGCGGGCCGCCCTCACGCATCCGGGCGTCCATTCGCTCGCACACGAGGTGAACCATGCGCTCACGGCCGTAGAACCACTGCTTGTGCTTCGCGTCGAACGGGACCAAGCCCGGGTACGGGCAGGGCACCTTGTCGGCACCGGGGCCGGGCTCGGTTGTGCGCCCCTCGTCGCCGAGCCGGACGTGGAGATCGCGGCCGGCCATGAAGGCGCTGCCGCCGCCGGTCACCCGCGCCTCCTGACGTCTCGGCTGCCAGATTGGCGGCTCGTCGGGGGTCGAGGCATCGGTGCTGCGTTCGGTCACGCCTGTCCGTCCCTGGTGACGTTCATGTCCCGGCCGGCCAGGAACGCGTCGCCGCCGGAGACATGTGCCTCCAGCGTCATCGAGCCCGTGACCTGCTGTTCCGGCCTCCCGGCAGGGTGCGGTTCCCCGCCGAACAGCGCGCGCAGTTCGTCGACTGCGTCCGGCCGCGTGGCCACGAGCCGGATGATCCGGGCCTGCCACTCGGCGGCCAGTAGACCCTGGAGCTCCTCGCCCCCGCCCGCCTGCCGCGCCTGAAGCAACTCGGCCCGTGCGTCGATGAGATCCTCCTCGACGCGCTCCGGGTGCGCGGAACGCCACAGGGACAGGACCGAGGACTTGACCGCGCCCCAGCCGTCCGTCGCCAGCAGATCGATCAGCCGCGCCGCGGCTGCCGATGCCAGGCCGGCGAGTTCCACACTCGTCTCCATGTCTTCTCCTTGTCCCTTACCGCCCGTGGGCCGCGATGGCGGTCATGGTCAGGTGGGAGGCAATGAACACGTGGTCGCCGCCCACCGTCCACATGAATCCAACGTCCGGCTGCCCGGGGTCCGTGTATCTCCACCGGGCCCTGCCGGTGGCCGCGTCGATGGCCCACAGTGTTTTGGCGCTGTCGGTGGCGAAGACGGTGTCGGCCGAACACTGCGCGTTCTTGCCGCCCAGCTTGAGGGAGGCGTTGAACAGGTTGGAAGTACCCATGTCACTCTCCCCGTCGAGTACCGCGACCCACTGGATCGTGCCGTCGGCCGCGGCCAGGGCGGCCAGATCGCTGCCGACCGGTACGTAGACGGTCGCGCCGTCCTGGCTGGAGAACGGTGTGCCGATCTGGACCTGGTCCCCGTTCTTGGCGTCGAAGCGCTGATGCCACTTCTCGCGGCCCGTGGCCGCGTCGACGGCGAACAGTGTGTTGCCGTTGCCTCCGGCGAACAGGAACAGCCCGGCGGCGTAGCACGTCAGCGGCCAGCCGGTGGAGAAGTAGTACGAGGCATGCGGGATGGACACTTTCCAGCCACGGGCACCTTTCCTGCCGGCGTCGATCATCTGGACGCGGCCGGGCTTCTTGCCCGGAACGGCCGAGGTGGCCAGCAGGTGAGAACCGGATGCCGGCACAAGCACGTTGTTGATGTCCGTGCCCTCGACCTGCCACAGCCGCCTGCCGGTCGCGGCGTTGAACGCACGGATGTAGCCGGTGGTCGGATCCTTGGCCGAGAACTCCCCGTCAGTCTTGCGTACCGTCCCGCATACATAGACCGTGTTCCCCGCGACCGCCACATAGGTGCTCCGGTACATCGATATCAGCGTGGCGCCGCCAGGATCGGAAGCGGCAAGGTTGGTCGCCCACTTCGCCTTCCCGCCGACGGCGTCGAATGCCGCCAGCACGCCTGGCTGACTCGGTGTGTCGCAGAGCAGGTAGAACACACCGTCCGCGTAGGCCGTCGGGTACGTGTAGCTGCTCGCGCGGAACTCGTTGGTCGTGTTCAGTGGGGGGAACATGGATTTTCCGGTTGCGGCGTCCAAGAAGGACGTGGCCGTGTCCGTGACCACCATGACCACCTTGTCGGACGCCTCCAGGCAGGTGGGAGGGTTCTTTCCGGCTCCGGACCAGGCTTTGACGGCGTCGGGTCCGGCCAGAACGACCGGCTCCGGTCCGTCCGTCGAGGACGGCGACGCGGAGGCGGGCGCCGTGGATCGCCCGCTTGACGGAGAGGCCGGCCGCGCGGTGGACCCGGGCCTGGCCCGGCCCTCGGGCGCCGGTGACGAGTCGCCGGAGAAGGCGAATGCCGCCGCGGTCCCGCTGAGCACGGCCGCACCCCCGGCCAGAGCGATGATCAGCTTCCTGCGGCTGACGCCCGCGTCGGCAGCGGTCTCCGGCGGCGAGGGAAGCGTGCCCCGGCCGCCGCCTCCGGCGGACTCCGACCCCACCGCCGCGGTTGCGGCGGCCATGTCGGCGGTCACGGCCGGCGGCAGCCAACTACCTTTCAGTGAAGGCAGGTTCTGATGACTCAGGTAGGCGATGAGTTGCTGCGCGGTGGGACGGTCCGACGGTTCCGGGTAGAGACAGCCGCCGATCACGTCGCGCAGTGACACGGGGAGTGCATCCGTGTCGGGTTCACCTCCGGAAGACGCGAACTGCACGGTCGACCCGAGGTCGAGCATGTCGTCCGTCGGCGAGGGGGCCGGGCTGCCGGTGGCTCCTCTCATTCCCAGGGCGGTGATGCGGGGCCCGTCCATGGTGAGCAGCACCGAGTCCGGGCTCACCTCGCCGTGGACCGTCCCGGCCGCGTGGAGCGCGGTCAGCGCCCGGGCGAGGCCGTCTGCGAGCACCCGCAGTGCCGGTTCGGACAGTGGGCCGTGCCGGTCCACCGCCTGCCGGAGCGGCAGCCCAGCGGTGAACCGGGTCGCCAGCCAGGGAACCGGCGCTTCGGCGTCGGCATCCACCACCGGTATGAGGAAGGCATCGGACAGCGTCCGCGCCGCCTCGACGGCGACTCGGAACCGGTCCCGGAACCCCGGTTCCGCGGCGAGTTCAGGCCCCACGACCGTGACCGTGATGAGGCTCCCCTCGTCCGTGCGGGCCGCGAAGACTTCGATCCCGCCGACCGTGCGCTCTCTTCCGAGCAGTGCATATGGCCCGATCCGATGGGTGCCGTCTGCTCCGGGATGATCCATAGTCCGCTCCTCACGCCAGCCTGATCGTCTGATCACGGGCCGCCTGGTAGGCGCTGCCGCCGCCGGACACATGGGCCGTCATGGTCATGGACGGCTCCGGATCGGAGGCCCGCGCCGTACTGAGCCCGGGTCCGTCAGCGGGGTCGGTATCGGACAGGAGAGCAGTCAGCTCGTCGCCCAAGTGCACCAGCCCATCCGGCAGATGGGTCTCCGGAACGCGAAGGAACTGCAGGCGCGCCAGCTCGGCGATCTCGTGCGGCAGAGCCGAGGCGTCGGGCAGCGATGTCGCGTCCCCCAGAAGGACCGGGACGACGCGGTTTCCTGCCCGCAGAGCTGTCGCGATCTCCACGCGGACCCAGTCGTGATCCCGGTCCAGAAGCCGCACGCCGTCTTCGCCCCGCAGGTCGAGCCATCCTGGACCGATCAGTACGCACATGACCTCGCATTCGGCTGCCTGGCGCCGCAGAATCTCGGCGAAATCCGCCCCGGGCGGTATCGACTGGCCCGACTTGAAAATGGCGTCGGTGCCCAAGCGTTCGGACAGTGCGCGGTAGACACGGTCTCGCATCCATCGGGAGTCCGGTTTGCGAAAGCTGAGGAAGATGCGCGGCACAATTGCCCCCTCTCTGGCAAGCCTTGATGTCAGGGATCGTGCTCACCCTAGGGGTGGAGTACCCACGCGGTGGCTATTCGCCGGGGATTGAATAGCGGCCGCACGCCTTACGCTGACGGGTATGGATCCGTCGGACAGCGCGGCAGGAGCGGGCTCGGCAGGGAGATCGGCCGGCACGCGTCTGCCACCGGGCGACTTCGGCGTCGTGCTGGCCACACTCCGGGCACGTCGAGGGTGGAGCGTGCGCGAGCTCGCTCGGCGTACGAACGTGTCCGAGGGGCAGATCTGCAACCTGGAGAGCGGATTGCGCAATCCGACGCCCGCTGTGGCGGCGGCATGCGACACAGCTTTCGGCGCAGGCGGGGAACTCGTCGAATTGGCCGGCGCCGGCCGCCGCGATGCCCGGTCCGAGGATGTCGTTGAGGCTGGCCCCGTGGTCGCCGGATACGAACGGGTCCTGTGGGAGCTGAAGGACATCGGCAGATCCACCGGACCGAGGTTCGTCACCGCTTCGATGAGATCGATCACGCGGATCCTGACGGACGCCGGTCCGCACGCCGTTGGCGAGCAGCGTGCCGAGATCTGGCTGCTGGCCTCAAGGTTCGCCGAATACACGGGGTGGATGGCACAAGAGGCCGGAAATCCCGCCGAGGCGTTGCGCTGGACCAGTCTCGCCGTCCGCTGGGGCGCACAGGGCGGGGACGAAACGGTGGCCGCGTACGCCCTGGTCCGCAAGGCGTTCATCGCCCAGCACCGCGGCGACACCGGGGCGGCGATCGGATTCGCCGACCAGGCGGCCGGGCACCCTGCGGCCAACCCGGTGATCCGCGCGCACGCCACGCGACGCGCGGCCCAGGGGCATGCGCGACGTGGCGATGCGGGGGCCTGCCGGGAGGCACTGGAGCGCTTCAAAAGCCACGCCGCCGAGGTCATCGGCGACCGGACCCCTCGCTGGGGTCCGCGCATCGAGAACGGCAACCCCCGGCTCATCGAGGCGTCCTGCATGCTCAGCCTCCGCCGCTTCGAGCTGGCCGCCGACCTTTTCGCAGCGGAGCGCCGACGCAGGCCGGCCGTCCCGGCGGACAGCAACTCCCAGGCCCGTTTCGCGGTCCGGCAGGCGACAGCCCTGGCCGGTGTCGGCCGCCTCGACGACGCCTGTCAGATCGTCGAGGCCACGCTGCCCGTGATCAAACGCATCGACTCGGCCACCGCCCGCGCGGAGTTGGGCCGTTTCGTGGAACAGGCCCGGATCCGGAGAGCCAGCCCGGGTCAACTCGCGGTCGTCGACGCATCGGCCGCCCTCACGATCGGCTGACAGCCGCGACGGCACCCGTCAAGGCAACGAGACGAATGTGATGCTATGAATCTCTTTCGGTTAGGGTCAGCTCGCCACATCGATGACGTCGTGGAGGTACTGCACAGCCAGCTTTTCGGCGTGGCGGCGACGTTCGATCGCCGCTCCTGTTTCGCCGAGCCACCGCCGGTAGAGCTCGATACTTGCGAGGAGTGCCTGACCGGCGTCGTGCCGGTTGTGACCGCACAGCGTTGCCTGAAGGTCACCTGCCTCATCCGGAGCGATGGATTCGAGGTGGCGCACGCCGCGGGGTGCCGCACCCACCCGTACCGCGGCCAAGGGGCCCAGCACCGTCTCGCGCAGGTAGCTGAGAAAGCCGATGACCTCGAGCAGTTCACCGCGTCCGAGTTTCGTCGCACCGTAATGCACCCAGATCCAGAATCGGTCCTCGATCCACTGGAGGTCGGGCGACGGGGATGTCGGCGGATGCTCCGCAAGCACGTCGGCCAGGCCGCCGTCTCGGTCCCACAGGATGTCGGATTCCTCAACGCGCTCGGCGAAGTCGGCGGCCCGCACGAACTTGAAGTCGACATGGAGGAGGGGCGGCCCGACAAGTGTGATGATCAGGCGTGGTTCGCCGACGTGTTCCCCGGTGAACCCGGCCACAAGCGAGGCCCATGAGCCGATCAGCATGAAGCGTTCCTTCATGACCGCGTCGAACGCATCGTCGTCGATGACCACGATCAGGTCGACATCCGAGTAGATGTCGACCTGGCCCCCCACGATTGACCCCGCGACGGCAACACCGGTCACACGCGGATCCTGCTGGATGCGGGGAAGCACGTCGCTGAGGAACCCGCTGTGGAGGGAGGGTAGGGGCATGGCATTCCTTCCGGTCGGAACAAAGTTTTGCAACGTACCACGCCGCAAAGCCCGATCCACCAGGAAATAACGACACCGAAGGCCGCCGGACCTGCACACGGCTCCCTCGGACGGAAAACGACAAGGCCGATCGGCAGAACGGCCTGCACGAGCCCATTCCGGGACAGCCCTTGGGGAACGCAGCATGTGACGCGTGCAGAGCAGGTCGGTTCCGCATGGCTCAGGAACCCGCCGCAGCCTTTGCCGGCCTCTTTTCGGAGGGCGGAGCGTGGACGTGGTCCTGGCCGGTACGGCTCTTCGCCCTCAGTAGATGTCGGAGTGCCCGCACGAGAATGCACTCAGCCGCGTACCCAGGAACGCGCTCGTCGAGTTGGGACCGGGGACCGGCAACGGTGTGCGGTTTCAGAGGACGACAACCACCTTGCCGCGGATCAGGCCGGCCTCACTGCGGCGGTGGACTTCCGCAAGGTCGGCCAGCGGATGTGACGCGCTGATGTCGAGTGCGACCTTCCCTGCGTCGACGAGTTCCACGAGCGCCGCCAGGTGCGTCGCGTCGTTGCGGGCCACCATGTGTATCGCTTCCACTCCGGCGTCTGCATGGGGTTCGACAGGCGTGGCGATCGAGACGATTCGCCCGCCCGGCCGTACGGCGGATGCCAGAGCAGTGGCATCACGCGGACTCAGCGGAACGAGATTGAGCAGAGTGTCCACGGGGGCATCGAGAGCGGTGGCGACCGGTCCGGCGGTGTAGTCGATCACGTGGTCCGCCCCGTGCAGGCGGACTGCCCGGTCGCTGCGGGCACTGGCCGTGGCAATCACCTCAGCGCCGGCATGCTTGGCGAGTTGCGTCACGAAGCTGCCTACCCCTCCTCCCGCGCCGTTGACCAACACACGCTGGCCGGCGATCACTCTCCCGTGCTCGAAGACCGCCTGCCAGGCCGTCAGGCCCGCAACCGGCAGGGCCGCAGCGTGCACGAGAGGAACACGGGCCGGTGCCGGTACCAGCAGTGCGGCCGGCGCACGAGCGAAGCCGGCGGCCCCGCCGGCTTCGTCCAGCCGTCCCACGACCCTGTCCCCCATGGTGAACCCCTCGGTCCCCGGGCCGATCTCGGCCACCGTGCCGGCGACGTCCCAGCCCAGCGTGTAGGGGAGATCCACGGGCAGGAACGTCTGCAGCATGCCGGCGCGCAGCGCGGCCTCGGTGGGGTTGAACGAAGTCGCCGCGACGCGGACAAGCACTTCACCGGCGACGGGTCGCGGTTGAGGAACTTCGTCGAAGCGGATGATGGAGGCATCGCCGAAGGCGTGGATACGCGCGGTCTTCATCTTCATATCCCTGAACTTACGGTCGCCGACGGAGACGATCCATGTGTCAGGGTGTCTCGTATATACGCGTGCGTCTCATACGTACGCTGGTCCCGTGGATGTACTCAGCGACGTGATCACGGTGGCGCGCACGGGTCGGCCCCGGTCGGCGTACGTGCGATGGCATGCACCATGGAGGCAGCAGTTCGCGTCGGTACCGGGTTCGGCCGGCTTCCAGGTGATCCTTGAGGGCCGCTGCTGGCTCCTGTCGCCGCACTCGGAGCCGCTCCAACTGGCCGCGGGTGATGTCCTGTTCCTGCCGCACGGCAGCGGGCACACTCTGGCCGACAGCCCGGCAACCGCGGCTACAGGTGCGGTCTGCAGCCCCGAGGACGCCGAGTTGCCGGGGCCCTACACCTCGGACAGTGTTGACCGGCTCGGTCGGAGAGGTCCCGCTACCGTGGTGCTCTGCGGTGCCTACCGGCTCGACCCGTCCCAAACCCACCCGCTGCTGCTGACCCTGCCCAACCTGATCCACCTTCCGGCCGATCAGGACCGCCATGCCGAATTGCACGCGGCGGTGCGACTCCTGGCCGCCGAGGTAGGAAATCCGCGCCTGGGTACCAGCGCAACCGTGCCAGCGCTCCTGGACACGCTCATGATGTACATCCTGCGCATCTGGCTTGCCGAACAGCCCGCCCGCGACAACACCAGAGGCTGGGCCGCAGCACTCAACGACCCGGCGGTCGCCGCCGCCCTCCACGCAATCCACCGGGACCCTGCGGAACCTTGGACCGTGGCGACACTCGCCGTGGAAGCCGGCCTGTCCCGGGCAACGCTCGCCAGGCGATTCGCCTCGATGGTCGGTCAACCACCACTCAGCTACCTGACCTGGTGGCGACTGACGACGGCAGCCCGGCTACTGCGGGAGACGGAAGCGCCCTTGAGATCCATTGCCGCCCGGGTCGGATACACCTCCGAGTTCGCCTTCGCCAACGCGTTCAAGCGCGCGCACGGGCTGGCCCCCGGCGCGTACAGACGCCGGAGGTGATGCGGCCGCAAGGAAAGCAAGGAGTTCGTCACCTCTTCGGCGCGAAGTCCGCCCGGACGGAGGGCGGGTGCGGCGGGAACGCGGGCACAGTCCTCAGTGTCGGCGGCCTCGTCGGGTAGGCGGAACGCCGCACCGACCGGTTCCCGGCCGTACCGGTCGAACCAGAGCTCGTCGGGGTCGTCCCACAGCCGCTCCTGGCTGCCGAAGGTGTCCCCGAGGGATCGCTGCCATTCCTTCAACGTCCGCGTACTCCGCGACGCGCATGCACCGGCCCCGGGAGTCGAGGCACGGGGAGACGCACAGGGCGTTGTCCGTCACCGTCGCACTCCAGTCGCCGTCGCGGAGGAGTTTCATCGCCCGTCGCCGTACGGGTCATGAGTCGCCCGGCGCCCGGCGCCCGGCACAGCACCGTACACATCTCGTGGCGAAAATCCCGGACCTCGTCCGCACGGAGTCCGCCCGGGCGAACCTCGGGCATGACGGGGACGTGAGGCACAGTCTCGGCGTTCGCGGACACATAGGGCAGCCGGAATTCGGTCCCGGCCAGTTCCCGGCTGTCCGGGTCGAACCGGAGGACATCCGGGGCGTCCCACAGCCAGTCCTGGCTGCCGAAGGTGTCCGAGTGAAACCGCGCACGCCCCTTCACGTCCACGTACGTGGCCACATCCAGGGAGTCGCCCGTGAAGCGGGGAGTAATGCACAGCGGGTCGTCCGTCACCGTCGCATACCAGTCTCCGTCGAACGACGGTTTCATGGCCACTGTTGCCTCATCCGATCCGTTGGCCGTGCGGGCGATGGTCAGATTCCCGTCGATCTGGAGGTGCCGCCCTTCCGTCACTTCAAGTAGTCCAGAATCCCCGCATCGCTGTCCATCAGCTCGGCCAGCACGTCATCGACTTTCAGCTCGGCCCGATTCCGGGCGTCGCGAAGGCCTCAATGGCGGGCTCCTGCTTGCTGCGGCGCTCCCGACGAGCCTGAGGCCGGGACGCCGCATGCAGCAGAACAGGCAGAGCAACCCACCCGGACCTCAAAACCGCAGATCAGGCACCCTTGTCAGGCTCCAGAATCGCCACGCCCTCCACGTGATGCGTCATCGGAAAGGTGTCATAAGCAGCGTCCTCCTCAACGTAACCGCAGGTCAGTTGACATTTGACGGCTCCATCGAAGGGCCCTTGAATGCTCGGAGCGTCAAACGAACGTCACGGCCGAGGTACGTTCCGGAGACCCATCCACCGCGGTACCGCACCGGGTGTCGACCGTCCATCCCAGCTGTGCCAGGGACTTCCGCCGGCACCGGTGTGCAGTCGAGCCATGACCCCGTGATCTTTCAACGCTCGTGTGATCCTCATGAGCATCGAGCGGAACAAGGAGATCGCCCACCGGCTGGTGGAGGGCTTCTCCGCAGACGGCGACATCAACGCGACCTTCGCCCTGCTCCCGCGAGGACGCCGTGTGGACCGAGGGTCCCCCGACGGCCCGTGGTCACGAGCTGTCCGGCCTTGGTGGACAGGCGGAGCCGTAGTCGGCGGGCTCCCGGAGCCTGGCCCTGCCGGTCAGGGCGAGCATCGGCATCCAGGCCAGCAGGTCGAACCGTCACCACCAGCTGGTAGAGCTCGGCGCCGTCCACACCACGCTGGTAGGCCTTGACGTGCTTGCGCCCGGTCCGCAGGACGAGGGCGTCCTGCCCATCGGCTCCCGCCGCTGGCTACCCGTCACCACCCGGATCACATGTTCTCTTCAGGCGGGCAGCGCACGTCGTCGCCTCTCAGCCCGTCGCGTGCCATGCCGTTCTGCCGGGGGTGGTCACCGGCTCCGGGCAGAGAGAGGGCGGTCCGGAATTCATGCCGCGCCTCTGCGCGACGGCCTGCCGCCGCGTACGTGTTACCGAGACGGATGCGGACCTCCATCTCCAGCCATGTGCTCGCGCTCTCTGTAAGGGTGGACAGGGCTTCGTGATGGATGTCGACGGCAGAGTGCAGACTGCCCTGGACATGTTCCGCAGTGGCGAGACGGGACAGGCTCGCCGCGTGCAGTGGCAGGTCTCCGGCCTCGCGGGCCAGTTCGACCGCCCGCCGCAGCAGGTCGGTGGCCTCCGTGTGCCGGCCTAGAGCCAGGTTGGCATCGGCGGCGAAGCACAGGGCGTTGCTGATCGTTCTGGGTCGGCCGTTCCTTTGAGCGATGGCGACGGCGACGGTGTAGTGCTCGAGCGCCTGCTCGTGCCGCCCTTGCTGGGATCGGATCGCGCCGAGATTGCAGAGCGCGATCCCGGTCAGCCAGTCGTCGCCGAGCCGGGCCGCCAGCTCCACCGCCTCACTCAGGTGAGCAACCGCGTCCTCGATGCCGCCCAGCATCCACTCCGCGGCCCCCATCCCGGCGACGGTCCGAGCATGGTTCCGCAGATCGTCGTGGCCGCAGCCGTGGCGCCGCGCTTCGGTGAACCATGTGTGCGCCTGCCGGAACCGCCCCTGGTAGATGTCGACCATTCCCATGCAGTTGCGCAGCGAGGAGTACATCCGCCGGTCGGCGGCCATGTCCGCGCACGGCAGCGCAAGCTCCAGGGCTGCACGGCACTCGTGGAACCGGCCCTCGTGGACCAGGTGGTCGACCAGGGCTTCGGCGATCCGGCAGGCGTGGTCGAACTGCCCGGCGGCGGCCGCGTAGGCCACCACGTCGACCAGTTCTGCGCCCGCCGCCTTCAGCCATGCCGAGGCTTCCCGCCAAGTCGGGAACGGGGAACCGCCCGTGCCGTCGTCGGAGCCGGTTGAGAAGCCTTCGGGGCCCCAGTCGCTGGCGATGCGGCCTGCGGCCGTATAGAGGTGCAGGACAGCGGCGCGGTCTGCGGCCGCCTCCTCGGGCGCTTCGGTGGCGAGTCGCCGCGCGTGTGCCCGTACGAGATCGTGCAGCCTGTAGTGGCCGGGATGCGGCTGCTGCAGCAAGCTCGCGTCGACCAGGTCTTCCAAGATGTTCCCGGCGTCCTCACGGGAGTTGCTCAGCATGGCGGCGAGGGTGAGCACGTCGAAGCGTGCGGTCGGAGCCAGCCCCAGTGCGCGGAATCCGCGCCGCTGTTCGGGCGTGAGCTGGTCGTACGACATCCTGAAGGCGGCTTCCACGCTGCGGTCCTCGGCACGCAGCTCGCCGAGGCTGCGTGCATCGTCGGACATCCGGCCGGCCAGGAAGGCCAGAGTCCAGGACGGGCGGTTCTGCAGCCGAGCGCTCGCGATGCGCAGCGCCAGGGGTAGGCCGCCGCAACGCCGGGCAAGCTCGAGTGCTGCCTGGGGCTCTTGGTCCGCGCGGAACTCCCCGATGAGCTCTCGGAGCAGGCCGACGGCCTCGCCCGTGCCGAGTGGCTCGACGGTGAGCCGCAGATCGGCGTCAAGGCCGGGCAGGTGTTGCCGGCCTGCCACCAGAACCCGGCTCCCCGGCCCGGCGGGAAGGAGCGGACGCACCTGCTCGGCACTGCGGGCATCGTCGACGACCAGCAGCAGCCGTAGTGCACTCGTGGCCGCACGCCAGGCCGTGACCAGGTCCACCACGTCATCCAGGTCGTCCGGGATCTCGTCACCGCTGGCGCGGACCGCGCGCAGCAGCCGCCGCAGGGCCCGCTGCGGGCCGACGCTCTCGTGGGCGGCGCCGTGCGTGTGCAGGTCCACGAACAGGCAGCCGTCGGGGTAGGCGTCGTCGAGCGCCCAGGCGGCGCGTACCACTAGGGCGGTCTTGCCGACACCCGCCGTGCCATCGACCGTCACCACGGACACACCCTCTGCGGACACCGGTGCGGTGAGCAGGGCAAGTTCCCGTTCGCGGCCAACCAGACAGGCGGTGTCACCGGGAAGGTCGTTTCGACGGGGGCGGGGGCCGCTCGGGTGATCGGATCCGTCGGGGAGGCGTTGCTCGGGCGGAGATTCCTCGGGCTGCGTGTCATGGGGAGTCGGGGTGCCGGACGCGGGCGACCCCACCGAACGGGTGGGCAGCAACTGGTTGTCCCGGCGCAGGACTGCCTGGTGCACGCCGCGCAGTTCCTCTCCGGGCTCCATACCCAGCTCGTCGAGGAGCCGGCGCCGCATCTCCTGGTAGACGGCCAGCGCCTCGGCCTGCCGGCCGGTGCCGTACAGCGCGCGCATCCGCAGGGCGGCGAGCGGCTCGTCGTGCGGACGGGCCAGGGGCGCTGCCATGAGCGCGTCCAGGGCCTCCGGGTAGCGCCCGAGCAACACCAGACACTCCGCCCGGTCCTGGTGCAACGTGCGTCGCTGCCGTGCCAGCCGCTGCCGCTCCGTGTCGGCGAGCGGCCCGGGCAGACCCGGCAGCGGCTCGCTGCGGAGCAGGTCCAGGGCCCGGCCGCCGTGGTCGAGCGCCGCGTCGAAGTCACCGTCAGCTTTGGCGCCTTGGGCACGGGCGACCAGTTCGACGAGGTCTTCGAGGTCGGTCCGGGCTCCGCCGGGCACGAAGCGGTAGCCGCCGCGCCCACCGTGAATCACCGAGTGGACCGGCCCGGTGCTCGCCCCGTTCAGCGTCTTGCGAAGCGCATAGACATAGCTCGACAGGACCCGGTGGCCCGTCCCCGGGGGCTCGGTTCCCCATACGTCGTCGAGGAGTTGCCGGTATGTCACGAAGGCCGGTGCCCGCAGAATCAGGGCGGCGAGAACCGCCTGCCGTCGTACCGGTCCGAGTGCGAGCGGCGAATCGCCGCGTCGGGCCCTGACCGGCCCGAGCAGGTCGATCCGCAGGTGCCCCCTCGGATCGACCGGGCTCGCGCCCGAATCCACTGCGTCCACGCCCACTTCGAAGTCCCCACGTCCCCGTGCGCCCCGTGCCGGGGCAGATCTCAAGTCCCTGCATCAGCAGGATTTCACCGGCATTTCAGCGCGTCGCGAAAGAGTTTGCCAGGTTGCTTCGGTGCCGGCGCCCGGACGGGGGGTGAGCTGCCCCATGCGTCACCGAACGGTCGGGCATCGGCGGAAGGGTCAGCCAACAGACCCCCTCGTGAGCGAGGTTGCGGACGGCAGACGCCCGGCCGACACGACATCAAGAGAGAAAGAACACCATGTCGCATATCAATCGCACCCCCGGCACACAGCCCACCCGCCGCGGTGGGCGTTGGGAACGCTACCGGGTCGCCCACCCGTTCTCCGCCCAGGACCAGGCGGGCCTGTGGGGCTTGATCCTGGGCGTCGTAGCACTGGCCGCCCTGCTCGGCTGGGCGCTCGACATGAAGGGTGGTGTGGTCATCGTCGCGGCGGTCCCCTTCATCATCACCTGGTTCGAAAAGCGACGCACCGCGTTCCAGTTCGACGCAGCTGGCGCCCGGTTCGGCCACGTCCTGCTGCCGTGGACGGACGTCACCCAGTTCGTCGTGGCCACTCCGCCGAACGACCAGCACGCGCTGATCGGCGCACGCCTGCGTCCCGGCGCGACCTTGCCGGCGGGTGCCGTCGGCCCGTCGCAGAACCCGGCCATGCCCGCACCGATCCATGTCGCCGTTCCGCGTACCAAGTTCGATCTGGCGAAGATGGTCCGCAAGGCGCGTAAGTACGCCCCGCCGCACATCGAGATCGTCGTCGCCGATCCGTCCGGTGAACGCGCAGCAGGCTAGGAGCCGCCCCATGCCCGCTAATCATCAACATGCCATTGCGACAGGAGAGAAAGTCGTGACGTTCCGAGTGCGGCGGGGCAAAGACTGATGCCTCGCTCGCCACAGCCCTGGGACATGCCACCCCCGGAGCAGCGACCGGTGCCGGGCAACCCGTACGCCACTGATGGCTACGGCCCTCCGGTGCCGCCGGGCCACCGCAGGCGCTTCGGCACGATGCCGGCGATCGCCGCGGCCGTCGTCCTTATGCTCCTGGTGGCAGGTGGAGCGGTGTACGCCGGCTCCGGCGGCCGGTGGGGCGGCTCCACCGCGCCCGAGGCGGAGAAGGCAGCCCGTCCCTCCGGGACGCCGACCGCTCCCCGTACCCCCGCGGTCCGTACACCCGAACCGAAGCGGATCCCGACGTCGAAGGAGATCAACGCCGCGCGCGAGCCGGGGGATGCCACAGCGTGGATCGTCGACGACCGGACCGATCTGCCCGGCCGGAACATTCATCTCAACGATCTGTGGATCGTCGGCGACACCGTCGTCCAGGCCGTGTACAGGAAGGTTACCGCCCACCGGCTCTCGGACGGTGCCGAGCTGTGGAGCGTGCCGTTGCCCGCGCCCGTCTGCGAGACACCGGTCAACCCGACCCCTGACGGCAAGGTCGTCCTGGTGTACAAGAACAGCCAGGCCCGGAACGGGAACCGGTGCAACCAGCTCCAGATGATCGACCTGCGGACCGGGAAGGCCGGGTGGCACAAGGAGCTCACCGAGACCGGCTCCGGGGACGACACGATCATCGTGCACACCGCCATCAGCGGGGGCACCCTCGCGGTCGTGCAGGACATGAGTGCCGCCGCGTACGGGGTCGGCGACGGCGCCAAGCTCTACGACATCCCGATGGAAAACCCTGGGAAGTGCTACCCGGACGACGTGGCGGGCGGCTCCCGGCTCCTGGTGAGCTCCGACTGCGCGATCAGTTTCGACCGCAGCAAGACCTACAGCCAACTCCGCGAAATCGACCCGCGCACCGGCAGGGTTCTCTGGCGCTTCCGGACCCAGCCGGGCTGGAAGGTCGGCAAGGTGCTCTCCGTCGCCCCTGTCGTCTTCACGACGCTCCACACCGAGGAACGCACCGACAACTGGCGGATCGTCGCCCTGGGACCCGGCGGAAAGATCCGCACCACCATCGACGCGAGGCAGAAGGGCTTCAAGTACTGCGCCGACATGGGAGACGCGGGCGAGGGCATCCAGAACTGCGACGGCACCGCTGTCAGCAAGGACACCGTCCATCTGGGGGGCACCGACCAGGTCGGCGCGTACGACCTCACCACCGGGAAGTTCCTCTGGGGCGTGAAGTCCGATGACAGCACCCTTCACCCCCTGTGCGCGGATGGCGGCACGTACGCGCTCGTATACGAGGCGGCCTCGCTGCGCCGGCCGGGCGGGATCATCCGGTTCGGCCCAGGTGGCGTGGACACGGACAAACAGGTGCTCCAGCATCCCGAATCGGCCCGGGCCTCGGAGTACGGGATGCTCGCCGGGAACCTGGCCTACGCGAACGGCCGGATCGTCATCACGCCGTCGTTCGTGAACGGCGACGAAGCGCGGCCCGCGGCCCGGATGCTGTCCTTCGCCCCCGAGGTCCCGTGAGCGAGCCGGCCGTACGGGCGCTGGTGTCTGGCACCGGCACCGCGCCGCGTTCTGGAGGCGGGCAGATGATGGACCACCTTGCCGATGGTCCGGTCCGCAGGACCCGAGCCACAGAGAGTTCCGGGCGGTCAAGAATTCCTGTTCAAGCGTCATATGAGCGTCAAGAGTCTCCGACGAGACCCTGAAGGCGTCGCCGACGCAAGCGCCTCCCTGATGAATTCGCAGGTCAAGAGACTACGAGGGACAAGCCGCCCGCTCGACCCGCCGCACGGAGGAAAACAGGTCGAGCGACCCACCCAAACCACGAAACCGCAGGTCAGGCACCCTTCTCGGCAGGCTCAAGAATCGCCACGCACTCAACATGCGACGTCATCGGGAACAGATCGAACGCCCGCAGCGTCCGCACCTTGTAGCCGCCCTCGGCGAAGTACGCCAGGTCCCGCGCCAGCGCCGCCGGGTCGCAGGCCACGTACGCGATCTTGCGTGCCCCGAGGCCCGACAGGCGCTTGACGACCTGCTTGCCGGCGCCCGCGCGCGGCGGATCCAGGACGATCAGGTCGCACTCCGTGATGCCCGTGCGCGGCAGGACCTGGTCGACCTTGCCGTGCTCGATGCGGACCCGCTCCAGGTCCTTGAGGTTGTGGCGGGCGTCCTCGACCGCACGCTTGCCGGACTCGATGCCGAGCACCGCGCCCTTCTCGCCGATGCGCTGACCGATGGCACCGGCGAACAGTCCGACGCCGCAGTAGAGGTCGAGCGCCGTGTCGTTCTTCCGGGGCAGCAGGCCCTGCATGACAGCGCGCACGAGCGTGTCCGCGGCCTGCGGGTGGACCTGCCAGAAGCCGCCGGAGCCGACGCGGTAGGTGCGGTCGTCGGCGCGCTCGCGGACGAAGCCTCGGCCGTGCACGCGGTGCACTCCGCCGTCGCGCTCGTCGACGCGGAGGACCGAGACGGGCTTGTCGAGCTCGACCAGGGGGAGGCGGCCCCCCTCGCGCGGGGTGAGGATGACCTGGCGGTCGTGGGAGCCGGTGGCGGCGATGGCCTCCACCGTGGCCATCTGGGGCCAGTCCTGCTTCTCGATGCCGAGCTCGGTGACACCGGGCGCGGCGATCATGCACTGGTCGATGATCTCGATGTCGTGCGAACGGTGCTTGCGCAGACCGACGCGGCCGTCCGCGTCGATGGCGTACTGGACGCGTGTGCGCCAGGCGGGCACCTCGCCCGGCGGGAGCTTGTCGCCCTCGGCCGGCATGACGGTGCCGTCCCAGCCCGCCTCCTCGGGGGTAAGGCCCGCGAGGCGCTGGAGCTGTTCGGCGATGACCTCGCCCTTGAGCCTGCGCTGGGCGCCCGGCTTGGCGTGCTGCCAGTCGCATCCACCGCACTTGCCGGGGCCGGCGAACGGGCACGGGGCCTTCACGCGGTCCTTGGACTCCTCGATGATCCGCACCGCGTCGGCGCGCAGGAAACGGGAGTCGGTGGCGCCGTCGGTGACCTTGGCGACGACCTTCTCGCCGGGCAGCGTGTGGCGTACGAAAAGCACCTGGCCCTCGGAGGTGCGGGCGATGCAGTGGCCGCCGTGGGCGACCGGGCCCACCTCTACCTCGTACTCCTGCCCCACGAGAGATTCCCCGGCCTGCGCGTCTTCAGCCTGCGTGTCGTCGGCGGCCTGCGCCTCCTCGGCCTGCGTCTCCTCGGCCTGCGTCTCCTCGGCCTGCGATTCCCCGGTCTGCGGCGAAGTGGATTCGTTCTGCATGAGGGGGTGGCTCCAGAGAGAGAAGGGAATTAGGGGAACGGCGCAAAAGGAGAAGTGGCCGGACAACAACCTACGAGTCTACGTGGGTGTCGTCCGGCCGCTTACCAGGAGCAGAGGATGCGGGGGTCAGCCCTTGTGCGTCGGCTCCTTCTGCCTGCGCTCCACAGGGCCGCGTCGCACCGAACCCGGGGCGCTCCAGTCAGCGCGCTTGCGGGCACGCTTCTTGGCCGCCTCGGAGGACTCCAGCTGGTACGGAACGGAGGTGACCATCACACCTGGGGTGAAGAGCAGCCGGCCCTTGAGCCTGAGGGCGCTCTGGTTGTGGAGCAGGTGCTCGTACCAGTGGCCGACGACGTACTCCGGGATGTAGACGCTCACGACATCGCGCGGGCTCTCCCGGCGCAGGCCCTTGACGTATTCGATGACCGGGCGGGTCACCTCGCGGTAGGGCGAGTCGAGGATCTTCAGCGGGACGTTGATGCCGCGCCGCTCCCAGTCCTCCCTGAGCGCCTTCGTCTCGTCCGGGTCGACGCTGATGGAAAGCGCCTCCAGGTGGTCCGTGCGGATCAGCTTCGCGTACGCGAGTGCCCGCAGGGTGGGGCGGTGGAGCTTGGAGACCAGGACGATCGCGTGGACCCGGGAGGGGCGGACGCTCTCGTCGGACGGTGTCTCGTCGGCGGCGATCTCCGCGGCGACCCGGTCGTAGTGCTTACGGATCGCGGTCATCGTGCCGTAGAAGATCACCATGCCGAGCAGAGCGACCCAGGCGCCGTGGGTGAACTTCGTGGCGAGGACGACGACGAGCACCAGGCCGGTGAAGAAGGCGCCGAAGGTGTTGATCGCGCGGGAGCGGATCATGTGGCGGCGCTTGAGCGGGTCCTTCTCGGCCCGCAGATGCCGGTTCCAGTGCCGGACCATGCCCGTCTGGCTGAGGGTGAAGGAGACGAACACGCCGACGATGTAGAGCTGGATCAGCCGCGTCGAGTCGGCCCCGTAGATGACGACCAGCAGGATCGCGGCACCGGCCAGCAGCACGATGCCGTTGGAGAACGCCAGCCGGTCACCGCGGGTGTGCAGCTGGCGGGGCAGGTAGCGGTCCTGGGCGAGGATCGAGCCGAGCAGCGGGAAACCGTTGTACGCGGTGTTCGCGGCCAGGAACAGAACGAGCGCGGTGGCCGCGGCCAGGATGACGAAGAAGAACGTGCCGTCTCCGAAGACAGCGGCCGCGACCTGGGAGATCACCGGGTCCTGGACGAAGCTCGAACCGACCGGGGATCCGTTGCTGATCAGGTCCTTCGCCGGATTCTCGGCCATCTTCACATCGGTGGCCATGGCCAGCCCGATGATGCCGCAGAACATGGTGACGGCCAGCAGGCCCATCGCCGCGAGCGTGGTGGCGGCGTTCTTGCTCTTGGGCTTGCGGAAGGCCGGGACACCGTTGCTGATCGCCTCGACACCGGTGAGGGCCGCGCAGCCGGACGAGAAGGCACGCAGCAGCAGGAAGACGAGGGCGAAGCCCGCGAGGCCCTGGTGCTCGGGCTTGATCGTGTAGTCGGCGGTCGGGGCGTGCATGGTGTCGCCGAGGACGAGTCCGCGGAACGCACCCCAGAGGATCATGATGAAGACGCCGGCCACGAAGAGGTACGTGGGGATGGCGAAGAGCTTGCCCGACTCCTTGACGCCGCGCAGGTTCATCAGGGTCAGCAGCACGATGGCGGCGACCGCACACGCCGTCTTGTGCTCGACGACGAACGGGATCGCGGAGCCGAGGTTCTCCACCCCGGAGGCGATGGACACCGCGACGGTCAGCACGTAGTCGACCAGCAGGGCGCTGGCCACGGTCAGTCCGGCCTTCGGGCCGAGGTTGGTCGTGGCGACCTCGTAGTCGCCGCCGCCACTCGGATACGCGTGCACGTTCTGCCGGTACGAGGCGACGACGGTGAACATCAGGACCACGACGGCGACCGCGATCCACGGGCTGAAGTGGTACGCCGACACGCCCGCGATGGACAGCACCAGGAGGACTTCTCCGGGTGCGTACGCCACCGAGGACAGCGGGTCGGATGCGAAGACGGGGAGGGCGATGCGCTTGGGGAGGAGCGTCTCCCCCAGTTTGTCGCTGCGCAGGGCCCGGCCGATCAGGATCCGTTTGGGCACGTCGGTCAGTTTGGACACGCTGAGGATCGTAAGGGTTCCGTATGGGAGCCGCCCACGCACCACCCCCGTGGCCCCGCAATCTCCTGCACCTGGCGGGAAAAGCCACGAAATCCTTAACGGAATCCTTGCACCTGTGGCCTCGGAAATGGCTTCGAACGCTCTCCGAACGCCTTTCGAAAGGCCTCCTGAACACGTCGGGGGACGTCGCCTTTGCCACAGCGCCCCCGGGATGAGCACACTCGAATGAGGCAACGCACCCGGCGCCGCTTAAGCTCATCCTGGGCAACGGGACGAACCGTTGCCCCATTGTTTGCCCGGCCAGCCGAGGAATGAGTGTGAGCAGGGTGTTTTCGCAGGTCAGCCGGACGACCAGGACTGCGAGGTAGGCGCAAGGTGCACATCGTCATCATGGGCTGCGGGCGAGTGGGGGCCGCTCTCGCGCAGACCCTGGAGCAGCAGGGGCACACGGTCGCCGTCATCGACCAGGACCCCACGGCGTTCCGGCGCCTCGGTTCCGGCTTCGGCGGCCGTCGCGTCACGGGGGTCGGGTTCGACCAGGACACCCTTCGTGAGGCGGGGATCGAGGAGGCCGGCGCGTTCGCCGCGGTGAGCAGCGGCGACAACTCGAACATCATCGCGGCCCGCGTGGCGCGGGAGATGTTCGGCATCGAGAACGTCGCGGCGCGGATCTACGACCCCCGGCGTGCCGAGGTGTACCAGCGCCTCGGCATCCCCACGGTCGCCACCGTGCGCTGGACCGCGGACCAGATGCTGCGCCGGTTGCTGCCCTCGGGCGCCGAGCCGCTGTGGCGGGATCCGAGCGGGGGCGTGCAGCTCGCCGAGGTGCACACCACGCCGTCCTGGATCGGCCACAAGATCAGCACCCTGCAGGAGGAGACGGGCGTGCGCGTGGCCTTCCTCACCCGGTTGGGCGAAGCCATACTGCCGTCGTCGCAGACGGTGCTGCAGGAGGGCGACCTCGTCCACGTGATGATGCGTACGGACGAGATCGCGAAGGTCGAGGCGGCCTTCGCCGAGGGCCCCGAGGAGGGCGGTCACTGATGCGTGTCGCGATTGCCGGGGCCGGTGCGGTGGGCCGTTCCATCGCGGGCGAGCTGCTGGAGAACGGGCACGAGGTGCTGCTCGTCGACAAGGCGCCGACCGCCATCTCGGTGGAGCGGGTGCCGATGGCCGAGTGGCTGCTGGCGGACGCCTGCGAGATCACCTCGCTGGACGAGGCGGCACTGCAGAGGTGCAACGTCGTGATCGCGGCGACCGGCGACGACAAGGTGAACCTGGTCGTCTCGCTGCTCGCCAAGACGGAGTACGGCGTGCCACGCGTCGTCGCCCGGGTGAACAACCCGAAGAACGAGTGGCTGTTCAACGAGTCCTGGGGCGTCGACGTGGCAGTGTCCACGCCGCGTCTGATGTCGGCCCTGGTCGAGGAGGCGGTGAGTGTCGGCGATCTGGTCCGGCTGCTGCGCTTCAGCCACGGCGACGCGAACCTGGTCGAGTTGACGCTGCCGCCGGAGTCGGCGCTGGCGGGCACCCAGGTCGGAGAGGTCGCCTGGCCGGAGGACACCTCGCTCGTCACCATCATCCGCGGGCAGCGGGTGCTGACTCCGAGTACGGAGGAGACCCTGGAAGCCGGGGACGAGCTGCTGTTCGTGGCGGCCCAGGCACGCGAGGAGCAGTTGGAGGACCTGCTGTCGGTGCGCAAGGGCGACCCGGAGAGCTGAGCAGCTTCGCGCCGCACGCGAGAGGGGCCTGTCACCGGCGGTGACAGGCCCCTCTCGCTCGGTCCGTGACTCAGAACTCCTGGCTGCGGGCCGCTGCTTCGGCGGCAGCCGCTTTACGGGCCTTCTCGGCCTGCTCCTCGGCCTCCATCTCGGCGAAGACGTCGATGGGCGGCGGCGCCTTGGCGAGGAAGACCCAGGTGAGGTAGACCGCCAGCAGGAACGGCGGGATCTTCAGGGCGATCAGGACCCAGCCGAACTGGGTGGTGTCGGCCCACCAGTACAGCGGGAACAGGATCGCGCACTTGGCGAGGAGGATCAGCCCCCAGGCGTAGCTGGCCTTGGCGTAGGCCTTCTTCCGGCCGGGGTTCCGGGTGCGCCAGGAGAGGTTCTCCTTGAACACCGGGCCCAGGATCAGGCCGATCAGCGGGAGACCGGCGATCGTGCTGACCAGGTAGGCGAGGGCCAGTCCGAGCGTGTAGATCATGCCCGGGAGATAGAAGTCCTTGGCGTTGCCGGTCATCTTCGCGAAGACGACGCCGAAGGCCACGCCGAAGACACCACTGAAGGCGTGCTTGACGGTGTCCTTGCGGATCAGCCGGACGGCCACGAGTACCAGCGACACCGCGACGGCCGCGATGGCCGAGTTCGTGAGGTTCTTGTCGATGGTGAAGATCGTGACGAAGAGCAGTCCGGGCAGGACCGTCTCCACCATGCCCCGGATGCCGCCGAAGGCCTCGAAGAGAGCGGCCTCGGTGACCGCCTTCGCGTCGGCCTCCTGCTGGTCGGTGGTGCGGTCCGTATCGGACGTCGGCTTGTCGAGAGACGTCACCGGCTACTCCTTGCCGAGCGGTCGGAGTTCGTATTTGGGGTTGAACAGCACCCGGCGCCCGTGGCTCATGGCGATGCGGCCGGAGGCGATGAGCTTGCGGCCCGGTTCTATGCCCACGATGGAGCGGCGGCCGAGCCAGACCACGTCGAGCGGCGCGGTGCCGTCGAAGAGCTCCGCTTCGAGGGCGGGCACTCCGGCGCGCGGTCGCAGGGTGACCGTCCGCAAGGTACCAGTGACCTTCACGATCTGGCGGTCGGTGCACTCGGAGATCCGGGTGCACCCCGATGCCTGCGAGTCCTCCTCCAGCTCCTCGCACTCCAGGTCCTCCTGGGAGCTGGAAAGCCGGTCGAGCATTCGCCGGAAGCGCCCGGACGGCCGCTCGGCCTTCTGGGTCTTCTCGAATCGAGGCACAGCACTCATACCCGAAGGGTACCGGTCTCCGGAGGTCCTGGAGGGTGGCCGCCGTCTCACTCGAAGGGGTTACGCGGGGAGCCGCCACTCACCTCAGGCGCGCTCGAAGCGGTAGCCCATGCCGGGTTCGGTGACGAAGTGCCGGGGGTGCGAGGGGTCGGCCTCCAGCTTGCGCCGCAGCTGGGCCATGTAGACCCGCAGATAGTTCGTCTCGGTGCCGTACGAGGGCCCCCAGACCTCCTGGAGCAGCTGCTTCTGGCTGACCAGCCGGCCGCTGTTGCGGACCAGGACCTCCAGCAGGTGCCACTCGGTGGGGGTGAGCCGCACGTCGCGGCCCTCGCGGTGGACCTTCTTGGCCGCGAGATCGACGGTGAAGCCCTCGGTCTCCACGAGCACGACATCGTCCCCGCCGTCCTGGCCGACGGGCTCGGCGCGGCGCACCGAGGCGCGCAGCCGGGCCAGCAGTTCGTCCATGCCGAACGGCTTGGTCACGTAGTCGTCGGCGCCCGCGTCCAGTGCCTCGACCTTCTCGTCGGAGGTGTGCCGGGCCGAGAGCACCAGGATCGGCACCCGGGTCCAGCCGCGCAGCCCCCTGATGACCTCGACGCCGTCCATGTCGGGAAGCCCGAGGTCCAGGACGACGACGTCGGGGTGGCGCGCGGCGGCCAGCTGGAGCGCGGTGGCCCCGTCGGGCGCCGCGTCCACCTCGTACTTGCGCGCCTTCAGGTTGATCACGAGGGCGCGTACGATCTGCGGCTCGTCGTCGACCACAAGCACCCGGGTCATCGCGGTCCTGCCTTTCTGCTGTACGTGGATGTGCGGAGCTCCCCGCGTCTGCTGCACGCCGTCGTACGGAGGTCCCCGCGTCTGCTGCACGTGGAGGTGCAGGGCTCTTCGCGGATCACGAGGTGACCCGTGCGGGCAGGTCGGGGCTCACCGGAACGTATCCCGAGGCCGCCTTGAGGGTCAGGACCATGGTGAGGCCTCCGCCGGGGGTGTCCTCGGCGTCCAGCGTGCCGCCCATGGACTCCACGAAGCCGCGGGCCACGGCCAGGCCCAGGCCCACTCCCGCACCGCGCGGGGCGTCGCCGTAGCGCTGGAAGGGCTCGAAGATGCGTTCCTTCGCCTCGTCGGGGACGCCGCGGCCGCCGTCGGCCACCCGTAGCTCGACCCGGGCGCCGAGCGCGCTGGCGGCCACGGTGACGCGCTCGCCGTCGGGGCTGTACTTCACGGCGTTCTCGACGATGTTGGCGACGGCCCGCTCCAGCAGCCCGGGGTCGACGGCGACCATCGGCAGTGTCTCGGGGATGTCCAGCTCGACGCTGTCCTCCGGGACGCCGCCCAGGGCCATGGGCACCACTTCGTCCAGGTCGATCTCGCGGATCAGCGGGGTGACGGTGCCGGTCTGCAGGCGGGACATGTCGAGGAGGTTGCCGACGAGGTGGTCCAGGCGGTCGGCGCCGTTCTCGATGCCTTCGAGGAGTTCGGCCTCGTCGTCGTCGGACCAGGCGACGTCGTCGGAGCGCAGGGAGCTGACGGCGGCCTTGATGGCGGCCAGCGGGGTGCGCAGGTCGTGGCTGACGGCAGCCAGCAGCGCGGTCCTGATCCTGTTCCCCTCGGCGAGCCGGCGGGCCTTCTCGGCCTCACCGACCAGGCGCTGGCGGTCCAGGACGACGGCGGCCTGGGCGGCGAAGGCACCGAGTACCCGACGGTCCTCGGCGGGCAGCACCCGGCCTGAGAGGGCCAGGGCCATGTGGTCACCGACGGGCATGTCCACATCGGCGTCCTCGGGCCGGGCGACCGGCGCCGGGCCGACGCTTCCGGCGCACGTCCACGGCTCGACGTCGCTCTGCCGCTCCAGCAGGGCGACGGACTCCATGCCGAAGGTCTCGCGGACCCGGTCCAGGATCGCGTCCAAGGTGGTCTCGCCGCGCAGCACACTGCCGGCCAGGAAGGAGAGGATCTCGGACTCGGCGCGCAGCCTGGCGGCCTGGTGGGTGCGCCGGGCCGCGAGGTCGACGACCGAGGCCACAGCGACGGCCACCGCGAAGAAGATCACGATGGCGACGAAGTTCTCGGGGTCCTGCACGGTCAGGGTGTGGGTGGGCGGCGTGAACCAGTAGTTCAGCAACAGCGATCCCGCGGCGGCCGACGCGAGGGCGGGCCGCAGCCCGCCGAGCAGGGCCGCGGCGACGGTCATGAAGAGGAAGAGCAGGACGTCGTTGGCGAGCCCCGGGCCGTTCTCCATGCCCTTGAGGAGGAACGCGAGGAGGACCGGGCCGCCCACACCGACGAGCCAGCCCCAGATGATGCGGGCCCGGCCCAGCCGGGCGCCACGGGCTATGGGCAGGCCGCGCCCCTTGGCGACCTCGTCGTGGGTGACGATGTGGACGTCGAGGTCGGTGCCGGACTCGCGGGCGACGGTGGCGCCGACGCCGGGTCCGTAGATGTACTGCCAGGTCTTGCGGCGGCTGGAGCCGAGCACGATCTGGGTGGCGTTGACGCCCCGGGCGAACTCGAGGAGCGCGGAGGGTATGTCGTCGCCGATGACGTGGTGGAAGGTGCCGCCCAGGTCCTCGACGAGCGTGCGCTGGACGGTCAGCTCCTTGGGCGAGGCGGACGTGAGTCCGTCGCTCCGGGCGATGTAGACGGCGAGGATCTCGCTGCCCGAGCCCTTGGCGGCCATCCTGGAGGCGCGGCGGATGAGGGTGCGGCCTTCGGGACCGCCGGTGAGTCCGACGACGATGCGTTCGCGGGCCTGCCACGTGGTGCGGATGTTGTGCTCGCCGCGGTACTGCTGGAGGTATTCGTCGACCCGGTCGGCGACCCAGAGCAGAGCCAGCTCGCGCAGGGCGGTGAGGTTGCCGGGGCGGAAGTAGTTGGAGAGCGAGGCGTCGATCCGGTCCGGCTTGTAGATGTTGCCGTGGGCCATCCGCCGGCGCAGGGCCTGGGGCGACATGTCGACCAGTTCGAGCTGGTCGGCGCGGCGGACCACTTCGTCCGGCACCGTCTCGCGCTGGCGTACTCCGGTTATGGACTCGACGACGTCACCGAGGGATTCCAGGTGCTGGATGTTGACCGTGGAGACCACGTCGATGCCGGCCTGGAGGAGCTCTTCGACGTCCTGCCAGCGTTTGGCGTTGCGGGAGCCCGGCACGTTGGTGTGCGCGAGTTCGTCCACCAGGGCGACCGCCGGGGCCCGCTCCAGGACGGCGTCGACGTCCATCTCGGTGAACACCGCGGAGCGGTACTCGATCTCGCGGCGCCGGATCTGTTCGAGGCCGTGCAGCATGACCTCGGTGCGCGGGCGGTCGTGGTGCTCGACGAAACCGACGACGCAGTCCGTGCCCCGTTCCGCCCGGCGGTGCGCCTCGGAGAGCATCGCGTACGTCTTGCCGACGCCCGGTGCCGCACCGAGGTAGATCCGAAGTTTGCCGCGCGCCATGGCCCCATTGTCTTCCTGAAACCGGTTCTGTTCACGGAGACCGGCGGCCGCCGGGCGGCAGCCACTGTCGAAACTACCCCGAGATTTTCCGGCAAATCGGACGCGGGGTGCGGCTGCGGTCCGTATTGACGCAATTCTGATGCCTTCGCCCGCGGGGGCCCGGACGACCCAGGCCCTGCGGGCGAGGGCGGGGTCGTCGGTGGCGCGAGAGCCGTGGACCGGGGCGCGCGGGCGCGATCTTGTGGGGGCGGCGGGATTCCGCGACCTCGTCCGACCGGTTCGAGCCGCCGGGCTCCGCGACGCAGGTCACGGCGCTGGGCAGTCCGGCTCATCCACGCCGACTCCCCCGTCAGTGCTCGATGATGTGCCCGTCGCTGAGCTCCAGCACCCGGTCGGCGAGGCCGAGCAGCTGGGCGTCGTGAGTGGCGACGAGTGCGGTGACGCCCTCGCTGTGGACGACGGCGCGCAGCAGTTCCATCACCGCGAGGCCGGTCTCCGCGTCGAGCTGCCCGGTCGGCTCGTCGGCGATCAGCAGGGCGGGCCGGTTGGCGAGCGCGCGGGCGATCGCCACACGCTGCTGCTGGCCGCCGGAGAGTTCGCCTGGGCGCTGGGCGGCGTGGTCGGCGAGGCCGACCAGGGAAAGGAGCAGGGACACCCGCTCCTCGCGCTCGCGCGGATCGGCCTTGCGCAGCCGCATGGGCACGCCGACGTTCTCCGCCGCGGTCAGGATGGGAATCAGGCCGAAGGACTGGAAGATGAAGCCGATGCGGTCGCGGCGCAGCTCCAGCAGTCCGTTCTCGCCGAGCGAGGAGAGGTCGGTGCCGTCCACGGTGATCCGGCCGCTGTCGGGGGTGTCGAGGCCGCCGACCAGATTGAGCAGGGTCGTCTTGCCGGAACCCGAACGACCCTTGAGCGCGACGAGCTCACCACGCGGCACCTCGAAGGAGACGCCACGCAGCGCGTGCACGGCACCGGCGCCGGAGCCGTAGGAGCGGTGCAGGCCCTCGATCCGGACCATCGGCCGCTCGGCGACGGTCGTGCCGCTCTCCTGTCCGGCGCCCGTGGCGGCAGTGCTCTCGGTCATGTCGCTCCCCGTATGTCGGTCCTGTCGGCCGCCAGTATGTGCATGCGGCACGGGGTCGGGCAATGCCCGGGCCGGCCGTAGGGGCCGGACCCGGGCATGCGGTGCGTTCAGCGCGTTCCGGCGTCGTTCACGAGGTGCCGCAGCGCGATGTTCAGCTGGAGGACGTTCACCCGGGGTTCGCCGGCGAAGCCGAGGATGCGGCCGTCGGTGTGGTGGGCGACGAGCTTCTCGACCTGGGCGGCGTCGAGGTGGTTGCGTGCGGCGACGCGGTTCACCTGGAGCTGTGCGTAGGCCGGGGAGATGTCGGGGTCGAGGCCCGAGCCGGAGGAGGTGACGGCGTCGGCCGGCACCTGGGAGGGGCTGACGGGGTGGCCGGGGACGGAGTTGTCCTTGACGACGGCGGCCTTGGCGGTGGTGACCCGGTCGATGAGTTCCTTGTTGTCGGCCGAACGGTTGGTCGCGCCGGAGAGGATCAGCGAGTACCGGGTGTTGACACTGTTGGCGCCGAGGCCGTGGGAGGGGCGTGGCTGGAACCACCTGAGGTCGGGGGCCGCGGTCTCCTGGCCCCTCTTCAGGGGCAGGTCGTAGCGCTGGCCGATGAGTCCGGAGCCGACGACCTTGCCGTTCGCCGTGACCTCGGAGCCGTTGGCGTGGCCGGGCATGAGTCCCTGGGCGACGCCGGTGACGGCGAGCGGGTAGATGACGCCGCAGACCAGGGTCAGGACGAGCAGGGCGCGCAGTCCCGCCCAGAGCAGTCGGGCGGAGTTTCCTACGGAGTTGTTCATGGCAGGTCAGCCGATTCCGGGGATGAGGGAGATGATCAGGTCGATGATCTTGATGCCGATGAACGGGGCGACCAGGCCGCCGAGTCCGTAGACGCCGAGGTTCCGCCGGAGCATCGAGTCGGCGCCGCTGGGCCGGTAACGGACTCCCTTGAGGGCGAGCGGCACCAGCGCGACGATGACCAGCGCGTTGAAGATCACGGCGGACAGGATCGCGGACCGCGGCGAGGAGAGGTCCATGATGTTGAGCTTGTCCAGGCCCGGGTAGACCACGGCGAACATCGCGGGAATGATCGCGAAGTACTTCGCGACGTCGTTGGCGATGGAGAACGTCGTCAGTGCGCCGCGGGTGATCAGCAGCTGTTTGCCGATCTCCACGATCTCGATCAGTTTTGTGGGGTTGGAGTCCAGGTCCACCATGTTCCCGGCCTCCTTGGCGGCCGAGGTTCCGGTGTTCATGGCCACACCGACGTCGGCCTGGGCGAGCGCCGGGGCGTCGTTGGTGCCGTCGCCGGTCATCGCGACCAGCTTGCCGCCCGCCTGCTCCCGCTTGATGAGGGCCATCTTGTCCTCGGGGGTGGCCTCGGCGAGGAAGTCGTCGACGCCGGCCTCCTCGGCGATGGCCTTCGCGGTGAGCGGGTTATCGCCGGTGATCATGACCGTGCGTATGCCCATCCGGCGCAGCTCACCGAACCGTTCCCGCATGCCCTCCTTGACGACGTCCTTGAGGTGGATGACGCCCAGGACGCGGGCGCCGTCCGCATCCTGGCGGGCCACCAGCAGCGGGGTGCCGCCGGCCGCCGATATGCGATCGGTGAGAACCTGCGCATCCGCGCAGACGCTGCCGCCCCGCTCCTTCACCCAGGCGACGACCGACCCGCTCGCGCCCTTGCGGACCTTGCGCCCGTCGACGTCCACGCCGGACATGCAGGTCTGGGCGGTGAAGGCCACCCATTCGGCGTGTGCGAGTTCGCCCTGGTGGCGCTCACGCAGGCCGTACTTCTCCTTGGCGAGGATCACTACGGACCGGCCCTCGGGCGTCTCGTCGGCCAGCGAGGAGAGCTGGGCGGCGTCCGCCAGTTCGGCCTCCGTCACTCCCGCCACGGGGAGCAGGGCGGCGGCCTGGCGGTTGCCGAGGGTGATGGTGCCGGTCTTGTCGAGCAGGAGCGTGGAGACGTCTCCGGCGGCCTCGACCGCGCGCCCGGACATGGCGAGCACGTTGCGCTGGACCAGGCGGTCCATTCCGGCGATGCCGATCGCGGAGAGCAGGGCGCCGATGGTGGTCGGGATCAGGCAGACCAGCAGCGCGGCCAGCACGATCATGGACTGCTCGCTGCCGGCGTAGATCGCGAACGGCTGGAGGGTGACGACGGCGAGCAGGAAGACGACGGTGAGGGATGCCAGGAGGATGTTCAGGGCGATCTCGTTGGGTGTCTTCTGCCGGGCCGCGCCCTCGACCAGGGCGATCATCCGGTCGATGAAGGTCTCCCCCGGCCTGGTGGTGATCTTGACGACGATGCGGTCGGAGAGCACCTTCGTACCACCGGTGACGGCACTGCGGTCACCGCCGGACTCCCGGATGACCGGGGCCGATTCGCCGGTGATCGCGGACTCGTCGACGCTGGCGACGCCCTCGACGACGTCTCCGTCGCCCGGAACGATGTCGCCGGCCTCGCAGACGACCTGATCACCGATGCGCAGTTCGGTACCGGGGACCAGCTCCTCGTTCGTGCCGGCGATCCGGCGGGCGACGGTGTCGGTCTTGGCCCTCCGCAAGGTGTCGGCCTGGGCCTTGCCGCGGCCCTCGGCGACCGCCTCCGCCAGGTTGGCGAAGATCGTCGTCAGCCACAGCCAGACGGCGATCGCCCAGCCGAACCAGTCCGTCGGATCCTGTGCCGCGAGCACGGTGGTGAGCACCGAACCCACCAGCACCACGAACATCACCGGCGACTTGACCATCACCCGTGGGTCGAGTTTGCGCAGCGCGTCGGGGAAGGAGGCGAGCAGCATCCCGGGATCGAACAGGCCGGCGCCGACGCGCCCTTGGGGAGCGGGGCCGGCCGGCGGGTCCTGGTGCGGTGCGCGGGCCGGAGTGACTGTGGACATCGCGTCCTCTTGCTTCGTACGGATGGTCATGACGCCAGCCCCTCGGCCAGCGGCCCCAGAGCGAGGGCGGGGAAGTAGGTCAGACCGGCGATGATCATGATGGTGGCGACCAGCAGCCCACTGAAGAGCGGTTTGTGGGTGCCGAGGGTGCCGGCCGTCGCCGGTACGGGCCGCTGCCCGGCGAGCGAGCCGGCCAGGGCCAGGACGAACACCATGGGCACGAACCGGCCCAGCAGCATCGCGAGTCCGATCGTGGTGTTGAACCACTGGGTGTCGGCGTTGAGCCCGGCGAACGCCGAACCGTTGTTGTTGGCGCCTGAGGTGTAGGCGTAGAGGATCTCCGAGAAGCCGTGCGCGCCGGAGTTGGTCATCGAATTGCCCGGCGTGGGCAGGGCCATCGCGACGGCGGTGAAGCAGAGCACCAGGGCCGGGGTGATCAGGATGTAGCAGGCGACGAGCTTGATCTCGCGGACGCCGATCTTCTTGCCCAGGTACTCCGGCGTACGGCCGACCATCAGACCGGCGATGAACACCGCGACGACCGCCATGATCAGCATCCCGTAGAAGCCGGAGCCGGTACCACCGGGCGCGATCTCACCGAGTTGCATGCCGAGCATGGTGATGCCGCCGCCGAGACCGGTGTACGAGGAGTGGAACGAGTTGACCGCACCGGTCGAGGTGAGGGTGGTGGCCACCGCGAAGATGGATGAGCCACCGACACCGAACCGGTTCTCCTTGCCCTCCATCGCCCCGCCCGCGATGTCGAACGCGGGCCCGTGGTGGGCGAATTCCGTCCACATCATCAGCGCGGTGAAGCCGAGCCAGATGACGCCCATCGTCGCGAGGATCGCGTACCCCTGCTTGAGCGAGCCGACCATCCGGCCGAAGGTGCGCGTCAGGGCGAACGGGATGACGAGAATCAGGAAGATCTCGAACAGGTTGGAGAGTCCGTTGGGGTTTTCGAAGGGGTGGGCCGAGTTGGCGTTGAAGTAGCCGCCACCGTTCGTACCCAGCTCCTTGATGGCCTCCTGCGAGGCGACCGCGCCACCGTTCCACTGCTGTGAGCCGCCGGTGAACTGCCCGACGTCGTGGATGCCGGAGAAGTTCTGGATCGCTCCGCAGGCGACCAGCACGATCGCGCTGATCACCGCGATCGGCAGCAGGATCCGTACGGTGCCGCGGACCAGGTCCGCCCAGAAGTTTCCGAGTTCACCGCTGCGGGTGGCGGCGAAGCCACGTACGAGTGCCACCGCGACGGCGATGCCGACGGCGGCCGAGACGAAGTTCTGCACCGCCAGGCCGCCGGTCTGCACGACGTGGCCCATGGCCTGCTCGCCGTAGTACGACTGCCAGTTGGTGTTCGCGACGAACGACGCCGCCGTGTTGAACGCCTGGTCGGGGTCGATCGAGGCGAAGCCGAGCGAACCGGGCAGGGACCCCTGGAGCCGCTGCAGCAGATACAGGAAGAGGACGCTCACGGCGGAGAAGGCGAGAACACCGCGCAGATAGGCGGGCCAGCGCATCTGCGTGTCGGGGTTGGCGCCGATGGCCTTGTAGATCCACTTCTCGGCCCGCAGATGACGGGGCGAGGTGTAGACGCGGGCCATGTGGTCACCGAGCGGGCGGTACGCCAGACCCAGCGCCACGACGAGCGCGAGTACCTGGAGCACACCGGCGAGGACGGGGCTCATATCGGGCTCAGAACCTCTCCGGGTACAGAAGGGCGAGGACGAGATAGCCCAGCAGGGCTACGGCCACGACGAGGCCGGTCACGTTTTCGGCAGTCACAGCTTCGCCACCCCCTTGGCAATGAGTGCCACCAGCGCGAAGACCGCGATCGTGGTGACGACGAAGGCCAGATCGGCCATCGGGTGCTCCTGGATGAGGTGCGGATTTCTCGGACCTCATGAGCTAACCTCCCGCCGGCGCCCCTGTGACCTGCGTTGATGCCTTCCTTACGGGGACGGGCCCGGCCTTGACGGTGCCCGTACGTGCCCGATACGCGTCCCATACGGCCGCCCGCCCCCGGACGCGGAGAAGCCGGTGGCCCGTACCCCAGGGAAGGGGTACGGGCCACCGGCCGGTGCTTACGGGGTGCGGGTCAGCGCACCTCGGTGATCTCGGGACCGCGCTGAAGGCCCGCCATGCCACCGGAGAACTTCGAGCCCTCCTGCTCCTCCTGCTGAACGCCCTCGGGAACCATCTGGGCGTCGTTGGGCAGCTTGAGGACGATCGGGTCGCGCGGGGCCATCGGGCCGTCACCGCGGACCACCACGGTGTCCCGGAAGACCGTCTCCAGGAGACCGGCGGCCTCCGGCTGCACGGCGCCCTGGCCGGAGATCACTCCGCGCAGGAACCAGCGCGGACCGTCGATGCCGACGAAACGCACCATCTGCACGCCGTTCGCGCCGTCGGGGAGCTGTACGGGGACCTGCGCGCGCAGCTCCCAGCCCAGCGGGCCCTCGACCTCGTCGATGATGCCGCCCTGCTGGGTGATGCCGGAGGCGATCTCCTCGCGGACCTCGCCCCAGATGCCCTCCTTCTTGGGGGCGGCGAAGGCCTGCAGCTGGATCGCGCTGTCGCGCAGCACGACCGTCGCGGCGACGATCGCGTCGCCCGCGACCTCTACGCGCAGCTCCATGCCCTCGACACCGGGCACGAAGATGCCGCCCAGGTCGACCCGGCCCTCGCCGGGCTCGGAGACCTCGTCGATGTCCCACGGCCCGTCCGGTCGCGGCGCCGGCGGAAGGTTCGTCCGGCGCGATCCGCTGCCGGCGTCATCGTGCTCGTCGACGACCTGCTCGGCCTCGCGCGCTTCGTCCGCCGTGTCATCGGCGGAACCACTGTTCTTGCGACGTCCGAACACGTCACTTTCCTTCCCGGTCGGATTCGACCGAAGCGTAGCTGTTCCCGCCCTGGGGAACCCCGCCCCGGACGCCATCAACATCAACGGCGGCATGACCGCCGGTGGACCCGAAGCCCCCTTCGGCCCGCGCCGAACCGGGGAGCTCCGACACTTCGTGGAAGCGCACCTTCTCGACCTGCTGCACGACCAGTTGGGCAATCCGGTCGAACCGCTCGAACCGCACGGACTCGCGCGGGTCGAGATTGATGACGATCACCTTGATCTCTCCACGGTACCCGGCATCCACCGTCCCCGGGGCATTCACCAGGGCGACTCCGCAGCGTGCGGCAAGGCCGGACCGTGGGTGCACGAACGCGGCGTACCCGTCCGGCAGGGCGATCGAAACACCGGTCGGCAGTACGGCCCGCTCGCCGGGCGCCAGCTCGGCGGCCTCGGTGGTGACCAGATCGGCTCCGGCGTCGCCGGGGTGCCCGTAGGCCGGGATCGGCACATCAGGGTCGACCCGGCGGATCAGAACGTCGACGGGGTGGCGCATCAGGGGTTCACCTCGAAGGCGCGGGCCCGCTTGACCTGGTCGGGGTCGGCCATCGCCGCCCGGATCTCGGCCGGGCGGCCGTTGTCGATGAAGTGATCGACCTTGACCTCGACGAACAGGGCCTCGGCGCGGACCGCCACGGGCCCGTCCGGGCCGCCGATCCGGCCGGTCGCCCGGGAGTAGATCTTCCGGCCGTGCACGGCGGTGATCTCGGCGTCCAGGAACAGCACGGTGTCCACCGGTACGGGGCGGACGAAGTCGGTCTCCAGCCGTCCGGTCACCGCGATCACGCGCAGCAGCCAGTTCAGCGAGCCCAGCGTCTCGTCCAGCGCGGTGGCCAGCACTCCGCCGTGGGCGAGGCCCGGGGCGCCCTGGTGGGCGGCCTGCACGGTGAACTCGGCGGTGACGCCGACGCCCTCGCCGGCCCGCGCCTGGAGGTGCAGCCCGTGCGGCTGTCCGTCGCCGCAGCCGAAACAGTGTTCGTAGTGCGCGCCGAGGAGCTCGCCGGGTGCCGGGGCGTCGGGATGCCGGACCGGTTTCACCGCGTCGGCGGGGGGCTTCAGAGCCGCAGATGTTCCACTCACAGCCGCAGACCTTACCCGCGCGGGTACCCGCCGGTCGCGCCGTGCCAAGCTTGGGTTCATGCAGCCCTCCACCCCGCCGTTCGACGAACGTCTCACCGCGCCCCGTTCGTGGTGGCTGATCGCCGCCCTGGTCGGCATCGCCTGCGCGCTGATGCTCCTGCCACTGGGCACCCTGCCGCTGCTGGCCGGACTCGCGGGCGGCACCGCACTGTCGGCGGTGGCGGTCAGTTCGTACGGCTCCGCCCGGATCCGGGTGGTGGCCGGTGCCCTCGTGGCGGGTGACGCGCGGATCCCCGTGTCGGCGCTCGGCGAGGCCGAGGTGCTGGACGCCGAGGAGGCGCGCGCCTGGCGCTCGTACAAGGCGGACACCCGGGCGTTCATGCTGCTGCGCAGCTACATCCCCACGGCGTTGCGCGTCGAGATCACGGATCCCGAGGACCCGACTCCGTACGTCTATCTGTCGACCCGCGAGCCGCAGGCACTGGCCGCGGCGCTGAAGGCGGCCACCCCGGCCTGATCGGAAGAGGGCCCTGAGCCGGGCGTCGAGTCCTGGGGCCTGTTTCGAAAGTAGCGCCGTCCGCCCGGCGGGCGGGCTAGGCGGCGTCTGGTGCGTGCGATCGCAAGGCGGAGGGTCGCCCCGCTACTGGGTCTATCGGGGTGATCCCGACAACGCGGCGAGCCTGCGTGCCAGGCGTCGCCGACCGGGCGGGACTTTCGAAACACGCCCTGGAGTCTCCGCGCCGCGCGGGGCTCTGATGCCCGCGGTCCTACGGGTTGCCGGGGCCCGCCGGGCGCTCGGGCAGGGCCGGGTAGGGGTGTGCGGGCCGTTCCAGCGGCGGCAGCTCCGGCAGGCGGTCCCAGGGGACCTGGCGCTTGCGCAGGTCCTTCCTGACCCGTTCGGCGAGTTTCCTGGTGTCGCGCCGGTTCATCATCGCGCCGACGGCGGCGCCGATCATGAACGGGATGAGGTTGGGCAGATCGCGCACCGTGCGCTTCATGATCTGCTGGCGCAGCTCGCGCTTCATCTGACCGCCGAGCGCAGCGTTGACCGTCGTGGGGTGGGCGACGTCGATGCCGCGCTCCTCCGTCCACGACGTGAGGTAGGCGGTGGAGCGCTGCGCGATGTTGCCCGGCGGGCGCAGTCCGTAGACCTCGTGCAGCTCCGCGACGAGCTTCATCTCGATCGCGGCCACACCGCTGATCTCCGCGGCCAGCTCGGCGAGCATGGCCGGCGGTACGGGCATCATGGCCGCCGCGCCGATTCCGGCGCCGACGGTCGCGGTGGCCCTGCTCGCGCCGGCGATGAGCCGGTCGGCGATCTCCTCGGGCGCCAGGCCCGGGAACTGTCTGCGCAGGGTGGCGAGGTCGCGTACAGGGACGCGGGGAGCGATATCGATAATCAGGTCGGCGATATGACCGATCGCCGCCTTGGCGCTCTCCCCGCCCTTGCGTACGCCCCGTTTCACTGACTTCAGACGGCCTGCCCCGGTCACGGGCTCCGTCCTGTCGACCTGTCCGGCCCTCTCGGCCGTGTCGACTTCCGCCGCCGCCTCAATGGCCGCGACAGCTGCTTCGACTGCTTCGAGCGAGGCCGACCGGCCCCGCTCGTCGTCGTGTTCGCCCGGCTCGGGTGGCAGGGCGGACCGCTCGGCAGGCGCTGCTACGCCCTCTGCCGGGCCTGTACCGCCCTGTTGCGCCTCCGGCCCTTCCTTGCGCCGACGGCGCCGCTTCCGGAACGGTGCGTCCCCTGCCACGGCCGACCGGACCTCAGTCGCAGTCGCGGCAGATCGGCTGGCCGTTCTTCTCGCGGGCCAGCTGACTGCGGTGGTGCACGAGGAAGCAGCTCATGCAGGTGAACTCGTCGGCCTGCTTGGGCAGGACCCGTACGGCCAGTTCTTCGTTGGACAGGTCTGCGCCGGGCAGCTCCAGTCCTTCGGCCGCGTCGAATTCGTCGACGTCGACGGCTGATGCCGTCTTGTCGCTCCGGCGAGCCTTGAGCTCTTCAAGGCTGTCCTGATCGACGTCGTCGTCGGTCTTGCGTGGGGTGTCGTAATCCGTTGCCATTGTCGCTCTCCCCCTCTGGGTGTCTGCGGTGTCTCAGCGCTCGTAACGCGTGAGAGGCCGGACTTGTGCCCGACCCGAGGCGGAGATTTTGCCTCACATCAAGGTCTGTTACTCAATCGACACCCAAAAGGACCGCTCGAGAGTGATCGGCTTGGGTGGCGATGGGGACCGTACACGGTCCCGGCGGCGTCGTTTACCGGCGCCACCCCGTGTACTTCCCGTGATATCGGGCCCCGAAAACCCGACTTTTGCCGGTTTTTCGGAGGGATCCCTGATCACGGAGCGTGGATGGGTGGAAAATCGCTCCTGTGATCGATCACACACGGCCCCTCCGGGACTGAGTCCCGAAAATTCCGCTCAAAGCGAACAAAAATAATCCGTTCGCGGCTCGCCCCGCCCGGCCTCTCAGACCGGAAGTGAGACGCGCATCACAAGACCACCGCCCTCGCGGGGCTCCGCGATGATACGGCCTCCGTGGGCGCGCGCGACGGAGCGTGCGATCGACAGGCCGAGACCGACCCCCTTGTCGCTGCCCGTCCGCTCCGTACGAAGCCGTCTGAAGGGCTCGAAGAGGTTGTCGATCTCGTAGGCCGGCACCACGGGTCCGGTGTTGGTGACGACCATCAGGGCCTGCCCGGGCATCAGCTCGGTGCTGACCTCCACCCAGCCGTCCGCCGGCACGTTGTAGCGCACCGCGTTCTGTACGAGGTTCAGCGCGATCCGCTCCAGCAGGACGCCGTTGCCCTGGACGACGGCCGGGGCCAGCTCGCTGCGCATCTCCACACCCTTGGCCTCGGCCTCACCCCGCGCCTGGTCGAGCGCACGCGAGGCCACCTCGGCCAGGTCGACGGGCTTGCGCTCGACGATCTGGTTGTCGCTGCGGGCGAGCAGCAGCAGGCCCTCCACGAGCTGCTCACTGCGTTCGTTGGTGGCCAGGAGTGTCTTGCCCAGCTGCTGGAGCTCCGGGGGCGCCTGAGGGTCGGAGAGGTGGACCTCCAGCAGGGTGCGGTTGATCGCCAGGGGGGTGCGCAGCTCGTGCGACGCGTTCCCGACGAACCGCTGCTGCGCGGTGAAGGCCCGCTCCAGCCGGTCCAGCATGTCGTCGAAGGTGTCGGCGAGCTCCTTGAGCTCGTCGTCCGGCCCGTCCAGTTCGATGCGGCGGGACAGATCGGTTCCGGCCACCCTGCGGGCGATGCGGGTGATCCGGCCCAGGGGCGAGAGCACCCGCCCCGCCATGGCGTAGCCGAAGGCGAAGGCGATGACGCTCAGCCCCACGAGGGCCAGCAGCGACCGGTTGAGGAGCGTGTCGAGCGCCTGCTGGCGCTTGTGGTTGAAGCAGGCGTTCACCGCGGCGTTGAAGTCGTCCGGGGTCGCCTTCTCCGGCAGGTTGCAGACCCCGCTGGTGACCTGCCCGTTGACGATCTTGAACGGCAGCTCACTGCCTTCGTGCAGGGCCTGGGCGGCCAGCATGTAGATGATCGAGAGCAGCAGGATGCCCGCGATCAGGAACATGCCGCCGTACAGCAGGGTGAGCCGTATCCGGATGGTCGGGCGCAGCCAGGGATACGGGGGCTCCTGCTGCTTGGGCTCCCAGGTGGGTTTGGGGGGCGCCGCCGCGGGCGGCGGGACGGTGGGCACCGGCGTCAGATCCGGTATCCGGAGCCAGGCACCGTGACGATCACCGGCGGCTCACCGAGCTTGCGCCGCAGGGTCATGACGGTCACCCGGACGACGTTGGTGAAGGGGTCGGTGTTCTCGTCCCAGGCCTTCTCCAGGAGCTGCTCGGCCGAGACGACGGCGCCCTCGCTGCGCATCAGCACCTCCAGCACCGCGAACTCCTTGGGTGCGAGCTGCACCTCCTGGTCGCCCCGGAAGACCTCACGGCGGTTGGGATCGAGCTTGATTCCCGCGCGCTCCAGGACGGGCGGCAGGGCGACCGTCGTACGGCGGCCGAGGGCCCGGACGCGCGCCGTCAGCTCGCTGAAGGCGAAGGGTTTGGGCAGGTAGTCGTCCGCACCGAGCTCCAGGCCCTCCACGCGGTCGCTGACGTCCCCGGACGCGGTGAGCATGAGCACCCGGGTAGGCATGCCCAGCTCGACGATGCGGCGGCAGACGTCATCGCCGTGCACCAGGGGGAGGTCCCGGTCGAGCACCACGACGTCGTAGTCGTTGACCTCGATGCGCTCCAGGGCCGCGGAACCGTCGTACACGACATCGACGGCCATGGCCTCACGGCGCAATCCGGTGGCCACCGCATCGGCGAGCAGTTGCTCGTCCTCCACGACGAGTACGCGCACGGTGCTTCCTTCCCTAGGACTTCACAGCAGAACTTCACTACAGAACTACACGGCGGAACTTCACGGCAGATCTCCGCCGCGATCGAGAACCGACCGGCGGAGCGTCCTCACGGACACGCTTTCGTGCCCCGGACCGCCCCTGGGCGCGGTCTGTGCGGCTCCATCCTGCCCGTAACACGTATAAACCGGCGGTAAGGCGGCGCGGCCCGACCTGCGGTTTCAGGGAATTCGGAGGATTTCCGGGCCAGTTGAGGTTTCTCTGAGGGTTGGGCCGGGGAGGACGAATTCACACCCGCGATCACGTCTTGTATGTGGCGCGCCACAGGCCCCTCCGTCCCCCGGAGAGTGCGTGATCACCCGCCCTACCGCCTCGGCGGAGGGAAACCCGGGCACACCCCCGTGCCACCGACCCACGATGAGGGGGCGCTCCATGGACGCTTTCACCGCAGGTCTGCTGCAACGCATCCAGACCACCGAGTCCGACCTCACGAAGGCCCGCGAGACGGGCGACGACTTCCTTGCGGACGTCGAGCAGGGCGAGCTGGACGACCTGCACCGCCTCGCCGCCGAGCACGGTGTTCACATCGGCGCCACAAGCGTCTGAGCCGTTACGAGAAGGCCCCGCGGATGCCGCATGGCATCCGCGGGGCCTTCTCGGTTCCGGTCGCGCCCAAAGGCCCGCTCAGCGGCTCTCGCAGGCCGTGGGAGGCGGAACGTCTCAGTCGTGCCAGGCGCCCAGCTCCTCCAGCAGGGCCTGGAGGGGTTCGAAGACCCCGGGCGCCGCGGCCACCGTCAGTCCGCCGTCGGCGGGCAGCCCGGGGCGACCGCCGGTCAGCGCGCCCGCTTCACGGGCGATGAGGTCACCGGCGGCGAGGTCCCACGGGTGGAGGCCGCGCTCGTAGTAGCCGTCGAGGCGGCCGGCGGCGACGTCACAGAGGTCGATCGCCGCGGAACCGCCGCGCCGGATGTCGCGCAACCGCGGGATCAGGACGCGCGCCACGTCCGCCTGGTGCGCGCGGACGTCGGCGACGTAGTTGAAGCCGGTCGACACGAGCGCCTGGTCCAGCGGCGGGGCAGGCCGGCAGCGCAACCGGGCGCCTTCCCCGTACGCCCCGCCCTTTGCGTACGCACCCGCACCGAGGACCGCGTGGTAGGTCTCCCCGCGCATCGGGACCTCGACCACGCCCACGATCCGCTCGCCGTCGCGCTCGGCGGCGACGGACACGGCCCACGTCGGCAGGCCGTAGAGATAGTTCACGGTGCCGTCGAGCGGGTCGATGACCCAGCGGACACCGCTGCTGCCCGCGGAGCTGGCGCCCTCCTCGCCGAGGAAGCCGTCGTGCGGACGGCGCTCGGACAGGAAGCCGGTGATCAGTTTCTCGGCGGCGATGTCCATCTCGGTGACGACGTCCACCGGGCTGGACTTGGTCGCGGCCACTCCCAGATCGGCGGGGCGTCCGTCGCGCAGCAGCGCGCCGGCGCGGCCGGCGACGTCCAGGGCCAGGTCGAGCAGTTCGGGCAGCAGGGGGTCGGTCACGGCGCTCCCAGGGGTGTGAGGGGTTACTGGTCGAATCGCTCTACGCGTACGGGCTGTCGGCGCCCGCGGCGGCCGGCTTGAGCGCCCGGGCCGGGCAGCAGCCGACCGGACAGAGGTCATGGCTCGCCCCGAGCGTCCCGAGCGCGCACCGCTCCCGGTCGAGGCCCTTTTCGGTGGCGGCCCGCTCCAGCACCAGATCGCGCACGGCCGCCGCGAACCGCGGATCGGCACCGACCGTCGCGGACCGTCGCACCATGAGTCCGAGCTCTGCCGCCTTGGCCGTGGCCTCGGTGTCGAGGTCGTAGAGGACCTCCATGTGGTCCGAGACGAACCCGATGGGTGCCATCACCACGGCGGGGACGCCATCACCGTGCAGCGACTCCAGGTGGTCGCAGATGTCGGGCTCCAGCCACGGGATGTGCGGGGCGCCGCTGCGCGACTGGTAGACGAGCTGCCAGGGGTAGGTGACACCGGTCCGGGACGCGACGGCCTCCACGACCAGCCGTGCCACGTCCAGGTGCTCACCGACGTACGCTCCGCCGTCGCCGTGCCCCTCCACGGGGCCGGAGGCATCCGCGGCCGAGGTCGGAATGGAGTGCGTGGTGAAGGCGAGGTGCGCGCGGGCCCGCACGTCCGCGGGCAGCTCGGCCAGCGAGGCGAGCACGCCGTCCACCATCGGCTCGACGAAGCCCGGGTGGTTGAAGTAGTGCCGCAGTTTGTCGACGCGCGGCACCGGCAGCCCCTCGGCCTCCAGGGCGGCCAGTGACTCGGCGAGGTTCTCGCGGTACTGACGGCAGCCGGAGTACGAGGCGTAGGCACTGGTCGCCAGGACGGCGATGCGGCGGTGCCCGTCCTGCGTCATCTCGCGCAGGGTGTCGGTCAGACAGGGCGCCCAGTTGCGGTTGCCCCAGTACACCGGCAGATCGAGCCCGTGGTCCGCGAAGTCCTTGCGCAGCGCGCCCAGCAGCGCCCGGTTCTGCGCGTTGATCGGGCTGACACCGCCGAAGAGGAAGTAGTGCTTGCCGACTTCCTTCAGCCGCTCCTCGGGGATTCCCCGGCCGCGGGTCACGTTCGCCAGGAACGGAACCACGTCGTCCGGGCCTTCGGGGCCACCGAAGGAGAGCAGCAGCAGGGCGTCGTAGGGAGCGGGATCGCGCAGATCGGACATGACATCGATCCTGCCACCCCCCTGCCTCCCGGATCCCACCGACACCTGCCGCCCGCCCCGGGGCCCGTTTCCGGGGGCGGCGGGGAGCCGGTTCCCGCTGCGGGGCCATCCGCAGCGCACGTAAGCTGTATCGGCCACGTTCACCCCTGACACCGCGTGTGGCCAGGTCGTATCGGAGTCACCCTTGCCCAGTCCCTACCGCGCGATCTTCGCGGCCCCCGGCACCAAGGGGTTCTCCTCGGCCGGTTTCTTCGGCCGGATGCCGCTGTCCATGATGGCCATCGGCGTGGTGACCATGATTTCCCAGCTGACCGGCCGGTACGGACTGGCGGGCGCGCTCTCCGCGACGCTCGCGATGTCGGCCGCGGTGGTCGGACCACAGGTGTCCAGGCTGGTCGACCGGTACGGACAGCGCCGGGTGCTGCGTCCGGTGACGCTCGTCGCTCTGGCGGCCGTGGCCGGACTGCTGGTCTGCGCGCAGCAGCGGCTGCCCGACTGGACGCTCTTCGTCTTCGCGGCGGGAGCCGGCTGCGTGCCCGGTGTCGGGTCGATGGTCCGGGCGCGCTGGGCGGAGATCTACCGGGGCTCGGCGCGGCAGTTGCACACCGCGTACGCGTGGGAGTCGATCGTCGACGAGGTCTGCTTCATCTTCGGCCCGATCGTCTCCATCGGGCTCTCCACCGCCTGGTTCCCGGAGGCCGGTCCCCTGCTCGCCGCCGGGTTCCTGCTGGTCGGGGTGTTCTGGCTGACCGCGCAGCGGGCCACGGAGCCGGTGCCGCACCCGCACGCCCGGCATACCACCGGCTCCGCGCTGGGGTCGCGCGGGCTGCAGGTGCTCGTGGTCACCTTCGTGGCTACCGGGGCGATCTTCGGAGCGGTGGACGTGGTGACCGTGGCCTTCGCCGAGGAACAGGGGCACAAGGCCGCGGCGAGCCTCGTGCTGGCCGTATACGCGCTCGGGTCCTGTCTCGCCGGAGCGGTCTTCGGCCTGTTGCACCTCAAGGGCCGGCCGTCCACCCGGTGGCTGGTGGGAGTGTGTGCGATGGCCGTGAGTATGATCCCCCTCCAACTGGCCGGGAGCCTGCCGTTCCTGGCCGTGGCGCTCTTTGTCGCGGGCCTTGCCATCGCACCGACGATGGTCACCACCATGGCCCTCGTCGAACAGCACGTACCGCGCACCAGACTGACCGAGGGCATGACCTGGACCAGCACCGGGCTCGCCGTAGGCGTGGCGCTCGGCTCCTCGGCCGCGGGCTGGGTGGTCGACGCGTCCGGGGCGAAGGCGGGGTACGCGGTGCCCGCCGTTGCGGGAGTGCTCGCGGCCGCGGCGGCGTTCCTGGGGTACCGCCGGCTCAGAGGGCCGGTTCCTACGGAAGGGCGCGGGGAAGATGACCGACACCTACGCACGGACGACGACGAGCGCGTGGCGTAACTGGGCGGGCAACGTCACCGCCCGCCCGGCACGGGCCGTGTCCCCCGCCTCCGTGGACGAACTCGCCGAGGCGCTGCGCAGGGCATCCGAGGACGGCCTGAAGGTGAAGCCGGTCGGCACCGGCCATTCGTTCACCGCCACCGCCGCCACCGACGGGTTGCTGATCCGCCCCGATCTGCTCACCGGCATACGGGAGATCGACCGGGTGGCGATGACGGTGACCGTCGAGGCCGGCACGCCGCTGAAGCGGCTCAACACCGCGCTGGCCCGCGAGGGACTCTCGCTCACCAACATGGGCGACATCATGGAGCAGACGGTGGCCGGGGCCACGTCGACCGGCACCCATGGCACCGGCCGCGACTCGGCGTCCATATCCGCGCAGATCCGCGCCCTGGAACTGGTCACCGCCGACGGCACGGTGCTGACCTGTTCGGAGACCGAGAATCCCGAGATCTTCGCCGTCGCCCGGATCGGGCTCGGAGCGCTGGGCGTCATCACGGCCATCACCTTCGCCGTGGAGCCGGTCTTCCTGCTGACCGCCCGTGAGGAGCCGATGACCTTCGACAAGGTCACGGCAGACTTCGATCAGCTGGTGACCGAGAACGAACACTTCGAGTTCTACTGGTTCCCGCACACAGGGAACTGCAACACCAAGCGCAACAACCGGAGCGCGGGCCCCGCGGCGCCGCCCGGGAAGGTGAGCGGCTGGATCGAGGACGAGCTCCTCTCCAACGGCGTCTTCCAGGTCGCCTGCTCGCTCGGCCGGGCGGTCCCGGCCATGATTCCGTCGATCGCCAAGCTGTCCAGCAGGGCCCTTTCGGCGCGCACGTACACCGACATCCCCTTCAGGGTCTTCACGAGCCCGCGCCGGGTGCGGTTCGTGGAGATGGAGTACGCCCTGCCGCGCGAGGCCGCGGTGGAGGCGTTGCGCGAGGTCAAGGCGATGGTGGAGCGTTCCCCCCTGCGGATCAGTTTCCCCGTGGAGGTGCGCACCGCCCCCGCGGACGACATCGCACTGTCCACGGCCTCGGGCCGGGAGAGCGCGTACATCGCCGTCCATCTGTACCGGGGGACGCCCTACCAGGCGTACTTCACGGCGGTGGAGCGAATCATGACCGCGCACGGCGGTCGTCCGCACTGGGGCAAGGTCAACACCCGTGACGCCGAGTACCTGGCCGGGGTGTATCCGCGCTTCGGCGAGTTCACGGCCGTACGGGACCGACTGGACCCGGACCGGCTCTTCGCCAACGACTACCTGCGGCGGGTCCTGGGCGACTGACCTCGTGTCCCGCTGCGACGACATCGGCCTCCGCCCTGGTGGGGGCGGAGGCCGATGTCGTCGCGGCCGGGGAGGGGCCGCGTCCACTCACTCGCCGGTGTCCGGTCCGGCCGGCGCGTTGTCCTCCTGTGCCGGAGCGCTGCCACTGGCCGTCGGGCCGGGGGCGGAGCTGCTGCCGTCGCCGGTGGCCGTCGGTGTCGGCGCGGTCGTCGGAGCCGTTCCGTCCCCGGCGGAGGCCGACGGGGTGGGGGTGGGCGTCGGGTCGACCGTGGAGCCGCTGCTGCGGTCCGGGTCCGGGTCGGCGCTCTTCCCGTCCTGAGGGTCGGCGCCGGGGGCCGTCCCGTTGTCCTCGCCGGGCGCCGTGCCGTCCCGCTCGGGCCCGGTGCTGGAGGACGGCGCCGGGTCCGAGGAGCCCGAGCCCCGCTCGCCGCGCACGACGGAGCCGACGGTGGTTCCGTGGCCGCCGCTCAGGTCGCTGCCGGAGACCAGCTCGAACGTGGTGATCCCGATCATCGAGACGACGAACACCACGGCGGCCCCGAGGGCCGAGCGCTTCCAGCCGCGGATCCGGGTGCCGTGGGTCGTCGCGTGCGAGAACTCGTCGTCCGGCACCGGGGCGGCCGTGAGCCGCCGGGTCCCGTCCGACGACTCGGTCGACCGCGTGCGCTCCCGGTCGGCGTTCACCGTCCGCAACACGGTGGTGGCGTCCACCCGTCGCAACATCGTCGTGGCGTCCAACGGCCGCAGGACCGCTGTGGCGTCGGCGTCCTCCGAGCCACCGTTCCTGGGCACGTCCGCAGCGTTCACCTGCCGCAGGACGGTCGTGGCATCCAGCGGTCGCAGCATCGCGGTGGCATCGGCGGACCCCTCGGCCTCCCGCAGGGCCACCCGCCTCTCGGCCGTCTCCCACGGCGCGTCCGGGTCCCCGCCGTCGCGCGTCTGGCGCGTATGAACCGTCACCTCGCGGCCCGGGTGCTTCACCTGGACCGTCACCTCGCGGATCTGCTCGCCCGTGCGACGGAAGAAGTGCTGGAAGACCGAGCCGCCGCACGTGGCGACGATGCTCATCACCCCGGCGCCGAGAATCGTCCCGTACACGCCCAGTTGGGAGGCCGCCACCGCCGCCGCGACCGCCGCCACAGCGCTGCCCGCCACCTGGGGCAGGCTCAGATCTATCCGCCTTTCTCTGGGTTCTATGTCACTTTCCGGCTTCTGCACCATTTCCAGCCCTTGATCGACATCTCTCCCACCATGCACCAACAAGGGACATATGAGCGAAGTGGATAGTTCCGAATACGGCGATTCTGTGAAGGAGGACACGCATTGCGGGCATCCCACCTTCAAGTGGGTATCTCAACTCCCGCGCCTCACGAGAAGTTCGGCGGCGCGGCGGTCCACCCCCATGGCCCGAATGGAGTACTGTGGCGAGCCCTGGGGCCGGACTCCCGCACGGAAGTCCGGAACCTTCGGGAGGGGGCCGAAGGAGGCACTCGATCCGGCGGCGCCGCGGCATCGCACGGAGGCCGGCTACGCGGAGTGACCATCGGTCACTTTGTGTTGCGCAAGAGGTCACCGTGTCACACCGGCGATCAAGGGCTCACGCCCGACACGCCGGGCAACACGGCAATGTTGTGGCAGGCTGCACCCGGGCAGGCCACACTCGACTAGCGGAAGCAGCGACGCACGTGACGTCGGCAGGCACCACCCGGGAGGTTCCCATGCCCGAACTGCGTGTCGTGGCCGTCTCCAACGACGGCACACGACTGGTGCTCAAGGCTGCCGACAGCACGGAGTACACACTTCCGATCGACGAGCGGCTGCGAGCCGCCGTGCGCAACGACCGCGCACGGCTCGGCCAGATCGAGATCGAGGTGGAGAGCCACCTCCGCCCCCGCGACATCCAGGCCCGGATACGGGCCGGCGCCTCCGCGGAGGAGGTCGCTCAGTTCGCCGGCATTCCGGTCGACCGCGTCCGCCGCTTCGAGGGCCCCGTTCTCGCGGAGCGCGCCTTCATGGCCGAGCGGGCCCGGAAGACTCCGGTACGCCGCCCCGGCGAGAACACGGGCCCCCAGCTCGGCGAGGCGGTACAGGAGCGCCTGCTGCTGCGCGGCGCCGACAAGGAGACCGTCCAGTGGGACTCGTGGCGTCGCGACGACGGCACCTGGGAGGTCCTCCTGGTGTACCGCGTCGCCGGCGAGCCGCACTCGGCGAGCTGGACCTACGACCCGCCGCGGCGGCTGGTCCAGGCCGTCGACGACGAGGCCCGCTCGCTGATCGGCGAGACCGACGATGTCGCCGCGCCCGAGCCCAGCTTCCCGTTCGTCCCGCGGATCGCCCGGCTGCCGCGCGACCGGCCGCTGGACCGCGCCCTCGACCGCCAGATGGAACGTCCCGCACCCCCTCCGCCCCCGGAGCCGGAGGAGCGCATCGGCGGGGTCACCGCGAGCGAGCGGGACTCACTCACCAGCCTGCTGGAAGCGGTACCGAGCTTCCGCGGCGACATGGTCGTACCGGAACGCCCGGCACCGCCCGAGCCTCCGGCGCTCGAACCCGCCGCCCACGAGCCGGAGGCGGAGGAGCCGCCGGCTCCCGCGGCCTCCGCGGGCGCGGGTTCCGCCTACGCGGACGTCCTGATGCCGCGCGCGGTCGCGGGCCATCGAGACCGGCTCACCGGGACCACGGACCGGCAGGCGGAGGCGGACGGGGTCCGGCCCGGCCGCCGGGCGGCGGTCCCGAGCTGGGACGAGATCGTCTTCGGCACCCGCCGCAAGAAGCAGGACTGAAGGCCCGGGTGACAGCAGCATGACGAGGGCCCGTACGCAGCCGCGTACGGGCCCTCGTGCGCTGTCCCTCCGCGACCCACGACCCAGGCACGGCCAGGCGGCTCCCCTCCTGCGCGGAACCCCTGGTGCGCCCCGCCAATTCGCTCGCACATTCGGATGCGGTGATGATGGGCTTCATGCGTGCCGTCCTCGCAAAGAGGCCGACACACTCACAGCAACACCAAAACGGGATGTACCACCACAAACCGGAACTCCTCTGTCGAGATCACGGGAAAAGCGGCGCGGCCGGGACGCATCACGCGCCAGGTGGTGCAAGCATCTGCACGGGGCGTACACATCCCGTACCGCACAACGGCGCGCCGGCCCCGTTCCCCCGTACGACCACCACGATGGTCCGAGGAGAGTGTGACGATGACCGAGGCTGCCGCTCGGCGTACACCCGGAACACCTTGCTGGGTGAGCCTGATCGTGCACGGCCTGCACACGACCCAGAACTTCTATGCCGAACTGTTCGGCTGGGAGTTCGGCCCCGGCCCCGAGCAGCTCGGCCCGTACGTCCGGGCACTGATCGACGGGAAGGAGGTCGCGGGCATCGGACAGCTGCCGCCCGACCGGCATCTCCCGATCGCCTGGACGACCTATCTGGCCACCGACGACGCCGACCTCACCGCGGAGACGATCCGCGCATGCGGCGGCACGGTCGGCGTCGGGCCGCTCGACGCCGGGGACGCGGGCCGCATGGCCATCGCCTCCGACCCGAGCGGCGCCGTGTTCGGGATCTGGCAGGCGGCCGAGCACATCGGCACCGAACTGGCGGGCGCGCCGGGCGCCCCGGTCTGGAACGAGCTGGTGACCCGGGAGACGGCGACGGTCGCCAAGTTCTACCAGGCGGTCTTCGGCTACGAGACCGAAGCGATCGTCTCGGCCGACTTCGACTACCAGACCCTCCACCTGGACGGACACCCGGTGGCCTCCCTGCACGGCGTCGGCCATGCCCTGCCGCGCGACCGGGGCCCGCACTGGATGACGTACTTCGAGGTCGACGACACCGACGAGGCCGCACGGCGCGTGGTGGAGCTCGGCGGGCACATCCTGCAGCCGCCCAGGGAGGGGTCCAGCGGCAGGGTGGCCACGGTCGCGGACCCGGAGGGCGCGGCATTCACGATCGTCCGGTCGGCCGGTCGCTGAGCAGGGCCTGCGAGCGACGGTGCGAGGGCCGGCGCAGACGGTGTCGATGACGGCGGCGCCGGTGCGTGCTGCCGCTGCACCCTGCGGCGGCGGCACGGGACTTCGAAGGGCTTGACCGCCTTGCCCACCAGCCGCCCGACCCCCCGGGGGACGGCGGCTCGTTTCGCTCGTTACGGCACCGGGCAACTCATCCCGCCGCGAGACGATCCCACGACAGCCCAACCGGACACAGCTCGGCGGCCGGCCGCTCCTGGCCCTCCTCGATGTCCGCCCTGAACCCGCGCACCTCCCCTTTCTGCCCCATCCGCCCCACCCCCTCGGTCATCACCCGTTCAGCTCAACGAGACGGCCAGGACGGGGACAACGAGCGTGTGGCAATTGCCCGGTGCCACACGCCACCTGGCGGCAGCAGCACCAGAACAGAGCCGGGCAGACGGAGAGGATCGGCACGGCTGCTGTCCGGGAGCTGTCTCAAACGGGTGGCGTCCCGTGGGCGAGCCTCATAGCTTGTGCGTTCGTGACTGATGATCCGAAGGGGCGCCCGAACCGCCAGGACCTCGGCAAGGTGTTCAACGAGGTGTCGGAGCTCTACGACCGGGTCCGCCCCGGCTACCCCGACGAACTGTTCGTGGACCTTGGCGCCGTCACCGGCATGGACGAGAGGTCGTCGGTGCTGGAAGTGGGCTGCGGCACCGGTCAGGCGACGCGCTCGCCGGCAGCGCTCGGATGCTCGGTGACCGCCGTCGAGCCGGGCGAAGAGATGGCCGCACTCGCCCGCCGGCGTACCGCCGCCTTCGGCAACGTCGAGGTCGAGACGTCCACGTTCGAGGAGTGGGACGACCGAGGCCGACGCTTCGATGTCCTCGTGGCCGCGTCGTCATGGCACTGGGTCGACCCGTCGATCGGCTGGCAGCGGGCGCACGACGTGCTCTGCTCCGGAGGTTGGACGGCGCTGCTCGGCAACGTCGTTGTCCGCCGGCCGGGAGAGCCGGAGGTGTACGCAGAGACCGCCGATCTCCACGAGCGGTTCTGCCCCGGAAACCCCGACTGGGGGCATCCGCCGCTGGAGGACGATGCACGCGCCCCTCATGGAGGGTGGGGCACGGTCGACGATCCCGGAGAATTGTTCGGCCCGACGACCGTGCGCCGGTACCCGAGCGTTCAGTGGTTCAACGGGGACGACTTCGCTGATCACCTTCGCTCGTTGTCGCTGTACCGGAGGCTCGACCGCGATGTCCGTGAGCCCCTGCTCGACGCTGTCGCCGAGCGCATCCGCACGCGGATGGGCGACCGGGCATCACGCCGTTACCTGAGCGTCCTCCGCGTCGGACAGCGCACCGAGTGAGGCCGGCGGCGAACGAACCCACCGCGCGCTTGCACGGGGCAACCGGAGGGGAGCACAACTGCGGGATTCCTTCCCTGCCCTGGAGCGGCCTTCGATCACGCCACCTCGGAAGCGGAGCTTGTCCTCGGCTACCGGACTCCGACCGACGAGACCGCCGCCCGGCCGGTGACGGAGCCGGCGGAAGCCGGCGTCGACATGCGCCCCTGACGATCACGTGTGCTGTTCACCCGGGGCGGTCCGGCCGTCGTCTCACACGACCGATGCCCGGAAGGGATCAGTGGGAATGATCTCCGCCTCGTCGAAGAGCTGCTCCAACGCCTCGTGCCCGCGATGCCTGCGGAACTCGATTTCGGCGGCCGTCACGGGCAAGGCCCACAGGATGCGGGCGTGCCCCCGGGGCAGCGGACAGTGTTCGAGGTCAGGTCCGTGGAGATAGGGCAGGCTGATCAGCAGGTGGTCGCAGGCCGAACCCGGCACCCATGGTTCACCGATCGGCATGCTGTGTTGCAGGTCGAGCGGGTGCCCACCGCAGTGGTAATAGGCGATCATGGCCATGAGGTCGATGAACCGCTGGTCGCGGACGAGGGCGGTCATGACGAACTCGAGCCCGTGCCCCTCCTTCTCCCTCGCGCCCCAGCACCCCGCGGTGACATAGGCCCAGCCGTCGCTGCGAGGGCCTGGCGCCACCACGAGAACGCGCAGCCCGGCTACGGCTTCTCGCCGATCCGGCCCGAGGTCGTACTCGACGACCTCGACGGAGTGCCCTGCGAAGAACGCCCGCACATGTGACTCGATGGCGTCCACGGGCGGCAGCTTCACGTCACTCACCTGCCGATCATTCCAGACCCCGGTCAGCCCTCCTTCCCCCAGCGTCGTGATCCATGGCCTCATCCGCGCCACCTCGGCATGCGGAACTGCGCACTCCTTCACGCCGTCCCGACCGCGCCGGCCACGACCGCCGCCGCCCCCATGAGCAGCAGGGCGATCACGAAGGCGACGCTCCTCGCGCCGGACCGGCGGTCGGCCGCGCGGTCGGGTGTGCAGACGGACGGGTCGGTGGGGGCGTAGTGGATGGTCAGGGTTCAGTGGAGGGAGTGGCCGGGGTCGGGTATGTGCTCATGGGTCAGGACGGTGACGTGCGTGCCCTCGCGGGTGATGAACGTGACGACGGGGGTGTGGACGACGATGTCCCCGGCCTCGGCATCGGCGTAGACATGCGTGCGGACGGCCACGACCTCCGCCGGGACGGCGACCGCCGAGTCCAGCAGGGCGTTGCGGGCGCGCACCGTGCGGATGTCGGGGCTGCGCGCAGCGGCAGCGGTCAGCAGGGCACCGAAGGCGAGCAGTGCGCACGGGTATCCCCAGCGGACGGTCGCGTGGACCGCCAGCCCGATGAGCAGCACCATGACCGCGCAGTCGGGGCCGTGGCGTCCGTTCTTCTCGCCCATGACGTCGAGCACGACGGCGAACCGGTGCGGTCGGCCGGGCGGGTAGCGCACCTCGAACTCCCGGCCCACCCAGGCTTCGTTGATCGGGTCGCCGTGCTTTCCGGCGTTCGACAGGGTGAACTCCTGCCCGGTGGCCGGGTCCTGGAACGTGATCGTCACCGGTATGCCGGGCCACTCGGAAGGGCCGTGGGCCGGCTGTCCCACCGCCACGACTCTCGCCTTCACCCATGTCGCGCGCTGGGCCCGGGTCACCCCGGCGAGTGAGCGACCGTAGCCGAGCACGGCCAGTCCGCTGGGCACCAACCACCAGATCTCCCACATCTCCTGGCCATTCATCAGAGATCCACCCGGAACAGGCCGTCGACCGGATCGACGACGGCGTCGATCCGCAGGCCCACGCGGAGGCCGGGATGGTTGCTGCCGTGCCAGGTCGTCTCGAACGTCCGGAACCCCGGTCCGCTGACCCGCAGACCGACCGCCACTCCGGGCGTCTCTCCGTCCCGGTCGACGTCGGTCGGTCCGGCGATCTCCGCAGTCGCCGGAACCCCGACGGCGTCGAGCCGGCTGTTCTGTTTCCGCTCGGTGACGGTGTGGCCCCAGAGCCCCAGGCCCAAGGGCGGGAAGACCACCGTGAACACCGTGCCGATGATCAGGAGGTCCGCCCCGGTGAAGACGTAGAAGCCCGCCATGACCGGTCCGCACAGACACATCAGGGCGGCCACTTCGTACTGCCCACGGCCGGTGCCGGATATCCGCGTCCACTGGATCCCGCCCCCGTCGTCGCCCATGTCAGCGCTCGGGTCTCTCGGCCGCGCTCCGCGCCGGCTGTTGCGCCAGTGCCTCAAGGGCGGGGCGCAGGTGGGCGTCGCTCGGGGTGGAGTGGCGTCTGCCGTGCCGGGAGACGATCGGCGGTCTTCGCTGCCGGCCGTGGCGGGGCTCCGGGCGCGGCCGGTCCCGAAGGTGGTTCCTGGCGTCGTCGACGTCACCGCGAACTTCCGGACCGGCGGCCTGTCGGTCGCGGCCCTCCAGCTCCCGGCCGCCAGTGGAAGGCAGGTGGTGTTCGTCCGCCGATTCCTCGTACGGCGATGGCGACGTCACGGGGTCACGCCGTCCCCGGCGTAGAGGTAGCCACCCGGGCGGGCGGGGTCGGCGATCAGCAGTACCTGGTCGCCGGCGCGGGGGATACGCAGCTTGGAGACGATGGTCCGCAGGGTGATCCGTCCGGTGGTTCCGGCCGGCTGGAGGACCAGATCGACGATCGGGTCGAAGTTGACGAGCCGTCCGGTGTCGCTGATCGACTCGACAAGGGCGGGGGTGGTCGGCGCCCCCGTGGCGAGCAACTGCTGGACGTCGTGGCTGGACTGGTACGCACCGATCGAGTGCTGGACCTTGGCGAAGTCCTCCGCGCCGAGGAACGCGCGCGTGGTGCGCCCGTAGAAGCCCTTGCCACTCGCCACCTTGCCGGCGATCTCGGCGGCCCGCTCCTCGCGGTTCTTGCCCCGCTTCCCGAAGATTCCCATGACTGCTGCTCCTTGTGGTGATGAACGGATGCCCGGTGCAGTGCACGAGGGGAAGGCTAGGAGGGCCGTGTCCCCTACCGATCCCAGGTTCGCCCGCCTGTTCGTGGACGACGTACGCTCCCCCCATGCCGCCCCCGAGCCAGCCGACCGGTGAGCCCCGACCGCGCGCCATGGTCATCGAACAGGCCTGGCGGGACCTCGGACCGGGGCTTGAGGCGCTGAGCGGGCCCGCTGGGGCGCCGCTGACCCGGACGGTCAAGCTGATCGTGCTGCCGCTGGTCGTCAGGCCCGCTCTGCGTCCCGAACTCGGGGTGGACTTCCTGGACCCCGCCGAGGCCGACCGTCTCGCCGCGCTGATCAGGGGGTCCAGCACTCGTCTCGTGGCGACGGCGCAGTGGTTCACGCTCCTCAAGAAGGCCCGCAGGGCTCTGGGCGTCGTGGCGGGCCACCCCCAGGATCTCTACTTCCAACGGTGCTTCGAACTGGCGACCCAGCACGGCGCGCCCTCGGCCGGTGCGGAAGCGGTGGCCCGGGCCGTCGTCGAGGACGTGGCGGACGCGGACGGCGGACGCACGGTCGAGGCGCTGAAGAAGCATCTGGCGGACCCTGTACGGCGCGCCCGCCTCGACCAGGAGCTGACGGCCGCGTGGGAGAGCCGTCGAACGGTTCCGGCCTCGGACGTGGCCTCGGCAGTGGTGCGGGCGGCCGAGGTCCTGGAGCTGTGCGGGGCGCCGGGGCAGCCGGGAAGATCCCCGGCGTACCTGTCCATGATCGAGGCCGAGGACGGGAGGGCGTACGGCCGGGCCCTGTGGGCGCTCGCCGCCGGGGTCTGGGGCGGTACGGACCAGCCCTCGCACCTGGGACTGACCGCACGGCAGGTGCCGGCGTGCCCGGGGGTCGGCCGGGGCGCCTCGACCGCGACGCTTGCCGCGCCGCTGGACCGCACGCTCTTCGAGCGCCTCTTCCTGGTCCTGCAGTCGTCAGCCCGGCGCGAGGAACTGCCGGCGCTGCCGGAGCTCGTCGGGCGGGAGGTCGGCCGCAGTTGCGCTCCGCTCGGCCTGTACGACGAGAGCCTGCGCGTCACCGTCGTCCTCGGTGGGCGGCTCGCGGTCGGCCTCGATCCCCTGGGCACCGGGGAAGGCGCGCAGGGGCGGACCTCGGCCCACCGGGCCGTCAACAGCCGCTGGCGCCGGGAGGCTTCGGTCCTGCGTGCCCGCAGGATGACCGTCTCTCCCCGCCCCGATCCGGACGGCGGTGCCCTGGAGGCCCTCGCCCAGGACCTCCGTACTCCTTGGGCGGCCTACATGCGGCGCCTGTGGGTACGGCTGCACGGGCGGGATGTCCGCGACGCACCGCTGGGGGAAGTCGCGTCGGCCTGGGCGGTGCTCGACGGGGTCGCGCGCTCGGTGATGATGGATCACCGCGCCAGGGTCCGGTCGGCGCTGCGCGCGCTGTCGGCGACGCCTGGGACGGCGTCGGCCGCCGTGGCTGCGGCCGAGCCGGGGAGCGCGTGATGGCGGGGCCGGGGACGGAGGTCGATGTCGGCCGGGACGGGGACGGTACGATCCGGATCACCGCCGGGCCTTTTGCCGGACCCGACTTCACCCGGGCGGTCCTCGACGTCTCGGGAGCGGTGCTGTTCTGGCCCGTCCTCGCGGGCCCGGCGACCCTGCCGGTGGCCGAGGTGTACGACGTCCGGCGGGCGCAGCAGTGGCTGTGGGCGGTCTACGGCGAGCGCGTCGCCGCGGCAGTGCACGCGTGCGCCGCGGCGGACGAGCCGCCCTCGGTACGGGTGACGGCGTGCCCGACGGATTGTGCCGGCGCCGCTGCCCGGCTCGGCTTCGGGCACTGGGCTGCCCGGTGGTGGCCGGCGTCGTACGCGGACGGGATCGCGATGCTCGAAGCGGACGTGCTCGGACTGGAGTTGGCTGCTCTGACCCACCGATGCCAGCAGTTGTTCGACGACTTCGAGGACCAGCCCGACGACTGCGCGGCCGAACTGATCAAGGAGCACTGGGCCGCCCTCGACGCACTGACCGACTGGTGGCGCTCGGCAGCGCAACCGGCGGATCTGAAGCGTCACTTGGAGAGCGTCCTGCGGATGGTCGACGACGCGGCGGACTGCGCCGGGCTGGATGGGCCCCAGCTGCGCCGGCTCCGCGCGGCCCTCGACGCGCGGCGTTCGACCGGCACCAGGCCCGGCCCCGGCGCGCGGTTCGCCCGTCAGGACGGCTACGCCCTCGCGGCCGGCGTTGCCCCCACCCCCGGCGGCCGGGTGATCGCCCGGGGCACGGGGACCAACGACTGGCGTCGCTACCCGCCCGGGTTCGTCGACGCCGCCGAGGACGCGGTGTCCTGGACCGCACGCGCTCTCGGCGCACAGCGGCAGATCGAGATCGAGGCCGTCGCGCACGAGGCGGCGCCCGCCGCCGCCGCGTCCCTCGTCGCGGAGATCCAGGTGAACGGCGGTCGCCCGCACCGGGTGCCCCTGGCCAGACGGGACGACCTGTGGGTCGGCCGGGCAACTCTGGATCTCACCCCCGGCCCGACTCCGGTCCGGACCCTGCCACTCACGCCGACGCCGCCGCTCGTCGAGGTCGGTGTCCTGCTGCCCGGCTTCGACCCGGGCCCCGGCCTCGGCGGCCGCGACGACCGCGACGCGATCCGCGCCCTGGCCCGGCGCCGGCTGGCCGACGCCCTTCGGCCCCAGGAGTCCGAGACCTTCTCCGGGCCCTTCCTCGCCGAGATCGTCGCCGCCACTGCCACCAGTGAGGACTACTGACGGATGACGGACGAGAGCGACGCACCGGTACACCTGTACGGAGACCCGTTCGACAGCGGCTTCGCCCTGGCCCACGAGCATCACATGGCTGCGGACTACGAGACCGCGTACGCCGTCTACGAGGAGCTGCTCGCCCTGGCCGAGTCCCTGGAGGACTCCCCCGACGTACGGTTCCTGCGCGCGCACCTGCTGACCGATTTCACGAGCGTCCTCCTGGACGCCTCGGACTTTCCCGGAGCCGAGGAAACCGTCCACCGTGCTCGCGCCCTGCTCGACGGCATCGCGTCGGCGCCGATGGGGCCGCACGGGCGGCAACTGTGGCTGGAAATCCTCCTGCGGACACTGCTAGCCGGATCCGACCTGCTGCGCAGGACGGGACGTCTGGACCAGGCCCTGGCACGCCTCGACGAGGCGACGGCCCGACTGCCCGAATTCGATGATCCCGACGGACTGCGCGGCTCCGAGATCGGCCTGGGCCGGATGCTCCTGCTGATGGACCGGGGCGAGTGGGGAGCAGCCGAGGAGCAGGCCGCCCTCCTGCTGTCCACCACTGCGGCGACCGCTGCGGAGACCGTGCCACGCCTGCTGACCTCGCTCGGCGTGATCTGCTCCGCGACCGGCCGGTTCGACGAGGCCGAGGACTGCCTCGCCCGGGCGGACGACGCCTTCCGGGCGTTGGGGGACACCGGTGAGCAGCAGACACTGCTCGTGCACCGGGCGGGCATCGCGATACGCCGGGGCGAACTGGACCGCGCGGAGCGCCTGCTCGCCGAGGCGTCCGCGTTCTTCGAGGAACAGCGCAGGTCCGGCGAACTGGCGGTCTGCGAGCAGTCCCGGAGCTTCATCGCCGCCCAGCGCGGCGACACCGCGGGAGCGAGCGAGCTCATCGCGGCGAGCCTGGAGCGGTTCGCGCAACTCGGCGCCGCGGTCGCCGCCGCCGACGCCATGCTGCTCGGCGCCCAGCACTCGTACGAGCGGGGCGACATCGAGGCGATGAAGCGGCTGGCCCAGGATGCCCGCGATGTCTACCAGGCACGCGAGATCCACGAGCGGTGCGCCCAGGTCGACCTCCTGCTCGCCCGAACCCTCGAGGACCACCTGAACCGGACCGACCACGGCGACCACGAGCCCCGGTCCATCGACCACGCGCTCTCCCTCGCCGTCCCGGCCGCACTGACCCTGGCCGCCGCACGCCACGACTTCGTCACCGCCCACGCGCGCAGCCAATGGCTGGAACTGGCCGACGACGCCATGCGGTTGGCCTTCCGCCTCGCCGCACGCCGCCAGGACCAAGGGCTCCTCTTCGAACTGGTGGAACACCGGTGTGCGGGCGCGGCACTGGCCCGGGGCGGTCCGTCGGCCTCCGCCGCGTCCCCCGGGGGCACGGCCCTCTTTCCGGACGCGGGCAGGAAGGTGCACGGCTGCACCGACGGCGGTGCGATGACGCTGGACGGTGCGGCAGCCGAGGCGGCCGCCTCCGCGGGCCTGCGCGTCGCGCCGCCGCCGAAGGTGCGGATGTCGTCGGAATCCGGCCGGGTCGCGCTCCAGGAGTACATTGCGGCAGCCGAGTTCCGCTACCGGCGTCGCATCGTGGACGAGGACGAGGTGCCGTTCTGGACCACCGACGAGCTGACGAGCCGCCCGGTGGTCCAGATCCGGCTGGCCGACGCCGGTGACCTGTTCATGACCTGGACATGGGCCGGTGGCGCTCAGGGGTTCGGCACCGGCCAGGGGCCCGCCGCCGAAGTCGACCGTGCAGTGGCCGAGTTGGCCCACGCGCTGCCTGGGGCGGGACAGGGTGCGGAGGCCTTGCGCCGGGCGCTCACCACGGGCGCGCTGGCCGGACACGACACCGAGCACCGCCTCGCGCACACGCTCGCCGGGGCACTGTGGCCGCAGGAGCTGACGACGCAGATACGCCGCGTGTCCGAGCGTGCGGGCCGCCCGCTGGTACGCATCCAGCCCTCGCCCCGGGTCGCCCAGGTCCCCTGGGAACTGCTGGCCGTCGACGAGGGCGATGTCCGACTCATCGATCTGGCGGACGTGGTGACCACCGCGCCGACGTCACTGCGACGACAGAACACCGCCGGCCGTCCGGCGCGGGACACCGGCCCGGTCGTCCTCGTCCTCGACCCCCGGGTGCCGGGATTCCGCGCCGACTCCCCGCTCGGTTCGGTCCTGGGACCGCCCGGCTCGGATCCGGAGCTGCTGTCGCTGGTCCAGGACCGTCTCGACGCGGGCGCCGTCGAGCCGTCCCTCGGCGCCCCGGCGGAGGCGTTCCGCCGGACCGATCTGGACCGGGACTGGCTGAGCGGCGTGCTCCGCGCAGGGGCACGCCGGCTGATGTACGTCGGGCACGTCAGCGGGGCACCCGTCGAGGGCGGGCAGAGCGAGGACGGCACCCTCCATCTGTGCTGCGGCCCGGACAGCGCCGGCCTGACCGAGCCGGTGCGCACCCACCGCCCGCTGTCGGCCAAGGACCTCCTGCTGGGCACGCTTCCCGTGCGAGCGGACGGGGAACCGGGGGCGCTGATCTGGCCCGCGCCACCGCGTGTCGCTCTGATCGGCTGCGAGAGCGGCGGCGATCTGCGGTTCGCCGAGTCGTTCGGCCTGGCCACGGCCATGCTGCACAACGGTGCCGAACTGGTCACCGCCACCCGCTGGGTCCTGCCGACCAGCTTCGCGTTCCACCGCCTGGCCGGTCTGCCCGAGTCCCTCCGCCCCCTGTCGGAGGCGATCACCGCGGTCGACACCGCCCACGAGCACCTCGACCCCGTTCACCGGCTCGGCCGCTGGCAGCGCGAGCAACTCGACCGCTGGCGTGCGGGCGGCAGGATCGAGCACTCGCCCCTGCTGTGGGCGGCCCTGACCTGCATCGTCGTGTGACCGCGAGCGAGACGGCGCGGCGACGCCGACCTGCGCCGCGGCCGGGGAGTCCCGCCGGGAACCGGTACGACGGAAAGGTCCGGGACTCAGGCGGGGGCGATCGGCAGGACGTCCGGCGAGAGCGCGCCGGCATGCGCGGCAGCGCTCGTCATGCGGCGGCGGTGGTGACGCCGGCACAGCACCTCGTAGCCGACGTCCGCGGCAAGGCGGTTCACATCGCCGACGACGACCTGCTCACCTTCCATCACCATCACGCCGCCCACGGTTCGGGCATTGTGCGTGGCACGCGCCCCGCACCAGCACATCGCCTCCACCTGGAGCGCCTCTATCCGGTCCGCCAGCTCGATCAGCCGCTGCGAGCCCGGGAAGAGCCTGGCCCGGAAGTCGGTCGTGATGCCGAAGGCGAAAACGTCGAGGCCAAGGTCGTCCACGACCCGCGCGAGCTGGTCGACCTGCTCCGACGCCAGGAACTGCGCCTCGTCCACGACCAGGTAGTCGACCCTGTCGCCCTGCGACATCCGGCCCACGACGTAGGCGTACAGGTCCATCCCCGGCGCCGCCTCCACAGCATCCGTCACCAGACCGAGCCGCGAAGAAAGCTTTCCCTCCCCCGCCCGGTCGTCGCGCGTGAAGATCACACCCTGCAGACCCCGCGCCGCTCGATTGTGGATTCGCTGTAGCGCAAGTGTGCTCTTTCCGCAGTCCATCGTTCCGGAGAAGAACACAAGCTCGGGCATGAGGGGTTGAGCACCTTTCGGGACGGGCTGGAGGGTGGTGGAGGGGCTGGTACGGCCGGGGCTAGGTACGTACTTCGAGGAGCGGGACGAGCTGCTCGACGGGCGTCATCGAGCCGTGCATGCCGACCATCGCGGACTCGTGCGGCTCGTTGACGGACGCTGTGATCACCACGTCGTCGTGGGCCGCCGCGACCACGTCGCCGATCCTGCCGAGCACCCGCTCGTCGATCCGCGGGCCGAACCAGCCGGCCTCGACGGCCTCGTCACGGCCGGCCACCCAGAACTGTTCGCCGAGCACCTCGCGCCAGACCGTCAGCACATCGGCCTCGGCGCCGGGCACGGCGTAGACGTGACGGGCGCGGCCCTCGCCGCCGAGCAGGGCGACGCCCGCGCGCAGTTCCCAGTCCTCGTCGAAGTCGATCCGGGACTGTTCGTCGAACGGGATGTCGATCATTCCGTGGTCGGCGGTGATGTACAGCGCCGAACGAGGCGGGAGCTGCTCGGCAAGGCGTCGGGCGAGCCCGTCGACGTACATCAGCTGCCCCCGCCAGGCGTCGGAGTCGACGCCGAAGCGGTGCCCCTTGCCGTCGACCTCGCTGTAGTAGGTGTAGACGAGGGACCGGTCACCGGCGGCCAGCCGTTCGGCGGCGACGTCCATGCGTTCCTCACCGGTGAGCCGGCCGAGGAACGAGCCGCCGCTGAGCGCGACCTTGGTCAGCGGGGTCTGCTCGAAGGCGGGGGCGGAGACCTGGGCGGTACGTACTCCGGCGGCGTCGGCCAGCTGGAAGACGGTGGGATACGGCTGCCAGGCCTTCGGCGGTGTCCACGGCTTCCAGCGGAGCTGGTTCATCAGCTCGCCGGTCTCCGGGTTGCGGGCCGTGTAGCCGGGCAGGCCGTGCTCGCCCGGCGGGAGACCGGTGCCGACCGAGGCCAGCGACGTCGCGGTGGTGGCCGGGAACCCCGCCGTGACCGGGCGTCCCGTGCCGCCACGGGACGTGGGCAGGAGGGAGTGCAGGAACGGCGCCTCGTCCGGGTGCGCCTTGATCTGCTCCCAGCCGAGACCGTCGATGAGGAAGACGCAGTTGCGGTCGGCGGGGGTGAGCTCGGGGATCGCCGCGGTGAAACCGGGGACGCCCTGGCCCGCGACGAGGGTGGGCAGCAGGTCGGCGAGCGAGCCGCTGCCGTACTCCGGGACGGGAGCCGTGTCGACGGGCAGCAGCACCGGGTCCTGCCAGGCGGACTGGGCCATCAGCGCCCGGCCGCCGCGATGACGGCCGTCGCCTCGGAGAGTGCCTGGGCGAACGCGAGGGTCTGACGCACGGTGTCGGGGCCGTCGCCGGCCTCGCTGACCCGCAGGCTCAGATCGTCGGCGGTGGAGCTGCCGGTGTAGCCGTGGTCGGCCTCGCAGTTGGGGTCACCGCAGGCGGCGGGCTCCAGGTCGATCCGGGAGACCGCTCCCCAGCCGATCGTCAGGACGACCTCACGGGGCAGCGTGCCCGGGACGTACTTCTCCGGGTTGGCCACGACGCGGCTGACCACGACCGAGGAGATCCGGTCGAGCTTGACCGACTCGGTGGAGGTGGTCGCGTACGGCGTCGGGGAGCTGGTGTCGGCGTTCTGCTCGTCGGTGTGGCTGACGATGAAGCGGGTGTCGGTGAGCACCAGCACCGTGACGTGCCTGCGCACCTCGTTGGAGTCGAAGGTCGTCTCCTGGTGCACCAGGTACGAAGCGACCGGCTCACCGCCCACGGCGGCCTCCACCGCCTCGGCCACGAGGGCCGGGTAGTAGCCGCTGCGCTCGATCGCCGCGCGCAGCCCCTGGGTCGTCGTACCGGTCTTAGCCATACGCACCATCCTACGGGGGGCTGGTGGCTGCCGGGGACGTCCTGCCGCCCCCCGCCGGATGGGGGACGGGACGCGGCACGGGTCAGTAGTTGGACAGGCGGCGGGGGCCGAGGTCGGTTCGGGCGGGGGGCGGCGCGAGGCGGACGCTCGCCCCGAGGACGGTCAGCCCGTGGGTGGCGACCACGACCGGTTCCAGGGCGATGGAGACCACCTCGGGGTGGTCGTCCACCAGCCGCGACACCCGCAGCAGCAGTTCCTCCAGTGCGCCCGTGTCCACCGGCGTCGAACCACGCCAGCCGAAGAGGACCGGGGCCGCCCGGATGGACCGGATCAGGTCGGCGGCGTCGCGATCGGTGGCGGGCACCAGGCGGTGCGCGGTGTCGCCGAGGAGTTCGGAGGGCGCGCCGGCCAGGCCGAAGGAGAGGACGGCTCCGGCCGCCGGGTCGATGGTGGCCCGCACGACGGTGTCGACGCCGCGCGGGGCCATCGACTGCACGACGGGCCGGAGCTCTGCGGGCTTGCCGAGCAGGTCGGTCAGTTCGCCGTACGCCCGGCGCAGCGCGGCCTCCCCGTCGAGGTCCAGGCGGACTCCTCCCAGGTCGGCCCGGTGACGCAGATGGGGTGCGGTCGTCTTCAGCGCCACCGGGTAGCCGAGCCGGGCCGCCGCGGCCACGGCCTCCTCGGGGCCGGGGGCCGGGAGGGTGGGCCGGACGGTGATCCCGTAACAGGCCAGCAGTTCGCGGGCCTCGTCGTGGTCGAGGGGCCTGCCGCGCGGATCGGGGTTCCGGCCGAGCAGGGTGGCGATGAGGGCGCCCGCGGCCGGTCCGTCGATGGTGTCGTCGAGAAACTCGGGCACCTTTCCGGGTACGGCGGCCTGGCGTCGCCACTGGGCGTACCGCACGGCTTCGGCGAGCGCCCGGACCGCGCGTTCGGCGGCGGGGTAGGCCGGGATCCGGCCTGTGGCACGGGGGGCCCCGGGGCCGGCCGTGCCATCGGGGGCGGGGGCGGCTTCCTGGCCCGTCGCCCCGGAACCCTGCCCACCCGGCGGTGACGGGGCCGCGGTGGCGGGGCGCCCCGCCACCGCGGCGCCCGGCGGCATCGGGGCCGGACGCTGTTGCGCCACCGTGCTCGTCGCGGCGGCCAGGGCCTCCGCGAGGCCGCCGATCTCCACATGGACCACGGCCACCGGCTTGGCCGGACCGGCGGCGGCTGCCGCGTGCAGGGCGGTGGCCAGCACCTCCCCGTCGCCCGACTCCGCCTCGCCGTTCTCGCCCACCCACGGGATCGCTGTCACGACGACCGCGTCGCAGCCGTCGTCGGCAAGCGCCTCGGCCAGCGCGCCCCTGAAGTCCTGCGGAGTGGCGGCCGTGGTGAGGTCGATGGGCGGGCGCGGGCGCAGCCCCTCCGCCAGGCAGGCGTCGTACGTGAGCAGCCCGAGGGACTCCGAGTTGCCGAGGATCGCGACCCGTCCGCCGGCGGGGAGCGGCTGGTCGGCCAGGAGCAGGCCCGCGTCGACCATCTCCGTCACCGTGTCGACGCGGATCACGCCCGCCTGCCGCATCAGCGCGGAGACGGTCGCGTCCGGGATCCGGCTGGCGGGGACCGCGTGGCCGGGCGGCGCGGAACCGCTGTGCCGGGCGCCCTTCACGACCACCACCGGCTTCACGGCCGCGGTCCGCCGGGCGAGACGGGTGAACTTGCGGGGGTTGCCGAGCGACTCCAGGTACAGCAGGGCAACGTCGGTGTCCGGGTCCTCGTACCAGTACTGCAGGAAGTCGTTGCCGGAGATGTCGGCGCGGTTGCCGGCCGAGATGAAGGTGGAGAGCCCCGCGCCGCGCCGGTAGAGGCCGGAGAGCAGCGCGATGCCGATCGCACCGGACTGGGTGAACAGGCCGATGCGCCCGGAGGCGGGCCGTTCGGGTGCGAGGGAGGCGTTGAGCCTGACCGCCTCGGAGTTGTTGATGATGCCGAAGGCGTTGGGACCGATGATCCGCATGCCGTACGAGCGTGCCTGGCGCACCAGTTCGCGCTGGCGCTCGCGGCCTTCGGCGCCCCACTCGGCGTAGCCCGCGGACAGGACGACGAGTCCCTGGACGCCGTGTTCCCCGCAGTCCGCGACGGCTTCCGGCACCCGGCCGGCGGGTACGGCGACGACTGCGAGATCGACGGGTTCGCCGATCTCGCCGAGGGAGCGGTGGGCGGGCACGCCGTCGATCGTGGCCTGATCGGCGGCGAAAGCGCTGTTCACGGCGTAGGTGCGGCCCGTGAAGCCGGCGCCCAGCAGGTTGCGCAGGACCGTGCGGCCCACGCCGCCGGGGGTTCGGCCCGCGCCGATGACGGCGACGGAGCCCGGGGCGAGCAGCCGCTGCACGGAGCGGGCCTCCGCCCGGTGTTCCCGGGCGCGCTGGACGGCCAGGGATTCGGCGGTCGGTTCGAGGTCCAGGGTCAGATGAACGGAGCCGTCCTCGAAGCTGCGTTGCTGGGTGTACCCGGCGTCCCGGAACACCTTGATCATCTTGTTGTTGGCGGGCAGCACCTCGGCGGCGAAGCGCCGGATGCCGCGTTCACGGGCGACGGCCGCGATGTGTTCGAGCAGGGCCGAGGCGACTCCGCGCCCCTGATGCGCGTCCTGGACGAGGAAGGCGACCTCGGCCTCGTCGGCCGGGGCCGAGGCGGGCCGGCCCTGGGCGTTGATCCGGTCGTAGCGGACGGTGGCGATGAATTCACCGCCCACAGTGACCGCCAGACCCACCCGGTCGACGTAGTCGTGATGGGTGAAGCGGCGGACGTCCTTGGCGGAGAGCCGGGGGTAGGGGGCGAAGAAGCGGTAGTACTTCGACTCGTCGGAGACCTGCTCGTAGAAGCTGACCAGCCGGTCGGCGTCGTCCGTGGTGATGGGCCTGATGCGCGCCGTGCCGCCGTCGCGGAGCACCACGTCCGCCTCCCAGTGATCGGGGTAGGCGTGATGCGGACTCTGCTCCGGAGAGGGCTGCATGGGCAAAGCCTACGGCTCCGTCAGCGGTCGCGTGGGGACTGGGTCCGGGGCAGTCTGAGGGTGGCCGGGAGACGGTGGGACGCGGGCGGAGAAGGGCCTGCGGGTCGGCCCGGAGCATCGCGCACTGCATGAGAGACTGGTCTAGACAACCATTGATTCGTGAAGGGCAGAACCATGGCTGAGCGCCGCGTCAACGTCGGTTGGGCCGAGGGCCTGCACGCCCGCCCCGCTTCCATCTTCGTCCGTGCCGCCATGGCCTCCGGCGTGCCCGTGACCATCGCCAAGGCCGACGGCAACCCGGTGAACGCGGCCTCCATGCTCGCGGTGCTCGGGCTCGGCGCGGAGGGTGGCGAGGAGATCATCCTCGCCTCGGACGCCGACAACGCCGAGGCCGCCCTGGACCGCCTGTCCAAGCTGGTCGCCGAGGGGCTCGACGAGCTCCCGGAGACCGTCTGATCCCGCCGGATCACGGCTGCGCATTTCCCGCGAAAGAGCCGCGGCACCCTTGACGGGGGCCGCGGCTCTTTTTGTTCAGGCAGAAGCACGGGCCGCGTAAATCAATCCACAGCGGCGAATTAGGGCAGCGGAAAGAAGGCCCTCCGAAATGCCGGTTCTTTGTATACGGCGCAATTGTTAATGCCGGCCGCTCGGGGTGTTTACGGCATGTTGCGAAGTCCTCACCCGCCCGGGGCGGGAGACCGCGGCCGCCGGACGGCCGGGGCGGCGCAGCCGGTATTCGGCAATGGCCCGCTCGGCGTGCTGGGCGGTCAGGGCCCTCGCCCGGTCCGCGTCGCCGCGCGCCACGGCGTCCACGATCGCTCCGTGCTCGGCCCACGAATCGGCCGGACGGGCCGGCTGCTCGACCGCGTACATCCAGGCGGTCTTGTGCCGGAGCTGGGTGAGCATCGCAATCAGGCCGGGACTGCCGGAGGCCTGCGCGAGCGTCTCGTGGAACCAGCCACCCAGGGAGCGCAGGTCGTCGCCCTCCCCCCTGCGGGCACGCTCCTGACCGAGCCTGACCAGGCCGCGCAGCACCTTGAGGTGGGCATCCGTACGGCGGTGCGCGGCCCGGGCCGCACCCAGGGGCTCCAGGAGCATCCGGACCTCCAGGAGGTCGGCGGCCTCCTGCTCGGTCGGCTCGGCGACGCAGGCTCCGGCGTGCCTGCGGGTGACCACGAACCCCTCGGATTCCAGGGTGCGCAGCGCTTCCCGCACCGGGACGCGGGAGACCCCGTAACGGCGCGCGAGCACCTCCTCGGTGAGTCGGCTGCCGCGTTCGAAGACACCCGAGACGATGTCTTCACGGATTGCCGTGCATACCGAATGCGCCGGAATGCGCATGTCCGAACCTCCGCCTTAATCCCCGCGAAACGCGGCCGATCGACGCCTGTCCTGCGACTCTATTGCAATGCGGTCGCATTTCCGACGGCGGGTGGAAATTCATGAATATCTTTTGGTCCCCGGCCGTTCCCGCACGGCCGGTGCGGACCGGTGCGGCACGCGGACACGACGAAGGCCCCGGCGTGACGCCGGGGCCTTCACCGAGGGGTCCTGCGGTCGGTCAGACGGAGAGGCCGTGCGCGCGCAGGTAGGCGACCGGGTCCATGTCGGAGCCGTACGAGGGCGTGGTGCGGGCCTCGAAGTGGAGGTGCGGGCCGGTCGAGTTGCCGGTGGAGCCGGAGAGGCCGATCTGCCCGCCGGCTGCGACGGTCTGGCCGACGGACACGCCGATCGAGGAGAGGTGGCCGTACTGGGTGTACGTACCGTCCGTCATCCGCAGCACGATGTTGTTGCCGTACGCCCCGCCCCAGCCGGCCTCGACGACCGTGCCGGCGCCGACGGCCACGACGGAGCTGCCGGACGCGGCGTGGAAGTCGATGCCGGAGTGACTGCCGGAGGACCAGAGCGAGCCACTGGACTTGTATCCGGTGCTCACGTACGAACCGGCGACGGGGAGCTGGAAGGAGCCGAGCCGGGCGCGCTCGGCGGCGCGGGCGGCGCGGGCGGCGCTCTCGCGGGCCTCCTCGGCGCGGGCGGCGGCCTTCGCCTTCGCGGCAGCCTTGGCCTCCGCCTGCTTCTTCGCCTCGGCCTTCTTCTTGGCCGCGGCCTCGGCCTTCTTCGCGGCGACGTCGGCCTGGTGCTGCTGTGCGTCCGCCTGCGCGTCGATCCGGTCGGCGAGGGTGTCCTCGATGGCGATGACCTGGGTGAGGCCGGTGTCGCTGACGGCGGGAGTGCCGGATTCGGCGGCGAGGGCCGGGGAAGCCAGTCCACCGATGACACCGGTGGTGGCCAGGGTCGCGATGCCGACGGCCTTCGCGCCGCTGCGCGTCAGACGGTTCGGGGCACGGTGCTTCCCGGTGGCACGGGTGAACGCCATGAAGTGGCTGGTCCTTTCCTTCCTTCTCGCCTACCGGGTTAGCTGACGGGTTCGGAGCAGGAAGGTCTCCTACGGATTCCCCGGCCTCGTGGGAGGCACGCGGGCGTCCGATTCACCCCAGGGACTTCATGGGTCCCCGGCTCCCCAGGCTCGCGCCTGACGGGGACTCGGCGATGACTGCCCGGTACGTCACGGATGCGGCATACGAGTGGCGGACAGCCGAGCCGACGCTAGACGGGGGCGCTTCCCCCCACCAAACGGACAGGGCGCTTTGTAGCGCATCCCACAGGGCAGACAGGCAACCTCCCCCATAAAGCAGACAAAGCGGAAGGCCCTGGCGGAGACTGCTCCGCCAGGGCCTTCCGATTGCCTCGGTACCAGCCGAAATATCTGCCGGCTCAGCCGGTGACGACCGACACCTCACCGATGCCGAGTGCCCGGACCGGGTCGGCGATCTGCGCGGCGTCCCCCACCAGGACCGTCACCAGACGGTCCTCCGGGAAGGCGTTGACCACGGCCGCCGTCGCTTCCACCGTGCCGGTGTCGGCGAGGCGCGCGTAGAGCTGCGCCTGGTAGTCGTCCGGGAGATGCTGCTCCACCTGGTCGGCGAGGGTGCCCGCGACGGAGGCCGCCGTCTCGAACTTCAGCGGGGCGACACCCACGAGGTTCTGCACGGCCGTCTCGCGCTCGGCGTCCGTCAGCCCTTCGGCCGCCAGGGTCCGCAGGACCTTCCACAGGTCCTCCAGCGCCGGGCCGGTGGACTCCGTGTCCACGGAACCGCTGATGGCGAGCATCGCGGCGCCCGTCGCCCCGGAGGCGGAGTCCGGGGCGGAGGAGCGCAGCACCTGACCGAAGGCCCGCACACCGTAGGTGTAGCCCTTCTCCTCGCGCAGCACCCGGTCGAGCCGGGAGGTGAGCGTGCCGCCCAGGCAGTACGTGCCCAGCACCTGGGCCGGCCAGACGCTGTCGTGCCGGTCGGCGCCGATCCGGCCGATCAGCAGCTGCGTCTGCACCGCGCCGGGGCGGTCGACGATCACCACGCGGCCCGCGTCGTCGGCGGTGATCGGCGGGACGGGGCGGGGCTCAGCGGTGTTGCCCGACCAGTCGCCGACGGTGTCGGCGAGCAGCGCGTCCAGCTCGATGCCCGTGAGGTCCCCCACGACCACGGCCGTCGCGGTGGACGGGCGGACGTGGGCGTCGTAGAAGGCGCGCACGGCCGCGGAGTCGATCCGGGCCACGGTCTCCTCGGTGCCCTGCCGGGGGCGCGACATACGGGCCGTGGCGGGGAAGAGCTCCTTGGAGAGCTGCTTGGCGGCGCGCCTGGCCGGATTGGCCTGCTCGTGCGGGATCTCGTCCAGCCGGTTGCCCACCAGTCGCTCGATCTCGCTCTCGGCGAAGGCCGGCGCCCGCAGCGCCTCGGCGACCAGGCCGAGCGCCTTGGCCAGCCGGGAGGCCGGAACCTCCAGGGAGACCCGGACACCGGGATGGTCGGCGTGGGCGTCCAGAGTGGCGCCGCAGCGCTCCAGCTCGGCGGCGAACTCCTCGGCGCTGCGCTTGTCGGTGCCCTCGGACAGGGCGCGCGACATGATCGTGGCGACTCCGTCCAGGCCCTCGGGCTCGGCGTCCAGCGGTGCGTCGAGGAAGATCTCGACGGCGACGACCTGCTGGCCGGGGCGGTGGCAGCGCAGCACCGTGAGGCCGTTGGGCAGGGAGCCGCGCTCGGGTGCGGGAAAGGCCCAGGGCCTGGCCACACCGGGGGCGGGCTGCGGGTGGTACTCCATCGAAACTCCAGTCGCGGCAGCGTCGGTCACTTGTCCGCTCCTTCGTGCGCGTCGGTGTCGGTGGCGGCCTCGTCCGCCTCTTCGGCGGACTCGGCGGGCTCGAGGGGCTCGTAGACCAGCACCGCCCGGTTGTCGGGCCGCAACTGGGCCCTGGCAGCCGCCTTGACCTCCTCGGCGGTCACGTCGAGCACCCGGTGCACGGCGGTCAGGGCGAGCTGCGGGTCACCGAACAGCACGGCGAACCGGCACAGTTCGTCGGCGCGGCCCGAGACGGTACCCAGACGGTCCAGCCACTCGCGCTCCAACTGGGCCTGGGCCCGCTCCATTTCCTCGGGCGTGGGGCCCTCCTCGGCGAACCGGGCAAGCTCCTCGTCGACCGCGGTCTCGATCTGCGCCACCTCGACACCACCGGACGTCTTGACGTCCAGCCAGCCGAGCGAGGGCGCACCCGCGAGCCGCAGCAACCCGAATCCGGCCGCGACGGCCGTCCGGTCGCGGCGGACCAGGCGGTTGTGCAGCCGGGACGACTCGCCGCCGCCCAGCACGGTCAGCGCGAGGTCCGCCGCGTCGCACTCGCGGGTGCCGTCGTGCGGCAGCCGGTAGGCGGCCATCAGCGCACGCGCCGGGACCTCCTCGCGGACCTCCTCGCGCAGCTGGCCGCCGATGATCTCGGGCAGTGCCCCGTCGCGCGGCGGCTGCTTGCCGTCGTGCGAGGGGATGGTGCCGAAGTACTTCTCGATCCAGGCGAGCGTCTGCTCGGGGTCGATGTCACCGACGACCGAGAGCACCGCGTTGTTGGGCGCGTAGTACGTACGGAAGAAGGTCCGCGCGTCCTCGAGCGTTGCGGCGTCGAGGTCGGCCATCGAACCGATCGGGGTGTGGTGGTACGGATGGCCCTCCGGGTAGGCGAGGGCTGTCAGCCTCTCGAACGCGGTCCCGTACGGGACGTTGTCGTAGCGCTGGCGGCGCTCGTTCTTGACGACGTCGCGCTGGTTCTCCATCGACTCCTCGTCGAGCGCGGCGAGCAGCGAGCCCATCCGGTCGGCCTCGAGCCACAGGGCCAGCTCCAGCTGGTGCGTCGGCATCGTCTCGAAGTAGTTGGTCCGCTCGAAGCTGGTGGTCCCGTTGAGGGAGCCGCCGGCGCCCTGCACCAGTTCGAAGTGTCCGTTCCCCTTGACCTGGCCGGAGCCCTGGAACATCAGGTGCTCGAAGAGGTGAGCCAGACCGGTGCGTCCCTTGACCTCGTGGCGCGAACCGACGTCGTACCAGAGGCACACCGCGGCGACCGGGGTCAGATGGTCCTCGGAGAGCACCACGCGCAGGCCGTTGGCCAGACGGTGCTCGGTCGCTGTCAAGCCGCCGGAGCCGGCCTGGGCTGTGGCCGTGTGACCCATGGGCATGTACGTCCCTTCGATCGCGATACTGGTTTTACTGCGAGACCTGCCACTGTAAGCAAGCGCACCGACACCTGGCGAAGTTCCCGTGCCGCGAAAGTTAGCGGGAAAGAGGGTTCCGACCGCCTCGGGACGGGTGGAGAACGCCCTTTGGGACGGGTCGAGGTCCGGGTTGTCAGTGGGGCGGTCCACAATGGTGCGCGTCAGAACCTGAGGTTGCCCGAACAGAATCCGTGAAGGAGTCGCAGCAGCGATGGCCCGCCGCAGCACGAAGACCCCGCCGCCGGTCGACTTCGAGGAGAAGATCCTCGACATCGACGTCGTCGACGAAATGCAGGGCTCCTTCCTCGAGTACGCGTACTCGGTGATCTACTCACGGGCCCTGCCGGACGCCCGTGACGGCATGAAGCCGGTGCACCGCCGCATCGTCTACCAGATGAACGAGATGGGCCTGCGCCCGGACCGCGGCTTCGTGAAGTGCGCCCGCGTGGTCGGCGAGGTCATGGGTAAGTTGCACCCGCACGGCGACGCGTCGATCTACGACGCCCTGGTGCGGATGGCACAGCCGTTCTCCATGCGGCTCCCCCTCGTCGACGGGCACGGGAACTTCGGCTCGCTCGGCAATGACGACCCCCCGGCCGCCATGCGGTACACCGAGTGCCGGATGGCCGACGCGACGTCGCTGATGACGGAGTCGATCGACGAGGACACCGTCGCCTTCCAGTCGAACTACGACGGCCAGGAACAGGAGCCGGTCGTTCTCCCGGCCGCCTATCCGAACCTCCTGGTCAACGGGGCGACCGGGATCGCCGTGGGCATGGCGACGAACATGCCGCCGCACAATCTGGGCGAGGTCATCGCCGCCGCCCGCCATCTCATCAAGCATCCGGGCGCGGACCTGGAGACCCTGATGCGGTTCGTCCCCGGTCCCGACCTGCCGACCGGCGGCCGGATCGTGGGCCTCGGTGGCATCAAGGACGCGTACGCGGCCGGCCGCGGCTCGTTCAAGATCCGCGCCACCGTCGCCGTGGAGAACGTCACCCCGCGCCGCAAGGGCCTGGTCGTCACCGAACTGCCGTTCACCGTGGGTCCGGAGAAGGTGATCGCCAAGATCAAGGACCTGGTCTCGGCGAAGAAGCTCCAGGGCATCGCCGACGTCAAGGACCTCACCGACCGCTCGCACGGACTGCGTCTGGTGATCGAGATCAAGAACGGCTTCGTCCCCGAAGCCGTTCTTGAGCAGCTCTACAAGCTGACGCCGATGGAGGAGTCCTTCGGCATCAACAACGTCGCGCTGGTCGACGGGCAGCCGCTCACGCTGGGCCTCAAGGAGCTTCTGGAGGTCTACCTCGACCACCGCTTCGACGTGGTGCGCCGGCGCAGCGAGTTCCGCCGGACCAAGCGCCGCAACCGGCTGCACCTGGTCGAGGGCCTTCTGATCGCCCTGATCGACATCGACGAGGTCATCCGCCTCATCCGCTCCAGCGACAACTCGGCTCAGGCCAAGGAGCGGCTCATCGAGCACTTCTCGCTGAGCGAGATCCAGACCCAGTACATCCTCGACACTCCGCTGCGCCGGCTGACCCGGTTCGACCGGATCGAGCTGGAGAGCGAGCGCGACCGGCTCGACGCCGAGATCGCCGAGCTCACGGCGATCCTCGAATCGGACACCGAGCTGCGCAAGCTCGTCTCCACGGAACTCGCGGTGGTCGCCAAGAAGTTCGGTACGGACCGGCGCACGGTGCTGCTGGAGTCGGCCGGTTCGCAGGTCGCGTCGGTGCCGTTGGAGGTGGCGGACGACCCGTGCCGGGTGCTGCTGTCCTCGACCGGTCTGCTGGCGCGTACGGCCAACGACGAACCGATCGTCTTCGCCGAGGACGCCAAGCGGGCCAAGCACGACGTGATCGTGTCGGCGGTGCCCGCCACGGCGCGTGGCGACGTCGGTGTGGTGACGTCCACCGGGCGGTTGTTGCGGCTCGCGGTGATCGACCTCCCCCAGCTGCCGGACACCCATGCGGCACCCAACCTGTCGGGCGGGGCCATGGTCGGGGAGTTCCTCACGTTGGAGGCGGACGAGGAGGTCGTCTGCCTCACCACGCTCGACGAGTCCTCGCCGGGGCTGGCGATCGGCACCCTTCAGGGAGTCGTGAAGCGCGTGGTGCCCGACTACCCCGCCAACAAGGACGAGCTGGAGGTCATCACCCTCAAGTCCGGTGACCGGATCGTCGGCGCCGCGGAGCTGCGCACCGGCGAGGAGGACCTGGTCTTCATCACCTCCGACGCACAGCTGCTGCGATACCCGGCGGCGCAGGTGCGTCCGCAGGGGCGTCCGGCCGGGGGGATGGCGGGCGTCAAGCTCGCGGAGGGTACGGAGGTGCTCTCCTTCGCTGCGGTGGATCCGGCGGCGGACGCCATGGTGTTCACGGTCGCGGGCTCGCACGGCACGCTGGACGATTCGGTGCTGACCTGCAAGCTCACCCCGTTCGACCAGTATCCGCGCAAGGGCCGGGCCACCGGCGGGGTCCGCTGCCAGCGGTTCCTGAAGGGAGAGGACGTGCTGGTGTTCGCCTGGGCGGGGGCGACGCCGGCCCGGGCCGCGAAGAAGGACGGCACACCGGCCGCGCTGCCCGAGCCCGATCCGCGGCGCGACGGTTCGGGGACGCCGCTGGAGAGCCCGGCCGCGGTGATCGCCGGCCCCGTGTAGACAGCTCGCCCGGCGTCACGTCTCGTCGTCGCCGGGCTGTCGCACGTACCGCAGGACGCCCCACATGGCCCGCTCGTGTGCGGCGTCCTGCGCCGTTTCCGGACCCGGCTCCCCCGCTGCGCGGCAGCCTTCCAGCTCCTTGCCGAGGGCCTGTGCGTCGACGCCGGAGCCGATCAGTACGAGCTGGGTCAGCCGCGGCTCGCCGCGGGCCCAGGGCCTGGGGGCGAACCGCAGGAACCTCCCGACGGCGTGCACCGCGTACGCGTGGTCCGCATCGCCCGCGCCGAAGTCGACGTAGCCCTTGAGCCGGTAGAGGCCCACGGGCCGGGAGTCGAGGAACTCCATCAGGCGGCGGGGGTCCATCGGCACGTCGGAGGTGAAGTCGACGCTCTCGTACGCCGTGTGCAGATGGCCCCCGTGCTCCTCACCCGTCTCCCGTGCCCGCTCCTCCAGGTACAGGTCCTCGAAGGTGAGCTGCCGTGACTTCTCCTCGCCGTCGGGCCGCAGCGCCGGATCGAAGAGCAGTTCCGGGGCGACGCGCCCGTACGTGGTGGGAACGACGGCCGCCACGCTGCCGGTCGCCGCGACGGCCCGATGGATGAGCGCCCGCTCCTCCTCGCCGGCCCGGTCCGTCTTGTTCAGCACGACCAGGTCGGCGACGGCGAGATGGCGGACGATCTCCGGGTGGCGCTCCCGGGTGGCGCCGAACTCGGCTGCGTCGACGACCTCGACCAGTCCCCCGTACAGGATGTGCGGGTTGTCGCTGGCCAGGATCATCCGTACGAGTTCCTGGGGTTCCGCGAGGCCGCTGGCCTCGATGACGATCACGTCGAGGCGCGAGGAGGGCCGGGTCAGGGTCTCCAGGTAGGTGTCCAGCTCGCCGGCGTCGACCGCGCAGCACAGACAGCCGCCACCCAGCGAGACGGTCGAGCCGACCTGCCCGGAGACGGTCATGGCGTCGATCTCGATGGAACCGAAGTCGTTGACGATCACACCGATGCGGTTTCCCGCGCGATGGCGGAGGAGGTGGTTGAGCAGTGTCGTCTTGCCGGATCCGAGGAATCCCGCGAGGACGATGACGGGGATCTGCCGGGTACGGGGCGGGGGCGGCACGCTCAACGGGGACCTTCCTGCGGTGTCAGACGGCCGGGACCGGCTGCGGCGGGTGCGGACCGACGTAGCGGGCCGCCGGGCGGATGATCTTCGAGTCCTCCGCCTGCTCCAGGATATTGGCGCTCCAGCCGACGACCCGTGCGGCACAGAACGTCGGGGTGAACATCTCGCGCGGCAGCCCGCACAGTTCCATGACCACCCCGGCGTAGAACTCCACGTTGGTATGCAGCTCACGCCCCGGCTTGAGCTCGGCGAGGATCGCCTCGACCTGCCGTTCCACCTCGACCGCGAAGTCCACGAGCGGCCCGCCGAAGTCCAGCGCGATGGACCGCAGCATGCGCGAACGCGGGTCCTCGGTGCGGTAGACGGGGTGACCGAAGCCCATGATCCGGTCGCCGGCGAGCACTCGCTCACGCACCCATCCGTCGATGCGGTCGGGGGTACCGATGGCGTCCAGGGTGTCGAGGGCGCGGCTGGGCGCTCCGCCGTGCAGGGGTCCGGAGAGCGCTCCGATGGCAGCCACCAGGCAGGCGGCGACGTCCGCGCCGGTGGAGGCCACGACCCGGCCGGTGAAGGTCGATGCGTTGAAGCCGTGGTCGATGGTGGAGATGAGATACTGCTCGACTGCCCTGACCCGGCCGGCGCCGGGTACGGAACCGGTGAGCATGTAGAGGTAGTTGGCCGCGTACGGCAGGTCGTCGCGCGGCTCCACCGGCTCCAGCCCCCGGCCCAGCCGGTGCAGGGCCGTCAGCACAGTGGGGACGGCGGCGCACGCTGCCAGGGCGTCGCCGCGGCGCCGGTCCGCATCGATGTCGTACACCGGCTGGAAGCCGGCCGAGGCACCGAGCAGGGAGAGTGCCGTGCGCAGGCCCGCGAGGGGGCCGGATGCGGCACCCGCACGAGCTATGGCGGGCAGGGCGTCGCGGACCTCGGAGGGCAGGCGGCGCAGTTGGGCGGTACGGGTGGCGAAGTCGGCGCGGGCGGCCGCACCGGGCAGTTCGCCCTCGGTCATCAGATACCAGACGTCCTCGAAGCTGCGTGTCTGCGCGAGCTCGATCGCCGAGTACTGCCGGTAGTGGTAGAAGCCCTCGCGGCCTCGGACGTCACCGAGCGCGGTATCGGTGACGACGACTCCCGCGAGGCCCCGGGGGACATCGAGCGGTGCGGTGGCGGTGGTGGTCGTCATTGCTTCCTCCATGGACATTTCGGTGACTGGCCTGCCGGTGACGCCCATTTCCTGGATACTCCCGCGACCCGGTGGCATTGATTCGACTGTCCATGCTTGACTTGAGTTCTGTCAATGTTGATCCAATCAATATGGATACGGTGGAGAGCATGACGGATCAAGCAGACGCGGCCGTATTCGGAGAGCCCTCGACACCGCGGCTGACCACGCGGGAGACGGCGGAGCGCCTGGGCGTGAAGCCGGAAACGGTGTACGCCTACGTGAGCCGGGGCCAGCTCAGCAGCAACCGCGCACCAGGTGGACGCGGAAGCACGTTCGACGCGGCGGAGGTCGACGCCCTGGCCCGGCGCACAGGACGCAGGGAGCCCACCGCCCCGGCCGGCGGCCTGTCGTTCCCCACCGGCATCACGCTCATCGAGAGCGACCGGTACTACTTCCGTGGCGTGGACGCCTCGGAACTGGCCCGGCGCCACGCGTACGAGGAGGTCGCGGAGTGGCTCTGGACCGGGGAGCTGCGGCCCGGCATCCGCTTCACGGCTCCGGCCGAAGCGCTCGCTGCGGCTCGCCGGGCGGTCGGCGCGCTGCCGTCGCACTGCGGCTCGACCGACCGGCTGCGGGTCGCGGTCGTCGCAGCGGCGGCGGCCGATCCGCTCCGTTTCGACCTGTCGCGCGAGGCGGTGCTCGGGGGTGCCCGAAGCCTGATCCCGACCCTGGCTGCCGCACTGCCGGTGGTCGCCGGGGACGGCAGCGAGGAGGCCCCCGAAGAGGCCGCGCCGCCCTGCCTCGCGCGTCAGCTCTGGCCGAAACTCACTGGCCGCCCGGCCGACGAGGCGTCACTGGCCGTGCTGGACACCGCGCTGGGACTGCTGATCGACCACGATCTGGCCGCCTCCACCTTGGCGGCGCGGGTCGCCGCCTCCGCACGCGCCCATCCGTACGCCGTGGTCTCGGCGGGCCTCGGCGTGCTGGAGGGCCCGCTGCACGGCGCCGCGAGTGGGCTGGCGCACCGCATGCTGGCCGAGGTCCTGGAGCGGGGCGGGGCCGCTCCGGTGGTGGCGGACCATCTGCGCAGCGGACGGCGGGTACCGGGACTCGGCCACCGGCTCTACTCCGGCGAGGACCCTCGGGCCCGCGTCCTGTTCGAACTGCTGGCCGAGGTCCCGCGGGCCGCACCCGCCCTGGCTGCCGCCCGTGACGTCGTCACCACGACCGCCCGCCACACACCCCTGCACGCCAACGTCGATCTGGCGCTCGCCGTGCTGTCCGTCTCCTCGGGCATGGCCGTGGAGGCGGGCGAGACCGTGTTCGCGATCTCCCGCACGGCGGGCTGGATCGCCCACGCGCTGGAGGAGTACGGGGAGCGTCCGCTGCGGATGCGCCCCAGCGGTCAGTACACCGGTCCCCAGCCGCCCCAGCCGCTGCCCGTCGCCCTACAGCAATAGAAGCTACCTGTGGCGCAAAATTGCGACGGTCAACGGGAAGCGCCGCGCGGGGGCTGCGCCGTCGAGCCGCGCACCACCAGCTCCGGTTCGAAGAGCAACTCGTCCGACGGCACCGTACGGCCTCCGATCTGCACGGAGAGCAGTTCGACGGCGGCCCGTCCCATGGCCTCGATCGGCTGACGGACAGTGGTGAGCGGCGGCTCGGTGCAGTTCATGAACGCCGAGTCGTCGTAGCCCACGACGGAGACGTCCTCGGGCACCGAGAGTCCCCGGCGGCGTGCCGCCCGTACCGCCCCCAGGGCGAGCGGGTCGCTGGCGCAGATGAACCCGGTGACCCCCTGGTCCAGAAGTCGCATGGCGGCCGCCTGGCCGCCCTCCAGCGAGAACATCGCCCTGGCCACCCACTCGTCCGGGATGCTCGCGCCCGACGCTTCGGCGAGCACCCGGGCCGCGGTCAGCTTGCGCTGCGAAGGCATGTGGTCCGAGGGGCCGAGCACCAGACCGATGCGCTCGTGGCCCAGCGAGACAAGATGGCGCCAAGCTTGCTCGACGGCCACGGAGTCGTCGCAGGAGACGCACGGGAAGCCGAGATGGGCGATGGCCGCGTTGATCAGGACAACGGGGATCTTGCGGTCGGCCAGCACTTTGTAGTGGTCGTGCGGGGCGTCCGCCTGGGCGTAGAGGCCACCGGCGAAGACCACGCCCGAGACCTGCTGCTGCAGCAGCAGCTCGACGTAGTCCGCCTCGGAGACACCGCCCTTGGTCTGGGTGCACAGGACGGGGGTGAGGCCCTGCTGCGCGAGCGCACCGCCGACCACCTCGGCGAACGCGGGGAAGATCGGGTTCTGCAGCTCGGGCAGGACCAGCCCCACCAGGCGGGCACGTTCACCGCGCAGCTGGGTCGGGCGCTCGTAGCCGAGGACGTCCAGCGCGGACAGGACGGCCTGCCGCGTGGCGTCGGAGACACCCGGCTTGCCGTTGAGCACCCGGCTGACCGTGGCCTCGCTGACTCCAACCTTCTGTGCCACCTGAGCAAGTCGTCGCGTCATACACGCAAGATTAGCGCAAGAAACGCAAGTGGATTGCGTGGATCTGGAAACGAGACGAATTTCGGAAAGCACCGGAATGCCCTCTACCGTTCATACGATGAGCGCCCCACCGCCCACGACCAGGAGGCCGCGTCGGCTCGGCTGGCCCCAGCGGGTCTTCTCGCAGGTGCTGCTGATGCAGCTGGCCATCGCCACCGGCGTCACCGTACTCGCCACCGGCCTCTTTCTGGCACCCCTCAGCGCACAACTCGACGACCAGGCGATGCGCCGGGCCCTTGCCATCGCGCAGAGCACGGCCGCCCAGCCGCAGATCGCGAAGGCGCTGCTCACCACCGATCCGGCACCACGGGGCCCTGTACAGAGCGCCGCGGAACGGATCAGGCGGGCCACGGGCGCCGAGTACGTGGTCGTGATGGACCGCCACGGAGTGCGCTGGTCCCATCCCGACCGTGCCCGGATCGGGCGGGTCGTCTCCACCGACCCGGGCAAGGCGCTCGCCGGCCGGGACGTGATGGAGATCGACAGCGGCACGCTCGGACGGTCGGCCCGGGGCAAGGTGCCCTTGCGCGACGGGGCGGGGCACATCGCCGGCGCGGTGTCCGTCGGCATCGCGTACGACAACGTTCGCGCGCGCCTCCTGGCGGCGATTCCCGGATTGCTCGCCTACGCGGGTGGTGCGCTGGCAGTGGGCGCGCTGGCCGCCTATCTGATCTCCCGGCGCCTGCAACGACAGACCCACGACCTCGCCTTCTCGGACATCGCCGCGTTGTTGACGGAGCGCGAGGCGATGCTCCACAGCATTCGTGAAGGGGTCGTCGCGCTCGACCGCGGCGGCCGGATCCGTCTCCTGAACGACGAGGCCCAACGGCTGCTCGGGGTCGGGCCCGAGGCGTCCGGCCTCCCACTGGCCGACGTGTTCGGAACCGGGCGGACCACCGACGTACTGGCCGGCAACGTGGCGGGCGAGGACCTGCTGACCGTGCGCGGCAGCCGGGTGCTGCTTGCCAACCGCATGCCGACGGCCGACGGCGGAGCGGTCGTCACCCTCCGAGACCGTACGGAGGTCGAGCACCTCGGCCGCGAGCTCGACTCGACCCGCGGGCTGATCGACGCCCTGCGCGCCCAGGACCACGAGCACGCCAACCGGCTGCACACGCTCCTGGGCCTGCTGGAGCTGGAGCTGCACGACGATGCGAGGGAGTTCGTGACCGAGGTCGTCGGAGTCCACCGGGCCACCGCGGAGCAGATCACCGAGAAGGTCCGTGACCCGCTGCTCGCCGCTCTGCTGGTCGGCAAGGCAACGGTCGCGGCGGAGCGCGGTGTGGCGCTGCGCATGGCGCCCGGCAGCCTGCTTCCGGACCGGCTCGTCGACCCCCGCGGGCTCGTGACGATCGTCGGCAACCTGGTCGACAACGCATCGGACGCGGCCGCGGGATCGGACGGGGCGCTGATCGAGGTGGGTCTGCGCACCGAGGGCCGTACGGTGGTGCTGGAGGTCCGCGACAGCGGCCCCGGCGTCCCTCCCGGACAGCGTGCATCGATCTTCACGGAGGGCTGGTCGACCAAGGAACTGCCGGCCCACGGCAAGCGCGGCCTCGGACTCGCGCTGGTGCGCCGGCTGGCCGAGCGCCAGGGCGGCAGCGTGGCGCTGGACACGGCGGGCGGGGGCGGGGCCGCATTCATCGTCGTACTCCCCGAGGCCATGGCCGAAGCGGAATCCGACAAGGCAGGAGTGGCGCAGTGATCGAGGTCCTGGTCGTCGACGACGACGTCCGTGTCGCGCGGATCAATGCGGCTTACGTCTCGAAGGTGCCCGGCTTCCGGGTGGCCGCCCAGGCACACTGCGCCGCCGACGCACTCGCCGCGGTCGAGGAGGGTCCCGTGGACCTGGTCCTCCTGGACCACTACATGCCCGACCGCAGCGGGCTGGCCGTGGTGCGGGAGTTGCGCGCTCTCGGCCATCGCACCGACGTGATCATGGTGACGGCGGCGCGGGACGTCGCCACGGTCCAGGAGGCCGTACGGCAGGGCGCCCTGCAGTACCTGGTGAAGCCGTTCACGTACGCCGGCCTGCGGACCAAGCTGGAGGCCTACGCCGCGCTGCGCCGCACCCTGGAGGGCGGCGGTGAGGCCGAGCAGGCAGAGGTGGACCGGCTCTTCGGCGCGTTGTGGGCGGCGGGCGAGACCGATCTGCCCAAGGGGCACTCGGCCACGACGGCGGAGCTCGTCCGCAAGGCGCTCCGCGGCGCCGGAGGGCCACTGTCGGCCCAGGAGATCGCGGAGAGCGCCGGGATGAGCCGGCAGACGGCCCAGCGCTATCTGAAGCTGCTGGAACGGTCGGGACGCGTCCTGCTGACCCTGCGGTACGGCGAGACGGGGCGCCCCGAACACCGCTACGAGTGGGTCGGCGGCGGCCGCTGACAGCCGCGTCAGGGTTCTATGTCTCGGCGTGGTCCGAGTCGCAGGCGGTCTGCCTCCGGGTGCTACGTCTCGGCGTGGTCCGAGTCGCAGGCGGCCTGGCTCCGGGCTCTACGTCTCGGCATGGTCCCAGTCGCAGGCGGTCTGCCTCCGGGCTCTATGTCTCGGCGTGGTCCGAGTCGTAGGCGGTCTGGCTCAGCTCGATGCCGGGGTTGTTGTCGACTGCCCACTCAGCCAGCTTCACCGCGGGTTCGATCAGGGTGCGTCCCCTCGCGGTGAGCTCGTACTCGACCCGTGGCGGGACCTCGGCGAACACGGTGCGGGACACCAGGCCGTCGCGCTCCAGGTGCCGGACCGTGCGGGTGAGCATGCGCTGTGAAATGCCGGGGATCCGTTGCTGGAGCTCGGTGAAGCGCATGCGTTCGCCGTCGAGGGTGGCGACCACCAGCAGGGTCCACTTGTCGCCGATGCGGTCCAGGATGCCGCGGATCGCACGGCCTCCGTCGCCGCGAATGAGGCAGCTGTGGCGGTACTTCATCGGCGTCCCCTGTTCGCAAGGCACACCCGTGTGCCTTTTGTGAGCGCTCCGATAGTCACCGATCATGTGCTTACTTAGGGCTTGCCGGGAATCAACACGTCGGTTTGATCTTGTTTTTGTCGAGGTCGAGGAATCTCGCGATGTCAGTCGGCGTGCGGAAGCGGGCGGTCGAGGCAGGGATGTGAACTCCGTGGGCTTCCAGGAGCGGGCGGACTTCTTTCGCCGCGCGGCTGATGGTCATGGCGGTGGTGTTGAAGAGCTGGCCCAGGAGGTCCATGGTCGCGAGTTTTCGCAGGTGGAGCACGGTGGCCAGGACTCGGTCGGCTGGGGTGAGCTTGGGTTTGGCTCCTGTGCCAGGGGCCACCAGGCGTTGGTGGCCTCTGCGGGTGCGGAGCACTTGCTCGCGTTGAATCTCCATCGCTGGAGTCAGCACGTCGATGAGTTCGTTGAGCTGCCGGCGGGTCATCCCGGTCAGTTCCGGGTCCTGTAGCGAACGCTGCGTGAGGCGGGCCGGTCCGTCCGCCAGGGCCTCGTCCTGTGTGCTGGTGGTGGTCGCCGTGTCCGTCGGGCGCTGGGGGTGGAGGGTGTAGTTCCAGTCGCCGTGGAAGCGGTGGCGGGTGATGGGCAGGGCGGCGATCTCGTCGTCGCTGACGCGGATGCCGGTGGGGTACTCACCGCTGTCGAGTTCGGCCTGGACGGTGAGGCCGGTGCGGCTGGTGGTCGCGGCGATGGTCTGGAGCATGACTTCGTGGCTGGTCAGGGGCCTGCCTCGCCAGTTCATGGTGATGTGGGAGAACAGCCGGTGCTCGATCTTGTTCCACTTCGAGGTGCCGGGCGGCAGGTGGCACACCGTGATCTCAAGGCCGGTCTCGGCGGCGAGATCGGCGAGCTGGGTCTTCCAGCCCCGGGTGCGGTAGCCGTTGGAGCCGCCACCGTCTGCGGTGATCAGCAGTCGGCGGGCGCCGGGGTAGTCGTGCCGGCCGACCGCCTGCCACCAGCGGCGGATCGAGGCGACGGCGAATGCCGCAGTGTCGTGATCGGTGCCGATGCTGACCCAGCCGGTGTTCGCCGTCATGTCGTAGATTCCGTATGGAATTGCCTTCTCGGCCTGGCCGGGGAAGTCGTGCGTCTTGACCCTCACGGGCTGTCCTGCGGGCTGCCATTCGTGCCCGGCGTTCTTGTAGTCGCCGATCAGCTCCTTCTTCTTGCTGTCCACGCTGATCACCGGGTCACCGGCGTCCCTGTGATCTCGTGCCTGCTCGTTGAGGTAGCGGAACTGGGCATCTCTGTCGGGGTGCTGGGCACCTTCAATGGTCTTGGCGTTGGCCTGCAGGCTGAAGCCTTCCTCCCGCAGCAGGCCGGCGACGGTGTCGGCGGAGACCCGGTGCCCCTGGCGGGTGAGCTCTGCCGCCAGTTTCCGGGTCGACTTCGTCGTCCAACGCAGCGGCGACATCGGGTCGCCCCGCTCGTCGGGCTCGACCAGCGCCAGCAGTGCCGGCCGCAGCCCAGAGTCCAGCTCGGCCGCCTTCTTCCGCCCTCCGCCGGGATGGCGCACCCGCCCCAACGGGGCCTGACCGGAGTCCAGTTCAGCCGCCCCACGCGAGACCGTGGCCTCCCGGACCCCGGCTGCAGCGGCGACGATCCTGATGCCGCCATGCCCCAGCGACAGTGCTTCCGCCCCTATGGCCAGCCGACGCTGACGCTCGTCCAGATGCGGCAACAACACCTGGAACTTCGCCGCCAGAACGGCCTCGATCCCCTCCGGTCTCCCCATACCAGACCAACGAGCCCCACAGCTGGAAGCCACGACTTGTTTCCCGGCAAGCCCTTACAAGTCGTAACCATGACACGGAGGACGAAGATGGAGATCGCCTACTGGATCTTCGCGGGGCTCCTGGCGGCCCTCTACCTGTACGCGGGTGGCAGGAAGGCCGTCCAGAGCCAGGAACAACTGGCACCCATGATGGGCTGGGTGGACACGGTTCCGATGTGGCTGGTCCGGGTCATCGGCGCGGTCGAGATCCTTGGCGCCGCAGGTCTGGTGCTGCCGCCCCTCACGGGGATCGCGCCCGCCCTGGCCACGGCGGCGGCACTCGGCCTGCTGGTGCTCCAGGTGCTGGCAGCCGCCGTGCACCTGTCCCGGCGAGAGGTCAGGGAGACCGGTCTGAACGCCGTCCTCATCGTGCTCGCCGCGGTGACGGTATGGCTTTCGCGGGCCTGGTGAGGTGGGGGCGGAGGCCGTGAGCCCCGGTCCCCTCACACCGCGCCGGCTCCGGTCAGAGCGCGGACCTCGGTCTCCGCGTGTTTGGCCTCGTCGGGCGGCTCGGTCGAGGTGACCGTGCCGATCCAGCCGGCCAGGAAACCGAGTGGGATCGAGCCGAGACCGGGGTTTTCCAGCGGGAAGAGCTGGAAGTCCACGCCGGGGAAGAGGGAGGTGGGGCTGCCGGAGACGACCGGGGAGAGCAGGACGAGTACCACGGCTGGAATCAGACCGCCGTAGACCGACCAGACGGCCCCGCGTGTGGTGAACTTCCGCCAGAACAGCGAGAAGAGCAACACCGGAAGATTCGCCGAAGCGGCAACCGCGAAGGCCAGCCCCACCAGGAAGGCCACGTTCAGGTCCTGGGCGAGCAGACCCAGCCCGATGGCCGCCACCCCGATCCCGGCTGCGGCGACCCGGGCCACGGCGACTTCGCTGTGCTGCCGGGAGCCGGTCCGTTTGAGCGAGGCGTAGAGGTCGTGCGCGACGGACGCGGACGAGGCGAGGGTGATACCGGCGACCACCGCAAGGATGGTCGCGAAGGCCACCGCGGCGACCACCGCGAACAGAATCGTTCCCCCCGTCGAGCCCTCACCGCCACCGAGGGACAGGGCGAGCAGCGGAACGGCCGTGTTCCCCGCGGGATTCGACTCCCGCACCTCTGCCGAGCCGACCAGCGCCGCCGCTCCGAACCCGAGCACGATCGTCATCAGGTAGAAGCTGCCGATGAGCCCGATGGACCAGACGACCGAGCGGCGGGCGGCACGGGCTGTGGGGACGGTGTAGAAGCGCGACAGGATGTGTGGAAGGCCCGCTGTGCCGAGCACCAGGGCCAGCCCGAGACTGATGAAGTCCACCCGCGCCGTCCAGCTCCCGCCGTAACGCAGCCCGGGCGAGAGGAACTCCTTGCCATACCCGCTGCGGTCGGCCGCGGAGCTGAGCAACTCGTTGACGTTGCCGTGGAAGTGCACCAGGACCAGCACGGTGAGTACTACGGTGCCGGCCATCAGCAGTACGGCCTTGACGATCTGGATCCAGGTGGTGGCGCGCATTCCACCGAGCGACACGTAGACCACCATCAGCGCCCCGACACCGATGACCGTCCAGGACCGCGCGGCCCCGCTCGTCCCGCCGAGGAGCAGAGCGACGAGACTGCCCGCGCCCACCATCTGTGCCACCAGGTAGAGCACGGAGACGGTGACGGAGGAGGTCCCCGCGGCGATCCGGACCGGGCGCTCCGCCATACGGGCCGCCACCACGTCGGCGAGTGTGAACCGCCCGCAGTTGCGGACGAGTTCCGCCACGAGGAGCAGGACGACCAGCCACGCGACCAGGAAACCGACCGAATAGAGCATGCCGTCGTAACCGAAGAGGGCGATCACTCCGGAGATACCGAGGAACGATGCGGCCGACATGTAGTCGCCGGCGATGGCGAAGCCGTTCTCCATGGGCGAGAACAGCCGGCCCCCGGCGTAGAACTCCTCGGCCGAGCCCTGCCGGTTGCGTCCCACCCAGGTCGTGATGCCCAGCGTGACGGCGATGAAGGCGCTGAACAGCAGGAGCGCCAGGGTCTGGTGGTTCCCGCTCAACGCTCGATCCCCCGCGTCATCTCCTGGGTGTCCCAGCGCAGATCGAGCGCGGCCCGGTCTCTGCGCAACCGTGCATGCCGTGCGTACGCCCCGGTGAGCAGGAACGTGGTGAGGAACTGCCCCAGGCCCACGACCATGGCGACGTTGACCGCCCCGGCCACGGGGCGGGCCATCAGGCCGGGTGCGGTGACCGCCGTGACGACATAGGCGAAGTACCAGACGAGGAAGGCAAGGGTGGCGGGGACAACGAACCGCCGGTACCGACGGCGCACCTCCTGGAATGCCTCACTGCGCTGCACCTCCAGATAGATCTCCGCCGCGCTGTGGCCGCTCCGGGGGGCGGCTGGGCGGGGCACCTCGACAGGCGCGAAGCTCCCCGTACCGTCCAGCTCCCCCCATCCGGAGGCCAGTGCGTCGTACCACGGGTCATCGAGCCGCGTTCTTGCGGTCTCGTGCCCTGCTTCCTTCTCCACCGAACAACTCCCCTTGTCCACGGACCACTTCGGCCGCGTACCCAAGAATGGGCAGATCGGGAAGATCCCGGGCACTTCATTCCCCGGACTTCACCTCTTCAGGTGAAGGATGTCCCGGGTGGCTGTGCGAGCCCTCGAACGTACGCATAGCGAACCGCCTGGGCCCGGTCGCGGATCCCCGCCTTGGCGAACAGATTGTTGATGTGGCTCTTCACGGTGGCCTGCGAGATGTGGAGGCTACGAGCGATCTCCGCGTTGGACATCCCTTCCGCGATCAGGGCGAGCACCTCGGCCTCACGGGGAGTCATCCCGTCGGGCAGTTCCGGCTCACCGCCGTCGGCATGCCGCAGAGGCCCTGCGGTGACCCGCTCCAGCAGACGGCGTTGAATGGTCGGCGAGAGGCCCGCCTCGCCCGAGACCACGGCTTGGATGGCCCGCACGATCTCGTCGCCCCCGGCGTCCTTCGTCAGGTATCCGCGCGCGCCTGCCCGGAGGGCCGGAAAGAGCGAATCGTCGTCGGCGAAGGTGGTCAGCACGACGACCTGTGTGGCGGGAAAGTCCCTGCGGATGCGCCGCGTTGCCTCCACCCCGTCGCAGCGCGGCATGCGCAGGTCCATCAGGACAACGTCCGGAGCGTGCTCTGCCACGAGAGCGACGGCTTCCTCCCCGTCCTTCGCCGATCCGACCACGTCGATCCCCGGCAGCAGCCCCAGCAGCATCACGATTCCCTCGCGCACCACCGACTGATCGTCGGCGACCACCACCCGCGCGGTCACGCGGGCACCCGCAGGCTCACCACGAACCCCTCCTCGCCGGGACCGGCTTCCAGGCTGCCACCCAGCAGTTCGGCACGCTCCCTCATCCCCAACAGACCGTAACCGGAGCCACTGACAGTGAGCTCTCCCCCGGCACCGTCTCCACCCGAATCGCTGATCTCCAGAGCGATGGCATCCGTTTGGTACTCCAGCCTGATCAGCACCCTGGCCCCCGGGGCGTGCTTGCGCACATTGGTGAGCGCCTCCTGCGCCACGCGCCGGACCGTCTGTCCGGCCTCGGCGGTCAGCGCCCGGTGCTCCCCCTCCACCCGCACCTCGACCGGCTCGGCAGCCACCAACTGCCGCAGGAAATCCTCCACCGGAGACACCTCGCCCCGCAGGGCCGAGAGTGCCTGCCGGGTCTCCGCAAGCCCCTCACGAGCCATGGAGCGGGCAGCGACCACCCTCTGCAGGACCTGGTCCCGGAACTCCCCCTCCGGCTCTCTCTCGATCAGCAGGCGCGCTGCCTCCAGATGGACCAGTTGCGCGGAAAGGCTGTGCGCGAGCACATCATGGATCTCGCGGGCGATCCTGGACCGCTCGTCCAACGCTGCCGTTTCGGCTTCCGCAGCCCGGGCCGCCCGCTCCTGGACCAGGAGCCGGAGCGCACTTCCGCGGGCCTCGGCGTCCAGACGCAGTACGTACCCCGCGAGGCAGAGGCCGGCTGTGGTCGCGGCCGTGCTCATCCAGTCGTCGGTGTTCACCACCGCGTACATGCCGAGCGCCACGGCCGTGGCCGGGGCACCCGCCGAAAGCGGCAACCGCTCCAGCGCGGTGACGGCACAGCCGCACCAGAGAACCGCCGCGGGCAGCCCGGCCCCCGCCTGCTGCGCGCCGCATGCCGCGAGCAGAAGCAGGGACAACAGGCCGAGAGAGAGCCAGAGTCGGTTCTCCAGCGTGGTCCGGAAGAAGGCCACGGCAACCGCCGCGCACCCGGCGACCCCCGCCAGACCGGCCACGATCTCCCACGGGCCGAACAAGCCGCCCGAAAAGGTCCCCCAGAGCATCAGGGCGAGCAGCCCGGCCCTCACGAACCAGCCGATCGCGGTCCGGGAACGGGAGCGGGTCTCCCGCGAGAGGGCTTCCCTCGACGGCCAGCTCGTCCAGGCAGCGGATGTCACACACGGTCCTTCCAGGCCGAGCGGAACGGAGTGCCCGCGGCAGGGTCAGGGCGCGGCTGCGGTATCTCCGCTGCCCGCAGGGCCAGTACACCGCTGCGCACCAGCAGCGTGGCCGCGAGAGCCATCATGAGGGCCGGGCCGCCCTGATGTATGCCCATGGCCGTGGCGAGCCCGTACAGGGCCGCTCGCAGTATCAGCCCTCCGGTCCAGACGTAGACGGTCGCCTTGGTGCCCTTGCTCCACAGACTCCCGTCCTCCGCGCGCCAGAGCCGGGTGGTCCACGCCCAGCCGGCACCGGTGATCAGGCCCACCGCCAGTTCGGCGCCCAGGACTACGACAGACAGCGCCTCGTCGTGCGGATCCACGAGGCCGGGCTCGCGCAGAGCCATGACGAGCAGCACGCCCGGCAGGACCCACCAGCGTCGGTCGCCCGAGATCTGCTGCGCAGAGCACTGACGGACGATGACGAGAGCGATGACCGCGGTGATCACCAGGACATTGACCAGCCCAGGCATGGGCGCCTCCGAGTTGCCGAAATTTTCTGCCATTCCGACGGTACGGAAACGACCTGCTCAACAGATCGGCTCAGGGGTGGACAACGGGTGGAGCCGTTGTCTCCACCCGTGGGTGGAGACAACGGCCCGGTCCGGCGGGATGCCGGGGAGAACGCAGACTCAGACGTCGATGCGGGAGCGGTCCAGTGTGGCCGCCGAGCTGGTGATGAACTCCTTGCGGGGCGCCACTTCGTTGCCCATCAGCAGGTCGAAGACCTTCTCGGACGATTCCAGGTCGCCGATGTTGATCCGACGCAGGGTTCGGTGGCGCGGATCCATCGTCGTCTCCGCCAGCTGGTCGGCGTCCATCTCCCCCAGACCCTTGTAGCGCTGGATCGAGTCCTTGTACCGGACGTTCTTGCGCTGGAGCTCCAGCAGCCGCTGGCGGAGCTCGTTGTCCGAGTACGTGTAGATGTACTTGTCCTGCCCCTTCTTCGGCTGGACCAGTTCGATCCGGTGCAACGGGGGCACGGCGGCGAAAACCCGCCCGGCCTCGACCATGGGCCGCATGTACCGCTGGAAGAGCGTCAGCAGCAGGATGCGGATGTGGGCCCCGTCGACGTCGGCGTCGACCAGCAACACGATCTTGCCGTAGCGGGCGGCGTCGATGTCGAAGGTCCGGCCGGACCCGGCTCCTATCACCTGGATGATCGCCCCGCACTCAGCGTTCTTCAGCATGTCGGTGACGGATGCCTTCTGAACGTTGAGGATCTTGCCGCGGATCGGCAGCAGCGCCTGGAACTCGCTGTTCCGGGCCAGCTTGGCGGTGCCGAGCGCGGAGTCACCCTCCACGATGAACAGCTCGCTGCGCTCCACGTCGTCACTGCGGCAGTCGGCCAGCTTCGCCGGCAGGGAGGAGGACTCCAGAGCCGTCTTGCGACGCTGCGCGTCCTTGTGCTGACGGGCTGCGATCCGGGTCCGGGCGGCTGCCACCGCCTTCTCCAGCACGGCCCTGGCCTGGGCCTTCGCGTCGCGCTTGGTGGAGGTCAGGAACGCCTTGAGCTCCTTGGCCACCACGTTGGCGACGATCCGGTTGGCCGCCGAGGTGCCCAGCACCTCCTTGGTCTGCCCCTCGAACTGCGGCTCGGCCAGCCGTACGGTCACGACCGCGGTCAGGCCCTCAAGTGCGTCGTCCTTGACGATGTCGTCCTCGGCGACGCGCAGCATCTTCGCGGAACGCAGCGCCTCGTTGATCGTCTTGGTCACGGACCGTTCGAACCCGGACACGTGGGTGCCGCCCTTGGGAGTGGCGATGATGTTGACGAAGGACCTGACGACGGTGTCGTAGCCGGTGCCCCAGCGGAGCGCGATGTCCACGCCGAGCTCACGGGTGACCTCGGTCGGGATCATGTGGCCCCGCTCGTCCAGGACCGGCACGGTCTCCTTGAAGGTGCCCTGCCCGGTCAGTCGCTGGACGTCGCAGACCGCCTTGTCCTGGGCCAGGTACTCGCAGAATTCGCTGATGCCGCCGTCGTAGTGGAAGGTCTCCTCGCTGACGGGCGCACCGTCGATCCCCCGCTCGTCGCGGACGACAAGGGTGAGGCCGGGCACCAGGAACGCCGTCTGGCGGGCGCGCTGGTACAGCGTCTCCAGGTTGAGCTTCGCTTCCTTCAGGAAGACCTGCCGGTCCGCCCAGTACCTCGTACGGGTTCCTGTACGGGTCTTCGGGATCCGCTTGGTCTTGCGGAGCCCGTTGGCGGGATCGAACGGGCTCTCCGCCCCCTGCTCCGTGAAGATGCCGGGGACACCGCGGCGGAAGCTGATCGAGTGGGTCGAGCCGTTGCGGTCGACCTCGACGTCCAGCCGCGCAGAGAGCGCGTTGACGACCGAGGCACCCACGCCGTGCAGACCGCCCGAGGCGGCGTAGGAGCCGCCGCCGAACTTTCCGCCCGCGTGCAGCTTGGTCATGACGACCTCGACGCCGGAGAGCCCCGTCTTGGGCTCCACGTCGACCGGGATGCCGCGTCCGTTGTCGCGGACCTCGACGGAGGCGTCCTCGTGCAGGATCACCTCGATGTGGTCACCGTAACCGCCCAGGGCCTCGTCGACGGAGTTGTCGATGATCTCCCAGAGGCAGTGCATGAGGCCGCGGCTGTCGGTGGACCCGATGTACATGCCAGGGCGCTTGCGAACCGCTTCAAGCCCTTCGAGTACGAGCAGGTGCCGCGCGGTGTAGTTGGAACCGTCTCGGTCTGCTCCGGTCAGCAGCGCAGTGGACGGCACGGACGTATCGGCGGTCACGCGGTTCGCTCCTCGCTGAATTTCATTTGGGGCCCAGTGGGTAACGGGCTCGGCTTCGGTCGCCGCTGAGAGGGTACCGAGGCCTGGTAGAGCGGGTGTAACGCCACCCTAGGGAAACCCTCACACTAGTCCAGCCTCGCATACACGTTCGATCCATCCTTTGAGTGACGTGCACATCACGTTCCCTTCCAGGCATGAACCATTTAGGCTCCGGGCACGTCCTCATGAACAACCGGCAAGCCAGCCGGCGGGACCGACCCTGACAAGCAACGCGAAACCGTAGCGCCACGCAATACGGCACATTCGCCGCGAACCGGCAACAGACAGCCATCCTGAGAAGAAGTTTCGAAGAAATGCCACGAGCGGGAACGTTTTCGGCCTGGTTGGATGTTGACCCTGGTACGACAGCTCGTCGAGCTAGAGAAGAGGCGACGTGACTACTGTTCTGACCCCCGCGAGCCCGCTGACCGCAGCAGACCGCTGTGACCGTTGCGGCGCCCAGGCCTACCTGCGCGTCGTCCTTATCAGCGGCGGTGAACTGCTCTTCTGCGCCCACCACGGTCGCAAGTTCGAGCCGGAACTCAAGAAGATCGCCGCGGAAATACAGGATGAGACGGACCGGCTGACGGCCGTGCAGGCCCAAGCCGCCGAAGAGGAACAACACTGACACCTCGCATCCACGACGAGCCAGGGACCGGTCCCACACCGGCCGACGGGCGGCTTCCCGCAAGGGAAGTCGCCCGTTCTCGTACCCGCTCGACCCGCGCAGGTCAGCTGGCGCCCTCCATCCACTCGATGGCGGCGGAGATGCGCGTGTAGACACCCGGGCTGCCTGCGCGGCCGCATCCGTTCCCCCAGGACACGAGGCCGACGAGCTTCCCCTGGGCCACCAGGGGCCCTCCACTGTCTCCCTGGCAGGCGTCGTACCCACCCTCCGGTTCACCGGCGCAGAGCATCGCTGAGGCGTCGTACGTGCCGTTTGCGCCCCCCGGGTAGGCCTGCTCGCACGAACTGTCCGGGAGTACGGTCACCTTCGCGGAGCGGAGCGACGACGCATAGTCACCGTTACCGGTCGTATCACCCCATCCGTAGACGACCGCGGCGGTACCCGAGTCGTACGCGGAGTCACCGGCCCCGGCCATGGGGATCACACTCTGTTCGGGCAGCGCCTCGGCGAGGGTGAGCACCGCGACGTCACCACTGTTGGTACTGGCGTCGAAACCGGGATTGACCCACGTTCCGCTCACCGCGATCTCCTTGCCGTCGGTGCCGTTCAGCTCGTCCCGGCCCGAGATGATCCGCAGATCGCGCACCTGACCGACGTCGACGCCCAACGCCTCACGGCTGAGGCAGTGCGCGGCTGTCAGCGCCTTCTTCGGCCCGACCACGACAGCTCCGCAGAACTGGCCGGCACGGGTACCACCGAACCGGTCACGGCTGGAGAGGGCCACCACCCACGGACTGTCCTTGACATGAGCGGGCTGGCCGCCGATGACGATGCTGTCCGCGACTGCTGGGGAGGGTGAGGCGAGCGGTATCACAGCCGTTGCGGCAGCGAGGGCGAGCGCCCTGGGCACGATGCGGACGACGGTACGGGACATACGTACTCCTGACTCTGTGATGGACCATGCCTACCCAGAGTCATTGGGTCGGGCCCGCCCCGCACCCCCACCCGCACCCGTGTATGGCCGAGGGCCCGGATCCCTGTGGGGATCCGGGCCCTCGGCCATACGACTGAGCGACCTAGTCGAGGTAGTCGCGCAGGACCTGCGAACGGGACGGGTGGCGCAGCTTGGACATCGTCTTGGACTCGATCTGGCGGATGCGCTCACGCGTCACGCCGTAGACCTTGCCGATCTCGTCCAGCGTCTTCGGCTGGCCGTCGGTGAGACCGAAGCGCATGGAGACAACGCCCGCCTCACGCTCGGACAGGGTGTCGAGCACCGAGTGCAGCTGCTCCTGGAGGAGCGTGAAGCTGACCGCGTCGGCCGGAACGACCGCCTCGGAGTCCTCGATCAGGTCACCGAACTCGCTGTCTCCGTCCTCACCCAGCGGGGTGTGGAGGGAGATCGGCTCACGGCCGTACTTCTGGACCTCGATGACCTTCTCGGGGGTCATGTCGAGTTCCTTGGCCAGCTCCTCCGGGGTGGGCTCGCGGCCCAGGTCCTGGAGCATCTGACGCTGCACGCGCGCGAGCTTGTTGATGACCTCGACCATGTGCACCGGGATGCGGATGGTGCGGGCCTGGTCGGCCATGGCGCGAGTGATCGCCTGACGGATCCACCAGGTGGCGTACGTGGAGAACTTGTAGCCCTTGGTGTAGTCGAACTTCTCGACGGCACGGATCAGACCGAGGTTGCCCTCCTGGATCAGGTCCAGGAAGAGCATGCCGCGGCCGGTGTAACGCTTGGCCAGCGAGACCACGAGCCGGAGGTTGGCCTCCAGCAGGTGGTTCTTGGCGCGGCGGCCGTCCTCGGCGATGATCTCCAGCTCACGCTTGAGCTTGGGGGCGAGCTTGTCGGCATTCGCCAGCTTGTCCTCGGCGAACAGGCCCGCCTCGATGCGCTTGGCGAGCTCGACCTCCTGCTCGGCGTTGAGGAGCGGGACCTTGCCGATCTGCTTCAGGTAGTCCTTGACCGGGTCGGCCGTGGCGCCGGCGACGGCGACCTGCTGCGCAGGCGCGTCGTCCTCGTCGTCGTCGGAGAGGACGAAGCCCTTGTTCTCGCCCTCGCCCTCCTCTTCCTCACCCTTGCCGGCCTTGACCTCCTCGGCGGCGTCGTCGCCGTCGAGGATCTCGTCGTCCTGCTTGCCGGCCTTCTTCGACGCGGTCTTCTTCGCCGCCGTCTTCTTCACGGCGGTCTTCTTGGCAGCCGTCTTCTTGGCTGCCGTCTTCTTCGCAGGCGCGGCCGCGTCATCGGCCGCCGCGTCCACGGTCTCGGCCGACGGGGCGGCGGTGGCCGCGACGCTCCGCGTCACGGTCGTCTTGGCCGCGACGGTCTTGGTGGCGGTGCGCTTGACCGGGCTCTTCGCTGCGACGCTCTTGCGGGCGCGCTTCGACGGCTCCGCGGCACTGACCATCAGCGTCACACCCTCTTCCTCGAGGATCTGGTTGAGGCTGCGCAGAACGTTCTTCCACTGGGTTGGCGGAATCTGGTCAGCCTCGAAGGCCCGACGCACGTCGTCGCCGGCGATCTGCCCATCAGCCTTTCCCCGCTCGATGAGCGCCATGACAGATTCGGACTCGGCGATCTCCGGCGGGAGCGTACGGGATGTGCTGGCCGACACGAACAACCTCTCGGAACGATGGAAACGGCTTCCGGCCCGGCCCTGAGAGGGCTGGAGCCGACGACCGTCGGGCTGGGAATGTACCGACGGCGCGGGCTAGGCCTCAGAACTGCACAGCGCACTCCATGGCTGCTGTATTCCTTCCGCGGCGGTCACCTCTTAAGTCATCGCGCTGTTTCGAGGAGTGTTACGCCCAATCCGCGTGGCCCGAGTCACACCTCATTTACGGCGAACCAGACCAGGGGCGACATCTCTCCACAATTGTGCCGCCGGACCGCGGGGGTCCGACGACACGTGGCGCGTACACCCCGACAGCGCCGCCGTCAGTGCTCGCGCGGCGCCGGGACCACTCGATCGGAGTGACCCACGAGCAACTGGCGCATGGCTGCCTCGGCGCCCGCCGAGTCGCCCGTCGCCAGGGCGTCGACAATGCGTGCGTGATGCCCGAGGGAGACCTCATTGGGCCGGTCGCAGCCGGTGACCGGACCACCCGAGACCTGAAGGGCGGCGGAAACGATGCCTGAAAGGTGCTCCAGCATCCGGTTGCCCGCGGCCTGGATGAGCAGGGAGTGGAATTCCGCGTCGGCGCGGGCACAGGTGATCGCGTCGCCCTGCCCGAGGGCGTGCCCCATGATCTCGACCATGTCCCCGAACCGCTGCTGAAGGTCTTCGCGTCCATGGCCGGCGGCCAGCCGGGCGGCAAGGGGCTCGATCGTCCATCGGAGCTCTACCAGCTCACGGCGCTGGTCGTCACGCTGCGGTCCGAACGCCCGCCATTCGATGATGTCGGGATCGAGCAGATTCCAGTCACTGACCGGTCGGACCCGGGTGCCCACGTTGGGGCGGGCGCTGACCAGGCCCTTGGCCTCCAGCACGCGCAGCGACTCCCGTACGACGGTGCGGGAGACCTCGAATCGCTGGCCGATCTCCTCCGGGACCAGGGGCCGGTCGGCGCCGAGGTCACCGGAAACGATCATCTGACCCAACTGCTGAACAAGTTGGCCGTGCAGGCCGCGGCCCCGGCTGGCCGATCCGCGACGGGTCATGCGGCCGAGCTCGGTATCGGAGCCGTCCCAGGGCGGCCGGACGGCGGCACGTTCACCGGGCGGCGCCTCCGCATAGGTGAAACGGTCGAGTTCGCCCGGGCCGGCGGCGTGGCCGGAGTCGGCGGTGCGGGCGGCGGTCATCATGGTGTGCGCAAGGGTACTCACGCATCCTTTTTCGGCGCAGCTCAGCCACCCCTTGAGGTCTTTGGTGAAAAGCACACGAAAGGGTGATCGGCACCCGCCTCACAATTGACGCCTTAATGGTATGAAACGGGCATTTCCAATGGAGTTGTGGTGCTGGATTCGTCCAGGATTTCCTCGCCGATCACCAACGCACTCTGCCGCGGAGGCTCATGAACAGATACGCGCAGACAAGGACGGACAACGACAGGGTCAGCGCGGTGCCCACGGGGTGTGCCACGACCCTCGCCGCGGCCAGCAGCCACCGGTCCGCCTCGCTCGGCCACATCAGCCAGGTGAGTTCCCTGAGTCGGCCCGGAAGTCCGATCACCGAACGCGCAGTCGGCACCTTCGGCACCGCCTGGATGAGCGGAACCATCAGTACGGGAACGGCGAGTACGGCGGCGACGCCGGCAGCCGTCACACGGAAGATCCCGGCAGCCAGCAATCCGGCCCAGGCGCAGCCGACCGTGAGGCCTGACCAACTCACGGCCAGGGAAACCGCATTCGGGGGGACCCGGACCAAGTCCCCGCCATACACGAGGCGCAGCGATTCGGCCGAGGCCAGCACGGCAAGCAGGCCCAGCAGCAGCGCGACGCCTGCCGAAACGGCCAGCTTGGCGAGGAGCAGCCCGAGCCGGCGGGGCACGGTCCCCCGGCCCGCAGCGAGGGCGGGGTAGCGGAACTCGTCGCCGAAGGAGAGCGCCCCGAGCAGTCCGGCACCGAGCGCGGCGGGGGGCAGCGGCAACAAGGAAGGCCAGGCGGCCAGTACGTCCGGCAGCGGGGTACGGCCGTTGCGGGCGAGCAGAACAGAAAGCGCGGCCGAGACAACGAGTGCGACGACGACGATCAGTGTCGTGGTCCTGACACCGAACAGGCGTCGCAGTTCATAACGCACCGGGCGCAGAGGCCCGCGGGCGGGTCGCCGCCTGATCGGGGGCAGCACCTGCGACGCGCCGGCTCTGACTGCCGGGCGCACGTCGGGCCCGTAAGAGTCGACGCCAGCCGCGGGGGCGGCGCCGGTCCCTTCGGAGAAGCCAACCCCCGGGGCAGCACCGCGGCTGCCGGCGCCAGCGGCGCCCACGACGGGACCGAAGGGTGCGGAGCCGGAGTTGAGGGTGGCGGAGGCGGAGAGGGCCGAGCCGGAGTTGAGGGTGGCGGAGGCGGAGGGGACGGGGGTCGAACAGCTGGCGAGGGCCGGGCGGCCGGCGGGACCGGCCGGGCCGAAGCCATTGAGGCGGCCGGTGTCGCCCACCTCGTCTGCGAGCTGATGAACGGGAAGACCGTGGCGGAATGCCGTGTCCCCGATCTCCGCGCAGCTGCTGCCGTAGACGGAGAGGCGGCTGCTGCTCGCCTCGGTGACGACCTCGACGGAGCGCCGGGCGGCGCGTGCCTCACGGCTGACGATCGCAGCGAGCCGGGCGGCGTGCGGAGTACGGACCGCGACGCGTGGGCGCAGACGAGTACGGGAGAAGTCTGCGACGTCCTGATCGGCGACAAGACGTCCGGCGTCGATGGTCACCACATGACCGGCCGACCGGGCGGCCTCCTTGGGATTCTGTGTGGTGTAGAGAACGGTGCCGCCCGCATCGGCGTGGGACCTGAGCATCCCGTACAGCCAGTCGGCCTCCCGTACGGTGAGGCCTTCCGCGGGCTCGTCGAGGATCAGGGTGTGAGGGTCGCCGAGCAGCGCGGAGGCCAGTGCCAGCCTGCGGTCCATGCCCAGGGAGAGCGTGCCGATGCGCTGGTCCCCCAGCCCGGCGAGACCGACGGCGTCCAGCAGGGCGTCGGCCCGGGAGGCAGGCACTCCGGCAGCGGCACAGAGCATGCGGAGCTGCCCGCGGGCGGTGCGGGCAGGATGACCCGGCACGTCTCCGAGCAGCACCCCCACTTCCCTGGCCGGGTGGGCCACGCGATGCAGCGGTCTGCCCCGGAAGTAGGTGATGCCGCGTCCCGGCTCGAGTTCGAGCATCAGCCGCAGGGCCGAGGTCTTGCCGGAACGGGGTGGGCCCAGCAGTGCGGTGACGCAGCCGGATCCCGCTTCGAACGTGAGGTCGTCCACGGCGGGCGCGACTCCGCGGCGGCGGGCGCTGGTGAGTCCGATGGCCTGGAGCATCGTTTCTCCCCCAGGAGGTGAGACCGCTCGACAGCAGAAGGTACGCAGCAAGATAACCCGATATATTGGACTTTTCGCGCAACGTTGCGCCCGCGTCGTTCGGGCACGCCCGTACCGATGAGCGCCTCGGGTTCAGGCCGGGGCGCACCTTCGGGCCGGGCAGCCGGACCCACCGGGTGGGCTGCGGTGGCCGGACCGCAGGGATCAGACCTCAGGCCGCAGCATCGGCGGATTCAGCACGGTGGCCGAACCCGATCGGAACAACTGGGCGGGGCGACCCCCCTGCCGGGTGGTCGTGCCGCCGGCGGGCACCAGGAAGCCGGGCGTACCCGTCACCTTGCGATGGAAGTTCCTCGGATCGAGCACCACGCCCCACACCGCTTCGTACACCCGCCGCAGCTCGCCGACGGTGAACTCGGGCGGGCAGAAAGCGGTGGCCAGGGACGAGTACTCGATCTTGGAGCGGGCCCGCTCCACGCCGTCGGCGAGGATCCGGGCGTGGTCGAAGGCCAAAGGCGCCTGGCGCTCACCGTCCCGCCCATAACCCCCCTCCGGTCCGAGCAGGTCCTCGACGGGTGCCCAGCGCGCACTGTTCGCGTCGCCGCCCGCACGTGGAGCGGGCAGATCAGGAGCCAGGGCGAGATGGGCGACGCTGACGACCCTCATTCGCGGATCACGCGCGGGGTCCCCGTACGTGGCGAGCTGTTCGAGGTGGGCCCCGTTGCCGACCGCCGGGGTCGCCGGGTCGTGCGCGCACAGCCCGGTCTCCTCGGCGAGCTCGCGCGCCGCCGCGGCGCCGAGGTCCTCATCGGCCCTGACGAAACCGCCGGGCAGCGCCCATCTGCCCTGGAACGGCGTCTCACCCCGGCGCACCACCAGGGCGCAGAGCGCGTGACGGCGCACCGTGAGCACGACCAGGTCGACGGTGACAGCGAAGGGCGGGAAGGTCGACGGGTCGTAGGGCGGCATGCCGTGATCATAGTCGTCTGCCTGACGATAAACACTCCCTTCGCGAGGGTCTTCGTCCGTCCCGGCCCGGGCAGGGCCCGGCGGTGCGGCGCCGGAATCCGGCACCGCACCGCTCTCACCGACCGGTCCTGGTACCGCGCCGGTTCTGGCTGCGCGGCAGTCCGGACCGGCGCCGCCCGGGCGCCGCGCCGGGCCCGTCGGAGCCGGGCCGCGTCCGGCGGCGCCCGGCCGTCTGCGAGGGCACGGAACGGATGGGACGGGCCCCCGCGACCCGTCCCGCACCGCGACCGCGTCGCACCGCCCGTGTGCTGCGCTCCCCGCGCAGGCAGCGCCGCAGCGTCTCCGGGTCGAGGCCCTGGTTGCAGGCCTCGTGCAGCAGTTGGGCAAAGGTGTACCCGGGGTCCAGCCGCAGGGCGAGACCGAGTGCGACCCTCGCCGCCGGCTCGTCACCCGTCGACCACGAGACCCAGCCCGCCAGGGTGAGCGGCGCCGCCGCATGCTCCTCGTACGGCGCGACGCAACGGCGCGCCAACGCCCGCCACAGTCTCAGCGCGGACTCCGCCTCAGGTCCCTCCATCCACTCCGCGGCCCTGTCGCGGGTCTCCCGGTCCTGGAGGCCGAGAATCACCGCTGCCGCCTCCTCATGGCTGATCAGCCGATCATCGTTGAGATCGGACAGCGAAGGCGTTGCCGCCGGGGCCCGGCCAAGGCGCTCCATGAGCCGTCGGGCCATTTCCAGGGTCGCGTCGCCCACCTCCTTGCGGCTCGTCTCGTCAAGGAGTTTCGGCACCAGCACGGACCCGGCCGCATCCAGGGCCCGTTGCTGCTCCAGTCCTGCCGCATTCGACTGGGGCGCCAGCCTGGCCTCCATCTCGCGCAGTGATCCCCGCACCTGAACGCCGGCGTAGGTCGCCGCCGCTGCCATCACGGAGGTGCCGGGCATAGCCATCGGATTTCCCTCGGCCGGGCAGCAGCGGGCGTCGGGGCAGACATAGGACCAGAACCTGTCGCCGGAGATGCAGAGCGCTTCGAGCACCGGCACGTCGAGTGCCCCGCAGGCCGTCCGCAGGTGCTGAGCGAAGGGCCGCAGCCGCTCCATGGTCTGCTTGCCCGATTCGCCGTCGGCAGGGTCCTGGCAGAGGAAGACCACGATTGCGTCGGGGCGCCCGCCGCGACGCTCGCTCCCCCTGATCAGGCACTCGGCCAACTGCTCGGCGACCGATGGCCACTCGTGCGCGGCCTGCGGAATACCGAGCCTGAGGCGCCCGCCGAATCGGCCCCGGCCGCCGTGCAGCGCGACCATGACCACGCTGTCGTTCGGGTGGAATCCCATGAGGTACGGGAGGGCGTCCGCCAATTCGGCGGGCCCTCGCAAGGTGATCTGCTGCTCGTCGGACGGTCCGGTGGATTCGTGGTGCTTGTTCATGGGATGACCGTCCCCCGGCGGAGCAATTTCCGCGACCCCCTGTGGATAACTTATCCACAGGGGGTCGCCTGTCACTCGCGGTAATCGCACCCTTCGGGTTGCATGGGTGCATGACCCGACCCGGGCCAGGCGGTGCTCCATCAGTGGCGCCGCTTTCGAGAGGAGGCGGCACCGATTCGGATCACGACGCCGTACGGGCGCGGGCCCTGCGGGCGCTTGGCCGTGCGTGTACCGCTGCGGCCTGCGCGCCGCGTCCTCGGCCTCTGCCGCGCGAGCGGTCCGGGCTCTCCAGCGACCGCGTACCGGGCCGCCGGTCGAACTGTGCCGGCCCGGGCACCACGGAAAGTTGGCACCGGCATGGACCGCACGCGCCCGAGTGGACCGGCCGCACCGGGCGCCCGCCAGGATCACCTCGTGCAATCAGCACAGCCCGCGCGAGGTCGGGCGCCTGCCCTACCCGGCCAGCGCCAGGACGAGGGGCAGCACCGGGCCTGCTCCGTTCTGGCGCAGGAGCCTCGCGCCGACGGCCAGGGTCCATCCGGAGTCGGCGTAGTCGTCGACGAGCAGGACCGGACCGGGAGCGGCGGCCAGGGCGGCGGAGAGCTCGTCGGGCACGGTGAACGAGGCGGCCAGGGCCCGCAGCCGCTGGGCGGAGTTGCTGCGGTGCGCGGCGTGCTCATCGGCATGCGGGGTGTAGGCGAGGCTTCCGAGCAACGGGAGCCTGCCGACCCTGGCCACCCCCTCGGCCAAGGACGAGACCAGCCGGGGGCGGGTGCGGGACGGCATGGCGACGATCCCCACAGGCCGTGCCACCGCGTCGGGAGAGCCGTCGGCCCAGCCGCCCGGCGAGCGGGCCCAGTCGGCCAGCACGGTCACGACGGCGTTCAGCACATCATCCGGAAGCTGTCCGTCCGCTGCCTGCTCCGACAGGAGCGGACGCAGGCGGTTGCCCCAGCCGATGTCCGACAGCCTGCCCAGCGCCCGCCCGGTGACCGCTTGCTGGCCCACGGGGATACGGCCCTTGAGATCCACGCCGACCGCGGCGAGCCCGGTCGGCCACATCTTGCGGGGCTCGACATCGACTCCCGGCCGGTCCAGCTCGCCCGTCGCGGCCGCGAGGGACGCGGAGGAGACGGCAGCATCGAGCCATGGGCCGGCGCAGGTGTCGCAGCGGCCGCAAGGAACCGCCTTCTCGTCGTCGAGCTGCCGCTGCAGGAACTCCATCCGGCACCCCGTGGTCCCCACGTAGTCCCGCATGGCCTGCTGCTCGGCCTCCCGCTGCCGGGCCACCCACGCGTACCGCTGCGCGTCGTAGGCCCACGGCTGCCCCGTCGCGGTCCAGCCGCCCTTCACGCGCTTGACCGCCCCGTCCACGTCCAGGACCTTCAGCATCGTCTCCAGCCGCGAGCGCCGGAGATCCACCAACGGTTCCAGCGCCGGCAGCGACAAGGGACGACCCGCCTGCTCCAGCACATCCAGCGTGCGGCGCACCTGTTCCTCGGGCGGGAAACCCACCGAGGCGAAGTAGGCCCAGATCGCCTCGTCCTCCTTGCCAGGGAGCAGCAGCACGTCCGCATGGTCCACGCCGCGCCCCGCACGCCCCACCTGCTGGTAGTACGCGATCGGGGACGAAGGCGAACCCAGATGCACGACGAACCCCAGATCCGGCTTGTCGAAGCCCATCCCCAGCGCCGAGGTCGCCACGAGCGCCTTCACCCGGTTCGCCAGCAGGTCCTCCTCGGCCTGAAGCCGGTCGGCGTTCTCCGTCTTCCCCGTGTACGAAGCCACCGGGTAGCCGCGCTGCCGCAGGAACGCCGCGACCTCCTCCGCAGCCGCCACCGTCAGTGTGTAGATGATGCCCGAACCGGGAAGATCGCCCAGTCGCTCGCCCAACCACGCCAGCCGATGCGCCGCGTTCGGCAGCTCCAGCACCCCCAGCCGCAGGCTCTCCCGGTCCAGTGGCCCCCGCAGGACCAGTGCGTCGCCACTCCCGGTGCCCAGTTGCTCCGCGACGTCCGCCGTCACCCGCGCGTTCGCGGTCGCCGTCGTGGCCAGCACCGGCACGCCCGCCGGCAACTCCACGAGCATCGTGCGCAGCCGACGGTAGTCGGGCCGGAAGTCGTGCCCCCAGTCGGAGATGCAGTGCGCCTCGTCGACCACCAGCAGACCGGTCGTGGCCGCAAGCTTCGGCAGCACCTGATCACGGAAATCGACGGAATTGAGACGCTCCGGGCTGACGAGGAGTACGTCGGTCTCGCCGCGCTCCACCTCCCCGTAGATCGTCTCCCACTCCTCCGGGTTGGCCGAGTTGATCGTGCGTGCCCGAATACCGGCCCGCGCCGCGGACTCGACCTGGTTACGCATCAGGGCCAGCAATGGCGAGATGATCACCGTGGGGCCCGCGCCACGTCGCCGCAGCAACGCGGTGGCCACGAAATAGACGGCCGACTTCCCCCAGCCGGTGCGCTGGACCACCAGCGCACGACGCCGGTCCTGCACCAGAGCGGCAACCGCCTGCCACTGGTCCTCCCGCAGCCGGGCCGGACCCCCGGGGGCGCCGACGAGCTCGGCGAGGATGGCATCGGCTTCGGTGCGGAGCTCCAGGTTGTCCATGCCTCCATGCAACCCGATGGCACCGACAATCGACGACTTCACCCCGCGTGATGATCCGCTCACCTGCGAGGCGGCCGAAGCGGATGGCGTGTTTCCGCTGGTCCCCGCCGTTCGGGCATGACGGGTGGCATCAGCAGGTACGGGACTGGGCAGGGATATCCGTGGCATTCCGGCTGATTACCGTCAGCTGCGCCAATTGCTCGTTGCCGCCTGCCGATACGCCAGGAAGAATTGGACTCGCTCCCCGCACGGTCTCTTCGCGGGCCCGGAAGGGCTGTGCCGCGGCGCGCCCTCACCCGACCCTGCCCGCATCGTGGGCGCGTATGCGAAGGGAGGACCGTGACCTTCGGATTCGCTCCGTCCGCAGCCACATCGATGTCGGCAGCAGCCGACTCCACCAACCGCCTTGCCCGAACGCTCGAACCGGCCGAGTGGTCAGCGGCGGGCATACCCCTGCTGCGCAGTCCGCGCGAGGTGGTCAACGGCCTGCACGCCAGGCACCGGCCGGCTCCGGAAACAGCCGTCGTCGCAGTGCTCGACCACGAAGAACGCCTGACGGCCAGCGCCTCGTTCGCCCGCCGTTCGGTGACGGCCGACGGATGGGAATTCCGTAACGCACTGCTGGCGCACCTGCGCCGGGTCATCCCGCACGACCTGCGCCGCCGCACGCCTGTCCGTACCGCGGTCCTGCTCTACTGCCGCGAGGGGGACGAGCGTTGGACGGAGGAGGACGGGGCGTGGATGTGGGGGCTGCGGGACGCCTGCACCCTGCACGGACTGCGGTGCGGCGCGTACATCACGCTGACGCGCGGGGGCTGGCAGGTGCTCGGGGAGGGCCGGGGAGGCCGTCGGCCAAACTCCACGTCTCAGCCCTCCGCTCTCGCCGACGCCGCTCTGGACCAGGATTCCGGTCCGCTGCGCACGGGCGGTGGTGCGGTCCAGGCGCTGCACCGCGTCGCGGCTCGCTGATCAGGTCGGGGCGACCCGGCTGCCGACAGGGGCAGCCGGGTCGCCCCGGACCGTCTGCGCAGTGGGTCAGACGCTCGCGCCGAGCACGGCGTTGATCCGCTGCGGGTCGCCGCAGACGATCAACAAGGCGTCGGCGCGTCCCCGCGCCGCCGACAGCGCGTGCGCGACAGCATCCTCGTCGGCGCCGTTGACACCGACGATCACGACCGGCCGCGACTTCACCCGGTCCGCGGCTGTGGCGGCGGCGAAGAACACGTCGTCACCCGCTTCGTGCTGGGCCCAGTAGGCGGCTTCCCCGAAGGAGAGCTCGTGCGTCGCCCACGGGTGCTGCTCGCCCGTGGTGAGCACCAGGATCTCGCCGGGTGCGCGGCCGGAGTCGAGCAGCAGGTCCACCGCCTCGTCGGCGGCGTCGAGCGCACCGTCGGCCGCGGCGGGGATCACCTGGAGCTGGGGTGCGGAACGATTCTCCTGCCGGTCCGCCTGGGGCCGGCCGGAGGTGGAGTGCGGGCGCGGCGCCGGGGGCGCGGGCCTCGCGGGGCCGGGGCCCGGACGACCGGGGCGCGGCGTGGCCGCGGAACGCGGACCGGGTACGGGACGAGGGGTCGACGCGGTACGGCCGGTGGCCGGCGTGGCGCGGGGACCCTGGACGCTCTCGTGAATCTGAGGCTCCTCGGGGATGAGAGGCATGGGTGGTTGTCTATCAAACGCCGACGCGCGTGGCGTCAGCGGGTGGGCACATGTGCGCGATCAGAAATCGAAGCCGAGCTGGCCCCCGCTTTCGAGTGCGGCCGCCTCGGCGGGCAAGCGGACCTTCTTGAGGTGCTGCCACCTGGGCAGCGCGTCGAGGTAGGACCACGAGAGGCGGTGATGGGCCGTGGGGCCCCGCTCCTCCAGCGCGGCCCTGTGCACAGGGGACGGGTAGCCGGCGTTGGCCCCGAAGGCGAAGTCCGCGTAGTCGCCTGCCTCCGCGCCGAGTTCGGCCATCACGGTGTCCCTGCGGACCTTCGCGATCACCGAGGCCGCGGCGACCGCGATGCAGGACTGGTCGCCCTTGATGACCGTACGCACTTGCCAGGGCGGGCCCAGGTAGTCGTGCTTGCCGTCCAGGATCACCGCGTCGGGTCGCACCGGCAGCGCTTCCAGGGCCCGCACGGCGGCGAGCCGGAGCGCGGCGGTCATGCCGAGCTCATCGATCTCCTGCGGCGACGCGTCGCCGAGACCGTACGCCGTGACCCAGCGCTCCAGGAGCGGCGCGAGCTCCGCGCGGCGCTTCGGGCTGATGAGCTTGGAGTCGGTGAGTCCGGCGGGAGGCTTGCGGAGGCCGGTGACTGCGGCACACACGGTGACCGGTCCCGCCCACGCTCCGCGTCCGACCTCGTCGACACCGGCGACGGTCTTGGCACCGGTGGTGGCGCGCAGTGAGCGCTCGACGGTGTGCGTGGGTGGTTCGTACGGCATGGCGCCAGCAAGCGTACGCCGATGGGAGCGCCCGGAACACCCCGGGGCGTACCTCTGCCGCCTCCGTCCGGTTCGCGGACGCCGGAAGGAGGCGGGAGGAGGCCTTGGTGCGGGTCGGGCAAGGCGCGATGCGGAACCCTCAGCGGGGGCCGGCGCGGAAGAACGGAACCGCCACCTGATCGATCAGGTCGGCGATGTCCCCATCGGTCCATTCACTGCCGCACACTTTGCTCCGATACATCATCATCGCGGGGATGACATCGAAAGCCAGCCCGCGGAGCGCGTCGGCGCGCACCTCGCCGCGCTCGACCCCCCTGTTCACCACTTCCCTTATGAGGGCGGTCGTCGGCCCGATCACACCGCTGAGGATGACCGACTGGAACCGTTCGGCCGTGTCCGCGTCACATTCGTGAAGGACTGCGCGGAGCGCCGAACCCGACTTGGAGAGCATGGCATCGCGGAGCCCGCAGCACAGCTGGTAGAGGTCCTCGCGGATGTTCCCGGAGTCCGGCGCATCGGCGATCGCCGGAAGGGCACTGCGCAGCGCGTCCGCGACGAGGTCCTCCTTGGAGGGCCATCGCCGGTAGATCGCGGCCTTGCCCGTCTGGGCGCCGGCCGCGACCCCTTCCATCGTCAGTCCGCTCCAGCCGACCGTACTCAGCCGTTCCAGCGCGGCATCGAGGATCGCGCGTTCCAGCACGGGCCCGCGGCGGCGCAGGGAAACCACCGGCTGCCGGGCGGCGGCGGCCGATCGCGAAGTGACCATGAGCTTCTCTCCATCGGAACAGGTCGGTACGCCCGCACCGGCCGGCGCTCGGAACCGGGCAGGCGGCGGCTGGACGGGCGTAGGCAACGGGTCGGCGCGGAACTGAGCGATTCCGGGCCGGAATCGGTGGATCCGGACGCGCCACGACAACGAATGATTCAGTGAACGCTTGCGTTCACTGAAGGGGACTCACTAACGTTGACGCGACAGTGAACGGATCCGTTCACTAATTCACTTGTGGGGGACCCATAGTGACAACCTCTCAGTTAGAAGCACAAAGCGCACCGGGCGCGGCACGACGACAAGGGCGCCCGGGGATCGCTCTGGCCGTCATCGCCGCCTGCCAGTTGATGGTTGTGCTCGACTCCACGATCGTCAACATCGCCCTCCCGCACATCCAGGATGCACTGAGCTTCTCGACCACTGATCTCTCCTGGGTCCTCAGCGCCTACACGCTCACCTTCGGCGGTCTGCTGCTGCTCGGGGGGCGGGCAGGGGACATCCTGGGCCGCCGCCGCGTCTTCATGACGGGCATCCTGGTCTTCACGCTGGCCTCCCTGTTGGGCGGATTCGCCCAGGAGCCCTGGCAGTTGCTCGCAGCCCGGGCGCTCCAGGGCATCGGCGGCGCCATCGCCTCACCGACATCGCTGGCCCTGATCACGACCACCTTCCCGGAAGGCCCCGAGCGCAACCGCGCGTTCGGTGTCTTCGCCGCGGTATCCGCGGGCGGCGGGGCGATCGGCCTGCTGGCGGGCGGGCTGCTCACCGAATGGCTCGACTGGCGCTGGGTCTTCTTCGTCAACGTGCCCATCGGCGTGCTGATCGCGGTCCTGGCACCGCTGTACATCAACGAGTCCGAGAAGCATCCGGGCCGCTTCGACATATCGGGCGCCCTGACCTCGACCCTCGGTATGGCCTCGCTCGTGTACGGGTTCATCCGGGCCTCCGAGGAGGGCTGGCGGGACTCTCTCACCCTGGGGTCGTTCGGCGCCGCGGTGATCCTGCTCGCCTCGTTCGTCCTCATCGAGATGCGGGCCAAGGAGCCGATCACCCCGCTGCGGATGTTCGCCGACCGCAACCGTTCCGGGACGTACGTGATCATGCTCAGTTTGGCCGCGGCCATGTTCGGCATGTTCTTCTTCATCGTGCTGTTCGTGCAGAACGTGCTGGCGTACAGCCCCATCGAGTCGGGCCTGGCATTCCTGCCCGTGACCGTCGCGATCATCGTGGGAGCGGGGCTCTCGCAACGGTTCCTACCGGTGCTCGGACCGAAGCCGTTCATGGTCACGGGCTCGGCGTTCACCGGCGTGGGTCTGATCTGGCTCACGTTCATCTCCCCCGACAGCTCCTACCTGTCCGGGGTCCTGGGCCCGATGCTCGTGTTCGGTTTCGGCATGGGGCTGAACTTCGTCACCCTCACACTGACGGCGGTCTCCGGAGTCGCCCAGCACGAGGCCGGAGCGGCTTCCAGCCTCCTCAACGCCAGTCAGCAGGTGGGTGGTTCGCTGGGACTCTCCATCCTGGTCACGGTCTTCGGTACGGCAAGCCGCAACGAGGCGGAGAAGCAGGTCCCGCAGTTCCTGGCACAGGCTTCACCGGAACAGAAGGCGGAGTTCGCCAAGACCCAGGAGCTGCCCGGGAGCTGGGGCCACGCGGTGCTCTCCCAGGGGATCTCGACCGCCTTCCTCGCCGCGGTGGCCATGGCGGGCCTCGCCCTGCTGACGGCGCTGCTGGTGATCCGGGTGCGCAAGAGCGATCTGGAGGCGCTGAGCGGAAAGGCGTCGGCAGGAGGACCGGCCGCCTAAGGGCTGACGGCCGCCGTGCAGAAGCTTGTGGGCGAGGACGAGTCCCTGGACCACCCGAATCAGTACGCACAGGAGCCCTACTCACAGGGCCCTCACGCGCAGGAGCAGTTCACACGGTACGCACGGGAGCGGGCCGCCCTGAGGGACGACCCGCTTCCGGGCGGCGCGTGCTACGACGATCAGTAAGGGTCGTAGGGATCGTAGGGATCGTCCGTGTCGCCACGTTCGCTCCCGTTCTCGCCCGCGCCGAGCCCACGGCAGTCGCGCGTACGGTACCCGGGATCCCAGTCGCCCAGGATGTCCCGGGCCCTTGCCTCGCCCCAACTCGTGGCGTACCAGGGCTCGTCCGAGTCGCGCAGCGCCCGCTGGATCTTCTCCAGGGCGCAGGAGCGCAGCGGCTCCGGCAGGGTGTCGAGGGCCGGCACGGCGTCGGCCGAGAGGCCGCTCAGGTACTCGATGTCGATCGAGTGATCGCTGCGGTGGTAGCGCTCGACGTTCTGTTCGGCGATCAGGCCGTCCGGCGAGACGAGCCCGAATACCAGGACGCCGACGGCCGCACTCGCCGCGACGGCGCGGGGCAGCACCTTGGCGCCGAACACGCCGGCCGCCATGATCAGCACGAGAATCACGCCGAGCCACAGCTCGACCGCTGCCACGGAGATCCGCAGCCTGGTCAGGCCGTAGGCGTCGACGTAGAGATCCATGCGTCGCAGTGCGGAGGCGACGACGACGAGCGTGAGCAGGCACAGAGTCCCGAGGACGGTGCGTACGAGCGTACGGTCGCGCGCTCCACCGCGCGGCGCCCAGCGCAGGGCGAGCGCGATCACCAACAGGGTGAGCAGCGTGGCCCAGAGCAGCTGCCAGAAGCCCTCGCGGGCGTACTGGGAGTAGCTGAGATGCGTCTCGGCCATCACCTTGTCGTACCCGCCGAGCAGCACCGTGAGCTGGATGGCGAGGAAGGCGGCGAAGAGCAGGTTCAGGACGACCAGCGGCAGCGCCCACTCCAGACGCCCGCGCGCCTTGCCCGGCCGCACCGTCAGACCGTCCCATCGCACGGGGGCCGCGGCGGTGTACGCGGCCGCGAGCGCGCCGACGAGCCCGAGCACGCCGAGGAAGAACCGCCACGGACTGTCACCAACGGACACATCCGGCATCAGACTGCTGAGCACGTCGGCGAACGCCGCGTCGGCGCTCGCGAAGAGAGCTCCGAAGACGACGAGCAGGACGACGGCCACGACCGTGGACCGGAAGACCACGCCCCAACGGCCCCGGGAGCCCGTCATCCGGTCGCGTACGCCTCGAACACCCCAGCCCAGCGATTCGGCGACGGAGGTGAGCAGCCCGAGGGACCCGAGGAACATCCCGAGCCAGCTGCGGCTGCCGTGCAGTGCGAGGGAGCCGAGCGCGAAGGCGGACACGACGGCGAGGAACGTCGGCCAGCCGGCGTCGCGGAGCGCCGGGACGACGAGCAGCGCCAGCCCGCCGACTGCCCAGACAGCCGTCCAGGGGCGCAGCCGACGGGAGGCTCCACGGGCGGCGAAATAAGCCGCGAGTGCTGCGGGGACCGCCACGAGGAGCAGATTCAGGCCGATGCCCTCGCCGAGCAGCAGGGCGCTGAGCAGTCCCGTCGCGAGTACGGCCCAGAGCGTGGCGGCCGGAATGGCTCCCGGCTTGACCGGACGGAGCCGGGAGAGCTCCGAAGGCGCCTGCCTGGTCTGGCCCCACGGGTTGGGCTGCGGCGGCCGCGCCCGTTGCGCGTAGGCCGGAGTCCTCGGCGGCTCGGGGGCTCCGGACGTCGGGGGCGGCCGTTCGGTGTCCCGCGGACGCGGGACCGCAGGTGTCCCGGGCTTCTGCGCGCTGCCGTGCGGCTGCGGGACCCCGACGGGCGGGCCGGCCGGACCACCGGTCGACGGCGGCCCGGATGCCTGAGCCTCTCCGGATGCCGGAGCGTCTGCGGGCTCGGCCTCCGGCTGGGACCCGGCCGGCGGCTCAGCCGCCTCTGGTGCCCCCGGCGCACGCTCCGGCCGGGGTGATTCTGACGCGTGATCTGACACGGGACCCCTCCCCACCGAGGTCCGCTCACGCGAGCCATGGGCAGCGCGGCCCCCCGGCGTCTCGTTCGGTGCACACCCGTCGTGATGATCGCCGCGGGCAGCGTGGCCGAAAGAGTAACCCCCCGTGACGGCCGTCAGCCGTACGGGGCGACGCTGTGGCAGTTCCGTGACAGTCGGGCGGGTGACGCCCTACCGCGTCATCCAGTCGGGCAGGTCTTCCGTCTGCGCCGTCCATTCCGCCGGCGGCGTTCCCGTCTTACCCGCCGCGACCACTCCGCCGACGATCGCGCACGTCGTGTCGACGTCGCCACCCGCCTGCGCGGTCACCCAGAAGGCCTGCTCGAAATCACCGAGGCTGCGTGCCGCGGACCAGAGGGCGAAGGGCACGGTGTCGTGCGCGCTCGTACGACGCCCGTTGCCGAGGACCGCGGCAACCGTGCCCGCGTCCTTGTAGTCCAGCATGTCGCGGGCCCGGCGCAGTCCGGCGCCGACCGCGCTGCGCGGCACGAGCGAAATCACGCCGTCCAGGAGGTCCGTCGGTGTCGGCGGCCCGGTGGGCGAGGCCGCGAGCGAAGCGGCCGCGGCAACCGCCATCGCGCCGACGACGGCTTCACGGTGCTGGTGGGTGGTGTACGAGGAGATCTCGGCCTGATGCGTGGCCTGCTCGGGGTCGTCCGCGTACCAGGCGCCGAGCGGGGCGATGCGCATCGATGAGCCGTTGCCCCACGAGCCCTGCCCCTGGAAGAGCGCCGAGGCCAGCTCGCGCCAGTCCTCACCCTCCCGGACCAGCCTGAGCATGCGGTTCACGGCAGGGCCGTATCCCCGGTCGAAGTCATGGCGCACCGCGAAGGAGCGGGCGAGAGCGTCCTGGTCGATACGGCCGTGCTGTCCCAGCACGGCCAGCACCGAGGCGGCCATCTCGGTGTCGTCGGTCCACTGCCAGGGCCCGGGCGGCAGGGCGCGGTCCTTCAGGAGCGGATAGTTGGCGGGCACGAAGAACTGGGATCCCAGGGCGTCCCCCACGGAGAGGCCACGCAGGCTGGCAAGGGCGCGGTCGAAGCGCTGGTCGGAAGCGGATGCGGTCATCGCCTCCACTCTATCCGGTGATGCCGTACGGCTCAGGGGTGCGCCACCGTTCGAACGGCCTGTCCAGTGTGTAGCGGCCGTCCTTGCCGAGGACCAGCGTCCGGGATTCCCCGTTGCCCGGGTTGGACAGCGATTCGAATTCGGCCACGGACCAGTGGAACCAGCGCATGCAGAACAGCCGCATGGTCAGTCCGTGCGTGACCAGCAGGACGTTCGGTGGGTGGTCGGGGTCCTCGAAGCTCCGGTACAGGCTCTCAAGGAACGCGCCCACCCGGTCGTACACGTCGGCGCCGGACTCGCCCTGCGCGAAGCGGTAGAAGAAGTGCCCGTAGGCGTCCCGGTACGCCTTCTGGAGGCGGACGTCGTCCCGGTCCTGCCAGTTCCCCCAGTCCTGCTCGCGCAGCCGGGGCTCCTCCCGCACCCGTACGCGTTCGAGATCCAGCCCGAGGGACCTGAACGTCTCGTGCGTCCGGCGGTACGGCGAGACGTACACACTGACGCGCTCCCCGTCGAAGAGCTCGCGCAGCCGCACCCCCGCCTCACGGGACTGCCGCAGCCCGGCCGGGGTGAGCCTCAGTGCGTGGTCGGGCTCGCGTTCGTACACGGTGTCGTCGGCGTTGCCCTCGGATTCGCCGTGCCTGACGAGAACAATGCGTTGCGGTCTTGCCATGTACCGACCCTAAGGGCCTTTCGTTCGGAGCATGCCGGGCCGCGGGTCGGCAGCGCATCTCCCGGCGGCGTGGCCGGTCGGCATGGCTCCGCCGCGACTTCCTCCTCTGCCGTGCGATGCACCGCGCCAGTGCCCTCTCCCGGATCGGGGCGGTCCCCACGAAAGACCCTGGAGCGGATCGCGGCCGTTCGAGCAAGTGTCCGGAACGCGACGGTGGGCGTCGCCGGTGAAGCCGCGGCCGCACAGGACGGTCACACGGTCCATGCCGGTTCGAGCTGGACGACGTCGCCGGCGAGCGAGGCCACGTCGTCGGCGGTCTGCGCCCGCTGCGAGAGCCGCTCGACACTCGACGGCCGGTACTTGCCTCGCTCGGCGCTCGACTGCCACATCGACAGGACCAGGAACTCGTGCCCGGGCGCTTCTCCGAATACGCCGCGCAGCATCCCGGGAGACCCGGCCATCGCGGGATTCCACACCCGCTGCTGCATCAGCGCGAAGTGCTCGACCCGGTCCTCGTGGACCCTGCTGTGGGCCACCCGGACCACATCCGCGTCGGCGAAGTGGGGTTCGAAGCCGGTCTTGACGTCGAAGCGGTACTCGAACAACTTGACCTGGATGTCGTTGCACGTACCGGCCTGCGCAGCGGCCAGTGCGTCGTGCCCGCGCGCCATGAACGAGTCGTAGAAAACCCTGTTCTCCCAGAACGCGAAGACGTGGGCCACCTCGGGCCGGCTGCGGCTCCAGCCGCCGCCCTGTCCCCTGAACCCCGGCTCACCGAGCAGCCCCGCCCACTTCCGCTGCTCCCGCTCGAAACCTCGACGGTCCCCCACACTGCAGCGAATCCACTTGACCAGCACTGCACCATCGTACGGGTGACGGACGTGGCGTGGGTCACGCTCCGAGTGAGTGCGTCAGAACCGGTCAGGGGTGACCACACAATGATCGCCATGACCTCGCTGCACACCAACCCCCTGTTCGACCGCCTGGATTCGGCGGAGCGGATCCTCGTCGCCGGTGCGGGCGGGGGCTTCGACATCTACGCCGGGCTCCCCCTCGCGCTCTCCCTGATCCACCGGAACAAGCAGGTGCAGTTCGCCAATCTGTCCTTCAGCGCACTCGAAGGCCTCCCCCTCGATTCCTGGCTCGCCCCCGACGTCGCGGTCGTCACCCCCGAAACCTCCCTCCACCAGCCGTACTTCCCGGAACGGACCCTCGCGCAGTGGCTCACCCTGCGCGGCTACCCCGGCCGCGTCCACGCCCTGTCCCGTACGGGCGTCCAGCCGCTGCGCGACGCGTACCGCGCCCTGATCGAGCAGTACGACATCGACGCCGTCGTTCTCGTCGACGGAGGTACGGACATCCTGATGCGGGGCGACGAATCCGGCCTGGGCACCCCGGAGGAGGACCTGACCAGCGTCGCGGCGCTCGCGGCGATCGAAGGACCGGACCGCCTGGTCGTCTCCATCGGCTTCGGCGCCGACGCCTACCACGGCGTGAGCCACGGCCTCGTCCTGGAGAACATCGCCGCGCTCGAACGCGACGGTGCGTATCTGGGCGCGTTCTCCGTACCCCGCACGACCCGCGAAGGCGCGCTGTTCGTCGACGCGGTGGCCCATGCCCAGGAGCACACGCCCGATCATCCGAGCATCGTCAACGGATCGATCGCCGCCGCGGTGCGGGGAGAGTTCGGGGATGTCCGGTTCACCTCGCGGACCAACGACAGCGAGCTCTTCATCAATCCTCTGATGTCCCTGTACTTCGCCTTCGAGCTGGAAGGCATCGCCCGTAACTGCCTCTATCTCGACCGCATCGAGCACACCCACCTCATACGTCAGGTCAGCAGCGCGATCGAGGCGTTCCGGGACGAGGTGCGACAGCGTCCGCCACGTCGGATCCCGCACTGAGACACCCGGTCCCCCGGGGTGGCCCGAATACGCCGCTCGCTTCCAAGCCGGTTGATTCCAGGCGCGGTTGCGGACACGATCGGGTGATAGAACCGGACCGACGGCCCCGCGCGAAGGAGCGAAGTCCGATGAGCACTCCCAATAAGGACATCGAGAAGGTCGAGGTCAGGGTCAAGTGGGACCCCAGCCCTCACGGCGAACCCGCCAACGACCTCGACATCATCGCGGCGACCTATCCGGCCGGGGAGCCGTACGGCGACCCCGCGTATCTCGTGCACTTCGACAGTCGCGCGCCCGACGGCACCATCACGCTCAACCGCGACAGCAGGACCGGTCAGGGCCTCGGTTACGACGAGGTCATGACGCTGGAGCTGGACCGGCTCTCGGAGACGTACTCCCGGGTCGTCGTAGGCGTCGCCATCCAGCAGCACGACGGCCGGAAGACGTTCGGGGCGATAGAGAACACCGGCGTCCAGATCCGCGAGGGCTACACCAGCCTCGCCGAGGACGACTTCTCGGCGGTCCCCACGGCGACGGCGGCCGTCGTCGCCGAGTTCGTGCGCGACTCCTCGGGCGTCTGGCAGTTCCACGACACGGTGCGGGGATTCGACGGGGACGCCGATTCGTTCGCCACCGCGATGGGAAGCCGTCCGCCCGCAGGGTGACGCTCCGGGCGCACAGCAGGGGGCGGGCCTGGCCCGTGGTTCGGAGTCGCGCCCGCCCCGTGCACGCCGCCGCCCCGCCCAGCGCGCATGGGACCGGTGCAGCGGAAGTTTCCTGTCGCCGGACTGCACCGGCCACCGGCCTCGGATTCACGATCGGCAAACGTGCACAACCTCAGCGCTGCCCCGCCCTGAGGCGGCGTTCGATCAGGGGCAGATCCAGCAGTAGGGGCCGGCGCCTCGGGTGACCGCCCGGCCGGCGACCTCGGACAGCCGTTCCAGGAAGCCGGTGAGGTCTTCAGGGTCGGCGGGGCCGTGGAACGCGCCCTCGGTGCTCGCCCAGCCGGTGGCGACATCGCACAAGGACCGGGGGTCGTGCGTCGCGAGGCCGTCCCGAAGGGCGTCCGTCAGCGAGACCACCATCAGTTCGCCTTCTTCGGCCGTACCGACGAGGCTGCCGTGTCGCGGATCGGCCCGGACCTCGTCGGCCGGGCGGCTCGTCAGGCGTACCTCCGCGGGCAGCAGATCGACCACCGGGTCGATGCCCTTGACCACCACCTGGTCGTAACCCGTCCCGCTGGGCTGATCGTGATCCCGGTCGACAGCCCGCAGAGCGTCGTCGTCATCAGCAGCGGCGAAGTAGCCGTAGAGAGCACCCATGGACCGATCGTCGCACCCGCCGCTGACAACGCTCGGGGCCGGAACGGCCTCCGGGCGGCAAGGGGGCCCGGTTCTCGGCAGGCCCGGGTTGTCGGCAGGTCCGTGACCACGCGGCGACCTGGGTCTCCGCCGGGCCGAGACGCCGGAGAGGGTGCCGGCCCAAGGCCGACACCCTCTCCCAGTGCGGATCAGCGCCCTCAGCAGGCGATGCTCAGTGCTGCATCAGGCGCGATCCCGCCCAGTCTCAGCTGCAGCCGCTGGTCGAGCCGCAGCCCTCGCAGATGTAGCAGGAACCGGCCCGCTGCATCTTCGTACCGCAGGAGAAGCAGAGCGGGGCGTCGGCGCTGATGCCGAGCTGCATCTCGACGAGCTCCGCCGAGGTGTGCGCCGTCTTCGGGGCCGGTGTGCCGGCCTCCTCGACGGTGGCGACCGCCTTCAGCGGCTCCGGCCGGGCGGCCGGGGCGGACGGGACCAGGCGCTCGGCCTCCAGCTGCTCCTCCTCGAACGACGGCTCGTAGGAGCCGGTGTCCAGGTGGCGCTGACGCTCCTCGGCGGAGTGGATGCCGAGGGCCGAGCGGGTCTCGAAGGGCAGGAAGTCCAGCGCCAGGCGGCGGAAGATGTAGTCGACGATCGACTGCGCCATCCGCACGTCCGGGTCGTCCGTCATACCGGCCGGCTCGAAGCGCATGTTGGTGAACTTGGAGACGTACGTCTCCAGCGGGACGCCGTACTGCAGACCGACCGAGACGGCGATGGAGAAGGCGTCCATCATGCCCGCGAGGGTCGAGCCCTGCTTGGACATCTTCAGGAAGACCTCACCGAGACCGTCGTCCGGGTAGGAGTTGGCGGTCATGTAACCCTCGGCGCCGCCCACCGTGAAGGAGGTGGTGATCCCGGGACGGCCCTTGGGCAGCCGCTTGCGGACCGGGCGGTACTCGACGACCTTCTCGACCGCGGTACGGATGGTGTCCTCGGCCTTGGCGGTGACCGCCTCCTTCTCCTTCTCCTTGGTCTTCGCGGAGAGGGGCTGGCCGACCTTGCAGTTGTCGCGGTAGATCGCGAGCGCCTTGACGCCCATCTTCCACGCCTCGAAGTAGACCTCTTCGACGTCCTCGACGGTGGCCGTCTCCGGCAGGTTCACCGTCTTGGAGAGCGCGCCGGAGATCCACGGCTGGATGGCCGCCATCATGCGCACGTGACCCATCGCGGAGATGGAACGTTCGCCCATCGCGCAGTCGAAGACCTCGTAGTGCTCGGTCTTCAGGCCGGGTGCGTCGATCACGTTGCCGTTCTCGGCGATGTGGGCGACGACCGCCTCGATCTGCTCCTCCTGGTAACCCAGGCGGCGCAGGGCCTGCGGGACGGTGCCGTTGACGATCTGCATGGAGCCGCCGCCGACCAGCTTCTTGAACTTGACCAGGGCGAGGTCGGGCTCAAGACCGGTGGTGTCGCAGGACATGGCGAGACCGATGGTGCCGGTGGGCGCGATGACCGAGGCCTGCGCGTTACGGAAGCCGTTCTTCGCGCCGAGCCGGATGACGTCCTGCCAGGCCTCCGTCGCGGCGGCCCAGATCGGGTTGTCCAGGTCGTCGGCGTGCACGGCCACCGCGTTGGCGTCGGCGTGCTGCTTCATGACGCGCTGGTGCGGCTCGGCGTTGCGGGCGTAGCCGTCGTACGGGCCGACGACCGCGGCCAGCTCGGCGGAGCGCTTGTACGAGGTGCCGGTCATCAGCGAGGTGATGGCGCCGGCGAGCGCGCGGCCGCCGTCGCTGTCGTACGCGTGACCGGTCGCCATCAGCAGGGCGCCGAGGTTGGCGTAGCCGATGCCCAGCTGGCGGAAGGCGCGGGTGTTCTCGCCGATCTTCTCGGTCGGGAAGTCGGCGAAGCAGATGGAGATGTCCATCGCGGTGATGACCAGCTCGACGACCTTGGCGAAGCGCTCGGACTCGAAGGACTGCTTGCCCTTGCCGTCGTCCTTGAGGAACTTCATCAGGTTCAGCGAGGCGAGGTTGCACGAGGTGTTGTCCAGGTGCATGTACTCACTGCACGGGTTCGAGCCGTTGATCCGGCCGGACTCCGGGCAGGTGTGCCACTGGTTGATCGTGTCGTCGTACTGGATGCCGGGGTCGGCACAGGCCCAGGCCGCCTCGGCCATCTTGCGGAAGAGGGACTTGGCCTCGACCTCTTCGATGACCTCGCCGGTCATGCGGGCGCGCAGCCCGAACTTGCCGCCGGACTCGACGGCCTTCATGAACTCGTCGTTCACCCGGACCGAGTTGTTGGCGTTCTGGTACTGGACGGACGTGATGTCGTCGCCGCCCAGGTCCATGTCGAAGCCCGCGTCACGCAGGGCGCGGATCTTCTCCTCCTCCTTCACCTTGGTCTCGATGAAGTTCTCGATGTCGGGGTGGTCGACGTCGAGGATGACCATCTTCGCCGCGCGACGAGTGGCACCACCGGACTTGATCGTTCCGGCGGACGCGTCGGCGCCACGCATGAAGGAGACCGGCCCGGAGGCGTTGCCGCCGGAGGACAGGAGCTCCTTGGAGGAGCGGATCCGGGAGAGGTTCAGGCCGGCACCGGAGCCGCCCTTGAAGATCATTCCCTCTTCCTTGTACCAGTCGAGGATGGACTCCATGGAGTCGTCGACGGCCAGGATGAAGCAGGCGGAGACCTGCTGCGGCTGGGGCGTGCCGACGTTGAACCAGACCGGCGAGTTGAAGCTGAAGATCTGGTGCAGGAGGGCGTACGCCAGCTCGTGCTCGAAGATCTCCGCGTCCGCGGGAGAAGCGAAGTAGTTGTAGTCCTCGCCGGCCTTCCGGTACGTCTTCACGATCCGGTCGATCAGCTGTCGCAGACCGGTCTCGCGCTGAGGGGTGCCGACGGCCCCGCGGAAGTACTTGCTGGTGACGATGTTGACCGCGTTCACCGACCAGAAGTCGGGGAACTCGACGCCACGCTGCTCGAAGTTGATCGAGCCGTCGCGCCAGTTGGTCATGACGACGTCACGGCGCTCCCACGCCACCTCGTCGTACGGATGCACGCCGGGAGTGGTGTGGATGCGCTCGATACGCAGGCCCTGCTTGGTCGCAGTCGACTTGGTTCCCTTGGTGCGGGAACCTCGTGCCGGGCCGCTCGCCGTCTCTGTCATGCCGCCTCCCATATGTGGGCAAAAACGCCCTGAAGTGCCGAGAACTTCCCCGGGCACAGTGTGTGTCTGATGCTTCGGACGCCGCTTTACGTCATGCGTCGCCCGGAGCAGGTCCAGGTGCCGGCCCGCCACCGATCCTGGGATCAGCGGGGCCGGCGAATGCCGCTCAGTCGGCGGCGACGGCGGGAACGGGGACCTCAAGGGTCTCGCCGGTCCCGCGTGCTTGTACGGCAGGCCGTCGCTCGCGGAGTTCCACGATGGCGGCCTCGAAGTCCTCGAGGCTGTCGAAGGCCCGGTAGACGGACGCGAACCGCAGGTACGCGACGAGGTCGAGTTCCTGCAGGGGCCCGAGAATGGCCAGACCGACGTCGTGAGTGGTGAGCTCGGCGCTGCCGGTGGCGCGCACCGCCTCCTCGACCCGCTGGCCGAGCTTGGCGAGGGCGTCCTCGGTGACCGGTCGCCCCTGGCACGCCTTGCGCACGCCGGAGATGACCTTGGTGCGACTGAAGGGCTCCGTAACGCCGCTGCGTTTGACCACCATCAGCGAGCAGGTCTCCACCGTGGTGAAGCGGCGGGAGCAGTCGGGGCACTGGCGACGCCGGCGGATCGAGGTCCCGTCGTCGGTGGTGCGACTGTCGACGACCCGGCTGTCGGGGTGCCTGCAGAAGGGGCAGTGCATGGCTCCCAACCCTCCTTCACACAGCACGACTGAATAGCCTCTTCAGGCCCGGTGAGGGGCCTTCGAAGCGGTCTCAAGCATAGGCGATGACCACACCCCCGATGGACCGGGGACCACAACTTCTGGGCGGCCGCAGCAATCCAACCACTAGATCTTGGGTTTGGTCGCGCATTTGGCCCTGGCGCGTGTCGCGCGCCCCGAGCGGCCGGAAGGCAGCGTACGACCGACCACGAGGGTACGGGAAGCGGTCGGCGCCGCCGAGTGCGGGGCGCCCGCATCCGGCCCGCACGAACGGTCGGACGGCCACCCTCGCGCGCACCCCGGGCGGGCCGGGGCGGCCACCCCGCGCGGCGACGCCAGGAGCGCGGAGGGTAGCGTAATGGTCCGAATTGCGGGTCGGTCCACCCAGGCGGACACAGGGCCGGCCCGACTGCGGAACACCTCTCCCCACTCCGCTCATACACCCGGCACTGAGCACTCGATAGACTTTTATTCGTTTTTCACTCGAACGTGTGTTTGGCGCAACCTTTCGAAAGCTACTACCGTTGTCCAGCTAGGGAGACCATTCGAGAGGGGCCGACGTGACCACCACCGCAGACAGTGCCATCATCACTGCCCAGGACCGCTCCCAGAGCCGACTCGAGCCGGTGCATGCCATGAATGACTCAGTCACGAACACGGAGGGGCCGGAGCCCGCGCGCCCAGCGCGCTCGCTGCCCGGACGACCTCCTGGAATCCGGGCGGACAGCTCGGGGCTCACGGACCGGCAGCGGCGAGTGATCGAGGTCATCCGGGACTCCGTACAACGGCGGGGCTACCCCCCGTCGATGCGGGAGATCGGTCAGGCGGTGGGCCTTTCCAGCACGTCCTCCGTCGCACACCAGCTGATGGCCCTGGAGCGCAAGGGCTTCCTGCGCCGCGACCCCCATCGCCCCCGGGCGTACGAGGTGCGTGGTTCGGACCAGCCCAGCACCCAGCCCACGGACACCACCGGAAAGCCCGCGGCCTCGTACGTGCCGCTGGTGGGCCGGATCGCGGCCGGTGGGCCGATCCTCGCCGAGGAGTCGGTCGAGGACGTGTTCCCCCTCCCCCGCCAGCTGGTCGGGGACGGAGAGCTCTTCGTGCTGAAGGTCGTCGGTGACTCGATGATCGAAGCGGCGATCTGCGACGGGGACTGGGTCACGGTGCGCCGCCAGCCCGTGGCGGAGAACGGCGACATCGTCGCCGCCATGCTGGACGGCGAGGCCACGGTCAAACGCTTCAAGCGCGAGGACGGCCATGTGTGGCTGCTCCCGCACAACTCCGCGTACCAGCCGATCCCCGGTGACGAGGCGACGATCCTCGGCAAGGTCGTGGCGGTGCTGCGACGGGTGTGAAGCCCCACCCGTGTCCCACAGGGCCCCTGAATCCGGACCGCGGATTCAGGGGCCCTGGCCGTGTCCGTGCGGCCTGTTCGGGCAGGCCGTGTCCGTGCGGCCTGTTCGGGCAGGCCGTGTCCGTGCGGCCTGTTCGGCCTACTTCGACTCGGCCTTGGCGGCCGCGTCGATCGCAGCGAGGGAGCGGCGCGCCTGGTTCGGGTCCGTCGTATACCAGAAGTCGGGGAGCGAGGCCCGGAGATAGCTGCCGTACCTGGCATTGGCCAGGCGCGGGTCGAGGACCGCGACCACACCCTTGTCGCCGGTGGCGCGCACCAGACGGCCGGCGCCCTGGGCCATCAGCAAGGCCGCGTGCGTGGCGGCCACGGCCATGAAGCCGTTGCCCCCTGCCTCCTCGACCGCCTTCTGGCGTGCGCTCATCAGCGGGTCGTCGGGCCGCGGGAACGGGATGCGGTCCATGATCACCAGCTGACAGCTCGCCCCGGGGACGTCAACACCCTGCCAGAGTGAGAGCGTGCCGAAGAGACAGGTCTCGGGGTCGGCCGCGAAGTTCTTGATCAGCTCCCCCAGGGTCTCCTCGCCCTGGAGCAGGATCGGCTTCTCCAGTCGGCCCCGCAGTTCCTCGGCGGCGGCCTGGGCCGCCCGCATGGAGGAGAACAGTCCGAGCGTGCGGCCGCCTGCGGCCTCCACCAGCTCGGCGAGCTCGTCCAGCATGTCGGTGCGCGAACCCTCCCTGCCGGGGGTCGCCAGATGCCGGGCGACGTACAGGATCCCCTGCTTGGGGTAGTCGAAGGGCGAGCCCACGTCGAGCCCCTTCCACTGCGGGACATCATCGCCCGCCGTGCCCTCCGGGGAGAGACCGAGGGAAGCCCCCACTCCGTTGAAGTCACCACCGAGCTTGAGGGTGGCCGAGGTGAGGACCACGGAGCGTTCGGCGAAGAGCTTCTCGCGCAGCAACCCGGAGACCGAGAGCGGGGCGACCCGCACGGAGGCGCCGAAGCGGTCATGGCGCTCGAACCAGACGACGTCGTACTCGGAGCCCTGCGTGATCCGCTCGGCCACGGCATGGATCGATTCGACCGAGGCCAGCGCCTGCTTGCGGACCGCGTCCTCGTCCTGGACGGACTTGTCGCGGGTGGAGCCGAGTGCGGTGATCACCGTGCGGGCGGCGTCGCGCAGCGCCATCAGTGCGTATCCGAGGTCCTCGGGCACCTCCTCCAGCCGGCCGGGCAGTGCCAGCTCCATCACCCGCTCGAACCCCTCCGAAGCCGTCTGCAGGGCATCGGCGGCCTTCTCGTTGACCAGCTTCGCCGCGCGGCGCACCGCGCGGTTGACCTGGCCGGGGGTGAGCTCACCGGTGGCCACCCCGGTGACCCGGGAGACCAGCTCGTGGGCCTCGTCCACGATCAGCACCTCGTGCTGCGGGAGCACCGGGGCGCCCTCGATCGCGTCGATGGCGAGGAGCGCGTGGTTGGTCACCACCACATCGGCGAGCTTGGCGCGCTCACGGGCCTGCTCGGCGAAACACTCGGCGCCGTACGCGCACTTGGTGGCGCCCAGACACTCCCGGGAGGAGACGGAGATCTGCGCCCAGGCACGGTCCGAGACACCGGGGGTGAGGTCGTCCCGGTCGCCCGTCTCCGTCTCGTCCGCCCAGTCCCGCATGCGCAGCAGGTCCTGGCCGAGCTTGCTCGACGGGGCCGCGGCCTCGAACTGGTCGAAGAGCCCTTCCTCCTCCTCCTGCGGGACGCCCTCGTGGAGCCGGTGCAGACAGAGGTAGTTCGACCGGCCCTTGAGCATGGCGAACTGCGGGCGGCGGCGCAGCAGCGGATGCAGGGCGTTGACCGTACGCGGAAGATCGCGCTCCACGAGCTGGCGCTGGAGGGCCAGAGTCGCCGTGGCCACCACGACGCGCTCGCCGTGTGCGAGGGCGGGCACCAGGTAGCCGAGCGACTTGCCCGTGCCGGTGCCCGCCTGGACGAGCAGGTGGGATCGGTCGTCCACGGCCTCGGCGACGGCGTCGGCCATGGCGGCCTGGCCAGGTCGCTCCGTACCGCCGACGGCGGTCACGGCGGCGTGCAGGAGCTCGGGAAGGGATGGCTTCGTCATAGCCCGACCAGCCTACGGGGCGCCACTGACAACAACGCTCACTCCCGGACTCGGGCGGCGAGGTGGAGCGGATTGGCCACCGTGCCGTGGACCGCCGCGTGCGGGCGTTCGGGCCGGTCACGGTAGCCGTCCAGGTGCAGACGGTTGCGGTTCAGGCAGAGGCGTTCGATGCGGGGCGTCAGCATGTCGAACATCTCGAACCTTTCCTTCAGTTCGGGGAAGCGGGCGTGGTGGCGCAGGATCTCCGCCCGGACGAGTGACCAGAACACGTTCTCCGGAACTCCGAGCTGTTCCTCGCAGAGCGGGGAGAGGAACCGGAAGACGCCGGTGAAGAGACCGGAGTGGATGAACTGGGTGAGGAAGGCGGGTTCCTCGGTGAGCAGGACGCGCCGCACGTCCGGCGGCATCGTGTCGTGTTCGGGCAGCGGCCGGGCGCTGACGTTCACGTCGTCGACGAAGTCCTTGATCGCCAGCCGCACCGGGACGTCACGGTCGTCGAAAACGACGATGGCGTTCTCGCCGTGCGGGGAGAAGACAGTGCCGTAGCGGTACAGGAAGTGCAGCAGCGGGGGGAGCAGCGCGGAGAAGAGCCGGGTGAGCCAGACGGTCGGTGTCAGCCCGGAGCGGGCGACCAGCTCGGCGGTGAAGGCGCGGCCCTGCGGGTCGGTGTGCAGCAGGGAGGCGAGCGTGCGAGCCCGCTCGCCCGGCACGAGGCGCGGCAGGAGGGGCTCGCGCCAGATCGCTCCGAGGATCTCCTTGAACTGGTACGGCGTCTCGGGGAGGTGGTCGTAGAGCGGATGCTCGACCGTGACCGAGGCGACCTCGCCGAGGAGGATGACGCCACAGGTGTCGCGCAGGAACGGATCGTTGTCGCGCATGCCGTGCACCCAGCTGGTGACGGCGGGCGCGGCGAGGGTGCGTTCGGTCGGCAGGCCCCGCCAGACCAGCGTGTTGAGGATGGACAGCGGGAGTTTGACCGTGTGCCTGTCGGGTCGCGCCAGGTTGGCGAAGGTGCGGATGGACTGTTGCGGCAGCCGCAGGTCCGGGTCGGCGTGCAGAGGGACGATGTCGCCGGTGGCGATGGCCGGGGCGAACAGCGGCACGATCCACTCGTCCCACTGCCAGGGGTGGACGGGGAGGCAGTAATAGCCGTCCGGGTCGAGGCCGCGGCCGCGCAGCGCGGCGGAGAAGGACGCGCGGACCTCGGGGTCCAGCTCCAGGGCGTAAAGCCGGCCCGGGTCGGCGAGCGCGCCCACGCCCCGGTAGGCGGCGATCCGGGAGGAGACCGCGATCCACGGCAGGGTGACCGGCGTGCGGGCCTCAGGGGTGAAGCGGGCCGCGTCGGCGGCGGAGAAGCCGAGCCGCCCCTTGTTGGCCACGATCCAGGGGTGGCCCGTCTGATGGCCTTCGAGCTCGGCGTAGTCGAGGTCGGCCAGCTCGGCGGCGCTGAGTGCGCCGTGGTCGAGGCGGGCGTCGGCGCTGAGCGTGGTGGTGAGCTCACGGACGAGATGGCCGAGGGTGGCACCGTCCAGGTCGAGCAGACGGCGGGCACGCGCGAGGAACAGCAGCGGATCCCGGAAGGGGACGCTGCCCGCCACGTGGCCCCGGGCCGGCGCCCCGGCCCCTGCCTCACTGCCGGCCCCGACGGCCTCCGTCGCACCGCCGGCCGCGGCTGTGGCGTCGGCCTCCGTCGCCTCGCTGCTCGCCTCTCGGATCGAGTCGGGGGCGACGCGCCAGCTGCCGTAGACCCCCCGCCGGGCGCTGAAGCTCAGGCTGCCGCCGTCGTCGAGCACGAGGGTGTACGTATCGTCCCCGACGGATCGCGGAACGGGCTGGACGACCTCCTCGTAGGCGAATTCGCCGAGCATCTTGGCGAGCAGCCGGGCTGCGGCCCGGTCCCAGACCGTGCGGTTCAGTTCCGGGGTGCTGAGCAGCGCGGGCGACCGGTCTGCAGCACGGCTCGCGGGATATTTCGGCACGGGGACTCCTCGGGTGGGAACCGACGGGGTTCGAGCGGTGTGGGCGGGGCAGCGGGTCATTCACAGCTGGGCACGGTGGGCTCGGTCGCGGACCATCAGCGCGGCCCGCTTGTCCGGGAGCTGGACTTCCGCGGAGTAGCGGAAGCCGGCGCTCAGGAAGGCGGAGACGGACGGCGTGTTACGCAGGTCGGGCTCGGCGAGGACCCGGGTGCACCGGGGGCGGTTGTCGAGTACGAGGTCGGAGACGGCCCGCAGCAGTTGGCTTCCGATCCCGTGGCCGCGTTGGTCCACCTCGCCGATGAGGAGGTGGATGCCGGTGTCGTGCGGCCGGACCGGGCAGTGACGGGCCAGGGGGTCGAGGTCGGCCCGGTAGATCTCCCAGTAGCTCATCGGGACACCGGAGAGCACCCCCAGAAAAGGGATGCTGCGTCCGTCCCCGTCGAGTTGGGGTGTCAGGTGACCGGCGGTGACGGACTCGGCTCCTGCGAGTTCCCAGAAGGCCGCTACGGCGGGGTCGTTCATCCAGCGGCTGATCACCGCGAGATCCCGTTCCAGACGCACGGGGACGAGCTGGAACACTCCCGCCGGGGTCGTGACCGGCTTCCACTCCGCCGGCCGGTCGAGCAGACCGGCCCCCGGTCCGCACCGGGACACGGGGGCCTCTTCCCACAGGGACGGGAGAAGTTCGGCGGTGAGCCGCAGATCCAGCGTGTCCTGGCCGCCCGGCCCGGACCGGGGAGCGGGGCCGGGCCCGGGGTCGGCGGGCGCATCGGCGGGAGGCACGGTGACCTCTCCTCTCTCGTCGCTCGGCGTCCCGGGCTGAAGCGGGCGGCTTGTGCCGCCCCTGCCGGGACGCGGGGTGGTTTCCTCAGCCGCACAGGGGGTTGGTGATGGTGACGTAGACGGACTGGGTGTCCACCGGCCCGACGAGTTCGTCGAGGCCGCGCAGGCGCGTCAGCATGTTGGCCTTGCAGCGCAGGCGGCGGGTTTCCAGCAGTTGGGCGGGGAGCGGGGACCCCAGGGCGACGGCCGATGTCAGGAACCGCCGGAAGGCGGCGAGGAGCACCTGTTCGTCGGCGAGCTGCTGGGCGCCGAACGCCCCGATCAGTCCGAACACGTTGTTGATGCCGAGGTAGTACGCGAAGCGTTCGTCGGTGACGGCGTCGGAGACGAAGGTGTCGCTGTCCGATCCGATGCCGGGGAGCCTGTGGTCGAGAGCGGCGCGATGGGACTCGCGGAAGTAGTAACCCTGATTGTCGCGGTAGCGGCCACCGACCGGCCAGCCCTCGGCGTCGAGCAGGACGAGGGTGTTCTGCTGGTGCGCCTCCAGGGCGACCCCGGCGTTGCCGTCGAGCCAGAGGACGGGCCGCACCACGCGGTCCAGGTAGCGCAGGAACCATTCGGCTGCCACGGCCGTCGTGGTCCGCCCGGTGGAGGCGGCGAGGCGGCGGACGATGTCGGCGAGGCGGGAGCGCATCTCCGGCCGGTCGGGCCAGGGCCGCGGCGCGGTGAGACCGGCGATGCAGACCGCGTCGTCGTACCGGTGGAAGGGGTTGTGGCGCAGCATGACGTCGAGGCCGGGGATGTGTTCGCCCTCCGGGCTGTCGACCGCGAGCCACGCGGGGTCCCGGACGATGTCGAAACCGGGGTGGACCGCGTGCCACTGGCGAGCGAGTCCGCTGCGCAGCAGCCGGTGGACCTCCACGCCCCGGTGGAGTTCCTTGCGGAGGTTTTCCCGGCGGGAGTTGGTGATGCGTACGCCGAGTGAGAGCTTCAGCATCAGATCGACGCCGGGGCGTTGCACGGTACGCACCGAGGACGTGGGGTGCCAGCGCTCGCCGTACGGACCGAGGTCGTGCAGCAGGCCGGAGTCGGTCAGGGCGGCGACTTCGGGCCGCATCGCCAGCTCGCGGGCCTGCCAGGGGTGGAGCGGGATCGGCGCGGTGCGCGGGGGGAGCCGCAGGCCTTCGGCGTGGCGGGCCACGAGTTCCGTGGCCGGGACCGGGCGTCCCTGATCGGTCCAGGCGGAGTCGGTGGCCAGCACGGATCGGTCGACGGCCATCCAGTGGAGCGCGAAGGAGCCGTGCGACTCGGGTGAGTAGAGGCGGGACTCGGAGTCGGAGAGGCCTTCCCTGCTCTTGGGCGAGGGGTGGAGCGGATGGCCGAGGAGGAGCGACTGCTCGGCGGTGAGGAAGAGGTCCGCCTCCGCGGGCGCGTGGGGCCGGCGCCGTTGCCCCTCGATGAATCCGGCGGTCCGGCGCACCGAGTCGGCCACTCTGGCGACCATGTCGGCGCCCTCGTCGTGGTCGGCCTCGCGGCCCAGGAGAGCGGCGACGGTGACGGCGTCGGCGGTCGGAGCGCCTTCGGGGGCCTGTTCGAGGAGGGGCGGTCCGAAGCGGTGCCAGCCGGTCGCGGACCAGTGGCGGACGGGGACGAGCAGAGCGGTGCCGCTGGCGGGGAGCGGGATGCGGAGCGTCTCCCCCTCCGGCCGGGGCAGGTCGCATTCCCGGACCCAGCAGCGCAACAGGTTCTCGATACCCGCCACGTCGGCGGCGCGGAGCGGGTCCGGGTGGTCCAGGGGGTCGGGTGCCGGTGCGGGGCAGGCGGTCGCCGTCCGGTGGGCGTGCCACTGGGCGTGCGGCACCTCCTTCTGGCGCGGCACGGTCGACGCCTCGACGGCGAGGTGGCCGAAGGTCCCGGCCTCTCCCCGGGGGTGGCTGGAGGGAGGGCCGTCGGCCTCGGGCGCGGGGGTGGGGTTCACGGCGGTCTTTCCTGTGATGGTTTCCGGGGTCAGCGGATCGACCCGGTCGCGGTCCGTCGGTGCGGTGAACGCTCGGCGGCTGCCAGGGCGTCGGCGAGGCGGTCGACGACCGCTGTCGCCTGTTCGTCGGTGAGCGTGAGGGGTGGGAGAAGGCGCACGACCGTGGAGTGACGTCCGCCGAGTTCGACGATGAGCCCTCGGTGCAGGCACTCCTGCTGGACTGCCTGGGCCAGGACGGGGTCCGGTGGCGCCTCGCCGCCCGCGCCCACCGGGGCGGCCTCCGGGTCGACGAGTTCGACGCCGATCATCAGGCCCCGGCCGCGGACGTCGCCGATGCAAGGGTGATGGGAGGCCAGCGCCCGCAGGCTCGCCAGCATCCGGGCGCCGAGGTCCCCGGCCCGCTCGGCGAGCCGGTTCTCCCGCACGTGGGCGAGGGTGGCGGTACCGGCGGCCATGGCGAGCTGGTTGCCGCGGAACGTGCCTGCGTGGGCGCCTGGTTGCCAGGTGTCGAGTTCGGAGCGGTAGACGATCACGGCGAGCGGCAGGGAGCCTCCGATGGCCTTGGACAGCACCATGACGTCGGGCACGATGCCGCTGTGCTCGACGGCCCAGAAGGCGCCGGTCCGGCCGACGCCGGTCTGCACCTCGTCGGCGATCAGGGGGATGGACCGGGATGCGGTGATCCTCCGCATCCGGCGCATCCAGCCGTCGGGGGCGGGGTTGACCCCGCCTTCGCCCTGGACGGGTTCGAGGATCATGCCGGCCGGTGCTGGTGTTCCGCTCTTGGGGTCGTCCAGCACGCTTTCGGTCCAGCGCGCGGCGAGTTCGGCACCGTGTTCGCCGCCGGTGCCGAAGGGGCACCGGTAGTCCTGCGGGAACGGGAGCCGGGTCACCCGTACGTCCTCGGCACCGCCGGACGCGGCGAGTGCGCCCGCCGTCATGCCGTGGTAGGCGCCGGTGAAGGCGAGCAGGCCGCTGCGGCCGGTGGCGGCACGGACCAGGGTGAACGCGGCTTCGACCGCGTCGGTGCCCGCCGGGCCGCAGAACTGGATCCGGGCGTTGTCGGCGAACTCCCGCGGCAGGGTGGAGAACAGTTCCGTGGTGAAGGCGTCCTTCACCGGCGTTGCCAGATCCAGCACGTGCAGGGGCGCACCGGAGTCGAGGACCTTTTTGATCGCCTCCAGGACGACCGGATGGTTGTGCCCGAGAGCCAGCGTGCCGGCTCCGGACAAGCAGTCGAGGTAACGCCGCCCGTCCGCTCCCTCGATGGTCAGTCCCCGTGCCCGTACCGGCACGATCGGCAGCGAACGCGCATAGGTGCGGGCGGACGATTCACGCAGCGACTGGCGGCGCAGGATGCCTTCGTGGGGCGCGAGGGGTGGTGCCGGAGCTGGTTCGGTCACGGCCACGGCTGTTGATCCTCCCGCTGTAACAGTTGCGTTGCACGTCAGCACGATTCCGCAAGGACGGACTGCGGGGGTGAACGCTGTCTCCGTGTCCCCCGTACGTACCAACGACGCCGGGCGCGGCGGATCACGGGTAGGTCCGAAGATCCTTGCGGGCCGAACACGGCCCCTGCCGCACACCGTCCGCGACTGCACCGGCATAGTGGGGGACCGTGCCATGGCTCCGGAACCACCTCCCGGAGGCTTTGGCCTGCCCGGTAAGGCACTTGGACCGTTGTCCGACGGAGCCCGCCCGTGAGCAGTGGAGCAGTGCGGAAGTACAGAAGTGCAGTGCAGAAGCGTTGAGTTACGAAGTCCCAGGGGGATCACGAGATGCGACTCATTCGACCAGGATTCACCGCACGCCGTGGGGGGAGCGCTCGCCGCACCCCTTCCACCGTGCTCGCGACGGCGGCGGTCACCGCCGTCCTCGCCCTCACCGCGACGGCCTGCGGGCCGAGCGAGGACGATGCGAGCACCGAACCGAGCAGCAGTTCCGCGGGCCAGACGTCGGACAACAAGATCACCATTCCGGATGATCTGAAGGACCGGCTCAAGGAGCACGGGATCGACCTCGACCAGTGGAAGGACGGCGAGTGGAAGAACTGGGACAAGGACAAGTGGCTGCGTGAGGCCAAGGACTACATCAATCCCATCATCGAGGGGCTCTGGGACCCGGACCGGATGCGGGACGCTGACAAGGCACCCGAGCAGCCGGTCGACAACGACATCTCCGGCGACGAGGGCGTGACGGACCCGACACCCGTCCCGGTCCGGGCGGTTGGCGTGCAGACGCCGTACCACGCCAACGCCGCCGAGTCGGGGAAGCTGTTCTTCGACGGCCCCGAGGGCTCGATGGTCTGTTCGGCAACCGTGGTGAAGGACCCGGCGCACCCCGGAAAGTCCAACATGGTGTGGACCGCGGGTCACTGCGTGCACGCGGGCAAGAAGGGCGGCTGGTACCGCAACATCGCCTTCGTCCCGTCGTACAACAACAGCGGGCTGTCGACCGACGAGCTGCGCAACAACCCGCCCAAGGAGAAGGTCGCCCCGTACGGCGTGTGGTGGGGTTCGTGGGCACAGACCTCCGAGCAGTGGATCGACCAGGGCGCATCGGTCGGCGGTCTGGGTGCGCCGTACGACTTCGCCGTGCTGCACGTGACGCCGGAGAAGGGTTCGACCGGGAAGTCCCTGGAGGAGACGGTCGGTTCGGCGCTGCCGGTCGAGTTCAACGCCCCGGCGGTCCCCAAGATCGCCGATATGACGGCTACCGGCTTCCCTGCTGCTCCGCCGTACGACGGCCAGAAGCTCTTCCAGTGCAAGGACAAGCCCGGCCGGCTTTCGCTCACCAAGGACGACCCGACGATGTACCGCATCGGCTGCACGATGACCGGCGGTTCGTCCGGCGGCGGCTGGGTCGCGGCGGGGCAGGACGGCAAGCCCGCTCTGGTCTCCAACACCTCCATCGGCCCGGTGACGGCCGGCTGGCTGGCCGGACCCCGCCTCGGCAAGGAGGCCAAGGGCGTCTACGACTCGGTCAGCAAGAAGTACGCAGGACAGTAGGACCGACCGTCACCCGGGGCGGGTGACGGAGTCGGGTACGCGCAGTTATGAGGCGGGGGATCGAGCCATGACCGATGGATGCCTCCCCCGCCCCGGCGGAGCGCAGAGCTCGGAGACGGCGTGACCGGCCCAGCGACGCCCCCCTGTGAGGGCGGGTCCCAGGTCGGGTCGTCGTCCGCCCAGGTGCGGAGGACGGATATCAGGAGGCCTTCGGCGGAAACTCTCCGCCGGAGGCCTCTGAGCCGTCATGGGGCGCTCGCGGCGCGCCCGCACAGAAACGAAAGGGCCCGCACCCCCCGTGGGGTGCGGGTCCTTCGTCGGTACTTCCTGCGGTCAGTGCACCGCGGGTGCGAACGTGGCGAGGTCCGAAGCGAGCTCCTCGTGCACCCGCGCCTTGAGCAGGGTGCCCTCGGAGGTGTGCTCCTCGGAGATCACCTCACCCTCGGCGTGCACCCGGGACACGAGTCCTCCCTGGGTGTACGGCACGAGCGCCTCGATCTCGACCGACGGCCTCGGCAGTTCCCTGTCGATGAGCGCGAGCAGCTCGTCGATACCGGCGCCGGTCCGTGCCGACACCGCGATCGCGTGCTTCTCGTTGCGCAGCAGACGCTGGAGAACCAGCGGGTCGGCCGCGTCAGCCTTGTTGATCACCACGATCTCGGGCACGTCCAGCGCGCCCACCTCGCGGATCACCTCACGCACCGCGGCGAGCTGCTCCTCCGGCACCGGGTGCGAACCGTCCACCACGTGCAGGATGAGATCGGATTCGCCGACCTCCTCCATGGTGGAGCGGAACGCCTCGACCAGGTGGTGCGGCAGGTGCCGTACGAACCCGACGGTGTCGGCGAGCGTGTAGATCCGCCCGCTCGGGGTCTCGGCCCGGCGCACGGTCGGGTCGAGGGTGGCGAACAGCGCGTTCTCCACCAGCACACCCGCGCCGGTCAGCCGGTTGAGCAGCGAGGACTTGCCCGCGTTGGTGTAGCCCGCGATGGCCACCGAGGGGACCTTGTTGCGCTTGCGTTCCTGGCGCTTGATCTCGCGGCCGGTCTTCATCTCCGCGATCTCACGGCGCATCTTCGCCATCTTCTCGCGGATCCGTCGCCGGTCCGTCTCGATCTTGGTCTCACCGGGACCACGGGTCGCCATGCCGCCACCGCCGCTGGAACCGCCGCCGCCCATCTGACGGGACAGCGACTGACCCCAGCCGCGCAGGCGCGGCAGCATGTACTGCATCTGTGCCAGCGAGACCTGCGCCTTGCCCTCACGGGACTTGGCGTGCTGGGCGAAGATGTCGAGGATCAGGGCGGTCCTGTCGACCACCTTGACCTTGACGACGTCTTCCAGGTGGATCAGCTGGCCGGGGCTGAGCTCACCGTCGCAGACGACGGTGTCGGCCCCTGTTTCGAGAACGATGTCGCGCAGCTCGAGCGCCTTGCCGGAACCGATGTAGGTGGCCGGATCGGGCTTGTCACGGCGCTGGAAGACGGCGTCGAGCACCTGGGCTCCGGCCGTCTCCGCGAGTGCCGCCAGCTCGGCCAGGGAGATCTCCGCGTCATGCACCGTGCCGGAGGTCCAGACACCGACCAGCACCACGCGCTCCAGGCGCAGCTGTCGGTACTCGACCTCGGTGACGTCCTCGAGCTCGGTGGAGAGCCCCGCCACACGCCGCAGTGCGGCGCGGTCGGACCGGTCCAGCTGGTCACCGTCCCGCGCTCCGTCGATCTCGTGGCTCCAGGCGACGTCCTCTTCCATCAGGGCGTCGGCCCGAAGGCTTTCGGTGAGGCTCTCGGTGACGTTCTCCGTGGCACTCTGCGCGTCCTGCGCGTCCTGGGGAAGGGAAGAAGAGGAGGTCATTGGATCCTTACGTCGATAGGAGTGGGATACATCAGTCACAACGCGTGACCTCCCGGGATGATTCCCCAGGGGGAATTCTCCGGTCCGGCCACCGTGGCGACTCGTCGATACTGGCACGGCGGGCCCGGCCCGTCACGCGGGTTTCCCGCTCGGCCGCGGCATCGTGCTGCGCCAGTCCGGATGCCCCGGCATGGCCGGTGTCCTCGTCCCGTACAGCCAGCCGTCGAAGAACGCGGTCAGGTCGCGTCCGGCCACCCGGGACGCCAGACCGGTGAAGTCGGCCGTGGCGGCGTTGGAGTCGCGGTGCTTCCTCACCCAGAGCCTCTCCAGCCGGTCGAACGCGTCCCTGCCGATCTCCTGGCGGAGTGCGTACAGGACCAGTGCGCTTCCGTCATACACCACCGGCCGGAACAGGCTGAGCTTCGCGCCGGGTGCGGGCGCGGCGGGCCGGGCCGGCGGGCCGCCTTCGGCCCGCCAGCCGTCCGACCGGGTGTAGGCGTCGCGCATCCGGCGCTCCAGCGTCCTGCCTGCGTGCTCCTCGGCGTAGCGCGCCTCGTACCAGCTGGCGTGCCCCTCGTTGAGCCAGAGATCGGACCAGGTCTGTGGCGAGACGCTGTCGCCGAACCACTGGTGGGACAGCTCGTGGACCATGACCGATTCGACGTACCACTCGGGGAAGCCCGCGTCGGTGAACAGGCGGCGCTCGAAGAGGGAGAGGGTCTGGGTCTCCAGCTCGAACCCGGTCTCGGTGTCGGCGATCAGCACGCCGTAGTTCTCGAACGGGTAGCGGCCGACCTGCTCCTCCATCCATTCCAGCTGACCAGGGGTCTTCCTGAGCCAGGGTTCGAGCTTCTCCCGGTCGGCGGCCGGTACGACGTCGCGCACGGGCAGTCCGTGCGGACCGGTGCGCTCGACGACGGCGGACCGTCCGATGCTGACCTGGGCCAGTTCGGTGGCCATCGGGTGGTCGGTGCGGTAGGTCCAGGTGGTGCGGTCGCCGTGCCGGAACCGCCCGGTCCGCACGCCGTTGGCCACCACCGTCAGCTCCTCCGGGGCGGTGACGCGGAAGGTGAAGTAGGCCTTGTCGGCGGGGTGGTCGTTACTGGGGAAGACCCGGTGCCCGGCGTCGGCCTGATTGGCCATGGCGAGCCCGTCGGCGGTCCGTACCCAGCCCCCGCTGTCACGCTCGCCCGAGGGGTCACTGGTGTGACGGACGGTGATGCGCAGCGGTACTCCTGCCGGGAGGTGGCCCGGCGGCTCGATGATCAGGTCCTCGTCCGCGGTCGCGAAGTCCGCGCGCAGGCCGTTGACTTCGACGGAGCGCACGGTGCCGTGGGTGAAGTCGAGGTTGATCCGGTCCAACGGCTCGGTCGTCCGCGCGTCGATCGTGGTGACGGCGTCCAGCGGTTCGCCGGGGTGGCCTTCGTAGCCGAGGCCGATGTCGTAGGCGAGTACGTCGTAGCCGGGGTTGCCGAGATGGGGGAAGAGGATGTCCCCGATGCCGAGGGGCGGGGCGGGTGCGGGCAGGGTGGCGGCGACGAGGGTGGCCGATGCGGTGGCCAGCAGGGCGGCCCGCAGTCGGCGGGAGAGGAACGGCATGGACTACGGCTACCAGCGCCGCCCCCGCCTCACCGGGACGGCGCGCACCGCGCCACTCGAACGAGGTCCGCCCGGCAGCGGCCTGCGAGGCTTTCAGAGTGCGGCGGCCGGATGCTGGGCCCGGGTCACGTCGTACACCCCCGGCACGTCGCGCATGGCGCGCATCAGCGCGGGCAGGCCTGCGGCGTCGGGGAGTTGCAGGGTGTAGGTGTGGCGTACGCGTTGTTCGCTGGGGGGCTCGACGGTGGCGGAGATGACCGCCGCGTCCGCACCTGCGATCGCCTCGGTGAGGTCGGCGAGCAGCCGGGGCCGTCCGAAGGACTCCGCTACCAGGGTCACCCGGCATTCGGCCGCGTCGCCCCAGCTCACGACGACCGGCATCCGGCCGAGGGCCTCCATCTCGGCCACGGCCGGACACTCCAGCCGGTGCACGGTGACGGCGCCGCCGCGCACCGTGAATCCGGTGACGGCGTCGGGCGGCACGGGGGTGCAGCAGCCCGCGAGGCGCACGGTGGTGTCCGGCCGCTCGACCACGGCGCTCACGGTGCGGCCGGAGCGCGTGGGCCGGGCGGACCGGTCCGGCTGCGGGCCGGGCCTGCTGCCTTCGGGCGGGGTGCGTTCGAGCGGGGTGCCGGCAGCGGATCGGGCGTCCTGGGGATGAGCGTCGAGCCAGCCGGTGATGGCGATGCGCGCAGCGGGCGTGCGGGCGTGATCGAGCCAGTCGGGCGAGGGCCCGGACCCGGCGTCCTCGGCGAGGAGCGGCTGGACCGTGTCACCGTCGCCGAGCACGGTGCCGAGGGTGGCCAGCCGGCCGTTCACCCGGGCTCCGATGCAGCTGTGGGCGGCGTCCCCGTACTGCGCGTACGCGGCGTCCACGCAGCTGGCGCCCGCGGGCAGGCCGAGCGTGCCGCCGTCGGTGCGGAAGACGGTGATCTCCCGGTCCTGGGCGAGATCGGCGCGCAGGGTGGTCCAGAAGGTGTCGGGGTCGGGGGCGGACTGCTGCCACTGGAGGAGCCGGGAGAGCCAGCCGGGGCGGGTCGGGTCGGCCCGTTCACCGTCGGCGGGTTCGGCGCTCGATGCCGTGCCGTCGGCCGCGTACGGATTACCGAGCGCGATGACGCCGGCCTCCGCGACGTTGTGCATGCGATGGGTGCGGATGAGGACTTCGGCGACCTCGCCGTCGGGGCCCACCACCGCGGTGTGCAGCGACTGGTACAGGTTGAACTTGGGTGAGGCGATGAAGTCCTTGAACTCGGAGATCACCGGGGTGAAGCAGGTGTGGAGCTCGCCGAGGACGGCGTAGCAGTCGGCGTCCTCGCCCACGAGCACCAGCAGGCGGCCGAAGTCGCTGCCGCGCAGTTCGCCGCGTTTGATCCGGACGCGGTGCACGGATACGAAGTGGCGTGGCCTGATGGCCACTTCGGCGGTGATGTCGGCCTCCCGCAGCACCGAGGCGACGTTGTCCGCGATGGCGGTGAGCGGGTCCGACGTGCCGGTCGCCGCAGCGATCACGGCGCGGGTGTGCGCGTATTCCTCGGGATGGAGGATGGCGAATACGAGGTCCTCCAGCTCGGTCTTGAGCGCCTGCACACCGAGCCGTTCCGCGAGAGGGATCAGTACGTCGCGGGTGACCTTGGCGATCCTGGCCTGCTTCTCGGGGCGCATCACGCCGAGCGTGCGCATGTTGTGCAGCCGGTCGGCGAGCTTGATGGACATGACCCGGACGTCGTCGCCGGTGGCGACGAGCATCTTGCGGAAGGTCTCGGGTTCGGCGGCTGCCCCGTAGTCGACCTTCTCCAGCTTGGTCACGCCGTCGACGAGGTAACAGACCTCCTCGCCGAACTGCTCCCGCACCTGGTCGAGGGTCACCTCGGTGTCCTCGACCGTGTCGTGGAGGAGGGACGCGGTCAGGGTGGTGGTCTCGGCGCCGAGCTCGGCGAGGATGAGGGTGACCGCGAGCGGGTGCGTGATGTACGGCTCCCCGCTCTTGCGCATCTGTCCGCGGTGCGAGCTCTCCGCGAGGACGTAGGCCCGGTGCAGCACGGAGAGGTCGGCGTCGGGGTGGTGTGCCCGGTGCGCCTCGGCGACATGGCCGATGGCGTCCGGCAGCCGGTCCCGCGAGACCGGGCCGAGCAGGGCGACCCGGCCCAGCCTGCGGAGGTCGATCCGGGGACGGCCCCGCCTGCGGATGGGAGCACCTGGGTTGGTGGCCTCTGCGCTCATGGGGCACCTCCGGCAACGTCGACCGGCGGTGGGAAGGTGCGGTCGCGCCTCCGGGCCGGTGCTTGATGCTACCGACCCCACCACGTGGCGGAGTCCGGCTCTCGCCCAGCGTGAAACGGATCACCCATTCGAGCGAAGCGCTACCCGTTCAGCGTTTCGATCTTCATCCGGGCAGCGATGCGAGCCACCCGGGATCGATCGTGCCCTCGGCGACGATCACGGCCGCTCCGGTCATCTCGATCTCGCCGTCCGGGTGCTCCGTGATCACCAGGGTGCCGCCCGGCAGATCGACGGTGTACGTGACCGGGGCCCCGGTCTCCGCCGGGTCCGCCGCGTCCCGGCGGGCCGCGGCGACGGCCACGGCGCAGGCGCCGGTGCCGCAGGAACGGGTCTCGCCCGAGCCGCGCTCATGAACCCGCATCGCGACGTGCCGGGGCCCGCGATCCACGACGAACTCGATGTTGACGCCGTCGGGGTAGACGGCCGCGGGCGCGAAGGACGGCTCGCTGAACAGGTCCCCGGCGTGCGCCAGGTCGTCGACGAACGCGATCGCGTGCGGATTGCCCATGTTCACGTTGCGGGCGTCCCAGCTGCGGCCGCCGACGGTGACGGTGACTCCGTCGCCGGGAAGCACGGCGCGGCCCATGGACACGGTCACGTCGCCGTTCTTGGCGAGGTGCACCCTCTTCACACCACCGCGGGTGGCCACCGTGAGGTCGCCCTCCTCCACGGCTCCGGAGCGCTGCAGGTAGCGGGCGAAGACCCGCACGCCGTTGCCGCACATCTCGGCGACCGAGCCGTCCGCGTTGCGGTAGTCCATGAACCACTCGGCCTCGTCCGCCATGGCCCGCGCCTCGGGGTGGGCGGCGGACCGCACGACGTGCAGCAGACCGTCGCCGCCGATGCCGGCGCGACGGTCGCACAGCCCGGCGACGAGGGACGCGGGCAGGTCGAGGGCGTTGTCAGGGTCGGGAACGATCACGAAGTCGTTCTCGGTGCCGTGGCCCTTGAGGAAGGCGATCTGCGAGGTGGTCACAGGACAACTGTACGAGCCCGCACCGACAGCACGGCGAACAGGCCCGCCGGACGGCAGACGCGTCCGGCCCCCTCCGTCAGCCCCGCAGTCGTGCCACGCGCCAGACGGCCAGCGCGACCAGCACGGCGCACACCGCGACGTACAGCGCGATCACACGCCAGTCGGCCCGTTCCGCGGAGCCCCGGGACGGCAGTCCCGGCCAGGTGTGGCCGACGCGGCGGGCGGCCATCATGCCCCACCCCGCGGCGCAGCAGCTGATCAGCAGCCCCAGCATCGCGACCACGGGGCCGCCGTCGCCCACCTCGAAGGCGAGCGGGAAGGCGAACATCAGCGATCCCAGCGCGGCAAGCATGATGATGGGCGCGAGCTGCCACATGCGCATCCGGCGGGCGGGACGCAGCTCGACCTCGACCTCGGGGGTCACGGCGAGCTCATCGGGCCCGTCGGGGCTCAGGCGTCCTTCGTCGTGCTGCGCGTCCGGTGCGTCTTGCTCTGTGTCGCGAGGGCCGGCCTCCATCGCCACGCGCCCTCCCATACTCGGACTCCACTGGTCGATCGATGCTCGATGATGGCACGCCGCAGGTCGCCGAAATGACGGGCAGAGCTTCCCGATGCCATCACGTGATCAGGCTGTAACCGCTCGTTCGACCAACGCCAGCGCCCGGCCCGGGAGTTCCCCGTGGTGCTCCGCGGCACCGTCCAGCCACTGGACGCGCGGATCACGGCGGAACCAGGAGTCCTGACGGCGCGCGAAGCGTTTGGTGGCGCGCACGGTCTCGGTGCGTGCCTCGCCCTCGGTGCAGTCCCCGGCGAGGGCGGTGAGCACCTGCTGATAGCCGAGCGCCCGCGAGGCGGTACGTCCCTCCCGCAGCCCCCGCGCCTCCAGGGCGCGCACCTCGTCGACGAGTCCGGCCTCCCACATCCGGTCGACGCGCGCAGAGATGCGCTCGTCGAGCTCGGGCCGTGCCACGTCCACGCCGATCTGCACGGCGTCGTAGACCGCATCGTTACCCGGGAGGTTGGCGGTGAAGGGCTTGCCGGTGATCTCGATGACCTCAAGAGCGCGCACGATGCGCCGGCCGTTGCTCGGCAGGATCGCGCGGCCCGCCTCCGGGTCGGCTGCGGAGAGCCGCTCGTGCAGCGCGCCGGAGCCGTGCTCGGCGAGCTCGGCCTCCAGCGCGGCCCGGATACCGGGGTCCGTGCCCGGGAATTCCAGGGCGTCGATCGCGCCCTTCACGTACAGACCGGAGCCGCCCACCAGGACCGGCGTACGGCCCTCGCCGAGCAACCGGTCGATCTCGGTACGGGCCAGGCGCTGGTACTCCGCGACACTGGCGGTCTCGGTGACGTCCCAGATGTCCAGCAGCCGGTGGGGCACGGAGTCGCGCTCGGCGAGCGTCAGCTTGGCGGTGCCGATGTCCATCCCCCGGTAGAGCTGCATGGAGTCGGCATTGATCACTTCGCCCCCGAGCTGCTGGGCGAGGAACACCCCCAGGTCGGACTTACCTGCTGCGGTGGGACCGACGACGGCGATGACCCGCGGTGCGGGAGCTGGACTTCTCACTGCCACAGTCTCGCAAACGTCGGCGCCGATCCCGAATGGGCGACGCGGGGGCTGCGGGGTGACCACCTCGTGACGCACCGCCGAGTAAAATGGTGTCTATATATGGGTGGTTTCTCATGGTTCTACCGTTTGTCCTGCGGGACCGCCGATGCCGCGGCCGGGAGAGTACGGGACAACGGGGCGGGTATCGGAACCGGAGAGAGCACGCGCACGCAGCCCCCAGCAGAGAAGGTGTCCGATGGGCTTCATGGACAATTTGAAGGCGAAGCTGAGCCCGGCGAAGGACAAGGTGAGCGACCTCGCGCAGCAGCACGGGGACAAGATCGACCAGGGGCTCGACAAGGCCGCGCGGACGGTGGACGCCAAGACCAAGGGCAAGTACAGCGACAAGATCGTGACCGGCACGCAGAAGGCCAAGCAGGCCGTGGACAAGCTCGCGCAGAAGGACGGCGGCGGCACGCCGCCCGCTCCGGGCAGCACGCCTCCCGCTTCGTGACACCGGGCCGCAGGACGGCAGCCGCACGAGGGTGACCAGGGCCGTGGAGCGCATCGCTCCACGGCCCTGGTGCGTAGCCCGCCGAAGGTCAGGACCAGGCTGCGACCATGTAGCCCACGCCGTACGGTGCGTCGTCGTACAACAGCCGGCCGTCCAGTCCGGCCCCTTCAGCGGCCCCTGCGAGCACCTGCCAGGGCGCGCGGCCCGCAGCCTTGAGTTCATACGCCAGCGCCTGGTCCAGCGCGATCAGCGCGCCCGTGTCGGCCGCTCCCAGCGCCCGCGCGGCCTCCGCGTCGAACCCCGCGGCGCGCTCGTCGAGGTAGCCGGGGGACTTCAGGGTGCGGCAGGCGCTGCCGTCGCCCATGACCAGCAGCGCGACCCGGTCCGCGCGTGCCGCCAGGGCACGCCCCGTCTCCGTGCAGCGGCCTGTCTCCAGCGGCTCCCCCACCCCGAGCGCCTCGACCGGGGTGCCCTCCCAGCCGGTACGGGCCAGCAGCCACGCGCCGACCGCGAGCGACGGGGCGAGCGGGCGTTCGGCGACCGTGCCCAGGTCCCGCCCCAGCCGTACGTCGAGGTCCACGCCGAACTCCTGGAAGCCGCCGGTGGCGCCCTCGGGGTGCGGGCCGCGGCCCGCGAGGTCCGCGGGGCCGATCACGATCAGCAGATCGGGCCGGGAGGCCGCGAGCACGCCCAGGGCGTCGGTGCATGCGGTCCTCGCTCCGTCGAGCTCGGGGGCGGCACCGGCGGCGACATCGGGGACCAGCAGCGGCGGACAGGGGCAGACAGCGGCGGCGACAAGCATGAGGGGCAGCGTACTGGCCCGCCGCCGGGCCGCGCGCGGGGAGCCGTACCGCCCGTCAGTCGCAGCCGCAGCCCGGTGCCGAGGCGGCGGGGAGCGGCGCCGGTGCACCGATCCCGGGCAGGCCCAGCATGACGCCGGCCGGCTTCGCGGCCGCGGCGGCGGTGCGCTTCTCCCAGGCGTCCCCCGAGCGCGTCCGCCGCACGCCGAGGGGCGCGCCCTCGGCCAGCAGGTGGTGCGGGGCGGCGTAGCTGATCTCCACGGTCACCACGTCCCCGGGCCGTACGTCCTCGTCCGGCTTGGTGAAGTGGACCAGGCGGTTGTCGGGGGCGCGGCCGGACAGGCGGTGGGTCGCACCGTCCTTGCGGCCCTCGCCCTCCGCGACCATGACCTCCAGCGTGCGGCCCACCTGCTTCTTGTTCTCCGACCAGGAGATCTCCTCCTGGAGGGCGGACAGGCGCATGTACCGCTCCTGGACGACCTCCTTGGGGATCTGCCCGTCCATGTCCGCGGCCGGGGTTCCGGGGCGCTTGGAGTACTGGAAGGTGAAGGCGTTGGCGAAGCGCGCCTCGCGGACCGCGTGCATGGTCTGCTCGAAGTCCTCCTCGGTCTCACCGGGGAAGCCGACGATGATGTCGGTGGAGATCGCGGCGTCCGGCATCGCGGCCCGCACCTTGTCGATGATGCCGAGGAAGCGTTCCTGCCGGTACGAGCGCCGCATCGCCTTCAGGATCGTGTCCGATCCCGACTGCATCGGCATGTGCAGCTGCGGCATCACGTTCGGCGTCTCGGCCATGGCCGCGATCACGTCGTCGGTGAAGTCGCGCGGGTGCGGGGAAGTGAACCGGACCCGCTCCAGACCCTCGATCCGCCCGCAGGCACGCAGCAGCTTGGAGAAGGCCTCGCGGTCGCCGATGTCGGAGCCGTACGCGTTCACGTTCTGGCCGAGCAGGGTGATCTCGGAGACGCCTTCGGCGACCAGCGCCTCGATCTCGGCCAGGATGTCGCCGGTCCGGCGGTCCTTCTCCTTGCCGCGCAGCGCCGGGACGATACAGAAGGTGCAGGTGTTGTTGCAGCCGACGGAGATCGAGACCCACGCGGCGTACGCGGACTCGCGGCGGGTGGGCAGCGTCGAGGGGAACGCCTCCAGGGACTCGGCGATCTCGATCTGCGCCTCCTCCTGGATACGGGCGCGCTCCAGCAGCACGGGCAGCTTGCCGATGTTGTGCGTACCGAAGACGACGTCGACCCATGGGGCCCGCTCGACGATGGTGTCGCGGTCCTTCTGCGCGAGGCAGCCGCCGACCGCGATCTGCATCCCGGGGCGCTTCGTCTTCATCGGGGCGAGCCGCCCGAGGTTGCCGTACAGCTTGTTGTCGGCGTTCTCCCGCACCGCGCAGGTGTTGAAGACGACAACGTCTGCGTCACCGTCGGCGCCCTCGGGCGCACGTACGTAGCCGGCGTCCTCCAGCAGCCCCGACAGCCGCTCGGAGTCGTGGACGTTCATCTGACACCCGTAGGTGCGCACCTCATAGCTTTTTCTGACGTCCACTGCTTCGCTCCGGTTGCCGCTGCTCATGCGACAAGGGTAGGCGCTGCACGGACGTCTCCCGCCGCGGGCGGCTCCGGGGCAGCGCACCGGCCCCGCGGCGGGCAGGGGGATCCGGCGGCGCCCCTGGCCAGGGCCGGGAGACACCTGGCAGGATCACCGCCATGCTCCCGGCTCTGTCCCGAATCGGCCGGCGTCGCTCGGTGCGGGCGGGCGCCACCCTCTTCGTCGTGCTCGGACTGCTGCTCTGGTGGCTCCTCCCCCTCGGGGACGCGGCGCCGACCGGGACGCTGACCTTCAGCACCGGGGTGCGCAGCGGCGTCTACCAGCGCTACGGCGAACGGCTCGAAGGGGCGCTCGCCAAGGATCTTCCCGAGGTGTCGATACGGCTCCGGACCAGCGAGGGTTCGCAGCAGAACATCGCCCGGGTGGCGACGGGCGAGGCCGATTTCACCATCGCGACCACCGATGCCGTCGCCACGTACCTCCGGGACCGCAAGCCGGGGGCCGACCGCCTGCGCGGCTGCGTCCGCCTGTACGACGACTACATACAGCTGGTCGTCAAGCGGGACTCGGACATCCGCAAGGTCGGGGATCTGCGGGGCAAGACGGTCGCGGTCGGACAGCCGGGGTCGGGGGTGCGCCTGGTCGCCGACCGGCTGATGACGGCCGCGGGCCTGGATCCCGTCGCCGACGTGACGGCCGTGCCTGCGGGCATCGACACGATGCCGAAACTGCTGGAGGACGGCCGGCTCGACGCGTTCTTCTGGTCCGGCGGGCTGCCCACCACCGCTGTGGCCGATCTCTCGGACCGGTTCTCCATCCGGCTGGTCCCGCTGGAGGAGCCGCTCGTCAAGCAGCTCCAGGCGGCGGGCGGATCCACCCGCTACTACCGTTCGGCCGTGATGCCGGCCGACGCCTACCGCAACGCGCAGCAGGGGCAGGCCGTCCCCACGGTGGCGGTCGCCAATGTGCTGGTGACCACGGACCGTACCGACGCGGCGATGACGGAGGCGTTCACCCGGACCGTGATCGACAGCCGCGACCGGATCGGGCGCGAGGTGCACGCCGCTCAGCTGGTGGACCTGCGGACGGCGATCTACACGGATCCGCTTCCGCTGCACGAAGGCGCCAAGCGCTACTACCGCTCGGTCAAGCCCTGAGCCCCTGCCGCTCGGTCAAGCCCTGAGGCCCTCCCCTCGGTCGAACCACGAGCCGGCTGCGCCCCGGCGGCCCAGCCCTTCAGCCCTGCGGCCCGTTGCGCGGCACCGAGACCGTCACGCGCAGTCCGTGCGGTTCGTTGCGCGTGCAGGCGAGCGTGCCGCCGCTCGCGGCGAGGAGCGCCTTGGAGATGGAGAGGCCCAGCCCGGACCCCCGCACGTTCTGATGCTGGGAGCTGCGCCAGAACCGGTCGCCGACACGCTCCATCTCCTGCTCGGTGAGCCCCGGCCCGCCGTCCGCGACGACGACGGTGACGCACGTGCTGTCGGAGGAGACCGTGACCCGGACCTCGTGGTCCTCGGGGGTGAACTTGAGGGCGTTGTCGATGATGGCGTCGAGCGCGCTCGACAGGGCGATGGGGTCCGCCCAGGCGGTGACGGCCCCGATGCCGTCCGCCCGTAGCCGTACGCCTTTCTCCTCGGCCACCGGCCGCCAGGAGGCGACCCGTTCGGAGCTGAGGGCGCCGATGTCCGTGAGCTGCAGATCGGCGTCGGCGTGCTCGGCCAGCGCCAGGTCGAGCAGGTCGTCGAGCACTTGGCCCAGGCGCTTGCCCTCCGTACGCACGGAGGCGATCTCCTGGTTCCCCTCGGGGAGTTCGAGGGCGAGCAGCTCGATCCGCAGCAGCAGGGCGGCCAGGGGGTTGCGCAACTGGTGCGAGGCATCCGCCACGAAGGCACGCTGCTGTTCCAGCACGTCCTCGACGTTGTCGGCCATCTCGTTGAACGACCGGGCCAGGCGCCTGAGTTCCGGAGGCCCGCCCGACGCCACCACCCGGGACCGCATCCGGCCGCTGGCGATGTCGTGGGCGGCCACGTCCAGCGTCCGCACGGGGAGCAGCACCCAGCCGGTGAGCCGGTTCGCGGCGCCGACGGCCACCAGCATCGCGATGACCTCCCCCGCGGCGATGAGCAGCCATCCGCGGAGCGTGGCGGCGCGCATCTGGTCGGTGGGTGAGTCGATGACGACGACGGCGATCACATCACCGTCCCGCACGACGGGCGAGGCGACGACGACCCGGCCGTCCTGCCAGGGCCAGACCTGGGGCGGATCATGGCTGCGACGGCCGAGCAGCGCCTCCTTGAACGCCTCGCGGCCCTCACCCTCGACGGGCAGCCGCCAGGACTGCGGCGCCTTGGCCATGGCGGAGTCGTCGCGGTAGAAGACACCTGCCCGGATTCCGTACACGGAGTCGTACGTCTCAAGCTCGGCCCGGAGTGTGCGGCGCCGTTCGTCGTAGTCGCTGGTGCTTCCGGTGATGAACTGGGCGAGCGCGGCGAAGCGAGCCGTGTCGTCGATGCGATCGATGACGACGCCCTGTTGCCGGGCCGCCGCCACGCTCACGGCCAGCGGGAAGCCGAGGGCGAGCAGGACGCTCGCCATGAGGACGATGAGCAGCGGAAGCAGCCGGGTACGCAACGGGAACGTGTGCCCTCTACGCGGCCGGCGAGACGAGCCGGTAGCCGACCCCGCGCACGGTCTCGATCAGGGCGGGCAGCCGCAGCTTGGAGCGCAGGGAGGCGACATGCACCTCCAGGGTGCGTCCCGTCCCCTCCCAGCTGGTACGCCACACCTCGCTGATGATCTGCTCCCGGCGGAACACCACCCCGGGCCGCTGGGCGAGCAGCGCGAGCAGATCGAACTCCTTGCGGGTGAGCTGGACTTCGGTCCCGTCGACACTGACCCGGCGGGTCGGCAGCTCGATGTGCACATGCCCCAGGCGCAGTGCGGCGGCGGGCGTGGGGGCGGTGTCCTCGGGGCCCGTCTTGCGCCGGCTGACGGCATGGATCCGGGCGAGCAGCTCGCCGGTGTCGTACGGCTTGGTCACGTAGTCGTCGGCGCCGAGGTTGAGCCCGTGGATCCGTGAGCGGACGTCGGCACGCGCGGTCACCATGATCACGGGCACAGAACTGCGCTTGCGGATCTTCCCGCAGACCTCGTAGCCGTCCTGGTCGGGCAGGCCCAGGTCGAGGAGTACAACGCCGAAGGGTTCCGAGTCGGTGGGAAGGAGGGCCTGCAGGGCCTCCTCGCCGCTGCGGGCGTGCACCACCTGGAAGCCGTGCCGGGCGAGGATCGCGGACAGGGCGGCGGCAACGTGGTTGTCGTCCTCGACGAGCAGCAGTCTCATGGCCCCCCTCTCCGAACGTATGGGTGTCTGCACGGTCGCGTACGCCCCCGGTCACTTCCCCGTACCGGGGCGTTTCACGTCAGGGTGTACCAGAGCATCCACTCCGATGACGGGGGGACAGTCAAGTGCCCGCCTGTTGCATCCGGGTTTCCGTTATGCACCCGGTACGCCCCGGGGCCCCGCAAGGCGCCCCGTTCACGCGGTGTGTCCGGTTGCAGCCGGATCGTTATGCTCAATTTCCGCTCAGATGTAATGACGCTGGTCGCACTGCGTCACTAAGGTCCTTCCCAACCGAGGAGGACGGAGCATTAAGCCGATGAGCGGAGTTTCAGTGACCAAGGGCGCCGAGGACGCTGCACCCGCGGCCGGCGACGACCTGGTCGTGCTGAGCAACGTCAACAAGCACTTCGGCGCGCTGCATGTGCTCCAGGACATCGACCTGACGATCGCCCGCGGCGAGGTCGTGGTCGTCATCGGACCCTCCGGGTCCGGGAAGTCCACGCTGTGCCGCACGATCAACCGCTTGGAGACGATCGACTCGGGCGCGATCTCGATCGACGGAAAGCCGTTGCCCGCGGAGGGCAAGGAGCTGGCGAGGCTGCGTGCCGATGTCGGCATGGTCTTCCAGTCGTTCAATCTCTTCGCCCACAAGACGGTGCTCGAGAACGTGACGCTCGGCCAGCTCAAGGTCCGCAAGGCGGACAAGAAGGCTGCCGAGGACAAGGCGCGTTCGCTGCTCGACCGGGTGGGCGTCGGGACCCAGGCCGACAAGTACCCCTCCCAGCTCTCCGGCGGCCAGCAGCAACGTGTGGCGATCGCCCGGGCGTTGGCGATGGACCCGAAGGTCATGCTCTTCGACGAGCCGACCTCCGCGCTCGACCCGGAGATGATCAACGAGGTGCTGGAGGTCATGCAGCAGCTCGCCCGCGACGGCATGACCATGGTCGTCGTCACCCACGAGATGGGCTTCGCCCGTTCCGCGGCGAACCGGGTGGTCTTCATGGCGGACGGAAAGATCGTCGAAGAGGCCACGCCCGACCAGTTCTTCAGCAACCCGCGCAGTGACCGGGCCAAGGACTTCCTGTCGAAGATCCTTCACCACTGACGGAGCCCTTCGGCGCCGGTCCCGGACCGGCCGATCACTCACATCGCGTCAACTCTAGGGAATTTCACCATGCAGCTTCGTAAGGTCACCGCCGCCTCGGCCGCCGTGCTCGCCCTCGCCCTGACCGCCACCGCCTGTGGTTCCGACGACAAGGACGACGCGTCCGGGTCGGGCGGCGGCAAGAAGATCACGATCGGCATCAAGATCGACCAGCCGGGTATCGGTCTGAAGACGCCGGACGGCAAGTACACCGGTTTCGACGTCGATGTCGCCACGTACGTCGCCAAGGAACTGGGCTACGACGCCAAGGACATCACGTTCAAGGAGACCAAGAGCGCCGACCGTGAGACGTCGATCGAGCGCGGTGACGTGAAGTTCATCGCCGCCTCCTACTCGATCAACGACGAGCGGCTGCAGAAGGTCGACTTCGCGGGCCCGTACCTCCTCGCCCACCAGGACATCCTGGTTCGCGCGGACGACACCTCCATCAAGTCGCCCGAGGACCTGAACAACAAGAAGCTCTGCTCGGTCGCCGGCTCGACCTCGGCGAAGAACGTCCACGACACGCTGGCCCCGAAGGCCCAGCTCCAGGAGTTCGGCGGCTACTCGGAGTGCCTGACCGGCCTGGAGAACAAGGTCGTCGACGCACTGACCACCGATGACAGCATCCTGGCCGGCTACGCCTCGCAGGATGCCAACAAGGGCAAGTTCAAGCTGGCCGGTTTCAAGATGACCAACGAGAACTACGGCATCGGCCTGAAGAAGGGCGACGCCGACCTCAAGAAGAAGATCAATGACGCGCTGACCAAGATGGTCTCGGACGGTTCGTGGGAGAAGGCCGTGAAGGCCAACTTCGGTCCGGCGGGCTACAAGAACGAAGAAGCCCCGAAGATCGGCAACGTCGTCAAGTGAAGCAGGGCTGACCGGGCGCGCCGCCACTGACGGCGGCGCGCCGTGCCCTCCTACACGCGGAAGCGCGGGAGATCGTGTTCGACTTTCTTGATGGTTACGACCTGCTTGGGGCGTTCTGGGTGACGGTGCAACTCACCGTCTACTCCGCCCTCGGCTCCCTCATATGGGGAACGCTGCTGGCCGGCATGAAGGTCAGCCCGGTCCCCCTGATGCGAGGCTTCGCCACGGGCTACGTGAACGTGGTCCGGAACATTCCGCTGACTGTGATCATTATCTTCGCGTCGCTGGGTCTGTTCCAGACGCTCGACGTCAAGCTCGGTGCCAGTGACTTCACCGACATCAACTTCAGGCTCGCGGTTCTCGGTCTGAGCGCGTACACCGCAGCGTTCGTCTGCGAAGCACTGCGATCCGGGATCAATACGGTGCCGGTCGGCCAGGCCGAAGCGGCGCGCGCTCTCGGCCTCAGTTTCACTCAGGTCCTGCGGCTGATCATCCTCCCGCAGGCCTTCCGTTCGGTCGTCAATCCGCTCTCCAACGTACTGATCGCGCTGACGAAGAACACCACGGTCGCTTCCGCGATCGGTGTGGCGGAGGCCTCGTACCTGATGAAGGGCATGATCGAGGCAGAGGCCCAACTGCTGCTGATCGCGGCCATCTTCGCGTTCGGATTCATCGTTCTGACCCTCCCCACCGGCCTCCTTCTCGGCTGGGTGAGCAAGAAGGTGGCGGTGAAGCGATGAGCTCCGTCCTCTATGACGCCCAGGGACCGCGCGCCAAACGGCGCAACATCCTCTACACGGTCCTGTTCGTTCTCGTCGCCGCGGTCGTGGTGTGGTGGGTGTACGACGGCCTCGCCTCCAAGAACCAGCTCGACTGGATCAAGTGGAAGCCCTTCTTCACCAGCCCCCAGCCGTGGGAGACGTACATCTGGCCGGGGCTCTGGAACACGCTCAAGGCCGCCTTCTTCGCGCTGATCATCGCGCTGCCGTTGGGCGCCCTGTTCGGTATCGGACGGCTTTCGGACCACCGGTGGTTGCGCGTGCCGTCCGGTGTGGTGGTGGAGTTCTTCAGGGCCATTCCGGTGCTGATCCTGATGATCATCGCTAACTCCGTGTACTCCGAGTACACGAACATCAGCACCGACACCCGTCCGCTGTACGCCGTGATCACCGGACTGGTGCTCTACAACGCGTCGGTGCTCGCCGAGATCGTGCGGGCGGGCATCCTGACCCTCCCCTCGGGACAGACGGATGCCGCCAAGGCGATCGGGATGCGCAAGGGCCAGACGATGGTCTTCGTCCTGCTGCCGCAGGCGGTGACCGCCATGCTGCCCGCGATCGTCAGTCAGCTCGTGGTGATCGTGAAGGACACCGCCCTGGGCGGCGCGATGATGACGTTCCCCGAACTATTGGCGTCCGTCCGGCCGATGTCGGCCAACTACGGCGCAAACACCATCGCGTGCTTCACCGTCATCGCCCTGATCTACATCGCGCTGAACTTCTCCCTCACCTCGTTCGCGAGCTGGCTGGAGCGGCGACTGCGGCAGCGGAAGAAGAGCGACGGCAAGAGGGGCGCACCGACAACGGTCGGTGAGCCGGTGCTCGTCATGGACTCAGCTTCCACCTGACGCATCATCGGCAGATCTCCGCGCGAGGGGCGGTGGCACCCATGCCACCGCCCCTCGCCGCGTTCCGGTGTCACTTGACGCACGCACCAGCAGTAGGTTGCATACGTTCTGTGATCGCGCCCCGAGCCTCCGCCGCCGCATCTCCGTCGACGCCGCCCTTCGTCTCAGGGGCCGCCCCGGCCTCCTTGCTCTGCTCGTGCGCCTTCGCGCGTCCGGCCCCAGGTGTTGCGGAGGGCGCGCCGTGGACCCGGTGATCATCGTCGGTGCCGGGCCCGTGGGCCTGGTGCTGTCGCTCGCCCTCGCCGCGCAGGGTGTGCCCTCCGTGCTCCTCGACGAGGACCCGGGCAAGGACGAGACGCGTCCGGCCCGCACGGTCGTGCTGCGCGAGGACACCGCCGACCTGGTGGAACGGCTCGGCTGCAAGACACTCCAGGACGAGGGTCTCCGCTGGGCCGGCTGGCGGTCCATGCGGCGCAGGCAGCTCGTACGCGTACTCCCGCTCGGCGAGGACTCCCCCGCCGGCGAACTGCCCGCGGCCCCCGTCCACGTACCGCAGCATGCGCTGGTGCGGGGGCTGCGGGACGCGGTCGCCGCGCAGGAACTCGTACAGACCGCACGGCTGAGCCGCATCGACACGCTGGAGCAGGACCCCGACGGCGTCACGGTGCACACGCGCGAGCCCGGTTCGACCTGGTGGCGCGGGAGTTACCTGGTCGGCTGCGACGGGGCGAGGTCCACCGTGCGCAAGCTCCTCGACATCCGTTTTCCCGGGCGTACGGCGGTGGAGCGGCATGCCGTCGCCGCGCTGCGCACCGAGCTGCCCTGGCCGGGCGAAGCCGTACTGCACCGGCTGCCGCCCTGGCGCACCGGTGGCGCCGAGGTCACCGCACGGCCGCTGCCGGACGGCGTATGGCGCCTGGACTGGCTGCTGCCGCCGCGCGGTGAGCTCGTCACGCCTGACGTGCTGGTCACACGGGTCCGGGACACCCTGGCGGGCTGGTGCGGCGAGACGCCCCCGTACGAGCTGCTGGACACCGGCGTCTACACGCTCCACCACCGGCTCGCCCGGCGGTGGCGGGTGAAGCGGGCCTTCCTGGCGGGGGACGCCGCCCATCTGCTCGGCGCCCTCGGCACCCAGGGGCTCGACGAGGGGCTGCGGGACGCCGAGAACCTGGCGTGGAAGCTGGCGCTGGCCTGGCATCACGGCGCGTCCGACGTGCTCCTCGACAGCTACCAGGCCGAGCGCCGGGCCGCGGTCGCCTCGCGACTGCGCGCCGCCGACCAGTCGCTGCCGATACTGCGGGGCGGCGGGGGTCTGCGGACCCTGGTCCCGGGGAGCGCACGGGGGCACGATTCGCTGCTGACCGACGGACATCTGGGCTGCGGCCCGCTCGGTGCGCCCCCGTCCTACTCCCATTCGCCCCTTGCGCCCCCACGCGCCGAGGCGCACACCGCGGTGGGTACGCCCCCCGGTGCGCCGGTCGCCGATGTACGGGTCACCGCGCCGGACGGAACGCCCGTACAGCTGCGGGAGCGGCTGGGGCAGGGGCATCTGCTGGTGGTGCTCATCGCGCCCGGGACCGGGGTCTGGGACCGCCGGCACTGGATGCGGGCCGGGCTCATGCCGCGGCTCGTCGAGACCGTCGACGCCCTCCCGGTGAAGGCCGAACTGCTGGTCGCCGAGAGCTATCCGGGTGCTTCCGCGCACACGGTGCTGCTGGTCAGGCCGGACGGTCACCTCGTGGAATCGTTCGGCGGGGTCCGGCCGGCGGAGCTCCGTGCCGCGGCGGACGCGGCGCGCGGCGGCGCGGCACTCGCCTCCGTACGCTCCGACCGGACCGCAGACGTCAATTGACCCCCACGGGCGCACATGGTCTACTCCGGAACATGACCGACACCGATGTGCGCCTGTGGCGGAGGGTCCATATGGACCTGCTCCGCTACGCGGGCTGCGTGTGTCGCCCGTCCTGCTGAATCGCCTTCCCCTGCTCCTCCGTGCGTAGTGACGTGCGGCCGGGGCTCCGAGCGAACTCTCAGGACGGTCCCTGTGTCTGCCTCCTCCCCTGCCGTGCCCGTACGTACATCTTCCGGTCCGACCGCTGCGGAACTGCTCGAATTCGTCCGCCGTACGGCCGCCGACACCGCGCTCATCGCCTCGCTCCCCCTCGACCCCGAGGGCCGCACCTGGATCCGGCTCGACGGCCCCGGCGGCAGTGAGGCCTGGCTGATCGGCTGGCCGCCGGGCACCGGCACCGGCTGGCACGACCACGCCGACTCGATCGGCGCCTTCCTCACGGCGGCCGGCACGCTGAAGGAGCATGCGCTCGCGGCGCGGCTGCCCGGTGACGGCTGGAAGACCCTGGAGCTGGCCGAGGACCTCGACAGGTCAAGGGAGTTGGCAGCGGGCCAGGGCAGGGCGTTCGGTCGCCACCACGTCCACCAGGTGCTGAACGAGTCCGACACGGAGCACGCCGTCTCCGTCCACGCGTACTACCCGCCGCTGCCGCAGATCCGGCGCTACAGCCGCACCGGCGCGGTGCTCCGTCTCGAGCAGACCGAACGTCCGGAGGACTGGCAGTGAGCGACGTACAGCACGACGGTGGCGCGCACCGGGTCGGGATCGACGAGCTCCTGGAGCGGGTCCGGGACGGATACGAGCGGCTGGGCCCCGAGGAAGCGAGGGCGGCGGCCGAGGAGGGCGCCCTGCTCGTGGACATCCGCTATGCGGAACTGCGAGCGAGGGACGGGCTGATCCCGGGTGCTCTGGTCGTCGAGCGCAACGAACTGGAATGGCGGCTGGACCCGCAGGGGAGCCATCGCGCGGCGCAGGCCGTGGGGCACGGTCTGCGGGTGGTGGTGATCTGCAACGAGGGGTACGCGTCGAGCCTCGCCGCCGAATCGCTGCACCGGCTCGGGCTGTACCGGGCGACGGACCTCATCGGCGGCTTCCAGGCATGGCGCGCGGCGGGGCTCCCGGTCGAGGTGTGACCGGCAGACCCGCCGGCTCGGAGCCGTCCATCACTGGCCGGTGACGACCTCCACCGGGCGGGCTCCGAGAGCCAGCCTGGCGGGGAGTTCCGTCGCGATCACGGCGAGCAGGGCCGCGGCGCCCACCACGGTCACGAACACCAGCGGCACCACGGTGGGCGCCGCGCTGCCCGTCATGCCGACGCTGAAGGCGGTCAGCAGGGCGAGCGCGATACCACTGCCGAGGACGGTGGCGACGGCCAGGACCGCCAAGGTCTCGATGCGGAGCATCCTCAGCACCTGGCGGCGCGTCGCCCCGGCCAGCCTCAGGAGCGCGAACTCCTTGCGGCGCTCGGAGACCGACATGGCGAGCGTGTTGACGACGGCGATGGCGGTGAAGGCCAGGACGAGTCCCATGGCGAGCAGGTTGACCTCGGCGTTCTCCTGCTGCCGATCCGCCTGGAGCCGGTCGGCGGTCGCGGGGGCGACGACCGCAACCGCGGGGAACTTCTCCAGGGCGGCGGTCAGTTCGCCGCGGCTCACGTCTCCTGCGACCATGACGGTCGCGGCAAGGGGGTTGTCCATGTGCCGGGCGACCAGATCGTGCGGCAGTGTCAGGTCGCCGAAGCCGAGCCCTCGGCGGTAGACGGCCGCGACGGTGAGGGTGGCGGGGGTGCCGTCGCCCAGGTGCAGCCTCAGTCGACTGCCGGGGCGCAGTCCGAGCCGGTCGGCGGCCAGTTCGCTGACGGCGGCTGAGCGGGAGCCGGCGGCGAACGCGGCGAGCGATCCGCGCGTCACATCGGGGTCCCAGGTTCGGGCGAGACCCGCCGCGGTGACTCCCTGGGCCTGGTACTGGGCGAGACCGACCCGGACGGTGGTGCGGACCACCTCCGTGGCGGCGGTCACCCCGGGCGTCGCCCGCACGGTCGCGGCCGCTTCCGACGGGACACCGGGCCCCTGCGCCCCCAGCACCCAGGTCGCACGGGTGCCCTCACGGGCCTGGGCCAGGGCGGCGTCGCCGAGGGTGGGCTGGACGAAGAGAACCGTGAAGGTCATGCCGATGAGCAGGGTGAGCGGGGTGACGACGGAGGCCATCCGGGTGGAGTTCCCGCGGATGTTCGCCGTGGCCAGGACGCCGACGTGCCCGGCCGTCCGGAGCACGCCTGCCAGCAGGAACGCGGCCGCCCGGACCAGCAGCGGGCCGAGCAGCGACACCGCCGTGGCCAGCACCACCACGGCCAGGAAGGTGACCGGGGTCGAGGCCGCCTCGGTGTGCAGAATGCTCAACACGCCGACGAGGACCACGCCCCCGCCGAGCATGGCCAGGCCGGCGGCGACCCGGCCCAGGCCCGGGCGGCGGCGCTCGACCGCGGACTCGGCCATGGCCTCGGCCGGGCGGAGGCGGGCGATACGACGGCCGGAGATACGGGCGGCGGCCCAGGCGCCGAGGAGGGTGACGGCCACGGCAGCGCAGGCGGGAAGGATTCCGGGCGTGCGCTCCAGCGTCGCCGGAACCACACCCATGTCGATGAATCGACTGTGCAACCAGCCGGCCAGCGGCAGCCCGGCAAGGGCGCCGAGCACTCCGGCAACGGCACCGACCACCAACGCCTCGCGGCCGAGCAGGCGGCGGATCTGCCGTGACGTGGCGGCGATCGTACGCAGCAGCGCCAACTCGCGGTGGCGTTGCTGGACGGAGAGCGCGAAGGTCCCGACGACCACGAGCACGGCGACCAGAAGCGAGGTTCCCCCCATGGCGCCGCCCATGAAGACCAGCTTGACCCTCGCGCCGGCAGCATCCAGGAACTCGACCGGGCCACGCCCGCTCCCGGTCGCGACCTGGGCGGTCGTGCCCTTGAGGGCTTCCGTGACCTGGCGCTTCAGCCGGTCGGTGTCCGTACCCGCCGCGGGCAGCACACCCAGGGCGGAGACCTGGCCGGGGCGGGCCGCGAGGCGCTCGGCCTCCGCCGCGGAGAAGAACAAGGAAGCCTGCTGCCGGAGTTCGCCGTGTCCGGGCGGGGCTGCGACACCGCTGACCCGGTAGGTGCGAGGAGCCTGCGTGGACTGCACGGTGAGCGGGTCCCCGATCGTCAGACCGGTCCGTTCTGCGAGACCCCGGTCGATCACCACATCGCGGGCCGAGGCGGGGGCGCGGCCCTCGGTGAGCGCGAACGGGGTGAGCGGGGCGGACTCCCAGGAGTGCCCGTACGAAGGTGTGTCACCGGCTGCCGCACGGGCCGGCCGGACGGGCAACGGCTCAGCGAGGAAGGTCAGTTCGGGGACGACCGCGCGCACCCCCTCCAGGGAGCGGAGCCGGTCGGCCGTGGTGGCGGGGAGCCAGGCCCGCTCGGCAACCGGCTTTGCCTTGTGCTTGACCTTCGTCTTCCCGTTGCCCTTGTGCTTCACGGTCGTGCGGTGGACGTTCTGGTCGGCGGAGACGATGAGCGGGGTCGCGGCGTAGCGCTCGGTGGCGATCCGGCCGCGCAGGCCGGTCTCCAGAAGAGTGCCGCAGGCGGTGACGAGGGCGGCGGCGCACATGAGGGCCAGCAACGCGCCGAGGAATCCCCCCTTGCGGTCGCGGATCGTACGCAGGGCGTAGCGCAGCATCATGACGCGTCCGTCTCTCTTCCGTTGTCGTCCGTGTCTTCGCCGTGGGCAGCGTGGGCGGTCCCGTCCGGCCCCGGGAAGGCCAGCAGTCGGGTATGGACCGTGCGGGCGCCGGGCGGGGTCTCGCCGTCGGGGCGTTTGTAGCGGTTCATCAGGGCGATGTACTCCTCGAAGAACTCCTGGAGCTCGGGGAGGGTGAGCCGCAGGGAGCCGCGTGAGTACGCGTGCGCGTCGGCCCACCGGTCGCTGCCCCCGTCGGCGCCGGGGCCACCCGCCGCAGCACCGCTCTCGCGCTGGAGCCGCTCGAAGAGTGCGAGATCGGCGGCGTACGCATGGCGGTTCAGCTCGTCCATGACGGCCCGCATCCCGGGTGTCCGGCGGGACGGCGGCGGAAATCGGCGGTCACCGGGAATGGCCCGCCACCATCGCGTCCTGGGCGCGCCCGGCTCCTGCGGCGCGGTGTCGGCGACGAAGCCGTACCGGGCCAGTTCGCGCAGGTGGTAGCTGGTGGCGCCGGTGTTCAGGCTCAGGGCGCGGGCGAGGATCGCCGATGTCGCGGGGCCGTGCAGAGTGAGGTGTTGAAGAATCTGCTGGCGTCGCGGCTGGGCGAGCGCCTTGAGGGCGGCCAGCTCCGTGATCTCGGTACCGCCGGGCTTCTCTGCCATGCGTCACACACTGCTCTGTGCACGGATGCCTGTGCACTGGAGCGTTCCGGCGTCTTCGTCAGGGGGCTGTCCCCCGTGCGGGACCTCGTGCGGGCCTTCGTGCGGGACCCCCGAGCCCGGGCACACGGCGGCTCGGGCCGACGGCTCCCCATCCCCGGAATCCGTAGCGACACACCCGTATGGCCTTGCTCCGGTGGAGCGAACCGCGGACCGGACGGACATTCACCTCAACGGCGCGGACCACCGCGCCCTCGCCATCACACCGCTACGGCATCGCATTGCCACCGCTACGACGGGGAGCCCGCAACCCATGCCGACCACCACCACCGCCCTCACGCCCGACGAGCTGGACGCACAGGCCGCTCGCCTCCACGACACGGAGGCCTGGCAGCAGATCGTCACGGGCTGGGACCTCTCCGCCCCCGAATCCCCGAACAGCTGGGACCTCACCACACCGGCACCCCCGAAGGGCTGGGACCGCACAGCCCCCGAACCCCCGAAGGGCCGGGATCTCACCACACCCGAGCCCCTGAGCCCCTTCTCACCCGGTGTCGCGCAGGACCGCCCGGCCGCGCCGGGCGACTGGCGCGATCTCCTGTCCGTGCCGGTGGATCAGCTCATCGCCGACACGGTGCGCGCGCTGCCCGCGCCCATGCCACGCGCGCGCCCGCTTCCTGGCCGTCTCGGTGCGGTGCTGCCCGACCGGCTCCACGCCTGGCGGCGCATCGGACAGCCGGAGGTGCAGCCCTCCGTCCATCTCGCCCGGGCCCGGCAGATCCTGACCGAATGGGGCTGGCAGAACACTCCGTACCGGCTTCGCAATGCCCGGGGTGCCCGCTGCATCTGTGGCGCCATGCTCACGGCGCACCGGCTGGGCTACGGATCGGTGCACACCGTCGACCGGGCCGGTGCCTGGCTGATCTCCGAGCTCCGATCCCAGGGCTGGACCGGGCTGATCGGGCCGTGGAACCGCTACCCGGGACGCACCGCCACGGACGCCCTTGCCCTGATCGACGCCACCATCAGCCGTGCGGCCCGCGCCGGGCAGTGACGGCCTGACGACTGGACGGCCCGACGACGGCATGCAGGCCCAGGAGGCCCGGGCTAGTGCCGAGCGACGGGTGCCGCTCCCGCACCTTTCCACGCTCAGAAGGGTTCGTCCAGTCCCTCGGTGTCCTCGCCCTCTTCCTCCAGGGCCCTGCGCACCACACGCAGGGCCATCCCCTCCCCGTACCCCTTGCGGGCGAGCATGCCCGCAAGGCGGCGTATCCGCTTGTCGCGTTCCAGGCCGCGGGTGGAGCGGAGCTTGCGTGCGACGAGCTCACGCGCCGTCTCCTCCTCCTGCTCGGAGTCGAGCTGACCGACGGCCTCGTCGATCACGGAGGCGTCCACGCCCTTGGTCCGCAGCTCGCGGGCGAGCGCGCGGCCGGCCAGACCACGGCCGTGATGCCGGGATTCCACCCAGGCACCAGCGAACGCGGCGTCGTCGATCAGCCCGACTTCCTCGAAGCGCGAGAGCACTTCTTCGGCCACCTCATCCGGAATCTCCCGCTTGCGCAGAGCATCTGCGAGCTGCTGCCGGGTGCGTGCGGTACCGGTCAGCAGCCTCAGGCAGATGTTGCGCGCCTGCTCGACCGGGTCTCGCGGCTCCCCCTTCTCGGCCCTCGACGAGGAAGGGGAGCCGCTGCTTCTGGAACGGGAGCGGGAACGGCGCCCGCCCCCCTCGCCGAATCCGCCACCGGAACCCGCGCCTCCGCCGGAGCCGGCCCCCGCTGCCGGCTCCGGGAAGAGGTCGGATTCGCTCTCGGATCCGGCGGTGTGACCAGCGGTGGATCCAGGGCCGGGGCCCGCGCAGGATTCGGCGGCGCTGCCCGGCCACTCCGTACGACGCGTCACGGTCTAGCTCTTGGCCGCCGTCGTCTTGGCCGGCTTGGCCTTGCCGGCCGGAGCGGGCACCGACTTCACCGCACCGTCCGCCGGAGCCGCCGCAGCACCGGCTGCGTCCGCTGCGGGCTCGGCAGGCGCGGTCTCCGGCCGCACACCGACACCCAGCTTCTCCAAGATCTTCTTCTCGATCTCGTCGGCGAGATCGGGGTTGTCCTTGAGGAAGTTGCGGGCGTTCTCCTTGCCCTGACCGAGCTGGTCGCCCTCGTACGTGTACCAGGCGCCGGCCTTGCGGACGAAGCCGTGCTCCACGCCCATGTCGATCAGGCCGCCCTCGCGGCTGATGCCCTGGCCGTAGAGGATGTCGAACTCGGCCTGCTTGAACGGCGGCGCGACCTTGTTCTTGACGACCTTGACGCGGGTGCGGTTGCCGACCGCGTCGGTGCCGTCCTTGAGCGTCTCGATGCGGCGGATGTCGAGACGGACCGAGGCGTAGAACTTGAGCGCGCGGCCACCGGTGGTGGTCTCCGGCGAGCCGAACATCACACCGATCTTCTCGCGGAGCTGGTTGATGAAGATCGCGGTGGTCTTGGACTGGTTGAGCGCGCTGGTGATCTTCCGCAGCGCCTGGCTCATCAGACGGGCCTGGAGGCCGACGTGCGAGTCACCCATCTCGCCCTCGATCTCCGCACGCGGCACGAGCGCAGCGACGGAGTCGATGACGATCAGGTCGAGCGCGCCCGAGCGGACGAGCATGTCCACGATCTCGAGGGCCTGCTCACCGTTGTCCGGCTGGGACAGGATGAGGTTGTCGATGTCGACGCCGAGCTTCTTCGCGTACTCCGGGTCGAGTGCGTGCTCCGCGTCGATGAAGGCCACCGTGCCGCCGAGCTTCTGCGCGTTCGCCACGGCGTGCAGCGTCAGCGTCGTCTTACCGGAGGACTCCGGCCCGTACACCTCCACCACACGGCCTCGCGGCAGGCCGCCGACGCCGAGCGCGACGTCGAGCGCGGTCGAACCGGTGGGGATCACTTCGATGGGCTCGTTCGGCCGCTCACCGAGGCGCATCACCGCGCCCTTGCCGAATTGCCGTTCAATCTGTGCGAGTGCGGCGTCCAGCGCCTTCTCGCGGTCGTTTCCTGCCATGGGTTCCACCCGATTTGCTTGAGTCGATCGCTTCACGTCAAAGACGCTAACCCCTGCCACTGACAATGGGCCTCGACGTCCTCCCGGCCTGTGGACAACTCCACGGTCGAGCCCGGGAAAACCCGGCCGGAATCCCATGAGAATGGATGTTCGATTTTGGTGTCAAGCGCACCACGCCGCACCGACTCGCCCCCAGCGTAGCGCCCCATCGTCAGATATTTGGGGCCAAGGTCACATGCTCGGCCTCGGGGCACAGACCGGCCACCAAGGGCTGTCCCGCAACTCCTGGTGGATCAGCGCGCGACATCGGATGCGGTGCATCGCAAGGCGGAGAGGCACCCGCATCGTGGATGTATTGGGGCGTTTCGACAACGCGGCGAGGTGCCGTAGCCGACGTCGTGCGCCCACCAGGAATTGCGGGACAGCCCTTAACGGGCGTCGGCCGGCAGTCCTCGCCTCAGGAGCGCGACCGCGGGCCCTGGCGCTCCTCGCCCTCCCGCTGCCCGCCTTCGGCCTCGGGGACGCGCCAGAGCCGCCGCAGCCGCACGGACACCGATTCGCCCCGGCGCCACTGGTGGCGTCCGTGCACCCGGGGATCATCCGTGACGTCGTAGCGCTTCACATAGGCGCCGAGGAAGGCCTGAAGGGTGGCCACGGCCGGGATGGCGATCAGGGCGCCGACGGCACCCATCAGTGCCGTACCGGCGATGACCGAGCCGAAGGCGACCGCCGGGTGGATGTCGACGGTCTTCGAGGTCAGCTTGGGCTGCAGGACGTAGTTCTCGAACTGCTGGTACACCACGACGAAGCCGAGGACCCACAACGCGTACCAGGGGTCGACGGTGAACGCGATCAGCATCGGCAGGGCACCGGCCAGATACGTACCGATCGTGGGGATGAACTGCGAGACGAGACCGACCCAGACCGCGAGCGCCGGTGCGTACGGCACGCCGAGGGCCAGCAGCAGGATGTAGTGCGCGATGCCGGAGATGAGCGCCATCAGGCCGCGCGAGTAGAGGTACCCGCCCGTCTTGTCCACCGCGATCTCCCAGGCCCGCAGTACTTCCGCCTGACGAGCCGGAGGGAGGACGGAGCACAGGGCGCGGCGCAGCCGGGGGCCGTCGGCGGCGAAGTAGAACGAGAAGAGGAAGATCGTCAGCAGTCGGAACAGGCCGCCCAGGACCGTGGTGGACACGTCGAGCACGCCGGTCGCACTGTTCTGGACGTACTTCTGCAGCCAGTCGGAGTGCAGCAGGCTGTCCTGCACATCGACGCGGGAGAGCTCCGTGTGAAAGGTCTGGTTGACCCAGTTGATCACCGAGTCGAGGTACTTCGGGAAGTCCTCCACCATGTCGACGATCTGGCCGGCGAGCATCGAGCCGAGCAGCGCGACGAACCCCGCACCGGCGATCAGCACCCCGAGGAAGACCAGGAAGGTGGCGACGCCCCGGCGTATGCCGCGCCCCGACATGCGGCTCACCGCGGGCTCGATCGCGAGCGCCAGGAAGAAGGCGATCAGCACATTGATCAACAGCCCGATGAGCTGGTCGAACGCCCAGCTGCCGAGCCGGAAGCAGGCGTAGAGCGCCAGGGCCAGCACCATGGCACGCGGCAGCCAGCCGGGCATGCGGACGCTCCCGGCGCCTGACGGCGGGGCGGGTGGCGCGGGCGGGGTGAGGGGCGGCTGGGTCTGAGCGGTCTCGTCTGTCGGTGCCACGGAGCAAGTCTCGCCTACTGCCGGGACAACCGGTCGCGCACCCCGGAGGATGCCCTGCCGCCGCACGGCGTCGAACCGCGCGTCAGCGCTTGTCCGCGGGGACGCCGACCGCCGTACAGACCCCGCGCCAGACGTCCTTGGCCTCCCACCCCTCGTCGAGGGCCTGGCACACGGTGCGCCCGCCGAGCTCCGCCATCACATGGTCACGCGCGAAGGAATCGGCGTACCCGGCGCCGAAGTGGTCCGCCATCCGTTCCCAGAAAATCGTCAACCGCATGACACCAGTATCCCGCTCCTGAGAGTGCAGCCCGGCCGCCCGGCCTCGCCGAGAGCGCTTACCGTCCTACGGTCGGTCCATGGCTGGAACCGGAACAAGTCCACTCAAGCGTGCCGAGCAGTTCATCTGGCTCACGGCCCGTGTCCTCGAACAGCGGCGGTTCGCCCATCACTTCCTGAAGGGAAGCGCGGACGCCGTGGAAACGGCGCTCGCCGCCTATCTCAACGAGGACGGCGGGTACGGCCACGCGCTCGAACCCGATGTCCGCGGCCCCGTCAGTCAGCCGCTGCACACGGCACACGCACTGAGCGTCCTCGACTCCATCGACCGCTGCGGCGGGCTCCGGGTGGAGCGCATCTGCCGCTTCCTCACCGACGTGTCCACCAAGGAGGGGGCCTTACCCGCTCTGCTTCCGTCACAGCGCGACTACCCTGCCGCACCGTTCATCCCGATCGTCGACCATCCCCCTGCCGAGCTCCTGGTCACCGGGCCCGTCGTCGGGCTGCTCCACCGCAATTCGGTGTGGCACGCCTGGCTGTTCCGGGCCACGGACTTCTGCTGGGCTGCCGTCGACGCCCTGGAGGTGTCGCATCCCTACGAGATCGAGGCCGCGATCGCCTTCCTCGACGGTGCGCCGGACCGGCCGCGGGCCGAGGCCGCGGCCGACCGGCTCGGACGTCTGGTGCGCGACCAGCGGCTCGCCGTCCTGGAACCGGAACGACGCGCGGAGTATCCGGTGGCGCCCGGATACGCGCCGGGTGAGCAGCACTTCCCGTACGACTACGCCCGGGCGCCCGAGTCGCTCGCCCTGCGCTGGTTCACCGAAGCGGAGATGGATCGCGCCCTGGACCATCTGGCGGCCGGGCAGGAAGCGGACGGAGGCTGGCCGGTGTCCTGGCGGCAGTGGGCGCCGGGGACCGCTCTGGAGGGGCGCCCCCTGGTCACGCTCAGGGCCCTGCAGACCCTGCGGGCGTACGGACGTGGCCTGGACTGACCGCGCCGCGCGCGGCAGTCCGTGCGCTCCGGCTAGCCGAGCGCGCGCACCCCGGCCGTGACGGCCACGGCCACACCCACGACGACGAGGAATGGCGCACGCAGGACGAGGGCGAGGGCCGCGGCGGCGATACCCGCCCCCCCTGGCGTCGAGCACGAGCTGCCGGCCGTCACCGAAGGCCTGCTGCGCGGTCAGTGCGGCCAGCAGCGCCACCGGCACGAGGGCGGCGAGGCGCTGCACGAGGGGGCGTTCCAGGGCGGCGGCGGGCACCAGGAGGCCGAGGAGCTTGGCGAGGTAGCAGCCGACGGCGGTCAGCGCGATGGCGATCCAGACGTTCATCGGCCGTCCTTCGATGTGGTGGTGCGCGGTTCCCGCGTTTCCCCGGGGCTCGGCGCCCTGTTCTTGGCGCGTCCCGTCAGGAAGAGAACGGCGGGCGCCGCGAGCGCGGACAGCAGTACGGGCACCCCCGCGGGCAGCGCGGGCAGCAGTCCGAGGGCGAGAAGAACGGCGAGCGCGGCGGTGACCCGCTCCGTCGTGCCCTTCAGCATCGGTGCGAGCAGGGCGAGGAAGACGGCAGGACCGGCCGCGTCCAGCCCCCAGGCCGCGGTGTCGCCGAGCGCCTCGGCACCCAGGGCGCCGAGCAGCGTGGTGAGGTTCCACAGCACGTAGAGCGTGAGCCCGGTGACGGTGAAACCGATGCGGGCGGCACGCCGCGTGGGCTGGGGCAAGGTCACGGCAGTCGTCTCGTCGATGACCCACTGGGCGGCGACGGGGCGCACGGCACGCGGCAGCGCGAGGAGCTGCGACAGCCGCAGGCCGTAGAAGGAGTTGCGTACGCCGAGGAAGAAGGCGCCGGCCGCCGCGGTGTAGGGGTTGCCACCGGCGGCCAGTGCGCCCACCAGGGCGAACTGGGAGGCGCCGGTGAAGACGAGGAGGCTGAGCGCACAGGTCTGCAGCACGCTCAGTCCGGAACCGGCCGAGGTGACGCCGAAGGCGAAGCCGGACAGGCCGACGGCTATGCCGACGCCGAGCGCGTCACGTACGACGGCCGCGTCCGGCTTGGCCCCGGCGCTGACCTCATTGTCGTCGGGTGGGCCGGCCGCGCTGTCGGGGGGTGCTGTCTGTTCTGCCACGCCCGGCACGCTACCGGGGCAGATCGGGACCGGTCTTGTACGTTCTTGCGCGTTCGCGCTGGTAGGCGCCGGGTGGCACCCCCACGATCCGGGTGAAATGGCGGTTGAGGTGCGGCTGGTCGGTGAAGCCGACTGCGGCGGCCGCCGCGGCGGGAGCCGTGCCCGAGTCGAGCATCCGTCGCGCACGCCTGACCCGGGCGTCGGTGAGCCAGGTGTGCGGCGGCATCCCGTACTGCTTCTTGAAGGCCCGGAGCAGGGCGAACGGGCTCGTGCCGAGTTCGGTGGCCAGTGCCTCCAGGGTGGGCGGTTCCGTCATCCTGCTCTCCAGTACGGCACGGGCACGCACCGCGTCCCGTGTACCTGCCGCCCGGGGCGCCGGGGCCGGCAGGGCGCTGCCGTGCCGGGTGAGCAGGCGCGTGACCAGGACCCGCAGCACGCTGTCCGCCGCCAGTGCGTTGCCCTCCTCCGCTGCCCGGTGCACCTCGCCGATGAGCCGTGCCGCGTACGGGTCCGTCACGGCGGTCTCCGTGAAGCCGACGGTGCCTCGCAGGTTCGTCGTGTCGGCGGCGATGTCGCTGATCGCCCGGGCGGACGGGTAGAGCGTGGCGTACACCCATCCCTCGGGAACACCGGCCCTGGCGGTGTGCGGCACCTCAGGATTGATCATGACGACGGAGCCCGGTCCCGCGTGGACGGTGCCGCCGGGAAGCTCGACGTCTTCCACTCCCTGGGAGACGGCGCCGAACACATAGCCCTCGTGGCTGTGGCGCGGGAAGGTGTGTCGGACGTAGCGGGCCCGCAGCAGGTCGAGGCCGGGCAGCTCGGCGTACTGCCAGTGCCGCGCCCACTCCGCCGGTCCCGTCGCTCCCGCCATGCTCGAATTCTCGCAGCCCGCGAGGTGCGGGTTCTGCGGCGCGGAGACAGCCGGGGGCGCGAACCCGTCATGGCCGGCCGCACGGGGCAGCCCCACGAGGCCGCCCGGCCGCTTCCGGAGCCGTTGTCAGTGGCGGGGTGCACGATGGGGACATGACCGGCTCCGCACTCGAAGCGTTCTCCCCCGCGACCCGCAGTTGGTTCACGGGGGCCTTCAACGCGCCCACGGCCGCACAGGAAGGTGCCTGGCGGGCGATCGGTGAGGGGTCGGACGTCCTGGTCGTCGCACCGACCGGATCGGGCAAGACCCTGGCCGCCTTTCTCGCCGCCCTGGACCAGTTGACCGCGGTCCCGCCGCCCGCCGAGGCGAAGAAGCGCTGCCGTGTGCTCTACGTATCACCGCTCAAGGCGCTCGCCGTCGACGTGGAGCGCAATCTCCGCTCGCCACTGACCGGTATCCGCCAGGAATCGGCGCGCCTGGGTCTGGCCGAGCCCGAGGTGCGTGTGGGGATCCGCTCCGGCGACACCCCGCCCGCCGAGCGCCGCTCGATGGCGACACGGCCACCGGACATCCTGATCACCACACCCGAGTCCCTCTTCCTGATGCTGACGTCCTCGGCGCGCGAAGCCCTGGCCGGAATCGAGACGGTGATTCTCGACGAGGTGCACGCGGTCGCCGGGACCAAGCGAGGCGCCCATCTCGCCGTGTCGCTGGAGCGCCTGGACGAGCTGCTGCCCCGGCCGGCCCGGCGGATCGGCCTGTCGGCCACGGTCCGTCCCGTCGACGAGGTCGCGCGCTTCCTCTCGCCCCGGCGGAGGGTGGAGATCGTCCAGCCGCCGTCCACCAAACAGTTCGATCTGTCGGTGGTCGTGCCCGTGGAGGATCTGGGTGAGCTCGGCGGGTCCCCCGCCACCGAACCGGACTCCGGCCAGGCGGACAAGCCGTCGATCTGGCCCCATGTGGAGGAGCGGATCGCCGATCTCGTCCAGGCCCATCGCTCCACGATCGTCTTCGCCAACTCCCGCCGCCTGGCCGAGCGGCTCTGCAACCGGCTCAACGAGATCGCGTACGAGCGGGCCACCGGCGAGACGATGCCCGAGGCCCACTCCCCCGCCGAGATCATGGCGGAATCCGGCGCGGCCAAGGGCGCGCCCCCGCTCCTCGCCCGCGCCCACCACGGGTCGGTCTCCAAGGAGCAGCGCGCCCAGGTCGAGGAGGATCTCAAGGCGGGCCGGCTGCCCGCGGTGGTCGCCACCTCCAGCCTGGAGCTGGGCATCGACATGGGGGCGGTCGACCTGGTGATCCAGGTGGAGTCACCGCCGTCCGTCGCTTCCGGCCTGCAGCGTGTCGGCCGAGCCGGGCACCAGGTGGGCGCGGTCTCCACCGGGGTCGTCTTCCCGAAGTACCGGGGCGATCTGGTGCAGGCGGCCGTGGTCACCGAGCGGATGCGCACCGGGTCCATCGAGGCGCTCCGGATCCCGTCCAATCCGCTGGACGTGCTGGCTCAGCAGCTGGTCGCGATGGTCGCCCTGGACAGCTGGCAGGTGGACGACCTGCTGGCGGTGACCCGCCGGGCCGCGCCCTTCGCCTCGCTCCCCGAATCGGCCTTCACCGCCGTGCTCGACATGCTTGCCGGCCGCTATCCGTCCGATGCCTTCGCGGAGCTGCGTCCGCGCGTCGTCTGGGACCGGGTCGCGGGGACGGTCACGGGCCGCCCCGGCGCCCAGCGGCTCGCCGTCACCTCCGGCGGCACCATCCCCGACCGCGGGCTCTTCGGGGTCTTCCTGGCGGGCTCCGACCCCAAGAAGGGCGGCGGCCGGGTCGGTGAGCTGGACGAGGAGATGGTGTACGAGTCCCGCGTCGGTGACGTCTTCACGCTGGGCACCACGTCCTGGCGGATCGAGGACATCACCCGCGACCGGGTCCTGGTCTCTCCGGCGCCGGGCGTGCCGGGACGGCTGCCGTTCTGGAAGGGCGACCAGCTGGGACGTCCGCTGGAGCTGGGGCGGGCGCTGGGCGCCTTCCTGCGCGAGCTCGGCGCGCTGTCCCCGCAGGACGCCCGCCGGCGACTGCTGGCCGCGGGCCTGGACACCTGGGCCGTGGACAACGTGCTGTCCTACATCGACGAGCAGCGCCGGGCCTGTGGCCATGTACCGGACGACCGCACCATCCTCGTCGAGCGTTTCCGGGACGAGCTGGGGGACTGGCGCGTCGTCGTGCACTCCCCCTTCGGCGCCCAGGTGCACGCTCCGTGGGCGCTCGCCCTCAGCGCCCGCCTCGCCGAGCGGTACGGCATGGACGCCCAGGTCATGCATGCCGACGACGGGATCGTGCTGCGGCTCCCGGACGCGGACATGATGGGTCTCGACCTCCTCGACTTCGACCCCGCACAGGACGCGGCCCAGGATCCCGGTGCCGCACCGCTCCCGCGGGCCAACGCCGTGCTCGACAGCGACCAGCCCCCGGTCGGCGCCGCCGATGTCGCCTTCGACAAGGGCGAGATCGAGCAGATCGTCACCGATCAGGTCGGTGGCTCCGCCCTGTTCGCCTCCCGGTTCCGTGAGTGCGCGGCCCGGGCGCTCCTGCTGCCGCGGCGCAGCCCGGGCAAGCGCACACCCCTGTGGCAGCAGCGGCAGCGGGCCGCCCAACTGCTCCAGGTCGCGTCCGAGTTCGGCTCGTTCCCCATCGTTCTCGAAGCGGTCCGCGAATGTCTCCAGGACGTCTTCGACGTCCCCGGGCTCACCGAGGTGATGGGTGACCTGGAAGCCCGTCGGATCCGCCTGGTCGAGGTGACCACCCCGGAACCCTCCCCGTTCGCCCGCTCGCTCCTGTTCGGGTACGTCGCACAGTTCCTCTACGAGGGCGACTCGCCGCTCGCCGAGCGAAGGGCCGCCGCCCTCTCGCTCGACTCCCGTCTCCTGGCCGAACTCCTCGGTCGCGCGGAACTGCGCGAGCTGCTCGACGCCGAGGTCCTGACCGAGCTGGAGCAGGAGCTCCAGTGGCTGACCGAGGACCGCCGGATCAAGGACATCGAGGGGGTCGCAGACCTGCTGCGGGTCCTCGGTCCGCTCACCGATCCGGAGCTGGCCCGGCGCGGGGCCGAACCTCAGTGGGCTCAGGAGCTGGCCTCGGCCCGCAGAGCCATCCGGGTCCGGATCAGCGGCGATGATCACTGGGCGGCCATCGAGGACGCGGGCCGGCTGCGCGACGCCCTGGGCACGGCGCTCCCGGTGGGTGTACCCGAGGCGTTCACCGAACCGGTCAAGGACCCGCTGGGCGACCTCCTCGCCCGATACGCCCGTACGCACGGCCCGTTCACCTCCACCATGGCGGCGGCCCGGTTCGGCCTCGGCACCGCCGTCACCGACGGGGCACTGCAGCGGCTCGCGGCCTCCGGGCGGATCGTCCAGGGCGAGTTCCATCCCGCCGGCATCGGCCAGGAGTGGTGCGACGCCACGGTGCTGCGCCGGCTGCGGCGCCGCTCGCTCGCAGCGCTCCGCCATGAGCTGGAGCCGGTTCCTCCAGCCGCGTTGGCGGGGTTCCTCCCCCGGTGGCAGCATCTCGGGGACAACAGCCTGCGCGGAATCGACGGACTGGCCCGCGCCGTCGAGCAGTTGCAGGGAGCACCTGTCCCGGCATCCGCGCTGGAGAAGCTCGTCCTGCCCAGCCGCGTCAGCGGCTACTCCCCCGCGCTCCTGGACGAACTCACCACCACCGGCGAGGTCGTGTGGGCAGGTGCGGGCGCCCTGCCCGGCAAGGACGGCTGGCTGTGTCTGTATCCGGCCGACAGCGCCCCCCTGCTCCTGCCTGCCCCACGTCCGCTCGAACTCAGTGCCCTGCACGAATCCGTGCTGACCGCGCTCAGCGGTGGGTACGGTCTCTTCTTCCGGCAGATCGCCGATCAGGTTCGCGCCACCACTCACCCGGAAGCCGCCGATCCACAGCTCGCGGACGCCCTCTGGGACCTCGCCTGGTCAGGCCGGCTCACCAACGACACCCTCGCCCCGCTGCGCGCGCTCCTCGGCTCGGGACGCACGGCAGGGTCGACCGCACACCGTGCCAAACGCAGTGTTCCGCGGGGCCGTTACGGCACCCTGACGGCCTCGGCGCGCCCCGTCTCGCGCACCGGTCCCCCCACGGTCTCGGGCCGTTGGTCACTGTTGCCGCCCGCAGAGCCCGAACCCACCCACCGGGCCCACGCCCTGGCCCGTACGCTCCTGGACCGGCACGGAGTGGTGACACGCGGCGCGGTCCAGGCAGAGGGGGTCGAGGGCGGTTTCTCCGCCGCGTACCGCGTGCTGTCCGCATTCGAGGACAACGGGCAGGCGCGCCGCGGCTATGTCGTCGAGGGTCTCGGGGCGGCGCAGTTCGCCATGGACGGCGCGGTCGACCGGCTCCGCGCTGCCTCCACCGCCCGCGACCGCACGGAACCGGGGGCCGATCCGCGCGCCCTGGTCCTTGCCGCGGCTGATCCGGCAAACGCCTACGGCGCGGCCCTGCCGTGGCCCGAGCCGCCGGCCGGAGCGGGACACAAACCCGGACGCAAGGCGGGCTCCCTCGTGGTCCTGGTCGACGGTGAGCTGACGCTGTACATGGAGCGCGGCGGCAAGACGCTGCTTGCGTGGCCGACCGACCCGGACGACCCCGCACTCCGGGCGGCCGCGGCGGCTCTGGCCGCTGCGGCCCGGGCCGGAGCCCTCGGCACGGTCACGGTCGAGCGCACCAACGGCGCCTCGTCCCTGACCTCACCCCTGGGCCGCACCCTGGAATCAGCCGGCTTCCTCGCCACCCCGAGAGGACTACGCCTGCGCGCCTGAGCCCGGCGCCACGGCGACCATCCCCGGCGGGACGTGCCGAAGGCTCCGCCATCGCTGCGGACCGCACCCTTCGAGAAGATCCTCTTCGGCGCCTCCACAGACCGCGCCCACCCACCCGCACGCCATCCCGCGCATCATGGACGTATGCCCGAAGGAGACACCGTCCTGCAGACCGCGAAGCGGCTGCACAGCGCGCTGGCCGGTCAGGTCCTCACCCGGTCCGATCTGCGCGTTCCCCGGTTCGCCACCGCCGATCTCACCGACCGGACCGTTCTCGACGTCTCCTCACGCGGTAAACATCTGCTGACCCGCATCGAGGGCGGTCTCACCCTGCACAGCCATCTTCGGATGGACGGCGCCTGGCGCATCTACGCCCCCGACGAACGCTGGCGGGGCGGCCCCGCCCACCAGATCCGCGCCATCCTGGCCAACGCCACGCACACCGCGGTCGGCTACCGACTCCCCGTTCTCGAACTCCTACGCACCGGGGACGAGGAGAAGGTCGTCGGCCACCTCGGCCCGGACCTGCTGGGTCCGGACTGGAACGCCGACACCGCGTTGCGCAATCTCCTGGCCGACCCTGCCCGCCCCCTCGGCGAAGCCCTTCTGGACCAGCGCAACCTGGCCGGCATCGGCAACGTCTACAAGTGCGAGCTCTGCTTCCTGGCCCGAGCCACCCCCTGGCTCCCCATCGGCCGGCTGCCCGAGCACACGGCAGTCCTCATGGTCACCACGGCCAAGCAGCTACTGGAAGCCAACCGCGACCGTCCGGTCCGCACCACCACCGTCGGTGGCCGTCCCCGGACCACCGCCGCTCCGGCGCCCCGCGCCCGCCGCCCGAGCGAGAACCTCTGGGTCTACGGCCGAAACCACCGCCCCTGTCTGCGCTGTGGAACACCCATCCGCGTGGGGGATCAGGACACTCGCCCCACCTACTGGTGCCCCCACTGCCAAACGGGCCCCACTCCCTGAGGGCGCCCGTCCACCACACGGTAGTTGACGACCCGTCAGAACCAGTCGTACCGTCCGGTCATGCCTTTCGCCGCGTACGACCTCACCGGCCGCTCCGCGTTCGTCACCGGCGCCGCCGGCGGCATCGGGCGCGCCTGCGCCATCCTGCTGGCGGAGGCGGGCGCCGCCGTCCACTGCGCCGATCTCGACGAGAAGGGGCTCCTGAAGACCTTCGACCTGATCACCGCCGCTGGTGGTGAAGCCCACACACATCCGCTTGATGTCACCGACCGCAACCAGGTCCGCTCCGCCGTCTCGGCGGCCGGGGACCTGGACATCCTGGCCGCAGTCGCCGGAATCATGCATACGAGCAGCGTTCTGGACACCGCGGACGAGGACCTCGACCGCGTGCTCTCGGTGAATTTCAGGGGGGTTCTGTACGCCTGCCAGGAGGTGGCCCGCACGATGACCGCGCGCCGCGCCCCGGGGTCGCTGATCACGATGGCTTCCGGCGCGGTCGACTCCGCGAGCCCTGGCCTGCTCTGCTACAGCGCGGCGAAGGCCGCCGTCGTCCAGCTGACCAAGACCCTGGCCACCGAGCTGGGGCCGCACGGCATCCGGGTCAACGCGGTCGCTCCCGGCTGGATCCGGACCCCCATGACCGCCCGCCACGACGCGGAGCAGCAGCACCGGGCAGAGGCCACGATGGCACGCATCTCCCCGCTCGGCAGGGTCGGTGATCCCACTGATGTCGCACATTCGGTACTGCATCTGGCGTCGGACGCGTCGGCCTTCACGACCGGCCAGATCCTCCGCCCGAACGGCGGCGTCGCCATGCCCTGGTAGCCCGCCACGCCCTGCCGACGGACCAGGAACGGCCGCACGCTCTCCGGGAGGAGTCCGTCGCCCCCCTCGCACGCCGGAACCGGCCGCTCGCGCGCCCCGAGGGGCCGGATATGGAGCCGCGTATCCACGATCCGGAGACCGGGCCGGGCATCGACGTGCCGGATATCAACGACTGCCAGCTACGGCCCGCTTCGCGCACACCGTCGGCGCACCGCCGCAACAGACCCGCTCCCGCGTCGAACACCCCGGTCGGCCGGACACTCTCCGCGACGTGAACGGGCAGCAGGCTCAGCCCCCACCCGCCCGCAGCCACCGCTCCCTCGACCGGCCCCGCGTGCCCCGGATCCAGCACCAGCCGCAGCACGGCCCACCACCACACACTGCCAAGCACGAGCGCCGGAACCCACCGCCGCACCATGGCTGCCTCCTTCGGCCGGACCCGGAGCCTGTCGTACCAGGCACACCGGGTTCGCGGGGTCCGTCCCGGTCCGGACGGAAGACCCTAGTCCGGCTCGATCACCTGGCGGGAGAGCGCACCGGCGCAGTACTCGGCGCGCGCAACGCGGTCGCGCACCGGCGCGCTCCAGTCCGCCGGGTAACGCACCCCACAGCGGGGCCTGGCCCAGAGGTAAGCCCCCACCGCTTCCGGCAGGGGCTCCTCCGGTTCCTGTTCAGTCCTTGTCGTCGCGGTGCAGGGAGTCCTTGACACCCTCGGCGCGCTGCTGCGCCTCGCCCATGGCGCCCTTGGCCTTGCCCTTCGCCTGGTCCGCCTTGCCCTCGGACTCCATGCGCTTGTTGCCGGTCATCTTGCCCATGGCTTCCTTGGCCTTGCCGGCAACCTTGTCCTTGGCACTCTCGTCAGTCATGACAACTCCTCGCGTCATACGGCCGGACTCTGCCCGATGCCGGGCAGGCCGGTTGGAAATGGGGCCGGCCAGGTGGGACGCCTGCCGGGAGGTTCGGAGAACCCGGTCAGGCGCTCTCCGCCTGGAACATCCATGCGTGCTTCTCGAGGTCGGCGGTCAGCGCGATGAGGATGTCCTGGCTGACCGGGTCGGGGTCGCCGGTCACCTCGATGCGCTCGCGCATCCGGCCGATCACCACGCTCAGGGCGTCGACCAGGGTCCGTACGGCATCGACGTCCTTGACCCAGCCCTCGGGCACGGAATTGATGGCCGTGGTCTTGGCGACCGTCCCCGAACGCCCGTCCGGGTTGACGCCCACCGCCGAGGCCCGCTCGGCCACCGTGTCGGAGTGCTGGCGGGCGGTGTCTACGACCTCGTCGAGCTGGAGGTGCACGGACCTGAAACGAGGTCCCACCACGTTCCAGTGGACCTGCTTGGCCACCAGGGAGAGGTCGACGAGGTCCACCAGGGCGCCTTGGAGCGCGTCACCCACGGACTTGAGGTCGGCCTCGGACAGCGGGCTCTTCACCACAGACATGCACATCTCCGATCTGGTATCCGTTCCGTTCAGCATCAACCACGATGGCACAAACGAAGCAAAACGGTCATCCGGGGAGGTGCTCGAAGAGATCGTTCCCCGGTCTCATCCATGCGCCTGCCCGCAGGAAGGGGGTCAACACCTCCCCTCGGCCGCCTTCATGAACGGCACCGGAATGCGGCATGCCGTACACGCCCTCCCCGACCCCCGGTGGACGCGCAGAAGCCCCGGCCCGCCCCGTGAGGGGAGGACCGGGGCTCCGGCTTCACACCGAACCGAACGGGTCAGGCGGCGACGACATCCACCGCTTCCGCGGGCGCCTTGATGGTCACCCGCCCCGTCGGTACACCCGTCACCGATGAAACGGAGACGGAATTGAGCATGGGGCGCACCGGTACAGGTACCGGATCGCTGGCCGCTGCCGACTCGGCCAGTTCGGCCAGGGACAGCTCATCGCTCACTTCACGCATGAGCTCGGACATCCGTACATCAAGCGCGTCGCAAATGGCGGAGAGCAGTTCGGAGGATGCCTCCTTCTGCCCCCGCTCCACCTCGGAGAGATAGCCGAGCGAAACTCGGGCGGACGAGGAGACTTCGCGCAGAGTACGGCCTTGGCGCTGGCGCTGCCGACGCAGCACGTCACCAAGCAGGCGACGGAGCAGAATCATCGGTGGCTCCCTCCTCGGACCGCGTAGCCGCATCCTTCACGCCCCACCGTACCGCCTAGCGCTGCGGCCGTGCGGGGAGCGATGTCGTGTTCACTCAGGGCTGCAAACATCAATTCCCCCCGTTGTGTTCCGTATCCTGTGCGCTCGCGTACCCGCCGAGTTCGCCGGAGAGCAGTTCCAGCACGCTCCGTACGCTCTCTTTACGGATGTCCGCCCGTCCACCGATCAACCGCAGTGCGGTCACTTTGCCGGCGCCATAGGGCCCGCAGACTGCGACGAAGACCGTTCCGACGGGTTGGCCGTCCTGCGGATCGGGGCCCGCGACGCCGGTCGTCGCCACTCCCCAGTCCGCGCCGAGCGCCCGGCGCACACCTGCCGCCATCTGGTGGGCCACCTCGGCGTCCACGGCCCCGCGCGCTGCCAGAAGCTCCGCTCCCACGCCCAGGAGTTCACTCTTGAGGGGGGTCGCGTAAGCCGTCACCGACCCGCGGAACGCCTGCGAGGCACCGGGTACGGAGGTCAGCTCGGCGGCCACCAGGCCGCCGGTCAGCGACTCGGCGACGGCGAGGGTCTCACCTCTCGCGACGAGGAGCCGCAGCACCCGGGCCGCGACTGTCACCGCTCGGCCTCCGCGGCACCGCGCTTCCCGGAGACCCGCTCCGCGCCCCTGGGGCCCTCGGAGGCCATCCCGGGAGTCTGGGCACGGCGGGGGGCCGCGCCCTCGCCCAGGGCGCTCCCCAGAGCCGCCTCAGCGTTCTCGGCAGTCTCCTGGGCCACAGCCGCCTCCTCCGCCGCGGCCTGGGCCAGGGCCGCCTTGTCCGCGGCGAGCCCCTGGCGTCGCAGGACGACGGCCTGACGGACGTAGTCCAGGCCGGTCACGACCGTCAGTACGACAGCCACCGCCATTACCCAGAAGCGCATCGTGGCCAGCGGACCGGTCAGCGCCAGGACGTACATCCCGGCGGCGGTCCCCTGAGCCAGCGTCTTCATCTTCCCGCCGCGGCTGGCCGGAATCACACCGTGCCGGATCACCCAGAAGCGCATCAGGGTGATGCCGAGCTCCCGGAAGAGGATCACCCCCGTGACCCACCAGGGAAGATCACCGAGGTAGGACAGGCAGATGAGCGCCGCCCCCATGATCGCCTTGTCGGCGATCGGGTCGGCGATCTTCCCGAAGTCGGTGACCAGGTTGTACTTGCGCGCCAGATGCCCGTCGAACACGTCGGTGATCATGGCGACGGCGAAGGCGGCCCAGGCGATGGAACGCCAGGCCGGGTCATATCCGCCGTCGTGGAGCAGCAGCACGACGAAGCCGGGGACCAGCACCAGCCGCGCCATGGTGAGGAGATTGGCGATGTTCCACAGGCTGGCCTGATTGACGGCCGCAGCACCCAGTTTTCCGCCGCGGACCGGCGTCGCGCCGGAACCGCCTGCCGCGGATGCCGGGACTCCGGTCATCTGGCTACCTCCGCAAGTTCACGGCACTCGGCGACCAGGTCCACGCCTTCGGTGCCCACCACCTTTGCCTCGACCATACGGCCCGGGACAAGTCCCTCGCGTGCGGTGAAGAGCACCTGCCCATCCGTTTCGGGCGCCTGGTGGGCCGCTCTGCCCACGGCTCGCGGCTCGTCCTCGGTGGGCTCGACCGTCTCGACGAGCACCTGGAGGGTCTCGCCGACGCGCTCCTCGGCGCGCTGCGAGGTCAGCTCCTCGGCCAGCTGCGAGATGTGCGCCAGTCGCTCGGCGATGGTGTCGGCGTCCAGCTTGTTCTCGTACCCGACCGCCTCGGTGCCGTCCTCGTCGGAGTAGCCGAAGACGCCGATGGCGTCGAGGCGAGCACCGGTGAGGAACCGTTCCAGCTCCGCCAGGTCCGCCTCGGTCTCACCGGGGAAGCCCACGATGAAGTTGGAGCGCGCACCGGCCTGCGGCGCCTTGCTCCGGATGGTGTGCAGGAGCTCCAGGAAGCTGTCGGTGTCACCGAAGCGCCGCATCGCGCGCAGCACACCGGGGGCCGAGTGCTGGAAGGACAGGTCGAAGTAGGGCGCGACCTTCGGCGTCGAGGTCAGTACGTCGATCAGACCGGGCCGCATCTCGGCGGGCTGCAGGTAACTGACCCGGATGCGCTCGATCCCCTCGACGTCCGCGAGCTCCGGAAGGAGTGTTTCCAGGAGACGGATGTCGCCGAGGTCCTTGCCGTACGAGGTGTTGTTCTCGGAGACCAGCATGACCTCCTTCACGCCCTGCTCGGCCAGCCAGCGCGTCTCGCCCAGGACGTCCGAGGGCCGCCGCGAGATGAAGGAGCCGCGGAAGGACGGGATGGCGCAGAACGAGCAGCGGCGGTCGCAGCCCGAGGCCAGCTTCACGGAGGCGACGGGGCTGGTTCCCAGCCGGCGGCGCAGAGGCGCCCGCGGGCCGGAGACCGGCGCGACTCCCTCCGGGAGATCGGCGGGGGCCGGCGTGGCCTCCTGGGCGTGACCGGGCAGGGCCACGGCGGCGTCCTGGCGTTCGGCCGGACTGATCGGCAGCAGCTTGCGGCGGTCGCGCGGGGTGTGGGAGGCGTGGATGCCGCCGTTGAGGATGGTCTGAAGGCGGTCGGAGATGTCTGCGTAGTCGTCGAATCCGAGGACTCCGTCCGCTTCCGGCAGGGCCTCGGCGAGGTCCTTGCCGTAGCGCTCGGCCATGCAGCCGACGGCGACGACGGCCTGGGTGCGGCCGTGGTCCTTCAGATCATTGGCTTCGAGCAGGGCATCGACGGAGTCCTTCTTGGCGGCCTCGACGAATCCACAGGTGTTGACCACGGCGACATCGGCATCGGAGGCATCCTCGACGAGCTCCCAGCCGTCCGCTGCCAAGCGGCCTGCGAGCTCCTCCGAGTCCACCTCGTTACGGGCGCAGCCAAGAGTGACAAGGGCGACGGTACGGCGTTCGGGCATGGGCTCAAGACTACTTTGTCCCGGCACTGGCCCCGCCGTGCAGGGTTCGGCTGTCACAGGGAGTGACAAAGGCGGCGGGCGCCCGGCACGATGGCCGGGCGACCGCCGCCCTGTGAACTGTCCGGGGTCCGAGGTCAGCCGACCTCGGGGTCGCCCTTGGTGTACGAGAGCCGCTCCACCTGTCCGGGCTGGAACTGGTCCTCGACCTTCTTGCCGTTGACGAAGAGCTCGATCGAACCGGCGTCCCCGAGGACGAGGTCGACCCGCTCCTTGTCCTGGAAGGTCTTCGTCTCGCCCTGCTGGAGGGTTCCGTCGAAGAGGGACCGGCCGTTGTGGTCCTTGGCGGAGATCCAGCTCTTGCCCTGGCTCGCGCTGAGCTTGACCGTCACCTTGTCCTGGGGCGCCGCCGCGATGGCGCTGTCCGAGGGGGCCGGCTTGGGATCGACGGGCTTGCTGGATGCCGGCTTGGGAGTGATCTTGTCGGAGGTGGGGCCTTCGGCCACCTGGCCGGCGGTCGAGGGCTCGTCACCGCCCTTGAAGAAGGTGAAGCCGACGAATCCGACGACGGCGACGATGGCCGCGACCATGGCCGCGGTCCAGTTGGGCCGCCGGGGTTCGGAACGGATCCGCTCGGCTTCGAACAGCGGCGCCGCCGGTGTGGGCGCGGGACGACCGCCGTGCTCTGCGTCGTACTGCGAAACCAGCGGTTCCGGATCGGTGCCTACGGCACGTGCGAGCGTTCGGATATGGCCGCGGGCGTACACGTCGCCGCCGCAGCGGGAGAAGTCGTCCTCCTCGATCGCGTGCACGATGGGGATGCGCACCCGGGTGGACGTGCTGACCTCTTCGACCGTGAGACCTGCGTCGATGCGAGCCTGATGAAGCACTCGACCGATCGAAGGCCGGTCGTCTTCGGGGGAGTTGCCGATGGACACGGGGGCGCCTTTCGAGCGTGAGCCACCTGCTGGATGTTCAGTCTAGGGGGGGTACGAAAGGGTGGGGCAACCGGGAGGGAGGACTTTGTACGCCATCAGAATCGAACAAAGTCGGATTCGCGGGACCGCCCCGGGGAGGACCATTCTGCTGTCCCTCCCTTCAACTTGACGTACGGCCCGGCGAAACGGTTGCCCGCAAAACCCTTACGAACCGGTTTCCCCCCGGATCAGAGCCAACACGCCGTCGAGTTCGTCCGGTTTCACCATGACGTCGCGCGCCTTGGAGCCCTCGCTGGGGCCGACGATGTTCCGCGACTCCATCAGGTCCATCAGCCGGCCGGCCTTCGCGAATCCCACCCGCAGCTTGCGCTGGAGCATCGAGGTGGAGCCGAACTGGGTGGAGACGACCAGCTCGGCGGCCTGGCAGAGCAGGTCCAGGTCGTCGCCGATGTCCTCGTCGATCTCCTTCTTCTGCTTCGTCCCGACCACCACGTCGTCGCGGAAGACCGGGGCCATCTGATCCTTGCAGTGCTGGACGACCGCCGCGACCTCGTCCTCGGTGACGAAGGCACCCTGCATACGGGTCGGCTTGTTCGCCCCCATGGGCAGGAACAGCCCGTCACCCTTGCCGATGAGCTTCTCGGCTCCGGGCTGGTCCAGGATGACGCGGCTGTCGGCCAGCGACGAGGTCGCGAAGGCGAGCCGGGAAGGCACGTTCGCCTTGATCAGACCGGTGACGACGTCCACCGACGGACGCTGGGTGGCGAGCACGAGATGGATACCGGCGGCGCGGGCCAGTTGGGTGATGCGGACGATCGAGTCCTCGACGTCCCGGGGGGCCACCATCATGAGGTCGGCCAGCTCGTCGACGATCACCAGCAGGTACGGGTACGGCGAGAGCTCCCGCTCGCTGCCCTCCGGCGTCTTGAGCTTCCCGGTGCGCACGGCGTGGTTGAAGTCGTCGATGTGGCGGTAGCCGAACGCGGCGAGGTCGTCGTAGCGCAGGTCCATCTCGCGAACGACCCACTGGAGAGCCTCGGCGGCCTTCTTGGGGTTGGTGATGATCGGCGTGATCAGGTGCGGGATGCCCTCGTACGCGGTCAGCTCGACGCGCTTGGGGTCGACCAGCACCATGCGGACGTCTTCCGGGGTCGCCCTTATCATCACCGAGGTGATCAGGCAGTTGATGCAGGAGGACTTGCCGGAACCGGTGGCACCGGCCACCAGGACGTGCGGCATCTTCGCGAGGTTGGCCATCTCGTAGCCGCCCTCGACGTTCTTGCCGAGCGCCACCAGCATCGGGTGGTCGTCCTCCGCCGCGTCCGCGAGCCGCAGCACGTCGCCGAGGTTGACCATCTCCCGGTCGGAGTTGGGGATCTCGATACCGACGGCGGACTTCCCCGGGATGGGGGAGATGATCCGGACGTCGGGGCTGGCGACGGCGTACGCGATGTTCTTGGCGAGCGCGGTGATCCGCTCGACCTTCACGGCGGGCCCGAGTTCCACCTCGTACCGCGTCACCGTAGGGCCGCGGGTGAAGCCGGTGACGGCGGCGTCGACCTTGAACTCGGTGAAGACGTTGGTGAGGGAGGCGACGATCGCGTCGTTGGCGGCGCTGCGGGTCTTGCCGGGGCCGCCACGCTCCAGGAGGTCCAGGGAGGGCAGCGAGTAGGTGATGTCGCCCGAAAGCTGGAGTTGCTCGGCCCGGGGCGGCAGCGGCTGCGACTGCGACCTCTCGGGGGCGGGCTTGGTGAGGTCGGGTACGCCCCCTGCGGGAGAGGGCGCCCTCTCCCCCGGCCTCCGGGCGGGCTCGGCCTCCCTGGCGCCGGGCACCGGGGTGCCCGTGCGCTCGCGGTCCACGGACACGCCCTGGGTCAGGTCGGCGACGACCGGCGAGGGCGGCATGCCGTTGAGCACCGCCCCGTCGAGCGCGGCGGCTGCGGCGGCCGCGACGTCCACGGCGTCCATGGGGCGGTTCATCGCCGGCTGCACGGACGGCCTGCGCGGCCTGCGGCGCTTGGAGAGCGCGTCGGTCTCCGCACGCTCGGAGTCGTACTCCTCGGGCGCCTCGGAGCGGCGGACGGAGGAACGGCGCGAACGGGCGGGCATCGACTCACGCCACTGCTCGTCGTACCGCTCGTCGTCGTCCTCGTACGCATCCGGTTCGTGGAGCGGATCGATGATTCCCAGTTTGGAACCCAGCAGCCGCAGCCGCTGCGGAATGGCGTTCACCGGGGTCGCCGTCACGACCAGCAGCCCGAAGACGGTCAGGAGCAGAAGCAGCGGTACGGCGAGCACCTCGCCCATGGTGAAGATCAGCGGCTTGGAGGCGGCCCAGCCGATGAGGCCGCCCGCGTCCTGCATGGCCTCGGTGCCGTCTTCGCGCCCCGGTGATCCGCACGCGATGTGGACCTGCCCGAGCACGCCGAGGACCAGCGCGGAGAGCCCGATGACGATACGCCCGTTGGCCTCGGGCTTCTCCGGATACAGGATCAGCCGCACGGCTACGGCGCCGAGCAGTATCGGCACCAGGAGGTCGAGCCGGCCGAAGGCTCCGGTGACGAGCATCTCGACGAGATCGCCGACCGGGCCGCGCAGGTTCGACCAGGTGCCGGCGGCGACGATCAGCGCGAGGCCGAGCAGCAGCAGCGCGACACCGTCCTTGCGGTGAGCGGGGTCGAGGCCCTTGGCGCCGCGCCCTATGCCGCGGAACATCGCACCGACGGCGTGGGCCGCGCCGAGCCAGACGGCGCGCACCAGGCGGTACACGCCGTTGGTGGGTGAGGGCGCCGGTTTGGGTGCGGCGGCCTTCTTGGGTACCGCCTTCTTCGCCGGTGCCTTCTTGGCGGGCGCTGTCTTCTTCGCCGCGGTCTTCCTGGCGGGCGCGGCTTTCTTCGCCGCACCCGGGCCACCGCCGACGCGCTTCGCGGTGCCCGCCGTGCCCTGGGAACCCTTGCCGGACGTACGTGAGGCCATGGGGCCGAGGTTACCGGTGTCTGCGGCAGTGAACACGTGCGCGTGCCGGTTCACCCGACCGTGTCGCCGTACCGGGGCCGCAAACTGACGCGCCTTCACCGGCCCCGGACGTGAAAAGCCACGCGGCCGGGACGGCCCGCACCGGGGCACAACCGCCGAACGGCCGCGCCCGCCAACCAGTTGACGCCCTGCCGGCCCGAAGAGGCCTGGCGGAGAGGGGCGGTGCGGTCCACACCTCGCTACGAGGAGAGGGTGGCGGGTCCGCCACTGGTGCCGGGCTCCAGGGCGTCGAGCGCCCGACGCAGCCCGGTCAGCTTCCGTTCGAGATGAGCGGCGGTCGCCACGGCCGCGGCGTCCGCCGATTCGTCGTCGAGCTGCTTGGAGAGCGCCTCGGCCTGCTCCTCGACGGCAGCCAGCCGTGCGGAGAGTTCGGCCAGGAGCCCGGCGGGCTCCTTCTCGTGACTCGCGCCACCGTGGCCGCCGCCCTCCAGCTGGAGCCGTAGCAGCGCCGCCTGCTCACGCAACTGGCAGTTCTTCATGTACAGCTCGACGAAGACCGAGACCTTGGCCCGCAGCACCCAGGGGTCGAACGGCTTCGAGATGTAGTCCACCGCGCCGGCCGCATAGCCCCGGAAGGTGTGGTGCGGACCGTGATTGATCGCGGTGAGAAAGATGATCGGGATGTCCCGGGTCCGCTCCCGCCGCTTGATGTGCGCCGCGGTTTCGAAACCGTCCATACCTGGCATCTGGACGTCCAGCAGAATGACCGCGAAGTCGTCCGTCAGTAGCGCTTTGAGCGCTTCCTCCCCTGACGATGCCCGCACCAGTGTCTGATCGAGCGCAGAGAGGATGGCCTCCAGCGCCAGCAGATTCTCCGGCCGGTCATCGACCAGGAGGATCTTGGCCTTCTGCACCATGGCCCGTCCTCCTCGTCCCGGATTTGCACCGGGCGCCGCCCCAGGGGACGGCTCCCTTACGCCGTCCGTCCTTGTGCCGGTCATGGTAGCTGCACCCCGCCCGTCACCACACCCTGTCACCGCGATGTCACTGTGCACACAGGGAAAACGCGGCGCGAGACCAGAAGGTTCCCCGGAATCCGCACTCCCACACTCTCTCCCACGCGGCGAGTCAACAAATCTCGATTGTTTCGCTCAATTGGCGATCACTCTCCGCGCATCCACTGCTCCATAACCGACAGCAGATGATCAGAATCGACCGGCTTGGTGACGTAGTCCGATGCGCCGGACTCGATCGCCTTCTCGCGGTCGCCCTTCATCGCCTTCGCGGTCAGCGCGATGATCGGCAGACCGGCGAACTGCGGCATCCTGCGGATCGCCGAGGTCGTCGCGTAGCCGTCCATCTCCGGCATCATGATGTCCATCAGCACGACCGTCACATCGTCGTGCTGCTCCAGGACTTCGATCCCCTCGCGCCCGTTCTCCGCGTACAGCACCGACAGACCATGCTGCTCCAGCACGCTGGTGAGTGCGAAGACGTTACGGATGTCGTCGTCGACGATCAGCACCTTCTCGCCGCCGAACCGGAACGTCCTGCGGACCTCCGGCTCCTCCTGGCCACCGAGCGTCCACGACTCCTGCTGGGCCGTCGTCCCGTCCGCCTGGGAGGCAGCCCTGGGCGGCAGCGCGGGCTGCTGCTGCGCACCGCCCAGAGCCTTGCGCCGACGCCGCAACAGCCCCGCCGCGCCGCCCTGGTCGTACGAGCTCCCCGAGCCCGAGGCTTCCCCGAAGGTCTGGAAGCCCGGCCCGGAGACCTGCCCCGTCCCCTGGCCTGCTTCGGGGAGCCGGCCGCTCTCGACCGCCGCACCGTGCATCTCGATGGGCCCGGGTCCGATCTGCGGGTAACCCTGGGGCGGGAGTTCGCTCGGGTGCAGCGGCAGGTACAGCGTGAACGTCGAGCCCCGTCCGGGCTCGCTCGCCGCATGGATCTCGCCACCCAGCAGCCGCGCGATCTCCCGGCTGATGGAGAGCCCGAGGCCGGTACCGCCGTACTTGCGGCTGGTCGTCCCGTCCGCCTGCTTGAACGCTTCGAAGATCACCAGCATCTTGCTGGACGCGATCCCGATACCCGTGTCGGTCACCGAGAAGGCGATCAGATCGGCGTCGGCATCCCGCAGCGAACCGGCTTCCAGCAACTGCTCACGGATGGCGTTCGGCACCTCGGCCCCGGCGTGCCGGATCACCAGCTCGACGGCGCCGCTGTCGGTGAACTTCACGGCGTTGGACAGCAGGTTGCGCAGCACCTGGAGCAGCCGCTGTTCGTCTGTGTGCAGCGTGGCCGGGAGTTCCGGCGACACCCGGACGGAGAAATCCAGCCCCTTTTCCGCGGTGAGCGGCCGGAACGTCGCCTCCACGTAATCGACCAGCTGCACCAGCGCGATCCGGGTCGGGCTGACGTCCATCTTGCCCGCCTCGACCTTCGAAAGGTCGAGGATGTCGTTGATCAGCTGAAGCAGATCGGAACCGGCTCCATGGATCGTCTCGGCGAATTCCACCTGCTTCGGGGACAGATTGCCCTCGGCGTTGTCCGCCAGAAGTTTGGCCAGAATGAGCAGCGAGTTGAGCGGCGTCCGCAACTCGTGGGACATGTTCGCCAGGAACTCCGACTTGTAGCGCATGGAGACGGCGAGCTGTTCGGCACGTTCCTCCAGGACCTGGCGCGCCTCCTCGATCTCGGTGTTCTTGACCTCGATGTCGCGGTTCTGCTGGGCCAGCAGCTCGGCCTTCTCCTCCAGTTCGGCATTGGACGCCTGGAGGGCCTTCTGCCGGTTCTCCAACTCCTGCGACCGGTCACGCAATTGCTCGGTGAGCTCCTGCGACTGCTCCAGCAGCTTCTCGGTCGTGGTGTTGACGCTGATCGTGTTGACGCTGGTGGCGATCATCTCGGCGAGCTGGTTCAGGAAGTCCCGCTGGATGTGGGTGAACGGCTGGAACGAAGCCAGTTCGATCACTCCGAGGACCTTCCCCTCGAAGAGCACCGGCAGCACGATCACATGCGCCGGCGGCGCCTCGCCCAGCCCCGAGGAGATCTTCAGGTACCCCGGCGGCACGTTGTCCACCTGGATCGTCCGCTTCTCCTCGGCCGCCGTGCCGATGAGCGTCTCGCCGGGGCGGAACGACGTCGGCATCGAACCCGCGGAGTAGCCGTAGCTGCCCCGCATACGGAGCTCGTACGCCCCCTCCCTGTCGCCCTCCGCGCCCAGCGCGTCGGTGTCCCCCGTCGCCATGGCGAGGAAGAAGGCACCGTGCTGCGCGGAGACGACCGGAGTCAGCTCGCTCATGATCAGTGAGGCCACGTCGTCCAGATCGCGCCGCCCCTGCATCAGACCGGAGATCCGGGCGAGATTGCCCTTGAGCCAGTCCTGCTCCTTGTTGGTGGCGGTGGTGTCGCGCAGGTTCGCGATCATCGTGTTGATGTTGTCCTGCAGGGCCTGGATCTCCCCCGCGGCGTCCACATCGATCTTGAGATTGAGATCGCCGCGGGTCACCGCGGTCGCGACGGCTGCGATGGCACGCACCTGTCGGGTCAGGTTCCCGGCCATCTCGTTCACCGACTCGGTGAGGTCGCGCCAGGTGCCGTCCACGTCCCGGACCCGCGCCTGGCCGCCCAGTTGCCCCTCCGTGCCCACCTCGCGGGCCACCCGGGTCACCTGGTCGGCGAACGACGAGAGCTGGTCGACCATCGTGTTGATGGTGTTCTTCAGCTCCAGGATCTCGCCCCGGGCATCGATGTCGATCTTCTTGGTGAGATCGCCCTTGGCGATGGCGGTGGTGACGGTGGCGATCTGGCGCACCTGACCGGTCAGGTTGGACGCCATCGAGTTCACGGACTCGGTGAGGTCCTTCCACGTACCGGAGACGCCGGGGACGCGCGCCTGGCCGCCCAGCTCGCCCTCCGTGCCCACCTCACGGGCGACTCGGGTCACCTCGTCGGCGAACGACGACAGGGTCGTCACCATCGTGTTGACGGTGTCGGCCAGCTCGGCGACCTCGCCGCGCGCCTCGACGGTGACCTTCTTCGTCAGGTCGCCGTTGGCGACCGCGGAGGAGACCCGGGAGATGTTCCGCACCTGACTGGTCAGGTTGTTGGCCATCAGATTGACGTTCTCGCTGAGGTCCTTCCAGATGCCCGTGGCACCACGCACCCGGGCCTGGCCTCCGAGGATGCCCTCGGTGCCCACCTCGCGGGCCACCCGCGTCACCTCGTCGCCGAAGTTCATCAGCTGGTCGACCATGGTGTTGACGGTCGTCACCAGTTCGAGGATCTCGCCCTTGGCGTCGACGGTGATCTTCTTGGAGAGATCGCCGTTGGCGACCGCGGTGGTGACCTCGGCGATGTTGCGGACCTGAAGGGTCAGGTTGTTCGCCATGCCGTTGACGGACTGGGTGAGGTCCTTCCACGTACCGGACACGCCCTGCACCTCGGCCTGACCGCCGAGGATGCCCTCCGTACCCACCTCGCGGGCGACCCGGGTCACCTGCTCGGCGAAGTTCGACAGCTGGTCGACCATCGTGTTGAGGGTGTTCTTCAGCTCCAGGATCTCGCCACGCGCGTCCACGTCGATCTTCTGCGACAGGTCACCCCGCGCCACCGCCGTGGCGACCTGGGCGATGTTACGGACCTGAGCGGTGAGGTTCCCGGCCATGCCGTTCACCGAATCGGTCAGATCGCGCCACACCCCGGCCACACCGGGCACCTGTGCCTGACCGCCCAGGCGCCCGTCCGTGCCCACCTCGCGGGCGACCCGGGTCACCTGCTCGGCGAAGGCGGAGAGCTGGTCGACCATCGTGTTGATGGTGTTCTTCAGCTCCAGGATCTCGCCACGCGCGTCCACGTCGATCTTCTGCGACAGGTCACCCCGCGCCACCGCCGTGGTCACCTGCGCGATCTGGCGGACCTGGGAGGTCAGGTTCCCCGCCATGAAGTTGACGGAGTCGGTGAGCTCCTTCCACGTACCGGAAACGCCGTCGACCCGCGCCTGACCGCCGAGACGGCCCTCGGTGCCCACGTCACGCGCCATGCGCGTCACCTGGTCGGCGAAGGAGGACAGCTGCGCCACCATCGTGTTGACGGTGTTCTTCAGCTCCAGCATCTCGCCGGCCACGTCGACGGTGACCTTCTGCGACAGATCGCCGTTGGCGACCGCCGTGGTCACCTGGGCGATGTCACGCACCTGGCCCGTCAGGTTCCGGAACGCCGTGTTCACGGAGTCCGTGAGGTCCTTCCACGTACCGGCGGCGCCCGGCACCGCGGCCTGGCCACCCAGCCGGCCCTCGACGCCGACCTCCCTGGCCACCCGGGTCACTTCCGACCCGAAGGACTGGAGCTGGTCGACCATCGTGTTGACGGTGTTCTTCAGCTCCAGCATCTCGCCGGCCACATCTACGGTGACCTTCTGCGACATGTCGCCACTGGCCACCGCCGTGGTCACCTGGGCGATGTCACGCACCTGGGTCGTCAGATTGCGGAAGACGGTGTTCACCGAGTCGGTGAGGTCCTTCCAGGTCCCCGCCGCGCCCGGAACCTGCGCCTGGCCCCCGAGCAGGCCCTCGCCACCGACCTCGCTGGCCACCCGCGTGACCTCGTCCGCGAAGGTGCGCAGCGTCTCGGTCATCTGGTTGATCGTCTCGGCGAGCTGGGCGACCTCTCCGCGCGCGCTCACCCGGACCTTCTGCGACAGGTCACCGTTGGCGACCGCCGTCGTCACCTCCGCGATACCGCGCACCTGGGAGGTGAGGTTCCCTGCCATCGTGTTGACGGAGTCGGTCAGGTCCTTCCAGACCCCGGCCACCCCCGGCACCGTCGCCTGCCCGCCCAGTTCGCCCTCGGTGCCCACTTCACGGGCGACACGGGTCACCTCGGAGGAGAACGAGGACAGCTGGTCGACCATCGTGTTGACGGTGTTCTTCAGCTGAGCCATCTCGCCTGCGACGTGGACCGTGACCTTCCGCGACAGATCGCCCTTGGCGACCGCCGTCGTCACCAGGGCGATGTCGCGCACCTGCGCGGTCAGCCGGTACGCCATGGTGTTCACGGAGTCCGTGAGGTCCTTCCAGGACCCGGACATCCCACGCACCTGGGCCTGACCGCCCAGCTTGCCCTCGGTGCCCACCTCCACCGCGACCCGCGTCACCTGCTCGGTGAACGCCGACAACTGGTCGACGAGGTTGTTGACCGTCCGGGCGACCTTCAGGAACTCGCCGCGCAGCGGCCGGACCGTCTCGTCCGCCGTGTGCGAGCGCAGCTCCATCCGCTGTTCGAGATCGCCGTCGGCCACCGCCGACAACACCCGTCCGACCTCCGAGACCGGACGCGCGAGATCGTCGACCAGTTCGTTGGACGCGTCGATCGCGGCGGCCCAGGAGCCCTCACAGGCCCCCGTCTCCAGCCGCTCGGTGAGCTTGCCCTCGCGGCCGACCACGCGTCGCACGCGCGCGAGCTCACCCGTGAGATGCACGTTGCGGTCCGCGACCTCGTTGAAGACCGCCGCGAGCTCCGCCATGACACCGTCGCCCGACACGGTCACACGCCTGCGGAAGTTCCCGTCACGCATGGCCACCAGACCGGACAGCAGTCTGTTGAGTGCCGCGGCGTCGACTTCTACGGTTCCATTGCGCTGCTTCTTCACGGACTGTCCGCCTTTACTGCGCGTACCTGTTCCCCGCGCCGCCACGTCAGACTCCACCGTGTCCCTCCCGCAGGGGTTGACCGAATCGCCCGGGCCTTGTCCGAGAGCTTGCCCAGATCCTCTGTTGCTCACCGCCACCGCCCACCGTCGACGGTGACCATGCGGACGTCAAATCGTTGAAACGTACCAGGCCGGAACCGGTCGGGGTGAAACCTCACATGGTTGTTCCACATCCCTCCCGGAGGAAGCCCACACTTGTCCGGTCACCGACCTGTTCCTGCTCGTCCTTGCCCGAACCCGGCCCTCGTGTATCCGGCACCTGCACGAAGCGTCTAGCCTGGCAAGGCGAATCGAAGCGGCGAGAATCGGGCACAGGACTCGGGAAAGCGACGAGACACCAATGGGGAGTGCTGTGATCACGGCGCGCGCGGCTGCCACCTTCGAACCGGTCGGGCGCTCCGTCGCGACGGCCCGCGCGTTCGTCCGGGACACGCTCCAGGGGTGGGGTTACACGGACGTCGTCGACGACGCCGTCGTCCTCACCAGCGAGCTCGTCACGAACGCGGTGGTCCATGCGGGCACGGCGGCGGACGTGCTGTGCCTGCGTACCGAGGAGGGTGTCCGGGTCGAGGTCTCCGACCACTACCCGGAGCGGGAGATCCCGCTCCAGTCCACCGGGCTGGACTTCGGCAGCCCCGACCGGGAGGGCGGCCGCGGCCTCCTGCTGTGCGCGGCGCTCGCCTCCCGCTGGGGAGTGGAGTACTCCCCCACGCACAAGCACGTCTGGTTCCAGCTCGATCTCCCCGACCGCCCGGTGGGCCTCCGTTCCGCGGGTCCGCTGCTCCCCGTCGGCCTGCTTCCCGTCACCGACGAACGGGTCAGGGTCGCCGTCGTCCAGATCGACGGCTCAGGCGCCATCGCAGCATGGAACGACGACGCCTCGTACCTGTTCGGGCACACCGGGGAGCAGGTCACCGGCAAACAGTTCACCGACTTCACCGCCTGGCCGCAGACCCCCGGCACCAACACAGGCATCGCCGACGCGCTGCGCCTCTCGCGCTGGGAGGGCAGCTACGGCCTCCGCGCCGCCGACGGCCGCACGATCCCCGTCTACGGCTCCCACCTGCGAGTCCGGGACACGGAGGGCGCACCCTCGACGGTGTGCCTGCTCGTGCGCGACTACGAGCGTGCCGTGCTCCAGTCGCCGGTACGCACTCCGGTCTCCGACGCGAGCACCGAAAGCCGCACGACGGATCCCTTCGAGGTCTTCATCGGCTCCCCCGCCCCCGACGACCTCGACGGGCTGCTCCAGCGCACGGTCGAGCGAGCCCGCGACATGTTGGACGCCGACGCGGCCTTCCTGCTTCTGGCGACGGACGACGAGACCGAACTGGAGGTGCGGGCCACGACCGGCCTGCCCTCGGCCCGGCAGCGCTTCGCCCGCGTCCCGGTCGAAGCCGGCACCGGACGATACGGTTCCGCCCGCATGCCCGCCGTCCACGAGGACCTCGACGCGGTACCCGGTGCCGTTCCCCTGCTCGGCGATACCGGCATGCGCTCGGTGGTCACGGTCCCGCTGAAGGTCGAGGGCCGGCTGACGGGCTCCCTGGGCGTCGCGGCCGAAGCCGCAGGCCGTTACTCGAACGAGGAGGCCCTGCGCCTCCAGTTCGCCGCCGACCGCATTGCGCTGGCCGTCGAGTCCGCCCGCCTGGGAGAGCTGGAACGGCTGCGCCGCGGCTCGCTCTCGTTCCTCGTCGAGGCGTCCGACCTGCTGGCCGGCACGCTCGACCGGGACCAGACACTCGCCCTGATGGCACAGATGACCGTCCCCACCCTGGCCACGTGGTGTGCCGTCTACACGATCGCCGACCAGGCCTCGGACCCGTACCTCTCGTACGTGCTGCACGAGGACGAGGAGCTCATCGACGGCCTCAAGGCCCTGCTCTCCAGGATCTCGCCGCCGGACCCGGTGCCGACTCCCGGCGCACGTGTCTGGTCCGCACCGTCGGAGGCCGCACATGAGGCGGCGCTGCGCACATCGATGCGCAGCATCGGCCTCGGCGACCCAGGCGGCCTCGGCGCGGGCATCCGCTCGACGCTGGCCACCGCGGCCGCGGTGGGCGGGGAGACCGTGGTCCTCCCGCTCGTCGCCCGTAACCGGGTTATCGGCATGCTCACGCTCGGCAAACCGTCCGACGACCACTTCCGCCAGGAGATCCTGGAACTGGCCGAGGACCTCTCCCGCCGAGCCGCCCTGGCTCTCGACAACGCCCGTCTCTATTCGGAGCGCACGGCGATCAGTCAGTCCCTCCAGCGCAGCTTGCTGCCCCCGGGCCTGCCCGACGTCCCCAATGTCGAGATCGAGGTCATCTACCGGGCAGCCGGTGAGGGCAACGAGGTGGGCGGCGATTTCTACGACGTCTTCCCGATCCGCGACGGCGCCTACGGTTTCGCCATCGGCGATGTCTGCGGTACGGGCCCGGAGGCCGCGGCCGTCACCGGCCTGGCACGGCACGCACTGCGGCTGCTCGCCCGCGAGGGCTTCGGCGGCCCCGCCGTCCTGGAGCGGCTGAACGCCGCCATCCTCGACGAGGGCGCCCGCAGCCGCTTCCTGACCCTGCTGTACGGCGAGCTGTGGCCTCAGGAGGACGGCAGCGCCCTTCTGAAGGTCGTCTGCGCCGGCCACCCGTTGCCGTTGCGCCTGCGCCAGGACGGCTCGGTCGAGGCGGCGGCGGAGCCCCAGCCGCTGCTCGGCGTCATCGAAGACCTGGAGCTGTACGAGCAGACGGTGACCCTGAACCCGGGCGACGTCCTGCTGTGTGTGACCGACGGTGTCACCGAACGCCGTGAGGGCACCCGCATGCTCGGCGACGACGGCCTGGCGGACGTACTGGCCAACTGCACGGGCCTGACCGCGGGTGCGGTCGCAGCTCGCATCCTGCGCGCGGTCGAGCGCTTCGCCGCAGAGCCGGCCTCGGACGACATGGCCATCCTCGCGATGCGTGTCCCCGAGCCGCAGATCGCTGGATAACCCCCGCCGACTCCGAAACCGTCCGGAAGGAACGTCCTGGATACACGAAAGGGCCCCCGCCACTTGGCGGGGGCCCTTCGTCTGTCTGAGCCCCAATGCGGAATCGAACCGCAGACCTTCTCCTTACCATGGAGACGCTCTACCGACTGAGCTATTGGGGCCTTGCTGCCCTGCGGCAACGAGCTAAAGCATACCCCGAACTGAGGGGTGTGCAAAACCGCCTGTCGCACCGTCACCACCCGGTCCACCTGCGGCCTTCCGGCCCCGCTCCTCCCCCCGAGGCAAGGTTCGCGCTCTTCCGCCCTGTACGCCGGCAAACGGGTCCGGAACGCAGAAAAGCCCCGTGCCACAAGGGCACGGGGCTTTCTACAATGATTGTTCGGCGGCGTCCTACTCTCCCACAGGGTCCCCCCTGCAGTACCATCGGCGCTGAAAGGCTTAGCTTCCGGGTTCGGAATGTAACCGGGCGTTTCCCTAACGCAATGACCACCGAAACACTATGAAATTAACCAACACCGGAACAAAACACGGCCGTTCGTTATTTCAGAACTAACACAGTGGACGCGAGCAACTGAGGACAAGCCCTCGGCCTATTAGTACCAGTCAGCTCCACCCGTTACCGGGCTTCCACATCTGGCCTATCAACCCAGTCGTCTACTGGGAGCCTTAACCCTTCAAGAGGGTGGGAATACTCATCTCGAAGCAGGCTTCCCGCTTAGATGCTTTCAGCGGTTATCCTTTCCGAACGTAGCCAACCAGCCATGCCCTTGGCAGGACAACTGGCACACCAGAGGTTCGTCCGTCCCGGTCCTCTCGTACTAGGGACAGCCCTTCTCAATATTCCTACGCGCACAGCGGATAGGGACCGAACTGTCTCACGACGTTCTAAACCCAGCTCGCGTACCGCTTTAATGGGCGAACAGCCCAACCCTTGGGACCGACTCCAGCCCCAGGATGCGACGAGCCGACATCGAGGTGCCAAACCATCCCGTCGATATGGACTCTTGGGGAAGATCAGCCTGTTATCCCCGGGGTACCTTTTATCCGTTGAGCGACAGCGCTTCCACAAGCCACTGCCGGATCACTAGTCCCGACTTTCGTCCCTGCTCGACCCGTCGGTCTCACAGTCAAGCTCCCTTGTGCACTTACACTCAACACCTGATTGCCAACCAGGCTGAGGGAACCTTTGGGCGCCTCCGTTACTCTTTAGGAGGCAACCGCCCCAGTTAAACTACCCATCAGACACTGTCCCTGATCCGGATCACGGACCCAGGTTAGACATCCAGCACGACCAGAGTGGTATTTCAACGACGACTCCACAACCACTGGCGTGGCCGCTTCAAAGTCTCCCACCTATCCTACACAAGCCGAACCGAACACCAATATCAAACTATAGTAAAGGTCCCGGGGTCTTTCCGTCCTGCTGCGCGAAACGAGCATCTTTACTCGTAGTGCAATTTCACCGGGCCTATGGTTGAGACAGTCGAGAAGTCGTTACGCCATTCGTGCAGGTCGGAACTTACCCGACAAGGAATTTCGCTACCTTAGGATGGTTATAGTTACCACCGCCGTTTACTGGCGCTTAAGTTCTCAGCTTCGCCGACCCGAAAGTCAGCTAACCGGTCCCCTTAACGTTCCAGCACCGGGCAGGCGTCAGTCCGTATACATCGCCTTACGGCTTCGCACGGACCTGTGTTTTTAGTAAACAGTCGCTTCTCGCTGGTCTCTGCGGCCACCCCCAGCTCAGGAAGCAAGTTCCCTCACCAGTGATGGCCCCCCTTCTCCCGAAGTTACGGGGGCATTTTGCCGAGTTCCTTAACCATAGTTCACCCGAACGCCTCGGTATTCTCTACCTGACCACCTGAGTCGGTTTAGGGTACGGGCCGCCATGAAACTCGCTAGAGGCTTTTCTCGACAGCATAGGATCATCCACTTCACCACAATCGGCTCGGCATCAGGTCTCAGCCTTAATGTGTGACGGATTTACCTACCACACGGCCTACACCCTTACCCCGGGACTACCACCGCCCGGGCTGGACTACCTTCCTGCGTCACCCCATCGCTTACCTAGTACAAGTCTGGTTCGTCGGCTCCACCACTACCCTCAACTCCGAAGAGATCGGGCCGGCTTCACGGACTTAGCATCGCCTGATTCAGTATTGGGCGTTTCAAAGCGGGTACCGGAATATCAACCGGTTGTCCATCGACTACGCCTGTCGGCCTCGCCTTAGGTCCCGACTTACCCTGGGCAGATCAGCTTGACCCAGGAACCCTTAGTCAATCGGCGCACACGTTTCTCACGTGTGTATCGCTACTCATGCCTGCATTCTCACTCGTGAACCGTCCACAACTCGCTTCCGCGGCTGCTTCACCCGGCACACGACGCTCCCCTACCCATCCACACAGGCGTTGGCCCTATATGTGTGAATGACACGACTTCGGCGGTACGCTTGAGCCCCGCTACATTGTCGGCGCGGAATCACTTGACCAGTGAGCTATTACGCACTCTTTCAAGGGTGGCTGC
>NZ_CP108687.1:7097500-8453265 GCF_045162765.1 Streptomyces sp. NBC_01013
ATCACCTCCTTTCTAAGGAGCACTTCTTACCGAGTCCGCTCGGTCAGAGGCCAGTACACCGGCGAATGTTCGGTGCTGGTTGCTCATGGGTGGAACGTTGACTATTCGGCACGACAGGTTGTTTTCACTAGTACTGCTTCGGCGTGGAACGTGAGGGTGATCGGTCGGGTCGGGCACGCTGTTGGGTATCTGAAGGTGCGGCCGTCATGGTCGTCCTTCGGTTGCCGGCCCCAGTGAACTCGCCTGTAAGGGTGGGGTGATGGGTGGCTGGTCGTTGTTTGAGAACTGCACAGTGGACGCGAGCATCTGTGGCCAAGTTTTTAAGGGCGCACGGTGGATGCCTTGGCACCAGGAACCGATGAAGGACGTGGGAGGCCACGATAGGCCCCGGGGAGCTGTCAACCAAGCTTTGATCCGGGGGTGTCCGAATGGGGAAACCCGGCAGTCGTCATGGGCTGTCACCCGCTGCTGAACACATAGGCAGTGTGGAGGGAACGAGGGGAAGTGAAACATCTCAGTACCCTCAGGAAGAGAAAACAACCGTGATTCCGGGAGTAGTGGCGAGCGAAACTGGATCAGGCCAAACCGTATGCGTGTGATACCCGGCAGGGGTTGCGCATGCGGGGTTGTGGGATCTCTTTTTCACGGTCTGCCGGCCGTGAGACGAGTCAGAAACCGTTGATGTAGGCGAAGGACATGCGAAAGGTCCGGCGTAGAGGGTAAGACCCCCGTAGCTGAAACATTAACGGCTCGTTTAAGAGACACCCAAGTAGCACGGGGCCCGAGAAATCCCGTGTGAATCTGGCGGGACCACCCGTTAAGCCTAAATATTCCCTGGTGACCGATAGCGGATAGTACCGTGAGGGAATGGTGAAAAGTACCGCGGGAGCGGAGTGAAATAGTACCTGAAACCGTGTGCCTACAAGCCGTGGGAGCGTCGCTGTGTGTGCTTGCACATGCAGTCGTGACTGCGTGCCTTTTGAAGAATGAGCCTGCGAGTTTGCGGTGTGTTGCGAGGTTAACCCGTGTGGGGAAGCCGTAGCGAAAGCGAGTCCGAATAGGGCGATTTAGTAGCGCGCTCAAGACCCGAAGCGGAGTGATCTAGCCATGGGCAGGTTGAAGCGGAGGTAAGACTTCGTGGAGGACCGAACCCACCAGGGTTGAAAACCTGGGGGATGACCTGTGGTTAGGGGTGAAAGGCCAATCAAACTCCGTGATAGCTGGTTCTCCCCGAAATGCATTTAGGTGCAGCGTCGTGTGTTTCTTGCCGGAGGTAGAGCACTGGATAGGCGATGGGCCCTACCGGGTTACTGACCTTAGCCAAACTCCGAATGCCGGTAAGTGAGAGCACGGCAGTGAGACTGTGGGGGATAAGCTCCATGGTCGAGAGGGAAACAGCCCAGAGCATCGACTAAGGCCCCTAAGCGTACGCTAAGTGGGAAAGGATGTGGAGTCGCAGAGACAACCAGGAGGTTGGCTTAGAAGCAGCCACCCTTGAAAGAGTGCGTAATAGCTCACTGGTCAAGTGATTCCGCGCCGACAATGTAGCGGGGCTCAAGCGTACCGCCGAAGTCGTGTCATTCACACATATAGGGCCAACGCCTGTGTGGATGGGTAGGGGAGCGTCGTGTGCCGGGTGAAGCAGCCGCGGAAGCGAGTTGTGGACGGTTCACGAGTGAGAATGCAGGCATGAGTAGCGATACACACGTGAGAAACGTGTGCGCCGATTGACTAAGGGTTCCTGGGTCAAGCTGATCTGCCCAGGGTAAGTCGGGACCTAAGGCGAGGCCGACAGGCGTAGTCGATGGACAACCGGTTGATATTCCGGTACCCGCTTTGAAACGCCCAATACTGAATCAGGCGATGCTAAGTCCGTGAAGCCGGCCCGATCTCTTCGGAGTTGAGGGTAGTGGTGGAGCCGACGAACCAGACTTGTACTAGGTAAGCGATGGGGTGACGCAGGAAGGTAGTCCAGCCCGGGCGGTGGTAGTCCCGGGGTAAGGGTGTAGGCCGTGTGGTAGGTAAATCCGTCACACATTAAGGCTGAGACCTGATGCCGAGCCGATTGTGGTGAAGTGGATGATCCTATGCTGTCGAGAAAAGCCTCTAGCGAGTTTCATGGCGGCCCGTACCCTAAACCGACTCAGGTGGTCAGGTAGAGAATACCGAGGCGTTCGGGTGAACTATGGTTAAGGAACTCGGCAAAATGCCCCCGTAACTTCGGGAGAAGGGGGGCCATCACTGGTGAGGGAACTTGCTTCCTGAGCTGGGGGTGGCCGCAGAGACCAGCGAGAAGCGACTGTTTACTAAAAACACAGGTCCGTGCGAAGCCGTAAGGCGATGTATACGGACTGACGCCTGCCCGGTGCTGGAACGTTAAGGGGACCGGTTAGCTGACTTTCGGGTCGGCGAAGCTGAGAACTTAAGCGCCAGTAAACGGCGGTGGTAACTATAACCATCCTAAGGTAGCGAAATTCCTTGTCGGGTAAGTTCCGACCTGCACGAATGGCGTAACGACTTCTCGACTGTCTCAACCATAGGCCCGGTGAAATTGCACTACGAGTAAAGATGCTCGTTTCGCGCAGCAGGACGGAAAGACCCCGGGACCTTTACTATAGTTTGATATTGGTGTTCGGTTCGGCTTGTGTAGGATAGGTGGGAGACTTTGAAGCGGCCACGCCAGTGGTTGTGGAGTCGTCGTTGAAATACCACTCTGGTCGTGCTGGATGTCTAACCTGGGTCCGTGATCCGGATCAGGGACAGTGTCTGATGGGTAGTTTAACTGGGGCGGTTGCCTCCTAAAGAGTAACGGAGGCGCCCAAAGGTTCCCTCAGCCTGGTTGGCAATCAGGTGTTGAGTGTAAGTGCACAAGGGAGCTTGACTGTGAGACCGACGGGTCGAGCAGGGACGAAAGTCGGGACTAGTGATCCGGCAGTGGCTTGTGGAAGCGCTGTCGCTCAACGGATAAAAGGTACCCCGGGGATAACAGGCTGATCTTCCCCAAGAGTCCATATCGACGGGATGGTTTGGCACCTCGATGTCGGCTCGTCGCATCCTGGGGCTGGAGTCGGTCCCAAGGGTTGGGCTGTTCGCCCATTAAAGCGGTACGCGAGCTGGGTTTAGAACGTCGTGAGACAGTTCGGTCCCTATCCGCTGTGCGCGTAGGAATATTGAGAAGGGCTGTCCCTAGTACGAGAGGACCGGGACGGACGAACCTCTGGTGTGCCAGTTGTCCTGCCAAGGGCATGGCTGGTTGGCTACGTTCGGAAAGGATAACCGCTGAAAGCATCTAAGCGGGAAGCCTGCTTCGAGATGAGTATTCCCACCCTCTTGAAGGGTTAAGGCTCCCAGTAGACGACTGGGTTGATAGGCCAGATGTGGAAGCCCGGTAACGGGTGGAGCTGACTGGTACTAATAGGCCGAGGGCTTGTCCTCAGTTGCTCGCGTCCACTGTGTTAGTTCTGAAATAACGAACGGCCGTGTTTTGTTCCGGTGTTGGTTAATTTCATAGTGTTTCGGTGGTCATTGCGTTAGGGAAACGCCCGGTTACATTCCGAACCCGGAAGCTAAGCCTTTCAGCGCCGATGGTACTGCAGGGGGGACCCTGTGGGAGAGTAGGACGCCGCCGAACAATCATTGTAGAAAGCCCCGTGCCCTTGTGGCACGGGGCTTTTCTGCGTTTCCCGGGAGTCCTCAGCACCCCCGTGCATCCGCCGGCCGTGGCTGAGGGTAAGGTCAGGGGGCACCATTGGCACGTTCCTCACAGGAGGCCCCCGGGTGGAGGTCCAGGAGACTCGCGTTCAGACGAACCGAGTACTCACCATCCCCAACATCCTCAGCATGGCTCGCCTCGTTGGCGTACCTGTCTTCCTGTGGCTGATTCTCCGTCCTGAGTTCGGCGGGCCCAAGAGCGATGGCTGGGCACTGCTGGTACTGATGTTCAGCGGTGTGAGCGACTACCTCGACGGGAAGCTCGCGCGCCGATGGAATCAGATCAGCAGCCTCGGGCGGCTGCTCGACCCTGCTGCAGACCGTCTCTACATTCTTTCCACGCTGGTCGGTCTGACCTGGCGGGAGATCCTCCCGCTCTGGCTCACCGCCGCGCTCCTCGCCCGGGAACTGATGCTTCTCGTGATGGTGGGAATCCTTCGCCGTCATGGCTACCCGCCGCCCCAGGTGAACTTCCTGGGCAAGGCGGCCACGTTCAACCTGATGTACGCATTTCCCTTGTTGCTGCTCAGTGACGGAAGTGGTTGGCTGGCATCGCTGGCCACTGTTTTCGGATGGGCGTTCGCAGGATGGGGTACAACGCTCTACTGGTGGGCAGGGATCCTCTACGTGGTTCAGGTCCGCCGGCTGGTCAAGGCGGATGAAGTAGCCGACTGAGCTTGTTGATGCGGTGCCGCGCGACGTGGCCGGCCCGCGGCTGATGACACAGATGCTGCCCCGACGGGCGAAGTCGGCTAGACCGTCGTCTCTTCAAGGAGGACGTTCCGACATGAAGGCCGTCGTGATGGCAGGTGGTGAAGGCACTCGCCTTCGCCCCATGACCTCAAGCATGCCCAAGCCGCTCCTGCCCGTGGCCAATCGGCCGATCATGGAGCATGTGCTGCGGCTGCTCAAGAGGCATGGGCTCAATGAGACGGTCGTGACCGTCCAGTTCCTTGCGTCGCTCGTGAAGAACTACTTCGGGGACGGCGAAGAGCTCGGGATGGAGCTCAGCTATGCGAACGAGGAGAAACCGCTCGGTACCGCGGGCAGTGTGAAGAATGCCGAAGAGGCGCTGAAGGACGACACCTTCCTCGTGATTTCGGGTGATGCACTCACCGACTTCGACCTCACCGATCTCATCGCCTTCCACAAGGAAAAGGGTGGGCTGGTCACGGTCTGTCTCACCCGAGTGCCGAATCCACTGGAATTCGGCATCACCATCGTGGACGAAGCCGGTCAGGTCGAACGCTTCCTGGAGAAGCCGACCTGGGGGCAGGTCTTCTCGGACACCGTGAATACGGGCATCTACGTCATGGAGCCCGAAGTCTTCAACTACGTCGAGGCCGACGTCTCCGTGGACTGGTCCGGTGACGTCTTCCCGCAGCTCATGAAGGAAGGCAAGCCCATCTACGGCTATGTCGCCGAGGGCTACTGGGAGGACGTCGGTACGCACGAGAGCTATGTGAAGGCTCAGGCGGACGTGCTGGAGCGCAAGGTCGACGTGGAGATCGACGGTTTTGAGATCTCTCCCGGTGTATGGGTGGCCGAAGGGGCGGACGTGCACCCCGACGCAGTGCTGCGGGGGCCCGTGTACATCGGTGACTACGCCAAGGTCGAGGCCGGCGTGGAAATCCGCGAGCACACCGTCATCGGGTCGAACGTGGTCGTGAAGAGCGGCGCTTTCCTGCACAAGGCCGTGGTGCACGACAACGTGTACATCGGTGATCACAGCAACCTGCGCGGCTGTGTGATCGGCAAGAACACCGACATCATGCGCGCTGCCCGGATCGAGGACGGGGCGGTCATCGGCGACGAATGCCTGGTCGGCGAGGAATCGATCATCCAGGGGAACGTGCGCGTCTACCCCTTCAAGACGATCGAGGCCGGCGCGTTCGTCAACACCTCGGTGATCTGGGAGTCCCGTGGACAGGCCCACCTCTTCGGCGCACGAGGAGTATCGGGGATCCTGAACGTCGAGATCACGCCGGAACTGGCCGTCAGACTGGCCGGCGCCTACGCGACGACGCTGAAGAAGGGCTCCACGGTCACCACCGCACGTGACCACTCCCGTGGAGCCCGGGCACTGAAGCGCGCCGTCATCTCGGCCCTTCAGGCCAGCGCCATCGACGTGCGCGACCTGGAGAACGTTCCGCTGCCCGTGGCCCGCCAGCAGACCGCACGCGGCAGCGCCGGCGGAATCATGATCCGTACCTCACCGGGTGTTCCCGACTCGGTCGACATCATGTTCTTCGACGAACGGGGAGCGGACCTCTCCCAGGCGCAGCAGCGGAAGCTGGACCGGGTCTACGCCCGGCAGGAGTACCGCCGTGCCTTCCCTGGAGAGATCGGGGACCTTCACTTCCCCTCCAGCGTCTTCGACTCGTACACGGGATCCCTGCTGCGGAACGTGGACACCGCGGGGATTGCCGATGCCGGTCTCAAGGTGGTGGTCGACGCCTCCAACGGCAGTGCGGGGCTCGTACTGCCCAGTCTGCTGGGGCGACTCGGCGTCGACGCGTTGACCATCAACCCGGGCCTCGATGAATCGCGGCCGACCGAGTCGGCCGAGGCCCGTCGGTCCGGCCTGGTGCGGCTCGGCGAGATCGTCTCCTCGGCCAGGGCGGCGTTCGGTGTTCGCTTCGACCCGGTCGGCGAACGGCTTTCGCTGGTCGACGAGCGGGGCCGGATCGTGGAGGACGACCGCGCCCTGCTGGTCATGCTCGACCTCGTAGCCGCAGAGCGCCGCAGCGGGCGGGTCGCTCTGCCCGTGACCACCACCCGCGTCGCCGAGCAGGTGGCCGCCTACCACGGCACCCAGGTCGAATGGACCATGACGTCGCCCGACGACCTGACACGGGTGGGACGTGAAGAAGGCACCATCTTCGGTGGCGACGGGCGGGGCGGTTTCATCGTTCCCGAGTTCAGCAGCGTCTTCGACGGCTCCGCCGCGTTCGTGCGACTCATCGGACTGGTGGCCAGGACGCAGCTCACCTTGAGCCAGATCGACGCACGCATCCCGCGCGCCCATGTGCTGCGGCGCGATCTGGCCACCCCGTGGGCCGTCAAGGGACTGGTGATGCGACGTGTGGTCGAGGCGGCGGGCGACCGCGATGTGGACACCACGGACGGCGTACGGGTGGTCGAGGCGGACGGACGCTGGGTGATGGTGCTGCCGGACCGGGCCGAAGCGGTCACCCATCTGTGGGCGGAGGGGCCCGACGACGCCTCGGCGCAGGCACTCCTCGATGAGTGGGCCGCCATCGTCGACAGCGCAGGTCAGTGAGGTAACCGGATGCCGGGGCGAGTGAGCGGTGCCGCCCCGGCATCCGGAAACGGCCTGAATGCGGCCGAGCGGCCGAGGCCGTCGTGCGACCGCAAGCCACACATGGGTGGGGCCATTCGGCGGTAGCCGCCGCGACATGCGACGATGTGCGGCATGCCGCAGCAGCCCCCCGATCGGAGTACCGTCTCGCCACCCCCGCGCCCCGACGCGTCCATGTCGCTGCTGACCAACGTGATGGACCACAGCCTGGACGACGGATACGCCGAGGCGTCGGCGCGTCGCAAGGCCGACGGGCTTACGGGGATGCCCCGTACCCTCAAGGCGAAACTCGGCTTCGCGGCGTGTCTGGTGCTGGCGGCGCTCGTCGTGACGCTCGGTGCCGCGCAGGCGCGGGTGGCCGCGCCGGTCCTGGCCAAGGAGCGCGAGGAGCTCATCGACCGGATCGACGGGGAGACGTCCGCGGCCGACACCCTTGAAGCGCAGGTGGAGGAGATCCGCGACGACGTGGGCAGGCGTCAGCGCAAGGCGTTGGAGAAGCATGGTGGTGACCAGACCGAACTGGTGGCCCTGCTCTCGGGGGCGACGACGGTGCACGGCCCCGGGGTGAAACTCGTTGTCGACGACGCGAAGGACACCGACCAGGGTGGTGGCGGACCGCGGGAGAGCAGCGGATTCTCCGATACCGGCCGGGTCCGCGACCGGGACATGCAAAGGGTCGTCAACGGACTGTGGCAGTCCGGCGCCGAGGCGATCGCCATCAACGGACAGCGTCTGACCGCCCTGTCCGCGATCCGCGCCGCGGGCGACGCCATACTGGTCGACAACAAACCGCTCGTGCCGCCGTACACGGTGCTCGCGGTGGGGGACGGGAAGAACCTCGGCGCCGCCTTCCAGGACAGTGCCGACGGGCAGTACCTGCAGGCGCTCAAGGACACCTTCGACATCAGGACCACTCTCTCCGTCCAGGAGAAGGTGACCCTCCCGGCAGCCCCGAGCCTGATCGTACGGACAGCAGAGCCTTATAAGGCCGCAGACACCGGCAGTGGTGCGGCAGACGCAGGGAAGGGCACATCGTGATCGCCGTACTGGGCCTCGTCGTGGGAGTCGTGGTCGGACTGTTGGTCCGGCCCGAAGTGCCGGCGGTGGTCGAGCCCTACCTACCGATCGCGGTCGTGGCCGCCCTGGACGCCGTCTTCGGCGGTCTGCGGGCCATGCTCGACGGCATCTTCGTCGACAAGGTCTTCGTGGTCTCGTTCCTCTCCAACGTGGTCGTGGCCGCGCTGATCGTCTTCCTGGGCGACAAGCTCGGCGTCGGAGCGCAGCTCTCCACCGGCGTGGTCGTCGTCCTCGGGATCCGGATCTTCTCCAACGCCGCAGCCATCCGCCGGCACGTCTTCAGGGCCTGACGCCGATGAGCAACGACGCATTCGACGGCGACCGCGAAGAGCCCGGCAAGCAGGCCGGGGGAGCACCCGAGGAGCTGACCGGGCGCCAGCGGCTGATCGCCGGGCTCTGGCCGCCCCGGGTCACCCGTGCACAACTCATCGTCGCGGTGCTGCTGTTCGTCCTCGGCCTGGGGCTGGCCATCCAGGTGCGGTCGAACAGTGACAACAGCGCCCTGCGCGGTGCCCGCCAGGAGGATCTGGTCCGCATCCTCGACGAGGTGGACGACCGTACGCAGCGGCTGGAGGACGAGAAGCAACGCCTCGTCGACCAGCGCACGGAGTTGGAGAACAGTTCCGACCAGGCCGAAGAGGCGCGGAAACAGACGGTGGAGAAGGAGCGCCAACTCGGCATCCTGGCGGGTACGGTGGCGGTGCACGGCCCCGGAATCACCCTCACCGTCAACGACCCGGGTGACGCGGTTCAGGCCGACATGCTGCTCGACGCGCTTCAGGAGCTCCGGGCAGCCGGCGCCGAGGCGATCGAGGTCAACGGCGTGCGAGTCGTGGCCAATACGTACTTCTCGGGAGACGGTGGGGCCGTCAAGGTCGACGACCACAAGATTTCCGCTCCGTACGTCTTCAAGGTCATCGGCAAGCCGCAGGATCTGGAACCGGCGTTGAACATCCCCGGCGGAGTCGTGCAGACGCTGGAGAAGGAGCAGGCCACGGTGCATGTGGCCCAGTCCGACGACATCGTCATCAACGCCTTGCGACCGGCGGAGCGGCCTGACTACTCTCGGTCGTCGACCCAGTGAACCCGGGACGCGTGAACGTCGGGGGACACGGGCAGAGGGTTGCGGGGGGTCGCCGCATCGTAATCGTGGTGCGTGGTGGAAACTGTCGAGTGCCTACGGACGTTGTGAAGATGTCCGGGTCGGCAGGTGTGTTCATTCAGGGTTCGTCCTGCCCCACGGGCGGGTCTGTTTCGGTCAAGGGGAATCGCCCGTGAAGTTGTTTGGAAAGTTGTTCGGCAAGAGTGCTCGCGATGAAGCTGCACGCCATCGCGCGCCGCGCCATGGCCAGACCGAGGAGCAGGGTGGCGAGCGCCCCCTCTTCCGCGATCAGGTAGCAGGTCCGGGGGGTGACATTTCGGGTGGTTCCGGCGCGTCGTCTGTTGACCCTGCCGGTCCCGGCCGCATAGGTTTCGGAGATCCGTCAACCTCAAGTACGGGTGGAGGGTTCGCCCCGAGGCAGGAGGCTTCGTCCATGCCGGTCTGTACGAGGTGCGGGCACCGCAACGCCGAGGCAAGCCGTTTCTGTTCCAACTGCGGTGCGCCCCTGCGGGGCGGGGTTCCGGAGCGGGCCTCGGAGACGACGTCGACCATCTCCATCTCGGGCCTGGAGGCCTACGAGGCGGAGGCGACGGGGCAGACGTCCGTGCCGTCGCTCTCGCCGGAGGCTCAGGCCGCCGTGGACGCCCTGCCGCTCGGTTCGGCGCTCCTGGTGGTACGGAGGGGGCCCAACTCGGGCAGCCGCTTCCTGCTGGACAGCGAGCTGACCACGGCCGGCCGTCACCCGCAGAGCGACATCTTCCTGGACGACGTGACGGTGTCGCGTCGGCACGTGGAGTTCCGCCGGAGTCCCGACGGCAGCTTCACGGTGGGGGATGTGGGCAGCCTCAACGGCACCTATGTCAATCGCGAGCGCATCGACTCCGTCGCCCTGTCCAATGGTGACGAAGTGCAGATCGGCAAGTACCGGCTGGTCTTCTACGCAAGCCAGCGCGGTATCTGACCCGGCCCCTGACTCCGTCGGGGGGACCCCCAGGAAGGTCCATGCTGAGAACACCGACGGGCGGTGCCGGACACGGCACCGCCACCGCCGACGACCGCCCGATGAGCATCGGCACGGTGCTCCTGCAGCTACGGGACGAGTTCCCCGAAGTCACCATCTCCAAGATTCGTTTCCTGGAGGCAGAGGGACTCGTCGAGCCGCAGCGGACCCCCTCGGGGTACCGGAAGTTTCGTCCCGGCGATGTCGAGCGGCTGGCTCAGGTGCTGCGGATGCAGCGGGATCACTATCTTCCGCTGAAGGTCATCCGGGAGCACCTGGACGCCCTCGCCCGGGGCGAGCGGGCGCCCCTGCCGTCTCCGGTCGGCGAGCCGGACCAGGCCGGCGCCGGCTGGGCCGACGGGGCCGGGCCGGCCACCGCTGCGCGGATCGGCCGTGCCGAGCTCCTTGCCGCCGCCGAGGTTACCGAGAGTGATCTCGATGCCTGGGAGTCGTACGGGCTGGTCGCACCGTCGGCGGGGGGCGGCTACGACGCGGAGACGGTCACCATCGCCAGGCTTGTGGCGGATCTGGGGCGATTCGGTCTGGAACCGCGTCATCTACGGGCGATGCGAGCGGCCGCGGACCGTGAGGCCGGGCTGATCGAGCAGGTCGTCGCACCCCTGCGCCGACACCGGAATCCGCAGACCAGGGCGCATGCCGAGGCCACCGCGAAGGAACTCGCGGAGCTCTCCGTACGACTGCACTCCGCCCTGGTCCGGACCGCCCTGCAGATCCGCCTCCACTGATCCCGGTGGGGGCCCGACTACCCAAACCTGCCGAGCACGTCCTAGGGTTGCTGTGTGAACGAGCTCGACGTTGTGGGTGTCCGGGTGGAAATGCCCTCCAACCAACCGATCGTGCTCCTGCGTGAAGTGGGAGGCGACCGGTATCTCCCCATTTGGATCGGTCCTGGTGAGGCGACCGCGATCGCCTTCGCCCAGCAAGGCATGGCTCCGGCCAGGCCGCTGACCCATGATCTCTTCAAGGATGTGCTCGAGGCCGTGGGCCAAGAGCTCACCGAGGTCCGGATCACGGATCTTCGAGAAGGGGTCTTCTACGCGGAGCTGGTCTTCGCCAGCGGAGTCGAGGTGAGTGCGCGGCCCTCCGACGCCATAGCGCTCGCCCTGCGCACCGGCACGCCGATCTACGGCAGTGACGGGGTGCTCGACGACGCGGGGATCGCGATTCCCGATGAGCAGGAGGACGAGGTGGAGAAGTTCCGCGAGTTCCTCGACCAGATCTCACCGGAGGACTTCGGCACGAACAGTCAGTGACGTCCCAAGGGGCCACACCGCCGCATCCGACAAGCCTTTCCCGGTCGTGAGTCACGGGAAACCACCCTCAGGGTGATTATCACTCGGCGTGCCGAGTGTGGCGATCGTTGACGCACCCCTGGTGACTGCCTACCTTCGAGTGGGCAGGTCAAGGACGGAGGTCGGCGTGAGAAGCAGCGGCGACGGTGCGGCAGTGGGTGGGCCGTATCCGCAGCAGGGGAGTACAGCCGGCCACACCATCAGGCAACCGGCTGCGCCGGATGCGGCGGCGGGGGACGGCGTGACAGCGGCCAACGAGATCGGCTATCGCGGGCCGACAGCATGCGCGGCAGCGGGGATCACCTACCGCCAGCTCGACTACTGGGCCCGCACGGGCCTGGTGGAGCCGAGCGTCCGTCCGGCCTACGGGTCGGGCACACAGCGGCTCTACAGCTTCCGGGACGTCGTCCTGTTGAAGATCGTGAAGCGTTTCCTGGATACCGGAGTGGCGCTCCAGAACATCCGCACGACCGTGCAGCACTTGCGGGCCCGCGGTTTCCAGGATCTCGAGCGCATGACGCTGATGAGTGACGGAGCGACCGTGTACGAGTGCTCCTCGCCCGCCGAGGTCGTCGAGCTGCTCCAAGGGGGCCAGGGAGTGTTCGGCATCGCTGTCGGGGTGGTGTGGCGGGACGTGGACGCGGCGCTGTCGCAACTGCACGGGGAGCGCGTCGACACCGGCGAGACGCTGATCGGCAACAACCCCACGGACGAGCTCGCACGTCGGCGCAACCGGGCGGGCTGACCGGGTGGGAGCGCGGACGAGCCCCCGAGAGGCGGGGCCGTCCGCCCCTCGTGGCGGGGCGACTGTCAGTGGCGTAGGGCACCATCGATTGATGTGAGAGCCGCGCCCACCATCCTGCATCTGGACATGGATGCCTTCTACGCGTCCGCGGAGCAGGCGGCGAAGCCGAGTCTGCGGGGCAAGCCGGTCGTGGTGGGCGGACTCGGGCCCCGGGGAGTCGTCGCCACCGCCTCGTACGAGGCGCGGCGATTCGGGGTGCACTCGGCCATGCCGATGGCGCAGGCCAGAAGGCTGGCGCCGAACGCTGCCTATCTCGTGCCGCGCTTCACGCTCTACCGAACCGTGAGTGACCAGGTCATGGAGCTGCTGGGCCGCCTCTCGCCCCTGGTTGAGCCGCTCAGTCTCGACGAGGCCTTCGTCGACCTGGAGGCGGGCGGCACGGCGGACGACACGGCCTCGGCACTGGAGATCGGCGAGCAGTTGCGCCGCGTCATCGAGGCGGTCACGGGGCTCAGCGGATCCGTCGGGCTCGCCGGTTCCAAGATGCTGGCGAAGATCGCCTCGGAGGAAGCGAAGCCCAACGGGATCCTGCTGATCGAGCCGGGCACCGAGCGGGAGCTGCTCGCGCCGATGCCCGTGCGTACTCTTCCGGGAGTCGGTCCCGCCACCGCGGACCATCTGCGCCGAGCCGGCATGACCACGGTCAACGACCTCGCCGAAGCGGGCGAGGCGGAACTCGTGCGGCTGCTGGGCAAGGCGCACGGCAGCTCCCTGCACCGGATGGCCTCGGGTCAGGACGACCGGCCCGTGGTCGCCGAAAGGGACGCGAAGTCGGTCTCCGTCGAAGACACCTTCGACACGGATCTTCACGACCGGGTCCGGGTGAGGGCCGAGGTGGAGCGGCTGGCCGACCGTTGCGTGCACCGGCTGAGGGCCGCGGGACGGTCGGGGCGCACGGTAGTGCTCAAGGTGCGGCGCTACGACTTCTCGACCCTCACCCGCTCCGAGACTCTCCGCGGGCCCTCGGACGACCCCACGGTCGTCAGAGAGGCCGCTGCGCGCCTTCTGGAGGCCGTGGACACCACGGGCGGTGTGCGCTTGCTGGGCGTCGGCGTCACAGGGCTCGCCGACTTCACCCAGGAGGACCTGTTCGCTCAGGCGGCCGGCGAGCGGGCCGCCGCCGAGCCCCCCGAGGCTGCCGAGACCGCCGAGGCGAGCTCGGACGCGGCGGCGCACGAAGGAGGAGGGGTAGACGCGGAGGCCGCGCAGGAGAGCGCCGAGAGCCTCGCCATGCGGCGCTGGCCGGCCGGGCACGACGTACGCCACGACACTTATGGTCACGGCTGGGTGCAGGGCAGCGGAGTCGGGCGGGTGACCGTGCGATTCGAGGAACCGGAGTCCGCCCCCGGCCGGGTCCGCACGTTCCGTATCGACGATCCGGAACTGCAGCCGGCCGATCCGCTACCGCTCGTGCGGAACCCGGTGGACTACTCCTCCTGGCCGGCCAAGCGGCCGAAATCCCGGTCCGGGGCGCTTTCCCCGGGAGCCGAGTCCAGACCGTAGTGCCGGTAGAGCTGGAGCTCCTGTTCCGGCGAGAGGTGACGGCCGACACCGAAATCGGGTGCGTCCTTGATCAGGGAACGGTCGAAGGGGATGCGCAGCGTGTCCTCGACGAACTCGCTGGGCTCCAGCGGGACGAAGGCGTCACGGCTGAACAGTCCGGTGCGCACGGCCGCCCACTCGGGCACACCGGTCGCGTCGTCGAGATACACCTCGTCCACGGTTCCGATCTTGGTGCCCTGGCGGTCGAACGCTTTGCGGCCGATCAGGCTGCGTGGATCGATGTCGGTCTGCACGGTCCCTCCCACTGGTCGTGGCTAGTCCACAGCACTACAGAAGTGCAGTTCCGTGGCGTTGGCCACTCGAGATCTGCTTCGCATACCCCGCTGGTAGGCTGGCAATGGCTGCTGACCCCGTGCGGGAGAGTTCTCCGGAGGAAGTCCGGAGGCGCCGAAGGAGCAAATCCTCCCCGGAATCTCTCAGGCCCCCGTACCGCTCGGACGAGGTCACTCTGGAAAGCAGGGCAGGTTCCGCACGGCCACGGCCGGGTGGGGCTCTCCCTCACCGACGGTGAAAGCCGGTGCGCCCCGCAGGCACCGGTGAAGCTCTCAGGTTGAGATGACAGAGGGGGAGGCCGTTCGGGCACCCCGCGCCGTGGTGCCCCTCGCAGGTCGTGACAGACCAGGAGGCCTCCATCATGACCCCCCGTCGCACTTCGCTTTCCCAGCTCGAACAGGGCATCCCGTTCGAGCAGCGCCACATCGGTCCCGATGCCGAGGCTCAGGCGAAGATGCTCGCCCAGGTCGGTTACGGCTCGCTCGACGAGCTCACCGCCGCTGCGGTGCCTGATGTGATCAAGAGCGCCGAGGCCCTGCAACTGCCGGCTGCGCGGACCGAGGCCGAGGTCCTCGCCGAGCTGCGCCTCCTCGCCGACCGCAACCAGGTCCTGGCCCCCATGATCGGGCTCGGCTACTACGGCACGTTCACCCCGCCGGTGATTCTCCGCAACGTGATGGAGAACCCCGCCTGGTACACGGCCTACACGCCGTACCAGCCCGAGATCTCCCAGGGCCGCCTCGAAGCCCTCCTGAACTTCCAGACCATGGTGGCCGAGCTCACCGGGCTGCCCACCTCCGGTGCCTCGCTGCTCGACGAGGGCACCGCCGCCGCCGAGGCGATGGCGCTGGCCCGGCGCGTCGGCAAGGTCAAGCAGGGCGTGTTCCTGGTCGATGCGGACACCCTTCCGCAGACGATCGCCGTCATCGAGACCCGGGCCGAGCCGACCGGCGTCGAGGTCGTCGTCGCGGATCTCACCGACGGCATCCCGGCCGGGATCGCCGAGCGCGGTGTCTTCGGCGTGCTGCTGCAGTACCCCGGCGCATCCGGAGCCGTACGGGACATCAAGCCCGTCATCGAGCAGGCCCATGAGCTCGGCGCGATCGTCACCGTTGCCGCCGATCTGCTGGCGCTCACCCTGCTCACCTCACCCGGCGAGCTGGGCGCGGACATCGCCGTCGGCACCACCCAGCGCTTCGGTGTGCCGATGGGCTTCGGCGGACCGCACGCCGGTTTCATGGCCGTGCGCGAGAAGTTCGCGCGCAGCCTCCCCGGCCGCCTCGTCGGCGTCTCCGTGGACGCGGACGGCAACAAGGCGTACCGGCTCGCCCTGCAGACCCGCGAGCAGCACATCCGGCGCGAGAAGGCCACCAGCAACATCTGCACCGCTCAGGTGCTGCTCGCCGTGATGGCCGGGATGTACGCCGTCTACCACGGTCCCGACGGGCTGCGGACGATCGCGCGACGCACCCACCGCTACGCCGCCATCCTGGCCGAGGGCCTGCGGTCGGCCGGTGTCGGCGTGGTGACCGGCGCGCACTTCGACACGCTCACCGTCCGGGTCCCGGGCAAGGCGGCCGCAGTCGTCGCCGATGCCCGCGAGCGCGGGGTCAATCTGCGGCTCGTCGACGGCGACCTGGTTTCGCTCGCCTGCGACGAGACCACCACCCGTGCACAGATCGCGGCCGTCTGGGCCGCCTTCGGCGCCGAAGGCGACATCGAGGCGCTGGACGCCACGACCACCGACGCGCTGCCGGACGGGCTGCTTCGCAGCGACGACTTCCTGACCCACCCGGTCTTCCACCAGCACCGCTCCGAGACCGCGATGCTGCGCTACCTGCGCAAGCTCGCCGACCGGGACTACGCACTGGACCGCGGCATGATTCCGCTCGGCTCCTGCACCATGAAGCTGAACGCGACCGCCGAGATGGAGTCGATCACCTGGCCCGAGTTCGGCGCGCTGCACCCGTTCGCGCCGGCCGAGCAGGCCGAGGGCTTCCTGACGCTCATCCGTGAGCTGGAGGAGCGGCTTGCCGAGGTCACCGGCTACGACGCGGTCTCCATCCAGCCGAACGCCGGCTCGCAGGGCGAGTTCGCGGGGCTGCTGGCCGTCCGCGCCTACCACCGCGCCAATGGCGACGAGCGCCGCACCGTCTGTCTGATCCCTTCCTCGGCGCACGGAACCAACGCGGCGAGCGCCGTGATGGCCGGCATGAAGGTCGTCGTGGTGAAGACCGCCGACGACGGCGAGGTCGACATAGAGGACCTCCGCGCCAAGATCGAGAAGCACCGCGACGAGCTCGCCGTGCTCATGATCACCTATCCGTCCACGCACGGTGTGTTCGAGGAGCACGTCGCCGACATCTGCGCGGAGGTGCACGACGCCGGTGGTCAGGTGTACGTCGACGGGGCCAATCTCAACGCGCTGGTCGGCCTGGCCAAGCCGGGCCACTTCGGTGGCGACGTCTCGCACCTGAACCTGCACAAGACCTTCTGCATCCCGCACGGTGGCGGCGGTCCCGGTGTCGGTCCCGTCGGTGTGCGCGCGCACCTGGCGCCGTATCTGCCGAACCACCCGTTGCAGCCCGCCGCCGGTCCGGAGACCGGTGTCGGCCCGATCTCGGCCGCTCCGTGGGGATCGGCCGGAATCCTGCCGATCTCCTGGGCCTACGTACGCCTGATGGGCGGCGAGGGACTGAAGCGCGCGACGCAGGTCGCCGTACTCGCGGCCAACTACATCGCCAAGCGGCTGGAGCCGCACTACCCGATCCTGTACAACGGCCCGGCGGGACTGGTCGCGCACGAGTGCATCGTGGATCTGCGGCCCATCTCCAAGGCCACCGGCGTCAGCATCGACGACGTAGCCAAGCGCCTCATCGACTACGGCTTCCACTCCCCGACCATGTCGTTCCCGGTCGCCGGAACGCTCATGATCGAGCCGACCGAGAGTGAGGACCTCGCGGAGCTGGACCGTTTCTGCGACACGATGATCGCCATTCGTGGCGAGATCGAGAAGGTGGCCTCGGGCGAGTGGAGCGCGGAGGACAACCCGCTGGGCAACGCCCCGCACACCGCGGCCGCGCTGGGCGGGGAGTGGGACCACGGCTACAGCCGCGAGGTGGCCGTCTTCCCGGCCGGGGTCTCGGCCGCCGACAAGTACTGGCCGCCGGTGCGCCGTATCGACGGTGCGTTCGGTGACCGCAACCTCGTCTGCTCGTGCCCGCCGCTGGACGCGTACGACAGCTGAACCATGACGCCGGAACACAGGGCGTGACGCGTACATGCGTGGGGGCCGGTGCGGAGAGACTCTCCGGGCCGGCCCCTTTTCCGTACCGGCCTCTCAGGCCGCTTTCACGACCCGGCCCGCTTCCAGCGGCCGGTGCGGGGCGATGATCTGCCCGTCCGGAAGCAGCTCACCGGTGTCCTCGAAGAGCAGGACGCCGTTGCACAGCAGGCTCCAGCCCTGTTCCGGATGGTGCGCCACCAGACGGGCGGCTTCCCGGTCGGCTGAGTCGGCTGTCGGGCAGGGTGGCTGGTGCTGGCACATGGATGGGTTCTTTCGCTGCGTTGATGTGAGTGACTTGCGGCTTGAAGAGGTGTTCATGGCCGCCCCCCGTATCGATCGGTCCGTCCCAGTGTTGCCCCACGGGCGTCAATCCGCAGGGATTTCGCCGCAGCGCTTCCTCTCCTCTCAGGACGCATCACCCGCCCGGACGGTTCGACGCAACTGCACTGTCACTTCGGGTGGTTCGGGGTGGCCGGATGGGGCTAGTCCGGATGGGCACAGCGCTCACCCCGAGGGCACGGTGCCCTGCCACCGAAGGTCGTCGCAGGGCGGAGCCGCAGTCAAGTCCGAAGCCGGGAATCAGGCGGGAGAGCCGAGCAGGGGGCCGGGGCCGGGTGCGATGCGGGTGGTGATCACGGGGAGCAGATCAGCGACCCGGTGCGGGCGGTGTGCCGCGATACCCGGTGGGGCGGGAGCCAGCGGTACCAGCAGATCGGCAGGGGCGGGGGACCCGAGGGATGCGTCGGCCTCGGTGTCCTCGTGCAGCCACAGCGCCAGCATGTAGAGCTCGGGAATGGACAGCAATCTCGGCTGGTAGGGCGTCGCCGCGGCTTCGGCCTGGCGCAGGGCGAGCTCGGTCGAGGCGATGTACGGGCCTTCGAAGAAGTGCGAGAAGGCCCAGCCGTCCGGGGTCAGCATCGTGTCCGCCGCGGCGACGCACCGCTCCGTGCTGCGGATCAGGAAGCGCCATGCGGCAAGCCGCGTGGTGGGTGCGAGCCCGCTCGACCCGGTCCGGTCCAGCACGTGGACGGGGAGCGGGTGTTCGGGGCTCAGCGGTCCCTGGGCGGACCGCAGGGCAGGGGTGCGGGCCTCGCGGACCGCGGTCGGTGAGCCGAGCGCCGCGAGAACGCTGCGCAGAGCGGGCGCGGGAGCCGGGGGTACATGCAACGGCATAGTGGGTCGCCTCTCACTTCGGAGACACGGTGGAGCGTGGGTGGGTGCAGACGGCGCTGTCGGCGTGCGGGGCCAGAGGAGGCCGGTGACTGGGCCGGTGCGTCAACTCTCTGCCTCGTCCGCGGAGTTTATACGACACGTGTTCACACGGTGTTTCCACTAGCCGTCGCAGCTATTGCTGACAAGGCGGTATCCGGACTCAATTATGCGGAGATTATGCTGATTCAGTGCGAGCGGCGCAGCCGCCGCCTCGGATTTTTCCCGCGTGGCGGTAGGCTGAAACGTGTCGGCTCTTTCCCTGCCTGCCGAACGGGAATCTGCTCGCTGCATCATGCCGAGTGAATGTGCCCCCGGCCTCGGCCATCACATTAGCGGGTGCGGGGCCTGCGTGGGGGAGTTATGGATCTCCCCGTCTGGGCATTATCGATCGTGACGCGGGCGGCCTGGGCCGCGGGCCGCCCACTCGAGGAGGGACACTTCGATGGGGGAGAAGGTCGTCGGAGGCGCCTTTGACCTGTCCGACCGGCATCAGTACCGGAAGAAGCTCCACCAGTGCCTGGAGGGGCTGGGGAGGCTCCTGGCGGAGAGGAGGTTCGACCGGCCGCGCAACCTCATGGGCATGGAGATCGAGCTGAATCTGGCCGGGTCCGACGGTATGCCGAAGATGTTGAATGGACAGGTTCTGGATCGGATCGCGAGCCGCGATTTCCAGACGGAACTGGGGATGTTCAATCTCGAAGTGAACATAGTTCCCCACAATCTTTCAGGCCGCGTTCTCGACCAGTTGGCCGAAGAGTTGCGGACCGGCCTTGGATATGCCGACCGGAAGGCTGCCGAGGTCGACGCCGGGATCATGATGATCGGAATACTGCCCACCCTGGGTCGGGAGGACATGGTCCGGTCCAACCTCTCCGACGTGGATCGATACGCGTTGCTCAACGATCAAATGGTGGCGGCGCGGGGCGAGGATTTCTCCCTGGATATCGAAGGCGTGGAGCGACTGGTCTGCACCTCCGGATCGATCACCCCGGAGGCGGCCTGTACGTCGGTGCAACTGCATCTGCAGGTGACTCCGGAACGCTTCGCGGACGTGTGGAACGCGGCGCAGGCCGTCGCGGCGGTGCAGGTGGCGATGGGGGCCAATTCCCCCTTCCTGTTCGGCCGGGAGCTGTGGCGCGAGTCGCGGCCACCCCTCTTCCAGCAGGCCACGGACACCCGGCCGCCCGAACTGCAGAACCAGGGGGTCCGCCCGAGGACCTGGTTCGGTGAGCGGTGGGTCGATTCGGCGTACGAGCTGTTCGAGGAGAACCTCCGGTTCTTTCCCCCGCTGCTGCCCATCTGTGACGACGAGGACCCGCTCCGGGTCCTCGATGACGGCGGGGTGCCACGGCTCCAGGAACTGGTCCTGCACAACGGCACGGTCTACCGGTGGAACCGCCCGGTCTACGGGGTGGCGGACGGCGTACCGCACCTGCGGGTGGAGAACCGGGTTCTGCCCGCGGGGCCGACCGTCGCCGACGTGATCGCCAACACCGCGCTCTACTACGGACTCGTCCGTGCGCTCGCCGAGGAATCCCGCCCGGTGTGGACCAGGATGCCGTTCACCGCGGCGGCCGAGAACTTCGAGACCGCCTGCCGCCGCGGAATCGACGCCGAGCTGCTCTGGCCCCGGCCGGGCCGCTCGGGCGGCCTGACCCGGGTGCCGGCCGTCAAACTCGTCCGGGACGAACTGCTGCCGCTGGCGGCCGCGGGGCTCGACGCCTGGAACATCGAGCCCGCGGACCGCGACCACTACCTCGGGATCATCGAGGAGCGCTGCCGACGGCGGACCAACGGGGCGTCCTGGCAGGCGGACACCTACCACCGGGCCCGCGAGTCAGGTCTGGGGCGGGACGAGGCGCTCGCCGCCATGACCCGGCGGTACGCCGAACTGATGCAGGCCGGTGAGCCGGTGCACAGCTGGCCGGTGGGCGTTCCCGCCCGATGAGGCGGGCGGGGGCGGCCGGTTGCCGCGGCTGCCCCGGGGTGCCCGGCTCCGGGGGTGGAGTACTCCCGCAGCGGTCCGGGGGACCGGTACCGCCCTGGCCGGAGGGGACGGCGGTACCTCTACTCCCCGGCTGCGCGGCCGCTCTGTCCCGCGGTCATGACGGCCTGCAGGATCACCGCTTGGATCTCCGCCGGGTCGCTGACCTGGTACCCGCCTCCACCGGTCACCTTCGCTATCTCGTTCACCTCTTCGCGGTCGGCGTCGGGGCCGACCGCGATGCCGAGCAGCGGTACCGGGCGCTCCGGGTCGTTGAGCTTCGTGAGTTCCGCGATCAGGGCGGTGCGTGAGATGGACCGCTCGTCCTGGTTCGAGCCGTCGGTGAGGATCACGACAGCGTTGAACTTTCCCTTCACATAGGTACGCTGCGCCTCCTTGAAGGCCGCCAGTGCGGTGTCGTACAGACCCGTCGCACCGTCGGGAACGGGCTTCAGCGCGGAGAACGCCGCGGCGAGCTTGTCGCGGTGCGTCCCGCCGCCCTTGGCCGGGTCACCGAGCCGTCCCGTCGCCACCAGCCTGCGGTAGTCCTTGTCCCCGTCGAGCGTGGTGGCGAACTCCCAGAGGCCGATCTCGTCATTCGGGGTGAACTGGTTGAGTGCCTGGATCAGCGAGGCCTTGGTGACGTCCATCCGTGACTGGTTGCGGCCCGGCACGATGGTGGCCATCGACCCGGACGCGTCGACGACCGTGGTGAGCCGCGCGCTCTGCACGGTGATCGTCCACATGCCGAGCGTCTCCTGCAAGGTCTCGTCCGAAGGCGCGATACCGGGCGATGTGGCGTACGGCTGGGGCGACTTGCCGCCGGCCGACGCGACCAGGGCCTCGTCGGCCGTACCGTCGATGGTGCGGAAACCGTGCTGCTCCAGTGTGCGCTGGGCGGCGTCCTCGGAGAGCAGCGTCATGAACCGCAGCGCCGCCCGGCTCTCGTCCGTTGTCTGCTCATCCTCGTTGACCAGGGTGAACGGGTAGTTGAGGAGCGGGGTGCCGTCCTTGGGGTAGAAGAGGTCGAGCTTGCCTCCGTCCGCCGACTCGGTGTTGTGGGCGAACGCGGCCTGCTCGGAGAGGAGCACCGCCTGGTTGCGTGCCGGATTTCCCTCTTCCGCGCCGGAACTGTCCTGGGGCAGGGTCTCGACCACCTGGGTGTCGCCGTCCGACATCCGCTGGGCCAGGAGCTTGGCCGTGGCCGCCGCCCGGGTGTCGCTGTCGCCGCCCAGCTTGTCGGAGGAGGTCCCGATGCTCGTCAGCGCCAGCAGCCCCGTGGCGCTGCGCGCGGGGTCGGCCGAGCCCAGGCGCACCTTGTCGGACTCCATGGCCGCGGCCGTCAGTTCGGCCCAGGAGTACTTCTTCTCGGGCCAGCCGAGGCGCTTGGCGGCGGAGGGCACCATGGCGAGGGTGACGGGTGAGGAGGCGACGGAATCGCCAGGGGTGATCGGGATGGCGTCTCCCGTGCCCTTCGCCCGGTTCAGCCAGAGATCGGAGTCGGGGAGCCACATCTGGTAGTCCGGTACTCCCGTGCCGCGGGCGAGCGCGTCCGCGACCTTGTACGAGTCACGGGCCACCACGTTCACGTCCACACAGTGGCCGTCGGATCTCAGGTCGTCCTTGCGCGCCTTGTCGGCGACGGCACGCACGGCGGGAGCGATGTCCGGTGAGGTCATCATGGTCAGGTGCACGGCGGTGTCCTCGCAGGACTTCGAGAACGACAGCAAGCCGCCCTGTGCCGCGACCGCAGTTCCCGCGGCCACGGCGAGAACGAGCGTGGTGGCGATGGCCACGGTGCGCCGGCGACGCGGCGAACGGTCCCCGCTTCCGTCCGTGGCGTAGTCGTCGGGCAAGCTGTGACGTCCCATGTCGGTGGTGCCCCTCCTTGAGGATGTACAAGGAAAAGGGGGACCGCACCATCGGCAATGGTGCTCGTCCCCCGGCCTGTCGCGCATGATCTTCGTACCTGCATTCGAGACCCTAGCGGGGTGGGGGGCGGCATGGGACGTGAATGCACAACTGAAGGCAGGTGTACAGGTGGAGGTGGGGCGTGTGGCTGATTCTTTTCCTCGGGAGGCCGTCTCACGACGGATCTTGCGGTCCGAGACGGTGCTGGTCCTGGCTCTCTCGCTGGGCGCGAGCGGGGTGTCAGCCCTGATCAGTTTTGTCGGGTCGCTGACGAAACCGGGGGGTTTGAAGGACCAGGCGGCTACGCTCAACAGCTCCTACGCGCCGGGGCGTCCATGGCTGGATCTCGCCTGGCAGCTGTTCGGAATCACGACCGCACTGGTGCCTGTCGCGCTGGTGGCGCACCTGCTGATCCGGGAGGGTGCCGGGCTGCGGGCCATCGGCTTCGACCGAACCGCTCCCTGGGTCGATCTCGGGCGCGGGGCGTTGGTGGCGGCGGGTATCGGCAGTGCGGGGCTTGCCTTCTACATGGTCGCCCGGACCGCCGGTTTCAACCTCACGGTCGTTCCCGAGTCGCTGCCTGATGTGTGGTGGAAGTTCCCGGTTCTCATCCTGTCGGCGATCCAGAACGCCGTGGTGGAGGAGGTGATCGTGGTCGGGTATCTGCTGCGCCGGCTGGGGCAGTTGGGGTGGACTCCGATGGCCGCGCTGGTGGCCAGTTCGGTGCTGCGCGGCTCTTACCACCTGTACCAGGGCATCGGCGGCTTCATCGGCAACATGGTGATGGGCGTCGTCTTCGTGCTGCTGTACCGCCGCTGGCAGCGGGTGGGGCCGCTGGTCGCCGCGCACGCCCTTCTCGACATCGGCGCGTTCGTCGGCTACGCGCTGCTCGCCGGAAAGGTGGGCTGGCTGCCGACGCCGTGAGCCGGGAGAGGCGGGTGCCAGGGGGTGTGCGGGGACGGACCGCACACCCCCTGGCGCGCGTTGTCGTCACAGGGTGACGAGCAGTTCACCGTCCACGACCGTCACCGCACGTCCGGTCAGCAGTGTGCGGTCGCCGCGCAGTGACGTGCGAACCAGTCCGGCCCGGGCGGAGGCCTGCAGGCCCGTCAGCTCGTCGCGGCCGAGGCGGGCCGACCAGAACGGCGCGAGGGCGGTGTGGGCGCTGCCTGTCACCGGGTCCTCCTCGATACCCACGGCGGGAAAGAAGCCGCGGGAGACGAAGTCGTAGCCGCAGCCCGGCGAGGCGGCTGCCGCTGTCGCGATGATGCCGCGCGGTGAGTGCGTGACCAGCGCGGGGAAGTCCGGCGAGAGCCCTCGTACGGCCGCCTCGTCGGCCAGTTCCACGAGCAGATCGCCGATGTGCGGGCCCGTGTCGTGCACGGATACGGGCTCCGCGCCCAGGGCGGCGGCCAGCCCCGGTGGTGTGGCTTCGGGGGTCAGGGGGGCGGTCGGGAAATCGAGTGCGATCGAGCCGTCGTGAGCCGCGGTCGAAGTGAGGACCCCGCACCGGGCGGCGAAGCGCACCGTGCCGCTCGCGGTCGATGTGGTGTGCAGGACATGGGCCGTCGCGAGGGTGGCGTGGCCGCACATGTCGACCTCGGTGGACGGGGTGAACCAGCGCAGCGCCCAGTCGGCGGCGCCGCCCGGCGGCAGCGGGTGGGCGAACGCCGTCTCGGAGAGGTTCATCTCCGTGGCGATCTGCTGGAGTCGCTTGTCCTCGGGGAAGCCCTCCGGGCCCAGCAGCAGGACGCCTGCGGGGTTGCCGGAGAAGGGGCGGTCGGTGAACGCGTCGACGATGCGGATCCTCATGCTCCGACCGTAGGGGCAGAGGGAAGCCGCAGGCCAAGGCCAATTCCGGGTTGGCGGCTCCCAGCGACCTGTCCACCGCTCCTGCACCGCCTGCGAGCGCCCCCTGACACCGGACACCCGCGTCTCCTGAGGGCCGTCCCATCAACCTTCGCTGAGACAGGTCACCGAAATCCCGCACAAGGGGTTTGTCAGCCGATCGGTTCCGATATATCGTTGACGCATCGCGACAGTGCGGTGATAGGCGAACGATCAACGGGAGAAGGAGAACGGTCATGCGTTCACATGGACACGAGCACGGCCATGGACACGGCCATGGGCACGGCCCCTGCGGGCCCGGTCAGCACGAGCGGGGCGACTTCGAGGGGCGTCGGGCGGCCTTCGGTCAGTTCGGCCCGCCGTTCGGCGGCGGCCCCTTCGGTGGCGGCCCGTTCGGCGGAGGGCGCGGCCGCGGTGGTGGCCGGGGGAGAGCGCGCCGCGGTGACGTGCGTGCGTCGATCCTCGCGCTGCTGAAGGACCGGCCGATGCACGGATACGAGATGATCCAGGAGATCGGCGAGCGCAGCGGAGGGGCTTGGCGGCCCAGCCCGGGTTCGGTGTACCCCACCCTTCAGTTGCTGGAGGACGAGGGTCTGATCGTCAGCGCGAGCGAGGGCGGCAAGAAGCTGTTCACCCTCACCGACGCCGGTCGTACCGAGGCGGATTCGGGGGCCGACGCACCCTGGGAGGAAGCCGGGCGCGGCGTCGACTGGGAGAGTCTCAACGAGGTGCGGCAGGCGGGGTTCGGGATGATGGAGGCGTTCGGCCAGGTCTGGAAGACCGGCTCGGCCGAGCAGCGCGAGAAGGCGCTGACGGTCATCAACGACGCCCGGAAGAAGCTCTACCTCATCCTCGCCGACGAGCACTGAGCCCGCGGTGGGAGAGCAGAGGAGAAGTGCGGCGAGGGGCCCTGCGGCGCTGCTGCGGGGCCCCTCGGTGTCGTCGGCGTCACAGTGCCGTCCCGTGGGTGATCAGGCGACGATCAGTCCGTCCAGTCTGCGCAGCGACTCGATGAGGGCCGCGGTGGCCGAGTCCTTCAGTTTGCCGGCCATCAACGAGACGGCGGCCCCGGTGAATTCGCCGTCGATGCGGATCGTGGTGGCGTCCGCGTCCGGCGTCAGTACGTAGCTCATCTTCAGGCTGACCCCCATCGGCCCCTTCCCCGTGGTCGTCAGCAGGCGGCCGTCCTCCAGCTCCGACACCGTCCACGTCACCTCGGCGGGGAACCCCATGAGCTTCATGTTCTCCTCGTAGGTCCCGGCGAGTTCCAGTGTGGCCGGGGGGCCCTTGGGAAAGCTGGTGTGAGTGGCGTTCCACTCCCCGTACGTGCTGAAGTCGGTCAGCTGGGCCCAGACCTTCCCGGCCGGTGCTTCGATGCGCGTCTCTGCACTGACTTCGGCCATACGACCACCCCTTCTCGACGGGTTACGGTGTCGCGGAACGTAGCCGCAGCCGTGAGAACATTCAATACTGATGAAGCGTCAGCTTTGCCGGATCGGTTCCGGTCCGCCAGATCAGGGCCGCGTCGAACCGGTCGCAGGCGCGTGGATGCGGTCCGTCGTCGTGGCAGTGGAACGCTGCCCAGAAGAGATCCGCGCGCAGCGCGTCGGACGGTGCGTGGACGCGGTAGACGTAGTCGCGTCCGTCGAGCGCCGGCAGCGAGACGAGCCAGCTCACCAACGGCACCCCCTCCCGCAGCCGTAACGGTGCTCCGGCCTGTGAGACGTGTACGGGGAGGCTTCCGGTTGCTCCGGGAGCGCGAAGCAAGGCGGCGCGCGCCGTTTGTGTGAAACCGGCCGCGGATCGGCGCGATCTCATCCGCAAGGAGGAGGACTCGCTTCTCTGTGCCCAACTCGGGTGGGATGCGGCAATGCAACTCGACGGGGACGCTTCGGCACATCACGGCTGATGGGGTGGAAGTGTGCAGAACCGGACGCCGCGGATCCCTCAGCAGCCCGCGCAGAACCATCGGGCTGAGTTCGACGCCGGACTCACCCCGGAGCTGGCCGCCGTGGTGACCGGCGCGCGCAGGCGCGCCCTGCGGGACGGCGACCGGCAGATCGACACGGCTCATCTTCTGCACTCCCTCATCGAGTCGGACCCCGAGGTGCGCACCGCTTTCGACGGCGGCCCGCAGTTGGCCCGGGTGCTCGGCTACCTCGTCCAGCGCAGCATCGGATACGGGCTCCGCTGGCAGGGGGCGGTCGAAGGCTCGGGTGCGGTCGTGGCGGACGCGGGTGTGGAGGGCTGGTCGCCCTCGGCGACGTCCGCCATGGCGGATGCGTACCGTCGTGCGCGGTCGACCGGATGTGAAAGGGCCGGCGGCGTTCACCTGCTCGCCGCGCTGGCGGCGGACCGGGGGTGCCGGGCCGTCGAGGTACTGGAGCGGGCGGGCGTCGACGCGGCGCTGCTCGGGGACCGGATCGCGGAGGCGCCCGGCCGGGCGTGAGCAGTCCGTCATGTCAGGGGCACCAATGACATGGGAGTGTTACCCGCGTCAGGCGTCACAGGGGTGACGCTCCTGACGTCACCTGTCATGATGTGCCGATGCACGCGTCTCAGGGGAGAAGCGCCGGCTTGGGACTCGCCCTCGCCTCGGCCTTCGCATTCGGCGGTTCCGGTGTGGCGGCCAAGCCGCTCATCGAGGCGGGGCTCGATCCGCTCCATGTGGTGTGGCTGCGGGTGGCGGGGGCAGCGCTCGTCATGCTGCCCGTCGCCTGGCGCCATCGGAGCCTGGTCCGCAGCCGCCCCGTGCTGCTGCTGGGATTCGGACTGCTCGCCGTCGCGGGCGTCCAGGCCTGCTACTTCGCCGCCATCTCCCGCATCCCGGTGGGCGTCGCGCTGCTCGTCGAGTACCTTGCGCCGGCGCTGGTCCTCGGCTGGGTCCGATTCGTCCAGCGCCGTCCGGTGACGAGGGCTGCCGCCGTCGGTGTCGTCCTCGCGGTCGGCGGCCTGGCCTGCGTCGTCGAGGCGTGGTCCGGACTGAGCTTCGACGCTGTCGGGCTGCTGCTCGCGCTCGGCGCCGCCTGCTGCCAGGTCGGCTACTTCGTCCTCTCCGATCAGGGGAGCGCGGATGCGGCCGAGGGCGTCGAGCCGCCTCATCCCGTCGGCGTCATCGCCTACGGACTGCTCATCGGGGCCGCCGTGCTCACCGCCGTGGCGCGGCCGTGGGGCATGGACTGGTCCGTGCTCGGCGGTGACACCGCCATGAACGGCACGGATGTACCCGCCTGGCTGCTCCTTGTCTGGATCGTGCTGCTCGCCACGGTCATCGCCTATGTGACCGGGGTGATCTCGGTGCGGCTGCTGTCACCCGCGGTTGCCGGTGTCGTTGCCTGCCTGGAAGCCGTCATCGCTACTGTGCTGGCGTGGGTGCTGCTCGGCGAACACCTGGCCGCACCCCAGCTCATCGGTGGTGCGCTCGTGCTCACCGGCGCCTTCATCGCCCAGTCGTCGACGCCCAAGGCGCCTTCCGGCCCGCTCGCTTCGGGGCGGGGCGGTGGGCAGGGGGCGGCCCCCAGGGAATTGCCCGCCGGCCGTGCCGCCTCCTAAGGTGACGATCATGCATCTGACCGTACTTCCGCCTCCTGCCGTCTAGCGCGGGCGGCCACCCCTGACGAAGACCGGGCTCGGGCAGTCCCCGAGCGGTTCGTCGCTGCCCGCGTGCGGAGCCGAGCGACCACCTTCCTGTCTTCCTCTGGAGAAGTCACGTGTCGAACCCTGCTGTCGGCCTGCCCGTCGGGCGGAGCCTGTGCTATCTGATCATTGCCGGAGTGGCCTGGGGTACGGCCGGAGCGGCCGCCTCGCTGCTCTTCGACGCCAGTGATCTCGGCCCCCTGGCTCTGTCGTTCTGGCGCTGCGCGGGCGGCCTCGCGCTCCTGCTTGCCGCGCTCGCGCTGCGGCCCGCCCGCACGGCCGCCGTCGCCGAGTCCGGGCGGCGGCGACTGCTGCGCATCCTGGGAACCGGCGTCGGCCTTGCGGTTTTCCAGACCGCGTACTTCGCGGCCGTCCAGGTCACGGGCCTCGCGGTCGGCACCGTGGTCACGCTCGGCGCGGGCCCCGTCCTCATCGCCGTCGGTGCCCGGCTGATGATGGGGGAACGGCTCGGCCTCGGCGGCCTCGCCGCGGTCGCCGGAGCGCTGACCGGGCTCGCCGTACTGGTGCTCGGAGGCGATGCGGGTACGGTGCGCCCTGCCGGGATCGCGGCGGCCCTGCTCTCCGCGGCGGGCTACGCCGCGATCACCCTGCTCACCCGATGGCTCGGCCGTGACGGCGGGGGCGCCGACGCGCTCTCCACCAGTGCCTGGGCGTTCGGAATCGCCGCGGTCGTCCTGCTGCCGATGGCAGCCGGTGAGGGACTCGTGCCGCGGACGGAGCACGTCACACAGGTGGTGACCCTGCTCGTGTACATCGCGGCGATCCCCACCGCCCTCGCCTACGCGCTGTACTTCGCGGGCGCCGCGGTGGTGCGGGCCGCCACCGTCTCGGTGATCATGCTGCTCGAACCGGTCAGCGCGGCCGTCATCGCCGTCGTCGTGCTCCACGAGCAGCTCACGCCGGCCACCGTCGCCGGGACGGCGCTGCTGCTCACCGCGGTGGTGGGGCTGGCCGTCGCCGAGACGCGAGGTGCCGCGAACGCCCGCCGGGAGGCGGCCGTCCCGGCGTGAGCGGGTGCGGGGGCGGGCCGGTGCGGCAGCGCGCGCTCCGCCCCCGGCTCGTTCAGAGTGTGCTCAGGTATTCCGGGACGGCGATCGAAGGATCGAGGTCGTCCGCCGGAACCGGCTCGGCGTGACCGCGCGTGAGGGGGACGACGCCGGACCAGTGCGGCAGCGCGAGATCCCGTTCGTCGTCGCTCGGACCGCCGGTCCGGACCTTGGCGGAGACCTCGCGCAGGTCCAGCCTGATCACGGCGGTGGCCGCCAGTTCCTTCTCGTCGGCGGGCCGGGAGTCCTTGGAACGCCCGGGGACGACCTGCTCCATGATCGCGTCGAGCGCGATGCGCCGCTCCTCGGGGTCGGTGACCGGGTGCGCCGTGCCATGGACGATCACGGAACGGTAGTTGAGCGAGTGGTGGAAGGCGGAGCGGGCCAGCACCAGCCCGTCGACGTGTGTCACCGTCAGGCACACGGCCAGTCCCTCGTCGCTCCCGCCCGCCGCCCGCAGCGGGCGGGAGCCGGTCGAGCCGTGAACGTAGAGGCGTTCGCCGACCCGGCCGAAGAGCGTGGGAAGGACGACAGGTGCGCCGTCCCGTACGAAGCCGAGGTGGCAGACGTAGGCCTCGTCAAGTATCGAGTGGACCTGTTCCCGGTCGTAGGTGGCCCGGTCGCGGGAGCGGGTCGGGACCGTGCGTCCGGTCGGGGTGTAAGCGGCTGCGGCGTCCGGGGTCGCGGTTTGCTGGGGTTCGGTCTCCGGCATTGCGTACTCCATTGCACTAGTGCATACTGTGTTTTGTGCTAGGAGAGTATCCGATCAGTGGGCGGCGTGCATCGGAAATTGCCGCCAGCGTGGAGCGGGCGGTCGGTTCCGGTGAGTTGACGCCGGGACAAGTGCTGCCTCCGATGCGGGAGTTGGCAAGTGTGTTGGGGGTGAACCCCAACACGGTGGCGGCCGCCTACCGCAGCCTCAGGGAGCGGGGCGTGATCGAGACGGCAGGGCGCAGAGGCAGCAGGGTCCGGCCGCGGCCGGCGAGCACCGCGCGCGGGTCGGTGCGGGTGGAGGCGCCGCCGGGAGTGCGGGATCTGGGGGAGGGCAACCCCGACCCGGCGCTGCTGCCCACGCTGGGGGAGGCCTTCGCCACGGTCACCGACGCGTACGCGCAGGCGCCGGGGATGTATGCGCAGGCGCCTGTGGATCCCGAGTTCGCCGCAATGGCGCGCGCCGGGTTCGACGCGGACGGGGTCCCGGCCGGACCGGTGATCGCCACGTCGGGCTCGCTGGACGCCATCGAAAGGGTTTTGGTCGCCCATCTCAGGCCCGGCGACGCGGTCGCGGTCGAGGACCCCGGCTGGGGCGGTCTGCTGGATCTCGTCCCGGCGCTGGGCATGCGTCCGGTTCCGGTGCCGGTCGACGACGACGGGCCACTGCCCGAGGCCCTCGCCGCCGCGCTGAAGGCGGGTGCGCGTGCGGCCGTCATCACCGACCGGGCGCAGAACCCGACCGGGGCCGCGATCGGAGCCGGGCGTGCGGCCCAGCTGCGGGCGGTGCTGGCCGGACACCGGGATGTGCTGCTGATCGAGGACGACCACGGGCACGCCATCGTCGACCTGCCGCTGCACCCTCTGGCCGGAGCGACGGACCGCTGGGCGTTCGTACGGTCCGTCGCCAAGGCGTACGGGCCGGACCTGCGGGTCGCCGTGCTCACCGGCGACGCGGTCACCGCCGACCGGGTCTCGGGCCGGCAGCGGCTCGGTCCCGGCTGGGTGAGCAGGCTGCTGCAACGGGCGGTGGTGCACCTGTGGAAGGCCGGCGCGGTCGACTCCCGCGAGGTGGCCCGGGCGTACGCGCGGCGCCGTGACGCACTCGTCCTGGCTCTGGAGGACCGGGGCGTCCAGGCGCACGGTCGCAGCGGGATGAATGTGTGGGTGCCCGTGAGCGACGAGACGGGGGCCGTGGCGCGCCTGTTGCACGCGGGCTGGGCGGTGGCGCCCGGAGCCCGCTTCCGGATGACCACGCCCCAGGGGGTACGGATCACCGTGTCGCCGCTCACCGCCGCCGACATCGGACCGCTCGCGGACGCGGTGGCGGCGGCGGCGGGACCGGCGAACCCGCTGAGCTATGGATGAGCTACGACGACTGCCGGCGCCGCGGTCCGGGGGCGGGCGTCCGCGGGGCGGACGCTCCGGTCGTGCGGGGTCTGCTCTGGGTGAGGGCTGCACCCGCCAGGACGACGAGGGCGCCGACCGGGGTGTTCCAGCTGAGTTGTTCGCCGAGTACGGCAATACCCGCCGCGGTGGCGATCACCGGAATGAAGTAGGTGACCATCTGCGCGGTCGTCGGGCCGACCTCGGTGACCAGGCCGTATTGGAGGAGCACGGCGAGTCCCGTCCCCAGGGCCCCCAGGGCGACGACGGCCAGGGTGGGCCACAGCGGGAATCCGTCCGGTGCCGAGGTGAACAACGGGGTCACCAGGGCGAGCTGCACCGTGCCGAGGAAGAGCTGGCTGCCGGTGAGGGAGAGGGCGGAGGAACCGCTGCCCGCCAGAGTCCGGCGCACGTAGATCCAGCCGACGGGATAGCTGAGGGAGGCCAGGAGCGCCATCGCCGTACCGCTGAAGTCCAGACCGGAGAAGCCCTGCCAGGCGCCCAGCACGGTCAGGACACCGAGGAAGCCGAGCCCGAGACCGGCGACGCGGCGGCGGGTGGGGCGGTCCTCGGAGAGAGCGACGAGGGACAGGGCCATGCCCCACAGGGGTGAGGTCGCGTTGCAGATGCCGGCCAGGGTCGAGGGGATGGTCAGTTCCGCATACGCGAACAGGGAGAACGGCAGGGCGTTGAGGAAGAAGGCGGCAACGGCCAGGTGACCCCACGTGCGGACGGTGCGCGGCAGTCGCTCCCGCTTCACCATCATGGCCACGGCCAGCACCGCGGTCCCCGACAGCAGGCGGCCGAGCGTGACCTGGAACGGTGCGTAGCCATCGGTCCCGACCTTGATCAGGAGGAAGCTGAAGCCCCAGATGAGTGAGAGCGCCGCGAAGCGCAGCCGCCAGTCCAGCGCGGGGCGGGCCACGGGATGGGAAGGCTCGGTCAGGGGGGATGCGGGGACGGTCAGCTCGGTTGCGGGCGGTGCGCTCATGAGGTCAACGATGACGAATGCAATCTCGTAGCACAAGTGAGACTTCGTTCGAGAGTCCGCGTAGCATTGCTTACATGTTGAACCTGGAGCGCCTGCGTACCCTGGATGCCCTCGCCCGGCTCGGTTCGGTCAGCGGCGCCGCCGAGGGGCTGCACGTCACCACGTCGGCCGTCTCCCAGCAGATGGCGAAGCTGGAGCGTGAAGTGGGCCAGCAGCTGCTCGCCAGGAACGGCCGGGGGATCCGGCTCACCGACGCGGGGCAGTTGCTCGCCGACCACGCGGCCCGGATCCTCTCGCAGGTCGAGCTCGCGCAGTCCGACATCGAGGCCCAGCGGGGGGAGGTGGTGGGCGAGATCCGGCTGGGCGCGTTCCCCACCGCGGCGCGCGGACTCTTCCCCTCGACGCTCCTCGCCCTGCGCGCCGATCACCCCGAACTCCGGGTGCGTACGCAGGAACTGGAGCCGGAGGACGGTATCCGGGCTGTACTCAGAGGGGACATCGATCTCGCCGTGGTGCTGGACTGGAGCAACAAGCGGCTGCCGGTCCCCGGCGGGCTCGCCCGTGCGCAACTGCTCGACGACGCACCGGACATCGCCATGCCCGCGGGCCATCCGCTGGCGGAGCGGGACAGGGTCGACCTGGAGGACTTCGCCGACGACGACTGGGTGTCGTGGCCCGAGGGCGAATTCTGCTACGACTGGCTGATGTTCACGCTTCGTTCCAAAGGGATCGAGCCGCGCATCGCCCACCTCGCCGGCGAGCACCACACCCAACTCGCGCTGATCGCTGCTGGAATGGGGGTCTGCGTGGCGCCGCGGCTGGGCCGCGGGCCGGTGCCCGACGCTGTGCGGCTGGTGCCGGTACGGCAGAAGATGCGGAGGCATGTCCATGCCGTGTGGCGCGCGGACGCGGACAGGCGCCCGTCGATCAGGGCGGCGGTCGCGGCGCTACGGGAGGCGGGGCGGGAGCTGGACGATCCGTTGGGAGACGCGTAGCGGCCGGGTTCCCCATCGGGATCCCGTTGCTCACGTGCCGGCCGGAGCGGCCATTTTGCCGAAGTCCCAGGAGGTGACGGCATCGGGCGTGAGCCGCATCCAGGCGTGCCGCCCATCGTGAGGCATCGTCTCCATGTTGAAGTACTTCGCCGCGAACAGCTCCTCAGGGACAGTGAGTTCCGGGCAGGGTTCGCCGGTGCGCGGAGCCTCGCCGACGAAGACGGCCTCGCCCGCGAGCTCGATGCCGCGCAACTCGCCGTACTCCACCCCGTCGTCGACGATCACGGAGATCCTCGGGTCGTGGCGCAGCTGCGACCAGCGCAGGCTCCGGGTGATGGAGTACAGCCACAGCGAGGTTCCGTCCCAGCAGAACCAGAGCGCACCGACGTGCGGGCGGCCGTCCGCGCCGACGCTGGCGACCCGGCAGGTGCGCTGCCCGGTGAGGTAGGCGTCGCGCTCCTCGTCCGTCATCATGATCCGGCGGCCGCGCCGTTGACTGACGGCCATGGGAAGCCCCCTCCTGTTGGCTGACTAGGTGTCAGGAATCATGAGGCCTCTTCCTTCATCGCGCAATGGACGTTAGCCTCGCGCGCCCGATCCGTCTCCGAGAGGGGCAGCCGTGCCGACGAGGGAACAGCTTGCCGAACTGACCGATCCCGCCACCACCGTCCTGCTGACGGTGGAATGCCAGCAGGGTGTCGTGGGACCCGGCAGCGCGCTGCCCGAACTGGCCAGGGAGGCCAGGTCCTCCGGGGCTCTGGACAACGTCGCGCGACTGGTCTCCGCCGCCCACGAGGCAGGCGTCCAGGTACTGCACGCGGTGGCCGAACGCCGCCCGGACGGCCGGGGCGCCAACAGCAACGCCCGCCTCTTCCGCGCCGCGGGGCGGCTTCCCGTACAGCAGCACTCCGGCAGTACGGCGGTACGGATCGCGGAGCCCATCGCGGTGGCGGACGAAGACCTCGTCGTCCGCCGGCTTCACGGGCTGTCGCCGATCGCGGGCACGGACGTGGACGCCCTGCTCCGCAACCTCGGCTGTCGCACCCTGGTCGTCACCGGCGTATCGGCGAACGTCGCCGTTCCCAACGCGGTCTTCGACGCGGTGAACCTCGGGTACACCGCGGTGGTGCCCGCCGACGCCATCGCGGGGGTGCCCGCCGACTACACCCCCGCGATGATCCGCAACACACTCGCCCTGGTCGCCACCGTGACCTCGACCGACAGCCTGCTCGACTGCTGGCTGAGCGGGCGGACCGGGAGGCGGCAGGGCGGCCGGGGCGCTACGACGCCAGGCTGATCGAATCGCCCTGGACCGTGATCGCGGCGGGGGGCAGCGGTGTGGTGGCCGGACCCGTGGTGACGGCGCCCGTCGCCACGTCGAACATGCTGCCGTGACAAGGGCAGTTGATGGTGCCGTCGGACACGCTCGACACCGCGCACCCCGCGTGGGTGCACTTGGACGAGAAGGCCTTGAACTCACCGGCCGCGGGCTGCGTCACCACGACCCCCTGCTCCGCGAAGATCTTCCCGCCGCCCTCCGGGATGTCGGTGGTCTTCGCGAGGACCGCCCCTGCGCTGCCGTCCCCGCTGTCGTCGTACTGCTCGACGACACCGGAACCGGCCGCCTCCTTCGAGCCGCCGCACGCGGTCAGTACGGCGGCCACGGAGACGGCGCCGGCCGCTGTGACGACTGCCCGGCGTCCGATGCGGACCTCGTGGTCCTGCGATGCGCTCATGCTGGCATTTCCTTCCGGGGTGTTCTCGGCTGCGACGCTTCGTCCAGGGGTACGCGCAACCGGTGATCTGTGTTCAAAGCCCCAGGGACTTCCTCAGGAAGTCCCGCTCCAGCAGCAGCAGACCGCTCGCGGTCCGTTCCTGCCCCACGAGGTGTCCGGCGCCCGAAAGCGGCAGAACCGTGTGCGGCCTGCCCGCGGCGAGCAGTGCTGCGGAGAGCCGCAGGGTGTGGGCCACGGCCACATTGTCATCGGCAAGTCCGTGCACGAGCATGAGCGGCCGCGACAGTGCCGCCGCTTCGTCCAGGAGCGAATTGCGGGTGTAGTTCGCGGGCTGCACGTCCGGGTGGCCCAGGAAGCGCTCCTCCCAGTGGGTGTCGTAGAGACGCCGGTCGGCGGGGGCCGCGCCCGCCACTGCCGCGTGGAAGACCTCCGGGTGCCGCAGCACGGCCGCCGCTGCCAGGTAGCCGCTGAACGACCAGCCGCGCATCGCCACCCGGGTCAGGTCGAGGTCCGGGTGCTGGGCGGCCGCCGCGTGCAACGCGTCGATCTGATCCTCCAGAACGGCCGTCAGACGGTCGCCGTGCACCGACTTCTCCCACGCCTCGCCGCGCCCCGGCGTGCCGCGTCCGTCCGTGACCAGCACTGCGAACCCCTGCTCGGCGAACCACTGGGCGACCGCGGCCCACCAGGCCCGGACCTCCAGGACAACCTGCATGCCGTGACCGGCGTAGGGGCTGAGAAGGACCGGCAGGGCGCCGTTGCCCGGCCGGTGCCAGGACGGCAGGTAGAGCCTGCTGCGCAGCTCCCGTTTCCCCAGGCTCAGGGCCAGCGGGCGCGGGACGACGAGCGGTTCTTCGGCCAGGACGGCGATGCTCCCCGTCGGCACGCCGGCCCGGAGCACCGTCACCGTACGGCCGTGGGGTGTCCTGCTGTCGAGGACCGACGTCGGGCCGCCGACTGCCGCGGTGTGCACACCGGGTGTGCTGCTGACGCGTACGGGACTCCCGGTGGGATCACCGACGGCGTACGACCAGACGTGGATCTCGGTCGGCTCCTCGCTCGCGGTGAAGAACACCCGTCCGTCCGCCGTGCCGATCACCTCGCGGACCTCCAGGCCCGGGGGCGTCGTGGCGCCGCCGATGTCCAGCCCCTGGGTGTCGCCGCCCGGGCGCGCGGGGACGACGAGTCCTCCCGAGGCGAGGCGCAGCGGCGTACCGGGACGCAGGGCGACCCAGGCGGGGTCATGGGTCCGGTGCGCGGTGAGGGTCGAGCCCGTCACCTCGTCCACCTCCAGGACGTGGACCGACCGCTGGTCGCGCGTCTGTACGGAGACGAGCGGACCGTGGTCGTCCCAGCCCGCCGCCACGACGTACTCGAACGCCCGGTCCGTCCAGACGCCCTCGGGGTGTGTCTCCCCGGCCTCGCCGGGCAGGTGGACATCGATCCGCTCCCCGGACACCCGCAGCAGATGCAGCGACACCTTGGCGTTCGCCGTCCCGGCGGCCGGGTAGGCCACCACCCGGGGCGGCCGCTCCGGGTCGGAGGGGTCGGCGATGTACCGGCGCCGGACCTTCGCCGTGTCCACCCTGGCGACCAGGAGCGCATCGCCGCGAGGCGACCACCAGTAGCCGCGCGAGCGCCCGATCGACTCCTGTGACACGTAGTCGGACAGCCCGTACGTCACGTACTCGCCGTCCGGTCCGGCGAGCAGCCGCTCGCCCGTCCCGTCCTGCCGTACGGTCCGCAGCGCACCCCCGGAGACGTACGCGATCAGGGAGCCGTCGGGGGAGGGACGCGGATCGACGACCGGGCCGGCCGTGGCTACCCGGCGCGGGGGGCCGCCGTCGGTGCTGAGCACCCAGAGGACGCCCTGGAGCGCGAAGGCGACCAGCCGTGCGGAGGCGTCGGTGGCGTAGGACACCACACCCGAGGAGGTCACCCGGGCGCGCTCGCGACGGGCCAGTTCCTCGGGCGGCACCCCGCCCGGGGCGCCGTCCGCGAAGTCGGGCCCGAGGGGATCGGCGAGCAACCGCTCCGCGCCGTTCTCGTACAGCCAGAGTCTGCTGACCGGGTCGGTACCCGAGGTGGTCCGGACGAAGAGCACCCGTTCGCCGTCGGGGGAGACGGTGAACTGCCCGGGCACGCCGAGCGAGAAGCGCCGGGTGCGGGCGAACTGGAAGGGGAATCTTTCCGCGGCGGTCGCGGGCGCGTCCGCGGACACGTCGAAGGGGGAGTCGGGCGGGGGAGTCATGGCGACACCATGGCAGGTGGAAATCCGCTCGATCCATCCCGGTCCGCCCCCATGCGGTGCGGGGCTCGGCTCCGGCGGAGCGGGAGCCCGCGGTCTGCCGGGGCGGACATCGCCGGAGCCCCGCGTCACACGCGGACAGACGCGTGCGACGCGGGGCTGAGTGATCCGGTGATCAGCGATCAGGAGGCCGGGGCCGCGGCGGACTTCGCCGCCGCCGCGCTCTCCTCCGCGAGCCGCTCCATCCCGCTCTGCGTCCTGAGCGGCTTCTCCTTGATGAACAGCACCGCGATCAGGGCGAGGAACGCGAAGGGGGCGCCGATCAGGAAGACGTCCGCGGTCGCCACGCCGTATGCGTGCTCGACCACCTGCCGGGCCGGTTCGGGGAGGGTGCTGAGGTCGGGAACGCCGTGCCCGGCACCTCCGTTGTCCGCCGCCCCGCCGAACCCCTTCTCCATCTCCGAGGCCACCCGGTGGCCGAGGACGGCCCCCAGCGCGCTCGTGCCGATCGCCCCGCCGAGGCTCCGGAAGAAGGAGAGCACCGAGGTCGCCGCACCGAGCTCCGAGGCGGGTACGTCGTTCTGGGCGGCCAGCACCAGGTTCTGCATCAGCATGCCGACGCCGATGCCGAGCACGACCATGTAGAGGCTGAGCACGCCGAACGAGGAGTCGGCGCCGATCGTGGACAGCAGGCCCATGCCGGCTGTCATGATGACGCCGCCCGCGATCAGGAAGCCCTTCCACTTGCCCCGGGAGGAGATGATCTGCCCGGCGACGGTCGTGGAGACCATCAGACCGAGGATCATCGGCAGGCTCATCAGGCCCGCGACGGTCGGGGTCTTGCCGAGCGAGATCTGGAAGTACTGCGAGAGGAACACCGTGCCGCCGAACATGGCCACGCCGACCAGCATGCTCGCGACCGTCGTCAGCGCCACGGTGCGGTTGCGGAAGATGTCCAGCGGGATGATGGGTTCCTTGACGCGGGACTCGACCAGGACCGCGGTGCCCAGCAGGACCACGCCCGCGGTGACCAGTGCGGCGGTCTGCCACGAAGCCCAGTCGAACCGGTTGCCCGCGAGGGTCACCCAGAGCAGCAGGGCGCTGACGCCGCTCATGATCAGGAGGGCGCCGAGATAGTCGATCCTGACTTCCCTGCGGACCGTCGGAAGCTTCAGGGTCAGTTGGAGCAGGACGATGGCGAGCAGCGCGAACGGGACGCCGATGAAGAAGCACCAGCGCCAGCCCAGCCAGGAGGTGTCCACGAGCACGCCGCCGATCAGGGGGCCCGCGACGGTGCCGACGGCGAACACGGCACCGAAGATGCCGGAGTAGCGGCCCAGCTCACGCGGCGGGATGATCGCCGCCATCACGACCTGGGCGAGTGCGGTGAGACCGCCCGCACCGATGCCCTGCACGACGCGGCTCACGATGAGCAGGCCCACACTGTGCGAGAAGCCGGCGACGAGTGAGCCGACGACGAACATCGACAGTGAGAGCTGGATGAGCAGCTTCTTGTCGTACAGGTCGGAGAGCTTGCCCCAGATCGGGACGGTCGCCGTCATGGCGAGGAGCTCGGCCGTGACGACCCAGGTGTACGAGGACTGGCTGCCGTTCAGGTCGGCGATGATCCTGGGCAGGGCATTGGAGACCACGGTGGAGGCCAGGATGGCCACGAACATGCCGGCCATCAGGCCGGACATGGCCTGGAGTATCTGGCGGCGCGTCATGCCGGACGCGGGCCCCTCGGGCGCGCCGGCGGTACCGGCTTCGGGTGTGACGGCAGCGGTCATCGGCTGACGTTCCTCATTTTCTGGTGACTGGTCTGTGGTGACTGGTGTTGCGGAGCGTGGTCCGCGGAAACCGGTTCTGCGGTGACGGGTGAAGTCCCGTGATGCGGAGCGTCAGGTCTTCAGGCCGGTGGCCAGCGAGGCGAACGCCTCGCGGTAGAGGCTCTGGAACGTACGGGTGCGGCCCGAGGCCACCCAGACCTCCACGGTGGCGCGCACGGCGGCGATCGCCACGTGTGCGAGCAGCCGGGGCTGGAGATCGGTCTCGGGGTCCTGGCCCAGACGCTCGGCCAGGACGGCGACCAGAGCTCGCTCGTCGGCGCCCTGGGCAGCCAGGAAACCCGGGAGCAGCGAAGGGCTTCTCCTGAGGACCGCCATCTGGAGTTCCCAGCGTTCGTGGTCCTCCTCGATCTGCGCGAGTTCCTGGGCGAGCGCCTCGCTGAGGGCTTCGAGTGCCGTGAGGTGTTCCGGTGCGTTCAGCACCGCCCGACGGGTCCGTTCGGCGTTCTCCTGACCTGGGCGGGTGATCGCTTCGTCCAGGCACGGGAAGTAGTTGAAGAACGTACGCACGGAGACGCCGACGGCATCGGTGACCGCTTCCACGGTCACGTTCTCGATGCCGCGCTCCGCCGCCATGCGCAGCGCCATGTCGGCAAGGGCGTCGCGTGTCGCGCGCTTCTTGCGTTCGCGCAGCCCGAGGGCGGGATCGTCGGCACTCATGAAGGTGCATGCTATGCAATTTTGCTCCCTGGGCAAAATTCCTCTCGTGCCTGGTCGGAGCAGTGCCGCGCCGGCTCGAACACACGGCCTCCGCCGGGGACCCGGGCGCCTCGCCCCGCGGAGTGGCACCGACGACCCCGGCCCACGGAGTCGTGACGCCGGTCCTCGGTGTGTGACTCCCGGAGCGGAGGCAAGGGCCCGGGCCTTCGGCCCGACGATCGAGGACAACCCGGTGCGCCGCGCCCCAGGTCAGGCCCGCGTCAGCCCCGCCGTTCGCGGAGCGCCGCTCGCGCCGGCAGGGTGACCGCGAACAGGGAGAGAGCCACCGCGGCCGCGGCGAAGGACCCGTACGCGAGCGGGGGCACGTAGGGGGCCTCGCCCGTCAGCCCGCGCATCATCGGGACGAGGGTGGCCGCGGCGATGGCCGTGCCAAGGACGATGCCGGCCACCGCCACCAGCAGGCCCTCCCAGCGCAGCATGCCCATCACCTGGCGCCTGGTGGCGCCGACCAGGCGGAGCATGCCGAGCTCGCGGCGGCGGTCGAGGACGGTCATCACGAGGGTGTTGGCGGCGGCGAGGGCGGCGAAGCCGCCCAGGACAGCGGCCATCGTGTAGTTGGCCCAGGCGTTGAGCTCTCGGTCGGCGGTCTGCTCGACCGCGTAGCCGGACGCGTCGGTGACCGTGCCCAGCGGGGAGAGGGCCTTCGCGTGCCCGCCACGTACCAGCAGCGTGGTGTCGAAGCCCGAGGTCACGTGGCCGGCCAGCGACGCGCGGTCCATGGTCACGGCCGCCAGGCCGAGACCTCGCCCGTACACGGCGACGACCTCGGGGCTGGTCCGGGTGCCGTCCGGGAGGTACATCGGCAGCTTGTCGCCGACCTCGGCCTCGGCCGACGTGGCGAGCGTCCGGTCGATGGCGATCCGGCCCTCGCCCACCCGGTCCAGGCTGCCGCTGCGCACATCGAGGTCCTGCACCTGTCCGAGTCGCGCGCCCGAGACGCCCTGGACCGGCGAACCCTGCAGCCACCGGTCGCCCCCGGAGCCGACGGGCACCAGCACCTGCGTGTCGAGCAGGCCCACGGCCGCGTCGACGCCGGGCGTGCGGGCGGCCCGGCGCACGGCGTCGGACGGCAGCCCGGCGGGGTGCGTGACGACATGGTCCGCGATGACGCCGGCACGCAACTGCTTCGCCGCTGCGTGGCTCTCGCTCGTATGCATGAAGGCGAGCGTCGAGGCGAAGGCCATGGCCAACACGATCGGGGTGATCGCGGAGGCCAGCCGACGCGCGTTCGTACGGGAGTTGGCGGCGGCGAGCGTGGCCGGGGCGCCGCCGCTGCCGTCCAGCGCGAGCCCGAGCAGTGCCGCGCACAGCCGCGCCACCAGCGGGCCGAGAAGGGCGACGGCGAGCATGAACAGCATGACGACGCCGAGGGCGGCGTTGGCCGCGTCGTCGCCCGACGAGCGGGCGGCGAAGGCGGTGAAGAATCCGCCGCCGACGAGGGCGACCAGACCCAGCACCGTACGGATCACGCCGGGCCGCAGCCGCTCCACCGACGCCTCGGCCAGCGCCCGGCCCGGCTTGATCTTCGCCGGCCGGCGTCCGGCCGCCCAGCCTGCGGTGAGCGCGGTCAGCAGCACCGCACCGACCGCGGCGACGAGCGGGATCCAGGAGACGTGCAGATCCACCGGGCCAGGGACGGCCCCGCGTTCCTTGAGCTGTGCGAACCACCAGCGCGCGAGCCCGACCCCCGGCAGGCAGCCGACCAGCCCGGCCAGTGGTGCCACGAGCAGCGACTCGGCGGCGACCGCGCGGCGGATCTGCCGCGGGGTGGCGCCGACCGCGCGCAGCAGCGCGAACTCCCGGGCCCGCTGGGCGACGGACAGCGCGACCGTGCCGGATGCCGTGAAGACGGCGACCAGGGTGGCGATCCCGCCGAACGAGCCGCCGAGCCCGGTGAGTGTCTCCTTGGCGTACGCGAGTCCGTGGTTCTCGACGGAGCCGCGGCCGTCACCCGTGTGCACCTGGGCTCCGGTGCCGGCCAGTGCCCTCTTCACGCCGGCGACGAGGGCGGCGTTGTCTGCCGGGGACGCCCCGTCCTTCGCCAGGACGGCGATGGCGTCCGCCTTGCCGGGGTGCCCGGCCAGTGCAGGGGACTGGGCGTCGGTGAACCAGCCCGTGGCTCCCTCGGTCACAGCGTCGCCGGATCCGGCCCTCGCCAGCCCGGAGACGCGGAAACCGGCTCGCCCGGTGGCGGTTTCGAGCGTGACGGTGTCGCCGACGCCCGCCTTCGCGGCCCGTGCGGCGGCGGCGTCGAGCACGACCTCGCCCGCCCGGGGGGCGGTTCCGGAGGCGAGCGCGGTGCCGGTGAAGGCGTGCGATCCCCAGCCGTGGCCCGTCAGCGCGCCCTCGCCCAGACGCACCGGGAACGTGAAGTCAGGGACCGCCGTCTCCGCGCCCGGCACGCGGGCTGCCCTGCCGGCCAGGGCGGTGTCCACACGAGCGGTGTCCGGCAGCGGGCTCGCCGACTCGGAGCGGCTGTCTCCGCTGCCCGTGACGAGACGGGCGTACTGGTCCGCCGCGGCGACCACCGGCGCCTTCGCGTACCGCTGGGCCGGCACCGAGGCGCGGGCGCCCGTCTCCAGGAGGATGCCGCAGGCGGAGACGATCAGCGCCGCCATCATCAGCGCGACGAAGGTGCCGGCGAAAGACGCCGGCTTGAAGCGGACGGCCGCGCGGGCCAGGCCGTTGGGGGCGAAGCGGCTCACGCGGCGACCCCCGCCCTCGCGTCGGGGCGGGAGGTGAGAGCAGCCATGCGTGCGCCGATCTGTTCCGCCGAGCCGCGGTCGAGGGAGCCGGCGAGGGCGCCGTCGGCGAGGAAGAGCACGCGGTCGGTCCAGGCGGCGGCGGCCGGGTCGTGGGTGACCATGACGACGGTGGCGCCGAGGGTGTCCACCGCATGCCGGAGCAGGCCGAGGACCTCGGCGGCGGTGACGGTGTCGAGGGCGCCGGTGGGCTCGTCGGCGAAGATCACGTCCGGCGCCGTGATCAGAGCGCGGGCGATGGCCACGCGTTGCTGCTGGCCGCCGGAGAGTTCGCCCGGCCGGCGCTTCGCCTTGTCGGCGAGGCCGACCTGCGCGAGCACCGATGCCGCCCGGCGGCGGTCCTGACGCTGTCCGGCGAGACGCATCGGGAGCAGCACGTTCTGTTCCACGGTCAGGGAGGGCAGCAGGTTGAAGGCCTGGAAGACGAAGCCGAGGCGGCTGCGGCGCAGCTCGGTGAGCTTGTTCTCGTTCATGCCGGTGATCTCCGTACCGCCCAGGCGCACCGTGCCCGCCGATGGCCGGTCGAGGCCGGCGGCGCATTGCAGGAACGTGGACTTGCCGGACCCGGACGGTCCCATCACCGCGGTGAACGTGCCCCGCGGCAGCGCCAGATCGACGCCCGCGAGCGCATGGACCGCGCCGGCGCCGCGACCGTACTGCCTGCGCACGCCGTGCAGTTCGACGGCCGGACCGAGGTCACCCCGGACCTCCGGCCGGTCACCCGTCTGCTGTCCTTTGCCGCCGTGCTGCCTCATGCCGTCCCTCTCACGATCCTTCGAGCCGATGCATTCGACGCTACGGATCACGGTGATGACGGGCCATGGCGGCTGCTGGCGGATGCGGGGTGGGGATAACCCGAGGCCGGGGACCTTTGGCCGGCAGCGGCGACGAGGAGCCAGGGGCCGGCTCGACCTGGAAACATCGGGCCACCCGGTCGAGGGAGCCGGGGGAAAGCCCCCGGCACGTCGCGCAGCTGTCAGCCCGGCCCGGCAGCCGCCTTCGCCGCCAGATAGCGCGCGGGGAACTCCCCGCCCCCGTGCACCGCCAGGTCCGCCCCGCTGACGTATCCGGACAGACCACCGGCGAGGAACAGACAGGCGTGGGCGACATCGTCGGGGACCGCCATCCGTCCCATCGGGATGATGCCCGCCACCGACGCCCCGCCGTCGGCGCCGTAGACCGCCGCCGCGCTCTCGGTGCGGATCAGCCCCGTGGTGATGTGGTTGACCCTGACCGCCGGTGCCCATTCCAGGGCCAGCGCCTTGGTGAGGGCCAGCAGCCCTGCCTTGGCGGCCGAGTAGGCCGCGGTCCCAGGCTGCGGGTCCTGGCCGGAGACGCTGCCGATGTTGATGACCGAACCGCCGCCGTCCTGAGCCCGCATGACGCGGTGGGCCGCCTGTGCCACGTAGAACGGCGCGAGCAGATTCAGTGCGACGACCCTCTCCACGAACCGGGGCGAGACGGTGGCCGCGTCGGCGTCCGGGGAGCCGCCCGCGTTGTTGACGAGTACATCGAGCCGGCCGAAGCGTTCCACCGCCGCGTCCACCAGCGAGGACGCCGCCGCCGGATCGCGTACGTCGGCGGGGACGAAGACCGCGCGACGGCCCTCGGCAGCGGGCAGTGTTTCCGGGGTGGTGCGGCCGCAGACCACCACTTCCGCCCCGGCGCCCAGGAACGCCCCGGAGATGGCGGCACCGATTCCCCTGGTCCCGCCGGTGACCAGGACCACCTGCCCCGTGAAGTCCAACGGACCGCCGATCTCCATGCGTCGCGCCCCCTGATCCGTCTGCTGGAACCTGCTCAGTGAGTGGTGAGACCGAGCCCGGCGGCGAGCCGCGCCCTGTGGTGGGCGGCCGGCCCGAACAGTTCGCCCGCCCCGTGTGCCCGCTTGAAGTAGCGGTGCGCGTCGTGCTCCCAGGTGATGCCGATCCCGCCGTGCAGCTGGATCATCTCGCCGGCCACCGCCGAGAACGCCTCGGAGCAGACCGACTTCGCGACGGCGGCGGCCCGCGGCAGCGCACCCGGGTCCCTGTCGGCGGCGAACGCGGCACCGAGCGCCGCCGAACGCGCCGACTCCACCAGGACGTAGGCGTCGGCCAGCCGGTGCTTGACCGCCTGGAACGAACCGATGGGCCGCCCGAACTGGACCCGGTTCCTGGTGTATTCGACGGTGAGCTCCAGACAGTGCCCGGCCGCACCCACCTGCTCGGCGGCGAGTGCGGTGCAGGCCAGGTCCCTTACGTGCTCCAGGCACCGCCCGCCTTCGCCGTTCACGCCCAGCAGGCGCCCCTCGGCACCGTCCAGCATCCACCGGGCCTGGCCCCGGGTCTCGTCCATGGTCACGACGGGCTCCCGGCGCACCCCGGGGGCGTCGGGAGCCACCTCGAAGAGCGACACCCCGTCTGCCGTACGGGCCGCGACGAGCAGCACGGCCACGCCGGACCAGTCCAGCACATACTCCTTGGTCCCGGTGATCAGCCAGCCGCCACCCGGACGCGCCAGCGCCTCGGCGCGTATCGCCTCCTGGTCCCAGGAACCCCGTTCGGCCCAGGCCAGGGTGCCCACCGAGCTGCCCTCGGCGAGTCCCGGCAACAGCCGCCCGCACGCCTCCTTGTCACCGGAGGCGAGCAGGGCCCCGACCGTGAGCACCGAGGAGCCCAGGCACGGCAGCGGGCTCAGGCTCCGGCCCAGCTCCTCCATCAGCACATGGACATCGCGGGCGCCGCCGCCCGCCCCGCCGTACTCCTCGGGCACGGCCAGACCGGCCGCACCGATCTGGGTGGTCAACGGCGCCCAAGCGGCATGTCGCTGATGTCGCGTCAGCAGAGATCGCAGGGCGGACCGCAGCTCGTCCTGTTCCTGCGTGAGTCTCATCGGTCCGCTCCCATGACGCGGGCCCGGCACGCGGCCGGGGTGCCCCAGGCGTCGCGCAGGGGCCGGGCCTTGCGGATCCACAGGGAGAGGTCGAGCTCGTCGGTGTAGCCCACGGCGCCGTGCAGCTGGAGGGCCGTGCGCGCCGCCGTGTATGCGGCTTCGCCCGCCGTGACCTTGGCCGCGGCGACGTCGCGGCCCGCCCCGTCGTCGCCGGCGGCGAGCGCGAGCGCGGCGCCGTGCACCAGCGGGCCGGCGAACTCCAGGGCCAGCAGGGTGTCGGCCAGCCGGTGCTTGACCGCCTGGAAGGAGCCGATCGCCACCCCGAACTGGGAGCGCTGCTTGACGTATTCGACGGTACGGGCCAGCAGGGTCCGGCCGACCCCGAGCGCCTGGGCTGCCGTGGCGAGCGCGGCCACGTCGGCCGCGTACGCGACGGCGGCGGTCACTGCCGGGCCCTGGGCGAGAACCGTCCCGTCCGCCGGCCGTGACAGTCGCCGTGCCGGGTCCGCCGAGGGCTGTACGGTTCCTGACCCGTTCGCGAGGCGCAGGGTGTCGCCCGCCACCACGAACACCGCGTCGGCCGCGTCGGCGTCCAGGGCGTACGGGCCGAGGGACGTCAGACAGAGGGAGGCGGCCGACTTCCCCGATGCGATGCCGGGCAGCCGGTCCGCGGCGAGGCGGTCGTCGTCGAGCCGGTGCAGCAGGGCCGCCGCGGCAACCGTCTCCACCAGCGGCCCGGGGACGGCGTGCCGTCCCAGCGCCTCGAAGGCGAGGGTGAGTTCGAGGGGAAGAGGACCGAACCCCTCGTACTTCTCCGGAACCGCGAGTGCGAACACCCCGGCCTCGGCCAGCCGCGCCCAGACGGCACGCCCCGGGCCGTGGTCGCCGGCCGCCCAGGACCGCACGACGGCCGGGGTGGCGCAGGAGGTGAGCAGAGCGTCGAGGGAGTGGGCGAAGTCCCGCTGCTCGGCGTCCAGGAGGAAACGCATCAGCGGCGCCCCTTCGGCAGGCCGAGCAGCCGCTCGGCGATGATGTCGCGCTGGATCTCGTTGGTGCCCGCGTAGACGGGACCGGCCAGCGAGAAGGTGTAGCCCTCGGACCAGTTGCCGTGGTCCGGTGATTCCGTCGCGTGGTCGGCGAGTTCGCCGTAAGGGCCGAGCAGGTCGAGCGCCGTCTCGTGCAGTGCGATGTCCAGCTCGGACCAGTAGATCTTGTTGAGGCTGGAGGCGGCCCCGGCCGGCCCGCCCGCCCCGTGCAGGATCTGGGAGGCCCCCGCGTACGAGAACAGCCGATAGGCGCGGGCCCCGATCACCGCGTCGGCGACCCTGTCGCGCAGCGCCGTGTCCGCCGGGTCGCCGTACTCGCGCCACAGGGCGGTCAGCCGGTCCGCGGCCGCCGTGAAGCGGCCCGGGCTGCGCAGGGTGAGCCCCCGTTCGCTGCCGGTGGTGCTCATCGCGACGCGCCAGCCCTGGCCCGGCTCGCCGATGACGTCCTCGTCGGGTACGAACACCTGGTCCAGGAAGAGCTCGGCGAAGGCGGGCTTCCCGTCGAGCCGCCCGATGGGCCGCACCGTCACCCCCTCCGCGTCCAGCGGGAACATCAGATACGTGAGCCCCCGGTGCGGCCGGTCCCGTTCGGGGTCGCTGCGGAACAGACCGAAGGCCCGGTCGGCGAAGGCGGCCCGGGAGGACCAGGTCTTCTGGCCGCTGAGCAGCCAGCCACCCTCCGTCCGTACGGCGGTCGACTTCAGTGAGGCCAGGTCGGAGCCGGACTCCGGCTCGGACCAGGCCTGCGCCCAGATCACCTCACCACGTGCCATCGCGGGCAGGACCCGGGCCCGTTGCTCGGCGGTGCCGTGCTCGAAGAGGGTCGGGGCCAGCAGATTGATGCCGTTCTGGCTGACCCGGCCGGGCGCCCCGGCAGCGTAGTACTCCTCCTCGAAGACCAGCCAGCGCAGCAGGGAGCTCCCTCGCCCGCCGAACTCCTCGGGCCAGGAGACGACCGACCAGCGGTCGGCGGACAGGACCGCCTCCCACTCCCGGTGCGCGGCGAAGCCTTCGGCGGTCTCCAGCGACGGCAGGGGCGCGACCGGGACGTGGTCCGCCAGCCAGTCACGCACCTCGGCACGGAACGCCTCGTCGGCCGGCTCGGAATCGAGGTCCATCAGCCGCCCGCCTTCTTCATCGCCCGGATGTCCATGCCCCCGAGCGCGTCCGGCGCGGTCTCGGCGTTGTGCGCGTGCGCCAGGTGATGCAGGCCGAACACCGAGTCCATGCCGGTGTGCATGCCCTGCAGGTCCTCGGCCTGGTTGACCGCGCGCTTCGTCAGGGCAAGCCCCATGCGCGGCATCTCCGCGATCTTCAGCGCCAACTCAGCTGTGCGGTCCGCCAGTTCGTCGCGAGGGACGACCCGGTTGACCATGCCGACCTCGTAGGCCCGCTGTGCACTCATGCGGTCGCCGGTGAAGAGGAACTCCTTGGCGATTCTTGGCGGCATCACCCACGGGTGGGCGAAGTACTCGACGCCGGGGATACCCATCCGGACCACGGGATCGGCGAAGAAGGCGTCCTCCGAAGCCACGATCAGATCGCACACCCAGGCCAGCATCAGGCCGCCCGCCACACATGCGCCCTGCACGGACGCGATGACCGGTTTGGGCATTTCCCGCCAGCGGCGGCACATGCCCAGGTAGACCTCGGACTCGCGGGCGAACCGGCTCTCCGCGCCCTCCTTGTCCGAGTGGTCCCACCAGAGTCCCGCCCGCCGCTCGAACGGCAGATGAGCGTCCCGCTCCGGGGTTCCGATGTCGTGGCCGGCGGAGAAGTGCTTGCCCGCCCCGGCGAGGACGACGCTCTTCACCTCGCTGTCGTCGGCCGCGCGGTAGAACGCGCGGTCCAGGGCGTAGGTCATCGCGGAGTTCTGCGCGTTGCGGTAGTCGGGCCGGTTCATGGTCACCGTCGCGACCGGGCCCCGCTTCTCGTAGCGCACCGGTTCGTCGTGGGCAGCGGACATCGGACGCTCCTTCCCTAACAAGTGTTTGGTAGATTAACGTACCCCCATGAGCAGCGTCGAGGAGTTCCGCGCCGAGATCCGCGGGTGGCTGGCAGCCCACCTCACCGGCGCCTTCGCGGGTCTTCGCGGCCGCGGCGGACCCGGTCGTGAGCACGAGGCCTTCACCGAACGGCTCGCCTGGGAAAGGCACATGGCGGCCGAGCGCTGGACCTGTGTGGGCTGGCCCGAGGAGCACGGAGGCCGGGGCGCCACCCTCGAGCAGCAGATCGCCTTCCACGAGGAGTACGCCCTGGCCGATGCCCCGGCACGCGTCAACCACATCGGGGAGCAGCTGCTCGGCCCGACCCTCCTGGCGTTCGGCACACCCGAGCAGCGTGCCCGCTTCCTGCCGCGCATCGTCGCCGTCGAGGAGCTGTGGTGCCAGGGGTACAGCGAGCCGGACGCCGGGTCCGATCTGGCGAACATACGGACCAGGGCCGAGCGGGACGAGGGGGGCGCCTCCCGCTCGAGCGGAGCCGAGAGCGGGGGCGACTGGGTGGTCACCGGCCAGAAGATCTGGACCTCACTCGCCCATGAGGCCCAGTGGTGCTTCGTCATCGCCCGTACGGAGGCGGGCTCCACGCGCCATGCGGGTCTGTCCTGTCTCCTCGTCCCGCTCGACCAGCCGGGCGTGGAGATCAGGCCTGTCCAGCAGCTGACCGGCACCTGCGAATTCAACGAGGTCTTCTTCGACGGCGCCCGCACCAGCGCCGCGCACATCGTCGGCGCACCCGGCGACGGCTGGCGGGTGGCCATGGCCACCCTCGGCTTCGAACGCGGCGTCTCCACTCTCGGCCAGCAGGTCGGCTTCCGACGAGAACTGGAAGCACTCATCGCGCTGGCCCGGCGCAACGGTGCCGCGGACGACCCGCTGATCCGCGATCGTCTCGCCCGCGCCTGGGCGGGACTGGAGACCATGCGGTGCAACGCCCTGCGCACGCTCGACGGCGTCGCGGCCGGCGCACCCGGGCCCGAGGCGTCCATCGGGAAGATCTTCTGGGCCACCTGGCACCGCGAGCTCGGCGAGCTGGCCATGAGCGTCCTGGGCGCCGGCGGCATGACCGCTCCCGGTGCGCCCTACGAACTCGACGACTGGCAGCGGCTGTTCCTCTTCTCCCGCTCCGACACCATCTACGCCGGATCCAACGAGATCCAGCGCAACATCATTGCCGAGCGCATCCTCGGCCTGCCCAAGGAGATCCGCCCGTGACCCCGCAGCCGCCCTACGTACCGGGCCACTCCCTCCTGGCCGGACGCACCGCGGTGATCACCGCCGCCGCGGGCTCCGGCATCGGCGGAGCGACCGCCCGCAAGTTTCTGGAGGAGGGCGCACGGGTCGTCATCGGTGACGCCCACGAGCGCCGCCTGAAGGAGAGCGCCGCCGCCCTCGCGGAGGAGTTCGGCGCCGCCAGCGTCGCGGCACTGCCCTGTGACGTCACCGACCAGCAGCAGGTCGACGCGCTGTTCGCGCTCGCCGCCGAGCGCCATGAAGGGCTCGACATCGTCGTCAACAACGCAGGCCTCGGCGGCACCGCCGACCTCGTCGACATGACCGACGAGCAGTGGTCGAAGGTCCTCGACGTCACCCTGAACGGGACCTTCCGCTGCACCCGCACTGCCCTGCGGTACTTCAAGGACCGCGGCACCGGCGGCGTCGTCGTCAACAATGCCTCCGTCATCGGCTGGCGCGCGCAGCGCGGTCAGGCACACTACGCCGCCGCGAAGGCCGGAGTGATGGCCCTCACCCGCTGCGCAGCCCTGGAGGCGGCGGACTTCGGCGTACGCGTCAACGCCGTCGCCCCGAGCCTGGCGATGCACCCGCACCTGGTGAAGGTCACCACCGGGGAACTCCTCGCCGAACTCACCGCACGCGAGGCGTTCGGCCGGTACGCCGAGCCCTGGGAGATCGCCAACGTCATCGTCTTCCTGGCCGGCGACTACTCCTCGTACATGACGGGGGAGACCGTCTCCGTCAGCAGTCAGAGGGCGTGAAGGCGATCACCGGCTTCACCGGCTTCACCGGCATCGACTGGTCCGCCCCGGCGGTACCCACAGCCCGGAGGAGACCACCCGCCCGTACCTGCCGATGGTCCTCGTGGGGATCACCGCACGCACCTGATACGCCCTCACATTACATACGTAGGAGCTGACATGGCCGAGGCCTACATCGTCGAAGCGGTACGCACGCCGGTCGGCCGGCGCCGGGGCGGGCTGTCCGCCGCCCACCCCGCCGACCTCGGGGCTCACGTCATCAAGGCGCTGGTCGAACGCAGCGGGATCGACCCGGCAGCGGTGGAGGACGTCGTCTTCGGCTGTCTGGACACCGTCGGTCCGCAGGCCGGGGACATCGCCCGTACCGCCTGGCTGGCCGCGGGCCTTCCCGAGGAGGTGCCCGGCACCACGGTGGACCGCCAGTGCGGCTCTTCCCAGCAGGCCGTGCACTTCGCCGCCCAGGGCGTCATGTCCGGCACCCAGGACCTGGTCGTCGCGGGCGGCACCCAGAACATGTCGATGATCCCCATCGCTTACGCCAGCCGTCAGGCCGCCGAGCCCCTGGGGCTGGCCGACGGCCCGTACGCGGGCTCCCGGGGCTGGCGCGCCCGCTACGGCGACGCGCCCGTCAACCAGTTCCACGGCGCCGAACTCATCGCGGAGAAGTGGGGCATCACCCGCGAGGACATGGAGCACTTCGCACTCCGTTCCCACCGGCGGGCTCTGCGCGCCATCGACGAGGGCAGGTTCGCCCGGGAGACCGTCGCGTACGGCGAGGTGACGGTGGACGAGGGCCCGCGCCGCGACACCTCACTGGAGAAGATGGCCGGCCTCAAGCCGGTCGTCGAAGGCGGCCGGCTGACCGCCGGTGTCTCCTCGCAGGTGTCCGACGGCGCCTCGGCGCTCCTCGTCGCCTCCGAACGGGCGGTCGCCGCACACGGCCTGACACCCCGTGCGCGCATCCATCACCTGTCCGTGCGCGGTGAGGACCCGATCCGGATGCTGTCCGCGCCCATTCCGGCGACGGCGTACGCGTTGAAGAAGGCCGGGATGTCCATCGGTGACATGGACCTCGTCGAGATCAACGAGGCGTTCGCCCCGGTCGTCCTCGCCTGGCTGAAGGAGACCGGCGCGGACCCGGACAGGGTCAACGTCAACGGCGGTGCCATCGCGCTGGGCCACCCGCTCGGCGCCACCGGTGCCAAGCTGATGACGACCCTGCTGCACGAACTGGAGCGCACCGGCGGCCGCTACGGCCTGCAGACCATGTGCGAGGGGGGCGGTCAGGCCAACGTCACCATCATCGAGCGCCTCTGACCGCGTCATACGGGACCGGACCCCGGAGGCCCGCCCCGTGGCGGGCCGCCGGCGTGCGGTTTCGGAAGAGGGTTCCCTCCGGCAGGACATCTGGTGTCTTGGTGTTGCCTCCGCGCGGCCCAAGGAGCGTGCTCCTACGTGCGAGCGAAGATCCAGGCTCCCGGCCACGCCACCGTCGACGAGTGGCTCGCGACGGGCCACGTCATGCGGCTCCTGCCCGAGCCCGTTGGCCGCCCCGGCGCCGCACCTGCCGCGGCGGTGAGGGACGGCAGGTGCGCTGTCGGCCGGCCGTCAGGGCCGATTCGGGGCCGTGCGCCCGGACGCCTTGACCGTCCAGGTCAGGCGCTCGGTGGCCTCGGCGCGGACCTGGGGGTCGCGGATCGACGTGGTCCGGTCCGCGGACTCCACCGTGACGGTGTGCGTCCTGCCGTCCGCGCGAACGCCCAGCGCGGCGGGGACGACAGCGGTCAGGCCCTGAGCCCGCCCCACCCGGACGCCGTCGACGTACCAACGCAGCTCCGGCGCGGCGAGGCCGCTCAGCTCTGCCCGGGAGACCTTGATGTGCCTGGTCCTGAGAATCGCGCCGCGCGTGCCGACCTCGCTGCTCAGCGCGTTGGCCTCGCGGTAGAAGCCGGCGATCATGGCCTCGCGTCCGGGGAGGTTGAAGTCGCTGGTGTTCAGGGCCCGCATGAGGGAGTTGGCGGTCGGACGGTAGATCCCGAACGGGTAGTAGCTGCTGCCCTCGTACGTGCCGACCGTGCCGCCGGTCGGGTCGGTTTCGCCGAGCCAGCGGTACCACTTCGTCCGGTCGGCGGCCATCCGGTCCGCGGTGAAGGTGCTGGAGTTGATGTCGGGGAGCTCACCGCCCGGCCAGGTGCCGTAGCTGTCGTACGTGTACTCGTCGGCCAGGAGGCCCACGGAGTGGGCGATCTCGTGGGCGGCGATCATGCTCGACTGCGCGTTGTCCGAGGAGAGGGTCGAGACGCCGTCGAACGGGTAGCCCTCCGCCTCCAGGCCCGAGTAACCGGCGCCGCCGTACTTGGTGGAGTTGGAGACGACGATGACCAGGTCGGCTTCGGGGGCCCTGTCGGCGTAGGAGGCGACCTTGTCGATGTCGGCGCAGATCAGGCGCTCGGTGTCCGAGCACCAGAAGTAGCTGCCGAGGGCGGTGTCCTTGGTGACGTCGGCGGTGGGGTCACCGCTGATGCCGGATTCGGCGGACACCGCGTCGACGGTCCACACGTTCATCAGGCCCTGATAGCTCGCATAGGGCTCGATGCGGGTGATGGCCGCCCACTTCGCCGCAGCCGCGGTGTGGAAGGCGTCCTGCTGGCCGGCGGTGTAGCCGTCGCCGACGATGACCACGTCCAGCCGGTCGGCCGAGGAGCCCGTCACCGACAGCTGCCCGACCTCTCCGTCTGTCGTCCCCGCAGCGGGTGCCATGCTCCGGGCAGCCGAACGGCCAGGAACAGTCGGTGTGTTGACCGGAACCTCGGTCCGCCGCCCCTCGCTGCCGGGCTCGGGGAAGTACTCGACGGAGACGCGCGGCTTCTGGGTGGGCTCCGTGTCCACGGCGGCCGCGGGAGCGGCCAGCGCCGCGCCTATGATCCCCGTGAGCGCGACGCCCACGGATATGACAGCAGATCTGGTCGTGCGCATGTCGATCCTCACTCTGGTGTCCGGCTGGAGGAGAAGACGGAGCAATGGGTGATGACTACGTGCCTGGCTCCTCGGTTAATTGCCGAGTTCAGTACGTTTGAGTTGCCGGTTAACTTAAGCTGCGCCGGGGATGCGCACAACGGGTGCGAGGGCCATGGTGATGTTGCTTTTGAGTAACTGAGCCCGTCGTCTGCGGAAGAATCCGGGCATCAGGACGGGAAGAGGGGGCTTGTCATGGCGGGAACCAGCAAGGCGACGACGGACGGCAACAGGACTCCCGACCTTTCGGAACAGGCGCAGGCGCAGGACGCACCGGCCGCGATCGGCCGCCGGGTGAAGCGCCTGCGCAAGGAACGCGAGCTGACCCAGCGACAGCTCGCCGAGCCCGCGTACACCGCCGCCTACGTCTCCACCCTGGAAGCCGGCAAGGTGCGGCCCTCCGAGGCCGCCCTCCGGTACATCGCCGAGCGGCTCGGAGTCGCCCATGAGGAGCTCGCCACGGGCAAGCCCACCCACATCGCCGCAGCCCTGCGGATGGAACTGGCCGACGCCCAGCGGATACTGGCCATCGAGGACGCTGCCGACGCCAGGGCCGCCTACGAGCGGATCCGCGGCCGCGCCGAGGAGTACGCGCTCACCCAGGAACGGGCGGCAGCGCTCGTAGGCCTCGGTGAATGCGCGCTGGAGACGGGCGAACTGAGCGAGGCCCTGGCCCGGTTCGAGGCAGCCGAACGCGCACTCGCCGACGAGCCGCTCCCCGCCCGGGCGAGGGCGGTCCGGGGGAGGTCGGTCGCCCACTACCTGGCCGGTGAACTGCGCTACGCGTGCTACCTGCTGGAAAGCGCCATCGATGAACTGAACACCTCCGGACTGCACGACCCCGGCGCGCTGCTCCAGCTCTACACGGCCTCGATCGCCCCGTACATGGACATGGGTGCCCACGCCCGCGCCGCGCAGGCCGCCGAACTCGCCCTCGCCCTGGTTCCGCAGGTGTCCGATCCCGCCCTGGTCGCCACCATGCACCGGACCGTCGCCCGCACCCTGCTCGCCGAAGGAAGGGTCGACGCCGCACAGGCATCGCTGGCGCGGGCCACCGAGCTCTACCAGCAGCTCCAGATCCGTACCGAACTCGCTCACTGCCACTGGATGCGAGGTTATGTCTGCGCCCAGCACGACGACCTCGCGCAGGCGGAGAAGGAGCTGCGCACCGCGCACTCGATGCTCGTGTCCAGGCGGGCGGCCCTGTACGTCTCACAGGTGGAGGTCGAGCTCGCCGACGTCCTGCGCAGGAGCGGGAAGTCGACGGAGGCCGCGGAACTGCTGGAGAGCCTGCTGGCCGGACTCAAGCCGGGCCGCGGCGCGTTGCACGCCGGTGGCGCCCACCGGCTTCTCGGACTGATCGCGGAGGAAGCGGGTGACGCCGAGGCGGCCGAGCTGCACTACGCCACCGCGCTCTCCCTGCTCGAACAGACGGGGGCCGCCGGAGACCTCGCCGACATCTGCCGGCTGCTCGGAGACCTGCTGCGCAGCGAGGGCCGGACGGAAGCCGCACTGAACGCCTACCGCACCGGGCTCGGGCACCGCGCCGAACCGGGGACCACCACGCTCGGCCCCGCTCCCGCCCGGCCGCCCTTCGCGCCTTGGGCCTGATGCGGGCCTGCGGGTCGCCGGCGCTGTGAGGTGGCGTCCGGGCGCCCCGAGGAACGAACGTTCTCCATGCGAGGAGGCAGCAATGTCACAGGATCGCCCGCCCTGCCCGCCCTGCCCGCCGTTCACGCGGGAGACGGCCCTGCAGAAGGTCCAGACCGCCGAGGACGCATGGAACGCCCGCGACCCCCAACGGGTGGCGCGGGCCTACACGCCGGACTCGGTCTGGCGGAACCGGGACACGTTCGTCACCGGGCGCGAGGAGATCGTCGACTTCCTGACGCGGAAGTGGGAGCGCGAACTGGACTACGCGCTGCGCAAGAGCCTCCGGTCGTTCCGCGAGAACCGCATCGCCGTCCGCTTCCCGTACGAGTGGCACGATGCGGAAGGCCGGTGGTGGCGCAGTTACGGCAACGAGCTGTGGGAGTCCGACCAGCACGGCCTCATGCGGCGCCGCGAGGCAAGCACCAATGACGTGGGCATCGCGGAAGCCGACAGGTGGATCAACGGCCCCCGGCGCGCTGACGAATTCGGGATCGACATCCCGCTCCGGTAGCGCGCCGTCCCGAACGGCCGGATCGTCCGGCGCGCTCGCGTGAGCGGGAAACCGGTGTCCCGGCACGGCGCCGCGGCGGAGGGGGAGCCCGCGGCTCCGGCCGCCCTCCACTCGCGTCACCTAAGCGCCACCTCACCCCCCGGCAGTGACTTCAGCGCCGTCCGGGCCTCGTTCATGATTCGCCCGACCAGCTCCGAGCAGGAGGGCAGATCCTCGATCAGACCCGCTACCTGTCCGGAGGCCATCACCCCGATGTCGGTACGGCCCTCGACCATCGAGGCCCTCAGCAGCATCGGGGTGTTCGCGGCCAGCAGTACCTGGCTCCAGGTCAGTTCCCTGCCGTGCTTCATCGCCAGCCCGTCGCGGACGAGCTGGGGCCAGCTCGCCCCGGACTCCTTCCGGAAGGCCGAGGCGTGCCGCAGCGCCCGCAGAGTCGAGGTGACGCGGCCGGAGTGCTCCAGCGAGTCCACCATGGTGGTCCGCAGCATGCGGTGGGGCAGACCGTCGACCTGTGTGGTGACCGTGACGTCCCTGACGGTGGCGGACAGGTACTTCGCCTTCACCGCGTCGGGGACGGTGCTGTCGGAGGTGAGCAGGAAGCGCGTGCCCATGCCGATCCCGGCCGCCCCGTAGGCGAGCGCCGCGATCAGACCGCGGCCGTCGTGGAAGCCGCCCGCCGCGATCACGGGGATGCCGACGGCGTCCACCACCTGGGGGAGCAGCACGGTCGTGGCCACCTCGCCCGTGTGGCCGCCGCCCTCACCGCCCTGCACCATCACCGCGTCGGCTCCCCAAGCGGCGACCTTCTCCGCGTGACGGCGGGCGCCGACGGAGGGGATGACGACGACCCCGGCGTCCTTGAGCCGGGCGATCAGGTCCTTGGAGGGGGCGAGTGCGAAGGAGGCCACCCGGACCCCCTCGTCGATGATGATCCGGACCCGCTCTCCCGCGTCGCCCGCGTCCGCCCGGAGGTTGACGCCGAACGGTGCGTCCGTACGGGACCTGACCTCTCGGACCGCTGCGCGGAGCTGGTCGACGGTCATCGTCGCGGAGGCCAGGATGCCGAGAGCCCCCGCGTTCGCGGAGGCCGACACCAGCCGGGGACCGGCCACCCAGCCCATTCCGGTCTGCACGATCGGGTACCGCACCCCGGTCAGCTCGGTGAGCGCGGTCGGAAACGGTACGGCCCCGGTCACGCCGGGACCTCGCGCTCGCGGAGCCCCTTGGGGTCGATGACCTCGCGGATCAGCCTGAGCTCGGCCTCCGTGGGCTGCCGGGTGAACGGCACCTCGTCGGGGACCGTGAGGGCGAACCCGGTGGCCTCGGTGACGTGTTCGAGGCTGACCCCGGGGTGCAGGGAACGCAGCCGCATCGTGCGGTCGGGAGTCTCGAAGTCGAAGACGCCCAGATTGCTGATGACTTCGGGGACGCGGTGGTAGCGGGTCGCGGAGGGGCCGGCCGCCGCCGCGCGGTCGTAGCCGACCCCGCTGACCATGTCGACGTGCTCGACGAACACCCGTGCCGAGTGCTTCGGGACCCAGTAACTCGTCGGGTTGTTGAGGGTGTTGACGGGGGCGCCGCGCACCCCGAGCAGCTGGCGGGTGGGCCGGGCCCAGTCACCGATGCAGGAGATGTTCTGATTGCCGTGCCGGTCGATCTGACTGGCGCCCATCATCACGTGCCGGCGGCCGGTGGCGGTGAGCGTCAGGTGCTGGCGGAACGGCAGCCAGCCCTCGATGCTCCCGGGCTCCCCTCCCAGCGCCGGCGTGTCCCCCATCAGCATCGCCTCCCCGTCCGTGAGCAGCAGGCCGGGGGAGAAGGTGAGCCTCGCCAGGCGTGCTCCGACGGCAGGGACGGTGCCCATCGGGCTGGCGAGGATCTCGCCCGCGCCCCGCCAGGCCTCGGCGCACGCCAGCACGCAGTACTCGGCGCGGCTCGCCGTCCGGACGCCGTGGGTCCCGGTGCCGCTCATGCTTCCTCCTGGTGGAACGCGGTGACGGCGGTCTGGTAAGCGGCCTCGTCCCCGGTCAGGAACCGTTCGACGAAGGCGGGCCACGCCTCGGGGTCGCGGGCGGCCAGGACGTAGGCCCGCTGGAAGGCCTCGTCCCGGTCGTGGTCGGGCACGCAGGAGGTGAAGTGCGCGCCATTGGGCGTCTCGACGACGCCGTCCACGAACATCCGCTTGATCAGCAGCGTCTGCGGCCCGTACTCCTTGAGCAGGTCCGCCGTTTCCACGATCCGCTCGCAGGAGACGAAGCCCTGGTCGGCGGCCTCGCAGAACAGGTCGTCGAAGTACGGGTCGGGGCCCAGGTACTGGCCGTTGCCCTGCACGTCGCAGCGGTTGAGGTGGATCAGGGCCGCGTCCAGGCGCAGCGCCGGAGCCGCGACCAGCTCCTCCCCGTCCTCGTACGGTGACGTGACCGTACGCAGGGCGGGATTGACCTCCATCAGGTCCGATCCGAGACCGGCACGCACCGGCATGAACGGCAGTCGCTGTGCGCCCGCTGTCAGGCCCCACATCATTATCGCCTCGTCCATCTCGACCATCTCGAAGGCGCCGCGCTGCCGGGCCGCCGTGAAGTGCGGCTCCAGCGGTATCGAGTCGAGCGTTCCGAAGGCCGCGACCAGCTTGCGGATCTTCCCCGCCGCCGCGAGCAGACCCACGTCGGGGCCGCCGTACGACACCACGGTCAGGTCGGTGATCCCGGAGCGCAGCAGCGCCCGCACCAGGGCCATCGGCTTGCGGCGCGAACCCCAGCCGCCGATGCCGATCGTCATACCGCTCTCCAGACGGCCGACGACGTCCTCGGCCGTCATCGTCTTGTCCTGTGTCACGTCTGCTGCTCCTCGTCCGTGCCGAAGGTGGCGCGCACACGGTCGGCGACGCCGCTGAGGTTGGCCTCGAAGGTGAACCCCTGCTCGAAGCGGTAACTGCGGCGTACGTCGACGGGGTCGATGCCGTTGATCGCGGCCTTGGCCAGCCGGATGAGGTAGCCGTCCTTCGCGGCGATCTCTGTGGCCAGCTCCAGGGCCGCCCCGGTCAGCCGCTCCCGCGGCACCACGCTGAACACCGAGCCGTGCCGGTGCAGTTCCTGCGCCGTCACAGTGCGCGAGGTGTAGTACAGGGTCCGCATCAGGTGCTGCGGCACCAGTCGGGCCAGGTGCGTGGCCGCGCCGAGGGCGCCGCGGTCCAGCTCCGGCAGGCCGAAGGACGCGTCGTCGGCCGCCACGATCACGTCCGCGTTGCCCACCAGGCCGATGCCCCCGCCCAGGCAGAAGCCGTGCACGGCGGCGACCACCGGGACCTCGCACTCGTAGACGGCGGCGAACGCCTCGAAACAGCCCCGGTTGGCGCCGATCAGCGCCTCGGGTCCGTCGGCGCGCTGCATCTCCTTGATGTCCACGCCCGCGTTGAAGCCACGCCCCTCCGCGGTGAGGACCACGCAGCGGATGCCCGGACCGGCTCCGGCGGTGCGTACCGCAGCTGCCAGCTCGTACCAGCCCTGTACGGGAAGGGCGTTGACCGGAGGGAAGTCCACGGTGACGACGGCGACGCCCTCGCGTGGGACGGAGGTGGAGACACCCATGAGCAGATCAGCTACCTTTCCACCAAACGTTTGTTAGGTCCAAAACGTAGCAGCGATACGAACGCCGCGGCAGAGGGCCGTACCACTGACCGGTACCGGCGCCCTGGTCCTGCCGGTCCGTCGCCCGTCGAAAGGACACTCGTCATGACCTCACCGACCGCCCTGTGTGCCGGACGCGTCGCCGTCGTCACCGGCGCCGGCCGCGGCCTCGGCCGTGCTCACGCCCTGGCCCTCGCCGCCGAGGGCGCGAAGCTCGTCGTCAACGACCTGGGCGTGGGCCTCGACGGCTCCGGCTCGGGCACCGGACCCGCCCAACAGGTCGTGAAGGAGATCCGGGCGGCCGGGGGCGAGGCGGTCGCCCACAACGGCGACATCGCCACCTCCGAGGGCGCGGCCTCTCTCGTCGCCGCCGCGCTCGACTCCTTCGGCCGGCTCGACACGCTCGTCAACAACGCCGGATTCCTCCGCGACCGGATGCTGGTCAACCTGGAAGAGGACGACTGGGACGCGGTCATGCGCGTCCACCTCAAGGGGCACTTCCTGCCGCTCAGGTACGCGGCGGCGCACTGGCGCGCCGAGGCGAAGGCCGGCCGGACACCCGAGGCCCGGGTCGTCAACACCAGTTCCGGGGCAGGGCTGCTGGGCAGTGTCGGCCAGGGTAACTACGCGGCCGCCAAGGCGGGCATCGTCGGGCTGACCTTGGTGGCCGCCGCCGAGATGGGCCGTTACGGGATCCAGGTCAACGCGATCGCCCCGGCCGCCCGGACCCGGATGACGGAGTCGGCGTTCGCCGAGACGATGGCCGCCCCCGGGGCAGGGGCCTTCGACGCGATGGCCCCGGAGAACGTCTCGCCGCTCGTCGTCTGGCTGGGTTCCGCCGCGTCCGCCGGGGTGAGCGGCCGGGTCTTCGAGACCGAGGCCGGACGGATCACCGTGATGGAGGGCTGGCGGCCCGGCCCCACCGCTGACAAGGGCGCCCGCTGGACCCCGGCCGAGGCCGGCGAGGCGGTGACCGGTCTGCTGGCCTCGGCCGGGACGCCGCAGCCGGTGTACGGCGCCTCCTGACGGGCCGCGGCACGGAGCTGTGACCGCGCGTCACCAGTGCCTCCGGGCGCAGGCGTTGGTACCGCCCCGCTCGCCCCGCGCCCCGGACCACCGGCAGATACCGTGCCCCTGTCCAGGATGCGATGGGTCCGGGGCGCGCCCCCCCGTCCCGACGGCATGCGGCGCAGCCGTCAGTGTCCGGTTCGCCGCCCCCTCGGCCGTGAGGGAACGCTGCTCGCGCGCGGCACGGAGCGGAAGGCCCCGTGGGGGGGCGCCCGGCATACGTGCGGGACGTCCCGCATGTGGGCGCCCCGGCGAGTCGGCGCCCTGTCAGGTACCCCCCGGCCCGGGTTGTCCAGCCGTCCGGCCGATCGGGTCGGAACGGCGGCGGCTACCGCTTGGCGGCCACGAAGCCCCACTGGTCCACCGGATCGCCGGCGACGGGCTCTTCGGGACGCCACAGGCTGATCGAGCCGAAGCCCGGCTCCACCAGTTCGAGGCCGTCGGCGAAGGTCGCCATGATCTCCTTGGGACGCGAGATGTACGGCATGGCACCGCCACTGGCGTACTCGTCGGACCCGGCCTGCGTCTCCGGAGTCTCGATGGTGTCGCACAGCATCAGGTAACTGCCGGCGGGCAGCGCGTCCAGGTAGCTGTGGAGCAGCGCCGCGGCCTCGTCCGAGTCCGCGACGTGTCCCAGTGTCGAGAGCACCATCACAGCGACCGGCCGGTCGAGGTCCAGCGTCCGGGCGGCCTCGCGCAACACGGTCTTGGCGTCCCTCAGGTCCGCGTGCACGTAGTCCGTCGCGCCTTCCGGCCGGCTGGTGAGCAGGGCGCGAGCGTGAGCCAGGACGATCGGGTCATTGTCCACGTACACGATGCGCGCCGTCGGCTCGACTTCCTGGGCGACCTCGTGCGTGGCGTTCGCCGTCGGCAGGCCGGTGCCGAGATCCAGGAACTGCCGTACCCCTGCCTCACCGGCCAGATAGCGGACCGCCCGCGCCTGGAATGCCCGGGAGGCGCGCGCTATCTCGATGATCTGCGGGTACAGCTCCTCCATCGTCGCCCCGAGCCGGCGGTCCACCTCGTAGTTGTCCTTGCCGCCCAGCCAGTAGTTCCACACCCGCGCCGAATGCGGCGTGCCCGTGTCGATCCCGTCCACCGGCGTCCGGATGTCCCGCTTGTCAGTCATCGGCCCTCTTCATGTCTCACATCGGTTGCGCGGACGACCCCCGTACCGCACGGGCCCATGCTTCCTCACCAGCATCGTCCGCACCAGCCCGGCAGGGAGGCAACTCCCTTACGGGGCGCGGAGGCAGAGCGGGGTGCAGTGGCCCGCCGGCCGGATACCGCCGGATTCTCCCCGGGGGACGCCATGGCTCCCCTGGTCCCGGTGCCGGTCCGTGAATCCGCAGGGAGCGACGCCGTATAACGTGGAGAAATGCTCACAGAAGTCACTGCGACCCGCTACGTCACCCCCCTGCGGGAGGGCGGATCGCTGCCGGGGATCGTCGAGGCCGACGACCTCGGCACGTACGTCATGAAATTCACCGGAGCCGGACAGGGCCGCAAGACCCTCGTCGCGGAGGTGATCTGCGGACAGCTCGGGCGGCGGCTCGGGCTGCGTGTCCCCGATCTCGTACAGATTCAGCTGGACCCGGTGATCGGGCTCGCCGAGCCCGACCAGGAGGTGCAGGAGCTGCTCAAGGCCAGCGGTGGTCTCAACCTCGGGATGGACTTCCTGCCGGGCTCCCTCGGGTTCGATTCGCTGGCCTATCAGGTGGACGCGCGCGAGGCCGGGCGCGTCGTCTGGTTCGACGCGCTGATCAACAACGTCGACCGCTCCTGGCGCAATCCCAACATGCTGATCTGGCACGGGGACCTGTGGCTCATCGATCACGGTGCCACCATGATCTGGCACCACAACTGGCCGGGCGCCCAGGCGTCCGCCGCCAAGCCGTACAACGCGTCCGACCACGCGCTGGCACCGTTCGGACCCGACATCGCGGCGGCCGCCGCCGAGCTCGCCCCGCTGGTCACGAGGGAACTGCTCACCGAGGTCGCGGCCGACGTCCCCGACGAGTGGCTGGTGGACGAGCCGGGCTTCGATTCGACGGACGAACTGCGCCGCGCCTATGTGGAGGCGCTGCTGCCGCGCGCCGCCACCATTCACGAGCGGATCACCCTGGACGCGCCGACCGCGTCCAAGCCCTCCCAGGCCCCGGGCTGGCTCTCCGAGCGCCTCGCCCCGCGCCATGACAACGAGAACAGCGACAAGGGCGGCCGGCCGTGAGTAAGCGCGATGTATTCGAGTACGCCCTCCTGCGCGTGGTGCCGCGGGTCCAGCGCGGCGAGTTCTTCAACGCCGGGGTAGTGGTCTACTGCCGCGCCAAGGGGTTCGTCGCCGCCCGCACCGACCTCGACGAAGGCAAGCTCCGGGCTCTGGACCCCGGCGCCGACGTGACCGGGGTGCGGGCCGCGCTGCATGCCGTCGAGGGCGTCTGCCGCGGTGGTACGGACGCGGGCCAGGCGGCCGGCGACGATGCGGGGCGGCGCTTCCGCTGGCTGATCGCGCCGCGCTCGACCGTCATCCAGCCGAGCCCGGTACACAGCGGCCTCACCACCGACCCCGCCGCCGAGGTCGAACGGCTGCTCGACCTGCTGGTGCGCTGATCGCACCGCCTTCGGTGCCGTCCCCGCACTGTGCGGAGGCGGCGCCGTCCGGTGTGACATGCGCCGCTGCGTCCGTGGGCCGTTGACACCGGGTGCCAGGGCTTCTAGCGTCTCGTCTGCTGAAGGTACTAAGCGGTTGCTCAGTTATCGGGAACGTCTCGCGGGATGTCTCGCGGGAATGTGCCTGACGTCCGCTGAGCCGCGATCCAAGGGCGAGGAGAGCCAAGCATGTCCACCACCGAGCAGCGCGTAGCCATCGTGACGGGAGCCGCACGGGGCATCGGTGCCGCCACCGCGGTACGCCTGGCGGCCGAAGGCCGCGCCGTCGCCGTACTCGACCTCGACGAGGCGGCCTGCAAGGACACCGTCGAGAAGATCACCACCGCCGGCGGCCGGGCCCTCGCCGTCGGGTGCGACGTGTCGGACAGCGCCCAGGTCGAGGCCGCCGTCGCGCGGGTCGCCGCCGAGCTCGGTGCCCCGACGATCCTCGTCAACAACGCGGGCGTGCTCCGCGACAACCTGCTCTTCAAGATGAGCGAGTCCGACTGGGACATCGTGATGAACGTGCACCTCAAGGGCGCGTTCCTGATGGCCAAGGCTGTCCAGAAGCACATGGTGGACGCCAAGTTCGGCCGGATCGTCTCGCTGTCCTCCTCCTCGGCGCTCGGCAACCGCGGCCAGGCCAACTACGCCGCGGTCAAGGCGGGCCTGCAGGGCTTCACCAAGACCCTCGCCAAGGAGCTCGGCAAGTTCGGCATCACCGCCAACGCCGTGGCGCCGGGCTTCATCGTCACCGAGATGACCGCGCAGACCGCGGAGCGCGTCGGCATGGGCTTCGAGGAGTTCCAGGCCGCCGCCGCCACCCAGATCCCGGTGCAGCGCGTCGGCTTCCCCGAGGACATCGCCAACGCCATCGCCTTCTTCTCGGGCGACGACGCGGGCTTCGTCTCCGGCCAGGTCATGTACGTCGCCGGCGGACCGCTCAACTGACGCGAAGGGCTACGGACATCATGACTGTGCAGGACAGTGGCAAGGTCGCGCTGATCACCGGTGCGAGCAGGGGCATCGGATACGGCATCGCCGAGGCGCTCGTCGCCCGCGGCGACCGGGTGTGCATCACCGGACGCGGTGAGGACGCCCTGAAGGAGGCCGTCGAGGCGCTCGGTTCCGACCGGGTCATCGCCGTCGCCGGCAAGGCGCACGACGAGGCGCACCAGGCGGCGGCCGTCGAGCGCACGATGGAGGCGTTCGGCCGGGTCGACTTCCTGGTCAACAACGCCGGTACGAATCCGGTCTTCGGGCCGATTGCCGAGCTCGACCTCAACGTGGCCCGCAAGGTCTTCGAGACGAACGTGATCTCGGCGCTCGGCTTCGCCCAGCAGACCTGGAAGGCCTGGCAGAAGGAGAACGGCGGGGCGATCGTCAACATCGCCTCCGTCGCCGGAGTCTCCGCCTCGCCCTTCATCGGCGCGTACGGCATGAGCAAGGCGGCCATGGTCAATCTGACCCTGCAGCTCGCGCACGAGTTCGCGCCGGTCGTCCGGGTCAATTCGATCGCACCCGCGGTCGTGAAGACAAGGTTCGCGCAGGCACTTTACGAGGGCCGTGAGGCGGAGGCGGCCGCAGCCTACCCGCTCGGCCGGCTCGGTGTCCCGGCGGACATCGGCGGGGCCGCGGCCTTCCTCACGTCGAGCCAGTCCGACTGGATCACCGGACAGACCCTCGTCGTCGACGGCGGAATTTTCCTGAATGCCGGCGTGGGCTGAGAACGGCCTGGCACGGTTTGGCCCTGATTGACTCAAGTGCCCCGTCGGGTCACCGGATTGACCCGGCGGGGCGCTGCGGTATGGTCTGCCGACCCATGGCTGATCGAGGAGCGTGCACGTGTTCTACCGGGCCGGTCTGCAGGCTGCTGCAGCCCTTGCTTCCCTGTCTTTGCTGGCCGGCTGCGCTCTGCTGCCCGGCGGTGGTTCGGACGTGGAACAGAAGCTGGCGGTCGGGACCACCAGCTCCCCGTCCACCCTTGATCCTGCCGCGGCATGGGACGGCTCCTGGGAGCTGATGCGCAACGTGTTCCAGACCCTGGTGAGTTTTCCCACCGGCAGTACGAGCCCGGAGCCGGACGCCGCGGACAACTGCCGGTTCACGGACACCACCAGCACCGCCTACCGCTGCGAACTCCGCAAGGGCCTGAAGTTCTCCAACGGGGACAAGCTCGACGCCGAGGCCGTGAAGTACTCCATCGACCGGATCAGGACCATCGCGGTCAAGGGCGGCCCGGTCGGCATGCTCGGCTCGCTCGACCGGGTGGAGACCAAGGGCGACGACGTCGTCATCTTCCATCTGACCAAGCCCGACGCCACCTTCCCGTTCGTGCTGGCCACTCCGGCCATGTCGCTGGTCGCACCCAGCGCGTACTCGGAGCACAAGATCCGCGACGACGGCAAGGTGACGGGCTCCGGTCCCTACCTGCTGGACGCGTACAAGCCGGGAGACCGCTCGGAGCTGGTGAAGAACCCCGACTACAAGGGCTTCGCCGACCGCAAGAACGACGCGGTGACCATCCGGTACTTCAAGGAGTCCGCCGCGCTGGTCCCGGCCCTCAAGCAGGGCGAGATCGACGCCACCTACCGCGGGCTGTCCGCCGAGGAGGTGGTCGCCCTTGAGGACAACAAGGACGAGAACAGCGATCTCCAGCTCGTCGAGACGGTCGGTGCCGACATCCGTTTCCTGGTCTTCAACCCTGAGGACCCGGCGGCCGGCAACCCGGCGGTACGGCGCGCGATAGCCCAGCTCGTGGACCGTGACGCCCTGGTGGCCAAGGTCTACCGGGGAACGGCGGAGCCGCTCTACTCGATGGTCCCCAAGGGCATCGCGGCACACACGACCAGCTTCTTCGACACGTTCGGTGACCCGAGCAAGAAGAAGGCGAAGAAGATCCTCACGGACGCGGGCATCACCAAGCCGGTCGCGATGACGTTCTGGTTCACGACCGACCGCTACGGATCGTCGACGGCCCCCGAGTTCGCCGAGCTCAAGCGTCAGCTGGAGTCGTCCGGGCTGTTCAGGATCACCCTGAAGAGCAAGCCCTGGAAGACCTTCCAGGAGGGCTTCACCAAGGGCGAGTACCCCGTCTTCGGCCGAGGGTGGTTCCCGGACTTCCCTGACCCGGACAACTTCATCGCCCCGTTCGTGGGCAAGGACAGCGTCACCGGCATGCCCTACGTGAAGAACGAGATCACCAAGGAGCTGCTGCCCCAGTCCCGCAAGGAGAGCAACCGCGGCGCGGTCAGCAAGCAGTTCGAGCGGGCCCAGGCGATCCTGGTCGACGACGTCCGGCTGCTGCCGCTGTGGCAGGGCAAGCTCTACGTCGCAGCGGGCGAGGACATCGGCGGTGGCGAGCGCGCGCTGGACCCGCAGACGGTCATGCAGATGTGGGAGCTGTACCGCAAGGCCAGCTGGTAGTGGGTCCCGGGGGCCCGGCGGCGGCGCCGCCCGGCCCTCACGGGGGCTCCCCGGAGCCCGCTGTCAGTGGTCCCCGGTAGGTTCTGAGGTCTGGAACCGATTGCTTACCGGAGGTTGTTGACGTGACCGACACCTACCCGCTGCCCGAGTCCTGGCGCGGTGTCCTCGGCGAGGAGCTTGAGAGCCCCTACTTCAGGGAGCTCACCGAATTCGTCGAGAAGGAGCGCGCCGACGGGCCGGTGTATCCGCCCCGGGAGCAGGTGTTCGCGGCCCTGGAAGCGACTCCGTACGACAAGGTGAAGGTCCTGGTCCTCGGCCAGGACCCGTACCACGGTGAGGGTCAGGGGCACGGCCTGTGCTTCTCCGTGCGGCCGGGTGTGAAGACGCCGCCCTCCCTCCGCAACATCTACAAGGAGATGGAGGAGGAGCTCGGCCTGCCGGTTCCGGACAACGGATATCTGATGCCGTGGGCCGAGCAGGGCGTGCTCCTTCTCAACGCCGTGCTGACGGTGCGCGCGGGTGAGGCCAACTCACACAAGGGCAAGGGCTGGGAGAAGGTCACGGACGCCGTGATCCGGGCCGTGGCCGCACGGCCCGACCCGGCGGTTTTCGTCCTCTGGGGAAACTACGCACAGAAGAAGCTGCCCCTCATCGACGAGGAGCGCCACACAGTGGTGAAGGGCGCGCACCCCTCACCCCTCTCGGCGAAGAAGTTCTTCGGCTCCCGCCCGTTCACGCAGATCAACGAGGCGGTCGCGGCCCAGGGGCACCGACCCATCGACTGGCGCATCCCCGACCTGGGCTGAGGGCAGCCCCGAGCCTGAGTGCGAATGTCCGTCACGACGACTAGCGTCGAACCGGCTGTAACCAGCCGGAACCGGCAGAAATGCCGATGGTTCCGAATGGATCAGTCGGAGTGGGGCGAAGTCAGTCGGCCGGGCGTGGTTGGACAGGTGCGAGGGAGACCGCAGTGATGGAGCAGCAGGAGGCGTCGCCGGACGTCGTCATGACCAGAATCGGCCAGGCGATCATGTTGCTCCACGGCGGTGACCGTGAAGAGGCCCGCAACCGCTTCGGCGCCCTCTGGGCGGAAATCGGCGAGAGGGGTGACGCGCTGCACCGGTGCACCCTCGCGCACTACATGGCCGATACCCAGGACGACCCCGGCGACGAGCTGGTGTGGGACCTGCGGGCGCTCTCCGCCGCCCAGGTGCTGACGGATGAGCGTGCGGCACAGCACCGGGACGCGCTCGCGGTGCGCGCCTTCTATCCCTCTCTGCACCTCAACCTCGCGGCGGACTATGTGAAGCTCCGGCGTCCTGCCGCCGCCCGGATCCACCTGGACCGGGCCTGGCAGGCCTCGGCCGTCCTCGCGGACGACGATGCGGATGACGGGTACGGAGGAGGCGTCCGGGCGGCCATCGGCAGGCTGGAGCGGCGGCTGCTGGAGCTCTGACCCCCGGCCCGCGCCGGCGCGTTCGCGGCGCCGTGCGGGCGAGAGTGCGAACCGGTGGCCCGCCAGGGGCGGGCCACCGGTGTCCTCGTGCCGGTCCGCCGCGTCAGCGGCCGTAGGCGTCGTCACAGATCTGCGACTGCCGGCTGTCTGCGGGCCAGTGCCCGTACCCCCGGCCGAGCGCGCAGACGTCCGCCCCCGTGACCGGTGGCGGCAGAGCCGGGGCGGGGGCGGGCGGGGCTGCGCGTCGCTTTGGGGGGCGGGCCGGCCCGGGGCGGTGCTGCTGCGGGGGCCGTGGGCCGTCGTGCCGTGCGACGGGGGGCGCCGGGGCGGCCCGGCGCACAGCTGAAGGTGAGGGCTTCGGGTCCGGCAGCGCCCCCAGGGTGTCGCGTACCGGGGGCACGATCTGCGGGGCCAGGTCCTGTGCCGGCCGGCTGCTCTCCGGGCGGGCCGGTGGGCTCGGCTGCGGCTGTACGGACACACACCCGGACAGGGCTGTGACAGCCACGCCGACCAGGAGTTTCACGGTGGTTCTGGTTCGATGCACCTGATCAACTCTGGGTGCGGAGCGGCCGTCGGGTGGGCGGGGAAGCCCGGATTGGCCCGCACGAGTGACCCGGTCAGCGTGACGCGCCCGGGTGTCGCCGGTCCGCTCCGGGTCGCCGCGCACCGGGCGTCAGTCGCCGCCCAGCATCCCGCGCAGCAGTTCGCCGAAGCCGGTGCGCAGCTCCGCCTCGGTCGGGACGGAGCGGTGGTAGGCGCCCGCCGCGCACGAGAACATCAGCCCCTCGCACCAGGCCACCAGGGACAGGGTGTGCCGTCCCGGCTCCGGAGATCCGGCCGCCGATATCAACGCCTCGAGCGGCTCACGGAACTGCCGGCCCGTCGCGTCGTAGAACGCGCGCAGTTCGGGGCGGCGAGTCGCCTCCAGGGCGAGTTCGTACCGGCAGACGAGCAGATCGGGGTGGCAGGTCAGATAGCGGTGCAGGGCCGCCGCGAGACCTGCGACCAGAGCCTCGGGTGCGGGTGCGGGGGCGGGGGCGGGGGCCTCGGACGGTCCGGAGGGATCGCCCGGTGTGGCCGTTCCGGCTCCCGCGGCCCGGTCCGGTGCCACGCCGGACGCCAGGAGATCTCCCGGTGTGAGCACCGCGGCCTCCCGTTCGGCCAGCCGTCGAACCGTCGCCTCCAGCAGGGACTGCCGGGTGCGGGCGTGATTGGACGTCGACCCCTGGGGGAGTCCCGCGCGCTCGTCCACCGCGCGGTGGGTCAGGCCCCGCATGCCGCGCTCGGCGAGGAGCGCCAGTGCGGCGTCGGTGATGAGGGTGGCCCGGGGGGAGCCGGTGGCAGTACGTGTGGCCATGCGGTCAATCTACCGCTCCCACTACACCTGTAGTACCGTGACCATGTCACTACAGATGTAGTTCCCGCAGGGTGAAGAGGTGTGAGGGGGAGCCATGGACGCACCGCGCGCAGTTGTCATCGGCTGTGGAATCGGTGGCCTCACGGCAGCGGTTGCACTGCACCGTTCCGGCTGGCGGGTCACGGTCCTGGAGCGGGCCGGCTCCCTGGAACCCGTCGGTGCCGGCATCGGCCTCGCCCCCAACGCCCAGCGCGCGCTCGACGTCGTCGGCATCGGCGACGAGATCCGGTCCCTGGCGGCCTGGCAGGGTGAGGGAGGCATGCGCAGCCCGGACGGCCGCCGGCTCTCCCGGACGGACAGCGCCGCAGCCGCCGCGCGCTTCGGCGGCCCCCTCGTCCTGGTCCACCGGGCCGCCCTGATCGACCGCCTCGCCGCCGCGCTGCCCGCATCCGCCATCCGCACCCACTGCCCCTCGTACCTCGTGGACCCGGGCGTCGCCGGGGGAAGGCGCGCCATGATCCGGACGACGGACCGGACGATCGAGGCGGATCTCGTCATCGGTGCCGACGGCATCCGATCCGCCGTACGCGGCGCGCTCTTCCCGGACCACCCCGGCCCGTCCTACGCCGGATTCACCACCTGGCGGGTCGTCGTCCCAGCGCCCCCCGAGCTCTTCGCCCCGCACGAGACATGGGGCCGCGGCGCCCTCTGGGGCACCCAGCCGCTCAAGGACGGCCGCATCTACGCGTACGCCGCGGCCACCGCCCCGGCCGGGGAGCGCGCCCCCGACGAACAGGCGGAACTGCTGCGCCGCTTCGGCGACTGGCACGCCCCCGTCCCGGAGATCATCGCCGCTGCCCGGCCCGAGGGTGTCCTGCGCAACGACGTCCACCAGATGACCGAACCACTCCCCGCATTCCACCGCGGCCGTACCGTCCTCGTGGGTGACTCCGCCCACGCGATGGCGCCCACCCTGGGCCAGGGCGGCAACCAGGCCATCGAGGACGGGATCGTGCTCGCCCACCACGTGGCACCCGGCGGGGACCTGGGCGCGGGTCTGGCCGGGTACACCGCCGACCGGCTGCCACGGACCACCGCCATCGTCCGCAAGGCCGCCCGGATCTCCGGGCTGATGCGGCTGACCTCGGCCCCGGCCGTCGCCGCACGGAACCTCATGATGTCCACGCTCTCCCGGCTCGGGCCCGGGCTCGTCCTGCGCACCTTCGACGGCATCGCCGACTGGCGCCCGCCCCAGCACACGTATGCTGCCCGCACGAAGCACGCGTCGGCCGGTACGCGGCCGGCCTCCCTGGAGGAGGGTCGCGACGTGCGGCGCTGAACAGCGAGAAGGAGACCCTGTGAAGGTCGGCTGCATCGGGCTCGGCGACATCGCGCAGAAGGCGTACCTGCCGGTACTCACCACCGTGCCGGGGATCGAACTGCATCTGCAGACCCGCACCCCCGCCACCCTGGCCTCCGTCGCCGCCGCCCACCGCATTCCGGCCGGGCAGTGTCACACCGACCTCGACTCGCTGCTCGCCCAGGGACTGGACGCGGCGTTCGTGCACGCCCCCACCGCCGTACACCCGGAGATCGCCGGCCGGCTGCTCGAAGCGGGCGTCCCCACCTACGTCGACAAACCGCTGGCCTACGAACTCGCCGAGTCCGAGCGCCTGGTGGAGCTCGCCGAGGCGCGCGGTGTCACCCTGGCGGTCGGCTTCAACCGACGGGTGGCGCCCGGCTACGCGCAGTGTGTCGAGCACCCGCGCGAGCTGATCCTCATGCAGAAGAACCGGGTCGGCCTGCCGGAGGAGCCGAGGGCCATGGTCCTCGACGACTTCATCCACGTGGTGGACACCCTGCGCTTCCTGGTGCCAGGGCCCGTCGAGCACACCGTCGTCCGGGCCAGGATCCGTGACGGCCTGATGCACCACGTCGTGCTCCAGCTGGCCGGGGACGGCTTCACCGCCATCGGGGCGATGAACCGGCTCAGCGGCTCGACGGAGGAACGGCTGGAGGTCTCGGGACAGGACTCCAAGCGTGAAGTGGTCAACCTCGCCGAGGTGATCGACCACAAGGGTCAGCCGAGCCTGCGGCGACGCGGCGACTGGGTGCCGGTCGCCCGACAGCGGGGGATCGAGCAGAGTGTCCTGTCGTTCCTGGACTCCGTCCGCGCCGGACGGCTGCTGAGCGCCCGGGACGCCCTGGAGACGCACGAGCTGTGCGAGCGCGTCCTGCGGGACCTCGACTGCGCGTAGCGCTCCCGGTCCCTGCCGGGTACGGCTCCGGATGCGTGCGGCGCGGCCCCGATGCAGGCTGGGTGGATGGACCGCCGGCCCGTGGAGGTGACCTGGTGAAGCTCCACCGCGAGCCGGAGGGCTGGGGTGCGCTCCAGCCGCCTCCGGGGTACTACTCGGCGGACGGGCGACCGCCCGACGCCACGCAGCGTGCCCTGATCCTCGACTGGGCGGTCAACCAACGGATCGCGAGCGGCTGGCGGGTGGAGTCGCGCTCCGAGACCCAGATCGTCATGGTCCGGGGCCGACGGCCGAACCACGTCCTGCACGCAGCGATCACGGCCTTCACCTGCTTCTTCTGGGGCCCGGTGTGGCTGGCCATCGGCGTGACGAACAGGGTGGAACGGGTCGCGCTCACCGTCGACGCCATGGGCGACATCGTCACGGTGCGCGGACCGGGCCGCGCGGCCTGAGCGCCGGAAAGTCCACCGCACGGAGCGGGGGAGGCGGGTCCCAGGCGGTGCTTCCGACTCCGTGCGGTGGGGCCGGCTTCAGCCCGGCTTGCGGAGCGGCCCGCTCCGTGCGGTGAAGCCCAGTCTTCCGGGCCCCGGCCTTACTACGGCGCGGACTCCGCCGGCGCCTCGTCCGGAGCTGGGGCCCCCTCGGGAGTACGGGTGGAACCCTTCGACCCCGCACCACCTTCCGCGCCCACCGCGGCGAACGCCCCCGCCGGCTCGGCCCGTGCGCGCCGGCGCAGGGCCCGTACGCCTTCGAAAGCACAGAAGGCGGCCAGTACCCCCGGCGCGCCGTAGAGCGGCCAGTCACCAAGCCGCACATACAGCGTCGTGCCCCGGGCCAGCGGCACGCCGTACACGGCGGCCCCGCTCGTGTCCGTACCGAGCGGAACCCCCACGCGCTCGCCCTCGGGGCCGTACACCGCACTGACGCCCGTCAGCGTGGCGTGCACCATCGGGCGGCCGTTCTCGGCGGCCCGCAGCGCACCCAGCGAGGCGTGCTGGCCGGGCGCCCAGCCGTTCTGGAAGGACGACGTGGACGACTGGGCGATCAACAGCCGGGCGCCGTCCCGGGTCAGCCGACGGCTCATGTCGGGGAACGCGGACTCGAAACAGACCAGCGGACCGATGCGCAGGCCGTGCGCTCCGGGCAGGGCCATGGTCACCGGGCCCGTACCGCGCAGGCGGTCCTCGCCCGCCGCCCTGCCCATCGACGTGGCCCAGCCGAGCGCCGAGCGGGCCGGGACGTACTCGCCGAAGGGCACCAGGCGCATCTTGTCGTAACGGTCCCCGGTCAGCCCCTGCGGACCCACCAGCACGGCGCTCTTGAAGATTCCGGTCCGGCCCGACGCATCGGTCTGCCTGGCATCCACGTTCACCAGTACGTCCGCGCCCACCAGACGCGACAGTGCGGCGAGCCGGGCGGTGACATCGGGCCGCCGGACCGGATCGACGCCCACGCTGCTCTCACCCCACACGACCAGGTCGAGGTCCCGGCCCGCCAGCGAGCGCGTCAGCTCCTCGCTGCGCGCGAAGCGGCGCTGCACGCTGCCCGGCCCCTCGACGACACCGGGCTGGACGACGGCGATGCGGGCCGTCCCGGTCGCCTCCGGCCGCGGCGCCCACACCCACACCGAACCCACGGCCACGGCGGCCGCGACGAGCATGACAGCGGACATGGTCCGGGCAGCGGGGGCGGTGAGCAGCAGGGCGAGCGCCGTGTTCACCGCCACCACCAGCAGGCTCACCAGCCACACCCCTCCCACCGACGCCAGCCGGAGCGCCGGCGGCACCTGCCACTGACTCGCGCCCAGGAGCCCCCAGGGGCCGCCGAGCCCCTCCCAGGACCGAACCGTCTCGATCATCAGCCAGCCGCACGGGATCACGAGCACGGCTGCCACGACTCCGCCGCCGGAGAGGGGCCCGCGCAGGAGCCGGGAGACGAGCAGCCCCCACGGCGCCCAGAGCAGGCCGAGCAGGGCCGCCAGAATCACGATGAACACATGCAGGCTCGGCATCAGCCAGTGATGGACCGCCAGCATGTAGCCCGTCCCGCCGAGCCAGCCGTCGAGCGCCGCCCTTCGCCCCGTACCGGCGGACCGGATCAGCAGCAGCAACGGGACGAGGGCGACGTACGCGAACCACCACAGTCCCGGTGCCGGGAACGCGAGCGCGGGCAGCGCACCGGCGAGGAGCGCGGCGCCTCCGCGCCACAGGGCCGAGCCGAGTATCCGTCCCGCCCGGTCGTGCCCCACGATCCCGCTCGGCATCAGTGCCTCCTCCTCCTGCCGGGTGGCAGGGGTCGTCCGGAATCCGTTCCCCTGTTTGTTCCCCCAGTGTGGAGCAGCGGAAGCCGGCCCGGGCGGATCACATGGCGGTGAGGGAGTCCGACAGGGTCCGCCACTTCTCGTGGACCGTCACGCCCTGGATCCGCCAGCCATCGTCGGTCCTGAGCAGTTCGAATCCGTACCGCCCGCCGGAGACGAAGTTCGGTGCTGTCGAACGGTCCGCGGTGTCCGTGCTCCGGACCGCGTCCGGTCCGCTCACGAGCCGCATCGGATTCATGTAGTCGGCCCGAACCCGGGCGCGGTCGCCCGGATAGCCTCCGAGGTCCTGAAGGTCCAGGCGCCGGTTGACGATCAGGTGCTGCCGCACGGGAAAGAGCGTCATCGTCTCCGAGAGCCACTCCGCCACCTCGGTGGCGGAGCCTTCGATGCCGCCCGCCGTGCGGTAGTCGGCGCGGCCGTCCGCAGTGAACAGCGCCCGGTAGTCCGGCCACGCACCGTCGTCCACCGCCACCGCGTAGCCGGTGATCACTGCATCGATGGAGAGCCGGTCCATCACGGTCGAGAGATCCACGCGCTGCGTCATCGGGTCAGTGTGGGCCCACGGCCGTCAGGGGCCAAGTGCCGTGCACGAGCGGCGGTCGGCGAACGGCGGGAACCGGTCGCGGCCGCCGTCCGCGGGAGCCTGCGGCGGTGGCGGTCGCGAGGAAGATCAGCAGGGCACCACGGCTACCGGGCCGAGTGCGTGCGTGAGCGTCGTCTGTGCCACCGGGGAGAGTCCCAGGCCGAGGGACTCGCCGCCCTTGCGCCGGCCGATCACCGTGAGGGCCGCGGTCGCGGAGGCGGTCACCAGGGTGCGCGAAGCGGAGCCGTTGACCGGTTCCTTCATGACCTCCACCTGCGGATACCTCTCGCGCCACCCGGCTGTGAGCTCGGCGAGCGACCGCTCGGCCGAGTCGGCCGCGGCATCCCGGTCGAAGACCGGGCCGCCTGACAGCATCGACGAGAACATCGTCCAGCCGTGCACGATCCGCAGCCGCGCCCCGGGCCGGGCCGATGCCGTCTCGAAGGCGAACGCCAGCACCGCCTCGCTGCTCTCGTCCGCGGCCACCCCGGCGACGACGTCCGGGAAGACCTCCGTGGCGCTCTCCTCGGGGTCCTGATCCGGGCGCCCGCCGTTGACGACGACCACCGGGCACTTGGCCATCGAGGCGGTCGCCAGGCTGTTGGAACCCAGCATCAGGGAGCGGAACCCGCCCAACCCGCGCGAACCGACCACGACGAGCGACGCGTCACGGCTGAGTGACACCAGCGCGGCCGAGGGGAAGTCGAGCGGAGCGAGCGTGGTGGGGTGCAGTCCGGGAGCGATGCGGTGCACACGGCGTACGGACTCGGCGAGGAGTTCCTCCGCTTCGCGCTGCTGGGCCTCCTGGTCGGCGCGCCGGGTCAGCAGGCGGACGTGCACGATCATCAGGGGGAGTCCCCGTCCGGCCGCCTCACGAGCCGCCCAGTCCAGCGCGTCGCGGCTGTACGTGGACCCGTCGACCGAGGCGATCACGGGAAGCTCGGTACTGGTCATGACTGACTCCTGAGTGCGGTGGTGTGTGCCCCGGGCCGGTACGCCGGGCACGGCCCCCGGCCTGCCTCGTACGCTAAGGCCGGCAGGCGGGGGCTGCAGGGGGAGCACGTCGGGAGCCGCCGTCCGCGGACCCGGCACGGCGGACGGCCGACGCCCGTTGTCCTCGTCGGCCGGTGCGCCTGCACCTATGCTCGCGGGATGGAGCAGAGCGAAGTCGTGAAACGTGTGATCGGCATCCTCACCGAAGCGGGCGAGATGCGCCGCCTCTTGGAGGAGAACCCGGACCGTGACGACCCCAGCAACGATTCGACCGTGGTGACCGCACTCCTCAACGAGACGATGCCGCGGATCGCTATCCCCGAGGACGCCACGATCGAGGATGTGGTGGCCCTGGTCGGCCGGGAGGTCGGCGGAGCGGTGGAGCAACTCGTGGGCGCGTTCACTCTGGCGTTCGCGATGCTTGCGCAGGTGCACGACTCGGGGCAGACGGACGTGTCGTCCGCCGACGTGCTGCAGGACCTCGCCCTGCGGGCCGAGCAGTTCGGTTCCGAGGGGCCGGGCGGCCCGGGGGACACCGAGGTGTAGGACGGACGCGCCGGACGCCATACTCGGCGTCATGCGCATCGACTTCGATCCCGGGGCCACCGACACCGGCACGTTCTACCGGCTGCTCACCGCCGTGGTCGTCCCCCGGCCCATCGCGTGGGTCTCCACCGTCACACCGGACGGCGAGACGGCCAACCTCGCACCTCACTCCTTCTTCACGATCGCCTCCGTCAGCCCGCCCGTCGTGCAGTTCACCTCGGTGGGGCGCAAGGACACCCTGCGCAACATCGAGGCGACGGGCTCCTTCGTGGTGAACTTCGCCCCGGAGCACCTCTTCGAGCAGATCAACGCCACGGCAACCGACTTCCCGCGCGGCATCAGCGAGTTCGAGGCCGTGGGCGTCGAGCAGGAGCCCAGCCTGCGGGTGAAGCCGCCGCGTGTGGCGGGCTCGCCGGTCGCGCTGGAGTGCGAGCTGCACAGCACGGTCCTGCTCGGCGACTCCACCGTCGTGTTCGGCCGCGTGGTGCACGCAGCGGTCGACGAGGACGTCATGACGGACGGGCATCCGGAAGTCACCGCCCTGCGCCCCCTGACCCGGCTCGGCAAGGACGAATGGGGCACGTTCGGTGGGGTACGGGAGATCTCCCGCATCCCGTACACCCGGTGGCAGGAGGACCGCGAGGCCCGCTGACGCGGCTGTGCAGGCGAATGAGGAGCGGACAGGGCGACGGTGCCGACCGCCGGGCCCGGGACAACGGATAGTCTCAGCATGCCTCGTCGGATACCGGTGCCCTGGTGGGTGTGGGGCCGGGACGGTGCCACCCCCCGTTGCCGCCGCGGTCCGAGGACCGGACGGCTCCCCGGGGCCCTCACAAGCAACTGCGAAATCACAGGAGACCCGATGGCTGATACCCCGCCCCGCCAGGTTCAGCGGCGCTCGGACGAGAGCGCGGCGGGCGCGGCGTCCGAGGCCCAGGGCCGTGTCGAGGCCGTACCGACACCGCGTTACCAAGGGCTGTTCGTCGAACCCGATCTTCCGCCCTTCGTCGAGACCGAGTGACACCACCCGCGTCGAGGCCCGTGCTGCCCCCGTACCCGCTCCGGCGGGGACGGGGGCAGCACGGCATCCGGGAACCGCGTCCGTGTGGCGCATCGGGGAAGCCGGTCCTGAAGATCTGCCGGCGGGAACCCGCACGCGGCCTCATCGGACCGCCCCGGCTGTCTGAACGCGCTACGGCTCAGGCCGCCGCGAAGTCGTGGGCGGCGGCGCCCTGCCACTCGACGAGGGACGGGGTGTCGAGCGCGCGTGCCGGGTCCGCCATCCCGGCGTCGGCGAGGAACACGATGACATCGTGATCGCTGTGGGCGAGGCCGAGCTTTTCCTCGCGCCCGGCGATGTGCACGGTGACGAGCCGGGCGCCGGACGGTGTCGGTCGGTGGATCACAATCGGGGGAGTAGCCATACCTCAAGCGTGAGGCCAAGGGCGTGTGCCCGCATCCGGTTCGGATGGGGGCACCGGGACAGAGACCCGAGGGTCGGGCGGCCGACGCCCTCCTCGCCGGCGTCATGCGCGTCCGGAAGCTCGCGTTCGGGGAACGGCCACAGCGCCCTGGGGTCAGCTGCGGTGCCTCGCCAGACGGCGAGGCGCCCGCATACTAGAAGTATTCGGGCGTTTCGGCAACGCGATGAGGTGTTGTAGCCGACGTCGTGCGCCCGCCAGGAAGTGCGGGAGAGTCCTTCGGGCCGATGGTCCCCACGGTCACGCGCTGAGGCCCAATTGCCGTTGCGCCGAGAGTCGTACGGGTGAGAATATGCCCACGACTTCATGCACCTCCCGGTGCGCAGGGTCCGCCTACTTCTCTGAAAAGTCCGGCGGGCCCGTTCCAGATCTCGGGGGGCACAGTACCGGGAGGTGCCCGGTGCGCAGGTGATCCTTACTTCTCCTGCTAAGAGAGAGACGCGGGTTCGAATCCCGTCCACCGGCCCAGCGGGCCGGAGGTAGCTCAGCGGCCCAGAGCGCTTTGTAGGATCACCGCTTTGATCTCGGGCACCCCACTGCTGGACCTCCCCTCCAGGTGAGGGGTTCTTCCATGTCCCGCTTCAATCGGCGAGGCATCAGTCCCGCTGTCGGTTCGCCCGTGAAGTCGACGGGGGAGCGGACCGCCACCCACGGGGGCGGCGCCGGCTACCTCCGCGACACCAAGTCCGAACTGTTCATGCTCGCCGTGTCCAACTTCGTGGGCACCGACACCTTCTACGAGAGCGGTGGCGACCGCGACGACCGGTACACCCACCTCGTCCACACCCTCGCGGTCACCGACCCGGCATGGTGCGTCGACTTCCTCCGATGGCTCCGCGCGGACGCCAACATGCGCACCGCATCCCTGGTCGGAGCAGCCGAATTCGTCAAGGCACGCCTCGACGCGGACCGCGACGCCGCCGGGCTCGGCATGCAGATGGCCGTCGATCAGCAGGACAAGGGATTCAATCGGCAGGCCATCGGTGCAGTCCTGCAGCGCCCCGACGAGCCCGGCGAGATGCTCGGCTACTGGACCTCTCGCCACGGTCGCCGCATTCCGAAGCCCGTCAAGCGCGGAATCGAGGACGCTCTCGGCTCTCTGTACGACGAGCGGTCCCTCCTCAAGTACGACACCCCCGGCAAGGGCTACCGGTTCGGTGACGTCATCGAACTCGTCCACCCCGCGCCGAAGGCCCTGTGGCAGGGTGACTTGTTCGAGCACGCTATCGACCGTCGCCACAATCGCGACAACCCGATCCCCGAGTCGCTCCGGATCCTCCACGCCCGCAACGCGATCTCGAAGTGGGACGCGACCGAGCGGCGCGACCTGCTCAAGCGTCCCGACGCAGCCGACTTCCTCCGGCACGCCGGCATGACCTGGGAAGCGCTGGCCGGCTGGCTCCAGGGGCCGATGGATGCTGCGGCGTGGGAGGCCGTGATCCCGTCGATGGGTTACACGGCGCTGCTGCGGAACCTGCGGAACTTCGACGAAGCCGGGGTGGCCGACGAGGTCGCCGAGGAAATCGCCCGGAAGCTCGCCGATCCGGAGCAGGTCGCGAAGTCCAGGCAGCTGCCGATGCGGTTCTACTCCGCGTTCAACGCCGCGCCGTCCCTGCGCTGGGGGCACGCGCTCGACAAGGCATTGACCGCCTCCCTGGCCAACGTTCCGCGCCTCACAGGCCGGACACTGATCCTGGTGGACACGTCCACCTCGATGAACGCCTCCTTCTCCCGCGACGGATCCCTGATGCGGTGGGACGCCGCAGCCGTGTTCGGCATCGCTCTCGGTGCCCGGTGCGCACAGGGCGACGTCGTCTCGTTCTCGTCCTCCCGCTACTACAGGAAGGACCTGCCCGGAGCGAAGACGAAGACGTTCCCTCTCACCCGCGGCGGCTCACTCCTCGGCGACGTACGAAAGTGGAAGGAAGGCGGCTGGTTCCTCGGCGGCGGCACCGATACTGCGGCAGCGATCCGTAAGGAGTTCAAGGGGCATGACCGGGTCATCGTCGTCACCGACGAACAGGCCGGTCACGACGCCCACGAGGTGACCGAGGCGATCCCGGCGACGACGCCGATGTACACCTGGAACCTCGCCGGGTACCAGGCGGGGCACGCCCCGTCCGGCATCGGCCGGCGCCACACGTTCGGCGGGCTCACCGATCAGGCGTTCCGCATGGTGCCGCTGCTCGAAGCCGGTCGCGACGCGACCTGGCCGTGGAACGAGCAGGCTGTCTGAAAGACTCGATGCCCCCGCCGCCTGAGGAGGCGACGGGGGCATCGGGGTGGGTGAGACCGGCGGCTGCGGCCGTGCCTGGGCCGCCGTCTCCACGGTCAGCCGCTGCGCCTGCTGCTCGGCCCGGGTCGCGCGCTCCGGCTCGATCAGTTGATCCCTCAGATCGCTTGCCGCGGCCGGAGTCTCGACGGCGGCGCCGACAACAAGCCGAAGGTCAGGCCGCCTCGACCGCGTCACCCCGTACGACGGCCGCCCACTCGGCGAGGAGCCGCTCGTACTCCCGGCGCCCCTCGGGTGACAGACGTCCCGATGACCGCCGCCAGAGCGCGCGGATGTCCGCGTTCACCGCGGCCAGCGAGCGCGCCGCAGTACCGGGCGTAGGGGGAGTGGGCATGTACCCAGGCTACGACGTGGGACCGGCAACGGCACAGACGGCATCGAGGGCGCGATCCCACGGGTACGCCCGGGAGTTGCGAGGTTCGGGAGACGAACTGCCCCAGAAGCGCGCAAACGCCTCTGCACTCCTTCGGCCGGCTCTGCTTCGAAGCTGGAGGAAACCGCCCCGGAGAAGGCCTGTCAGCCCGCGGATTCGCCCGCGTGGGGACTCAGGGACCCCGCTCCGACCAGGATGAACAGCACGATGCCCAGAATGATCCGGTAGATCACGAACGGCATGAAGCTCTTGGTCGTGATGAACTTCATGAACCACGCGATCACCGCGTAGCCCACGCCGAACGCGATGAAGGTCGCGAAGATCGTCGGCCCCCACGACACATGGCCCTCGCCCGCGTCCTTCAGCTCGAAGACGCCGGAGGCGAGCACCGCCGGGACGGCCAGCAGGAACGAGTAACGCGCCGCCGCCTCACGGGTGTATCCCATCAGCAGTCCGCCGCTGATCGTCGCGCCCGACCGGGAGACGCCCGGGATCAGGGCCATCGCCTGGCAGAAGCCGAAGATCAGGCCGTCCTTGACGCCGAGCTCCTTGAGCGACTTGCGCTCCTTGATCGCCCGGTGCTTGCCCCCGGTCTCGTCGCGCGCGGCCAGGCGGTCCGCGATGCCGAGGACGATGCCCATCACGATGAGGGTGGTGGCGATCAGGCGCAGATCACGGAACGGGCCCTCGATCTGGTCCTTGAACGTCACACCGAGTACGCCGATGGGAATGGAGCCGACGATGACCAGCCAGCCCATCTGAGCGTCGTGGTCGCTGCGCATCGAACGGTCCGTCAGCGACCTGAACCACGCCGAGACGATGCGGACGATGTCCTTGCGGAAGTAGATGAGGACCGCGGCCTCCGTGCCGATCTGGGTGATCGCGGTGAACGCCGCGCCAGGATCGTGCCAGCCGGCGAACGCCGCGGTGAGCCGCAGGTGCGCGCTGGAGGAGATCGGCAGGAACTCGGTCAGTCCTTGAACGAGGCCGAGGACGAACGATTCGAACCAGCTCATGGGGCTTGGGCCATCCCGGAGTGATCATGCATCGGCCGACGGCGTCGAGCCGTCGGCGGCGTGCGGTCGTGTGATGACAGGGCCGCACCGGGCCCGGAGATCGTCAGTCGGTCGCGGGCAGCGTATCGCCCCCGGATGAACACGGTGACGACTACCCCCGCACAGCCCGCCGCATCACTCCGCGCCCAGCCGGTGGCGTCGGCGCCAGGCGACCAAGGCCCCACCCGCACCCGTCAGCACGATGAAGCCCATCGCGGCAAGGAAGGCGGGTGAGGTCGGCGAGGAGGCCGAGCTACCCGCCACGACGTACGCGGCCGTGTTCGGGACCGACCCGAGGCCGGTCGCGACGAGGAAGGGCGGGTACCCCATGCGCGAGACGGCGGCACAGTAGTTGGCGGCGGCGAACGGAACCCCGGGGAACAGCCGCAGCGCCAGCATCGAGCGGAAGCCGTGCCTGCTCAGCTGCCCGTCCGCCGCCCGCATCCAGCGTCCCCGCAGCAGCGTGCGCAGTGCCTCCTGGCCCAGCACCCGGCCGAGCATGAAGGAGATGCCCGCCCCCAGCACCGTGCCCGCCAGCGCCGCCGCCAGTCCCGCCTGCGAGCCGAACAGTGCGCCGGCGGCGAGATTGAGCAGCGGTCTCGGTGCGAAGGCCACCGTGCAGACGCCGTACGCGAGGCCGAAGAGCACGACTGCGGCGGCCCCGTCGCTCAGCCCGGCCGGCCGGCCGGAGGCCAGCAGTCGCTGGGGCTCCAGGAGCAACATCGTCGTCGCGGCGGCCAGCAGTACTGCCACGAGCAGGGAGAACCGGGACCAGGGCGACAGCAGCACCCGCGTGCAACGCACGGCGAGACCACCGGCGGGCCGGGTGGCGGAGACGGGGTCGAGCATTCGGGGAGAGTATCCGACTCCCTTGTGTGATCGCCGTATTGTGACCGTTATGAGTCATGCGGCCGACCCGGCCGGGGCCGGCGCCGAACCGGTTCCCGGCCTGCCCCGGAGTGCTCTCGCCGACACCGTGCTGGAGCGACTGACGCGGCTGTACCCCTCGGCCGCCGACCCCGTGCGCGCCCGGTCGGCCGCCGCGTACATGAAGCACGTCGCACCGTTCCTCGGCATTCCCACGCCCCGCCGCCGGGCCCTTTCCCGCACCGTCCTCGACGGCACGGCACGCCCTCGGGAGACGGACTGCGCCGCCATCGCGCTGCGCTGCTGGGCGCTGCCCGAGCGCGAGTACCACTACTTCGCCGCCGACTACCTGCGCCGTCACATCGCACGCTGTTCGTCCGGCTTCCTTCCGGTGCTGCGCCATCTGGTCACCACCGAGCCCTGGTGGGACACGGTCGACACCCTGGCCGCCCATGTCGCAGGACCGCTGGTGGCCGCCGACCCGGAGCTTCGGCGGAGCATGGACGAGTGGATCGAGGACGACGACCTGTGGATCGTCCGCACCGCGCTGCTGCATCAACTGCGCTTCAAGGAGGCCACCGACGCGCCCCGGCTCTTCGCCTACTGCCTGCGCCGCGCCGACCATCCCGACTTCTTCATCCGCAAGGCGATCGGCTGGTGCCTGCGGGAGTACTCCAGGACGGACCCGCAGGCGGTACGGGACTTCGTCGACGACGCCCGGGTCCGGCTGGCGCCGCTGTCCGTACGAGAGGCGACCAGGCACCTCTGAGGCTGAGGGCCGGCCCGCAGTTCCTGACGGGCGCACGACGACAGCTACGGCACCTCGCCGCGTTGTCGAAACGCCCGGATACGCCCAGTATGAGGGCGCCTCTCCGCCTTGCGATGCACCGCATCCGACGCCGCGCGCTGATCCACCAGGAATTGCGGGACAGCCCTCAGCCGGGACCAGCGACCGCGCGGGCCGGTGAAATTCGCTCGACGGGCGGACAGGCGTCGGAGATGATCGAGCCATGTTCCGGTACGCCTTCCTCGCAGCGCAGTCCGCAGTCGCGGACACGCCGAAGGCTGCCGTGAGCCCTCTCGCAGCAGTTGTCGCAGCAGCGTTCACCGCTGCCGCAGCGCCCTTCGGCGGCGCCCGAAGCTGACCCTCCCCCGACTGTCCGGCGGACCCCGCAAGGGGAGGGTCGGCCGGGCCCCGGGGTCCTCTCTCCCAGCTTCGCATCCCAAGGAATGAACCATGCCCAAGACGGCATACGTGCGCACCAAGCCGCACCTCAACATCGGCACCATGGGCCACGTCGACCACGGCAAGACCACCCTGACCGCCGCCATCACCAAGGTCCTCAGCGACCGGGGCACCAGCACCTTCGTCCCGTTCGACCGCATCGACCGGGCGCCCGAGGAGGCGCAGCGGGGTATCACCATCAACATCTCGCACGTCGAGTACGAGACCGGTACCCGCCACTACGCGCACGTCGACATGCCGGGGCACGCCGACTACATCAAGAACATGGTCACCGGCGCCGCTCAGCTCGACGGGGCGATCCTCGTCGTCTCCGCGCTCGACGGGATCATGCCGCAGACCGCCGAGCACGTGCTGCTCGCCCGCCAGGTCGGTGTCGACCACATCGTGGTCGCCCTCAACAAGGCGGACGCGGGTGACCCCGAGCTGACCGACCTGGTCGAGCTGGAGGTGCGCGAGCTGCTGTCCGCGCACGGGTACGGGGGCGACACCGTGCCCGTCGTGCGGGTGTCGGGTCTGCGGGCGCTGGAAGGCGACCCACGCTGGACCGCGGCCGTCGAGGCGTTGCTCGACGCCGTCGACACGTACGTACCGATGCCGGTGCGCTACACCGACGCCCCGTTCCTGCTGTCGGTGGAGAACGTCCTGACCATCACGGGCCGGGGCACGGTCGTCACCGGTGCCGTGGAGCGCGGGACGGTGCGCGTCGGCGACCGGGTGGCCGTGCTCGGTGCGGACATCGAGACGGTCGTCACCGGTCTGGAGACCTTCGGCAAGCCGATGGAGTCCGCCGAGGCCGGTGACAACGTCGCGCTGCTCCTGCGCGGGGTCGAGCGCGACCGGGTGCGACGCGGTCACGTCGTGGCGGCGCCCGGAGTGTCACGCCGAGCCGGCGCTTCACCGCGCAGGTGTACGTCCTGTCGGGGCGCGAGGGCGGCCGTACCACTCCGGTCGCCACCGGCTACCGGCCGCAGTTCTACATCCGCACCGCCGACGTCGTCGGCGACGTGGACCTCGGGGCGGCGGCGGTCGCGCGGCCCGGCGAGACGGTCACCATGACCGTCGAGCTGGGCCGCGACGTGCCGCTGGAGTCCGGCCTCGGCTTCGCCATCCGTGAGGGCGGCCGCACCGTCGGCGCGGGCACCGTCACCGGACTGCTCTGAGCCGCACGGCCGTTCCGGGTCCGTCTCCCGCACCCCGGGGAGGCGGACCCGGTGCCGTGCGCAAGACTGACGGCATGGCAGACACAGCATTGGTGCTCGGCGCCGGCGGCGTCACCGGGAGCGCCTGGGAGACCGGAATCCTGCACGGGCTCGCGAAGGCGGGACTGGACCTGTCCACCGTAGACATGATCATCGGCAGTTCGGCCGGTGCGATCGTGGGGGCACAGCTCGCCTCCGGGCTGATCGGACTGCCGCAGCTGTACGAACTCCAGCTCGCCGATGCCGGCGGCGAGCGGGGCGGCAGACTCGGCGCGGCCACCGTCCTGCGCTACGCGCGGGCCGTGCTGACCTCGCGCACACCGCAGGCGTACGCGCAGAAGCTGGCCCGCATCGCCCGTGAGGCCCGCGTCGACCTGTCGCCGGAGGAGCGGCAGGCGGTCATCGCGAGCAAGCTGCCCTCGCCGGCGTGGCCGGACCGTCCGCTCCGCGTCACCGCAGTCGACGCGGTCACCGGTGAGCTGCACACGTTCGACAAGGACGGCGAGGTGTCACTGGCGGACGCCGTCACCGCGAGCTGCGCCGTTCCCGCCGTCTGGCCCGTGGCCTCCTTCGGGGGGCGGTCCTGGATCGACGGGGGAGTGCACTCCCCGGCCAATGCCCATCTGGCCGCCGGATACGAGCGCGTGGTCGTCATCGCGCCGACGGCCGCCGGTAACAAGGCCATCGCCTCGCCCCGCTCCCAGGCGGACGAACTCGCCGCGCGGGGGGCCCGGACCGTGGTCATCACCCCGGACGCCGCGGCGAAGAAGGCCTTCGGCCGAAACCCTCTCGACCCCAGCAGCCGGGCCGCCGCGGCCCGTGCCGGACTGGCCCAGTCGGCAGCGCACACCGAAGCCGTCGCCGCGGTCAGGAACAGCTGATCCCACGCCGCACAATGGAGGAGTGAACGAGTCGATACCCGTTGTGCGCGACGTGGACCACGGCACCGCCAGGCTGCTCCCCGATGTGGACCGGGAGCGGGCCTGGCTGCTCACGGTCGACGGCGCGCCCCAGTCGTACGTCGACCTCGGCGCCCCGGAGTACCTCGAATTCGAGTACGCGCGACGCCTTGCCCACGTCGTGGACTGCGCGGCCGGAGCGGGCGCACCGCTGGATGTCCTGCACCTCGGGGGCGGCGCACTCACCCTGCCCCGCTACGTCGCCGCGACCCGGCCGGGCTCCCGGCAGGAGGTCGCCGAGGCGGACCGAGGACTCCTGGACCTCGTCGCGGAATACCTGCCGCTGCCGGACCGCAGCGGGATCACCGTGCATGCCGCGGACGCGCGCGAACAGCTGGAGGAGACCGCTCCCGGCTCGCTGGACGTGGTGATCGCGGATGTCTTCGGCGGCTCGCGGGTGCCCGCCCACCTCACGTCCGTGCCCTACGCGCAGGCCGCGGCACGGGCGCTGCGCGCGGACGGGATCTACGCGGCCAATCTCGCGGACGGGGCGCCCTTCGCCTTCCTGCGCTCGCAACTGGCCACCTTCGCGACCGTTTTCGGGGAGCTGGCGCTGATCGCCGAGCCCGCCGTGCTGCGCGGACGGCGCTTCGGCAACGTGGTACTCGTCGCCTCGCGGTCACCCTTCGACGTCGCCACCCTGACCCGCCGCTGTGCGGCCGACGCCTTTGCGGCCCGGGTCGAGTACGGCGATGCGGTGACCGCGTTCCTCAAGGGCGCCCGGCCGGTGGGCGACGAGGACGCGGTCGCCTCACCCGAGCCGCCCGACGGCGCCTTCAGTATCGGCTGACGCCGGCGGGATCCTGGCCAGTACCTCGGTGGACGTGGTCCGGCGGGTGAGGTTGCGTACGTCCGGCACGAACAGCACCGCGCCGGTGACCAGCACGACCAGGCCCGCACAGCCCCACAGCGCCTGGCTGCGGCCCACCAGCGTTTCCACCGGGCCCGCGAGGGCGGTGGCGACCGGCACCATGGCGACCGAGCCGAACCAGTCGTACGCCGAGACGCGTGAAAGCTTCTCCTCCGGGATCTCCTGATGCAGGGCCGTCATCCAGGAGACACCGAACACCTCGATGGCCGCCCCACTGACGAACATGACCGCGCAGAGCCCCGTCACCGGCAGGGGGACGGCGAGCCCCGCCGAGGGCAGGGCCAGCGGGAAGACGCAGAGGGTTCCGGCGAGCAACAGCCGCCGCGGCTTCCACCGCAGCATCAGCAGACCGCCGGCCACCGTGCCGACACCGAACGCGGCGAGCGCGAAACCCCACGGCCGGGCGCCGCCGAGCTCGTCCCGGGCCACCAGTGGCCCGTAGACCGCCTCCGCGGCTCCGACGGCGGCGACGACCACGGAGAACTGCGCCACGACGGCCCAGAGCCAGGGGCGCCCGATGAACTCCTGCCAGCCGTCCCGCAGATCGGCGAGCAGACCCCCTCCAGGCTTCCGGGCAGAGATGTGGCTGACGTCGAGGAAGGCGCGCAGCGCACCCGCCAGGGCGAAGGCGGCGGCGTCCACGGCCAGCACCCAGCCCGGGTCCATCGCGGCGATCATGGCGCCGCCGAGCGCCGCGCCACCGATGGCCGCGCCCTGCATCGACATCCTGAAGAGGGCGAAGGCGCGGCTCGCCTGTTCACCACTGACGCTGGACATCAGCATGCCCTCGGCGGCCGGGTTGAAGAAGGCCTGTCCTGTGCCGCACAGAGCGGTCAGGAGCATCATCTGCCACAACTGGGGGTCACCGGCCAGGACCAGCCAGGCGAAGACGCCCTGCGAGGCGAAGTTGAGGGCGTTGGCCGCGACCATGACGCGGTGACGCGGCAGGCGGTCCGCTATCGCCCCGCCGATCAGCAGGAAGAGCACCAGCGGCGCGGTCCTTGCGGCGGCCACCAGACCGACGTCCCCGGCGTCGCCCCCCGTCTGCAGAACCGCGAACGCCGCCGCGATCAGCGCGCCATGGGTGCCAAGGCCCGTGATGATCGCGGCGGCGGTCAGCAGCCGGTAGTTGCGGCCCGCCGGGGTGGGGCGGTCCGAGCGGGGTGCGGGGTCGGCTGCGTCAGTCACTCAGGGACTATCGCGGCACGGGCCCCGTTGTGCCAAATGCATTCCCGCCGGGTCAGGACTCGGTGATCTTCACCAGGCGCACGGTGCTGAGAATCTTCTGGATCGTCGCCTCCGGCAACTCGCCCTCGACGCCGGCCGCGGCGTACAGCACCCAGGAGGAGAACGCACCGCTGCTGTTCTTGAAGGTGAAGGCGATGGTCTTGCCGTCGCTGTCGCACTTCGTCTTCTTGGTGACGTTCGGGGCTGTGGCGGTGACCACGCTGCCCGTCAGTCCCGACTTGGTGGTGTACTGCTTGGCCTTGCTGATCTTGATGGTCTTCTTCGGCATGTGCTGCGCGTAGGCGCCCCACGCCCAGGTACCCGCCTCGTTCCGGGCGTTCAGGGCGGCGTCGGTGGCGCCTTCCGCACCACGGGTGCCGGTGCCCGCCAGGCTGTAGTTCTCCTTGGTGCCGTCCTTGTCCTCGTCGTCGACACACCACTTCTTCTTGTAGTCCGCCGGTGCGGAGAAGCCGATGAGCGGCGGCTTGTCCTCCTTCGACTCGTCCTCGAAGTACGAGAAGATGCCGGGGGCCGCGACCTCCCAGTCGCCGGGCACGTCGAACTGGGTGCCCCACTTGGGGTTGGTCACGACCTTCCAGCCCGCGATGAGGGGCTTCGCGTCCCCGTCGGCGCCGCGCGGGTTCGCCTCGGGCGAGGACGCGGCGTCGGAGGGCTTGGCGGGCGCGGACGACTTCTTGTCGTCGGCGACGTTCTTGCCGTCCTTCTTGTCGTCGTCCTTGTTCAGGACGACGACACCGGTGACCGCCGCGGCCACCACGACCGCGGTGGCCGCGACGATGGCGACGACGGTCGTCTTCTTCTTGTCGTTGCCGGGCTGGGGCCCGCCGGGCGGACCGGGCACCGCGTACTGCGGGACGGTCGGCTGCTGGTACGGATTGGGCTGCGGGTGTCCCGGCTGGCCCTGCTGCGGGTAGCCGTACCCCGGCTGCTGCCCCGGCTGCCCCTGCTGCGGGTAGCCGTACCCGGGCTGCTGCCCGGGACCGGGCTGCTGGTACCCCGGCTGCTGATAGGGGTTCGGCTGCTGGTACCCCGGCTGCTGGTACGGGTTCTGGTTCTGGTCCTGCGGGTTTTGCTCGCCCCCGGGCGGCTGCTGTCCTGGCCACATGGCGAGTAACGATAGAGGGGCGCCGCCCGGGCGGCTACGGCCGCCCCCGTGAGCGGACGGTGAAGGATGCGGCCGGGGGCTCAGCCGGATGGACACGGAGCCGTGGCCAACCACCGCTACCCACGAGTAACATCTGGGCTCATGAGCGCTGAACAGATGACCGCGGGCGAGATGGTCGCCGCGTCGGTTCCGATGGTCCGGACCCTCAACCTCGAATTCCTGGAGTCCACCGCCGAACGCGCGGTGGTCCGCATGCCGGATCAGGCCGGCTTCCACAACCACCTCGGTGGGCCGCACGCCGGTGCGATGTTCACGCTGGCGGAGTCGGCGAGCGGTGCCATCGTGATGGCCGCGTTCGGCGACCAGCTGACGCGGGCCGTCCCGCTCGCGGTGAACGCGGAGATCGCCTACAAGAAGCTGGCGATGGGTGAGGTCACCGCGACCGCCACCCTCGGCCGCCCGGTGGCCGACGTCGTCGCAGAGCTCGACGCGGGCGAGCGCCCCGAGTTCCCGGTGGACATACGGATCCAGCGCGCCGACGGTGGCGTGACCGGTGAGATGACCGTGCTCTGGACGCTGCGACCCCGCGCCTGATCCCCGCCGCCGCCCCTGGGGCCGCCGCGCACCCGGCAGGGAGCGGGCGGCCCTTCGCGCTGTCCGGGCCGACGGGGCGACCGGTAGGCTTCCCGCCGTGCGCCGAGGAGTTGTCCGGCGGGCGATGAGGACATCACTACGGAGGAACCGGCGTTGCACATCCAGGAGTGGCTGGAGACCGTCCCCGCGATCAGTGTGTACGTCCTGGTGGGCGTCGTGATCGGACTGGAGAGCCTGGGCATTCCGCTGCCCGGTGAGATCGTCCTGATCAGCGCGGCTCTGCTGGCCGCCGGGCACGACGGGATCAATCCGTGGATCCTGGGCGCCTGCGCCACGGCCGGAGCGGTGATCGGTGATTCGATCGGCTACGCCATCGGCCGCAAGGGTGGACGGCCCCTGCTCGCCTGGCTCGGCGGGAAGTTCCCCCGGCACTTCGGGGAGACCCAGATCTCCATGGCGGAGCGCTCGTTCCAGAAATGGGGCATGTGGGCGGTCTTCTTCGGCCGCTTCGTCGCACTGCTGCGCATCTTCGCCGGTCCGCTCGCGGGCGTCCTGCACATGCCGTACTGGAAGTTCCTGACAGCCAACGTGCTCGGCGGGATCGCCTGGGCCGGCGGCACCACGGCGGTCATCTACTCCGTGGGCGTCGTCGCCGAGGCCTGGCTCAAGCGGTTCTCGTACCTGGGACTGGCCATCGCGGTCCTCATCGGACTCGCCTCGATGCTGATCCTCAAGAACCGGGCCAAGAAGGCAGCCGCGCAGTCCAGCGCGGCCACGCCCGAACCGGAGACCGTCCCGGTCGCCGACTGACGGCGGCCGGGTGGCCGATCGGGGCGGCGAGGGCTCAGCCCTCGTACGCCTGCCGGTGGGCCTTGGCCAGCTCCACGTAGCCGACCGCATTGAACTTGATGCCTTCGAGCTCCTCCTCGGTCAGCTGCCGCTTGACCTTGGCGGGGACACCCGCGACCAGTGAGCCCGGGGGCACGCGCATCCCCTGCGGGACGAGGGCCTGCGCGGCGATCAGTGAGCCGGCGCCGATGTGGGCGCCGTTGAGCACGGTGGCGCCCATGCCGACCAGGACGTCGTCCTCGACGGTGCAGCCGTGCAGCACGGCGTTGTGTCCGACCGAGACGCGCTCGCCGACCGTCACGGGGAAGCCGGGATCGCCATGGACGCTGCAGTTGTCCTGGATGTTGGAACCGGCCCCGATGACGATGGGGCCGCAGTCCGCCCGCAGCACCGCGTGGTACCAGAGGCTGGAGCCCGCTGCCATCGTGATCTCACCGATGGCGACCGACGTCGGTGCGGTGAAGGCATCCGCGTGGATGACCGGCTCCTTGCCGCCCATGGCCGTGATCAACGCCTGCTCCGCCATCGCGCGTCCTTCCCTGCTCCGGTGCTGTGGGACGTGGTCGTCCGATCACTGCCGGACGGCCCCGTCCGGGAAACGGTATGCGACGGGTGCACCGCTCCGCGGTGCGGTGGGGTGAAGATCACAGGCGGCCCCGGCTCCCGCCCGCGGGCCTGCCGACTACCGTGTGCGAGTGCCGAAGAACAGAAACACGTTCTCCTCCCTGACCGCCTGGCGGCGGCGCGCCCTGTCCGGGGCCGTCCACCGCTGCTGGCGCTGGGTGAAGGAGACGGGCGCGGTCACGGCGGCACACCCCGGCGGACTGCGCTTCCGCCGCATTGGTGAGGGCACCCGGCTGGCCTTTCCCCAGGGCACGGTGTTCGGCGAGCCGTGGATCGAGCTGGGCAACCACTGCATCATCGGTGAGCAGGTCACTCTGACGGCGGGGCTCATGCCCGACCTGGATCTCGGATCCGACACCGTCCTGACGCTGGGCGACGGCGTGGTGCTGGGCCGCGGGAGCCATGTCGTCGCCGACACCACGGTGACGATCGGCCCGGACACGTACTGCGGACCGTACGTCTACATCACCTCGACCAACCACAGTTACGACGATCCGCACGAACCGGTCGGCAAGCAGTGGCCGCGGATGGAGCCGGTGGTGATCGGCCCTGGGTGCTGGATCGGTACCGGAGCGGTGATCCTGCCGGGCGCCAGGCTCGGCCGCAACGTGGTCGTGGCCGCGGGAGCGGTGGTTCGCGGCGAGGTGCCCGACCATGCGGTGGTGGCCGGTGCCCCGGCTCGTGTCGTACGGAGCTGGGACCCCGAGAAGGGGTGGCAGCCGCCCCTGCGGACACCGGCCCCGGTACCGATCCCGGCGGGCATGACCCCGGAACAGCTCCTGGCCGTGGCGGAGCTCGACGAGAACTGAGGCCCGCACCGCGGCATCGGACCCGGCGGTCGTCATCCGGTCGCGAGCAGCACCGTCCCCAGCAGTGCGAGCCCGGCTCCCGCTGCTTGCACCCCGCGCAGTCGTTCCCCAAGGACTCCCCGCGCGGCCAGAGCCGTGACCACCGGGTAGAGCGAGGCGAGCACGGCAGCGACGGTCACCGGCCCGTGCTGTGCGGCGATCGCGTAGGTGCCGTTGGCCGCGACGTCGGCGAGACCCACGAACGTCAGCGCCGGAAGGGCGGCGAGCACCACCGCCACCCCTCCCGCCTCGGGCAGGGCGCGGGCCCCGCGCCGCACGGAGACGTACAGCGCAGCGCCGCCCACCGCCACATTGGTGATCCGCTGGACGAAGAGCGCCAGGAACAGTCCTGTCACCGTGGTGGAGGCCTCGGCGATGAGGGACATCACGGCCCCGAAACCGAACGCCGCCACCAGGGTCAGCAGGACCGCCCGGCGCTGCACGGGCGCGCCGCGCAGCTGCGGACCGCCCGCCATCACGATGCCGGCCACGGCGACGGCCACCCCGGCGCACTGCAGCAGCCCCGGACGCTCGCCGACGGCCAGCCCGACGCTCACCGGCACGGCGACCCCCAGTGAACCGAGCGGCGACACCACGCCCATCGGTCCGAGAGCCAGGGCCTTGTAGAAGCTCAGCATCGCGACCGGTCCCACCGCGCCCGCCGCGACGGCGAACCAGAGCTGTCCGCCGATCTCGCTCCAGGCCCCGGTCGCGATCACGATGACGCCGAGCACGGCCGCGGCGACCACCTGCGACACGACCACCACCGTGAGTGCCGGCGTACGCCGGGTCAGCACCCCGCCGCCGAAGTCTGCCAGCCCCCACAGAAGGCTGGTGGCCAAGGCGAACACTGCGGTCATGAGCGGGCCTCGCAGTACAGTGCGATGAACGGTTGGTGCACCCCACCATAGTGCAGTATTTTCGACCCCGTCATCCAGAATATTGGACTGAATGTGACTGATCTCGACCAGCTGACCCAGTCCCTCGCGCGAAACCTCAAGCGCTGGCGCGGGGAGCGGGGATTCACCCTGGACGCACTCGCCGCCCGAGCCGGGGTCAGCCGCGGAATGATCATCCAGATCGAGCAGGCCCGCACCAATCCCAGTGTCGGCACCACGGTCAAGCTCGCCGACGCGCTCGGGGTCAGCATCACCACGCTGCTCGACTACGAACAGGGCGTACCGGTCCGCCTGGTACCCGAGAGCCAGACCGTCCGCATGTGGTCCACCGAAGCGGGGAGTTCCACCACCCTGCTGGTCGGTGCGGAGGCCCGGGGCCCGCTGGAGCTCTGGTCCTGGCGGCTGATGCCCGGCGACGGCAGCGCGTCCGACCCGCACCCCGAAGGGACGGTGGAGCTCCTGCATGTCACCGCCGGCACGCTCACGCTGGTCGTCGACGACACCGAGTACGCCGTGCCCGCCGGCACGTCCGCGACCTTCGAGGCGCACCACCCGCACGCCTACCGCAACGAAGGTGCCGAGCCCGCCTGCGTCACCATGGCCGTCTCCATCCCACCCGTCAGGTGAGACACCCAACGGGGAGGGAGCGAGGGACTGTTAGCGTGGCACGCATGCGTGCCCCCATCGGCTCCTTCGACGACGCCTGCCCCGCTGCCGACCGCCTTGAACTGCTCACCGCCCCGGTGGCCCGAGCAGTACGCGACGGCTGGGGCGGCGTCCCCGTCGAGCAGGTCCTCCACGTCGACACGGACCCGGAGATCGCCGACACGGCGGCCTTCGTCGAGCACCACGGGGCCGACCTGCTGAACCGATCGGCCAACTGTGTCGTGGTGGCGGGCAAGCGCGGCGGCGAGGTCACCCTGGCCGCCTGCCTCGTGCTGTCCCACTCCCGCGTGGACGTGAACGGCGCGGTCCGCAAACACCTCGGCGCCCGCAAGGCCTCGTTCGCCCCGATGGACACGGCGGTCGGTGAGACCGGCATGGAGTACGGCGGCATCACTCCCGTCGGACTCCCGGACGGCTGGCCCCTGTTGATCGACTCCGCCGTGGTGGACGAGGAGTGGGTCCTCATCGGCAGTGGCACCCGCCGGGGCAAGCTGATCATGCCGGGCAAGGCGCTGGCGGCGCTGCCGGGGGCTGTGGTGGTCGAACGTCTGGGGATCTTCGCCTGACGCTGTCAGGTCACAGCTGTGCGGGTGGCGGGATGCGCGGTTCGATTCTCGACGGCACCGCGGCGATGCGCCGGCAGCCATCGCGTGGCGAACGCGACCGCCGCGGGGAACCGGAACAGGCGGGCCGTTGCGGAGCCCACGGCAGCGGTACGGACGGGCGCGCCCTGTTCCCGTTCGAAGTCCGCCCCCAGCGCCGTGAAGTCGCTGTCGTCCAGGGCCACGTCCTCGTATTCCCACCATCGGCGCTTGCCCCCGTCCCGCACCACGCACCGGTAGGTACGGCGGGGCGGGGACGGGACGCGGTACTCGGCGAGGTGGAACGCGGTGCAGGAGCCGAAACCGGTTCCGAGCAGCAGCACCTGGGCCCGCAGCTCGTGCAGGCGGGCGAGCGGGGAGTCCTCGCCCAGATGGCAGTCCGGTTGATGATCCGCCACCACGTGGCCGGCCAGCGGGCCGAGCGCGGCGAAGGAGGTCTGCGGGTGCGCACTGCGGGCGGATCCGGGGGACCGGCGCACCGCCTCGGAGAGCCGGCCCATCGAAGGGGCCGCGGTCGTGGCCGGATCGAACGCGGGCATCGCCGCCCGGACGGCCTCCCGCTCCTGATCGCCCAGGCCGCGGATCCGGGCGTGGTACTGCGGGGAGGTGTCGGAGTTCTCCGGGGTGAAGGCCGGGACCACCAGCGTGCCCCCGGGGCCCAGTGCATCCCTCAGAGCGGCCACGACCGAGTCCGCGCCGCCGTCGACCGCCCCCAGGGAGCGCAGCGACGCGTGCACCATCAGGACACCGCCTCGCTCGGCGCCGAGCGAGGACAACTGCCGGGACAGGCGGGCCCGGCTGTGCGGGACGGCCGAGACTCTCGCGGCGTGGGGAGCACTCACAGCCGGTCATTCTCCCAGTCCGGAGCGGAGTGTGACACCCCGCACATGCGATCGGGCGCCTGCGGCGCTCAGCCGCCCAGCCCGGGTATCTCGATGGCGGGGCAGCGGTCCATGACCATGTCGAGCCCGGCCGCCCTGGTGCGCTCGTACGCCGACTCGTCGATCACGCCGAGCTGGAACCAGACCGCCGAGGCGCCGATCGCCACCGCCTCGTCCGCCACCGCACCGGCCAGCTCACTGTTGACGAACACGTCCACCACGTCGACCGGGAAGGGGATGTCGGCCAGTGAGGCATATCCCTCCTCGCCGTGAACCCGCTCCGCCTTGGGATGGACGGGCACCACCCGCTTGCCGAAGCGCTGGAGCACTTCGGCCACCCTGTAGGCCGCGCGCGAGCGGTTGCCCGACAGCCCCACCACCGCCCAGGTGTCGCCGGTGTCCTCGAGAATCCTGCGGATCGTCCCCGCGTCTGCGTACATGATCCACCCAACGGACGGCCGCTCCGGACCATTCCCGCGGCTGCGCATAGGCTGGCCGGATGCAGGAGCAGTACCGGACAGTCGCCCGCGCGGGCGTGCACGAGACCGAGATCAACCGATCGCGCTTCATCTGTGCGCTCGCCCCCGCCGCCACCGAGCAGGATGCGCAGGACTTCGTCGCCCGCATCCGCCGGGAGCATCCGACCGCCAGCCACAACTGCTTCGCGTACGTGATCGGAGCCGACGCCTCGGTGCAGAAGGCCAGTGACGACGGCGAGCCGGGGGGCACCGCCGGAGTCCCCATGCTGCAGATGCTCACCCGGCGGGAGATGCGGTACGTCGTCGCCGTCGTCACCCGCCACTACGGCGGGGTGAAACTCGGAGCCGGCGGACTGATCCGGGCCTACGGAGGCGCGGTCGGCGAAGCCCTCGACGTCGTCGGCACGCTCACCCGGCAGCGGTTCCGGATCGCGACGGTCACCGTCGGACATCAGCGCGCCGGCCGGCTGGAGAACGAGCTCAGGGCCACCGGACGCACCGTGCGCGAGGTCCGCTACGCGGAGGCGGTGAGCATCGAGATCGGGCTCCCGGACGCCGACGTCGAGGAGTTCCGGCGCTGGCTGGCCGACGCCACGGCGGGCGAGGCGGAACTGGAACTGGGCGAGGAGGCCTACGGGGACGCCTGAACGGCCGCCCGGGCTTCTGCGGCGGGGGACGGAGCCGTCTTGCCGGCACCGGCCCCGGCGGTGTCCCCGGTGGTGGGACACTGTGCTGCGTGAGGAGACAGGGGAAGGGGCGCGCAGGTGCGGCGGACACCGGGGCCCTGAGCATTTCCCGTGCGCGGCCGGGCCGGACCCGGGGGACGAGGAAGCGAAACATGCAGTTCGGAGCCGGCTCTTGAGGATTTTGCACACATCGGACTGGCACCTGGGCCGGTCGTTCCACCGGGTCTCGCTGCACGAGGCGCAGGCCGCCTACCTCGACCACCTGGTGACCACCGTGCGTGAGTACGAGGTGGACGTCGTGCTCGTGGCGGGTGATGTGTACGACAGGGCGGTGCCGCCCCTCACCGCCGTGGAGCTCTTCGACGACGCACTGCACCGGCTCGCCGCCGCCGGCGTACCCACCGTGATGATCTCGGGGAACCACGACTCCGCCCGCCGGCTCGGCGTCGGCGCAGGACTCATCGGGCGGGCCGGCATCCATCTGCGGACCGACCCCGCCCACTGCGCCACCCCCGTCGTCATCCCGGACGCGCACGGCGACGTGGCGTTCTACGGCCTGCCCTACCTCGAACCCGCCCTCGTCAAGGACGTGTTCAAGGCGGAGCGGGCCGGACACGAGGCCGTGCTGACCGCAGCCATGGACAGGGTCCGCGCCGATCTCGCCCGGCGGCCGGACCCCACCCGGTCCGTGGTCCTCGCCCATGCCTTCGTCGCGGGCGGAGAGCCGAGCGACAGCGAACGCGACATCACCGTCGGCGGAGTGGCGGCCGTCCCCGCCGGGGTCTTCGACGGTGTCGACTACGTGGCGCTGGGCCATCTGCACGGCTGCCAGACCGTCGCCGAGCGCGTCCGGTACTCCGGCTCCCCGCTCGCGTACTCCTTCTCGGAGACCGCCCACCGCAAGACGATGTGGCTGATCGACCTCGACGCCACGGGCGCGATCGACGCAGAGCGGATCGACTGCCCGGTGCCCCGTCCGCTCGCCCGGCTCCGGGGCAGGCTCGACACCCTCCTCGACGACCCCGCCCTCGCCCCCCACGAGCACTCCTGGGTCGAGGCCACCCTCACCGACGCCGTCCGCCCGGCCGAGCCCATGGCCCGGTTGGCCGAGCGCTTCCCGCACACGCTCAGTCTCGTCCTGGAACCGGACCGGGCACCCGACGACCCGCACACCTCCTACGCCCAGCGGCTGCGAGGACGCGACGACCAGAGCATCGCGGAGGACTTCGTGGCCCATGTCCGCGGCGGATACGGCATCGACGACCACGAGCGGACGGTACTGCGCAGCGCCTTCGACCACGTACGGGTCGATGACAGCGTGCGCGAGGTGAACCGATGAGGCTCCACCGGCTCGACATCACCGCCTTCGGCCCGTTCGGCGCCACCCAGGAGATCGACTTCGACGCCCTCTCCGCGGCCGGGCTCTTTCTGCTGCACGGACCGACGGGCGCCGGTAAGACCTCGGTCCTCGATGCCGTCTGCTACGCCCTGTACGGGGCCGTACCCGGTGCCCGGCAGAGCCCCGGCACCTCGCTCCGCAGCGACCACGCCCCCGCCGGCCTGCCGACCGAGGTCCGGCTCGAACTCACCGTCGGCGGGCGCCGCCTGGAGATCACCCGGCGCCCCGCCCAGCCCCGCCCCAAGAAACGGGGCGGCGGCCACACCACGGAGAAGGCGCAGAGCTGGCTGCGCACATACGACGCCGAGCACGGCTGGCGGGCGCTGAGCCGCTCGCATCAGGAGATCGGCGAGGAGATCACCCAGCTCATCGGGATGAGCCGCGACCAGTTCTGTCAGGTGGTCCTCCTGCCCCAGGGCGACTTCGCCCGCTTCCTGAGGGCCGACGCGGAGGCGCGCGGCAAGCTGCTCGGCAGACTTTTCGACACCCGCCGCTTCGCGGCCGTCGAGGAGCGGCTCGCCGATCTCCGCCGGGCCGCCGAGAACAAGGTCAGGTCCGGGGACGAGCAGATCCTCGCCCTCGCCCAGCGGATCGCCCAGGCCGCCGGCGCGGCCGGGAGCGAATGCCCGATGCCGGCCGTTCAGCCGGGCGAACCGGGGCTCGCGGACGCCGTGCTGGCATGGGCCGCGACGGCCCGCAGCAGCGCCCGGGAGCGGCTCGACATCGCCGCCGAGGTGCTGGCCGCGGCCGAGGGCCGCCATGCGGCCGCCAGGTCCGCTCTGGACGCCGAACGGGAACTGGCCGCACTCCAGCAGCGGTACGCCGAGACCAGGCGCCGCGCCGCCGCATCGGAGGCGGGCCGGGCCGGACACGATGACGCCCGGCAACAGCTGAGCCGCGCACGCAAGGCGGACCGTGTCGCCCCGGCACTGGAACTGCGGGACGAAGCCGACCGTGCCTACCGGCGAGCGAGCGCGGCCCGGGGCCGCTCCCGCGACCGGCTGCCGGACGGTCTGGCCGACGCAGGCGCCGAGCAACTCGCTTCCCTGGAACGCAGACTGCGCGAGGAACTCGGTGGACTGGATGCCGCACGCCGTGCCGAGCGGCGCAGCGCGGAGATCGACAGCGAACGCACGGGGCTGGAGCGGCAGGCACGGGTCGATGACGAACTGATCCGCGACGCCGAGGGCTGGCTGGCCGACTGGGAAGCCACCCGAAGGGGGCTGCTCGCCCGTATCGAGGCGGCGCAGGAGGCCGCGACCCGCGCCGAACTGCTGGCCGGCCGGCTGGATCCGGCGCGGCGACGTCTGGAAGCGGCCCGCCGCCGGGACGCGCTGGCGGCCGAGACCGCCTCTGCCGAGGACCTGCTCGCCGAGGCCCGCGAGCGCGCCCTGAGCAGCCGGGAGCACTGGCTCGACCTGCGCGAGCGCCGACTGCGCGACATCGCGGCGGAACTCGCGCGGGAACTCGTCGAGGGTGAGGCCTGCACGGTCTGCGGCTCCGCCGACCACCCGATGCCGGCCCGCGCCGGGGACGGGCATGTCGACCAGGCGGCGGAGGACGCCGCGGAGGCCGCCCACCGGCGTGCCGAGCAGGCGCGCACCGACGCCGAGCACGCGCTCGGCGCCGTACGCGAGCGGTATGCGGCAGCCCGTGCGGAAGCCGTGGAGGGCGTGGAGGCGGCCGGCGCCGACAGCGTGGCCGACGCGGACGCGGCGGACGACCCGACGGTCGAGGCACTTGCCGCGCTCGTGGACTCGCTCACCCGTGAACACGCGCAGGCGTACCGCACCGCCACCGGGATGCACGCCGCGCGCGAGGCTCTCGCAGCGGCCGAACGAGAGCAGGCGCAACGGGCCGAGGACCGGCAGCAGGCCGAACGCCGGGCGGCTGCCCGCACCTCCCGCCGCGAGGGCCTGGACAGGGAACGGGCTGCCCTGGAAGAGGTGCTGGCGCAGGCGCGCGGCGAGTCCGGCAGCGTCACGGAACACGCCGCCCTGCTGCAGAACCGGGTCCCCCTGCTGGTCGAGGCGGCGGCGACGGTGCGGGAGGAGGAAAGCGCGGCAGCGCGGCTCAAGGAGGCCGACGACCGCCTGGCGGACGCCGCCTTCCGGGCCGGCTTCGACACACCGCAGGCCGCGGCCGACACCCTGCTGCCCGACTCCGGACAGCGTGCGCTCCAGCACCGTATCGACGCGTGGCAGGCCGAGGCCGCCGCGGTGGCCGACCGGCTCGCCGAAACCGACGCCCGGGCGGCGGCCGACCGGGCCCCGGCCGCGCCCGACGCCGCGCAGCGCGCGTACGACATGACGGAGCGCCTGCTGCGAGACGCGTCGGCAGACCTTGCGACGGCACGGGAACGCTGCACCGAACTCGGCCGGCTCTCCCGCCGTGTGGCCGACGAGGTGCGGGGCCTGGGCCTGCTGCGCGAGGAGTTCGAACGGGTCGCACGGCTCGCCGGACTCACCGCGGGCACCTCCGCGGACAACGAGCGCAAGATGCGGCTGGAGTCGTACGTGCTCGCGGCCCGTCTCGAACAGGTGGCGGCAGCCGCCACCGCCCGGCTCGGGCGCATGTCCTCCGGCCGCTACCAGCTGGTCCACTCCGATGCCCGGACGGGAGGCCGCCGGGCCGGACTCGGGCTGCACGTCATCGACGCCTGGACGGGACGCGAACGCGACACGGCCACGCTGTCCGGCGGCGAGACGTTCTTCGCCTCGCTCGCCCTGGCGCTCGGCCTCGCCGACGTGGTCACCGACGAGGCCGGCGGCGTACGGCTGGACACCCTGTTCATCGACGAGGGGTTCGGCAGCCTCGACGACCAGACCCTCGACGAGGTGCTCGACGTGCTGGACTCACTGCGTGAACGGGACCGCAGCGTCGGCATCGTCAGTCACGTCGGCGATCTGCGCCGCCGCATCCCCGCTCAGCTCGAAGTGGTGAAGGAACGGCATGGATCGGCCGTGCGGCACCGGTCCGCGGGCGGGGTCAGCGACTGACCGACCGCCTCGGCAGGGGCGAGGAGTAGACGATGCTGGTGGTGACGGATCCGAGTGCGCCGATCTTGCCGGTGACGGCCTCCAGATGACGCATGGTGCGCGCTGTCACCTTCAGCACGAAGCAGTCGTCACCGGTGACGTGGTGGGCCTCCACGATCTCCGGCGTCGTGTCGAGGAGGTCGTGGAACGGCTTGTAGTTGCCGTTCGGATACCGGAGCCGTACGAAGGCGAGAACCGGGAGTCCGAGGCGTTCCGGGTCGACCACCGCGGCGTACCCGCTGATGATCCCGGCCTCCTCCAGCCGGCGTACACGCTCCGTCACGGCGCTCGACGACATCGAGACGGCCCGTGCGAGCTCGGCGAACGTCGCGCGTCCATCGCGCTGCAGGACATCGAGAATGCGCCAGTCGGTTTCGTCCGGGGAATAGTCGGTCATCAGCACAGGAAACAGGGGATCGCCCGGCGGATCAAGGGGTGCGCAGGGGATCGCTTCTTCCGCCGGGCGATCGCCGCTCGTAGATTTTCACCATGACCACACAGCCCACCGCCGGCCGCGCAACGCACGCCGTACTGCGCGTTCCGCCTGCCTCTCCCGCAGCTGCCGCCGCCTATTTCGGTGCCTCGCTCGCCTTCCACGCCGATGTCTCGGACGTCGCCGCGGCCATGGCGGCCGACGGCGACCCCGGTTTCGTGCTTCTCGACTCCCGCTCCACCGCGTCCTGGGAACAGGGGCACATCCCCGGGGCCGTGCATCTGCCGACAGCGCTCATCGCCCAGGAGGCAGCAGCCCTGCTCGACCCCACCGTGCCCGTGGTCACCTACTGCTGGGGACCCGGCTGCAACGGCGCCACCCGTGCCGCTCTCGCCCTCGCCGAACTCGGCTACCAGGTCAAGGAGATGCTCGGCGGATTCGAGTACTGGGCGCGTGAGGGCTTCGAGTTCGAGACCATGCGGGGGCGTGAACGGCGCATCGCCGACCCGCTCACCGCGCCGGACGAAACCGGCGACTGCGGGTGCTGACACCGTCCGGCCGGTCCCGGACACCGTGTCCGGAACCGGCCTGCGGTCCGGTCAGAGCTTCGACAGCTCGTCGACCAGGTCGTCCAGGCCCAGGGGCCCCTGGGACAGGGCGGCCATGTGCCAGGCCTTGAGGTCGAAGGCGTCCCCGTGCGCAGCGCGGGCGTTCTCGCGGCCGAGCAGCCAGGCACGCTCCCCCAGCTTGTAACCGATGGCCTGACCGGGCATCGAGAGATAGCGGGTCAGCTCGCTCTCCACGAAGTCGGCCGGCCGGCCGCTGTGGTTGCCGAAGAACTCCTGGCCCAGCTCCGGCGTCCACCGCTCACCGGGGTGGAACGGCGAGTCGGCCGGGATCTCCAGCTCCGCGTGCATGCCGATGTCCACGATCACCCGGCAGGCCCGCATCATCTGCGCGTCCAGATACCCCAGCCGCCGCTCGGCGTCGGGCAGGAAGCCGAGCTCGTCCATCAGCCGCTCCGCGTACAGCGCCCAGCCCTCGGCGTTGGCGCTGACGATGCCGATGGAGGCCTGGTAGCGCGAGAGGCTCTCGGCCACATGGGCCCACTGGGCCAGCTGAAGGTGATGGCCGGGCACACCCTCGTGGTACCAGGTGGAGACCAGGTCGTACACCGGGAAGCGGGTCTCGCCCATGGTGGGGAGCCAGGTACGCCCGGGACGCGAGAAGTCCTCGGAGGGGCCCGTGTAGTACGGGGCGGCGGCGCCGCCCGGAGGAGCGATGCGGGACTCCACCCGGCGGACCCGCTCGGCGAGCTCGAAGTGCGTACCGTCCAGGGCCTCGATCGCCTCGTCCATCAGGCTCTGCAGCCACGCCTGGACCTCGTCGACACCCTCGATGTGCTTGCCGTGCACATCGAGATGGGCCAGCGCCTCCCAGGGGCCCGCGCCCGGCAGCACCTTCTCGGCCTCGGTCCGCATCTCGGCGAGCAGCCGGTGGTACTCCGCCCAGCCGTACGCGTACGCCTCGTCGAGATCCAGGTCGGTGCCGTTGAAGTAGCGCGACCAGCGTGCGTAGCGCTCGCGGCCGACCGTGTCCGGCTCACCCTCGATGGCGGGGGCGTACACCTCGCGCATCCACTGCCGCAGCTCCTCCAGCGACCGGGTGGCCTGCCCCGCGGCGGCGTCCAGATCGGCGCGCAGCGCGTCCGGGCCGGCGGCGGCGAAATCCTGGAAGAACCCCGTCGTGCCGTCGCCGACCCACTTGTCGAGCTGACCGATGAAGGTGGTGGTGGCGCGCGGACTGCCGTAGAGCTTGCGCTCAAGACCGAGTGCGAGGGACTCGCGGTAGCCGGACAGGGCACCCGGGACCGCCTTGAGGCGCTCGACCACAGCCGCCCAGTCCTCGTCCGTCTCCGTGGGCGTCACCGTGAACACCTCACGGATCGAGTGGGCCGGGGAGTGCAGGTTGGAGACGGCCCGCAGCGCCTCGTCGGCTTCGTGGACGGCGAGTTCGGCTGTCAGGCGCTCGCGGAGGAGACGACCGCAGCGGCGCTCGGCGTCATCGGCAGCGCCGGGGAGCTGCTCCGCGCGGTCGAGTCGAGCGAGCGTGGTGCGGGCCAGGTCGGCAAGTGCCTCCTGGCCGGCGGGGGAGAAGTCGGGAAGGCGGCGCGAGCTCTCCGCGACACCCAGGTAGGTGCCGGAGATCGGGTCGAGTTCGATAAAGGCGTCGACGTAGGTGTCGGCGACCTGGCGGGGCAGCGCGCTGCTGGAAGTGTCTGACATGTGGACATCCTCGTACGGGGAAGGCCTCCGCGTCACTACCGATCGGCACCATGGGCCTGACCCGGTTGCCCCTCGGGGGTCCGGGCCGCCGGCGGCAGCAGCGGACCGCATTCCCACTGCTGGAATATCAGCCGCGTCTCCACGCGGGCCACTTCGCGCCGCGAGGTGAACTCGTCCAGGACCAGACGCTGGAGGTCGGCGGTGTCGGTCACCGCCACGTGGACCAGGTAGTCGTCGGGGCCGGTCAGATGGAAGAGCGCACGGGACTCGGGCAGCGTCCTGATCCGGTCCACGAACGGCCCGATGAGGTCGCGGCGGTGTGGCCGGACCTGCACGGAGAGGAAGGCCTCAAGACCGCGGCCCATCCTGGCCGGGTCCAGGCGCAGTTGGTGGCCGAGAATCACACCGGTGCGGCGCAGCCTCGTGACCCGGTCCAGACAGGTCGAGGGGGCGACCCCGACCTCGGCCGCGAGCTCCCGGTACGTGGTCCGGGCATCGTTCTGCAGCAGGCGCAGAATATGCAGATCCACCGTGTCGAGAGCGACAGAATCGGTCATCCACCGAACGTAGCACGGGGTACTCGCCGCCCGTCCCGGTGACTGTTCAGAGTGTGGGCATGGACATCCCCATCTCGATGGCGCCCTCGACGACACCCGCACGCCGGGCACAGGCCACCGAAGCCGTGCACGCCGGACGTGAAGACCTCGCGGCACTCGGCCTGCACGCTCCGCCGATCGACCTGTCGACCACCTACCCCTCGTACGACTCCAGGGGCGAGGCGGAACGGATCGACTCCTTCGCCGCCACCGGCGCGCGGCTCGACGGGCCGCCCGTCTACGCCCGGCTCGACAACCCGACCACCGCCCGGTTCGAGACGGCCCTGGCACGCCTCGAAGGAACGGCGAGCGCCGTGGCGTTCGCCAGCGGAATGGCCGCGCTCACCGCCGTCCTGCTGGCCCGCGCGAGCATGGGCCTGCGCCATGTGGTGGCGGTCCGCCCGCTCTACGGCTGCAGCGACCACCTCCTGGGTGCCGGGCTTCTCGGCACGGAGGTGACCTGGACGGACCCCGCGGGCATCGCCGAGGCGATCCGCCCCGACACCGGGCTGGTGATCGTCGAGACACCCGCCAACCCGACCCTTGCGGAAGTGGACATCCGCGCGGTCGCCCACTCCTGCGGCTCGGTACCGCTCCTGGTCGACAACACCTTCGCGACTCCGATACTCCAGCGGCCCGTGGAGCACGGGGCACGGATCGTGCTGCACAGCGCGACGAAGTACCTGGGGGGTCATGGGGACGTGATGGGCGGCGTCGTCGCCTGCGACGAGGAATTCGCGGCCCGGCTTCGCCAGGTGCGCTTCGCCACCGGCGGGGTGCTGCACCCGATGGCGGGGTACCTGTTGCTGCGCGGCCTCGCCACCCTGCCGGTGCGCGTCCGGGCGGCGTCCGCGAACGCCGCCGAACTCGCCCGACGCCTCTCCGCCGACCCGCGCATCGCGCGCGTCCACTACCCGGAACTGGGCGGCGCGATGGTCTCCTTCGAGGTGTACGGAGACCCGCACGGGGTGATCTCAGCGGTGCGGCTGATCACACCCGCCGTCAGTCTCGGCAGTGTGGACACCTTGATCCAGCACCCGGCCTCCATCAGCCACCGCATTGTGGATGAGGGAGACCGGCAGTCCTCCGGGGTCGGCGACCGGCTGCTGCGCATGTCCGTCGGTCTGGAGGACGTCGAGGACCTGTGGGCCGATCTGTGCCAGGCGCTGAGCGGCGAGGAGCCCGTACGTCAGGCGGTCAGCGCTCAGCCTGCTCGTACGGCGGCAAGGACCGTACCGGAGTCGCGCCCAGCCGGGCGGTGATCACGAGCGTTCCCTCCTCGATCTGGTAGTCGAGGGGCAGCGAGAGCGCGCGCATCGCGGCGACCATGCCGGTGTTCGACGCCTGGGTCACGGCGTAGACGCTCTCGCAGCCCGCCTCGACGGCGAGCGTGACCAGACGGCCCAGAAGTTCGGAGCCGATCCCGCGGCGCTGCCAGTCGTCCTCGACGAGCAGGGCGACCTCGGTCTCGTCGCCGTCCCAGAGGAGATGGCCGAGGGCCACCGTCCGCCCGGAGGCCGTCTGGACGGCGAGGGTGCGCCCGAAGCGGGGACTCAGCAGGTGGTCGAGATAGCGGTCGGCGTCACGGACCGGCCCGTGGTAGCGCAGCCGCAGGGTCTGCTCGGAGCAACGGTCGTGCATGGCCCTGGCCGCTTCGAGGTCGCCTCGGTCCGCCCGGCGTACGGTGATCGCGTTGCCCTCGGGCAGGGTGAGTACGTGCTCGCTGCGCGGGACACGGGGGCCGAGCCGGGCATCGAGCTCGACCAGGGCGCGCGCCCTGGCGAACTCCGTGGGCGTGAAGGGGAGATAGGGGCGCTCCACGGTGATGACACCGCCCGACGGATCACGCAGCCGCATCACGGTCTCCTCCAGCACCCCTTCGACGGGTGCGGTTTCCCCGGTGGCGCGGCCGGTGATCGACATGGCCGGCAGTGAGTGGATGGTGCACCGGCCGAGCAGTTGGCGCAGAGCCAGGGGGAGTTCGGCGGCGTCCAGGGCGGTACGGGTGGCGAGGCCGAGCACCCGGGTCGGGGCGTCCACCAGATCGTGGGCGTCGGCGCGCTCGATCCAGGTGGAGCGGCCGCCGGCTTCGGAGATCGCCCGGGTCAGCTGCGCGGCCGGCAGCGTGGCGGGAGCTCGGAGCAGGAACTCGTCGACCGTGCCGTCCGCCAGCGGGTGGGTCTGGAGGGTCAGGATGTCGATCCGGTGGCGGGCCAGAACGATGCAGAGTGCGGCCAGGCTGCCGGGAGCATCCCGGACCGTGGTCCGCATCCGCCACAGCACCGTCTCGACGGCCGATGAGTCCGCCGCCGGGACGCCGGACCGGGCGGCAGGGTCGTCCTCGGCTGCCGGACCCTCGGCGGCCGGCGGTGGTGCGTGACTGTGCCGGTGGGCCCACCAGGTGTGGAACGAGGCAGTGGCGGTCAGCGCCACCGCCGAGGCGATGAGCAGATAAGGGCCGTCCGGCTGGTGCCCGATCAGGTTGGCAATCGCGTCGGCGACGGCGACCGCGGTGAACAGCGCGGCGAGTTCAATGAGGTCCCGCCGCCAGTGGTGGGAGCGGCGGGCCCTCTTCGTGGAGGTCACATCAGTCATGGCTCCACTGTGACCGAGCGGTGTTGCCTGATCACGAACGCCTTGTGACCGATGGGTTAAGTGTGGGTCTAGTCGCCTATAGTCTGTTTTTGGCCGGTTGGCACATCGCTTTTGAGCGGGCTTCGAGTCGGCTCACTGACCGACGTGTCCCGGCTGGAGCGCCTTGCTGAACAGGACGGATCCGCCTTGCTCGCGAAGGCGCACGGTCAGCTCCCCGCTGTCGCCGTCGATGTCCACCTCGCCGAAGAGGGCAGGTGTCTCCATCGGTGAGACGTTCGCCCGATCGGGAGCCTGTACGAAAACCTGATCGGGGCCGAACGTGCCGTCGAGCGCGTTGGACGGGAACTGGCCGGCCGCCAGCGGACCCGTGACGAACTCCCAGAACGGTGAGAAGTCTTTGAAGGCCGCCCGCTCGGGGGCGTAATGCTGGGCAGCCGTGTAGTGCACGTCCGCCGTCAGCCAGAGCGTGCCGGTGATCCGCTGGTGCTTGATGAACCGCAACAGTTCGGCGATCTGCAGTTCGCGGCCGAGCGGTGTCCCGGGATCACCCTGCGACACGGCCTCGAAGTTCGTGGCACCGTCGGCGACGACCAGTCCGAGCGGCATGTCCGCGGCGATCACCTTCCACAGTGCCCTGGACTTCGACAGTTCGCGCTTGAGCCAGGCGAGTTGCCCGGCCCCGAGGATTCCGGTGGTGTCCTCGGGCTGCCGGCCGGGGGAGTTGGCGTTGCGGAAGGTCCGCATGTCCAGGACGAACAGGTCGAGCATCGGCCCGTGCCGCACCACCCGGTGGACCCGGTCCCCGCCCGGGGCTCCGTGCAGGGTCGACACCGGGAAGTAGTCGCGGAAGGCCTGCATCGAGCGCGCCGCCAGCACGTCCACGTTCTTCTCGGTGTACCGGACGTCGTCGAGGATCTGCCCGGGGTACCAGTTGTTGCGCACCTCGTGGTCGTCCCACTGGATGACCGCGGGCACCTGTGCGTTGAACCTACGGAAGTTGTCGTCCAGCAGGTTGTAGCGGAAGTTGCCCCGGTACTCGGCGAGCGTCTCGGCGACCTTCGCCTTCTCCTCGGTGGTGACGTTGCGCCAGACACGCCCGTCGGGCAGCGTCACACTCGGCTCGATCACCCCGTCCGCGTAGATGGTGTCTCCGCTGCAGAGGAAGAAATCGGGGTCGAGGCGGCGCATCTCGTCGTACACCCGGTAGCCCCCGATGTCGGGGTTGATGCCCCACCCCTGGCCCGCGATGTCGCCCGACCACAGAAAGCGCACACCGTCCCGCCGGCGTGCGGGCGCGGTCCGGAAGGTGCCGTACACCGGCTTGCCTGTGCGGCGGGGGTCGTCCGGGGCGGCAAGCGTCACCCGGTAGTGCACCTGCTCGCCCGGCGGCAGCCCGTACAGAGGCGTCGTCCCGGTGAAGTCCGTGCCGGGCCCCAGTAGCGGGCCGTGCCAGGTGCGGGTGCGCCGGAACGATTCGGTCGCCGACGTCTCCACCACCATCCGGGCCGGCCGGTCGGAGCGCACCCAGACCAGTGCGGAGGAGGACGTGACGTCGCCCACCTGCACACCCCACGCCGCCTCCGGGCGTCCGGACCGTGCGAAGGCCGGGGCTGCCGCACCGGCCACGGGGAGCGTGAGGGCGGCTGAAGCGGCCAGCGACCCGCGCAGCACGGTGCGACGGTCGGGGGACGGGACGCGCGGGCGGTACGGCATCGAAGGGCCTCCGGGGCGACGGGTCGGGCGCACGGACTGACGAGCGACCGGCCCCACCCTCGCCTCCGCCGGAGGCGGGTACGCGAACGCGAGGTGAATACCCGGCCCGTGCCGGTTCCGCCGGCCGTCCGGAGGGGCCATCGGCTCAGGCGCCCCGGGGCGGCGGGGCCGTGACGGCGGCGGAGTCAGCGGCTGGTGTCGAGAATCACCCGTGCCACCAGTGCGGGGTCGTCGTTCATGGGGACGTGGCCACAGCCGGGAAGCCGGACGAGTCGGGCGCCGGGGACCGTGTGTTTGGCCCGGATGCCCTGGCGCCGCAGCAGCAGCCGGTCGTGGCCGCCCCAGGCGATGGTCACCGGGAGCCCCGGCACATCGCCGGTGAACAGGACGTCCCGTCCGGCGGCCAGCGTCCGGTGGAAGCCGGTCGCCCGTCTCAGGGCGAGGGTCTCGGACACGGCGGCCTCCGGCGAACGCCGCCCGGGCCGGGCATAGATGGTGCTGGTCAGGGCCGTGCGACCGGCCGCGGAGCGGGACAGCCGCTCGATGAGGGGCAGCGGCATCGACTTGGCGGCGAGCCGCATGGCTCGAAGCGTCCCGAACGCGTACCGGCGCTCGCGATCCGTCCAGAACCCCGCGGGCGAGAGCGCGGTCACCGAGCGGGCGAGCCCCTTGCGCCCCATCTCCAGCGCCAGCAGCCCGCCGAGCGAGTTTCCCGCCACATGGGGGCGGCCCGCACCGATCGCCTCGCAGAAGTTCCCGAGCAGTGGCGCCACGATGTTCAGGTCGTACGAAACGTCGTCGGGCAGCCCGGGGGAGACGCCGAAACCCGGTAGGTCCACCGCTATGACATCCCGTTCCACGGCCAGGACCGCTATCACAGGATCCCAGGCCTGACGGTGGTGGCCGATGCCGTGGAGCAGCAGCAGCGGCTCTCCGGAACCGGACCGTTCGTAGGCGACGGACACGGTACGCGGTCGTCCTCGGGGTGACTCGACGGTGAACGAGACCGTAGTGGCCATGGAAGTGCTCCCGGGTGATGTGGCACGTGGGAATCGGTACCTGCAAAGGGCTTAGACGTTCCGTCAATAAGACTTACCGTCAGGTAGCTTGTGGTTCAAGAGGGCGGGGGCGGCGAACTGGACACCGTGCTGCGGGTCGGCTGGTATGGACGGGTGACAGCCGAAACCGTGACCGACGTCTTCGAAGAGCACCGGCCCGTACTCATCGGGGTCGCCTACCGCATGCTCGGCCGGATCGCCGACGCCGAGGACGTGGTCCAGGAGGCATGGCTTCGCTGGTCGGCCGCTTCGCGGGAGGACGTGCGCGAACCGCGCGCCTTCCTCGTCCGGATCGTCACCCGCCTCGCCGTCGACCGGCTGCGTCAGCTCGGCACGCGACGCGAGGCGTACGTGGGACCGTGGCTGCCGGAACCCCTCGTGACCGACTTCGGGCCGACCGTGCCCGATACGGCGGAGCAGGCCGTGCTTGCCGAGTCGGTGTCCGTCGCCGTCCTGATCGTCCTCGAATCGCTGTCCCCGCTGGAGCGTGCCGTATTCGTCCTGCGGGAGGCCTTCGGCTTTCCGTATGCGGAAATCGCCGCGGCGCTCGACAGGACCGAGGCGGCCGTACGGCAGCTCGGCGGGCGCGCCCGACGTCACGTGGAGGAGCGCAAACCGCGCTACGACGTCGATCCCGCCCAGCGCCGTGACCTCACGGAACGCTTTCTCGCCGCGGCCGCCGGCGGAGACATTGCCGAACTGCTTGTACTGCTCGCGCCGGACGTGCGGCTCGTCGGAGACAGCGGCGGAAAGGCGAAGGCTCCGCTGCGGATCCTGCAGAGCGCGGACAAGGTCGGCCGGTTCCTCTTCGCGGTCGCCCATGGCCAGATCCCCGACCTGTCGATTCGCTTCCTGGAGCTGAACGGCGGTCTGGCGGCGCTGGTGCTCTCCGGAGACAAGCCGGACTCCGTGGTCCAGGTGGACGTGCGAAACGGAGTCATCCAGTGCGTATATATCGTTCGCAATCCTGACAAGCTGGTCAATTTCGCCGCCGAGTAGAGGAATCGTCGGGCAGGAGACCCGTCGAGCAGCGGAATCCTCGAGCGGAGGGAGTTGTCGAGTGGGCGGCCGGATTCGACGGCCGCTGTCCCGCATCGGCTCCCGATCGCTCGTACCGGGAAGTCGCCCAACCGATTGCCGAAGCCCCACGGACCGCTCGGACGTGGGGCTTTGTGCTGCGTACGGCCCATCTTCCGCGAACGTCCTGTGAACGCTGTACGGCGGATCGCCGGTTTACGCCCCCCGCCCCCGAGGATTGGTCTTGACCAAGGGGGTGTGTCGTCCTATGGTCTCAACGTTAAGACAGGAACCTTTAATAAATAACGTCGCGGAAAAGCCGCTGGGCGATTGCGGAGGACAGGGTGGGGACCACGCAGCTGGAATCGGTGCAGGAGCCGAAGTACTGGCACCTCAAGACCGTGCTCAGTGAGGCACTCGACTCGGACTTTGCGGTAGGGGAGATCCTCCCCAACGAGCGTGAGCTCGCCGCCCGGTTCGGCGTCGCCCGGGCCACGCTCCGGCAGGCCCTGGAGCAGCTCGAACTCGAAGGCAGGCTGCAGCGCCGCCGCGGAGTGGGCACGACCGTCGCCCCGCCGCGCGTGGGTGTCGCCGTCTCCACTGCTCAGCACGACTGGACAGGAGGCGGTGCGGGCGAGGCGTGGCAGCCGGTCGACTGCCGGACGGCAGCCGCACCGGCCGCCGTGGCCGGCATGCTCGAGGTCGCGGGCGACGAGCCTGTCCACATTGTGCGCAGGATCCGCCTCACCCACGGGCAGGCGGTCGCGGCAGAGCTGCTCTACGTACCGGCGGCCTCCGTTCCGGACCTCTCCGCGATAGAGACCGCGTCCGGTCCCGCCAGGGCCCGCAGTGTCGTACGCGAACTGCACCGGCTCGGCCTCGATGGGCAGGACCGTTCCGTGGAGCTCGGTTCCGCGCGCGCGGACGACGCCAAGGAGCTCGACCGGCTCCCCGGCGCCCCCGTCCTCGTCGTGACGACCCGCTACCTCGCGGCGGGCGGCACGGCGGCCGTCGCCGTCGCCACCTACCGGGCCGACACCTGCCGGCTCACCTTCGGTGACTCGGGCGACCTGGAGATCAGCCACCCGGACCGCACCCGCCAGGCATCCTGACCGAATGACCGTCCGGTTCGCCGGGCGTGCAGCGTACGGCCCGTCGCGCTCAGCGGCGGGCCGTCACTGTTGCCTCCACGGCGAAGAGCTGCTCCTCGACATGGTCGAGTGCCAGCCGCAACGCACCCGTGGCCACCGCTGCCTCGCCGAGCAGCGACAGGGTCACCCGAGGGGGCCGCAGACAGTACCGGGCCAGTTCGCTGCGGAGCGGATCCAGCACCCCGTCCAGTCCCGCGGCCCAGCCGCCGATGACCACCAGCTCCGGATCGAGCGCCAGCACCAGCGCCGCCACGTCATGGACCAGACGCTGGATGAACCGCTCGACCGCGGCCTGCGCCTGCTCGTCGCCGTGCCGAGCCTTGGCGAACACTGCCGCGACCGCATGCTCGTCCAACGGGTCCAGGGGGGTGTCCGTCGTCGACAGCAGTCTTTCCGGCGTGACGCCACGACCCAGGAGATGCAGCGCACCGATCTCACCGGCCGCCCCGCCGAAACCGCGGTGCAGCCGTCCGCTGATCAGGGAACCGGCCCCCGGGCTCAACCCTGCCAGCACGAACACGATGTCGTCGGATTCGGTGGCCGCGCCTTTCCAGTGCTCCGCGACAGCCGCCGCGTTCGCATCGTTCTCCACGAGTACGGGACAGCGGAACGAGCGCCGCAGGCGCTCACCGAGCGCCAGCCCGGTCCAGTCCGGGAGAGCGGTGCCCAGCCTGACGGTGCCGTCGGCCTCCACAATGCCGGGGCTGCCCACGCCAACCGCGCGCAGACTGCTCCGGGCTACGCCTGTCCGCCGGAGGACGTCGGCCACCACGGACCGCACCTTGTCGAGGCGGTCGTCCGCGCAGGCGGTCTCCGATACCTCGCGTGAGCCGGCGCCGATGATCCGGCCGTCCAGCCCCGACAACAAAGCCGAGACCCGGTGCGGTCCGATCTCGATGCCCAACAGGTGCCCCGCCTCCGCCCGGAAACGGAACCTGCGGGCCGGCCGGCCCTGACGCCGTGCCTCGGCACCGTCCGGCGCCGACTCGACAACCAGTCCGGCCTCGAACAGTCCCTCCATGACACCTTCGACCGTGGGCCGGGACAGACCCGTGATCCGGGTCAGGTCCGTGAGGGTCGGGGATTCTGCGCCCCGCAGGGCGTGCAGCACCACCGCGGAATTGATCCGACGCAACAACGACGGGTCCCCACCGGTCAGCCGGCCCACGGTGTGTCCTCCCAGCTCGTGCGCATGTCAGGCGGATCGTACTCGCTGCTCAGGGACTGGGCGACCGGGGGCGGCAAGTCGCCCGGCCCTGGGTCACAGGTTGTTCGGCTGTGGGTGGGCACGGCTGCCCGACCCCGGGTCACAGGTCGCTCGGCTGTGGGAGGTCCGGCGGCCCGACCATGAGTGGCACGGCTGTTCGACGGCCGGTCGCAACTCGTTTCGACCGTGGGTGGCAGGTCGTTCGACCCCGGAAGGTGCGGCGGCTGCCCGACGGTTGGTCGCAACTCGTTCGACCGTGGGTGGCACGGCCGCCCGGGTTCAAGCTCGTATCAGCTCGGAGCGACGAATCCCGACTCGTAGGCCGCGATGACCGCCTGGGTGCGATCCCGGGCCCCCAACTTTGCAAGCACGGCGCTGACATGAGACTTCACCGTTTCGATGCCCACCACGAGGCGGGCGGCGATCTCGGCATTGGACAGCCCCCCGGCCATCAGACGCAGCACAGCCGCTTCACGTTCGGTGAGCGAGGCCCGCTCCAAGGCCTCCCGTGCCGTGCTCGTGCCGTACTCGGCGGCGAGCTGACGGACCGCTGTCGGGAAAAGCAAGGAATCGCCCTCCGCCACCAGGCGCACCGCGTGCACGATCTCGGCCGGCCGGGCTCGCTTGAGAAGGAAGCCGTTCGCGCCTGCTCGCAATGCCTCGTAGACGTACTCGTCGTTCTCGAAGGTCGTCACCACCAGGATCTTCGGGGGATCGGGCACCGTGCGCAGCACTACCCGAGTCGCCTCGATGCCGTCCATCAGCGGCATTCGGACATCCATCGCCACCACATCAGGGCGCAGTTGACGCACCAACGGGATCACGGCGGCGCCGTCACCCGCCTCACCCACCACTTCGATGTCGGGCTGGGCCTCCAGGACCGCGCGCAATCCCGCGCGGACGAGGGGTTCGTCGTCGACCAGAAGAACGGTAACCGGCATCCGGTCAGCGTATGCGGTACAGAGGAAGGCTTGCGTGCACCATCCATTCCCCCTCGCACGGTCCCGTCTCGGCGCTGCCTCCCAGTAGAGCGGCTCTCTCCCTGATACCCCTCAGCCCGCTTCCGTCGCCCGGGGTAGTTGCCGAACCCTTGAGCGGATTTGTCACTTTCAGCTCCAACTGGCCCTCAGCGACCTTGATGCGGACCCGGACCGCAACCGACCCGGAATGACGCAGGACATTGGTGAGGGCCTCCTGGAGGATGCGGTAGCCCTCGCGGGAGACCGACGCCGGTACCTGTTCCAGCGGACCGGACACATCTGCATCCACCTCGGCACCGGAACCGCGGGCGGAATCCAGCAGACGGTCAGCTTCGCTCAGCGATGGGCGCTGCCCCGGCGGCGTACCCGATTCGCGCAGTACGCGCAGCACCCGCTCCAGGTCGTCCAGCGCATCACGACCCGTCTCCTCGATCGCCGCCAGTGCCCGCTCGGTGAACGCCGGGTCGTGCGCCGCCCGTGCCGCACCTGCCTGAACGACCGCGACCGTCAGGGCGTGCCCGATCGAATCATGCAGCTCGCGAGCGATCCGGTTGCGCTCGAGCAGCTGCTCCGTACGCTCCTCCAACGCGGTCATCCGCTGTTTCTGGGTCGGTCCCAGCAGCCACCGGGCTGCGGCGGTGATCAGCTCCCCGCAGCTCACAACGACAGCGAGCAGCATCACCAAGGGGACGGGCGCGAGGAGGGCAGCCCACCAGTGCGTGCCCAGCCCGGTGGCGAACCACTCGGCGCTCGGCTCTGCGCCGACCGCGGAGCGGACGAGATCGACCGTCGTAGCTGACAGCCACACCGTCGCCATGCCGGCCAGGCCGGCACAGAACAGCCGCACCTCCAGCCAGAGCGCGGTCCGCCACCGCTCGGACCACGACGAGGAGGGAGCGACCGAAATGGTCGCCTCGGCATCACCCCGCTCCTGTGGCGTGAGCAGCAGTTGCGCCTGGACCCCCTCGGCCAGACGCATGCCGGGAATCAGCCCCACCAGGGCGGCGAGGACGACCGGCACCCAAGGCGTGTCCGTCGAGATGAACAGCCAGACACTCACTGCGGCGCCGGGCAGGAGCAGATGAAGCCACCGGGTGTAGGTGACCGGCGCGGTCAACGGGTGGAGGAAGCTGAGCATGTTGTCATCGTGCCAGCGCGCCCGGCGCGGCGGCTCCCCCGAGCGAGGGAGATGATCCACACCGGTGGGGGAGGACCGCGCCCCGGCGCCGCGGCCAGGCTGAGCACATGACCAACATCGACGTTGACGAACTCACCAAGGACTACGGCGCCACCCGCGCCGTGGACCGACTCACGTTCAGCGTGCGGCCCGGCCGGGTCACCGGCTTCCTCGGGCCGAACGGGGCGGGCAAGTCCACCACCATGCGACTCGTCCTCGGCTTGGACCGGCCCACCGGCGGGACCGCCAGGATCGGCGGGCGGGCCTACGCGGCTCTCGCGGATCCGCTTCGACGCGTCGGGGTACTGCTCGACGCGCAGGCCGCCCACGGTTCGCGGACGGCGTACAACCACTTGCTCGCGCTGGCCACGAGCAACGGCATGAGCGGCAAGAGAGTCGAGGAAGTGCTGGAGGAGGCCGGGCTCGGCCGCGTCGGGGGCCGGCGGGTCAAAACGTTCTCCCTCGGGATGCGCCAGCGCCTCGGTATAGCGGCAGCACTGCTCGGCGACCCTGAGGTCGTCATGCTCGACGAGCCGTCGAACGGGCTGGATCCAGAAGGCATCATCTGGATCCGGGAGCTGATGAAGCGGCTGGCACGGGAGGGCCGCACCGTCTTGGTATCCAGTCACCTGATGAACGAGACGTCGTCGTTCGCCGACCACCTGATCGTCCTCGGGCGTGGCCGCCTGCTCGCTGATCTTCCGATGCAGGACTTCCTCAACTCCCGCAGCCGGCCGCGGGTGCGCGTACGCACGGCCGAATCCAACCGCTTCGGAGAGGCCCTGAAACGCAAGGGATACCGGGCGGAGAAGGGCGAGGACGGGTGCTGGACCGTCGATGGAGCGAGAGCGGACGAGATCGGGGCGCTCGCTGCCACGGAAGGCCTGCCGGTTCTTCAGCTCATGGACGAGCAGGCCACGCTTGAGCAGGCGTATCTGGATCTCACCGCGGGTGCGGCGGAGTTCGAGTCCGTCGCCTCCACCACAACCACACAGGAGGCCTGACGATGTCGACCACCGCAGTGCTGAGATCCGAGTGGATCAAGATCAGATCGGTGCGGTCCGCCGCAGGATCCCTCGCTGCTGTATTTCTCGTCACCATGGCCATCACGGTGCTCGCCTTCGCAACCGTGGGCCAGGCCGAGGCGGACAACGCGGACGCCGACCTCGTCTTCGGCGCCTTCTACGCGCTGAACTTCGGTCAGATCGCGGCCATCAGTTTCGGAGCCACGGCGATCTCGTCCGAATACGTCACCGGTGCGCTGCGCATGTCGTTGGCTGCCGTTCCGCGCCGCACCCTCTTCTACACGGTCAAAATGTCACTCATCGGGGGTGTGGCCCTTGCGGTAGGGCTGGTCACCAGCTTCAGCTCGTTTCTGGTCGGTCAGCTGTTCATGGGGGAGTACGCCATCGGGCTGGGCGAACCGGGCGCGTGGAGGGCTGCCCTCGGCAGCGGCATATATCTCGCTCTGATGACACTCTTCGCCGCGGGACTGACCGTCCTGCTCCGCAGCGCGGCTGCCGTGCTCAGTCTTCTCATCCCCTTCATTCTGATCGTCTCGTTCGTTGTTGGTGACGTCGCAGGCGGCGTGGCCGAGTATCTTCCCGACCGGTCCGGACAGTTGGTGCTGCACCAGCACCCGGAAGGCACCATGGGCCCCTGGACCGGGATGGCCGTCACCGCGGCGTGGGCCGGGGCGTCGTTGTTGGCCGGATGGTGGGCACTGCGGCAGCGGGATGCCTAAACATGTTCCGGGGGCGGGCGCTCAATTGAGCCAGTCTGTCTGTCCGACGGTCAGGCCGCTGAGCGAAGGTATAGAACCAGGCCATGCCGAGCTTCGAGGTCACGTCGATAGGTACTGTCCTGAACGACCGGACGGACGTTCAGGACACGGACCACTGGGGCGCCGTCCGCAGCACCATCACCATCGATGCACGGTACGGCGAGGCTTGCCTCCAAGGACTGGAAGGCTTCTCCCACGTGGAGGTCCTCTTCATCTTCGACCAGTTCCCGGAAGGCGAGGACTACCGCGCCCGCCCTTACCGCGGCCGCTCCGACCTCCCGCCCGTCGGAGTCTTTGCCGGCCGCGGACCCCGCAGGCCCAACCGCATCGGGGTGACGTGCTGCGCCATCGAGGCCGTCCGCGGCCGCGAACTGACGGTGGTGGGGCTCGACGCAATCTCGGGCACCCCGGTCATTGACCTGAAGCCGACGATGGCGGAATTCCGCGCACTGGACATCAGACAGCCGGTATGGTCAGCGACGTGATGTCCGAGTACTTCCAGCATTGAACGGGCCGGAAGCGCGGGCTCTGTCAGCCACTTGTGGGTGAGGCGGCTCGATGGACCCGCTCGATGAACCCCTCCCGATGGCCGTAGCTGTGGCCCTGGTGAAACCGAAGACTCCTGGATGGGTGGCTGAAACCCACTCAAAGTGCAGGGTGCGAATCCCGTTGTCAGTGCCGGACGGTTTACTGACAGCATGACCACCGCACATCACCTCCGCCTCATCGACGGGATGCGCACCCGAGAATTCCCCGCGGAACGCATCCGGTCGGGATCGGGAGTCAGCGGGCCCGGCTACCACACGGCGTCCTTGCGCGCCGACGCCGAATACTGGGACCTCGATGATGAGGCGGGGCGGCTGGAGCTCAGAGCACAGTGTCTTGCCGAGTACGAGGCCCTGATCACCGTGCTCGGCGCACGCTGGGGTGAGCCGCAGCTGATCAATCTGTGGAGTGCCCAGGAGCGGATGATGTCCGGTGAGGAGATACCCGACCCGTGGGCGGAAACCGTAGCGGGGTGCGAGTATCTCCGGCTCTGGCGCATAGAGACTCGGTGGATCGCGCTGGCGATGTACCTGGAGGAGGAGGGCCCCGGGTGCGAGCTAAGCGTGGTGGTGACCGAGATCGATCCTCCGTGATCTGAAGGAGAGGCGGTGCCGCCGCCCCGGAGCTTAGGCGCGGGAAGTTGTGGCGGATGGACGTCCTCTGCCGTCAGGCCCTGGCTGGGCCGTGTCGTTCGGATTCGCTGATCGGTGGTCCGTACGTGGGGGGCCCGGCAGGCGAACAGCCCGACCACGCCAACAGCCGGCCACGTGGCGGTCCGCCCCCAAGATGGACCTCGCGGCCGATGCCCGCTGCCGACCCCTACTCTTTCGGTCGCACCACCGGACAGGCCGAAGATGCTCCCGCCTTCGGCGACGTGGCCCGGCTGCCCGGCTGCTCGTCTGCCCGTTCTCCGACGACGAGGGAGCCCCGGACCCGGCCGGACGCGCTCGCCGGCAGGGCGGCGTACACCCACGTACGTGTTCCGGGAGTTCCGTGCCAGCGTGGCATCCGGAGCGGTCGTTCCGCCGTACCCGGGGCCCCGCAGTCGTCCCGGCCCCGGTGGACAAGGGCGGATACAGGCTGCGGCGTGTCAGACGGGGCGGCAGGCCAACGGAGGAATGAACGGGTGTCAGTCGCGTCCCTCCCGCGCATGATCCTGGTGCTTGACGTGCTTGACGTGCTTGACGTGCCTGATGGGCGCGTGCGCGCCGTGGCTTGATGTGCCTGGCGCCCCCGGCGGGGGTGGAAAGTGCGGTGCCGTGCACGTACCCACGCCTCGGCAGCTTCCTACCGGGGCGCGTAGCCGCGCGCCCCAACCGCTTCTACCTGGGCGCATAGCCACGCTCCCGCAACGCCCTGACGGGATCAGGTCGTCGTCGATGGCCTCCCGGTCGATGACTTCTCGGCCGACGGCTTCTCGGTCGACGGCTTTTCGCGGAGGGCGTCGACGACCGCGCGCTTCAGGACCGCCGACTTGTTGATCAGGGCGCCCTTCCTGCCCATGGAGGTGTCGCGGATGAGGTAGCTCCGTTCACCCAGGTACTCCAGGGTGGTCGAGTCGAAGATCCAGGCGGTACGCCAACCGGCACGGGCGTTGTCGCGGGCCACGCCGACCCCGTGCCGACCGGCCGCATCCACCGCCTCGGAGTCCACAGTGACGCCAGGGATCTTGGCCGCGGCCTTGTAGAGGGCGGCCGCGGTCTTCGGCGGCATCAGCGTCTCCCGCAACAGCTCGCCGATGGCGTCGAAGGTGTCCTGGGCCTGATCCCGCTCCTGGTCCGGGGTGCCGCGCAGGTCCTGGTCCCGGGTGATCTCGGTGGTGAGCCGCCGGAGCAGGACGTCGGGGTCGGTGGGCAGGGAGGCCAGCCATGTGTACGTCGGCCGGTTGAGACCCGACGGGTAGCCGACAGCGGTCTCGCCGTCCGGGACCCCGACCGTGATCGGGAAGTACGAGCCGTCCTCGTGGATCAGGCCGACGTCGATCACTGGCCCCGCCTTCTGGGACATCCAGACTTCACGCTCGCGGGGCTCGGTCAGTTTCATCCGGCCGCCGAATTCGCCCTCGTTTCCGGCCTGCAGTGTCCTGACGTAGACGAACTGGTTGTCGGTGACCTTCTGTTCGCCCTTCTCCGCGGCCACGGAGGCGACCCGCTCGAGCAGTACGGCCGCGCCACGCGGGGTCGTGGCCTGGGAATGAGTGCCTGCGGCGGACGGTGCCGGAGCACGGTCCTGGCCGGTCCCGGTGAGCGTGGTCAGCAGCACCCCGCCCAGGGCCAGTCCGACGACGGGAAGCAGGACGGCGGGGCGAAACAGGGAGGCCCGGGGGCGTGCGGTGGCGCGGTCGCCGTCCTGGTCGATGAGATGCATCAGGGTTTCCTTGTGGTGGAGATGGCGGCCCGGGGGCAGGTCCCGTTCGGCCGGGGCCGGCAACAGCCGGACCAGTTCCTCGTGTTCGGCCCGCTCGGGGCCCAAGGTGCGGTCGTTCATCGGGCTTCCTCCTGGATGGGCGAGGCCGCGAACGCGGCCCTGCCCTCTACCTCTCCGCGGCGGGGGCGGGGTTCCCTTCCGGATCGGACCGCTTCTCCCGCTCGCGCGGCCCGCGCCGACACGTCCGGTGTCCGGCGGAGCTGCTCGTCGGTGAGCCGTCGCAGCCGTTTGCGGGCGCGGGACAGCCGCGACCGCACGGTGCCCACCGGGATGCCGAGGGCTTCAGCGGCTTCGGCGTAATCCAGCCCGGACCAGACGCAGAGGGTCAGTACCTCGTGCTCCTGACGGCGGAGTCCGCCCAGTGCCTGCCGGATCGCGGCGAGCCGCCGTGTGTCGTCGACACGTCCGGCCGTGGCGTCGGCGATGTCCGCCACCGGTTCCGGGGCGGGGCGGCGGGCCAGGAAGGCCAAGCGCCGCCCCGTACCGCGGGTAGCGTTGCGTGCCTTGTTCGTCGCGATCCCGAGCAGCCACGGCCGCAGCGAGTCGCCCTCCGGCTCGACGACCTGACGGTTGCGCCAGGCGGCCAGGAAGGTCTCGGACAAAACCTCCTCGGCCGTCGACCAATCGCCCGTCAGTCGGTAGGCGTGGTTGTAGACCACCCGCGCGTACTCCTCGTAGAGCGCGGCGAACGCATCGCGGTCGCCCGCCCTGATTCGTGCGCGCATGCGCTCCCGATCTCTTTGTTCATCACATCTCACACCACCTACCTCTCCGGCCCGGACGAGGAGTTCCCATGACCCACGCCACATCTGAGTCCGCTGATTTCGCACGCGAATCCCATGACCAGCGGAGAGACGCGGCTTCCCGCCCGAAACCCCACGCCAGAGGCGGCCGAGGACTGAGAACAGGGACTTGCGGCGCGGCACCTGTTTCGCCCCGGGCCCGGACCGATCACGGGTACTGGAGTCCCGCCGTCCCCGCCGATGGGCACCGCTCTGGAACTTCAGACGATCCCGGCAGCCACTTCACGATGGCCTGTGGCCTGTGGCCTGCGGCCTGCGGCCTGCGGCCTGCGAGCAGGTCCCAGCGGAAGGATCGAGCACTTCTCCATCAACCGCGCGGTCCTGCGGTCTCCGTACGCGTACGACCCGAACCGTCTCCTGATCGAGTTCGTCGTTGACCCCCGACAGCGAACTCGACCAGGAGACGTACCGGATGAAGGCCGAGCGTGCCCACGAGATGTTGCGCAGGTTCTTCGCCGGCGACCGCGCCCCCACCGCGACCGACAAGCTCTGACCCGCCACGGCGGGCAGAGCTGGAGAGCCGTCGATTCTTCCGTGCACCCGCCGACGAGTCGCTCAGTGCGGCACCAGTCCGGTGCCGCACCGAGCGACGTGACGGGAGCGTGCGGCGATCACTGAGCCCGACATTTGTCGCAGGGCGCAGGGCGCAGGGCGCAGGGCGCGGGGCGCGGGGTGCAGGGCGCAGGAGGGTGCAGCGCGGCGAACAGGTTGCTCCTGTCCAGGGCCTGCCGCCGGTTGTCGACCAGCTCTGCCTGCCGGACCGTGGCACCAGGATCCCCGGTAAGGAGGGCGCGAGTGTCCCCCCTGGGCTATCCGACCGTCGCGTTCTCATATCCCCGGGGTGCGGAGGGAACGGCGTTGTCGACGAGCACGGCGGCGATGGCGGCGGCGGCGGGGAAGGCGTCTGCGTTGAGGACCCGGGTGCGGGCCGCGGCACCGTCGAGGAGCAGGGCCAGCTGTTCGCCGAGGTGGTCGGGGTCGGTGGCGCCGGCTTCGCGGGCGGTGTCGGTGAGTCGGGCGGCGATGGCTTTCTTGTAGTCCTGCGCATATTGGCGTGCGGGGTGTTCGGGGTCGCTGATCTCGATGGACGCCGCGATGTAGGGGCACATGGGTGTGAGGTCGTGCGGCCCGGTCTTGGGCACGTCGAACGCCGCCAGGAGTCGTTCGCGCGGTGTGAGGTCCGTGCGGTCGAAGACCCCGGGCATGACGTCAGGATCGAAGTGCCGCAGGTACTCGGTGACGAGTTCGTCCTTGCCGGTGAAGTGCTGGTAAGCCGTGCGCTTCGACACCTGGGCCACCGCGCACAGCTGGTCCATGCCGGTGTGGTTGATGCCTTGATCACAGAACAGCTGCTGTGACGCGTGCAGGATGCGCTCGCGCGCGCCCCTGCCGCGGCGCAGGCCCTGGGGCCCCTTCTCCATCTCTGCCATACCTGCAGCTTAGCCCACGTAGGTAACGACCGGTGTACTTAGCTTGCGCCCGGGTCGGCCGTCGGATACGTTAAGTACACAGTTCGGTGTACATAAGTTTCCGGCTGTTCCGAATACCCGTAGCTCAGTGGAGTGATCATGGGAAAGCTCGATGGCAAGGTAGCGGTGATCACCGGCGCGTCAACCGGCATGGCGCTGGCCGGAGCCCAGCTGTTCGTGGAAGAGGGCGCCCACGTCTTCATCTTGGGCCGACGGCAGGAAACGCTGGACGAAGCCGTCAAGCTGATCGGCCGCAGCGTCACCGCCGTACGCGGCGACGCTGCCGAACTGGACGACCTGGACCGCCTGTACGAGGCCGTCAAGAAGGAAAAGGGCTCGATAGACGTCCTGTGGGCCAGTGCCGGTATGGGGGAGCAGGGCAAGCTCGGCGAGATCACTGAGGAGCAGTTCCACCGCGCCTTCTGGCTCAACGCACGTGGCACCCTGTTCACCGTGCAGAAAGCACTGCCACTGCTCAACGACGGCGCCTCAGTCCTCATGACCGGGTCCAACGCCTCCCTGCGAGGCTTCCCCGGCTGGAGCGTCTACGCCGGCAGCAAGGCCGTACAGCAGGCCTGGGCCCGGGTGTGGCTCAACGAGCTCAAGGACCGCCGGATTCGCTTCAACGTGCTCACCCCGGGCCAGGTCGCCACGGCCAAGCAGGAAGAGGTGTTCGACGAGGCCACGAAGAAGGCCTTCGAGTCCCTGATCCCCCGCGGAGAGATGGGCCGCCCCGAGGAGATCGCATCCGTCGCACTCTTCCTCGCCTCCAACGACTCAACCTACGTCAACGGACTGGAACTGGTCACCGACGGCGGCACCACCGTCATCTGACCGACCTTCCCACAGCGGACCGACCTGCCGACAGCCGACCGGACCCACTGAGGTCCAACGGCGTCCGCGCCGCAGGGCGCGCCTTGCGGGAACGCGATAGCGGGCGGACGTGCCGACCAGGTCTCACACAGAACGACAGATCTCATGTCGACAGGGGGCGGCTACGGCCACGTTCGCCCCGTACCGCGCCCCCATCAAGTCCCTCGTCGACTCCATGCGCTGCGGTGCCGACGGAGACGGTCGCGCCCCTCTACTCGCCACGGACGTGGAACTGATCAGCCCGCTCGGTGATGAGTCACTCGTCGGCCGCTGGGCCGACACGGCCGTCATCCGGACCATCGGCACTGTGCCGGCCGACCTCACCTACGAGGAGGCGCTCAGTGGCGAAACCCCACCACGCCCGCGTTCCTCAGGCTGCCGACCGAAGCGGCCGCTGCCCGACAGCATGGACTGCATCAGGCTCGACGACGACGGCAAGATCGCCGAGGCGGCCATCTCCATCTCCTGGCGCCCGCTGTCGTCGGCCGTCGTGACGAAGAAGCCCCTTGCGCGGCTCCTCGGCATGCAGCCCTGGGAACGGCTCACGAGCGGGGAGCCACCAAGCCCTCGCAACCACGCACACGACGAAGCGAAAGCTCGGCAACAAGGAAGAGAGCACTCCTCATGAGCAGCATCAGCATCATCGGCACCGGAAACATGGCCCGCACCATCGGCACGCTCGCGGTAGCGGGCGGCAACACCGTCGAGGTCATGGGCCGCGACACGTCCAAGGCCGCCGATCTGGCCAAGGCTCTCGGCGGCGGCGCCACGGCGGGACAGTGGGGCGCCGTGCCGACCGGGGACATCGTCATCGTGGCCCTGTTGTTCGACGGCGTCGTTCCGAGCGTCACCCACTACGGAGACGCTCTCGCAGGCAAGATCGTCGTCGACATCAGCAACCCCTTCAACGCCGAGTTCGACGGCCTCGCCCACCACGGCCAGACCTCGATCGCGCAGGAAGTCGCCAAGGTGGCCCCGGCCGGTTCCAGCGTGGTGAAGGCCTTCAACACCATCTTCCGCAACGTCCTGGAGAAGGGCCGGCCCGATGTCTTCGTAGCCGGCGACAGTGCGCAGGCCAAGGCCGACGTGGCGACGTTCGTCAAGAGCCTCGGGCTGCGCCCGCTGGACGTCGGCGAGCTGAAGATGGCGCACTGGCTCGAAGGAGCAGGTCTGCTCACCGTGGGCCTCGCCCGCCATGGAATCGGGCACTGGGACTTCGCCCTCGGTTCCACCGAACTTCTCGGTTCCACCGAACTTCTCGGCTGAGCCGGACCGCCCCGCGCCAAGCCCCCGTAATGACATGCGCACGTCAGATGTCGCCGCCGGCGGACGATGGTCTGCCCGGAAGAGGTCCTCGCAAGGAAGGCAACGCGGCCGATCATCCCGATCGGGTGTCCGCCGGCCGGCACCGGCTGTCCCCGACGTCCCCGGGAGAAGCTCCCCGCGCTCCGCCATGCGCCGGACTCCCGCCCGCACCCCTCGGCTTTCGCCGGCGTCGCGTCCAGGCCCGGCACCACCGTGACCTGCTTGGCTCCACGACGCCCTTGCCCCGTGGATCGATGTTGCTCCAGCACGCCCGGAATCCGCTGACAGCCCGGCGCCGGAACCGTCACCGGCAGCCCTCTCCCTCAGGGGCACCGCCGAGCCCGGCACCGGCTCCACCGCGCACCCCTCGACCGTGAGGCGGACACAAGACGGCGCGATGCCTCGCTCGACCCGAGCGAGCGAACCAATGCCTGACCAGCAGGAATCAAGTGATCACGCGCGGTGGGGAAACGGCTTTCGAACGAAAGGGCTCAGGAGGCCGGGGTGGCAGAGTCGACGGCTGACCGGAGACGTCCGTACTCGTCAGCCATGGAGCCGACGGTCCAGTGGGCGTTCAGGCCGCTGGGGTTCGGCAGGGCCCAGACGCGGGCCCCGCCGATCTTCCGGTCCTGCGGGCCGATGCCGGCCCGGCGCTCGCCGAATGCCGTCCGGTAGGCCGTGATGCCGACGACGGCCAGCCAGTGCGGCCGCAGCTCCTCGACCTTCGAGGTGAGCAGACGGCCCCCGACCCGGAATTCCTCGGCCGACAGTTCGTCGGCTCGGGCGGTGGCTCTGGCCACCACGTTGGTGATGCCCAGTCCGTAGCGGAGCAGCTCGGACTGCTCGCAGGGCTTCAGCTGGCGTGGGGTGAATCCCGACAAGTGGAGCACCGGCCAGAAACGATTGCCGGGGAAGGCGAAGTGATGGCCCGTGGCACCTGTCATCAGGCTCGGGTTGATTCCGCAGAACAGGACGCGCAGGCCGCCCGCGACGACATCGGGAACGATGCGGTCGCGGGCGGCCAGGAGCTCTTCCGGTGTCATCGACCGGTGGTCCTTCGCATCAGAGGATCGAGCCCGGCGTGTAGCCGGCGGCCTCCGGGTACTGCTTGGTGATCTCCTCGATCCGCCCGATGAGGGCCGTGACCTGGTCACCTGCCGCACCTGTGAAGGAGAGTTTGTCGGCCATGAGCTCATCCAGCTGCGCGCGGTCGAGCGGGATGCGCTCGTCCGCTGCCAGCTTGTCCAGGAGCTCGTTGCGCTCCGTGCCCTGCTCACGCATGGCGAGAGCGGACGCGACCGCGTTCTCCTTGATGGCTTCGTGGGCGACCTCACGGCCGACCCCGGCGCGAACCGCGCCCATCAGCACCTTGGTCGTGGCGAGGAAGGGCAGGTAGCGGTCCAGCTCGCGGGCGACGACCGCGGGGAACGCACCGAATTCGTCGAGCACCGTAAGGAACGTCTCCACCAGACCGTCGAACGCGAAGAACGCGTCCGGCAGCGCCACCCGGCGGACCACGGAACAGGACACATCGCCCTCGTTCCACTGGTCGCCCGCCAGCTCACCGGTCATCGACGCGTAACCCCGGAGGATGACCATGAGGCCGTTCACGCGCTCGCAGGAGCGGGTGTTCATCTTGTGCGGCATGGCGGAGGAGCCGACCTGGCCCGGCTTGAAGCCCTCGGTCACCAGCTCGTGACCGGCCATCAGCCGGATGGTCTTCGCGACCGAGGAAGGCGACGCGGCCAGCTGCACCAGGGCGGTCACCACGTCGTAGTCGAGCGAGCGCGGGTAGACCTGGCCGACCGACGTGAAGGCCTGCGCGAAGCCGAGGTGTCCGGCGATGCGCTGCTCCAGATCGGCGAGCTTCGAGGCATCCCCGCCCAGCAGGTCGAGCATGTCCTGGGCCGTGCCGACGGGGCCCTTGATCCCGCGGAGCGGGTAGCGGCCCAGCAGGTCCTCAAGCCGTCCGTGGGCCACCAGCAGCTCGTCCGCCGCCGTGGCGAAGCGCTTGCCGAGCGTCGTGGCCTGCGCCGCGACATTGTGGGACCGGCCGGCGATGACCAGTTCGCGGTACTCACCGGCGAGCTTGCCGAGCCGGGCCAGGACCGCCACGGTGCGGTCACGCATCAGTTCCAGCGACAGGCGGATCTGGAGCTGCTCGACGTTCTCGGTCAGGTCGCGGGAGGTCATTCCCTTGTGGACCTGCTCGTGGCCGGCGAGGGCGTTGAACTCCTCGATGCGGGCCTTGACGTCGTGCCGGGTCACCTTCTCGCGCTCGGCGATCGAGGCCAGGTCGACCTGGTCGATGACGCGCTCGTAATCGGCGAGGGCCGCGTCGGGTACCTCGATCCCGAGGTCCTTCTGGGCGCGCAGCACCGCCAGCCACAGCTGACGTTCCAGCTTCACCTTCTGCTCGGGGGACCAGAGGACAGCCAGCTCCGTAGAGGCGTAGCGGCCGGCCAGGACATTGGGGATGCGAGGCTTCGCAGACACAGCAGTCACGTGTCCAGATTCTACTGGCGGTTTATGCAGGTCGGCGCCGCCCCCGGTTTGTGCGTTGCTACAGGCGCGAGTGAGGGCGCGAGTGAGGACGCGAGTGTGAGCGCACGGGTGCGGACAGGGGCGGCTGGGGCGGTCACGCAGGGTGCCCGAGGCGCCGGCTACTGATCCGTGTCGACCCGTCGCCATGTGGCGACGGGGCCCGGGGCACCGTCCTCCACGGGCGTGACCCAGAAGGCCCGCCCCAGCTCGGCGCTGAAGTGCGCTCCCGAGCGGCCGTCACCCGAGGAGCGTCCGGTCAGACGTCGTCCTATCCAGGGGAACAGATGCCGGCGCGCGAAGAGCACGTCGTCGACCCGTCGCGTGGCCCAGCGCGGTGGGACCGCGGTGGTCAGCAGCGTCTGCCAGTCGTCCTCCGGCGGCAGTCCGAGCGTCTGCCAGACGGCTTCCGCCACCCGGCGATGGCCCTCGGCGGTCAGGTGCAGCCGGTCCACGTCCCACATCCTGGGGTCGCCGAGTACCGGTGCCCCGTACAGGTCGGCGACCTCCGCGCCGTGCCGGGCCGCCAGGTCGTCGACCAGGGAGAACAGTTCTTCCATCCGGGGGCGGAATCGTTCCATCACCGGTCCGTTGCGACCGGGGCTGCGCATCAGGACCAGCTTCTTGCACGAGGGCGCGAGGCGTTCCACGGCCTCCTCCAGCCGACCGCGGACCATGCCCATGTCGCACTTGGGCCGCAAGGTGTCGTTGAGACCGCCCACCAGCGTCACCACGTCGGCCTGCATCGCCGCTGCCACGTCCACCTGCTCGTCCACGATCTGGCCGATGAGCTTCCCGCGCACAGCGAGATTGGCGTACCGGAATCCGGGGGTACGGGTGGCCAGCCGGGTGGCGAGAACGTCCGCCCAGCCCCGGTACGAACCATCGGGCAGCAGGTCCGACATGCCCTCGGTGAACGAATCGCCTACCGCGACGAGACTGGTGTATTCGGCATTTATTTCCATGGCCCTGCGATCGTATCGCGGTGCGGGCCGGTCGATCCCGGAGACGAAGGCAGGCCCCGCTCTGCCCTGTTTGCGGCCGGGCGCCGGGTCCCGCACCCCCGCGGGGGAGCGGGACCCGGCGCCCGTGAACGGGATCAGCGCGGCTGGGGGCGGCCCACCAGCTCGCGGAGCACGTCCTCCATCGTCACCATCCCGGCCAGCCGGTCGTCGTCATCGAGGACCGCTGCCAGGTGCGTGCGACTGCGCCGGAGCGCGGTCAGTACGTCGTCGAGCGGTGTGGCCGCCCGCACCCGGGCGATCGGCCGCATCGCGGAAACCGGGAACGGCATGTCGCGAGGTGCGACGTCGAGGGCATCCTTCACATGGAGGTAGCCCAGGATCCGCTGTTCGCTGTCCATCACCGGGAAGCGCGAGAACCCGGTCTCGGACGAGAGCCGCTCCAGCTCCTCGGGCGTCGTCCCGACCCGCGTGTACATCACCCGGTCCACCGGCAGCACCACATCGCGCACGGGCCTGCGGCCCAGCTCCAGTGCGTGGTGCAGCCGCTCGGCCGCACGGTCGTCGACCAGCCCGGCGTCGCCGGCGTCCTTGACGAGCCGGGCCAGTTCGTCGTCCGAGAACGTCGCCGACACCTCGTCCTTCGTCTCCACCCTCAACAACTTCAGCAGCGCGTTGGCGAAGGCGTTGATCGCGAAGATCACCGGGCGCAGCGCCCGGGCCAGAGTCACCAGCGGCGGCCCGAGCAGCAGCGCGGTCTTCACGGGCTCGGCCAGCGCGATGTTCTTCGGCACCATCTCGCCCAGCAGCATGTGCAGGTACGTCGCCACCGAGAGCGCGATCACGAACGAGATCGGGTGGACCAGTCCGTGCGGCACACCCCCGGTGTCGAAGACCGGTTCCAACAGATGCGCGATGGCGGGTTCGGCGACGATACCCAGGACCAGGGTGCACAGTGTGATGCCCAGCTGCGCCGCCGCGAGCAGCGCCGAGACGTGTTCGAGACCCCAGATGACGCTGCGCGCACGTCGGTTCCCGTCCTCGGCCTGCGGCTCGATCTGACTGCGCCGTACGGAGATGAGAGCGAACTCCGCACCGACGAAGAAGGCGTTCACGACCAGGGTCAGCAGACCGATGAAGAGTTGTACGGCGGTCATCGCTCGTCCTCCGACGGCTCGTCGGAACCGGGCAGCGGGGCGTGCAGCAGCGCCCGGGCGGCGCGCCGCCCGGAGGCGTCCACCACGTCGAGGCGCCAGCCTGCCAGCTCGATCGAGTCACCCACGGCGGGGATGCGGCCCACCTCCGTGGCGATCAGCCCGGCGAGCGTCTCATACGGTCCGTCCGGCACTCTCAGTCCGATCGTCTCCAGTTGGTCGGTCCGGGCAGCGCCGTCCGCCGACCACAGCGTGCGCCCGTCGGCGTCCTCGCCGGCCGGTGCGAGATCGGGCGTCTCGTGCGGGTCGTGCTCGTCCCGCACCTCGCCGACGACTTCCTCGACGATGTCCTCCAGCGTCACGACGCCGGCGGTGCCGCCGTACTCGTCGATGACGACCGCCATGGCGAGCTTGCCGGAGAGCCGGTCCAGCAGCCGGTCCACGGTCAGGGTCTCCGGCACGAGCAGGGGCTCACGCAGCATGTCCGAGACCCGCTTGCGTGGCCGCTGCTCGGCGGGGATCGCCAGGACGTCCTTGATGTGGGCGACGCCGACGACGGTGTCCAGGCTGCCCCGGTACACGGGGAATCGCGACAGCCCGGTGGCCCGGGTCGCGTTGGCGACGTCCTCCGCTGTCGCCTGCACCTCCAGAGCGGTGACCTGTACCCGGGGAGTCATCACGTTCTCCGCGGTCAGCTCCGCCAGATTGAGGGTGCGCACGAAGAGCTCCGCCGTGTCGGCCTCCAGGGCGCCGGCCTTGGCGGAGTGCCGGGCCAGTGCCACCAGCTCCTTCGGGCTGCGGGCGGATGCCAGCTCCTCGGCCGGTTCGAGCCCGAAGCGGCGCACGAGGTGGTTGGCCGAGTTGTTGAGGTGGCTGATGAAGGGCCGGAAGACAGCGGTGAAGGCGCGCTGCGGGGTGGCCACCGTCTTGGCCACGGCGAGCGGCGAGGAGATGGCCCAGTTCTTCGGGACGAGCTCACCGACCACCATGAGGAACACGGTGGACAGGGCGGTGCCGATGACCAGGGCCACGGACGACGCCACGCCGGGCGACAGTCCGATGGCCTCGACCGGGCCGCGGATCAGTTTCGCGATGGACGATTCCGAAAGCATGCCGACGACCAGGTTGGTGACGGTGATGCCCAGCTGGGCCCCGGAGAGCTGGAAGGTGAGGCTGCGAACCGCCTTCAAGGCGCTGGCGGCGCCGCGTTCCTCCCGCTCCACGGCCCGTTCGAGCTGGCCGCGTTCGACCGTGGTCAGGGAGAACTCCGCCGCGACGAAGGCGCCGCAGGCAAGGGAGAGCAGGACCGCCACGAGCAGCAGAAGCACTTCGGTCATCGGTTCACCTCCGTCCCATGATCGGGCAGGGACGGGAGGATCGCGCGGTGTCGGCGATATCGGCTACTGGGAGGCTCGCCCATGGGCGGACGCTCACACCTTTCAAACGGATCGGCAAGGGATGCACTCATAGTAAAGGATCGGCAAAGTGGGGAGGGAGGGTGGCCGGGTCCCGCGACTCCGAGGCCGTCCCCTCCTTCAGAGCGGCTTCACCCACCGCCGCCAGTGGTCCTCACGGTGGTAGCCGGCCGCGGCCCATGCGTGCTGCGCGCGCTCGTTCGCCTCCAGGACCATGGCGTCGGCCCGGCGGCCGCCGAGCGCGGCGAAACGCGCGTCCGCCGCTTCCAGCAGTGCCGTGCCGACCCCTTGCCGCCGGAACCCGGGATGCACGGCGAGCCGGTAGACGTGGCATCGCCATCCGTCGAAGCCGGTGATGACGCTCCCCACCAGCAGGCCCTCCCGCTCCGCGAGCAGCAGGGCCTCCGGGTCCCGGGCGATCAGTCGGGACACGCCGTCGTGGTCGTCGCTGATGCTCGTTCCCTCGGCCGCCTCGGGCCAGAACCGCAGGACGGCGTCGATGTCGGCGAGGGTGGCGCAGCGGATGCGGAGATCACTCATGGGGCGAGCCAAGCAGAGCGCCGTCCGCGTGGGCGAATGAATTCCGGATCCGTGTGCGGGCGACAGGCAGGGGTCCGCAGGAGGTGCGCTCAGGCGCCCCGGTGCAGATGTACCGGGAGCGAGTCGATGCCGTAGACGATCGACAGCTTCCGGAAGCCGAGGTCCTGTGGCGGAACGGCGAGCCGCATGCCGGGGAACCGCCTGGCCAGTGCGGGAAACGCCACGCGCAGTTCCATGCGTGCCAGCTCGGCGCCGATGCAGCGGTGAATCCCGTAGCCGAACGCCAGGTGGCCGGCGGGCGTGATGCGGTGAGGGTCGAAACGCCCGTCGTCCGTGACGTACGAGGGATCGCGGTTGGCGCCGCTGAGGGAACAGAGCACCATGTCACCGCGCGGAATGACCACCCCGGCTATCTCGATGTCCTCACGGGCGAACCTGGGGAAAGCCATCTGGACCGCGGAGAGATACCGCAGCACCTCCTCGACGAAGGGTGCGGTCATCGAGTCGTCCGTACGCAGCCGGTCGAGGACGTCCTCGTTCTGCAGCAGGACGAGCGAGCCGAGCGCGATCGTGCTGGCTGTCGTCTCGAAGCCGCCGGTGAGCACACCGTCGGCGAGCCCCGCCAGTTCCTCGTCGTCGACGCTGTCCCCGTGTTCCCTCACGATCATGCCGAGCAGCCCGTCGCCGGGCTCCCTGCGCTGCGCCCTGACGACCTCCCTGAAGTAGTCCAGCGAGGCGGACATGGCCCCGAAGGGCGCGGTCGTCCCGCCGAAGAGGTCGAAGCGGTCCATGGCCAGTTGCTGGAAGTCGTGCCGGTCCCGGTACGGCACGCCCAGCAGTTCGCAGATGGTGAGGGAGGGGACGGGCAGTGCGAACTCGTGCACCAGATCCACCGGGCCGCGAGCGGCCTCCATCGCGTCCAGGCGTTCTTCGACGATCGCTTCGATCCGGGGTGTCAGGCGCCGCAGGCGGCGCATGGTGAACTCCGGAGTCAGGATGCGGCGAAGGCGCGTGTGCACCGGCGGATCGCTGAATCCGAGTCCGCCGGGGCTCTGCTCTGCCGCGATACCGGCATTGCCCGCGAGGTGGGCGAAGTCCGTGCTGAACCCGTCGGCGGAACCGAGTACGGCCTTCGACTCCTCGTATCCGGTGACCACCCAGGCGTCCATGCCGAACGGCAGCGAAACCCTGGAGACAGGCGCGCTCGCCCGGGTTGCCGCCACCCGGCGCACGGGGTCGAGACCGTCGCGGCGCAGGAGCATGAGCAGTTCCTCCGGCAGCAGCTTGATCGTGGAGGTGCCGATTCCGTGCCGTTGGATCCTGGCCAGGTAGGTGCGCCCGAGCCGGGCGGTGATACGGGAACGGAACGTCGTACTCAATGTGCACTCCATGAGTCGTCGCGAGATCTGGTCGGTTGGCAGGCATTCGCCGCCAGGACGTGGCCGACTGCGCTGACTTCGGCTGCCTGACCAGGAATTATGACCACTTGTTCGGAAGAGGGGACGGCCGGGTGCGGTATCGGTCGGTCATCCTTCGACGGTACGGGCGCCGGCGCGTGTACGCCCGGGACGGCCGACTGCGGTGATATGCCAGGTGACGGGGGTGCGCGGCGCCTGCGGAGGCCAGGGAAACCGCTCGCGGAGGGCGGCTCGGGGCCTGGCTGAATCCCGCTCCCCTTGCCGGTGCTAGCAATCCCGCGCTAGCGTGAGGGAGTGCCCAAGACGCAGCTGAACGTCAGAGTGGACGAGGCCACCGCCGAGGCCGCGCGACAGCGCGCGCTCCAGAGGGGGATGAGCGTGAACCGTTACATAGAGGAACTCGTCAAACAGGACGCGGGTGAGGTCGGCCACACCTTTGTCGAGGCCGCCGCAGACTTCATGAAGCAGTACGAATCGGTGTTCGCCGAGGAGTTCGGCCCGGAGCGCAAAGGCAACCGTTGAACCTCCGGATTCACCTTTCCTGGTTGCTCATGGTCGCCGAGCACAAGACACCCGGCGACCCGCAGGTGACCGACTGGGGCGCACTCGTTGCCGCGGTCGCACGGCACGAGGCGGAGATCTTCGGCAGCCCGGTCTACAGCGACCCGCATTCCAGGGCGGCCGCGCTGCTCCAACTCCTGCTGCACGTCCCCGCACTGGAGCGCTCCAACGCGATGTTCGCCTCGGCCGTGGCCTACGGATATCTCGTCGCGTCGGGGCTCAAGGTCATCACCTCGCCGGAACAGGTGCGCGATCTGGCGTTGCTGGTCAAGGAAGGCAAGGCGGACGTCCGGGCCATCGCCGACGAACTGCGCCAGTGGAGCCTGTGACCGGGGCGGTGTGACCACGCCGGAGCCCGCCGGCGGGAACAGCCATGTGCCGGTACGCCTTCGAGGGCAGGACCAGCCGCTTGCGTGCACTCCTCGGTGGGCGGGACCCGACGTACGCCGGGGCGCTGTCAGCGGAGCGCCTGCCGCCCCCGGTCCACCACGGCCGACCGGCGAGCCACGCCCAGCACACACGACGACGTGGGAAGCCTGATGCCGACCGCCGGCATGTCGACCTTCCGGTACGCCTCCACCACGAAGCCTGCCGCCTCGATGGCGGCGAGTGCGTCGCGCGAGGTGTGACACCCACCGGCCAACCGTGGCCAGACGGTCCGGTCCAGCGCGCGCTGCATGGCGGCCATGACCCGGCCTTCGGACCGCACGTGTTCGAAGAAGCGCAGCTCACCACCCGGCCGCAGGACCCGCCGGATCTCCGCGAGCGACTGCCCCACATCGCGTACGGTGCACAGCACGAGGGAGACGACGGCCCCGTCGAACGCCTCGCTCTTCACCGGCAGCGCCTCCGCCGTACCCGGCACCACGTCCACCGGGATCCCGGCGCGCAGCGCGGACCGGACTGCCAACTGCCGCAGGGTGCGCTCGGGTTCGATGGCCACCACTTCGGAAACGGCCGGCGGGTAGTGGGCGAAGTTCAGGCCGTTCCCCGCCCCGATCTCGATGACCCGCCCGGAAAGTCCCGCCAGCAGTTCGGCCCGCACACCGGCCAGGCCCGCGGCCGACTCGGCGACGACGCTCAGCCGGGCGTAGCAACGGGCGAAGACGGGGTGGTGCACGGCGTCCTTCTGGATCTTCGTGCTCCGCAACCGCATGACGCCTCCTCGACGGGGGCCGGTCCGTGCGGGCAGGGGTGGACGCGCCGCCCCGCGGGCCCGCTCGGCCGGAAAGGTTCGGCTACCTCGATTCTGCCCCTTCGGCGCACCTTCGTCCTGCGCCGCACGCCGTTCATCCGGGCGGCCTGGTCCCGCCCAGCCGCTCCGTCAGCCAACTCCCGGCCCGGGCACGGAACTGCGCGGGGCCGAGAGTTCCCGCGCCCGCCGGAACCACGCCCAGCAACGGGGCACCCGCCGCCACCGGAAGGTCCGCCAGATTGCAGCGCTCCGCCAGGTCCGGCTCGGCGGGCATGCTGCCGATGACCACCCCGAGGCAGTCGAGCCCGCGGGCCCGCAGCGCCTCCGAGGTCAGTGCCGTGGAGTTGAGCGTGCCGAGCCCGGCGGGGGCCACGACCAGGACCGGAGCCGCCAGGAGCCGTGCGGCGTCCGCCAGGGTCGCGCCGTCGTCGTCGAACCGTACGAGCAGACCGCCCGCGCCCTCGACGAGCACCAGATCGTGCTCGGCCGCCAGCTTCTCCGCGGCCTCGGCTACCTCGAACGGACGGACCGGTGCCATCCCGGATCGCCGTGCCGCCGTCGCGGGCGCCAACGGCTCAGGGAAACGGGCCAGTTCGACCGCGGTCACATGGTGGCCCGCCAGCCGCGCCACCTCGGCGGCGTCACCCGGCTCGCCCGGCTCCAGGCCCGTCTGGGCCGGTTTGAGCACCGCCACCCGACGGCCCGCGGAGGCGGCGGCGACGGCCGCGGTCACGATCGTCTTGCCGATCTCGGTGCCGGTCCCGGTCACCACCAGAATGCTCATCTCAGCCCTCCCGCGCCGCAGCGCATACGGCACGGCAGATCCGCGCCACGTCGTCGTCACCGGTGACGTACGGCGGCATGGTGTAGACGAGATCGCGGAACGGCCGCAGCCACACGCCCTCGCGTACCGCCGCCCGCGTCGCGGACTCCATGTCCACCTCGTGATCGAGCTGGACGACGCCGATCGCACCCAGAACCCGCACGTCGCGGACCCCGGGCAGCTCCCCGGCCGGGGCCAGGCCGTCCCGGAGACCGGCCCCGATCCGCTTGACCTCCTGCTCCCAGTCCTGGCCGAGCAGCAGCTCGATCGAGGCACAGGCCACTGCGGAGGCGAGTGGATTGCCCATGAACGTCGGCCCGTGGGCGAGCACCGGAACCTCGCCGCGCGAGATGCCCTCGGCCACCGCGGTGGTGCACAGGGTCGCCGCCATCGTCAGATAGCCGCCGGTCAGTGCCTTGCCCACACACATCACATCGGGCGAGACCCCGGCGTGCTCGGCGGCGAACAGCTTGCCGGTACGTCCGAAGCCCGTCGCGATCTCGTCGAACACCAGGAGTACGCCGTGGGCGTCGCAGGCCTCGCGCAGGACGCGCAGGTACGCGGGCGAGTGGAAGCGCATGCCGCCCGCCCCCTGCACCACGGGCTCCACGATCACCGCGGCCAGTTCGTCGGCATGGCGGGCGATCAGTTCGCGCAGATGCGTGGCGTACGCGGTGTCCGGCTCCGCGTCGAAGCCCGCCGGGGGCTCGTCGGCGAAGACCTGCCGGGGCAGCGCCCCCGACCACAGCTCGTGCATGCCGCCGTCGGGGTCGCAGACCGACATCGGCTGCCAGGTGTCCCCGTGGTACCCGCCGCGCCAGGTCAGCAGACGCTGCTTGGCCGGCCGTCCGGCCGAACGCCAGTACTGGAGGCACATCTTCACGGCCACCTCGACCGACACCGAGCCGGAGTCGGCGAGGAAGACGTGCTGCAACGGCTCCGGGGTGATCTCGACCAGCCGTGCGGCCAGCCGCACGGCGGGCTCGTGCGTGAGCCCGCCGAACATCACATGGCTCATCCGGCCCAGCTGGTCGCGTGCGGCCTCGTTCAGTACCGGGTGGTTGTACCCGTGAACCGCCGACCACCATGACGACATCCCGTCGACCAACTCATGCTGGCCATGGGCTGGTTCGGCCAGCCGGAGCCGTACGCCGGACGCGGACTCCACGACCAGCGGCTCCTGCCGGCCCGGCATGGGGCCGTACGGATGCCAGACGTGGGCCCGGTCCAGGGCCCGGAGCCCGGCGGGGGAGAGCGGCTCAGGCATTGGGTGCGAGGTCCGTACCCGCCCCGCGACGGCGGACCGCTACCAGGTCCGTGCGCGCCGCCGGGCCGTCGGCCGCCTCCGCGGGAGCGGCATCGGCTTCCGGGCCGTCGCCGCAGGGCGCGCATCCGCCGGAGTGCGAGCCGCAGCCGCCGCCCACGTCCGCCCGGTGGCGGGGGAGCGTCGTCGTGCCCGCGCCCTCCACCTCGAAGCCGGCGTCCGCGATCATGTCGAGGTCGGCCTGACCCGCCTGGCCCTCGCTGGTCAGGTAGTCGCCCAGGAAGATCGAGTTGACGAGATGCAGAGCCAGCGGCTGCATCGAACGCAGATGCACCTCGCGCCCGCCCGCCAGTCGTACCTCCACGTCCGGGCAGACGAACCGCACCATGGCCAGGATGCGCAGACAGCGCTGGGGCGTCAGATTCCACTCCTTGGCGAGCGGAGTGCCCTCGAACGGAATGAGGAAGTTGACGGGCACCGAGTCCGGGTCGAGCTCACGCAGCGCGAAGACCACGTCGACCAGGTCCGAGTCGCTCTCCCCCATGCCGGCGATCAGCCCGGAGCAGGCGGAGAGCCCGGCAGCCTGCGCCTGGTGAACCGTCTCCACCCGGTCGGCATAGGTGTGGGTGGTCGTGATGTCCCCGTACGTCCCCTCCGACGTGTTGAGGTTGTGGTTGTAGGCGTCGGCGCCCGCCGACCGCAGCCGGTCGGCCTGGCCGTCGGAGAGCAGCCCCAGGCAGGCGCACACCTCGACGCCCTCGTTCTGTTCCTTGATCGCCTCGATGGTCTGCGACACCCGGTCGACGTCCCGGTCGGTCGGCCCCCGGCCGCTGGCGACCAGACAGACGCGCTTGGCGCCACCGGCCACGCCGGCCGCTGCCGCCTTCGACGCCTCGTCGGGCTTCAGCCAGGTGTACTTCAGGATCTCGGCCTTGGATCCCAGCCGCTGGGAGCAGTACGAGCAGTCCTCGGGGCAGAGCCCGGACTTCAGATTGACCAGATAGTTCAGTTTCACCCGCCGTCCGAACCACTGACGGCGCACCTTTCCGGCCGCGGCCACCACGTCGAGCAGTTCCTCGTCCGGAGTCGCCAGTACGGCGAGCGCTTCTTCACGGGTCGGCAGCTCGCGCCGCAGCCCCTTGTCCACCAGCGTGTTCAGGAGGTCCATGGCGATGATCCTGACGTACGGCACCACTCCGAGCCAAGGAGGAACCGGACAACAGAGCCCGCTGAGGGTGTGTGCATTGCCACACCATGCCCGACTGCGCCCGCGGTTAGGGTCTGTGAGCTGCCTACAAAAGGGACCCGCCCATGTCCTTCGCCCCGTTCGACTGGATCGATCAGGAGGCGCGCCGCCGCGCCGATGCCGGACTCGTCCGGACGCTGCGGCCGCGCGCCGCCGAACCGGAACTGCTGGACCTCGCGAGCAACGACTACCTCGGGCTGACCCGGCATCCTGAGGTCACCGCCGCGGCGGCCGACGCGGCGCGCCGCTGGGGCGGCGGTGCCACCGGTTCCCGGCTGGTCACGGGTTCCACCGCGCTGCATGCCGAGCTCGAACGCGAGCTGGCCGATTTCTGCGGTTTCGAGGCGGCCCTGGTGCTGTCCTCGGGCTACGCCGCCAACCTCGCGGCGCTCACCGCCCTGACCGGCCGGGACTCGCTGATCGTGTCGGACGCGGGCAACCACGCCTCGATCGTCGACGGCTGCCGGCTCTCGCGGGCCGGGACAGCCGTCGTACCGCACGCCGACACCGAGGCGGTGCGCAAGACCCTGCACGCACACCCGGGCAGGTCCCTGGCCGTCACGGACTCGGTCTTCTCGGTCGACGGTGACGCCGCGCCCCTGGCCGAACTGGCGGATGCCTGCCGCGCGGAAGGGGCCGCGCTCCTCGTCGACGACGCACACGGTCTGGGAGTCCTCGGCGACGGAGGCCGCGGCGCGCTCGCCGCGGCCGGCCTGGCCGGCCGCGAGGGCATCGTCGCCACGCTCACCCTCTCCAAGTCCCTCGGCAGCCAGGGCGGGGCGGTGCTCGGCCCGGCGCGGGTGATCGACCACCTGGTCAACACCGCGCGTACGTTCATCTTCGACACCGGACTCGCCCCGGCCGCCGTCGGCGCGGCCCTGGGCAGCCTGCGGCTGCTGCGCCGCGAACCGGCACGCGCGGCCAGGGCCCGTACGGTCGCGACCGCGCTGTACGGGCAGCTGACCGCGGCCGGTCTGACCACGGTGAGGCCCGATGCGGCCGTGGTCTCCGTACGTGCGCCCTCGGCCGAGGCGGCTGTCCGCTGGGCGGCCGACTGCCGGGCCGCCGGGATGGCGGTCGGGTGCTTCCGGCCGCCGTCCGTGCCGGACGGCATCTCCCGGCTGCGGCTGACCGCGCGCGCCGACCTGACCGATGAGCAGATCGCCGACGCGGTGGCGATCGTACGGCGGACCGCGCCGGCCGGCTGATCCCTCGGGATCCTTCCCCGGTGCGCCGCCCCCGCCGGCGGCTCAGCCGACCGAACCGCCGTTCAGAGCGCTGACGAAGGAGGTCCAGGCCCTGGCGGAGAACTGCAGTGGGGGCCTGGACACGTCCTTGGAATCGCGCACGGCCAGTCTCCGGCCGCCGAACGGTGCGGCCTCCACGCAGTTGTTCATTCCCGTGCTGCGGCTGCTGCGCCGCCAACGTAACGCGTGCTGTGCGAGGCAATCCGACATGACGCCCCCCTCGGGCAGTCCGGGGTCACCGACCGCCGCGGTCGATTGCGGCGATCAGGTCCAACGAGTGCTCCGGCGACAGCGCGTGTGCCTGCAAGGTGCGGAAGGCCGAGCTGTACGCCTCAAGGTCTTCTTTCCGCTCCAGGTAGAGGCTACTCGTCAAATGGTCGAGAACGACCACATCCAGATCAGAAGTGTTCGGAAAGGAGAAGATAACGAAAGGCCCCGTGAGGCCTACGTAGCCGCCGACCGCAAACGGCAGCAACTGAATCTGCACATGCGGGAGTTGGGCCACCCGGCTGAGATGACGCAACTGTTCCCTCATCACCCGGCGGCCGCCCACCTCGCGTCGTAGCACCGCCTCGTCCAGCACCGCGCTCAGCCTCAGCGGTGGGTCGCTCCGCAGGACGCCCTGCCTCGCCAGCCGCACCTCCACCAGCGAGTCCAGCTGTCCGGTGGGCAGTCCGTCGAGCGAGGCCCGGGTCACCGCGCGGGCGTAGTCGGCGGTCTGCAACAGGCCCGGTACCACCGACGTCTCCAGGGTGCGGGCGGTGCGTGCCTGTGACTCCAGACTGATGAAGTCGCGATACTGCGGCGGGATCAGACCGCGGTACGCGTGCCACCACCCCGCGCCCCCGCCGCCCGCCGAACCCGCGAGGGCCTCCAGGACCTCGCGCAACTTCGGGTCGTCCGTGCCGTAGGCGTCGAGCAGCCGGGTCACATCCCCGGGTTGCACTCCGCTCACGCCGGTCTCGATCCGGCTGACCTTCGACTGGTGCCAGCCGAGCAGGCGAGCCGCGTCCCGGCTCGTGAGTCCCGACGCGTGGCGCAGACTCCGCAGCTCCTCCCCGAGCTTGCGGCGTCGCACCGCAGGGCCGTGCTGCATGTGGTGCCTCCCTTGCACTCCCAGCCGAGCGGACAGTGTGGCGCCCTTACCGGGCATCAGGGGCAGAGTTCACCGCTTCGAGCGACAGATATATGCATATCTTGGTGGATCGCCGTCACACAGGGCAGCATCAGTGGCAATCTGGCGCGAAGCACAACCCGGACCATCGATCGCGGGGTCGCTTCCGGGTGGGAAAGGGACGGCTCGCCATGGCAGACCACCAAGAAGCAAGTGTCACCCTGCCGAGCGAGCCGGTCTCGGTCTCCGCCGCACGCAGATATGTGGCCCGGGCACTGGCTGAATGGGGACTGCCCGACGGCACGGACACGGGAGACACCGTCCGGCTCATCATCTCGGAACTCGCGACCAACGCCGTCCAGCACACCTTCGGGCAGTCACCCACCTTCACCGTGGACCTCCGGCTCGAACGGGACGAACGGCTGTGCCTCGGCGTGACGGACAGTCACCCCCGTTGGCCTCAGCGGCTCCCGGCGGCCGTGCAGCAGGACAACGGCCGCGGCATGGTGATCATCCGGGCGCTGGCCAAGGAGTACGGGGGCCGGCTGTCCGTCACCCCCACCTCGGACGGCGGCAAGACCGTCTGGATCGAGCTCCCGTGGCACGTACCGGTCCAGCAGTGACCGGCCCGTCCCGCGCCCGCCGTCACTGCGGCGCCGGGATGCGTGGGCGCGCTGATCAGGGGACGGCCCGCGAGCTTCGTCACCGGTAGCTGCCCGCTGCCGTCGGCCGGAGCCTGCCCCACGGCCGTGATCAGCACCAGTTCCTCGACCAGGAGCGGCTCGGACAGAACGCCCGAAGACGGCGTTGTCGCGGCGGCCGCCGGCTCATAGCCCCGGCGCTCTCCCAGCAGCTCGCCGAACTGGAGCGGGAGGCCGGGGTGGCGCTGCTGGTGCGCCACCACCGGGGCGCCCGGCTGATGGCGGCGGGCCCTGACCCACGCCCCGTACAGGTCGTGCTGATGGCACTCATCTGGTTCCCGGCCGTGGCGCTCCTGGTGGCCCGGCTCGGCCGGTGGCTGCGGCGACCGCGTACCGCCCGGGCGATCCAGGGCGGCAGCGGCGCGGCGCTGACCGTCCTGGGGGTGGTCCTGGTGACGGGCCCGCTGCTGCGCTGACGTGGGGGCGTGGCCCGAGGCGGGGGAGGCAGGCTTCGGCGGACCCGCCCGCAGCGGCCCACAGCAGCGGCTTCAGCGGACCCGTCCGTAGTAGACGCTGTTCGTCCAGATCTTCTCCAGGCGGACCACGGCCCCGGTCTTGGGCGAGTGCCAGATCTTGCCGCTGCCCGCGTAGATGCCCACGTGGTAGATGCTGCGGCCGGAGTGGAAGAAGACCAGATCACCGCGTTGCCGCTTGGAGGAGGAGATGTGGCGCGTCTTGTTGTACTGCTGCTGGGCCGTGCGCGGGAGCTTCTTGCCCGCCTTCTTGAACGAGTAGAGCGTCAGGCCGGAACAGTCGAACCGGCTGGGCCCGGCGGCGCCCCACCGGTAGGGCGCCCCCTTCTTCGACGCGGCGATGTTGAGGGCCTTCATCGAATGTGTCGCGGCCTGGGCGTCGGTCGCGGCGCCGGGGACGAACAACGTGCCGCCGACGGCGGCGAGGGTCATCACCGAGGCCGTAGTGGCCCGGGCAAGCAGAGACGGGACATGAACCTGCGCAGTCATGCGCAACCCTTCGTCAGCCGCCTGTGAAGGATGACCTGTCGGGTTCGGGCTGGCGAAGTTGCCCGGCCGCGGATGCGGCTTCACCCCGAGGGACGACCGGAAGTCCGGTCGGCCCGTTGCGCTCGGGTCCTCCACTCCTGCCGATCCACTCCTGTCGACCAGGCATCCGGACGGCGGCAGGACTCGGCGTCCGCCCGGACCGCCCCGCCGCGGTGGCGGGGGCTTGTCGTCCCACGGATCTTGACTCACCGCGTGACCGATTTCCGAGGTGAAACAGCCATATGTGAGGCTCATCACGAATGGCCCGTTCGGGTGGTCAGGTGGCCTTCCGGGAAACGGCCGGCTCGCGTCCGGCGGTGCGAGACCAGCGACGGAACGGAAGATGTCACCCGGCGTCCACCTCGAAAGCGCAAATCGAGTTGTCCCTCGCGGGAAGTAACGTCTACGCCGAACGAGCGAGGAAATTAGGTGGACGCGCCGGGCGTGTCGGGCAGGACCGGATCAACTCGGTGGTTCGGGTGGGACGGTGGCCCGTGCGGAGCGCCGCTCCCCGTCCAGCACGCGCAGCGCCCGGGTCAACGTGGCCGCGTGGATCCGGGCTTCGCCCCGCTCGTGCATCAACGTGAGCGCGTCCCGCAGTGCGACCGAGTACGAGGCCAGGGCCTGAGCGGCGCGCAGTGCGCCGTAGGTGTCTCCGCCGCGGGCCGGATTGATCCGGCCCACCTGGTCGAGGACTTGCAGATAGCGGTCGACGAACTCGCCCTCCGCGCGGGTCAGGGCGGGCAGCGGTGCGAACTCGGGTGACTGCATGATGAATTCACCGCACCGGATGGGGAGGCAGCAGAGGTCCGCGGTTCTGGACGATGTGGTCGACCAGTCCGTAGTCCTTGGCGCCGTCGGCGTCGAGAATGAGGTCGCGCTCCGTGTCGGCGGTGATCTGTGCGGCGGTGCGGCCGGTGTGACGGGCCAGCATGCCGGTCAGCGTCTCGCGCATCCGGGCCAGTTCCCGCGCCTCGATCTCCAGGTCGGACGGCTGCCCCTGTACCGGCTCGGCGAGTTCGGGCTGCTGCACCACCACGCGGGCGCCCGGCAGGGCGTGCCGTCTGCCCGGAGCGCCCGCCGCGAGCAGCACGGCCGCGGCGGCCCCCGCCTGGCCGAGGCAGAAGGTCTCCACCTCGCAGCTGAGGAACGCCATCGTGTCGTAGACGGCGGTCATGGCGCCGAAGGAGCCGCCGGGGGAGTTGATGTAGAGCGAGATGGGCCGGTCGGGAGCGTCGTGCTCCAGGTACATGAACTGGGCGACCAGGTCGGTGGCCGCCGTGTCGTCGACGGGAGTGCCGAGGAACACCACCCGTTCGGCCAGCAGCTTGGAGTAGGGGTCGAGCGTGCGGGTCCCCTGGGACGTGCGCTCCGTGAACGCGGGCAGTACGTAACGGGCGGCGGGGCGGTGCATGGCTGGGCCTCTCCTCCGGGGCGCGCGAGCGCCCGGAAGGCACCCCCGCGCTTCTGTAAAAAATGTACAGGACGTACAGAAGGTTATGATGGGAGCATGGCCTACGAGATTCCGGTGACGCAAGCCCGAGCTGAACTCGCCGAACTGATCAACCGAGTCGTCTACGGCGGCGAGCGCGTGGTCGTGACGCGGCACGGCAAGCCGCTCGTGGCCCTCGTATCGGCCGCTGACCTGGAGCGGCTCGAGGGCGAAGAGGCGGCGGAGCAGGAGCAGGTGATCAGCTCGGTCTCCTCGATCGGCTCCTCGGTGTCCGCTGCGGGCGAACGGCACCGCTTCGGGATCGCCGCGGAATACCGGGGGGAGCAGGGGCCGGGCAACTGACAGGAAGGGCGGAGGCCGCGCATTCCCCGCGTCGGGGGAGTGCACGGCCTCCGCTGTCGGTGGTCAGCCCGCCAGTGCGGGCTGACGCGAGGGTGCGGCCTCGGGTGCCGCGGGTGCCTCGGTCGCCGGGGGCCGACGGCGGCCGCCGATGATCACCGCGGTCAGGCCGAGTGCCGCCCACAGGGCCAGGGTCAGGACCGCGCCGCCCGCCGCGTGCCCGTCGAAGAACGCCACGGAGCGCAGCAGTGAACCACCCGCGCCCGGGGGCAGCCACTGGCCGATCGCCCCGACCGGCCGAGGGAGGAGTTCGGGCGCGCTGGTGACGCCCGAGAACGGATTGCCCACCAGCACCATGAGCAGCGCTCCGAGACCGATGCCGGCCGGTCCGATCAGTGCCGCGAGCCCGGCCACTGTCGCGCCGATGGCGAGCACCGTGAGGCCGAGTGTCCCGGCCTCGCCCCACCAGTCACCGGTGATGACGCCGAGCCAGCTGTCGGTGAGCGCGGTGGCGATGATGCCCACCAGTGCGGCCACGCCGATCAGCGCGGTGGCGGCGCGCCCGCCGCGCAGCCGCAGCAGTGTCACGGCCGAACCGGCTGCCACACCCGCGATCGCCAGGGGCAGGATGCTCGCGCCGAGCACGCTGCCGCGCGGATCCGTGGCAGGTGCCGCCACCACGTCCGTGACCGGCACCACGGTGCCGGCAGGGGCCGATGCGGTGACCGCCTCGCGCAGCAACTGTGCGACCACGGGGCCGGCGGCGGAAGCGGTCAGCAGTTCGGGGCCCTTCGGGGTGACGATGACCGCGCCGTATACGGACCGGTCCTCGATCGCGGTGCGCGCGGCAGCCTCGGAGCCGTAGCGGTGGATCTCGAACGCGCCCTTGTGCTGTTCAAGCTGTTGCTGGAGCCGATCGGCCGCCGGCGCGGAGCCGGAGACCCCGACGGGGAGGTCCCGGGGCGCCATACGGGCAGCGGGCCAGGCGAAGGCCCAGAGGGCGAGCGCCACCACCGTGGGAACCAGCAGGACGACCGCCAGCAAACGGCGGTTCGAGTCAGCGGACATGGCGGAAACCTCGATTTCAAAGAGAAGGATCGTTCGTTTTACGAAGCGCCGCCACTGTCCCGCCGGAGGGAACCCTTGTCAAGAAGGAACGTTCGTTTTAACTTGGCTTCATGGCTCGTGTATCCCAGGAACACCTCGACGCCCGCCGCCGGCAGATCCTCGACGGCGCGGCACGGTGCTTCGCCCGCGACGGTTTCCACGCCACCTCGATGCAGGACGTCCTGAAGGAGGTCGGCCTCTCGGCGGGGGCGGTCTACCGCTACTTCGGCGGCAAGGAGGATCTGATCGCCGCCATCGCGGGTGAGGCCGTCGGCGGGGTCCGGCAGGCGTTCGAGCGTGCCGCCCGGGTCAGCCCGCCGCCCACCCCGGACGTGCTGATCGGCCGCGTGGTGCGCACCCTGTTCGGCGACGAGACGGAGGGGAGGGGTGGGCTGGACCGGCGGGCGTACGCCGGGCTGATCGTGCAGGTGTGGTCCGAGACGCTGCGCAGTGAGCGGCTGGCGGCCACGCTCGGTGAGGCGTACGAGGGGCTGCGTGTCTCCTGGGCGGAACTGGTCGGGGTGTACCGCGCGAGCGGTCTGCTCGCCGCCGACGTGCCGGACGAGCACATCGCCCGCACGCTGATCGCCACCGCTCAGGGATTCATCACCCAGCTCGCCATGTTCGGCGACGCGGGACCCGAGTTCCTGGAGGGTGGCCTGCGGGGGCTGATGTCCATGGATCTGCAAAAGGCCAGTTAACGCGCCGGAAAAACTTCGGCTCTAACGTGCAATACCTCGCCGTGCGACACCGGTTCCGCCTTCAACGAAATGTTGAGGGCGGCTAGTGTCTCGCTGCGCCCAGGGCCGGTACTGGGCGGACAACTGTGAGGTGGACGCGTGCAACTGACCCCGCACGAGCAGGAACGCCTGCTCATACACGTAGCCGCGGACGTGGCCGAGAAACGCCGCGCACGAGGGCTGCGGCTCAACCACCCCGAGGCCGTCGCCCTCATCACCTCCCACCTGCTGGAGGGGGCGCGCGACGGCCGTACGGTCTCCGAACTCATGGTGTCCGGACGCAAGGTGCTCACCCGCGACGACGTCATGGACGGCATAGCCGAGATGATCCACGACGTGCAGGTCGAGGCGACCTTTCCCGACGGCACCAAGCTCGTCACCGTCCACGAACCGATCGTCTGACGGGGCGCCGCCGATGATTCCGGGAGAGATTCTGTACGCGGACGAGCCCGTGCCGCTCAACGCGGGCCGGCCCGTCATCCGCCTCACCGTCCTCAACTCGGCCGACCGGCCGGTCCAGGTCGGGTCGCACTACCACTTCGCCGAGGCCAACCCCGGCCTTGAGTTCGACCGGGCGGCCGCCCGCGGACTGCGACTGAACGTCGCCGCCGGAACCGCCGTCCGCTTCGAGCCCGGCATCCCCGTCGACATCGAACTCGTTCCCCTGGCCGGGCGGCGGATCGTCCCGGGTCTGCGCGGCGAGACCGGAGGCCCCCTCGATGGCTGAGCTCCACCGCGCCGTGTACGCCGACCTGTTCGGCCCCACCACCGGCGACCGGATCCGCCTCGCCGACACCGATCTGCTCGTGGAGATAGAGGAGGACCGCTGCGGCGGACCCGGCCGCGCGGGCGACGAGGCGGTGTTCGGCGGTGGCAAGGTGATCCGTGAGTCCATGGGGCAGGCACGCACCACCCGCGCCGAAGGGGCGCCCGACACGGTGATCACCGGCGCCGTCGTCATCGACCACTGGGGCATCGTCAAGGCGGACATCGGCATCCGCGACGGGCGGATCACCGGGATCGGCAAGGCGGGGAACCCCGACACGATGGACGGCGTCCATCCGGATCTGGTCATCGGCCCGGAGACCGAAATCATCGCGGGAAACGGCAAGTTCCTCACCGCGGGTGCCATCGACGCCCATGTGCACTTCATCTCGCCGACGCTCGTGGACCAGGCGCTGTCCAGCGGGATCACCACCCTGGTCGGCGGCGGCACCGGGCCGGCCGAGGGCACCAAGGCCACCACCGTCACCCCCGGACCCTGGCACCTGGCCCGGATGTTCGAGGCGCTGGAGGCCTACCCCGTCAACATCGGGCTGCTCGGCAAGGGCAACACGATGTCCCGTGACGCCATGCACTCCCAACTACGGGCCGGAGCACTCGGGTTCAAGATCCATGAGGACTGGGGCGCGACGCCTGCCGTCATCGACGCCTGCCTCGGCGTCTGCGAGGAGACCGGGGCCCAGCTCGCCATCCACACCGACACACTCAACGAGGCCGGCTTCGTCGCCGACACCCTGGCCGCCATCGCGGGGCGCACCATCCACGCGTACCACACCGAGGGTGCGGGTGGCGGCCACGCCCCCGACATCATCAGCGTCGTCTCGGAGCCGTACGTGCTGCCCAGCTCCACCAACCCGACCCGGCCGCACACCGTCAACACCATCGAGGAACACCTCGACATGCTGATGGTGTGCCATCACCTGAACCCCGCTGTGCCGGAGGACCTCGCGTTCGCCGAGTCCCGCATCCGGCCCTCGACCATCGCGGCCGAGGACATCCTGCACGACCTCGGCGCCATCTCGATCATCTCCTCCGACTCACAGGCCATGGGACGCATCGGCGAGGTCGTCCTGCGCACCTGGCAGACCGCCCACGTGATGAAGAAGCGGCGCGGCACACTGCCCGGTGACGGGCGGGCCGACAACCGTCGTGTCCGTCGCTATGTCGCCAAATACACCATCAACCCCGCGGTGGCTCAAGGCCTTGATGCGGAGATCGGGTCCGTGGAGACCGGCAAGCTCGCCGACCTGGTCCTGTGGGAACCCGCCTTCTTCGGCGTCAAGCCCCAGACGGTCCTCAAGGGCGGCCAGATCGCCTACGCGCAGATGGGTGATGCCAACGCCTCCATCCCCACTCCGCAACCCGTCCTGCCGCGACCGATGTTCGGCGCGGTCGGCAGGGCCCCGGCTGCCAACTCGTTCAACTTCGTGTCGCGTGCGGCGATCGAGGACGGGCTGCCCGAGCGGCTCGGCCTGGGGAAGCGGTTCGTGCCGATATCCAGTACCCGGGGCGTCACCAAGGCGGACATGAGGGAGAACGACGCACTGCCGCGGGTCGACGTCGACCCCGACAGCTTCGCCGTGGCGATCGACGGCGAACCGGTCGAGTCGGCTCCCGCCGCCGAGCTGCCCATGGCCCAGCGCTATTTCCTCTTCTGAGAACGGAGAACGGAGAACGGATGAGCCGCGCCGCTCTGCTCGTCCTGGCCGACGGCCGGTTCCCCGCCGGGGGCCACGCCCACTCGGGCGGTGCCGAAGCCGCCGTCGTCGCAGGACACATCCGCAACGCCGAGGACCTCGCCGCCTTCTGCCGGGGCCGTCTGCACACGACCGGGCTCACCGCCGCGGCGCTCGCCGCGGCGGCCGCCCACGGGCACGATCCGTCGGCCCTGGACGGCGCCGCCGACGCCCGTACGCCCTCACCCGCCCTGCGGGCCGTCGCCCGCAAGCTCGGCCGGCAGCTGATGAGGGCCGCCCGTGCGACCTGGCCGAGCGAGGAACTCGACGCGTTCGCGCTGGCCCGGCCGCGCGGCGGCCACCAGCCGGTCGTGCTCGGCCTGACCGCACGCGCGGCAGGGCTCGCGCCCGAGGACGCCGCATACTGCGCCGCGTACGAGACCGTCGGCGGCCCGGCCACCGCCGTCGTCCGGCTGCTCTCGCTCAACCCGTTCGAAGCCACCGCCGTCCTGGCCCGGCTCGCCCCCGACATGGACCGCGTTGTCGAGCAGGCCACGGTTTCGGCCCACGGGCCCGTCGATGAACTACCTTGCGGATCGGCTCCGTTGCTCGACATCCTCGCCGAGGCCCACGCCGGCCGACCCGTCAGGCTCTTCGCCTCATGACCTCCGCGCGCGCAACAGCGCGCCATCCGCACAGCTCTGGAGCCGCATCATGCACCTCGACCACTCCCACCCGGGCCCGTCCGCCGTCGGCGCCGATGCCGCACGCCCGGACGGGACCCGGCGCGCCCTTCGCATCGGCCTCGGCGGGCCGGTCGGATCCGGGAAGACCGCGACCGTGGCCGCGCTCTGCCGTGTGCTGCGCGACCAGTTGTCCCTGGCCGTCGTGACGAATGACATCTACACCCGCGAGGATGCGGCCTTCCTTCTGCGCAACGCGGTGCTGCCGCCCGAGCGGATCCAGGCCGTGGAGACCGGAGCCTGTCCGCACACCGCCATCCGCGACGACATATCCGCCAACCTCGAAGCAGTCGAGGACCTTGAGGACACCGTGGGACCGCTCGACCTCATCCTCGTGGAATCCGGCGGTGACAACCTCACGGCCACCTTCTCCAAGGGGCTCGTCGACGCCCAGATCTTCATCATCGATGTCGCGGGCGGCGACGACATCCCCCGCAAGGGCGGCCCCGGCGTCACGACGTCCGACCTGCTGGTGATCAACAAGACCGACCTGGCGCCGTACGTCGGCTCCGACCTCGACCGGATGGCCCGCGACGCCGTGGAACAGCGCGGCGAGCTGCCCGTCGCCTTCACCTCCCTCACCTCGGGCGAAGGCGTCGCTCCGGTAGCCGACTGGGTGCGGGGGCGGCTCGCCTCCTGGACCGCGTGAGCGTCCGCGCCACCGCTCGCATCACCGCGGTCCGGGACGAGCGCGGCGTCACCACGCTCCCCGTGCTGGAGAGCGGCGGGCCGCTCGCCCTGCGCCGGACGAGGACCACCCTTCCCGGGGCAGCACGTGTCACCGTCGTGGGTGCGATGAGCGCCCCGCTCGGCGGCGACCGGCTCGCCATCGCGGCGACGGCCGGCCCGTACGCCCGGCTCACCGTCGATTCGGCTGCGGCCACGGTCGCCCTGCCCGGTACCGGCCCCGGAGTGGCGCCGGCCCGCTACGGCGTCACCCTTCAGGTGGCGGAGGGGGCCGCGCTCAAGTGGCTCCCCGAGCAGCTCGTCTCGGCACACGGCAGCGAACTCCACATGACCACCCAGGTCGAACTCGCCCCTACCGCACAGCTGGTGCTGCGCGAGGAGCAGATCCTGGGCCGGCACGGCGAGACGACCGGAACGCTCCGGAGCAGGCTCACCGTCCGGCGCGACGGACGCCCACTCCTCGATCAGCAGATGGCGTTCGGGCCGGGCGCACCCGGCGGGTGGGATGGTCCGGCCGTGCTCGGCGGCCACCGGGCCCTCGGACAACTGCTGGTCGTAGACCCGGCGTTCGACGAAAAGGCCCCGGACACCCGGAAGCTCGGAGCCACCGCCGTGCTCACCCGGCTTGCGGGCCCCGCCGTCCTGGTGACCGTCCTTGCCGTCGACGCGAGGGAGCTGCGCGCCGTGCTGGACCGTGCGGCAGCCGACTTGGCGGGCCACGCGAGCGGCTGAACACCGCTGGCAGGACGCCGGTGTCCGGTTATCGATTCGGTAAAGAAGTGCGTGTGCGATCTGTTCTCAGACGGCTCACAGACGACAGGATCCGCGGGAGGTTCCTACTGAACTGCGCCGCACCCAAAGGCGCTTCACCATGGGGGAGGTTCCACTTGAGACGCACAGCAGCGTTCGGCTCGGCCGGTGCTCTGATCGCGGGCACGCTCATAGCGGGCGCGCTGGCCGCACCGGCTGCCACTGCCGACGGCCGCCACCACAACGGCTCCGAGGCACGCGGCGTCCAGCTGGCCGCAGCACGCGCCGCCAGGGCAGGCATCGACTGGGCTGACTGCCCGGCCGACTGGGCCATCGCCGCGCCGATCCAGTGCGGATGGGTCACCGTCCCGCTCGACTACGCGAGGCCCGACGGGAAGCAGATCAAGATAGCCGTCGACCGGCACGTCAGCACCGGAACCAGCAGCGAGCGCCAGGGCGCCCTGATCTACAACCCGGGCGGCCCCGGCGGCTCGGGCATGGCGTTCCCCAAGCGGATCGTCACGAAGAACCCGCTCTGGGCCAACGCGGCGAAGGCCTACGACTTCGTCGGCTTCGACCCCCGCGGCGTCGGCCACTCGGCGCCGATCTCCTGCATCGACCCGCAGGAGTTCGTCAAGGCGCCCAAGGCCGACCCGGTCCCCGACTCCGAGGCCGACAAGCGCGCCCAGCGCAAGCTCGCCGCAGAGTACGCGGACGGCTGCGCCGAACGCAGCGGCGACATGCTGCCGCACATGACGACGCCGAACACCGCACGCGACCTGGATGTCATCCGCGCCGCGCTCGGTGAGGAGAAGCTCAACTACCTGGGTGTCTCCTACGGCACCTACCTGGGCGCGGTCTACGGCACCCTCTTCCCGTCCCATGTCCGCCGCATGGTCGTCGACAGCGTCGTCAACCCGGCCAAGGACAACATCTGGTACCAGGCCAACCTCAACCAGGACATCGCCTTCCAGAAGCGCTGGGACGACTGGAAGGCCTGGGTCGCCGTCAACGACGCCACCTTCCATATCGGCGACACGGCCCAGAAGGTCGAACAGGAGTGGCTGAAGCTGCGCGCAGCCGCGAAGAAGAGCCCGATCGGAGGCGTCCTCGGCCCCGCCGAACTCATCGGCTTCTTCCAGAGCGCTCCGTACTACGACTCCGCCTGGGCACCCACCGCCCGGACCTGGAGCGCCTACCGGGCCGGTGACACCCAGGCACTGATCGATGCCGCCGCCCCCGACCTCTCGGACACGGCGGGCAACATCCGCTCCGAGAACAGCAACGCCGTGTACACCGCGGTCGAGTGCGCCGACGCCAAGTGGCCCACCAGCTGGCGGACGTGGGACCGGGACAACACCCGGCTGCACAAGGACTACCCGTTCATGACCTGGGCCAACGCCTGGATGAACCTGCCTTGTGCGACCTGGTCGGCCAAGCAGCAGACCCCGCTGAACGTCGGCACCGGCAAGGGCCTGCCGCCTGTGCTGATCGTGCAGTCCACGCGTGACGCCGCCACTCCGTACGAGGGCGCCGTCGAACTGCACAAGCGCTTCAGTGGCTCGCGCCTCATCACCGAGGAGGGCGCCGGATCGCACGGCGTCACCGGCCTGGTCAACCCCTGCATCAACGAGCGGGTGGACACCTACCTGCTCACCGGGGAGACCGACCGGCGCGACGTGACGTGCACCCCGCACGCCACGCCGAAGCCGTAACACCCGAGTGACGGGACGGGCCGCCGGTGGTCACCGGCGGCCCGCACCCCGCACCACGACAGGCTCACACCTCCCGGTCGTACCGCTCCAGCCAGGCGTCCTCCGCCGCGTAGTCGAAGAGCCGCGTGCCGTAGGCCCGCAGCATCGCCGGATAGGCGTCCGCCCAGTCGCGGTCCGTCAGCTGCCCGACGATCCATTCGACCGTCTCCGGCAGCGACTCCACGTACCCCGTCACCGCCCGGTACCCGAGCTCCCGCTCCGCCGCGCCCATGTCGTAGACGATGGGATGCGCGCTGCTCCAGGGTGTCTCGCCCACGCCCTCCGGCGTGGGGTCTCCCGGCATCAGCACGGTCTGCGTGTGGTGGCCCAGCACCGCGTCGACCGCCTCGCCGATCTCCGCCACCGTCGGGGCCTGCGGATCGGCGGCGTTGAGCACCCGCGAACCGGGCTTCAGGGCGGCGAGGCGGATCAGCTCCGCCACATTGGCCGCGTGGACCGGATGGAAGCGCGAGGTCCCGCCGTGCGCCAGCACCCGCCGCGCGCGGCCGTCCAGGGCCCGCTTCACGAAATAGAGCTCCCGCGGCGAGCGGCAGTACGGTCCGTGGACCGCGCCCGCGCGCAGCAACGTGACCGGAAGTGAGTCACCGGCCGCCAGCAGGTCCTGCTCCAGCCGGATCTTCCGCGTCGCGTACGTCGCCCCGCCCGGTGCGACCGTCGCCTGCGACTCCAAAAGCGGCACCGGGTAGTGAGGCGCTCCGTCCGGCTCGCCCTGCGTATCGAAACTGCGGCCGCGGTCGTCCTCGTACACCGCGCCGCTGGAGACGACCACCGCGGAGCCGACCCGGCCCGCGAGCGCCCTCAGCTGCCGGGCGTGCCCTTCCCCGTAGGCCACCATGTCCACCAGCACGTCGCAACCCTCGCCGAGCGCCGCCGCGAGCGCCCCGTCCTCGTCGCGGTCCAGCGCCGCCGTCCGGACGCCGGCGTCCCAGCTTCCGTCACGGCCACCGCCGCGCGAGGCCGCGGTGACCTGCCATCCGTCCTCGACGAGCGAGCGCACTGCCGCCCGCCCGATCTGGCCCGTCGCTCCCAGCACCCATGCGTGTCCCTTGCTCATGCACCGGACGCTAGGGCCTGCGCACCGCGCCGACCAGCGGGGTTCACCGAACGCGAATCCGCCCTCAGCGTTGCCGTTTCGGGAACTTCCCCGTGCTGTCCGCCTGTTCGGCCGCCTTCACCTTGGCCGCGTACTCGTCGACGTACTCCTGACCGGACAGACCCAGGATCGCGTACATGATCTCGTCGGTGACCGCCCGGATCGCCGCCTTCTCGTTCTCCAGGCCGGCGTAGCGAGAGAAGTCCAGCGGTTCGCCGAAGCGGATGGTGACCTGCTTGATGCGCGGGACGACCTTTCCGGGCGGCTGGATCTCGAACGTGCCGACCATCGCGCACGGCACTACCGGCACCTGCGCCCGGATCGCCATCACCGCCACGCCGACCTTGCCCTTGTAGAGCCGGCCGTCGTGCGAACGGGTGCCCTCGGGATAGATGCCCAGCAGTTCGCCCTTGCTCAGCACCCCGAGCCCCTCGCGGATCGCCGCCTGTCCCGCCTCCTTGCCCGTCCGGTCCACCGGGATCTGGCCGATGCTGTGGAAGAACGCCGCGGTCAGCCGGCCCTTCACACCGGGGCCGGTGAAGTACTCGGCCTTGGCGAGGAAGGTGATCCGCCGCTTGATGATCGCGGGCATCAGGAAGTGGTCGGAGAAGGACAGGTGGTTGCCGGCGATGATCGCCGCGCCGTCCGCCGGGATGTGCTCCATCCCCTTGATGACGGGACGGAAGAACAGCCGCAGCAGCGGCCCCAGGACGACGTACTTGAGCACGTAATAGAACACGGGCGGCTCCAAGCTCTGCCGGATCGGCTCCGGGACTGGCGTTCTCCCAGGTCAGTGAGTGTCTCGATGGAGACAGCCTAGAGCCGTCCGGCGACTCTTGTAACCGGCCGCGACCGGGCGGCCCGCGAGGTCGTACGAGACGGTGACATGACACCGCCCCCTGCCGGCTGTCCGGCAGGGGGCAGGTCCGTGAGGGAACCCGGGGTCCGGGCCCCGTCGCCGTGTCAGGACGGGGACGGGGCCCGGACCGCAGGGTCAGGGCGCGGTGCCCCAGGAGAGCGCGCCGGTGACGTACACGCCGATCTTCGACGCGTCGGCGTAGCTCGTCGAGGTCGAACGGCTGTAGTCGTCCGCCTCGTTGAAGTTGGACCAGTCGCTCTTGTTCAGCCGCAGCTGCATCTCACCCGTGGACGCGCCCGCCGCCAGGGTGCCGCTGCCGAAGCCGACCTCCAGGTAGTGGCTGGCCCCGGCCGCCGAACCGGCGGACTTCACACTGTGCGTCAGGGTCCCGCAGCCGATGACCGCCCAGTCGCACGAGGTGCCGAAGGTGGAGGCCCCGGCCTCGGGGGTGAACCAGTAGCGCACCTTCACCGTGGACAGGTCCACCGCGGTGCTGCCGGTGTTGACCAGCTGCAGACCCATCCGGATCTGGTTGTCGGTCGCGGAGGAGTCCGTGTTCTTGTACTGGACCTTGAGCGCACCCGTTCCGGTGCCGCCGCCCGCGGACGTGGTGACGGACAGCGCGGAGGAGGCCGCCGAGACGTTGCCGGCCGCGTCCTTGGCCTTGACGGTGTAGCTGTAGGCGGTCGAGGCCGTCAGAGCCGTGTCCGTGTACGAGGTGGTGGTGCTGGTGCCCACCTGGACCCCGCCGCGGTAGACGTTGTAGCCGGTCACGCCGGTGTTGTCGGTGGACGCCGTCCAGGACAGCGAGACGCTGCTGCTGGTCTTCGCCGTCGAGGTCAGACCGGTCGGCGCGGTGGGCGCCTGGGTGTCGTCGCCGCCGCCCGGGTTGCCGCCGCCGTCGATCGGCGGGTAGGCGTTGCGCACGAGCTCCTGGAACTGCGCGGAGAACCAGTGACCCGCGAGCGGGGAGTTCGGCAGCGCGCCGGTCATGCTGTTGCCGTTGCGGCCGTTACCGGTGTACGTGGGGTCGCACATCCGGTCGAAGCCCTTGCCCTCGTCGTTGTCGACGGGGGCGCTGCTGCCGTCCGACTCGCCCGGGGGCTTGGCCCACACGTACGCGTCGATGCCGGCCTCGGGGGCCGCGGTGGGACGCTCGCCGACTCCGGCCCCGCTCTGGTTGCACCAGTTGCCGGGGTGGATGCGCCGGTCGATCCGGCCGCCGTTGACGTAGGTGTCCACACTGGTCGTCGGACCGGGGCCCGCGGGCCGCGCGCTGCCGCCCCAGCCGTTACGGGCGGTGTCGATCAGCATGCCGATGTTCGAGGCGAAACCCTGGCTCACCAGCTCGGTGCGCAGCGCCTGGGCGAACGAGAGCTCGTCGACGTAGTAGTTCCAGTCGACCCACTTGGACTGGCGGACGGTGGTGCCGTTCACCGAGTCGGTGACCTTGAAGTTCGTCTCCTTGAGGGCCGAGTAGTTGGCCGTGTTCACGATGAAGCCCGTGACGTCGGCAACCGTGGCGCCCTCGGAGGTGGCGGCCTTCTTGAACTCCTGGGCCGCCGGGACGAAGTTGGAGTCCCAGCCCAGCCAGCCGTGGTGTGCGGCGTCGATGTAGTTGTAGACGTTGGGAATGGCCCCGAGGGTGTGCAGCGCGTAGCCGACACCCTTCTCGTAGTTGCCGTTCGCCTTCATCGTTGCGCAGGCTTCGGTCGAACCGGCCGAACTGCCCGCGTTGGTGACGATGTTGGGCAGCGAGTCCGGCTCGATGATGGTGACGATCCGCAGGCTCGCGTACGCCGGGTCGGCGAGGATGTCGGAGATCGGGTCGATGTACTCGTTCTTGTACCGGTCGAGCTCGGTGGGACCGAGCTCGCCGGCGGAAGCCAGCGCGGCACAGTCGCGTCCCGGCAGGTCGTAGATGACGACCTGGAACAGGTTCGCGCCCTGGTCGAGAGCGGCGTCCAGGTGCTCCCGAAGGCTCATCGCGGAGGCCGAGCCGCTGATGGCCGCGATGCGGTCCATCCAGACGAAGCCCGGCTCGTCGGCGATGGCGGCGCCACCCGGTTCGGCCGCCGCCTTGGCGGACCAGTCGGGGTTCACGTATGCCGTGGCGCCCACATAGGGGTTGTCGACCCGCGCGGCTGCCGAGGCGGGGGTGGGGATCGCCACCGCCAGCGCTGCGCCCATGGCCAGGGCGGAGACTGCTGCCAGCCTCCGGCGTAGCCCGTGCATGATCGTGCCTCTGGTACTCATTGCGGCTCCGTGCTCCTCTCGTACGCCTGCGGAAGCTCCCCGCAGACGGGTCGTGGGGGTGTTGCCGGGGGCCGGGGCCCCCTCGGGCCGCCGTCAGGGGGGACGGTGACCTGTGGTGCGTCGGTGAGGACGGTGGTGGTTCCCCGATGGCGGGCACAGCGGGGTGAGTGGATAGCCCGCCATCGGGAGTGGGTGGGTGGCCGGCCGTTCAGCGACCGGTCACGGGGCGGTGCCCGCGGACAGGGCGCCGTTGACGTACACCCCGACCTTCGAGGCGTCGGCGAAGGCCGTGTTGGCGGCCCTGCTGTAGTCGTCGGTCTCGTCGAAGGAGGACCAGTCGGCCTTGTTGAACCGGAGCTGCATCTCCCCGGTGGAGGCGCCCGGGGCCAGGCTGCCGCCGTTGAAGCCGACCTCCAGGTAGTGGTCCGCGCCCGGCCCTGCGGAACCGGATGACGCCACACGGTGGGTGACCGTGCCGCAGCCGAGGACCGCGTAGTCGCACGAGGTGCCGTACGACGCCGAGCCGGCCTCACCGCTGAACCAGTAGCGCAGGGTGACCTTGCTCAGGTCCACCGCGGTGGTGCCGGTGTTGACCAGCTGGAGGCCGGGCCTGATCTGGTTGTCGCCGGGCGACGCGTCGTTGTTCTTGTACTGCACCTTGAGCGCACCCGTGGTCCCGCCGCCTCCTGCCGCGGTGGTCGCGCTGACCGCCGCGGAGGCCGCGGACGTGTTCCCGGCCGCGTCCCTGGCCCGCACGGTGTAGCTGTGCGAGGACGAAGCGGCGAGAGAGGTGTCGGTGAACGAGGCGGACGCGGTGGAGCCCGCCTTCACCCCGTCGCGGTAGACGTCGTACCCGCTGACGCCGGTGTCGTCCGTCGCAGGGGTCCAGGACAGGGAGACCGAACTGGCGGTCGTGCCGGTCACGGTGAGGCCGGACGGCACGGTGGGCGCCTGGGTGTCCTCACCCCCGCCACCGGACTCCGTGCTCGCCTCGAAGGAGAACCGGTTCATCCCGAGGCCCTGACCGCCCTGCCAGATCTCGAAGCCGGCTTCGGCGTCGATCAGGTAGTGCGCCGGGTCGATCGATCCCCGGCCGACGCCGTCGTCGATCAGATCCAGCACGTCGAAGTCGGCGAGCTCGGTGGCGCCGCCCTGCAGGACGTACGAGATCACCTTCCAGCCCGAGGCGCCGGGACCCGTCCACACGTCCCAGTTCCGGCCGTCGAGCTGCACCGTCGCGGTGCGCGACCCGATCGGCTGGACCCCGCCCCTGTGGTTCATCCAGATCATGACCTCGGTGCCGTCCGGCTGGTCGTCGGTGACCGGCGCAGAGTTGAACCAGATGTCCATCGAGACGTTGTACGCGCCGGAGGCGACCTGGGTCGTCGACCAGTCGGTGCGTACGCTGCCCAGCTGGTCGACGCGCAGCGGCAGCCCGCTGGCCGTCGTGCACGCCCCCCAGTGACAGCCCTTGTAACTGGAGGGGTACGTCGCCGGGGCCCCGTTCGTCGGCAGGGAGAACGAGGACTTGGTGACGCTCCAGGCGCCCGTGTCCGGGTCGACGCTGACGCACTGCTCGGTCTCGGAGTTCCACTCGTTCTGCTGGTAGAGGTACTCCCCGCCCTGCAGTTCGGTGGTTCCCCACGGCGTGCAGTCGGTGACCGGCGCCGCCGACGCGGACGGGGCGCCGGTGAGCATCGAAGCGGCAGCGAGCACGAGCGCCGCAGCCGTCCCGGCCAGGGCCGGGAATCTCGGGCCCGTCACGGCTCGACACCCCAGGCGAGGGTGCCGGCGACGTAGGCGCCGACCTTGGATGAGTCGGCGTAGGCGGTGTTGGTGGCCCGGCTGTAGTCGTTGCTCTCGTTGAAGTTGGACCAGTCGCTCTTGTTGAGCCGCAGCTGGAGCTCACCCGTCGAGGCCCCCGCTGCCAGCGTGCCGGCTCCGCCGGTGAAGCCGACCTCCAGATACCGGTCGGCACCCGTCTTCGGGCTGGAGACGGCCACCACCGAGTGGGTGATGTTGGAGGAGCCGAGCGCGGCGTAGTCGCAGTACGTGCCGAAGGTGCTCGGGCCGCCGTCGGCGGTGAACCAGTAGCGCACCTTCACGGTCGACAGATCGATCGGGGCGCTGCCCGTGTTCAGCACCTGCAGGCCCATCCTGATCTGGTTGTCGCTGCTGTTCGAGTCGCTGTTCCTGTACTGGATCTTCACCGCGCCGGTGCCGGTCGAGCCCCCCGTCTTCGTGGTGGCGGTGACGGCGGCCGACAGTGCCGAGGTGTTGCCTCCCGCGTCCCGTGCCGCGACCGCGTAGCTGTACTCGGTCGCCGCGGCGAGGTCCGGGTCGGTGAAGGTCCGGGTGGTGGCGTTCCCCGCCAGCACGCCGTTGCGGTACACGTCGTAGCCGGTCACGGCGACGTTGTCGGTGGAGGCCGACCAGGAGAGCGAGACGCTGTTGCTGGTCGTCGCCGTCACGGTGAGGCCGGCCGGTACCGTCGGCGGCTCGGTGTCCCCACCCGGCTCGCTGCCCCCTTCCACCAGAAGCTCCGCGTAGATGGCGAAGGCCAGCGCGAGGGCCGCCTGCGCCCAGAAGCGGTGGTACGTGAAGGTGGGGGCCGCGCCGCCGTCGAGGTAGGCCTGCACCTTCGGCCAGTCCGGGTCGTCCTTGTACCAGCTGCGGATGCCGATGAACGTCGAACCCGGCTCGATGGTGTCGCCGTTGGGCATCGTGCCCGACCATCCGTCCGGGATGTACACCTCGTCGTTGAAGCGGTTGTAGTCCTTCCTGGTCTCCGGCACCGAGATGCCCTTGTCGGTGGCGTTCAGCGCCATGGCGTCCAGCAGCGCCTTGGCCAGCGCCGCGGCGTCCTCGTCACCCGACTTGGCGGCGTAGTAGGTGAGCGTCTTGACGTACGCGGCGCCCACACCGACGTCGTTGGCGTAGTCCACGACCGTGACGTGCAGACCCGCGTTGGCCCCGGGGGACGCCGCGTTCCAGGTGTCGGGCTGTCCACTCCAGTTGAGCGTGGAGGGGAAGCGGAAGCTGCCGTCGGCGCCCACCGTCGTCTCGGACGAGGCCCAGGCCACCCACTTGGACAGCACCGCCTCGGCGGTCGCGTTGCCCGTCTCGTGGTAGTACGCGGCGAGCCGCTCCATGCCCCACGCCTGGAAGCCGAACCAGTTGTTGCTGGGCGGATCGTGGTAGACCGGCTGCCAGTCGTAGGCCATGCCGTAGAAGGTGGGTGTGCCGGCCGGCGGCTTGCTGTAGCTGCCCTCCCAGCTGTTGGTGCAACCGCCCGCGAAGGCACCCTCGCTCGACTGCAGCCAGGTCAGGAACTCCAGTTGCCGGGTCAGGCTCTTGGACCAGTCGGACCTGGCCGTCGCCGACTTGGGGGTCAGCGACGGCACGTTGGACAGTGCCCAGGCCGCCAGCGGGTTCTGATAACCCTGGTGGGAGGCCCCGTCGCCGATGCGCCAGGCCCAGCCGCCGCCACTGCCCGCGGCCGCACCGCCCCAGGCGTAGTACCAGGACAGCAGGTAGTGCTGGGAGTCCCGGCCGCTGGCCGCCGGGCAGGACGCCGGGTCGGTGCAGTCGCCCACCCGCTTGAAGTACTTGTCGAACATGGCGTAGCGGAGGTAGTCGCCCATCTTGGCGGCCTTCGCGACCGAGGCCGAGACGTCGCTCGCCTTGCCCTGGGCCGAGGCCCAGCGGTACGCCCAGTAGGCAGCCTGCACCGCGCGGGCGTCGGCGTCCGGCGCGTTGGTGTACTTGTACTGCTTGGCGTAGCTCGCGTCATCGACGAACAGGTCGAGGTACCCGTTGGGGCCCCCGTACTTGAAGAGGTCGGTGGTGGGCTGGGGAACCGTCTCCCACACCGACTCCTGCGCGCCGCGCTGGTAGGTGTTGATGAACGAAGCGCCGGCACCCGGCCCGGACTCGCCGCCGGTGCCCGGCTTGTTGCCATAGCCGTAGACGTTGTCCAGGTCCATCAGCCAGTGCATGCCGTAGACGTCCATCGTCCCGTAGGACGAGGCGAGTTCGGTGGCGAGCGGGTCCGTGCCCACCTTGACCGTGGCATCCAGGGCGGAGGGGTAGCCGCTCGGGAGCGGGTGTTCCGGGGCGTAGGTCGCGGGGGACGACGGGTTGTACGAGTCGGCCGTCGACTGGTCGGCGTGCTGGGGAATGATGGTCTTCTCGGCCACCGCCCAGGCCGCGTTGAAGGGCGCCCAGTCACCGGTGACCCGTCCGTACGCGGCCTCCAGCCACATCCAGAAGCTGACGGCCTCCGACGTGGTCTGGTGGCCGTGGTCGGGCGCCTCGACCATCAGGGTCTCGACCGAGTGGTACGGCAGGCCGTCCGGGCTGAAATAGCCGTTGGAGGCCGCCTTGATCTTGCCGTACTGCGTGAGGAAGGCCTGGGTGTAAGGGTCGTCGGCCGCGGCCGCACGGGCGCCGGTGCCGGCCGCCGGGGACGAGGGCCCGGCGACGGCGGTGCCCTGGGCCAGACCCATGGCCAGCAGGCTGCCGCCCAGGGCGCTGCTGAATGTTCTACGTGATATCGACACAAATCCTCCATTGGCGGGTGTCTGTGGGGAGGGAGGGGGTGAAAAGGGGGACGTGAGATGCGGCGGGGAAGTGCGGTGGAGCGCGGGGAGGTACGGCAGGGGAGCGGGAGGGGGCGGGAAGCGGTGCGGGCCGGCGCGGCCGACGGTCAGGGCTCGATGCCCCAGGCCAGCTCTCCGTCGACGTAGACGGCGATCTTGGTGGCGTCCGCGTACGAGGTGCCGGATCCGTGGCTGTAGTCGTTGGACTCGTCGAAGTTCGACCAGTCAGTCTTGCTGAGGCGCAACTGGATCTCGCCGGTGGTGGCGCCCGGCGCCAGACTGCCGCCGGTGAAACCCACTTCGAGGTAGTGGTCGGCGCCCGTACTCGGGGTACTCGCCGCGGCGACCCGGTGGGTAACGGTGGAGCAGCCGATGGGAGACCAGTCGCACCAAGTGCCGTATGTGGAAGCCCCGTTGTCGGAAGTGAACCAGTAACGGACCGTCACCGACGAGAGGCTGACCGCCGTGCCACCGGTGTTCACGAGTTGGAGACCCGGCTTGATCTGGTTGTCGCCCACGGAGGAGTCGCTGTTGCGGTACTGCGCCTTGAGGGCGCTCGGGCCTCCGGGGCCGCCGCCGTCGTCGTCGCCCAGTGCGGTGCGCACCGCGGAGTAGGCGGACTTCGGCCGCAGGTCCTCGTCGTACAGATTGGCCGCACCCTCACCGGGGAACGTGCCCGGGACCCAGGAGTACTTGTCCGTGTAGTCCCAGACGGTGATGCCGACGCAGCGTTCGACCGCCAGGCAGGCCTCGGTCACCTGCTGGTAGTACGAGGACTGCGTGGCGGTCTTGGCCGCGTCGGCGGGCAACTGCATGCGCACGTCGAGTTCGGTGACGGCGACGTCGAGACCGAGATCGGCGAACCGCTGCATGTTCGCCCGCATCTGGTACGGGAAGCCGTACTGCACGGCCAGATGCGCCTGCATGCCGACGCCGTCGAGCGGCACACCCTCGTCGAGCAGCTTGCTGACCAGGGCGTACATGGCGTCGCTCTTCGCGCCGAGCCCCTCGATGTTGTAGTCGTTGACATAGAGCTTGGCGTCCGGGTCCGCGGCATGCGCGGCGCGCAGGGCGGTGGCGATGTAGTCGCTGCCCATGGCGGTGTAGAAGGGGCTCGTGCGGAAGGTCCCGTCCTCGTTGAACGGTTCGTTCACCACGTCCCAGGCCGAGACGACTCCGCGGTAGTGCGTCGCTTCCTCGGTGACGTGGTTCGTCATGGCGGCCTCGACCTGGGCCGACGGCAGTGCACCGACCCAGCCGGGCAGCTGGTTGTGCCAGACGAGGGTGTGGCCGCGCACAGACTGGCCGTGCTGCTGTGCGAAGTCGGTGACCACATCGCCCTTGGCGAAGTCGAACTGGCCCCGCACCGGCTCGGTGGTGTCCCACTTCATGGAGTTGCCGGGGGTGATCTGCCCGAACTCGGACCCCAGGGTGGCCGCGTAGGCCGCGTCGGGCAGCTCGGGGTTGTCGGTGGCGGAGCCGAAGTATTTGCCCTGGGCCGCGGCGAGTTCGTGCAACGTGCCCTGTTCGGCCGCGGTCGCCGGTCCACCCGTCAGGGTGGTGGCGAGGGCCAGGGCCCCGACCAGGAGGGTCGAGAGCCCTCCGGCGCGGCCGTGTCTACAGCGCTTCACCAAGCTCATGACAAACGCCTTCCTCGGCCGGGTGGGTGGGGCGTTGCGGGGAGCGCGGCTGCGCCCCGTAACGCCCCTTTCGCCACCCGGTGTTGGGGGAGAAGGGAGGGGAGTGGAGTGTGCAAGTCTTGATTGTGGGAGCGCTCCCAAGGTGGCGTGGTGATGGGCACCTGTCAAGACTTAAATCACAACTGCCTTACGAGCGCGTGAACTCGGCCACACGTCGAACGGACGTCGGGGGCAGTGGGGTTGGGCGTCCCGGAAGGTGCCGGCGGGGGCGGTCGGCGGGCGTCTTCCCTCCGGTGTGTGAACGCTCCGCGCGGCCCGGGCGAGACGTCGCGCACGGGGGCGGGCGGGGTGTGTTCGCGAATGCGTGCCCACGCTTCCGGAGGCGGTCGCGAGCGCCCTTCCGGGCGTGCACGGTGGGTGACGGCCAGGGAGGGGCGGTCCCGGCGCGACGGCCTCGGGTGGACCGGCGTCGCCGCCGGGGCGCCGCGTGGGGCCGTGGGCAAACCCGCTGGACAGTCACGCGGAGGACGGTAGGGGTGACGCGACCGGAAGCCTTCGCCGGATCATCGACGGGTCGGCCATCTAGTACAACCGTCTACCAACTCTGGGCGGAGAGTGACGAACGCGCTCTGCCGGTACCGCGATCACCGGCGCTCCGGAAAGGCCCGGCCGGCCTGCGCGATGGTGTACGCGCGCCCCCAGCCGGTCGGGAGAACCGGTTCGCGGGACGTGCCGGAAACCGCTCTCAGCGCACCGTGAGCGAGCCGTTCATGGTCGGATGGATGGTGCAGATGTACGGATACGAGCCCGGCCGTGCCGGAGCGGTGAAGGTGACCGTTTGCCCCGACTTCACCTGGCCGGTGTCGAAGGCTTTGTCTGCGGTCGCCGTCACTGTGTGGGTTGCCGCATCCTTGTTGGTCACGGTGACCTTCGTACCCGGGGCGACGGTCACCGTCGCCGGATGGAACGCGAAGTCCTTGATCGTGATCACTGCGCCGCCCGTCGACGGCGAGGCCGCGCGGCTGGGTGAGGCGGACGACGCGGAGCCGCCACCACCGCCGGAACAGCCGGTCAGGGCGGCGGCACAGGCCAGGGGGACCACCATGGCGGCGCGCGCCCTGACGGGAAGCAGCGCGAGCACGGGTCAGTACCCCCCGTTGTTCGAGGCCGAGGGGGAGGGCGGAGCCTTCGTGATCTTGTTCCCGGCGGGGTCGAGCACGTACCAGGCCGCACCGAAAGCGTTCGCCCCCTGACCGTTGGTGTCGCCGGCGCTCGTGTCGCCTCCGTAGCGGTACAGCGGGTGACCGTTGTAGGTGATCTCCTTGCGGCCGTCGTCACGCGTCGTGGTGGCCAGCAGGGCGGCTTTCACGCCCTTGCCCGCGACCGGCTTCCCGGTGACGGTCACCGGTGGCCAGGATTTCGCGCAGTCGCCCCCGCAGGTCGACCGGGAGGCGGTGTCCGCCTCCCAGAGATAGAGCGTCCGGCCTTCGCCGTCGACCAGGATGGTGCCCAGCGGGCTGGACGCGGCTGCCACGGTCCCGGATGCCGAGGTGCCCTTCGCGGACGGCGTGGCGGATGCGGAGCTGCTGCTTCCGCCGTCGTCCGAACACCCGGCGAGCACGGCGGCCAGCAGGCCCACCGTCACGGCCGCGGCCGCTCCAGCGCGGTTCCCCATCACGAACTCCTCGGGCCCGGCCGCCGTGTCGGCGGCACCGTGTCCCGAACAGTAAGGGCCTGCCCGCCCCGGCCCCGGGCAGGCGCTCGGGGCGACCCGCAGGCCGGCCCCGTCCGGGTGTACGGAACCGGCCGCCCCTGCTCCGTCGGCTCAGGTCTCCCGGGTGGCGACCATGCCCATCGTGATCAGCCCCAGCACCACCCAGCCGAACCAGAGCCAGCCGTTGCTCCCCAGCGCCACCGTGTACGCGGTGACTGCCACCAGGGCACCGACGGTGAGCACTCCCATTGCCTTCGTGGATCCGGACATGCGCGCACCCTCCAAGAGGTCCTGTCCGGGGTACCCCGTCCGAGCCCCGACGCCCGGGCACGCACACCGCTCGCCACGCCGTGCCGCAGGACAGGTGGCTGGGCCACAAGCCCCGCGTCCGCACGCCGATCGACCGCCGTCGCGCCCGCGCTCCGCGCGGACGACGGGGAACCCCGGACAAGACCTCACCGGCCGCGCGGCCGTGGCTGCCATCGTCTCCCCGAAAGCCCCTCCACCGCTACTGTCCGCGCGCCTGCAAGGACGCGAGATAGGCGTTGTACGCCTGGAGCTCCTGGTCACCGTCCCGGTCCGCGGCGCGGTCCGAGCGCTTCGCCGTCCGCTGTTCCGAGCGGTACCACTGGAACACCAGGGCCACCAGGACCAGGACCGACGGGATCTCGCTGAACGCCCACGCGATGCCGCCGGCCGCGTTCTGGTCGGCCAGGGCGTCGATGCCGAGCGATGCCGGGGGATTCTCGTAGACCTTCACCATCGGCTGGCTCGCCATCATCAGCGCGATGCCGAAGAAGGCGTGGAACGGCATCCCGGCGAACAGCTCCAGCATCCGCATCACATAGCCAGGGCGGTGCGGCCCCGGATCCACGCCCATGATCGGCCAGAAGAAGAACAGGCCGACGGCCAGGAAATGCACCATCATCGCGAGGTGCCCGGTCGTCGACCCCATCAGGTAGTCGAAGAGAGGAGTGAAGTACAGGGCGTAGAGGCTGGCGATGAAGAGCGGGATCGTGAACGCGGGATGCGTGACGATCTTCATGTACCGGCTGTGCAGCAGCATCAGGAGCAGCTCCCGGGGCCCCTTCCTGCCGCGCCCCGCGACCGGCAGTGCACGCAACGCGAGGGTCACGGGCGCACCCAGCAGCAGCAGGATCGGCGAGAGCATGCTGATCACCATGTGCTGCACCATGTGCACGCTGAACATGACCATGCCGTAGTCGTTGAGGCGGGTGCACATCACCAGCGCGATGGTGAGCACTCCGACGACGAAGAAGGCGGCCCGGCTGACCGGCCAGCTGTCCCCGCGCCGACGCAGCCGCAGTACCGCGTACCCGTACAGGACCACCGCGAGGACGCAGCCGATCAGGAAGAACGGGTCCGCGGAGAACTGGAGCCCGCGTCCCAGCGTGAACGGCGGCAGATCCATGTTCATGCCGTGCCCGCTGTGATCCATCTGTTCACTCCCGATGGGAACGCCGGGACGTCCCCGTTTCGTGCCGGTTGTCCCGACCAGAGTAGAACCGCCCCCGGCCGCGGTTGCGGCCGGGGGCGGTCTCGGGGAGTGGTGTGTCTCAGAGCACGCACTCGGCCTCGGCGTAGCGCTCGGCCGGGACCGTCTTCAGGGTCTCCACGGCATCCGCGAGGGGCACCATCGTGATGTCCGTGCCGCGCAGCGCCGTCATCATGCCGAACTCGCCGCGGTGCGCCGCCTCCACCGCGTGCCAGCCGAAGCGGGTGGCGAGGACACGGTCGTACGCGGTCGGCGTGCCGCCGCGCTGCACATGGCCGAGAATCACCGGGCGCGCCTCCTTGCCCAGGCGCTGCTCCAGCTCGATGGAGAGCTGCGTCGCCACACCGGCGAAGCGCTCGTGCCCGTAGACGTCCTTGACGCCGGACTCGAACTCCATGGAGCCCTCGCGCGGCTTCGCGCCCTCGGCGACCACGACGATGGCGAACTTCTTGCCGGCCGAGAAGCGCCGGCCGACCAGCTCGGTCAGCTCGTCGATGTCGAAGGGGCGCTCCGGGACGACGATGGCGTGCGCGCCGGCCGCCATGCCGGAGTGCAGGGCGATCCAGCCGGTGTGACGGCCCATGACCTCGACGATCATGACGCGCTGGTGGGACTCGGCGGTGGTCTTCAGCCGGTCGAGGGCCTCGGTGGCCACGCCCACGGCGGTGTCGAAACCGAACGTCACGTCAGTGGAGGCGATGTCGTTGTCGATCGTCTTCGGTACGCCGACGATCGGCAGTCCCGCCTCGGACAGCAGGTTGGCCGCCTTCAGCGTGCCCTCGCCGCCGATCGGGATGATGGCGTCGAGGCCGAGGTCCGCGACATGGCCCCGGGCCTGTTCGACGCCGCCGCGCAGATGCGCGGGCTGGACCCGGGAGGAGCCGAGGATCGTACCGCCGCGGGCGAGGATGCCGCCGACCGCGTCCAGGTCGAGCTTGCGGTAGTCGCACTCGAGGAGGCCCCGCCACCCGTCGTGGAAGCCGATGACCTCGTCGCCGTGGTCGACCACAGCGCGGTGGACGACGGAACGGATGACGGCATTGAGGCCGGGGCAGTCGCCGCCGGAGGTGAGCACACCAATTCGCATTGCCCGGGGAACCTTTGCAACGTGGGCCGACGACCGGACCACGTCGTCCGGTTGGATCCCCGCCACCCTACCGGCGCAGGGTGGCGGGACCGAACCGGGCGTCCGCCTGCTGGACTCCGCTCAGCTGAGCGAATTACGCCTCATCAGGCGGGCTGTGTCGCCGAGGCGATCCGCTCGGCGCGCAGCGCCTCGTACCAGCGGTCGTCCGTGGGCGGCAACGCGTTCACATCGAGGGCCAGCTTCAGCAGCAGATCCGCGATGAGCGGGTTGCGCGCCATCACGGGGCCGTGCATGTACGTGCCGAAGACGGTGTCGTTGTACGCGCCTTCCGTCCCGTCACCCGTGCCGTTGCCCCCGCCGAACCGCACCTGGGCGAACGGCCGTGCCGTCGGCCCGAGATGGGTGATGCCCTGGTGGTTCTCGAAACCGGTCAGCGGCGGCAGCCCGAGGCGCGGGTCGATGTCCCCGAGCACGTCGCCGACGCACCGGGCACCCTCGCCGCGGGTGGAGACCACGTCGAGCAACCCGAGACCCTGCTCGCGTTCACCGAGGTCGTTGACGAACTCGTGGCCGAGGATCTGGTACCCGGCGCAGACCGAGAAGATGATCGCGCCGTTGGACGCGGCCCGGCTGAGGCCGCCGTCGCGGCGCAGCCGCTCCGCCGCGAGCCGCTGCGGCCGGTCCTCACCGCCGCCGATCAGATAGATGTCCCCGGACGTGGGGACGGGCTGGTCGCTGCGCACGTCGACGCGCGACACGTCGAGACCGCGCTGACGTGCCCGGCGCTCCACCACGAGGGCGTTGCCCTGGTCGCCGTAGGTGCTCAACAGGTCCGGGTAGACCCACACCAGCCGCAGGCTGTTGTTGCTCATGCTTCGTCCTCTCCTGAGGGGCCCGGGGCCGGGGTCAGTTGCCGACACGACGGCGCAGATCCTGGAAGGCGGTGTAGTTGGCGATGACCTCGATGCGTCCGGGAGGCGCCTGCTGGACGGCCTCGTCGAGGTTCTCGCAGACCCGGAAGTCGAGACCGGCCACTTCGAGCCGGACCGCAAGGTCCAGCTTGCGGTCGCCGAGCACGAAGATCGGATGGCCCGCGAGCTGGGTGTAGTCCACGTCCCACAGCCACGAGGTGTCCGTGCCGTCCGCGCCGCGTGCGTTGACGGACAGGATCACCGGGGTGGGCGGCGGGTCGATCAGGGAGAAGGTCTCCAGCCAGCCCGCCGGGTTCTTCGCCAGCAGGAGCCGGAGCTCGCGGCCGAGGAAGGTGACCACGTCGTAACGGCCGGCGACGGCCTGCACCTGGTACATCCGCTCCAGGGCGACCTGCGGAGGAACCCCGAAGACGGCGGCAACGGCAGCCGAGCTGGTGGCGTTGGCCTTGTTGGCGCGGCCCGGCAGCTGGAGGTGGATCGGCCACGCCGATCCGTGCGGGTCGAGCACGTAGTCACCGTGCAGGACCCAGCTGGGCGGCGGACGGCGGAAACCGCACTCACCGCAGAACCAGTCGTCGCCGGGGCGCTGCATCACGCCGCCGCAGGACGGGCAGGACCAGGCGTCGTCCTTCCACGCCTGGCCGGCCGCGACCCACACCACGTTGGGGGAGGAGGAGGCGGCCCAGACGATCAGCGGGTCGTCGGCGTTGGCGACGATCACGGCCTTCGAGCCGGACAGGCCCTCCCGCCACTTCTCGGCGAGCATCCGGGTCTCCGCGGCGCGGTCGAGCTGGTCGCGCGAGAGGTTGAGGAGCGCGATCACCTTGGGTGTCGTGTCACGGGCAACCCCCGCGAGGTACTTCTCGTCGACCTCGATCACGCCGTACTGCGCGTCCGAGCCGCCGGCCAGGGCCGAGGTGATGCCCGCGGGCATGTTGGCGCCGAGCGCGTTCGACACGACCGGGCCCGCGGCCCGCAGTGCCTCGGCGATCAGCCGGGTCGTGGTCGTCTTGCCGTTCGTCGCCGACACGAGGATCACGTCCAGGTGCTGCGCCAGCCGCCCGAGCAGGTCGGGGTCGAGCTTGAGCGCCACCCGGCCGCCGATCACCGATCCGCTGCCCCGCCCGGCCGCTCGCGACACCGCCGCAGCGGCCTTGCCCGCCGTCACGGCCAGCTTGGCCCGCGGCGACAACGGCTCCGTGTTGCCTGCCATCGTCCTAGATCCTCCTTGCATCGGTCCGCGCCCAGCCTATCGATGTCCGGCGCGGCGGAGGCACGGCGGCACCGCCAGGCCTGTGGAGTTCACGTGGAACGTGCCGCGGGTGAAATAACACCCGCGCCCTGATCTGGCAAACATACAGGTCAGAGGGGGTTCGCTCGTCCTGGCTCAGGCTCCGCGTTTTTCCCGCGCGAGGCGGCGGCGAGATTCCCTGACTCTGCGTCACCTCTCCTCGCTGCCGCTCACCGCCTGTGTGCGGTCGTTCTCCGCCACGGGCGGGAGGCGTCGCGAATGTTCCGGCGATGAGGCCGCGCGGACGGCTACGGCTCCGTTCGGGACGTTCCGCAGGCGGCCACGGCCCGCTTCGGACGTCGTGGCGGAACGTACGATGACCGTCATGCGAAACCGCCCCATCCCTGGCAGCTCCGGCCTCGTCCGGACCATGAGCCTGCTCGGCGACCCGGTGCTCCACGCCGCGTGCGAGCCGGTCACGGACTTCGGGCCGTCGCTCGCCCGGCTGGTCGAGGACATGTTCGCCACGATGTACGAGGCGCAGGGCGTCGGTCTTGCCGCCAACCAGGTCGGTGTGCCGCTTCGGGTGTTCGTCTTCGACTGCCCCGACGACGAGGACGTCCGTCATCTCGGGCATGTGGTCAACCCCACGCTCGTCGAGGCCGACGGCATCATCGTGCGCGGCCCGGAGGGCTGTCTGTCGCTCCCGGGGATCGAGGCCGGCACGCCGCGCTTCGACCATGCCGTGGTCGAGGGGGTGACGGCCGACGGGGAGCCGGTGCGGATCAGCGGAACGGGCTTCTTCGCCCGCTGCCTCCAGCACGAGTGCGACCATCTCGACGGCGACGTCTACACGGACCGGCTGACCGGACTGCGCCGGGCACGCGCGCTGCGGGCGGCCCGCCGGGCGCCCTGGGGGCGCACCGGCTGAGCGGTCGCCGGGCGGTCGGTGCGTCAGAATCCGGGACCGCCGGGGCGGTCGCCCGCCGCGGCCAGCCTGCCCCAGAGCAGATCGGCCAGGCTGCGCACCAACTGGTCGCGCGAGCAGGGGCGTTCGCCCAGCCACCAGTCGCCCGCCGCGTGCATCATGCCGACGATGCCGTGGCCCCAGATCCGGGCCATCTCCTGGCTGCCCGGGCCGAGGTCCACCCGCTCCGCGATGACCATGGCGAGCTCCTCGCCGAGGCGCCGCAGCAGCGGGGCCGAGTGCCTTCCCACGTCGAAGCCCTGCTCGGAGGAGGGAGCCGCGTCGTCGGAGGGATGCATCAGGAAGCGGTAGACCTGCGGGCGTGCCTCGATCGCCGCGAGGTAGGTGTCGAGCGTCGCCTCGACGCGTTCACGGCGGTCGGCGGGGGCGTCGAGTGCGGCCCGCAGGGCGCTCAGCAGGGCGTCGGTGTGCCGCTTGGCAAGGGCGCGGTAGAGGCCGCCCTTGTCACCGAAGTGCCGGTAGAGAATGGGCTTGGTGATGCCGGCCTCTGCGGCGATGGCGTTCATCGAAGCCCCGGGGCCGTCCCTGAGCACCACGCGGTCGGCGGCCTCGAGCAGCTCGCGGCGGCGGCGTTCGGCCGCGGTCCGCTGTCGCTCGGCCTGTCGTGTGGTCTCCATGTCGTTTCTCCCACCCCTGACCCTGCATGTCCGTCCTGCCTGCGCAACGTAACACCCTGCCCAGGGGTGTGTGGATCGCCGTCCAAGCAGTTGACACAGGCTACTTGTCGGTAACAGACTGTTGTTACCGCAAGTAACGATCAGTTTTTGACGGCAGTACGTGGAGGGGAACATGGCCGAGTTCACGCTCGAGCTCAACGACGACCAGAAGCAGGTCCGTGACTGGCTTCACGGCTTCGCCGCGGACGTGATCCGTCCGGCAGCTTCGGAGTGGGACGAGCGTGAGGAAACGCCCTGGCCCGTCATCCAGGAGGCGGCCAAGGTCGGAATCTACTCCCTCGACTTCTACGCGCAGCAGTTCTTCGACCCGACAGGCCTCGGTATCCCGATGGCGATGGAGGAGCTCTTCTGGGGCGACGCGGGCATTGCCCTGTCGATCGTCGGCACGGGCCTGGCGGCCGTCGGCGTCCTCGCCAACGGCACCGAGGAGCAGATCGGCACCTGGATCCCGCAGATGTACGGCGACGCGAACGACGTGAAGGTCGCCGCCTTCTGCTCCTCCGAGCCCGACGCCGGCTCCGACGTCGCCTCGATGCGTACCCGCGCCGTGTACGACCAGGCCAAGGACGAGTGGGTGCTCAACGGCACCAAGACCTGGGCGACCAACGGCGGCATCGCCAATGTCCACGTCGTGGTCGCGGTCGTCGACGCCGAGCTCGGTTCCAAGGGGCACGCCTCCTTCATCGTGCCGCCGGACACCGCAGGCCTCTCGCAGGGCCAGAAGTTCAAGAAGCACGGTATTCGCGCCTCGCACACCGCCGAGGTCGTCCTGGAGGACGTACGCGTCCCGGGTCACTGCCTGCTCGGGGGCAAGGAGAAGCTCGACCAGCGCCTCGCCCGGGCCCGTGAGCGCGCGGCCGCCGGCGGTGGTGAGCGCGTGAAGAACGCCGCGATGGCCACGTTCGAGGCTTCCCGCCCGGCCGTCGGCGCGATGGCGGTCGGCACCGCCCGCGCGGCGTACGAGGTGGCACTGGACTACGCGAAGACCCGGACCCAGTTCGGCCGCCCGATCATCGACAACCAGGGCGTCGCCTTCCAGCTCGCCGACATGCGTACGCAGATCGACGCGGCGCGGCTGCTCGTCTGGCGTGCGTCGTGGATGGCGAGCGCCGGCAAGCCGTTCGAGTCCGCCGAGGGCTCCATGTCCAAGCTGTACGCGAGCGAGACCGCCAAGAAGGTCACGGCCCAGGCGATCCAGATCCTCGGCGGCAACGGCTTCACCCGTGAGTACCCGGTGGAGCGCATGCACCGGGACGCCGCGATCTACACGATCTTCGAGGGGACGAGCGAGATCCAGCGCCTGGTGATCGCCCGCACGCTGTCCGGGATGCCGATCCGCTGACCCCCCGGCCCGCTTCCGGTGAACCGGCCCCCGGCCCTGTCGCACCGACAGGGCCGGGGGCCGCGCCGTTCGGGCGGGGCACCGCCGGCATCGAGGCGCGGTGCCTCACCGATGAGGGCTGCCCCTGATCCCCGGCGGGCGGCACGACAGACAGTTACGGCCCCGCCGCGCCGGCGGATCGCCCGCACGCACCCCCGGACGACGCCTCAACGCCTTGCGCCGCACCACGTCTCACGCCGTGCGCGCTGACGCACCAGGGACGACCGGACAGCTTTCAGGCGGGCAGCTGCGCCTCGATGGCGCTGACGACCTCCGGTGCCTCCGGCTCCGTGCGGGGGCGGATTCGGGCGACCGGCTCGCCGGCGGGGGAGATGAGGAACTTCTCGAAGTTCCACTGGATGTCACCGGCCTCGCCGTCCGCGTCCGCGAGCTGCGTGAGTTCCGCGTACAGCGGATGCCGGCCCGCGCCGTTGACGTCGGTCTTGGCCAGCAGCGGGAAACTGACTCCGTACGTCGTCGAGCAGAACGTCTGGATCTCCTCGGAGCTCCCGGGCTCCTGACCGCCGAACTGGTTGCACGGCACGCCGAGCACGGTGAAGCCCCGGTCCCCGTACTCCTTCTGCAGCCGTTCGAGGCCGGCGTACTGCGGGGTCAGCCCGCACTTGGAGGCGACGTTCACCAGCAGGACCGCCTGGCCGCTGTAGGCGCCCAGCGTGGTCGGCTCACCCGTGAGGGTGTGGAGCGGGATGTCGTGCAGCGTCATGGGTATCTCCTCGTCGGTGTCTTCCACGGCCATTGTCGCGCCCGCGGCTTCATCGTTGCTGAGCCGGGCCCGCCGCCGGACCGTTCTGGCCCACGGCCTTGTAGTAGAGGGTGGTCGGCTTCAGGACGCCGGCCGGGTCAGCGGCGTAGTCCGGCACGGATCCGCACTCCGTCCAGCCGGCCGAGCGGTACAGCCGCTCGGCCGGACTGCCGCTCTCGGTGTCCAGGATCAGCAGGGTGACCCCGTCCCCGGCCGCCGCGTGCTCGACCGCCTCCAGCAGCGCCCGGCCGAGCCCCCGGCCGCGCGCCGCCGGGCGGACCATCAGCTTGGCGACCTCGGCGCGATGGCGGGCGTTGGGCAGCGGCGGCCGGGCCAGGCCGATGGTTCCCGCGATCCGCTCGCCGTCCCTCGCGATCCAGACCTGGTGATGCCCCGCGTCCACGGACGCGGCACGCTCCCGCCACCAGCGCGCGGCGGCGTCCCGGTCGAGCGGGGCGAGGAACCCCACGGACGAACCGCCGTCGACCGTCTCCACGAGGAGGGCGGCCAGTTCATCGGCGTACGTGACCAGTTCGGGTCCGGACACCGGGACGATCTCGGTCATGCGGCAGGTCCTTTCACGGTGCGACGATCATCAGTGCGTAACGGACCCGCTCCGGGCCCGGACAGTGGAAACGCGAAGAGCCCCGCAGCAGGAACCGCAAGCAGTCACCCCGGCCGACCGTGTGCACGGTGTCGTCGACGGCGACCTCCAGCGTCCCCTCCAGGACCCAGATGTGCTGCTCCAGGCCGGGAACGGGCGGCTTCTCGTACGCGATGGCGGCGCCAGGGCCGAGGATGCCCTCGACGACCTCCGCGCGCAGGCCCGCGTGCGGGGGCGAGACGGACCTGCGGACGAAATCTGTCGTCTCGTCCCGCCACACGGCCTGACGCCCGGCCGGCACGAGCTGCGCCGGCTGCGCCTCCACCTCCAGCAGCAGCCGGGACATGGTGCGCCCGTGAACGCTGCACAGCCGGCCGAGCTGGGCGGCGGTCGGACTCAGCTCGCCGCGTTCGAACCGGGAGAGAGTCGAGCGACTCATCCCGCTGCGCCGGGCCAGCTCGTCCAGCGTCCAGCCGCGCTCCGCCCGCAGCTCACCGAGCCGCACCGCGAGCCCGGCCTCCACGGCCCTGGCCTCGGCTCCCCTCGCCTCTCTCATATCGGAGAGCATATCTCCACAGGGAGACATGGGCGGGCGCCGCTGGTGGTGCCGGTCACCCGCTGTCGTGCCACGCTGGAACGGGGGACGCCTCGCCGGGCGCTTCGGTCCCGCCGGGCGGTTCCGCTACCCGAGGAGGCCGACATGGCCAGTACGAGCAACCAACCCAAGGCGACGCCGAGCGCAGACACGGGCTCCCGCCACCCGTTCCGGACGGGCTGGACCGCCTTCGCCGCCGTTCTGATGATCTTCGCCGGTGCTATGGCGATCTTTCAGGGGATCGCCGCCATAGCCAAGGACGACGTGTTCATCGCCACGCGCAACTACGTGTTCCAGTTCAACCTGACGGGCTGGGGCTGGATCCACCTCATTCTCGGCATCGTCATCGTTCTCGCCGGCTGCGCCCTGTTCACCGGAGCGTTCTGGGCGAGGGCCGCCGGCGTCGTCCTCGCCGGACTCGGCGCACTCGCCAACTTCGCGTGGCTGCCGCACTACCCGCTGTGGTCCATCGTGCTCATCGCGCTGGACATCTTCATCATCTGGGCGCTCTGTGCGGGGCCCGGGGAGCGCGAGCGGGTCTGAGGGCACCCTGCGGCTCGCGACGCGCCTACGACGCGGGCGGCTTCGTGGCGAATGCTGCCGGCGGGGGAGTGATCCTGAGTGTGAGGACGTAGGAAACCACCACCGAGACGATCACGAGCGGCATGACGGTGAGACCCTCGGATCCCAGCAGCAGCGTGGCCAACAGCACCGATGTCATCGGAAGCTTCAGCATGGCTACGCACATCGCCCCGATCCCCATGGCGAATCCCGATGTCGGGTTCAGCCCCGGGAGATGGGACAGCGCGAGGCCGCCCGCGGCGCCGGCGAACATGGCCGGGAAGACGGGGCCGCCCCGGAAAGCGCTCAAGGAGGCGCAGTAGGCCAGCGACTTGCAGACCATGAGCACCACCAGGGTGACAGCCGAGTACCTCGCGCTGTTCGCGAGCAGGGGGTCCAGGGCGTGCTCGCCCGAGTACAGCACCTGTGAGGCGGAGTTCCCGGTGATCTCGGCGTACACGAGCGCGAGCGCGCCGACGGCAAGGCCCATCACCACCGTGGCCACCACCCTCTGCCTCTCGACCCGCGGTTGGAGGAAGAGCGCCAGCCGGTGGATTCCCGCGCCGGCGAGTGCGGCCCCCAGCCCGAGGGCGACGGCCCAGCCGAATTCGGCGACAGTGGGGCTGTCGGCCGGTGGCACTTCGTGCAGTGCCAGTGAGTAGGTCCCCAGACCCGTCCACGAGCCGAGACCTGTGAAGATCAGCGCGCCGATCCCGGCCGCCAGAAGCCCGGGAACGAGGGCGACACCCAGCATCATCCCGGCCAGTCCCGAGGCCTCCATCAGCAGGAACGCGCCGAGGAGCGGCGAGCCCAGCAGGGCGCTCACGGCCGCGAAGCTGCCCGCGGCTCCCACCACCGCCCTCGCCCCCGGCTGGAGGTCCGGCTTGATCAGCTGCACCGCCCACACGGCCGCGCCCCCGCCCAGGGCGATGAGCGGCGCCTCGGGGCCGAGTACCGCGCCGAGACCGAGGGAGGCGATGGCCGCGAGGGCGATGCCGGGCAGCTGTGCGGGGGACGGCGCGCCCGTGCTCACCAGCCCCTCGGCCGGTTTGTGCCCTCCGTCGCCCGGGAGGTATCGGATGGCCAGAGCCGTCAGCAGCCCCGCCACGCCGACCAGCGGCACCGGCCACCACGAGGGCGTCCCGGCGAAGCCCAGGGCCTTGGGCAGATCGTCGTACGTCAACGACTGCAGTTCGGAGACGAGAGCGAGGAAGCCGAAGGCTCCCGCCGAGATCGGGACTCCCAGAATCGCCACCATGGCCAGCAGGACCGCGTAGCCGCGCGTGCGGATCAGGGTGAGGGGATCGGGCGGCTGGCTGGCGGGTGCTGCGACAGGTTCGGCCGTCATGCGCGTTGTCTCCTCGGCTCAGGAACCCTGGGGGACGCCCCTGTCCTGAAGGCATCCCCAAGGCGGAACCACGATGGGGTGATGTGAGGGATATCCGTGCCGGTGAGCGTGACCGGGACCACGTCCCCGGGGTGCTGACCGCGACGCCGCGGTCAGCCGCTGAGTACGGCGGTGGGCGGGCTCAGGAGAACGACGGTGTCGCCCGCCTCCGGGGCGGGGGCCCGGGTGCCCGTGACCGGTGTGAGCCGTCCGTCCGGGCTCACCACGAACAGCAGGACGTGACCGGCGGGGAGAGCGCCGTCGGCCGGTCGCGCCACGACGCGCGCGCCCGCCTCGTATCTGCGGGAGAGCTCGGGGCCGGTGAGCCCGGCGCCGAACAGTGGCTCACCGCCGGTGTACGGTGCGACCGCCCCGTGGTCGGCGGAGGGCGGCGCGATGCGGTGGACCGGGCCGTCGACGCTCTCGCGAAGCGTCATGGAGGCGAGGGCATTGAAGTCGTCCTCGCCCGTCAGCAGCAGAATCCCGGTGATTCCTTCGAGTTCCGCGCCTTCGCCGGTGGCGGAGGCGAGCAGTTCACCGGGGGCCAGCTTCAGTCCGGCCTCCACGATCCGGGCCCGCTCACGCTCGGCGCCGGCCCACATCAGGACGTCCACCCCCGCCGAACTCAGCGCAGATGCCAGGTCGACCGCCCAGGGCGCGCCTCCCACGAGCAACGGCCTCGAACGGGCCGGACGCAGCACCCCGAGCCGCCGGGCGACCGGGAACGCCGTCAGGCCGTACAGCATGACCGTGGCGACGATCACGACGAAGGTGGCGGGCAGGATGCGCTCGGCTCCGGCGATGCCCTTCCTGACCAGATCGGCCGAGAAGGTGGAGGCCGTGGCCGCGGCGACGATGCCACGCGGGGCCATCCAGCCGATGAACCACCGTTCCCCGCGCGGCACATCGGTACGCAGCGTCGCAAGGTGGGCCACCAGGGGCCTGGTCACCAGAACGAGCAGCGCGACCAGTGCGAGGGACGGCAGCACCACGTGGCGCAATGACGAAGGGGTGACCGTGGCGGAGATGGAGATGAACAGCAGACCGATGATCAGCGAGACCAGGGTGTCGAAGAACGGCCGCCTGGCAGGCATGTCCAGGCCGGGGAGATTGGCCATGGCCATTCCCATGACGACTGCCGAGATCAGCCCCGTGTCGTCGCGCAGCATGTCGCAGGCCGCCGCTACGCCGATCACCGCGGCGACCTGCACCGACGTCCCCAGTTCCTCGCTCATCCGCGCCCGGCTCAGCACCAGCCACAACAGCGCCGCCCCGACCGCGCCGCCCGCGAGACCGACGGCCGCGCTGCCGCAGAACTCCCCGAGACGGCTGCCGAAGCCGTGACGGTCCGACGCGATGACGCCGTGGAAGACCAACGCCCCCAGGATGCCGCCCACCGGATCGATCAGCGAGCCCTCCCAGATGAGGATGCGCTGCAGCCGCTCCGCGGGCCGGACGAAGTTGAGCAGCGGCGCGACGACGGTCGGCCCGGAGACGACCAGGATCGCGGCGAGCATCACCGCGGCCCCCATCGACATGTCCAGGACCGGTACGGCGAACAGCGCGGCGGACACCACGGTGAACACCGTCCCGAGCCAGAGCAGCCTGTGCACGACGCGACGCGTGTGGCCCTTGAGCCGTGTGAGGTCCAGACCCAGACCGGCGTCATACAGGATCACCGCCACCGCCAGGGACACCAGCGGGGAGAAGGCGGCGCCCAGCAGCCGTTCGGGGTTGACGGTGTCGGTGAGGGCCCCGGCGGTGAAGCCGGCCGGCAGCAGGATGAGCAGTGCCGGGACGCGCAGCCGGTTCGCCAGCAGTTGCGAGCCGACCGCGAGCACCACGATCAGTCCCAGCCCCATGAGCACCTGATCGGCCGTCATGACCGCACCTCCTCCGACGCCGTCCCTCCGGTGCCGTGGGCTGTGGTCGCGGCCCGCGGAACACCGCGCGCGACCACCTTCCGCGGCCGGGATGCGGCAGGGCGGTCAGGCGCGCGCCAGGGGCCGGCAGGGGCCCGCGGTATCCATCCAATGGCCTAACGGTGCGAGGGCTCGGCGGCCGGCCTGCGACGACACCGGCCCGGGCCGGGCGCGGTCACTTCTTCCTGTCGTCCCACGGTGTGCCGAGCCAGCTGTCGAACGAGCGGACCACCGCCGAGAGCGCGGCCGCCAGCCGGAGGTCGACCCAGGGGGAGTGCACGACGACCTCGTCGTCGGACCGGTACTCCAGTGGGGCTTCCTGACCGGCCCTCCAGACGATGCGCCGTGGCCCGCGCGGCACGTCGCCGCCGCCGTTGAAGAGGCTTCCCACGCCGATGGCCACCCACAGGGGGAAGAGCGGCCACCACATGTACCACCAGAAGATCCGGCCCTTGAGGCCAACGGCCTGCGGGCAGCCGGACTGAGCCACGGTCCAGCGGGTGCGCAGCCCCTTGCCGGACAGGGCCTTCTCCCGGACGAACGTGCCGATCAGCTCACCCTGCCCGCCCCACACCTGATATTCCGACACGCCCCCGCCGGCCGAGGTGGTGACGAGCGTGGCCAGCCGTGCGCGACGCTGCGGGTCGGCCCACAGCACGAAGGAACGGGCGCCGTCCTTCCGCGCCGCGAGATACGCCGGTATGCCACCCGCCGGCAGTTCGCGCTCCAGGTACCCGACCACGTGGAAGGAGCCCTGGGACGTGTCGACGACCACGTGCTCGAACCCCTCAGCCACACCCGGCAGGACCTCGGGGCGGGCCGTTGTGCCCTTGGGCAGGGCCGTCACTTTCAGGGTGCTGGTCACTTACGGGTCCTCCGTGGTGAGTGGTCGTGAAGGCGAAGCGTAGACGGGCACCTGAGAGGATCGGTGCGTGGAGTCTCCAGAACCCGGCCCCGACGCCGAACCGCTGCCCGGAACAGCCGCGGACACCGGCCCGCGCCCGGTGCGCTGCCGCATGTGCGGACGCCCGCTCACCGGCACCGCGTCGCGCCGCACCGGCCTGGGCCCCACCTGCGACGCGAAACTGCACCCGGCGCCGCCCGACATCCGAACCCGCCGTCACGAGGTCGAGCAGGACCCTCTGCCGGGTGTCTGAGCCGTCAGGACGGCCGCTCGCCGAGCCGCCGGAACAGTCCCTCCTGCACCACAGACACCAGCAGGTTGCCCTCGCGGTCGTAGATCCGGCCGCGCGCCAGCCCCCGGCCGCCGGTCGCCACCGGCGACTCCTGGTCGTACAGGAACCACTCGTCGGCCCGGAACGGCCGGTGGAACCACATCGCGTGGTCCAGCGACGCCATGTCGAAGCCGCGCGGTCCCCACAGCGGCTCGACCGGGATGCGCACCGCGTCCAGCAGCGTCATGTCGCTCGCGTACGTCAGCGCGCAGGTGTGCACCAGCGGATCGTCACCGAGCGGGCCCACCGCGCGCATCCATACCGCACTCCGCGGGTCCGCGTCCTTGATCTCCTCCTGCGTCCAGCGCAGCCGGTCGACATAGCGGATGTCGAAGGGCTGGCGCCGGGCCATCCGCTCCAGGGCCTCCGGCAGACCGCCCAGGTGCTCGCGCACCTCGTCGGCGACCGTCGGCAGGCCGTCGGGATCGGGCACGACCCGGGCCGGCGGGAGCTGGTGCTCGAAACCGGCCTCCTCCGGGCGGTGGAAGGACGCCGTCAGATTGAAGATCGTCCTGCCCTGCTGGACGGCCGTCACCCGGCGGGTGGTGAAGGAACGGCCGTCCCTGACCCGTTCGACCTCGTAGACGATCGGCACTCCGGGACGGCCCGGCCGCAGGAAGTAGGCATGCAGCGAATGCACCGGCCGGTCCCCGTCCGTGGTGCGGCCCGCCGCCACCAGGGCCTGCCCCGCCACCTGCCCGCCGAAGACCCGTTGCAGGGACTCCTCGGGGCTCCGGCCACGGAAGATGTTGACCTCGATCCGCTCCAGGTCGAGGAGGTCGACCAAGCGCTCGGCGGGGTTCGTCATGTGGTTGTTCTCCACTCTCGCAGCGGCGCCGCCGGTACGGACGCGCTCACAACTGGCCCACGGAGGTGACCCGGACGACCGCCCGGCCCTCCTCGTCGGACGCGGCCAGGTCGACCTCGGCACTGATGCCCCAGTCATGGTCGCCGTTCGGGTCGGCGAACGTCTGCCGGACGCGCCACAGGCCGTGCTCCGCGTCCTCGTCGATCTTCAGCAGCTTCGGCCCGCGGGCATCGGGACCGGTGCCGAGCTCCTCGTACTCGTCCCAGTACGCGTCCATCGCCTCGCCCCACGCGTCCTCGTCCCAGCCCGCGTCGCCGTCCAGTTCCCCGAGGTCGCGGACCCGGTCCAGCGCGGCCAGCTCGACCCGGCGGAACATCGCGTTGCGCACCAGCACCCTGAAGGCGCGGGCGTTGGCCGTGACCGGCTTGACCTCGTCCGCACGCTCCTGCGCCTGCTCGGCCGTCTCCACCTCGGGATTGGCGAGCTGCTCCCACTCGTCGAGGAGACTGGAGTCGACCTGACGGACCATCTCGCCGAGCCAGGCGATGAGATCCTCCAGATCCTCGGACTTGATGTCGTCCGGGATGGTGTGCTCCAGCGCCTTGTACGCGCTCGCGAGATACCGCAGCACGATGCCCTCGGTGCGTGCCAGCTCGTAGTTCGAGGTGAACTCCGTGAAGGTCATGGCGCGTTCGTACATGTCGCGGATCACCGACTTCGGCGACACGGGGTGGTCGCCCACCCACGGGTGGCTCTGGCGGTAGACGTCGTAGGCGTGCCACAGCAGCTCGCTCAGCGGCTTCGGGTACGTCACCTCCTGGAGGAGCTCCATCCGCTCCTCGTACTCGATGCCGTCGGCCTTCATCTGCCCGACCGCTTCACCGCGCGCCTTGTTCTGCTGCGCGGCGAGGATCTGACGCGGATCGTCCAGCGTCGACTCCACCACCGAGACCATGTCCAGCGCGTACGACGGCGAGTCGGCGTCCAGCAGCTCGAACGCCGCGAGTGCGAACGTGGACAGCGGCTGGTTCAGCGCGAAGTCCTGCTGCAGGTCTACGGTGAGCCGCACGATGCGGCCCTCGGCGTCGGGTTTGTCCAGCTGCTCCACGACGCCGCCGTCCAGCAGCGACCGGTAGATCGCGATCGCGCGGCGGATGTGCCGCAACTGCGCCCTGCGCGGCTCGTGGTTGTCCTCCAGCAGGTGCCGCATCGCCTCGAAGGCGTTGCCGGGGCGTGCGATGACCGACAGCAGCATGGTGTGCGTGACCCGGAAACGGGACGTCAGCGGCTCAGGATCGGACTGGATCAGCTTGTCGAAGGTGGTCTCCGACCAGGCCACGAAACCCTCGGGCGCCTTCTTGCGGACGACCTTGCGCTTCTTCTTCGGGTCGTCGCCGGCCTTCTTGACCGCCTTCTCGTTCTCGACGACGTGCTCGGGGGCCTGCGCCACGACGAAGCCCGCCGTGTCGAAGCCCGCCCGCCCGGCCCGGCCCGCGATCTGGTGGAACTCGCGGGCGCGGAGCGTACGCACCCGGGTGCCGTCGTACTTGGTGAGGGCGGTGAACAGCACGGTGCGGATGGGGACGTTGACGCCGACGCCGAGTGTGTCCGTACCGCAGATGACCTTCAGGAGTCCGGCCTGCGCGAGCTTCTCGACCAGGCGGCGGTACTTCGGGAGCATGCCCGCGTGGTGCACACCGATGCCGTGCCGCACGTAACGCGAGAGGTTCTGGCCGAACTTGGTGGTGAAGCGGAAGTTGCCGATGAGATCGGCGATCTTCTCCTTCTCCTCCTTGGTGCACATGTTGATGCTCATCAGCGACTGGGCCCGCTCGACGGCCGCCGCCTGAGTGAAGTGCACGATGTAGACCGGCGACTGCCGGGTGTCCAGGAGTTCGGTGATCGTCTCGGTGATCGGCGTCAGCCGGTACTCGTAGCTGAGCGGTACCGGTCGGGTGGCCGAGCGGACCACGGAGGTGGGGCGGCCGGTACGACGGGTCAGGTCCTCCTCGAACATCCGGACGTCACCGAGCGTGGCCGACATCAGGACGAACTGGGCCTGCGGCAGCTCCAGGATCGGGATCTGCCACGCCCAGCCGCGGTCCTGCTCGGCGTAGAAGTGGAACTCGTCCATGACGACCTGGCCGATGTCCGCGTACTTCCCGTCACGCAGCGCGATGGATGCCAGCACCTCGGCGGTGCAGCAGATCACCGGGGCGTCGGCGTTGACCGAGGCGTCGCCGGTGAGCATGCCGACGTTCTCCGTACCGAACAGCTTGCACAGGTCGAAGAACTTCTCCGACACCAGGGCCTTGATCGGAGCGGTGTAGAAGGTGACCTTGTCCTGGGCCAGGGCGGTGAAGTGCGCACCTGCCGCGACCAGGCTCTTTCCGGAGCCGGTGGGGGTGGAAAGGATCACGTTGGCCCCGGAGACCACCTCGATCAGCGCCTCCTCCTGAGCGGGATAGAGGGTGATCCCCTGCGTCTCGGTCCATGACGAGAAAGCCTCGAAGAGGGCGTCGGGGTCGTCGGTCGGGGGCAGCTGATCGATAAGGGTCACACCCCCATCTTGCCTGTCTTCCACCCCGATGAGGGAACCGGACGACAGTACGATGATCACGGACGATACGCTGCCCTCTCAACTCGGCCGCACCGCACCGATGGTGGCCGGAACGCGTGCACAGGCGATACCTGTCGCACTCACCACACCTACGGGGGCGGAAACAGTCATGATGGGACCGGCACACTCTCTGTCAGGAGCAGCGGCCTGGCTGGGGGTGGGCGCGGCCGCGGCTGCCACGGGCCACACCATGCCGTGGCCCGTCCTGGTCGTCGGCGCGCTGATCACCGCCGGTGCGGCGCTCGCCCCGGACCTCGACCACAAGTCTGCGACCATCTCGCGCGCCTTCGGACCGGTCTCCCGCGGACTGTGCGAGATCGTCGACAAGCTCTCGCACGCCGTCTACAAGGCCACGAAGCTGCGGGGCGACTCGAATCGCAACGGCGGCCACCGAACGCTGACCCACACCTGGCTGTGGGCGGTCCTGATCGGCGGCGGAGCCTCCGCCGCGGCGATCACCGGCGGCCGGTGGGCGGTGCTGGCGATCCTCTTCGTGCACCTGGTGCTCGCCGTCGAGGGGCTGCTCTGGCGGGCCGCCCGGGTGTCCAGCGACGTCCTGGTGTGGCTGCTCGGCGCGACCAGCGCATGGATCCTCGCCGGCGTCCTGGACAAGCCGGGCAACGGCTCGGACTGGCTGTTCAACGCTCCCGGCCAGGAGTACCTCTGGCTCGGCCTGCCCATCGTCCTGGGCGCACTCGTCCACGACATCGGCGACGCGCTGACGGTCTCCGGCTGCCCGATCCTGTGGCCGATCCCGGTGGGCCGCAAGCGCTGGTACCCGATCGGCCCGCCGAAGGCCATGCGGTTCAGGGCCGGCAGCTGGGTGGAGCTGAAGGTGCTGATGCCGGCGTTCATGGTGCTCGGGGGAGTGGGCGCGGCTGCCGCCATGAACGTCATCTGACAGCTTGCCGGACCGGTGTCCGGTACGACGGCGCCCCGGGCGGGATTCACCTCCGCCCGGGGCGCCGTTCGCGTTCCGACGCGACCCCGCGCCGTACGGCTGGCGCCGGCACACTGCGTAACGCGACGACGGGGCGGGCGGGCTCAGGAACGAGCCCGCCCGCCGCGTCATAAGCCCGCCGGAGGTCAGCCGTGCCAGGACCGCCACAACGCCGCGTACGCGCCGTCCGCCGCCACCAGCTCGTCATGGCTGCCCAGCTCGCTGATCCGGCCCTGCTCGACGACGGCGATCACGTCCGCGTCGTGTGCCGTGTGCAGCCGGTGGGCGATCGCCACGACCGTACGACCGTCCAGCACCCGGGCCAGCGAACGCTCCAGATGACGGGCCGCACGCGGGTCCAGCAGGGATGTCGCCTCGTCCAGCACCAGCGTGTGCGGATCGGCCAGCACCAGCCGGGCCAGCGCGATCTGCTGGGCCTGGGCCGGGGTGAGCACCAGACCGCCCGAACCGACCTCGGAGTCCAGCCCCTCGTCGAGCGCCCTCGCCCAGCCGTCCGCGTCGACCGCGGCCAGCGAGGCCCACAGCTCCGCGTCCCCGGCTCCGGTACGGGCCAGCAGCAGGTTGTCCCGCAGCGACCCGACGAACACATGGTGCTCCTGGTTGACCAGCGCCACATGCGTACGGACCCGCTCGGCCGTCATCTGCGACAACTGCGCACCGCCCAGCGTGACGTCACCGGTCCGCGGAGCATAGATCCCTGCCAGCAGCCGGCCGAGGGTGGACTTGCCCGCACCGGACGGCCCGACCAGCGCCATCCGCGTACCGGGAGCGACGTCCAGCGACACCTTGTGCAGCACATCGAGACCGGTGCGGTAGCCGAAGTTCACCTCGTCGGCACGCACCTCACGTCCGTCCGGGGTCACGCCGTCGTCACCCGCGTCCGGCTCGATCTCTCGGACCCCCACAAGACGGGCCAGCGACACCTGAGCGACCTGCAACTCGTCGTACCAGCGCAGGATCAGGTTGATCGGATCGACCATCATCTGTGCGAGCAGCGCGCCCGTCGTCAACTGGCCGACGGTGAGCCAGCCCTCGATGACGAACCAGCCGCCGAGCATGAGGACCGCACCGAGAATCGTCACGAACGTGGCGTTGATGACGGGGAAGAGCACCGACCGGAGGAACAGCGTGTACCTCTCCCACGCCGTCCACTCCTTGATCCGCCGGTCCGACAGGGCGACCCGCCGTGCTCCCAGCCGGTGCGCCTCCACGGTCCGTCCGGCGTCGACCGTCTCGGCGAGCATCGCTGCGACCGACGCGTAGCCGGCGGCCTCCGAGCGGTACGCCGACGGCGCCCGGCGGAAATACCAGCGGCAGCCGATGATGAGCACCGGCAGCGCGACGAGCACGGACAGTGCCAGCGGGGGAGCGGTGACGGCGAGCGCGGCGAGCAGCAGCCCCGCCCACACCACGCCGATGGCCAGCTGCGGCACGGCCTCACGCATCGCGTTGGCGAGCCGGTCGATGTCGGTGGTGATCCGGGACAGGAGGTCTCCCGTCCCGGCCCGCTCCAGCACACCCGGCGGCAGCCGCACCGACCTCACGAGGAAGTCCTCGCGCAGGTCGGCCAGCATCTCCTCGCCCAGCATCGCGCTGCGCAGCCGCATCATCCTGGTCACCACGGTCTGGATGACGAGCGCCACCGCGAACACCGCGGCGGTGCGCTCCAGATGAAGCTCGGTGACCCCGTCGGACAGGTCCTCGACCAGTCCGCCCAGCAGGTACGGGCCCACGATCGAGGAGATCACCGCGAGGCAGTTGAGCACCGTGACCACGAGGAACGGCCGCCGGTGGCGCCGCATCAGCTCCCGGACGTAGGTGCGTACGGTTGTGGGGGTGCCGACCGGCAGGGTCGTTGCCGACTCCGGGGCGGCCGGGTCGTACGCCGGTGGTGCGACGCCGATCATGCCCTCTCCTCGATTTCCTCGATCGTTTCGATCGTGTCGATGTCTTCGTGCCCGTCCGGTCCGGCCGAGGAGATCTCGTCGTCGGTCTCACGGGTGACGACCGCGCGGTAGCGCGGCTCGTCGCGCAGCAGTTCACGGTGGGTGCCCACGGCCACCACGGACCCGCCGTGCACCAGCGCGACCCGGTCCGCCAGGTCGAGCAGCAGCGGTGACGAGGAGAAGGCCACTGTCGTACGGTCGCTGCGCAGGGCCTTGATGCCCTCGGCGACCCGCGCCTCGGTGTGCGAGTCGACGGCCGACGTCGGCTCGTCGAGCACCAGGGCCTGCGGGTCGGTCACCAGTGACCTCGCCAGGGCGAGGCGCTGACGCTGGCCGCCCGAAAGCGACCGGCCGCGTTCGGTGATCCGGGTGTTCATGGGGTCGCCGTCCTCGTTGACGGACGCCTGGGCGAGCGCGTCCAGGACGTCGCCACACTGCGCGGCCGCCAGCGCGTCCGCTGCGGCGACCCGGCCGGACGACGGCACGTCCAGCAGTGCGCGCAGCGTGCCGGAGAGCAGTACCGGGTCCTTGTCCTGCACCAGGACGAGGGTCCGGGCGGCGTCCAGTTCCAACTCGTCCAGGGGCACGCCCCCGAGCAGAACCGACGGCAGCGCGGGAGCCGGGGCGTCCACGGCCTCCTCCTGCGTCGCTTCCGGCTGGACATGGCCGCCGAGCCGGTCCGCGAGGCGGCCCGCCTCGTCCGGGTCGCCGCAGACCACCGCGGTGAACAGGCCCTCCGGAGCCATCAGCCCGGTGGCCGGGTCGTACAGATCACCGGCCGGGGCGGCATCGACGGTGGACGGCCGTGCGACCCGGTTCAGCGAGAGCACCCGGACGGCGCGCTGCGCGGACGGCCGCGAGAAGGAGTACGCCATGGCGATCTCCTCGAAGTGCCGCAGCGGGAGCAGCATCAGCGTCACCGCGCTGTACACCGTCACGAGCTGACCGACGTCGATCTTCCCGTCCCGGGCCAGGGTGGCCCCGTAGGTCACCAGCGAGATGAGCAGCACACCCGGCAGCAGCACCTGGACCGCCGCGATCAGCGACCACATCCGAGCGCTGTGCACGGCGGCTTCGCGGACCTCCTGAGAGGCGCGCCGGTAGCGACCCAGGAACAGCTCCTCGCCGCCGATTCCGCGCAGCACGCGCAGCCCGGCCACCGTGTCGGAGGCCAGCTCGGTGGCCTTGCCCGCCTTCTCGCGCTGAACGTCGGCGCGGCGGGTGGCCCGGGGAAGGAGCGGGAGCACCGCCAGGGCGAGCACCGGCAGGGAGAGCGCCACGAGCACGCCGAGCGAGGGCAGATAGAGGATGAGCCCGACACAGATGATGACGAGCGCCGCGGCCGCAGCGGCGAAGCGGGAGAGTGCCTCGACGAACCAGCCGATCTTCTCCACGTCGCCGGTGGACACCGCGACGACCTCGCCCGCGGCCACCCGGCGGGTCAGTGCCGAGCCGAGCTCCGCGGTCTTGCGGGCGAGCAGTTGCTGGACCCGGGCGGCGGCGGTGATCCAGTTGGTCACGGCCGTTCGGTGGAGCATGGTGTCGCCCACCGCGATCAGCACACCGAGCACCGCGAGCATGCCGCCGGCCAGCGCCAGCCTTCCGCCGGACCGGTCGACGACCGCCTGGACGGCGAAGCCCACGGCAAGCGGCAGCCCCGCGATGGAGCATTGCTGCAGCAGGCCCCACGACATGGACTTGAGCTGTCCGCGGATCTGGTTGCGGCCGAGCCAGAGCAGGAAGCGAGGGCCCGACCGGACATCGGGATCGCCGGGATCCTGGTACGGAAGATCGCGAATTTGCATGACGTCCCAAAAGATCGGAAGAAGCTGAGACCGGCAAGAGGTCTCCAGAAGCACAGGGGAATGCGTGTGGGGGACCAAACCGTCCAAGCCTGACCCCGTCGCAGGGGCCGAGGCAAACGCTTTTACCCGCCGGGCGCCGGGAGGGGGCCGGAGCGGTCCAGGGAGTAAAAACTGCGCACGCATTCGCCGGACCCCGCTGGCGGGGTCGGCCCCGGACGCCGCGGAGTGCGAGCATGGACGGATGCGTATAGCCGGTGCGGTACGAGTGGTGGCCTCGGCGGCCGCCTGCGGTGTCCTGCTCACGACCCTGACATCGTGCGGTGGGGGACAGGACCTGAAGAAGGGTGACGCGCGGTCGGCCGGAGCCCGGAAGGACAAGGACCAGCCGCAGACCACCGATCTGAAGCGCATTCCGGACGTGGGCGACCGGCTGCAGTCAAAGATCCCGCGCGACTCCCGTCAGGTCGTCGCCGTGTACGGCGCGGGCAGGAACTCCCCGGACTCCACCGTCGTGCTGTACACCCGGACCGGTGCCACCTGGGACAAGACGGCCGACTGGAAGGCCCACAACGGCCGCAAGGGCTGGACCACCGACCATCACGAGGACGACAAGCGCTCCCCGGTCGGCGTCTTCACCCTCACTGACGCGGGCGGCGCACTGCCCGACCCGGGCGCCCTGCTCCCGTACAGCGAATCGGCCGCCATCCGGGCCCCCCGCTACTGGGCCAAGCCCTACTGGCACGACTTCGACTACGTCATCGCCATCGACTACAACCGCGTCAAGGGCACCGCCCCCAACGACCCGACGCGCCCGGAGGGCCAGTCCAAGGGCGGCAGCATCTGGCTGCACATGGATCACGGCAGCGGCACATCGGCCTGCGTGAGCCTGTCGAAGGCAGCCATGGTGAAGCTGCTGCGCACCCTGGACCCGAAGCAGAATCCGGTCGTGGTGATGGGTGACCGGGCCGGCCTCAAGACCTGAGCGAACTCTCCCGTGCCGGTGCGGGCCCCGGGCGCGTCGCCCGCTCCAGCTCGATCAGCGCCGAGTGGTACGAACGCCCTGTTGCCCGGTCCATCCCGATCTCGCACATGCGGTTGGCGCACAGATACGAGTCGTACTCCCGGGTGTTCACCTCGGCGGCCTCCTTTGCCGTCGCCGAATCCGTCAGCTCCTTGTGCAGCATGCCCCGGTCCCCCGCGAAGCCGCAGCACGCGGCGTCGTCAGGCATCACGACCTCATCCGCGCAGGCCTCCGCGACCGTGCGCAGCCGGCCGACACCGTCGAGATGTTCCATCGAGCACGTCGGGTGCAGCACCGCCGAACCGGCCTTCCTCAGCACCGTCAACTCCGGCAGGAGCTCATCGGCTGCCCAGACCAGCGAGTCGACCACCGTCAGCTCCCGGTGCAACTCCCGGTTGTCCTCGCTCAGATACGGCACCACCTCATGGGCGATGCCCAGCGTGCACGAGGAGGCATCGACGACCAGGGGAAGCTTCCCGCCGGCGGTCCAGCCCCAGGCGGCTTCGACGATCCGGTTGGCCATCACGGCGTTCCCGGAGTCGTATCCCTTGGAGTGCCAGATGGTCGCGCAGCAGGTGCCCGCGACATCCTCCGGGATCCAGACGGGCTTACCGGCACGGGCCGAGACGAGGACCACGGCCTGGGGCAGTGACGGGCCCCGGTGTCCCCCGGGGTCCCCGAAGATGCGGTTGACGCAGGCCGGGTAGTAGACCGCGCTCGCCCCCACCCTGGAGGTGCGGGGCAGCTTCCGGGCGGCCGCGCCCGGGATCTGCGGCAGCCATTCAGGTACCAGATCGGGGTGCACGGCCTTGCGGGCGAGACGGGTGGCACCCTGGAGCAGCCGGTCGTCGATCCGGCCGGCCGCGGCGATCGCCAGCCGGGCAGCCGCCTCGACGGCGCGGAAGTTCCTCGCGGTGAGCGCGGCGATCCGCTCCTCGCGCGGGGAGTGCCGCCGGTGGCGGAAGTCCTTCATCATGGCACCCGTGTCGATTCCGACGGGGCAGGCGAGCTTGCAGGTGGAGTCGCCCGCACAGGTGTCGACCGCGTCATAGCCGTAGGCGTCGAGCAGTCCCGCCTCCACCGGTGAACCACTCGGCTGACGCATCATCTCGCGCCGCAGCACGATGCGCTGACGCGGAGTGGTGGTCAGGTCGTGGCTGGGGCAGGTCGGTTCGCAGAAACCGCATTCGATGCAGGGATCGGCCACCGCCTCGACCTTGGGGATGGTCTTCAGCCCGCGCAGATGGGCCTTCGGGTCCCGGTCCAGCACGATCCGGGGCGCCAGCACTCCGTCCGGGTCGATGACCTGCTTCGTACGCCACATCAGCTCGGTCGCCCGCGGTCCCCACTCCAGCTCCAGGAAGGGCGCGATGTTGCGGCCGGTGGCGTGCTCGGCCTTGAGCGATCCGTCGAACCGCTCCACGGTGAGCCGGCAGAAGTCCGTCATGAAGGCCGCGTACCGGTCGACGTCGGCCTGCCGCGCCGCGTCGAACGCCAGCAGGAAGTGCAGATTGCCGTGGGCCGCGTGGCCCGCGACGGCGGCATCGAAACCGTGCTCGGCCTGGAGCTCCAGGAGGGCCTCGCAGGCTTCGGCCAGCCGGGAGGGCGGGACCGCGAAGTCCTCCGTGATGAGCGTCGTACCGGAGGGCCGGGAGCCGCCGACCGCGGTGACGAAGGCCTTGCGGGCCTTCCAGTACCCGGAGATGGCCCGGGTGTCCCGGGTGAACTCATTGGTCACCGAGGTGACGGGCCGGACCAGCTCCAGCTGCCGCACGACGGCGGCCGCCGCCTCCTCGTACGCCTCCTGGCCCGCTTCGTCCGGAGCACGGAACTCGACCAGCAGAGCGGCGGTCTTCTTCGGCAGCCCGGCCCAGTCGGCCGGCACCCCCTTCACACTGACCGAGGCGCGCAGGGTGTTCCCGTCCATCAGCTCCACGGCGATGGCGCCCGCTTCGTTGAACAGCGGGACGGCTGCCGCAGCCGCCGTCAGCGAAGGGAAGAAGAGCAGCGCGGTGGAGATCCGGCGGTCCAGCGGCAATGTGTCGAAAACGACCTCGGAGATGAATCCGAAAGTCCCCTCCGAGCCGACCATGAGACCGCGCAGGATCTCGACCGGCGTCGAACCGTCGAGGAAGGCGTCGAGCCGGTAGCCGTTGGTGTTCTTGATCTCGTACTTGGCCCGGATCCGGGCGGTGAGCCCGGCATCCGCCTCGATCTCCGCCTTCAGGGCCAGCAGCCGCGCGCACAGCTGCGGCTCCGCGTGCGCCAGGTCCTCGTCCGCCGCGGGATCGCCGGTGTCCACCACCGTGCCGCTGGGCAGCACGAAGGTGAGGGAGGAGACGGTGCGGTACGAATTCCGGGTGGTGCCGGCGGTCATCCCGGAGGCGTTGTTGGCGACCACACCCCCGATCGTGCAGGCGATCGCGCTCGCCGGGTCCGGCCCCAGCAGCCGGCCGTGCCGCGCGAGGGTGGCGTTCGCCCGCATGACCGTCGTCCCCGGGCAGATCCGGGCCCGCGCGCCCCCGTCCAGGACCTCGATGCCCGTCCAGTGGTGCCGTACGTCGACGAGGATGTCCTCGCCCTGCGCCTGGCCGTTGAGACTGGTGCCCGCGGCCCGGAAGACGACCTTGCGGCCCCTGCCGTGGGCGTACGACAGGATCGCGGAGATGTCGTCGAGGTCTTCCGGAACCACGACGACCTGGGGAACGAATCGGTACGGACTGGCATCGGAGGCGTACCGCACCAGGTCGGAGATCTTCCAGAGCACCTTCTGCGGGCCCAGGAGCGCGGTCAGCTCACCGCGGAGCGGTTCGGGTGTACCCGCTGCCTGCGCGTCGGGAACCCGGTCGTGGGACGGAGGCCGCGCCACGCCGGGGCGGAGAGCTTCCGGGTTCGGTTCCAGCAGTGGCATGTCCAGATCCCCTCGGCGGCTCGGCGCGGCACCCCGCACCAGGTCAGCAGTTGCGCTCCGGCATCCCGTTGACCAGAGCGGTCAGCAGCCCGCCGAGCACCTCGCGCTGATCAGCGGTCAGTGGAGCCAGGATCTCCTCTGCGGCCGCGCGGCGCGCGTTGCGCAGTGAACGCAGGGTGGCGATGCCCTCGTCCGTGATCTCGATCCGGACCACGCGACGACTGTCCGGATCGGGGGCCCGGCGCACCCGGCCACTGGCTTCCAGCCCGTCGACCAGTGTGGTCACGGCGCGGGGGACGACGTCGAGACGCTGCGCGAGATCCGCCATCCGGGGAGGGCCGTCGTAGTGCGCGACGGTGCGCAGGAGCCGGAACTGCGCGGGGGTGATACCGATCGGTTCCAGCTGACGGCCCTGAATGCGCTGGAGCCTGCGGGTCAGCCTCAGCAGCTGTTCGGCGAGCACGCCGTCGGGGTCGGGGGATTCCATACCGGGAACAATATCAGGACCTTGTTCATTGTGAGTATAGGTAACAATGAGCTAAGCTCTCACCCAGTCCGACCGGCAGTGGCCGTTCCGGCTGACGAAAGCCGTGATCTCCCAGCCCCTGCCCACGCGGCACGGCACGCAGACAGCTGTCAGCCGCCCTGCCCACACTGGACGCGCACGCTTCGCAGGCGCCCGCGCCCGCCCCGCCCGTAGTCGCACGTCTGACGAAGGAGCCCATGAAACCCGACGGACCCACGTGGACACCTCCGCCCCGGGACGCTGCCCAGCCGCCCGCCGAGCTGCGCCGCATCCTCCGCCTCTTCCACCCGTACCGCGGCCGCCTTGCGGTGGTCGGCCTGCTCGTCGGCGCCTCGTCGCTGGTGTCGGTCGCCTCTCCGTTCCTGCTGCGCGAGATCCTGGACACCGCCATCCCCCAGGGGCGGACCGGACTCCTCTCGCTGCTCGCCCTGGGCATGATCCTCACCGCGGTGATGAACAGCGTCTTCGGCGTGCTCCAGACACTCATCTCCACGACGGTCGGCCAGCGGGTCATGCACGACCTGCGCACCGCCGTCTACGCGCAGCTCCAGCGGATGCCCCTCGCCTTCTTCACCAGGACCCGCACGGGCGAGGTCCAGTCCCGGATCGCCAACGACATTGGCGGCATGCAGGCCACCGTCACCTCGACGGCGACCTCCCTGGTCTCCAACCTCACCGCGGTCATCGCCACGGTCGTCGCCATGCTGGCGCTCGACTGGCGGCTCACCGTCGTCTCGCTCCTCCTGCTGCCCGTGTTCGTCTGGATCAGCCGCAGGGTCGGCCGAGAGCGGAAGAAGATCACCACCCAGCGCCAGAAGCAGATGGCCGCCATGGCGGCCACCGTCACCGAATCGCTCTCCGTCAGCGGCATCCTGCTCGGCCGCACCATGGGCCGCTCGGACTCGCTCACCAAGGGCTTCGCCGAGGAGTCCGAGCGCCTGGTCGACCTCGAGGTGCGCTCCAGCATGGCCGGACGCTGGCGGATGTCGACGATCGGCATCGTGATGGCAGCCATGCCCGCTGTCATCTACTGGGCCGCGGGAATCGCCCTGCAGTCCGGTGGCCCGGACGTCTCGATCGGTACGCTCGTGGCCTTCGTCTCGCTCCAGCAGGGCCTCTTCCGGCCGGCCGTGAGCCTGCTCTCCACCGGGGTGCAGATGCAGACGTCCCTCGCCCTCTTCCAGCGGATCTTCGAATACCTCGACCTCACGGTCGACATCACCGAGCCGGAGAAACCGGTACGCCTGGAGAAGATCCGCGGTGAGATCCGCTTCGAGAACGTCGACTTCAGCTACGACGAGAAGAGCGGTCCGACCCTCAGCGGCGTCGATGTGACCGTCCCCGCCGGTGCCGGCCTCGCCGTCGTCGGTCCCACCGGTTCCGGCAAGTCCACCCTCAGCTACTTGGTGCCGAGGCTCTACGACGTCACCGGCGGCCGGGTCACCATCGACGGTGTGGACGTGCGCGAACTCGATTTCGACACCCTCGCCAGGGCGGTCGGCGTGGTCTCCCAGGAGACCTACCTCTTCCATGCCTCGGTCGCCGAGAACCTGCGCTTCGCCAAGCCGGAGGCGACCGACGGGGAGATCGAGGCGGCGGCCCGCGCCGCACAGATCCACGACCACATCGCCTCGCTGCCCGATGGCTACGACACCCTCGTCGGTGAACGGGGCTACCGATTCTCGGGAGGCGAGAAGCAGCGACTGGCCATCGCGCGCACGATCCTGCGGGACCCGCCGGTGCTGATCCTCGACGAGGCGACGAGCGCCCTGGACACCCGTACCGAGTTCGCCGTGCAGGAGGCGATCGACGCGCTTTCCGCCGGGCGCACGACGATCACCATCGCGCACCGCCTCTCCACCGTCCGCGATGCCGACCAGATCGTCGTCCTCGACGGCGGGCGCACCGCGGAGCGCGGGACCCACGAGGAACTGCTGCGAATGGGCGGGCGGTACGCGGCCCTGGTCCGCCGGGACGGCACCCGGCTCGCTCCTGTGGCGGGCTGACCGGCGCAGTCGTACATCGGCCCGCCCGGCCCCGCTTCCGGACCGGGGGATCCGGCATGATCCCAGCCCATGAGAGCTCTCCTCGGGGCAGAACTCCCCGGATACAGGCCCGTCGCCGACGACACATGGGCGAACGACCACAACGACGTGCTGTCGCTGCACTTCTTCGCCCTGCCGTCCGACCTGCCGACTGCTCTCGATGACGGTCCGGCCCTGCGCAATGCGCTCACCCACCACATCGCGCAGGCGGGCGGCGGACTGATCGAGGCGTCCGTGAAGAGGCTGGGGGAGCTGCCGGCGCTGCGTCAGATACTCAAGCTGCCGCTGCCCGACAGGCCGAGCGGTCAGGCGTTCATCGGCAGCTTCACGGTGCCGCGCGCCGGATGCAGCACCGTGGTGAAGATCCAGGCGCTGGAGCAGGGCATGACGGGCATGCGGGAAGCCGTCGTCCTCGCCAAGGCCGGGCCCCAGGACTACTTCCGGTCCCACCCCTACGCCCCGGACGTTCAGGGCGGCCTGCCGTTCCACGCCGCCGACCATGCGCGGTGGGACGCGGAATTCCCCGACCACCCCCTGACCCGTGTCAGGCGCACGCTCGACACCCTCGCCCAGGCCGTTTCGGTGGCCCCGGACTTCGCGGCGCTGCCGCCCTTCACCGGCCCCGCGGCCCACGGCTGACGACGCAGGGCACGCGACGACGCCGCCGCTCCCGTGGGACGGGGAGCGACGGCGTCGGGCGGACCAATGGTCAGATGAGCCAACCCACGAAGTGGACGACGCCGGCCAGCAGGTTGGTGATCAGGTTCATCGGGTGTTTCTCCTCGTGCGTGGTGAATCTCCGGGACAGCACAGTCGCGGTCTGCAGCCCGTCGCTTGCGCCCTGTAATCATCAACCGCCGTCCGGCAGCTGAGCAACGAATGCCGATGCGATCACGCGTTCCAGCGAACACCCGATCCCCTGTTCGTGTGTTCACATCGTGTGGTGTGCCCCGCGTGTCGGTGCGGACGGGGCACCGGCGACACGATCTGTGCGGGATAGCGTGCCCGCATGGTGAACGAGTCCCCGGCCACCCCTCCCCGTCGCAGGATCCGACCGACCCGACGAGGCCGGCTGGTGCTGATCACCGGTGCCGTCCTCGTCCTCGCGGCGGCCGCAGCCGTGCTCGTGCCGCTGCTGACCGGGGAGCCGAAGACCGAGCAGCCCCGCACTCTGGTCGTCCCGGAAGGATGGCGGGCCTCGCAGGTGTACGAGGCCTCCGACAAGGCCCTCGGTGAGCCCGCAGGCACCACGCGGATGGCGGTCGCGACGGCGGACCTGCCGCTGCCGGTCGAGGCGAAGGGCAACCCCGAGGGCTATCTCTTCCCAGCGACGTATCCGATCACGTCCGGCACGACCCCGAAGAGCCTGCTGCGCTATATGGCCGACACGGCGGTGAACCGTTTCGGCGCCGACCACATCACCACCGGCGCCGAGCGCAACAACGTCACCGTCTACCAGACGGTGACCATCGCCAGCATCGTTCAGGCCGAGGCGGACACCGAGTCCGACATGGGCAAGGTGTCCAGGGTCATCCACAACAGGCTCGACCGCGGCATGCCGCTCCAGATGGACTCCACGCTCAACTACGCGATGAACCGCAGCACGCTGGACACCACGACGGGCGACACGAAGATCGACAGCCCGTACAACAGTTACGAACGCAAGGGCCTCCCGCCGACGCCCATCGGCAACCCCGGAGAGCAGGCGATGGTGGCGGCGATCAGTCCCACCCCCGGACCCTGGCTGTACTTCGTCACAGTCGCGCCCGGCGACACCCGGTTCACCGACGACTACGCCGAACAGCAGCGCAATGTCGCCGAGTTCAACCGCAGTCGCCGCGGGACCGGCAACGGCTGAACAGTACGCCGAAGCGGGCCCGTCACACGGGCACGGTCGGGGGCCTCCCCGCGACAGGAGGATCCACACGCTCCAGCAGCCGGCCGATCGCGTGTACGGCGGCGCGTCCGGCCCGGTTGGCGCCGATGGTGCTGGCCGACGGCCCGTACCCGACGAGATGGACGCGCTCGTCACGCACGGCTCGCGTCCCCTCGACCCGTATTCCACCGCCCGGTTCACGAAGCCTGAGCGGGGCGAGATGGTCGACGGCGGCCCGGAAGCCCGTCGCCCAGAGGATGACATCGGCCTCGATGGTGCGACCGTCGTCCCAGGCCACGCCGGTCGGCGTGATCCGGTCGAACATGGGCAGCCGGTCGAGCACCCCCGACTCGCGGGCGCGGCGCACCGCATCGGTGAGCGGGAGCCCGGTGACGCTCACGACGCTCTGCGGCGGCAGGCCGCGCCGCACCCGCTCTTCCACCAGGGCCACGGCCGCCCGGCCCTGGTCGGCACCGAACGGACCCTCACGGAACACCGGCGGCCGCCGCGTCACCCAGAAGGTTTCCGCGGCCACCTCGGCGATCTCCATCAGATGCTGTGTCCCGGAGGCCCCACCGCCCACGACGACCACCCGCTGCCCGGCGAACTCCGTGGGCCCAGGGTAGTTGGCCGTGTGCAGCTGCCGCCCACGAAAGGTCTCCTGGCCCGGGTAGCGCGGCCAGAACGGCCGGTCCCAGGTCCCCGTGGCATTGATCAGGGCGCGCGTTGCGTACGTCCCCTCGGACGTCTCGACGAGCAGCCGCCCGCCCTCACCGCCGCGCACCGCACTGACCTCGACGGGCCGGTGCACCCGCAGGTCGAAGGTGCGTTCGTACGTGTCGAAGTACGCCCCGATCACCTCGGACGAGGGCCGGCTGTCATCGGCGCCGGTCAGCTCCATACCGGGTAGGGCGTGCATGCCGTGCACCTTGCCGTACGTCAGCGAGGGCCAGCGGAACTGCCAGGCGCCGCCGGGATGGGGGGCATGGTCGAGCACCACGAAATCGCGGCCGGGCTCCAGCCCGCTGCGACGCAGATGGTAGGCGGCGGACAGGCCTGCCTGCCCGCCGCCGATCACCACGACATCCACTGAGCGCACCGCGACGTTGTTCACGTTTCTACCAACCCCGCCGATGGCGTGGATCTTCCCGAGGCGCCGTCACCACTCTCCGCAGCCGCAGGTGAGTGAACCGGACAACGGACAACCGGGCCACGCCGTCCCGGCACGTGGACCGCGATCCCGCGGTGCGGGCAGGACAATGGGGCGCATGTCCTCTGCCTTCACCACCAGCGTCCTGCACCTCACCACCGGCACGACGGAGACCGTCACCGACCTGACCTCCGACTGCGAGCAGTTCCTCACCAGGGCAGCAGCGGGCCGCGACGGCCTGCTCAACATCTTCGTCCCGCACGCCACCGCGGGGATCGCCATCCTGGAGACCGGCGCGGGCAGCGACGACGACCTCCTCTCCGCCCTGCACGCGCTGCTTCCCGCGGACGACCGCTGGCAGCACCGCCACGGCAGCCCGGGCCACGGCCGCGACCACGTGCTCCCGGCTTTCGTTCCGCCGCATGCGACGTTGCCCGTGATCGCGGGGCGGCTGGAACTGGGGACGTGGCAGTCGGTGTGCCTGGTGGATACAAATCGCGACAATGCAAACCGGCAGGTCCGCCTGAGCTTCCTCGGTCAGTGAGCTGCTCTGGTGCGACTGTAGAGGGATCCTCCGGCCGTACCAACTGAGTAGCCCCAGTGGGCGCCAGGTGAGCGTGTCACATCTGATAGCAGATTCTTTGTCTGCTGGTGGTACACCCCTGCCATGGCTACTGACCTGCGGCTTCGCAGAGACGACGCGGAAGCGTCGTCCGAAGCGAGGCACGCGGCAAGGGACCCCCCTGCGGATCAGGTCGTACCTCTTTGCTCGCGAAACCCAAGAGCTTTGCGGTGTCCTTCACGCTCCCCATTCCGTCCACATCTCAGAGAGTCGCCGGCCGAGCACGGTGAGGTCTGGCCCTAGCGATCGTAGATCGCTGGTGACAAGCCGCGTCCGCGCGAGCCTCGACGCCTCATCGCGGGCCCTTCCCGACGATCGGCGAGGTCAGGCCTCGGCATGACTGCGACCGTCGACCGTACGGGTGTGTTCCGGCACGCTGTCGAAGACCACCCGGGGGCGACGTTCGTATGGGTGACACGAACTAACCGCACTTCCGACGGGTGCTGGCCACCTGTGGGTACAGGGCCGATACATGGTTGCGGCCTGCCGTGGCAAGGGAACTCCGTGTGTGCGGGCGGACAGCGTTCTCACCGGTCAGGCTGTCGTGCACGGACATCGTTCAGCCGTGTACTGAGTGTGGGCAGGACCTATGCGTAGAGGGTTTCGTGTTCACACCCCTCACCCCCGTTGGCAGCGATCTCCGCGGCGAGTTCCCGCAGCGCCAGGGGGCCCTCAGAGCGAGTTCGGAGGCGAGCTCGCGGTTCTGCTCGAGCTTGCTGGGCTCCTGCTTGTACTTGGGGCCGGCTCGGTACAGCTCGACGTCCATGCCGACGGGAGTGGCGTGGCGTTCGATGCGTTCGGTGAGGTCGTGGATGATGCGGATACCGTGGGCGTCCAGGTCCTGTCAGGCGGCAACGGCACTGGGTTCATGGTGGGGAGGAATTCGACGAGTCCGTCGGTGGCGTATGCGGCGCCCCAGATGCACAGCCAGTGGTCGACGATCTCGGGGATCTTGCAGACCTGTTGGAAGGCGTCCTCGTTCTCGACGAGGACGATGCCGTCGCAGCCCTCGGTGGCGTCGCATACTGCAAACACCGGAGCCCCTCGCAACTGCGAGGAGCCCCGGCCCGTTTTTCACGTCAGGTCATTGCCTCATGGGTAGGCGACCACATTGCTGGGAGTGGTGTTCGAGGCGGTCACCGCCCCCGCGTCGTTGATGACGTGGGTGATGGTGCCCACGCCGCCGAGTGAGACCGTCAGAGCGTTGTGGAACTTCACGCCGGGAGTGTTGGGCACTTCGAAGGCGTGGTAGCTGTTCACCGCGGGGTTGACGTTGAAGTAGCAGTAGCTGCCGAGTCCCCACGCCTCGTGGGTGGTGACGCCCGCGCCCACCTTGTAAGCGGCATAACCGTTGACCCCTGCCGCGCTCATCCACGAGCCCTGATTGGGCACGTCGTACGGCATCTCGTTCTGGAAGAAGATCGTCTTGCCGTTCTGGCCGTTCCAGACAACTTCGTGCTTCTGGTAGTGCTCGACGAAGAGACCGGTCGCCAGAACGCTGCTGCCGTTGACGATCACGCCGGTGTCCGCCGTGTTGGTCGTCCAGCCGAAGGTTCCTGCCGTGCCGTGGTCGGCCCGCCAGGCCCAGATGTGGTCGATGATCACGTTGTTGCTGTTGACGATCAGGCTGGTCGTCGCCTTGCCGGCGATCTGGCCACCGATCCGGAAGAACACGTCCTGGATGGTCGTCGGGTTGCCCGCGTGGCTTGCGGACGATCCGGACGGGCCGACGGTCAGCAGCGCCGCCGAGTTGGTGGTTCCGGCGTCGATCAGCAGGCCCTTGAGACGGACTCCGTCCACGTCGGCGACCTGGATCGCATTGACGCCGTTGTCCGGGACGAAGGTCGGGTAGCCGATGCCGAGGACGACCGTGTCGGGCCGGGTGATGTTCAGCGTCTGGTTCAGGTGGTAGACGCCCGGCGTGACGAACAGGTTGCAGCCCTGAGAAAGGGCGTTGTTGATGGTCGCGGCAGTGTCGCCGGCTTTGACCACGTAGAACTGGCTCATCGGCTGAGAGGTGCCGGGAGTGTTGCCGTTCGCCCAACTCGCCCCCGATGCGTTGGTGCGCAGCGACGGAAGGAACACTCGGTATTTTCCGGCGCCGTCGACGTACAGATACGGCACGTCACGGGAGAGCGGGGTGGTGGCCAAGGTGGTCTCGGGCGGGTTGGGGAAGGTGTTCGCGGGAGCACCGGCGGTGCCGGAGAAGACCATGTTCCACACGCCGCCGGCCCAGCTGCCCACGTTACTGTCCCGGGTGTACCACTGCTGCTGCGAGATGGACGCCGCCTGGCCGCTGACTTTGGTGTCGGCGATGTAGCCGCCGCTCGCCCAGCCGTAACTGGCCGGGTAGAGCTGCAGGTCGCCGCGGACGTCGATCCGACGGAACGGGGCCGCCTGGGCCACGGCCCAACGGTTCCCGCCCACCGGATTGATGGCCAGATTCTCGGCCGAGCGCCAGAAGTTCTGCGTCGCGTTGCCCGCGTCCGAGGCGTTGAAGGCGTCCACGGTGATGTGTCCGTTGATCGTCACATCGCCCGGATTCTGCCCGAGACCCGCCACCGAGGTGTAGTAGCCGACATTGTCGTCGACGGCGTACGTACCCGGCTTGAAGAGCTGTGCCACCCGGTTCTCGCTGAACTGCGCGGAGGCGGTGTCCTTCATCTGGGCGAACTGCGCGTCGAGCTGCGCCTGAATGGTGGCACTGGACATGCTCGGGTCGTAGATGTGCACGTTCGGGCCGAAGTTCGGCGTGTCCGACTGTGTGGGGCAGCTCGCCGATGCGCCGATCGTGTAAGTCGCACTGGCGACGGCGGAGTCGGCGAGTCCGGACTTGATGGCGATGGCCTTGATGGTGGCAGTGGCCGTGACGCTGATTGGCGCGCTGTACAGAGTGGACGCCGCGGTGGGGGTGGAGCCGTCACGCGTGTAGCGGATGCTCGCGCCCGCTGTCGCGTCGGCGAGTGTCACGCTCTGGGCCGATGCGTAGGTGCCCGCTGCGGGAGTGAAGGTGGGTGTGGCAACAGTGCCGGTTCCACCACCGCCCTGGGTGTACGTGAAGTGGGGTGTGTCGTACTGCGGCCCGCTCTTCTCGTAGGTGAACCAGTATTCCAGGACCGTTCCGTTGGCGAGGGAGCCGACGGTCTGAGTCCACGTGCCCGCATTGTTGGTCATACGGACGTTCTGTTGGTTGGCGCTGTTGACCAGGTAGTGCACATCGACGTAGACCGCGGACGTGGTCGGTGTGAACGAGATCTGAGCTTGTGCGGAGCTCAGTTGAGTGACGCTCTGGGTGTAGTCAGGCGCGGCTGCCGAGGCGGGAGCGGCGCTCTGATCGAGGCCGAGCAGTCCGACGAGCGCGAGTAGGAGCGCACTCAGCAGAGCGATGACGCGGTGCTTCGGACCTGGCAGGGGTCTCATGCGGCCGGGCGGGACGGTATTGCGCATGGGTGGGAGTCCTTTCACCTGGTTTCGTGAAGTGAACACCGGATCAACGCGGAGGACAGGGTGCAGACGGTCTCGACACTGTGCAGGAATCGCCTTGCCAACTCTGCAGACCTATGAATGAACCTCTTGAGAACGCTCTCAATCTACGGATGAGCGAGGTGCTGGGTCCGTCAAGGCAGTGTTGAGTGACAACGGTTGACCGTCAAGAAGATGCACAGGCTTCAAGTCTTGAACGCTTGCTACGCGACAAGTCGCATCTAAGTTCGGCCCAAGAGAGGTGTGCTCGCGAGTTGTCACACGTGGCCTCAGGGATCGACTTCCCAGGATTCGGGTCCTGCGCGGAAGGTGCTCTCTCAGGCTGAGGTGATTTAGCCATGTGCGCGAGGTGCCGCGGCGTACGGTACAAGCTCGTCATCAACGGCAAGACGGTCATCTCCGGCACCCGTCACAGCCGCCGGTTCTTCCTCGGGCCGTACGACTATCCGCTCCGGGGCATCATCGACCTCACGGCAGGGAAGGCGGTGAGCATCACCGTCGAGTACAGCAACAGCACCGCCGACACCGATACCAGCGGTCTCACCCTCGGCTGGCAGCCGAAGTCCCTCATACCCGACGCGGTCGCTGCAGCAAGGACCAGCGACGCCGCAGTCGTCATCGTCAACCGGGTCGCGGGCGAGGGCATGGACCACGGCTCCCTCGACCTGCCGGGTGACCAGGACAAACTCGTCGCCGATGTCGCAGCGGCCAACCCCCGCACCATCGTCGTCCTGAACACCGACGGCCCCGTCGCCATGCCATGGATCAACGATGTCGAAGCGGTCGTCCAGCTCTGGTACGCCGGACGCGCCACAGGCACCGCATTGGCAGCCGTCCTCTTCGGCGACGCAGACCCTTCAGGCCGTCTTCCGGTCACCTTCCCCGTCACAGAGTCCCAGGGACCCGGGGCCACGCAGGCCGCCTACCCGGGCAACGGCCCCACGGTCTCCCACAGCGAGGGCCACCTGGTCGGCTATCGCTACCACGACGCGAAGAACCAGAGCCCGCTGTTCCCCTTCGGACACGGCTTGTCCTGCACCACCTTCAACCTCGGCTCCCGGGAAGCGTCCTACAACACGGCGACCAAGACGCTGACTGCCGCAGTCACCCTCACCAACTCCGGATTCCGCGAAGGTACGGAAGTCGTGCAGCTCTACGCGGCCCTGCCTGTCGGTGCCCAGGCCGAGCCGCGGCGACTGATCGGCTTCCGCAAGGTCACGCTCGCCCCCGGTGCAAGCACCCGGATCTCCTTCGGCGTTTTTGCCCGCGACCTGTCCGCGTGGTCTGCCGGCGTCTGGAAACTTACCCCCGGCTCCTACACCGTCCACGCCGGCCGGTCCTCACGCAGCCTGTCTGTGCAGCGCCTTGTCACCGTCAGCTGAGGCGGATAAACCCTGCCGAGAGCGACAGACTCGCCAGAGGCAGAAACCCATTTGGATCTTGATGGCGGTACCTGCGGGCGAGCGTCACGTCGGCCTTCATTCTCTTCGTGACGGCCGACGTTGTGCTGGCGAGGGTCGGGACATTCCCCGCAGGGGGCAACCCCTGTCCGGCCTCGGCGGCGGAGCAGGGCCAGAACCCACGCCGGTCGTGGTGACCGCTGGACAGCGCGCGCAGAGTCACCGCAGTGCGAACCCGTGCCGGAGAAGGCCCGGGTGCCACGCGTCGGGTCAGGCCCGCCACGGGCCCTTCCGGACCGCAGACGCGGACCGTCACGGTGTCCGAAAACCCCGGAAGGTGACCTGCTTGCGGGTCTTGAAGCCGAGCCGTTCGTACAGGGTGATCGCTCCGGTGTTCGCGTCGGCCACATGCAGGAAGGGACGATCACCACGGGCCACAATGAGTTCGGTGAGGGCGCGGACGAGGCGGGCGGCATGGCCCTGGCCGCGCGCCTCGGGAGCGGTGCAGACGGCGCTGATCTCGGTCCAGCCCGGGGGACGCAGGCGTTCGCCGGCCATCGCCACCAGGGTGCCGTCGACCCGGACCCCCAGGTACGTACCGAGCTCATGGGTACGGGGCCAGAACGGTCCCGGCTCGGTCCGCGCGGCGAGCTCCAGCATCTCGGGCGCGCTATCCGCGCCCAGCTCGACCACATGGGTGCCGGACTCGGAGACCGGCCGGCCGGGGCGACCGTCTCCGGACCAGATCATCTGAAGGCCCGCAAGGCTGAAGACCGGCTCCCAGTTCGCCGGCGCAAGGGCCGGGCAGTTGAACATGTCGGCGAAGGCGCCCGGGCCGAGCAGCCCGGCCAGGTCGCTCCAGTCCTCCGCGTGCGGGTCGGCGGACACGGAGGAGAAGGTGGCCACGCCGGTGGGATAGGTGGCGGCCCGGCCGATCCTTCGGGCGAGGTGCGCGTGCCGGCTGCCGAGCGACTGACCCACCGGATCGTCGAGCACCGGATCGTCGTCGTTCCTCATCATGCTGATCCTTTTCGGGTGGGGTCGGTGGTCCCTACCGTTCCGGTACGCCCCGCCGGGCCGTACTGGCCCATTGAGGACCGTCCGCCACGCGTCACAAGCGCTCGTCACCTACGAAGAGTCAGTGAGGGTGCGCGACCTCAAGTATGCAGAGGCGGGTGACGCCGCGTGTCAGTGGTCGGTATCCAGGTGCAGCTTGAGGAGGTCGACGCCGTAGTCACCCCCGTTGGGCGTGCGGATGATGGTGTGGATGTGTTGCTGGGTCGGGGTTCCGCCGCCGATGCCGCCGCCCGGGCCGCCGCTGGGCACACCGGTGGGCATGCCGGACGGTCGGCCGCTGGGGGCACCGCTGCCACCCATCTGGGCGTTTTCGCCGTAGGCCAGGGGGGACTGGGCGTCGTACTCGATGAGTACGACGGGGCTGTGCACCCGGTAGTAGAAAGCGGAGGAGTCCTTGGTCGCGCCGATCCAGTAGAAGTACGTGTCGTCGAGGTGGTCCTCCACCTCCTTCATCTTCACCGCGGCGTGACCGTCGTCCATGCAACCGACATAGACGCCGGCCAGGTCGAGCAGCTTCTGCCGCTGGGGGGCGCTGAACTCCTGGGCGGCGAGGCCCTGGTAGGCCAGCTGCAGGTTGTCCTGGCCGGCCCCGGCCACCATGTCGGTGCCGCCCTTCTCGTCGGCGGAGATCACCTTCTTGCGCTGTGCCGAGGTCAGGGACCGCAGCAGGGCCAGACCGGCCTTGGTCTCCGGCCTGAAGAGGGTGATCTTCTCGCCGTTGTAGGTGGCCGAGGTCGGCTCCGAGCCCATGAAGGTCGGGGACATGACGACCTGGTCGCCGAGGACGAAGTAGTTGACGGCCACGTGGTGGCCCTCGTACTGGAAGCCCCAGGGCCTGGTCGTGGACGGGGTTCCCATGAAGGTGAAGTAGTAGTGCCCCTCGGTCAGCGTCTCCCTGCCGCCGCCGTTGTAGTCGCCGAGGAAGGCGTTGAGCTTCATGATGTTGCGGGTCCGGGTCAGCCCGTCAGCCGACAGGGCCTCGCCGAGCAGGGCGTAACCGAGGTTGCGCTGCTTGTCGGTCAGGTCGCCCATGCGGGCGCCCTCGCGCCGGTAGCCGTCGACATTGCTCCAGGCCAGCCACTCGTCGTCGTCCACGTCGAACACGGACGCCCGGCGCACCTTGGCACTGAGTCCGTCAAGGAACGCCTGCGCGGCCTTCACGACGGCGTCCGTGGAGACACCGGAGGAGTGGATCGAGAAGAGGTCGTCGGCGACCTTCCCGTCAGTGGTGAGGCCTGTGAAGTCGGCGTACTTCACCTCGGTGACCCCGGGACCCATGCCTCCGGCGCCACCGGGCCCGCGGGACGGCGTTCCGCTCGGTGCGCTGCCGGACGCGGAGCCGGTGGTGTCGGACGATCCGGCGGAACAGGCGGTCATGGTCGCCACGGCTGCGGCACCGCCGAGCAGCAGTGAGCGGTTCATGAACCAGCGTCGGGTGCGCTCGGTGGCAGGGGTACGGGCCCGGTGTGCGTTCATGGACGTAACACTCGCCGACAGTCCTTCCTACTTCGTAAGATCTTCCTGTCAAGGCGGCTCCCGCGAGGATCTCCGCGCGCTGCGCGAGCCGTCGGTGACGGCCGACCATCTCGATGTGCAGCAGCTGACTCCGGCGTCCATGGCCGCCTCGCCTCCGAAGCGACAGGGAGGCGAAGCCGGGGAACTCCAGGCCTCGATCACCGGGTCGACGGTTTCGGCCTTGCTGGTGTTGCCGAGGTTGAACGTTTGCTTCGACGGCTGCTACGTCCACCCCCGCTTGTTCGACCAGCGGTCCACGCCCGGGAAGTCGGCCTCCCAGTAGACCTCGTCCTGGATGCGGTAGATCCAGCGGTCCCGCGGCACGGTCCGGGTGATGTTCCATGCCGCCATCGGCTTTGAGCGCCGCCAAAGCGCCGTCCGGTGAGGGTGCTTGGCGTGCCTTGGTCGAAGCCGTTCTCGCAGGCGAAGCGCCAGTTGTCACCGAGCGGTTCGATGCGCCGCCCATCACGAAGGCGTGAGACACCAGTTCCTCGGGAAGCTGCGCGTCGATCGGGGGCGGCTCCTCCCCGGTGACCGGCAGGTGCACCCAGACCATGCCGAGGCGTCCCTCGACGACGTACGTGCGTACGCCCAGCTGGCCCGTGAGGCGGCAGCCGGGACCGTCGGTGATGACCGCGAACAGCTACTGAGTGACGTGGGACAGGTCCGGCCGGGAGTTCGGCGCTGTGGGCGCGGTGCCGAGTGGCGGGCGCGCCCTGGCTGGTTGCACAGTTCCCCGCGCCCCGAGAAAGCGAAGCGGAGCCCTGGCTGCGCGGGAAGGCTGCGCGCAGTGCAGGTCTTCAGAGGAGGGTACGTGAATCCATGTCCTGACTTCTTCAAGATCGGTGAGGAGCAGACCGGCGCGATCGGGAGCGATCCGGATTCCGGCGAGTTTGGGAGCTACCCGCGGCCCTTCAGGGCGGGCACCGCCGCGCCGGTCCCGCGAGCGCGTCCCCCAGGAACCACGAGCCGTCCGGGATGCCCGCCTGCCGAGTCGCGCCCCGGCACCGAAGCGGTTCGGGTGAGCGCCCCCCCGATTTCCGTGGCCGCGCACCGGCCGGCCAGGAGGATCGGGCGCGGTGACCGGAAGGACCGGGCTACGCCGTACGGCTGGACGAGACGGCGTGACCCGGGGGGATCTGCGGGTCGCGACGCGTCGACTGCGGGCGGAGTCGCAGAATGCGGCGAAGCCGCATACCCGGGCGGACGAGGCGAGCGAGGGCAGCCATGGCCAGTGCGAGCGGACGCGTAGGACAGCCGGTGGACAAGGCCACGCCCACGAGCCGGCTGTCGAGGATCTTCCGGCTAGACCCGGCCGGGCTCAACTGGCCGCGGGCCGTGCTGTTCCTGGACATCGCCTTGGTGCCGCTGGTGGTCTTCTGGGCGATCGGGCACGAGCAGTACCTGCTCAGCGCGCTGTTCGGCCTGCTCTTCGCCTGGCTGGACGACCCGGGCGGCAGCTTCGCGAACCGTGCCTGGCACATCGCGGTCTTCGCCCTGATCGGCGCCGGGCTCACCGCGCTGGGATTCGGCATGGGCGGCGACGCCTGGGGCTGGCTGGTCCTCGCCGTCTTCGCGGTCACGCTGGTGGCCGGGCTGGCGGCCGCGTTCGGCGTGCGCAGGTTCGTGACCGCCATGCTGCTGAATCTTTGGTTCGTCATCACCCTCGGGCTCGCGTCCAGTTTCCACCACCACGCCCGCATCACCAGCCACACCTGGGCCCAGGTCCTCGCCTGGGCCGGCGGAGCGGCCCTGTGGATCGCGGCGACGTTCATCGCCTGGCTCATCCGCGGACGCGGCGACCGACCCCAGCCGTTCCCGGAACTCCCCGGCGACACCGCGCGAAAGCCGCTCACCCGGCCCCTGGTCATGTTCGCGCTCCTGCGCGCCCTGGTCATCGCAGGAACCGTGGCGCTCGCGTTCGGCCTGAACCTCTCTCACGGCTACTGGATGCCGATCGCGGCCATGGTCGCGATGAAACCAAGCCTGGAACAGAGCACCCTGACCGCCGCGCAGCGCCTCGCCGGCGCGCTCGTCGGCGCCGTCACGGCCGCCCTGCTGTTGCTGATCCCGACCAGCGAGCAGGGACTGAGGCTGTTCGCGGTCGAGCGCGCACTGGAAGTGGTCGCACTCGTCCTGTTCATGCACGGGGCGGCGATCCGCTTTTGGAACTACGCGTTCTACTGCGCGGCCATCGCCGCGGGCGCGCTGATCCTGATCGACCTGCCCCAGCCCTCCGGCTATGCGGCCGAGGGCTACCGCGTGCTCTGGACCCTGTGCGGTGTCGGGGCCGGGCTGCTCGTCATGCTGCTCGCGGACCTCCTGGCCAAGCACACCGCCGAAGCACCGGCACAACCAGCCTGAACGCGCGCCGCGCATCCCCACCCCGGGCAAGCCGGTGCCGGCCCCGCGGAAAGGACAGCGGCCGCGGCAAGATGAACAGTCTCTGCTCGGTCTCGGCCAGGATGCCCCGGTCAACGAACCGCCTGAGCTTCAGGCGGACGGCGTTGATGTTGTTGGGCGCGATCTCCACGTCCATCGCCTCGCCCACCGCCCCCGCCCGCAACGACGGCGTCGGTCGTGGCGGAGACTGCCATGGTCTCCTGGTGGGCGGGATGCTCCAGCGGCTTCGCGGCGGGCGGCGCGGGCGGTGGCGGATCGGGCAGATCCACGAGTGTTGTGAGGGTGATCCGGATCTCCTCGGGGGCGGTCTTCACTGCCGGCAGTGAGGCGGCCTGCCAGGTGACGGGTTCCATCCTGCCTGCGTTCGCTTCGAAGGCGACCACTACGGGTGGGCATCCTCCGGGAGAGAGCCGGCAGTTCCTCGGAAGCGACTGCGCGGATGACGGGATCTTCGAAGTCCGCGGGGCGGGAGATGAAGGCCGTTTCGGTGAAGGATCGGTCCCAGGTCGTGGTGACCGGTGATGTCGGCCCCGCGCCGAGCCGGAATCGACCGCCGTCGCAGGCGAGGACATTCCAGTCCCACCCGGAACCTTCGGGCAACTCGATTGCGATATCCGATCGTCCGGCGTTCACCTGAGGACCCTCAATCTGTTCGTATACACCGACAGGCCATACAGAGGTACGAAGCGTCCGGCTTGAAGGGATAAAGCGCGGAGGGTATCCGACAGGCCAGGTCGCAGGGCTGAGTCCAGTGGGTGGGTGGGCTGTTGGACGAAGATTCTTTCCGCACGATGTGACAGCGCGCATCGCGGTACGCAAGTAGATTGTCAGCATCACCACGAGATTGATGGCGACCTGCCAACTGCCGTCCACCGGCTGGCATTTGGTGGTCGGTCATCATGCAAAGAATTCCTGACGAACACCGAGTCCGCGCAGTCCGTCGGTCCGCAATCGAGCCTGGTCGGGCCGACAGTGCTGGACGGTCGCGGTGTTCGCTGTCGTTTCCGACCTGACCCGGTTGTCCGGGGACACCCCCCACGCGGCCGGCCGAGAGCATGAGGAACGTTCTGTGAAGGTTTGTACGAGGCGGCCGAGCACCCTGATCGCCGGGGGACTGGCAGCGATGTTATTGACGGCTTGCAGCTCCCACGGCTCCGAGAGCAGGATGGTCGTCGGGATGTCCGACGACATCCTCGCCACGGATCCGGCCTCGGGATACGACCCGGGGTCCTGGCTGCTGTTCAACAACGTATTCCAGTCCCTGTTGAGCTTCCCGCCCGGAGCGTCCACTCCCGTGCCGGAGGCTGCTGAGGCATGCGAGTTCTCCGACGGCAGCAAAACATACACCTGCACCTTGCGTGAGGGGCTGAAGTTCAGCAACGGCAACAGCCTCACTTCGGCGGACGTCAAGTACTCCTTCGACCGGACGATCAGGATCAACGACCCGGCGGGCCCCGCGCCGCTGCTCTCCACGATCTCGTCGATCAGCACCCCGGACGCCAAGACCGTCGTCTTCCGCCTCAAGGTGCCCGACGCGACGTTCCCCAGCAAGATCGCTTCGGGGGGCGGTTCCATAGTGGACCGTCAGGTCTACCCCGAGGACAGTTTGCTCGAGGGTGGCAAGGCGGTCGGTTCGGGTCCCTACAAGCTGAACTCCATCGACAAGGGGAAAGCCGTCTTCTCGGTCTACTCGGGCTATCAAGGAACCGCCGAGGTGAAGAACTCGGGCGTGACCCTGGAGCTCTTCCGAGGTAACCAGCAGGCCCTCCAGTCGGCTCTGGAGAAGGGCGACGTCGACGTCGCCTACCGCGGCCTCAGCGCCAAGGCGATAGCCGCTCTGGACACCTCGTCCACCGCGGAGCAGGGTGGCATCGAGGTAGTCCAGGGCAACAGCGCCGAAGTCCAGCACATGGTCTTCAACGTTGACGACCCCGTCGTCGGCCAGCTCGCCGTCCGGAAGGCCATCGCCTACCTCGTCGACCGCCACTCCCTGGTCAGCGAGGTCTACCAGTCCACGGCGGCACCGCTCTACTCGGTGATCCCGGTCGGCATCACCGGCCACGGCACCTCGTTCTTCGACACCTACGGGGACAGCCCGAAGCCGAAACGGGCGAAGGCGGAGTTGCGGGGCGCCGGTATAGCGGACAAGGTGAAACTCACCCTCTGGTCCACCCCGAGCCGGTACGGGCCCGCTACCGACGACGAATTACATACCATCGCCGAGCAGTTGAACCAGAGCGGGCTCTTCGACGCCCGCATGAAGTCCGTCCCCTTCGACGCGTACGAGAAGGGCATCGCCGAAGGCAAGTACGGCATCTACGTCAAGGGCTGGGTGCCGGACTACCCCGATCCGGACAACTTCACCCAGCCGTTCTTCGGTGAGGGCAACGTCCTGTCGAACAATTACGACAACGAGGAGATCGTCGACCGGATCATTCCGCGGACCTCGTCCATGACGGATCGCGCGAAGACTCGGCAGGAGTACATGAAACTGCAGTCCATCGTGGCGCAACAGGTGCCGATTCTGCCGCTCTGGCAGGGCAAGCAATACGCGGTCGCCCACGAGAACGTCCGAGGCCTGCAGAACTGCCTCGACACCTCGACCGTCTTCCGGTTCTGGGAACTCAGCACCGCCTACTGAGGCGTGTCGCAGAAGTAGATCCAGCTCTGCGGTGCAACGTGTGGGGCGCGAAGGTGCAGCGAACGTCGAATGGCCGGACCGGAGGCGTGGCGCCGGCCCGGAAGAGCGTCGGGACGGGCCTCCACCGGTCGGATCGGACGTCACCGCACATCCAGCCGCCCCAGCCGCCAACCCGCGAAGGGTAGGGCCTTGCTTCGGTGGGACCGCAGAGCGGAAGTCCGGCCGCGCGACTGAGTGGCGCGCACGACTGCCCGGCCGTCCATTGGCCACTGAGCTTCGAGCCGGGGGCCATCGGGCGAGGGCAGGGCCCCGGCACGTTGCGGACGTCCGCGGGGGTGAGCTGGGGGTGTGCGGCGAGCGGGTGCCAGAGGGCGGAGTGTGACGTGGCCTTCGGTGCAGGGGTCTTCGGTATTGAACCCGTCCAGGTCGTCGGCGGCGGCGGGCCGCGGCCCGCCGCCGTATCGGTCGGCCGCCCTCCGGCCCCGGTCCCGGTCTCGCACTCCGGTCCCGGGGCGGGAGTGCGACAACCTCCTCAGGGGATCAAGGAGTTCTGGCGGGGACGGCCCTTGGGGCCGAGGCGGTCGCAGCGGATTTGACCTGCGGCGGCGTTGTCCCCGGCTGCGGCAGCCTGGCACTCCCCACCACAGGCAGGGTCAAGTAACTGCCGCGCAGGTCCAGTCGTACGGTGGCGCCGGTTGTGGCCGGGGTCGTGTACTCGAAGTCGCTCTGCTGCAGGGTCAGTCCCAGCACGTGTCCCGCCCCGACGGTCTGGTCGGTGGCCTGCATCGGCACGGTGATCGTGTACCACCGGCCGGGCAGCAGCGGGACCCGGAAGCGCAGGGAGACCCGGTGCGCGGCGTCCTGCCAGCCCCGGGACAGGATGCCGCTGTCGCTGGTCACCACGTCCTGGACAGTGTCGAGGTAGCACGCGTCGTCGGCACCGGTCGACGCGCCCCAGCATGATTCGGTGCCCAGTGTCCGGATGCCCTCGTTGGGGTAGATGGTGTTGACCCGCGTGGTGGTGCCGTAGTCGACGAGCCGGGCGGTGAGTTCGGTGGTCGGCCGGTTCACTTGGACGCGCAGGGTCACGGACGGCGTTCCGGAGATCCGCAGGTGGCGGGTCAGCGGCGCGGAAAGGAAGGCGACCCGGCCGGCGATCGCATCGTTCGGGTCGGCCGTGGCGGCGTCCTCGAACAGATCAGGGTTGTCCACCCAGGTCTTCTCGCCCTTGCCGGAGCGGCCGCCCAGGGTTCCGGCGGTGCCGTCGCCGCTGCCCAGGCGGACCTGCACCTGGTGCGAGCCCGGGGCGGGCCAGGCGGGCTGATCGGTCCATCTGCCGGGCGAGGTCTCCACGGTCACCGGCGGTTGCCGGTCGATGCCGTTGTGCAGGCCCTGCAGGTAGAAGTCGAACCAGCGGTGCAGCGTGTTCACCCACTCGGCGCGCCGGAAATCGAACGGGTCGAGATGGCCCGCCCGGGAGAGCCAGAGCTTGCGAGGCACCTTCAGCCCCGCCCACCACTGGGCGAAGTGGTTCGTCATCACGTTGCCGTCATTGAGCCCGTGCACCAGGAAGACCGAGGCCCGTACCTTCGACGTGAGCGGCCGGAGGTCCCGCTCCGCCCAGAAGGCGTTGTAGTTGCCGGTGGCGTCGTCGCTGCCGGTGTTGAGCTCCTGCAGTGCCCGGGCGCAGGCTTCGGCCGGGCGGCTCGTGACCATGTTGAACAGGAACTCGTTGGCGCCCGGGCCGACCACCACGCCGTTGCGGCGCGCGTAGTCGTATCCGCTGGAGGTGGCGGCGATCGGTACGACGGTCTTCAGGCCGTCGACGCCGGTGGCCGCTACCTCGTTGGCCAGCGTTCCGTCCGCCGACTTGCCGATCATGCCCACCCGGCCATTGGTCCAGCCGGTCGCGGCGACCAGCGACCCATCGGCGTACGTGGCCTTCGCGCGTCCGTTGAGCCAGTCGATGACGGCCTTCGCGCCCAGCGTGTCCTCGGGACCGTCGGTGTCCGTGCAACCGGTGGACCGGCCGGTGCCGGCCAGGTCCACGGCGACGACGGCGTATCCGCGCGGCACGAAGTAGTTGTCGTAGAAGAGGGGTTGCTTGCTGATCGTGCCGGCCGCGTCATACTCCTTGAACTCCCTCTCGTTGCCGCGGCCGACGCGGCTGTTGTAGGGAGACGCCGTCATGATCACCGGCACCCGGACGTTGCCGGCCCGGGGGCGCACCACATCAACCGCGACCTTGTCGGGCACCCCGTCGTGGTCGTTGTCCAGTGGGGTCTGCACCCAGACGCTCTCCCGGATCGCGTTCGCGTAGGAGTAGACGGGCACCGTGCTGTTTTTGTGGATATGGGGAACGGCCGTCGTGGCGCTCGCCGGCACGACTGCGGTAGCCAGGACCGCGACCAAAGCAAGGCAATACACGAGGAATTGACGCATGATCAGATTGTATGGAGCCGATTCCGGAGACGAAGCTTCGTGGCGTCGCATGTTTCGGGGACCACAACGCCCGCTGCCCGTGGGCTGATCGGCGGCGGGAGGACGACCTGTGCGGCCAGGAACTTCGGGGGCCATCCGGAGGTGGCTGTCGGTGATCAGTTCGGTGAGCTCGGTCCAGTCGGTGTGGTCCCCCGAGGACGGCGACGGCGACGTTGTGGCCCCGGTCGGCACGGAAGAACGGGAACCCGTCGGCGGTCAGGCCGAGCAGGTCGTCGGCGCATGCCGCGCCGCCCGCGGCCGGGCGGGCCCCGCGCGATTAAGGGCTGTCCCGCACCCAAAACATGGGGCACCGCGGAGGCCGCTGTCCGACGGGTGAAGAAGCCAGAATGGTGCTGCTTGTTTCGACTTCGGACGGAGAGGGTGTGGCTTGTGGATTTCAGGCGCCGGACAATCGTTTTCGAGGCGGCAGATCTTGATGCGGAAAGCGCGTTCTGGGCAGGGCTGCTGGACGGCGTGGTCGAGGCGAAGGACACGTGGCACAACGTCTGGGTCGAGGGGGAGTGGCACCTGGCCGTCCAGCTCGCACCCGGTCATGTGCCACCCGTGTGGCCGGACGGGGCGTCGCAGCAGGTTCATCTCGACTTCTACCTCGACGACCTCGAAGCCGCGCACGACAAAGTGATCAAGCTGGGCGGGCGGCTGGTGAAGTCGGCCGACGATCCCGCCGCGCGCACCGGATTTCGGGTGTACACCGATCCGGCCGGTCACCCCTTCTGCCTTGCCTGGCCGTAGGGCGTGTTGAAAGCCCCGCCTGCCCGGCGGGCGGCCGGCGCCGTTCCCGGACACGCCCCGGTGCCGCCAGCCTTCTGAGCAGCACACGACGCTGGTGGCCGGTCTCCGAAGGGAGGCCGGCCACCAGCGTTTGTGTGTGGCGTGATCAGACGTCGAAGAGGTAGACGCCGTAGTTGCGGTCGGTGACCAGGACGTAGTTCTTCTCGCCGATCCTGTGGACCACGACGCCCACGAAGTCGTTACCGGGCTCGCAGTAGGCGCCGACCTCCCGCAGGCCGTCCGGGCCGTAGCTCAGGACGCGGAGCCCGCCGGAGTAGAAGGTGGCGTAGACCAGCCGGCGATCCGGATCGATGGCCACGTGGGACGCCGAGAGGTCGCCGAAGCCTGTCGCGTACTTCGGCTCCTGCGACTCGGGGATGGCGTACGTGTCGATCTGTTCGATGGAGCCGTCACCCTCGTCCGGAACGACTGTTTTGAACAGCCGGAGGTAGCCCCACCCGTTGAACACCGATCTGAGGTCGATCGAGGGAATGTCCGGCACGGCCGGTGTCGCGGTCGAGCCGGCCGTCTCCTCGGTGACATCACTCATCCCGAGCAGCCGCAGTCCGGTGAGGCGGTTGACGAAGATCAGCGGAATCGGTCCCCTGGCCGATGTGGGGTACTGGTGGAGCGCGTCCGGCCCCTGGCGGTTGAAGACGATGCCCGCGGCGTATCCGGCCGCCGCGACGGCATCCAGCTTCTCCTGGAACGAGCACCCCGGGCTCGACCCGGCGGTCAGCAGCGAGGCGTCACGCTCCATGAGCGCGATTCCGCGGCCGGGCGGCACCGTGCCCGGGCATCCGTTGCCGACGAAGGTCGGCGTGCCGGAGATGCCGTTCACGTCATCGATCGGTGCCGTGTCCGGGCTCCAGGCCGCGGTGAACTCCAGGCCGGTGTCCGGCCCCGACGTGATGGTGCCCAGCAGGCGTACCGCTTCGTAGTTCTCGTCGGCGCCCACCAGGTACTGCGCGTCGGGCGAGAGCGCGCAGTGTTCGGCGTTGCCTTCCGGCGTGACCTCCTGTCCGTGTTTGGCGCGCTCCTCGTCCAGTTCGGCGTAGAAGGACTGGGCGATCATCGACACGTTGCCCGGCGTGGGGTCGGTCACGTCGAGCAACACGTACCCGCCGTCCCAGTATGTCGCGCTCATGACGTAGCGGTCGCCGGTCCGCTGCACACTGACGGCGTGTGCGAACACAGAGTTGAGGCCCGGGGGAGACGCCTGTGCGACACCGAACGGCGGCACCCGCAGGTCGAGGGAGGTGACCATCGACGGATTGCGCGGGTCGGTGATGTCCATGATGCAAATGTCGGTGGTGATCTTGACCGTCACCATGGCGACGTAGGTGCGGCCCGTGAAGCTGTTGGTCCACGGGAACACGTAGTACACCTCGACGGCCTGGGTCAGCGGTGAGCCGTCCACGTCCGTGTAGTCGCCGGCGTGGGCGGCCAGGAGCTGGGCGTGCTCCGGGTCGGTGATGTCCCAGATGTTGATGCCGCCCCGCTGGCCCGGTCCCGTCGGGTCCGGCGCATGGGCCTGGGCGTAGACCTCGTTCCCGTGGACGAACAGCACACCGCTGAAGTACTCGTTGTCGATCTCGATAACGCCCGGGCCCTCGCCGACGTAGTTGCCCGTCGTCGTCTCCATGAACGCGCCTTCGACCTCGAACGGCGCCTGCGGATCGCTGATGTCGATGACGTAGGCGCCGGTTCGCTCACACGTCGGTTCCCGGTAAGCCGTGAGGAACGCGTGATTCCCGTACGCGGCCAGGTCGCAGATGTGCCGTTCGAGTCCGGCCCCCGACGGGTTGGTGACCTGTGCCCTCCCCACGCACCGTACTCCGTAGGTGGCGGGCGGCAGGTGCCTTGTCTCTGGCGCCTGCTCGTCACCGTGGGCCGTGCCGGTCATGTGTACCTCCTGGACTGTGCCTGCCTTCGCGACGCGAAGGATGACGTCACTTCTGTTCGGAGAACGGGGTCATCTGAAAGCTGATGAACCGCCAGCCGCCACGGTCGTGGTGGTACAGGATCTGGGTGGCCAAGCCCGCGAGCGTGCGTTCACCGCCGTCCGGCGTACGCAGAAGGTTGGTGAGAGGGCCGGTGACGACCGCGACCTCGCTGACGAGCCGCATGTGCAACTCGCCCCGGGTGATGCCGAGGTAGGGGCGTCGGGCGGCGGTGAATTCGAGCAGTTGTGTCTTGGTATGGGTGAGGCCGTGTGCATGGGTGTACACGAGTGTGTCGTCGAAGATTTCGTCCAAGGCGTCCAGATCGGCGTCGACAAGTGCTCTCTGGCGGCGGTGCTCGATGGCATGCAGTTCGGTGGCGACCTGCTGATCGGGTGGATGAACGGTGACGTGCATGTGCCCTCCACGGTGCTCCGGCGACGGGACGGCCCCGGGCCGGGCGGGCCCTCGTCAGGCGGCAGAACAGTCTTGGGGCAGGCGACTTCGGTCAGGCGGCCGGGACGGCCGGCGACCGGACGGCTTCGGTCAGGCAGCTTCGGGTCAGGCAGTTCCGGTCAGGCGACGGACTTGGCCAGCCGGCTGAGAAGCGCGACCCGGGTGAGTTCGGCCTTGTTGCCGACGCCGAGCTTGGCGCGGATGCGTTTGACGTACGTGTCGACGGTGTGTGGGCTGATTCCCAGCCGGGTCGCGATCTGGCCATGGGTCAGTCCCCGGGAGATCTGGCCGAGTACCTGCTCCTCGCGTCCGGAGAGGTTCAGTGCGAGCGGGTCGTGGCGTTCCGCCTGGCACTTCGTGGCGTGGCCCTCGGGTAAGACCTGGACGCCGGCGGTCACGGTGCGCAGCGCCGCGATCAGGCTCTCGCCCGACTGGTGTTTGTGGATCACGCCGATGGCGCCCGCCTGCACGTACTCCTCGGCCGGCAGTGACCAGCTGTTGAGGAGGACCAGGACCGCCGTGGTGCGGGCCGCCTCGGCTATGTCGTCCAGGCCGTTCCCCGCCCCGAGTGCATCGTCGTCGATCAGGGCCGCATCGGCCAGCCAGGACATCTGTTCGGTTGGAGACTGGCGGGTTGAGACGATGGAAATCCCTTCATCGGAGAGAATCTGTATGAGGCCGACGAGATAGACCGGACTGCTGATCAGAGCATCAACGCGAAGCATAATTCCCCCGTAGATACCTGGATGGCGTTCTCCATCGTCCAACTGGCCGACGGCAGGCGAAGCCTGCATCCGACCGCTGTCGCGCACTCGTTCCGGCGGGAATTCGACAGGTTGGTCCACCGATCTCCGGAACAACTGAACGATATATCGAACTCGTGGCCGTGATCTATAGGCCGCTAGCCATTATCAGACCCTCCGGAGACGCCCGCTCGTCGCGTCAATCGGGGACATGGACCTGCTCCGGCGGCAACCATAAGATCGCTTGCTTCGAACGGTCCCCTCGCCTCTGACATGCGCGGATGTCGCACCCGTCGTGGACGGGCCCGCAGACGGTGTGCGGCCTGTCGCCGGTTCACGTGACTGCGCGGCCGGGGCCGGTCCTGCCTACTGTCGATCACACAGTGGGATCGGCGAAGGGACGGACCGGTGGCTATCGGCGCGCTTGCGGCGCTGCTCCTCGCACTGGTGGTGATCATTGCGGTCGCGCGGATCCTGGGGCTCCTCTGCCGATGGATCGGCCAGCCGGAGGTGATCGGTGAGATCGCCGGCGGCATTCTGCTCGGCCCGACCCTGTTCCACGGTGCGATCACGCGCACGTTGTTCCCGGCCGAAATCCGTCCGGCGCTCACGACGATCGCCACAGTCGGCGTCTGCGTCTTCATGTTCCTCGTGGGGCTGCATCTCGCCGACAGCCGTCTGAGCGGGCAGAGCCGTATGGTTCTGGCGTTGTCGATCGGCTCCGTGGTCGTGCCGTTCGTCCTCGGCAGCCTCTTCGCGATCGGCATCGTGGGCGACCGGTCCGGGAAGACCGCGGTCCTCTTCTGCCTGTACATCGGCACGGCGCTGTCGATCACCGCCTTCCCCGTGCTCGCACGCATCTTGACCGACCGTCAACTGATCGACACGCCCATCGGTGGCCTGGCGCTGGCCGTGGCGGCGGTCGGGGACGTCCTCGCCTGGGCGATGCTTGCCGTACTGGTCGCCTTTTCGGACGGGAACCAGCCGCCCTGGCGGATGCTGCTGGTGGCGCCCTTCGTGGCTCTTCTCGTCGGGGTCGTGCGACCGGCGCTGGCCGGACTGGCGCTGCGCGGCCGGTCCGGGCGGAAGCGCGGGCCCACTGCGCGGATCGCCTTCGGCGCCTGCCTGCTGGTCGCGATCGCCGGCGCACTGTGGCTGTCGTCCGCGGCGACCTCGTGGATGGGACTGCACCAGATCTTCGGGGCGTTCCTGCTCGGCGCGGTGATGCCCCGCTCGGGCGGCGCCGGACTGCGTGAGCGGGTGCTGCCCTGGGTCGAGCGGATCGACCGGACCGTGCTGCTGCCCCCCTTCTTCGTGGTCGCCGGCCTCGCGGTGGACCTGTCCGGGATGGACGCCCGGGAGTTCGGCCTGCTGATGTTGATCCTGCTGATCGCGGTCGGCGGCAAGATGGCAGGCGCCTTCATGGCCGCGCGGCTCGTCCGGGTGTCGCCCCGGCACAGCGCCGCACTCGCCGTGCTCGTCAACTGCCGCGGGCTCACCGAGTTGATCGTCCTGTCCGTCGGTCTCGAGACCGGCCTGCTCGATCCGCGCCTGTACTCGCTCATGGTCCTGATGGCGCTGGTCACCACATCGATGGCGGGTCTGCTGCTGCCCTTCGTCTACCCCCGGCAACAGGCCGAGCCGGATGCCGAGTCCGGCTCGGCCGACGCGTTCGCACCCCTGGTGAGAGAGGAGTCGAGATGAACCCGTTCGACGACCCGGAGGGCCGTTTCCTGGTGCTCGTCAACGACGAGGAACAGCACTCGTTGTGGCCGAGCCGCCGGGCGGTGCCAACCGGTTGGCGGATCGCCCATGGTGAAGACAGCCGCCAGGCGTGCCTTGACTACGTCACGCAGCACTGGACCGACCTGCGCCCGCTCAGCACCCGCTGAGCCGTCCGCCGAGAAGGGGCAGCCCGTGATCGCGATCTCCGACTTCCTGGAAGAACTGCGCGTGGCCGGCGTGCAGTTGTGGATTCAGCAGGGACGGCTGCGCTACCGTCCGGCCGGCTCGCTCGACAGCGAACGGCTGGCGGTGCTCCGCGAGCGGCGCGACGAGGTGATCGCCACGATGCTCGCCGCCCCGGCGCCGGCCCCCCGGCCGGACACGATCCCGCTCTCCGACCATCAGCAGGGCATGTGGTTTCTCGAACAGATGGGAGTGCTGGGTGCGGCGTACAACCAGACGGCGCTGCACCTCATCACCGGCGACCTGGACGTGGCCGCGCTGCGGTCGGCGATCGCGGAGATCATGCGACGCCACGAGATACTGCGTACGGCGTTCCCGGCACGCGACGGCATCGGCGTCCAGGTCGTGGAGCCGCCCGGTGATCCCCGCTTCACCCTTCTCGACGTGTCCGACCTGTCCGCCGACGAGCAGCGAAAGTGGCTCGACGAGCGGAAGCGGATGTACGCCGAGTACCGGTTCGACATCTCCGTGGCGCAGAACTTCCGGACCGAGCTGATCCGGCTCGCACCCGCCGAGCACGTGCTGGTCTTCCGCTCGTACCATCTGGTGCTCGACGGGCCCTCGCACGCCAACCTCTACGAGGAGCTGCGGACGTTCTACCGGGCGTACCGGACCGGCACCCCGGCCGACGTGCCCGAACTGAGCATGCAGTACGGCGACTACGCCCTGTGGCAGAACAGCCGGGGCGACGCCGAGACGCAGCGGCACATGGACTACTGGAGGCAGCGGCTGGCCGGCGCACCGCACACTTTCGACCTCCCTGTCGACCGTCCCCGGGCGGCCACCGCCGAACTCGACGGCGACACGGTCGAGGTGCCGGTGCCCGCAGACGTGGCCGACGGGCTGCGCCGGCTGGCGCGGCAGGAGGGCGCCACCCTGTTCATGGTGATGCTGACGGCGTTTCACACGCTGCTGTACCGATGGAGCGGCCAGAGCGACGTGAGCGTCGGGACGATCGTCGACGGGCGGGCGCGCCCGGACGTCGAGGCCAACATCGGTCACTTCGTCAACCCGGTCGTCGTGCGGGCCGACCTGGCCGGGCGGCCGACCTTCGCCGGGCTGCTCGGCCAGATCCAGCCGCGGCTGCTGGAGGCCTACGAGCACCGGCATGCACCGTTCGACCGCCTGGTGGCCGAGCTCCGGCCGGAGCGGGACCTGGCGGTGCAGCCGCTGTTCCAGGTGCTGTTCACCTACCTGCGGGCCGAGTCGTTCGACATGCTCGACGGGCTGACCGTCACGCCCATCGAGCCGGACGAGCGCAAGGCGATGTTCGACCTCACGCTCTTCGCCCACGAGAACGAGGCGGGGGACCTGACCGTCGGGCTGGAGTACCAGACGGCCCTGTTCGAGCGCGCGACGATGCAGCGCCTGGCCGGCTACCTGGTCACCCTGCTCGCCGGGGTGGTCACCACGCCGGACGTGGCGATCGACGACCTGCCCCTGATGTCGGCCGCGCAGCGGCACGAGGTACTCGAACTCTGGAACGGCCGGGTCACCCGGTACGACGACGACATCTGCCTGCACCAGGTGGTCGAGCGGCAGGTCGCCGCCACACCGACCGCCGTCGCGGCGGTCTTCGGTGACCGGGAACTGACCTACCGCGAACTGGACGAGCAGGCCAACGCCCTGGCCTGGCAGCTGCGGGAGCTGGGCGTCGGCCCCGACGAGCGGGTCGGCATCGCGCTGCCCCGCTCGCTCGACATGGTGGTCGCCAACCTTGCGGTGCTCAAGGCCGGCGGTGCCTGCGTCCCGATCGACCCGACCTATCCGGCCGCACGCCAGCAGCTGATCGCGCAGGACGCGGCGCTGCGCCTCGTCATCCGGCCGGCCGACGGTACCGGCCCGGAGGGGGACGCGCCCGTACTGGCGTACAGCCCGTCGGCAAGAGCCACCGGTCCGGCGAACCCGGCCGACCCGGCCGACATCGCCTGGGTGCTCTACACATCCGGGTCCACCGGCCGGCCCAAGGGCGTGGCCATGCCACACCGCGCCCTGCTCAACCAGGTGCGGTGGCAGTTGCGCCAGGGCCGCGGTGGCCGCGGGCGGACGTTGCAGTGGGCGGCGCTCAGCTTCGACATCTTCTATCAGGAGATGCTGACCACGCTGGCGGCGGGCGAGACGCTGGTCCTCGTCGAGGAGGAGGTCCGGCACGACTTCGAGCGCCTGCTCGACGTCATCGAGGCGCAGCGGATCGAGCGGGTGTTCATGCCGTTCGTGGCCCTGCAGGGCATGGCCGAACTGGCCGTGCGCCTCGGCCGGTTCCCGTCGTCGCTGCGGGCGGTGCTCACGGCCGGCGAGCAGCTGCAGGCCACCCCGGTGATCCGGGAGTTCTTCACCCGGCTGCCCGACTGCACACTGTTCAACCAGTACGGGCCGATCGAGGTGCACCTGGCCACCTCGCACCAACTCGGCGGCGACCCCGCGCAGTGGCCGGCGCTGCCACCGATCGGCCGGCCCTTCGACAACGCCCGGACGTACGTGCTCGACGCCGCGCTGCGGCCGGTGCCGCCCGGGGTGACCGGCGAACTGTTCGTCGGCGGCGCCCCGCTGGCCCGCGGATACCAGGGCCGCCCGGAGCTGACGGCGGAGCGGTTCCTGCCCGACCCGTTCGGCGACGGCGCCCGGATGTACCGCACCGGCGACCAGGTCCGCTGGAACGCCGACGGGCGGCTGGAGTTCATCGGCCGGTTCGACGACCAGGTGAAGATCCGCGGGTTCCGGGTGGAGGTGGCCGAGATCGAGACCGTCCTCGTCGGGCACCCGCAGGTGCTGAAGTGCGCCGTCGCCGCCCACCGGTACGGCGTCGGCGACCGGCGCCTGGTCGCGTACGTTGTACCGGACCCACAGGCCCCGCCGGCCGCCGCCGAGCTGCGTGCCTTCCTCGCCCATCGGCTGCCCGACTACATGGTGCCGGCGGCCTACCTCACGGTGACGGAACTGCCGCGTACGCCGAGCGGGAAGCTCAGCCGCGCGCTGCTCCCACGGCCGGACGGCGAGGCGGAATGGGCCGGGGCGGCCGAGTACGAGCCACCGGGCACTCCCCTGGAGGAGCGCATCGCCGCGATCTGGACGGAGGTGCTGGCCGTGCCCCGGGTGGGCGTGCGGGACAACTTCTTCGAGCTGGGCGGCCACTCGCTGCTGGCGGTCGCGCTCGTCAACAAGGTCGGTGACCTCGTCGGGCGCACGGTCCCTCTGCGTACCCTCTTCGAAGCGCCGACCGTGGCCGGCCTCGCCGCCCGCCTGAGCGAGGAGGACCCGGGCTGAGGGCTGGGCCGGCGACGGACCTGTCCGTCCGGCCCGGCCGGGCGGACAGGTCCGGCCGGGCCGACGATCCGGCCGGCGGCGTCGAACGGCACGCCGGCCCGCTGAATGAGCGCACGAGAACGGGCCGGCGCCCTGGCAAGGCGCCGGCCCGTCGCGTGTCCGCCGCGTGCTCAGCCGGACAGGCCGCCGACAGCGGTGTTGCCGTACTCGTCCTCCAGCCCCATCGCGAGCTGGATCCAGGCCGCCGCGCAGGACCTCGCCAGCGACCCGAGATTGAGCCGCGAGTGCGGCGGGATGTGGCTCAGCGTCAGCGGGATCTCGTCGGGCACCAGCACCCGCGGGCCCAGCCAGCGCAGCAGCACCCGGCCGGACTCGGTGTAACGCAGCGAGGGATCCCGCTGGATGCTGTCCAGCAGCGACCGCAGTTCCTGGGAAGGATCGGCCTCGGGCAGCTTCACCGTCATCTGCCGGTCCACGTCGCGGTCACCGCGGTCCGGCCTGGTCCGCCGGTCCAGCACCGGGTCCTCGCCGGCCTGCAGGCGCGCCCGGACGCTGCGCGCGGTCTCCACCGAGATGCCGGCCTCCTGAGCGATCCGTCGCAGCGTCGCCTCCGGGTGCACGGCGATCAGCTCCGCCGCCGCTTGCCGGCCGGCCGCCCCGTTGATCGGCCGTACCCGGCCGTCACGGCCGATGCGTGCCTCGACCGGCGGGCCGTCGAGCCCGCGCCGCAGCGAACCGACGGTCTTCGCGGCGAGCCCGGAGTTGAAGGCGATCGCCCGGTCCGACAGCTGCGGGTGACTCCGGATGATCCGGACTGCGGCGGCGCGCCGATCGGCGAGCGTCAACGGCATGCCGTGCGAGACGTTCAGCCGGACCGCGACCAGGAACGCCTCATGGTCGTCACCGTCGAACAGCTGCGCGCGGATCTCCTGCTCGCCGCGCAGCCGGGCGGCGGCGAGCCGGTGCATGCCGTCGATGACGCGCATGGTCTCGCGGTGCACCACGATCGGTGGCAGGTCCGCCTCCATCTCGGCCATCGATCTCGCGTACGCCGGGTCCACACCCGCCGACCGCGGTGAGTCGGCATCGCGGATGGCGGAGAGGGGCAGCTGCACGACAGCGTCGTCCCGGTCGGAGGGCGGCTGCGTGCAGGGCTGCACACCCGTGGAGGTCCCGGTTTCAAGTGTGGATCTAGAGGTGTTGACCGGCACTGGAACAGCTCCGTTTCTTGTCGCGGCCCTGATGGTCGAACGAAGACACACGGTCTTCGACAATCCTGACCATGCGGCCGGACGCGCGGGACTCACCTGTTTATGGGGCAGCCCTCAGCGGCTCTCGCCCGGCGTACGGAGGAACCCCAGGCGCCGTACCGGCTCCACACCGCCGGCCAGAACCACCGGATCGCTGCCGCGCGCCAGAGTCGCCAGGAACTCGCGGCGCGGCAGGGACCGGGCGCCGAGCCGCCGGCTCCGATCGCTGTCCCACTCGACGTCCAGCAGCGTCACGCCGGCGCCGGCCAGCCGGTGCTCCATGTCGAGCAGCGCCACCTTCGACGCGTTGCTGCGCCGGTGGAAGCAGGTATCCAGAACGAACACCTCCCCGGCACCGATGCCGATGGCACCGCCCACCAGCTCGTCCTCCTCCCACACCTCGACGCTGTGGGCCCAGCCCAGCTGGTTGAGCACCGTCATGCCCTCGCACAGCTCGGTGGTCAGCCACTCGGGCTCCCGGTCCCGGCGGCACTCGGCGAGGACCCGGGCGAAGTCCTGGTTCGCGGTGGTGGTCCAGGTCAGCCGGTTGCGCAGCAGCTTCATCAGGCTGCGCGCCTTGGCCAGCCCCCCGTACGGGATGACCGGCCGGGGATCCGGGGACCACCAGACCAGCGCGTACGGGTCGGGCAGGGGCGAGTCCAGCACCACCGTCGCCCCGGATGCCACCGCATCCTCGTACAGGGCGTGATTCACCTCGATGTCGGCCGCCGTCGCGGCCGGCATCGGGTAGGTGCCGTGCCGGTAGCCGCCGAGAATGGTGGCCGGATCGAGCCGCCCACCGATCGCGACCGGCGCGTCGGCCGGTGCACTATCCATCGCAAGTCCGTCCCAGACACATCCCTCGCAAAGAATCACATGCGGATTCTGGCTTCAGACCCGCGACTGACGGGAGTCCCTCGATGACCGCACCCTCGACATCGCACACCGCCGGCGCATCGGCGCGCTGGCTGCGCCGGCCCCGGCCACGCCAGAACCCGTCGGCGCGTCTCGTGTGCATGCCGCACGCCGGTGGCACGGCCAGCGCCTACAGCCCGTGGATCGCCCGGCTGCCGGCCGGGATCGAGCTGATCGGCGTGCAGTACCCGGGCCGCCAGGACCGGCTGGCCGAGCCGTTGATGTCGTCGGTCCGGGAGATCGCCGATGCCGTGGCCCCGGCGCTGGCGCCGTACGCCGACCGGCCCCTGTTCCTGTTCGGGCACAGCATGGGCAGCCTCGTCGCCTACGAGGTCGCGATCCGCATGGAAGCCGGTCAAGGGCCGGATCCGGCCGGTCTGTTCGTCTCCGGCCAGTTCGCCCCCCAACGGTCCGCGCCGCCGAGGGACGGGCTCGACGACGCCACGGTCGAGGCCGAGGCCCGGGCGTCCGGATGGACCGATCCGATGGTGTTCGACCACCCGGAACTGCGCGAGCTGGTGCTGCCGCCGTTGCTGGCCGACGTACGGGCGTCCCTCTCGTACCACCGCAACCCACCGGTGCGTCTGAGGTCCCCGATCGCCGCCTACGGGGGCCAGGGCGACTCCGGCGACGTGTCGGGTGACCTGGCCGCCTGGGGCGAGCTGACCTCCGGCAGCTCCGTGGGGCGGGCGTTCGACGGCGATCACTTCTACCTCCGGGCCCGGGAGGCGGACCTGGTTGCCGACATCGTGACCCGGATGTCTGACTGGGGAGAACCGCCAGTTGGACATCACTGAGTGAGGAGAAGGACCGTGGCCGATTCTGATCTAGCGGAGCGGTACCGCTTCGCGCCGGACATCCTGGCCGCGGTCCGGACCGCGTCGCGGCCGGACAACTGGCACGGTCCGCTCGAAGCCGTCACGCACTGGGCCTGGATCGCGTTCTGGTGTGCGGCCTCGGTGCTGTCGTGGCAGCACACACCCTGGTGGCTGGCGCTGCCGGTGTATCTCCTGGCGGTGTTCTTCATCGGCGGCCGGCAGCGTGGGATCGCCGGCATGCTGCACATGGCGACCCACCGCGTGTTCATGGCCAACCACCGGGCCGGCAGCGTGATCGGGGTGGTCCTCGGCGGCTATCCCGTGCTGCAGAGCTACACCGGTTACCGGACCTCGCACCTCGCCGAGCACCACGGCCGGCTGGGCGACCCGGAGCGCGACCCGGACTACCGCCAGTACCGGGACAACGCGCTGTGCGGCGACCACCTGAGCCGCAAGGCGCTGCGTCGGTACCTGCGCACGGTGGTGACGCCGAAGGCGACCGCCTCGTACGTGCTCTACCTGCTGCGGCACCGCATCGTGGCGGCCGGGGAGCAGCGGGCCGAACGGGTGCTGCGGGTGGTCCTGCTGGCAGGGCTGCTCAGCTGGGCCGTCCTGGGCGGCTGGTGGCCGTGGCTCGTGCTGCTCTGGTTCGTGCCGCTGGTCACCACACAGGTGTGGATCGGTGCGGTGGCCGAGTTGATGGAGCACTTCCCGCTGATCGAGACCGCGCCCCGGGTGGACCTCTACATGTCCTGGAACCGGGTCTACGGATGGGGCACCCGGTTCCTGCTGGGGGAGATCGACGGCGAGGGCTTCCACCTGGTCCACCATCTGTTCCCGCGCACGCCGATGTGGCGCCTGCGCGCGGTCGACGCGATCCTGAGCCGCGACCCGGTGTACGCGGCGCTGCCGCGGCTGGGCGGCGTCCTGGGCGGCCTGGGGCAGATCTACCGTTCGCTGCCCGCGCACCGCGAGCACGACGGCGCCTCCCGGGTCGGCGTATGACCGAGACGGTGGTCGTGGTGTACACGGCCGGCGCCGCCACCCCGCTCGAACTGGCCGCCGACGCCGAGGACTACGACCTCCTGTTCGCGGTGCCGGTCGATGAGCTGGCGGACGGACTGGCCGACTTGCTGGCGGCCATCGGTGACGTCGTGGACATGACCGACGAGGTGGCCGGCACCGCGGTGCTGGAGGCCCGCCGCCCGGCCGGCATCGTGGCCTTCTCCGACCGTGACCTGGCGCTCGCGGAGCGGCTGGCGTCCCGCCTCGGGCTGCGCTACCACTCGGCGAGCGCGGTGCTCGCCGCCACGGACAAGCACGTCCAGCGGCAACGGCTGCGTGAGGCCGGGCTTCGAGTGCCGCGGTTCCGGCTGCTGGAGCGGCCCGGCCAGGCGGTGGAGGCGCTTGCCGCAGTGGGCGCGCCGGCGGTGCTCAAGCCGGTCCACGGGGCGTCGAGCCGGCAGACGTATCGCCTGGACACCCCGCAGGACGCGGTGCGGTACGCCGCCGACGCGTTCGCCTCGGGCGACGCCGACCGGTTCGTGGTCGAGGAGATGCTGGTCGGCTGCCCGTCGGTGGCCGGCCCCGGCCTCGGTGACTACGTGTCGGTCGAGATGCTGTTGTGGCGCGGCACGGTCGCGTGCGAGGTGCTCAACTCACGGCTGCCGTTGCGCGAGCCGTTCCGGGAGCAGGGCTTCTTCGTGCCCGGTCTGCTGCCCGCGTCGGTCGAGGCGGAGGTCTACCGGATCGCCGCGGCTGCCTGCCACGCGCTCGGCCTGCTGGACGGCTGGGTGAACGTCGAGCTGAAGCTGACCGCCGACGGGCCCGTGGTGATCGAGGTGAACGCCCGCCTCGGCGGCTACGTGGCCGCCCTGCTGCACCGGTCGTTCGGCGTGGAAGTGGTCCGGCTGGCGTTCGGCGTCGCCGTCGGCCGCCAGCCCGAGGTGTCGCTGGGGGAGCCTGCCGCGGCCGCCTTCTGCTACCAGATCCTGCCGCCGGTCGGTGAGTGGCGGCTGGCCTCATGGGGCAGTGTGGCCGACCTCGCCGAGCGCCCCGACGTCCTTTCGGTCGTCCTGACCGCGGAGCCCGGTGACCGGGTCGACTGGCGGCTGGGGAGCCAGGGCACGCTCGGTGTGGTGGAGGGCCTGGCCGAGCGGCCGGACGCGGTGCTCGCCGCGGTGCGCGACATCGAGCGGACCATCGCCGGCCAGGTGGTCTTCAGCCGCGCGTGACCTCTTCGTGCCAGTAGCTCGGCAGGCGCCGGGACCTCGACCGGCGCATCGGATCACGCAGGACCCGCAGCACCAGGCCCGCCGGGATCACGAGCAGGACGTACGCGACAGTGAGCAGGGCGTTGCGCATCAGGAACCCCTTCGATACGGGACGGGCGGGCGGTCAGTCGAGCGGCACCTCGGCGCGCCAGTCCACCTCCTCTTTCCACTCGGGCTGCTCGGACTTGTGCAGCAGGAACCCGCCGAGCGCGAGCACGTCGATGTCGGTCCGCATGAAACAGGTGTAGGCCTCGTGCGGCGTGTTCACGATCGGCTCGCCGCGGACGTTGAACGAGGTGTTCACCACGACGCTGCTGCCGGTCTCCCGCTTGAGTGCGGTGAGCAGCCGGTGATAGCCGGGGTTGTCCAGCGCTCCGACGGTCTGCACGCGCGCCGAGTAGTCCACGTGCGTGACCGCCGGGATCACCGACCTGGCCACCTTGAGCAGATCGATGCCGGTCAGGCCGGAGTCCGTCTCGACGGCGAGCCGGGCGGCCTCCGCGACCGGCGCCACCACGAGCATGTACGGGCTGTCCTGCGGCAGGTCGAAGAAGTCCTTGGCGTCCTCGGCCAGTACGGACGGCGCGAACGGCCGGAACGACTCCCGGAACTTGATCTTCAGATTCATGACCGACTGGGTCCGAGGATCGCGGGCGTCACCCAGGATCGACCGCGATCCGAGTGCCCGTGGGCCGAACTCCATCCGGCCCTGGAACCAGCCCACGACCATCCCCCCAGCGATCGACTTCGCGACCTCGGCGGCGAGCTCCGACGGTCCCAGGCGGTGGTACGGGATGCCGGCGGCGGTCAGGTACGCCGCGATCCGCTCGTCGTCGTACTCCGGTCCGAGCAGAGCCCCGGACATCGCGTCGCGTCCGGTTCCCACGTGGGCACGCCCGGCGCCCCGGTCCATCGCGACCGCGAGCGCAGCGCCCAGCGCACCGCCGGCGTCGCCGGCCGCCGGCTGGATCCAGACCTCGTCGAACAGCGCGTCGGCGACGATCCTTCCGTTGGCCACGCAGTTCAGGGCCACGCCACCGGCCAGGCAGAGCCGCGACTCGCCGGTCAGCTCGCGCGCCGTCCGCGCGAGCCCCAGGACGGCCTCCTCGGTGACCAGCTGCACCGACGCGGCCAGGTCGAACTCCCGTCGGGTCAGCTCGCCCTCGGGCTCGCGGCGCGGACCGCCGAAGAGCTTCTCGAATCCGCGACCGGTCATCACCTGACCGCGCAGGAACTCGAAGTAGCGCATGTTCAGGCGGAACGACCCGTCCGGCCTGACATCGATCAGCCGCTCGCGGATCAGGTCGGCGTACCGCGGTTCGCCGTAGGGGGCGAGGCCCATCAGCTTGTACTCGCCGGAGTCCACCTTGAATCCGCAGAAGTAGGTGAAGGCCGAGTAGAGCATGCCGAGTGAGTGGGGGAAGCGGATCTCGGCCATCGGCTTCAGCCGGGTGCCCTGCCCGTGCCAGATCGAGGTGGTCGCCCACTCGCCGACACCGTCGATGCACAGCACGGCGGCCGACTCGTACGGGCCGGCGAAGAACGCCGAGGCGGCGTGCGACTCGTGGTGCCGCCGGCACACGATCTCCGGGACGCGTCCGCGGTCCAGTCCTTCGAGCTCGCGACGGACCACGTCGGTCACCCGCCGCTTCGACGACCACCAGTCGGGCAGGGTGTCGCGGAACGAGGCGAGCCCGAACGGGACCGCGCCGAGATAGGTCGCCAGGACGCGGCGGAACTTGAGCGCCGGGTCCTCGTAGTAGGCGATCGCCGACACGTCCGCGAGCGTGGCGCCGACCTCGTCCAGGCAGTAGGAGACTGCGTTGGCCGGGAACGACGGATCGTGCCGGCGACGGGTGAAACGCTCCTCCTGCGCGGCCGCCACCGGCCGGCCGTCGGCCACCAGCGCCGCGGCACTGTCGTGGTAATACGCGGAGATACCGAGAACCAGGTCAGACATGTGCGGAAGCCTCCACTCGGGCGCGACGAGCCGCGTTGCGGGCCCAGAATCCGGAGGGCGGGTTCAGCGAGCGGTACCCGGCCCGGACCCTGTCCCACGCGTCCGCGCGAGCCACCGGCGCCTGCTGCGCCAGATAGCCCTCGACGGCGTCCGCCGCCCACGCGGAGTGCCCGGTCGCGACATTGTCGATGGTGTTGTGGACGTCGACGAACGCGGTGCTGAAGCCGTACTGTTCGAGCGCCTGCCGGGCGCGGCGGTAGCTGCCGCCGACACCGGACAGCTCCATGGCCAGATTCAGGCCGAGTATCTCCGGTTCGAAGGTGACCGGGAACCTGCCGACCGCCAGCCAGTACACCGGCAGTTCGAACGACCGGTCCCGGAAGGCCGGCCAGCCGGCGAACTCCGGCGACCGGGTCGGTGGCAGTTCGATGCCCATCTCCCGCAACACCGCACGGTAGATCAGCGGATGGTTCAGCTTCGGCTCGCCGTTGCCCAGCTCGTCCCAGTAGGTCTCGAACAGGAAGTGGCCGCGCTCTGCGGAGGCGAGCTGATAGTCGGTGTGACCGGCCAGCCAGGCGCCGTCGATCAGGGTGAGCGGAGCCAGTTGCAGCGTCGAGTCGATCAGCTCGGTGCGGTCCGGCAGGGGAGAGTCCGAGCCGGCCCGGAACTCGCCGTTGTGCAGGTCGTGCTGGTCGAGCAGCCACGGCCGCAGGCCGTCCGCCGGCGGCTCGGCCGGCAGGGACCGGTCGGCCGGCTTCATCCCGTGACGGGAGCGGGCCAGCCACTCCTCGACGTAGCGCAGCGCATACCGCCGGGTGGCCGGTGTGATCGCGCGTCGCAACAGCCGGGTGTACGCCTCGCGCAGGCCGGCGGGAGCGCCGTCGGCGTCGCCCGCAGTGTCCGGAGCAGGGTGGAAAGCGATGCTCCGGGGCTGATGCGCGGCCGGCCGCAGCCGCGCGCGCTCGGCCGGATCGGCCGGCAGCGCATCGATCCACCGGCTGATGACGTCCAGGTCGGCGTCCGGGAAGACCCGGAACATCCGGCCGCTCTCCGAGACCAGTTCGCCGGTGAGCCGGCTCGCCCCGGACCTGCCCGGCCGCACGAGGCGGCTGTCGGCGAGCGCCGCCAGGAACGGAGCCGGGTCGGTACGCGCCTCGGTGAGCCACTGCTTCAGCGGTCGCCCGCGCAGGACGAACCGGTCGTGATAGGCCGACGCCTCGCGGGCCCTGGAGCGCATCAGCTCGGCCATCTCGAAGGACGGATCGCGAGCGGCGTCGAGCTCCTGGTACACCTCTTCGCTCCAGCGGCGCAGGGCGGCGAACGCCCAGGCGAAGCCGCGCTCTACCGCCGCCGTTCCGGCCGGGCCGGCCGCCGCGGTGAACGCGGCAGAGACGGCTCGTGCGTCGGCGACCGCCTGCGCGCGGCCCGGCCCGCGCGCGCGGCCCGGGTCCAGCGCGGCCCAGTCCACCGCGTCCCGGAGCCGGGCCCGGACACCGGCGAGCGGGGGCGGCAGCCCGACGGTACGCAGGCAGAGATCAAGACCGATGATCTCGCCCCGGTACGTGTCCGGGCGCCGGCTCATCGTCAGTGCGAGAGCCGGCAGATGGAAGGAGGGGTCGGCGATCCGGCGGTCGTGTGCCAGGCGGGCGGCCGGGCGCGCGTGCACGGCCACCCGGACGTACCGCATGAGGGCGAGGTACGCGTCGCCCCGGGAGGCGCCCGGATGCCCGGCGCCGACATCGGCCGCGAACAGCGCGAGCGCCCGCAGGGTGACCGGATCCTCGGCATTGCCCGGCTCGCTCATCCACTGGAGCCAGGCACCTGTCGTCGATGCCAGCGGCGCGCATGCGAGCACCGCCCGGCGCACGAGCACGTCTGCACAGTCGTGGAGTTCCGCGGTGGCGAACAGTGTGGTGAAGCGCGCCCGTTCGGCGTCCGCCCAGGTGGCGGCTGCCGAGGGACCGTACGGCGGATCGCCTTCCCGGCCGGCCCGCTCCAGTTCGCCGGCGATCGCGGGCCGGAGCGTGTCGGGAACCGGGGTGTCCTCCGGCTCACACGCCCGTGCGAACACCGTCCGGACCGGCAACGTCAGCCCGTCGTCGCTCATCACCTGATCAGAACATCGGGTAGATGGAGGCATCGGCCTTCGCCTTCTTCTTGCGACGGCCGAACAATCTGGCCATCACCGCACGCAGAAACGACATGGAGAGATCACCTCAGTTCACTTCGGGTCGGCATCCGGACCTCACGTCAGGTCGAGGCTCTCGGCCAGTACCTGCGCGACGACGTCATTGCCCTCGTCGGTGTAGTGCCCGCGGTCGACGAAGAGCCAGTCCGAGGGCTTCGCCACCGCGGCGAGCCGGGAGAGCGTGTCGACGAAGGGGACACCCTTGCGCGCGCAGGCCTCGCCGAGGGCCTCGGCATACGCGGCGCCCGTCGCGATGCTGCCGACGTCGCCGTAGCGCTCCTCCCAGGTCCCGTAGTCGGACAGCTTGTCGAACTCGTCGAAGAGCAGCTTCTCCTGCGGCGCCGGTGTCTCCCGCAGCCAGGTCGCGAGCGGCTGGAGCGCGAAGCTCACCCGGGCGCCGGTCGCGGCAGCCATCACGAGCCAGCTGTCGAGATTGCGCAGCGTGACGTCGACTGCCGACCGGATCATGCCGGCCGTCGTCGGGCGCGAAGCTGAAGGCACGACCGACTGCGACGACGGCCTCGGGCCGGTCCGCCACTGCTTGGCCCTGGCCGGCTTGGCGTACCGCGCGCGCAGCTCCTGCATCTTCTCGAAGTACTCGTTGCAGAAGAAGAACGGCTCCTGGGCGCCGGCGTCCACCCCGGTGAGCTGTCCCATGACCAGCGTGTTGAAGCCGCTGATGATGACGATCTCGTCGATCGGCGGCAGCAGGTGACGGTGGAGCATGAACAGCAGTAACTCCTGGGTGGAGTTGAGGTACGGGGCGCCGAAGGTGAGCCACGGCCTGCTGGGCGCGTGCTGCGACCAGAGCCGGGAGGCGATCGTGGCAGCGTCGTCCGTGGCGCCGTAACCCAACGACACCGACCCGCCCACGAGCAGCCGGACCGGCCCGTCGGGCCGGTCGCCGCCGACGGACCCGGGCCCGTCCGGACCGTGTGAGATCCGGAATCCATACCGGTCGGTGTTGATGGCCGCCGACCGGAAGTTCGGCCTGTTGAAGTACATCAGGTAGGGGAGATACCTCATCTCCCCACGGTCCAAAAAGTCGTGGTAGTCCGCCAGTTGAGGCGTCAACAGCTCGGTTTGCCGCACCATGGGACGCCCTCCGTTCGCCAGCAGGTGGCCCTGCGGCCGGAATCTCTTCGAGCAACCTAATGCCGCGCCGACGAGGAGGCGTGTCCCGTAAAAGGGCTGCGGGCGGCCGGCCGGTTTCCGGGCCCCGAAGCCACCGGACCGACGTGCTAGCCTCGGCTCGATTCGTGAGAAGAGATCCATCGTTCCGTCCGACGCGGAGGCTTGATGACTGACAGTGCGGCCGGGGACATCTCGCTGCGGCCTCTGACCGAGGACGACATCCCGGCACTCTTCGAGATCCAGCTCGACGAGTCCGCCCAGCAGTTGGCGGCCTTCACCGATGCCAAGACCGCCCGCGACGCCGATGCCTTCGGGAAGAAGTACCGGAGGATCCTGGCCGACGACGCGATCGTCAACAGGGTCATCGAGGTCCACGGCGAGGTCATCGGCAGCGTGGCCACCTTCCCGATCGAGGGCGACACGGAGCTCACCTACTGGATCCGCAAGGACTGGTGGGGCCGGGGTGTGGCCACCGCGGCCGTCGCGGCACTGCTCGACGAGGTGACGGAGCGGCCGATCCACGCCCGGGTCGTGGAGGACAACTCCGGGTCCGTCCGGGTGCTGGAACGCAACGCGTTCGTCCGCGTCGGCAGCGAGGACTCCTTCGCTCCCGGCCGCCAGGCCACCGTCACCGAGCTGATCTTCAAGCTGGCCTGACGGCCACGCGCCCGGTCTGCGTTCGCGCAAGGCGGGGCATAACCAGGGTGTTTACGCGCCGTACGGTCCAACGACCGTGCGGCGCACCGCTGTTCGCGCACACTTTTCCTCCGCGCCCAAATGCCGAATGTGCACAGTTGGACGCCGGGCCGCGGCCCCGGACCCTTCGGTGCCGGACGCGCCCTGCCTGACCGGCAGCCGGGGCGTGCTCCTGAACATGCTCGCGAGACCTGAGCCGCGCCTCTTGTGCGCGGGCCGGCTCCGGCCGCGTAACCGCTCCGCTTCGAAGAGCGGACATCGTTGACAGTTCCGGCCATGGCTAGCGTCGTCGCCGTATCCCGGTCTCCGTAACCCATGGCCCGAATCGCCGACGCATGCGCATGTGCTCCGGGAATCAGTACGTCGGTGAATCGTCGGGCAGCCCCGCCACGCGTACGAAAGGTGCTGGTGACATGGTCGACGCCAAACCGCGACAGTTCTGGCGCAACGGCCCGGCCGACGCCGCCCTGTTCTCCATCACACTCACCCAGTTCGCCGGCACGATCGCGCTGGCCGCGCTGACGCCGGACGGCCTGTGGCCGCGGCTCGCCTCTGCGGCCCTGGTCACGGCGATGATGACGTACTCGATCATCGTGGTCACGCACCTGTTCGTCCATCAGCCCTGGTTCGCCGACAACCGCCTCAACGCCGTGTTGTCGATCGTGAGTTCCGCGAACATCGCGCAGTCGGTGCAGGGCTACCACCTGACGCACGTCCGCAACCACCACCGGTACAACAACGACCGCAAGCGCGACGGGACCACCGCCGACTTCACCTCCACCTACCGCTACAGCCGTGACGACGGGCACGCCCCGCTGAGCCGGTACCTGCTCCGGGGCCTGGCTTCCTCGGCCCAGGAGTGGGTGCTCACCTGGGCTGCGCTGCGCCGGGGCTGCGCGGTCGGCCCGCGGGAGACCACGCTCCTGGACCTGGCCACCCGCAACCCGAGCCGCCGCGTCGCCGAACTCGTCCAGGTCAGGTACGACCGGCTCGGGCAGCTCGCGTTCACCGTGCTGCTCGCCGTCCTGTCCTGGGAGTGGACCCTGATGTGCTACCTGCCCTCGGTGGCCCTCGCGTTCACCTTGGTCAACATCCAGAACTACTACCGGCACTTCGGCGCGGAGCCGGAGAGCCGGTATGCGAACTCGGTGAGCCACTACGGCCGGCTGTACAACCTGCTGACCTTCAACGACGGCTACCACCAGGAGCACCACCTGCGCCCGGCGACGCACTGGAGCCGGTTGCCCCAGGTCGCCCAGCAGTACCAGGAGCGGTTGGACGAAGCCGGTCGCGTGGTCTCCCCGGTGCCGGCCCTGGTCGGCTTCCTGGACACGGGGCGCGCCGGCCGCCGCCCGCCAGCGACACCGCCCGCCGGATGAGCCGGTAAGTCGTCGAGGAAGGAGCCAGTACGTGAAGGATCTCGGCACGCGGGACGAACCTTACGATGTGATCGGTCTGGGTTTCGGGCCGTCGAACATCGCGCTAGCGATCGCCTCCCAGGAGATCGCCCCCGATCGCAGTTGCCTGTTCTTGGAGCGCTCGCCGGACGTCAGCTGGCACGAGGGCATGCTCATCGACGGTGCCCGCATGCAGATCTCGTTCCTCAAGGACCTGGTGTCCCTGCGCAATCTCGCCAGTCCGTTCACCTTCCTCGCCTATCAGAAGGCCAAGGGGCGGCTGGAGAAATTCATCAACCTCGCCGAGTTCCGGCCGACCCGGCTGGAGTTCCAGGACTATCTGCGGTGGGTCGGCCATCAGTTCGCCGGCATGGTGCGGTACCGCAGCGCGGTCACCGCGGTCTCCCCGGTCCGCGACGACGACGGCACGCTGTCGCTGCTGCGGGTGACGGCCACCGACACCGCCACCGGTGAGGCGGTCGAGTACCACGCCCGTAACGTGGTGCACGCGCTCGGCGGCGTGCCCATGGTGCCCGCCGGGGTGGCGACCGGCCCGGCCGTGGTGCACTCCAGCACGTTTCTGTCCCAGTTCCCGGGCGCCTTCACCGCCCCCGACCGGGAGTGGGAGTTCGCGGTCGCCGGGGACGGGCAGAGCGCGGGGGAGATCGCCCACTATCTGCTGGACCGCTACCGCAACGCCCGCGTCCACCTGGTCCTGCCCGGGTACTCGCTGCGCGCCACGGACAACAACCCGTTCGCCAACGAGCAGTTCTTCGAGGCCAACGCCGACGCGTTCTACTCCCTCAGCGAGGAGAACCGGCGCGACTACGCCGCCCGCCTGCGCACGACCAACTACGGTGTGGTGGAGGCGGGTTTCCTCGACGGCCTGTACCGCCTGGTCTACGCGGACGAGGTGCGAGGCCGCACCCGGCTGGTCGTGCACGACGGCTCCCGGCTGACCTCGGCCGAACCGGACGGCTCCGGGGTCCGGATCGGCGTGCACAGCCGTTTCGGCGCCGGGTCGCACGAGCTGCGCACGGACGGACTGGTGCTGGCCACCGGATACCGGCGAGGACTCGACGCCCGGATGTACCGGGACGTCCTGCCGTACCTCGAAATCGACGACAACGGCCGCCCCATGGTCTCCCAGGACCATCGGGTGCGTTCCGCCGACGAGCTCACCTGCGGGCTGTACGTGCAGGGCCTCGCCGAGACGACGCACGGCCTCGGTGACACGCTGCTGTCGCTCCTGCCCTTCCGGTCCAAGCAGATCATCACGGCCATCGCCAAGGACGGCGGCTCGATGGCGAGGGCCTTCCCGTCCGCGCAGGACGACTCCGAGGCCATGGTCGCGCAGATCCAACGCTGTCGCTCCGCCACCGTGGTCAGCGCCGGGCCTTCGGAGTTCCCGGTCGTGACCCGGCTGCCGCTCGTCCTGGACCGCACCCGCGGCCCGCACGGCGTCCTGTTCGGAGTGCTGGACCGCACGGACCCGATGCCGCTGAGCGACGGCGGCAAGGTGCTGGCGGTGTTCGACCCGGACCCGGCCCGGCCGCCGGCCGGCAGACCGATGTCGGTCAACGCCCGCGGGCGGGTCCGGCTGGTGAGTGACCCGGACCGGATCGCCGCGCACCTGGCCCGGTTCGACCCGGCGGCGTCGGCCGGTCCGCCGGGCGCCACGGTCGGGGTCGAGATCGAGATCGAGACGCTGTCCGGCCGCGTGCACTCCTCCCAGGAGCTGCGGGCCGTCCGGACCGAGAACGAGGGGCAGGCATGACCGATACGCAGGAGACGTACGTAGCCGTGCGCAACGACGAGGAGCAGTACTCGATCTGGCGGTCGGACCGACCGGTGCCGGCCGGGTGGACGCCGGTCGGCGAGCCGGCGTCGCGGGAGGACTGCCTGGCCCGGATCGGCGAGCTGTGGACCGATATGCGGCCGGCGAGCCTGCGGGCGGCGATGAGCAGGTCCCCGCGGTGATCGTCTGCGGCATCAAGGTGTCCCATGACGGCGCGATCGCGGTGCTCGACGGGCAGCGTCTGGTCTTCAGCGCCGAGATGGAGAAGATCGGCAACGGCCGGCGCTACAGCGCGCTCGGCGACCTCGACCGGATCACCGCCGTGCTGGCCGGTCACGGGCTCGACGTGGCCGACGTGGACCGTTTCGTGATCGACGGGTGGTGGTCGGACGACGACGGGCCGACGCTGATCGACACCCTCTCCGGGGGACGGCCGGTGAGCGTCGCCACCGCGCCGTACGCCGCCGACCCGTTCGCGCCCGCCCCGCCGTCCCGGTACACCTTCGACGGCATCGCCGGCAGCCCGTTGGCCGGGGGGTACAGCAGCTACCCGCACGCGAGCCACCATCTGTACGCCAGCTACTGCACCGGCCCGTTCGCCGGACAGGCCGCGCTGGGTCTGGTCTGGGACGGCGGCACGCTGCCCCGGCTGTACCTCGTGCGCCCCGGCCGGCCCGTGACCGGCGAGTACCTGGGTCCGCTGTTCGGCCTGGTCGGCGACGTGTTCACGTACTTCTGCCTGGCACTGGAACCGTTCCACCGGCCGTTGGACGGGCTCACCGAGGTCCAGATCGTCGAACACCACCTCGGCACGGCAGGCAAGGCGATGGCGTACGCCGGCCTGGGCAGCGTGGACGACGACGTGATGGCGGCACTGGACAAGCTCGTCGCCGAGGTGGGCGTCCAGTCGATGGGCCCGGAGGTCGGCACGACGCTGGCCGCCCGCTGCGCCGCGCTCTTCCCGTCGCACTCGAGCGCCGATCTCATCGCGTCCTTCCAGGAGTTCATCGGCCGGATGCTGGTCGGAGCCCTCACCGACGCGGTGGCCCGGCTCGAACTGCCCGCACCGCTGCCGATCTGCCTCGCGGGCGGGTGCGCGCTCAACATCAAGTGGAACAGCGTGATCCGCTCCAGCGGGCTGTTCACCGGTGTCTGGGTGCCGCCGTTCACCAACGACTCGGGTGCCGCCATCGGCACGGCCCTCTGCGAGGTGCTGTACCAGGGCGGCGATCCGGTGCTGGAGTGGAACGTCTACTCCGGTCCGGCCGTCACGCCGAGCCGCCCGGCGCCCGGCTGGACGGCGCGGCCGTGCGACGAGGCGCAGCTGGCCGCGCTGCTGCACACCACCGGTGAGCCGGTCGTGGTGGTCGACGGGCGGGCCGAGCTCGGCCCGCGGGCCCTCGGCAACCGCAGCATCCTCGCCGCCCCGGTGGCGCCCGCCATGAAGGACGAGCTGAACCGGATCAAGCACCGGGAGCCGTACAGGCCGGTCGCGCCGATCTGTCTGGAGTCGGAGGCGTCGGCCGTCTTCGACCCGGGTGGAGCCGACCCGTACATGCTCTTCGACCACCGCCTGCGGCCCGGCTGGGCGGAGCGGGTGCCGGCCGTGCTGCACCTCGACGGGACGGCCCGGCTGCAGACCATCCGGCCGGACACACCGCACACCAGGGTCGGCCGGGTGCTCGAGGAGTACCACCGGATCAGTGGGGTCCCCCTGTTGTGCAACACGAGCGCCAACCTGGCGGGACACGGGTTCTTCCCCGACGTCGCCACCGCCACCGCCTGGGGCGGCACACCGTACGTGTGGTCCGAGGGAACCCTGTACACCGACGAGCGGAGGACGAACCGTGTCTGAGTCAGAGGGGGCGACCGGGTCGCCGGTCAGTGCCTACAACGAGTGGGACCCGTTGGAGGAGGTCATCGTCGGCACCGTCGACGGTGCGCACTTCCCGCCGTACGACACCGTGACGGCCGCGCCGCTCTCGGCGGAACAGCGGGCGGTGTTCCGGGAGAGGGCCGGCAAGCCGTTCCCGCCCGAGCAGGTCGCCGCGGCCAAGGACGAACTCGACCAGCTCGTCGAGATCCTGCAGAACCACGGCGTGCGGGTGCGCCGGCCGGACCCGCGCGATCACGGCCGGTCCTACGGCGCGCCGGGCTGGGCCAGCACCGGCCTCTACGACGCGATGCCGCGCGACCTGCTGCTGGTGATCGGTGAGCGGATCATCGAGGCGCCGATGGCCTGGCGCTCGCGCTACTTCGCCAGTTCCGCCTATCGGCCGCTGCTCAAGGAGTACTTCCGCGCAGGCGCCCGGTGGTCCGCCGCCCCGCGCCCGGAGCTCAGCGACGAGCTGTACGTCGAAGGCTGGACCGACCAGCCGGACGGCGAGCCGTTCCGGTCGGTGATCACCGAGTTCGAGCCGACCTTCGACGCGGCCGACTTCATCAGGTGCGGCCGGGACATCTTCGTACAACGCAGCCACGTCACCAACATGATGGGCATCGAATGGGTGCGCCGGGAGATCGGCGACGAGTACCAGGTGCACGTGGTCGACCTGGTCGACGACCACCCGATGCACATCGACGCGAGCCTGATGCCGCTCGCCCCCGGCAAGCTGCTCATCCACCCCGACCGGGTGGTCGAGGTGCCGAGCCAGTTCAAGAACTGGGAGATCCGCCGGGCGCCCGAACCGGCCATCCCGGACGGCCACCCGCTGTACATGACCAGCAAGTGGATCAACATGAACATCCTGATGCTGGACGAGACCAAGATGCTGGTCGAGGCCGAGGACCGGCCGATGCAGGAACTCGCCGAGAGCTGGGGCATCACGCCGATTCCCTGCCCGTTCCGCAACTTCAACAGTTTCGGTGGCTCCTTCCACTGCGCCACCACGGACGTGCGCCGCCGCGGAGAGCTGCAGTCCTACCTCTGAGTGCGGCACGTCGTCCTGACACCGGTCGGCGCACCGGTGTTTCCCGGATCCGGCCCGAGTGACGCAAGCGAATGGCAGGGAAGGCGCGATGGCAGAACAGACGACGACCGGGCGGTTCAACAAGATTGAGCGATCACGGGCGTTGCTGCTCGATGCCTTCCGCGCCCACCCCGGCCCGATCATCTGGGGCCTTGTCGGCTCGCTGCTGTACGGCACGAGTCTGGTCGCATGGTCGGTGGCGCTCGGCGAGTTGTGCAACCGCGTGGTGATACCCCGGTTCGAGGACGGCCGGATCGCCAACGGCACGATCGTCGCCGTGCTGCTGGCGGTGGCCGCCATCGGCGTGGTGCAGGGCGCCGCGGGACTGATCCGGCGGTGGACTCTCGTGGTGACCAGGGCCCGGTTCGACGCCACCCTGCGGACCGCCGTCGTCCACCGGTTTCACCGGCTGCCGATGACGTACCACCAGGCCCACCCGACCGGCCAGAAGCTGGCGCACGTCACGACCGACGCGGAGGCGGCCGCGGAGCTGCCGGCCCGGCTGCCGGACGTCCTCGGCATGTTCGTGCTGTTCGTGGTCACCGTCGGTTGGGTGGTGATGGTCGACCCGGTGCTGGCTCTGGTCGGCGGCACGATGATCCCGGCGTTGCTGCTGGTCAACTGGGTCTACCAGAAACAGGTCGAGGTGCCCGCCCAGGCGGTCCAGGAACGCCTGGGACGGGTGACCGAGGTCGCACACGAGAGCTTCGACGGCGCGGCCCTGGTGAAGATGCTCGGCCGGGACCGCGTCGAGCGCGACCGCTTCGCCGCCGAGGCAGCCGGACTGCGGGACGCGAAGATCAAACTGGCCATCCGCGACTGGCTGTTGGACTCGCTGATCGAGTCGATCCCGACGGCCACCTCGCTGGGCATCGTGGTCGTCGGCGCGCTGCGGGTGAACAGCGGGGAGATCACCGTCGGCGCCCTGGTCAGCTTCGTCAACGTGTTCGCCATGCTCGTGGTCCCGGTGCGCACCATCGGCAACGTACTCGGCGATGTGCCGCGGATGCTGGCCGGGTACGCCCGGGTCCGGACGGTGCTCGGCGAGCCGCTGCCGCCGGCCGTGCCGGATCCGCAGCCGCTGCCGGACGGCCCGCTCGACGTATCGGTCCAGGACCTCTCCTTCACCTATCCGGGCGGCGCGGCCGTGCTCTGCGGAGTGAGCTTCCACGTGCCGGCCGGCTCCACCGTCGCGATCACCGGCGGCACCGGGTCGGGCAAGACCACGCTTCTCCTGGCGTTGGCCGGCCTGCTGCCGCTGACCGACGGCACGGTGCTGCTGAACGGGGCCGACCTGAGCCGGATCAGCCCGGACGAGCGGGTGACGGCCATTGCGGCCGCCTTCCAGGAGCCGTTCCTCTTCGCCGGATCGCTCGCCGAGAACGTACTGCTCGACTTCGACCGTGCTGCGGAGGCCGGGGCCGATACACGGCTGGACGAGGCGCTTCGTCTGGCCCGGGCGAGAGCACTGGTGGACGGCCAGCCGAACGGGCCGGACACACCGGTCGGCGAGCGAGGGGTCACGCTCTCGGGCGGCGAACGGCAACGCATAGCGCTCGCCCGGGCGCTGGCCCACAGGCCGCGGCTGCTGCTGCTGGACGAGGCGACCTCCGCCGTCGACGCCACCACCCGGCAGGAGATCATGAGCGGCCTCACGACCGGCCTGACGTCCACCACGACGATCGTCGTGACCACCAGCGCCGCGACACTGGCGCTCGCCGACACCGTCGTCTACCTCGACAAGGGGAGGGTGGCCGGCGCCGGGGCCCACGGGGACCTGTTGCGGATCGACGGCTACGACCGGCTGATCCGGGCCTACGAGCGAGAGAGGGTGCAGGCATGACCACGATCGAGCCGGCTGACCCCGAGAGCGTCACCGGGTCGACGACCGCCGTGATCCGACGCGGTCTGGCGGCCATCCCCGCCATCCGTGAGGGCCTGGCGCTGACGGTTGTTCTCGCCCTGCTCGGGGGGGTCGGGCGGCTCGCCGTGCCGGTGCTGATCCAGCAGGTCATCGACCGCGGGCTCAGTACCGGTCACATCAGCAGCGGCCGGCTGCTGGGGCTCAGCGCGGTGGCCGCTCTGGTGGTGGTGATCACCGCGGTGGTCAACTGGGCCAGCCTGGCGCGTCTCGCGATCGCCAGCGAGCGGGCGCTGTGCGACCTGCGGGTCCGCGCCTTCACCCATGTGCACCGGCTGAGCGTGGCGTACCACTCGGCCGAGACGCGGGGGAAGCTGGTGTCCCGGGTGACCTCCGATGTCGAGACCCTCAGCATGTTCCTGCAGTGGGGCGGTATCGCCTGGCTGGTGAACGGTGCCATCATGCTGGCCGCCCTCGCCGGCATGGCCTACTACGACGTCTGGCTGACGCTGGTCACGGTCGTGCTGACCGTGCCGCTGCTGCTACTGGTCCGGGTGGTGGTCGGCCGCCTCGGCCCCGCGCACACCGCGGTCCGGGTCCGCGTCGCCGAGCTGCTGACGGTGATCTCGGAGACGATCCAGGGTGCCCCCGTCATCCGTGCCTACGGCGTCGTGGAGCCGAGTCTGCGGCGGACCACGGGCACCATCCACCGGTGGCGGGACTCGAAGATCCGGGCCGGTTACCTGGGCGGACTGCTGTTCTCCCTCGCCGACCTGTTCGCCGTGGTCATCGTGGTGGGCGTCGTCGCGGTGGGACTGGCGATCGGCCCGTCGACCGGGAACAGCGCCGGCGAACTGGTCGCGTTCATCCTGCTGGTGACCCTGTTCCTGGCGCCCATCACGGAGTTCACCCAGGTCATCGACTTCACCCAGAGCGCGGTCGCGGGGTGGCGCCGCGTGCTGGCCCTGCTCGACATCGACGAGGACATCGCCGAGCCGGCCGATGGCCGGCGGCTGCCGCCCGACCCGCCCGGTGTGGTCGTGGAGAACGTGGTCTTCGGCTACCCGGGCGCCGGCGTGACGCTGGACGACGTGTCGTTCGAGGTGCCCCCGGGCCGCCAGGTGGTGCTGGTCGGCGCCACCGGGTCCGGCAAGACGACGCTGACCAAGCTGATCGCGCGGATGGCCGACCCGGACCGCGGCCGCATTCTGATAGGTGGCGTGGACGTCCGCGAGATCGCGACCGAGTCGCTGCGCTCGCGCCTGGTGGTCGTGCCGCAGGAGCCGTTCCTCTTCGACACCACGGTGGAGGAGAACGTCCGCTACGGCCGCCCCTCCGCCACCCGCGCCGAGATCGAGCACGCCTTCCGCGAACTGGGCGCTGAGGCGTTCCTCGCCGGCCTGCCGCACGGCCTGGACACCCCGGTGGGACAGCGCGGTGAGAGCCTGTCCGCGGGGGAGCGGCAGCTGGTCGCACTGGCTCGCGCGCACGTGGCCGACCCGGCCTGCCTGATCCTCGACGAGGCCACCTCGGCGGTGGACCCCGAGATCGAGCTGACGCTCATCGAGGCGCTGCGCCGGCTGACCGCGGGTCGCACCTCCGTGACCGTCGCGCACCGGCTGGCCGTCGCCGAGCGGGCCGACGAGGTGATGGTGCTGGAGGACGGCCGGCTGGTGGAGCGCGGCAGCCACCAGGACCTGCTCCTCGTGGACGGCGTGTACGCCGGGCTGTACCACAGCTGGCGGCAGGCCACCGTGGAGGCTTCCCCTTGATCGTGGACCTCGACTCCCTTGCTACGGGGACGCGTTGGCGTCTTCGTCGGCATCGGCGGGGGCGGCGGCCCCCCATCGGGCCGGCCGTCCTGGACCCCCGTTCCGGTGACAAGACGGCTGGACCGGGCCCCGCATACGGTGGGTCTGATCGGCCCGCATTCCTCCCTCATTTCAGGTGGCTCAGACAGGCAGGCACTGTCGGCGAAAGGAAGAAAAGGTGGCTGAAAGCATGAGCGGTACGACAGACCAGGGCTTGACGGCAGAGCAGGTGAAGTCCTTCCAGGAGAACGGCTTCCTCGGACCGTTCGACCTCTACTCCGAGGACGAGGCACAGCTCCACTGGAGCCAGGCCATGATCGAGATGGTCACGTCCCGCAACAAGCCGCATGACTCGACCGTCATCAACTACGACCGTCATCTGGACTGCGACACCCTCTCCCGGCACATCGCCCACCCCTCGGTCGTGCACAAGCTGCGCAGCCTGATGGGCGACGACATCATCTGCTGGAAGACGAACATCTTCGAGAAGCAGCCGGGCGAGGCGGGAACCGGATGGCACCAGGTCGAGGCCTTCACCGTCTTCGAGTCGGAGACGGTCGCCTATCCCTCGCTGCGGTACACCGAGGAGAGCACCGCGGCCACGCAGGAACTGACCGTGTGGACGGCGTTCTCCGAGGCGGACGAGGAGCACGGCTGCCTCCGCTTCATCCCGGGCAGTCACAAGAAGTGGTACTACGACGAAACCAAGCCGATGTCGCGGAACGTGGAGAGCAAGTCCCACGACTTCTTCGGATACGACTACTCGGAGCTGAAGCTCGACAAGGACTGGGACCCGGACGCCGGCCAGATCGTCGAAATGCCGATGAAGCCGGGGCAGTTCGTCATCTTCCTGGCCAAGTGCATCCACGGTTCGCTGCCTAACGTCAGCAACGGCAAGAGGCTCGGGCTCGCCACCCGGTACGTCTCACCATCCGTCCGGGTGTACGAGAACATCGACAGCCTCAGCGGATTCGGTGACGCGATCAGCCTCGACTACCACGGCAGCGTTCTGGTGTCCGGCGAGGACCGGTGGGGTCACAACCGCATCCACGCCGAGAACCTGAACGGCTTCCCGTTCCCGAAGGTCGACTGATGACCACCGACGACTACCGGCGCAAGTTCGCCGACTTCCTCGCCAAGCAGCCGCCGACCAGCGCCATCACGTACGAGCAAGTGGCTCGGGCGAAGACGCGTGAGGAACTGGGAATCAGCTCGCTCAACATGGTCCTGGTGCTCGTGAACTACATCGACGAGTACACGGACAACACCGTGACCATGCGCCCGGAATGGGTTTCCCGGCTGGGCGACATCGACGGCATCCTCGCCGTGCTCCGCGAGATCGACGCGAGCGCGGTGGTGCCGGACCGGGCCTGACGCCCGTGGTGAAGAGCCCGGCGCCGGCATCCCCCATCCGCTCGGCCGATCGAAGGAACCATGATCTCGGATCTCGAAAATGTCGGCATCGGCTCGTTCGCGTCCGCCTTCGGAGACCTGGAGAACAAGCCGGAGAACATTCCGGATTTCGATGACCTCTGGCAGACCGCGTCGTTCGGTACGGACTTCGCCGACATGGGCTGCAGCACCTACCGGAAGATGACCGGGCCGGTGCAGGAGTACGTCGTGGACGCCGTGCGCCGGACCCTGGAGGCTTCCGGCGCCGGTGCCGCGGACGTCAGCCATCTCGTCATCGCGACCAGCGACCCGACTCTCGCCCTGTTGCCGTCCGACTTCGCGGAGCGGGTGCTGATCGCCCTGGGACTGGACGACTGTGTCCCGCACCTCGTGTCCTTCCAGCGGTGCTGCAGTTCGCTGACCGCTCTGCGGCACGGCCGGGACCTGTTCGCCGATCCGGACGTGACGCATGTGGTCATGGTCGCTCTGGACTTCGTGCCGGACGACCCCAAACGGATTCAGCCCTACGCCGTGTTCGGCGACGCGGCGGTCAGCTGCATGCTGACCCGGCACGATCCCGGACTGGTGCGGCTGGCCTCGTCCGCCGTCAAGGCGGACCCGGAGGGGCTGCGCGGCCGCGACTCGTTCGCCTCCCGCAAGACCGTCGCCGACCGTACGCTCTCCGCGGTCCTGCGCGCCGGCGGGCGGGAGCTGGGGCAGGTCTCCAAGGTGTTCGCGGCCAACCTGTACAAGCCGCTGACCTTGTTCAACGCGGCCTCGGTCGGCCTGCCGCCGGACCGGCTGCACTTCGCCGGCACGCTCGCCGCCTACGGCCACTGCGGCAACGCCGACTGGATGATCAATCTGGCCGACTATCACGAGCGAGTCGGCATCCGCAGCGGGCAGACCTATCTGGCGCAGTCCTTGGCGCCGGGGTTCTACGGCTGCGTCCTCCTGGAAGGGACCGCGCCGTGAGCGGGATGCTGTCCAAGACGGACTGCATCGGGCCGGTCATCGTCCCGGACGCCGTGACGCGCGCCCTGCGCTCCCTCGCCGCGGCAGCCGGGGTCGACGACTTCGTCGCCCTGTCGGTCTGCATAGGCGTACTAGCCGAACGGTTGCCGCGCCCCGGCACGGGCTGCCGTGTCCGGGTCACCCGGCAGGAGTTCGAGGCCATCCTGCCGCGGCCCGACGCGCCGGACCCGGCGATGAGCTTCCGCGACGCACTGCGGCAGGCCGCCCAGTCGGAGGCCGTCACCCCGGCGGAACCCGACGACGCCCCGGTCGCGGTGACGATGTTGATCACCAGGGCCGGCGGGAACCTGTACGTCGAGTCCATGACCGACGCGTCCGACGTCCCCTCGACACGGGCCTGGGCGCACTCGTTCCTGCAGTTGCTCACCGGCCTGACCAACGAACCGGACGCACCGATGCTCAGCCACCCGCTGGTCGGTGCCGAGGAACGCGAGCTGCTCCGGCACGGCCTCAACCCGCACCATGACCCGGAGATCCGGTTCCGCACGATGGCGGAGCCGTTCGAGGAGCAGGCGGAACGCACCCCGGACGCGGTCGCCCTGCAGGACGAGGACGGCAACACCGTCACCTACCGGGCGCTGAACGAGCGCGCCAACCGCCTGGCCCATCACCTGCGCGGGCTCGGCGCCGGGCCCGGCACCCGGATCGGGATCTGCCTGCAGCGCGGCATCCAGCAGATCGTCGCGATCTACGCCGCGATCAAGACCGGCGCCACCTACGTTCCCCTCGACGCCGACCTGCCGAATCAGCGGATCGCCCTGATCCTGGCGGACTCGGCGCCCGGGCTGGTGCTGACCGACCGGGTCTGCCGCGAGCACCTGCCCGACGGCGCGTGGGAGATCCACGAGGTCGGCGCCGGACAGGCCGGAGAAGGCCTGCCGGCGACCAACCCCGTCGTCGAAGGGGGCCCGGGGCTGGTCCACATCCTCTACACCTCGGGCACCACGGGCCGGCCCAAGGGCGTGGTCTCCCGGACCGCGGGCACCCTGGCCAACATCTTCTGGATGCAGCGGCAGTACCCGTTCCGCCCCGGCGGGACGGCACTGTTCAAGGCCTCGCCGGGATTCGACATCTCGATCTGGGAGCTCTTCTGGCCGCTTTACCACGGTGCCCGGCTGATGATCTGCCGGCCCGGCGGCGAGCGGGATCCCCGGCATCTGGCCCGGCTCACCCGGGACCACGACGTATCGCTGATCTTCCTGGTGCCGACCATGTTGACGGCCTTCCTGGAGGAACTGTCCCAGGCCCCTTCCGATGCCCTGAAGTGGGTGGTGTGCGGGGGCGAGCCGATGAGCCCGCGGATCCCCGAGGTGTTCACCGCCGCTCTGCCCGGCAGCAAGCTGGTCAACGCCTTCGGCCCGACCGAGGCCGGTCCGGTCACCGACAACGTCATCGAACCGGGCTCGGCCGGCGGGACCGTCCCGGTGGGGCGTCCCGCGGACAACTTCCGGATCACCGTGCTGGACGCCAACCTCGACCTCGTACCGATCGGCACACCCGGTGAGGCGTACATCAGCGGGCAGGTCGGCCTGGCCGACGGGTACTGGCGGCAGCCCGCCCAGACCGCCGAACGGTTCGTCGCGGACCCCTGGGGACCGCCGGGATCGCGGATGTACCGCACCGGTGATCTCTGCCGCTACCGTCCGGACGGCGCGCTGGAGCACCTCGGCCGGATCGACCGGCAGGTGAAGATCCGTGGACTGCGGATCGAGCCGGGGGAGGTCGAGTCCGTGCTGGCCGCACACCCCGCGATCGGCGACTGCGTGGTGATCGCCCACGGACAGCCGCTCCGCCTGCTCGCCTTCGTCGTACCGGCCGGCCAGGGCTCCGTCGCCGACCTGGACCCGGCGGCGATCCTGGAACACGCGGCCGGGGTCCTGCCCGCCCAGATGCGGCCGGACCGGGTGGTGCCGGTCGACTACTTCCCGGCGACGGTGAACGGCAAGATCGATCAGGGCGAGCTGATCAAGATCTGGCAGGAGCTCGCCGAGCGGGAACGCAACGTCGAGCCGCCCGCCGACGAACTGGAAGCGGCCCTGATCGACATCTACCGCCGGGTCCTCGGGCGGTCCCCGATCAGCGTGCTGGACACGTTCGTTCAGCTCGGAGGCCACTCGTTGCTCACCTTCCGGCTGCTCGACGAGTGCAAGACGGCCCTGCGGGCCGAACCCGACGTGACCCAGCTGCTGCACGGCACGCTGCGCGAGGTGGCCGCGACGATCCGCAGGACGAGAATCCCGGCACCGCACGACTGAGGGCTGCCCCGGGCGCTCAGGTCCTGTCCGAAGTCCCGCGTCTGCGCCCCGGCGCCCGGCACGCACGCTCGACCACGCACACCGATCGCACGCCCGACCGCCGCTGCGCCCGCGCTCCGCGCGGACGACGCGGAACTCCAGACAGGACCTAGGACCGGAGGACGACGGCTTTGGACACCCTGACGAGCGGCGACGCGGAGAAGCTCGCCGACGCGCTGCGCGGCGATCTCATCACCGCCGCCGATCCGCGATACGACGACGCCCGCAAGGTCTGGAACGGAGACATCGACCGGCATCCCCTGCTGATCGCCCGCTGCGCGGACGTGGGGGACGTGACGGCCGCCGTCACCTTCGCCTCCCAACGCGGACTGCCCATCGCGGTCCGCGGCGGCGGGCACAGCGTGGCCGGCCAAGGGGTCTGCGACGGCGGCCTCGTCGTCGACCTGTCGCGGATGCGTGCGGTCGAGACCGACCCGGAACACCGGCTGGCCCATGTGCAGGGCGGAGCGCTCTGGCAGGACGTCGACCGGAGCAGCCAGGTGCACGGGCTGGCGACGACCGGCGGCATCGTCAGCGAGACCGGCGTCGGCGGCCTCGCCCTGGGTGGCGGCATCGGTCACCTCATGCGCCGCTGCGGGCTCACCGTGGACAACCTGGTGGAAGCCGATCTGGTGACCGCGGAGGGCAGGCGCCTTCGGGTGGACGCCACCACGGACCCGGAGCTGTTGTGGGGCCTGCGCGGTGGGGGCGGCAACTTCGGGACCGTCGTGCGGTTCGGCTTCCGGCTGCACGAGATCGGACCGACCGTCCTGGCCGGGATGATCATTTATCCGCTGGACGTCGCACCGGCGTTCCTGGCCCGCTACCGCGACCTGATCGCGGACGCTCCGGACGAGCTGGGGACGATCCTCAACCTCCGGTTGTGCCCGCCGGTGGCAGCCGTTCCCGAACGGCTGCACGGCTCGCCGATCGTGGCCGTCAACGTGTGCTGGTCCGGCGACCACGAGGAGGGGGTGGAGTTCCTGCGCCCGCTGCGTGAGTTCGGACGCCCGCTGCTCGACACGGTCGGCCCGATGCCGTACGTCGAACTGCAGCAGATGGTCGACCGCACCTCCCCGCCCGGCAAGGAGTACTACTGGCGGTCGGTGGACTTCGGGGAGCTGAGCGACCAGGTCATCGCGACCGTCGTCGAGCACGCGTCACGGATCACCTCGCCGCTGGCAGCCGTGCCGATCTATCACCTCGGCGGAGCGATCGGGCGGGTGCCCGCCGCGGACACCGCCTTCGGCCCCCGGCACGCCGGTCACAACATCAACATGTTCGGCGCGTGGGAGCCGGGCCGGGGCGACCGCGAGCGCCACGTCAGCTGGGTCCGGGACTTCAGCGAGGCGATGGCGCCGCGCTCGGTCGGGCAGTACGTCAACTTCCTCAACGACGAGGGAAGCGACGGCGTACGCGCGGCCTACGGCGAGCGGTGGCGGCGTCTGGTCGCGCTCAAACGGCGGGTCGACCCGCAGAACCTGTTCCGCTACAACTTCAACATCGATCCCGGTCGGCCGGGGGAGGAAGACACATGAGATTCGGCATCATGATCGTCCCGGAGGACCGGTGGCAGACGGCGCGTCTGAAGTGGCGCCAGGCCGAGCAGATGGGATTCGACCACGCCTGGACCTACGACCACCTCAACTGGCGGGCGTTTCGCGCCAAGGAGTGGTTCACCCAGGTGCCCACGCTGACCGCGGCGGCGGTGGAGACCGAGCGGATCGGGCTCGGTGTGCTGGTCGCCTCACCCAACCTGAGGCATCCGGTGTACCTGGCCAAGGACGTCACCGCCATCGATGACATCTCGGCCGGCCGTCTCATCCTCGGTCTCGGCGCCGGAGCGGCGGGCTTCGATTCGACCATGACCCGCCGGAACCCGTGGACCCGGCGCGAGCGGACCGAGCGGTTCGCCGAGTACGTCGATCTCACCGACAAACTGCTGACGCAGCCGGTGACCACGTTCGACGGCCGCTACTACGTGGCGGACGAGGTGCACTCCTATCCTCTGTGCCGGCAGCAGCCCCGCGTCCCGTTCGCGATCGCGGCGTCCGGGCCCCGCGGCATGCGCCTGGTGGCCCGGCACGCGTCGTACTGGGTCACCACGGGCGAGCCCAACCAGTTCGCGAGTGCCCCGTACGAGGAGGCCCTCCCCGTCCTGCGCCGGCAGGTGGAGGCGCTGGAGAAGGCCTGCGTGGAGATCGGCCGCGACCCGGCCACCGTGTCCCGGCTGCTGGTCACCGGACCCACCGTCGGCGGCCTCCTCGAATCGCCGGCGGCGTTCTTCGATGCGGCGGGTAAATTCTCCGAGGCTGGAATAACGGACCTTGTCGTGCAATGGCCGCGACCGGACGAACCCTTCCAGGGGCGGGTGGAAGTCCTGGAAAAGATCGCCGAGGATCTGGATCGTCACCGAATCACGTGACTCCGCCCCGGAGGAAAACCTGCCTACCGTCCCAGGAGAACTTCTGTTTCGACTGAGAAGGGTTGCCTGATCCGATGCGAACCCATTATGTAGGGGACACCGATCTCGACGACGCCCGCCTGGCGAAGGATCTCGCGACGAGCGATTCCATTCCCTGGTCCGAGGCGTACAGCGATTATGTTTTCGGCGGCGCGTGGAAGAGCTGCATGCTGTGGGCCCGGGGCGGGAGCGCCGGCGACGGCGTGGTCACCCATTACGATCACGAGCGTCCCGCCGCCTTCTCCGAGTTCGCCGATCAGCTGCCCTATCTGCGGGAGTTGATCTCGGAGGTCGCCGACCTGGACCGGCTGAACTTCGTACGCCTGGCCAAGGTGCAGAACAGTGTGATCATCCCGCACCGGGACCTGCTGGAGCTCGGCGACCTCGCCGACGAGACCCGTAACGCCCACCGGATGCACATCCCCCTCGCCACCAACGAGGACTGCTTCTTCAACGAGGGCGACACCGTCTTCCGCATGCGCAAAGGCGAGGTGTGGTTCCTCGATGCCTCGGAGATCCACTCGGTCGCGGTGCTCTCCTCGCAGGAGCGGGTGCACCTGATGTTCGACTTCGTGGACGTGCCGTCCGCGAAGCCGCTGATCTCGGTCGAGGGCGCTGGCCCGGACGCCGGCATTCCGGCCGACCGGACGGTGAAGCGACCCCCGCTCACCGAAGCCGACCACGGCCGCCTGATGCGGCTCGCCGATGTGCTGACGCTGGAGACGGTCAACGAAATCTTCAGCATCGTGATCAAAAAGCACTTCCGGTGCGACGGGGGCGAGGGTTTCGTCTGGAACACCATGACCGATCTTGCGCGCAGCGCCGAGGACCCGGCCGTTCTCCCGTACGTCGAGGAACTCCGTCGCCACTACACGCTGGAACGGTCGGCCTGACAATTCGCTTGAGGAATGATGTCCGCTCCCTCGCGTGAGGGGGTGCGGCACCTTCCGTCTTCGGTGTCCCATAAAGCGGGGAATTCTCCGAACCGCAATTGAGGGCCATCATGGCTTGGCGACAGTAGTGTCCGCGTTCGGATGCGCCTTTCCTCCGCTGGAGTGAGACATGAGAGAGACGTCATCGGCCGTCACCATGGCGGCCCCCGTGCGATTTCCCAGGCCGCGGTTTCATCACGTCGGAGTGCAGACGAATGACCTCGAGAACAGCGTCCGTTGGTACGGGGACTTTCTCGGATGCCGACGGGCGTGGTCGCTCGACCAGTTCTCCGAACTGACCCGCAGCCGCCTGCCGGGGATCCACGGGCTGACCGAGATGGTTCTCGGCGACGTCCGGTTCCACCTCTTCGGACGGCCCGGCCGCAAGTCCGAGCCGGCCGAGAGCGCCGTGCAGTTCCAGCACTTCTGCTTCAGTGTGAGCGCCGCCGATGACCTGGTACGGCTCCGGCAGCGCTGGATCGAGCTCTACGAGTCTGGCCACTACACGTTCGCGATCGATGAGCAGCCGACCGACATCGTGATCGACGAAGACGGCGTGCAGAGCTTCTACACGTACGACGTCAACGGGCTCGAGTTCGAGTTCACCTTCGTGCCGGACGGCCTGTCATGAAGCCGGCCGGCAGTGGTGCGCTGTGCGAGCTGCCAGCCGACGGGCGCTGGGACTTCGGCGGGTTCGCGTACGGTCTCGAACCGCTGATCCTGCCGGCGGTGGGAGATGCCGACAGCCCGGCCGGCGAGGTCCCGATCCGGGACTACGCCGGCAGCTGCCGGCGGCTGGCCGCTCTCGGCGAAGGCGGCCTGCTGACGCCCGAGGTCCAGCCGTGCGAATCGCCGGACGAGTTGTTCTGGTTCCGATGGCTCACCGGGCACCAGGTGTGCTTCGTCGTGTGGCGGCTGATCGCTCAGCTCGTGGAGGACCTCAGCCAGGGCCGCCGGCCGGCCGACGAGGTGCTGCCGCAGATCAGCCAGTACGTGGACGGCTACTCCGCGATGCTGCTCTACACCGGCTCGTGCCCGCCCGGTCTCTACAACGAGCTGATACGGCCGAGCATGCGGCTGCGGCACCGCGCGTTCAGCGGAGCCTGGGCACCGGACTACTGGCCGATCCGGGACCTCTTCCGCCGCAGCCGGCTGCCCGGTCTCGCGAGCACCGACGCGGGTGAGCTGCTGGACGCCATGACCCTGCTCCAGCTCGTCCACGAAGGGGTCGCCGCGCGCCTGGTCACCAACGGCCGGTCGCTGCTGCGCGAGGCCACCGTCCGCGGTCCCGGTCACCGGCTCGCAGGACTGATCTACGACTCCTACTTCACGACGCTGCGGGCCCCGGTCCCCCGGCACGAGGTCGTGGCCCAGTTGCTGCGCCGGCTCGTGGCCATCGCCCAGGACGTCACCGCGAACGGGCTGTACGCGCCGGACGACGCCGACGAGCGGCCGGCCGAGCTGCAGAGGCCCGAAGTCGTCAAGTGCGAGAACAGCCTCGTCGACATCCTGCTGGGCGTCGCCCAGTACGCATGCGACCTGCCGTCCCAGCCGTCACCCACCCTGCGTACGAGCCTTGCCGAGGAGTGAGCCCATGACCGTCATGCGACCGGCCCTGACCGGAACCCTCGGAGGCGTGGCCGCCACTCACTGGCTCGCGTCCTCCGTCGGCATGGGCATCCTGGAGCGCGGCGGCAACGCCTTCGACGCGGCGGTGGCCGCCGGTTTCGCCCTGCAGATCGTCGAGCCGCATTCGAACGGGCCGGGCGGTGACGTCGTGATCGCCGCCTACTCGCGCGCGACCGGCACGGTTCGCATCGTCTGCGGCCAGGGCCCGATGCCGCAGGCGGCGAGCCTCGACGCGTTCGCCGCGCTCGGCATCAAGCAGATGCCCGCGGGCGGCCTCCTTCCGGCGACGGTGCCGGGGGCGTTCGGGGCCTGGATGCGTCTGCTCGGCGAGTTCGGCACCATGCCGCTGGAGTCCGTCCTTGAGCCGGCGATCGGATACGCCTCCCGCGGGTACCCGCTGCTGCCCGCCGCCGCGTCGACGATCGGGGCCATGGCCGGCCTGTTCCGGACCGAGTGGACGGAGTCGGGCCGCACCTACCTGCCCGGCGGCGCGGTGCCGGCGGCCGGGTCCCGGATGCGCAACGAGGTACTGGCCGACACCTATCGGCGACTCATCCGCGAGGCGCGGGCGAAGTCCGCGGACCGGGAGGCCCAGATCGAGGCGGCCCACCACGCCTTCTACCAGGGATTCGTCGCCGAGGCGATCGACCGCTTCGCGCGGAACACCGAGGTCTTCGACTCGACCGGCCGCCGGCATCGCGGCCTGCTGACCGGCGACGACCTGGCGAGCTGGCGCCCGGGCGTCGAGGCCCCGTGCGAGCTGCCGTACGGCGAGTTCACCGTCCACAAGCCGGGACCCTGGTCCCAGGGCCCGGTGTTCCTGCAGCAGTTGGCCCTCCTCCAAGGGTGCGACCTGCGCGCCATGGGGCTGGGCAGTGCTGAGTACGTCCACACCGTCGCCGAGGCGGCCAAGCTCGCGTTCGCCGATCGGGAGGCGTGGTACGGCGACCCGGAGCAGACGCCGGTGCCGATGGCCGAGCTCCTGGCGGCCGAATACTCCGCCGAGCGGCGCGCGCTCATAGGCGAGCGGGCGAACCTCGATCCGCAGCCGGGACGGCCGGGCGGCGCCGAGCCCTGGATCCCGGTGGCGGAGCCGGCGGAGCAGCCGGGCGCGGACGAGCCGGAGTGGATGTCGCACCTGCGCAGCGGCCTGCCCACCGTCACCCCGGCAGGTCCGCGGGCCGGCGCCGGGAACACGTGCACGGTGGCCGTCGCCGATGCCTGGGGGAACCTGGTCGTCGCCGTGCCCAGCGGTGGCTGGCTCAAGAGCGCGCCGGTCATCCCGGAACTCGGTTTCGCCCTCGGCACCCGGGGTCAGACGGCGTGGCTCACCGAGGGCCACCCCAACTCGCTCGCGCCCGGACGGCGTCCCCGCACCACACTGAGCCCCAGCATCGTGCTGCGCGACGGGGCGCCGTTCCTGGCCTTCGGCACGCCGGGCGGGGACCAGCAGGACCAGTGGACGCTCCACGCGTTCCTCGCGGTCGCCGAGTTCGGATACGAACCGCAGGCGGCGGCCGAGCTGCCCGCCTGGCACATCGACCACTTCGCGCAGTCGTTCGCACCACGCCTCTCGCGGCCGGGCGTGGTGGTCGTGGAGCGCTCGTTCGACCCTGCCGTGCTTGCCGTGCTGGAGAAGAAGGGCCACCGGCTGGACGTGGTGCCGGAGTCCACGCTAGGGAAGGTCTGCTCCGCCGGCGTCGACCCGGCCACCGGTTTCCTGCGAGCCGCGGCAGGTCCGCGCGGCCGCCAGGCGTACGCGGTGTGCCGCTAACCCCGATCGTGTGAGGCGGTAGCCATGTTCGTGCCCAGCCACTACCAGATCCAGGACGAGAACTGGCACCGCCGGATCGTCGACGGCCACCCGCTGGCGACGCTCACCACCAACGGTGCGACGGTGCCGTGGGCGTCGCGCCTGCCGGCTCTCGTCGCTCCGGGAATGCCCAGCTCCGGCCCGCTCACCGGCACGGAGCTCTTCGGCCATCTCAACCGCGCCAACCCGCACTGGAAGGCGCTGACCGACGGCATGCCCGCCCGGCTGATGTTCGACGGGCCCGGCGGCTTCGTCACCCCGGCCGTCTACCCCGATGCCCCGTCCGCCCCGACGTGGAACTTCGCGAGCGTGCACGTATGCGGGCGGATCCAGCTGATCCGGGACCCCGAGGAGACGCTCGAGGTCGTCCGCTGGACGGCGGAGCGGCTGGAGCAGCGCTTCGGCGCCAACTGGGACCAGACCGCGTCGGTCGGCTACTTCCGCCAGATCCTGCCCGGCGTCGGGGCCTTCCGGCTCCGGATCGACGAGGTGGAGGGGCTGTTCAAGTTCAGCCAGGAGAAGTCGGCGGACGTCCAGGAGTCGGTGATCCGGCGCTACGAGGACGATGACAGCGGCACCGGCCGGCCGATCGCACGGCTGATGCGCGAGGCCGGGATGGGGCAGTCGGCCGGGGCGGAGACGCCCGGTCAGCTGTCCCAGGGCACCGCCCGCGGCTGCCCGTTCTGACCGGTTCGGCATAGCGGAAGGACCGATCGACCACAGCGTGGGGTGCCCCGTAACATCCGATTTATGGCACTCATCGCTCACACCGCGCAGGCGCTTCCCGACGAGACGCTGGACCAACTGCGTTCGGCCGTCGCGATGGCCACCCGACCCGACCGGTTGGACGGCCGCAGCCCCTATCACTACACCTTCTGGTACCCGCTGGGGACACCGCCTCGCAACGTGGTCGAGGCGGCAGTCCGGGACCATCTCGTGCACCACATCCCCGCCGAGGTACGGGCGGCCGCCGTCGGCGTCGAGTGGTGGCTCGGACGGCTGGCCCCGCCGTACTCCTCGAACTTCGAGTTCGGTCTGCACCGTGACATCGGCGAGGATCCCGAGACCGGTGCGCTGGAGTCCCCGACGCTGTCCAGCATCGTGTACCTGACCGACGTCGACGACGGGCCGCTCGTGGTCTTCGGCGGTGAGCCCTCGCCGGGCGCGCAGGACCGGGAGTTCGTCTTCCCGGCCCGGAATCTGTACGTCACGTTCCCGGGCCACCTGTGGCACTCCGTGGGCAGCCGCGCCGACGCGCACCAGGAACCGTCGGCCGTTCCGGAGCACCGGGAACGGCTGACGGTCCTGGTGAACTGGTGGCCGTACAAGCCGGGCACCATCGCCGCTGAGCCGATGAAGCAGGTCGCCGCGGCCTACGACGGGTCGATGTACCCGGAGTTGCGGGCCGCGGTCGACGGCCCTCAGATCTCCTCGTAGCCCATCCGCCGGGAGACGGCGTCCCTGATCGCCGCGGCCAGGTGATCCACATGCTCGGGATCGAACAGGCTCAGATGGCTGCCCTTGACCTCGGTGGTCTCCAGCTCGGCGACGAAGGCGCCCCACCCGCGGTCGTCGTCCATGTAACCCGCGGGGAACTTCGGCGCGTCGGCGGGCAACGGGTCGCTGGCGCGCAGCAGTTCCACCTCGGCCGGGTAGAACTCCGGCCAATAGTCGAGGAACGAGTCGCGGTTGCGCTCGACCATCCCGGTCAGCTCGGTCACCGCCGCGGCGGCGTCGGCCTCGGCGCCCTCCAGCCGCAGTACGTCGAGCGCCAGGCACGCGGCCCGCACTTCGGCGGCCTCCGCCGCCGAGGACATGAACGAGGGCGGCGCCCAGGTGTCGAGCAGGAGCGTCGCCGCGACCCGCTCGCCCCGCAGCAGCCAGTGCCGGGCCATCTCGACCGCCACGCAACCGCCCATCGACCAGCCGGCGAGCACGACGGGGGCCACGCCGCGCACCTCGTCGACGGCGGCCACGTACCGGGCGGCGATCTCCTCGATCGTCGCCGGCCGGTCGTCCGGAAGCGACTGCAGGGCGTACAGCGCGAACTCCCCGCCGAGCCGCTGGGCCACCTCGTAGAACGGCAGCACCGAGCCGCTCGCCGCGTGGACGAACACCATCAGCGGCGCGCCGGGGTTCTCGACGAGGCCTACCAGATTGTCCTCGAGCGCCCGCGCGGTCTGCACCGCACCCAGGGTCGCCGCCAGCTCGCGGACCTTCGGGCCGGTGAAGACGTCCTGGACGGACGGCCGCAGACCGAGCTCGCTCTCGCACTCCTCGATCAGTTTGAACACCAGCAGCGAATGGCCGCCCAGATCGAAGAAGTTGTCGGTGACACTGACGGCGTCCCTGCGCAGGAGCCGGGCGTAGATCGCGGCCAGCCGGGCTTCCAACTCGGTCGCCGGAGCGACGAAGTGCTCGTCCTCGACGAGTATGGCGGTGTCGCGCAGCCCGAGCAGCGTGGCGACATCGATCGCGCCGTCGTCGCCGCGGGCGATCCGGTCCACCACCGTGACGCTGCCCGGCACCAGATAGTCGGGCAACCGCCGGGCGGCGCCTTCGGCGAGTTCCGTGCCCGACAGTTCCCGCTCACCACTGGGCACCACGAAGGCGGCGAGGCCGCCCTCGGGCGCCGCGGTGACCGCGCAGAGGGCCACCCCGCCCTGGCCGGTGAAGGCCGCCTCGACGGTGGCCCGCCCGACGCGCATGCCGTGGACCGTGATCTGCCGGTCGGCCGGGCCGAGGTGCTCCAGCGAACCGTCCTCCCGGCGCCGGCAGAGTTCGCCGGTACGCACCATGCGGGCGCCGGGTACGCCGAAAGGGTCGGCCACGAACCGTTCCGCGGTCGGTGTGGGCAGCCGGTGGTACCCGCGGGCCAGGCCCTCCCCGCCGACGTACAGCTCGCCGGCGACGCCGACCGGAGTCGGCTCCAGCGCCTCGTCCAGCACGTACAGGGACTGGTGGGCCAGGCGTCGGTCCCGCTCGGTGACCCGGCCGGTCTCCGGCCATCCCCGCCACGTGATGACCTCGCCCGGGAACCCGGCGACGGTCACCGGCTCCCCGCCGTGGAAGACCCGGCGCAGCGACCCGCCACCTGCGCCGTCGAGAGGCACCGACGCCGTCGTCCACAGGGTGGTGACGCGGTACGTGTCGATGTGTTCCATCAGGGGCCGGGGGTCCCGGTGCACCACGGGCGGGCAGAGCAGGACCGCGCCCCCGGACGAGAGCGGCCAGAACGCGCCGTCGGGCGTCTCGGGGAGCACCACATCCCCGGCGCCGAGGGGATGGGCGCGCTGCAGTTCCGCGACCTCGGCCAGCTCCGCGACGACAGGACGGGCGACGGCCCCCGGCCGGCCGGGGGAGTGGACCAGACGGAGCAGGTCGTACCCGGCCTCCGCGACCGGCGGGTCGTCCGTGGCCGCCCCGGCCCACTGCCCGGCGTCCGCGAACGAGACCACCCGCCACGGCCCGGCCGGCACGTCCGCCGCCGTCGCCCGATCGGTGATCACCACGTCCGGAGCGGCGCCGGCCAGCTGTTCCGGCGCGATCGCCGTGTACGGGGTGCCGAGCTTGGCCGCGGCGTACCGGGCGACGATCTCGTCGGCGCCGTCGGCGAGGCACAACGCCAGGACATCGCCGGGCCCGACCCCGGCGCCGAGCAGGACCCACGCCAGCCGGTTGGCCCGGGTGTTCAACTCCGCGTAGCTCACCGCACCCTCGCCGGTGTGGACCGCCACCGCGTCCGGAGTGCGGCGGGCCTGCTCCTCGAACGGCTGCGCCATCGTCCGGTACCGGATGTCCGGCCGCCCGGGTCCGGTCAGCTCGTGCAGGACGCGTTCCCGTTCGGCCGGAGCCAGCAGCGGCAGCTCGAACGCCCGCGCGTCGGGCTGACCGGCGACCGCGGCCAGCAGGCCCTCCAGGAGGGAGGCGAAGCGTAACGCGGTCGACTTCTCGAACAGGCCGGCGTCGTACACCAGGACGCCGCTCATCACGTCCTCGTCGACGAACAGACTCGCGGCCAGGTCCCACATCGCGGCGCTCGTGTCCAGCTCGGTGCCCAGGTCGGCAGCACCGCCCACCGCGGTGGACTGCACGTTGACCATGGTCTGGAACACCGCCTGCACCCCGGACAGCCGGGGCAGGCCCAGCTCCGCCACCACCCGGTCGAAGGGCACCGTCTGGTGGTCATGGGCCCCCAGGACGGCCTCCTGCACCTGGCGGACGACCTCGCGGAACGTGGGGTCGCCGCTCAAGTCGGTGCGCAACGGCGCCGACTTCACGAAACAGCCCACGATCGACTCGGCGACCTCATGATCCCGGCCGGCCAGCGGGACGCCCACGATGATGTCCCGCTGCCCGGTCATCCGGGCCAGGAACAGCTTGTACGCGGCCATGACGACGACGAACAGGGTGACCCCCTCGTCCGTCGCCAGCTGCCGGAGGCGGGCGAGCACGGGCCCGGTGACAGAGATCGGTACGGTGCCCCCGGACCGGCTCGACGTGGCCTGCCGGGGACGGTCGCTCGGCAGGTCCAGCACCGGCAGGTCGCCGGCCAGCTTGCCGGTCCAGTACGACAGATCGCTCCGGATCGCCGTGTCGTCGGCGTTCGCCTGCTCCCAGGCCACGTAGTCGAGGAAGCCGACCAGCGGGGCCGGGCCGAGCGGACGGCCGGCCAGCAGGGCGTCGAGCTCCGCGACGACCATCGCCCGGGACAGCCCGTCGATGACGATGTGATGGAAGTTGACCGCCAGCATGGTCCGGTCGCCGGGCAGCGCGAACCCGATGACCTGGAAGAAGCACGGTCCGTCGAGCGGGAACGGGCGCCGGGCGGCCTCGTTGCCGCTCGCGGTGGCCCGCGCCTGGGCCTCACCGGCCGACAGGTGCCGCAGGTCGTGCCAGGTCACGGGCGGCTCGATCGGGCCGTCGTCCTGCTGCATCGGCACGCCGTCGCACTCGAACATCCGGACGCGCAGCACGTCGTGGCGGGCCATCAGCTCGGCGGTGACCGCGCGCAACGTCGGGAGGTCGAGCGGCCGGTCCAGGGTCCGCAGCTCCGGCAGGCTGTACTCGCTGGTGTCCGGATACTGCCGGCAGGAGAACCAGATCCTCGCCTGCGGCGGGTTGAGTGGTACCGGGGTGCCCGGCGGTACCGGCGTGATGCGTGGGCCCCGCGTCGCGGTGCTCCGCTCGCGCAGCAGCTTCATGAGCATCTGCTGCTTGTCCACGTTCAGTGCGGTCATGGGGTCATCCCTCCCGGCCGCCGCGTTGCGCGGCGGCGTCGTCGGACAGCGCGGCCAACTCGGCGACCAGCGCCTTCTCCAGGTACTCAGCCACACCCGCGATCGTCGGCGCGCTGAAGAACTGTCGTACGGTGACCGCCACCCCGAACCGGGTCTTGACCCGGTGCAGCATCTGCAACGCCGACAGCGAGCTGCCGCCGGCCTCGAAGAAGTTCTGCCGCCGGCCGATCTCCTCGACGTTCAGCAGGTCGCGCCACACCTCGGCGAGCTGGGACTCGATCAGCGAGGTGGTCTCGGAGATCCCGGCGCGTGCCCCGCGATCCTGCGCGGTCGGCGCCGGCAGCGCCTGCCGGTCGACCTTGCCGGACGGGGTGAGCGGCAGCGCGGCCAGCTTCACGTACACCGTCGGCAGCAGATACCGGGACAGGTAGCCGGCCGCGTACTCCGCCACGTCGGGGACGACGGCGTCGGGTCCCACCAGATAGGCGACGATCTCCTTGGCGCCGGGCTCGTCCTCCCGGATCCGAGCGGCCGCCTGCTCGACCGCGGGGTGGCCGCGCAGCACCTCCTCGATCTCACCGGGCTCCACCCGTACGCCCCCGACCTTGGCCTGGCCGTCGGACCGTCCGGCGTAGTGCAGCAGGCCGTCGTCCTCCCGGACGGCCAGGTCGCCGGTGCGGTAGAGCCGCTCCCCGGGCACCACGGGCCACGGGTGCGGCAGGAACCGTTCCGCGGTGAGGGCCGGCCGGCCGAGGTAGCCGCGGGCCAGGCCGTCCACGCCCGCGACGTAGAGCTCGCCCACCACGCCGGGGGCCACCGGCCGCAACGCCTCGTCGAGCACGAACAGCCGGTAGCCGTTGACCGCCCGGCCCATCGGGACGCCGCCGCCGTCCGGCCGCTCACGGCCGCTCCACAGCGCGACCTCCGAGGTCTCCGTCTGGCCGTACGCGTTGTCCAGCTCGACGTCGAAGTGGGCGGCGAACCGCCGCAGCAACGCGGCCGGGACCGACTCGCCGGACGTCTGCACGCGGTCGAGGCCCGGGTACTTGGTGGCGGAGACCGTGGTCAGATACATGTCCAGCATCGACGGGACGAAGTGGGCGAGCGTCGTGTCCGGCGTGGCGAGCAGGCCGGCCAGGTAGGGCACGTCGGTCTCTGTGCCGGCCTCGGCCAGCAGGATCGTCGCCCCGGCCCCGAGCGTCGCGAATATCTCCCAGATGGCGACGTCGAAGATCAGCGGGGTCTTGTGCACCACGCGTCGGCCCGGGCCCAGCTCGTAGCGCCGGGCGAGCCATTCCACCCGCGACGCCGCGCAGCCGTGATCGATGACCACACCCTTGGGCCGGCCGGTCGACCCGGACGTGTAGTAGACGAACGCCGTGTTGCGCGGGTGGATCCCGACCGCCGGTCCGCCTTCCGTGGCGGCCGCGGCCGGGTCGATCACCGGCACGCCCTCCAGTCCGGCCGGCGCCGCGGACGCGATGACCGCGGCCATCGCGGAGTCGGCGGCGATCCAGCGCAGCCGCTCGGCCGGATAGCCGGCGTCCAGCGGCACGAACCCGGCACCGGCGCGAAGCACCCCGAGCACCGCGGCGATCGAGGCGACCGAGCGCTCGACGCAGACCCCGACGAGCGCTTCCGGACCGATGCCGGCGGCGGCGAGCGTCGCCGCGATCGCCTCGGCCCGCGCGTCCAGCTCGGCGTAGCTGACGGCGTCCGTCCCCGCCTGCACGGCCACCGCGGACGGGTCACGGGCCAGCACCGTGCGGAAGCCGTCGTGCACCAGCGTGACGGCGGCGCTGCGGTCCCGGTGGTCGGCGTTGATCGCCGTCAGCTGGGCCGTGGCCGCGGCAAGCGGCAGCAGCGGCAACTCGGCCAGCCGTGCCGACGGGTCCGCCAGAGCCGACTCGAGAAGCGTGACCAGGGCGTCCTGCCAGCGATCGGCTGACGGGCGGTCGAAGCGGCGGGTGGCGTACTCCACTTCGCCGGTGACCCCGCCCGCGTCCAGCCGCAGCGTGCACGTCAGTGCCACTTTGGCGGTGCCGGAGTGGATCAGCTGCTCGGTCATCTCAAGGCCGTCGATGGCACCGCCGTCGTCCACCGGGGTGGACTGCAGGACGAACATGCTCTGGAAGACCGGGTTCTCGGCCGCGTCCCCGCCCTGGGCGATGCCGTCGGTCATCTCCGAGAACGGCAGGTCCTGCCGGGACAGCGCCTCTGCCAGCGCCGCATCGGTGCGCTCCACCAGTTCCCGGAAACTCATCCGGGGGGTGAACCGCATCCGCAGCGGCACGGTGTTCACCAGGTATCCGATCAGCTCCTCGGTGCCCGCCCGCCCCCGGCCGGCCATCGGAACACCGACCACGATGTCGTCGGCGCCGCCGGTCATCCGGTGCAGCGTGGCGAAGAAGCCCGCGAGCAGCACGCCGAACGGGGTCGACCCGCAGGCCCGGGCCACGTCCTCGACCTGAGCCGGGCCGGGGCCCCCGAGCCTCAGCGGCAGGGAGAAGCCGGCCTGCCCCGGTGCCCCGGTAGGCCGGCCCGGCTCCACGACCGGCGCGTCGCCGGACAGCAGTTCCTTCCAGTAGCGACGCTGCCCGGCCGCCTCCTCCGAAGCCAGCCAGCGCTCCTGCCAGGCGACGTAGTCGGCGTACCGCAGGGCGGGTTCGGGCAGCGGACGGCCCTCGTACAGCGCGGCGAACTCACGCCGGAACACCCCGAGCGACCAGGCGTCGAAGGCGCTGTGATGCACGTCGAGCAGCCAGAGGTGGTTCTCGTCGTCGACCCGGTAGCAGGAGGAACGCAGCAGCGGACCGGTGGCCAGGTCGAAAGGCCGCGACGCATCCGCCTCGGCCCGGCGTATCGCCGCGGCGCGGTCCGCCACCGCGGTCACCCGGGTACGGACCGGACTCGGCGCCCGCAGGCGCGAGCGGACCCGGCCGTCGCGTTCCGCGAAGGTGCCACGCAGCGCCTCGTGCCGTGCCAGCAGCTCGGTGAGCGCCGCGTCCATCCGGTCGACGTCGAGCGGACCGGAGATCCAGTACCCGAGCGGCACCGCGTACGTCGCCGCGCCGTGGTGCAGCTTGTCCAGATACCAGAGAGCGGCCTGGCCGCGGGACACCGGCCGCCACTCGCCGCGCTCGCCGGTCGGCGTGACGGCTCCCACGCCGGGTTCGTACCGTCGTGCCCGGCCCAGCAGCGCGGTGAGACCGGCCACGGTCGGTGCCGAGCGCAGCTGGTCGAAGGTCAGCGCCGCCCCGGTGACCTGGGCTATGCGGCTGAGCAGCTGCAGTCCCCGCAAGGAGTCGCCGCCCGCTGCGAAGAAGTCCTCGTCGGCCCCCGGCAACCGGCCCAGCACCTCCGCGACGAGCCCCGCGACGGTCTGCTCAACGGTGGAGGACGCGACCGGGTCCGGCCGGTCGGCGACGGCCGGGGGCGGCAGCTGGGACGTGATGACCTTGCCGCTCAGCGGGGACCGCGGGATCCTGTCCATTCGTACGATGGCCTGCGGGACCATCACGGCGGGCAGCCGACCGGCCAGCTCGACCCGGAGCGCGGCCTCCGCGTCGGGCTGCGCGTCCGCCTCGACGTACGCGACCAGGCGCGCGCCGGAGACCGGGTCGTCGGCCGTGACCACGACGGCGTCGCGTACGTTGGCGCAGGCACGCACCGCGTGCTCCACCTGACCGGGCTCGACCCGGAATCCACGGATCTTCACCTGGCGGTCCGAGCGGCCGAGGAACTGCAGGTTCCCGTCGGCGAGCCGCGCGGCCCGGTCCCCGGTCCGGTACATTCGCGTGCCGGGTGGCCCGAACGGGTCCGGGCGGAACCGGTCGGCGGTGGCTGCGGGCGCCCCCAGATAGCCGCGGGCCAGCCCGAAGCCGGCGATCCACACGTTCCCCGGCTCCCCGTCCGTCACCGGCGTCAGATCGTCGTCGTCGAGCAGGTGCACGGTCACCCCGGGCAGCGGCCGGCCGATCGGTACGAGCCCGATGTCGGGCAGGTTCGCCGGGTCGGGCCGGTAGGTGGTGCAGCTGATCGTGGTCTCGGTGGGCCCGTAGTCGGCGACGAAGTCCACCGGCCGTGAGCCGACGACCTCCGTCCAGGCGGCCAGCTTGTCCATGCGGATCTTGTCGCCGCCGATGAAGACCATGCGCAGGGTCTCGGGCAGTGCCACCACCTGGGCCCGCAGGTCGTCCGTCCACTGGTGCCAGTACGCGCTCGGCAGACTCACCGCGGTCACACCGTGCGCGGTGATCAGTTCGGTCAGCTCGACGCTCGTCGGCCGCGGCGCATCCGGTAACACGACCGTCCCGCCGGCTTGCCAGACCGGCAGCACCTCTTCCAGCGAGGCGTCGACGGCCATCGAGGTGAACTGGAGGAAGCGGTCCGTCGACCGCAGGCCCAGCTCGGCCCGGATCGCGGCGGCGTGGCCGGCCAGTCCCGCGTGCGGGATCCCGACAGGCTTCGGCCGGCCGGTGGAGCCGGAAGTGAATATGCAGTAGGCGAGGTTGTCCGGCCGGATCGCCGGCGCCGCGAGGCCGACCGGCTCCGCGCCGTCCAGGTCGGTCAGCTCCACGACCGAGAAGCCGGAACCGGCCGGCACCGGACCGGGTCCGGAGTGCAGCAGCAGCTCAACTCCGGCGTCGGCCAGCATCGATGCGGCCAGCTCCGCGGGAAGCGCGGCGTCCACCGGGACGTAGACGCCGCCGGCCTTCCAGACGGCGAGCAGCGTCACCAGCCAACGCGCCGACTGCTCGACGGCCAGCCCGACCCGGACCTCGGGGCGTACACCACGCGCGGCGAGCAGGCCGGCCAGTCGCCCGGCCTGTTCGTCGAGTTGGGCGTAGCTCAGGACTCCCTCACGGGACACGACCGCGGGCGCGGCCGGTGTCCGCGCCGCCTGCGCCTCGATCAGCTGGTGTACGCAAGGATTCGACATGAATGGCCTGCCTCCGTATCCGAAAGGGCGTGAATCGCGCACGGGGAACGGGGACCTGCCACCGTGTCCAACTGTGTGAAATGCGCGGTCAGACAATGCCTCGAGCAGTACTTCAGCAGGCTAGTCCTGGACTTCGCAGGTGGGGAATCGCTTCGTCCTCCAACCGTGTGGGGGTGGGGTCGACAGGGAGATGCCGTCACTCGACCGATCATGGAACGTGCAGCTCGAACCGGGGAAGCCGGCGAAGTGATCTTCCGGCCGTTCGTGCATGAGGGCATGGCCGCTCGGCTGTTCGCGGATGCGAACCCGACTCAACGGACCCGGGAGGCTGCGCTGTCAACGTGTTCGGCTCTCTCGGACGCATCCGATTCGCCGGGCGAGGAAGGGGCGGAGGTACGGAATCTGTTGTCACTGCGGTGAGTTGGCCGTCGGCGGGCTCGGTCGGTGTGCTCCATCCCTATCAGGAGTCGGCGGATGTCGCGGATGTGCCGGCCTCGCGTAGGTGCCGCACCCCGGGAGCTGCACCTTGCGCCTTAGGGCGGTCGGTCCGTGGGGCACGACACCGTCGGCCAGGTCCAGGGACGGGTGGGGCCCCGGCCTCCGCGCCCACTGCGGAACCACCGTCATACGCGCGGGTGACTCCCCTTCGAGCACGACGTGCTGGGCCGGGTCATCTGGCGCGCAGGACCCGGCTCTGCCGCAACGGACACGACCGCCGGAGCACGCAGGCGCACAGGGGCGCGCCCATGCGGGCGGTCGGTCTCGGCACGGCTCAACAGGTTCTGGTCCGCGCCGGTGCTCACGGAGTCATACACCTGCGTACTCGCGCCGCCCGGGGAACTCCGCACGCCCTACCGGTGCGCGCGGGCAGTGGAAATGATGACCACACCGCACATGAACCAGGTGATCCGCAGTTCCCTGCCCCCCGGGCGGGTGGACTCGCGGCGGAAGGAGTTCACGGTGTTGCTTCTCATCTCCCCGGACGGCATCGAGGAAGCACTTGCTTGCGCGAAGGCGGCGGAGCACCTAGACATCGTTGACGTCAAGAAGCCCGACGAGGGTTCTCTCGGCGCCAACTTCCCCTGGGTCATCCGGGAGATCCGCGACGCGGTACCGGCGGACAAACCGGTGTCCGCCACCGTGGGCGACGTGCCGTACAAGCCCGGCACCGTGGCGCAGGCCGCTCTCGGCGCGGCCGTCTCCGGCGCCACGTACATCAAGGTGGGCCTGTACGGATGCACGACTCCCGAGCAGGGCGTCGAGGTCATGCGGGCGGTTGTGCGGGCGGTGAAGGACCACCGCCCGGACGCGCTCGTCATCGCGTCGGGCTATGCCGACGCCCACCGCGTCGGCTGCGTCAATCCGCTCGCTCTGCCAGACATCGCAGCCCGCGCCGGCGCCGACGGGGCCATGCTGGACACCGCGATCAAGGACGGGACGCGGCTGTTCGACCACGTTCCGCCGGATGTCTGCGCCGAGTTCGTCCGCCGCGCCCACGCGGCCGGTCTGCTCGCCGCCCTCGCGGGCAGCGTCAAGCAGGCCGACCTCGGTGCGCTGACCGGTATCGGCACGGACATCGTGGGAGTGAGGGGAGCGGTCTGCTCGGGCGGCGACCGCAACGCCGGAAGGATCCAGCCACAGCTGATCGCCGCCTTCCGGGCGGAGATGGACCGGCAGGACCGGGAGCACGCCGCCGACGTCCCGGCCCTGCACTGACCGCCCGGATGCCGACACCGGAAGCCGGCCGCGCCCCCGGACACCGTGCCCCATGCCTCGCTGTCATCGACCCGGCCACCGGGGAGACCTTCGACGAGACCCCCGACCAGCAGTCGGACGAGCTGGACGACGCGATCGACCGGGCCCGGCGCGCCTGGACCGGATGGCGCGCCGACCCGGTCGCCCGCGCCACCGGGCTGAACGCCGCCGCCGACGCCGTGGAAGCGGCCGGACACGACCTCGCTCCGTTGCTCACCCGGGAACAGGGCAAACCCCTGGCCGAGTCGTATGCCGAGGTCGCCCGTACGGCGGCCCGGCTGCGCTACTTCGCCGGCCTGGCTCCCCGTACACGCCTGATCGACGACAGCCGCCCCGTGCACAGCGAGATCCGCTGGCGGGCTCTCGGACCCGTGGCCGCGATCGTGCCGTGGAACTTCCCCCTCCAGCTCGCGTCGGCGAAGTTCGCGCCCGCACTGGCGGCCGGCAACACCGTGGTCCTCAAACCGTCCCCGTACACCCCTCTCGCCACCCGACTGCTCGGTGCCGTCCTCGCCACAGCCCTGCCCGAGGACGTCCTGACCGTCATCACCGGCCGGGAGCCCCTCGGTGCCCACCTCGCCTCCCACCCGGGCATCCGCCACGTCACCTTCACCGGCTCGGTGCCGGCCGGGCGGGCCGTCGCCGGTGCTGCTGCGGCCTCCCTCGCCCGTGTCACCCTGGAACTGGGCGGCAACGACGCGGCCGTCCTCCTGGACGACGTCGACGTGGACCGGATCGCGGACCGGCTGTTCTGGGCCGCCTTCCGTAACTGTGGGCAGGTCTGCATGGCCGTCAAACGCGTCTACGCACCGGCCCGGCTCCACGCCGAGGTCGTCGAGGCCCTCGCACACCGCGCGAAGACCGTCGTCGTCGGAGCCGGCCTGGACCCGGACACCCGGATGGGGCCGGTCAACAACGCCCCCCAGCTGGCCCGGGTCGAGCGGGTCACACGACGGGCCCTGGCGGCCGGCGCCCGGGCGGCGACGGGCGGTCACCGGCTCGACGGGCCGGGCTACTTCTTCGCTCCCACGATTCTCACGGACGTCCCTCCCCACGACCCGGTGGTGACCGAGGAACAGTTCGGACCGGTCCTGCCGGTGCTGCCCTACCGGAGCCTCGACGAAGCCGTCGAAGCGGCCAACGGCACCGGCTTCGGGCTGGGCGGTTCCGTGTGGGGCACCGACCTCGACCGGGCGGCGGCGACGGCCGACCGGCTCGAGTGCGGCACGGCCTGGATCAACCACCACGCCGAACTCTCCCTCGCCCAGCCCTTCGCAGGCGTCAAGGACAGCGGGGTCGGTGTCGCGGGTGGACCGTGGGGCTTCTACGGCAATCTCCGTCCATTCGTCGTGCACCGGCCGCGGGAGGAGGAGCGATGAGGTTCCGAGCGGCCGTGCTGCGCACGTACGAGTCCCCGTTCGCGGTCGAGGAGGTCGTCCTGGGCACCGGCCCGGCCGCCGGTGAGATCCTCGTCCAGATCGCGGGATGCGGAATGTGCCGGACCGATCTCGCGGTCCGGCGATCAGCCGGCCGCACACCGCTGCCGGCTGTCCTCGGCCACGAGGGGGCCGGAGTCGTGGTGGCTTCGGGCGATGGCCCGGACAGCGCGATCGGCGTCGGTGACCACGTCGTGCTGAGCTTCGATTCCTGCGGACACTGCCGGAACTGTCGCGGCGCGGCCCCCGCCTACTGCGACTCCTTCGCCTCACTCAACCTCTTCGGGGGACGCGAGGAGGGTGCGTCACGGCTCACCGACGCCGGAGGGGGAGCGCTGGCCGTTCGGTGGTTCGGCCAGTCCTCCTTCGCGGAATACGCCCTCGTCCCGGCGCGCAACGCCGTCCGGGTCGACCCCGCCCTGCCGCTCGAACTGCTCGGTCCGCTCGGCTGCGGCACCCTCACCGGTGCCGGAGCCGTGCTGAACACGTTCCGTGCCGGTCCCGGTGACACCCTCGTCGTGCTCGGCGCGGGAGCGGTGGGCCTGACCGCGGTCATGGCGGCCACCGCCGCCGGCGCACGGACCGTGGCCGTCGACCGGCATCCCGGGCGCCTGGACCTGGCCGAGCGGTTGGGTGCGGTCCCGCTGCCCGCCGGGACGGCCGGACTGGCCGGGCACATCCGTCGGCACACCGACGGCGGCGCGCAGTACGCCCTGGACACCACAGCCTCCGCACCGCTCATCAACGACGCGCTCCGCGCGCTGCGCCCCACCGGCACCCTCGGTCTCGTGGCACGCCTCCACAGCGCACTGCCGCTCGAACCGGGCACGCTCGACGGGGGCCGCAGCATCCGGCACATCTGCGAGGGGGACGCCGTGCCCGAACTGCTGATACCCCGGCTGATCGGTCTGTGGCAGGCCGGCCGATTCCCGTTCGACCAGCTGATCCGCACCTATCCGTTGGCCGACATCAACGAGGCCGAACGCGACTGCGACGCCGGACGCGTGATCAAACCCGTCCTGCTGCCGGAAGGAAGAAGCCGATGAGCGAAACGTCCACCACCGGAGACCCCCGCCACCCCGCCGGCGACCCGTCCGTGTTCCTCGTTCCCGCCGAAGGGGACACGCCCACCGCGGCGACGCGGCGGACGGGCGCGGAAGGCGTGGACGAAGGAGTGGGACTGACCGCCCTCCTGGTCGCCGCCGCACGGGCGATCGAGACCCACCGCCACGACAGCCTGGCCCAAGACGTCTACGCGGAACACTTCGTACGCGCGGCGCCCGCCTGCGCGGACTGGCCGGTGTGCATCCAGCAGGTCCCGGACGGGGACGACAACCCGTTGTGGGGGAGGTTCGCCCGCTACTTCGGCCTGCGGACCAGAGTCCTCGACGACTTCGTCCGCCGGTCGGTCGGTACGGGTGCGCGCCAAGTGGTTCTGCTGGGAGCGGGATTGGACACCCGCGCCTTCCGGCTGGACCTGCCGTCCGACTGCGTCGTCTTCGAGGTCGACAGGTCGGGCGTGCTGGCCTTCAAGGAAAGGGTGCTCACGGACCTGGCGGCCGACCCGAAGTCGAAGCGGGTGCCGGTACCGGTCGACCTGCGCGCCGACTGGGTCACCGCGCTGACCTCTGTCGGATTCGACCCCGCCGCCCCGAGCGTCTGGCTGGCCGAAGGACTGCTCTTCTACCTGCCGGGCCCCGCCGAGACGTACCTCATCGACACGGTGGACCGGCTCACCACCGTGGGCAGCGCCCTGGCCTTCGAGGCCAAGCTGGAGAAGGACCTGCTGGCGTACCGCGACAGCCCGGTCTACACGGCGACGCGGGAGCAGATCGGCATCGATCTGCTCGACCTCTTCGACAGGGGGCCGCGCCCCGACTCCGTGGGTGACCTGGCGGCCAGGGGCTGGTCCACTTCGATGCACACGCCCTTCGACTTCACCCGTCTGCAGGGACGTGGTCCCCTTCCCGAGCCGAACGACGCGCTGGAGGGGAACCGTTGGGTCTTCGCGCACAAGCCCCGCTCCTGACGTCCGCTCACGACGACGGGCGTGTTTCGAAAGTCCCGCCTGCTCGGCCGTCCTCCGGCGGACGGCGCTATGTTCGAAACAGGCCCTCGTGATGTTCGCCTCCGCGCAACCGACCGCAGCCATCGGCGAGACGAGGAGCGGCCGCTCGATCAGGCTGTCCCCGTCAGGGTCACCGTACGGAACCCCTTACGACGGCGGCTGTGCCGTCAGTGTCCATCGTCGGTGAGGGCGTGCCGGACGTCTTGACCGCCGCGGTCATCAGCAGGGCCGGGAAGCCCGGTGCGCCGCGGTAGCTCCCCGCGGAAACCAGCTGCTTCGGTCATGCCCCGACGGTGCGGGGCGGCACGTCGCGGCAGCCCTCAGCCGGTGAGGCCGGGCCTCGCTCCGGTGGGCCCGCCGACCACAGTGAGCATGTCTACGACGAAGATCAGCGTCGAGCCCGGCGGGATCAGGGAAGAGGGTGACTGCTTGCCGTAACCGAGACGCGGGGGAACAATGATCTCGCGCCGACCACCGACCCTCATTCCTCTCACTCCCCGGTCCCAGCCCTTGATGACTTTGCCACCGCCCACGGCGAACTTGAACGGCCGGTCCCGCTCCCAGGAGGAGTCGAACTCCCTTCCGGACGCGAACGTGACCCCTACATAGTGAACCTGTACGACCCTGCCCGGCTGCGCCTCGGGCCCGTCCCCACCACGAGGTCCCGGATCGTCAGCTCGGTGGGCACGTCACCCTCCGGAACCTCGATTCTGGGCTTCTTCAGTTCGCTCATCGCGGTCCCCTCGCTCGCCACCGGAATCCTCCGCTGGGGCCGTCGGTGCACATGGGCATTCCATGCGGCAGACGATCACGCTACCGGCAATGCCCATGCTCCGAAGTGCACTCCGTGCCACGGAACACGGCTTTCGCATCCGAGGCGGGCACCGGAGCGGGAGCCGGCCTCATGCCCGCGGGCGCCGGGGTCGGGCGCCCGGGCCCCGGAGGCGGGTCAAGGACCGATCGGTGCGCGGTCCCGGGGCGACCGCGCGAGTGCGCGCTGGTGGTCCCCGTTCAGCGGCGGCCGGTGGCCAGGGTGACGAGGAACTGTCCGCCCCCCGGCTCGATGTCGGCGGTCACCGGAAGTCCCGGTACCAGTCGGGAGAACCGGTCCACCAGCCAGTCCGCCGCTTCCTGGGCGTCTCGCCCGGTCGGGCAACGGCCCACCATCTCGCGGCCCCCCTTGCGCTCCAGTCTCGCGGCAACGGTGATCAGCGGCGCGGGTTCGACGACGTACAGGCGGTCCGGCCATGCAATGACCACCTTGACCGCGCCCTTGCGGCTGTTGCATCCGCGGTGCGCGAGCCGCTCGGCGACCTTGGCCTTCCGGTCGGCGGTCCGGCTGTCGACGCTGGGGCCCCGCGGATCGTTCACCGACTCGTCGGGGTCGACGGCTTCGTCACACACCCAGCATCGCCAGCCATCGCGTTCGGCCACATCATCAAGGAGACTCATCCGAGCAAAGTAGCCTGCCCGGCCGCGCCCTCCGCGCACCAGGGTCCGGGCGAATGGACCGAGGTGGTCGAAGGCCGCGTCAAACGGCACACGATGCACAGAGCTGTTCAACGACACCGTGCGTCACCGCTCCACACAAGGACCAGAGCCCTCCTCGCTCCGGGTCTCGCTGCCCGTGGGCCACGACGTCGACGCAAGACGACGCCGCGGCGGCCGGTGCGCCCCCTGCCCCCGGAGATGGTTGCGCCTGCCCAGGGACGCCGCGAGCCGACTGCACCCGGCTATGGGTGGCCCGGCCCGGGCTGGGAGGAGCGGTCCGATGCCGGCCATACGTACCGCAGGTCGTCCGGCACCTGGGGGAACCGGTCCCGGTAGTGCTCCGGGTCCTTGCGCAGCAGCGCCGACTGGTGACTCCGATGGAACTCGGACACGCCCAGCCACGGCGGAAGATCTCCCTCCGCGCCGAGCTGAGCCTGGGAGCGGACGGTCGCGGCGGCCAGGTGGGCCCGGAAGTCCCGCATGAGGGTGATGGCGCAGGTGTCGGCGCGCCCCTCAGCCGTCCAGACCGCGCAGATGTCCAGCCCGTACCGGACCAGCGCTTCCTCGTACCCGGCCCACATGCGGACCGCCGGGTGCCTGCGCCACCCGTAACCCGGCACGGTCAGGCCGCGGAACACCTGTAGAGCCTCCACCCGCTGCTTGCCGAGTCGCCTGGAATCCAGGGCGAGGGCCGACTCCGTGAAGTCAGGAAACGGAAGAAATGTCTGCATACAGCATGTGTACCCGTGTCAACGCCTCGGCGCGTGCCGTGGAAGGCGGCGCATTCGCCGCCCTCGACCTCGCCCCCCTCGCCGAGCAGTACGACGGCGCTGCCCAGAAGCGGGATGACCGGGGCGCCGGCCCGGATCGACGCGGGTGTCGGTGTCGCCGTGGGGCTCGGAGGTGTGCAGCTGCGCGGAGTGACCGACGACGAAATATGGCAACCGACCGCCCGGGCAGCAGCCCCGCCACCCGGGCAACCTATAGTTGGGCATATGAGCCGCTGGACAGATTTGCCCGGAAAAGCGTCCGGGGAGGACTACGCCGCACGATTTGCGACCCTGGCCGACAGCGGCAAGGACGTGCATGGTGAGGCGCGGTTCTGTGCGGCTCTCGTGCCTGCCGGAGGGCGGGTGCTGGACGCCGGGTGCGGTACCGGACGCGTCATGATCCGGCTCGCTGAACTCGGGTACGACTGCGTCGGGGTGGATCTTGACGCGTCGATGCTGGCAGTGGCGCGGAAGCAGTCGCCCGGACTGCCCTGGTTCCAGCATGATCTGGCCGAGTTCGAGCCGGCCCTCCTCGGTATCGCAGGTGACTTCGACCTCATCGTTGCCGCGGGCAATATTTTCCCGTTGCTCGCCCCCGGCACCGTGTCCGTGGTGGTGGAGCGCCTGTCCGCCGCGCTGCGTCCGGGCGGCCTGCTGGTCGCCGGCTTCGGCCTGGACGAAGCCCACCTGCCGGTGCCGCCCAACCTTTCGCTGCCGGACTACGACGACTGCTGTGCCGCGGCCGGCCTCACCCTCGTCCAACGGTTCGCCACTTGGGATGCCGACCCCTACGACAGCGGCGGATATGCCGTCAGTGTCCACCGGCGGTAAGGCGTGCCGGTTGCCGTGATTGCGACGTCCGCCAGGCGGGCTGGGGACCCGCAGCGCACCGTGAGCGGCTGCTGCCCTGAACTCATGTCACTCTGCCACTGCCTGGTACGTCATACGCCTGGGGCTCCCTGCTGACGTCGGCCCGGGGGGAAGGCGGGGTTCAGTGCTCGCAGAGGGAGAACTCTCGTTCGTAGAGCTGCTCGTTGTGCTCGGCGACGAAGAACCCGCGTTCCTGCATGAGTTGTTCGCGAAAGCTTCTGGCCTGTTCGAGCGTCATGGTCGAAGTGCCGGACCAGGGCTGTTGGGGTGGCACGTCGGAGGTCGAGACGATCCTTTCCGACGGGTCGACCAGGAAGAACGCAAGAATTTTGCGATGTCCCGGGCGGGTGAGGTCCGTGAGGCGGAATGAACCGACGCGGTGCTGCAGGATGTTCGGGAATGCCAGGCAACGGCCTGCCGGGGTCGATGCGGATCCCAGCTTCTGGTTCAGCGCGTCTTCGTCCTCCAGGCCGTAGACCTCACGCAGACCCTGGTCGTCGTTCTGTTCGTAGCGCGGGTCGTCGAGCGCCGATCGGAAGCTCAGCCGGCTTTCGGTGATGTTCTCGCTGTCCCAGTAGTAGATGCCGGTTGAAACGATCCGCTCGTTCAACATCCCCTCGACATGCCAGGAACCGCCGGCGTACTCGGGCTTGTCCGGGGTGAGATGGATGGTGGCGAGCTTGACGATGACCTGGAGACGGTGGCCGCGCAGATCTACTCGGGCGGATCCATCGGGCAATTCGGGCGGGGTGAAGGCCGGGGCGTCCGGGATGACGGGGCGGCGGTTCTCCCACCAGTCGTCCTCGGCCTCCTCCCATGCACGGACGGCTTCTGTGTAGGCCCCGTCATCACCGTAGGAGGATCTGTCCGGGTACTCCGGCTCCGAGTCGTACCAGGCATATGGATCGGCCTCGATCCGCAGGGGCCGCGGATGGCGCAGATCGGTGAGCACGTTCTCGAAGAGAGGGCGCAATCGGGCGAACAAGTCCGGCAGGAAGGAAGCCAGTTCGTGATGAGTCTCCGGGTGGACGTTGTTGACGTACGAACGGAAGGCGACATCGCCATCGGAACTGACGTCGACGTCCGTGGGCAGCCACTGGAACTTCTCCGAGAATTCGTATGTCGAGTAGCGGTCCGTCGGGTTCTTCCAGGCCCGCTCGGGCGCACCGCTCACCTCTCTCACCAGACAGAACAGTGAGGGATGAACCAGATCCAGTACCTGGCCGTCCGATCCGGGGTGCCAGTCCTGTTCTGCTGCGGGCACCTGCTCCAGAACCCGAACTGCCTTGCGCAGCCGTGACCTGAGTCCGTCGTCGATCAGGGTGTCCGACTGCCACACCCCGTCGACGGCGGAGACCTCGATGCCGGTCCGTCCGTCCCGCAGCGCCGCGTAATGCACGAGTTCGGCGAGCACGTAACGAACCTGAGCTTCGGTGAGCCCTTGGGCAGTCGCTTCTCGCGTCCACTTGGCGACGATGCCGCCGTCGTGCATCTTGTCGAACCACCCCGGCTTGGTTCGGATGTGCGAGCTGCATTGCATCATCTGCAGTTCCCGCAGCGTTCGGGGTGTCGCGAACGATATGGAACGGGATGCGCGAAAAGGCAGCGGGAGAGCAGACGGGGCAGTCAAGACTCTTGGTCCTCCGAGTCGGTGAGTGGTGGCGGGAAGGATACTTCAGCGGACTGACACCACTGCCGTAGCCCCGTCGTCGTCGGACCGGTACCCGCTCATGGGTGATGGTGAAGGTCAGTGCCCCCGACGCATCACCCACGATGCACCGCCGAGTACCCACTCCCTCACGAGTGGCCGAGTCCACACGCCCGGTCAGGCCGACCATGACGGATCGTCAGTATCGTTCCGCGTGCCCCTGAGCGGACTGCCGGTCAGTGCATCTGACGTCGCACCAGTTCGTGGAGCTGCCCGCCCGTGTCCGCGAGAAGTTCGGCGGGCGGCCCCTCCTGGACGACGCGGCCCTCCGCCATGACGATCACGCGGTCGGCGTCCATGACCGTGGACAGCCGGTGCGCGATGACGACCCGGGTGGCCCGCAGGGATCGGGTGCTCTCGATCACCGTGCGCTGGGTCTCGTTGTCGAGCGCGCTCGTGGCCTCGTCGAGGAACAGGATGCGAGGGCGTCGTACCAGGGCCTGGGCGATCATCAGCCGCTGGCGCTGTCCGCCGGAGATCGAGCCGCCGCCGGCGATCATCGTGTGCAGCCCCATCGGCATGCGCTTGATGTCCTCGGCCAGCCCGGCCATGGCGGCGGCCTCCCACGCCTCCTCCTGGGTGAAGACCTCGGCTCCGCAGATGCAGTCCAGGATCGATCCGGACAGCGGCTGGGCGTTCTGCAGGACGACCCCGCACTGGCGGCGCACGGCGGCCTGGTCGAGCGCAGTCAGATCCTGACCGTCGTACAGGACGCTCCCCGAGACCGGCTCGTCGAAGCCGATGAGGAGCCTCAGCAGGGTCGACTTGCCACATCCGCTCGGGCCCACGACCGCGACGAACTCGCCCGGGCGCACAGTCAGCGACACGTTGTCGAGGACGACGGGACCGTCGGGGGAGTAGCGGAACGACACACCCCTGGCCTCGATCTCGCCGGACAGCATGCCCGGCTGGGTGCTGGCGCCGCGTACCTCGGGGGCCTCGTCGAGCACCGGCTTGATCTGCTCGAACATCGGCAGTACGGACGCGGCGGACACGAACGCCCCGGTGAGCTGGGTGACGGCGGTCAGCAGCATCGTCACGGACGTGTTGAAGGTCAGGAACTCGCTCGCCGTCAACGAGCCGCGTGCCGGGCCCGCAAGCAGGACGAAGATCACCAGCGAACACAGCGGCAGATAGACCGCGTTCAGGACCGTCGTCAGATTCTTGATCCGGCCCGCGCGCTTCTGCAGCTCACGGCTACGGGCGAACTCCGCCGCCCACGCCCCGTACGCGAAACTCTCCGCCGCCGCGACCCGCAGTTTGGGCAGTCCCCGCAGCGTCTGGAACGCCTGGTTGTTCAGCTTGTTGCCCAGCACGACCAGCCGGCGCTGCCAGCGGAGCTCCCACATGCCCATGGTGAGGAACACCCCGGCGATGACCACCAGCATCACGATGGCGGTGAGCGCGAGCGGGACGCTGAACCAGAGCAGCAGCCCCAGGTTCATCGCCCCGAGCGTGCCCGCCTGCACCACGACGGGACCGGTCCCGGAGAGCACTCTGCGGATGGAGCTCACCCCCAGCGCCGCGCTCGCCAGCTCTCCCGTGGAGCGCTCGGTGAAGAACTTCGTCGGCAGGCGCAGGAGCCGGTCCCAGACCGCCGGCTGCAGGGTGCTCTCGATCCGCCCTTCCATCCGTAGGATCGTGAGGTTCTGCAGCAGCATGAAGGCCGCCGAGACGACGGCCGAGATGATGACGGCCAGCGACACCTGCACGATGAGGGCGTTCTGAGCCTGGGGTACGTACACGCCGAGCACCTTGCCGGTCGCGATCGGCACCAGCGATCCCAGCGCCACGGTCACCAGGCCCGCCAGCACCAGTCTGCGCAGGTCGACCCGGGTACCGAACAGGGCGAACCGCAACAGCTGCCGCTTGTTCAACGGCTGCTCGGGCAAAGGCCGGTAGAACATCACGGCCCGCTCGTCGAGCTCCTGCGCCGACGAGCTGTCGACACGGCTGCGCCGCCCCGTCAGCGGGTTGACCGCCTCGTAGCGGCCCCGGCGCCGGAGCAGGGCGACCGGCGCTCCGGAGGCGGCCCGACGGCCCACCAGCGGCCCGGAGTTCTCCCGCCACCAGCGCCCGTCCAGCCGCACCGCCCGCGTGCGGACCCGGGAGGCGACCGCGACCCGTTCCACCGGGTCGATGCGGTCGCTCACCGCCCCGCCCGTGGCGGGCTCACCGAGGACGATCCCGGAGTCCCGGGCCACCAGGCGGCAGGCCGCGTACACCGCGTCGTCCGAGGCGCCCGTCGCAGGTGAGGGGCCCCTCCGGGGCCGGCTGATCGAGGTGAGCAGTGCCTGGTCGGCCTCTTTTCGGACGGCCTCACCCGCCTTCATGCCCGCCGCGGTCCGGTCCTCGTGCGCGCGCTCCAGCTGTTCGATCCAGCGGTCCAGCGCCGACAGCAGGCGGTACTGCTGATTGACCATCCCCTGCCACATGGCCGCGTCGACGAGCAGGTCACCCGTGGCATCGGCGCTGAAAGCGGCGCCGTACTGGACACTGCCGGGCGACACCGGCAGCCACAGGATGTCGTCGTCGCCCGCTGTCTCGTCGACCGTGGTCCGCCCGTCCAGCGGCGCTTCGAACAGGACCCGCCTGCCGCGGCCCACACCGAGCGAGAAGGCGTGCTCCAGCAGGCTCAGCGTGGCGTCCCCGGTGTCGTAACTGCTGCTGTACTGCCCCTCGTACGTCCCCTGGTCGGCGTACTCCGGCCGGTACAGCTCGCGCAGCGGGATCCGGCGCAGCACGCACTCCTGGAGCGGCCGCCCCACAAGGGTGTGCTGCGGGCCCTCGACCGGGCCCAGTACGAGGGTTCCCGGTTCGAGCCGTCCCAGGAAGTGCCAGTGCCCCTGCTCCACCGCGTCCACCGCGAACAGGTCGAGGGCGCCGTCCACGACGAGCCACAGCACCTGCGGGCCCTCCAGTGACAGACTCCGCAGCCCGGCGCAGTCGACCGGCGCGCCGAGAGCTCCCAGCGCGCCGATGACCGGGTCCTGCCCCGGGGCCTCCGTGCCCGCGAGTGGATGTACGGATGCCACGTCAGTGCTCCCCGACCAGATCGGCGTACGGGCCCCCGGCGGCCACCAGGTACTCGTGCCGTCCTCGCTCAACGACCGTCCCGTGGTCCAGGACCACGATCTCGTCGCTGTCGCGCACGGTGCTCAGCCGGTGCGCGATCACGACACAGGCGCAGCCGCGCCGTCGAAGGTTGTCGATGATGATCCGCTCCGTCTCGGCGTCCAGCGCGCTGGTCACCTCGTCCAGGACGAGGATGCTGGGACGGCGCACGAGCGCCCGGGCGATCTCCAGGCGCTGACGCTGCCCGCCGGAGAAGTTCCGGCCGTCCTGCTCCACCCGGCTGTGGATACCGCGGGGGCGGCGGGCGACGACCTCGTACAGGGCGGCGTCCCGCAGAGCTTCGGCCACGGCCTCGTCCGGGACGGAGGGGTCCCACAGCGCGACGTTGTCCCGGACCGTCCCCTCGAAGAGGAAGACGTCCTGGTCGACGAAGGACACGGATGCGGCCAGCGCACCCCTGGGTATGTCCTCCAGACGCCGCCCGTCGATGCGGATCGTGCCTTCCCAAGGGCTGTAGAGACCCGAGATGAGTCGCGAGACCGTCGACTTGCCGCTGCCCGAGCCGCCGACGAGCGCCACCTGCTGCCCGGGCCCCACGGACAGCGAGAAGCCGGTGAGCAGCGGCTTGTCGAGCGGGCTGTAGCCGAAGGTGATGTCCTCCAGCGACACGTGGCCCTTGAGGCGGCGGGTGCTCGCGACCGGCTCACGGCGCGAGTACAGCGGATCGACCGGGAAGTTCTCCACATCCTTGAGCCGGGCCACGTCGGCCGCGAAGTCCTGGACCCTGCCCGCCACCCCGTTGAGCCGGGTGACCGGTGCGGTGAAGCGGGTCACCAGAGCCTGGAAGGCGACGAGCAGGCCGATCGAGATGTGCCCCTCGACTGCCCGCAGTCCGCCGATCCACAGGATCAGCGCGCTGTTGAGCGTCGCGAGGGCGGGGGCGAGGATGCCCAGCCAGGCGCTCGGCACCCCGAGCCGCTGCTGCTCCTCCAGCGTCGTCGCGTGCTGCCCGGCCCACCGGCGGAAGTACCCGTTCTCGCCCCCCGTGGCCTTCATCGTCTCGATCAGCTGGAGCCCGGTGTACGAGGTGTTCGTGAGCCGGGCACTGTCGGCCCGCAGCTTCTGCGTGCCCACGGCCCGCATCCGTACGACGATGCGCATGGCGACCACGTTGAGCAACGCGATCCCCACTCCGATCACGGTCAGCTGGGGGTCGTAGGTCCAGAGCAGGAACGCGTAGAGGAGGACGACGATGCCGTCCACGCCCGCCGCGGTCAGATCCCGGGCGAGGGTCTCCGCCACGGCGTCGTTCGACTGGAGGCGTTGGACGAGATCGGCGGGGCTGCGCTGCGAGAAGAAGGTGACGGGCAACCGGAGCAGGTGCCGGTAGAAGCGCGCGCTGCCGAGTGTGGACGCGATGATGCGGCCGCGCAGCAGATTCGCCTGTTGCAGCCATGTCAGTACGACGGTGAGGGCGACCATGGTGCCCATAGCGGTGAACAGCACGCCCAGCAGGGAGGTCTGTTCACCAAGCATGAACATGTCGATGTAGGTGCGGCTCAGAGCCGGGAGCGTCGCCCCGACCGCCACCAGCAGCAGGCTGGCGAGCAGGGCCGCCAGCATCGTGCCCGTCGTGCCGCGCAGCCGGGCCGGAAGGGCGGCCATGACGCCGGGCCTTCGCCCTCCGCGCTCGAAGTCCTCGCCGGGTTCGAGGACGAGGACGACCCCGGTGAAGCTGGTGTCGAAATCCTCGGCGGGCACGAACCGGCGTCCCTTGTCGGGGTCGTTGATGTGTACGCCCCGCCGCCCCAGACGGCGTCCCGCCCCGTCGTACACGACATAGTGGTTGAACTCCCAGAACAGGATCGCGGGCGCCGTGACCTCCGCGAGGGCCGCGGGCTCCATCTGCATGCCCTTGGCGCGGAGGCCGTAACTACGGGCGGCCTTGAGTACGTTGCTGGCGCGCGAACCGTCACGGGAGACGCCGCAGGCGATCCGCAGCTCCTCCAGGGGCACATGGCGGCCGTAGTGGCCGAGCACCATCGCCAGGGAGGCGGCACCGCACTCCAGGGCCTCCATCTGGAGCACGGTGGGAGTGCGTACGGTCTTGGTCCGCGCGCGCCTCGGCGCCTGACGTGACCGCCGCCGGCTGCCGGGGGCCCCCTCCGGGCGGTGCCTGCCGCGGCCCGGCGGCAGCTGCTGGGCGGTGGGGGACGGGTGCGGTGCGGTCACGGGAGCAGCCAATCGATCGGGCGCTGGTCGGCGAGACGGACGGAGCCGGTTGCGAGGGTCATGGAGCCGACCGCGTACGGAGGGCCGTCGGCCGAGGACCACCGGTAGCCGGACTTCGTGGAGTCCGAGTGCTCGATCTTCACCAGGACCGCCAACGGCCTGCCGTGCCGGGAGAACTGCTCGCCGAGCTGGGCATCGCCGAGGAAGCGGGTGATCTGCTGCTGTGTCTGCGTGGTCCTGCCGACCGCGGCCACCTTGCCGCGCAGCACCCCGTACTGCTGGGCGGGCACGGACTGGACGGTGAGGTCGACGGAGGCGCCCACCGGGACCGATGCGGCACGGCTTCCCGATACGTAGAGCAGGACGATCAGCGGGTCGTCGGCGCCCTCGATCCGTTCGACGCTCGCCACGTCCGCGCCGGTGGTGACGACGGCACCGATCGTGGCCGTCACCGAGGTGAGCCGGCCCGCGTCGATCGTGCGGACGACGCGTTCACCGCGCTCCGTACGGACCTTGAGCAGGGGGGAGTTCCGGGGTAGCGTCTCGCCCTCGTCGGCGAGCACCTCGGTGACCTGTCCGGCCACGGGGCTCTGCAGGATGTAACTGCCACGGGAATGCGTGAGGATGCCGGGGGCGTCGAGGGTGCCGGCGACGGAGCCCGTCACGGCCCAGAAGCCGGCGGCGGCCATCACGGCGACGGTGACGCAGAGGACGAACAGGCCCTGCGGGCGGGCGAAGCGCACCGGCAGATCGAGTTGTTCGGGCGACTGCAGCTTGGAAAGGGCCTGTTGGCGGAACTGCACGGAACTCTTCCCTCACCTGTCAGCGGGCGGCGCCGAGCCCCGGAACCGACGGGTTCCGGGGCTCGGCGGGGTGCTGCCGTGTCTCAGAGACCGGCGGTCAGGCCGGCGGCCAGGCCGGTGACCGCGCCCGTGTTCACGCCGGTGGTGCCCTCGACGAGACCGGTGACCGAGCCGACGAGGCCGGCGACCGGGACGATGCCCTCGACCGTGCCCGTGACGTTGCCGACGAGGCCGCCGACGAGGCCGCCCGAGACGTTGTCGAGGTCGCTGTCGGAGATCTCGGCGGTCTCGACCTGGGGGGTGTAGTTCATGATGTGCGCCCTTCATATGGAAATTGCTTAGTACGGAGCCCGTCGTGCGGCCTCCGTATGGCCCAGGATCAAAGCATGCCTGTGCCTCGTACGACCAATCGGACTGCGACGGATTCGTGGTTGTCGATCCGCTGGAATCTCATGACGTGCACAGGCGTTCATTGCGCGTGAGCAGATTCTCCATGAGCTTCACCGGATGAATTCGACGTCCTCGCAACTTCACGCCTGACGTGGGGTAATACCGTCCCAATCGTCCCTTGGGGCAGCCCTCACCTGGTGTCTTGTGACCGCAACGGTGACGCGTGTGCGCATGCCGTGTGCAGGTTTCTCCGGTCCGGCTGTCCCGGCAATTCTGGACGGCCGGTGAAGTGTGCTGCTGAGGGAGTGCGCAAGACTTCCGCGTTGCGGCGGTGTGAAATTGTGTGGGAATCGCTCGCCCCGGTGCGTCGTCTGCGAATGGATGGCGCATTTATGGAGCGTTTTCCGGGCACGCGTGTTCACGCCGTCACTTTGCCTCCGAATATGTGGAGAAAGTGCGCACGGATCAACGGCGCCTGTATCGCCGGGGCGGCGGCGCGGTCATCGGGCGACCGACCGCTTCCGCACCAGGGCGCGGCCGCCGGCGGGAGGGCCCGGCGGGGCGGTCGCGGCGAGGTGGCTCCGCGGGGACCGGCTCCCCGGCGTGTGCGGGGCACGGCCCGTACCGCGGTGCGCTTTGATCTGTGCGGAGGGCGACGGCTTCGAGCGGTGCGCCGACCTGTCAACGGATCGTCGACGGCGTGCGGCATGACTGACGAAGGCCCCGTCGGCTCTGCTCGTGCGACGGGGCCATGCCCGTACTCAAGGACAAGGAGAAGCACGTGGACGAGCCGTCGGCGGGATCCGTCCCGGGCGACGCCCGGGAGCCCGAACAGCAGGCGCTCTTCGGGTGGTCGGACGTCGCACCGGCGCAGGCCGTGGACCAGCCGTTCCGGGACAGTGCGGCGGCGCGCCGGATGCTCGACGTACGGGAGGTGTACGCCGAGCCGGCGGCCCTGGACTCGCCGCGCGGCAGGCAGATCATGGCCCGGCTGCCGGGAGTCCGGGTGATCGAGGTCGCCGGCCACTGGCAGATCCCCTCCCTGCACGGCAACGACGGCAACATCGGCCGGTGGGTCCGCATCAAGACCGAGACGCTCGTACTCGGGGTCAAGCACAAGCTGGTGACCCGCCCCAACGGCAGGTCTGCCGACTGGATCGCCCCCGGCCCGTCCAACGGCTGCGCGATGGCGTGTGTCTACTGCTACGTCCCCCGCCGCAAGGGCTTCGCCAACCCCATCACGCTGTTCACCAACATCGAGGCGATCGTGGCCCACGTCCGGCGACACGTACGCGCCCAGGGTCCCAAGACGGAGCCCAACCAGTGTGATCCCCGGTCCTGGGTCTACGACATCGGCGAGAACGGCGACTGTTCCGTCGACGCCCTGATCTGTGACAACACAGCAGATCTGATCGCCGCGTTCCGGGGCCTGCCCACGGCGAAGGCATCCTTCGCGACCAAGTTCGTCAATCCCGACCTGCTCGCGCTCGACCCGCAGGGTCGTACCCGCGTGCGCTTCTCCCTCATGCCGGCCGGTGACTCGCGGCTGCTGGACGTCCGTACCAGTCCGGTCGCCGAGCGGATCGCCGCGGCTGCCGACTTCCTCGACGCAGGCTACGAGGTCCACTTCAACCTCTCACCGGTCGTCCTGCGCCCGGGATGGCAGCAGGACTGGGCCGAGCTGCTCACCCACCTCGACGACGTCCTGCCCACCCGGGTGAAGGAGCAGGCAGCGGCCGAGATCATCATGCTCACCCACAACCAGGCGCTCCACGAGGTCAACCTCGGCTGGCACCCCCGCGCCGAGGAGGTGCTGTGGCAACCGTCCGCCCAGGAGACCAAGCGCTCGCAGAACGGCGACCTCAACGTTCGCTACGCCCGGGAGATCAAGCGTCAGTCCCTGACGCGCCTGCGGGAGCTGCTGGCGTCGCACGCGCCGTGGCTGGACGTCAGGTACGCCTTCTGAGAGCGGACCTGGCAGGTGGCGGGCCAGGCGCGACGGACGGTGGGCGGCGCGCCCGTCCGTCCGTACGTCCGGCGACCGACGGGCGCCTTCAGCGCGTCGCCCCCCTTTCCGCCCGACCGCCAGGTGTCCGGTCCGTACCGGAGGGTGCGGCTGGAGCCGGCGTCGTTCGTGCAAGCGGAGGCAGTCCGGAATGCTCCCATGGCGCTCCGCTCTGACGATCCCTACCTGTGGCCTCCACCAACGCGTTGTGGCCGCCGCCTGACGGGTGATTCACTGCGCCACATGAACTTCGCCCGAGCGTCGGCGGCACACACGCCGGGCTGTCCCGCCGAGCGGGACAGCCCGGCCCCGACGGTCCGGGCCACACCACCCATCGACCCCGAACTGGGCCTGGCGCTGGCGGCTTTGGGGAGTGAGGCAAGACAACCGCTCACCCCGGAGAACCTTTCGGCCCGGCAACAGCGGGATGCTTCGGCCCGGCCCCGGCCGACGTGCCAGGCCCTGCGGGCCGACGGCCGGTTCGAGGTGGATGAGCTCCGGGTTCCGGGGGCGTCGGGCAGGCCGGACGTCACACTCGTGAGCGCACGGCCCGCCGGGCTGACAGGACCGCTGCCGCTGCTGTACTACATGCACGGCGGTGGAATGATCACGGGCAAAGCGTGGTCGGTGCTTCCGAAGCTGCTCCGCGACTGGTCTCTCGCACTGGAGTTGGCCGTCATCTCCGTCGAGTACCGGCTGGCACCGCAGACCCGGTACCCGGGGCAGGTGGAGGACTGTTACGCCGGACTCGTGTGGGTGGCAGCGCACGCGGACCGGCTGGGTATGGACGCGGACCGCATCATCGTCGGCGGAAAGAGCGCCGGCGGCGGACTCGCGGCGGCACTCGCCCTGCTCACCCGTGACCGGCGGGGGCCTGCGCCGATCGGACAACTGCTCCTGTGTCCGATGCTCGACGACCGTAACAGCACCTTCTCCAGCCACCAGATGGCCGGCGTCGACATCTGGGATCGAACCTCCAGCGCAACGGCGTGGCACGCACTACTGGGTGCACGGTTCGGGGACTCGGAACTGTCGCCCTACGCGGCTCCCGGGCGGTGCGAGGACCTGTCGAGGCTGCCACCGGCCTACATCGATGTCGGGTCGGCCGAGACCCTCAGGGACGAGGATGTGGCCTACGCCAACGCGATCTGGCAGGCCGGTGGCCAAGCCGAACTGCATGTGTGGCCCGGAGCGTTCCACGGCTTCGACACAGTCGCACCGCAGGCAGCTCTCAGCCAGGATGCCCGGGACGCCCGTACTCGTTGGCTTCGACGCATCCTCACCCAGTCCGACGCGAGCAGCGGACCAGCCTGTTGAGCGCACGCCTGTGGCGGCCCCGGGGCGGCAGCGGCCGGCGACCGCCGCCGGCGGGGCGAGGACGAAAATGACAGAACAGCCCTGGCCGTGGGGCCAGTGCTGTTCTGCGTGGGGCGGGGGAGGAAGCGCGATGAGCGCTCGCCCCACGCCGGCATCCGCTGGTGTCCTCAGCGTCTGCGGGCGGGGCGGGATGCTCCGATTCCCGCGACGTGCAGGGCCAGAAGGGTCAGGCCCAGGAGCATGACGTTCACGGAGGAGAAGACATCGTTGGTGGTGATGTCTGCTGCGTTGATCAGGAAGGCGATGCCGAACAGGACGGCTGCTGCAATGCCGAGCACGGGGGTGCTCCTCTCGATAGCGGTGAGGTGCGTGTGCCCGGACATCCCAGGGGCAGACCCCGTTTCCGCCTCGAATTCAGAACCCCGGGTCGGTCTGAGCGCCGAGACCGCAGGGGTGTGCTCCAAGGACGGGGGTAGGGAATGGAGAGCCGAGTGAGGGAGGGTCGATGACCAAGGACACGTCGCTGCGCGCGATGGGATGGGCGCAGTCGTTCCCGGTGTCGCAAGGAGTGCGCGCCGGTCGGCAGTGGACACGGGAGCACCTGGCGTCCCTGGCCTGGACCAGGGACGCCCCCGAGATCGTGGACGCGATCTTGCTCAGTGTCTCCGAGCTGGTCACCAACGCGCACGTGCATGCGCACAGTGACGCCCAATTGGTCCTTACCTGGGACAGCCACTGCCTGCACGTGAGTGTCCACGACTCCGACCCCCTGCCGCCCACCAAGCAGTCCGAGGACCCTACGGCGACGGGGGGCCGCGGACTGGCCATCGTCGACGCGCTGGCCGACGACTGGACCACGCATCCGCAGGCCTCGGGCAAAACCATCACCGCTTGCTTCGTACCGCCCGGTGCTCCGAAGCCCCGGCACGGCCGGGACGTCAGCTGAGCCCGGCGCTGGAGCGGCCCGGAGCTGGAGGAACGGCGGCTTCCTTCGGCTGCCGGCCGGGCCCGCCGGACACGGCATGCGATGGTCGGAGATGCCCGCGCCGCCCGTCCCCCCACCCGAATGCGCCTGTCCGTCGTACGTATCTCAACTCACCCGTCTCGTCAGGGTTTCTGGGGGCATCCGGAGTACAGGAAAGGAGGGCCATCGGATGACGACTCCCCTCAGGAAGCTGCCCAGACGCATGCCCGCTTGGGCGAAGGTGGTGACTGCCTTCGTGCTGGTGCTCGCCGTCCTGTTCGCCGGAATCAGGCTGGCCGTACTGCCGAGCATCAAAGGTCTGTTCGGAACCGAGACGACCGACCGCTCGGGCCCCGCTCTCCTCAAGTCCATCAAGGACATGAGCCGCTTCGACGCCGCCTCGGGGAACTTCCAGGTGGTCGTCGACCTCGAGAAGGACGCCAAGTTCCTGCCGGACGCGGTCCGCGGATCGCGCACGCTCTACGTGGGCGCGGGCACCGTGGAGGCGTACGTCGACCTCGCCAGGGTCGGCGGGAACGACGTGACGGTGAACGACGACCGAACCTCGGCCACCCTGCGGCTCCCGCACGCGCAGCTGGGCAAGCCCGCCCTGGATGTCGACCACTCCTACGCCGTCTCCAAACAGCGTGGCCTGCTCGACCGCCTCGGAGACGTGTTCTCGGACAATCCCAACAGCGAGCACGCGGTGCAGAAGTTCGCGGTCTCGCACATCGGCGAGGCCGCCAAGGGCAGCGGACTGACCACGAGGGCCGAGGCCAACACCACCAGCATGCTGGAGGGCCTCCTGCACTCCCTCGGCTTCAAGGACGTGCACGTCTCGTACGGGACCTGACAGCAGGCACCTCGGTGCGTCGCCGCGCCGACCCCGGACTCCTCATCTCCCGGCCGAACCCGCTGAGGCGCGGCGCAAGGCGCGTCGCGCTCTCGCGGGAGAGCCTTGAGGCCCCATGAGCGGCACGCGCTCGTTCGCCCCCACCCGCGCGTGCGGAGGTCCCGGGCGGCACCTGTGGGGGAGGTCGGCGACTGTCCTGGAGGCTGATCTTTGGTGGAAGGGGCGCGAGAGCGTTCCCTCAGGCGGCTGTCCATCGCGGCGATGATCCGTCGCGAGCCCTGACACCGGCCCCGGCTGATCCACCGGCCGGGCCGGACCGAGGCCGCCGCAGCGGGCGCAGGAGCCTTCTCCTTGTACGGCCGGCGGGAACTGGTCCGGTGGGAACTGCTGCGGAAGGGCGCGATAGCGACACCCCAAGTGCCTCTGAAAACACCTACATTGGTCCTCGGACCACTATCCGTGGGGGTGGGGAATGGACCCGGTCGTACTGGCGGCGGGAACCGCCTTGGTGAGCGCCATGGCGACGGATGCCTGGCTGCAGTCGAAGGCCGCGACGGTGGCGATGTGGCGCCGCGTGCGTCCGGACCACGGAGACGACGTGGGCGCCGAGCTGGACGCCCTGCGTGGGCAGGTGCTCGCGGCGCGTGATGCGGACGACGAGGAGACCGAGCAGGCGCTGGCCGGGGTCTGGCGGATGCGCTTCCAGCAGGCTCTCGCCGAGACCCCCGGCCTCGCCGCCGAACTGCGGCTGTTGCTGGACGATCACCTCGGCCCCGCTCTGTCCCGGTCGGAGCAGACCCGAGAGGCGCCGGTCGTCATGAAGGCGGAAGCCCGCGACAACTCCCGCGTCTTCCTGGCGGGCAGGGACCAGCACATCACCGGAGCGTGAACGTCCCGGCGGAGGAGCCCGCGCCCCGTCAGGAAGCGCACGCCCACGACAACTCCCAGATCCACATGGTGGGCAGGGATCAGTACATCTACTACTCCTCGGACGTGACCGACCATGACGGGGTGCCTGTCCCGGGGAGGGGCCGGGCCCTCGTGCGGATGCTCGCACCGTTCCTGGTGCTCGTCGCAGGCGTCACCCTGGTGTGGGTGGCGTACGACGCCGACGGCTGGATCCGGGGACCGCTCCTCCTGGCGGGGCTCGTGTGTGTCGTGCTCACAAGCCCGCGGCTGCGGCCCGCTGTTCGGCGCTGGCGGCTGAACCGGGCCTGGCGAAACCCGGGGCTCGTACGCCTACAGGACCGACAACTCGAAGGGGCTTGCGAACAACTCGCCGGCGAACTTGAGGTGTTGTGGAATCGCGAGATGAAACTCCGCAGGCTCCAGCACCCGGCTCCGCTACCGGTGCGTTGGGTCAATGCGGAGGAGTTCGGGGATCACTGGACGAACATTCGCACGGACGACAGGCGTGACGCGCCGCTCGATCTCTCGGGCAGTGGCGCTCTCCACGATGTCTATTCCAGAATCCCTTCCGGTCGGCTGCTCATTCTCGGCCAGGCCGGGGCGGGCAAATCCGTGCTCGCGTTGCGCTTCGCTCTCGACCGCCTGCGGGCGAGGGGGCCCGGCGGCCGTGTCCCCGTACTCCTTCCCATGGCCTCGTGGGACCCTGCGACGCAGGACCTGGAGTCCTGGGCGGCCGAGCGTCTGGCGGCCGACCACCCGGCGCTCGCGGGGCGGGCCGTGGCGGGCGGGACAGTCGCCGCCGAACTCCTCAGGTCGAGCCGGCTCTTGCCCGTGCTGGACGGCTTCGACGAGATGAGCACGCAGACGCGGCATCACGCTCTGCGAAGACTCCGCGCCTCGCTCGGCGAGACGGATCCCTTTCTGCTCACCAGCAGGGCCGACGAGTACGAGGCCGCCGTCGGACAGGCCGACACCGTGCTGCCGGCCACGGCGGCGGTACGGGTGGAGCCACTGAGTGTGCAGGAGGCAGTGGACTATCTGCGCCGCACGACCCGGAAGCTGGTGGTGGGCCGCACGGTGGCCACCAAATGGGACCCCGTGTTCACCCTGCTGCGCGAGCACCCGCGTGACCTGCAGGCCCTGAAGCTGCGGGACGTGCTGACGACCCCGCTGATGACGGGTCTGGCCCGTATCACCTACAGCGACACTTCGCGTGATCCCGCGGAGCTTCTGGACCCCCTCCGCTTTCCCGGCCGAGCCGCGATCGAGGACCACCTGCTGGGGCAACTCGTTCCGGCGGTCACGGATCAATCGGAGCGGACCGCGCGACGGCTGATGTTCCTGGCGCAGCACCTCAACTCTCTGGGGACCCAGGACCTGGAGTGGTGGCGGCTGAGCGCGGCGGGTCCGAGAGCGGCCCGGGCCGCGGGGGCGCTGCTGGCGTTGGGTTCGGCAACGGCTGTGCTCGGCTGGCGGGTCGACCGGCAGACGTCCTGGTTCGGCATCGGCATGCCGGTCTGGGCCCCGTTCTGTGTGCTCAGCCTGATTTCGCTCGCCGATGTGGTGTTCGGCTCGCGGGGATCTCCGCCGCGGTACGTCCCCCGCGTCGAGCCGGGGCGGATGGTTCGGCCCGCGCTCGCTGTCGTGGCGGTGCTCGGCGTGGGGCTGCTCTACTACTGGCTCCTGCAGTACCTGCTGGTCAAAGTGATCGTCGCGGCTGCCTCCGTGATCTTCTCGGCCGGCCGTCTGATTCTGCGCCGGAAGAGACCTCGGCCCCGGGCCCCTGGTGGGCCGACGGTGGAGGAACCTCGTGCGGATGTCCGTCACCACCCGAGCGATACGGCCACGCGCGGCCCGGAGCGGACGCTGAGGGAGGACCGACAGGCGACGCTGGTAACGATGGGGCTGATCAACGTGCTGATGGCAGGTTCGGCGGCCTGGCGGGCGGCCGGGCTTCTGATCTTCGCAGCGGTCGCACCGGAGTTGTTCCTCACCGACGCCCGACCGGGCACCGCGGCCATCACCACGGTCGTCACAGTCGTCGCCCTCGCGGTGCTCGGCGCATCGTCGTCCGCCTGGTGCGGGTTCGGTGCGTCCAGACTGTGGCTATGGGGTGCGGGAAAGCTTCCGTGGAACGTGCTCGGTCTCCTCCAGGAGGCCCACCGTCTCGGCGTGCTCCGCCAGTCCGGCGCCGTGTACCAGTTCCGGCACTCCCGGCTCCAGGAGCGACTGGCCGCGCAGGCCGGAGAGCCCGCCTCGGCTCGCGTGCCGCCGAGCAGCTCACGGACCGAGGAACTCCGACCGGTGGTGGGCCTCCTTTCCAGCCTCGTTCTCGCCGTCGGGTCGCTCGCGATGGGCGTGGACATGTTTCTGCTGAAAGCCGAGGCCGGGCCGTACGAATCGGTTTCCCCCGTCTGCCAGGTGGTGGGTCGCGAAGTCCTGCGGAAGTTCGTCCCGGCCCCCCGGGGAACGCCGTCCGAGGCGCACGACTACGAAGCCGTCAAAAGGTACTGCTCCTGGAAGGCCGGCACGGCGACTGAGGGAGACCCCGTCGTGGTGATCATTGTGGACGTGTGCACACCCACGATCTCGTCAACTGCTGTCGAAAGGGCGGACGGGATCTTCGGCCACGGACTCCCCGTCGGGCCGGTCGTCTCCCAGTACGCCGTAGACCCTGGCGGCGTGGGCGAGGAGGCCGTCACCGCCGTGGGGTACAGCGAGGATCGTCCGACGGTCGCGACGAGCGTCCGGTTGGACAACGTGCTGGTGACTGTCACGTATGAGGTGAGCGGCATCGAATGGGGTGATACGGCTGGGTACGGGCGCAGCGCCGGGATCACGCAGGACCTGGCCCGCACCGTCGTGCGGAATATCTCCGACGCGCACTCGTGAGCAGACGCGCCCCCGTGACCGGGCGCCGCACCGTCGGGGGACTCGCCGTCGTGGCGGACGGGCGGCCCGGCCCGTCCGCGGTTGAACGCCGCCGGGCGAGACACGGTACGGGTGGCCGGGGCCCCGCCCCGGCCACCCGCTGCTCCCGTCCGTGCCGCGCGCGGTGCGGAGCCGCGTGTCGGGGCATCGACCCCGCTGCTCCGCACCGACGTTCACAGCGCGGGCCGAGCGGCGACCTCCACGGACAGGTCGTTGTCGACCGTGTAGTACGGACGCACGGATACCCCGCCGAGCGTGGCGGCCGGGTAGACGAACACCGCCTTGCGGTCCGCGATGTCGTCCAGGAGCCGGGCCACCCGGATCCGCGGCGCGTCGGCGGTCGGGCGGATGTACGCGTCCCAGATCACCTGTGTTTCGCCGGCTCCCAGCCCTCCGCCTTCTGCCACGAGTTCCTCGTAACCGACGGTGAACGAGAAGTCCTGGCCTCCCTCGGGCCGGAGAGCGATCTGCCGTACGGCGGAGGCCTGTCCTCGTCGGCTCAGCGTCGCTGCCGCACCCTTCCCCAGCCGGGCGCCGAACAGCCGGGCCGTGACGGTCATCGAGTCAGCAGAGAGGTCGATCCGGCCGGCCTCCGCGTGCCCGACCCGCCACCACGCCCGTACGGCGAGCCGTCCGTCCTTGGTGGCGTACGGGATCCGGACCGCCACCGGCACGGCCCGGTCGCCGCCCCCGCCGGACACCAGTGCGCGCAGATCACGCAGGCCGGCCAGCAGCGGCGTGCGCTCCTCCCCGGGCAAGCCCACGACGAAGGCGTCCCAGCGGCCTTCCTCGAGTACCGGGTCCGTCTCCAGTACGCCCTGCCACTGGTCCTGACCCGCCGGCTCCAGAGCGACGCAGTGCCCGGCTTCCTCCGGCCTTCCCTTCTTCGGGCGCACTTGAAACAGCAGCCGGGGGCGTGCCGAGGCGGGCAGCGGCAACCGCACGCGGACGACCAACCGTCCTTCCCCCTCCACGGTCACCTCCCCGCGGGGCCTCTCCACCGGTCCATTCATGTCACCGTCACCGTCACCGCTGTGGCTGTCCGTCATCGCCGCGCCTTCCTTACGGCCCGCACGACACTGCCTGCCGCGACGAGCATCGTGTCCCGGGCTTCGTAGCCGCCGCTCACCAGGGCATGGCCCGTCCCGCGCGCCGGTCGGCCTTCGCGCCTGGCCGCCAGCAGTTCCTCGAACAGCCGCTCGGCCTGGGCCACGACGGGGGCGGGGGCGTATCGCCGGGAGTTCTCCAGCGCGGCACGCCCCATGCGCCGGCGTAACTCGTCGTTGCCCACGAGGTCCAGGAGGGCACCGGCCAGCGCGGCCCGGTCTCCGACGGGAACCAGCAGGCCGTCCTGCCCGGGGGTGATGATCTCGCCCGGACCGTACGCACAGTCGGTGCTGACGACGGGCAGCCCGCAGCGCATCGCCTCGACGATGGTCATGCCGAAGGGCTCGAAATCGGATGTCGCCGCCCCGATCGATCCCTTGACCCATTCGGCTTCCATCGGGGCCACCGCGCCCATCAGGAAAACGTTGTTGTACAGCCCGAGCCGGTCGATGAGCTCATGCAGCCGCTTCTGCTCCTCGCCCCTGCCGTAGATGCGCAACTTCCAGTCGGGATACTCGGCGGCGACCGTGGCGAAGGCCTCGATCAGCAGGTCGAACCGCTTCACCGGCACCAGCCGGCCGGCGGCGATCACGACCCGCTCGCGGCCGTCCGCCGGCGGGAGGCCTGGGGTCGGGACACTGTTGGGCAGCGCCTGCACCCGTACGCCCGGCAGCCGCATCCTGCGCCGGTAGACGGCGGCATCGGCCTCAGTGACGGGGGTGATCGCGTCCAGACGCGGATAGACGCGCCGCAGCGCGTTGCGCAGCCGCGGCGGGTGGTTGTTGAGCGTGAGGTGTTCCTGTCCGACCCGTACGGACCGCGCGGGGGCCTGGAGGGCCAGATGGACGTTGAGGCCTGGGCGGGTACCGACGACGACATCGGCGTCCAGCGACTCCAGCGCCTCGCTGAGACGTACATCGGTGAGCGCACTGTATTCGCGGTAGCGGTACTCGGACGAGGGAAAGATCTTCGACGGTGTGAGATGCCGCGGGTCGTTCCTCTCGTGCCGCAGATCCACCAGGGGCCGCAGTCGTACGCGCGGGTCGGGAGTGAGGTTCGGCCGTTCCCGGGTCCGGAGAGCCGAGATGATCTCCACGTCGTGCCGATCGGCGAGCGCTCGGGCCAAGTTGAACGTGGTGGTGATCGTTCCTCCAATCCCGTATGCGTTGTGTATAAGAAAGGAGATTTTCATGCCGTACATGACGGCCGACACCGGCGGAAGGTTGCCCCTGCCACCCCGGACGGATCGCCGCATGTGGTGTCGACCAACGGCCGGCGGGCATGGCTACGTGCACCGGCTCAGCCATGGTCACTACGGGATCCAGCCCGTCAGGATCCTGGCCGCACAAGGTATCCGGCGGCCGAGGCGGCCAGCCTTGGGGAACACTCCGCCAGTTGAGGGACCGCCCTTGGCCTCCGGCGGCGAGCCGGCGCGCAGGGCGAGGATTCGGGGCGTCCGTCGTTTCGCGGAGGTGCGCCGGCCACCACCACGCTATCCCGCGGTGGGCGGCGACAGCCGCTGTGTGATCCGGTCGAACAGCTCCGTCAGCGGCTCGCCGACGTCCCGTCCGAACTCGGTGAGCCCGTAGGTGACCTGAGGCGGCGTCGTCGGCTCGACCTCCCGCCAGACCAGGCCGTCCTGGACCAGCGCCCGCAGGGTCTGGGCGAGCATCTTCTCGCTGATGCCCTGGATGCTCTCGCGCAGCTCGTAGAACCGGAGGCTGTTGTTGCGCAACGAGATCAGCACCCAGACGCCCCACCTGCTGGTCACGTGGTCGACCACATCGCGCGCGGGGCAGTCGGTGTGAAACACGTCATACCGCGTCCCGGCCTCGGCCTGTGTGTGCTGCGCGCTTCCCGTCATTTCAGGAGCTTACCTCTAGGTATGTCCTTACCAAAAGTTAGCTCTTGCTCTTAGCGTGACGGCCACACAGGACATACGACAGGGAGCTGATCATGATCGTGGTGACCGGGGCTACCGGCAACATCGGCCGGCCGTTGACGCGGACGCTCGCCGAGGCGGGTCAGCAGGTGACGGCAATCTCACGACACCCGGCGGCGGAGCCGGACGGCGTCCGCCACTTGGTGGCCGATCTGGCCGAGCCGGCCGGCCTCAGGCCCGCCCTGGCCGGGGCGAAGGCGCTGTTCCTGCTGCTGTCCGGCGACCTGCATGCCCCTGGAGCCGGCCCTGCCGACATCATCGGCGAAGCGGCGTCCGGCGGGGTCCGCCGAATCGTTCTGCTTTCTACGCTGGGCGTGGTGACCAGGCCCTTCGGCCCCACACGGATCGCGATGCGCGCCCTGGAGGACACGCTGCGGGAGTCCGGCGTGGAGTGGATCATCCTGCGGCCGGGCGGCTTCGCCTCCAACGCCCTGTGGTGGGCGGAGTCCGTCCGCATGCGACAGGTCGTCGCCGCGCCCTTCGGTGATGTCGGGGTGCCGGTCATCGACCCGGCGGACATTGCCGCGGTCGCGGCGGCCTGCCTGCTGGAGGACCGTCACATCGGCGGTGTCTACGAGCTGACCGGCCCGGAGGTGATCACTCCGCGCCGCCAGGCGCAGGCCATCGCTGACGCTCTGGGCTCGCCGGTGAAGTTCCAGGAGCTCACCCGCGACGAGGCCAAGGCCGCCATGAGCCGGAGCATGCCGGCGGAACTGGCCGACGACACCCTGGAAATCCTCGGTTCCCCGAGCCCGGCCGAGCTGCGCGTCAGCCCGGACGTCCAGCGGGTCCTCGGCCGCGCCCCCCGCCCCTTCGCCGACTGGGCCGCCCGCAATGTCGCCGCGTTCCGGTGAGGCCGGGGCAGCGTCGCCGGGGCGGATCTTCGTGCTCGGCGATCCACTGCCGGCAGAGGACGAGGAGGCTGACGCGTAGGCGACGCTGACGTGGCCCCTGTCACGCCGGAACCGACGCGCGGCCGCAGTGAATCGCCGTACCACCAACTCCGTCGGCCCTACTGGCCCAGGAGTTCCCGATCGGCCCGTTCTGTCGGCAGGCGATCCTTCGCCGCCAGGCGGCGCACGTGCCCGAGGGACCAGGACATTCCTGGGCCACGCGACGGCGTGGAGCCCGTCAGAACCGATGCTCCCCGATGACGGGGATCGATGGCGGGCAGGGCCTGATGAGTCCACTGCAACCGGGAACGGCCCGGTCGATCCGGTCGACATGCGGGTGTCGACCGGATCGGCCGTCGACCTGCCCTCGGAGCCTCGCCCCCACCGGGCCGGGGACCGAGCCCGTACGCCTTCGACGAGGGCCGGCGCCTCCGGCCCTTCCCGCGCCCGTACTTCGGCGAAGCTGCCGGCGTAGGGGCGGCCGGGCGACCCGTGCACATGCCCGGAGGTTCGACGCGTCGGTGGCGTGAGGGGGTGGTGGGGCCGGCTGCGGCCCGGCAACTCCGCAGGGGCACCATCTTGACAGTACGCCGTCATGTCGGTGTGATGAATGGGAGCGCTCCCATTCTCGGGACCGCCCTACGGTGCCCCACCCGAGGAGGCGCACATGCCGATTCTCCGCCCGCGATTACTGCGCAGATCCTGGACAGCGGCCGGTGCCGCCCTCGCGCTGGCCTTGTCCCTCTTCGTCGTGGTGCCGGCCAGCGGCTCCGCCATGGCGTCCGGATGCAGGGTCGACTACACCGTCAACGAGTGGACCGGCGGCTACACCGCCCAGGTGCGCATCACGCATACCGGTTCCGCGCTCAGCGGCTGGCGGCTGACGTGGACGTACGCCGGCGACCGGCACGTCACCTCCGCCTGGAATGCGGCCGTCACGCAGACCGGCCACTCCGTGACCGCCGTCAACACGGCCTGGAACGGCGAACTTGCCAGCGGCGGAACCGTCGACTTCGGTCTCCAGGGGACCGGGCAGTCGACCGACCCGGTGCCCGCCGACTTCGCCCTCAACGACGTGTCCTGCGGCGGTGACGGCACCTCGCCGCCGACCACGCCGCCCCCCACGACACCGCCCCCCACCACGCCGCCCCCCACCACACCCCCCTCTGCGGAGTGCGGTGACGCGGCCGTGTGCGAGGACTTCGAGGACCAGGCCGGACCGGCCCCCGCCGGGAACTGGCGGTTCACCGCGCCCGACTGCCAGGGCACGGGCACGGCCGCCGTCGACACCGAGGTCGCGCACAGTGGTTCGCGGTCGCTGCGGTTGGACGGTCATGCCGGCTACTGCAACCATGCCTTCGTGGCCGCCACCGCCGATCTTTCGGCGGTCGGCCCGGTGCTGCACATCCGCATGTGGGTGCGGCACACCACCGCGCTCCCGGCCGCGCACGTCACTTTCGTCTCGATGCCGGACAGTTCCCAGGGTGGCAAGGCCCTGCGGATCGGCGGACAGAACGGCGCCCTGCAGTGGAACCGGGAAAGCGACGATGCCACGCTCCCGGCACAGAGTCCGGTCGGGGTGGGACTGAGCAGGCCCCTGCCGACGGGCAGTTGGCAGTGCCTGCGGTTCGCCGTGGACACCTCGGCACCCGCACTCGACACCTGGCTCGACGACGAGCAGGTGCCGGGGCTGCACGCCGACGGTGTGCCGACGCAGGATGTCGACGCGCAGTGGCTTTCGCGGACCACTCCGCCGAGGCCCACCGCCCTGCGGCTGGGCTGGGAGAGTTACGGGACCGGCGACGACACCCTGTGGTTCGACGACGTGGTCGTCGGCTCCTCGCCGGTCGGCTGCTGAGGACCGACTGCCCTGCGGGCGGGGGAGTACCGGCGACGGCGGGCTGACGATGTCTCCGCGAGGGCGGAGACCGTCAGCCGGTCGCCGGCTTCCCTGCCACGACGCCCGGCTGTGCCCTTGATCGAACTCGTCGTGTGCGGCCGGGGAGCGGTCCTGGGCTCCCCGGCCGCCGACGTCCTGCTCCGCCTCGATGCCCCACCACCACGGCCCCGCCGACTGCGGATCGGTATCCCGGGGACGAGTGCGCCCGGCCCCGGCCCGCCCTACGACTCGATGTTCGAGTGCGGATGAGTGTGGTCGTGTGCGGATGATCCGTAGAAGGCTTGAACGCCGTCGTTGTGTCATGTTCCCGCGCCCGAGCCAGGACGAGGCAGACGAGGCAAAGGAAACGAAGCTGGATGCGTACAGACAAGACGCGCACGCGCACGAAGGCGCGCACACACCTGAAGACACGCGCGCAGAGAAGGCTGAGGTGGGCGTCGCTCGCCGCGGCCGCCGCCGTGACGCTGGGGACGGGGTTGGTCGCGGCGCCTCCCACACACGCGGCGGACGATCCGGTCGAAGTCGTGGTCGACGGAGACGACGTGCGTGCCGACAACGTGAACGGGCTGACGTACAAGGGCCTCGGCGTGCTCAGCTGCAACAGCACAAGCAATCTGCTGATGGACTACAAGGCCGAGCACCCCGGGCGGTACTGGCAGCTCATCCGCGTGCTGTTCGGCGGTGACCGCCCCCTCGTCAATCACGTCAAGGTCGAGATGGGGTCGGACACGAACACCTCGACCGGGGCCGACCCCGCGACCATGCGCACCCGGGACGAGCTCGCGGACGCCTCTCGTTCCCCGGGGTTCCAACTGGCCGCCGACGCCAAGACGGTCAACCCCGAGCTGAAGGTCTCGATCCTGCGCTGGGAAATGCCCCAATGGGTCCAGCTGGAGTGGAACAAGGGCACCGGCACCGACGAGATGTACCGCTGGTACAAGGAGACCGTGCTCGACGTCTACGAGAAGTACGGGTACATGATCGATTATGTCAACCCGGACAAGAACGAGACCCGCTCGCCCGACGTCTCCTTCGTCAAGTGGTACAAGAACGCGGTAGTGAACGACACGGACTTCGCGAGCGCGCGCTACGGAATTCCGCCCGGCAAGCGGGAAGCGGTAGCCAAGGCCTATCACCGCATCAGAATCGTCGCCTCCGACGAGAACAACACCCTCAACATGGGCCCGGCGATGCTCAGTGACGCCGATCTCTTCGGGATCGTCGACGCGGCGGGTTACCACTACACCACGGAGGACCGGCGCGAGGGCACTGCGGACAGCTCCACGTACCTGCCGTACACGAAGCTGGCGACCGGCGACAACCCTTACGGCCAGGACAAGGAGGTCTGGTACAGCGAGGGGACCGCTTCGTTCGGCTACACCGATTACAGGGTCAACAACACGGAAGGCCCGAACGGTGCCAGTACCGGGATCGGCGGTGTGCAGAGTGCTCTCGACGTCGCCAACCGCCTCGTCAAGAGTTACGCGAACTCCAAACGCACCCACTACATCTTCCAGCCGGCGATCGGTTCCTTCTACGAGGGCGCCCAGTACAGCCACAAGGAGCTGGTGAGCGCACGCGACCCGTGGTCGGGATACCTCCACTACGACGCGGCCCTGTACGTGATGCAGCAGTTCACCGGATTCGCGAAGACGGGCTGGGAGAACGACACGAACACGGCGGGCATATGGCGCACGGTTCCCGAAGCCAGTTACAGCGGGGTGAGCGGCACCGAGAATCTCGACGGCTCCAACGGCGCCCCCAGCTACATGACGCTCGCCGATCCTGGGAAGAAGGACTTCTCGACCGTCGTCGTCAACGACAGCGACCAGCCGAAGACCTACCGGATCAAGGCCGAGGACCTGCGTCTCGGCAGCGACCCCACGATGGAGGTGTGGGAGACCCGTGCGGCCGACGCCGGGCAGCGCTACGACGCCAACTTCAAACACCTGGTCGAACAGATCCGGCCGGACGTCGATGGGGTGTACGCGTACACCGTGAAGCCGCGGTCGATCACCACCCTGACCACGCTCGACAAAAGTGCCGACGCGTCCACGAAGCAGCGCCTGCCCGAGTCCGGGGAGCGCACGGTCCTCGACAGCGACAGGAACGGCAAGCGCGGTGACACCCACGACACGTATCTCTACGCGGACGACTTCGCGTACGACGAAGAGGGAAGGGTCAAGGTCGGCAGGACGCTCCAGCCGTACCTCGCCTCGCGCGGGAACCAGCCCCGATACATGGTCGACCAGACCGGTGCGTGGGAGGTGGGCGGCGACGGAGTGCTCTACCAGTACATGGACCAGTCCATGAAGGACACCGGCGCCTGGAACAAGAACACCCCCAACACCACGGTGGGGGACTTCCGCTGGGAGAACTACAAGGCGTCCGTCGCCGTCTCCTTCCCCGACCCGGACGGCGGTCTCGCGGCCCTGGGCGTGCGCCAGCAGAAGGGCATGGCGATCAGCGACGCCGCCTACAACCTGCGCATCGGTGCCGACGGCGCCTGGACGTTCTACGAGTACGGCCGGGCCCTCGCGCAGGGCAAGGCCGGGGCGGCAGCGGGCTACCACCTCGCCGTCGAGGCGAAGGGGGCCGTGGTCACCGCCTTCGTCGACGGAAAGGCGATCGCGACCTACGACGACCCCACCCCGGAGACCGAGGGCCGCGTCAAGCTCGGGAGCGGCTTTCAGAGGACGGGGTTCGACGACCTGAAGGTCGAGAGGGTCGACGGCTACACGCCCTACGCCGGCGCGCAGCTGGACAACATGGACCGTGCGGTCAGCTACGAGGGCACGTGGAGCCGGAAGGCCTCGTTCGGCGACGCGATGGACTGGTACCGGTCGACGTCGACGAGCACGACGGCCGGCGCGTCCTTCACCGTGCCGTTCCGCGGTACGGGGGTCGACATCATCGGTGGCAACGACGGGAGCGCGGTCCTCGACGTCTATGTCGACGGCGGACTCGTCGCCAGTAACGCGAAGACCGTCGCCACCGACAAGCGGCTGGCGGCGTACGCCCTGCGCGGCCTGCCGGACGGCAGGCACCGGGCTCGGTTCGTGCTGAAGTCGGGGACGCTTGTCCTCGACGCCCTGAACACCTTCTCCGCCTTCCGCGAGAAGGGCGGCGAGGTCGTGGACACGGGTCCGATCCGCCGCGCCCTCGCGGAGCTCGCGATGCCGGAGCAGGAGGCTTACACGGCCGCGTCGTGGGGCGTGTACGCGCACGCCGTCGCTGCCGCGAAGTCCGCCGTGGCAGGGCCGGACAGTCTCGACACCATCGGCGTCGAGCAGCTCGCGAGCAGGCTGCGGACGGCGTACGGCCGGCTGGCGCGCAAGGAGGACGCCGCGCAGTAGACGGTCCGTGCGGAGCGAGCGGTCCCGGCGGAGGCATCGCCGGGGCCGCTCAGGCCGGTTCGCGCCGCCGCGCCGGGGGCACGGGCACGGAGTGCGGCGCGGCCGGCAGCGACGAGGCGCGGATCATCAACTCCGGCAGGATGAGCGACCGCTGGGCCGGGCGACGGCTGCCTTCGAGCAGCCGCGCCAGCATCATCTCGACGGCCGTGCGGCCCACGAGTGCCTTGGGCGGCCGCACGGCCGTGATCGCCGGATCGGCGAGATGGGCCACCTCGTCGTCGTAGCTGACGATCGCCAGGTCGTCGGGGACGCGGATGCCCTGCTCGGTCAGGTACTGGACCACCGAGAGTGCGTCGGGGTCGCTGTGCACGATGAGCGCCGTGATGCCCGAGCGGCGGCAGCCTTCCAGGATGTCACCGATGATCCGGCGGTGTCCGGGCACGTCGAGGGCAACGCTCTCACGTATCAGGAAGTCAGCGGACAGACCGAGCTCGGCGCAGGCGCGATGCCAACCCACGGCAAGGTGCGCGGAGGTGGGGCTGCCCTTGGACAGCACGAGCCCGATATTGCGGTGGCCGAGTGTGTGCAGATGGCGGACCGCCATTTCCAGCCCGGTCGCGTGATCGCTGCGCACCCATTCGAGCTGGTGCGGCGTCGGGGTCCAGTCCGGTGTGTTGCGCTCCACGAAGATGACGGGGACCGGCAGCTTGCCGATCCAGTCGATCATCTCGTGCATGCCGGGGCCCTCCAGGTTCGGCGCGAGGAGCAATCCCTGCACCTGTCCGGATTCGGTCAGCCGGACGATCTGCCGACGGTCCTCCGCCTGGTCGTAACTGGATCCCCGCAGCTGCACGTTGACGCCGTGCGCCGCAGCGGCGTTGCGGACGCCACTGACGATGTGCGGCCAGTAGAAGTCCAGCGAGGGGACCACCATCCCGATCGTGAACGCGGGCATGGCGAGCCGTCTCCGCCGCACCGGCTCCTGCTCCAGGGCGGAAGGCAGCGTGGCCCCGCCGTGCACCCGGGTCAGCAGGCCACGCTCGGCCAGTGCCGCGATGTCGCGCCGGATCGTCAGCTCGCTGACCGAGAGGTCCTGCGCGAGATCGCGTACGCGAACAGCGCCGTGCAGCCGCAGCTGGTCCATCAGCCGTTCGCGGCGTTGCAGTGCGAACATCTGGTCCGCCCTCGCGGAGGATCCCGCGGGTCCCTCCGGCTCGGTGGGGCGTGTCGACGCCATGGCGCTTCCCTCCCGTCCGGTGCTGCGACCGGGCGATGTTCGAATGTGTTCGGCTCGTTTCGTCTGTGGTCGAGCTCTGGTGGGTCTGTGTGGGTGACCACTATCTCTGACTCAGCGTCTTCTGGCTGGAACTCGCCGGAAACACGGATGGCACCTGCTGTTTGAGCGGGTGCCCACAGACAGAGGAGCCCGCACCGCATGCAGACCAAGGCCCGCGCTCTGGTCGTGATGAGCAGGCCCAGCTTCGAGGCACACTTCGATCAGGACCGGCTGCGCCGCCTCGCCGACCTCGTGACCCTGGACGAGCCCTGCTGGACGGACGACCTCGACAGCCCACGGTCGCGCGAACGTCTGGCCCGCGCCGAAGTGCTGCTCACGTCGTGGGGCGCGCCCGCTCTCACACCGCAGCGGCTCGCCGCGGCACCCCGCCTGCGGGCCGTACTGCACGGCGCGGGCAGCGTGCGCGACATGGTCGGGCAGGAGGTGTGGCGCCGCGGGATCCGGGTGACCAGTGCCGCCGACGCCAACGCCGTGCCGGTGGCGGAGTACACCCTCGCCGCGATCATCTTCGCGGGGAAGAAGGTCCCGTTCCTCGCCGCCGACGAGCAGCACGCGTACGGGGGCTGGGGCTCGGTCAGCGGCTACGGCGACCTGTCCAACTTCCGGCGGACCGTCGGCATCGTCGGCTTCTCGCGGATCGGCCGCCAGGTCATCGAGCTGCTGCGGGTGCTGCGCGGCACCACCTGCCTGGTCGCCGACCCGTACGCCGATCCGGAGGAGGTGGCGCGGGCCGGTGCGAGGCTCGTACCACTGGAGGAGATGCTGCCGCGGGTCCACGTTCTGTCCGTGCACGCCCCCGAGCTGCCCGAGACCCACCACCTCATCGGCGCCGAACAGCTGCGGATGCTCCCCGACTTCGCGACGGTCATCAACACCGCTCGCGGCTCGCTCGTCGACCCCGACGCGCTGGCGGCCGAATGCGCTGCGCGCCGGCTCTTCGCGATCCTCGACGTCACCGACCCTGAACCGCTGCCCGCCGAATCGCCGTTGCGTCGCCTCGCCCGCGTGATGATCACGCCGCACATCGCCGGTTCCCTGGGCACCGAGATCGGCCGGCTGACCGACCACGTCCTCGACGAACTCGCCCGCTGGACCGCCGGCAAGCCGCTGCACGCCGAGGTCACCGCGGAGAGCTGGGCCCTGGGCCTGAGCGCCTGACCCCGACCCGCTGCCTCATCGTTCCCACCGCTCAAAGGAGAGCCGCCGCAATGAAGTTGACGAAGAACCTCGCCCGTATCGCGCCGCTGGTCGTCGCCGCGACCCTCACCGCAACCGCCTGCGACGCCAGCGGCACGGACAGTGCCTCGTCGTCCAACGGCAGGACCGTCGTGAAGATCGCCTTGTGGAACTACAAGACCACGCCCGAGTTCAAGGCCCTGATCGACGGATTCGAGGCCAAGAACCCGGACATCGACGTCCAGCCGGTCGACATCCTGGCCGACAACTACCCGGAGAAGGTCACCACCATGCTCGCGGGCGGTGACACCACCGACATCCTCACCATGAAGAACGTCACCGACTACGCCCGCTACGCCACCCGAAACCAGCTCGTTCCGCTGACCGGCGAGGCGGCCGGGCTGGACAAGGCGTCGTACTCCGGTCTCGACGACTACAACCTCAAGGGCAAGTACTACGCGCTGCCCTACCGCTCGGACTTCTGGGTCCTCTTCTACAACAAGGACATGGTCGGCAAGGAGGACCTGTCCAAGCTGACCTGGGACGACTACGCGGAGCTCGCCAAGAAGTTCACCAAGGGCTCCGGCTCCGACAAGGTCTACGGAACCTACCTGCACACCTGGCGCTCCGTCGTCCAGGCGGTCTCCTCCGCGCAGACCGGTGGCGACCAGCTCGGTGGTGACTACGCGTTCTTCAAGGACCAGTACGAGATGGCCCTCGGCCTGCAGAAGGCGAAGGCGACCCTGCCGTTCTCGACGGCCTCCAGCAACCAGATCACCTACGACTCGCAGCTGACCACCGGCAAGGCCGCCATGGTCCCGATGGGCTCGTGGTGGGCAGCCGCGCTGCTCGCCGAGAAGGCGCAGGGCAAGAACGACGTCAACTGGGGCATGGCGCCGATGCCGCAGGTCAAGAACGACGGCAAGTCCGTCACCTTCGGTTCGCCGACCGCCTTCGCCGTCAACAAGAAGGCTCGCAACGCGGACGCCGCCAAGAAGTTCGTCACCTGGGCCTCCGGTCCGGAGGGTGCCGCCGCCGTCGCGAAGATCGGCGTCACGCCCGCGTACACCAGCGACAAGATCCTCGACACCTTCTTCTCCGTCGACGGCATGCCGACCGACGCGCTGTCCCGCAGGACGATGCAGCCCACCACAGTGCAGCTGGAGATGCCGGTCGGCGACAAGACGTCCGACATCGACCAGATCCTCAAGGAGGAGCATGAGATGATCATGAGCGGCGAGAAGTCCGTCGACGACGGCATCAAGGAGATGGACAAGCGTGTGAAGGACGAAGTCCAGTGAGCGTCGTCGCACCCCCCGTCACCCAGCACGCGCCCGACGGCGCTTCCGCGGCCCACCAGGCCGCCGCGAAGCGCCGGCGGCGCCGCAACCTCCTGGTCGGCTGGTCTTTCATCCTGCCGAACTTCCTCGGGTTCGCCGCGCTCACCCTCGTCCCGGTGATCGGCGCGCTCGCGATCTCCTTCACCGACTGGGACTCCTACTCCACCCCGAAGTGGGCGGGCCTGGACAACTTCCAGCGGCTGTGGAACGACTCCAACTTCTGGGCCGCACTGCAGAACACCCTGTACTACGCGGCCGGACACATCCCGCTCACCCTCGTGGTCTCGCTAGGGCTCGCCGTGCTGCTCAACCAGAAGCTGCGCGGCGTGCACGTCCTGCGGACCGCCTTCTTCTTCCCGTACATCACCTCGCTCGTCGCCGTTGCCGTGGTGTGGAACATGCTGCTGAGCCCCGAGTCGGGCCCGGTCAACCAGTTCCTGTCGTTCCTGGGCGTCGACCACCCGCCGGGCTGGACCAGCTCCCGGGACTGGGCGATGCCTGCGCTGATCATCACGAGCGTGTGGCGGGACATGGGCTACTACATGGTGCTGTTCCTGGCCGGACTGCAGACCGTCCCGGCCGAGCTGTACGAGGCGGCCCGCATGGACGGCGCGGGGTTTTGGCAGCGGTTCTGGCACGTCACCCTGCCGGGGCTACGGCCCACGACCTTCTTCGTCACCGTCATGATCACGGTCTCCAGCTTCAAGGTGTTCGACCTGGTGCAGGTCATGACGGAGGGCGGGCCGGGCCGCTCCACCCTCGTCCTGTCCCAGCTGATCTTCCGCGAGGGCATCACGCAGGGCCGCTTCGGCTACGCCTCGGCGGTCTCCCTCGCGCTCTTCCTGATCTGTCTGGTGATCACGGTGATTCAGTTCAAGATGCAGCGAAGGAGCGAACGATGAGTACCACCGTGCTGCGCAAGGGCGGGGCCGCGCCGGCGGCCCCGGCCCCCGCAAGCCCTTCGGCGGGGCCCCGCGCTCGTGGCGGCGCGGTGGCCGTCACCGGGCAGATCGCCCTGTACGTGCTCCTCGCCGTAGTGGCCCTCGCGGTTCTCCTGCCGTTCATCTGGATGCTGATCTCGTCGGTCAAGGATGACCGCGATGTCTTCACGGTGCCGATCCAGTGGATCCCCGAAGAGTTCAAGTGGGACAACTTCACCACCATCTGGACGCGGGTCCCGTTCGCGGCCTACCTCGGCAACTCGTTCTTCCTGAGTATCGTGATCACGTTTCTGCAGGTGCTCACCGGCAGCTTCGCGGCGTACGGCTTCGCCAAGATGCGCTTTCCGGGCCGGGATCTGCTGTTCACCGGCTACATCGCGACGATCGCTGTGCCGTGGCAGGCGTACATGGTGCCCCAGTACGTGATCATGCAGAAGCTCGGCCTGGTGAACTCGTACACCTCACTCATCCTGCTGCAGGCGTTCGGCGCGTTCGGCGTCTTCCTGATGCGGCAGTTCTATCTGACGATCCCGGACGAGATCAGCGAGGCGGCACGCCTCGACGGTCTGACCGAATACGGCATCTGGGCGCGGATCGTGCTGCCGCTGTCCAAGCCGGCCCTCGCGAGCCTCGCGCTGCTGACGTTCGTGAACACCTGGAACGACTACATGGGGCCGTTCATCTACCTCACCGACAACCGCCTGTGGACGGTGCAGCTGGGGTTGCGCGCCTTCATCGGGCAGTACGACGCGGAGTCCGCGATGATCATGACGGGTTCGGTGCTCTCCGTGATTCCGGTCCTGGCGGTGTTCCTGCTCGGGCAGCGCTACTTCGTGCGAGGCATCGCGACGACCGGTGTGAAGGGCTGACGGGTGGAGAAGACGGAGACGGGCCGGCGCCCGCGGCTCAATGTCGCCCACGGCTCATGGGAGTTGATCTGGGCGCACGTCCACCGTGTCCTGGTCGTCAACCTCGGGATCGCCGTGACGAACCTGCCCCTGCTGGCCGCGTTGCAGCTGACCCATCAGCCGTGGCGGCACCCGGTCTTCTTCGGGCTGTTGGTGCTGACGCTGCCGGGCCCCTCCCTCGCCGCCGCGTTCGCGTATCTCGGGGCGGCAACCGGGGACGAGCAGGCCCCGGTGCGGCTCTTCGCCCGGGCGTACCGGCAGTTGTTCCGGCGAGCGGTACTGGTTTCCTGCCCCTTCGCGCTGCTCGTGATCGCTGCCGTCGCGGATGTGGTGACCCTGCGAACCTTCGCGCTGGGTGCGGCGGTCGTGCCGATGGCGGTGGTGGTCGCGATGGTGGCTGTCGTGGCGTGGCCGGTCGCGCTCGCGCACGTGGCCGGTGGCGGGGGTGCCGGTCGGCGCCTCTTCCTGCTGGCGCCGTACGCGGCGATCCGGCACGGGCTGTTGTCCCTGATGAACCTCGTGCTGGGGATCGTGGCCCTGGTGCTCGTCAACCAGGCGCCACTGCTGGGGCTCGCGGTGCTGCCCGGGTGCGTGCTGTTCGTGGTGTGGCGCAACTGCCGGGTCATGGCGATCATGGGCGATGCGGATGCGGCGAGCGATCCTGTCCTGCGAGAGGGGGGACGTGATGTCATCGACGGCTTCCGGTCGGCCGGGACACCGGCAACGTCCGCTGGACACTGACCGGCCGGGCGGCCTGCACGCCCGCATCCGGTCGGCGGCGGACTCCGCGCGGAGCACACCCCTGCCTGACCTTCCGTTCTCCGCGTACCGCCGCTTCGACGACGACGGCGACCGTCTGGCGTACGAGAAGCTGTACTTCCGGCGCCGAGCGCTGGTGACGGCCCTCGTTGCCGAGGCCATGATCGACCCGGCAGTCCGGCTCGACCCCCTGGCCGATGCCTTGTGGTCCGTCTGCGACGAGTACACCTGGGCGCTGCCCGCCCACGAGATGCATGCGACCCGCGTGGGCCGGGGCATGGACCAGTGCCTCGACCTGTTCGCCGCGCTCACCGCACAGCTGCTCGCCGAGGCGGTCCAGATCTGCGGCGACCGGCTCGACCCCCGGGTCGCCGCCCGCGTGCGCGACCAGGTGGACCACCGGGTTCTGTCCCTGCTCGCCGACGACGAACGCCCGCTGCTGTGGGAGGGGTGGTCGCACAACTGGGCTGCTGTGTGCGGTGGTTGCGTGGGGCTTGCGGCATTGGCCCTGTGGGATCCCGGGCCGCGCCTGACCCGGGTCCTGGACCGGTGCCGAAGCGCCCAACTCACTTACCTCAGTGGCTTCGGTGACGACGGGGGCTGCGCGGAAGGCGTGGGGTACTGGGTGTTCGGCTTCGCGCACTTCGTCTACTTCGCCGAGGGACTGCGGGAGTTCACGGGGGAGGACCTGCTCGCGCACCCCAAGGCGGCTGCCATCGCCCGTTTTCCGGGTGCGGTGCATCTGGGCGGTGGGCTGTTCCCCGCCTTCTCGGACGGGGAGGAGCGGCCTCGGGTGCCCGCCGGTCTCGCCCGACAGCTCGCGCGGAGGCTCGGTGTCCGGATCCCCGCCGAAGCCGTGGAGACCACGGACGGTGGCGCGGACCTCTCACGGGACTGGGCCGACCTGTCCCGGACCCTGCGCTGGGGCGCCCCGGACCCCGCCCGCGCGCCGGAACCCGAGCCGTCAGCGGTGTACCTCCCCGACCTCGCCTGGCTGGTCGACCGCGGACAGGGAACGGCCTTCGCGGCCAAGGGCGGCCACAACGCCGAGCCGCACAACCACAACGACCTCGGCCAGTTCGTCCTGGCGGCCCGGGGTGAGGTCCTGCTCGCCGACCTGGGCGCAGGTGAGTACCGCAAGGGGTACTTCGACGAGTCCACCCGCTACGCGTTCCTTCACGCCTCCTCGCGCGCGCACTCCGTTCCCCGCGTCGACACGCGCGAGCAGTCCCCGGGCGGCGCCCGCTCGGCCCGGCTCCTCAAGCTCCACCTCCACGCGTGCGGTGCGGAGCTGACCTTCGACCTCGCCGGCGCCTACGAGGTGGACGGCCTGACAGCACTGCGCCGCGCCTTCTCCTGGAACCGTGACACCGGGGAACTGCTGCTCGTCGACGAGGTGGAGACAGAACGCCCCCTACCGCTGGAAGAGGTGTTCGTCAGCCGGCTTCGCCCCGAACTCCGCGAGGGCGGGGCCGTGTGGACCGGAACCGCGGCACGGGCCCACCTGGGCCTGCCGGAAGGCTGTGTCCCGCACGTCGAAACGCTGCACACCACCGACCACGAGGGTGCTCCCGACACGGTCCACCTCCTGCGGCTCGGCTTCGACCTCGTCGAGCCACGGGTCAGGTTGCCGTTCCGGTTCACCGTCGGCTCTGCCCACGGTGGGGGCGGTCCCGGGGAAGTACGGTGAGTTCCCGGGGGCGCCGCACCACGTGATCGTGTTGTCGGGCCGCGAGGAGTTCACGCAGGCGGTTCTTCCAGCCCGGCGGCCGAGCCCCTCGCGCCGAGAGCATGTGCAAGCGCGCCCAGGGTCACGCCGACGATGGCGCGCAGTTGCTCTGCGCTCGCGCCGCTCCTGCTCATGACCGCAAGGGACAGGTTCACGGCTGCGACGTGGACGGCGAAATCGTCGGCCGTCGCCTCGTGCAGTCCGCCGGCCCTCAGGGCGGCGCCCAGTCGGACGCGCTGGAGGCCGACCGCCTCGTTCGTGCGCGCGGCGACGCTGGAGCTGAGTACCGGTATCGCCATGGCGGACTGCGCCACCAGGCACCCGTCGGGCAGATCGGGGTCCGCGATGCGTTCCAAGGTGACCTCGAAGAACGCCCGTACCGCTGCGAGCGGCCGATCGGCGGCGCAGGACAGTGCGGCGTCGTACTTCTCCCCGTAGCGCGTGGCGTAGCGCTCCAGGCAGCGGACGAAGAGCGCGTCCTTGTCCCCGAGGGAGGAGTAGATGGAGCTGCGGTTGAGCCCGGTTGCCCGGGACAGGTCGTCCACCGACGTGTCGGCGTAGCCGGCCCGCCAGAACTGGGTCATCGCGGCATCGAGCACCGCGTCCATGTCGAACTGCTTCCTGCCTGCCATGCCGCACTTCCTTGCTGCTCCGACCTCTGTGCTGCCGGCCATCCTATCTTGAACCAAACAGTTCAAGATGGTTGGGCTCCGCGCATGGTCATGTTCCGGCGCCACGTACCTCGCGGCGGTGAGGCGACACGACGTGTGCGTCCGGTTCGCAGACCGGCCGCAACGGGAAACGGGCACCGCGCTCGCCGCACCCCGTCATGTGGCCGAGGTCGAGGACCGGCCGGCATCCAGGACCAGCACACCCGACACCGATGGAGGAATCCATGGCTGACCCCACGACCACCGCCCGCGTCTTCGACAACCCACTCCCCGACCTGCCGCTGCGCGGCCTGGCCGGTTTCACCCACCGTTGGGTCCACGCGGGCGGGGTCCGACTCCACGCGGTTGAAGGCGGACAGCCCCGTGGACCGGTCGTCGTGCTGCTCGCTGGATTTCCGCAGACCTGGTGGGCGTGGCGAAAGGTGATGCCCGTCCTGGCCGACCGTTGCCACGTCATCGCGATCGACCTGCCAGGTCAGGGCCATTCCGAACGCCCGGACGCCGGCTACGACACACACACGGTTGCCGCGCACGTTCAGGCCGCGGTGAACGCGCTCGGAGTCTCGACCTACTGGCTGGTCGCCCACGACATCGGCGCGTGGGTCGCCTTCTCTCTCGCCCTGAAGTACGAGAGCCGGCTGCGTGGTCTCGCGCTGCTCGACGCCGGGATCCCGGGCATCACACTCCCCGACACCATCCCGACCGATCCCGAGAGGGCCTGGAAGACCTGGCACTTCGCATTCCACCTCGTGCCCGGCCTGCCCGAGACGCTGCTCGCAGGCCGCGAACGCGATTACGTCGGCTGGTTCCTGAGAGTCAAGGCCCTCTCCTCCGAGACGTTCGGCGACGCCGAAATCGAGGAGTACGCCGCGGCCCTCGCAGCTGACGGTGGGCTCCACGCCTCCCTGGCGTACTACCGGGACGCTGCGGAATCGGCACGGAAGAACCACGAGATCCTGGAACGACGGCGTCTGGCAGTGCCGGTTCTCGGGATTTCCAGCAGCCACGGCTCCATCCCCGACATGGCGGCTTCCATCAGGCCGTGGGCCGACTCCGCCACCGGGGTCGTCGTACCGGACGCAGGACACTTCATCCCGGACGAACAGCCCGCCGCCGTAGCTGCCGCCCTCGCCGATTTCATCAACGAAAGCGACTGACGCCGGTCGGACTGCTCGCCGGAGCGACCTGCTCGCGTCGCACGGCGATTCGCCGAATGGAGTACGCGCCGCACCGGGGTCTGTCCGCGAGGGGACGGTTCCGAGCGCGCGAGCCGGGCGTGAGCGGCCCCGACGCCGCGAGGCGCGTCCGACCCGCGGCTTCTTGGCCCACCGCGGAGCTCCGGAGTCGGCCGGCAAGGTCTGCGACCGCGCAGGTCCGCGTCCCGAATAAGCCCGGCCGGCAATGCCCCGGGGCTCCGATGGTGCCGCTCAAGATGCGTGGCCGGAGGGAGTGGCCAGACTGGCTGTATGGCAGAACAACGTCGAACTGAAGCCGGGAGCACCAAGACGGCAACTGGTCACCGCGCAAAATCCGCGCGGGGGCCGGAGCACGCGGCCCGCGCTGCCTGCCAGAGCCTGGAGGGGCTGATCTGTCACCCCGCAGAGGGGGTGTCCGCTGTACGGCGTTCCGACGACGGATGGTGTGTCGTCGTGGACGTTCTGGAAGTACCGCGGATTCCCGACACGACAAGCCTCCTCGCCTCCTACGAGGTGCAGCTCGATCGGGCCGGTGAACTCCTGGAATACCGCAGGGTCCGGCGCTACCGACGTGGTGCGGCCGACGAGTGATTCCGATTTCGCTCCCCTGCTGGAAGGACATTTCATGAGCGCGACCACGTACTCCGACGAAGTAGTGGCCTGCCCGCCGCGCGCCGGCACGTTGTACGACGTACTGGAACTGATCCTTGACCGTGGCATGGTCATCGACGTGTTCATCCGGGTCTCACTGGTCGGCATCGAGATCCTCAAGATAGACGCGCGCATCGTCGTGGCGAGTGTGGACACCTATCTGCGGTTCGCGGAGGCGTGCAACCGGCTCGACCTGGAACGCGATTCCGGCAGCACGACCATCCCCGAACTGCTCGGTGGTGGTGTGGCCAAGTCCATCGGCAAGCGCAAGGTGCGAAGCGCGGCCGAGAGCGTGGGCGACACCGTGCGAAAAGCGGTGGGCGGCGGCGAAAAGGAAGAGGACGACCACGAGCCGCAGGAACGGCCGAGGAAGCGGCGCGCTCCTGCCCGCAGCAGCGCGAGCCGACGATGACGCGTGGAGGCATGAGGTGACAGCAGACGGTGTGTACGTCTACGCGATCCTGCGGTCGGGGACTCCGCTCCCGAAGGGCATCGGCGGCGTGGGATCCCCTCCCGCGCTCCTCCGTACCATCAGGCAAGGCCGGCTCGAAGCGGTCGTCAGCGATGCGCCGTCCCAGCTCCGAGCGCGCCGTCGTGACCTGCTGGCGCACCAGGACCTTCTGCTGCGCCTGACGGACGAAGGTCCGGTGCTGCCCATGCGGTTCGGCATGGTCGCGCCCGACGAGGAGACGGTCCTCGGGCAGCTGGCTGCCGGAGAATCCGGACACGTCGCCACGCTGAACCACCTTGCCGGCCGCATCGAGATCAACGTCAAGGCGCTTCCGGCACCGAACGCGCTGGCAGCCCTCGTTGCCGAGGAGAAGAACGTACGGCAGCTCCGCGAGGCCGCGCGGCGGCACCCGGGCTACGAGGCCAGTCTCCGTCTGGGCGAGGCCATCGCGGCCGCTCTCACCCGTAGGGCGGCAGCGGCGGGAAAGCGGCTTCTGGGTGAACTCGCCCCCAGGGCCCGCGCGGTGGCCGCCGGTCCCGAGGTCTCGGGATGCGCACTCAACGTGTCCTTCCTCGTCGACCACAGCGACTCCGACACCTTTCTCACCCGGGCCCGCGATTTCGCGGATGCCCACCGTGACCATGTGGACCTCAGGCTTGCCGGCCCGTTGCCCTGCTACAGCTTCGTCTCGGCGGAGGCCCGCCCCGTACCTGTGGGCGGGGAGTGAGATGGGACTGATCACCGGCCTGCTCACGTTCCCGATCGCGCCGGTCCGGGGCGTGGTCTGGGTGGCGGAGAAGCTCCACGACGCCGCAGAGCGCGAGCTGCACGACCCCGCCGTGCTGCGCACGCAGTTGGCCATGCTCAACCAGGAACTCGAGTCCGGAGACATCAGCCTGGAGGAGTTCGAACGGGAAGAGGAACGGTTGCTGGACCGGCTGCACGCCGCACGGGTCGGTCCGGCACACATCGATCGAAGGTGATGTGCTCATGGAAGACCAGACCAAGGTGACCCTCGCGGCCGCACTGGTGGGCGGCTATGTGCTGGGCCGGACCAAGAAGGGGCGGCTGGCACTCACCGTCGCTACCTATCTGGCCGGCCGACGATTCGGCCTGGAGCCTCGTCAGCTTGCCGCGGAAGGCATGCGACGTCTCGGCGAAGTTCCCCAGTTCGCGGAGCTCCAGGACCAGCTCCGGGGTGAGGTCCTCGACGCGGGCCGCAAGGCAGTGACTGCCGCTGCCAACCGCAGCATGGGCTCGCTGGCCGAGGCGATCAGCGACCGTACGGCCCGTCTCCTCGAACCTCCGCGTGACGACGAAGCAGAGGACGAGGACGAGTACGAGGACGAGTACGAGGACGACGAGACTCCGGACGAAGAAGACGCGGAGTACGAGGACGAATACGACGACTACGAGGGCGACGAGGAGCCCGAGGAAGAGGAAGAGCCCGAGGAAGAGGAAGAGCCCGAGGAAGAGCCCGAGGAGGAGCCCGAGGAAGAGCCGGAGAAGCGGCAGCCGAGAAGGCGGGCGTCCCGGACGACTGACTCAGGCCCGGCGAAGAAGACGGCGGCGAAGAAGTCTGCCCCGGCGAAGAAGACGGCGGCGAAGAAGTCCGCTCCGGCGAAGAAGACGGCGGCGAAGAAGTCTGCCCCGGCGAAGAAGACGGCGGCGAAGAAGTCTGCCCCGGCGAAGAAGACGGCGGCGAAGAAGTCTGCCCCGGCGAAGAAGACGGCGGCGAAGAAGTCCGCTCCGGCCAAGAAGACCGCAGCGAAGAAGTCGGCGCCGGGCAAGTCGTCGACTTCGAAACGGTCTGCATCCAAGCGCTCCAGTGGTCGGAGGTAGCGAGTCATGGCCAGGACGGAAAACGCAGAGCCTGAGGAAGAAGAGTCCGGGTTGGACAAGCTCCGTGGCGAGTTGTCCAAATTCGTCAGTACGCATGTGGAGAAGCTCGCGGAGAAGGCGGGGGACAAGCTGACGGATGTGACCGGCCAGCTGACCGATGTCGCGGAGAACGGCGGATCACTGCCGGCCATCGGTTCCCGTGTCCTCCAGGGCGAATCGCCGGTGAAGGCATTCGTCTCGGAGAAGGCCAAGGGCGTCAAGGACAACGTTGTGGAGAAGGCCAAGGAAGCCTTCGGTGGCGGTGGAAAGGGCAAGCGCAAAGCGAGCGGCGGCAAGGTGATGAACATCATCGAGGTGCTCGATGTGGGAGTGCCCCTGCGTACCGCGTACGACCACTGGAGTCAGTACGACCAGTTCAGCAGTTTCGCCAAGGGCGTGCGAGACGTCTCCATGGGGGACGAGACGGACAGTGACTGGAAGGTCAAGGTCGGCCCGTCGTCACGCAGCTTCAAGGCCACCGTTCAGGAGCAGGTGCCCGACGAGCGGATCGTGTGGACCTCCGAGGGTGCCAAGGGCACCACGCGCGGCGCCGTGAGCTTCCATGAGCTGGCCCCGTCCCTCACGCGCATCGTCCTGGTCATGGAGTACTACCCGTCCGGGTTCTTCGAGAAGACGGGCAACCTCTGGCGCGCGCAAGGACGGCGTGTGCGACTCGACTTCAAGCACTTCCAGCGGTACGTCAGCCTCACTGAGGAGGAGCCGGAAGCGTGGCGCGGCGAAATCCGAGACGGAGAAGTCGTGAAGTCCCACGAAGAGGCCATGGAAGAGGAAGAGGCCGAGAACGAGGAAGGCCAGGAAGGGGAGGACGCCGAGGACGAGTCGGAAGCGGAGGACTACGAGGACGAGGACGGCTCGGACGCGGAGGACGGCGACGAGGACGAGTGGGATGAAGAGGACGATCAGCTGACGGACGAGGACGAGGACGAGGGAGACGAGGAGGACGAAGGCGAGGAGGACGAAGGCGAGGAAGACGAAGGCGAGGAAGACGAAGAGGAGGACGAGGAAGACGAGGAAGAAGCGCCGCGCAGAAGGCGGCCGGCGGGCGCCAAGCGATCGCGGAGGGCTCGCAGTGACTGACCTCGACTTCAGACAAGGTGCATCTCAGCCCGTCCCCGGGCCGCAGACCACCAACCTCGCCGACATTCTCGAACGCGTCCTCGACAAGGGCATCGTGATCGCCGGTGACATCAAGATCGACCTTCTGGACATCGAGCTGCTCACCATCCGCCTTCGCCTCTTCGTGGCATCCGTGGACACCGCGAAGAAGGCCGGTATCGACTGGTGGGAGACCGATCCAGCACTCAGCTCCCACGCGGCACGGAACGCTCTCCAGGACGAGAACCGGGAACTGCGTGAGCGGCTGGAAGCACTCGAATCCCGGTCCGAGGAGAGGTCTTCGGCCGAGCAATGATCGAGGGAGAACGGAAGCACATGACGGAGCGGAGCCCCGAGGATTCGGGGGCGAACGCCATCTACGTGTACGCGATCTGTCGCACCGAGGAGCCTTTGGCCCTCGACATGGTCGCCGGGATCACTGATGGCGAGCCTGTCCGATCGCTCGCCGTGGGGTCTCTCACCGCGGTCGTACAGACCGTGCGGGCGGCCGAGTTCACGGACGAGGCCTGGCAGGAGCGGCTGTCGGACGAGATCGAACTCGAACGGTGTGCCCGAGCCCACCACGCGGTCGTATCGGCGGTTGCCGGCCACGCGCCGACGGTGCCTCTGCCGCTGGCGACGCTGTACCACGGAGAAAACAGGGCCAGGAGCGCGCTGAACGACGAGGCGGCGCGGTTTCACACGGCACTGGAACGGATCGCGCATCACGCCGAGTGGGGTGTGAAGGTGTACGCGCCGAGCCCGCCCGGCGGTGGGCGCGATGCTCCGGTACGGCGGCCGAGCGCGCCGGTCGACCGGGGGCGCCCGGCCCCCGGAGCGGGACGGGCCTATCTGGAACGCAAGCGGAGCCAGCAGGCGCAGCGCGAACAGCGGCAAGGCGATTCCCTGCGCATTGCCGAGGTCGTGGATGAGGACGTCAGCCGCATCGCCACGGCATCCCGCCGACTTCGGCCGCACAGCCACGGAGCCGTAGGCGGCCACCGGGTGCAGGTCCTCAACGCCACCTATCTGGTCGCCGAGCACCGGTCCGCGGCATTGCAGGTGCTGGCCGCCCGTCTGCGGGAACGCACCGGCGCGGAGATCGAGATCTCGGGCCCCTGGGTCCCCTACTCCTTCGTGGGCGAGGTGTGATCCGTGACGCGTGATGTGGTTCCGTGGGACAGCCCTGGCGCCCTGAACGGTCCCATCGGGGTGCCGCTGGTGGATCTCCTGGACCGGGTGCTGGCTACCGGCGTCGTCATCAGTGGTGACCTGGTCATCGCCATCGCCGATGTCCCGCTCGTACGACTGTCGTTGCACGCTCTACTGTCCTCCGTCAACGAACGCGTACCTGCCCCGTGGGCGGACAGCGGGCCGCTGTGACCAGTTCAAGGGTTGACCTGGACTCCGAGCAGATGGGGCGTGACCTCGTCACGTTGGTCCTCACCGTGGTCGAGCTGCTCCGTCAGCTGATGGAACGGCAGGCCATGCGCCGCATCGACCAGGGCGACCTCACCGACGAGCAGACCGATGAGATCGGCACGACGCTCATGCTGCTCGACCAGCGCATGACGGAGCTCTGCGAGCAGCACGGGGTGCGCCCGGAGGACCTCAATCTCGACCTGGGGCCGCTCGGCAGTCTCCTGCCCCGGGACTGACGGCGGGAGCGGGTGTCCGCGGGAGGGATGCGGGGGCGCCGCCCGTCGAGGGCGGTCCGCCACGCACCGTGCGCCGGCCATCGGATGGCGGAGCCCGGGTTCCCGGAGCATGGTGGAACGTGGGGCTCCGGGGCACACGCCGGCAGGACCGGCCCGTTCGGGTGCGCGGGCCGCCGCCGGGGCCTGCTGCCGTGGACCCTTGGCCGGGACGGGGCCGAGGCGGATTGCCGGAGAGTCCGAATGGACCAGGGAATCGCGGGCACCCCGTCCTACACATCCACACCATGCCCCTCATGGAGTGGAGCGCCCGCAGGCGCCCGGCGTGAGAACGCTCCGGATGGGGCCCGCGCATCAGCGCAGTCCGTGCAGCAGAGGAAGGACGTTCCGTTGGCCGACACATCCCGCTCCCAGCCCCGGAAGCCCGAGCCCGACTTTCCCCAGCAGGATCAGCGGCACCCCGGGTGGACGGGCCCCATGGACCCGCCTCCGGATCACGGTGAGGACTCCTACCGGGGCAGCGGACGGCTGCAGGACCGCAAAGCGGTCCTGACCGGCGGCGACTCCGGCATCGGGCGGGCCGTCGCGCTGGCCTTCGCCCGGGAGGGCGCCGACGTGATGTTCACCCACCTGCCCGAAGAGGGCGAGGAGGCGGCGGAGACCACCCGGCTCATTCAGGAGGCCGGCCGCGCGGCCGTCGCCGTCGTCTGTGACATCCGTGAGGAGGAGCAGTGCCGGCTGCTCGTCGAACGCGCGGTGGACGAATGGGGCCGCATCGACGTCCTCGTCAACAACGCCGCCTATCAGATGTCGCAGCCGGAGGGCATCGCCGCGATCACGACCGAGCAGTTCGACCGTGTGGTGCGTACCAACCTGTACGGCATGTTCTGGCTGTCGAAGATGGCGCTGCCGCACATTCCGCGGGGCGGTTCCATCATCAACACCACCTCGATCCAGGCCTACAAGCCCAGTCCGCACCTGCTGGACTACGCCATGACCAAGGGAGCCATCGCGACCTTCACACAGGGTCTGGCCCAGATGGTCGCCGCCGATGGGGTCCGCGTCAACGCGGTGGCACCGGGGCCGGTCTGGACACCCCTGATCCCCGCGACGCTCCCGGACACCGCGGAGTTCGGCAAGCAGTCGCCGCTGGGCCGCCCGGCCCAGCCGGCGGAGATGGCCCCCGCCTTCGTCTTCCTCGCCTCCCCGGAAGCGAGTTACATCACCGCGGAGATCGTCAACGCCACCGGTGGCTCCCCGATCCCGTAGCACGCCGGACGCCCGAGGGCCTGACAGCGCTTCGTGTACACGGCCGTGAACGTCACGGACCGAAGAGAACATGAGAGGCGGACAGCATGCGTGCTCTGACCTGGCAGGGTCGACGGGATGTCCGGGTGGAGACGGTCCCCGACCCGGTGATCGAACAGCCCGACGACGTGATCGTGCGGATCACGTCCACCGGGATCTGCGGTTCCGACCTGCACTTGTACGAAGTCCTCGGGCCGTTCCTTGACCCCGGTGACATCCTGGGGCACGAGTCCATGGGTGTCGTGGAGGAGGTCGGACCCGAAGTGACCGCCCTCGTCCCCGGGGACCGGGTCGTCATCCCGTTCAACGTCTCGTGCGGCACCTGCCACATGTGCTCCCGGGGTCTGCATTCGCAGTGCGAGACGACGCAGGTGCGTGCGTACGGCTCGGGCGCCTCGCTGTTCGGCTACACCAAGCTCTACGGGCAGGTGCCGGGCGGGCAGGCCGAGTACCTGCGGGTGCCGTTCGGCAACAACCTGCCCGTCAAGGTGCCCGACGGGCCTGCCGACGACCGGTTCGTCTATCTCTCCGACGTGCTGCCGACCGCCTGGCAGGCCGTGGAGTACGCGGCGGTGCCACCCGGTGGCTCGCTCACCGTGCTGGGGCTCGGCCCGATCGGCGACATGGCGACGCGTATCGCCCAGCACCGGGGTGCGGGTCTGGTCATCGGCGTGGACCTCGTGAACGAGCGCCTGGACCGTGCTGCCGCGCACGGGGTCACCTGCCTGGACCTGCGCCGTCACGAGAAGGACCTCGGCGACGCGGTGCGCGACCTGACGGGCGGGCGGGGCACCGACGCGGTGATCGACGCGGTCGGCATGGAGGCGCACGGCAACCCGGTGACCAAGGCCGCCCAGTGGGCGACTGGGCTCCTGCCCGACGCCCTGGCCCAGCCGTTCATGCAGAAGGCCGGCCTGGACCGCCTCGGCGCGCTGTACGCGGCGATCGATCTCGTACGGCGTGGCGGAACCGTGTCGCTCTCCGGGGTGTACGGCGGAGCCGTGGACCCCATGCCGCTCCTGCGCATGTTCGACAAGCAGCTTCAGTTCCGCATGGGCCAGGCGAACGTGCTGCACTGGGTGCCGGACATCCTGCCGCTGCTCACGGACGACGACGTCCTCGGCGTGGACGGCTTCGCCACTCACCACCTGCCGCTGGAGGACGCGCCACGGGCGTACGCGGACTTCCAGGCGAAGCGGGACGGCATGATCAAGACTCTGCTGCGCCCCTGACCGTGCGGGGCGGTGCCTCAGGGCCGTCCCGCCGAGGGCCGGGGCCGACCGGGCCCCGCGGTGCGGGTCGCTCAGGGACGGCGTCCGCCGGGGCACAGGGCCCCTGGTGACGGTCTCGGCAACTGGCTCATCCAAGACTTTTGACTCCTCGTGCACCGGGAAGCCGTACCCCATGGATCATTCGACCGCTCCCGTACTCGACGCCGTGAAGGCGTACCAGGCGCAGAAGCAACTGCCCTTCACGCCTCCTGGTCACAAGCAGGGCCGGGGAGCCGATCCGAGAGTGCGTGAGGTCCTCGGCGACGCACTGTTCGACGCGGACATGCTCGCCGTGTCGGGTCTGGACGACCGGACCACGTCCCACGGGGTCCTGAAGCGGGCTGAGGAGCTGATGGCCGACGCGGTGGGCGCCGACCACACGTTCTTCTCCACGTGCGGCAGCTCGCTGTCGGTGAAGGCGGCCATGCTGTCCGTCGCCGGACCGCACCAGAAGCTGGTGGTCGGGCGCGACGCGCACAAGTCGGTCATCTCGGGCCTGATCCTTGCGGGTATCCGCCCCGTGTGGGCCGATCCCCAGTGGGACCCCGATCGCCATGTTGCCCACCCGCCGGCTCCCGAGGCCTTCCGGGCGGCTTTCGAGGAACACCCGGACGCGCGGGGCGCACTGGTCACCAGTCCGACGCCGTACGGCACGTGCGCCGACATCGGAGCGATCGCGACGCTGTGTCATGAACGGGGGGTGCCGCTGATCGTGGACGAGGCATGGGGCGCCCACTTGCCCTTCCACCCCGACCTGCCTTCCTGGGCCATGGATGCCGGCGCCGACATCTGTGTGACATCGGTCCACAAGATGGGTTCCGGACTCGAACAGGGGTCGGTCTTCCACCTGAGGGGCGACCTGGTCACCCCGGGGACCCTCGCCTCGCGCGCCGATCTGCTGGACACCACCAGCCCCTCGGTGCTCATCTACGCCGCTCTCGACGGATGGCGGCGCCAGATGGTGGAGCACGGCCGTGAGCTCATGGGCCAGGCACTCTCCACCGCTCGCCGGGTACGGGCGGCCATCGAGGAGATCGAAGGCCTGCACGTCAATGACCGTGACGACTTCTGCGGGCCCGGGCGCGCCTTCGACCTGGACCCTCTTCAGGTCTTCATCGACCTCAAGGGGGTCGCGTTCAGCGGATACGATGCCGCCGACTGGATGCGCCGTCACCACCGGATCAACCTGCACACCTCCGACCACCGGCGCATCAACGCCCAGCTCACCCACGCCGACGACGAGACGACGACCGCGCGACTGCTGGACGGCCTGCGCGACCTGGTGGACCACGCCGACGAGCTTCCCGCGGCCCCCGACATCCGCGTCCCGGCTCCCGGTGTCCTCCGCCTCCGGCAGGAGACCCTTCCGCGTGACGCCTTCTTCGGCGCCATCGAGCAGATTCCCGCAGAGCGGGCGGTCGGCAGGGTCTGCGCCGAGATGCTCACGCCCTACCCTCCGGGGGTCCCGGCAGCTGTCCCCGGCGAACTCCTCAACCAGGCCGTGGTGGACTACCTGCGGACCGGAGCCGAAGCGGGGATGTTCATTCCGGACGCGGCCGACAGCAGCGCCCGCACCATCCGCGTGTCCGTACACGACGTCGACGCCGACTGACCGGTCCGGGGAGACCCCGCGCCCGGGCGTGCACTGTGGGGGTGCGGGGCGTTTCGACGCGGTGACGAGCCACCTGCCGTACGCGCCCACGCCCGCGAGGTGCCACCGCGGCCGCGATCGCCCCTCGGGACACGGCGGACCCAGGCCCCGCTCCCACCCTGGCGGAGCGCGCCGGCCGGCGTCAGACGGGGGTGCGCGCGAGCAGCGCCGTGAAGTCGGTCCCGGCCGGCAGGGTCCCGAAGGCCAGGCCCCGGTCCCCGGCCAGCCGGGACGCGCAGAAGGCGTCGGCGACCGCGGCCGGAGCGTGGCGTACGAGCAGGGAGCCCTGGAGGACGAGGGCCGCGCGCTCGATGACGCGCCGGGCGCGCAGGGGAGCGTCCTCGGTCGAGGCGAGTTCGCCCTGCAGTTCCCGCCAGGCCGAGTCCAGACGTCGGTCGGCACCGGAAGCGGCCTCGATCTCCGTGCGCAGAGCCTGGAGTGACTCGGGCTCACGTGACAGGGCGCGCAGCATGTCCAGCGCGTTGACGTTGCCCGAGCCCTCCCAGATGCCGTTGAGCGGGGCATCGCGGTAGAGGCGGGGCAGGCCGGAATCCTCGATGTACCCGTTGCCGCCCAGGCATTCGAGGGCCTCGGCGACGGCGGCGGGCTGGCGCTTGCACACCCAGTACTTGCCCACCGCCGTGGCGAGCCGCAGGAAGGCGCGCTCCTGGGTGTCGCCCTGCTGGGCGCGGTCCGCCGCTCCGGCCAGGCGCAGCGCCAGCGTGGTCGCGGCCTCGGACTCCAGCGCCAGGTCGCCGATCACGTTGCGCATCAGCGGCTGGTCGATGAGCTTGGCGCCGAACACGGCCCGGTGGCGCACGTGGTGGGCTGCCTGTGCGAGTGCCGCGCGGGTGCCGGCGGCGGAACCGAGTACGCAGTCCAGGCGGGTCATGGTGACCATGTCGATGATGGTGCGCACGCCCCGTCCCTCGTCCCCGACGAGCCAGGCCACGGTGTCGTCGAACTCGGGCTCGCTGCTGGCGTTGGAGCGGTTGCCGAGCTTGTCCTTGAGGCGCTGGATGCGGAAGGTGTTGCGGCTGCCGTCGGGCAGGACCCGGGGGACCAGGAAGCAGGACAGACCGGCCGGGGCCTGCGCGAGCACGAGGAAGAGGTCGTTCATCGGGGCGCTGGTGAACCACTTGTGTCCCCGCAACCGCCATGTGCCGTCGGGCTGTTGCGCGGCTGCGGTCGTGTTGGCACGCACGTCGGTGCCGCCCTGCTTCTCCGTCATGCCCATCCCCGCGAGCAGGCCGCGCTTCTCGGCCGGGGCGCGCAGGCCGGACTCGTACACACGGCTGGTGAGCAGGGGTTCGTACGTCTTCGCGAGGTCGGGGGCGTGCCGCAGCGCCGGAACCGCCGCGTACGTCATCGAGACGGGGCAGCCGTGGCCCGCTTCCGTGCTGCTCCACACCATGAAGCCCGCGGCGCGGGCCACATGGGCACCGCTCCGCTCGTCCGCCCAGGGGGCGCCGCCGAGACCCTCGCTGATCGCCACGTCCATGAGGGCGTGGTACGAGGGGTGGAACTCGACCTCGTCGACGCGGTTGCCGTAGCGGTCATGGGTGCACAGTCTCGGTTCGTGACGGTTGGCGTCGTCCGCCCAGCGCTGCACCTCCTCGCTGCCCGCCCGGCGGCCCAGCCGGTGCAGGTCGTCCAGACACCACTCGGCGCCCTCGCGGCGCACCCCCTCGACCAGCACCGGGTCATCCGCCACGTCGTGGCCGGTCAGCGGCGGGGGCTGGTTGGTCACGTCATGGGTGGTCGCGGTGGGGTGACTGCCGGGTGTGGAGGTCGCGGGCATGATGAGCCTTTCCGGGCGAAGACGGGTCAGGGGCGAGGTGACGCGGGGGGCGCACCCGCGCAGCGCAGCGCCATGGCGATGAGCTCGGCGAGAAGCCCGTCGGTGTCGTTCTCCTCCGGAGCGCCGAGGGGCGCCACGAGGACCTCGCCGATCGCGCCGGTGAGGGCGGCGGCGGTGACCTCACCGTTCTGGGTCGGCAGGGCCCCCTGCGCGATGCCCTCGCGGATCACCTCGGCGAACAGCGTGCGGTAGCGCCGACGGAAGTCGAGACGTTCCGTGCCGACGGCCGTGTCGGCCGGCGCGGCGAGGAGCGCATAGGCCAGGCCACGGTTCTCCAGAGCGCGGCGGGCGAAGACCTCGATGCCCTGGGCGATCCGCTCGACCGGCGTTCCGGGGCGGCTCAGCACGGAGTCGAGGACGTCGACCTCGCGCCCGGCGGCTCGTCGGAAGACCTCGACCGCCAGGGCCGACTTCGAGGCGAAGTGCTGGTACACCGACCCTGCCGCCATGTCGGCGGCATCGGCGACGGTGGTCACCGACGCCCCTGACCAGCCCACTTCGGCGACCACATCGGTAGCTCGGGCGACGAGGTGCTCCCGGGCCGATGCGAGACGCCGGAGTTCGGCTGGGGTCTTGCGGTAGGCCATGAAAGAAGTGAAGCACCATTCATACTTTCCCGGCAAGAGCGGGGGTCGCCGGCGCTCCGTCCCGGGGGAAGGCGTGCACGCCGGCGCCGTGCCGGACGGCGTCGCTCACTCGGCCGCGTGGGGCGCGTCGGTTTGCGCGACCGCCGAGACCGGTCCCGCCGCGAACGCCGTGCCGGATGCGGCGGCGACACGAACGGAGCTCAGCCGAGACCGCGATGCGAGGCCCACAGTTCCCCGGCACGGCCGGCAGCGCCCGCTACCAGGGCCGCCAGCGCCGGGTCGTCGGGGACCGGGAAGGACACGTACGCGCCCCGACCGCCACCGACCGGCCGGCCGTACGCCTTCGCCGCGAGAGTGCCGTCAGGGAGGAGCCGGACGTTGAGCGTGGTCAGCGTGAACGCTTCACCGCGTCGGGTGTCCGTCCATCGGAGCTCCTGCGGGATCGTGACGTTGACCGCCAGAGCGCTCACTTCCAGGTCGATGCTCATGGACGGATGATTTCACGTGAAGGGCCCCAGGCAGTCGGGGAACCCACAACCGAAGGACGGGGCGATGGCCTGACCTGCACAGGCACACGGCCCGCTGCGGCATCATCCGCCTCGAGCCGTCTCTGAACGAACGCGAAGACGTCGTTCCGTGCCCGGTGCGGGCGGCGCTGCGGAGCCGACCGGCGCGGTGGGTCGGAACGGTCCGCCAATGATCTCGAATGGGACAGGACGCACGGCACCGCGATCCAGCACGGACACCTGCGGATGCCGGGTTTCCTCGCAGTCCACGGGCGGTTCGCGCCACATCGCCGACCCGTGCTCGCGAAATCCCCTCAGGGCGAGTGCCCCCGGCCCTGGAAGCCTTGACGGCGGGAATATGATCACGTCGATCGGCCAGGGGGGTCGGATCTTTCAGGGCCTCTGGGGGGCGACGCCATGGGTGTCATCGTGGGTGCGATCGTTGCGGTATTGATCGTCGTGGGCGTGTGGTGGGTCGTCCGGACCTACAACCGACTCGTTCGGCTGCGGAACCAGACACAGGCTTCGTGGGCGCAGATCGACGTGCAGTTGAAGCGGCGGCATGAACTGATACCGAATCTGGTGGAGGGTGCGCGCGGCTACGCCGCTCACGAGCGCGGCACCTTCGAGGCGGTCACCGCCGCGCGCGGCGCGGCAGTGAGCGACGGGCTCGGTGTAACGGAGCGGGCGGCAGCGGAGGACGCGCTCACCACGACGCTGGGCAAGCTGTTCGCACTCGGGGAGAGCTATCCCGATCTCAAGGCGGATCAGCACTTCAGCACGGTGCAGACCGAGTTGAGGTCGGCGGAGGACAAGATCGCGTACGCGCGGCAGTTCTACAACAGCGCCGTGCAGAGCTACCACACGGCCCTCGAGAGTTTCCCGGGGAACGTCGTGGCCGGGCTCGGCGGGGCGCACGAACGGCGGGAGTACTTCGAGGCCGCCGGTGTCGCGCAGGATGCCGTCCAGGTGAGATTCGCGTGACGCTCATCGAACAGCTCTACTGGGGCGGCGCCGCCCTGATCGTGCTCTGGCTGGTCACCTTCGGGTTTGTACTGGTCGCCACCCGAAACGGCGTGGTCACGCCCGGGCCCGCGACCCAGGAGTTCGGGGACGACCCCGAACCGCCGGCCGTGGTCAGCCTGCTGGGCAATCACTGGCGCGGCGTGGAGCACGCCGCAGCGGCCACCCTGCTGGATCTCGCGGCCCGCGGTCTTGTCGAGCTGCGACAGCCGGGCGACGACCCGGCCCGCAGCAGCGTTCATGTCACCGAGGCCGGCCGGACGGCGTCGGGGCTGATGCCGTACGAGCAGCGGGTGCTGAACCGCGTCACCGCCCGCGCGGCGAACGGCGCCGCGCCCATCGGGGCGATCGCCTTCCGTGACGTCAAGCGTGCCGCCGCCTGGAACGCGGAGCTGCGCCAGGAGATCATCGCCGAGGCGCGACTGCGTGGTCTGTCCCGGTTCCGGTATCCACGGCTGCTCGGCAGTGCGCTGCTGATCGGTGCGTTCGCGCCCGGTGCGCTGTTCACCGTGGCGGCGATCATGGGCGGACACAATGTGCGTGCCGCGCTCGCCGTGGGTGTGGCACCGGGGGCCGTGCTCGGCTTCCTGCTTGCCAAGTCGCTGGGCGAGCGGGCGACCCCGAAGGGCCTCGCACGCGCCGGGCATTGGGCCGGACTGCGAGCCTGGCTGACGGCGCACGAGGACTTCGCGCAGCTACCGCCCGCATCCGTGACGGTCTGGGACCGCTATCTCGCGTACGGGACCGCGCTCGGCGTCACCAGCCTGACCAGCCGCCTCCTCGGCTTCGACTCCGGAGACCGGCGACGCGTCTGGTCCTCGTACGGAGGCACCTGGCGACCGGTGCGGATCCGATACCCGCGGCTGCGCCCCGGATTCGGCGGCTCGACGAGCCGGCTGCTGCAGTTGGCGTCCGCGGCGGGCGTGGTAGCGGTGGGCCTCTGCGCCTTCGCGGTGCTGCGGCAGCCGGACTGGGTGGTCGCGGTCGACGCGCACAGCGACGGCTCGCTGCGCCGGCCGGGGCTGGTGCTGAGCGCCGGCTGGGTGGGCAGTGTGCTGCTCGGGCTTGTGGTGGCGGGCAAGTTCAGCCGCTGGACGCTGCTCGTGGCGTTCCTGGCGATGATGCCCGGCAACTTCGTGAGTGGAAGCCACGGCTGGTTCAGCGATGCGGCGGCCCACGAGGGGCCCCTGCTCGGCGAGTTGGCGGCTGTCGGGGTCTTCGGCGCGCTCGCCGTCTACTTCCTCGTGCTCGCCTGCCTGGAGCGGCGGGAGCCCGACACCATCACCGGTGAGGTGCTTCGGATGGAGTCGCGCAAGGGCAAGGGGGTGGCCCGCTTCCTGGTCCTGGACGAGGGGAACACGGACCTGACCACCGCATGGGCTCTGCCTGCTGCCTCCCAGGGCATCGCGACCGGCGCTCAGGTGCGGCTGAGGATCTCGCGGGCCACCCGCACCATCCGCTCCGCGGAGCTGGTGAGGGCCGCGATGCCGGAGGGCGACCGAGTGGCCGCCAAGCAGGCCGCCTCCTAGGGCGTGTTCCGGAGCGCATCCCCGGCGATGCGCTCCGGACGCCCGCCCCGCGCATACCGCGGCCAGGTCTTCCGGCGCCCCGGGCCCGTCCCGGGGCGCCCCCGTGCTCCTCCGAGCGGGCCCCCGGTTGCGTACGCGAGCGGTCCGGGCTCCTGGTTCGTCACCCGCTTTGCTCTCCCGCACCGTCCTGCGGATAGTTTGTCTGCAGAACAGGTACGCAGACCCGTGGTGGCAGAAGCGCACGGGGGACGAGAGGTCGGGAAGAGTGTCGCTGCGCGGGGGCGATCCAGCCGAGATCGGCGGCTATCCGCTTGAGGCGCGGCTCGGTTCGGGTGGCATGGGCACGGTCTTTCTGGCCCGCACGAGCTCGGGGCGGCCGATCGCGATCAAGCTGATCCATCAGCAGTTCGCGGGGGACGACGAATTCCGCATCCGCTTCCGGCAGGAGGTGGCGGCGGCGAGGCGGGTGAGCGGGGCGTTCACCGCCGCGGTGGTCGACGCCGCCACGGAGGCCGATCAGCCGTGGATGGCCACCACCTACATCGAGGGGCCCACGCTCGCCCAGCGCATCGCGGCGAACGGCCCGCTGAACGGAGCAGAGCTGAGGATGCTCGCCATCGGGCTGGCGGAGGCGCTGCGCGACATCCACCGGGTGGGTGTCGTCCACCGTGACCTGAAGCCCTCGAACGTCGTGCTCTCGCCCGAGGGCCCGCGCGTCATCGACTTCGGCATCTCGCGCGCCGCGGACCAGCAGACGCTGACGATGACGGGGCGGGTCATCGGTACGCCGCCCTTCATGTCGCCCGAGCAGTTGCAGGCCCCGCGGGGTGTGGGGCCGCGGTCCGATGTCTTCTCGCTGGGGACGCTGCTGGTGTACGCAGCGACGGGCCGCGGGCCCTTCGACGCGGACAGCCCGTACATGACGGCCTACCAGGTGGTCCACGAGGAGCCGTCGCTGGATGCCGTCCCGGGGGCGTTGCGTACGGTCGTCGAGTCGTGCCTGGGCAAGGAGCCCGAGGGGCGCCCCTCGGCGGACGAACTCCTCGTGCTGCTGCGCGACCTGCCGGCCGACCTCGGCGGGGCCGACGCGACGGCGGCCGGTGCGGGCCGTACCCGCGACATCATCACCCAGCACCACCTCGCCACCCGGGCGACCCCGTCGCCGAGCGCCCCGGCCGGCCCCGGCACGAGCGGTACGCCCCTCGCCCGCCGCCTGCGCAGCCGATGGCGGTCCGTGCTCGCGGCCGCTGTCGCGGTTGCCGCGATCGGCGGGGGAGTCGCCGCACTGCAAGCGGGCGGTTTCGGGGCACGGAACGACAGCAAGGGCAACAGCGTCGCGGCGCCGGGTGCCACGCTTCTGGACGGCTTCAAGCCGTGGCGCACGACGGTGCAGGGCGGTCGCGAGGACATCCCCGACGAGCTGCGTTGCGTCGCGCGCGGTGACGCACTGTTCTGCGGGGGCGGCGGAGTGGTCGCTGCCCGTATCAGGGCAGTGGACGGCTCGCGGGTGTGGACCGCGAAGAGTCCCGGCGTCCCCGTCCAGGGCATGCACCTGGTGGGCGCCACCGACGACACGGTGCTCGGGTACCGCTTCGCCGCCCAGGACGCCCCACAGGACCCTGCCAGTGAGGTGGTGGCCATCGACGCGCGGAGCGGCCGGGAGCTGTGGTCCGTGCCGTCCGGCTCCCAGTCGACAGCGGTCACGGGCCGGACCCAGGACGCCGTGGTGACCGGCTCCACCGTGGTGACCGTCGACGCTTCCAACTCCCGTTTCGAGGCCCGGGACGCCCACAGCGGTGAGGTTGCCTGGACCGCGTCCTTCCCCGTGGGTACGCAGTGCGCTCCCGTCCAGGCGGGCGTGAAGCTCGTCGCGATGTGCGCCGCGTATGAGGAGTTGGAGGCGTCAGAGGTGCGCCACCCCACCCTGTACACGGTCGACCGCGCCTCGGGTACATGGGGCCGGCCCATCGCCGTCGACGGCCCCGCCGTGCCGATGGGTGTCGCCGACGGCAAGCTCGTACTCCTCCGGGAGCGCCTGGAGGGAGCGGCGTCCGCCGGCTACGACGGAGTGGTGCGGGTCGCCCCCGCGTCGCGGAAGGTCACGTACTCCCGGCTGCCCAAGACGTACGCGGGGACGCCCGGCATGGTCGACGGCACCCTCTACGTGAGCGGGCAGACCGGCCTCGTCACGGCGCTCGACCCCGCCGACGGCCGCAGGAAGTGGTCCCGGCAGATGGGCGTGGAGGGCGCGTCGGGCCCTGTGGCGGGAGCCGGCGCGCTGTATTTCAGCTCTGCCACCGGCCGGGTCGTCGCCCTGTCGCCGCACGACGGCACCTCCCTGTGGGCCACGGATCCGCAGGCCGATGGTCTGACGGGCGAGCAGGGCGCAAGCCCGCGCGTGACCCTCGCGGGGCGCGCAGTGATCGTGACCGCGGCCAGGAACACCCTCTTCGCGTTCGACGCGCAGAACCCGCCGAAGGCGGGATGACCGCGGCGGAGACCGGCAAAAGCGGTTCAGGCACGGATCGCCCAGAGGCGGATGCTCCCGTCGAAGCAGCCCACGGCGAGCGTTCCGCCGTCGGGGCTGAAGGCCAGCGCGCGAACCCTCTCGGACCGCTGGGGCAGGATGAGGAGCTGCGCACCGGAGTGGGCGTCCCGGACGATGACCGTGCCTCCGTGGTCACCGGACACGAGCAGTCTGCCGTCCGGGCTGTAGGCCAGTGCGGCCACCTCGTCGGTGTGGCCGGTGAGCCGGCGGTGCCCCCGCCCGGTGCGCGTGAGCAGCATGTTGACCAGGCCCTTGTCCTGGGCCTTGAGCGGTGAGCAGACGGCGGAGATGCTGAGGCCGTCCGGGCTGAACGCCAGGAGACGGACATGTCCGTTCGGCCGGACGGACCGGGGGCGGTGGGACCTTCCGGAACGCGGGCTCCAGCGGCGCACGTGGCCTTCGGTACCGCCCGACACGAGGAGGCGGCCGTCGGGGCTGAACGCCGCCGGGCCCGTGGCACCGGGCAGGTCGGTCACGTGCTTCGCGGTGTCCGCGTTCCAGAGGCGCAGCCCGCCGTAGCTGCCGACGGCGAGGGTATGACCGTCCGGAGCGAACACCACCGCCGTGACGGTCCCGGAGTGCCCGGTGAGCTGAGCCCTCAGCATGTCCGTGCGGCCGTCCCACAGGCGCACCACCGGGCCTTCGCCCCCTGTGGCGAGTGTGCGGCCGTCGGGCGTGAACGCCAGGGAGTGGACGCGCTCCCCGGGCCCGGTGAGGCGATGGAGCACCTTGCCCGTGTACGGATCCACCAGACGGACGCCGGAGCGGCTGTGGCTGGTGGCGAGGGCCCGGCCGTCGGGGCTGAACGCCAACGTGTCGACGCAGCCGCCGGCCGCGCTCCTCAGCGTGCGGAGCTCGTCGAACACGAGGCTCGCGCCGTCGCCCTGTGCGGGATTCGCCGCGAGAGTAGGCGTCCGGGGCCGCCGCCCGCGGTCGCGGCGGGAGTCCCGCGCCGAGTCGCCCGCCGCGGTCGGCAGGGCGTCCCGGGAGGCCAGCTCCGACAGTCCCGCGGCCACTTCCCGGGTGTCCGGCCGCCGTGCGGGATCCTTGGCCAGGAGCCCGAGGACCAGCTTCTCCAGCTCGCGCGGTATGCCTGGGCGGAAGGCGCTGGGGCGTGGCGGGGCGACCTCCACGTGCTGGCGCATCAACGCGTAGAGGGGCTGGTCGACGGGGAACGGGAGGACGCCCGTGAGCATCTCGAACATCACGACGCCCAGGGAGTAGAGGTCGGTGCGGGCGTCCGCCGTCCGCCCCTGGTGCTGTTCCGGTGACATGTATGCCGGAGTACCGAGCACCGGAGAGGCCGAGGTCAGTGTCTCGGACGCGTCGGCGACGCGGGCGATGCCGAAGTCGCAGACCTTCACCTGGTCGCCCGCCTGCACGAAGAGGTTGGCCGGCTTCAGGTCGCGGTGGACCACTCCGCGCTGGTGGGCCGCCGCGACGGCGTCGACGGTCTGGCTCGTCAGGTCCACCACCCGGCGGAACGACAGATGCCCGGGGTGCTCGGCCAGCAGCCGGGCCAGGTCGTGGCCGATCAGCAGCTCCATGACGATGAAACGGTACGTGTCGTGGAGGCCGGCGTCATGGACCACCGTGATTCCCGGATGGCGCAGCCCGGCAAGGATTTCGGCCTCACGCTCGAAGCGCCGTTCCGACACGGTGTCCCGTGCGACGGGCATCACCTTGACCGCGACCTCGCGCCCCAGCACCGAGTCCCGGCCCAGCCAGACCTCTCCCATGCCACCGCGGCCCAGTAACCGCCGGAGCGTGTACCGGTCGGCGAGGGTCACCCCTGCCGTCGCCATCCCAGACTCCACCATCGGCTCCGTTTCGCAGGCTGCGTGCAACTCGGACATCGTGCGGGACCGGCCTTTCGACCGGTGACCATCCAAGCGTGTGACGTCCGGCAGGTCGAGGGGATCAGGCCGGGAGCGCGGATCGCACGGCCCGCACCGGGTTCCGCGGCCGAGCCACGGCGGCCCGCGACCGGAACCCCGGCGAACGGGCTCCGGCACCCGGCGCCACGAGAGGCCACAGCCGCCCGCCGGCTCCGCGACGGACGCGGACCGATGCTCTCGGCAGCTTGGGTGCGGGGAACCGCCGGCCGATGGCCGGCGCCCCCGGTGGCGTGGTCGGGACCTCACCGGGTCGTCATTCCGTGAGCCTGCTTCAGATGATGTCGGCGGACTCGGGCAGACCGACCAGCGCCTTCAGCTGTTCGGGCCGGAACGGGGTCGGGCCGTGCCACTCCACCAGCATGACGGTGGCGTCGTCGTTGAGGCCGCCGTTGTGATAGCCCAGGTGGTGCCTGATCAGCCGTCGCAGGGTCTCCGGCACGGGGAGGCCGTCGGAGTGGTGGCGGACGAGGAAGTCGATCAGCCGGTCGAGGCCGAACTCCAGCCCCTCCCGGTTGCGCGCCTCGGTGATGCCGTCCGTGTAGAGGAGCAGGCGGTCCCCGGGCTCCAACTGGTCGCGGCGCAGGGTGCCGGGCAGCCCCAGCCCTGTTCCCATGGGTGGGGCCGGCGGGCAGGAGAGGTGCACCACGGTCCGGTTGCCACGGATGACGACCGGGGGATGGTGACCGTAGTTCGTCCAGGTCAGCATGCCCGTGGGCAGGTGCAGTTCGGCCAGGAGGCTCGTGGCGTACCGGCGGCCGGCGAACTGCTCGGTCAAGGTCTCTCCGACGCCTTCCGCGGTCTGCAGGAGATCGGCGCCCTGACGGCGCCGGTTGCGGGCGGCGGCCAGCGCGAGGTTCGCGGTCAGTCCGGCGGCCGTGTCGTGCCCCATGGCGTCGAAGATCGAAAGATGCAGGGTCTCGTGGGCCAGGGCGTAGTCGAAGGCGTCCCCGCTGACCTGGTAAGCCGGTTCCATGATCGCGCTGACCAGGAAGCGGTCGGTGGCGAAGGTTCGCGGCGGCATCAGCTGCCACTCCATCTCGGCGGCCACCTTCATCTTCCGCCGACGGACCAACTGGGAGTATGAGTCGCTCGATTCACGCTTGCTCACCAGGAGGAGAGCGATCAGGCCGGCGAGAACGTTCAGATCCTCGTCCACCTCGACCTGTGCCCCGGGAGCACCGACCCGGATCACCCCCAGACGTTCGGCGCCGTCCAGCAGGGGGACCCACCACTCGCCCTGCGTGGCGGTCGAGGCCGGAAGGATCCGTCCCAGCTGGAACGCTCTCCCCGCCATGGTCCCTTCCACGGAGTACGAAGGCTGCGCGTCGGGATCATCGGGATCACTGCCGGCCCGGGCTGTCAGCAGATACAACTGTTCCTGTTGGAGATCGGCCAGATAGATCATCACATGGGGCCAGCCCACCCGGGAGGCACGGGACGCCACCGCCTCCGGCACCTGCTCCAGGGTCATCAGATGGCTCGCGGAAATCAGCTCCGCCAACGCCCCCGCGCGTGTCATTCCGCTGTTCATCCACGAGCACCTTTCTGGACGGCCGACCTTCTCGACGGCCGGGCTGGCGGCATCACCACACCGGCCGGGGCACCGAGACCCCGGTCCCTAGGAGAATGACCGATTTCGTCCCGGAAAGCCGGGACCACCCCGTCGTGGCCGGTGAGCCGCCTCAACCCGGCGGCTCCGTGAAGGACGCCATTGCGCTCAACGGCGGGGGCGGGCGGTCTCTCGGGTGCATGGCCCCGCCCGTCTCCCGTGGCTGCGGAAGGCGGGCGGGGCGCCGGGGTCAGCCGCGCGGGGTGCGGGCGAGGAAGGCGGCCAGACCCTCCAGCAGTCGGTCGGCGTCCTCCTCGCTGCTGTACGGGGCCAGGCCGATCCGCAGTCCTCCCGCATCGCCCAGGCCCAGGTGGCGCGAGGCCTCCAGGGCGTAGAACGAACCCGCGGGCGCGTCGACCCCGCGCTCCGCCAGGAATCGCGAGGCATCCCCCTCCGACCGGCCGGGGAAGGTGAGCAGCAGCGTCGGGGTGCGCAGGGCCGCGCGTGAGTGCACGACGACGCCGTCGAGAGCGGACAGGCCCTTCTCGATACGGATCCGCAAGGCGTCCTCGTGGGCCTCGATCTCCTCGAAGGCCGCTGCCAGCCGCTCCCGGCGCGTGCCCTCGCCACCTGGAGCGAGTGAGGCGAGGAAGTCCACCGCGGCCCGGGCCGCGGCCAGGAACTCGTACGGCAGGGTACCCAGCTCCAGCCGCTCAGGGATCGCGTCGGTCGACGGCAGCAGCTTGTCGGGCCGCAGGGTCTCCAGCAGCTCGGGGCGGCTCGCCAGCACCCCCATGTGAGGGCCCAGGAACTTGTAGGGCGAGCAGACGAGGAAGTCGGCGCCGAGTGCTTCCAGCCGGACGGACGCATGGGCCGCCAGGTGCACCGCGTCCACGTGCAGCAGGGCACCCGCCCGGTGGACGAGCTCCGCGATGGCGGGCAGGTCGGGACGGGTGCCGATGAGGTTGGACGCGCCGGTCACCGCCACCAGACGGGTCCGCGCGGACAACATCTCGGCGACCCGGGCGGGGGACAGCTCTCCACTGTGCGGCTCGAAGTCGACCCACCTGACCGTCGCGCCGACGGCCTCGGCGGCCTGCACCCAGGGGCGGATGTTGGCGTCGTGGTCGAGGCGGCTGACCACTACCTCGTCGCCCGGCCCCCAGTCCTTGGCCAGGGTCCGCGCCAGGTCGTAGGTCAGCTGGGTGGAACTGCGTCCGAACACGATGCCGCGCGGCTGCGCGCCCAGCAGGTCCGCGAGCGCCGACCGCGCCCCGGTCACGATGGCCTCCGCGTTCCGCTCGCCCTCGTTCTGCGTTCCCCGTACGGCGAGCGGCCGGGACAGGGCCTCCACGACCGCGTCGATCACCGGTTGCGGGGTCTGGGTACCGCCGGGCGCATCGAAACGGGCCGAGCCGGCGGTCAGGGCCGGAATCTGAGCGCGGAGCGCGGGGACGTCGAGGGGCATGCGTTCTCCTGGACATGAGCGGGGTGGGCCCGGACGGCCCGGGGGCGGCGCGTCGCGGCGGCTCCCGGGAGACGATCCTGCCCTGTGGGTGCACGGGGCACGCGCCGGGGTGGACGGCCGTGGCGGTCCGGTCCCGCATCGGCTCAGGAGTGGGGGACGCGGCGAAGCGCGGTGGGTTCGTCTTTCGCCGGCGGGTGCGCGTGAACTCGAACAGCGCGGCACGGCCGGGGGTCGTTTCTGCTGCACACCCGCCCTTTCGGGTGTGTCAATCTTCAAGATAGTGCAATGGTCTAGGCCAACTCATTGACGTGAATGCGTCACCCCCTGATTCTGGCGGCACCTTCTCCCGACTGGAGTCTCCATGAAGCGTCTTCGCGCTCTGCTCTGTGGCGCCGCCACCGCCGCGCTGGCCACCGCAGGACTCGCCGCCTTTGCCGCGCAGCAGGCTTCGGGCGCGTCAGCCGACGCCACCGCGCTCAGCAACCGGTGGTACGCCGCCGCGCCCTATCTGATGCCGCATGACAACAACCCGCCGGACGCCGGCGCCATCATGGACGCCACCGGCCTCAAGGCGTTTCAGCTCGCGTTCGTCCTCGCTCCCAACGGGGGCGGTTGCAGCCCGACCTGGGACGGCACGTCGCCGGTCTCGTCGGACACCGCAGTGGGGTCCGTCATCAGCGCGATCCGTGCCAAGGGCGGTGACGTGTCGGTCTCCATCGGCGGGTACGGGGGCACCAAGCTGGGCCAGGCCTGCTCCGATGCGGCGTCCACCGCGGCCGCCTACCAGCAGGTCATCAGCAAGTACCAGCTCAAGGCCATCGACTTCGACCTGGAGGAGCCGGAGTACGAGAACGCTGCCGCCATCGCCCACGAGATCGGCGCGGCCAAGATCCTCCAGCAGAACAACCCGGGCCTGTACGTGTCGGTCACCACCGCGGGAACCGCCGACGGCACCGGCTGGTTCGGCAAGCAGATGCTCAACGAGGCCAAGTCGCAGAGCTTCACGCCGAACAACTTCTCCATCATGCCCTTCGACGGTGGGTTCAACGGGGCGGCCGCGCAGACCAGCGCCCTGACGAACTTCAACGCCGTTCTGCAGTCCACCTTCGGCTGGGACGCGGCAACCGCGTACGCGCACGAAGGCTTTTCCGGCATGAACGGTCGCAGCGACACCGGTGAGTACTTCAGCCAGGCCGACTTCCAGACGGTGCTGGACTATGCCACCGGTCACCACATGGACCGCTTCACCTTCTGGTCCCTCAACCGTGACCGCCAGTGCACGCCGCCCGACAACAACGGCAAGACGTCCGGCACGTGCAGCAGCGTGGCCCAGTCGGACTGGGACTTCGCCAAGTACTCGGTGAAGTTCGCGGGCGTCACCCCGCCGACGACCCCGCCGACGACCCCGCCTCCGACCACGCCCCCCGGCGGCGACTGCACCGCGACCGCGTGGAGCAGCGGCGCCGTCTACACGGCCGGCAACACCGTCTCGTACGGAGGCCACACGTGGAAGGCCAAGTGGTGGACGCAGAACGAGACGCCCGGCACCACGGGAGAGTGGGGGGTCTGGCAGGACCTCGGCACCTGCTGAGGTGAGGTGTGTCAGGCCTGGGCCGCACGCACGGCGGCCGGCCCGGGCCTGACGCGTAAGGTCCGGTGCCGGGTCCCGGCCGGGGGTGTCGAGGATCGGGAACTCCCTCACTCCCGGCGCCGCTGACTCAGAGCCCGGTGACCTTGGCGCTCGCCGACAGTTCGTAGACCAGGGTGACCGTGCGCCGCCCGCCCGGCGCGAGGGGGACGTTCCAGCGGGCGATGCCCTCGGCGTCGATCACGTCGGGCGGTGGGGAGCAGGATTCCCTGTGTACGCGTACGTTCACCGCAGCGACTTCGGAGACGGGGATGCGCTCCCGCAGGGCGACCGTCCGGTCGCCCTGCTCGCCGGGGGCGGAGAACCGGGACAGGTGCAGGTGCACCCTGCGGGTGATCACGCTCCGCTGGGTGAGGGCGGCGGAGTCGCGGGCCTCCTCGGCCTGGCGCACCACCCGGTAGTCGTCGCAGCTGCCGAAGGCCAGCTCGGCAGGGGCGCCGGGAGCGGTGAAGTCCAGCGTGCCGCGGCCGCTGAATCCGCTGCCGCGGATCAGGTCCACGGGCCCGGCGAGCAGTGCGTGGCCGGACAGGTTGTCGAACCGCACCACTTGGGTGACCAGGGGGGACAGTTCCGGTGAGCAGGCGTACTCGCTGGGCGCGGCCGCCGTGAACGTGGAGAGACGCACGCGGTGGGCGCGGCCGTCACTGGGCACCGAGACCGGCGTGGGGGACCTCAGGACCCGCGCCTCGCCACCGTCGTCCACCCCTGGCAGGCCGAGCACGGGGGCCGGCCCGAGGACCCCGATCTCCTCCTCCCGCAACTCCACGTCCACCGTGCGGCGTTCCGCCGCGGAGCGGTCCTTGAGGGTCAGCCGGTCCTCGTTCAGGCGTGGCGGCTCGGTGGCCAGCGCCGAGCGGGCCGTCGACAGGGTGAGCCGTACGCCGGACCAGTCCTCACCGGTGCGCTGCCAGACCATCGCGTCGGTCTCCAGCGTCAGGGAGTCCCCGTCGAGCACGGCCCGGTAGGCGGGCCGCCACAGCGCGCACGGGGTGAGGTGGCTCAGCCGCAGCCCGACGGGCCCGGCAGCCGCGGTCTCCACGGTCAGCTCGATATGGCCGACCAGCTCGGCCGGTTCCTCCTCCGACAGGTGCAACGCCCGCTGGAGGTCGGCGATCTCGGCGCCGAGCACTGTCAGCCGGGCCTGGACGGTGCGCAGTTCCTCCGCGTGAGTGTCGCGCTCGGTGTCGACCCGGTCCAGCTCGCGACTCCAGCGGGCCGGCTCGGTCTCCCCGGAGCCGGCGCCCTCGCCGATGTCCCGCAGCAGGTCGGTGGCGAGACGGCCGAGCAGGTCGAGGCGGGTGTGCAGCCGGTCGCGCCGTTGCGCCAGGGCCCGCTGCTCCTCTTCGAGGGTGTGCACGCGGTGACGTACGGCGGAGTCGTCGGCGGTGGAGGGAAGCCGTTCGCGCGGTGTCCAACTGCGGACGATCCGCGCGTCGAGCACGGTCGCCGGATGATCGGAGGCCAACTCGGCGTGGAGCGTGCGGTCGACGGCCTGCGCACTCACCGGGCCGAGGCGCAGCCGCTGGACCCCGGCCTCCAGGTCGAGCACGACGGCGCGCTCGACGTGGGCGCGATCCTCGAGGCAGGTGACGGCGGTGACGGGAAGAGCGATCGGCTTCGGGTCCGTGGACATGGGGTGTGTCAGCTCCTGCGGTTGCCGCCGACCAGGGCCTTGCCGGTCGGGATGCGGATCTCGTAGCCGCCGTCGAGAGCGGCAGTGGCGCCTGCCGGCAGGTCCAGTCGCCAGACCCGGGTGCCCGGGGCGTGCCGATCGGGTCCCGCGCCGTGGCCGGGTGCCGTCCAGTCGGCTCGTTCCTCGATCCTGACGTCGGGTTCGGAGGTGACCGGCACCCGCTCCTGGACCTCCACGGTGACGGTCCTGGCGAGACGGTTGGCCAGCTCCACATGGACGCGGTGGTCGAGCACGGTGGTGTTGTTGCGCAGGCCCGAGGTGGACTCGTGCACATGTGTACGGTGCGTCACCCGGACGCCCTCGGCGGGGCCGAGTCCCACCCGGCGGACACCACCGGGCGCCAGCGTGGGCAGCGCGGTGGTCAGCAGGAAGTCGTCGTCGACGGTGACCTCCACGGGCCCGGCCAGCAGCGCCTGGTCAGTGGCGTTGGAGAGCACCAGCGTGCCGTACACGACCTGCTCCACGGACGGCACACAGAGGTACTCGGTGCGCAGCCCGACCGGGATCTCGCCGACGGTGACGGTATGCCAGGTGCCGTCCGACGGGATGTCGGCGCGGGCCGTGGCGTCGAACCGGTGATCGAAGGACCCCGCCGACTCGCGGGGCCGCACCGCCAGTCCGGGCAACGGCAGTAGGGCCACCGCCTCGGCGCGGCGCCGGTACTCGGCCCCCACCGGGTCGAAGGGGGAGCCGGGGAACAGCCGCCCTCGGCGACCGCCCTGCTCGTCCGGGCCGCACAGTTCGAGAGCGGCGTAGTCCAGCTCGGCGCCGCTCGGCTGCGGCGGGCCGGCCACCGGAACAGGAGGGGGTGACGGTGCGGCCATGCCGGGAGCTGGGGGTGCCATGGCGGCTGGCGCATCCATGAAGGGATCGCCGCCGGAACGTGTCCTGGCGTGCGGTCTCGACGCGGCCGGCTGCCCGGGGGCGGGCACGGCGCCCCCGAAGGCGGGGGGAGGAGCGCTGCCCGGGGGCGGAGGGCCGCCGTAACCCTGCGGCGCCGGCGGTGGGGGTGGTGACGGAACGGGAGGGGGCGCGGACCCGGCCGCGGCATCAACGGGCCCACCGCCGACGGCCCGGGCCGACACCGGGCCGGAGGCCCAGTCCGGGCCGGGCCCCGCGCTGTCGTATCCGGAGAACAGATCGACGAGCCCGGCCGGGGGTTCACGCCAGCCGGAAGGTGCGGGGGCGGGCTGACTGCGTCCGATCCGCACCGAGCGGAGCTTCGGCACATCGGTACGGCGTCGAAGATCGGCGGTGGCCAGGGCGATGCGTACGCCGCTCCAGTCCTCACCCGTCCGCTGAGCGACCGAGGCGCGCAGCACCAGGTGCCCGCTGCCGTCGCCCTGACGATGGGTGAGGCGGTACCCCGGTACCCAGACCGCGCCCGGCACCCCGTATTCCACCTCCACCTCCACCTCGTCGCCCGTGTGTACGGTGCCGGCGAGGGTCAGGACGGCGCAGACCGTGGTCTCCACGTGTGCGGACGGCCCGTCGGTGGATTCGCGCTCGAGCCTGTCCGTGGCGACCATGAGGTCGTGATCGGCGGCGCTCAGCGCCTCCTCCAGTTCGACGAGGCGGCTGTGCAGCCCCGCCAGCCGTTCGTCGACGAAATCGGCGAGGGCCAGCCACGCGTCGGCCGGGGTGCGGCGATGCGGGTCCTCCCGCTTGCGGGCAGGCGGGACCGGACGGAGAGCCCTGACTTCCTCGATCACGCTGATCTGCCGGTCCCGGCGCTCCCGCGCCTCGGCGTACGCATCGCTCAGCCGCTCGTACGCGCTCCGCAACGTGTCCGGCGTGTCCGTGCCCGGCAACTCGGCCTCGACTTCCACCCGGGCCTCGGTGACACGCATCCCGGGGGCGCCCGCGACCCGGACCCGCAACGAGCCCGGGTCCAGTGAGCGCGGCAGCCCCGTCACCCGTACCCGGCCGCCGGACGGCACGACGCCCCGAGCCAGGCGGCAGCAGAGTGCGCCCTGCGCGTACACCACGACGGAATCGAGGGTCGACTCCCACCTCTGTGCTGATTCAGCCGTCATGCGCTCCGCCCCCGCCGCGTCCATGGTGCGTGAAGCTTACGCCCGAACGGGTCCGCAGTCCGGGCACAGCCCCCGGTACGTCACCTCCGCCTCGGAGACGGTGAAGCCGAACCGTTCGGACTCCGGCAGTTCCGCCAGGAGATCACCGACGGGGTGAACGTCCCGGATGGCGCCGCAACCGGAGCACACCAGGTGTTGGTGGGGGTGGTGGGCGTTCGGATCGTAGCGTTTGGCGCGGCCGTCGGTGGCCACCTCGATCACCTCGCCCAGCGCGACGAGTTCGCCGAGGGTGTTGTAGACGGTGGCGCGGGATATCTCCGGCAGCCGGGCGGTCGCGCGTGCGAGTACCTCGTCCGCGGTGAGGTGGACGTGTTCACCGGCGAGCACTTCGGCAACCACCCTGCGCTGAGAGGTCATCCGCCAGCCACGTGCGCGAAGGCGTTGCAGCAGCTCACTCATGCCCACCTGCCTAACTGTGCGTCGTCCGACGAATGGATCCGTACACGCCTGTCGTTCGTATTGACTTGGACTATGTCCATCGTAGGATCGGTTCCGGTCAACAGCCAAGGGACAGGACGGCAGTACGGAAGAGAACGTGATGTCAGGAGAAGGGGCCGCCCGCCCCGCATCCCGGCCCGGCCTTTCCACCGTCCGAAGTTCCTCAGCACCGCGATCCGCCCCGTCCGGAAGGATTTCCATGACTGAGAACCACGACGCGATCGTCACCGACCCGAAGACAGAGGAGGCCGGTGGCTGCCCCGTCGCGCACGGTCGCGCGCCGCACCCGACCCAGGGCGGTGGGAACCGCCAGTGGTGGCCGGAGCGGCTCAACCTGAGGATCCTCGCCAAGAACCCTGCCGTGGCCAATCCGCTCGGTGAGGAGTTCGACTACGCCGAGGCGTTCAAGAGCCTCGACCTCCCGGCAGTGAAGCGGGACATCGCCGAGGTACTGACGACATCGCAGGACTGGTGGCCTGCCGACTTCGGCAACTACGGCCCGTTCATGGTCCGCATGGCCTGGCACAGCGCCGGCACCTACCGCATCAGCGACGGGCGCGGCGGCGCCGGAGCCGGTCAGCAGCGCTTCGCCCCGCTCAACAGCTGGCCCGACAACGCGAGCCTCGACAAGGCCCGACGGCTGCTCTGGCCGGTCAAGAAGAAGTACGGAAAGAACCTTTCGTGGGCCGACCTCATCGTCCTCACCGGCAACGTCGCCCTGGAGACGATGGGCCTCAAGACCTTCGGCTTCGGCGGCGGCCGCGCGGACGTGTGGGAGCCCGACGAGGACGTCTACTGGGGTCCCGAGACCACCTGGCTGGGCGACGAGCGTTACACCGGCGACCGGGAGCTCGAGAACCCGCTCGGGGCGGTACAGATGGGTCTCATCTACGTCAACCCCGAGGGCCCCAACGGCACTCCGGACCCGCTCGCCGCTGCCCGCGACATCCGTGAGACGTTCCGCCGCATGGCGATGAACGACGAGGAGACGGTCGCCCTGATCGCGGGCGGTCACACCTTCGGCAAGACCCATGGTGCGGGCCCGGCGGACAACGTGGGCCCCGACCCCGAGGCCGCCCCGATGGAGCAGCTGGGCCTCGGCTGGCGCAGCACGCACGGCACCGGCAAGGGTGCCGACACGATCACCAGCGGCCTCGAGGGCATCTGGACGGACACCCCGACCACGTGGGACAACAGCTTCTTCGACATCCTCTTCGGCTACGAGTGGGAACTGTTCAAGAGCCCGGCCGGCGCCCACCAGTGGCGCCCCAAGGACGGCGCCGGTGCGGGTACGGTCCCCGACGCGCACGACCCGTCGAAGACCCACGCGCCGACGATGCTGACGACCGACCTCTCGCTCCGGATCGACCCGGCGTACGAGGAGATCTCGCGGCGCTTCCACCAGAACCCCGACCAGTTCGCCGACGCCTTCGCACGCGCGTGGTTCAAGCTGACCCACCGCGACATGGGCCCGGTCGTGCGCTACCTCGGCCCGGAGGTTCCCGACCAGACCCTCGTGTGGCAGGACCCGCTGCCCGCCCGGACGCACGAGCTCGTCGACGCGGGGGACATCGCCTCCCTCAAGGAGCGGATCCTCGCCTCGGACCTGTCCGTGTCCGAACTCGTCTCCACCGCGTGGGCATCCGCGTCCTCCTTCCGCGGCAGCGACAAGCGCGGCGGCGCCAACGGCGCGCGCATCCGCCTCGAACCGCAGAACGGCTGGGAGGTCAACGACCCGGACCGGCTCGCGACGGTGCTGCGCGTTCTTTCGGGGATTCAGGACGCCTTCAACTCCGCCCAGTCGGGCGGAAAGCAGGTCTCGCTCGCCGACCTCGTCGTCCTCGCCGGCGCCGCAGCCGTCGAGAAGGCCGCCGGGGACGCCGGCTTCGCCGTCGAGGTCCCCTTCACCCCGGGCCGCGTCGACGCGTCGCAGGAGCAGACCGACGTCGAGTCGTTCGTCGAGCTGGAGCCCACCTCCGACGGGTTCCGCAACTACCTCGGCAAGGGCAGCCGGCTGCCCGCCGAGTACCTGCTGCTCGACCGGGCGAACCTGCTGACCCTCAGCGCCCCCGAAATGACGGTCCTCGTCGGGGGCCTGCGTGTCCTGGGCGCCAACTACCAGCAGTCCTCGCTCGGCGTCCTCACGGAGACGCCCGGGTCCCTGACCAACGACTTCTTCGTCAACCTGCTCGACCTGGGCACGACGTGGAAGGCCACGTCCGACGACGCGAGCACCTTCGAGGGCCGCGACGCCGCTACGGGAGCGGTCAGGTGGACCGGAAGCCGCGCCGACCTCGTCTTCGGTTCGAACTCCGAACTGCGCGCGGTCGCGGAGGTCTACGCGAGTGACGACGCGAAGGAGAAGTTCGTCAAGGACTTCGTCGCCGCGTGGGACAAGGTCATGAACCTGGACCGGTTCGACCTCGTCTGACCGTGACGTCCCGGGCCGGCCCCCCTGCGGGTCCGGCCCGGGGCACTCGGCGGGCCCGCGAAACGACGGCCGCTTTGCCGGTTCGCGGGGCACTCCCCGGGCGACGCGGGCCGCAAGCTCCCCGGTATCTGAAGGCCGGACAGACCTTAGGCTGCCCCTCGGCACCGGATCCGACCCAGGAGCGCACCTCATGTCCGACCCCCTCCGCAAGCACCCGTATCCCGATGCCCTCCGGCCGGACGAATCCCCCGAGCCGCACCCGCTGCTGGAGCCGCTGCTCGGATTCCTGGGCCGGTGGGCCGGCCACGGCCGCGGCGGCTACCCGACACTCTCCGAGGAGTTCCGGTACGCGCAGGAGGTCACCTTCAGTCATGACGGGAGGCCCTTCCTCCACTACGAGGCGCGCGCCTGGCTGCTGGACGCGGACGGCGAACCGCTGCGGCCTTCGGCCCGGGAGAGCGGCTGGTGGCGAATGCAGCCGGACGGGCGGGTGGAGGCACTGGTCACCCAGCCCACCGGTGTGGCGGAGATCCTGACCGGCCACGCCGCCGACGGCGTGGCCGACCTCGCCACCGACCAGGTCGCCCTCGCTCCCACGGCCAAGAAGGTCGACGCCACCCGCCGCCGCTACACCCTGACGGACGACGGCACACTCGACTTCGTGCACGACCTCGCGGCGGTCGGCCGGCCGCTCCAGCACCACCTCTCGGCGCGACTGAACCGCGCTTGAGAGCGCGCACGGAGATTGCGGGCCCCTGCGCTCGGGGCACGGCGCCGCACTCTCCTTCACCGGTCGAGGGTGAGGGCGCCGACCGCGCCCGCCGATCCGGCACGGCACGTTCACGCGGCTCTTCCGACGGAGGGCCGGACCGGTCCGAGGCACTCCGCCGGTTGCCCGGGCGGGCTCAGCGCAGCGCGTCGGGCAACTCCTCCCGGTGAACGACGCCCAGACGCTGCGTGGCCCGGGTGAGGGCCACGTACAGATCACTGGTCCCGAACAGCGACGGTTCCACGACCAGCACATGGTCGAACTCGAGGCCCTTCGCCTGCCGCGGGTCGAGCAGCACCACCGGGTGGGTGAGGTCGGGCTCGGCGCCGGCCGTGACTCCCGCCAGCGGAGCACTGATCTCCTCGTGGAGCGATCGCGGTGCGATCACCGCGAGGCGCCCTTCCTCAGGCGTCAGTTCCAGGACCGCCCGGGCCACCGCACCCGCCAGGTCGTCCCCGGCGTCGCGCAGCCACGGCTTCTCGCCGGTGGACCGCACGGAGGCCGGCGGTTCGAAGGAGGGGTCCTCGGCGCGCAGCACCCTGGCCGCCAGCTCCATGATCTCGGCAGGCGTACGGTAGTTGACCTTCAGCCGGACGTGCTCGAACCGGTCACCGACGTACGGAGTCAGGATCTGCTCCCACGAGCCGACCCCGGCCTCCTCGGAGGTCTGCGCAGGGTCGCCGACCAGGGTCATCGAACGGGTCGGTGAGCGTCGCATCAGCAGCCTCCACGCCATCGGTGACAGCTCCTGCGCCTCGTCGACGATGATGTGCCCGAACGCCCAGGTGCGGTCGGCGGCGGCGCGCTCGGCCGCACTGCGGTGGTCGGCCTCCTCCTGCCGGTCGGCCATCCGTTCCGCGTCGATGATGTCGTGGGCCGCGAGGACCTCGGACTCCTGGTCCTCGAACTCGAACGACTCCGAGCCCCTCGACAGCTCCAGCACGCCCTGCGCGTACGCGATCCGTTCCTGACGCTCGGCCTCCGCGGCCGCCCGCTCGCCGCTGTCGTCGACCCCGAGAAGCTCTGCCACCTCGTCGAGCAGGGGCACGTCGGCAGGGGTCCACCGCGCGCCGGGCGTGCGTCGGATCGCGTCGGCGTCCTCGTCCGGCACGTAGACGGGGTCGGCCAGATAGTCCGCGAGGAACCCCTCCGGAGTGAGGGGAGGCCACAGCTCGTCGATGGCGCTGTGCACCGACCCGCTGACGGCGACCGCCTTGCCGAGCTGGGCGATGTCATCGGGGCCGAGGAAGTTGGGCCCGCCGTACGGATCGGCCCCGATGCGCTCCGTGAGCTGGGCCGTGAGGGCGTCGATGATCCGGAACGCGAAGTGCGGTCGGGCGAGGTTGTGGGGCAGCAGGGTCTCGCGGGCGGCCTGCCGGGCCTCGTAGGCGATCTCCCAGTCGAGGACCAGGTCCCCGTCGTCGTGCGCGATGACCAACGGCGCCCCGGGCTCGGGCAGCAGCTGTCGGTCGCGCACGGCCATGGCGAGCGCCTCCGCCATCGGCTCACCGCCCTTGACCGTTGCGGCGAGGGGCGTGTCCGTGCCGACGGCATGGACCCCGGGGAACAGCTCGGCCTGCGTGGCGAGCAGTACGCCGGTCTCGCCGAGGGCGGGCAGCACCTCACCGATGTAGCTCAGGAAGGCCGGGTTGGGGCCCACGATCAGGACGGCGCGCTTGGCGAGCAGCTCACGGTGCTCGTACAGGAGGAAAGCCGCCCGGTGCAGGGCGACCGCCGTCTTGCCGGTGCCGGGACCGCCCTCGACCACCAGCACACCGCGGTGCGGGGCACGGATGATGCGGTCCTGTTCCGCCTGGATGGTCCGCACGATGTCACCCATACGTCCGGTGCGCGCGGAGTTCACGGCGGCCAGTAGTACGGTGTCGCCGCTCGGGTCCTCGAATCCGGTGCGCTGCCGGTCCCCGACGTCGAGGATCTCGTCATGCAGCTCGGTGACCTCACGGCCCTCGCTGGTGATGTGCCTGCGCCGCCGCAGCCCCATCGGTGTGTGACCGGTGGCGAGATAGAAGGGGCGGGCGACCGGAGCACGCCAGTCGATCAGCAGGGGAGTGTGCGCCTGGTCGTCCTCCCGGATTCCGATGCGGCCGATATGGTGCGCGGCGCCGTCGGAGAGATCGATGCGGCCGAAGCACAGAGAGCCGTCCACGGAGTTCAGCGCGGCCAGCAGACCCGAGCGTTCAGCGAGGAGCACATCGCGTTCGAGGCGGGCCTGCAGCCCGGTCCCGACCGGCGTCAGCGCGTCCTCGACGTGCTGGACGGCAACTCCGCGCAGCGCGTCGACACGGTCGTAGAGCCGGTCGATGAATTCCTGCTCCGTCTGCAATTCGGCGCTTTCCCGAGTTGACAACATTGCTCCCTGGCAGATATGGTGTTGCTTAGTGGCCCCCATGTGGGGCCTTTTTCTGTGGGCGCACAGAAACACTCAATATACTCGGGAAAATCCCCGGTCCGCAATTGCGGACCGGGGATTTCTTGTGCCGCAGGCCACCTGCGAACCGGTGCTGGTTGCGGGCCGGGCTCTCCGTGTGCCGGGGTCACGCCTTGGCGGGTACGCCGCCCCAGGGCGGTCTGCATGGTCACTTCGGGTCGTTGTTGAACTTCGCTGTTGCCCAGAGGTATCCGAGGACGGTGAGGCCGAGGCACCAGGTGAGTGTGAGCCATCCGTTGTGGCCGATCCGGGTGCCGAGGAGGAGTCCGCGGAGGGTTTCGATGGCGGGGGTGAAGGGCTGGTATTCGGCGATGGGCTGGAACCAGCCGGGCATGGTGTCGACGGGGATGAAGGCGCTGGAGAGCAGGGGGAGCAGGATCATGGGCAGGGCGTTGTTGCTGGCGGCTTCGGCGTTGGGGCTGATGAGGCCCATGCCGACGGCGATCCAGGTGAATGCGGTGGCGAAGAGGACGAGGAGTCCGAAGGCGGCGAGCCATTCGAGGGTGGTGGCGTTGGTGGAGCGGAAGCCGATGGCGACGGCGACGGCGCCGACGAGGACGACGCTGGTGATGCATTGCAGGACGCTGCCGATGACGTGTCCGACGAGGACGGAGCCGCGGTGGATGGCCATGGTGCGGAAGCGGGCGATGATGCCTTCGGTCATGTCGTTGGAGACGGAGACGGCGGTGCCGATGGTGGTGCTGCCGATGGTCATCAGTAGGAGGCCGGGGACGATGTAGGCGATGTAGTCGGAGCGGTTGGTGCCGCCGATGCCGGCGCTCATGACGTCGCCGAAGATGTAGACGAAGAGGAGCAGGAGCATGATCGGGGTGAGGAGGAGGTTGAGGGTGAGGGAGGGGTAGCGGCGGGCGTGCAGGAGGTTGCGGCGGAGCATGGTGTGGGAGTCGCGGGCGGCGAGGGTGAGGGTGTTCATCGGGTTGTGTCCTTGGTCTGGTGGGGGAGTTGGGTGGGGCTGGTGAGGGCGAAGAACACGTCGTCGAGGTCGGGGGTGTGGACGGTGAGTTCGGTGGCTTGGATGTGGGCGGTGTCGAGGCGGTCGAGGAGGGTGCGTAGGGCGTGTTGGCTGCCGTCGCTGGGGATCTGGAGGGTGAGTGCCTGGTCGTCGTGGGTGGTGTCGGTGAGTGCGGTGGTGGCGGCGCGGTAGGTGGTGGGGTCGGTGAAGCGGAGGCGGATGTGTCCGCCGGGGATGAGGCGTTTGAGTTCGTCGGCGGTGCCGTGGGCGGCGATTTTGCCGTGGTTGAGTACGGCGATGTGGTCGGCGAGTTCGTCGGCTTCGTCGAGGTACTGGGTGGTGAGGAAGACGGTGACGCCGGTGGTGACGAGGGTGCGGATGATGCCCCACATGGTGTGGCGGGAGCGGGGGTCGAGTCCGGTGGTGGGTTCGTCGAGGAAGATGATCCGGGGGTTGCCGACGAGGGTCATGGCGATGTCGAGGCGTCGTTTCATGCCGCCGGAGTAGGTGGAGGCGGGTTTCTTCGCGGCGTCGGTGAGGTCGAAGCGTTCGAGGAGTTCGGTGGTCACTCGTCGGCCTTCCTGTTTGGGCAGGTGGTGGAGGTCGGCCATGAGGTGCATGTTCTCCTCGCCGGTGATCAGGCCGTCGACGGCGGAGAACTGTCCGGTGACGCCGATCGCGGCGCGTACGGCCTGGGGGTCGGTGGTGAGGTCGTGGCCGTTCACGTGGAGTTCGCCGGCGTCCGCGGTGACGAGGGTGGAGAGGATCTTCACGGCGGTGGTCTTGCCGGCGCCGTTCGGGCCGAGCAGGGCGAAGACCGTGCCCGCGGGGATGTGCAGGTCGATCCCGTCGAGGACGACCTTGTCGCCGTAGGACTTACGCAGACCGTTCGCTGAGATGGCCAAGTCGGTCATGAGGGAAGCTCCTTGTGTCTACAGGCTGCGGGCGGCGATGTCGCCGTGAGCGGTGGTCGCGTGGATGGTCAGGACGGCGGCGCCGTCGGCGTTCTTGAGCGCGTTGTGGATCCGGCCGAAGGCGGTGCCGGCGTCCAGGGAGGCGGAGACGCCGCGGGCGGCGCCGACGGCGATCTCGCCGTACTCGGTGCGCAGCTCGACCGCGCCGCGGAGGGCCTCCGCGATACGGATGTCGCCCTTCTGGACACCGATGGTGGCGGGGCCGCCCAGGCGGACGACGGAGACATCGCCGGCCAGCAGCGTGATGCGGACGCCCGCTGCCTCATCGAGCTTGACCGAGCCCTGCGCACCCTCGAAGGCGACATCGCCGAGCCGTCCGACGCCACGGAACTCGGCGGCGGCCGCCTTCGCCTCGATGTGGGAGCCGGCGGGCAGTTGGACGGTGACCTCGACGGATCCGGAGTTGCCGAGAGCCCGGTTCTTCGCCGGCGCGGACGTGATGTGCAGGACACCGTCGGCGTAGGCGACCGTGGTCTGCCGCGCCGCCTTGATGTCGCGGCCCTTCGAGGCGTCCGCCGGCAGGATCTCGACGGTGGTGTCGGCCCTGTCGGCGGCGATGAACCGGACGCGTCCTGCGGGGATGTCCAGGATGGCGGAGACCGGGGCGGGAGTGTCGTACTTCTGCATGGTGCGCTCCTTGGCTTCGTTGTTTCCGATGAGAGAAACGCTACGTTGCGTTCATGGATCGCACAATGAAGTTGTTGCATCCCAATCTTGTTAATGCAGGTCAGAGGCGCTAATTCGTTGCAATGGTCTCACCCCTAACGCAACGACCTATGCGCGTACGTTGCAATGGAATGGCCGTGAACGCTACGCTCGGGGCGTCAGCGTCACGTAGGACCACGAAGGGAGCCGCAATGCCGGGAGGCAGACTCACCCAGCAGGAACGCCAGCAGATCGCGCTCGGGCTCGCCGACGGCCTCCCCTATGCGGAGATCGCCAGGCGCCTAGACCGGCCGACTTCGACCATCACGCGTGAGGTGATGCGCAACGGCGGCCCCGCTGCCTATCGCGCCGACCTGGCTCACCATGCCACCGAGCGCCGTACTCACCAGCGCAGGCAGGTGTCTCCCGGAGGGGGCCAGGCGCCCCCGCAGCCCTATGGGCGCGACGCCGAGGCCGTGCGCGAGTACGAGGAGGTGTTCAGCGCCGTCCTCATGCAATCGGGTCTGTCGAACAAGATGATGTCCCGGGTGCTCGTCTGCCTCTACACCACCGACTCGGGCAGCCTCACCGCGACGGAACTCGTCCAGCGCCTCCAGGTCAGTCCGGCGTCCATCTCGAAGGCGATCACGTTCCTCGAGAGTCAGGGCCTGGTTCGCCGGGAGCGCGACGAGCGCCGTCGCGAGCGCTACATCGTCGACGACGACGTCTGGTACCAGTCGATGATGGCCAGCGCCCGGTCCACCGCTCAACTCGTCGAGACCGCGCGGCAGGGCGTCGGTGTCCTGGGTCCCGACACCCCGGCCGCCGTCCGCCTCGAGAACATCGCCCGCTTCCTCGACTTCGTCAACGAGGGCATAACTCGCGCTGCGGAGCAGGCCCGTGAGGTCCTCTACACGAAACCCGAATCCTGCGCGGGCGACGCGGCCGACCAGGATTCGGATCGCACCTGAGGGCTGTCCGATATCGCTCGACAGGTGGGTGGTGCAGCTCCTATGATCGCAGGCGGACATCGCGTGTCGGTCACCGGCTGGGTGAGGCATGGAGGTGTCCGGGAGATGCCTTCGGAGGCATTCCACTTTGTCTGTCGAGTTGAATCACACGATCGTCCACGCCCGGTCCAACCGGGAATCCGCCGATTTCCTGGCCCACATTCTGGATCTCGAAGTAGGTGCGGAGTGGGGCCCGTTCATTCCGGTCCTGCTGAGTAATGGCGTGACTCTGGACTTCGCCGCAATTCCGGCCGAATCGATCACCCCGCAGCACTACGCGTTCCTCATCGGTGACGCGGAGTTCGACGAGGCGTTGCAGCGCATTCAAGCGGCTGGAATCACGTACTACGCCGATCCGCACCTCAAGCAGCCGGGTGAGATCAACCTCCATCACGGGGGGCGCGGGCTGTATTTCATGGATCCCGCGGGCCACGGCATGGAAATCATCACGCGCCCCTACGGAAGTGACGGGGCGACGCCCTCCGCGCCGTAGGCGACGTATCCTCCGGCCGCGCTGTCGCGGCCCTGCCCTGTGCTGCAGGCCGCTGCGGCTCCACCGGAGTCGCAGCGGCCGCATCGCGCTGCTCCCCGTAGGCGACCGAGGCCGGGCTCGCGGAAGCATGTACTCAAAGAGTTGAGTAGTCATATTCTTGAGTACGATGCATCCCGGCCGGTGCCACCGGGCTGACCGGTCAGGAGAGGGGAGGGGCTGCTGCGATGGCCTTGCGACATGCCGTGCTGGCGGCGCTGCTGGACGGCGAGTTCAGCGGATACCAATTGGCGAAGGCGTTCGACATCGGCGTCGCGAACTTCTGGCACGCCCTGCCCCAGCAGCTGTACACCGAGCTGGCCAGGCTGGAGAAGGAAGGGCTCGTCGAGGGCCGGCAGGTGGTTCAGGAGACCCGGCCCAACAAACGTCTCTTCCGGGTCACCGACGCCGGCCGCGAGGAGCTGGAGAAGTTCGCAGCCGCCACGTCCAAACCGTCGTTCATCCGCGACGACCTGCTCGTCAAGGTCCAGTCCGCCGACCGCATCGGCACCGCGCAGGTCATCGAACAGCTCGAAGAGCGCGTGTCCGCAGCGGAAGCGAAGATCGAGCTGCTCGACACGTTGTTGCGGCAGATGCGCGGGGACGCCGAGGAAGAGGAGTTCCTCCGTCACGGCGAACGGATCGGGCCGTACCTGACGTGTTTGCGCGGCGTGGCTTTCGAACGGGGCCATCGGGACTGGTGCCTGCGGATCGCGGCTGTGCTGAGGGAGAGGACGACGACTCGTGTCGAGCGGTGAATACCTGCGCTACGTCGCGCTGGGCGACAGCCAGACGGAAGGGGTCGGCGACGGGGACGACACCGTCGGCCTACGGGGCTGGGCCGACCGGCTCGCCGAGCAGCTCACGGCGGTCAACCCTGGTCTCCAGTACGCCAATCTGGCCGTCCGTGGACGTGTTGCCGGTCAGATCCACACGGAACAGCTGGGGCCGGCGCTGGCCCTGCGCCCCGACCTGGCGACGGTTGTCGCCGGGGTCAACGACTTGCTGCGGCCCCGGTTCGACGTCGCGGCGGTGGCCGGGCAGCTGGAGGAGATGTTTGCCGCGCTGACGGCCGCCGGGGCGCAGGTGGCGACCCTGACGGTCCCCGACCTGGGGAAGATAGCGCCTCTCTCCCGGCCCCTCAGGTCCCGGGTGACTGACCTCAACACGCACATCCGCGCCGCTGCTGCCCGCCACGGGGTCGTGGTCGCCGAAATCGCCCGTCATGCCGTGGCCACGGACGCACGCCTGTGGAGCGTGGACCGGCTCCATGCCAGCTCCCTCGGCCACGCACGGATCGCCGCCGCCGTCGCCCACGCCATCGACCTGCCCGGAAGCGACGACTCCTGGACCCACCCCCTTCCGCCGCACGTGCTTCCCAGGGGCCTGGCGTCCGCAGGTGCCGAACTCCGTTGGGCGGCCGCCTTCCTCGGCCCGTGGCTGGGGCGCCGGCTGCGTGGCCGGTCCTCCGGCGACGGGCGTACGGCCAAACGCCCGGAGCTCCTGCCCCTGAGCGTCGGTTCCTGATGGCCCGGGGCACACAGCCGCGGTGAGCGATGCGGCACGAGCGAGCCGGACAGCGGTTCGGCATCCCACAGGCTCATGCCCTGCGAGGCGCCGGGCCCGGCAGCCCGCAATCCGGCCGTACCGCGGGGAGACCCTGCTCGGTGCGCGGCAGCGAGGCACCACCCAGGGCGAGGGGGACCGGGAGCCACCGCGGCGGCCCCCGCGTCCAGCCCCGCGTACGTGAACGACCGGCGTTGTCAGTGGTCGCACGTAGGTTCAGTGGTGTTCCGCCGTCGTGGCGCGGACGCCCCCTCGGTGCATAGGAGATGGTGTGTTGTCGGACTGGGAGACGTCGAGCACAGCACGGGTGACAGCACCCGCGCGGCCCCGCAAACTGGCCAAGGTCCCGTTCGTCGAGCTGGCCGGTGGTCGACTCCAGGGCGTGGTGTCGAGCGGTTCGGACATCGGACGGGTGTACGTCTCGTCGGTCGCGGCCGGCACGTACGCGTTCGCCTGCAGCACCAACAACAACCGGCCCTGCGGCGGTGCGCGGGGTTCGTTCTGCAATCACATCCGGGCCCTCATCAACGAGGCAGTGCTGCAGTACGGCGCCGAGCGCGTGGCGCGCTACCTGAAGGTGGAGACCTCGGGTGCGGAGCCGGGCGCGCCGGCCATCGAGACCGGCATGAGCCGTACCCGCCCCTCGCCGGCGGATGCCAAGGACGCCGCCCCCGTCTTCAGCCGGTTCCTGCGCCACCTCGCCTATCTGGAACTCGCGCCGAGCGCGGCACCGTTGCCGGAGATGCATTGGTTCCCGCCGACCAGGTCGGTGGCGTGATGCGCACCGATCTCCTCCTCGAAACGATCCCGGGACTCGACGAGGCCCTGGCGGCCGTCGACTCCTTCGACCGGGCCCTCGTCGACGGGCTGCTCCGTCCCCGGCCCGACCGGGCCGCGGATCTGGCCGAGTTCGCGCACGCCGTCGCGGGTACGCCACTGGCGGCGAGGGTCAGCGAGGCGGCCGGCAGGACCGCCGAGGGATCCGCAGGCGAGGACGACTTCGTCGCCCTCGCCGCCGCCCGCACCGCGCTGCTCGGCTCGGTCCACGACGCGCTGATGAGCCGTGTCGAGGAGGCGGTCGGCAGGCCGCGCGACACGGCCGAAGCACCGGCACCCGAGAGCCGGCCCGCGATGAATCTGCTGACGGCCGCCCGCTCCTGGCTCGCCGACCTGGCGCGCGCCGGATGGCGGGGAATGGACCACGACGTCGTCTCGGGGGCGGCACCCGTCGTCTCCGCGATGCTCCCGGACCCTGCCCTGCGCCGTCTCGCGACCCTGCTCGACGGTTTCGCGGCCGAACTCGCCGCGTCCTGCCCGGGCACGGCCCTGGAACGCTTTCCGGCGCGCCGCTGGGCCGACCTCTGGTCCCGGGCGCTGCTGTTGACGCTGCCCGGCGCCGCCGAGGCGCCCGTGACCGGCACGGCCACCGGCCGGCTCCTGCCCCTCGGTGTGGACCTGCACGAGCACGCCACCGCCGTACAGGCCCAGGTGCACGCCGTCTTCGAGCCCACCGACGGCACGGCACCCCGCCTCGTCCGGGCCGGCACAGCGGTGCCGAAGCCCGACACGGTGGTCGGAGCCGGCATCTGGCAGCTGCTCCGTCCCCACATGTCCCTTCTGGCAGCCCTCGGCGAAGGCCGCTCGATGGACGTGACCGCCATGCCGGTCACGGGTGAGGGCGACCTGATCTGGAGCGACGCGCACGCGCGTCCGGGTGGGAGCGCCGACCCGTTCGTCACGGCCCGGGTCGCCCTGCCCACGGCCGCCGACGCGGTCACCGCACCTCTGGACCGCCATCCGGCACGCATCGCCGTGCCGGTCTTCCTGGAGGGGTACGCCGCACGACAGGACGACGACGGACTGGCCTTCACCGTGGCCGGCCATCCGCTGGAGGTCGACACCGAGCGCATCCCCGCGGGGCCGCTCACGCCCGAAGCCGTCGCCGCGTCCGGCGCATGCATCGCCCTGCTCCGCTGGGACGCCGGCAGCTACCGCCTCCAGCCCCTGGCCGTCGAGACGACGGTACGGAAGAAGGCTGTCGCGCTGCACGCCGGCGGCTGGGCAGGCGGCACGACCGACAAGGCCGGCCTCAAGGCCGAGAAGGCCGCCACCGATGCCGTGGCCGTACTGAGGGAGCGCGCGGGAAGGCTGCTGCGGAAATGACGGAGCACACGACGGAGCACATGACGGGTCCGCCGGAGTCCTCCGCCCCGGACCCGGCCACGTCTCCGCGCACCCCCGAGGCCGACCCGCACGAGAACCGCCGCCAGGTGCTGTACTGGCGCCTGCTCGCCCGGCTCTTCGATCCCGAGGAGCAGCCCGCCCTGGAGTCGGCGAGCCTCGCCGTCGTCGAGGACCTCGGGCTGCCGTCCGCACTGCTGGACCCACAGGCCTCCGTCGACTCGGTCGTGCAGCGCCACCCGGAGCTGGCCGACGAGTTCGACGGCCTGATGACCCCCGGGCAGGATGACGAAGACGTACGGGACCGGGCCGCCGAGGTGCGGCGGGCGGCGCTGGTGTCGAAGGTGCTTCTCAACGTCTTCGCCTCCGGCTCCGGCACGGTCACGGCCGGGCAGCTGTCGCGATGGCAGTCCGACGCGGGATGGCTGGAGCGCGCGCTCGGTTGCACGCCGGGCGAACTGCGCGGCGGCCGAAGCGGGGGAGGGGCTTCGGGGCGCGGCGCACATCCCGACCTCGCCCGGCTGATTCCGGCGATCGGGCCGGAGCTCGGCGCCCTCGAAGCCGACCTCGTCCGGCGGATGCAACTGCGCGAGGTGCTGGCGGACCCCGCCCTCGCGGCACAGCTCACCCCCAGCATGTCGCTCATCGAGCAACTGCTGCGGGACAAGAACAACCTCTCGGGCATCGCGCTGGCCAACGCCAAGACCCTGATCCGGCGCTTCGTCGACGAGGTGGCCGAAGTGCTGCGCACCCAGGTGGCGAAGTCCACGGTGGGCGCCGTGGACCGCTCCGTCCCGCCCAAGCGGGTGTTCCGCAATCTCGACCTCGACCGCACGATCTGGAAGAACCTCACCAACTGGAGTCCGGAGGAGGAGCGGTTGTACGTCGACCGCCTCTACTACCGGCACACCGCGCGAAAGACGACACCACAGCGGCTGATCGTCGTCGTGGACCAGTCGGGTTCGATGGTCGACTCGATGGTGAACTGCACCATCCTGGCGTCGGTCTTCGCCGGACTGCCGAAGGTGGACGTCCACCTGATCGCGTACGACACACAGGCGCTCGACCTCACCCCCTGGGTGCACGATCCCTTCGAGACCCTGCTCCGCACCAAACTCGGCGGGGGCAACGACGGTCCCGTCGCGATGGCGATGGCCCGACCGAAGATCACCGACCCCCAGGACACCGTGATGGTGTGGATCTCGGACTTCTACGAGTTCAGCCGCTCCCAGCCACTCTTCGAGGGCATCGAGGCCGTCCACCGCTCCGGAGTGAAGTTCATCCCTGTCGGGTCGGTCACCAGCTCCGGCCGTCAGGAAGTCAACCCCTGGTTCCGCGAACGCTTCAAGGCCCTCGGCACGCCGGTGCTCTCCGGCCACATCAGCAAGCTCGTCCACGAGCTCAAGACGTTCCTCGCCTAGAAAGGGCCTCTCATGTCCGACCTGTTGCGCGCCCCCGCCGAGATCAAGTACGCCGAGGAACTGGCGTGGCTCGAGTCCGTCGACGACAACCCCAAGCCCTTCTCCTGGCGCCTCTCCCCGAAGATGGTCCGTCTGTTCATCCTGGGCTCCGAGCGTTCCGACGGCCTCGACCGCGAGATCACACAGAAGTGGTACGGCGACCGCAGTTTCGTCGAGCGCTCCATCGTCACCCTGGCCTCCGACCGCGGCCTGCTGCTCATCGGTGACCCGGGTACCGGAAAGAGCTGGCTGGCCGAGCTGCTGTCCGCCGCGATCTGCCGCGACTCCACGCTGGTCGTGCAGGGCACGGCCGGCACCACCGAGGACCACATCAAGTACTCCTGGAACGTCTCCATGGTCATCGCCAAGGGACAGTCACGGGAGTCCATGATCCCCTCACCCATCATGACGGCGATGGAGGCCGGCGCGATCGGCCGCTTCGAGGAGCTGACCCGCTCCACCAGCGACGTCCAGGACGCGCTGATCTCGATCCTGTCCGAGAAGTACATCTCCGTGCCCGAGCTGGACAGCGACAACATCGTCTTCGCCAAGCCCGGTTTCTCCATCATCGCCACGGCCAACAGCCGTGACCGGGGCGTCAACGACCTGTCCTCCGCGCTCAAGCGCCGGTTCAACTTCGTGCGCATCCCGGTGGTGACGAACAAGAAGAGCGAGGCGGAGATCGTCCGCTTCCGCACCGAGGAACTGCTGCGCCGGCACAGCATCGAGCTGGATGTGCCTCCGACACTCCTCGACGTGCTGCTGCAGAGCTTCGCCGACCTGCGCGCCTCCGCGGCCGCGGCCGGCAGCGACGACGAGAAGCTGGAGTCCGCCCTGTCCACCGCCGAACAGATCGGCGTGCTGGAGGACGCGATCCTGCACGGCAACTTCTTCGGCGAACGCGATCTGACCGCCCGGACCCTGGCGTCCTCGCTCGTCGGTTCGCTGGCCCGGCGTGACCCCGAGGACCTGGCCATCCTCAACAAGTACCTGCACGGTGTCGTCGAACCCCGCAGCAAGCAAGAGGGCGGATCCTGGCCCGAGTTCCTGGAGGGCGGCCGCGAGACGATCGCCACCCTGTCATGACCGGCTCGCACGAGCGGAGCTTCGGGGAGCTGCGCACGCAGTTGCAGGAAGCCGCCGCGGCGTTCGCAGACGGACCCGACGCCCTGGAGTCGATCCTCCTCGGCATCGTCGACGACGTGGACCGCGCCGTGCGTGAGCCCCTGGAGATCTTTCCCGTCTGCCATCACTCGCCCGCCTCGGCGATCGCGATGGCGCGCCGGCTGCGGGAGAAGCAGCCGAAGGTGGTCTACCTGGAGCTGTGCGAGGACATGGCGCCGCTGCTGCCCGAGCTGCGCAACTGCAAGCTGCCCGTGGCGGTCCAGGCGTTCGCGACCGAGACCGACGCCTTTCCGGCCGACTGGGCCCCGCTGTCGGTGGTCGCCCCGATCACCGAGGCCTCGGCCGAGTACCAGGCGATCGCCTACGCACTCGACACTCCGGGCGTCGAACTGGTCCTCGTCGACCGGTCGTCGGACCACGTCTACCAGTGGGACGCACGAACCGCAGATCCCGCCGACGACCTGGCACCAGCCGGTTCCGACGCACCGCCGGCCGAGGAGGAGGCCGCCCTGCACGGGGACGCGGTCGGCGTGGGGATCGGCGACCTGCGGCCCCGCTTCGCCGAACTGGAGGAGCACCTGCTGCGGCACGGCAAGGTGCGGCACTGGTCGGAGTGGTGGCACCAGTACGTGGAACTGCCGCTCGGGGAGGGCGACCACGACACCTACCGCCAGGTCATGCTCCTGATCGGCAGCCTCTTCCGGCACCTCGCGCCGGGAGACCCGCACCGGGTACGCGTGGACGAGGACCGCGAACGTCACATGTGGAAGCGGATGCGCGAGCACATGAGCGCGACCGGGACCGACCCCGGCGACGGTCTGTACGTCTGCGGCGCGTTCCACGCGGCCAGCCGTGTAGCGGAGTTCGGTGTCGGCGGCAGCGACACCTTCGAGATCACCCCGCGCACCGCCACGAAGTGGCAGCACGGGCTGATCCCGTCCAGCCACGCGGCGATCGAGGCGCAGTTCGGTCTCGCGGCAGGCTCGGTGTCGATCGCCGCGACTCTCTGGGCGAAGAACATCCGGCGCACCCGCGTGGAGCCGTTCCGGCTGGCCGGCCAGGCGGGCGGGAAGAAGCCGAAGGCAAGAAAGGCCGTGATCGCGCCGGTTCCCGCACCAGCGGCGGAACCCTCCGACAAGCTGTCCGGGTTTCTCGGGCAGCCACCCGTCCTGGACCGCCTCGACGAGGCCGAACTGCTCGGCTGGTGCGTGGATATCGTGCGTGCCGCGCGGCGTAACGGGTATCTCGCCTCCACTGCCGACGCCATCGCCGTGTTCGAGACATCGATCCTGCTGGCCGGCATGCGCGACCGGGCCAGGCCCACGCCGTACGACTTCCAGGACGCGGCTGTCACCTGCATCGAGAAGGACATGGTGCCCGGCCGGCGCGACGTGCGCCGACTGGTCGAGATCATGATGGGCGGTGACCGGGTCGGACAGGTCGGCTACGACGCCCTGCCGCCGCTGGCCCGTGACGTGCACGACCGGCTCGCGGACCTGCGTCTGACACTCGAACAGCGCGGAGTGCAGCGGGCGCTCCTGGACATCGCCTCCCGGCCGGAGCTGGAGCGGTGCTCCGACGTCCTGTGGATGCTGCGCCGGCTGATGCCGCCGGGCGCCGCTCGGCCGATCATGGGAGAGCGGAGCCTGGGGGAGCGGTCGATTCAGGAGTCGTGGGACCTGGCTCTCGGTACCCACCAGCGGGCGCTCATCGAACTCGGTTACGAAGGCGTCAGCATCGAGCAGGTCCTGGAGCAGCGGCTGCGCCGCGCGGCGTACGCCCCCCAGGCCACCGCGGCAGGCGTTCTGGACGCGGTCGAGGACGCGACACTGTACCTGCGCAGCAACCGCCTGGCCGACGAGCTCGGCACCCGGGCGCTTGAGGTGCTGGCGGCCGAACGCAGCGTCGACGGGGCGCCGGAGGTGCTGCGCCGGGTACGGAGGCTCCTGGCGTACTACCGCACCAACGAGCCGGTCCTGCCGCCGTGGATCGAGTCCTTCGTCAAGACCGGGTACGCGCACTACTGCACCCTGCTGCCCATGTCGTTCACCGACGACGACGCCACCGTCCGCCAGGTGGCGGCGATGCTCGGTTTCCTGTTCAGCATGGAGGGCCTGGCCCTGTCGCTGGGCTGCGACCGCGCCCAGCTCCAGCTGGCCGTGGCCCAGTCGCATCCGAAGGACCCGTCGCGGACGGCGCTGCTGTGGGCGGCGCAGGTCCAGCTCGGCCACCTGTCCCGTGGGGAGCTGCGGTCGCGGTGCGATGAACTGCTGGGAAATCCCTTGGTGGTGCCCGCCTACCCGCGCTACCTCAGCGGTCTGGTCCATGCCCTGGAACCCGTCCCGGGACTCACGGACCTCGTCGTGGAGGCGGTGTCGCAGGCGTTCGGCCGACTGCCCGACCCGGTGCTCCTGCCCTGGCTGCCGACCTTGGTCACCACCCTGCGGGCGGGTGGCGCGGACCTGGCCCCGCTGCTCATCCGTGAGGCGGGACGCACCTTCCCCGGCCGCCTCACGGCGCTCGACACGTGGATACCGCCGTGGCGGGTGCGGCAGGAGGTGCCGGGGGCCGTGCTCCGGCCGGCCGGCCGCGGCTGCGCGCTGCCGGCTGCCTATCCCGGGACCTGCGACGCGGTGGCGGCTCTGCTGGGCTGCGACGGAACGTGGGAAAGCGACGAGTCGGGCGGGGCGGGCGTGGCCCTTGCCGGGAGGTACCCGGACAGCGCACTGGCCCTGGAGGCGCTGCTGGCCGGCTGAGGGCCGGGGCGCGGCTCCGACCGGCCCGAAGAGGTCCGGCCCGGACCGCACCGAAGGGGTCCGGCCCACCCTGTTCACACGGTGGGCCGGACCCCTTCGGAGGGAGTCGAGGTGTCAGCGGGCAAGGCGGATGCGGTGCAGCTGATCCTTGCCCTCGGTGCCCGCACCGGACTTGTCGACGACGTACGCGATGCCGCCGGCGACCTCGATGTGGTTGGGGTTGGCGCCGGTGGCCACCGTCTCCACGACAGCGCTCCTGCGCGGGCTGACGACGGAAACGGTGGCGTCCGTGCGGTTGACCACCAGGACGTTGCCCGAGCGGTCGTCCGTGGCGACGGACAGCGGACCCTGGCCGGTGGCAACGGACTTGGTGACGATGCCCTTGCGGAGGTCCACGACCGAGACGTCGCCGCCGGTCTGGTTGGCGGTGTAGGCGGTGCGGCCGTCCTTGGACAGGGCGACCGAGATGGGGCCGTCGCCCGTGGGGATGAGCCGCGGGCCGGCGGAGCGCGTGGCGACCTGGATGATCTGGTCGTTGGTGAGGTCGGCGGCGTACACGGTGCCGGAGCGCTCGTCGACGGCCAGGCCGGTGGGACCCGAACCCGTGATCGTGACCCGCTTCTTCTCCTTGAGCGTGTGGCTGTCGAAGGCGACGAGCGTGCCGTCACCGAACGCGCTCGCCCATACCGTGTCGTGGCGCTCGTCAACGACGATCTCGCGGGCGTGGTTCACGTTCGGGAGGGTGGCGAGGTGCTTGCCGGTGCGCTGGCTGTAGACGGCGACCGAGTTGTTGCGGGTGTTGGTGGTCCAGACGGTGTTGTGCTCGTCGTCGACCGCCACCCCGTAGACCGCCTCGACCGCACCGGTGGCCGCATCGGTGACCGGCGGTGCGTAGGTCGCCTCCACCTTGAGCGTCCACGGGTCCACCTTCGTCAGGGCGGAGTTCGTCACCGGGGGCCGGCCCACCGCGGAGGTGGTCCACAGGACGTGGTTCCGCTCCGAGTAGGAGGACTGGTAGAGGCCGTTGGTGACCGGCGCGGTGGTGACGGCAGAAGCCGTCGGCCGGGCCTGCGCCGAGGCGGTGCCCGTCAGTGCCGCGGCGCTGCCTGCGGCGAGCGCGACGGCGAGGGCCGCACAGGTGCCGGTGCGACGCGGGCTGCGGGTGGGTGAGGTCATGCTGAGGTCAACTCCCTGAAGGTGGTTCATGGGGATCTGCATTTCTGAACTTAGCTTAGGCTTACCTAAGTAGTAAATTTCCAGGTGTGTGATCTGGCTAACAACTCGACTGGCTGTGAGGGGCGTTCGGGCAGCATCAGCCCTGGTCGGCGGCCGGCCTCCGCCGGCGGACCACGATCAGGGTGGTGCCTGCGGCACCGGCCGCCCCGCCCCCCGCGGCCGCCGCGGCCGACCAGGCGATGGTCGCGTAGGAGACGGAACTCTCCGCGGACGTGGTCGTGGTGGCGAGGGAGGCGGTGGTGGGTGCGGGTGCGGGTGCGGGTGCGGGTGCGACGGTGTCGGGTGCGGCAGCGGCTGAGGCCGGGTCGCTGCCCGCTGCGGTCACCTGGAAGTCGACCTTGAGCGTCGTGGCGGGATCCGGTGCGAGGAAGCGCAGCCAGTGGGCTCCTGCCGGGGTGCCGGAGGGGACGGTCACCTCACCTTCGTACGAGCCTTTGGTGTCCGCCTTCCACTGGCCCAGGATCGCGTCGTCGTCGAGCTTGATGGTGACCGTCCGGCCGGCCGGGAACTTGGTCACCACGAAGTGCAGCTGGCCGCCCGCCTGTACCTGACTGGCGGTGATCACGGCCTTGGCGCCCCGGGAGTCGGACGCGGCAGCCGGTGCGCCGGAGGCCGTCGGCGCCGGGGCGGGCGCGTCGTCGGACGCTCCCGCCGCCTTGGCGTCATCGGAGGCCCCCGTGGTGACGGTGAAGTCCGCCCTGAGGCTCGTCGACGGATTCGGCGCGAGGAAACGGAGCCAGTGCGCGCCCTTCGTCGCGGACGCCGGGAGCGTCACGGTGCCGGAGAGGGTCCCGTCGGCGCCGATACCGGCCGGCCACTGTCCGATGATCTCGGAGTCGTCGAGCTTGACGGTGAGCTGCTGGCCCGCCGGGAAGCCGGTCACCCGGAAGGAGACCTTGCCGCCCGCGGCGACCCGGGAGCCCGCGGTGATCGAGGCGGACGTGCCGGTGGTGGTGCCGGAGCCGCCGGCCGTGCCGGACCCCCCGCCGGAGCCCCCGGGTGTCCCGGCCCCGCCCCCGCCGTGTCCGCCGCCGGAGCCACCTGTGCCGTCTGTGTCACCTGTGCCGTCGGCCGTCACCGAGACATCGGCGCGCAGGCTGGTGGACGGGTTCGGGGCGAGGAAGCGCAGCCAATGCGCCCCGGCAGCAGTCGACTTGGGCAGGGTGACGGTGCCGGAGAAGGTGCCGGCGGCGTTCACGGCAGCCGTCCACTGCCCGATGATCTCGCTGTCGTCGAGCTTGACCGTGACGTTCTGGCCCTGGGTGAACCCTGAAAGGGTGAACGAAACCCTGCCTCCGGCCGTGGCCCTGGAACTGCTCAGCCGGACCGCGGGTCGTGCGGCCGGAGTGGTCGCCGTCGGGGTGGGTTTCGTCGTGGGGGTCGAGGTCGGCGTGGGCGTCGGTGACGGTGTGGAGGTCGGTGACGGCGTGGGCGTCGGTGAGGGTGCGCGGCCCGTCACGGTCAGGTTCTCGCTTCTGACGCTCGTCTGCGGTGCCAGGAACCGCAGCCAGTGCTCGCCCCCCACTGTCGCGTCGGCCGGTACGGTCACGGTGCCCGTGACGCTGCCGTCGTCGCCGACGGGAAACTGCCTCAGCAACGTCGTGTCGTCGAACTTGACGCTGAGCGTGGATCCCACCGGGAAGCCGGAGGCCGAGAACGGCACTTCGCCGCCGGCCTGCACGGTGGCCGTGTTCAGGGCGACCGTGGGTGAGGCCGCGTCGGCAACGACGGCGAGCGGACTCCCGTTGTGCGCTCCGCCGCTGCTCGCAGTGGCCAGTGGTGCGGCCAGGGTGCCGAGGCCGAGCGTCGCGCCGGCGGCCAGCGCGGCCATGCGGCTGATTCTGACGCGGGAGACGGAGGTGCGGGAGAGTCTGTCGGGGTTCATGTGTGGGTTGCTCCTGGCAGGCCGAGATCGGTGGTGCGAAGGGATTGATGGGGGGGCTTGCGGGTCGACGGCGGCTGGGGGCCCGCATGGAGAGAAGAATTTAGGTGAGCCTAACCTAAGTAAATGGGGGAGCTTGAGGGGCCCGGGTGAAGGTGTGCCGCCGCGCACCCGTGGCGGGGTGTGCGGGGTTCGATGGGTAAGGTGACCCTAAGTTGACCGCCTCGCCCGTCGGAGCCACCTTTCATGATCACGTCCGTGCCGCCCCAGGACGCCCCGCAGCGACCGCCCAGGACAGCACGGCCGGACCCGCTGACCCGGCTCGCAAAACCCGTCTGTTCCCTGCCGGGCCCGGACGACGCCGACGCCGAGAGGTTCTGGGCAGGGGTGGCCCAGGCCGGGACGCCGCTCGTCGGGCCGGATCCGCTGGGCAGCAGCGATCACGTAGCCGTGACGTTCCTCTGGCGTGGAGCCACGGGCACCCGCGCCGTCCAGGTGTTGCCCAACAAGCTCGGTGATCCTCGGGCCCCCGAGGGCAACCTGATGGAGCACGTCCCCGGTACCGATGTCTGGCACTGGACGCTCAGGCTGCGGCACGACTGGCGGGGCACATACGACTTCTACGTGGACGAGGGTGACGGCCCCGGTCCTGAGGCGGCCGACTACTGGCGCCTCCTGCGCACCCGACGCCGCCACGATCCGCTGAACCACCGCTCACTGCCCCGTCGCTGGGGCGGCGACCCGGTTTCCTACGCCGAACTTCCGGCTGCCCCGAGCGCCCGGGACTGGCTGCCACGACCGGGCCTCGTCCGGGGCGAGGTGTCCGTCCGTGAGGTTCCTTCCGAACGCCTCGGCGGGCACCGGCGTGTGTGGACGTACCGGCCCGCCGGTGCGCACGGCGCGACGGACCTGCCGGTGCTCGTCCTCCTGGACGGGGAGCACTGGCAGCCGCACCTCGGGCTCGCGCATCTCCTGGACAACCTCATCGCCGACGGGCGCATCCCCCCGCTGGCGGCCCTGCTGCCGGAGTCCGTCGACGTGGCCACCCGCTGGTCGGACCTGGCCTGCAGCCCGGACTTCGTCGCGTTCCTCCACGAGGAACTGCTGCCCTGGACCGCCGCGCGTCTGCCGGTCACGGAGGACCCCGCGCGCACCGTCGTCGCGGGACAGAGCCTGGGCGGTCTCACCGCCGCCTATGCCGCCCTCGCGGCGCCAGGCCGCTTCGGCAACGTCCTTGCGCAGTCCGGCTCGTTCTGGTGGCCGGACGGCCCGGACGCCGAGTGGCTCACCGCGCGGATCGCCGAGGCCCCGCGTCTGCCGGTCCGGTTCTGGCTCTCCTTCGGCGAGCAGGAGTGGGTGGCCCTGCCCGCCGCACGCCGGTTGCGCGACACGCTCGCGTCCGCCGGTTACGAGGACACCTCTTACCGGGAGTTCAACGGCGGTCACGACTACCTCTGCTGGCGCACGGAGCTCGCGGACGGCCTGGTGGAACTGCTGTCCCCGGGCGCTCCCACCCGCTGACCGGTAGTGGGGGAGGCGGCAGCGAGAGCTGCCGCCTCCCCCACTACCGGTCAGGCGTCCAGTTCCTTCAGGCGGGTCCCGAGCACATCCCCGATGGTGTCGAGGAACCGATCCTGCATCAACTGCGGGTGCGTGCAGTCCAGATCATGGTTCACGACGGTGCCCGACACATGCGCGCCCCACGCCTCTCGGGTGAGCCAGTCCTCCGCCCGCGGAGCTGCCGCGGTGAAGAACAACAAGTCGCCGTCGTAACCGCGGTGTACGTGCTCACGCATCAGGCGGGCGTGATTGGGCACGATGTCGACGATCTTCGAGAGCGTCCGGTCCCCGAGCCCGGCGAGCGGGCTGCCCGCCCGGCGCAGCGTGGCGAGCACGTCCTCGCGGGTACGTTCACCGTCGCGCTCGAATCCCGCCATGCGCAGCACCGCGGTAAGGGCGTCGCCTTCCTCCGGCGCCGGGCGCTCCCGCCACTGCTCGGCGGGGAACGCGTCGAGCAGCGCCAGGAGTTCGACCTCCTCGCCGCTCTCCTGGAGCATCACTGCCACCGTGTGCGCGAGGACCCCGCCCACCGACCAGCCCAGCAGCCGGTACGGGCCGTGCCGCTGGACCTCCCGGATGCGCTGCACGTAGTCCGCCGCCTCGTCCTCTAGGGTCCGGGGCAGCGGTTCGTCGCGAACCAGGCCGCGTGCCTGGATGCCGTACACCGGCTGATCCGGTCCCAGCCGGGCGGCCAGCCCGGCGTAGCACCAGGCGATGCCGCCCGCCGGGTGGATGGCGAACAGCGGCGTCCGCGCGTTGCCCCCGCGCAGTCGAAGGACGACGTCCAGGGCATCCTCGGCCGCAGGCCCCGCACCGTCGATCCGGGCGGCGAGCGCTGCCGGGGTGGGCGCCTCGAACAGCGAACCGATCGTCAGCTCGGCGCCGGACTCCTCCCGGACCCGCGCCACGAGCCGGACCGCGAGCAGCGAGGTCCCGCCCAGATCGAAGAACGCGTCGTCCGGGCCCACCTCGGCAGCGCCGAGCACCTCCGCGAACAGCAGAGCCAGCGCCTCCTCGCGGGCGCTCATCGCCCGCTGACCGTCTCCGGCGCCGGTGAAGAGGGGGGCGGGCAGCGCGCGGCGGTCCAGCTTTCCGTTGGGGCTCAGGGGGAAGGCGTCGAGCGCGACCACCGCCGACGGCACCATGTGCTCCGGGAGAGCGAGGGTCAGTGCCGCGCGTACGGCCGCGGGATCAGCGGATCCCGTCACGTATCCGACGAGCCGCTGTTCGCCTGGCCGGTCCTCGCGCACCAGGGCACAGGCCCCGTCCACCCGCGGCCGGGCGGCCAGAGCGGCCTCGATCTCGCCGAGCTCGATCCGCTGCCCGCGCAGCTTGACCTGGTGGTCCGTGCGCCCCAGGTACTCGACCTCGCCCTGCTCCGTCCAGCGCGCCAGGTCCCCCGTGCGGTACATCCGTTCCGCCGGACCTCCGAACGGATCGGCGACGAACCGGGCGGCGGTCAGGTCCGGACGGTTCAGATAGCCGTCGGCGAGCTGCCGGCCCGCGAGGTACAGCTCGCCGGGCACCCCTGGCGGGCACGGCCGCAGCGCGGCGTCGAGTACGTACAGCCGGGTGTTCCACACGGGCTGCCCGATGGGCACGGGCCCGGCGTCGTGCGCCGCGCACGCGTGGAAGCTGACGTCGACGGCTGCCTCCGTCGGCCCGTACAGATTGTGCAGCTCGGCGTGCGGCAGACCGTGGCCGAAGGTGCGCGCGGTCTCCCGGGGCAGCGCTTCCCCGCTGCAGAACACCCGGCGCAGTCCGTCACACGCACTCGGGTCCGTCTCCGCGAGGAAGATCTGGAGCATCGACGGTACGAAGTGGCAGGTGGTGACGGCCTCTTCGCGGATCAGCCGGGCCAGATAGGTGGGGTCCTTGTGGCCGCCCGGCTCCGCGACGACCAGCGCCGCACCCTGGCGCAACGGCCAGAAGAACTCCCACACGGACACGTCGAACGACGAGGGTGTCTTCTGCAGCACCCGGTCGTCCGCCGTCAGCCCGTAGGTGTCCTGCATCCAGCGCAGCCGGTTGTCGATCGCACCGTGCGACACGACGACACCCTTCGGACGGCCGGTGGATCCCGAGGTGTAGATGACGTACGCCGGATGGGCGGGCGTCAGCGGGCGCGACGGATCGCACCACGGGTACCCGGAGACGTCGAGGCCGTCGAGGACGACCCGCCCCGTCGCGGCGTCACCGGCGAGGCGGTCCGCCCGGTCGGTGATCACGCAGACGGGTGACGCGTCACGCAGCATGTACGTGATCCGCTCCGCCGGGTACTCCGGGTCGAGCGGCAGATAGGCGGCCCCCGACTTCAGGACGGCGAGCAGCGAGACGATCAGTTCCACCGAGCGTGGCACCGCCACGGCCACCACGGCCCCCGGCCGGGCGCCCAGGGTGCGCAGGTGGCGGGCGAGCCGGTTGGCGCGGGTGTTCAGCTCCGCGTACGTGAGGGAGACGTCCCCGTACACCAGCGCGGTCGCGGCCGGGGTGCGGGCGGCCTGCGCTTCGATCGGGCCGATCAGTGTCGTCGGCGGCAGTTCACGGGCCGTGCGGTTGAACTGCTCGACGACCAGGGGGTGTTCGGCAGGTGTTGCGATGCCGTGTTCGGCGAGGGCCGTGTGCGGGTCCGTCCCGGTCAGCCGTTCCACGAGGTGCAGGAACCGCTCCTGATGGGCGGCGAGGGCGTCCTTGTCGTACAGGGCCGGATTGCCGTCATGGTCGACGCGCAGGCCGCGGCCGTCCGCGCGGTCGTAGATGTTGAGGGTCAGGTCGTCGACCGGGCCCGCGGAGAGATTGCGGGCCCGGGCCGGCGCCCCCGCGAAGTCCACGTCGTAGTCGAAGGGCATCGCATTGACGAGCGGACCCACCAGGCCGCGGTTCTCGCCGAGCAGCCGCAGATCGCGGCGGATGTCCTCGTAGCGGTAGCGCTGATGGCGGCGGACCGCGCGGATGCCGCGCACGACCTGACGCACCAGCTCGGCGAAGCTCGCGCCCGGGGTGACCGTCACCCGCAGCGGCAGGACGTTCATCACCATGCCGGGCACGCGCAGGCCGGCGGACCCCAACCGCCCCATCATGGGCAGCCCGAGCACCACCTCGGCGCGGGCGGTCGCGCGCGAGGTGTAGAGGGCCTGGGCGGCGATGAGCACCTCCGGCCAGGTCGCGCGCAACCGCGTCGCGAGTTCGCGTACCCGTTCCGTGGAGTGCGGACCGAGGTGGGCGGTGCGGCGCAGGAACGTACGGGACGGCAGTGCGCCGCGCCCCGACAGCCGGGGCGCCTCCGGCCGGTCGGCGAAGGTGTCGGACCAGTGGGCGCGGTCTGCCGTGAACGCCTCCGACGACCGGTAGTCGGCGTCCTGCGCGACGAGGTCGGTCAGTGTCCCGAAGGTCCGGGGCCCGGGCTCCCGCCCCCTGGCGAGCGCCGAGTACACCTCGGCCGTACGCCGGACGAGCAGCGAGTAGCCGAAACCGTCCATGACGAGGTGATGGATCCGCTGGTACCAGAGCCAGCGCTCCTCTCCGACCTGGAAGAGCGCGTGCCGGAACAGCGGTCCCGCCGCGAGATCGCACGGCTCGGCGAGGTCGGCGCGCATCCACGCCTCCGCCCGCTGGTCCGCATCGGGCACATCCCGCAGATCGTGCACGGTGAGCGGCAGACCGACCGAGCCCGCCACGATCTGTCGCGGCCCCTGCGGCCCGTCCTCGATCCGGACGCGCAGCGCGTCCGCTTCGTCGACGACCCGGCGCAGCGCCGCGGCGAACACCTCCGGGTCGAGCGGCCCGTCGATCTCCAGGCACTCCGCGGTGTTCTGCGCCGGACTGAGAGGGTCGAGGGACTGCGCGTACCACATGCCCGACTGGGCGGCTGTCAGGGGCAGTTCGGTGTCGGGACCGTCCACCCTCGTGCCGTCGCCGTCGCCGTCGCCGTCGCCATCGGTGAGCAGGACCGTCACGAGACCCCCAGCAGCGGGGCCCAGGCCTCGATGGAGGGCTGTTCGGCGAGATCGGCGAAGTCGGCCCGCACGTCGTGCTCGCGGCGCCACCCGCCGAGCAACGCCATGATGCGGACCGAGTCCAGTCCGTAGTCGATGAGGTTCTCGTCGAGGGGGATGTCCGCGGGGTCCTCGCCCAGGGACGCGGCGACGTCGTTGCGGATCCCTACCAGGGTGAGGGCCACGGCGCTCAGATCTCCTTCAGAAGGGCGTCGGTGGTGGTCACGAACGCGCAGCGGCCCGCCGCCCAGCGCAGGGCCATGTCGTGGTCCGCGCGCGAGAAGTCGGCGACGGCATCGGCCACGACGAACGCCTGGATGTCCCGCATCCACGCGTCGGCGGCGCTCATCAGCACGCCGATGTGTGCGTACACACCGGTGATCACCAGCTGGTCGCGGCCCGGCTCCCGGATCAGGGACTCAAGTTCGGTGCGGACGAACGCGCTGTACTTCCACTTGGTGAGCACCGTGTCACCGGCTGCCGGTGCGACGGACTCCGGCATGGCCAGGGCCTCGGCGTCGTCGGCCGCGCCGGGACCCCAGAAGTCCAACTGGAGCCCGCGTTCCTCGGCGGTCTGGCCGCCGCGCTGTGCCGAGTAGACCACCGGGACGCCGGCTGCGCGGCACCCCTCGATGATCCGGGCGGTGTTGCCGAGCATGCCGGTCAGCGGCTGTTCGCCGGAGCGGTACGCACCGAGGAAATGGTTCTGGAGGTCGTGGACGAGCAGCACGGCGCGCGTCGGGTCGACGGTCCAGGCGACCCGGTTCGCGGGGAGGTCGTCCGCGCCGGGCAGGGGATAGGGGGCGATGGCGGGGAGTGCCATGAGAGGGGCCTTTCGGTGCCGCGCGGTGCGGCTTCAGTGCTGTTCGGCGGGGACGAGGGCCGTGCCGGGGCGGGGGTGGGGCGCGGCCCCGGAGCGCAGCCCTTTCTTGCTGACCTTGCCGATGCCGGTCCGCGGGAAGACGCCGACGAACTCCACGAGGTCGGGGACCTTGTAGGCGGCGACTCCACGCTCGCGCACATGCCGCTTCACGGCGACCGAGCCGATCGGTTCGCAGCCCTCGCGCAGGATTACGTACGCGAGCGTGCGTTCGCCCAGGAACGCGTCGGCGACGCCGACCACCGACACGTCGTGCACGGACGGGTGGGCGAGGATGATGTTCTCGATCTCCTCCGGCGCGACCTTCTCGCCGCCCCGGTTGATCTGGTCCTTCGCCCGTCCCTCCACCACGAGACTGCCGTTCGCGGTGCGGCGCACGATGTCGCCCGTGCGGTAGAAGCCGTCCTCGGTGAAGGCCGTCCTGTTGTGCTCGGGGGCACGCCAGTAGCCGCGGATCGTGTACGGGCCACGGGTCAGCAGATGCCCGAAGTCCCCCTCGGCGACTTCCTGTCCGCAGTCGTCCACGATCCTGATCTCGTCATCCTCGGAGATCGGCCGGCCCTGCGTGGTGACCACGGTCTCCCGGTCGTCGTCCAGCCGGGTGTAGTTGACGAGACCCTCCGCCATCCCGAAGACCTGCATGAGCCGGCAGCCCAGGGCGGGTTCCAGGCGCCGGGCCGCCGCCTCGCTGTACTTGGCGCCTCCGACGAGGACCAGCTCCAGGCTCGACAGGTCCTGCTCCGCGTCCGGCGCGGCCTCGGTCCACACCAGGGCGAGTGGCGGCACCACCCCCGTCATGGTGATCCGCTCCTGTTCGACGAGCACGAAGGCCGTCGCCGGGTCGGGCCGCGGGCACAGGACGACCGTGCCGCCCGCGTACAGCGCGCCCAGCCACCCCGGGGAGCTCATCGGGAAGTTGTGCGCGGCCGGCAGCGCCACGAGGAACCGGGTGGCCGCGTCGACACCGCAGATCCCGTTGGAGCCGCGCAACGAGTAGATGTAGTCGTCGTGCGTACGCGGGATGAGTTTGGGCACTCCCGTCGTGCCGCCGGACAGCTGGAGGAAGGCCAGGTCGTGCGGCCGGGGCCCGTCGAGCGGACCGGACTCCTCGCACGGCACGTCGGAGAGAGCGGTGTGCTCGCCGGGGTCGCCCACGACGAACACGTGCTTCAGGCCCGGAGTCCGCGCCTTGACCGCGGTCGCCAGCACACGGTGTTCGAAGCCGGCGTGCCGGTCCGGGATCACATAGGCGACGGCCTCGGTGAACGAGCAGAAATAGCCGATCTCCGTCTCCCGGTGCGCGGGCAGGGCGAAGACGGGCAGCGCGCCGATCCGGAAGAGGGCGAAGACGACCTCGATGAACTCCGCGACGTTCGGCAGCTGGACGACGACCCGGTCACCCTTGGCGATGCCGCGCGCCGCGAACCCCGCCGCCAGACGGGCCGCACGCTCGTCCAGCTCAGCGTACGTCCAGGCGCGCCGCCCGTCCGCGGGGTCGACGACCGCCTCCCGGCCGCCGTGGGCAGCGGCGCGCGCCCGGAGCACGTCGGTGAACGTCTCACCGCGCCAGTGCCCGGCCGCACGGTAGCGCTCGGCGAAGCCGGCCGGCCAGGTGGGCGCGTCGTCCTGCGGGGCGGCGCTCACAGCGCGGCCCCCACGGCGCTGAGGAAGGTGCGGAACTTGGCGCCCGTCTCCGCGGTCTCCGCCTCGGGCGAGGAAGCGGCCACGACACCGGCACCGGCGAACAGCCGCAGTGAGCGGCCCTCGGCCTCGGCGCAGCGGATCGTGACGACCCACTCACCGTCCCCGTCCGCGTCCTGCCAGCCGACCATGCCGGTATAGGCGCCCCGGTCGAAGGGCTCCGACTCCGCGATGACGGAGCGGGCCGTGCCGGTCGGGGTGCCGCACACCGCGGGTGTGGGATGCAGCGCCGAGGCGAGGTCGAGAGAGGAGATGCCGGGATCCGTGAGCCTGCCGGTGACGGTCGTCGACAGGTGCCATATGGCGGCGGTCCGTACGAGCGTGGGCCGTTCGGGGACGTCGAGGCTCTCGCAGAACGGGGCGAGGGCTTCCCGCACGGCGTCGACGACCACGGCGTGTTCGTGCAGGTCCTTGGGGGACTCCAGGAGCACTGCCGCGCGTCGCACGTCCTCGGCCAGATCATCGCTGCGCGGCGCGGAGCCGGCCAGCGGATTGGCTGTGAGTACGTTTCCTGCGCGGGCGACCAGGAGTTCGGGACTGGCGCCGATGAGGGTGCGGTCCGGTCCGTTGGGGACGGCGAAGGTGTACCCCTCCGGGTCGTGCTGCGCGAGCCGGCGCAGCATGGCCGGCAGGTCGAGGTCGTGCGACGAGGTCAGCTCCAGGGTGCGGGCGAGGACGACCTTGCCGAACTCCCCGGCACGCATCCGCCGCACCGCCGCCGCCACCGCGGCGGCGTAGTCGGCGGCGGGCGGGACCTCGCGGGTCTGCCAGGTGCCGGGCCCCGCCGACGGGCCGGGGAGCGCGATGAGTGGGTCCTCGCACAGGGCCGAAGCCCGGCGCACGGACCGCGGGACCGCCAGCGAAGGCGGGGCGTCCGGAGTGAACGGCAGCGCGCCCACCACGATCGGCGCCGGGTCACCGGCGCGCCGCCGGGCGTCGAGCACTTCGCGTACCCGGGTACTCAACGGCCGTGAGTCGTGCGGGACGTCGGCAGCGGTACCGGATGCGAGGAGTGTCCGGCGGGACGAGGCGAGGAAGCGGTCGGTGCCGGGCCGGTAGGCGTCGAGCAGTGCGGTCGCCGCGCCGGGGGAGGGAGGAGGGGAGGTCCGGGGGGCGGCCCGGTGCGGGGCGTCGGGTGTGCGCAGTGAGGCGGACATGTCTTCTGGTCTCCAGTGGGGGAGGGCTGGGATCCGCTGTCGGAGGTCGCGGGCGGGGCGGGTCAGGCCCGCAGCGTGGCGCCGCCGTCGACGTAGAGGTCGTGCAGGGTGATGTGGCGGGCGCGGTCGGACACGAGGAAGGCGACGGCGTCGGCGATGTCGGACGGGTCGGCGATCCGGCCGAGCGGAATGCCGGTGCGGTAGCTCGCTCCGTCCCCGTCGATGACCCGCTGGGCGGCGGCCCGTTCGTCCTGTGCGTCTCCGGCCGGCCACATGCCGCGCTGCATGTCGGTGAGGGTCGAGCCCGGTGACACCGTGTTGCAGCGGATGCCCAGGGGAGCCAGTTCGAGGCCGAGGCACTTGGTGAACATGACGGCCGCGGCCTTCGACGCCGCGTAAGCGGCCATGTTCGTACGGGGGATGCCCGCGGCGTTGGACGCTACGGTGACGATGCTGCCCGTGCCGCGTCCGGCCATCCGGCGCGAAACCGACCGCGAGACGTGGAACACCCCGTCGGTGTTGACGGCGAAGGTGGCCGCCCAGTCCTCGTCCGTCAGCTCGGCGACCGCCGAACACCGCAGCACTCCCGCGACGTTGACCGCGATGTCCAGGGGACCGAGCGTGTCCGCGGCCTCCGTGACGAGCGCTTCGACGGCCGCGGAGTCCGTGACGTCGAGCGTGCGGGCGGCGACCCGCTCGCCGTACTTCCCGGCGAGCGCGTCGAGGCCGTGGGGGGCGAGGTCGGTGGCGAGGACATGGGCGCCGCGTTCGACGAGGGCGTGCACCACCGCCTCGCCGATCCCCCGGCCCGCCCCCGTCACGAGGGCGAGCCGGCCGGTGAGTTCCCGGTCGGCGTTCACTTGACCATGGCCTTGCGGATGTCGTCGAGCACCGAGACGGCGGCCTGCGCCCCGCCCAGGCTCGTCCACTTCGTGCCGTCGATCACGGTCGACCGACCGCTGCTCACTGCCCTGAGCTGCTTGTACGCCGGCCTGTCGGACAGCTCGTCCACGAGGGCCTGGTCCGATCCGGTGGAGGTGAGGGTGCCGATGAAGAGCCAGTCCCCGTCGATCTCCTTGAGGTTCTCGTCGCTGATCGGCGTGGAGTGTCCCTCGCCCTTCCGGTTCTGGATGCCGGGGCGGGTGAAGCCCAGGTCCCCCAGGACGTCGCTGATGAACACGCCCTGCTGCATGACGGCCGAGCCCTTGGCCGAGTAGCGGGCGACGGACACGCTCTTGCCCGCCTCCGGGCCCAGGTCCTTCTTCAGGGCGGCGACCCGGGTGTCGTAGTCGGCGAGGAACGCCGCGGCCTTGTTCTCGCGGCCGAGGGCCTTCCCGGTGAGCGAGAGCGCCTTCTTCCAGTCCTTGGTGCCGTCGATCGTGACGACCGTGGGTGCGACCTTGCGCAGCTGCTGGAGGACCTGCTCGTCGGCGAGCTGACCGGCCAGGATCACATCAGGCTTCGCCCGGACGACCTTCTCGATGTCGGGCCCGGTGACCGCACCCACCACGGGGACGCCCTTCGCCTGGTCGGCGAGGTAGCCGGGCGCGCCCTGCTGGCCCCGGCCGGCGGTCAGCCCAACGGGCCTCACTCCCAGCGCGAGGGCCGCGTCCAGGTCCATCTCGCTGAGGACCACCACGCGCTCGGGCGTCGAGGGGACCTTCACCGACGTCCCGGTCGCGTCCGTCACCTGGTTGTCCTTCGGGGACGTGGAGGCGCCCGGGTCGGAACCGTCGGACGCCTCGGAGGATCCACAGGCGGCGAGGGCCAGGGCACAGATGCCGATGAGCGAGGCCGCCACCGACGGGCGGGCGAGGCCACGGGAAAGAAGGGTCGAATTCGGCGCCATGGCCTGAAATCTCCGTTTGTGTTCGAGTGATGAGGACGGTTCGGGCGGGTTCTCCGCCGATCGGAGAGGGGCGGGGCGCGGCGGTTGACGCCGTTTCAGGGCAGGGAGGAGCCCTGGGCCCCACCGCCGGCCGCCCGGCCTACTTAGGTTAGGCTAACCATATGTTGATCGTGCAAGGGGGACGGCCCGTCACCGGATCCCGCCCCACCCGAACCCCGCCACGGGAAGGGCGCGCGGCCGTGCGGGCGGCCATCGGTCTCGTGCTCCTGTTGCCGGCCCTCGTCCTGCTGTCCCTGCTCATCGGCACCGGGTCCAGCTCGGCGGGCGGCGCCTGGCACTACCTCGTCGGCGACCCGGCCGCCCGAGCGGACGCACAACTGCGCCTGGCCGTCGTGGACGTACGCCTGCCGCGCACGCTGGCGGCGGTCCTGGTCGGGGCGTGTCTGGGGACGGCCGGATGCCTCCTGCAGGCCGCCACCCGCAACCCCCTCGCCGAGACGGGACTGCTCGGCGTCAACTCCGGAGCCGCCTTCGCGGTGGTGCTGGGGCTCACCTTCTTCGGTGCGGACTCCCCCGCCTCGCTCCTGGTGTGGGCCCTGGCCGGAGGCATGGTCGCGAGCGCGGCCGTCCTCCTGTTCGCCGCGTCCGGACGAGGCGGCGGATCCCCGCTGCGGCTCGTCCTGGCCGGATCGGCGCTCGGCGCCACCTTTCACGGCCTCACCTCGTACGTCCTGCTGGGCACTCAGTCGACCTTCGACACCTACCGCTACTGGACGATCGGCTCGCTCGCCGGCATCGAGACCTCCGACCTGCTGCCCCTTCTGCCCCTGATCGCCGTCGGCCTGGTCACCGCACTCGGCTGCGCCCGGCCACTCGCGGCGCTCGGACTCGGGGACGACGGAGCCCGCTCCCTGGGCCACCATCCCGGCCGGATCCGGCTGGTCGTCGCCGGGGCGGTCTCGCTGCTCGCCGGCTGCGCCGTCGCCGTGGCCGGGCCCATCGCCTTCCTGGGACTGTTCGCGCCCTACGCCGCCCGAGCACTGGCCGGAGCGCGGATGACCGCCCAACTCGTCCTGTCCACACTGATCGCGGCCGACATCATGATCATCGCGGACGTTCTCGCCCGGATCGTCATCCGGCCCTGGGAAACCCCGGTCAGTGTGCTGCTCGCCTTCGTCGGCGGCCCCCTGCTCGTGTGGATCGCCCGCTCCTCCCGGCTGTCCACTGCGGGGGCCTCCGCATGACGGACGTGACCCCGCCCGACAGCGTCGTGCTCCGCAGCGGAACACTGTCCTGGCTCCTGCCGCGGCGCAGCGCGCTCGCTGCCGCACTGCTCCTTCCGCTGCTGGCCCTCCTCATCACCCTGGCGGTCATGGCGAGTTCGACCGGAATGGGCCTGCCGGAGACTCTCTCGGGACTGCTCGGAACTGGCGACGCCGGCACCGTGATGATCGTGCGGGACTTCCGGCTGCCCCGCATCTTCACCGGCCTGCTGGTCGGCGCCGCCCTCGGCATCGCGGGCTGCCTCACCCAGACCCTGGCAGGCAACCGGCTCGCCACACCGGACCTGGTCGGGGTCAACGAGGGGGCCACCGCTGCCGTGGTCGCCGCTGCCGCGGGGTCCGCCACCGGAATGGTCGGCAACTGGTGGCTCGGGCCGATCGGTGCCGTGGCCGCCGCGATCGTGGTCGTCCTGTGCGCCGGAGGAGCGGGCAGCGCCGGATACCGGCTGCTGGTGGCCGGGATCGGCGTCTCCACCTTCGTCGGTGCGGTGAGTGACCTGATCATGTCGCGCGAGAACGACAACACGGCGGGCGGCGTGTTCCTCTGGGCCGTCGGCAGCCTCAACGGACGCGACTGGGACGCCGGTGTGCCGCTGGGCGTCGTCCTGCTGTTCCTCGTTCCGCTCTCCCTGGCGGCCGGGTACCGCCTGCAACTGCTGCGCTTCGGCGACGAGGTGGCGAGCTCTCTCGGAGTGGACCTGCGACGAGTCCGTACGTTCGCGCTGGTCCTGGCCGTGCTGCTGGCCGGCACCGCGGTCGGGGTCGGCGGCCCCATCGCCTTCGTGGCCCTGGCGGCACCGGTCCTCGCGCAGCGGCTGAGCGGTCCCACCCGCGTCCCGGTCACCGGCTCGGCTCTGACCGGAGCCGCGCTGATCGCAGCGGCCGACGCGATCGGTCGCGTCGCCGCTCCGGTCGAACTGCCCGTCGGGGTCGTCACCAGCGTCCTCGGCGGACCCTTCCTCCTGTGGGTACTGCTGCGGCCCGACCGGGCCGCCGGAAAGGCGTGAGCAGAACATGACCGAGAACGTGAGCCGTACATGACCGAGAATCCGACCGGTACGAAGGCGGGCGTCGAGGCGGGCCTGGAAGTCCGTGGCCTGCGTGCCGGATACCCCGGCCGTCCCGTCGTCGAAAACGTCGACCTCACCGTTCCCGCCGGACAGGTCGTCGCGATCGTCGGCCCCAACGGCTGCGGGAAGTCGACCCTGCTGCGGACCGTCGCGCGGCTCCACCGGCCCGAGAGCGGCACGGTCCGGATAGGCGGCACGGACATCTGGGAGACCGGGCGGCGCAAGGCCGCCCACCACGTCGCGCTGCTGCCCCAGTCACCGCGCGCCCCCGAGGCCGTCACCGTGGCAGGGCTGGTGCGCTACGGACGCAGCCCGCACCAGGGGCTGCTGCGCCAGTGGTCGCGCGAGGACGAGCGGGCGGTACGCGACGCACTCGACGCCACCGGCACCGCGGCACTGGCGGGGGAGCGCATCGACCGGCTGTCCGGCGGTCAGCGCCAGCGCTGCTGGCTCGCGATGGTGCTGGCCCAGCAGACCCCTGTCGTCCTGCTCGACGAACCGACCAGCGCTCTGGACCTGGGGCACGCCGTCGAGGTCCTGGAACTCGTCCGCGAGGTCGCGGCCACCGGCCGCACCGTCGTCATGGTCCAGCACGACCTCGCCGCCGCCGCCCGGTACGCCGACCTCCTCGTCGCCATGAAGGGCGGCCGCGTCATCGCCCGGGGTGCCCCCCGCGAGACGGTCGACGAGGCGCTGGTGAAGGAGCTCTATGCGGTCGACGCCGACATCCTCCCCGCCCCGGGAGACGGCTCACCGGTCGTCGTGCCGCGCAGCCGTGCCGACATGATCGCGGCGCCGACATCTGCTCCATAATGTCCGAATTGAGCAATTATTTCGGATTAGTCAAAAACATCCCACAGGGTCACGCCTCAACGGGGCATGGATTACGAATACCTAGCAAATCACCCTTTTCGGGCACAGTGGCCAGCGTCACGTTTGCCGCCGTCGATGCGGAACCGGAGGCTTCGGTTCCCTGCTGTGCCAAGAAATTCTGGTTCCACGCATGTGACCGGCGTCGCACATTTCCTTTTATTGATCTTGCTGATCAATTGTGATCGGGAATTCTGGGCTTGTTTCGTCCGGTCTTTCTCGCTTACGGTCACCGTCAATCCGGATGGAACGCCGAATCCTGCCGCCGTCCGGTAACCCGACCACTCACGTACGGCAGGAGCGGGGGACCCAGGTTTGCTGCCGTTCCGGGGAATCCGGAGCGGCTTGGGGTGAAGTCGCCATGTGCGGCCGGACATCTCCAGTCCGAACCCGACAGCTCACCTCGCAGGCGGCGGAGAGGAAAAGCGCCATGCCCTTCAAGGGTCAGCACCGTCGTTCCAAGTCCACCCCCCTGACCCGCGGTTTCATCGCCGTGAGTGCGGGCGGAGCCGTTCTCGCGCTCCCCCTGATCGCTGCCGGATCGGCTTCCGCCGCACCGGCACACTCGGTCGTCGCAGCAAAGGCCTCGGCCCCGACTTCCGTGGCGGGCAAGGAAATTGCCGCACAGAAGACCGAGTCCACCACCTATTCCGTGGTCTCCGGTGATTCGCTTTCCAAGATCGCCCGCGGGCATTCCCTCAGCGGTGGCTGGGAGCGGCTGTACAAGGACAACCGGAGCGCGGTCGGCGGCAACCCCGACCTCATTCACCCGGGTCTGAAGCTGACCATCGGCGCCAAGTCCGTGGCCGCTGCCCCCAAGGCCGCGACCAAGAGCGAATTCAAGGCGGAGAACACGTCCGGCAGCGCCTCGCAGCCGTCCGCCGACCGGACCGAGAGCGCAGACCGTGCCGACCGTTCCCAGCGGACGACGGTCACGCCCGTCGCCGAGGAGACCGCCGCGACCACGCCCGCGCAGACCGCGACGTCGTACACCGACGACCTCGACGGCTGGATCAAGGAGTCGCTCGCCGTCATGGCCGACCACGGCATCCCCGGCAGCTACGACGGCATCTACCGCAACGTCATCCGCGAGTCCTCGGGCAACCCGCAGGTCGTCAACAACTGGGACTCGAACGCCGCTGCCGGCACCCCGTCCAAGGGCCTCCTCCAGGTCATCCAGCCCACGTTCGACGCGTTCCACGTGCCCGGCACCTCGCTGGACATCCTGGACCCGGTCGCCAACATCACCGCCGCGTGCAACTACGCCGCGGCCACGTACGGCTCGATCGACAACGTCTTCGGGGCCTACTGATCCCTTGCGGTTCCGCCCCCGGGCGGAGGCGTGAACAGGGGCGGAAGGGAGCTGAACTGCTCCTTTCCGCCCCTTTCGCCATGCCGTACAACCCTTGTGGCGCAGCACGGGTCCAACAGGGCGCCAGGAAGGTAACGGGCCCTTCCCGGCGCTCCGGCCCAGCGGCCTGCCCGGCCCGGTCGGCCGGACAGGCCTCGCCCGGTCATCCTTGAACCGAGGAGCCGTTCGTGCGCACCTACCGTCCGGCCGCCGTTGTCGCGGCCTCTCTCCTCCTGATCGCGGGAGCCGCCATCGCCGCGCCCTCCGCCTACGCCGGCGCCCCCGGCGGAACGCACGCGGACGACCGCAACACCGACTTCAACGGCGACGGCTACGAGGACGTGCTCATCGGCGCGCCCGGCGGGACCATCGCCGGCAGGAAGGGCGCGGGCTACGTGACCGTGCAGTACGGCGGGCCGGGTGGCATCGGCACTGCCCGGGGAGACGTCTTCAGCCAGGACACCACCGGGGTGCCCGGCGCCGCCGAGGCCGGGGACGGTTTCGGCCGGGCCCTGGCCACCGGCGACCTGGACGGGGACGGGTACGACGACGCGATCGTGGGACTCCCGGGCGAGAACATCGAGCCGGTGACCGACGCGGGCGGCGCCGTCGTCCTGTGGGGCTCCGCGGACGGGCTCTCCGGCACGGGCAGCGACTGGCTTCAGGCCGAGGGGCCCGTCGCCGGCGCAGGGTTCGGCGGCGCTCTCGTCGCCGCGCACTTCAGCCCCGACATCCCCGGCGACCAGCTGGCCGTGACCGGCCGCACCGACCTCGCCGTGTACCAGTACGACCCCGGGACCCGGCGGGATGCCATCTCACGCACCAGCCATGTCCCCGGCACACCGGGGCGCGAGATCGTGCCGCGGGCCATGACGACCGGCGACTACGACGGCAACGGCCTCGCCGACCTGGTCATCTCCGGGGTCACCATCGGCGAGGAGCCGGGCCACGGCTGGTCCACCCTCCTCTTCGGCGAGGTCCAGGGCCTCCGGTACGAACACGACCTGCGCGGCGGTCCCGCCGTTGCCTCCGGCGACATCGACGACGACGGCTACGACGACCTCGTCACCGGGGAGCCGCACAGCCCCGACGACGGCGGCGAGTCCATGACCGGTGGAGTGGTCGGCGTGTACTACGGCAGCGCGGGTGACGGGCCGGTCGGAGCCGAGGGCCCGGGCACCCCGCCCGTGTGGTGGACGCAGGACACCTCCGGTGTCCCCGGTGGCTCGGAGGCCGGCGACGGCTGGGGCGCCGACCTCTCCGTGGCGGACACCGACGGCGACGGGTACGCGGACGTGGCCATCGGCGCCCCGGGCGAGGACATCGGCACGCTCGCCGACGCCGGGGCCGTGTGGGTGCTGCGCGGCGCGGCCGGCGGGCTCACCGCCACCGGCGCCGCTTCGTGGGACCAGGACTCGCTGAACGTTCCGGGCACCCCCGAGAAGGGTGACCACTGGGGTGGCCAGGCGCGACTGACCGACCCCGACAAGGACGGGCGGGCCGGTCTGCTGACCGCGGCGCCCGGGGAGAACGCCGGCGACGGCGTCGTCTGGGCGTTCTCCGCCGGCGCCGGCGGAGTGACTGCCGCCGGCTCGTGGACGTTCGACGCGGGAGCGTTCGGCGGTCCGAGGACGGGCGCCGGATACGGGGCCGCGATCGACGAGTAGGAGCCCGGGGGAGCGGGCCGGGGCGAGTTCCCCGGCCTGCGCCGGTCCGTTCCCAACCCGGTGTGCGATGCCACTATGAACCTTTCATCCCGCGCGCTACCCTCCGCCGCATGATTTCCACGGTGGTCTGGGGTACCGGCAATGTCGGCCGCGCTGCCATCCGCGCGGTCGAGGCCCATCCGGCTCTGAAGCTCGCGCACGTACTCGTCCACGCCCCCGGCAAGGTGGGCCGCGACGCGGGCGCCCTGGCCGGGCTGGACCGCGATCTGGGCCTCGCCGCGACCGACGACGTCGACGCGGTGCTCGCCACCGCCCCTCGCGCCGTCGTGTACGCGGCTTCCGGCGACATCCGGCCCGACGAGGCCCTGGCCGACATCACCAGGGCGGTGGCCGCAGGCGCGGTCGTCGTCACCCCCGCCCTGTACGCGCTCTACGACCAGCGGGGCGCGCCGCCCGAGCTGCGCGAGCCCGTGCTCGAAGCCGTGGCCCGCGGTGGCGGCTCGCTCTTCGTCTCCGGCGTCGACCCCGGCTGGGGCAACGACGTACTTCCTCTGCTGATCAGCGGACTCGGCACCACGGTGGACGTGATCCGCTGTCAGGAGATCTTCGACTACTCCACGTACGACCAGCCCGACTCGGTCCGCCACCTCATCGGCATGGGACACCCCATGGAGTACGAGCCCCTCATGCTCGCGGCCTCCGTCCCGACCATGGTGTGGGGCGGCCAGATACGCCTGATGGCCCGGGCCCTGGGCGTGGAGCTCGACGACATCCGCGAGACCATGGCCCGGCGGCCGCTCGAGAGGACCGTCAGCACCCGGACGATGGGCGCGTTCGAGGCGGGCACCCAGGGCGCGGTCCGTTTCGAGGTGCAGGGCATCGTCGAGGGCGAACCCCGCATCGTCATCGAACACATCACCCGTATCCATCCGTCCTGTGCTCCGGACTGGCCGTCGCCGCCGGACGGCTCCGGTGCGCACCGGGTGATCATCGAGGGGCGCCCGCGCATCGAGGTCACCGTCGAGGCCACCGACGAGGGCGAGAACCGCTCGGCGGGCGGCAACGCCACCGCCGTCGGCCGGCTGGTGAACGCCATCGACTGGCTGGTGGAGGCGGAACCCGGACTCTACGACGCGCTCGACGTGCCCCTGCGTCCCGCAGCCGGCCGACTCGGAAGGAAGCAGTCATGATCATCGACATCCCCGAGGGCCAGGAGCCGATCGGCTACGTGTGGGGGGACATGGTTCCCGGCATCGGCATGGCCGCAGCGAACTTCTCGCTGTCGGTGTACGAGCACACGACGCTCGGGCTCCGGGAGTTCGAGGCCGCCAGACTGCGCATCGCGCAGATCAACGGCTGTCTGTTCTGCCTGGACTGGCGCACCGAACGCGACGGAGACAAGGTCGAGGAGGACTTCGCCGGCGCGGTGACCGACTGGCGCACCACAGAGGTCTTCGACGACCGGACCCGGCTGGCCGCCGAATACGCCGAGCGCTATGCCCTGGACCACCACGGCCTGGACGATGCCTTCTGGGCCCGGATGACGGCGCACTACAGCCAGCACGAGATCGTCGAACTGAGCATGAGCATCGGCTCCTGGCTCGCGTTCGGCAGGCTCAACCATGTGCTCGGTCTCGACGCCGTGTGCGTGCTGCCTGGTCACTGAATCCACCGCCGGCCGGACCCGGTTGCGGCGCGTGTCCAGTAGGAGGCCTGCCCGTGCCTCCTACTGGAAGGTCCGCCCCTTCGGCCGCGCCGTCACAGGTCGGTGGCGATGATCTTCTCGATGTTCCGTTCGGCGAGGGCCGTGATGGTGACGAACGGATTGACGCTGGTGTTGCCGGGGATCAGCGAGCCGTCGATGACGTAGAGGCCCGTATAGCCGTGCAGTCGGCCGTAGTTGTCGGTGGCTCTGCCGAGGACGGCGCCGCCGAGCGGGTGGTAGGTGAGGTGGTCGCCCCAGATCTTGTAGACGCCGAAGAGGTCGGTCCGGTAGATGGTCCCCTCCTTGGCGTTGATCTTGTCGAAGATCGTTTTCGCCATGTCGATGGAGGGCTGCTTCCAGGCGGTCTGCCAGTTCAGGTCGACCTTGCCCGTGGCGGCGTTCCAGGAGAACTGGGCACGGTGCGGGTTCTTCGTGATCGACAGGTAGAACGAGGCGTAGGTCTCGATCCCGGTCGGCAGCGGAGCGACCTCGGCGAACGCGCCGCCGGCGGCCCAGTTGTCGATGCCGCCGCAGGGGATGCTCGACTGGACCGCGCCCGTTGCGTCCCACATGTGGTTGGCGCGGCCGCACATGACGTTGCCGTTGTCGCCCCAGCCCTTGCCGACCTCGTCGCTCAGCCCGGACAGCGCGCCCGTGGCCTTCAGCCGGGTGAGCAGCTTGCTGGTGCCCACGCTGCCCGCGGCGAAGAACACCTTGTCCGCGGTGACCGTCTTGGTGGTCGCGACACTCCCGTCGGTGCGGAGTTCGTCGATGACGACCGTGTAGCCGCCGCCCTGTGCGGGGGCGACCGAAGTCACCTGGTGGAGGGGGGAGACGGTGACGTTGCCCGTCGCCGCGGCCTGGGCGAGGTAGGTCTTCTGCAGCGACTTCTTGCCGTAGTTGTTGCCGTAGAGGATCTCACCGTCCAGCGCCGACTTGGGTACGGTGCCGACGGCTTCCTTCTCCATGTAGTCCCAGTCGTACACGTCGGGTACGAAGACGAACGGGAAGCCGGAGCGCTGGGCGTGTTTGCGGCCCACGCGGGCGTACTGGTAGCAGTCCACGCTGTCGAACCACGCCGGGTCGATGGTGCCGACCCCGAGCCCGGCGTTGGCGCGCGGGTAGTAGGTGGAGTACATCTCCTCGGCGTCCACCGACGGGAGGATCGCGCCGAAGTTCTCGCGTCTGGGCGTCACCGCCATGCCGCCGTTGACCAGCGACCCGCCGCCGACGCCGCGCCCCTGGTACACCGTGATCCCGCTGAAGTCCTCGGCGTCGAGGATGCCGGTGTACCGGGGGATCGCCCTGTCGATGGGGAAGCCGAGGAAGTTGCTGAGGGGCTGCTTGCTCTTCGTGCGCAGCCAGTACGAACGCCCGTCGGGTTTCGTCGTGTTGGCGAAGATCTTGCCGTCGGCCCCGGGGGTGTCCCATGCCATCCCCATCTCGACCAGGTGCACGCGTACCCCTGCGCGGGCGAGACGCAGGGCGGCTACGGAACCTCCGTACCCGGTGCCGATCACCAGAACTGGAACGTGGTCCCCACTGCCGATCACAGAGGCAGGGCCGAAGGCGCGGGCCTGGGCGCCGGTGGCGTGACCGGAGAGCGCCGCCGCTCCCAGGATGAAACCTGTTCTAGCTACGAATCCGCGACGTGAGATACCGCTCGATCCCTTGTCGGGTAAGCTCAAGTCCGCCATGTGGCGTTCCTCACTCTCCGCTCGAATGGGAACGAGTTCTACTGGCGCTCGCGCGATAAGTCACTACATACCTATGGGTAATTTCCCCCGGATCCTCGGTCGTCTGCCGCGGGTGGCGGCCGCGGCGCCCCCGGGGTGCGGCGCGGGGGTATCGCATGGATGCTGGGAGGGTCAGCGTTCCATGAGGAGGAAAGTCATGAGCATGCTCGACAAGATCAAGGGCCTGATCAAGGGGCATCCCGACCAGGCCCGCAAGGGAGTCGAGAAGGGCGGCGACTTCATCGACAAGAAAACGGGCAACAAGTACAACGGCCAGGTCGATTCCGCCCAGCAGAAGCTCAATGACCAGTTCGGTGACCGTCGTCCGCCGACCGGCGAACAGTAGGGCAGCCGCACCCTCCGCAGGGCCTCCGCCCCGAACGGGCGCAGGCCCTGTGCTGTGCGTCGAAGGTCGGGAGACCGCGCAGTGAAGGAGCGGCAGCCGCCGTATGTGGGTGGCTGCCGCTCCTTCACCGCGCGCGGTCGTGCGGTGGCGCAGGCGTGAGGAAGAGGTCAGTTGTGGCCGAACTTCCGCTCGCGCTTGTGGGAGACCTGCTCGGAGATCGCCTTCACCGCATCGGGTGCGGGCGCCGTGCTCGTCTGCTCCTTGGCTTCCGTGGCCGTGGAGTGCTCGTGGCCTCCGGAGCGGGCGCCGCGGTTATGCCGACTCTGCTTCTTGCCCATGATCGTGCCTCCTTGCGGATGTCGGACGATGGGCCGCCTTCAGAGTTGCATACAACTACGAAGAGTGCATTTCGGTCGCAGATGCCGAACGCTCCGAAGTGCGCGGCACAGCGGCCGGGGAGCATGCTGGCAGGGTGACCTGGTACGGCGCGGTCCGGCGTAAGCCGCTCAGTCAGGGCAGCAGTGCGCCCGGAAGACTAAGGAACGGCAGGGTTCCGGACGAACTGCCACTGGTGCTTTCCCAGGCAGCCGTGAAGGCGATCGAGTCCGTCGGCGGTCAGGCCGGGGGCGTCTACCTGCGCTCCCTCACCCCGGGACTCCTGCGGCTCGCGGTCCTGGCAGGACTGCCGGGACCGCTGTTCCGCCCCTGGTGGCGGATGCATGTGAACCGGCCGTTCCCGGTCGCCGAGGCCTTCCGGTCGGGCCGGGCCGTGCATCTCGCCGACGCGGAAGAGGCGATGCGCCGTTTCCCGCAGCTGATGGCGGGACTGCCGTTCCCCTTCGGTTCCCTCTACATGCCGGTCACCATCGGCGGCAAGCCGGTCGGCGTCCTGGTCGTGCTGCGCCCGGCGACCCCCGGGCAGCCGGTGGAGGACGCCGACCGGCGCAGGCTGCGGAGCATCGGCGAAGCGCTCGGCGAGGCGCTGGCCGCCCTGGAGTCCGCGGGGACGGCAGTGGACTGGGACGACGAGCCGCTCCCCGTCCAGCTGCCGGCCGGCAGTTCGCCCCCCGTACGGATCGGCCGCTTCGACTGGGACCTGGAGAGCGGAGCCGTCGGTGCGGATGACGAGCTGGGTGCCATCCTCGGCGGCGGACAGGAAGCGTTCCCCGGCACCATTGACGCACTGGCGGCGCGGCTGGCCCCGGAGGACGTGTACGGGCTGTGGGCCCTGGCCCGCCAGGCGGCGGACTCGGGCGGGCCCGTCGTCCGCAGGATGCGGCTGCGTGGCCCCGACGGGCGCTCGCACCTGCTGGAGGTGTCCGGCCGCCGGCACAACGATGCGGACCCCGGCGCCGCGACCCATCTGACCGGTTTCCTCGTGGACCTCGGCATCGGGCCGGTCGTCGCCGAGGCGGCCGACCGGCTGCCGCGCGGCATCTTCTCCCTCGACCGCTTCGCCCGGATCACCTACATCAACCGCCTGGCCGAGGAAATCCTGGGTCATCCCCGGTCGGAGCTGGTCGGACGGGTGCTCTGGGAGGCCCTGCCCTGGTTCGCGAACCCGGCCTACGAGGACCATTACCGCGCCGCGATGCTCTCCGACGCCCCGGTCCACTTCCTCGCCCGGCGAACCCCGCCGCCCTGGCTCTCCGTCTCCCTGTACCCCGGTCACGACGGCCTCACGGCCGTGCTCACCCCGACCGAACAGCCGGTGTACGCGCCGGGGTCCGTCGTCTCGCCCGGGCTCGGCCTCGGCTCCCCGGCCGACCGCTCCGCCGCGCTCTACCGGCCGGTCGCCCTGGCCATCGCCCTCACCGAGGCGGTCACCGCCCGGCAGGTGTCCGCCGTGGTCACCGAGGAACTGCTCCCCGCCTTCGGCGGCCGTCAGCTCGCGATCTACCTGTTGAAGGAGCGCCATCTCTACCTGGAATGGGAGACCGGCTTCCCCCACGGCTTCCTGAACCGGTTCGACGGCGTCGCCCTGGACGCCCGCATCCCCGGCGTCGAGACACTGACCACCGGGCGCCCCATCTTCTTCGAGTCCATGCAGCGGCTGGCCGCCGCGTACCCCGGAATCCCCATGGAGACCGACGTCGGCGCGCGCGCCTTCCTGCCCCTGATCGCCTCCGGACGGCACGTCGGCTCCTGCATCCTCGGCTTCGACCAGCCGCGCGGCTTCAGCCCGGAGGAGCGGACGGTACTGACGGCCCTCGCCGGCCTCATCGCGCAGGCACTGGAACGAGCCCAGCGGTACGACACCGAGGCGGCCCTGGCACGCGGACTCCAGGACGTCCTGCTGCCCCACGGGCTGCCCGTCGTCGTGGAAGGCGTCGACACCGTCGGCCGCTACCTCGCCGGTACGCAGGGCATGGACGTCGGCGGCGACTGGTACGACGTCGTCGAGACCGGCGGGAAGCTCGCCCTGGTCATCGGGGACGTCCAGGGCCACGGTGTCGCGGCCGCCGCGACCATGGGCCAGCTGCGCAGCGCCGTGCGGGCCTTCGCGCTCAGCGGACACGACCCCCAGGAGGTGATGAGCGGAACCAACCGGCTGCTCATCGACCTGGACCCCGGCCAGTTCGCCAGCTGCTGCTACATCGTCATGGACCCGGCCACCGGCATCACACAGGCCGTACGGGCCGGCCATCCGCAGCCCGTGCTGCGCCGGCCCGACGGCACCGCCGAGGTCATGGACCTGGCCGGTGGCATCGTGCTCGGCATCGACGCCGAGGCGTCGTACCCCGTCACAGAGCTGCACCTGGCCCCGGGCGCGATGCTCGCCCTGTACACCGACGGCATGGTCGAGGAGTCGGGCACGGACATCGACGTGGGCGTCGAGCGCCTGCGCGGCATCATCGCCGGATGCGGCCCCGGCCCCCTGACCGAAACGGCGGACCAGGTGATCGGCCACGCCAGGCAGGCAGCCGACCGTCCCGACGACATCGCCCTGCTCCTCGCCGCCCGGTGGCCGGACAGCCCTTAGGCGTATCGACCCGCAGGCGGCTTTAGAACTCCTTAACCGGTCCTCCCGACAATGCCGGTTCACACCGGAGAGCCGGTGTGAACCGAGTGCCTGGGGGCCGCATGAGCAGCGACACCGCAACGACCGAGACCGTAGGGCTGCCGGAGTTCCCGATGACGCGCGGCTGCCCCTACCACCCGCCGGCCGGGTACGAGGAGCTGCGGAAGGAGGGACCGCTCGCGCGCGTCCGGCTGTACGACGGCCGGGTGGCCTGGGTGGTCACCGGCTACGCCGAGACCCGTCAGCTGCTCGTGGACCCGCGGCTCTCCTCCGACCGGACCCGCCCCGACTTCCCGGTGCTCGTCCCCCGCATGGCCGCCGCCAAGCTGACCGCCCTGGTGGGGATGGATCCGCCGGAGCACGACATCCAGCGGCGCATGCTGATCCCCAGCTTCACGGTGAAGCGGGTCAACTCGCTGCGCCCCTCGATCCGGCGGATCGTCGGGGAGAAGATCGATGCGCTGCTCGCCGACGGGAGAACCACCGCCGACCTCGTTCCCGAGTTCGCCCTGCCGGTGCCCTCCACCGTCATCTGCGAGCTGCTCGGCGTCCCCTACTCCGACCACGAGTTCTTCGAGCAGCAGACGAGCCGGATGGTGCAGGCGACCAGCACGGCGCAGGAGGCGTCCGACGCCGCCGCCGCGCTGGTCGGCTACTTCGCCGAACTCATCGCCGTCAAGGAGGCGGAACCGGGACAGGGGCTGCTCGACGAACTGATCGCAGACCGGCTGGCCTCCGGCGAGCTGGAGCGCGACGAGCTGGCTTCCATCGCGATGTTCCTGCTGGTCGCCGGTCACGAGACAACCGCGAACATGATCGGGCTCAGCATTCTCACCCTGCTCGAACACCCGGAACAGCTCGCCCAGTTGCGTGCCGACCCGAAAGTCGCGTCCGGGGCGGTGGAGGAACTGCTGAGATTCCTCTCGGTCGCCGACGAACTGCAGCGGGTGGCGGCCGCCGACATCGAGATCGGCGGCGTCGTGGTGAAGGAGGGCGACGGGGTATACCTGCCGAACGCGGCGGCCAACCGCTCACCGCAGGTCTTCAGCGACCCCGACATCCTCGACGTCCGGCGCGGCACGCGGCACCACCTCGCCTTCGGCTACGGCGTACACCAGTGCATCGGCCAGAATCTGGCGCGGGCCGAACTGGAGATCACTCTCCATGAACTCGCCACCCGGATACCGACGTTGCGGCTGACCGAGCCGCTCGACGCCCTCGGCGTCAAGCCGGGCGGCTCCGTCCAGGGGGTGTTCCGGCTGCCGGTCACCTGGTGACATCCGCCGTTCGACGGGAGCCGGGCCCCTGTCCGCAGGGGCCCGGCTCCCGTCGTCGTGCCCTGCCTACGCGGCGGCCAGCTCGTCCCGGATGAAGCCGGCTACGGCCGACGGCGTGGGGTGGTCGAAGAGCAGCACGGGCGGCAGCAGCAGACCGGTCGCCTCGCAGAGCCGGTTGCGGACCTCCAGTGCGGTGAACGACGAGAAGCCGATGTCGAGGAAGTTGTCCTCAGCCGCGATCGACTCCGGTGACTCGTGACCGAGCACATGCGCCGCGTGCCGCCGTACGAGATCCAGCAGCGAGCCACCCTCCTCCGGCGCCGGCGCTTCCGGCGCCCCCACCGGTTCCGGCGCTCGCCGCACCTTCGGTGCTTCGGCCGCCGGAGACGGCCACCAGTGATGGGTGTGCTCGAACGGATAGGTCGGCAACTCGGCCGGGAGCGCCGCCTGCTCCACGAACCAGCTGTCCCAGCGCACCTCGCCGCCCGACGCGTGGAGCTTGGAGAGGGCCACCGCGAACGTCTCCTCACCCCGGCGATCGCGCACCTGCGAGGGGACGGCCAGTGGTGCGGTCCCGGGCAGGCAGGCCGCCACCAGGGGGGTGAGCACCGCATCGGGGCCCACCTCCACGAACGCGGTCGCCCCGGCCTCGGCCAGCGTCACCACCGCGTCGCCGAAGCGCACCGGTGCGCGCAGCTGTCGCGCCCAGTAGTCCGGCTGCCGCAGTTCGCCGAGTCCGGCGCGGCGGCCGGTCAGGTCGGAGACGACGGGAATCCGCGGCTCCTGGAAGCGCAACCGCGCCACCACCGCACGCAGTTCGTCCAGCGCCCCGTCCATGTGGTGGGAGTGGAAGGCGTGACTCACCCGGAGCCGGCGGGTCCTGCGGCCCTGCTCCCGGAACGCGTCGGCGACCTCCGACACCGCGTCCGCGTCACCCGAGACGACCGTTGAAAGCGGGCCGTTGACCGCGGCCACGCCCACCCGTCCCCCGTACCCGGCCAGAGCCTCACGCACCTCCTCCTCCGATGCCTCGCACGCCACCATCGCGCCACCGGCCGGCATGGCCTCCATCAGCCTGCCCCGCGCCGCGACCAGGGTGCAGGCGTCCTCCAGCGAGAGTGCGCCCGCCGCGTGCACGGCGACGAGCCCTCCGATCGAGTGCCCGGCGACCTGGCCCGGCGCCGGAAGAGAGTGCTCCAGGAGGCGGAACAAGGCTGTCTCGATGGCGAACAGCGCGGGCTGCGCGTACTCCGTGCGCTCCAGCAGTGTCGCCTCGGGACTGCCCTCCGCTGCGAACAGCAGGCTTTTCAGCGGTCGCGCCAGCATCGGTTCGAACGCCTCGCACACTTCGTCGAGCGCCTTGGCGAAGACAGGACGAAGCTCATACAACTCAGCGCCCATGCGCGGCTGTTGACTACCCTGGCCGGTGAACAGGTATGCCGTGGACGGTGGTGCGGCGGCACTGCCGCGCACCACCCGGACAGGCTTTCCCCCAGAGGCCAGCGAGGCCAGTGCCGCCAGCTGCTCGGAACGGTCGCCCGGCAGGACGACCGCGCGGTGGCGGAACGCCGTACGCCCCAGGGCCAGAGTCCGGCCCACATCGTGGGCCCGCAGACGGGGCGTCGCGAGCAGGTGTGCGTGCAGCCGGCCGGCCTGGGCCCGCAGCGCCGACTCCGTACGGGCCGACAGCGGCCATGGCGCCGGGGGCTCCGGCAGGAGCGCGGTGCGCGGTCCGTCCGCCGGGTCCGCGTCCTCCCTCGGGGGCCCCTCGTGTTCCGGGACATCCACGGCGTCGGCCTGTTCCAGGATGACGTGCGCGTTGGTACCGCTGATTCCGAAGGACGACACCCCGGCCCGGCGGGGCCGGCCCCGATCGGGCCACTCGACGGCCTCGGTGAGCAGTTCCACCGCCCCCGAGGACCAGTCGACGTGCGGGGTCGGCTCCGTCACGTGCAGGGTGCGCGGCAGCACCCCGTGGCGCATCGCCTGCACCATCTTGATGACCCCGGCCACTCCGGCAGCGGCCTGGGTGTGACCGATGTTCGACTTGAGCGAACCCAGCAGCAGCGGCTCGCCCTCCGGGCGCCCCTGACCGTAGGCGGCGAGCAGGGCCTGCGCCTCGATCGGGTCGCCGAGCCGGGTCCCGGTGCCGTGCGCCTCCACCGCGTCCACCTGCTGCGGGGCGAGCCGGGCGGAGGCCAGCGCCTGCTGGATGACCCGGACCTGCGTCGGGCCGTTGGGGGCGGTGAGGCCGTTGCTCGCACCGTCCTGGTTGACCGCCGAACCGCGCAGCACCGCGAGGATCCGGTGGCCGTTGCGTCGCGCGTCGGACAGCCGCTCCAGCAGGACGAGGCCGGCGCCCTCCGAGAAACCCGTGCCGTCGGCCGCCGCGTCGAAGGCCTTGCACCGCGCGTCGGGGGCCAGCCCGCGCTGCCGGCTGAACTCGACCAGAAGCAGCGGGGTGGCCATCACGGTGACGCCTCCCGCCAGCGCCAGATCGCTCTCACCGCGCCGCAGCGACTGCGCCGCCAGATGCATCGCCACGAGCGAGGACGAGCAGGCGGTGTCGAGCGTGACGGCCGGGCCCTCCAGCCCCAGGTGGTAGGCGATCCGGCCGGAGGCGACACTCGTCGCGTTGCCCGTCATCAGATGCCCCTCGAACCCCTCGGGCACCTGTTCCGGCGGCGGCACGTACGCCTGCGACACCACCCCGGCGAAGACGCCCGTACGGCTGCCGCGCAGGGAACCCGGGGCGATGCCGGCGCGCTCCAGGGTCTCCCAGGCCACCTCGAGCAGTTGCCGATGCTGCGGGTCGGTCGCGACGGCCTCCCTCGGCCCCATCCCGAAGAAGGGCGCGTCGAACTCTCCCGCACCCTCCAGGAACCCGCCCTCGCGGGTGTACATGGTGCCGCCGCGGTCCGGATCGGGGTCGTAGAGCCTGTCCGCATCCCAGCCGCGGTCCTCGGGCAGCCCCGACACGGCGTCCGTCTCCTCGGCCACCAGCCGCCACAGTGCCTCCGGCGAATCGGCTCCGCCCGGGAACCGGCAGCCCATCCCCACGATCGCGATCGGCTCGTGCTCCTTGTCCTCCAGCTCCTTGATCCTGCGCCGGGCCAGCCTGAGGTCGGCCGTGGTCCGTTTCAGGTAGTCCCGGAGCTTGTCCTCGTTACTCATCGCCCTCGCCTTTCGTGCGCTGAAATGACTGTCACGACGCACCCAGTTCCTCGTCGAGCGTGCGGAACAGTTCCTCGTCCGTCGCCGTGTCCAGCTCACCGTCCGCCGGCTCCCCGGCCCCGGCAGCGGGATCCGCTGCCTGCTCGTCCCACCTCCACAGCGCGGCCCGCAGCCGCTCCCTGAGCGCGTGGAACCCGTCGCTGTCCACCACGACGGACTCCAGCAGCCGTTCCAGTTCGTCTGCGTCCGTCCGCTCGTCCGGCGCCAGGAGCACGGACAGCCGATCGGCCAGCGCGGTGGGTGTCGGGAAGTCGAACACCGTGGTGGTGGGCAGCCGCAGGCCGGTGGCCGCCGAGATCCTGTTGCGCAGCTCGACCGCCGTCAGCGAGTCGAAACCGATCTCCTTGAACGCCCGGTCGGCGGTGATGTCATCGACCGTCAGATGGCCGAGCACGGCCGCCACCTGCTCGCGCACCAGCACGAGCAGCGCCTGCGTACGCTCGGGGCCGCGCAGGGCCGCGAGCCGGTCCGTCGTCGGCGAATCGGGCTGACGCACGCCGTTCGCCGCCCGTCGTACGGCGGGCGCGCGCACCAGCGACCGCAGCACGGCGGGCACCCCGCCCGTCCCCGGAGCGGCATCGGCGAGTGCCCGCAGCCCCGCGCCGTCCAGGGGCGCCGGTACGAGCAGCGGGCGGCCGTCGGCCAGGGCGCCGTCGAACAGCGCCATGCCCTCGGGCACCGACATCGGGACGAGTCCGCCCCGGGCGATCCGCGCCCGGTCGGCGCCGGCCAGATGTCCTGTCATGCCGCTGGCCGCCTCCCACATGCCCCACGCCAGCGACACCGCGGGCAGCCCGCGCGCCCGCCGGTGGCCGGCCAGCGCGTCCAGAAACACGTTGGCCGCCGCGTAGTTGCCCTGCCCCGCCCCGCCGAGCAGCCCCGAGGCGGAGGAGAACAGGACGAAGAGCGAAAGGTCCAGGTCCCGCGTCAGCTCGTGCAGGTTCCAGGCCGCGTCCACCTTGGGCCGCAGCACGGCGCGGACCTTGTCGGGGGTCAGAGAGGCGAGCACCCCGTCGTCCAGGACACCGGCGGCGTGCACCACACCTGTCAGGGGGAGCCCGGACGGCACGGAGGCCAGCAGCCCGGCGAGTTCCTCCCGGTCGGCCGCGTCGCAGGCGACGATCCGTACCGTGGCGCCCAGCTCCGTCAGTTCGGCGCTCAGACCGGTCGCACCCGGGGCGTCCGGACCTCGGCGACCGGTGAGCAGCAGATGGCGCACGCCGTGCGTGGTCACCAGGTGCCGGGCCAGCGCGGCCCCGAGGGTGCCGGTGCCACCCGTGATCAGGACCGTCCCCTCCGGGGCGGTGCGCGCAGGCAGCGTCAGCACCACCTTGCCCACCTGCCGGGCCTGCCCGAAGTGCCGGAAGGCGTCGGGCGCCCGGCTCACGTCCCAGGTGGTGACCGACAGCGGAGACAGCTCACCCTGCTCGAACAGGGCGAGGACCCGCGTCAGCACCTCCCCGACCCGGTCCGGATCCATGTCCAGCAGTTCGAACGGCCGGTACGCGACGCCGGGCCGGACCGCCGCGATCTCCTCCGGGTCCCGCAGGTCCGCGATCCCCATCTCGACGAACCTCCCGCCGCGGGACAGCAGCCGCAGCGAGGCATCGATGAACTCCCCGGTCAGCGAGTTCAGGACCACATCGGCCCCCGGTACGGGCGCGGTGCCCGCACGACCGGTCACGTCCAGGATCTGCCGCTCGAACTCGGTCGTACGGGACGACGCGATGTGCTCCGCGTCGATACCGAGCGACCGCAGCGCACCCCACTTCGCCGGGCTCGCCGTGGCGAACACCTCGGCCCCGAGGTGGCGGGCCACCTGGATGGCCGCCATCCCGACGCCGCCGGCCCCGGAGTGGATCAGTACCCGCTCTCCACGGCGCAGCCCGGCCAGCTCGACCAGTCCGTAGTAGGCGGTGGTGAACACGGCGGGCACACCCGCCGCCTCCGCGTACGACCAGCCGTGCGGGATACGGGCTATCAGCCGCCGGTCCGCGACCGCCAGGGGCCCCACCGAGCCCGGCACCAGGCCGAACACCCGGTCGCCGACATCGAGGTCGTCAACCCCCGGCCCGGTCTCGACGACCGTACCCGCGGCCTCGGTCCCGAGCGGAGAGCCGGCCGGCACCATGCCGAGGGCGGTCAGCACATCGCGGAAGTTGAGCCCGGCGGCCCGCACCTCGATCCGTACCTGCCCCTCGGACAGCGGTGCCTCGGCGGCGGGATGAGCGGCGGCACGCAGATCGTCGGGCGAACCGCCCGGTGTCTCCAGTCGCCAGCCGATCACGCCCTCGGGCGGAACGACGGGGGCGGGCCCGGCCTCCGTCCGGCGCAGCCTGGGCACCAGTATCCGGCCGTCGCGCAACGCGAACTGCGGCTCCCCGGTGGCGACGGCCGCGGCAAGCACGTCCTGGGAGGACTGCTCGCCGTCGAGGTCCACCAGGGTGATGCGGCCGGGGTTCTCCGTGGCGGCCGACCGCACCAGACCCCACAGGGGGGCGGCCGCCAGTTCGACCGGATCGCCGGCCCGGGCCGCCACGGCCCGGGCCGTGAGCACGACGAGACGGGTCTCCGGCCGTTCCTCGTCGGTCAGATGCTCCCGCAGCCGGCCGAGGAGCCACTCCACTGCCGCACCGGCCGCGACCGGCGTCGCGCCCTCGAACGGGCCGGTGGCGTCCAGCACCTCGAACGCGGCCGTGCCGTCCTCGGCCGGCTCGCCGAGCTCCGCCCACTCAAGGGCATGGAGCGAGCCGAGGGCGGAGGGCCCCGTCGCGGCCGGGAGCTGACCGGGGTCGACCGGCCGAAGGGTGAGCGTTTCCACGCTCACCACAGGCGCCCCCGTGGGGTCGGCGACCGCGACCCGGACGGTGTCCCGGCCCCCGTCACCGGGGGACACGGTCACCCGCAGAGCCGTGGCCCCGGTGGCCCGCAGCGCCGCTCCCGACCAGGAGAACGGAAGCCGGATTCCCTCGCCGAGGAAGTCACCCAGCCCCAGCGTGTGGAGGGCCGAGTCCAGGAGCGCCGGATGCAGCACGAACCGGGCCGCCTCCGCGTGCAGTTCGGGCGGGAGTGACACCTCGCCGTAGACGGTGTCGCCCGACCGCCACCCGGCGGTGAGATTCTGGAAAGCGGGTCCGTAGGCGTACCCCAGCGCGGCGAGTTCCCCGTACAGCCCGTCGGTGTCCAGCGCGGTGGCGCCTTCCGGCGGCCAGGCATCCCTGTCGCCCCCCCGGGCCCGGGAGGCGATCGAGTCCGCCGGGGCGAGAACGCCCGTGGCATGACGGATCCACCCCGGTGCCTCGCCCAGCACATCGTCCGCCGGCCCGTCGGGCCGCGCGTGAACGGCCAGTTGCCGCCGCCCCTCCTCGTCCGGCGCCTCGACCGAGACCTGGATCCGCACGCCACCGTGCTCCGGAACGAACAGAGGCGCCTCCAGGGTCAGTTCGTCCACCGCGCCGACGCCGGCGTGCCGGCCCGCCTGGAGCGCCAGCTCCAGCTGGGCGGTAGCCGGGAGAAGCGGAACACCGCTCACGGCGTGGTCGGCGAGCCAGGGGTGGGTGCGAAGGGAGATCCGGCCCGTGAGCAGCAGGGTCCCGCTCCGGGCGAGCGTGGTCGACGCGGTCAGGAACGGGTGGTCGGAGGCATCGACCCCGAGGCTTCCCGCGTCGCTGTGGGCGGCGGGTCCCTCCAGCCAGTAGCGCCGGTGCTGGAACGGATACGTCGGCAGATCGGTGGCGCGCCCCGGCACGGGGGGCAGGGCAGGTGTCCAGTCGACGGGGATGCCGTGGGTGTGGAGGTGGGCGAGGGAGAGGTGGAAGCGGGTGAGGGTGCCTTCGTTGCGGCGGAGGGTGCCGGTGATGAGGGTGGGGGTGTCGGTGGTGTCGGCGGTGTCCTGGAGTGCGGTGGTGAGGATGGGGTGGGGGCTTATCTCGATGAAGGTGGTGTGGCCGGTTTGGAGGAGGGTGCGGATGGTTGGTTCGAACAGGACGGGGTTGCTGAGGTTGTCGTACCAGTAGTCGCCGGTGAGTTCGGTGGTGTTGATGGGGCGGGCGTGGAGGGTGGAGTAGAAGGTGGTGGTGGTGGGTTGGGGGGTGATGTCGTGGAGGAGGGTGTGGAGGGTGTTTTGGAGGGGTTGGACGTGGGGGGTGTGTGAGGCGTAGTCGACGGGGATGGTGCGGGCTCGGATGTTTTGGTTGTTGAGGGTGGTGATGAGGGTGTTGAGGGTGTGGGGGTTGCCTGCGATGACGGTGGTGGTGGGTCCGTTGTGGGCGGCGATGTGGAGGTCGGGGTGGGGGGTGAGGAGGGTGGTGGTTTGTTGGTGGGTGAGGGGGAGGGAGGCCATGGCGCCGGTGCCGGCGAGTTGGAGGAGGGTGTGGGAGCGCAGGGCGACGATTTTGGCTGCGTCGTTGAGGGTGAGGGCTCCGGCGATGTGGGCGGCGGCGATTTCGCCTTGGGAGTGTCCGATGACGGCGTCGGGGTGGATGCCGTGGTGTTGCCAGAGTCTGGCGAGGGCGGTCATGACGGCGAAGAGTGCGGGTTGGATGACGTCGACGCGGTCGATGGGGGGTGTGTCGGGTTTTCCGTGGAGGATGTCGAGGAGGTTCCAGCCGGTGTGGGGTTGGAGTGCTTCGGCGGCGGCGGTGAGGTGTTCGGTGAACACGGGTGAGGTGGCGAGGAGTTCGCGGGCCATGCCTTCCCACTGCGAGCCCTGGCCCGGAAAGACGAACACGGTCCTACCGGTCTCCGTGACCGTCCCGCTCACCGCGTCCGCACCTGCCGTGCCCCGCTCCAGTCCCGCGAGGGTCTCCAGCAACCGTTCCCGGTCCCGCGAAACGACGACCGCGCGATGGGCCAGCCCGGCCCGGCCCGTCGCCAGCGCCTTCGCGACCGGGGCCGGGTCCACCTCCGGATGCTCCTGGAGGTGGTGGCGCAACAGCCTGGCGTTCGTGGCGAGCGCCTCGGCGTTGTGGCCGTACAGCAGCCACGGCGGCGGAGCCGCACCGCTCACCACCGGCTCCTTCACCGACGTGTCGTCCGGTGCCTCCTCCAGCACGACGTGGGCGTTGGTGCCGCTCATGCCGAACCCGGAGACACCGGCCCGGCGCGGACGGCCGTTCGGGAGCCACTCCCTGGCCTCGGTGAGCAGGCGTACGGCTCCGGCGTCCCAGTCGATGTGCGGTGAGGGCTCGTCCACGTGCAGCGTCCTCGGCAGCAGCCCGTGCCGCATGGCCTGCACCATCTTGATGATCCCGCCGACCCCGGCCGCGGCCTGGGTGTGCCCGATGTTCGACTTCAACGACCCGAGCCACAGGGGCTGTTCTGTCGACCGGTCCTGCCCGTACGTGGCAAGCAGCGCCTGCGCCTCGATCGGGTCACCCAGCTTCGTCCCCGTTCCGTGGGCCTCCATGGCGTCGACATCGGAGGTCGTGAGTCCCGCGTCGTCGAGGGCCTGGCGGATCACCCGCTGCTGCGAGGGCCCGTTGGGGGCCGTGAGGCCGTTGCTCGCCCCGTCCTGGTTGGTGGCCGTGCCCCGCACGACGGCGAGCACCTCGTGTCCGTTACGGCGGGCGTCCGAGAGCCGCTCGACCAGGAGCAGCCCGACCCCCTCGCCGAAGGCCGTACCGTCGGCGCCGGCCGCGAAGACCTTGCACCGGGCGTCCGGGGCCAGGCCGCGCTGCCTGCTGAAGCCGATGAAGATGTCCGGGTTGGCGAGGACGGTCGCGCCGCCGGCCAGCGCGAGATCGCACTCGCCGCGCCGCAGCGACTGCACGGCCAGGTGCAGGGCGACCAGCGACGACGAGCACGCCGTGTCCACCGTCACCGCAGGGCCTTCGAGGCCGAGGGTGTAGGCGATCCGCCCCGAGGCGATGCTGCCCGCACTCCCGATGCCCAGGTATCCCTCCATGTCGGCGGGAAGCTTCACCCGGGACCCGTAGTCCGTGTACACGACGCCCGCGAACACCCCGGTCCGCGACCCGCGCAACGATGTCGGGTCGATTCCGGCCCGCTCGAACGCTTCCCAGGCGCTCTCCAGCAGCAGCCGCTGCTGCGGGTCCATGCTCGTCGCCTCACGCGGGCTGATCCCGAAGAACGCGGGGTCGAACTCGTCCGCGTCGTGCAGGAACCCACCTTCGCGGGCGTACGACGTCCCCGGGTGCGCCGGATCGGGATCGAACAGCCGGTCCAGGTCCCAGCCCCGGTTGGTGGGGAACGGCGAGATGGCATCACTCTCCGACGCGACCACCTGCCACAGGTCCTCCGGCGTGCGCACCCCGCCGGGGTAGCGGCAGGCCATCGACACGATCGCGATGGGTTCGCCGTCCCGCACCGCGGATCGCCCGGCAGGCGGCGTCGCGTCGGTGCCGGCGACACCACCCAGCAGCTGATCCCGCAGATGCGCCGCGAGAGCGGCAGGGGAAGGGTGGTCGAAGACCAGGGTCGCGGGCAGCCGCAGGCCCGTCGCCGTGTTGAGCCGGTTGCGCAGTTCCACGGCGGTCAGGGAGTCGAAGCCGAGGTCCTTGAAGGCGCGGTACGCGTCGATGGTGTCCCCGGCCGAGTGCCTGAGTACCCCCGCCACCTGCTCTCCCACCAACTCGCCCAGCAACCGCAGCTGTTCCGGCCCCGGCAGTCCCACCAGCGCCGAGACGAGGGTGCCCGCCGTCGCGGCGTCCGCACCGGCGGCGGTACGGACCGTGCGGACCAGGCCGCGCAGCACCGGAGGCAGCAGACCGGCGGCGGCCTGTGCGCCGAGAGCCGCCCGGTCCAGGCGGGCGGCGACCAGGGCGGGCCGGCCCGCCGAGCGAAGAGCGAGCTCCAGGCCGGCGGTCACCTGGCCCTCGTCGAAGCGGACGAGCCCGTGGAAGGCGGAGTCCGGCACGGCATCGCGAGGCCCCCAGGAGAGGGAGACGCCCGGCAGCCCGAGGGAGACCCGGTGCTGAGCGAGAGCGTCGAGGTACGTGCCGAGGGCGGCCGCGCTCGCGCGGCCGGTGCCGCCGAGCGCCGATGACGCGTCGGGGGCGAGCAGCACGAACGCGCCCAGATCGAGACCGAGGGTGAGCTCGTGGAGGTTCCAGGCCGCCGCACCGGCGGTACGCAGCCGCACGCCGAACTCCTCGGGTGCGGTGGAGAGCAGGACCGTACGGTCGGGCGCCGCCGGTGCGTGGAAGACGGCGCCGACCGGATGCCCGGCCGGCAGCGCGGCCAGAGCCCCTGCCAGGAAGTCCCGGTCGGACACGTCACCCTCGGCCACCACCACCTCCGCACCCAGCCCGGTCAGCCGGTCCGCCTGCCCCGGACCGGGGGACAGCAGGAGCAGGCGGCGCGCGCCGAGGGCGGTGACCGCGTGGACGGCCGCGGCTGCGGCCAGGTCGCCGCCCCCGGAGACGACGACCGTCGATTCCTCGGGCAGGACGGGCGGCTCACCGGCCTCCTGCGGTACGGACGCGACGAGCCTCGGGACCCGGATGTCGCCGTTGCGCAGGGCCAGTTGCGGTTCCCCGGCCGCGAGAGCCGCCGGCAGGACGCTCAGTGAGGCAGGTTCGGTGTCGAGATCCACAAGGGTGATCCGCCCGGGGTTCTCCGACTGAGCTGCCCGGATCAGACCCCAGACGGGAGAGGGGACCAGATCCTGCACATCGTCGGGGCCGGTGGTGACGGCGTGACGGGTGAGGACCGCCACCTGGGTGGCGCCGTTCGTCCCTTCGGCGATCCAGGTCTGGAGTGCGGGCAGCAGTTCGCTCGCGGACGACGCGTGCAGCAGGACGAGGCCGGGGGCGGTGTCCTCGGCGGGCGCCGGCTCGTACGGGACATGGGCGGTGTCCCCGAAGGCGTCCCGCAGCTCGGCCGCGGGTTCGGCGGACGAGGTCCAGCTCGTGTACGGCGGCGGGGCGCCGTCCACCGGCGCGGGCACCGGCGTCCAGTCGGTGCCGAGCAGCCAGTCGTGGCGGACCCGGTCCGCCCGGTCCAGGACCCCGGCGGGCAGCGGCCGCAGGGCGACCGAGTCGACGGAGGCGAGCGGGGCACCGCTCGGATCGGCGAGCAGGACGGCGAACCCGTCCCCGCGCCGCGAGACGCGCACCCGCAGTCCGCCCGCGCCCACCGCGTACAGGCTCACACCGTGCCACACGACGGGTTCGAGCAGCTCGTCGCCCTGCGGGAGCAGGGTCTGCAGCGCCGCCGTGAGGAGGGCCGGATGCAACCCGTACCGCCCTGCGTCGGCCGCGACGCCCTCCGGCGCGGACACCTCGGCGTACAGCTCGTCGCCCTGGCGCCACAGCCGCGTGAGCCCCTGAAGGGCGGGGCCGAGCTCGTACCCCAGCGCGGCCAGCCGCTCGTACACCTCGCCGACGTCGACGGCACTCGCCCCGGCCGGCGGCCAGGACGTCAGCGACTCCCGGGCTGCCTCGGCGTCCGGTTCCAAGGGGCCGAGCAGGCCCGTGACATGGCTGGTCCAGGCGCGGTGCAGCGCGCTGTCGTCGTCCGTTTCGTCGTACGCACGTGTGTGCAGGGTCAGATCGCGCCGACCGTCACCGCGCGGGGCCCCGGCCGTCACCTGTACGTCCACGCCACCGGTGGCCGGGAAGACCACCGGAGTGTCGAGCGTCAGCTCGAACACCGGCAGATCGCCGAGCAACCTGCCTGCCTCCAGAGCCAGTTCGAGGGCAGCCGCAGCCGGAAGCACCGCCGTTGTCTCGATGGCGTGGTCGGCGAGCCAGGGGTGGGTGCGCAGCGAGATCCGGCCGGTGAGCAGCAGCGCGTCGCCCTGGGCGAGCGTGGTCGCGGCCGTGAGCAGGGGGTGCTGTGTCGTGTGCAGCCCGAGGCTCTCCGGGTCCCCGTCGGTCGCCGCGTCCTCCAGCCAGTAACTCCGGTGCTGGAAGGGGTAGGTCGGTAGGTCGGTGGCGGGCCCCGGTGCGGTGGGGAGGGTGGGTGTCCAGTCGATGGGGATGCCGTGGGTGTGGAGGTGGGCGAGGGAGAGGTGGAAGCGGGTGAGGGTGCCTTCGTTGCGGCGGAGGGTGCCGGTGATGAGGGTGGGGGTGTCGGTGGTGTCGGCGGTGTCCTGGAGCGCGGTGGTGAGGACGGGGTGGGGGCTGACTTCCACGAAGACGGTGTGGCCGTCCTCCAGCAGCTTTTCGACGGTGGGGTGCAGTTGGACGGGGTTGCTGAGGTTGTCGTACCAGTAGTCGCCGTTGAGTTCGGTGGTGTTGATGGGGCGGGCGTGGAGGGTGGAGTAGAAGGTGGTGGTGGTGGGTTGGGGGGTGATGTCGTGGAGGAGGGTGTGGAGGGTGTTTTGGAGGGGTTGGACGTGGGGGGTGTGTGAGGCGTAGTCGACGGGGATGGTGCGGGCTCGGATGTTTTGGTTGTTGAGGGTGGTGATGAGGGTGTTGAGGGTGTGGGGGTTGCCTGCGATGACGGTGGTGGTGGGTCCGTTGTGGGCGGCGATGTGGAGGTCGGGGTGGGGGGTGAGGAGGGTGGTGGTTTGTTGGTGGGTGAGGGGGAGGGAGGCCATGGCGCCGGTGCCGGCGAGTTGGAGGAGGGTGTGGGAGCGCAGGGCGACGATTTTGGCTGCGTCGTTGAGGGTGAGGGCTCCGGCGATGTGGGCGGCGGCGATTTCGCCTTGGGAGTGTCCGATGACGGCGTCGGGGTGGATGCCGTGGTGTTGCCAGAGTCTGGCGAGGGCGGTCATGACGGCGAAGAGTGCGGGTTGGATGACGTCGACGCGGTCGATGGGGGGTGTGTCGGGTTTTCCGTGGAGGATGTCGAGGAGGTTCCAGCCGGTGTGGGGTTGGAGTGCTTCGGCGGCGGCGGTGAGGTGTTCGGTGAACACGGGTGAGGTGGCGAGGAGTTCGCGGGCCATGCCTTCCCACTGCGAACCCTGACCCGGAAACACGAACACCGTCTTCCCGTGGTCGGCCGCCACACCCTCCACCACATCGGCCGACGGCACACCCCGGGCCAGCGAGTCGAGCGCGGGCACCAGCTCCTCGTGGCTCCCGGGGACGACGACCGCCCGATGACCGAGGGCCGCCCGGCCCCGGGCCAGCACCCCGCCGACCGACGCCCGGTCCAGCTCGGGACGGTCCTCCACATACGAACGAAGCAGCGCTGCCTGCTCCTTGAGGGCGTCGGGACCATGCGCGGACAGCAGCCACGGCACCGCGGTGGAAGGCGTGGCCGGTCCCGTGCCCTCACCTTCGGCGGCCTCCGTCACGGGCGCCTCCAGGATGACGTGTGCGTTCGTCCCGCTGATCCCGAACGACGAGACGGCGGCCCGCCGCGGCCTGTCGTGCTCGGGCCAGGCCTCGTCCTCGGTGAGCAGGCGTACGGCTCCGGAGTCCCAGTCGACGTGGGGGGACGGCTCATCCACGTGCAGCGTCTTCGGTAGCAGCCCGTAGCGCATGGCCTGCACCATCTTGATGATCCCGCCGACCCCGGCGGCGGCCTGGGTGTGTCCGATGTTCGACTTCAACGAACCCAGCCACAAAGGCTGTTCGGCCGGACGGTCCTGCCCGTACGTGGCAAGGAGCGCCTGCGCCTCGATCGGGTCGCCGAGCTTCGTCCCCGTACCGTGGGCCTCGACCGCGTCCACGTCCGCGGTGGTGAGCCCGGCGTCGTCGAGGGCCTGGCGGATCACCCGCTGCTGGGAGGGGCCGTTGGGCGCGGACAGCTGCCCGCTCGTGCCGTCCTGGTTGACGGCGGAGCCCCGTACGACCGCGAGCACCCGGTGTCCGTTGCGGCGGGCGTCCGACAGCCGCTCCACCAGGAGCAGCCCCACCCCCTCGCCCCAGCCCGTGCCGTCCGCCGACGCGGCGAACGCCTTGCACCGGCCGTCCGGGGACAGCCCGCGCTGCCGGCTGAACTCGACGAACAGGCCGGGCGTCGCGATGATCGTCGCCCCGCCCGCGAGCGCCAGATCGCACTCGCCCCGGCGCAGCGACTGCACGGCCAGGTGCAGGGCGACCAGCGACGACGAGCACGCCGTGTCCACCGTCACCGCAGGGCCTTCCAGCCCGAAGGTGTAGGAGAGCCGGCCGGACGCGACGGACCCTGCGCTGCCCGTGCCGATGTACCCCTCCAGGCCGTCCGGGGCCCGGCGGATCCGCCCGCCGTAGTCCCCGTACATCACCCCGGCGAACACTCCGGTGCGGGAGCCGCGCAGGGTGTCCGGGTCGATGCCCGCCCGCTCGAACACCTCCCAGGCGCTCTCCAGCAGCAGCCGCTGCTGCGGGTCGATGGCCGTCGCCTCACGCGGGCTGATGCCGAAGAACGCCGGGTCGAAGCGGTCCGCCTCGTGCAGGAACCCGCCCTCCCGCGCATAGCTGCGGCCGGTCCGGTCCGGATCGGGGTCGTAGAGCGCGGCGGTGTCCCAGCCCCGGTTCTCCGGGAACGGGGAGATCGCGTCGGTGCCCGAAGCGACGACCTCCCACAGCTCCTCCGGGGAGCGCACCCCGCCCGGATAGCGGCACGACATGCCGACGATCGCGATCGGTTCGTGCCGCTCGGCCTCGACCTCGGTCAGCCGCTGCCGGGTCTGGAGCAGGTCATTGGTCACGCGCTTGAGGTAGTCGCGGAGCCTGGCCTCGTTCGTCATGCGACGTCAACTCTCCTCGTCGTACGGATCATTCGGAGCCGAGCTGACCGTCGATGAGCTGGAAGAGCTCGTCGTCGGACGCCTGGTCCAGATGGGGGGTGGCAGTGGTGTCTGTGTCCGTGGCAACCGCGGGGGTGTCCCGGGCCGCCGTGAGCCTGGCCTGCAGGGAGGCCAGCCGGGTGGTGATCCGGTCGCGGGCCTCCGCGCCGAGAGCGGCCCCGTCGAACGCGGCCTCCAGCTCGTCGATACGGGCCAGTGCGGAGGCCGCCCCGCCGGGCAGCCGGTCGGTCAGCTCCCCGTGGAGATGGGTGGCGAGCGCGGTCGCGGTCGGCCGGTCGAAGAGCAGGGTGGTGGGCAGCCTCAGTCCGGTCTCGGCACCGAGGCGGTTGCGCAGTTCCACGGCGGTCAGGGAGTCGAAACCGAGGTCGAGCAGACCCCGGTCGGCGGGAACCGGCCGGTTCGGCGGATGCCCGAGGATCTCGGCCACCACCGCCCGCACCAGATCCAGCACGATGCGCGGCCGCTCCGTCTCGGCGGCCTCGGCCAGCTTGCGGACCCACGGGGCGTCGCCGTCCGCGGCGACGACGGACCCGCCGCCCGTCCCGGACGTGACCGCGGGCCGCCCGGCCGGCAGGCCGACCAGGGACCGCAGCAGCGGCGGTACGCGGTCCGGATCACCGAGCCGGCGCAGCGCCGAGGTGTCCAGCCGCGCGGGCACGGCGGTGGCCAGTCCCGAGGCCAGCGCGGCATCGAACAGCGCGAGCCCCTCCTCAGCGGTCAGTGGTGCGATGCCGGTACGCGCGATCCTCGCCAGATCGGCGCCGCTCAGGGCCCCGCCCATGCCGCCGGGCTGCTCCCACAGCCCCCAGGCGAGCGAGAGCGCGGGCAGGCCGAGCGCTTGGCGGTGCTGGGCCAGCGCGTCCACGTATGTGTTCGCCGCCGCGTAGTTGGCCTGGCCCGCGTTGCCGATGATCCCCGCGACGGAGGAGAACAGGACGAAGGCGTCCAGCTCGGTCCCCCGCTCCCGGGTCAGCTCGTGCAGCAGCAGGGCGGCGTCGGCCTTCGGCCGGATGACCGTCGTGAAGTCCTCATCGGTGAGCGCCGCCAGTGTCGCGTCCGCCGTGACCCCCGCCGCATGGACGACGGCGGTCAGCGGATGCCCGGCCGGTATGGAGTCGAGGAGCGCGGTGAGCGCCTCCCGGTCCGCGAGGTCGCAGGCGGTGAGGGTGATCTGCGCGCCGAGACCTGTGAGGTCGGCGACAAGCCGGCGGGCACCGGGTGCGTCCGGCCCCCGACGGCTCGTCAGATGAAGCCGCCGCACCCCGTGGTGGGTGATGAGCCGCTCGGCGACCAGCCTGCCGAGCGCACCCGTGGCACCCGTCAGGAGCACCGTGCCGCGCCCGGCGTCCGGCAGGGCCACGCGGCTCTTCCCGGCGACGGGCACTGCGGCCAGGCGAGGGTGGAGCGCTTCGCCGTCCCGTAGCGCGAGTTGGGGTTCTCCGGTGCCGAGGGCGCGGTCCCGTACGAGGGTTGAGGCGTCCGTACCGTCCGTGTCGACCAGGACGAAGCGCCCCGGATGCTCGGTCTGGGCCGTACGCACCAGTCCCCACCACGCCGACCGGTCGAGCCCCGGCACCGGGTCACCGTCGCGGGCGGCGATCGCCCCGGTCGTCGTGACGACCAGCCGGGCTCGCTCGAACCGGGCGTCCGCCACCCAGTCGCGCAGCACCTGCGCGAGGCCGGGCAGCGAACGCTCCACCTCGTCCAGTACGGCGTCGCCCAGGAACTCGCCCTCCGCGTCCGCGATCCGGAACGCCTCGTCGAGACCGACCGCACCCGTTTCCGGGCCAGGGGCGGGGGCGGACAGCGCCGTCCACTCCACCCGGTACAGGCCGTCCGCGTTTCGGCGGACCGATGCGATCCGCGCCGGATCCGCCTCCCGTACCACCAGGGACGCCACGGAGAGCACCGAAGTCCCGGACTCGTCGGTCAGCAGCAGTCCGGTGGTGCCGTGCCCGGCCGGGGACAGCCGCACGCGCACCGACCCTGCCCGCGTCGGACGCACCCGCACCCCGTTCCAGGAGAACGGGACCGGCAGGCCGCCCGAAGGACCGGGGCCCGCGAGCGCGAGCGGGTGCAGTGCCGAGTCGAGGAGCGACGGTGACAGGAGGTGCCCCTCGCCGCTCTCGGCCAGTGCCACCTCGGCGAACCAGGTGCCGTCACCGGGATCGCGCCAGGCGGCCCGCAGCCCCTGGAACGCGGGGCCGTAGGTGTAGCCCAGCGCGGCCAGCTCGGCGTAGGCGCCACCGACCTCGACGGGTTCCGCCCCGGCCGGCGGCCAGGCCCCCGTCTCCCGCTCCGGTGGTGCGGCGGTGTCCGGTGCGAGCACCCCGGAGGCGTGCGCGGTCCACGGCTCGCCGTCCGCCCCGCCCTGGTGCGCGGCGTCCGTCCGGGAATGGACCGTGACCGTCCTGCGGCCGTCCTGCCCAGCCGCCCCGACACTCACCTGCACCTGCACGGACCCCGTCTCCGGGATCAGCAGTGGGTCGCTGAGGGTCAGTTCGTCGACCGCGTCGGCGCCCGCCTGCCGGCCGGCGTACAGAGCGAGTTCGAGCAGCGCCGCTCCCGGCAGCACGACGGTGCCGAGCACCGCGTGGTCGGCCAGCCATGGATGGCTGTCCAGGGAGAGGAGCCCGGTGTGGACCGTGCCCGTGCCGCCGGCGAGTTCCACGGCGGCCCCGAGCAGCGGATGGTCCGTGGCTCCGAGCCCCGCCTGCTCCACTCGGGCGGTCCCGGCCGGAGCGGCCGGGCGGTCCAGCCAGTAGCGCTCGCGCTGGAAGGGGTACGTGGGCAGCTCGACCCGGCCGCGGCCCTCCCGCACCCCGTACACCGCCCGGCCGACGGTGCCACCGGCGGCGTGCAGGGCGCCGAGGGCCTCCGGCAGCGAGCGGAGTTCGGAGCGGTCACGGCGCAGCAGCGGCAGCAGCACCGCCTCGGGGTGCGAGTCGGCGGCCATGGTCGCGAGCACCGCGTCCGGGCCGAGCTCCAGGAACGTGCCGATGCCCAGCTCCTTGAGCGTGCTGACACCGTCGGCGAAGCGGACGGCCTCGCGGGCGTGGCGTACCCAGTAGTCCGCCGAGGCGAAGTCGTCGGGGTCGACGGCCTGCCCCGTGAGGTCGGAGATCACCGTGAGGGCCGGCGCCCGGAACTCCAGCCCCGCCACCACCTCCCGGAACTCCGCGAGGACCGGATCCATCAGCGGCGAGTGGAAGGCGTGGCTGACGGTGAGCCTGCGGGTCCGGGCGCCCGACTCCGCCGCCAGAGCGGCGATCTCGTCGATCGCGCCGGCCTCGCCCGACACCACGGTGGCCCGGGGCCCGTTGAGTGCGGCGATGCCCGCACGGTCGTCGAGACCGGTCAGCAGCCGCGCCACCGCCTCCTCGTCGAGCGCGACGGCCAGCATGGCGCCGCCGGCGGGCAGCCCCTGCATCAGCCGGCCACGGGCCGCCACCAGCGTCGCCGCGTCACTCAGCGACAGCACACCGGCCGCGTGCGCTGCGGCCACCGATCCGATGGAGTGCCCGAGCAACGCGTCGGGACGTACGCCGAAGTGCTCCATCAGCCGGAACAGTGCCGTCTCCAGGGCGAACAGGGCGGGCTGGGTGTACCGCGTCTCGTCCAGCAGGGCCGCCTGCGGCGTGCCCTCGTCGGCGAACACGATCTCGCGCAGCGAGCGGCCGATGAGCGGGTCGAGCGCCGCGCAGACCTCGTCGAGGGCCGCGGCGAACACGTCGTACGCCGCGTACAGCTCCCTGCCCGCACCCGCACGCTGGCTGCCCTGACCGGTGAAGAGGAACGCGGTCCGGACCCGCTCGGGCGCCAGGACCTCCCGCGTCCCGCCCGACGCCACCGAGGCCAAGGCGCGCAGCGTCTCCTCCCGGTCGGCCGCGACGAACGAAACGCGGTACTCGAAGGCGCCGGGACCGGCGGCCAGGGCCGCCGAGACGTCCGCCGGGTGTGGCCGGGGTTCCCCTTCGAGGACCTCGGCGAGCTGCGCCGCCCGGGCCCGCAGCGCGCCGGGCGTGTGCCCGGACACCAGCCACGGGACGAGCGGGCCGCCGGCGCCGGCGTCCGGGACCTCCGTGGCGGCCAGGGTGTCCGCCGGTGCCTCCAGGATGACGTGGGCGTTGGTCCCGCTGATCCCGAAGGACGACACGGCTGCCCGGCGGGGCCGGTCGTGCTCCGGCCACGGCGTCGCCTCGGTGAGCAGCTCGACCCCACCCTCCGACCAGTCGACGTGCGGGGTGGGCCGGTCGATGTGCAGACTCCTGGGCAGCGTTCCGTGCCGCATGGAGAGCACGGTCTTGATCACGCCCGCGACGCCCGCCGCGGCCTGCGTGTGTCCGATGTTGGACTTCACCGAGCCCAGCAGCAGCGGCTGTCCGGCCGGCCTGTCCTGCCCGTACACGGCCAGCAGCGCCTGGGCCTCGATCGGGTCCCCGAGCCGGGTACCGGTCCCGTGGGCCTCGACGGCGTCGACGTCCCGGGCGGTGAGTCCCGCCCGGTCCAGCGCCTGGCGGATGACCCGCTGCTGGGAGGGGCCGTTGGGTGCGGTGAGGCCGTTGCTCGCACCGTCCTGATTGACGGCGGAGCCACGGAGCAGGGCCAGTACCTCATGGCCGTGGCGCTGGGCGTCCGAGAGCCGCTCGACGAGCAGCAGCCCGACGCCCTCGCCCCAGCCCGTGCCGTCGGCGGCCTCCGCGAACGGCTTGCACCGCCCGTCGGCGGAGAGCCCCCGCTGCCGGCTGAACTCGACGAAGGTCGCGGGCCCGGCCATCACCGTCACACCACCGGCGAGCGCCAGGTCGCATTCGCCCTGCCGCAGTGACTGTGCGGCGAGGTGCAGCGCCACCAGGGACGAGGAGCATGCCGTGTCCACGGTCACCGCCGGGCCCTCGAGGCCGAAGGTGTACGAGACCCGGCCGGAGGCCACACTGCCCGCGCTCCCGCTGACCAGGTACCCCTCGACCTCACCGGGGGCGTTCGGCGACTGGTGCAGCCGGGCCCCGTAGTCGTTGTACATCACACCCGCGAAGACCCCGGTGCGGGAGCCGCGCAGCCCGGCCGGGTCGATCCCGGCCCGCTCGAAGGCCTCCCACGCGGTCTCCAGCAGCAGCCGTTGCTGCGGGTCCGTGGTGAGGGCCTCGCGCGGGCTCATCCCGAAGAACTCGGGGTCGAAGTCGGCGGCCGTGTGCAGGAACCCGCCCTCCTTGGCGTACGACGTGCCGGGGCGGGAGGCGTCCGGATCGTAGAGGCCGGCCAGGTCCCAGCCCCGGTCGGCGGGGAAGCCGGAGACCGCGTCGGTCTCGTCACTGACGAGGCGCCACAGCTCCTCGGGGGTGGTCACGCCGCCGGGGAAACGGCAGGCCATGGACACGATGGCGATCGGATCGTCCACGGTGGCGCCCGTCGGCGCGGTCGCTGGGACGCCGGCCGGGACCAGGTCCGCTCCGGCACCGACGAGTTCGGTACGCAGCAGGGTGGCGAGCGCCAGCGGGGTCGGGTGGTCGAAGACCAGGGTGGTGGGCAGGCGCAGACCGGTGGCCGTCCCGAGCCGGTTGCGCAGATCGACGGCTGCCAGGGAGTCGAAGCCGAGATCGGTGAAGGCGCGACCGTCGGGCACCGAGGCCGCGTCCGCGTGGCCCAGCACCGTGGCCGTGGTGGCGCGCACCAGCTCCAGCAGCTTCCGTTCCACCTCCTCGCCCGAGAGGCCGGCCAACTGGTCGGCCCACGCCGGACCGGACTGTGCGGCGACGGAGTTGGCCGCCCGGCGCGGACGCTTCGGTGTCAGCGACCGCAGCGGTGCGGGAACCGGCACGCCCCCCTCGCCCAGGGTGGCGGTGGCGAACCGGGAGGCCACGAGCAGCGGGTGCCGGGAGCCGAGCGCGTCGTCGAAGAGCCGCAGGGCGCTCGCTTCGGGGAGCGGGGCGATCCCGGACCGGGCGAGCCGGGCGAGATCGGAAGCGCCCAGCCGGGATCCCATGCCGTCGGGCTGGTCCCAGAGACCCCATGCGAGTGAGGTGGCGGGCAGGCCGAGGGCGTGCCGGTGCTGGGCGAGGGCGTCCAAGTAGGTGTTGGCAGCCGCGTAGTTGGCCTGCCCGGCCGTGCCGGTCACCCCGGTGACTGAGGAGAAGAGGACGAAGGCGGTAAGTTCCAGGCCGAGTTCACGGGTGAGCTCGTGCAGCAGCAGGGCCGCGTCCGCCTTCGGCCGCAGGACGGCGTCCAGGCGGTCCGGGGTGAGGTCCTCAAGCACACCGTCGTCGAGCACCCCGGCCGCGTGCACGACCGCGCTCAGGGGGTGTGCGTCCGGGATGCCGGTGAGCAGGCGGGCGACGGCGGCACGGTCGGTGGTGTCGCAGGCCACGAGGGCGACGTCGGCCCCGAGTTCCGTCAGGCGCGCGAGCAGCTCCGCCGCGCCCGGAGCCGTGGGGCCGCGCCGCCCGGCGAGAAGCAGATGCCGGACACCGTGGTGAGTGATGAGCCGCTCGGCGATCGTGGCGCCCAGTGCCCCGGTGGCTCCCGTCAGCAGGACGGTGCCCGCGGCATCGGGACCGGTGACCGGGTCGGCCGGGGGCGCGGTGTCCGGGCTGTCCGGCGCGATCCTGGCCAGCCGGGGCACCAGCACCCGCCCTTCACGCAAGGCGAGTTGGGGCTCATCGCCGGTCAGTGCACCGGCCAGTGCGGCTTCGCTCGCCGCGCTCTCGTCCGTGTCGACGACGACGAAGCTGCCGGGATGCTCGGACTGGGCCGTACGCAGCAGACCCCACACCGACGCGGCCGCCAGACCGGCGACGGCCTCGCCCGGCTCGGCCGCGACGGCGCCCGAGGTGACGACCGCGAGCCTGGCGTCGGCAGGTCGCTCGGAAGCCAGCCACTCCTGGACGAGCGAGAGGGCGCGATGAGCCGGCCCGGCCCCGGAGAGGCCGGAGTCGATCCGCACGATCTCGGCCTCGCCCAGGGCCGCACCGGTCCGGCCGGTGTGCGCGACCGGCTCCGTCCACTCCACCGCGTACAGCGGGTCGACGCCCTCGGCGGCCGGCGATGCCGCGGTCACGGCGGGGGCGGCCAGCAGATACACCGAGTCCACGGAGGCGACCGGGCCCCCGGCCGGGTCGGCCAGCGACAGGGACATCGAGTCCCCGAGCGCCGGCTCCAGCCGGATCCGGACCGAATCGGCCCCGGTGGCGTGCAGGCGGATGCCGGACCAGGAGAACGGGAGCTTCAGCTCCGCACCGCCGTCGCGCAGCGGCAGGAGGTGCAGCGCGGCGTCGAGCAGTGCGGGATGAACAATGAACTCCCCTGCGGTTTCGCTCAGTTCCTCCGGCAGCGTGGCCTCGGCGAACAGGGTGTCCCCGACCGTCCAGGCGTCCCGCAGGTTGCGGAAGGCCGGGCCGTAGCCGTAACCCAGCCGCTCCAGCCGCTCGTAGACCTCGGCCACATCCGTACGGACCGCGTCGGCCGGTGGCCACAGGGCTTCCGGTGCGGGGGCCTCATGGTCCAGCGGTGCCAGCCGCCCGGAGGCGTGCCGCACCCAGGGCGCACCGGCGGCGGGCCGGGCGTGCACGCTGAACGGCCGCCGGTCCGTGCCGTCGGGGGCGCCCACCGCGAGCTGGAGCGACACCGCCGAGCCGTCGACGGGCAGGGGGAGCGGAGCCTCGAGTGTCAGCTCGTCCACCACCGGAACGTTTGCCCTCTCGCCCGCGCGCAGGGCCAGTTCGACGAACAGCGCTGCGGGCACGAGTGGTGTGCCGCCCATCGTGTGGTCGGCGAGCCAGGGGAGCAGCGCCGTGCCCACCTCTCCGGTGAAGAGCAGACCGTCGTCCCCGGCGAGCTCGACGGCGGGAGCGAGCAGCGCGTCGGTCGCGGAGGCCGCCGTCGCGTCCAGCCAGTAGTGGGTGGGTTGGAAGGGGTAGGTGGGGAGGTTGGTGTGGGGGTGGTGGTGGGTGGGTGGGGTGGTGGGGGTGCCTTGGGTGTGGGTGGTGGCGAGGGCGGTTTGGTAGGTGTGGTTTTCGTTGTGGTTTTTGCGGAGGAGGGGGGTGGTGTGGGGTGTGTGGGTGGTGAGGGAGGCGTCGGGTCCGAGTTCGAGGTAGGTGGTGATGTTTTTGGTGGTGAGGGTGGTGATGTTGTCGTGGTGGCGGACGGTGTGGCGTATTTGGTGGGTCCAGTGGTCGGGGGTGGTGGGGTTGCCGTGGGTGATGAGGGGGGTGTGGGGTTGGTGGTAGGTGATGGTTTGGGCTGTTTGATGGAATTGGTTGAGGATGGGGTCCATGTGGTGGGAGTGGAAGGCGTGGCTGACGGTGAGGGGGTGGGTGCGGTGGCCGTGTTGTTTGAGGGTGTGTGTGGCTTCCTGGATGGCGTCGTGGTCGCCTGAGATGACGAGGGAGGTGGGGCTGTTGACGGCGGCGAGGGCGATGTGGTCGTTGAGGTAGGGCTGGATTTGTTCTTCGGTGGCTTGGATGGCGGTCATGGCTCCGCCGGGTGGTGCGGTTTGCATGAGGTGGGCGCGGGTGGTGATGAGGAGGGCTGCGTCTTGGAGGGTGAGGATGCCGGCGAGGTGGGCGGCGGTGAGTTCGCCGATGGAGTGGCCGGTGAGGTAGTCGGGGGTGATGCCGTGGTGTTTGAGGAGGTGGTGGAGTGCTGTTTCGAGGGCGAAGAGGGCGGGTTGGGTGTAGCGGGTTTCGTTGAGGAGTGCGGCGTTGGGGGTGTCTGCGGCGGCGAACATGATGTCGCGCAGGGGGTGTTCGAGGTGTGGGTCGAGGGCGTCGATGGTGTCGTCGAGTGCGCTGGCGAAGGCGGGGTGGGTGCTGTAGAGGGTGTGGCCCATCCGGGGGCGTTGGCTGCCCTGTCCGGTGAGGAGGTAGGCGATGCGTGGTGTGGGGGTTGCGGTGCCTCGTACGAGTGCGGGGTGTTCCTGGTCGGTGGCGAGGGCGTTCAGGGCGTCGAGTGCCTGGTCCCGGTCACCTGCCAACACCACCCCACGATGTTCCAGGGCGGCGCGTCCCCCCGTCAGCGTGTGGCTGATCGCCTCGGCCGAGGCCGGCCGTTCCCGTACGAAGGTGGCGAGCCGTGCGGCCTGGGCGCGCAGGGCGGCCGGGCTGTGTGCGGACAGCGGCCACAGGACGGGCGTGCTGTCGTCGGGGCTCGATACGGCCGGTTCCTGCGCCTCGGGGGCCTGCTCCAGGATGACGTGGGCGTTGGTCCCGCTGATCCCGAACGACGACACCGCCGCACGCCGGGGCCGGTCGTGCTCCGGCCAGGCGGTCTCCCGCGTCAGGAGCCTGACCGCACCCGCCTCCCAGTCGATCTGCGGGGACGGGGCGTCCACGTGCAGGGTGCGGGGCAGCACGCCGTGGCGCATCGCCTCGACCATCTTGATGATGCCGCCCACCCCGGCCGCCGCCTGGGCGTGCCCGATGTTCGACTTCAGCGAGCCGAGGTGCAACGGCTCGTCGCCCTGCCTCTCCTGCCCGTACGTGGCAAGGAGCGCCTGCGCCTCGATCGGGTCGCCCAGCCGGGTACCCGTCCCGTGTGCCTCGACCGCGTCGACCTCGGAGGCCCGCAGCCCCGCGCCGGCCAGGGCCTGGCGGATGACCCGCTCCTGTGAGGGGCCGTTGGGTGCGGTGAGGCCGTTGCTCGCCCCGTCCTGGTTGACTGCGGAGCCCCGGACGACCGCGAGCACCTGATGGCCGTTGCGCCGGGCGTCCGACAGCCGCTCCACGAGCAGCAGCCCCACACCCTCCGACCAGCCCGTTCCGTCGGCCGATGCCGAGAAGGACTTGCACCGGCCGTCGGGGGAGAGCCCCCGCTGCCGGCTGAACTCGACGAACGTGTCCGGGCGGGCCATCACGGTCACACCGCCGGCGAGTGCCAGATCGCATTCGCCCTGCCGCAGTGACTGGGCGGCGAGGTGCAGCGCCACCAGAGAGGACGAGCATGCCGTGTCCACCGTCACCGCCGGGCCCTCAAGCCCGAAGGTGTACGCGACACGCCCCGAGATCACGCTCGATGTGTTGCCTGTGAGGAGGTAGCCCTCCAGATCATTCGGAGCCTTGAGGAACCTCGACCCGTAGTCGTTGTACATGACACCGGCGAAGACCCCTGTCCGGCTGCCGCGCACGGTGCCGGGGTCGATCCCGGCCCGCTCGAACGTCTCCCACGCCGTTTCCAGGAGCAGCCGCTGCTGCGGGTCGGCCGCGATGGCTTCGCGCGGGCTGATCCCGAAGAACTCGGCGTCGAACTGCGCGGCGCCGTAAAGGAACCCGCCTTCGCGGGCGTACGAGGTACCGAGGTGTTCCGGGTCCGGGTCGTAGAGGCTCGCCAGGTCCCAGCCCCGGTCGGTGGGGAAGCCGCCGATGGCGTCCCGCGCGGACGCGACGAGGTCCCACAGATCGTCGGGCGACGCCACGCCGCCCGGGTAGCGGCATGCCATGCCGACGATCACGATCGGGTCGTCCTGGTCGGTGGGCCGCGCCCCGGAGGCCACGGGTCCGGAGGACAGGGTGGTGCCCCCGGGCAGCAGGGTCAGGAGATGGGCGGCCAGCGCCCGGGGGGTCGGGTGGTCGAAGACGGCCGTGGCGGAGATCCTCAGACCGGTGGCCGTGCCGAGCCGGTTGCGCAGATCGACACCGGCGAGGGAGTCGAATCCCAGATCGCGGAAGGCGCGTGACTCGTCCAGCGTCGCCGGTGTGGTGTGGCCGAGCACCGTGGCCACGGTGGTCCGCACCAACTCGGTGACCGTACGCAGCCTTTCCTCCTCGGGTAGACCGCCCGTGCGCACCGCCCACGAGGCGGCGCCGGAGGTATCGGCCGCCGAGGCGCGGGGGCGTGGTGTCCGGACCAGGCCGCGCAGGACCGGAGGCAGAGAACCCTGCTCCGCCCTCGTCCGCAGAGCGGCCGCGTCGATCCGTACGAGGACCGGCGCCGGGTCCCCGCCGGTCAGGGCCGCGTCGAGCAGCGTCAGGCCGTCGGTCACGGACAACGGGGCGAGCCCCGACCGCGACCAGCGGGCCAGCTCGGTCGCCCCCAGGCCGCCGCTCATCCCGTCGGGCTGGTCCCAGAGACCCCAGGCGAGTGAGGCGGCGGGCAGCCCGAGGGCGTGGCGGTGCTGGGCAAGGGCGTCCAAGTAGGCGTTGGCGGCCGCGTAGTTGGCCTGTCCGGCGTTGCCGGTGACGCCGACGATCGACGAGAACAGCACGAAGTCGTCCAGCTCGGCACCGGCCGTGAGCTCGTGCAGATGCGAGGCCGCGTCGGCCTTCGTGCGGAGCACGGTCTCCAGCCGGTCAGGGGTGAGGCTCCCGATCGTCACGTCGTCGAGGACGCCGGCCAGATGGAAGACGGCCCCCAGGGGGTGTGCGGACGGGATCGAGGCCAGAGCCCCTGCCAGGTCCTCGCGTGAGGCCGCGTCCCCGGTCGCGAACCGCACCTCGGCCCCGGCGTCGGCGAGCTCCCGCGCCAACTCTGCCGCTCCTTGTGCCTGTTCGCCGCTCCGGCTCAGCAGCAGCAGATGCCGGGCCCCGTGCCGGGCCACGAGATGCCGGGCGACGAGCCGGCCGAGCCCACCGGTCCCGCCGGTGATCAGGACCGTGCGACGGCCGTAGTCGCGTCCTTCGGGCGCGGGCTCGGTGGCGTCATCACCCCGGACGACCCGGGGTGCAAACAAAGAAGCCTTACGCAAGGAGAGTTGGGGCTCGTCGAGCGAAGCATCCGACAGGACGGCGAGGTCCGGCGCCGCCCCGTCGACATCCGCCAGGGCGAACCGGCCGGGGTGCTCCGACTGCGCCGAACGCACCAGCCCCCAGGCGGCGGCCGACCAGGGATCGGGCACGGAGTCGCCCTCCACGACGGCCAGCGCACCTCGGGTGAGGAACAGCAGCCGCGCCTCGGCGAAGCGTTCCTGACCCAGCCACTCCCGTACCAGCGCCAGGGTCCGCTCGGCTGCCCCGCGCCCCTGCGGAACGCTCACCGCGACGACACCGGGCACCGGTGAGTCCGGCGCGAGGTCCCCGAGCGTGTCGACGTGCACCGGCCGCGACTGGGCGGAGGCGGCACGTGCGACGGGCGTCCATTCGAGGCGGTGCGGTGCGGGCGTGTGGCCGCTCGGCGTGCCGAGTGCCGCCGCCTCGACCGGAAGCAGGGTGAGCGATTCGGCGGACAGGACGGCGTTGCCGGCCGGGTCGGTGACCGTGAGCCGGCCCGACGACCAACGGGCGCGCACAGTGGTGGCGCCGGTGGCGAAGAGCTCGATGCCCGACCAGGCGAAGGGCACGGGCAGCCCGGCCTCCTCCCGCGCCCCCTGTCCGACCAGCGGATGCAGGGCCGCGTCGAGCAGGGCCGGATGGATCGCGAACTCCGCAGCCTGATCGTGCAGTTCGCCGGGGAGCGCGAGTTCGGCGAACAGGTCGTCGCCGTCGCTCCACGCGGAACGTACGGCACGGAAGGCGGGCCCGTAGGCGTACCCCAGCCGGTCGAGACGTACGTACAGCGCCTCGATGTCGAGGGCCTGGCCGCCGCGCGGCGGCCAGGTGCCACCCACGGCCGCGGGCCGGGTGGGCGCCGGGGGTGCCAGCGTGCCCGTGGCGTGCCGGGTCCAGTCGCTCGCCGTGTCCGGCCGCGTGTGGATGCTGAGAGAGCGGTGACCGTCCGCGTCGGCCGGGCCGACGGCCAGCTGGAGCAGCAGGGAACCGGCGGCGGGAAGCGGCAGGGGTGCCTCCAGCGTCAGTTCCGCCACCCTCGGCGCGTCCACGGACTCGCCGACGGCCAGTGCGAGATCCACGAAGGCGGTCCCGGGCAGAAGCGTGTGGCCGAGGATCTCGTGGTCCGCGAGCCAGGGATGGGCGTCCTGCGACAGCTGCCCGGTGAACACCGACCCGCCCTGCTCGGCGAGTTCACCCGACGCGCCCAGGAAGGGGTGATCCGTGGCCGCGAGTCCGAGCGATTCAGGACCGGCCGTGGCCCGGCTCTGCACCCGCCAGTAGTGGGTGGGTTGGAAGGGGTAGGTGGGGAGGTTGGTGTGGGGGTGGTGGTGGGTGGGTGGGGTGGTGGGGGTGCCTTGGGTGTGGGTGGTGGCGAGGGCGGTTTGGTAGGTGTGGTTTTCGTTGTGGTTTTTGCGGAGGAGGGGGGTGGTGTGGGGTGTGTGGGTGGTGAGGGAGGCGTCGGGTCCGAGTTCGAGGTAGGTGGTGATGTTTTTGGTGGTGAGGGTGGTGATGTTGTCGTGGTGGCGGACGGTGTGGCGTATTTGGTGGGTCCAGTGGTCGGGGGTGGTGGGGTTGCCGTGGGTGATGAGGGGGGTGTGGGGTTGGTGGTAGGTGATGGTTTGGGCTGTTTGATGGAATTGGTTGAGGATGGGGTCCATGTGGTGGGAGTGGAAGGCGTGGCTGACGGTGAGGGGGTGGGTGCGGTGGCCGTGTTGTTTGAGGGTGTGTGTGGCTTCCTGGATGGCGTCGTGGTCGCCTGAGATGACGAGGGAGGTGGGGCTGTTGACGGCGGCGAGGGCGATGTGGTCGTTGAGGTAGGGCTGGATTTGTTCTTCGGTGGCTTGGATGGCGGTCATGGCTCCGCCGGGTGGTGCGGTTTGCATGAGGTGGGCGCGGGTGGTGATGAGGAGGGCTGCGTCTTGGAGGGTGAGGATGCCGGCGAGGTGGGCGGCGGTGAGTTCGCCGATGGAGTGGCCGGTGAGGTAGTCGGGGGTGATGCCGTGGTGTTTGAGGAGGTGGTGGAGTGCTGTTTCGAGGGCGAAGAGGGCGGGTTGGGTGTAGCGGGTTTCGTTGAGGAGTGCGGCGTTGGGGGTGTCTGCGGCGGCGAACATGATGTCGCGCAGGGGGTGTTCGAGGTGTGGGTCGAGGGCGTCGATGGTGTCGTCGAGTGCGGTGGCGAAGGCGGGGTGGGTGCTGTAGAGGGTGTGGCCCATCCGGGGGCGTTGGCTGCCCTGTCCGGTGAGGAGGTAGGCGATGCGTGGTGTGGGGGTTGCGGTGCCTCGTACGAGTGCGGGGTGTTCCTGGTCGGTGGCGAGGGCGTTCAGGGCGTCGAGTGCCTGGTCCCGGTCACCTGCCAACACCACCCCACGATGCTCAAGACCTGCCCGCCCCCGGTACAACGCCGAAGCGACCTGGCCGGGCTCGATGTCCGGGTGTTCCACGACGTACGCACGGAGCTGCCTGGCCTGCTCGCGCAGTGAGCCGGTGTTCTGTGCGGAGAGTGGCCACAACACCGGTTCGGAGCCGCCGGGATCAGGCGTGGACGGGACCGAATCCAACGCTTCCGGGGACCGTTCCAGGATGACGTGGGCGTTGGTCCCGCTGATCCCGAACGACGACACCGCCGCACGCCGGGGCCGGTCGTGCTCCGGCCAGGGCGCGTCCTCCGTCAGCAGGCGCACCGCACCCGCCTCCCAGTCCACATGAGGCGACGGGGCGTCCACGTGCAGGGTGCGGGGGAGTACGCCGTGGCGCATCGCCTCGACCATCTTGATGATGCCGCCCACCCCGGCCGCCGCCTGGGCGTGCCCGATGTTCGACTTCAACGAGCCCAGTAGCAGCGGCTGTTCGGCCGGGCGATTCTGGCCGTACGTGGCCAGCAGCGCCTCGGCCTCGATCGGGTCGCCGAGACGTGTGCCCGTCCCGTGCGCTTCCATCGCGTCCACATCGCAGGTGCCGAGGCCGGCATTGGCCAGGGCCTGGCGGATGACCCGCTCCTGCGAGGGACCGTTGGGCGCGGTGAGGCCGTTGCTCGCCCCGTCCTGGTTGACTGCGGAGCCCCGGACGACCGCGAGCACCTGATGACCGTTGCGCCGGGCGTCCGACAGCCGCTCCACGAGCAGCAGCCCCACACCCTCGGACCACGCGGTGCCGTCGGCGCCCGCCGCGAAGGCCTTGCAACGCGCGTCGGACGCCAGGCCGCGCTGCCGGCTGAACTCCAGGAACATCCCCGGTGTCGGCATCACGGTCACACCGCCGGCGAGCGCCAGATCGCATTCGCCCTGCCGCAGTGCCTGGGCCGCGAGATGCAGTGCCACCAGGGACGAGGAGCAGGCGGTGTCCACCGTCACCGCCGGGCCCTCAAGCCCGAAGGTGTACGCGACACGCCCCGAGGCGACACTCGCCGTACTGCCGGTGAGCAGATAGCCGTCCAGCCCCTCGGCCGGTTCGTGCAGGCGGGGCCCGTAGTCCTGGGCGGTGGCGCCGATGAACACACCGGACGCGCTGCCGCGCAGGCTGTCGGGCGCGATCCCGGCCCGCTCGAAGGCCTCCCACGCCGTGGTGAGCAGCAGCCTCTGCTGCGGGTCCATGGCCGCCGCCTCGCGGGGGCTGATCCCGAACAGTGCGGCGTCGAACTCGCCGGCCCCGTAAAGGAATCCACCCTCCCGCACATAGGAGGTGCCGGGCCGGTCGGGGTCGGGGTCGTACAGCGCGGCCAGGTCCCAGCCCCGGTCCGCGGGGAACGGGCCGATGGCATCCGTGCCCCCGGCGACCAGATTCCACAGGTCCTCCGGGGAGGCCACCCCGCCCGGGTAGCGGCACGCCATGCCCACGATGGCGATCGGCTCGTTCACCTGGGCCGCCGCACCCGTGCGGGCGACCGGCAGACCGGCCGTCGTCCGCCCCGAGGCCCCGTCGAGCCGCTCGCGCAGCAGCCGGACCACGGCCTCGGGCGTCGGGTGGTTGTAGACCAGGGCCGACGGCAGGGAGAGGCCTGTGGCGATCTGGAGCCGGTCGCGCAGCTCTACCCCGGCCAGCGAGTCGAAGCCGAGGTCCTTGAACGTATGGCCCGGATCGACCGCGTCGCCCGTGACATGGCCCAGCACGATCGCGACCTGCGTCCGGATCAGATCGAGCAGGTCCGTGTCCGAGGCCGCCGCGTGCGTGTCCCCGGGCGTCTCCGCAGGCGCGGGGCCGCCCACCGGCGCCGTTACTCCGGGCGCCACGGCCGGGCCGTCCAGCCAGTGGCGGTCGCGCTGGAAGGCGTACGTCGGCAGCGGTACGGCCCGACCGCCCCACCCCGCCAACGCGTCCGCCCAGTCCACCCGGGCGCCCCGCACCTGCGCCTGCGCCAGTGCGGCTGTCAGGGTCTCCGGTTCGGGGCGGCCGCGCCGCAGGACCGACAGCAGCGCGGACTCACCGTCGGCGAGCGTGTCGCGGGCCAGGGCGGTGAGGACGGCGTCCGGGCCCAGCTCGACGAAGACGCCCACACCGTCGGCCCGCAGCGTGCGCAGCCCGTCGTGGAAGCGGACGGCGTCGCGGATGTGCCGTGTCCAGTAGTCGGGTGAGGCGAGTTCCCCGGCGGTCGCGAAGTCGCCCGTGACGTTGGAGACGACCGGAATCCTCGGCGCGTGGAACTCGAGCTCCCCGGCGACCCGCCGGAACGCTTCGAGGACCGGGTCCATCAGCGGCGAGTGGAATGCGTGACTGACCGTCAACTGCCGGGTCCGGCGACCCTGGGAGGCGAACGCGTCCTTGATCCGGAGGACATCTGCCTCGTTGCCCGAGACGACGGTGGCACGCGGTCCGTTGACGGCGGCGATGGAGACCCGGTCGGTGAGGAGAGGGGTCACCTCCTGTTCGGTCGCCTCCACCGCGGCCATCGCACCGCCCGCCGGAAGCTCCTGCATCAGCCGGCCCCGGGCGGCGACAAGGCGCGCGGCGTCGTCGAGCGAGAGCACACCGGACACGTGGGCCGCGGTCAGTTCACCGATCGAATGCCCGGCCAGTCGGTCCGGCCGCAGGCCCAGGTGCTCCACCAGACGGAACAGCGCAGTCTCGACGGCGAAGAGCGCGGGCTGTGTATAGCGCGTCTCGTCCAGCAGCGCGGCCTGCGGCGATCCCTCCGTCGCGAGGACGAGGCTTTCGAGCGGCCGGTCCAGATGAGGGGAGAAGGCCACGCAGACGCGGTCGAACGCCTCGGCGAACTCCTCGTACACGGCGTAGAGTTCGCGCCCCATTCCGGCGCGCTGACTGCCCTGCCCGGTGAAGAGGAACGCAGTGAGGGGGTGCGCGCCCGCCTTGCCACGTACGAGTGCGGGGTCGTCCTGGCCCTCGGCCAGGGCCTCGACCGCGCGCAGCAGCCCTTCCCTGCCGGCGGCCACCGCGACGGCTCGCTCGTCGAAGAGAGTGCGGGTGGTGGCGAGGGAGTAGGCGGTGTCGAGCGGTGTGGACGCGGGATCGGCGGCACTCAGGTGGTCGCGGAGCCGTGCGGCCTGTCCGCGCAGGGCCCGGCCGTCGCGGGCGCTGAGCACCCACGGGACCGGCCGCGGCGCACCGGAGCCTGGGGCGCCCGCGGCCTCCCCGGAGTTCCCGGAGCCCCCGGCAGCATCGGAGGCCGGTGTCACCACGGCCACACGGACACGGGTCTCCACCGCATCGCTCTCTGCCGCATGGTCCTCCACGGCATCGACCGCCACCGCATCGCCCACCACCACATGGCAGTTGGTGCCGCCCATGCCGAAGGAGCTGACCCCCGCGATCAGCGGGAGTTCCTCGCTGGGCCAGGGGCCCTCCTCGGTCCGGACCCGCAGGCCCAGGTCGGCCAGGGGGATCGCCGGGTTGGGCTCGTCGAAGTTCAGGCTGGCCGGGATCCGGCGCCGGTCGATGGACAAAGCGGTCTTCAGCAGCCCCACCAGACCGGCCGCGCCCTCCAGATGCCCGACGTTCGTCTTCGCCGAGCCCACCTGGAGCGGGGCGCCGGCCGCCCGGCCCGTGCCGAGGGCGGCACCGAGCGCGGCGGCCTCCACCGGGTCGCCCACGGGCGTGCCGGTGCCGTGCAGCTCGACGTACTGGACCTGGCCGGCCGGGACACCCGCGCGGGCGTACGCCTCGCGCAGCACCGCTTCCTGCGCCCCCCGGTCCGGGACTGTGAGCCCGTCCGACGCGCCGTCGTTGTTGACCGCGCTGCCCAGGATCACGCAGTGCACCCGGTCGCCGTCCGCCCGGGCCCGGTCCAGCGGCTTGAGCACGACGGCGACACCGCCCTCGCCCCGTACGTAGCCATTGGCCCGGGCGTCGAAGGTGAAGCAGCGGCCGTCCGGCGACAGCGCCCCGAACTTCGCACTGTCCGCGCTGCTGCCGGGGGAGAGGATCAGGTTCGCTCCGCCGACGACGGCGAGATCGGACTCACCGCTGCGCAGGCTCTCGCAGGCGAGGTGGACCGCGACCAGCGACGAGGACTGGGCCGCGTCCACGGTCAGACTCGGACCGGTGAGGCCGAGCACGTACGAGAGCCGGTTGGCGAGGATGCCCCGGTGCAGTCCCGTCACGGAATACCGGTCCGCGTCCGTCTCGCCCCTGCGGTGGTGGAGCGCCGCGTAGTCGTCCCAGATGGCGCTCGCGAAGACGGCGGTCCGGCTTCCGGCGAGCACCCCGGGGACGATCCCGGCCTCCTCCAGCGCCTCCCAGCCCAGCTCCAGCAGCAGCCGCTGCTGGGGGTCCATCGCCGCCGCCTCACGGGGCGGGATCCCGAAGAAGCCGGCGTCGAACCGGTCCACCTCGTCGAGGAAGGCGCCATGGGCGGGGGCGCCGGCGGACCGGCGGCCCGCGGGCGCCTCCCCGACGGCGTCCTCACCGCGGCTGAGCAACTCCCAGAAAGCGGCGGGATCGGGTGCCCCGGGGAGGCGGCAGGCGAGACCGATGACGGCGATAGGTGCGGAGTGGGCGCTACGCATGATCTGTGACGTACTCCCTCGTCGAGAACGACCCGGCGAGACCCACCCTCCCCAGCCGCGCTAACGGCGGCCTTTGCGCGGTCTAAATCGTCCCTGAGCCGTCGGGGCCCACCCCCGCCGCGCGCAGCCCGCGCCGCAACGCCGTCAGGTGCTCCAGCGCGATGCGGTGCTGCTCCTCCGGGTCCGGCGCACCCGCCGACCCGCCGAACGCGTGGTACGCCCCCGGGAAGTTGTGCAGCTCCACCGGCACCCCGGCCTGCGCCAGGCGGAGCCCGTACAGCAGCCCCTCGTCGCGCAGCGGATCGAGACCCGCGGTCGAGATGTACGCCGGGGGCAGCCCGCCCAGGTCCCCGGCGCGGGCCGGGGACGCGTGCACGGGAGCCTCGCCCCCGCCCGTACCGAGGTAGAGCTCCCAGCTCTCCCGCGCCAGCCGGCGGTTCCAGATGGGCGTGTCCAGGAACGCGGTCATCGAGCCCGTCTCCAGCCGGTCGTCCAGCACCGGAGTGCTCAGGTGCTGGAAGACCAGCCCGGGCCCGCCCCGGTCCCGGGCGAGCAGGGTGAGCCCGGCGGCGAGACAGCCCCCGGAACTGGCCCCCGCCACCGCGAGCCGAGCCGGATCCGCCCCGATCTCCTTGGCGTTCCCGGCGGTCCACTCCAGTGCGGCCCAGCAGTCGTCGAGCCCGGCCGGAAACCGATCCTCCGGCGCCAGCCGGTAGGCCACTGCGACGACCACCGCCGAGGCGAACGACGCCGCCTGGGCCGCCGAGTGGTGCACCGAGTCCACATTGCCGAGGACGAAGCCCCCGCCGTGGATCCACAGCACCGCGGGCAGCGCGGACCCCGCCCCGGCCGGGCGGTACACCCGCACCCGGACCTCCGGGGACCCGGGCGGCCCCGGAATCCACCGCTCCGTCACCTCGACCCCCGGCACCGCCGGAAGTTCACGCAGCGGCCGCGGGCCCGCCCGATGGTCCGCGACCGCGTCGGCCAGCCGTCCCGTCACCGGCATGCTCAGGCCTCCAGAGCGATGGCCTGCGAGGGGCAGAGCGCCACGGTGTCCCGCAGCCTCGCCTCCTCGGCCGCGCCGTCCACCCGGTCCTCCAGGACGAGGACCGTGCCCTCGTCCGACTGGTCGAAGCGGTCGGGGGCGGACAGGACGCACTGACCCGCGCCCAGACACCGCTGTGTATCGGCCTTGATGTGCATGGCTTCCGGTTCCCTTCTGATCACCATGTGACGGGCAGGCGCCAGATGCCCTGGACACCGCCCGGTTCCTTGACCGGCAGCTGCCCTGAGGGTTCGGCGAGGCGCAGCCCCGGCAGCCGGCGGAAGAGTGTGGACAGCGCGATCTCCATCTCGGCCCTGGCCAGGTTCTGGCCGATGCACTGGTGGACACCGTGTCCGAAGGAGATGTGGTGGCGTGCGCCGCGCCCTACGTCGAAAGCGTCGGCGGAGGGGAACGCCTCGTCGTCCCGGTTGGCGGACGAGATGACGACGATCACCCCGTCACCCGCCCGGACCCGGTGCCCACCGAGCTCCGTGTCGACCGTCGCGAACCGGGCGACGCCGTCCGCGATCGCCATGTACCGCAGCAGCTCCTCCACCGCGCCCGGCAGCAGCGACTCGTCGGCGCGCAGGGCCGCGAGCTGCTCCGGGTTCTCCAGCAGGGTGAGGACGCCGAGGGCGATCGCGCTCGCCGTGGTCTCGTGCCCGGCCACCAGCAGCAGCAGGGCGATGTCGACCAGGTCGCGGCGGGTGAGCGCGCCGGTGGACAGCTGCTCGGCGATCAGGGTGTCGAGCAGCCCGTCGCCCGGCTCCTCCTCCTTGCGCCGGATCAGCCCGTCGAGGTACGAGGCGAGCTGGGCGAACGCGTCCGCGCTGTCCTCCAGGCTCGTCGTCCCGGTGACCACCCGGCGGGACTGCTGCTCGAAGAACCCGTGGTCGGCGTACGGGACACCGAGGAGTTCGCAGATGACGACGGACGGCACGGGCAGGGCGAAGTCCGGAACCAGATCGGCGACCGGGCCCTTGGCCTCGATCGCGTCGATCAGCTCGTCCACCAGCCGCTGGATGCCGGGCCGCAGCGCCTGTACCTTGCGGACGGTGAAGTTGGTGAGCAGCATGCGCCGCTGCACGGTGTGCTCCGGCGGGTCCATGCCGATGAAATTGCGGACCTTGCGCGCCGACTCGAAGCGCGGCGCGGTGGCCGGATAGTGCGGATGGACCCGGTCGGAGGAGTACGTGGCCGCGTCGAGCAGGACCTGTCGGGCCTCCGCGTGCCCGCTCACCGCCCACACCCGGCGCCCGTTGTACAGCTCGACCAGGGACACCGGCCCCTGCTCGCGGTAGGCGTCGTAGCCGGCGGGCGGCTGGAAGGGGCAGCCGCGGGCCTGCGGATACGCGGGCAGCTCCGGCCCGTTCGTCGGTGCGGCGATGCTGGTCTCGGTCATTCCCCGGCCTCCAGGGCAGTGAGCGGGACGGCGGCGGGTGCGGGTGCGGCCGGGGGAGCCGCTTCGGGCGCTGCCGGATTCTTTGTGCGCGGCGCGCTGAACCGCCGTACGGCGGGGGCCTCGACCCAGGTGAACAGGGCGTGGGCCAGGACCAGGGCGGTCAGCAGGGCGGCGAGCAGCAGGGCGGCCGCCGCACCCCCGGACAGGTCCTGGCCGGCGACGAGCCACTTGTGGCCGTACGTCACCACCAGGCCGTGCACCATGTAGAACGCGAACGAGAGCTCGCCGAGCCGCACCAGTACCCGCCCCCGGAACGGCGAGGCGGTCTGCCGGACATCGGCCTGCGCGGCGGCGACGACCAGCGGGATGAGCCACAGGGCGCCGGTGCCCGCGACACCGTACAGATACGGCACCGACGAGTTGAGGACGTACCCGCCGACCGCGACCGCGGCGGCGGGCAGCAGCCCGATGCGCGGGAGTGCGCCGGTCAGCACCAGCCGGGCGGCGATCATGCCGAGCACGAACTCGACGGCCCGGACCGGCGGGAAGAAGTAGACGGACCAGATCTGCTCGAAGGACAGCGAGCCGTCGGCGATGAAGGGCAGCGGGGTGCCGGCCACCGCCCAGCTGCTGACGGCCGGCACCAGGACGGTGAGCGCGGCGAGCACCCCGGCGGCCGTCCACAGTCGGCGGGCCGTCAGCCGCTCCAGGACCGGCAGCAGGAACGGGAAGGCGAGATAGAAGAACAGCTCGCACGACAGCGACCAGCTGACGGCGTTCATCGTGTTCGGCACCTGGATCTCGGGTATCCACGCCTGCACGAGGAACAGGTTGGCCAGCACACCCTTGGTGGTGAACACCTCGGACGCGGCGACCATCAGCACCGCGGCGGCCACGAAGGTGACCAGGTGGTTGGGGAAGATCTTCACCAGTCTGCGCCGCCAGACGCGCGTGGCCCCGTCGGCGGGCCGCGCCGACCAGGTCAGGACGAAACCGCTGAGGACGAAGAAGAAAGTCACCCCGTAGAAACCGGCGTTGGCGAAGGTGTCGCCCAGCGTGTCGCCCACCGAGCCCTCGAAGAACCGGGTCTGGAAGGTGGTGTGGAACGCGAAGACCAGCAGGGCCGCCAGGAAGCGCATCCCGGTGAGGGACGGCAGTCTGGCGGCCCGCGGCAGGTCCGCGGCGGATGGTGACGCGGGGGACGGTGCTGGTGACCCTGGCATGGCTGATGACCTCCGACTTGTCCGAAACTGGCCCGTCGAGGCTCGCAGTCGCGTGTTGGCCGGTTCTAAAGCCGCTCTTGTGCGCTGCGCGCACGCCGTGGAACCGCCTCCAGCAGGGATCGGGTGTACGGATGCGCGGGCCTGGCGAACACCTCCTCCACGGGCCCGGACTCCACGATCCGGCCGTCCTTCATCACCAGCACCCGCGCGCAGATCTCCCGGACGACCGCGAGGTCGTGCGAGATGAAGAGCGTCGCCAGGCCCAGGTCCGCCTGCAACTGCCCCAGCAGATCCAGCACTTGAGCCTGAACGGACACATCGAGCGCCGAGACCGGCTCGTCGCACACCAGCAGCCGGGGCGAGGGGGCCAGGGCGCGCGCGATGGCGACCCGCTGGCGTTGGCCACCGGACAGCGCCGACGGCCGGCGCTGCAGGTGCTGCGCGGACAGGCCGACCTGCTCAAGCAGCTGTACGGTGCGGGCCTCCCGCTCGCCGCGCCCGACCCCGGCCGTCGCCAGGGCCTCTCCCACGATCCGGGCGACGCTCCAGCGCGGGTCGAAGGCGCTGAGCGGGTCCTGCGGCACGAGTTGCAGGGTGTGCCGCGACTGCCTGCGTTCGCGCTCCCGCAGGGTGCTCCACGGGGTTCCGGCCAGCCGCACCGCGCCGCTGTCCGGGGCCACCAGGCCGAGGACCATGCGGGCCAGGGTGGACTTTCCGGAGCCGGACTCGCCGACCAGGCCGAGCGTCTCGCCCGGCCGCAGCTCGAAGGACACGTCGTCCACCGCCGTCCGCCGGCTGCCGCGCACCCCCTTGAACGCCTTGGTGGCACCGGCGACCTCAAGGAGGGGCTCGGTACCGGCCGGGTCCACCGCCGCCGCACGGGCCACCCGGGGACTGCTGCCGGGGATGGCCGCCAACAGGGCCTTGGTGTAAGGGTGTTCCGGTGTCTCAAGCACGCCGGCGACCGGTCCCGACTCGACGATCCGGCCGTCCTTCATCACGGCGACCTCGTCGGCCAGCGCCTCCACGACGGCCAGATCGTGGCTGATCAGCAGGAGTCCGGTGCCGCCCTCCTTGAGCTCGCCGAGGAGCGCGAGGATCCGCGACTGCACCGATGCGTCCAGCGCGGTCGTCGGCTCGTCCGCGATCAGGACGCCGGGCTCGGCCGCGATCGCGGAGGCGATCAGGGCCCGCTGCCGCAGCCCGCCCGACAGCTGATGGACATGGGCCCGGGCCCGTTCGGCCGGTTCGGGCACACCGACCCGCTCCAACAGGGCGAGGACGCGCGCCCCGGCCTCCCTGCGGGGCACGATCCCGTGCGTCAGCAGCGGTTCGGCGATCTCCCTGCCTACGGGCCGCAAGGGGTCCAGGGCGACGAGCGCGTCCTGAGCGACCAGACCGACACGCCGGCCCCGGACCGCCCGCCACTGGCGGGGGCCGAACTCCCGGGCCTCCCGGCCCGCGATCCGCAGCCGGTCCGCCGCCACCTCGGCGGTCGGCCCGGCGAGCCCGAGCAGACTGCGGGCCAGCGCGCTCTTGCCCGAGCCCGACTCCCCGACGATCGCGAGGCACCGCCCCCCGGCGAGGGAGAACGAGGCGTCCCGCACAGCGTGCACCTGACCGGGACCGGTGCCGAACCGTATGTTCAGCCCGGCGACATCGAGAAGTGGGGCTGCCGGCCGGGCGGGTACCTCACCCGGCGCTTCCGAGAGGCCCGGGGCCGTACCCCGGGACGATGCGGTGGTCATGAGGCGGCCCGTCCTTCGGCTCGTGCCTGTGCGTGGCGGCCCACGACGGTGACCGCGAGAACCGTGCCGACCAGCAGCAGGCCCGGGAAGAGCGCGATCCACCAGGCCTGGTCGAGGAACCCCTGGCCCTCCGTGAGCATCGCGCCCCACTCGGGGGTCGGCGGCTGGGCGCCGAGCCCCAGATAACTCAGCGCCGCCCCGGTCGAGATGGACGCGCCGAGCGTGACGGTCGCCAGGACCAGGAGCGGCCCCAGCGTGTTGGGCAGCACATGGCGCAGCACGATCAGCGGACGCGGCACGCCCAGCGCCACCGCGGACTCGACATAGCCGGACCGTCTGACCACCAGCGCCTGGGCCCGTACCACCCGGGCGAACCCGGGTGCGGTCCCGACCGCGACGGCGATCGTGGTGCCCAGCACCCCCTTGCCCGCGATGAGGACCACCATCAGGGCCAGCAGCAGCCCCGGCAGCGCCAGCAGCGCGTCGGCCGCGCGCATCAGCACCGCGTCGCCGAACCGGCCGGACAGTGCGGCGGCCAGCCCCCACACCACCGCGAGCCCGACTCCGGCGCCCGTCGCCGCCGCCCCGATGGCCAGCGAATAACGGGTGCCGTGCACCACCCGGGCGAAGACGTCACGGCCCAGCTGATCCGTACCGAACCAGTGCGCCCCGCCCGGCGGTTGCAGCGCGTGCACCGGGTCGGTGTCCGTCGGACTGCCGCCCGCCAGCAGCGAGGGCGCCAGCGCGGCCAGCAGGATGAGCCCCAGCAGCACGGCGGCGGCCAGCACTCCCGGCCGCACCCGGCCCCTGCGGACCCTGCCGAGCGCCGCGACCGGTGCCCCGGCCCGTACGGCCTGTTCCACGCTCATGCGGCGGCCACCCCCGTTCCCTTGCGCAGCCGGGGATCCACGACCGCGTACAGCACTTCCACCACCGCGCCGACCAGCACGAACACCACGGCAGACAGCGCCACCACGCCCTGCACCACGGGCAGATCGCGATCGCTCACGGCCTGCAGGGTGATCCGTCCGATGCCCGAGCGCGCGAACACGTTCTCCACCACCACGGCCCCGCCGAGCAGGGTTCCGGTGAACCAGCCGGTGAGGGTGAGCGCCGGCAGCGCCGCATGGCGCAGCGCGTGGCGCGAGCGCACGGTGTGCTCGGCGAGCCCCCGCGACCGTGCGGTGAGACTGAACGGCTGCTCCAGCGCGCCCAGCAGCCCCTCCCGCATCACCTGCGTGAGCACCGCCGCGATCGGCAGCGCCAGCGTGATCACCGGAAGGACCAGCGAGCGGGCGTCGCCGCTGTCGGAGACCGGCAGCCACCCCAGCCGGAACGAGAAGACCGTCAGCAGCATGATGCCGAGCCAGAACGACGGCGTGGACACCACGATCAGCTCCACCGCCGTAGACACCCGGCGCGGCCACCGGGAGCGTCCGGAGGTCAGCACGGTCACCGCGGTGGCCAGCACCACGGCCACGAGCGAGGACCACAGGGCGAGTTGGGCGGTCGCCCCGATCTGGTCGGCGAGCAATGAGGAGACCGACTGCTGCAACTGGTAGGAGTCACCCAGCTCGCCCGAGACCAGTTTCCTCAGATACGAGCCGTACTGGACGGCCAGAGGCCGGTCCAGCCCGTAGTGGTGACGTATCTCCTCGCGCTGCTCCGCGCCGACCAGCGCGTTCGACCCGACGATCGCGCTGACCGGATCGCCGGGGATGAGCTGCAGCGCCAGGAAGGCGCAGGTGGCGGCCCCCCAGACAACGAGGACGGCCGCCCCGACCCGGGCCGTGACGGCCCGGATCGCGGCGGGTATGTGCGGGACCGTCATCAGCCGGCCTCGACCCAGGCGCCGTAGAACTCGGGCCACGCCGACAGGGAGAGCCGCAGCCCGTGCACCTTCTTGTTCACACCGACCGACGCCTTCTGGACGTAGGCGGGGACCACCGCGGCCCGCTCGATCGTCCACTTCTGCACCTGCGCGTAGTACTCGGCGCGCCGGTCCGGGGCCGAGGCGCCCTGGGCCTTCTTAAGCCAGCTGTCGACCTGCGGGTCGGCGACCTTCGCGAAGTTGTGCCCGCCGCCCTCGGACGACTCGGTGGAGAGGAAGAAGCTGCTGAGGATGTCGCCGTCGCCGCGTGCCCAGGAGGTCTCGACCACGTCGTAGCGGCCCTCGTCCAGCTGGGCGGAGACCGCGGTGGCGTCGGTGGAGGCGGCGAGGTCCAGATGGATCCCGGCCTTCTTGAGATCACCCTGCACGGCCTGGGAGAACACTGAGGCCGTGCCGTAGACCGGGGCGACCACGGTGAGCCGCTTGCCGTTCTTCGTCCGGTAGCCCTCGGAGTCACGGCCCGTCCAACCCGCCTGGTCCAGCAGCCGGCCGGCGAGCGCCCGGTCGTAGGGCCAGCTCTTCTCCAGCGCGGAGTCGTAGCTGTGCGGGGTGGCGGGGGACAGGGTGCTCCAGGCCCGGGTGCCGGTGCCCTGGAACACCGACTTCACCAGGGCGTCCAGATCGATGGACCGCTGGAACGCCTTGCGCACCCGGGCGTCCGAGAACAGCGGGCTCCTGGTGTTGAGGTAGAACGTGTCGACCGCCCCCGGGACGTCCTTGCCGGCGACGCTCAGCCGCGGGTTCCTGCGTACCGCCGCGATCTGGTTGGCGGGGACCGCGGCCGCCGCGTCGACCTGCCCCGAGGTCAGCGCCCCCACCCGGGTGGCGTCCTCGGTGATGAAGCGGACGGTGAAGGAGTCCAGGCGGGCGGGGCCGCTGTGACCGGCGCCCTTCGGCGCCCATGCGTACGCGGCGTTCTTCGTGTAGCCGCGCTTCTGGCCCCGGGTGTAGGCGGCGGCCTTGAACGGGCCGGAGCCGACGGAGTCCGTACCCGAGCAGAGCTTGTCGGCCCCCGCTTTCAGCGAGGCGGGCGACGCTATCCCCAGATAGGTGGTGCTCGCCGCCTGGAGGAAGGGTGCGTACGGGCGGCTGAAGTGGACCTCGACCCTGTACTTCCCCTTCACGGCGGTGCCGGAGTAGGGACCGAGCAGACCGGCCGCGTACTGCGACTGGGTCGCCTTGGCGGTGATGTGGTCGAAGTTGGCTTTCACCGCCGCAGCGTCCAGGTGCTTGCCGTCGTGGAAGGTGACGTCCTCGCGCAGGTCGAAGGTGTACGTCCGGCCCCCCTGCGAGGTCTTCCACGACTTCGCGAGCCACGGCTCCAGCTCACCGTCCGGGGTCTGGTAGACGAGCGAGTCGAAGACCGGCCGCTGGACGAAGGCGGTCACGTCCTGCGCACTGGTGTGCGGGTCCCAGCAGTCCGGCTCCTGCTGCGCCGCGTAGGTGAGGCTGCCGCCGGACCGGGGTTTCGCCTGCGCGGTGGGGGCGGAGCCGTCGTCGGAGCTGCACGCGGTGGAGGCGGCTAGCAGCAGGACGGACAGCAGAACGGCTCTGCGAGGTGTACGGCGCGGGTGCATATGGGGACTCCGGGACATGGAAACGAGGTGAGGGGCCTGACGTACTGTCGCGAGTACGTCTAAAGCCGGGCTGAAACGTCCTCGGGGGAGCCGGGACGCACCTCCCGGGCCGCCTGCGCCAGCAGTTCGAACGAGCGCAGCCGCTCCGCCTGGTCCGGGACGACGGTCAGGGCCATCAGCTCGTCGGCCCCGGTGCGCGCCACCAGGTCGGCCAGCTTGTCGCGCACGGTGGCCGGGGCGCCGATCAGCTGGCGCTCCGCCAGTTCCTCCAGGAACTGCAGCTCGGCCTCGGAGTACGCGTAGCGGGCCGCGGTCCGCGCGGACGGGAACGCGTCGAATCGCCGTACGGTACGCATCTCTATCTTGCCGAGAAGGTAGGGCGCGGCGACCTCGCGGGCGGCCCGGTCCGTGTCGGCGACGGTGGTCAGCGCGGAGATCAGGGTGCGCGGCCGGTCCAGATGGGGCGAGGGACGGAAGGCCTCGCGGTAGCGGTCCAGCGCGTAGGCCGTGGCGTGCGGGTTGATCTGGTGGGCGAAGGCGTAAGGCAGCCCCAGCGCTCCGGCGAGCTCGGCGCTGGCAGGGCTGGAGCCGAGCATCCACAGGTCGGGCCTGCCGTCGGCGGCGGGCACGGCGGTGATGGGGGAGGAGGGGTCGCCGGGCGCGAAGTAGCCGCTCAGCTCCGTGACCTGGTGCAGGAAGTCGTCCCCGCCTCGCTCCGGCGCCCGGCGCAGGGCTCGGGCGGTGTGCGGGTCGGTACCGGGGGCGCGGCCCAGACCCAGGTCGACGCGGCCGGGGTGGAGTGCCTCCAGGGTGCCGAACTGCTCGGCGACCACCAGGGGGGCGTGGTTGGGCAGGAGCACGCCGCCGGAGCCGACCCGCAGGGTGGTCGTGGCAGCGGCCAGGCGTCCGGCGAGGATGGCGGGCGCCGAGGTGGCGAGGCTGGGGGTGCTGTGGTGCTCGGCCACCCAGTAGCGCAGATAGCCGAGTTCCTCGACGCGCGGAGCCAGGGCGACGGTGTCGCGCAGGGCCTGGGTCGCGGAGCCGCCCTCGAAGACGGGCACCACGTCGAGAACGGACAGGGGAATGCCGAGGGGTCGGCTCATGGAGACCTCCGGGAGGAGCGCGCCGCCGGACGGGGGTCCGGCGGCGCGGGCTGGACGGACATGCGCGTACGGGAGGTGCGGTGGCTGCCCCGTGCCGGGACGGAGGCTCAGGAGTGGCCGGCGGCCGGCTCCGCAGCCGCGGACGCCCCCGCCGGCGTCGCGTCCGCTGCCTCGTCCGTGGCCGGTTGCGGCTCGGGCCTGCCCGGCAGGAGAAGACCCGCGGCGAAGACCACGACGGCCGCGGCGACCGGCCACCAGAAGGCATTGCCGAAGGAGTCTGCGGTGGGTGCCGCGTGGGACCCGCCCCCCTGGAGGATCAGCGCCACCACCGCGATGCCGAGCGAGGCACCGATCTGGTTGAGGATGAAGACCGCACCGGTGGCGCCCGCGACCGCCTCGCCCGGCACCGTCTTGTAGACCGAGCCCATCGTGGGCGCGCCCACGAGACCCATGCCGAAGCCGGCGGCGAACTGGGCGGCGGTGAGAGCGACCTGCGAGGTGCCGGAATCGGAGCCGGTGAAGACCAGGGCGCCGAGCCCGATGAGCAGGGCGCCGGTGGGCACCAGCCGGCGGGCGCCGACCTTGTCCGCGAGGTTGCCCGCGATCGGCATGCCGATCAGGGTGCCGAGGCCCAGCGGGGCGAGCAGCAGCCCGGATTCCAGGACGCTGTGGCCGTGGACCTGCTGGTAGTACAGCGGCAGCAGGAACAGGAGCGAGAAGAGCCCGCCGCCGAGCAGGAACATGGTGGTCACGCTGGCGCTGAAGCCCTTGCTGCTGAACAGCCGCAGATCGAGCAGCGGAGTGGCGGTCGTGCGCAGCGCGTGCACGGCGTACGCCACGAACAGGGCGACACCGACGGCAAGACCGATGATCACCTCGGTGCTGCCGAAGCCGTCGCCGCCGGCCTGGGACAGGGCGTAGACGAGCGCGGCGAAGCCGGGGGAGAGCAGCGCGACACCCAGGCCGTCGAACGGCACGGGGTCGCCGCTCGGCGGCGGGTCGGCCGGCAGGACCCGGATCGCCAGGACGATGGCGGCGAGCGCGAAGGGGATGTTGACCAGGAACATCCACTGCCAGGAGAAGTTGTCCAGCAGCAGCCCGCCGATGATGGGGCCGACCACCGGACCGAGCGTGATGGGCACGGAGACCAGGCCCATGACCCGGCCGATCCTCGCGGGCCCCGCGGCGCCCGCGACGACGGTCATCATGATCGGGTCGACCATGCCGCCGCCGAACCCCTGGACGATGCGGAAGGCGATCAGACTCTCCGCGTTCCAGGCGAAGGCGCAGAGCGTCGAGCCGATCAGGAAGACCGAGAGGCCCAGCAGCCACATGCGCTTGGCGCCGAACCGGACCACGGCCCAGCCGGCCAGCGGAATCGCCAGGGCGACCGCGAGCAGATAACCGGTGGTGACCCACTCGATGGTGGCCAGCGTGGCGTGGAACTCGCCGCCCAGCGTGCTGATTCCGACGTTGACGATCGTCGCGTCCAGGTAGGACATCATCCCGCCGAGCACCATGACGCCGACGAGCGTGAGCAGAGCGGCATCGAGCCGGGCAGGCCCGCTCCCCGCCGCCTTTGTTTCAGACACGGCAACTCCTTTTAACCACTGCACCCAGAAAATTTTACTGGGTAGTTAAATTCTGTGGCTGGCACGGTAGCATGGCTCTATGAGCGTTGGCGAGAACGAACAGACGGCCGGTGGCCCGGTGGACCGAGGGCGGCTGGACAAGCGCCGGGCGATCGTCGAGGCCGCCCTGCGGGTCTTCGCGCAGGTCGGATACGCACAGGCGAGCCTGGATGTGATCGCCGCCGAGGCCGGGGTGTCCAAGCCGACGATCTACAACCACCTGGGGTCGAAGGAGAAGCTGTTCCGGCATGTGATGACGGAGACCGCCGCCCGGTCCAACGCCAAGACCCTCGACGTCCTCACCGCCTTCCCGACCGATCCGGCGGAGCTGCGTCCGGGCCTGGAGGACCTCGCCACGAAGCTCGTCGACTGCTACTGCGACGAGCAGTCCGAGTCCGTGCGTCGGCTGCTGTACGCGGAGGCCGTACGCTTCCCGGACCTCTTCGACGCGGTGCGGGCCAGCGGGCCCAACCAGTTCACCGAGGCGCTCGCGGGCCGGCTCGCGCGCCTCGCGAACGCCGGGCATCTGCGCGTCGAGGACCCGGTCAGGGCGGCGAACCAGTTCATCGCGCTGGTCTACGAGGAACTGCCGGGGATGAGCGCACTGGGCACCCGGCCCCTCGACCCGGCGGACGTCGCGAAGGTCGTCACCGCCGGCGTCGACACCTTCCTGCGCGCCTTCGGCACGGAACCGGGCGGCGTCAGCGGCTGAGCCGCCCGTACGAGCCCCGGAAGAACAGGAGCGGATCTCCGTCCTCCACCGCGTCGAGCCGGTGCACCCGGGCGACGACGATCACATGGTCGCCCGCCGGGTGCTCGGCCTCGACCGAGCACTCCAGCCAGGCCAGCGCCCCCTCCAGGACCGGCGCCCCGTCCGGCGAGGAGCCCCACGGCATGCCGTGGAACTTGTCGCCGCCGGTCACCGCCAGCCGGGACGCGGCCTCCCGCTGCCCGACCCCCAGGATGCTGATCCCCAACAGCCCGCCGGCGCGGATGCGCGGCCAACTGGTGCTGGTGTCCGCGACACAGAACGAGACCAGCGGTGGATCGAGGGAGACCGAGCAGAAGGAGTTCGCCGCGAGTCCCGACCGGCTCCCGGTCACCGGATCCTCCGAAGCGACGGCGACCACTCCCGTCGCGAACCGTCCGAGCACATTGCGCAGACATCGGGTCCCGCCATCGAGGGCTCTCGCCCCGGTCATGCCCCCTTCCTCCCGCCGTACCGCAGACGTGCGAACTCCCTGGTGAGCACCGCCCGTTGGTCGCCGTACCCGCCGCGCATCCGGAGCACCGAGAGCAGCGTCCACAGCCGGGTCTGGGCGAAGTGCAGCGGCGACCCGTGCACATCGTCGTGCGCCAGCAGCCGCACCCCGCGCACCCGCTCCCGCAGCAGCCGGGCGTCACCCGGCGGAATGATCTCGTCCCGCAGGCTCGTCACATGCGCCACCGGTATCCGAAGGGCCGCCAGTTCCGCGGGTGACAGCGCCCAGTCCCGGATCAGTCCGTAGACCTCGTCGGGCTTCGTCCGGGTGAGATGGGCCAGCGTGTCCGTGGTGACCCTGGGCACCGTGCGCTGCCACTCCGCGTCGGTGAAGAAGTCGTGCAGCGGCGCCCCCGCGCCGACGACGCCGCTGATCCGCGAGTCGTGCAGCGCGGCGCGCAGCGCCAGGTGCCCGCTGAAGCTCAACGCCAGCGCGTACGTACGGGAGGTGTCGGCCCGGTCGCCGACCGCGTCCAGGACGGCGGAGAACATCTGCCAGCTGTCGGCCCCGTACAGCAGGGAGTTCTCGCCCACGCCCGGCATCTCGGTGACCACCCCGGCGAAGCCCAGCGCTCCGAGCTGGAGCAGCACCGGCGCCCACTGCTCCTTGACGGAGACGATGCCCCCGGTCATCACCAGCAGCGGCTTGGGGTCGGACGCGTCCAGCCCCGCCGTCCAGCAGCGGATGCGGCCGCCGGCCAGAGCGACATCCAGCCGCTGCACGGCCGGGAAACCCGACCTCCAGATGTCGAAGGAATCGGTGCAGCGCTCCAGCGCCTCCTGGCGCGCCGAGCCGTCCACGAAGGGGAACCGCGCCATGTTGTAGTGCACACAGGCGTCCAGCGGCTTGCCCTCGGCCTCCAGCCGTGCACCCTCGGCGCTCCACTCGTGCACCCAGGACCCCGGGGTGCCGTTCTCGTCGTCACCGATCCGCGCGAGCAGCGGATCATAGTGCTCGGGCGGCAGCCCCTGCGAACGGGTGTGGGCCACGACGAAGTTCTTCAGTTCCGCGATGTCGTTCATACGCTCTCCAGCGCCTCCTTGACCTCGGTCAGTACGTCCGCCGCCTCGGCCCCGTCGATGACCCGGTGGTCGAAGGCGAGACTGAGCCGCAGCACCGGAGCCACCACGATTCGCCCCTCCCGTACGACGGGCCGCTCCAGCACCCTGCCCACTCCGAACGTGGTCGTGGTGCCGCCCACTGAGTGGAAGGAGTCGACCGCGCGGTGGCCCAGCGAGGTGACCGCGAAGGTGCCGTTGAGATGGGGCCGCAGGGCGAGCGAGTCCGCGGCGCCGCGGAAGATCTTGCGGCCTTCGGCCCAGGGGGCCCGGTGCAGCTTCCGCACCCCTTCGAACTCGGGCAGCGTCTGCGGGTCGCCGTCCCTGACGTGGGCCAGGTGCTCCTGAATGGCGGGCAGTTCGGCCTCATGGACATCGGGCACGATCGTGCCGAGCACCACCCGGCGCCCGTCCAGGGTGCGGTCCAGGGCGACCTTGCCGTTGACGAACGGATAGTGCGCGATCCTCAGCCGGCGGGGCCCGCCCCGCACCGCCGCGTTGGCGTCCGGGTGCTTGGCCAGCACCCGGCCCGCGGCCCGCAGCACATAGGTGGTCGTCGCATAGCGCACCCCCTCGCTCTCCATGGCAGACGCGCGGTGGGCGAGCACCCCGCTCATGTCGACCTCGGTGTCGAGGAACACGGGGGAGAAGTCCCGGATCACCTCCAGGAAGAACAGGGTGTGCCGCCGCTGGCGGGGCAGCGGCTCACCGGCTTCGGCGGCGGTCACGGAGCCACCGCCAGCAGATACACGTCCTTCAGACTGGCCGCCTCCAGGACGTCGGCCAGCGGGAGCGAACGCCCGGTCTCGCGCTCCAGGACCGTGCACAGCGCCAGCAGGTGCACCGAGTCCCAGGACTCCACGGTGTCCAGCCCGCGTCCGAGGTCGTCGACGGTGACGGGCAGGGCGAGTTCGTCGCGCAGCAGCGTGACGAAGTCATCGACGGTCTTCACGGGAGGTCCCTTCGAAACGCGCGGTCAGACGGATGTGATCGACGGCGGCGGCGGGCGGCCGGGTCGTGAGCCGGAAATCGGCCGAGGCATCGTCGGCGCGCACCGTCTCGAACCCCGCCCGCGGATAGAAGTCCGCCACCTTTCCGTTGCGGGCGGTCCGCGCATACGCGGCCCGCACCTCGGTGGCACCGCTGTCGAAGGCGTGCTCCAGTAGGGCGTTGAGCACGGCCTGCTCGATGCCGCGCGAGAAGACCCGGCAGCTCAGCAGGAAGTTCTCGATGTGCAGCTCCCCGGCGTCGCGCCGCAGCAACACCGCGCCGACCAGTCCGTTGTCCCCGAACCGGTCGGCGGAGTGGATCGCGAGCACCTGTGCCGACGGATCGTCGTCCAGCGCCCGCACCTCGGCGGGGTGGAGCCTCCGCGCGGTGAGGTTGAACTGATTGGTCCGCAGCGTGAGCTGGGAGACCCGGTCGAGACCGGCCGCGTCCACGGGCGCGAGCGTCACGGAGATGTCCAGCTCCCGCAGATAGCCGTCGAGCGAATCGAAGGTGTGCAGGAAGTCCTTCCGCGCCCGTTCCTCGCGATAGAGGGCGGGGCGGGCCCGGTCCTCCGCGGTGAGGGCGCGCACATCGAACCAGCCGTCCCGCAGCAGACGTTCGACATGGAGTGCGGGCTCCCGGCCCACTTGGAGCACCGAGACGCCGGGCAGCTCGCGGCGGACGAGGCCGCACTCGAAGGCGCTGTCGTCGACGAAGACGAAGCTGTCCGTGCCCAGGTTGAGGTCGGCCGCCAGCTCGGCGAGGTTGTCGTGCTTCGGACGCCAGTTGGCCCGCACCTGTACGAAGTCCTGCTCGCGCAAGGTCAGTTCGGGGTGCTCGCGCAAGGTCTTCACGACCGGCTCCAGTTCGTTCTTGCTGACCGCCGCCAGCAGCACCCCCTGGGAGCCCAGTTGCTTTGCCACCGACTGGAAGCGCCGGAACGCCTCCCCGCGATAGCTGCCCGCCACCTCGATCCCCTCGGGCCCCGCCTCCCCGAGCACACCACCCCACACGGTGTCGTCCAGATCCAGGGCGAGCACCTTCTTCGCACCGCCCGCCGACCGGCGCGCCAGATGCCCGACCTCGCGGGCGTAGCCGGCCAGCAGCGCGTCGGACAGGTGCGCCTTGGCGTACACGCTCTGCCGCACGTCGTGGGCGGCGATCCCCTCCGCGAGCAGCGGGTCGAGATCCACGGTCACCACCTCGGGCCGGGTCTCCACCAGGTGCAGCAGACGGGCGTTGGCCTCCCGCCACACGGCCCCTAGCCGGGCCCGCGAGCCGAGGTCGACGAGCTGTGCGGTCAGTGAGCGCGGCAGAGGAAGCGTGTTGAGGACGAGCGTGGCGCCCCGGGCCGTCGCCGCGAAGACCTCGGCGGCCCGCTCGACCAGCGCGGTCTTCTCGTTCAGGACCCGTTCCACGTCCTCCACCCGCCAGGGCAACGGCAGTTCGTCGGCCACCAGGGCCGGGTCGAGGACGCAGAGCACGATCGAGGGGCCGGCCGCGTAGAGCTCGCTCCCCGGGTCCGCGAGGTCGAAGACCCAGCTGTCGAAGTCGGAGAGCCGCACCCGCGCCAGGAGCCCGTGCCGTGCCAGTTCGCCGGTGAGAGCGGGTACCAGGACGGAAAGGGTGCCGTGCCCGGTCACGGCGATCAGCGGCGCGGGGGTGCCGGGGTGTGCGGCGAGCACCTTGCCGGGATCCAGCCGGGCCAGGGTCCGGCCCGCCCGGACGAGCGCGTCCCCGGACAAGTCGGCCACCAGCTCGCGTACGGCGGGGTAGTCCTCGGCCGTGATCTCCCGCAGCAGGTCCGCGGTCGTGTCGGTCACGGGTCAGTTCCCTTCCAGGGCGAAGCCCGCCTTGAGCCACTTGCTGGACTCGATGGAGATGCCCACCGCCCGTCGCCCGCCGGCCAGCCGGCCGAGTGCCCGCTCCAGCTGGAGGAAGACGATGGCGTTGCCGCAGTTGCCCGCGTCGTCGACGCAGGAGACGGCCTCGGCGTCCGGCAGGCCGAGCCCTTTGGTGATCAGCCGGGTCATCCGGCCGGAGAGCTGCGGAGGGAGCAGCAGATCCACGTCCTCGCGGGCCCAGCCCAGGCCGTCCAGCAGTTCGTCCAGCACCTCCCCGGCCATGACCGGCACGTGCTTCTCGATGGCCTTGTAGTCCTCGGTGGCCGCCGGCCGGTCGCTGTCCCGGTCGGCGGGGCCGAACCATTCGAGGACCGCGCCGGGCTCCCTGCCGAGGCCCACCAGACGGGTGAACAGCGCACGTACGGACACGGCGCCGGGCCCCGGCTCGGTGGAGAGGACCGCGGCGCCGGCCGCGTCCCCGAACAGGACGTAGTTGACCAGCTCGGCGGGGGCCGTGGTGCGCAGGTCGGTGTCCAGGTCGTAGAACCGGGCGATCACGTCGCCCCCGAGGACGAGCACTGTACGGGCGCTCCCGGCGCGCAGCAGCTGCTGGGCCACGTCGAGCGCCTGGACCGCTCCGGAACACCCCGACTGGAGCTGGAAGCTCCGTACGCCGTCGATGCCCAGCCGGTCCGCGACCACATTGACCGTCGCCGGCATCAGCCGGTCCGGTGTCGCGGTGCCCAGCACCACCGCGTCCACCTGCCCCGGGGCCAGGCCGGCCCGGTCCAGTGCGGTGCGGCCCGCCTCCTCCACCAGATCCGCCAGCGAAGCGGTGAGCTTCCCCGAGTCCAGATCCAGGGCCAGGTGGCGCGATGCCGTCCCGATGAAGACATCCACCCACTGCTGCCACAGCGCGTCCATGCCGAACCGCTCCGCCAGCGTGGCGTTGTCCAGCGGCGGGCCGGGAAGCGCGGAGGCCGCCGACCTTATGTACACGTCCCGACCCGTCATGAGGGCCCTTCCTCGCTCGTTCGGACCGGACTCAGTCGGACAGCAGGATCCGTGCCTCGGCGGAGGCCCGGACCCCGGTCATGCGCCAGGTGCGGAAGCCGCGCAGACCCTCGTAGCGGCCACTCGTCCCGGTCGCGGGGTAGTGCACCCACTCGCTGGTGCGCACGTCGTTGAAGTCAGCCCACCCCTCGGCGTGGATGGTGCCGTCGTCGAGGGTGATGTCCTCGGTGTAGTAGGTCAGCAGCCCGCCGTCGCCCGGCCGGACGTACTCGATCCGGAAGGAGCCGTGTGACGTGCCGATCAGCTTCCCGTCCTCGTCGTACAGCTCGTCGTCGAACGTGCCGGTCTGGCCGGTGCTCGGATCGGCGACCTCGACGTCGTCGACCACCTTGACCACGACTTCCCTCGGGACGCGCAGCACGATCTGGTCAGGCATCTGACTGTTCCTCTCGGTAAGGGGTTCGGACATCCCGGGGCGGTGGCGCCCAGGCGATCAGGGGTGGGGTGGCGAGGAGCGCACCCGGGCCGGTGAGGGCCTCGGCCGCGGCGTCGGCCGCCGAGGCCGGAGCACCGGCCGCGGGGAAGAACACGTCCGCGGCGGGCAGGTGCGGGTGGGCGAGCACGGTCCAGAAGCCGTGTCGGGTCCATGTCCCGCTGTTCACCGGGTCGTTGTCGGAGAAGGAGTAGGGGGCGTACTGCGCGCCGGTGGGATCGGGCTGGGTGAAGCGCCCCCAGTACCCGTTGTAGAGGTGGTGATCGAGGAGGTGTGCGCTGCGCAGCAACTGGTACGCCCCCCGGTACCGGAACGGGTTCACCGCCGCCGCCTCGCCCGATGCCGTGACCGCGCCGTGGGCGGTGTAGCGGTAGCGGGCGGCGACGGCGCCTTCCTCGTCGATCAGGGCGAGCACGGAGCCCTGCTGGTCGGTCGCCACCCAGTAGTGGCGGCCCGTGTCCGTGAGCACGGCGATGAGGGTGCCGTCGGGGGTGCGCACGAAGTCGGCCGGCACACCGTCGTCCGTCACGCGCACGACGCCCAGCGGGGAGTGGGTCAGCTCGTGGACGACGGTGCGTCCGTCCACGGTGGTCTCGGTGATGCGCCGAGGAGTCTCCTGGCCCAGCCCGTCGTAGCGCACGTCCACCACCTGGACGCCGCCGAACACGCCCGTCAGGGTCTGGTTGGTGGCGCTGTAGCGGAACGAGCCGGTCGGGTCGGTCTCCTCGGTGAAGTTGCCCGCGCCGTCGTAGGCGAACGCGGTCTCGCCGAACCGCACCACCTGACCGGCGTCGTTCAGGGTGAACTCCGTCGCCCCGAGCCGGCGCAGATGATGGGCATCGTCGTAGGCGAACTCGGCGTCACCGGCACGCACGAGGCGCTTGAGCCCGTCGTAGGCGAAACCGGTGAACTCACCGTCCAGTATTGAGGAGCGCAGCACATCGCTGTCGGCGCCGCTGCCCGAGCTGTAGCCGTACTCCGCCGACAGGAGGGTCTCGCCGCCCGGCCCGCGCACCGTCAGCGCGGTCCTGCGGCCTGACGCGTCGTACCGGATCTCCTGTACGGCCGCGCCCAGTTCGATCCGCACCGGACGCCCGTCCGCGTCACGGACGAACCGGGCCGTGCGGCCGGCCGGAGTGGTGACGGACTCGGTGCGGCCCGCGTCGTCCAGGGTGTAGCGGGTGGTGCCGCCGGGGGTGGTGAACGAGGTCAGCGCCCCCTCGGCGTCGTACTCCGAAACGATCCGCTCCGGCGCGGCGCCCCCCTCCCCGGTCCGCACCGAGGCCGCCGGGCGGTCGCCGCTCGCCGTCCTGACCCAGTCGAACGTGTACGACCAGCCGGACCCGGCCTTGCGGACCACCCGGCCCAGGGCGTCACGGGTGAGCACGAGGAGTGTGCTGCCCGCGTTCTCGTCCGTGACCTCCGTCAGCCGCCCGGCCGGATCGTGCCGGTAACCGATGCGGTCACCGGCGCCGCTGGTCACCGACGTGATCCGGGACAGTCCGTCGTACCCGAAGACCGTGCGGCCGAGCGGGGCGGGCGGGGTCACGGTCGTCAGGTCACCGGCCTCGTCGTAGCCGAACCGGGTCACCGCGCCGTTTCCGTCGACGATCTCGGCGACCCCGCCATGGGCCGGGTCGTAGCTCCGCGTGTCCACGGCCGTGCCCCGGCCCGGGGTACGGCTGCGGACCAGCCGCCCCGACGCGTCGTACTCCAGCAGGAGTTCATTGCCCAGCGGATCACGCAGCGAGGTGAGCGTGCCCCCGCCGTCCCGCGAGGTGTACGAGACCCGGGAGCGGGCGCCGGTCGGCAGCCGCAGCGAGGTCGGGCGTCCCTGCGCGTCGAAGGTGCGGGTGAGCGTCGCACCCGCCGCGTCGGTGACCGAGACCGGACGCCCGTCCGCGTCCCGGGTGAGGCTGCGGACGTGGCCCGACGGGTCCTCGACCGCCATCGGCCGCCCCTGCGCGTCGAAGGCATATCCGGTACGCAGACCGGTCGGCCCGGTGACGAGCGTGCGGTCGGGGCCGTATTCGAAGGCGATACGGGCCCGGCCGCCCGGCCCGCTCCAGGAGAGCTCCGAGACCGCGAACATCCCGTCGTAGGCGATCCCCACGCTCTCGCCGAGCGGATCCGTGATGCCGACCAGCCTCCCGTCCGCGTCCCACAGGAAGGCCGTGGTGTCCCCGCCCGCGCCGGTGTGCCGCTCCAGCCGCCCCGAACGGTCGTAGGCGAACGCCCCCACCTCGGCCCCCAGCGGATCGACGACCTTCGACACCAGGCCTTCGGAGTCACGGTGGAGGGTCACGACCCGGCCCCGGGCGTCGGTGAACGTCACCGGTTCACTTCCGGTGTCCGGTGGGAAGCCGGGGCCCGCGCCGTACGTCCAGCCGGGACCGAATCCCAGCTCCACCAGGGAATGACTGCGGTACTCGCGGACCAGCCGCAGATGCCGGCCGGTCCCGGCGACGACCAGGTCCAGGTGACGCACGATCAGTTCGCCCTCGTGCAGATCCACCAGCAGCTCGCCGAGGTCGCCGAGGGGCAGGCGTCGGACAGCGCGATGGGCGGGCAGGCCACGGGACGTGGGCACGAGCGGCTCCTCAGCTGGACCGACTGGACTGCGGATCTGCGGGGTTCGGACGGTCGCCAGGCTGCCCGGGGCGTCTAAAGCTCTGCTAAGGCCACCGGCCGCGCCTTCCGTGCGCGGTCCATGAAGGTTCTGTTACAGAACGATTCATCCCGCCTCCCGCGCCTACCCTGGCGAGGGCCACAGCTGTTGGGTGTCTCTCAGCGTCGAGAGCGCGGGAGCGCAGACCGGGGGAAGGGGACCTGCGACATGGGCATCACCACCATCACCGGGCCGAACACCGAAACGACTGTCCGCACCGCGGAGTTGGCGCTGCTGACGGAACTCGTCCAGGCCGCCCGCGACGGCCGGCCGGCCATCGCGGAAGTGACGGGCGACCCTGGAGCCGGCAAGACCCGACTGCTCACCGCGCTGGCCAAGGAGGCCCGGGGGCACGGGCTCGCCGTACTCCACGGCCGCTGCTCCGAGGCGGAGGCACAGGTGCCCTTCCACCCCCTGGTGCAAGCGCTGACCATCTGGCAGGGCGCAGCCACGGAGAAGGGGGCCGTCGCCGCGGCGACGGCGGCGCTCGTCGACGCGCTCACGGACGTCCCGCCCGGGGCCGAACAGTCCGTCTGGCGCTCTCCGTTCTTCGCAGGGGTGCGCCGCCTCCTCACGGCCGGACCCGCCGCGTCCCCCGGCGGCGTGCTGCTCGTCCTCGACGACTTCCACTGGGCCGACCCCGGCTCGGCCCGGCTGGTGGAAACCTTGATCCGCTGGCCCGTCGACCGCGGACTGATGGTCGTCGTCGCGCACCGGCCGAGGCAGGCCCCCGTCGCACTGCGCGCCGTCCTCCAGCAGGGCGGCGAGCTGGGTGCCGTCGAGACCATCGCCCTCGGGGCACTGCCCGCGCACCGGTGCGCCGAGGTGCTGGGCCTGAGCGCGGATGCCCCGGAACTTCCCCGGCTGTACGCGCACAGCGCGGGCAACCCGCTCTACCTCACCGCCCTGGCCGAGGCCGGATCCCTGACCGGGGACGCGCTCGACCTCTGGACATCCAGCTCGCTCGGCGCCCGGCTGCTCGCCGAGACGGCGCTGCTCGCGGACGTGCCCCGCAGGGTGGCGCACGCTTCGGCAGTGCTCGGCAGCGTCTTCGACATCGACGCCGTGGCCGAGGTGGCCGAGACGTCCCGGGACGAGGCATGCCGGGCGCTCTCCGAGCTGCGGCGCCGCGACCTGGTCCGCTCGACGGCCCAGCCCGGCGTCCTGGTGTTCCGTCACCCGCTGCTCAGGGGATGCCTCTATGCCGACGCCGACGCCTGCTGGCGATCGGGAGCGCATCGCAGGGCCCGGGACCGATTCGCCCGGCTGGGTCTCCCGGCCCTCGACATCGTCCCGCACATCGAGCGCGCCGGGTCCGGGATCCGGCCGGAAGACGCCGAGGTACTGGCCGCCGCCGCGCGCGCCTGTGTGCAGGCGGGCAGAGCGGCGGAGGCGGCCCACTGGCTGACGTCCGCGCTGCGCCTGTCCCGCAGGACCGGTGACGGCCGCAGCGCCTGCCCTGCCGGCACCGGACTGTGGAAACAGGTGGTCCGGGCCCTGGCCGCCGAGGGCGACACCGAACGGATCGTCGCACTGCGGGCCGACGTGCTGGCGGGACCCGACGGCCGGACACCCGAGCTGCGCGCCCGGACCGTCGCCTTCCTCGCCGCCGTGCTCGCGGCTCTCGGCCACGACGAGGAAGCCCAGGCGCTGCTGGCTGCCGAACTCCCCGCAGCACAGGCCGCTTCGGCCGGCGCCGGACTGCTCCTGCGAGTCCATCAGCAGCTCGGCAAGGTGCTCGCCGGCCACGTCCCGGCCCGCACCGACGTCGAGGTACTCGTGCACGGTACGGACGGCGCGGACCCGGTCACCATGGGAGGGGCCCTCGGCCTCGCCGGGCTGTGCGCCGTACTCGACGGCGACATGTGCGCGGCCGAGATGTCCCTGGACGCTGCCGCTCAGGCCCTGGACGAGGTGGACTCGGGACGGCAGGCGGGGGACCAGGAGGCCGGCCATCTGCTGGTCCTGAGCTGGGCAGAGGCGCTCATGGGCTGGTACGGACCGGCGTACGGGCACGCGGAGCGGGCGCTGACCGCAGTCCGGGCTCGCGGCGACGCGCACTTCCTGCCGCCTCTGCTCGACACGCTCGGCTATGTGCACTACCAGAGCGGCCGGCTGGCCGACGCCCTGGGCGCCGTCCAGGAAGGCAGCGCCGCCGCGCGCGCCATGGGGCGCGGCGACCACGTCGCCCTGTCGGAGGCGATCACTGCCGCCGCCTGGGCCCAGCTGGGCCGGACCTCCCCGCGTCCCGCCACGACAAGGCCCCTCGGCCGTGCCCCGGAGCCCCGGACACCGCTCAACGCCCTGCTCCTCGCCGAGGCCGCGCTCGCCGCGGGTGAGGCCGGCACCGCACTGGAGCTCCTCCTCCCGGAGCGGGAGGCCTGGCGGGTGTCCGAGCCCGTGGCCGTGTTCGCAGCCCGCAACTACGAACTCCTCGCCGCGGCGGTCGTGCAGACAGAGGCCGACGCGGACACCCTGGACGCCTGGGCCGAGCGGGCGGCGGAGGCCGCGTCCGCCGTGGGGCTGGTCGAGCAGAGCGGGCACGCGCTGCTGGCCCGCGGTCATGCCCTGATGGGCCGGGAGCTGACGGCGGAGGCCGCCCGGTGCTACGAGGAGGCGCAGAGACTGTTCGGCGACTCCAGCCCCGCGGGCGCCCGGGCCCGCGAACTGGCAAGGTCAGCTGTCCGGTTGACCACGCGTCGGGACAGCAGTGGGCTCGATGAACTGACCCTGCGGGAGCGCGAGGTCGCCGATCTCGCCGGCGAGGGGCTGAAGACGAAGGACATCGCCGGGCGGCTGCGGGTGAGCCCGCGCACCGTGGACGTCCATCTGACGCACATCTACAGCAAGTTGGGCGTGAACTCCCGCGCCGCACTCGTCCGGCTGATGGCCCTGGCCGGCTGAGGCACGCCGATCGCGGTGGCCAGCAACCCGCCACCGGCCGCCCACCGGCCGTGGAAGACCGTGACCGCACGGCCTCCGACCACGGGGCCGGGCACCAGGAGTACCGCCCGGAACGTACCCCCGGGATCGATCAGGATCTCCGCCTGCGGGAAGTCGAGCAGCAGTCCGGTCAGCGGGAACCACGTCTTGTACACGGCCTCCTTGGCACTGAACAGCAGCCGGTCCCAGGCCACACCGGGCCGGTGCGCGGCCAGTTCGTCCACGCGTTGTCGCTCCGTCGGCAGGGAGACCGAGGCGAGCATGCCCGGCAGCAGCGGAAGGTCGGGCTCGGCGTCGATCCCGAGCGACGCCAGGACCCCGACCCGGGCGACCGCGGCCGCCCGGAAACCGGCACAATGCGTCATGCTGCCCACCACACCGGCCGGCCAGCCGGGTGCGCCCCGGTGTCCCGGTACCAACGGCTCGTAATCGTGGCCCAGTTCGCGAAGGGCCGTGCGGGCGCAGTGGCGCACCGTTGTGAACTCCCTGCGACGCGACTCCACGGCCCGGGCGATGGCGGCCTCCTCCGCCGGGTGGAGCCGGGCCTCCTGCGGATCGTCGTACACCTCGGCCCCCACCGCCCCCGAAGGCAGCAGTGCGCCGATCACCGCAGGCCCGCCGGCCCGCCGGCCCGGCCGGCCGAGTCCGGACCGGGCAGAACGAGCCGCGTGCCGCCCGGTCCGTTCCCGCGCCTGCGCCACTCGCGGGGGTAGCCCACCGACACCTCCTCGAAGCGGACGCCGTCGTGGAAGGTGGTGCGGGGGATGTGCAGATGCCCGTACACCACGGCCCGGGCGTTGAACCGGGTGTGCCAGTCGGCCGTGGCCCCGGTGCCGCACCAGAGGGCGAACTCCGGATGGCGCAGCACGCGGGTGGGTTCGCGCACCAGCGGGAAGTGGTTCACCAGCACCGTTTCGGTGCCGGGGGCGAGCGCTGCGAGCCGGCGCTCCGTCACGGCGAGGCGCGCCCGGCACCAGGCGTCGATCGAGGGGTACGGGTCGGGGTGCAGCAGCGCCTCGTCGGAGCCCACGATCCCGTGCGCCCGGGCCCGTTCCAGCGCCTCGGCGCGGGTCCTGGTGCCGGGCGGCCGGAAGGTGTAGTCGTACAGGACGAACAGCGGTGCCACCGTGACCGGGCCCGTCGGGCTCTGCCACACGGGATAGGGGTCCTCCGGCGTGAGTACGCCCAGGTCCCGGCAGATCCGCACGAGATGTTCGTACCGGCTGCGCCCCCGCAGGGTCACCGGGTCCTGCCGGTGGGTCCACAGCTCGTGGTTCCCCGGTACCCACACCACCTGCGCGAAGCGCCGGCTCAGCAGGTCCAGGGCGCGGCCGACGTCGCCGGCGATCTCGCCCACGTCACCCGCCACCAGCAGCCAGTCGTCCGGATGGTCCGGGCGCAGTCCTTCCAGCACTGCCCGGTTGTCGTCGAACGCCACATGCAGATCGCTGATGGCCAGTAGGCTCCCCGCTCCGCTCACGACGGCCCCACCGCCGGGGCCGCAGCCGACAGAGCGGTCGCGAGGTCCGCGACGGCCGGCAGGTGGTCGCCCAGGAAGAAGTGCCCGCCGGGGAAGACGCGCAGCTCGAAAGGGCCGGTGGTGTGGTCGCGCCACGCTCGTACGTCCGCGACCGGCGCCTCCGGGTCGCTGTCCCCGGTGATGGCCACGACCGGGCACGCCAAGGGCACGCCCGCGCTCGGTACGTAGGCCGAGAGCGCCGCATAGTCGCCGCGCAGCGCCGGCATGATCAGGCCGAGCAGCTCGGGGTCGTCCAGCACGGCGGGCAGGGTGCCGCCCAGCGAGCGGACCTTGGCGATCAGTGCCGCGTCGGTTTCCAGCCGTTCCGTGCCGGCCACCGAGCGGGACGGCGCCCGGCGGCCGGACACGAGGAGCGCCGCAGGACCGCGGTCCGGCGTCCCGGCCAGCCGCAGGGCGACTTCGTGGGCGAGGGAGGCACCCATGCTGTGGCCCAGGAAGACCCGTGGCCCGGCCGGCGGCGGACCGTCGCTCAGGGCCTCGGCAATCAGGTCGGCGAGCCGGTGCAGATCACGGACGGCCGGTTCGCGGTACCGGTCCTGCCTGCACGGGTACTGGACGGCGCGGACGTCCATGGCCGGGAGGGCGGCGGACAGGGGGTGCCAGTAGCCGGCGGAGCCGCCCGCATGCGGAAAACAGATGAGCTCGGCCCGGGCATCCGTGTCGTGGTAGCGGCGCAGCCAGGTGTCCTGTCGCTCCGGGGCCACCGTCAGCTCGCCACGGGGAGATCGAGGAGGCGGTCCGAGGTAAGGATCGCCTGATGCAGCCGGCGCAGCGACCGGCAGGGCTCCAGGCCCAGTTCGGATCTGAGGACGCGCTGTGCGCAGCGGTAGACCTGAAGGGCCTCCGCCTGTCGCTCGGAGCGGTACAGCACCAGCATCAGCTGGCGGTAGAAGGATTCCCGCAGGGGGTACTGGGCAGTGAGGGTGTTCAGCAGGCTGATGACCTCGCGGTGCCGGCCGAGCGCCGTACTGGCTTCGACGGACAGTTCGAGGCAGGCGAGCCGCTCCTCCTCCACCCAGGTGGCGAAGCGCGTGAGTACCGGGCCCTCGGGAATGCCGTCGAGTACGGTCCCGCGTACGAGGGACAGCGCCCGGCCGAAGGCGTCGAGGGCGGCCTCGAAACGGCCGGCCTGCTGAAGGAAGCGGCCTTCGTGCATGGCGGCACGGAAGTCGTCGACGTCGTAGCCGGATCCGTCCAGCCGCATCAGATAGCCGGACGGTTTGGTGGTGATGGCGCGGCCCTGGTCGCCCCCGGCGGTGGTGAGGAACTTCCGCAGCTGCGAGAGGTAGACATGGACGGCGGCCGACGCGCGCCGGGGCGGTCCCGACCCCCAGAGCTCCTCGATGATCTGTTCCTTCGTGGTGACGCGTCCGGCACCGACGAGCAGGGTGGCCAGTGTCATCTCCATCTTGGGAGCACTCAGGGAGTGTCCACGACCGTCGTGGGAGACGCGAAGGGGGCCGAGCAGTTCGTAGCGCATCGATACCTCGGGCGGTAGGGGAACGTACTTTCGTGTGTGCGGCTCCCGTCACTTTCGAGGCACCACGCCTGTCCGCACATCGGGGAAACTGCGTACGTATGCCGATTGGCTGAAATGCGCTGAGGGCGGTCGGCTTTGGTGCGCCTTTGGCGGTGCTGGGCAGGCTGGGTGCATGCGCATCCTCCTCGCCCGATTCCTGCGATCCTGCGCCGACGCGCTGGTCGCCTTCGGCCAGATCTGGGTCCACATCCCGCCCGTTCCCGTCCCGGAGGACGGGCCCCCCGGTGGGCCGCCCCCGGGCCACCCCGAACGGCTTTGCCCCGAAGTCCCGCTCAGTGAGGCGGAGATGACATGGGGGCGGCAGTTGCTCGGGGTTGCCGGTCCGGATCCGTACGAGGGCTGACGGTCCAAGACCGGCCTACGGTGGGCCGGTCAGCGCCGGCGCGCGCCCGGAGCCGGCACGAGACGCACCGCAGTGTTCAGGACATGGTCGATCACATCGCGCGAGGGCTTGTCCGTGAGATTGGTGAGCAGCCGGGCCAGGGTGTTGAGGAGGAACGGGGAGCCCATCACGTAGCGGTTGAGGACGGGCTGGAACCCCGACCGGCTGAAGACCAGGTCGGCGGCCGTGTTGCCCAGCCGGTAGTAGCTGCCCCAGCGACGGTTCATCTCGACCGGGTAGTGGTGGAGCGCCCTCTCCCGCCTCGGGCCCGCCGGCAGGGCCAGCGCGAGCGCGGCCGCCTCGGCCGCGACTTCTCCGGCCTCCAGCGCCTGGCCGATGCCCTCACCGTTCCAGGGGCTGATCATGCCTCCCGAGTCGCCGACCAGGAGAAGTCCTCTGGTGTACAGCGGATGGCGGTTGAAGCCCAGCGGCAGCGCGGCGCTGCGTACGGGCCCTTCGGCGTTCTCCTCGCGCAGCCCCCAGGCCTCGGGCGTCCGGGCCAGCCACTGGTCCAGGGTGGCCCGCAGGTCGGCCTTGCCGTGGCGGCGGTGGGGGATGGCGCCGAGGCCCACGTTGACGCGGCCGTCACCCATCGGGAAGATCCAGCCGTATCCCGGCAGATAGCGGTCGCTCCCGGGAAAGCGGAGGTCGGCCCAGAGTTCCAGGAACTCCTCCCGGGAACGCTCGGGGCTGCGGTAGTAGCGGCGGGCCGCCGTGGCGATCTGCCGTTTCGTGTCCCGCTGCAACCCCAACGCGAGTGCGAGCCGTGCGGAGGCGCCGTCCGCGGCGATGACGACCGGAGCGCGGTGTGTCACCGGATCTCCCGCACCGGACACCGCCCGGACGCCGGTGACACGGCCGGCTCGGTCGGTCACGGGCTCCGTCACCTTCACGCCTGTGCGCAGCCGGGCCCCCGCGGTCACCGCGTGCCGGGCCAGGATGTCGTCGAAGTCGTGCCGGCTGCGGGTGAGCCCGAAGTCCGGGTATCCGCCCAGCGCGGGCCAGTCGATCTGCACCTGACGCTCACCGGTCACCCATCGCATCCCGCGTGACCGAGTCCAGCCGGGGGCCTTGATGTCGACCCCCATCCGGATCAGCTGATGCACCGCGCGCGGGGTGAGGCCGTCTCCGCACACCTTCTCCCGGGGGAACGCGGACTTCTCCAGCAGCAGCACGTCGACACCCGCCCGGGCGAGGTGGAAGGCGGCGGACGAGCCGGCCGGCCCCGCGCCCACCACGATCACCTGGGCCTCCTCGGACGGGCCGGGGGCGGAGCGTTCGTCCGGGGTGGACTGGTCTGCGTGCGCTTCCCGCATGGGAACCCTTTCCTGGGACGGGCGGCACCGCCCGCGGACGGCGACCCTGTACACCGACATCCTGCCGGTTCGGCCTGCTCCGCCGCAGGTGATCAACACCGCGGGGCCCGAGGGCCGTCGGGCCCGCCCCCGGAACGCGCTTCGGGGCCGCACGGAGTGCGGCCCCGAAGGCGACGGGCGAGTGGGGGAGCGGTCAGTAAGGAAGCGGGCGCCCGGACGGGGTGCGCAGATCGAGCGGCGGCGGCCGGGACGGCAGCTGGGGACGTCTGACGATCCTGATGCGGCCCACTGGCGCCACCTCCTGTCGGTAATCCGTCATATGCCCTCGCCGTGCTCCGTTCACACGTCTCGCGGTCATGAACGCGCCAGGACCCGGACGGGCGGTCACGACGAATCGTGTTAAACCTGAAGATGTGGGTGGTACAGGTCGGTTCCGGACGCGGTTTCGCCACTCCGCCCGGCAGCCGCATCGACACGATGACGGACACCCGGGCGGTGACGAGCCTGCGCCCTCCGGCCGAAACCCCGGGAGGTCCTCACCGGGCCACCGGCTGCGGGCACTTTTCAGCGTCCGCACCGTGGCCGGCCAGGTCTTCTTCCTCATGCTGGGAATCGTGGCGCTGCTCGTCGTGACGGCGGTCGTCGCTCTGGTGGTGCAGGGGCGACGTGACAGCATGAATGTGGCCAGAGCCCGGTCACTGAGCGTCGCCGAGACCTTCGCGCACGCGCCCGGCATCGCCGCGGCCCTCGACAGCAAGGACCCGACGGAACTGCTGCAGCCCCGAGCCGAGGAGATCCGGCGCAGTACGGGTGTGGAATACGTCGTCGTCGCCGGGACCAACGGCATCCGCTACACCCACCCGGACATCGCATTGATCGGGAAGCACGTCATCGGCCCGTACAAGGAGGCTCTGGAAGGCGAGGCCATCACCCGTACCGTCACCGCCAGCCGAGGCCTCGCCGTCAACTCGGTGGTGCCTGTGGACCGGCCCGACGGCACGGTCGCCGGAGTGGTCTCCGTCGGCATCAGGGTCGAGACCGTGAACAAGCTCGCCTACCCGAGCATCCCGCTGGCCCTGGGTGCCGCCGTGGTCGCGCTCGCCCTCACGGCCGGCGGCGCGGCCCTGGTGAGCCGCCGCCTGAGCCGCCAGACACGCGGCCTCGGCCCGGCCGAGATGACCCGAATGTACGAACACCACGACGCAGTGCTGCACGCCGTCCGCGAAGGCGTCCTCATCATCGACGCCGACGGCCGGCTGGTCCTGGCCAACGACGAGGCCCGCCGGCTCCTGGGGCTCTCCGCCGACGCGGAGGGCAGTGCCGTGACGGAGCTGGGGCTGGACCCACGCACTGCGAAGCTACTGGCCTCCGGGCGGGTCGCCACGGACGAGGTGCGCCCTGCCGGCAACCGGCTCCTTGCCGTCAACCTCCGCCCCACGGGCGAGCGGGGCGGTCCGCCCGGCACGGTCGCCACGCTGAGGGACACCACGGAACTCCAGGCGGTCACCGGCCGGGCGGAGACCGTGCATGAGCGATTGCTGCTGCTGTACCGGGCGGGGGCCCGCATCGGGACGACCCTCGACGTCACCACGACGGCGCAGGAGCTGGCAGAGGTCGCCGCGCCCGGATTCGCCGACTGCGTGACGGTCGACCTCGCCGACTCCGTACTGCGCGGCGAAGAACCGGAGCCGCCCTCCGGGGACGCGATGGACATGCGCCGCACGGCTGTGAGCGGCGTCGGACCGGACCATCCGCTCTACCCGCTGGGCCGTGTGATCGGGTTCGTGCCCACCAGCGCCGAAGGCATCGGCAGCAGCAGCGGCCATACCTGGTGGGTGGCCGACCTGGCCTCGTCCCAGCAGTGGCGCCGGCCCGATCCCGACCAGGCGGTACGGATCCTGGAGTACGGATTCCATTCGCTGCTTTCCGTGCCCCTGCATGCGCGTGGGGTCATTCTCGGTATGGCCAACTTCTGGCGCGCACAGAACGAGGCCCCCTTCGAGGCCGAAGACCTGTCCTTCGCCGAGGAGCTGGTGGCCCGGGCGGCGGTCAGCGTCGACAACGCCCGGCGCTACACCCGCGAGCACGAGATGGCCGTGACCCTGCAGCGCAGCCTGCTCCCGAGCGGCCTCCCCGAGCAGAACGCCCTGGATGTCGCCTACCGCTATCTGCCGGCGAAGGCGGGGGTGGGCGGGGACTGGTTCGACGTGATCCCGCTCTCCGGCGCCCGGGTCGCCCTCGTCGTGGGAGACGTGGTCGGGCACGGTCTGCACGCCGCGGCCACCATGGGCCGGCTGCGCACCACGGTGCACAACTTCTCCAAGCTGGACCTGCCGCCGGACGAACTCCTCGGCCATCTCGACGAACTCGTCGTCAGGATGGACCAGGACGAGGAGACCGGCGATGGGACCATCACCGGCGCCACCTGTCTGTACGCGATCTACGACGCGGTCTCCGGGCGCTGCTCGGTGGCGCGTGCAGGGCACCCCGGACCCGTCCTCGTCCGGCCCGACGGCACCGTGGACTTCCCCGAGATCCCGGCCGGTCTGCCGCTCGGCATCGGCGGCATGCCCTTCGAGGCGATCGAGCTGGAGGTGCCCGAGGGGAGCCGTCTGGTGATGTACACGGACGGTCTCATCGAGCGTCGCGACCGGGACATCGACGACGGCCTGGAGCAGCTGCGGAACGCCCTGGCAGGCCGCGACCGCACACCCGAGGAGACCTGCGACGACGTGCTGGAGGCCCTGCTGCCCGTCCGCCCGGGCGACGACGTCGCCCTGCTCGTCGCCCGCACCCGCACGCTGGATGCGTCCCGTCGCGTCCAGTGGCAGGTGGACCCGGACCCCGCGGCTGTCGCCGGCGTCCGCAAGCAGGCGATCCGCTGGCTCACCGACCGGGGCCTGGACGAGGAGGGGTTCGTCACCGAACTCATCCTGAGCGAGCTCGTCACCAACGCGATCCGGTACGGCTCCGAGCCGATCAGCGTGCGGCTGCTGTACGACCGGGCGCTGATCTGCGAGGTGTCGGACTGCAGCAGTACCTCCCCGCACCTGCGCTACGCGGCGACGACGGACGAGGGTGGACGGGGACTGTTCCTCGTCGCCCAGTTCGCCCAGCGCTGGGGCACCCGCTACACCGAACGCGGCAAGGTCATCTGGTCCGAGCAGACGCTGGGCGGGCCACCGGCCGGGTAGGCATACGCCCACGGGGCCCGGCAGCGACTGCCGGGCCCCGCGGTGTCGGTTCAGGTCATGCGCGGCGTCAGGGGAAGGACACCACGTTCGAGGGGACGGTGGACGTGCCGGACGTGGGTGATCCGGTGTTGTTGATGACGTGTTCGTACTGGCCCTGGCCGCCGAGGGAGACGACGAGCAGGTCGTGGAATTTGACGCCGGGTTTGACCGGTGCCTGGAAGCCGTGGTCCTGGCGGATGGTGGGGTCGACGTTGAAGTAGCAGTAGCTGCCCAGGCCCCAGCCCTCGTGGGTGGTGACGGTGTCGTCGACCTTGTAGGCGGCGTATCCCTTGGTGCTGCCGTTCTGGATGGCGGCCTGGTTGGGGGCGTCGTACGCCTTCTCGTTCTGGAAGAAGATCGTTTTGCCGTTCTCCCCGGACCAGTGGACGTCGTACTTGTTGAAGTGTTCGACGAACAGGCCGGTTGCCAGGACGTCGTCGCCGTTGACCTGGAGGCCGTAGTCGGCCCGGTTGGTTTCCCAGCCGACTCCGTCGCCGTGGTCGGCGCGCCACAGCCAGGTGTGGTCGATGATCGTGTCGTTGTTGTTGATGACCATGCCGGTGGTGGCCTTGCCGGCTCCCGCGCCGCCGACCCGGATGAACACGTCCTGGACGGTCGTCGGGTTCGCGGTGTGGTCGGCCGAGGCGCCGTCGGGGCCGATCTGGACCAGTACCTGTGAGTTCTGCGGGCCGGCGTCGACGAGGAGTCCGGCGAGTTTGACGCCGTCCACGTCGCCGACCTTGAGGGCGGTGACGCCGTTGTCGGGGATGATCGTGGCGAGTCCCAGGCCGAGTGCGACCGTGTTGGCGCGGTCGATGTTGATGGTCTGGTCGACGTGGTAGACGCCGGGGGTGAACAGCAGGTGCAGGCCTTGCTGGACGGCGGCGTTGATGGTTGCGGCGGTGGCGCCGGGCTTCACCACGTAGAACTGGCTCAGCGGGATGGACTCGCCCTGCGGGGTGCCGTTCCATGAGACGCCGCGGGCGTTGGTGCGCTTGGCGGGGACGAAGACCTTGTAGTCGTTGCCGTCGAGGTAGAGGAAGGGCTTTTCGCGGGAGACGGGGGTGGTGTCCAGGGTGGTGTACGGGGGGTTGGGGAAGCTCTGGGCGGGTGCGTTCTCGACGCCGGAGAACGTCATGTTCCAGACGCCGTTGCCCCAGCTGCCGATGGAGCTGTCGCGGGTGTACCACTGTTGTTGTGAGTAGGGGCCGACCTGGCCGTCGATCTTGCTGTCGGCGATGTACCCGCCGCTTGCCCAGCCGTAGCCGTTCGGTGCGAGGTTGAGGCCGCCCTTGACGTGCATCCGGCGGAAGGGGGCTGCCTGTGAGACGGCCCAGCGGTCGGTGCCGTTCACCGGGTTGAGGGCGAGGTTCTCGGCGGAGCGCCAGAAGTTCTGGGTGGCGTTCCCGTTGAACCAGCCCGCGTCGACGGTCACGTCGCCGTTGAACGTGGTGTCGTCCGGCTTGAGCCCGAGACCGGCTATCTGGGTGTAGAAGCCGATCTGCGCGTTGATGTTGTTGTACGTGCCCGGCTTGAACATCAGCGCGTAGCGGCCGGTCCCGAACTGGGCCGACTCCTGCTGCTTGAAGACCTCGTCGACCTTCGCCTGGATGTTGGGTGTCGACGGGTCGAAGACGAGGACGTTCGGCCCGAGGTCGCCGCCGCCGGGGATCTGCGGGCCGCCTCCGCCGCCGACGGTGCCGAACACCTGGAACTCCCAGAGCGAGTACCCGTACTGGGTGGCACGGGCGGTGCCGGTCAGCCGGACATATCGGGCGGTGCCGGAGACGTTCAGCGTCTCGGTGCCCCCGGGGCCCGTGGTGGTTGAGTAGGCGGTGCTCCAGGTGCTGTTGTCCGTGGAGAACTCGATCCGGTAGCTCTTCGCGTAGGCGGCCTCCCACTTGAGAGCGATCTGGCTGACCGAGGCGGCGGAGCCCAGGTCGACCTTGATCCATTGAGGATCGGAGAACGCGCTCGACCAGCGGGTGCCGTTGTCGCCGTCGACGGCGGAGGCGGCGGGCGTGCCGTCGCTCTCCTGGCTGGAGGTGGTCACCGTCCTGCCCTGTGAGAGCAGCGACGGGGCCGCGCTCGCGGGGGTGGACGGCACGAAGGCCAGCAGCGAGACGACGAGGCCGGCGACGGCGGCCAGCACACCGGCGCGTCTTCTTCCGGTCGAGGGCGCGAGTCTGCGGAACAAGGGGGGTGGGTACATGGGGGCTTGTCTCCTGAGTCGCGGTACGGGTGCACGACACGAAGCCGGAGAGCGCTCTCTCCGGCCGATGGGGATACTTCTCCCTTGCCGCCCCACACGTCAATAGGTGTGCAACACCCGCTTGGTCGGGCGCTGTTGGGAACAAAAAATGACGACGGATACCTCACGAATGACCTCATTGCCTACGGCTTGAGGTCATCCGCATCGAGAACCCGAAGGGCCGTAGATTCAGATGATGATGTGGTGACCGCGCCGAACTCCGGCGAAGCGCAATGACGTTGACACCCCGAGCCGGCGACGCCCGGACGCGCCCGGAATGATGAAGAGGTAGGACCCGCGCCCGGAACGCAGCGCCTGTTACCGGACATCTTGCCGACACGTGGGGGACAGTCGGCACGGCTGCTCGCTATCCTCCGGGGCATGAGCCGTGAGCGTGGCACGCGGGGCGCCCCTGACCGGGCGCGACGGGGTTCCGGGTGAGCGAGGGCATGGGTCCTGCTCCGGCGGACGCCCGGACCGCTGAAGTGTGGCGCTCGTTCGGGGACCGATTACGGCAGTGGCGCAGACGGGCCGGGCTCACCCAGGCCCAGGTGGGTGCCCGGGTGGGGTACGACCACACGGCCATCAGCAAGCTGGAGAGCGGCAGTCGGAGAACGCCATTGCCACTGGCCCGAAGACTGGACGAACTGCTCTCGACCCAAGGGGAGTTGGTGGCCGCCTGCGAAGCGGCCGAGGGACAGGAGCGCACGGGCGGGGCCCCGGGCGCGGCCGACCCCGTACGAAATGGCCCCTTGCCCGGAGAACCCGCCGGCGGAGCGCTGCCGGCCATGCTTCCGCCGGGGGCCGTCCTGCCTGCGAGCCTGCCCGCCTACGGACTCGTCTGCCCGGTGCACGGCCGTGACGGCTGCTCGGTCCCCGTACTCACGGACGTCATCGCCCTGCACGCGGCCTTCTGCGCGCTGGGACCGGACACGCAGCCACGACCGGTCCTGGACAACGACACCGTGCACGCGCTGACCGCCCTGCTCGCGGTCTGCCTGCGCGCCGACGAGGAACGGGCCTGGCCGGGGGCGACCGCCGTCGTCGAGCGCACGCTGCACGCCATGCTCCGGTGGATGGCACTCCCGACGGCGTCATTCCAGACCCAACTGGCGCCACTGGCCGCCGAGTACGCACAATCGGCCGGCTGCCTCCGGCTGCTGTGGGGCCGTAACGGGACCGCCATGGCGTGGCTCGACCGCTCGCTGCTGTGGTCCGCCATGGCCGGTCACGTCGGAACGCAGGTGGCAGCCCTCAGCGACATGAGCACCCTGGCCCGGCTGGAGGGCGACGGGCCGTCGGCACTCGCCTACGGCGGGGCGATAGGCCAGGCCGCCACGGGCCGGCACTGGGCGGGCGCCCTGAGCGACATGTACCAGGCGCGCGGACACGCGGTCCGCGGCGACGCCGCCCGGACCCTGAGGCACATCGACCGGGCCTGGTCACAGATGGACCGGGCAGGCGAACACGACGAGACCGAGGCACCGTGGCTCTCCGTGGCCTCGGTGCGCCTGAGGGTGGAGTCCGGCGCCGCCGGCGCGCTGCGCGATCTCGCCGCGGCCACCGGTGACCGCCGGTTCGCGCTCCGCGCGGTCGGGGCGACCCGCACCGCGCTCGGCCTGTTGCCGCCCGGCATGCACTCGGCGCGGATGCTGTTCCTGGCCCGGATGGCCGACGCGCACGCGTGCGCCGGCGATCCGGCGGCCGCGCACGCTGTGGCAGGCCCGGTCCTGGACACCACCGAGGTGAATCCGTCGACGCTGCTCGGCCAGGAACTGCGCGGACTCCACGCCCGGCTCTCGGCCCACTCGGGCAGCAGCCCCGAGAACGACGGCTTCGTCAGCAGGCTGGCGGCGGTGGTGCGTTGACACCCGGAGGGCGGGACGTATGGATCACGCCCCGCCCCCGCGCCCCAACGGTGGATCAGCTCACGTTCAGCGCCACGTCGTCCACGACGAAGCTCGTCTGCAGGTAGGCGTCCTCCTTGCTGGTGAACCCCAGGGTCACCGTCTGCCCCGCGGCGGAGCCGACGTCGAAGGACTGCTGGACATAGCCACTGCTCGCGTCGAGATTCGAGTAGGTCGCCAGCGTCCGGGAACCCAGTTTCACGGTGAACGTGTCGTAGGCGGTCGCGTCACCCGCCGACTCGTCCGTGTCGGTCATCAGGTAGAAGGACAGCCGGTACGTCGAACAGCCCGCCGGAACCGCCACTGACTGGGTGGCCGTGTCGCTGTGGGTGCTGCCCCAGCCGCCGAACCAGGCCTGATACGCGCCGCTGTGCGCGGGCTTCTCGGAGGTCCGGTTGTTGATGACCCCGTCCGACTGGGTCCACGGAGTCGTGCCGTTCTCGAAACCGCCATTGGCGACGACCTGCCGTGCCTGGCAGCCTCCGCCACCCCCTACGACCAGCGAGTAGGTGGTCGTGTGGGTGACCGTGCCCGTCCCGGTCACGGTGAGGGTGTACGTACCCGCGGTGGTCTGGGCCCCGGCGGAGACGGTCATCGTCGAAGAGGAGCCCGACTGCACGGAGGACGGAGCGAAGGACACCGAGACACCGCTCGGCGCACCGGAGGCCGAGAACCGCACGCTCTGGGCCGTACCGCCGGTCGTGGCCGTGGACACGGTGGCGGTGACGGAGGCTCCCGGCTGGACACTGCCGGACACCGGACTCACCGAGACGGAGAAGTCGTCGGCGGGCGCGGTGGTGCCGACCGCCGTCTTCCACACGGTGTAGGCGACCCCGTCCGCGCTGCGGTCGAGTGCGGTCGCGTTGATGTTGGCCGTGGTGTCGCACGACTGGTGGTAGCACGGGTCGTACGAACGACCCGCCGTGCCGCCCCACTTGGTGGCCTGGGCGGAGGACTTGGTGTCACTGGCACCGGTCGCGTACCCCGACGTGGCGATCCCGCCCTGCTGGAACGAGTAGTCGTCGGAGCGCCCCTGACCCTCGACGTTCTCCTCCGGGGCGAGGCCGAGGGACGTCCAGTACTCCTTCATCGGAGCCGACGCGGCCGAGTTGAGGTTGTTGATGAAGTAGCCGCCGTTGGTGGAGGCGACCATGTCGAAGTTGTAGTACGCGGAGATGGCCGTCCGTTGGGCGGCGGAGAGCTGGCCGACGTAGTACTCGGAGCCCTCCAGACCCTGCTCCTCGCCGTTCCACCAGGCGAAGCGCACATGCTTGGTCATCGTCGGGTTCTGCTGGGCGAGGGCGAGCGCGTTCTCCAGAAGCGTGGCGGAACCGGAGCCGTTGTCGTTGATTCCCGGCCCGGCGGCCACACCGTCGAGGTGGGCGCCGAACATCACGGTGCGGTCGGCCGGGCCGCCCGGCCAGTCCGCGATCAGGTTGTTGCCCCGGTAGGTGCAGGTGGTGCAGGTCTGCTCGCTGACGGTGTAGCCGGCTGCCTGCAGCTTGCCCTTCACATAGGCGAGGGAGGCGGTGTAGCCGCTGCTGCCGGCCCGCCGGTTGCCGCCGTTCTGCGAGGCGATGGTGTTCAGCTGCGACAGATGCGTCTGCACGTTGGCGACGCTGATGTCGGGGGCGGTGCCACCCGGGTTCCCGCCGTCACCGATGGTCAGCGTGTACTGCGCGGTGTGGTCCTGGGTGCCGGCGCCCTTCACCGTGAGGGTGTACGTACCGGGAGCCGCGGCCGAAGTCGTCGATACGGTCATGGCCGAGGTCGCGCCGGACTGCACCGAGGCCGGGCTGAAGGAGACGGTCACACCGCTCGGCTGCCCGGCCGCCGACAGGTTCACCGTCTGCGCGCTGCCCGACGACACGGTGGTCCTGACCGCGGCCGTCACCGAACTACCCGGCTTCACCGAGCCTGCGGCCGGGTCGAGCGACATGGAGAAGTCGTTGTTTCCGCTCGGGGTGCAGGCCGGGTCGCCGCTCTGGGCGGGGACGCTCACCGCGTCCCAGGCCGCCTTCGCCCGGTTGAACAGCACACAGGTGGCGTCGAGGTTCTTGGCCGAGGTCAGCGTGGCGCTGCGGTAGCGCTTGTACGTCATACCGCTGGTCTTCAGCAGCATCCCGCCGTAGAAGACCTTGCCGGCGCTCTGGATACCCACACCGGTCACCGAGGAACTGTTGCAGGTGGGGCTGGACGGCTTGCCGCCTCCGGGGTTCGAGCCCTCGGCCAGCAGGTAGAACCAGTGGTTGAGGGGGCCGGCCGCCGCGTGCTCCTCAGTGCTGGGTATGGAGGAGCTGTAGCAGTTCGGGTCACCGATCTGTCCCGGGTTGTACATGATCCGGATCGGTCCGTCGCCCACCAGGTCGATCTTCTCGCCGACGGTGTAGTCCGGGTCGTCGTAGGGGGCGGGCTCGTTGGTGTACGCCTCGGTCAGCGCGCCCATGATGTCGCCGGTGGCCTCGCCGAGACCCGACTCGTTGTTGGCGCCGCCGGGCGTGTACTGGTCGATGCCGTGGCCGAACTCATGGCCCACGACGTCCATGGCGCCGATCCACTGATTGGCGTTGTTGTGGCCGATGGAGACGCTGGACCCGTCCCAGTAGGCGTTGACGTCGTTCAGACCGACCTTGACCGGCCAGCTGCGGCCGTTGCCGTCGTGCCCGTTGCGCCCCAGCCAGTCACGCAGCATGTCCCACTCGTGCTGGGCCGCCCACATGACGTCGACGCAGCCGGTCTCCTTGCTGGAGGCGCTGCCGGTTCCCCAGGAGTCGCTCGACTTGGTGTAGACACTTCCGGTGCTGTAGTCGGCGCAGCTCAGCCCGGGGCGGGCCGGGTCGCGCAGCGAGTAACTGCCACCCGATGAGGTGGTGTTGATGGACAGCGGGGACGGACCGTTCCACTGGCTGTTGCCGGTGCCCGCCTTGACGTCGTCGTAGCTGTCGAGCACCGCACCGGTGCCGGCGTCGACGAAGACGTGCAGCCGGCCCGGCGCCTTCGCGGTCCGGCCGGTGAGGACGGTCTCCCAGGCAAGCCGGGACTTCGTTCCGGTGGCCCGGACGACCAGCCGGTGGCTGTCGACCCGCTCCACCGTGCGGAGCCTCTTGCGCGAGGTGGCTTCGGCGGCCTTGGCGGAGACGGTCGCGGTGACCGGCACGTTGATACGCCGGGAAACCGCCGACCGGGATCCGCGGATGCGCCCCTTGGAGTCGGCCACCACGACGGCGTCACCGCCGACGACCGGCAGTCCGCGGTAGGTACGTTCGTACGCGATGGAGTAGAGGCCGTTGACCCAGGGGGTCACCATCTGTCGCTCGTACCGCTCCTCCGGCCCCTTGGCCGGGGCGTCGAGACCACTGGCCGCCGCCCGGTCGGCGGCCGTCACGGCGGTCGACAGGGCGGTGGGGGCTGGCGGAGACGGTTCTGCGGAAGCTGACTGGCCACTCGTGGCGACCAGCATTCCGGCGAGGACGGCCAGGGTTGTCCCGGCCGTCATCGGTCTGCGTTTCATCGAGGCTCCTCGGTTCGTGGGGACCTCGGTCACGGGCAGCGGCGTGGCGGACCCGCCCGTGCCGTCGGCGCAGGTCGTCCGCCCAGGTGGTGTCCGTGATCGGGCGACCGAACACTCACACGTAGGCATGAACTCGTCAACGAACTGCGGTCAGGTGAAAGGGACTTGGCAAGTCTGGTCAAGTCGCCATGGTGCGATCGCACAGCCGGCGCACAGGAAGGGGGACGGGGGCGCGAGGGTCCGGTGAGGCGCGAGGGCAAGGAGGGTGACAGGGGCGACGAGGGCCGGGCAACGGCGACGACAGGCCGAGGAGAACACCCGCCGGCCTGGCCGCGCCCCCTTCGACGGGGCGAGTCTGTGGACGGAGGGGCCCGCGCCGGTCAGCGAGCAGCCGGGCGCCCTGGCCGGAACGGGAAGGAGGAGGATCTCCCGCCCGGCCTGCGGCGGCGCCCCGGACCAGCCACCCGGCGGACGTAGCATGATCCCCATGGAGCAGCGAGAACTGGGCAGGACCGGACGAGGCGTCTCGGTCGTCGGGCAGGGCACGTGGCAGCTCGGCGGGGACTGGGGCGAGGTGCGCGAGGCGGATGCCTTCGGGGTCCTCGACGCCGCCGTCGGGGCGGGTGTCACCTTCTTCGACACCGCGGACGTGTACGGGGACGGACGCAGCGAACAGCTCATCGGCCGATACCTGAAGGAGCGCCCCGACGCGGGCGTCCTCGTGGCCACGAAGATGGGCCGGCGCGTCGATCAGGTGCCGGAGAACTACGTCCTGGACAACTTCCGTACGTGGAACGACCGATCGCGGGCCAACCTCGGGGTCGACACCCTCGATCTCGTGCAGCTGCACTGTCCGCCCACTGCCGTGTACTCCTCGGACGAGGTCTACGACGCCCTCGACACGCTGGTGGCCGAGCAGCGGATCGCCGCCTACGGGGTGAGTGTCGAAACGTGTGCCGAGGCGCTGACGGCCATCGCCCGCCCCGGCGTCGCGAGCGTGCAGATCATCCTCAACCCGTTCCGCCTCAAGCCTCTGGACGAGGTCCTGCCGGCCGCTCGCGCGGCCGGAGTCGGCATCGTCGCACGGGTACCGCTCGCCTCCGGGCTGCTCTCCGGTAAGTACACCGCGGACACCGTCTTCGCGCCCGAGGACCACCGCACGTACAACCGGCACGGGGAGGCGTTCGACCAGGGCGAGACCTTTTCCGGGATCGAGTATGCGACCGGGGTGGCCGCGGCGGCAGAGTTCGCCGGGCTGGCTCCGGAAGGGGCGACCCCCGCGCAGACGGCGCTGCGCTGGATCATTCAGCAGGACGGCGTCACGAGCGTGATCCCCGGTGCCCGATCGGTGGAACAGGCCCGGGCCAACGCGTCCGCGGCAGCGCTGGCCCCGCTGCCGCAAGCGACGCTCGACGCGGTGCGGGACCTCTATGACCGCCGGATCCGCGCGTCGGTCCACGACCGCTGGTAGCGGGCCCCGCGCGGCCCCCGGCTACCGGCCGGATGCGGGGGACTGCGGCCCGGTCGTCGAGGTGCCGCCGTCCGGAGTGGTGGCCGAGCTGGATTCGGGTGAGAACAGGCTCATCCCCAGGTAGACGGCAGCGAGGAAGGCGACCGTACCCGCGATGGCGCTCGCCACTCTGGGCCGGCGTCTGATCGCCTCGCGGGTGCTGCGCCGCCGGGTGTTCCGGGGCCGGCTCGCCGCACGCCGCCCCCCGCCGTGTGTCTGGGGTAGCCGGTACGTCGTCGGGGCACCGGAGTCCGTGCCGGAGTGCGGCGTGGCACGCGAGGGCGGCGCCGGCGTCGGCGCGTAGACCGCGGCCGGCGCGCGCGGGGGAGCGGGCCGGTGCTGCGGCAGCGGCTCCGCCTGCCCCCGCCAGGCCTCGCTGTGGAACCAGTCGGCGACCTGCTGGGCGGTGGGCCGGTCCTCCGGCTGCTTCGCGAGCAGACCCAGGAGGTACGAGTCGAAGGCCGGCGACATGTCGACGCCACGCTGACGCAGCGGTACGGGAGGCGTGTCCACGTGCTGGTACAGCGTCGCGGTCGGGGTGTCCGACCGGAACGGCGGCTGACCGAGCAGCAGTTGGTAGATGACGCAGCCGAGGGAGTACATGTCCGAGGCGGCATCGGCGGTGCGGCCGAGGGCTCGCTCCGGAGCCAGGTAGAGACTCGTGCCGACGATGTGGCCCGTGGTGGTGAGGGCGGCCGAGGGGTCGTCGACGAACTGGGCGATGCCGAAGTCGCCGATCTTCACGGAGCCTTCGGCATCCAGCATGAGGTTTCCCGGCTTGATGTCCCGGTGGACGATGCCCTGCCGGTGGGCCGCCGCCAGTCCGGCGGCCGCCTGGCCGGCGATCCGCGCCACCTGCTCCGGCCCCAGCCGCTCCTGCGACAGAAGCAGGTCGGAGAGGCTCCTGCCCTCGACCAGCTCCATCACCAGGAAGAGCCGGTCCTCCCAGGCCCCGAAGTCGAACACGGCCACCAGATGCGGGTGGCTCAGCCGGGCGGCGGTCTGGGCCTCCAGCCGGAACCGTGCGGTCGCCGACTCGTCGGCGTGCTCACCCAGCAGCAGCTTCACGGCGACGGCCCTTCCGAGGACCTCGTCCGTGGCCTGCCAGACCTCGCCCATCCCGCCACGGCCGATGGCGGATATCAATCGGTACCGACCAGCAACCAGCACCTGTGCACACCTATCTCGAATAGCTCGCGTAACTCGGAAAGCCCGGGGCCGAGGACCGCTCCGGCCGCCGCGGCGGCGACCTCGCCTGGAACGAGGGGCGGGGCGGGGCACGCGGCAAGATCAGGATATCCGGCGCGCGGACCGGGGGCGACCGGCCGTCACCCCACCCCGGCCTCCTGCGCGGTGACGGGCCGACAGATTCCCTCGGGCCCAGGCCGGCCGGGGTCCCGTTGGTGCGGGCGTGCTGTCCCCGGTGAAGGCGGGCACACCGTAGCGTCATCCCAGGCCGGGGGAGGCCGCCCCGCCCAGCGACTCCACCAGCGGCAGCAGCCGGTGCGGCACCCGTTCTCGCAGTGCCACCTCGGTCCGGGTCCTGACGACGCCAGGAAGCTGGATCAGCTGCTGGATCACGTCCTCCAGATGTCCGTTGTCCCGCGCCACGACCCGGGCCAGCAGATCGCCGCCGCCCGTCGTGGAGAAGACCTCGATGATCTCCGGCAACGCGGCGAGTGCCTCGCCCACGTCGTCGAGATGGCCCTGGGTCACCTCCAGGTGCACGAAGGCGAGCACCGGGTGTCCGAGGGCGGCGGGGGAGAGGAACGGCCCGCTTCCCGTGATCACACCGTCCCGTTCGAGGCGGTCGATCCGGGCCTGGAGGGTGCCCCGGGCGATGGAGAGGATCCGCGCGTACTCGCGCACGCTCGTCTGCGGCTGCTCGATGAGCAACCGCAGGATCCGGGTGTCGAGCGCGTCCACCGCCATGGTTCGCCGGCCTCTCCGTGGTACGTCGGTCGGGGCAGAGACTGTACCAATGGCGCAGTGGCGACCGCGCAGGGTGTACGCGGATGCGCAACGGGCTCAGCGGTCTCCTGCACGCCTTCAGAAGGAAGGCGTGGCCAAGGTTTTCTCGGGGTGGACGGCCGGCCGCCGAGGGGTGCTGCGGACGAGGGCGGTGCCGAGACCTCTCGGGAGGCGTCCGAGGCGTACGTGGCGGCGGGTCATCCGGGCACGAGCACGGCGGCGCCGCTGACCTGGTCCGCCGCCAGGTCCCTCAGCGCCCGGTCGGCATGGCTCAGCGGATACGGGCTGACGGTGACCCTGATGCCGATCTGCGCCGCCGTGGCCAGGAAGTCGCGGCCGTCCTGCCGGGTGTTGGAGGTGACACTGCGCAGATTCCGCTCTTCGAAGAGGTGGCGCCGGTACGTGAGCACGGGTATGTCGGTGAGATGGATGCCCGCGACGGCGAGCGTTCCCGACCGGTCCAGAGCCTCCAGTGCCACGGGCACCAGATCGCCCACCGGTGCGAACAGGATCGCCGAATCCAGCGGTTCGGGCGGGCGGTCGTAGGCGCCGCCGACGGAGGAGGCGCCCAGCTCGACGGCGAGTTCACGTGCACGTGCCGAACGGGTGAGCACGTGCACGGTCGCCCCTTCGGCCAGGGCGACCTGCGCCGCCAGATGGGCAGAGGCCCCGAAGCCGTAGATCCCGAGCCGGCCCTTCGGCGGCAAGGCGCTCCGCCGTAGGGCCCGGTAGCCGATGATTCCCGCACACAGCAGCGGCGCCAGCGACGCGGCGTCCTGGTCGTCCGGGAGCGCGTACGCGTAGTCGGCCGGAACGAGGGCGACGTCGGCGAAACCTCCGTCCGCGTCCCACCCGGTGTAGAGGGAGGCCGGGCACAGGTTCTCCTGGCCGGCCCGGCAGTAACGGCAGTGACCGCAGGTGCTGCGCAGCCACGCCCCGCCGGCTCGGTCACCGACCCGGAACGCCGTGACGGACTCGCCGACGGCGGTAACCCGGCCGACGATCTCGTGGCCGGGAACCGTGGACGCCCGGTGCGGCGCCAGATCACCCTCGGCAAGGTGCAGATCCGTGCGGCAGACGCCGCACGCCTCCACCCGCAGCAACAGATCCCCGGGCCCCGGCGAGGGCACCGCACGGCGCACCGGCCTCAGCGGGCCGTCCATGATCGGACCAGGAGACTCGACGGCCCACCCGGTCAGCATGTGCGAAGCCGGCTCACTCGCCATGCCCCCAGCTTGGCGCGGGCCGCAAGGCCGGGCAAACGCTGGCGCATGGTCCTTGACCGACGGATCTCCGAGGTGCCGCATGGGCCGGTCGGTCCCCGCCGGGGCCTGCCGGGCCCCTCCCGCCCCGGCTGCGGGGATGGGATGGTCATCACGCTGCCACCTGACGGAAAAGGGATCGGCGATGCCGGCGCACCAGCATCCTTGGCCGCGCCCGGAAAGGAACCCGGGCTGCTGCGCTTCCGCCGGCGGCGCCGGACCGCGGCCACCATTTCCGGCCGACACGGCTGGTCAAGGGACCGCGATGACCGTACGGCCGCTCGCCCGTACCCGTCGGGGCAACCGGGGATGGCCTCCGCCCGGTCCGTGGAGCGGTGGGAGGCCCCTGTGTGCGCGACGGAGCCCTCGACCGCGCACTGACGGTCCGCACCCGGACCCCGGACCGTGCGCTCCTGAGCGGGCAGCCGTTCGGGCAGGAAAGGTGGCGGGAACCATGGAGCTCCCGATAGTCGTCGGTGTGGACGGATCAGAGGGCAGCCTCCGAGCCCTGGACTGGGCCACCGCGGAAGCGGCACGCGCACAGCTTCCCCTGCGCGTCGTCCATGCGTCGCTGTGGGAGCACTACGAAGGCATGCGCCCCACTTTCGACACCAGGCGTCCGGCCGAGCAGATCCTCGCCGAGCATCTGGTCGCGTCCGCGCAGGAGCGTGCGCGACGCCTCCGGACGGAGGTGCGGGTGGTCGCCGACGTACAGCCCGCAGACCCCGTGAGCGCACTCGTCCGGGAGAGCTACGAGGCCACGCTGGTCGTACTCGGCTCTCGTGGTCGGGGCCGGATCGCAGGGACGCTCCTGGGATCCGTCAGCCTGGCCGTCGCGGGCCGGTCCCACTGCCCGGTTGTCGTGATTCCGGCGACCGTCCCGGACGCTCAGCCGAAACTGGGCCGCGTCGTCGTCGGAATCGGCGACGCCGCGGGACCGTCGGCAGCCGCTCGTTTCGCGTTCGCCCGAGCGACCTCGCGCCACGGTGAGCTGGTTGCCGTCCGTGCCTGGCGCTGCCCGGCCCACGAAACCGCGGATCATCCGCTCCTCGCGGTCTCCGCGGCGGCCGTGCATCGCCGACGGGCCGAGGAACACCTCGATGATGTCCTGGCCGTCCTGGACCGGACCGGGTCCGGTGCCATGGTCCGCCGGACCGTGCTGCAGGGGCCCGTCCACCAGGTACTGATCGAAGAGGCCGGGGGAGCAGAGCTCCTGGTCGTCGGTGCGCGCCGTTCCGGGACACACCACGGCACGCACCTGGGGCGGGTCAGCCATGCGTTGTTGCACTACGCGTCCTGTCCCGTCGCCGTCGTCCCGGAAACCCCCTGAGCGCGAACCCGCGGTCCGCGGGGCTCTCGGTCACGGAGGCGCCTCGGGCCACGGCGGACCGTGGCTGCGGCCCGAGGGCCGCGCGGCCTCCCCGGCCGGGCACCACGACCGAGCGCCCCGCCACAAGCGCGCCTATCGTTCGAAGCGGGGGCCACACCACCGGCACCGCATCTGACGCCGCGCGCTGATCCACCAGGAATTGCGGGACAGCCCTTAATCGGGCTCCATGTAGGGCCGGCGAAAGACCGGTGCCCGGCCGGAGGCGGACCGGTGCACGGCCCCGAGCGCCTGGGCCACGGAGGCTTCCAAGGGACCGCTGCTGTCGACCGTGATGGCCCCGGTCCACGGTGGCTCATCCTGTGCCATGGCGGTGGCGACGTCGAGACCGGCGTCGGACGCCCCGCGGCCGCGGGTGGCCAGACGGGAAGCCGACACGGCACCCGGTACCTGACAGTGCAGGGCCACGAGGTCGGCGCTGGTGCGTTCGGCGGTGCGCCGGGCGGCTTCGCGCTGTTCCTCGTGCGACCAGGTCGCGTCGAGGACGACGGACTCGCCGCGGGAGAGCAGGGCGCAGGCGCGCTCCAGCAAGGTGCTGTACGTCTTCGCGGTCCACTCGGCGGTGTACAGACCTTCGCCGTACGGGGCGGCGGCCGGCTGGTCCACCGGGATGCCCGCCAGCTCTTTGCGGAGACGGTCGCTGCTGAGCAGCGTGACGCCGAGACGATCGGCAAGGGCGCCGGAGAGTGTGGACTTCCCGCTTCCGGGGAGCCCGCCGACGAGGGTGAGGCCGACAGCGGCGGTGCGCAGATGGCGCAAGGTCGTCGTGATCAGCTGCCGGGCGGCGACGTCAGCGCCCGGAGCACCCTGGTGGGCCTGGATCAGGGAGACCTTGGCACGGACGAATGCGCGATACGCGACGTAGTGATGCCGGAGGGACGGCGGCGCGGAGTCGCCGGAGTACTCGCTGTACCGGGCGAGGAAGAACGCTGCGGTTTCCGTGGCGTCGAGCTGTTCCAGGTCCATGGCGAGGAAGGCGACGTCGTCGAGGCCGTCCACGTAGCGGAGGTGGTCGTCGAACTCCAGGCAGTCCAGGACACGTGGGCCGTCGTCGAGGCAGAAGATGTCGTCGGCGAGCAGGTCCCCATGGCCGTCAACGATCCGTCCCTGGTCGATGCGAAGGGCGAACAACTGCTCGCGGCCGGCGAGATAGCGGCGTACCAGCCACTCGATCTCCTCCACCCCTTCGGGCACAGGCCCCTTGTCGGTCAGAGCACGAACCTGGGCGAAGCTCGCTTCCCAGCGGGCCGACAGCGCGTCCCGCGTGCCCTGGGCGTCCACGTCCTGGCTGCGCGGCGCGTCCGCGTGGCAGGTGGCGAGCAGCCGGGCCACGTCCCGCACGGCGTCGTCGACGGCCGCTCCTTCCCGGACGAGCTGTGACAGGCGGCGCTCCGCCGGCATCCGGCGCATCACCACGAGGGGCTCGGGAGTCGCGTGCGGAACCCGGATTTCGCCGGCACCCAGGTAGACGTCCGGGGCGAAACGACGGTTGAGCGCGACCTCCCGCTCGCACGCGGTCCGCCGTGCTTCCACGGTGGTGTAGTCGAGGAACTTGAGATCGACCGGCTTCTTGAGCTTGTAGACGCGGTCACCGACGAAGAACAGGGTGGAGGTGTGGGTTTCCCGCACCTCAGCCCGCGGGACCGGTGGCGTTCCAGGTGCGGCACCCGTTCGTGGCACGGATGCGCCGAACCGTTGCGGCGACGAGGTTCGCTCGCCGGCGCGCGCGGGCTCACTCATGGGAGACGACGGCGACAGGGCACCGAGCGTGGTGCAGGGCGGCGTGCGCTACTGAGCCCAGGCGCGGGGCCGGGGTGGGACGGCCCCTGCGTCGGCCGACGACCAACAGTTCGGCCCCCGTGGCGGCCCGCACGACCGCCTCGGCCGGGCTTTCGAGACGGGCGACTTCCACCACCTCTACGTCAGGAAACCTTTCGTGCCACCGGGAGAGCACCTTGCTCAGGCGCTTCCGTGCGTCCTGAGCGATCTCTTCGGTGACGCTGTGGTCGACTCCCCAGGGAACGTGCGCATGGAGCGGCAGGCTCCGGCCGTGAACGGCCCGGAGGCTCACGCCGCGTGCAGCGGCGGTGTGGAAGGCGAAATCGAGCACGTCGTCGCAGGGGCCGTTGAGTTTCAGCGCCACCACTACCCCACCGGGAGCAGGCGGTACTCCTTCGTGGCCGTCGCCGGCCCGTACCAGAACCACGGGACGATCGGCCCGTGCCACGACGGGCATGCTGATGTCGCCCAGAAAGTAGCTTGCGACAGGCGCCAGGCCCCGCGAACCGAGTACCAGCATTTCGGATGCCGATGCCGCCTCCAGCAGCGCGTTCTGGGCGTCGTCGGCGACGAGGCTGCCGACGACGGAGAGGCCGGGGTGCCGTGTCTGGAGCTGCGCCTTCGCGTTGTGCACGAGCCGCTTCGCCCAGTAGTTCTGATCGATCTCGGAGGGAATGTGGGTCGGCTCCGGCACCAGCATGGGCCACGCGTGGAGCAGGCGCACCGTCAATGCGCGGCGTACGGCCTCGTCGGCGCCCCAATGAGCTGCCGCGAGGCTCTCGGGTGAACCGTCGAGGCCCACGGTGATGACTGGCTCCACGGGGCCTGCCTCCCTTCCTGCGAATTTGGTGAGGCGGGGTGCGTCCGCGCGCCGGGGCGCGGCTTCCTCTCTTGAGGAGTACCGCAAACCGTCCTGCGGCGCATGTGGTCGCGCACCGGTCTCGGGGCCGTCACCTCAGCGCGCCGGCCAGTGTCCCCCCACGCCGGGCCGGCAGTCGGACTGCTCGCGACGCCGCCGGTCGGGGCGAATGTGTGGGTCGAGTTCGGGGGCGGCGATCCGGAGCCCCGCGGTGGCCGCGGTTCACGCGAGGTTGGTCCGTTGGCTCCGTCGCGGCAGGGCACGGGAAGCGATACTGGACCATTGGCACAGGAGATTGCACCTCGGTTGAACCATCAGCCCCCAAGGTGCTCAGATAAGTCTTTCAATGGCGCTGCGGGTCCCCCGGGGATCTCTGCGGCGCCCTTCTCATGTCCGGGCTGTTCTACGTGCGAAATGAAGCGGGGGCAACGTGCTCAAGAGGGCGTTCGTCGCGCACGATCCGGGGCGTATGCGGCTGCGGTTCGCGTCCCGGGCCGTGCTCGGCATCGGAGTCGCCGTCGCACTGTGCGGGGCTTTTGGGCACTCGCTCGTGGCGGCCATCACCGGCGGTCTGGCCGCGCTGCTCGCGCTGTTCACGGTGACCGACCCGACGGTGCGTGGGCAGGCGATCACGACTGCGCTCCTGCCCGTCGTCGGTCTCCCGGTGCTCACGCTCGCCGCCGTGCTGCACGATGCGCCCTTCGCGCGTGACCTGGCGTTCCTCGCCGTCGTGGGGGCGGGGGTCTATGCGCGGCGCTGGGGACCTCGCGGGCACTCACTGGGCGTGTTCGGTTTCATGGCCTACTTCTCCGCCCAGTTTCTGCACACCGTGCCCGGCCGGCTGCCCGAGCTGTACGCGGCCGTGCTGCTGTCGCTCACCGCGTCGTCGGTCGTGAGGTTCGGGGTGTGGTGCTACGAGCGGCGTCTCGCGGCGCCCGTGGCAGTCGCCCTCACTACCGGCGGGACGGGGCTGGGGCGGATCACGACACGGCAGGCCGTGCAGGCCACCCTGGGGGCGGGTTTCGCGCTCGCGGTGGGGCAGGTGCTCTCCGACCAGCGTTGGTACTGGGCGGTCGGCGCCACGTGGTGGGTGTTCGTGGCCACGACCTCGCGAGGCGAGACCGTGGTGCGCGGGTTCAGACGATTCCTGGGGACGGTGCTCGGGATCGGGCTGGGCTTCGCCGTGGCTGTGCCACTGCACCACGAGCCGGCCGTGGCCGCCGTGGTCGTGGCGATGAGCGTGTTCGGGATCTTCTACACCGCCGCTGTCTCCTACACCTGGATGATGCTGGCGGTGACCGTGATGGCGAGCATGCTGTACGGACTGCTCGGCGTACTCGACGCGGGTCTGCTGGTGCTACGGGTGACTGAGACGGCGGCCGGCGCGCTCGGTGCCGTCCTGGCGGTGCTGTTCGTGCTGCCGGTGACCACGCACTCGGTGACCGAGGCATGGGTGGAGCGGGCCCTGCGGTGCGTGCACACGTGCACGGCCGAGGCCGCCGCCCGGCTCGCCGGGAGCGAGGACGCCGACCCACCGCGGCGCGTTGCCGAACTGGAGGCGATCCTCGGACGGGTGCGCTTGTCGCTCGCGCCGCTGGTGCATCCGCTCTACCCGGTGGCGGCGCGCAAGCGACGGGCGCGGCGGGTGCTCGCGCTGCTCGATGACTGCGCACGCGAGGTGCGCGGCCTGGCCTCCGTCGCTTCCGACCCCGAGGCGTCGCACGACATCCGGCTCGCCGCCGCCTGCTGGCGGGTGGAGACCGCCGTCGAGGCGCTCACTGATGCGCCCGCCGACGGGCGGCTCCTCCGACTCGACAGCGCGACCGCCCCGGAGCTGACGGGCGCCGAGCCGGGGCTCGCCCACCTCCATGCGCTGGAGCGGGCCCTGCTCGAACTCGCCGTGCCCCTGCGGAGGTCCCGGCAGATTCCGGCCGGTGCCTGACCGGCGGCACCCCGGCGAGGCCGGTGGCTCGCTGACCGGCATGCGGGAAGCATGCACATCGCGTCCGTCGCGCGGCGCCCGATAGCCCTCACGACCCCCCGTTCGCAGCGGCCTGCCGACGCGTCGCAAGAGCCGTGGACACGCTCACCGTGCCTGAGCGCGCTGCTCGCACCGAGGAGGCCGACGGGCCTACCGGCGCACCCGCCGACGACGGAACCCGCTCTCGCCGCCCTGCGCGGCCTGGAGCGGGCGTCGCCGCCCTGACCGCACCCCGGGCGCCCCGCTCCCCCCTGCCCGGCACCCCTGGTCCAGACCACAGACAAGCACTGCTACGGTCGCCGCGGAAGATCACGGCGGCTGCCGCCGTCGCGATCAGTCGGCGGAGAGAGGCAGTGCGGTGGGCAGCAGCAACGGTGCCGGGCGGGCATTCATCGGATCGTTCACCTCGGCGGGCGGACGCGGTATCACCGTCGCCGCCGTGGACGAGGAGACCGGGGCACTCACCGTCCTCGGCGCGACGGACATCGTGCCCGACCCCTCCTACCTCGCGCTCGCCCGGGGCGCAGGCCCCGGCGGCGCGGTCCTGTACGCGGTGAGCGAGACCGAGAAGGGCGCGGTCGCGGCCTTCGACGTCAGCCACGACGTGCCCGAGCCCTTGGGGGAGACCCGGCCGGTCGAGGGCGATGGCCCCACCCACCTCGCACTCGCGCGAGGCCATGTGGTCACCGCCAACTACGGCTCCGGCAGCGTCACCGTCCTGCCCGTGCTCGCGGACGGCTCGCTCGGCGCAGCCGGCTGCGTACTCGCGCACGAGGGCAGCGGCCCGGTCGCCGGACGCCAGGAGGGGCCGCACGCCCACCAGGTCCTCCCCGACCCGTCGGGGAACTGGGTGCTCGGCGTCGACCTCGGTACCGATTCGGTGCGGATCTACGCGCTCGACCCGGACACCGGGGAGCTGCGTCCTCACGGCGGGACGGCGCTGCGGCCCGGCACCGGGCCGCGCCATCTCGCGTTCCACCCCGCGGGCGGCCACGCCTATGTGCTGAACGAGCTGGAGCCCACGGTCACGGTGTGCCGGTGGGATGCCGTCGCCGGGATCCTGGAAGCGGTCGGCGAGACGCCTGTGCTGCCCACCGGGGTGACCGGTGGTACCGGCCCGGCCGGCTATCCGTCCGAGGTCGTCGTCGCTCACGACGGACGGTTCCTCTGGGTGGCCAACCGAGGGGACGACAGCATCTCCGTGCTCGCCCTCGACGGCACGGGGGAGCAGGTGTCCCTCGTCACGACCGTGAGCTGCGGCGGCCACTGGCCGCGTGACCTCGCCCTCGACCCCGCCGGCCGGCGGCTGTACGCCGCCAACGAGCGGTCGGGGAACGTCAGCTGGTTCGCCGTGGACCCGGAGACCGGTGTCCCGGCTCCGGAAGGCTCCCTGGAGGCCCCGGCGGCCTCCTGCGTGATCTTCGCCTGAGCAAACAGCAGACGCCCCGGAGCCCGTGAACGGGCTCCGGGGCGTACGTGCGTCACGGGCGGGGCGGTGTGCGCCGTCCGCCCCGCTCCCGCGGCGGACGGCGCACCCGGCACCCAGCGCGGATCAGTGGACCGGAGCCCCCTGGGTCAGCACCGGAGCGATCCCCAGCGTGGTCATGTACATCGAAAGCACCAGCTTGCCGATCGCCGGGTACGCGCCGAGCGGCTCGGCGCTCGCGCAGCCGGCCTCCTTCACCGCCGCGTCCAGCAGGCCGTCGGCCACCTCCGGACCCACCAGGTAGGGCGCCACAGCCAGCTGCAGTGAGCCGGAGCCCTTCAGCTGTTCGGCGATGGCGGCGACCGAGCCCTCGACGTCGAGCGCGGCGGCCATCACGGGCACCGCGAGCCGCGCGGCCAGCAGCATGCCGGTGATCCCCGCGGCCTGCACCGCCTCCTCGCCGCCCACGGTGGCCAGCACGATGCCGTCGGCGGCCGTGGCCACGGTGAACAGCCTCGCGCGGTCCGCGCGGGCGAGACCGGCCTCGGAAAGGCGCACGTGCAGCGCCTCGGCGAGCAGCGGGTGAGGGCCGAGTACATCGGTCAGCTCGGCCGGAGCCTGGCTGTCCTCGATCGCGCGGCGTATCCGCTGCACCAGCGTGCTGTCCGGCCCCGCGAGCAGCGGCACCACGACGGCGGCCGGGCCCTCGGGCTCGGCGACCTCACGGCCGGCGGCCGTGGCCTGCTCGAAGCGCGCGACGCGCTCGGCGGCGGCGTGCGCGAGGACGGAGGCGACGGTGGGGTACTCGGCGTCGTCGCCGTCGAGGTAGCCGATCAGGGCGTTCAGGCCGGGCAGCTCGGAGCGGGCAATGCTGATCACCTCTTCGGCCAGGCTACGGCTGGCCGAAGAGGGGGTACCGGGAACGGCAAGAACGAGCGCGGCAGCGCCCTCGGGTGCGACCACGGGCTCCGGGCGGCGGTGCCGTCCGGACTGGCGAGGTCGCGGCATTCGTACAGGCAGGCCGGAAGCGGGCCCAGTGGGGGTGCTCATGGCGCCGCATGCTACTGGTTTTGGGTACCCCGCTGCTCGGGGAGGGGCCGGTCGTGCGTCGTCTGTCCGCATTTACCCGATCAGTGGCTTACCGGTCGACTGCCCTGCTCTGTAGCCCCCTGGGAGGTACCTGGTTCCTGTGCCGACACGGTGACCCGGAGCAGTGTGGGATGCGGGGGCAGTCGCAGACCTCCCGTGGCCAGCGCCCGCGCGATGCGCAGCGAACCCGTCAGCGGATCACCCGAACCGGGGACTGCCCGGGCGTGCGGCAGTTGCCGCGCCAGCTCCTCGCGCAGCGGCACGAGCAGAGGGTCGCCCATCCCGAACAAGCCGCCGGTCAACGCCACTTCGCAACCCGCGTCACCCACCCCCGCCGCCGGGCACACCGCGGCGGCCGCCTCGGCGATGTGTACGGCGGCGTCGTGGAGGATGCCTTCGGCGACGGGATCATCGCTCGCGCACGCCGCCACCTCGGGGGCGAACGAGGCCAGGACCGCGGGCCGGTCGGTACGCGGATAGAGCAGGCCGGGGAGGTCAGGAGCGGGGCCGAACACCGTCTCCAGTCTGGCCAGCAGAGCCGGGGAGCCGCCGCGCCGTCCGTCATGGGCACGCATCGCCGCGTCGAGTCCGGCCCGCCCGATCCAGGCGCCGCCTCCGCTGTCGCCCAGGAGGTGACCCCAGCCGTCGGCCCTGCGCCACTGGGTGAGATCCGTACCCAGCGCGATCAGACCGGTGCCGGCCGCCACGACCGCGCCGGGCCGCTGGCCGACCGCCCCCGCGTACGCGGTCACCGCGTCGGCGGCGAGTGCCAGCTGCCGCAGCCCGAAGGCGTCCGCCAGAGCCGCGGGCAGTTCGGCGCGCAGCTGTTCGCCGAGCGTGGCCATGCCCGCCGCTCCGATCGCAGCGCTGGCGATCAGGTCGCCACCCCCGTGCCGGGCGAGCAGGTGCCGGACGGTGGGCAGCAGCTGATCGAGTAGGTGGGCGGCGTCGATACCGCCGGGCCCGGTCCGTACCGGTTCGGCGCACACCGCCGTTCCCAGGGGCACGTCCCCGCCCACGGTTCCCAGCGCCACCCTCAGCCCGGAACCGCCCGAGTCGACCCCGAGGACGTACTCCCCGGGCGCATACCCGTGTGACTCCATGGAGCGGCTCCCATAAGCAGAGGAATGGCGGCGGCAGCCTATCCCAGGTGCTCCGAGACGGTTCGGACGCGTGGTGACGGGGCCTGCCGGCCTGCGCGTTCGGAGGGGAAGGGGGCCGGAGAGTGCCTGTCGTTGCGCCGGTAGGGTGAGCCCCGTGACAGCGCGACCGTTGAACGAAGTGGTGGAGCCCGGATGGGCTCAGGCGTTGGCCCCCGTGGCGGGCCGTATCGCCGAGATGGGGGACTTCCTGCGTGCGGAGGTCACGGCCGGCCGCACGTACCTGCCGGCGGGGGCGAACGTGCTGCGCGCCTTCCAGCAGCCCTTCGACGAGGTGCGTGTGCTGATCGTCGGTCAGGACCCCTACCCCACACCGGGGATGGCCATCGGGCTGAGCTTCGCGGTCGCACCCGAGGTGCGCCCGCTGCCGGGCAGCCTGGAGAACATCTACCGCGAGCTGCACACGGACCTGGGGCTGCCCCGGCCGTCGAACGGCGACCTGACCCCGTGGACGCGGCAGGGTGTGCTGCTGCTGAACAGGGCGCTGACGACCGCGCCCCGCAAGCCCGCCGCCCACCGCGGCAAGGGCTGGGAGGAGGTCACCGAGCAGGCCATTCGCGCGCTGGTCGCGCGGGGCACCCCGCTCGTCTCCATCCTGTGGGGCCGCGACGCACGCAACCTCCGGCCGTCGCTGGGTGACTTCCCTGCGATCGAGTCCGCCCACCCGTCCCCGATGTCGGCGGACCGCGGCTTCTTCGGATCGCGCCCCTTCAGCAAGGCCAACGATCTCCTGGTGCGTCAGGGGGCGCAGCCGGTGGACTGGCGCCTCCCGTAGCCGAGGGCCGGGCGCCACCCCGCAGCGGGCGCGAGGCCCGGCCCCCGCCGGAGGTGCGAGACCCCCGTCACCCGCCGATCGTGGCCGCCCGGACGCACAGGATGTCCGGCAGGTGAGACGCGAGCTGCTGCCAGCTGTCCCCGTCGTCCGCGCTCGCGTACACCTCCCCGTTGCGGTTGCCGAAGTACACGCCCGCCGGGTCCGCGTCGTCCGTACAGAGGGCGTCGCGCAGCACCGTGCCGTAGTGCGCACCGTCGGGCAGCCCCGCAGTCAGGGGTTCCCAGCCGGCGCCCGCATCGGTGGTGCGAAAGACGCGGCAGCGGTGTTCGGCCGGTACCCGGTCTGCGTCGGCGTTGATCGGGAAGAGGTAGGCGGTGTCCGCCCGGTGCGGGTGCGCCGCCACGGCGAAGCCGAAGTCGGAGGGCAGGCCCGCGCCGATGTCCGTCCAGTGGTCCCCGGCGTCGTCGCTGCGGAACACCCCCCAGTGGTTCTGGAGGTAGAGCCGGTCGGGGTCGACGGCGTCCCGGCTGACCTTGTGGACGCACTGACCGAACTCCGGGTCCGGATCGGGGAGGAACACCGCTGACACGCCCCTGTTGGCCGGGGCCCAGCTCTCGCCGCCGTCAGCCGTCCTGAACACCCCGGCGGTGGAGACGGCGACCGTGACCGACTGCGGGTCCCGCTCGTCCGTCAGGACCGTGTGCAGTCCCTCGCCACCCCCGCCCGGCACCCACTTCGAGCGTGTCGGATGCTCCCAGAGCGGGCGCACCAGCTCGAACGACTCGCCCCGGTCCCGCGAACGGAACAGGGCGGCCGGCTCCGTGCCCGCGTACACGACATCGGGCGCCTCGGGGCCCGCCGGGTGCAGCTGCCAGACCCGCTCCAGTGATGTCCCGGTGAACTCGGGGAACTTCACGGCCGGTTGTCTCGGCTCGACCCAGGTCCTGCCCAGGTCGTCGGAGTGGAAGACGGAGGGACCCCAGTGCGCGCTGTCGCCGCCCACCAGCAGCCGGGGTGAGTCCCCCCGCTTGTCGATGCCGATCGAGTAGATCGCCTGCGCATTGAAGTGCGGGCCGTCGAACTCCCATGCCCCGCCGCTCCTGCGGCCGATGAAGAGCCCCTTGCGGGTGCCGACGGTGAGCAGAACATCGGTCATGACCGAACCTCCCGAAACGCCGTTGTACCGGACAGGCGCCAGTCTGCACCCGACCACTGACAGCGGCGCGCAGGACGGCTCCGGACACTGCCGCTTCCGCGGCGGGCGGCGGATTCGGGTGCCCGGAGATCCTTGTCGCGGCGGTCCCGGTCAGCGGCCCGGAGCGGCTGTGCTGCTGCGCACCACCAGGTTGGTGGCCAGGTCGACCCTCGTGGTCGCGGGCTGCCGGCCCCGGCCGAGGTCGAGGACCAGCCGGGCGGCGGTCTCGGCCATCTCTATGAGCGGCTGGCGCACCGTGGTCAGCGGCGGTCCTATCCACCGGGTCAGCGGGAGGTCGTCGAACCCGATCACGCTGAGGTCCTCGGGGATGCGCAGTCCCAGCTCGCGCGCGGCCTCGTACACCCCGAGGGCCTGCAGGTCGTTCCCGGCGAAGATGGCGGTCGGCCGGTCCGCCATGCGCAGCAGTTCCATGCCGGTGGCGTAGCCCGCCTCGTGCTGGAACTCGCCTTCGCGGAGCAGAGCGGGGTCGATCGGCAGGCCCGCCGTCTCCAGCGCGGCGCGGTAGCCGTCCACCCGGGCGCGGCTGCACATCATGCGGGACGGACCGCTGATGACTCCGATCCTGCGGTGCCCGAGCGCGGTGAGGTGGCGGGTGGCGGCGAGGCCGCCCTGCCAGTTCGTCGTTCCGACCGACGGGACGTCGTCGCCGGGGTCGCCGGCCGGGTCGACCACCGCGTACGGGATGTTGCGGCTGGTCAGCTGGGCCCGCTGGGCGGCGGTGAGGTCGGACAGGACCAGGATCACTCCGACCGGCCTGCGGGCCAGAACGCCGTCCACCCAGGTCTGCCCCGGGGTGAGGCGGCCGGCGCTCTCCGAGAGGACCAGGCTCAGGCCCTCCTCGCGCGCGACGTTCTCCACGCCGCGCACGACCTCCATGGCCCAGGCGCTGTCCAGCTCGTGGAAGACCAGGTCGATCAGTTGCGACTGGGTCGTGGAACCGCGCCTGCGGCGGTAGCCGTGGAGCAGCAACAGCTCCTCGACCTTGGTTCGCGTGCCGGGGGCGACGTCGGCCCGCCCGTTCAGCACTTTCGAAACTGTCGGAGCCGAGACTCCGGCCGCTCGGGCGATTTCCGCCAGGGTGGCGGTGCCGTCCGACGGCTCGCCGGCAGGCGCATTCTCCTGATGTGACTGGACGTTTGCGGGGCTCATGCAGGGAATCGTAACTGCCGCCCGCAAGGAGGGAGGGGCGGGCCCCCGAGGAAAATTCCCTCGCCCGGACCTCTTGACGGGCCCGAAACGCGACCGTACGGTTCCGGCAACATTCGTAAGCAGGGCCGAAACATTCGACAGAGGTGCGGTCATGGGGTCGGGATTCTTCACTCAGAGTACGCGTGCGGCGAGATGGACCGCTGCGGGTGCGGCCATGGTCATGGCGGGCGTGCTGGCGGGCTGCGGCTCAGGTGGCGACAGCGGCGGTGACGGCGGCGGCACCCTCACCGCGTACGTCTACGGCGACGACGCGGTCAAGGTCCAGGAGGCCGCGGTCAAGGAGTTCAACAAGACCTCGAAGGTCAAGGTCAAGCTGATTCCGGTACCGGGCACCGAGTACGTCAACAAGCTGCGCAGCGCCATGGGATCGCCCAGCGCCCCGGACATCTTCTACAACTGGGGCGGCGGCTCCATCAAGCCGTACCTCGACGCGGGCCAGCTGGTCGACCTGACCTCGACCGTCAAGAACGACGCCACCCTCAAGGACGGCTTCCTCCCGTCCATCGTCGAGGCGGGCAGTCTCGACGGAAAGATCTACGGGGTGCCGATGCGCGGCATGCAGCCCGTGATGCTCTTCTACAACAAGAAGCTCTTCGCCGAGAACAAGCTGGAGGCCCCCAAGACCTGGGAGGAGCTCCAGCACGTCATCACCACGTTCAAGGACAAGGGCATCACCCCCTTCGCACTCGGCGGCCAGGAGAAGTGGCCCGAGCTGATGTGGATGGAGTACCTGCTCGACCGGATCGGCGGCCCCGAGGTCTTCAAGAAGATCCAGAACGGGGACTCCTCCGCATGGGGCGACCCCGCGGTCCTCAAGTCCGCCCAGACCGTCAAGGAACTGGTCGACGGCGGAGCCTTCGGCAAGAACTTCAACTCCGTCGACTACGGCAGCGGCGCCGCCCCCACCCTGCTCAGCAAGGGCAAGGCGGCCATGCACCTGATGGGCTCGTGGGAGTACTCGACCCAGCTCGGCAAGGCACCGGAGTTCGCCAAGAACGACCTCGGCTGGGCCAACTTCCCGACCGTGGCCGGCGGTGTCGGAGACCCGGCCGACGTGGTGGGCAACCCCACCAACTACTGGTCGATCAACTCCCGCACCAAGCACAAGGATGCGGCGATAGCCTTCCTCAAGACCATGGCGTCCAAGTCCTACGCCCAGGCCCTGGTCGACAACGGTGACGTTCCGACCACGTCCAACGCCGCCACCATGCTGAGCGGATCGCCCAACCCGAAGTACGCGACCGACCAGTACAACATGGTCCAGAAGGCCCCGAGCTTCACGCTCTCGTGGGACCAGGCGCTGGAGTCGCGATACGCCACCCCGCTGCTCACCGAGATCAGCAAGCTGTTCGCCGGCAAGTCCACGCCCGAACAGTTCGTCGCCGCGATGAAGGCCGTCAAGTAACAATGTCCCACGTCTCTACGTACAAAAAGGTGCGCGGAGGAAGGAAGGTGGCCGCCGGCAACGTCGGCCGCCCCTCGGTCGCCTGGGCCGTGCCCGGCATCGTCTTCTTCGCGCTCTTCGCGATCGTCCCGCTGGCGATCGCCGTCTATCTCTCGTTCTGCAAGTGGAACGGGCTGGACTCCCCGACACCCGTCGGCGTGGACAACTGGACCCGGCTGTTCAAGGATCCGGAGTTCCGCCAGGCCGCCTGGCTGAGCCTGCTGCTCACCTCGATCAGCTGGGCGTTCCAGACTCCCGTGGCCCTGCTGCTCGGCGTCTGGGCGGCGGGCAAGCAGCGCAGCCGTGCCGTGCTCTCGGCCGTCTTCTTCATCCCGCTGCTGCTCTCCACCACGGCCATCGCGATGCTGTTCCACGCGCTGCTCGACCCCAACTTCGGCGTGATCAGGACGATCGGGCCGTGGTTCGGCATCGACCCCAACGTCATGGGCTCGTCCACCGGGGCCCTGCTCACCGTGGCCTTCGTCGGCGGCTGGCAGTTCATGCCCTTCCACACCCTGATCTACCAGGGCGGCACCCGGCAGATCCCCCAGGTCCTTTACCAGGCGGCGGAGATCGACGGAGCCGGCATGCTCCGCCAGTTCTTCCACATCACCCTGCCGCAGCTGCGCCACACCATCACGACCTCCTCGGTCCTGATGATCGTCGGCTCGCTGACCTACTTCGACACCGTACTGATCATGACCAGGGGCGGCCCCGGCACGGACACCACCGTGCTGCCGTACCTCATGTACCGGACCGGTTTCCAGACCTACGACCTCGGCTACGCCGCGGCGATCGCAACGGCCCTGGTCGTGGTGGCCACCGCCCTGTCGCTGATCCTGGTCCGCTTCAGCGGCTTCGGGAACATGCGGTCCACCCGGGAAGGTATGTGACGAGATGTCAATCGACACCCGCCCCGTGGCACGCCCCACGTCGCCCGTGACCCGGAGCCGGCTCGCCGCAGCCCGGCGCCGCAGGAAGTGGGGCAACCCACTGGCCGGCCTGGGTTCGCTGGTCTGGCTGCTGCTCGTGGTCGTCCCGCTCTACACGCTGATCTCCTCGTCGCTCATGCGTCAGGACGAGGCGCTCAACGGCGACCCGCTGGCAGTCCCGACCAACCCCACGCTCGAGAACTACCGCACCGTGCTCGACAGCGGCTTCTCCACCATGCTCACCAACACGGCGATCGTCGCCGTGGCCACCGTGGCCATCGTCCTGCTGCTCTCGGTGCCCGTCGCCTACGTCGCGGTACGTACCCGCAGCCGGCTCTCCTCGCTCGCCTTCCGGACCTTCCTGCTCGGCGTCGCGATCCCCGCGCAGGCGGTGATCGTGCCGCTGTACCTGCTGATCAGCAAGATGGGTCTGTACGACAGCCTGCCGGCGATCATCCTGCCGACCGCCGCGTTCGCGATGCCGGTGGCGGTGCTGATCCTCAGCGGCACCATGCGAGACGTCTCCGAGGAGATGTACGAGGCGATGGCGCTCGACGGAGCGACACCCCTGCGGATGCTCTGGCAGCTGGCGATCCCGATGTCCAAGGGCGGGATCAGCACGGTGGCGATCTACACGGCCCTCCAGGCGTGGAACGGCTTCCTGTTCCCGCTGATCCTGACCCAGTCGGAGGAGAACCGTGTGCTGACCCTCGGTCTCTTCAACTTCATGTCCCAGTTCGGGATGAACATCCCTGCCGTGCTGGCCGCGATCGTGCTCTCCGTCGTGCCGATCTTCGCCGTGTACCTCGTGGCACGGAAGGCACTGGTCAACGGACTGATGGGGGTGGGCGGCAAGTAGCTCCCCACGCCGCCCCGCATCACCGCACTCATGAGAGGAACTCCTGCCCCCATGGCAATCCCCGCTGTCCCGCATGCCCGCAGCACCGGAGAGTCCCCGACCGTCGACGGCCCCTGGCGCGACCCCTCCCTCACCCCCGAGGAGCGGGTGGCCGACCTGATTCCCAGGATGACCCTGGAGGAGAAGGCCGCCCAGCTGTACGGAATCTGGGTGGGCGCCGACGCCGAAGGTGACGGGGTCGCCCCGCACCAGAACGACATGGTCGACCCGGTGGACTGGGACGACCTGACCACCCGCGGTCTCGGCCAGCTCACCCGGCCGTTCGGCACCGCTCCGGTCGACGCCGGCGTCGGGGCCCTTGCCCTGGCCCGCGCACAGGGCCGCATCGCCGAGGCCGGCCGCTTCGGCATCCCGGCTCTGGCCCACGAGGAGTGCCTGGCCGGCTTCACCGCCTGGGGCGCCACCGCCTACCCCGTCCCCCTGTCGTGGGGCGCGGCCTGGAACCCGGAGCTGGTCGCCGAGATGGCGCACCGGATCGGCGCGGACATGCGCGCCGTCGGTGTCCATCAGGGTCTGGCGCCCGTTCTGGACGTGGTGCGGGACCTGCGCTGGGGCCGGGTCGAGGAGACCATCGGCGAGGACCCCTATCTGGTGGCCACCATCGGCACCGCCTACGTCCGCGGACTGGAGTCCGCCGGGATCATCTCGACGCTCAAGCACTTCGCCGGATACGCGGCCTCCGCCGGGGCCCGCAACCTCGCGCCGGTGCGGGCCGGGGTCCGTGAGATGGCGGACGTCATCCTGCCGCCCTTCGAGATGGCGCTCCTGGAGGGCGGGGCGCGTTCGGTGATGCACTCGTACGCCGAGATCGACGGCGTGCCCGCGGCCGCCGACCCGGCCCTGCTCACCGAGCTCCTCCGGGACACCTGGGGATTCACCGGGACGGTCGTCGCCGACTACTTCGGCATCGGCTTCCTGGAGACCCTGCACAAGGTGGCCGCCGACCGCGCGGACGCCGCCCGGCTCGCCCTGGGCGCAGGCGTCGACGTCGAACTGCCCACCGTCCGCAGTTACGGTGACGTCCTCGTCGCAGCCGTGCGGGACGGGGCGGTGGACGAGGCGCTCGTCGACCGGGCCCTCAGCCGCGTCCTGCTGCAGAAGTGCGAACTCGGGCTGCTCGACCCGGACTGGTCGCCGCTGCCGGCCGCGCTGAAGGGCGCGGACCCCGAGCAGGCGCGCGACACCGTCGACCTCGACCCGCCGGAGAACCGGGCCCTGGCCCGGGAGCTGGCCGAACAGGCCTGTGTGCTGCTCGCCAACCCCGGCGGCACCCTCCCCCTGCGCGACGCCGGGCGGATTGCCGTGGTCGGCCCCCGTGCCGACGACGCGCTGGCCATGCTCGGCTGCTACTCATTCCCCAGCCACGTCGGCGTCTCGCACCCCGAGTTCGCGATGGGGATCGACGTGCCGACGGTGCTGGAGTCGCTGCGCGGGGAGTTCCCCGGCGCCGGTGTCGACTTCGCCGCCGGCTGCGACGTGGACGGCGCGGACATCTCCCGGATCGCGGAGGCGGTCCGGCTGGCAGGGGACGCCGACGTCTGTGTCGCCGTGCTCGGTGACCGGGCCGGTCTCTTCGGCCGCGGCACGTCCGGCGAGGGCTGCGACGCCACCGATCTCGCGCTGCCCGGTGTGCAGGGCGAGCTCCTCGAAGCCCTGCTGGCCACCGGTACCCCCGTGGTCCTGGTGCTGCTGACGGGGCGCCCGTACGCGCTGGGCCGCTGGGCGGACCGGACGGCAGCCGTTGTGCAGGCGTTCTTCCCGGGCGAGGAGGGCGGACCGGCGCTGGCCGGGGTGCTCTCCGGCCGGGTCAATCCCTCCGGCAGGCTGCCGGTGAGCGTCCCGCAGGGTCCGGGCGGTCAGCCGTGGACGTATCTGCAGCCGCCGCTGGGCCTGGTGAGCGGGGTCAGCAACCTGGACCCGACACCGCTGTACGCCTTCGGGCACGGCCTGTCGTACACGACCTTCGACTGGGAGCAGGGTGATCCGGACCCGGCCGAGATCCCGACGGACGGCTCGGCCGACATCGAGGTCACGGTCCGCAACACCGGGGCGCACGACGGCGCCGAAGTGGTGCAGCTCTACCTCCACGACCCGGTGGCCCAGACGACCCGGCCGCAGGCGCGGCTGATCGGCTATGCCAGGGTCCCGCTCGCCGCCGGCGAGGCGGCCAGGGTCCGGTTCCGCTTCCACGCGGATCTGGCGTCCTTCACCGGCATCGGCGGCCGTCGCGTCGTCGAGCCCGGCGAGCTCGAACTGCGGCTCGCCGCCTCCAGCGACGAGGCCGACGTGCGCCGGACCTTGCGGCTCCGGCTCACCGGCCCCGAGCGCATCGTCGACCACACGCGTCGGCTCGTCTGCGGCACCTCGGTCGAGCCCGCCCCCGTACCGGAGCCGGCCGCTCACTGACCGGCACCGTCCATAAAGCCGCACCATCCCTCCCGTGAACCTCCCCGCCCCCGAACGGCCTGCCCGCCGGCTGCGGGGAGGTTCACGAAACTTTCGAAGCATCTTCATCGAACGCGCGTCGATTCCGGCATTCAGGTTCCGGTCCGGACGCGCCCACCGAAAGGGATATGTCATGCGCAAGACAACCAAGGCGGCCATGATCGGCACCGCCGCCGCGGCCATGCTCGTCTCCTCCTTCACCCTCAGCGCCGCTGCGGCCCCGCAGGAGGCCGGCTCCCACGGGAAGCCCAAGCCCCCCGTCGCCGACACCCTGGGCAGCCTCGGCAAGCGGGCCAACCTGCGCATCGGCACGGCGGTCGACATGGCGGCACTGGCCGCGGACGCGCCCTACCGGGCCAAGGCGGCGAGCGAGTTCACCTCCGTCACGCCCGAGAACAACATGAAGTGGGAGGTCGTCGAGCCGCAGCGCGGCACGTACGACTGGTCCGGCGCGGATGAGCTGGTGGACTTCGCCAAGAAGAACGGCCAGCTCGTCCGGGGCCACACTCTGGTCTGGCACAGCCAGCTGCCGGCCTGGCTGAACAACGGCGACTTCACGGCCGACGAGCTGCGGGAGATCCTGCACAAGCACGTCACCGACGAGGTGACCCACTTCAAGGGCAAGATCTGGCAGTGGGACGTCGTCAACGAGGCATTCAACGACGACGGCACCATGCGCGACAGCATCTGGCTGCGGAAGCTCGGCCCCGGCTACATCGCGGACGCCTTCCGCTGGGCGCACCAGGCCGACCCCAAGGCCACGCTCTTCATCAACGACTACAACGTCGAGGGTGTCAACGCCAAGAGCACTGCCCTCTACAACCTCGTCGCACAGCTCCGCCGCGAGCACGTGCCGGTTCACGGCGTCGGCATCCAGGGGCACCTGGACGTCCAGTACAACGCTCCGCACGACATTGCCGCCAACATGAAGCGCTTCGACGACCTCGGTCTGGAGACCGCGATCACCGAGGCCGACGTCCGCATCCCGATGCCCGCCGACAACACCGAGCTGGAGGCGCAGGCGGAGGCCTACGACGTACTGCTGCGGGGCTGCCTGCTGACCGAGCACTGCACCGATTTCACGGTGTGGGGCTTCACCGACAAGTACTCCTGGGTTCCGGGGGTCTTCACGGGCGAGGGTGCGGCGAACGTCCTCGACGAGAACTTCGAGGCCAAGGCCGCGTACAACGCCATGAGCCAGGACCTGAAGCTCGCCGCCGGCCGGGACCGATGAGGATGCGATGACCACGGCCACACAGGGGCGCCGCGATGAGTGACAGCCTCCGGATCACCGGGGTGAGAATCACCCCGGTGGCCTTCCGTGACCCGGCGTTGCTGAACGCCGTGGGCGTGCACGAACCGTACGCACTGCGGGCGATCGTCGAGGTCGACACCGGTGAAGGGCTTGTCGGGCTCGGCGAGACCTACGCCGACGAGGGTCATCTGCGCCGTCTGAGGGCGGTCGCGGACGCCCTCACCGGGATGGACGTGTACGCACTCGGCGCCATGCACCGAAAGGTGGCCGAGGTCCTCACCGGGGACGACGGCACGGGCGGTTCGGGACTGACCGGGATGATCACGACCAGCAGCGCCGTCGACCGGGTGTTCTCCCCGTTCGAGGTCGCCTGCCTGGACCTCCAGGGGAAGGCCGCCGGCCGCCCGGTCAGTGATCTGCTGGGCGGGGCCGTGCGGGACTCCGTCCCGTTCAGCGCCTACCTCTTCTACAAGTGGGCCGGTCACCCGGGCGCAGACCCCGACGACTGGGGCGCGGCGCTGGATCCGGACGCCGTCGTCGCCCAGGCCCGGCGCATGATCACCGAGTACGGGTTCACCGCGGTCAAGCTCAAGGGCGGCGTCCGGCCGCCGGAGGAGGAGATCGAGGCAGTCCTCGCCCTGCGCGACGCCTTCCCCGGAGTGCCGCTCAGGCTGGACCCGAACGCGGCCTGGAGCGTGCCCACCTCGGTGGCGGTGGCACGCCGGCTGGAGGGGGTCCTCGAATATCTCGAGGACCCCACGCCCGGACTCACGGGGATGGCGGAGGTGGCGCGGCAGACCCCGATCCCGCTCGCCACGAACATGTGCGTCGTCGCCTTCGAGCACCTGGCGCCCGCCGTCGAGCAGCGTGCCGTACAGGTGGTGCTCTCCGACCACCACTACTGGGGCGGTCTGCACCGCTCCAGGCTGCTCTCCGGGATCTGCGACACCTTCGGCATGGGGCTGTCCATGCACTCCAACTCCCATCTCGGCATCAGTCTCGCCGCGATGACCCACCTGGCAGCCGCCACACCCCACCTCACCTACGCCTGTGACACCCACTGGCCGTGGAAGACGGAGGAGGTCGTCGAGCCCGGGGTGCTCGAGTTCGCCGACGGAGCGGTCCGGGTCCCCAAGGGGCCCGGGCTGGGTGTGGAGCTCGACCGGGACGCGTTGGCCCGGCTGCACGAGCAGTACCTCGGCTGCGGTCTGCGCAACCGGGACGACACCGGCTACATGCAGCGGATCGACCCGGGCTACGAGAAGAAGTCACCGCGCTGGTGACCCGCCGCGGAGCCCGCCACCGGCTCCGCGGCCCCACCCCTTCACAGGACATCGAGGATCTCTCATGGCCCCTCTCGACTGGGCCGCCCTGGGCGGCTACTTCCTGGTGATGCTGCTCATCGGTCTCTGGTCGCACAAGCGCGTCGGTGACGTCAGCGACTACTTCACCGGTGGCGGCCGGATGCCCTGGTGGCTGTCCGGCATCTCCCACCACATGTCCGGGTACAGCGCCGCCGTGTTCGTCGCGTACGCCGCCATCGCCTACAGCTACGGAATCACCGTCTACGTCTGGGCGTTCCTGCCGCTCGCCCTCGGTACCGGCGTCGGTGCCTGGCTGTTCGCCCCGCGCTGGAACAGGCTGCGGCAGCGGTACGCCGTCGCCTCGCCGCTGGAGTACCTCGCCAAGCGGTACAACGTCCCCACCCAGCAGGCGCTCGCGTGGAGCGGCGCCCTGCTCAAGGTCTTCGACGTCGCCGCGAAGTGGGCGTCCGTGGCGATTCTGCTCAACGTGTTCACCGGTATGTCCATGACGGCCGGCATCCTGATCACCGGCGTGGTCACCCTGCTGTACTGCACCGTCGGAGGGCTGTGGGCCGACGCGCTCACCGACTTCGGCCAGTTCATCATCCAGGGCTTCGCAGCCCTGGCCATGGTCTGGGTCGTCCTCGACAGGCTCGGCGACGGGGTGTCCGGCCTCGGCACGATCTGGCACCGGCTTCCGGAGGGGCACGGCCATCCGCTGGTCGGGCCGTACACCGCCACCTTCCTCGGCGCGTACGTCGTCGTGAAGCTCTTCGAGTACAACGGCGGCATGTGGAACCTGGCCCAGCGCTACATGGCCACCGACACCCCGAAGGCCGCCCGCCGGTCGGCCGGACTGTCCGCCGTGCTGTACGTGGTGTGGCCCGCGGTCCTGCTGTTCCCGCCGCTTGCCGCGGCCGTGCTGCTGCCGGACATCACCGAACCGCAGAAGGTCTACGCGCTGATGGCGGAGTCCTATCTGCCGGCGGGTCTGGTGGGGCTGACCCTCGCGGGGATGTTCTCGCACACGATGGCCATGGCATCCTCCGACGCCAACGCGGTCTCCGCCGTCGTGACCCGCGACATCATTCCGGCCCTCGTCCGCGGCGCCAGGAACCTGCCCCCGGCGACCGGACTGCTCATCGCCCGGGTCTGCACGGTCGTGTTCATCGGCACCAGCATGGTCGTCGCCATCGAGGCCGATCACTTCGGGGGAGTGCTGGGCATCATCGTCGGCCTGGTCGCCGCGGTGATGGGCCCGATCTCCATCCCGATGCTTCTCGGGCTGCTTCCCCTCTTCCGCCGGTGCGGTCCGAGGGCGGCGCTGTCCTCCTGGGGGCTCGGGCTGATCGGCTACGTCCTGGTGAAGTTCGTGCTCGACAGCACCGACCAGACCCTGATCATCGTCACCCCGCTGGTGACCTCGCTGGTGGTGTACGTCGTCGTCGGTCTCCTCGCCCCCGAACCCGACGCGACGGCCGACGCGATCGTCGCGGCGGTCTCTGGCCCGGACGGCGACGACGAACCCGCCGCGGCAGTGCAGCCGCAGCCCGTGGTGCCCGGCTCCGCCGGCTGACCCGGCACGGCCCACGCCCGGAGAACGGCTCCGGGCGGCCATCCACCCGATTTGTCATGAGTATGAACAAACAGGAGAGCAGCATGGACGACAACGTCCCGCAGCACACCGGCCGCAGGGCGGTGCTGGGGCTAGGACTGGGCCTCACCGCACTCACCGCGACTCCCCTCGGCTCCCTCCTCGGTCTGACGGCCCAGGCGTCCGCGAGCGGCCCGGGTCCCGAGGTCCGGCCGACCGACCCCGGCGCGTACATCTCGTTCACGTCCCGGCGTGGGAGCTTCCCCCTGGTCAGGAACGGGCGCGCGGCCCCGATCCTGGTCAGCGACCGTGACTGGGCCGGCGTCGTCCGGGTGGCCGGTGATCTGCAGAGCGACATCGAGCGCGTCACCGGCGTCCGCCCCACCCTCTCGCACGGCGCCGTGCCCAAGGGCCGCGAGATCACGATCATCGGCACCGTGGGCCGCAGCCCGCTGATCGACGGGTTGATCGCCCGCGGCAAGCTCGACGTCTCCACGATCCGCGGCAAGTGGGAAACCAGCCTCCAGACCGTCGTCGACAAGCCCCTGCCCGGCGTCGACCGGGCGTTCGTGGTCGCGGGCAGCGACCAGCGCGGCACGATCTACGGCACGTACGACGTCTCGCGCGGCATCGGTGTCTCGCCCTGGTACTGGTGGGACGACGTCACCCCCGTACAGCGCGACGAGATCCACGTGCTGCCCGGCAGGCACACCCAGGGCACCCCGGCCGTCAAGTACCGCGGCTTCTTCATCAACGACGAGAACCCGGCGCTCGGTACCTGGGCCCCGGCCTTCTTCGGCCCGGGCAAGGCCCCCGGCTTCGAGGGCGGCTTCAACGCCGACTTCTACGCCAGGATCTTCGAGGTCATGCTCCGGCTCAAGGCCAACTACCTCTGGCCGGCGGTCTGGGGCCGCGCCTTCGCCGAGGACGACCCGCTCAACCACGCCACCGCGAAGGCGTACGGAGTCGTCATGGGAACCTCGCACGAGGCCCCCATGATGCGCGGCATCGAGGAGTGGAACCGCCACGCGGTCGCCGCGGTACGCGACAGCGCCGGCACCATCACCACCCCCGGACACGACCCCTACGGCGGCACCGGTGAGTGGTCGTTCCGCCGTAACGCCGAGGCGCTCAAGGCCTACTGGGCCGACGGCATCCGCCGGATGAAGGACGAGGACTTCGAGGGCGTCGTCACCCTGGGTATGCGTGGCAACGGCGACGTCAGTCTCCCCGACGGCGACGGCGTCGAACTGATGACCGAGATCATCGCCACCCAGCGGCAGATCCTGGCCGAGGTCTCCGGCCGGGACGTCACCACGATTCCGCAGGTCTGGACGCTCTACAAGGAGGTCCAGCGCTACTGGGACCGCGGCCTTCGCGTCCCCGACGACGTCACGGTGGTCCTCACCGACGACAACTGGTCCAACATCCGCAAGCTGCCCGACCTCAAGAACGACGCCCGGGAGGGCGGGTACGGCCTCTACTACCACTTCGACTACGTCGGGGTCGGCCGCAACTACAAGTGGGTGGACACCGCCTCCCTGCCGAACATGTGGGACCAGCTCCACCAGTCCGTCGCGTACGGCAACCACGGCCTGTGGGTCACCAACGTCGGCGACCTCAAGGGGAACGAACTGCCCACGCAGTTCTTCCTCGAGTACGCATGGAACCCCGACCGGTGGACCCTGGACCGGCTGCCGGAGTGGGAGGAGCAGTACGCCCGGCAGAACTTCGGCGAGAAGCAGGCGGACGCGATCGCCTCCGTCCTGCGCGCTTACGCCCGCCTCCAGTCGCGGCGCAAGCCCGAGCTGCTCAACCGGAAGATCACCCTCGATCCGGCCAAGGACCCCGTCAAGGACGGCTCGGCGATCGTGTACGACGACGAGGCCACCCCGTTCAGCATCGTCGACTACCGCGAACTGGAGCGCGTCACCGAGGAATGGCGACGCCTGGGCGCCGAGGCCGAGCAGGTGGGGCGCAGGCTGCCGGCCTCCGCTCAGGACGCCTGGTACGAACTGGTCGGCTACGAGGTCGCGGCCACCGCCAATCTGTACGCGCTGCGCGAGGCGGAGTTCACCAACCTGCACTACGCCGCTCAGGGCAGGGCCCTCAGCAACGACCTCGCGACCGCCGCCGAGGCCCGGCTCGCCGACGACCTGGCACTTGCCGACCGTTTCAACACGCAGGTCGCGGGCGGCAAGTGGCAGGGCTTCCAGACCCAGCCGCACATCGACTACGGCGATGTGGCCCGGTACGGCCCGAACGCCCCCTGGCAGCAGCCCGAGATCAACAACGTCGCGATCAAGGACGTGCTCTTCCCGGCGGTCAAGCGCATCGACCTGCCGGCCGGCGCCGAGATGGGTGTGGCCGTCGACGGTTCGGCCGCATGGTGGCCGCACGAGCAGACCCCGGCCGTGCTGCCGGTCTTCAGCCCCTACCAGAGCCAGCCCGCCCAGTACATCGAGGTGTTCAACCGGGGGCGTGCCCCGTTCGACTACCGCGTGCGCACCGGTGTCTCCTGGCTGACCGCGGACCGCGTCCGGGGCCGGGTCGAACAGCAGGACCGGATCACCCTGCGCGTCGACTGGGCCAGGGCCCCGAAGGGGGTCACGGAGGTGCCCGTCACCGTCAGTGGGCCCGACGGGCTGGAGGTGGTCGTCAAGGCGGTCGTCGACCGTCCGGCGCTCTCCCGCTCACGCCTGGACGGCTTCGTCGAGGCCAACGGGTACGTCTCCATCGAGGCCGACCACTACAGCCGGGCGGTCGACGGCGGCGGCATCCACTGGCAGCGCATCCCGGACATCGGTCGCACCGGTGCGGGAATGGAGCCCTTCCCCGTCACCGCCCCCCGGCAGACGGCGGGCGGCGGCAGTCCGCGGCTGGAGTACCGCGTCAGCCTGTTCACCACTGGTCCGGTCACGGTCCACGCGTACCTGTCGCCGCGCAACAACCCGCTGCCGACCGACGGGCTGACGTACGCGGTCTCCTTCGACGACGCCGCGCCGCAGTCGGTGAACGTCACGAAGGGAACGGGGGCCGATGACGGCACCATGAACGCGCAGTGGGCCCGCCACACCTCCGACAACGTCAACGTCACCAGTACGGTGCACCACATCGGCGCCGCCGGAGTGCATGTGCTGAAATTCTGGATGGTCGACCCGACGGTGGTGCTGCAGAACCTGGTGGTCGACACCGGCGGCCTCAAGCCCAGCTACCTGGGCCCGCCGGAGAGCCTCCGGCTGCGCTGAGCGCCAGGGGCCGGGCCAAGGGGAGAGCAGGGCGGATGAAGAGCGGCAACGACGACACCGGTGAGCCGTCGGAGTACCTGGAGGTGACCCCCGTGGGGGAGGGGGTCGAAATCAGGGTCGGCACACGGTCGGGCGAGCTCTCGCTGAACTGCACCCCTGCCCGGGCCCGGGAACTGGCCACCGCTCTCGGCCTCGCGGCGGACGAGGCCGAGAGCGTGCGGTCGGCGGACCCGGTCACCGTCAGGGCGGACGAACTGCGCCGCGGTGACGTACGCGACGGCGATCGCGCGATGACGGTGGACTCCGTCCGGATCGACGGGTCCACCGCCCACATCACCTGGAAGTCGGGTGCCGGACGCAGCTGGAACCAGCTCTACGACGCCGACGCCCGCATCACGCTGCGGCGCCGCGGCCGGCGGCCGGGCGGCTGAGACCGGGCAAGCCGTCGTTTTCCGTGCCTGCCCCGTCGTGCGCGGCCGCAGGACGGGGCGCACCCTGGAGGGGAGCCCCCCGGAGGTGAGCGCCATGACACAGACGGCTGTCGGATGGCACATCGAGCTGGAATTCGAGGAGGACACCCACCGCACCCGCGCGGCCGCCCTGGTGCGGCTCTCCGACGGGAGCGAGGTCCGGGCCCACGGCTACGCCAGCCGCCATCCCTCCGATTCCGAACAGCCCCGCGTGGGCGAGGAGATCGCAGGTGCCCGCGCACTCAACGAACTGGCGATGAAGCTGCTGACCAAGGCCCACGACGAGATCGACGAGGCGTCCGGCCGCACGTCGTACCCACTGACCTGAAGCGCGGGGTCCGGGTTTCTCCGTTCGCCACTCTTGTACGAGAGGCGTCGTAATTTGACGGACGTCGTAGTACGGGATGTATCGTACTAGCGATCCTTCCGTACCCGGCGAAACGGAGTCCGTCGTGAGTGCCCTTTTCGAGTCCTTCACCCTGAGGTCGCTTGTCGTGCCCAACCGGGTATGGATGGCACCCATGTGCCAGTACAGCGCCGCGGAGGAGGGGCCCGAGGCGGGGGTGCCCACCGACTGGCACTTCGCGCATCTCGCCGCCCGCGCCACCGGCGGCACGGGCCTGATCCTCACCGAGGCGACGGCGGTCAGCCCCGAGGCGCGGATCAGCCCGGCCGACCTCGGCATCTGGAACGATACCCAGGTCGCGGCGTTCCGCCGGATCACGGACTTCGTCAAGGCGCAGGGCGCCGCCGTGGGAATCCAGCTGGCGCACGCCGGTCGCAAGGCCTCCACCGCGGCCCCCTGGACCGGCGGTGGCTCCGTCGGCGCCGACGCGCACGGCTGGACGCCCGTCGCGCCCAGCCCGCTGCCCTTCGACACCGGCTACCCGGTGCCGCACGAGCTGACCGTCGACGAGATCCAGGCAGTCGTCGCCGATTTCCGCGAGGCCGCGCGCCGCGCCCTCGAAGCGGGCTTCCAGGTCGCCGAGGTGCACGGCGCGCACGGCTACCTCATCGGGCAGTTCCTTTCGCCGCACAGCAACCACCGCACCGACGCGTACGGCGGCAGCTACGAGAACCGCGTCCGCTTCGCCCTCCAGGTCGTCGACGCGGTGCGGGAGGTGTGGCCCGAGGATCTCCCCGTCTTCTTCCGGATCTCCGCCACGGACTGGCTCACCGAGAACGCCGAGGATGAGCGCGAGGGCTGGACCGCGGACGAGACCGTCCGGCTGGCCGGGGAACTCCGGGCCCACGGCGTCGACCTGCTCGACGTCTCCACCGGCGGAAACGCACCCCGCGCGCGCATCACGACCGGTCCCGGCTACCAGGTTCCGTTCGCCGGGAGGGTGAAGCGGGAGACCTCGCTCCCCGTCGCTGCCGTCGGCCTCATCACCGACCCGCAGCACGCCGAGAAGATCCTCGCCGAGGGCAGCGCGGACGCCGTGCTCCTCGGGCGTGAGCTGCTGCGCAACCCGTCCTGGGCGCGGACCGCGGCGCGTGAGCTGAGCGGACAGGTGCACGCCCCCGAGCAGTACGGCTACGCGATCTGACCGCACTCCTGACGCCCTCCCCGCGGAGCCCTGCCCGCCGTCCCCCGACGGCGGGCAGGGCTCCGCGGGGAGGGCGGTTGTGCATGCGCTGTCCGGATCGCGGCATCCGTTCACCCCCCATTCACCCGGGATGACGGCCGAGGCATTCCCTCCCGTGTCACGGGGGCCTACGCTCGGCCGCGAATCGATCAACGTGCGCACGGCCGTTCCCCGGCTGCTGACAACGTTGTCCGGACTCCGGAAGGTACCGCGACATGCCCCCCAGACAGCTGACCGCGACTCGGCGCCTCGCCGCGCGAACAGCCGCCGTGGTCGTCACCGGCGCACTCGCCGCCGCGGCCCTGCCCATCGCCGCCGAGGCCGCCGCGCCCGTCACCCGCCCCACCGCCTATGTTGACCCTCTGATCGGCAGCGCCAACGGTGGCAACACCTTTCCCGGCGCCACCCTCCCGTACGGCATGATCGCCTGGTCGCCGACGAGCACCCGGGGTGACCAGACGAGCACCGGCGCCGCGAACGGTTACGAGTACGGCGCCACCCGGCTGCGCGGACTGAGCCTCACCCATGTCAACGGCGCCGGATGCAACCCCGGCGCGGCCGGGGACATCCCGATCATGCCGTTCGTCGGGGACATCACCTCGTCGCCGTCCGCCGACACCAAGGACGCCGTCTACGCAGCGGACTTCTCGCACGACGACGAGCGTGCCGTCCCGGGCCGTTACACCCTCGGCCTCGACTCCGGGGCCACAGCCGACCTCGCGGTGAGCCGTCGCGCCGGGGTTGCCGACTTCGCGTTCCCGGCCGGCAAGCCCGCCAACCTCCTCTTCCGGGTCTCCAACTCGCTCAACGGCAGCGAGGATGCCGAGGTGAAGATCGACACCGTGCACCGCAAGGTCACGGGCTCGGTGCTCACCGGTGCGTTCTGCGGCAGGCGCGCCAACGGCGGCACCAACAACCGCAAGAGCTACTACCGCCTCTACTTCAGCGCCTCCTTCGACCGCGCCTTCTCCTCCACCGGCACCTGGAAGGACGGCACGCTCGCGCCCGGCTCGACCACGGGCAGCGGAGGCGAGGGCTACGCCACGGGCGTGGACCGGGCAGGCCGCGGATCCGGCGGCTGGGTCGGCTTCGACACCACGTCCGACAACGATGTGCACATGCGGATCGGCATCTCCTACGTCAGCCAGGCCGGCGCCGAGACCAGCCTGAGGAAGGAGATCGCCCCCCGAGCGGGCGTGGACGACGTCGCGGCCGCCGCGAGCCGGGCCTGGGACCGCGAGCTCGGTTCCGTACGCACGCGCGGCGGAACCGAGGAGCAGCGCACCACCTTCTACACCGCGCTCTACCACTCCCTGATGCAGCCCAACCTGATCAGCGACACGGACGGCCGCTACCCGGGCATGGACGGCAAGCCGCACCGGATTGAACGCGGACAGGGAGCGCAGTACAGCAACTTCTCCGGCTGGGACCAGTACCGGGCCCAGATACAGCTGCTCGCCCTCCTCAAACCGGAGATCGCCGGGGACTTCGCCCAGTCGCTGTACAACTTCGCCCGGCAGAACGGCGGCGTGTGGGACCGCTGGGTGCACATCAACGGCGCCACCCACGTCATGACCGGCGACCCCACCGCGGCCACCCTTGCCACGTTCTACGCCATGGGGGTACGGAACTTCGACTACCGGGGTGCGTACGAATCGCTGGCGCGTCAGGCGACGGTTCCCGTCGACGACGGGCTCTCGGACGCGGGCTGCCCGGGTCAGTGCACCGGGCAACGGCCCAACCTGGCCCAGTACCTGGAGTCCCACTACGCGCCGCAGGATGTCTGCCACTGCTGGGGCGGCGCTGCGGAGACGCTGGAGGACGCGGTCGCCGATGCCGCGCTCGGCCGCTGGGCCGAACTGCTCGGCCGTGACGAGGAAGCCGAGGCGTTCAAGGAGCGCGGGGGCTGGTGGCGCAACGTCTACAACCCCGGAGCCACGGACGGGGCCGGTACCAACGGTTACATCCAGGCCCGTAACCTCGACGGCTCGTGGGTCACGCCGTTCAGCCCGGGCAGTGACCGGGGCTTCGCCCAGGGCACCAGTGCCACGTACACCTGGATGGTCCCGCAGGACGTACAGGGGCTCGCCGCGGTGATGGGCGGCCGGGACGTCGCGGCCCAGCGGCTGGACGGCTTCTTCCACACGGCGGACGGCGCCTGGTCGGTGAAGGGTGGCGACGCGGTGCGCTACGACCCGACGAACGAACCCGGAATCCACGCCCCTTGGCTGTACAACGCCCTCGGGCAGCCCTGGAAGACCCAGGAGACCGTCCGCGAGATCCTGAACACGGTCTACGGCACGGGTCCGCGTGGTCTGCCCGGCAATGACGACCTGGGCACCATGTCCGCCTGGTACGTCTTCTCCGCGCTGGGGCTGTACCCGCAGACCCCGGGCGGAGGCGAACTACTGCTGGGCGCCCCGCTGTTCCCGAAGGCGGTGATCGACCGGCCGCACGGCAGGGACATCACGATCTCCGCGCCGGCCGCCGATGCCACCCACGCCTATGTGGACGCGGTGTCGGTCGACGGACTCGTCCACGACCGGTCGTGGACGGACGCGAGCCTGCTCACCCGGGGCGGTTCGCTGGTGTACCGGCTGGCCTCGACGGCCAACACCTCGTGGGCCACCGCACCTTCGGGGCTGCCGCAGTAGACGCACGGAGTCCCTGCGCCGGATCGCCGCGTCCCGACGGCGGCGATCCGGCGCAGGCGGTGCGCAGGTCCGGGGCACAGATTTATATCGTTGAAAATTCTCTGTGCACGACTGTTGTTTTGCGTTTGGTGCTGTGGCTCAATGTTCGATTATGTGCTGTGCCTCACAGGTTCGAGGCACGTGAGCTCTCTCGACAGGACGACGCCTTGAGACGACAAATGCCCCGGTCCCGCGCTGTGCTCAGAACGGTGGCGTGCGCTGCCGCCCTTCTGATACCCGTCGGCGCCACTCTGGTCCCGGCCGCCGCAGCCACCCCGGCCGCGGCCGCCGGTGCCGCCTCCGCGACCACGTTCACGGCCGGCGATCCGGCCACCGCCGTCCACGGGCTGAAGGGCGAGTACTTCAGCATGTCCGCGCCCGGTGCGCGGGACTTCGCCAAGCTCGGCGGGGTCGCCCTCGACCCGCAGATCAACTTCCCCGGCCTCACCGGCACGTTCCAGTCCACCACCGGGCGGACCGAGAACACCACCGCCCGGTGGACCGGCAGCATCACGGCTCCCGAGGACGGTGACTACACCTTCTCCGCCAGCGGTGACAACGGCTTCCGGCTCTTCATCGACGGCCAGGCGGTCATCGACCACTGGGAGCCGGACTGGGACAACGAGCAGACCGGTAAGCCGGTCACGCTCAAGGCCGGCGAGCCGCACGAGTTCAAGCTGGAGATGTTCCAGGACACCGGCGGCGCCAACATGTTCCTGCGCTGGTCGAGCGCGAAGCTCGCCAAGCAGATCGTGCCCGAGTCCGCCTTCACCCCGCCTGCCGGCTTCGAGGTCTACCCCGTCGGGCTGAGCGTCTCGGACGATGGGCTCAAGCTCCAGGCGACGTTCGACGACAAGGTCAGCGACTACGCGGCGCTGAAGGACCACCTCACGATCGAGGCCGACACCTCACCGATCCCGGTGAAGTCCGTCGCCCCCGTGCCCGGGAACCCCCATGCGCTCATCGCCACCCTGACCGGGCCCGTCCTGAAGGGCCAGCAGGTCAGGGTCGCGTACGACGGCGAGGCCGGCCTCCAGGTGGGCGGCGAGGCCGTTCCGCAGATCAGCCGCAGTGCCCGCAACCTGTCCACGCACCGGCTGACCACGACCTGGGGCGACAAGGTCGACCGCAACCACCCGCTGCCCGAGTACCCCCGGCCGCAGCAGGTGCGAGACGACTGGAAGAACCTCAACGGCCCGTGGGAGTTCGCCGGCGCCGCGGCGGGCGAGCAGCCCGTCTTCGGCAGGACCCTCGGTGAGCGCATCACCGTGCCGTACCCCGTCGAGTCCCAGCTCTCCGGACTCGAGCGCCACGAAGACCACATGTTCTACCGGAAGCTCGTCACCGTTCCGAAGAACTGGTCGGTCAAGGGCGGCAAGGACAAGGGCAACCGGCTGAAGCTCAACTTCGGCGCCGTCGACTACCAGGCCCGTGTCTGGGTCAACGGCAAGCAGGTCGCCGAGCACACCGGCGGCTACACCGCCTTCAGCGCGGACATCACCGACGCGGTCAAGGGCAGCGGGCCGCAGGAAATCGTTGTCGCGGTCACCGACACCACCGGCCCCGACCAGCCCACGGGCAAGCAGTCGGCCAACCCCGGCGGAATCTTCTACACCGCCTCCTCCGGCATCTGGCAGACGGTCTGGATGGAGCCCGTCGCCCCGGCCGCGGTCGACTCCCTGACGACCACGCCGGACATCGACAAGGGCCGGCTCGCCCTGACGGTCAACTCCGAGGACGCCTCGGCCTCGGCCCGGATCACCGCCGTCGCCCGCGACAAGAAGGGCAAGGTCGTCGGCAGGATCAGCGGCCCGGCCAACCGTGAGCTGAGCCTGCCGGTGGCGAAGCAGCACCTGTGGACGCCTGACGACCCCTACCTGTACGACCTGGAGGTCACCCTCAAGGACGGCCGTTCCAAGGACACCGTGGACAGCTACTTCGGTATGCGCTCCTTCGGCGTCGCCGAGGTCGGCGGTTACCAGAAGCTGGTCCTCAACGGAAAGCCGTTCTTCTCCCTCGCCCAGCTCGACCAGGGCTTCTACCCCGACGGCCTGAACACGGCGCCCAGCGACTCCGCCCTGCTCTTCGACCTGAAGGCGCAGAAGGACCTGGGCTTCAACTCAGTCCGCAAGCACATCAAGGTCGAGCCCGCGCGCTGGTACTACCACGCCGACCAGCTGGGTCTTCTGGTGTGGCAGGACTTCGTCTCCGGCAACCTCACCAACGAGAAGGGTCACAAGGCCTTCCTCGACCAGGGGGCCGAGATGATGCGGCAGTTGCACAACTACCCGTCGATCGGTGCCTGGATCGTCTTCAACGAGGGCTGGGGCGAGTGGGACCGCACCGAGACCGGCAAGATCACCGAACAGGTCCAGGCCGCCGACCCCTCGCGCGTGGTCAACGCCCACAGCGGTGTCAACTGCTGCAACTCCAAGGGTGACTCGGGCAAGGGCGACATCATCGACCACCACGACTACAACAACACCGACCCGGCCTTCCCGGACGACAACCGTGCGGCGATGGACGGAGAGCACGGCGGCTTCACCCTGCGGAGCCCCGGACACATGTGGCCGGGCGCGCCCACCGCGATCTACAGCGGTGTCGCGGACAAGGCCGCACTGACCGCCAAGTACGTCGAGAACACGCGCACGCACTACCTTGAGGCGGCCGGCGCCGAACTCTCCGGCTCCATCTACACCCAGGTGACCGACCTGGAGAACGAGCTCAACGGGCTCTGGACGTACGACCGCCGCGAGATCAAGGTCGACGCCGCGCAGGTGCGGAAGATCAACCTGGAGGTCATCGCCGCCGGTGCGGCCGCGGGCGAGCGGGACGAGATCAAGGGCGGTAGCGCCTGGGCCCTCGACGAGAACAAGGGCACCGTAGCCGCCGACAGCGGCCCGAACCACAAGGACCTCACCCTCTCCGAGGGGGCGTCCTGGGCAGCCGGAGTGCGGGGCTCGGCACTGAAGTTCAACGGCCAGGGCCAGTACGCGCAGACCGACGGCCCGGTCGTCGACACCACCGGTGACTACACCGTGTCGGCCTGGGCGTCGCTGGACGCGCTTCCCGGCAACTACGCCACCGTCGTCAGCCAGGACGGCCGGCGCCAGGAGAACCCGTTCTATCTCCAGTACGGCCAGGGTGCGTTCGCCTTCTCCACCCCGGGCGCCCACAGGGCCCGGCTGGAGGTGAAGCCGGAGCTCGGCCGGTGGTACCACCTCGTCGGCGTTCGCAGCGGTGACGAGATCAAGCTGTACGTCGACGGCAAGCTCGCCGCGACCGCGGCAGCCGGGACCGCCGATGTCAGCACCGGCGCCCTGGCCGTGGGCCGCGCCAAGTGGTCGGGCGGGAACACCGACTTCTGGAACGGTTCAGTCGACCAGGTCGCGGTGTACGACAAGGCGCTGACTGCCGACGAGGTGAGCGCGCTGCACGACACCGAGCAGCCGTAGCCGAGGGCTTCCCGGTGAACCACTGAACCACTGAACCACTGAACCACTGCGCTGCTGCCTGCTGCCGCCCTGCGGCAGCAGGCAGCAGCATGCGCGCCCCGGCACGCCCGCAGGCCGGGGCCTGTGTGAGGATCGACGAATGGGAGAGCCGCAGATCCGTTGCCGCCGGGACGACGACGTGAAGGCATGCGTCGAGGCGCTGGCGACCGTGCACGAAGTGGACCGGTACCCGGCCGAGTGGCCGGCCGACCCGGGAGCCTGGCTGACGCCCGACGGCATGTTCGACGCCTGGGTGGCGGTGGAGGGCCAGGACATCCTGGGCCATGTGGCGCTGACCCGAACCGATGACGTCCTGGCGGCGGACGCGGGGCTCGCGCCTGCGGGCCTGGCGTCGGTGGCCAGGCTGTTCGCTACGGCATCGGCCCGTAGGCGCGGCGTGGCGGGGGCGCTGCTGGCCGCCGCGACGACGGCTGCGGCCGCCGAGGGCCTGCGGCTGGTCCTGGAGGTGGAGGACGGCGGGGCCGCCGCCATCGCCCTCTACGAACGCAGCGGATGGCGTCATGCCGGCACCCGCACCGGCAACTGGACGACGGCTGACGGACGGACGGCGCTGCTCCACACCTATGTCGCTCCGGCGGGACGGGACGCGTGAGACGGCCGACGGCCCGGACACGACGCAGTCGCGTCGCACCGGGCCGTGGCCGTGACGGGGAGCCGTACGGTCGGTTCAGGGTGCCCAGGGCGCCTCCACGGCCCAGGTGGTGTCCTCGGTGAACGTGGCCGGGTTGTCCCAGGCGTGCGTTCCGCCCGGCGTGGCCAGCCATACCTCCGAGTCGATGTGGCGCAGATAGCTGCCCGGAAGATTGGCGCTGGACAGCCGTACCCCTCCCGTACCGGCGACGGCGCACCAGGTGGCGTCCGCTCTGAACAGCGCCGATCCGTCATCGACGTCCCGCCGGACCCGGAAGTTCTGGTGCCGGAGGTACTCGCCGGGATAGTTGCGGGACTCCAGCGAATAGCAGTTGCCGTTGGCGAGGCCGGTGACGATCTTCCACGTGGCGTCGCTCTTGAGCAGCGCGCTGCTCGCGCCGTTGACGACCGCGGTGAAGGCCAGCGCGTCCTGGTGGCGCAGGTACTTGTCGGTGTACCCGGGAGTGGTGACCCGCAGGGATTTGTACTGGCCCGTGGGCAGGGTCACCGGGGGAGCGGGGTTCTTCGACGCGTTGATCAGGGCCTGGTTGGCCGCCTTCACCCGGGCCGCGTCCACTTTCACGACCTGGCGGTCGTAGGTGAGCAGGCCGTTCGTCTCGTTCTCCACGTCGGTGATCTCCGTGTAGACGGAGGCGGAAAGGCCCGCGGGCAGCTGGCCGGTACGGATGCTGTCGATCAGACCGACGAACCGGTTGTTCAGCGCGGAAACGCTCGCCTGGTCCTCGTAACTGAAGCCACCGCCGGGAAACCACTCGTGCCCCGGGACCTTGTAGCCGAGCCCGCCGAACTCTCCGAGCACGGCCGCCCGGGTCGATGTCGGCGCGGTGTTGCCGGGGCCCACGTAGATGTGGTTGTCGATCACGTCCCCGTTGCCTCCGTCCACCGACCCGCAGCAGTTGACGCCGCTCATGTTGTTCACCAGCCGAGACGGGTCGTACGCCTTCACTTCGTTGGCGATCCGCGCTTGGTCGTACTGCCCCCAGCCCTCGTTCTGGTCCACCCACATCACCAGCGAGGGCGAGCTGCGGTGCTGGTCGATGACGGCGTGGTACTCGGCCTCCCACTGGGTGCGGGCCGCCGCGGACGGGCTCTTGCCGGTGTCCATGGCCGGCATGTCCTGCCAGACCAGGAGCCCCAGCTTGTCCGCCCAGTAGAACCAGCGCTGCGGTTCGACCTTGATGTGCTTGCGGACCATGTTGAAGCCGAGGTCCCTGTGCGCCTGGAGGTCAGACTTGAGGGCCGCGTCGGTCGGCGCGGTGTAGATGCCGTCGGGCCAGTAGCCCTGGTCCAGCGTGCCGGTCTGGAAGACGAACTTCCCGTTCAGTACCGGGCGCAGGATGTTGTCCACCTTCGCCACGGCGATCGAGCGCATGCCGGCGTAACTGCCCACCGCGTCGGCGACGGCCGCCCCGTCGAGCAGCTCCGCCCTGACGTCGTACAGGAACGGGTCGTCCGGACTCCACAGCCGGGCGTTCGGAACCGGTACGGAGATCTCGGCCCCCGCGGCCCCGGTGGCGCTGCCGACCACGTTCCCACCGCTGGAGACGGTGATCCGGACGCTGCGCCCGGCTGCGGAAGCGGTCTGTGCCTTGACCCGCAGCGTGGAGTCGTTGAGGTTCGGAGTCATGTCCAGGCGGGTGATGTGGGCCGCCGCGACCGGCTCCAGCCAGACCGTCTGCCAGAGGCCGGAGGCGGCCGTGTAGAAGATGCCGCCTCCGCTGTGGGGCTGTACGTCATTGATGCGCTGCTTGCCGACGGCCTGGCCGCCGGTCTGCGTCGGATCGTAGACGGAGACGACGACCGTGTTCGTCCCGCCGTTGAGCTGCGGTGTGATGTCGTAGGCGAACGAGTCGTAGCCGCCCTTGTGTGCCCCGACCTGGGTGCCGTTGACCCAGACCGTGGTCTGCCAGTCGGACGCGCCGAAGTTGAGCTCGACCCGGCGGCCGTTCCAGCCGGCCGGCACGGTGAAGGTGCGCTTGTACCAGAGCTTGTCGTTCTCGGTGATCTTCCGCTGGATGCCCGAGAGAGCGGATTCCGCGACGAACGGCACCCGGATCTGATCGGGGAACGACGCCGGCTGCGCGGCGTCCCGGCCGGTCACCGCGAAGTCCCAGAGGCCGTTGAGATTGGCCCAGTCGGGCCGCGTCAGCTGGGGACGTGGGTACTCGGGCAGCGGCTTGTCGACCGGGACCTGGTCGGTCCACGGTGTCGTCATGGGAGAGGGCTTGGCCGCCCAGGCCGCGGCGCCGGCCGGCACCGCGCCGACTCCGGTCAGCGCGGTGGTCACCAGCGCCAGCAGTCCGGTCGTGGCGATCGCCCGTCTCCACCACGGCCCTCGGCCGGGCACACGTAAACGGTTCATCGGGTTGTCTCCTTCGATCTGGTCGGCCCCGGTACGGGGAAACTCCCCGCGCCGGGTGGCGCGGGGAGCGGTGCCAATTGACGTAGAACGGTCAGAGGAGCTGCCAGAGGTGGTCGTCGGTTCCGTTGTCGTCGAACTGGACGACGTGGGCGCTGTCGGCGGTGGACATGGTGTCGACGCCCAGGACCTTGCCGGAGTGCCGGTTGCGGATCCGGTACCAGCCGTCGCCCTCGGGGACGAGCTGCCAGAGGTGGTCGTCGGTTCCGTTGTCGTCGAACTGGACGACGTGGGCGCTGTCGGCGGTGGACATGGTGTCGACGCCCAGGACCTTGCCGGAGTGCCGGTTGCGGATCCGGTACCAGCCGTCGCCCTCGGGGACGAGCTGCCAGAGGTGGTCGTCGGTTCCGTTGTCGTCGAACTGGACGACGTGGGCGCTGTCGGCGGTGGACATGGTGTCGACGCCCAGGACCTTGCCGGAGTGCCGGTTGCGGATCCGGTACCAGCGGGCGGAGAGCCAGGGCTCCGCGTCCGGGTCGGCTGTGGGGAACGCGGTGATGCGCAGCCGCGCCGCCCCCATGGGTACGAGCGTGATCTCCTCCACCGGCTCGGTGCTGCCGGCCGGGCCGTCCTGGAGCGGAGCGACGACGTTCTCGCCGTCCGCGGTCCACTCCGGGATCCGGCGGGCCTTCGCCGTCATGGTCAGCGGGGTGCCGTCGAGCGTGAACGGGCTGGCGTCCTTCACCTGGCGGACCGCATGGTGGCGCAGCGAGGCGGCCGGCGTGCGGTCGTCGAGCACGAGCCCGTAGTTCCACGGGCCCGTGGCGTGCACCGCGTACTCCGGGAACTGGTCCGTGCCGCCGATGCGCTCGTACTCCTCACCGATCCGCAGGGAGTACGTGAGCGGGCCACGGTCCACGCTCACGGACCTGTGGTTGCGCTCCCACGTGCGGACGGTGGTCTTCTGCGGGAAGCGGAGGGTCACCCTGTCGCCGTCGGCCCAGGTGCGGTCGACGCGGGTGAAGGCGGGGCCGGCGGGGGCGTCGACCCGGCGCCCGTTGACCTGGATCTCCGGTCTGTCGCACCAGGCGGGAACCCGCAGGACCAGGGGGAAGCGCAGATTCTTCGGCGCCTTCAGGGTCAGGACGACCGTATCCGTGAACGGGTAGCCGGTCTCCTCCGTGAACGTGACCTCACTGCCGTCCGCGACCTTCGCGGTGACCTCGCAGCTCGCGTACATCGCTGCGGCGAGACCGCCGTCCGGAGTGGCGAGCCACAACTCCTCGACGAAGTAGGGCCAGCCCATGCCGTAGTTGTGCGGACAGCAGCGGTACTGGTCGACGCCCGGCAGGAACGCCTGCATGGCGAAGCCGTTCTGGAACTGCCGGCCGCTCTTGGGGACGTTGTCCAGATCGACGCTGTTGGCACTGGTGATGTAGTGGACCGCCCTGCCCGAGGGGTCGAGCGAGGCGGGCAGTGAGTTGAAGGCCAGCTCCTCGCAGCGGTCGGCCCACAGCGGGTCGCCGGTGATCCGGGTGAGCAGCTGGTGGCTGGCCATGAACTCGACGATTCCGCACGTTTCGAAGCCCTGCCGGGGATCGCCGTGCCCGGGGCGCGCGTTCTCGTCACCGGCGAAGCCTCCACCGGGGAACTGTCCGTACTGGTCCATCGCCTTGGCGTACGTCCCGTACGTGTTCCGGGTGTCGACGGCCGAACCGCTGCGCAGCGCGTACTGGGCCGGCTCGCGGAAGCCCTGCGCGATGTTCACGTTGTGCAGGTTGACCAGGTTGTCGCCCCAGTCGGCGCCGTTCGTGTGGATCTTGTCGGCGAGGTCCAGGAGGAAGGTGTCGCCGGTGCGGTTGAACAGCCAGAACACGCTGTCCAGGCCGTCGCCCCAGCGCAGGGCGATCCAGCTGGTGTTGAAGGCGCCGGGCCCCTGCGCGTTCATGTACCGGAAGAACCGGCTGAGGAAGGGGATGACACGGGTGTCGCCGGAGTACTCCTGCCAGGAGCGAAGGGCCTGCACCAGGGGCAGGAAGGGCCAGAAGTCCGGGCCGCCGTTGAGGGACGTCCGCAGCGATTTCGGGCCGAAGAATCCGTCGGACTGCTGCGTGGCGAGGATCGCGTCGAACCAGCGGCGCACCGCGGCCAGGGCCTTGGCGTCGCCGGTGACGATCGCGAGGTCGGTGTATCCGCGCAGCCAGTAGGGGACCTCCTCCCAGCCGCCGAGTTCGGGGCGTACCCAGCCGGTGGCGGTGAAGTCGAGGAAGTGCGAGAACTCCTCGTAGCGGCCGCACAACCCGTCCAGCTGGAGCTTCAGCTGCCCGGCCAGCCAGCCGCGTGCGGTGACCCGGCCGGGTGGGAGCTTGAGGAACGCGGTCGGGTGCAGTGGCGCGGCGCTGGGGGAGTAGTGGCCGCCGTGGGCAGGTTTCGCCCGGTGCTCGGCGGCGGTCGCCGTGGTGGCCCAGCGGCCGGACGCCGCCGTGGCGGCGGCGGTGGCCAGTGCGCCGGCCATGAGTTGTCTGCGGTTCAGGGGCATGAAGGAGCTCCTGCTCTCGGCCGGCCGTACGGGGCTCCGGCGCGGGGACGGCACATGACACGTGCGGGGACCGCCATGACACCCGCCGGCCCGGGGTGGAATCCGGACGCGCGCACGGCGCGGCACGCCGTCGCGACCGGAGGGGTGGCACGGCAACGTGCTTGCAACGTTGGAAAAATAGGTGTCGGCGGTATGACAGCACGGCGTCCGGCGCGTGTCCAGGGGTACGGCGGCAATGGGCGTGACGAGGGCCGCTCGCTGCCGCCGGGCAACTCCGACACATTTTGGAAACGCATCGACCCTGCTCTTGCCGCCTGCGCCGCGGCGCCTATATAACGTTGTAAACCGAGCCGCCGAGAGGCCGCGCAAGCTCTCACGACCGCAGTTCGTCCAGCTAGCGGGGTCGTGAGGAATGCAGTGACATCAGCCGCCGAGCGGCAGCCGATGCATCGTCCAGCCATGCCCGACCGCACGCCCATCGGCGTGCCGTCATCCCGCCAAGGAGCTCCCGCGCATGATCATCCAGCGCCGAACCCGTACCCTCGCCGTGGCCTGCCTCCTCGCCGCCACCGCCACGCTGGCCGCCTCCGGCTGCTCCAAGTCGGAGAGCTCGGACACCGCGACCACCGACAGCAGCCAGGGCGCGCAGGCGGCCAAAACCCCGGAGTCCTCCTCCGGTTCGGGCTGCTCGCTGCAGACCTACGGTGCGCCGAAGCTGGACCTGAAGAACGCCGTGGTCGGCTTCTCCCAGTCGGAGAAGGAGGCCAACCCGTTCCGGATCGCCGAGACCCAGTCCATCAAGGACGAGGCCAAGAAGGTCGGCGTCAAGAAGCTGCTCACCACCAACGCCCAGTCGCAGCTGTCCAAGCAGATCAGCGACATCCAGGACATGCTGTCCCAGGGCGCCCAGTTCCTCATCGTCGCCCCGCTGAACTCCGACGGCCTGGAGCCGGCGCTGAAGGCGGCGGCCGCCAAGAAGGTCCCCGTCCTCACCATCGACCGCAAGGTCAACTCCACGGCCTGCAAGGACTACGTGGCGTTCCTCGGCTCCGACTTCGTGGAGCAGGGCAAGCGCGCCGCCGACGCGATGATCAAGACGACCGGTGGCAAGGGCAAGGTCGCCATCCTCCTCGGCGCCTCGGGCAACAACGTCACCACGGACCGCACCAAGGGCTTCGTCGACCAGCTCAAGGCCGAGGCCCCCGGCCTGGAGATAGTCGCCCAGCAGACCGGTGAGTTCGCCCGCGACAAGGGCCAGCAGGTCATGGAGCAGCTCATCCAGTCCAAGCCCGACATCACCGCCGTCTACGCGGAGAACGACGAGATGGGCCTCGGCGCCGTCACGGCACTGAAGGCCGCAGGCAAGAAGCCCGGCAAGGACGTCAAGATAGTCTCCGTCGACGGCACCCGCAATGCCGTTCAGGCCCTGGTCAACGGCGAGTACAACGCCGTCATCGAGTCGAACCCGCGCTTCGGTCCGCTGGCCTTCGCGACCGCCCAGAAGTTCTACGGCGGCGAGGAGATCCCGGAGAACGTCATCATCACCGACCGCGCCTACGACGAGTCCAACGCCAAGGCCTCGCTCGGCGGCGCGTTCTGACCGAGTCCGGCCCCGCCTGCCCGGATCGCCGGCAGGCGGCCCGCCGGCCGGCACCGGCCCCGTACTGATCCGTACGCGGCCCGGGACCGTACCGAACTGCCGGACCCCCGCCGCCGTGACGCCGCCACCCGTCACGGCGGCCCCCGGGCCCCCACCCTTGGAAGAGCGGAAGGCCAAGAACAGCCATGGCACCACCCGAAGCACTACCGCAGCCGCCGCAGCCGGCCGCCGACGCGAAGGAGGCATCCGCGCCGGGAGCCGACGCGTCACCGGGCCCCGCGCGCGCCGCGGCCGAGTCGCCGGACTCCGCGACGGCCGAGGCCGTCCTCGAAGCCCGGTCGGTGAGCAAGCGTTTCCCGGGCGTCGTCGCGCTCGACGACGTCTCCTTCTCCCTGCGCGCCGGGGAGACCCACGCGCTCGTGGGAGAGAACGGGGCCGGGAAGTCCACCCTGATCAAGGTGCTGACCGGCGTCTACCGGCCCGACGAGGGCGAACTGCGGCTCGCCGGTGAACGAATCGCCTTCGCCCGGCCGTTCGAGGCCCAGCAGGCCGGCATCTCCACGATCTACCAGGAGGTGAACCTCGTCCCGCTGATGAGCGTGGCGCGCAACATCTTCCTCGGCCGGGAGCCCAAGAACAGGCTCGGCCTGATCGACTTCTCCCGCATGCACCGCGAGACGACCGAACTGCTCGAAGGCTTCGGCGTACGCGTCGACCCGAAGAGGCCCCTGCACACCCTCGGGATCGGCACCCAGCAGATGGTCGCCCTGGCACGCGCCGTCTCGGTCAACGCCCAGGTCGTCATCATGGACGAGCCCACCTCCTCGCTGGAGCCCCGCGAGGTCGAGACCCTCTTCCGGGTCATCGAGGACCTGCGCGCACGCGGCATCGCCGTGCTCTACGTCAGCCATCGCATGGACGAGCTCTACCGGATCTGCGACCGGGTCACCGTGCTCCGCGACGGTCGGCACATCCACACCGGTGACCTCGCCGACCTCGACCGCATGCAACTCGTCTCGATGATGCTGGGCCGCGACATGGCCGAGGTGCGCCGCTCGGGCCTCACCAACTTCGCCTCCGAAGGCCACGACGCCTCCCGCACCCCCGTACTCACCGCGACCGGCCTCTCCCGTGATCATCAACTCCACGACATCTCCCTGTCGTTGTACGCGGGCGAGGTGCTCGGCCTCGGCGGACTCCTCGGCTCCGGCCGCAGTGAGACCGCGAAGGCCCTGGCCGGCGCCCTCGCGCTGGACTCCGGCGAACTGAGCATCGGCGGACGCACCCTGCGCCGCCTCACCTCCGCCGGCGCCATCAGGGCGGGCATCAGCCTGCTGCCCGAGGACCGCAAGGCCGAAGGCATCGTGCCCGGCCTCTCGGTCCGCGAGAACATCGTGCTGGCCGCGATGCCCCGCCTCTCCCGTGCCGGCATCGTCTCCCGTGCCAAGCAGGACCGCATCGTCGACATCTTCATGAAGAGGCTGCGGATCAAGGCCGCGAGCCCCGAGCAGAAGGTCGGCGAACTCTCCGGCGGCAACCAGCAGAAGGTCCTGCTGGCCCGCTGGCTCTGCCTGGAGCCCAAGGTCCTGCTGCTCGACGAGCCCACCCGGGGCATCGACGTCGGCGCCAAGGCCGAGGTCCAGAGCCTCATCGACGACCTCGCCCGCGAAGGCCTCGCCGTCCTGCTCATCTCCTCCGACATCGAGGAACTCATCGAGGGCGCCGACCGCATCGTCGTCCTGCGCGGTGGCGCGGTGGCGGGTGAACTGTCCGGCGACGAGGTGGCCGAGAGTCATCTGCTCGAAGTGCTCGCCGACCACTCACCGGCGCCCGCGGGCAACGCCCCGGCCGCCAAGGAGGACCCCCGATGACCCAGGCCGCCCTCACCACCCCCGCAGCCAGGCCGTTCGCCCGGCTGCGCGACCCCGCCTGGTACCAGGAATACGGCGTCTATCTCGCCGTCGCGGTCGTCCTCCTCTTCAACGCCCTGTTCACCGAGCACTTCATGACCGCGGACAACCTCCGCACCCAGCTCGTGCAGGTCGCCCCCATCGTCATCGTCGCCCTCGGCATGGCGCTCGTGATCGGCACCGAGGGCGTCGACCTCTCCGTCGGCTCGACCATGGCGCTGGCCACCGCGCTGCTGCCGCTCTACCTCGGCTACGGACTGGTGCCCGCCCTCGTCATGGCGCTGCTGGCCGGCGCAGTCCTCGGAGCGGTCAACGGCTCACTGGTCTCGCTCGTCGGGCTGCAGCCGATCGTCGCCACCCTCGCCCTGTTCGTCGGCGGGCGCGGCCTGGCCCTGGTCATGGCGGACGGCCAGCTCAAGCAGATCGTCAACCCCGACCTGCTGTCGCTCGGTACCGGCTCGTTCCTCGGCATCCCGCTGGTCGTGCTCATCGCCGCAGTCCTCGCCGTCGCGGTCGCCTTCCTCGTCCAGCGCACCACCTTCGGCCGCCAGGTCGTCGCCATCGGCGGCAACCGGTCCGCGGCAGCCCTCGCCGGACTTCCCGTTCGGCGCGTGCTCATCGGTGTGTACGTGCTCTGCGGCGTCCTGGCCGCCCTCGCGGGCATTCTCGCGACGGCCCGGCTCACCGCCAGCGACCCCTCCTCGCTGGGCACCCTCATGGAACTCTCCGCCATCACGGCGGTCGTCGTCGGGGGCACCCCGCTCAACGGCGGTTCCATCCGGGTCCTGGGCACGGTCGCCGGTGCCCTGCTGATGCAGCTGCTGCGCGCCACCCTCGTCAAGCACGACCTGCCCGACTCCACCGCACAGATCGCCCAGGCGGCCATCATCATCGCCGCCGTCTACGTCGCCCGGGAGCGTCGGTCCCGATGAACGAAACCTCACCCGCCCCCGTGGCCCAGGCCCCGGTACCGCTCAAGACACCCGCAGCGGCCGGCGGCAGCGCCTCCCGCCCCGCGGCCGGGCAGCGCATCGCCGAACTCCTCCAGCGTCAAGGCGTACTCGCGGTCCTGCTCACGGTCGTGATCGTCGCGTCCTTCATCTACCCGACGTTCGCCACGCTCGACAACGCCCGCGGCGTGACCATCCAGGCGTCGTTCCTCGCCGTGGTCGCCCTCGGCATGACCATGGTCATCATCACGGGCGGCATCGACCTGTCCGTGGGGTCCGTCTTCGCGCTGGGCGGCGTGCTCGCCGCCTGGGCCTCCCAATGGGGCTTCCTCACGGCCTTGTTCGTGCCGCTTGTGGTGTGCGGTGCGATCGGACTGCTCAACGGCCTCCTCGTGGCCCGCGCCGGAATGGCACCCTTCATCGTCACGCTCGCCACCCTGCTGGGGGCGCGCGGCCTGCTCCTCGCCTTCACCGACGAGGGCGCCACGACCTATCTCGTCCCCAAGGGCTCGGCCTTCGCCGACCTCGGCCAGGGCAGTGTCTGGGGCTTCGGCTACCCGATCCTGATCGCCCTGGTGCTGTTCGGCATCGGCGGACTGCTCCTCCAGCGCACCTCGTTCGGGCAGACGCTCTTCGCGGTCGGCGGCAGCAGCGACGCGGCCACGCTGATGGGGCTGCCCGTGGCTCGTACCAAGATCCTCGTCTACTCGCTCAGCGGACTCCTGGCCGGACTCGCCGGTGCGCTCAACGCCGCCAGGCTCTCGTCCGGCGTCACCATCGTCGGCGTGGGCATGGAGCTCGACGCGATCTCCGCCGTCGTCATCGGGGGCACGCTCCTGATCGGCGGCGCCGGATCGATCAGCGGCACGCTCTGGGGCGTACTGCTTCTGGCCGTCATCCAGAATCTGATCAACCAGATCGGCTCGCTGAACTCCTCGTACCAGTCGGTCGTCAGCGGTGGGTTCCTTATCGTTGTCGTCGTGGCCCAGCGCTATCTGGCGCGCAGCCGCAGAACCACCTGAACCGGTGCCGGGGCCAGCGGTCCCGGCACCGTGCGAGCCGAGCCGGCGGAGCCGGGCCACCACGCGCCAAGCGTGACAAGTCGATTCAGGGAGTGCCGTGGGCGTCAGCCTCAAGGACGTTGCGCAACGGGCGGGCGTGTCCATCAAGACCGTGTCGAACGTGGTGAACAACTATCAGCACGTCACACCGAAGATGCGGGCCAAGGTGCAACAGGCCATCGACGAGCTCGGCTACCGGCCGAACCTCACCGCACGCCATCTGCGCAAGGGCCGCACCGGCATCATCGCCCTCGCCGTCCCCGAGTTCGGCAACCCGTACTTCGCGGAGCTGGCCGGAGAGGTCGTCGACGCGGCCGCCCGGCACGACTACACCGTGCTGGTCGACCACACCGGCGGCCTGCGGGAGAAGGAGCTCCTGGTCAGCCAGGGCTTCCGGTCCCACGTCATCGACGGCCTCATCCTCAGCCCGATCCATCTGGAGACCGAGGATCTGATGGCGCGCACCGAGACCGCGCCCCTGGTGCTGCTCGGCGAGCGGGAGTACGAGGCCCCGTACGACCACATCGCGATCGACAACGTGGCGGCGTCCCGTGAGGCCGTGCGCCACCTCATCGACCGCGGCCACCGCCGGATCGCCTTCCTCGGCTCGCGCACCGGCCGCGAACGCCAGCCGGCCCATCTGCGGCTGCGCGGCTGGCGCGAGGAGCTCGCAGCCGCGGGCATCGAGGCCGACGAGTCGCTCGTCGTCGTCACCGACGGCTACGGCCGTGAGGACGGGGCCACCGGCATGGCCGCCCTCCTGGACCGGGGGGAGAGGCCCGACGCCGTGTTCGCGTACAACGACCTCATCGCCATCGGGGCGATGCGCACCCTGTCCGAACGGGGTCTGCGCATCCCCGAGGACGTGGCCGTCGTCGGGTTCGACAACATCGAGGAGAGCCTCTACGGGGCCACCACGCTCACCACGGTGGCCCCCGACAAGGAGGCGATCGCCCGGCTCGCCGTCGACAGCCTCGTCGAACGCCTCTCGGGAAATCCGGTGCCCGAACCCCGACGGCCCCGGCCCGGTTACCGGCTCGTCGTCCGTGAATCCACCGTTCCCCGGCCGCCCGCCGGACCCTAGGGCCTGTTTCGAAAGTAGCGCCGTCCGCCCGGGCCGCCGAGCAGGCGGGACTTTCGAAACACGCCCCAGACCCGGCGCCGGGCCCCCGCATCGGCGGGGGAGTCCGGCGATTGTGTCCGGGCCCGCCGTCCTCGCCCGCCGGGCCATCCGCTCGTCCCAAGGATCTCTGATGCCTCGCCCCACCGTGAACCGCAAACCGTTCGGCGCCCACGGGCACACGGACGTCGATGTCTGGACGCTCGAATCCGGTAACGGAGTCCGGGCCGAGATCCTCACCTACGGCGGCATCCTGCACCGTCTCACCGTGCCGGACACGGCCGGAGCGTCCGCCTCGGTCGTGCGTTCGCTGGGCTCCCTCGACGACTACACGGGCAAGAACCCCTTCTTCGGCGCCCTCATCGGCCGCTTCGCCAACCGCATCGCGCACGGCCGCTTCACCCTCGACGGGGTGTCGTACCGGATCCCGGCCACCGACCGGGGCCACGCCCTGCACGGCGGCCCCGCCGGCTTCCACACCCGCGTCTGGCAGGCCGCCGGCGAGGCCACCGACGCGGCCGCGACGCTTCGGCTCACCCTGCACAGCCCCGACGGCGACATGGGCTTCCCCGGCGCGCTGGATGTGGCCGTGACGTACACCCTCGACCCGGCGGGCACCCTCTCCCTCGACTACAGCGCCACCACCGACCGCCCCACCGTCGTCAACCTCACCAACCACGCCTACTTCGACCTCACCGGACAGGGCGACATCCTGGGCCACACGCTCCAGGTGGACGGCGCCCACTACCTCCCCGTCGACGACGAGGGCATCCCGGAAGGTCCGGCCGCGGCGGTGCACGACACGCCGTTCGACCTCACCGCCCCGCACCGCATCGCAGAGCGCATCGGGCTCCCTGACGAGCAACTGCGCCGCGCCGGCGGCTACGACCACTGCTGGGTCCTCGACCCTGGCGGCACGCCGGGCGGTCTGCGCCGGGCCGCCCGGCTCACCGCCCCCGACGCCGCGCGGGTCATGGAGGTGTGGACCACCGAACCGGGCATCCAGGTCTACACCGCCAACCAGCTGGACGGGACCCTGGCCGCACCGGGGGGCGAGCGCCACGAGCGCCACAGCGCCGTCTGCCTGGAGACCCAGCACCTGCCCGACTCACCCAACCGCCCCGACCACCCCGGGACCGTCCTGCGCCCCGGCGACGTCTTCGCCAGCCGCACCGAGTTCCGGTTCCCGCACCTCACCGCCGTGAACGGCTGAACCGGCGCGCCGGCCTGAGGGCCGCCGCGGGGAACGCGGCGTGCCCCACGGGTAGCCCCTGCGGGGAATGCGGGAAGGGGCAGCGCTGTTGCGACGTCCATGACCTTCTTCGTTGACGTGACCGTACGGGGCTACGAGCTCGACACGCAGGGGCATCTGAACCAGGCCGTCTACCTCCAGTACGCCGAGCACGCGCGCTGGGAGTTGCTGCGGGCCGCCGGTCTGCCCCAGGAGAAGCTGCTGGCCGACGGAGTGGGGCCCGTCGCGCTGGAGGTCACGGTCAAGTTCCTCAACGAGCTGCGGGGCGGGGAGCGGGTGCGGGTGTCGTGCCGGTTCGACTACGGGCAGGGCAAGACGTTCACCGTCGCCCAGCAGATCCTCAAGGCGGACGGCACGGTGGCGGCAGACATCACGGGCGTGGCCGGCATCCTCGACCTGACCACGCGCAGACTGGTCGCCGACCCCGCCGGACGGCTCGCCTCGCTCGCCAAGGACCCCGAACTGCTCAGCGGCTGACCGGACGTCAGCGGAGCTTCCCGCCACTCGGAGGCCAGCCACCGATCAGCCGAGTCAACAACCCTGCGGGTCAATACACCTAGGGGCGGCCGGGCCCCGTACCCGGCCGCAACGCCATGCCAGGTCGCCTGGTGTCCGGATGAGTCGAACTACGATGGGTCTCGTATCATGGGGAGCCCGGACGAAGCGACGATGCGGAGCGACCGTGACCCCTGCCAGCGCCACAGACCCGGCGGCCGGCGCCCGTACGCTGGCCCATCCCGCGCGGGGCGAGATCAGGCTCGAGTCCGTCCTGCACGCGCTCGCGGACCCGGTGCGGCTGTGCGTGGTCCGCGAACTGGCCGCCGCGGACGCCGAGCTCACCTGCTCCCGCTTCGACCTTCCAGTGACCAAGTCCACCAGTACGCACCACTTCCGGGTGCTCCGTGAGAGCGGCATCGTCCAGCAGATCTACCGCGGCACGGCCAAGATGAACGGCCTGCGGCGCGAGGACCTGGAGGCGCTGTTCCCCGGCCTGCTGGACCGTGTGCTCGAAGCGGCGAACCTCCAGTCGGAGCGCCTGGGCGAGGGCTGACCCTCGGAAGGCCGACCCGGGTCGCCGCCGGGCCGTCCGAAGCCACGGAGCCGCCAGGTCGTACGACGTCGCCCGACCCGGCACTCGTACCCCTCTGTCACGGCGGGCCTTCGCCGCCTGCCGCCTCCATCAGCCCCGGCCAGTCCGGAATCTTCACCGGCCCCCGGCCGAGCGACCGCCCCAGCGTCGCCTCGGCCCGCTCGATCGACAGCCAGCCGTCCCACTCCACCGGCCGCAGCCCCCAGGACCGGAGCACGGCCAGCGGGTCCCGGACCGAGGACCGCCTGCTCAGCAGGGGCGCGTCCTCGATCAGCGATGCGACGGTCTCCTTCGCGCACGAACGGTTCGAGCCGATGACGCCGGTCGGACCGCGCTTGATCCACCCCGCGACGTACTCCCCGGGTGACGGGGCCCCGCCGCGCAGTACGCGTCCGGCCCGGTGGGGGACCGTCCCGTGCACCGCGTCGAAGGGCAGTCCGGGCAGCGGCATGCCCCGGTATCCTACCGCCCGCAGGACGAGCTCGGCGCCGATCTCCTCGTACGTACCCGTGTCGCGCACCCCGCCGTTCCCGTCCGGTGCTGTACGGGCGAACCGGACGCCGGCCACCCGGCCGCCCTGCTCCAGCAGCTCGACCGGGCGCAGGAAGAACCGCAGCCCGATGGTCCTGGGCCGGCCGTCGCCCGCCCGGGGGGTCTCGCCGGCCCATCCGCGCAGCACGTCAAGGTTCCGCCGCACCATCGCCGGCAGCGGCGGTGAGCCCGGCGGGGCATCGCCGTACGCCGGGTCCAGGGCGAGCTCCGCCGGGTCCACGACCATCCGGGCCCCGGGGAGCGAGCCGAGCTCGCGAAGTTCCTTGGTGGTGAACCGCGCCTGGGAAGGGCCCCGCCTGCCCGTCATGTGCACCTCGCGCACCAGGCTGCCCGCCAGCACGCCGAGCGCGGGCTGCGGCACATCGGTGGGCCTCAGCTCATCGGCGCCCCGCGCGAGGATCCGCGCCACGTCGACCGCCACGTTGCCGACACCGATCACCACGACCGAGGGGGCCCGCAGAGCGAAGAGACCGGCAGTCGCATCCGGGTGGGCGCTGTACCAGGAGACGAACTCGGTCGCCGAGTGGCTGCCGGGCAGTTCCTCGCCCGGGATGCCGAGCGGGCGGTCCGTCGCCGCTCCGACGCAGTAGACGACCGCGTCGTAGAGCTCGCCCAGGCGTTCTGGCGTCACTCCGTCCCCGCCCACCGGGACGTTGCCGACGAAGGTGACGCGCTCGTGCTCCAGGACGGCCCGCAGGCTCTGCTGCAGTGACTTGATCTTCTCGTGGTCCGGTGCGACGCCGTACCGGACCAGTCCGTACGGACAGGGCAGCCGGTCCAGGACGTGCACCCTCACATCGGGCACCGGACTCTGGGCCACCAGGGCCTGGGCGGTGTAGACCCCACTGGGGCCCGAGCCGACGACAGCGACACGGAGCACGGCGCACCTCTTCCCTGAGGGTGTCTCCAGCATCGCACCGGTGGACCCGGTGGGGGAGAGGCGCGCCCCAGGCGCTCGGGATCCCATACTTCTGCCGAGGGACGGCCGGTGCTCAGGAGGACAGGGCGCGCATCCGGTCGATCTCGGTGGTCTGCTGGGCGACGACATCGCCTGCCATCTCCTCGACCTGCACGTTGTTCCCCTCCGAGAGGACCTCGGTCGCCATGGTGATCGCGCCCTGATGGTGCGTGATCATCAGCTTGAGGAACAACTGGTCGAAGGCCTTCCCCTTCGCGGCCCTCAGATCCTCCAGCTGGCCGGCCGTGGCCATGCCCGGCATCGCGCCGTGTTCGTGCTTGCCGGACTGCCCGGACTGCCCGGACTGCCCGGACTGCCCGGACTGCCCGGACTGCCCGGACCGGCCGTGACGGGTGAGCCAGCCCTCCATGGTGCCGATCTCGGGCTGCTGCGCAGCGGTGATGCGTTCGGCGAGCTTCTTGACGGTGGCCGAACGGGAGCGGGTGGGGGCGAGCCCGGTCAACTCAAGGGCTTGCGCGTGGTGCTGGATCATCAGCTGCACATACCGGACGTCCGCCGAGTTGGGTGTGTCCACCCCGGCCTCCTTGACCGCTTCGGAGGGGGAGAGCGTCCGTGCGGGTTCGCCCGGCTTCCCGGGTGCGACGACCGAACCAGCCCTGTGTGCCCCGGACTTCGTGTCGCTGCCACCGCTCCCCGCATCGCAGCCCGCCGAGGTGAGCATGGCTGCCGCGAGGGCCGCACCGAGGAAGAGTCCGCGCATGCGCAGGCCCTGACGACGATTCAACAAAGCAACCTCCATTGAAGCAAGGGTGGTTGCGCTCTGTCCTAGCACGTCAACGCACAGCTTCGATCAGAAACTTTCATTACGTCTCTGTTGCCATCTGTTGAGATGCCCATGGCGAGGACGATACTGCCGGAGTCCGTGAACCGGTCAACTACATACGGATCCATGGGAGGACGCAGTGACCTCGTTGCACACCACCCCGGTGCGGCGCAGACGTCTGGGCGTGGCGGCAGCTGCCGCCGGGCTCTTCGCGACTCTGCTGATGGCCGGGCCCGCAGGCGCGACACCCGACCCCGGTGACGCGCCCGCGAGCCGAACCGATCTCTCCGCCGGCCAGGAGGCGGAGGCGGCTGCCGCGATCACGAGCGGTGAGATACCCGGCGTGGACGAGATCGTCCACAGCCGCAACATCACCCATCTCGCCAATGTCCCCAAGGACGCGCTCCAGGGGCTGAACACGGACCTGGCCTTCCAGGGGAAGTACGCCTTCGCCGGAAACTACGACGGCTTCCGGATCTTCGACATCAGCAATCCGAAGGTCCCTCGCACGATCGCCCAGGTCCTCTGTCCAGGATCGCAGAACGACATCTCCGTCTCCGGGAACCTGCTGTTCCTGTCCACGGACTCCTCGCGCAGTGACAACTCGTGCAGCAGCACCACCCAGCCCGCCACGGAGAAGTCCTCCTGGGAGGGCATGAAGGTCTTCGACATCAGCGACAAGAGCAACCCGAAGTACGTCGCCGCCGTCGAGACCGCGTGCGGATCACACACCCACACGCTGGTTCCGGAGCGCAACAACGTCTACGTGTACGTCTCCTCGTACTCGCCGAACACGACGTTCCCCGACTGCCAGCCGCCGCACGACGGGATCTCCGTCATCAAGGTGCCGCGCAAGGCACCCGAAGAGGCCCGCATCGTGAACTTCCCGGTCCTCTTCCCGGACGGCGGGAACCCGGGCGGTCCCACCAACCCGGGCGTCTCCAAGACCACGGGCTGCCACGACATCACCGTGCTGCCGTCCAAGGACCTGGCGGCCGGAGCCTGCATGGGTGACGGTCTGCTCTTCTCCATCAAGGACCCGGAGAACCCGAAGATCATCGACCGGGTGCAGGACAACGTGAACTTCGCGTTCTGGCACTCCGCGACGTTCAACCAGCGGGCGGACAAGGTCGTCTTCACCGACGAGCTCGGCGGCGGCGGAGCCGCCACGTGCAACGAGGAGATCGGCCCGAAGCGCGGCGCGGACGGCATCTACGACATCGTCGGCCGGGGCGACCACCGCAAGCTCGTCTTCCGCAGCTACTTCAAGATCGACCGCCCGCAGGCCGACACCGAGGTCTGCGTCGCCCACAACGGTTCGATCATCCCGGTCAAGGGCCGCGACCTGATGGTCCAGGCCTGGTACCAGGGCGGCGTCTCGGTGTGGGACTTCACCGACTCCTCGCACCCGAAGGAGATCGGCTTCTTCGAACGTGGTCCCGTCAGCACCGACGCGGTCACCACGGCAGGTCCGTGGTCGGCGTACTACTACAACGGCTACATCTACTCCAACGACATCGCCAAGGGCTTCGACGTCCTGAGGATCGACGACCGGCGGACCGACCCGGCGAAGCGGGTGCGGACCGACGAGCTGAATGTCCAGACGCAGCCGGACTACTTCGACCGCTGAGCGCGCCGCCTGCTGAGCGCGCCGGCAGGCCGCTGAACCCGGCGGCCGGCTGACGATCCGGACCCTGCGGCCGGTCCCGCCGGGTCACCTCCCGGCGGGACCGGCTCCCCAGCGGTGTGCGTCCATGTTCATTGACCGATCCGTCTGCGCCGGGACATGCTGTATCCCCGCGCGGGCCGAGTCGCTCGGCCGCAGTCCGTCACGCGGTCCCAGGCCCGTACTTCCGGCCGGGGCGACCGGCTGGTTCCGGCGACGCAGGGGATCGCCGGAACCAGACGTCTCAGGCGGCCTCGTACCGGTGCGCCCGACCGCCCCTCCACTCGACCCACTCGGGGCTGTCCAGGATCCGTTCGGGGTCGTCGAGCCCCGCACCCTCCAGGAACACGATCACGTCGTGATCCGAGTGCGCGAGGCCGAGTATCTGGACCCGCCCCTCGCGCTGCACGGTGACGCGCCGCCCGCCGGAGGGGGACGGCCGGAAGATCACGATCGGGGGAGGAGTCATGCCTCCAGGGTGCGACGCGCCGAGGGCCGCCGCACAGCGAACCGGAAACCCGCCCCGGCAACGGATCGGACCGCAGCACGCGGGGCGGTCCGGCCGTCGAGCCGCAGGAGGATCAGGCGGCGGACCTCGTGCCCGCGCCGGTGACCGCGGCCCATTCGACCAGCAGTCGCTGGTACTCCTCCTCGTCCTCCGGGGACAGGTATCCGCCCGAGCGCTCCCACAGGTCGCGAATGTCTTCATTCACCACTGCGGCGGAACGCATGGAGTCGGACGGGCACGGAGTCGGGGGCATACGTACCAGGCTAAGGCCACGGTGTGACAATCCGACCCATGGCGCGTCAGGGACATCTCTCACATGTCTCTCAGGCAACCCCGGCGGCCAGACCGAGCTCACGCAGGCCGGCCGGCCGTTCGTGCACCGGCAAATGCCGCACGAACCGCACGTCACAGCCCAGTGCGGCCGCCCCCGCATCCGCGTGCCGGTCGTCACCGACCATCACCACATCGGTCGGATGGTGTCCGAGAAGTGTGCAGGCGGTGTGGAAGAGGCGTGCGTCCGGCTTCTGTACGCCGTGCTCGAAGGACAGCACATACGCCTTCACGTAGGCATCCAGGCCGTGCGCCCGGAAGACCGGCCGCAGGTCCCAGCCGATGTTGCTGACCACGCCGATCGCGACCCCTCGGTCGCGTAGCGAGGCGAGCACCTCCGCGGCGTCCGGATAGGGGTGCCAGGCGGCCGGGGTCCGGTGCCGGTCGTACAGGGCGTCGTAGAGCGCTGGATCCGGCAGCTCCACCTGGCGCGCCAGGCCCGTGTACGCCTCGTGGTGCCGGTGGGCGCTCTCGTCCCGGGAGGCCCAGGCGGACGCCAGCCGGCCGGGCACCCGTCGCGGAGGCGGGCCACCCGGCAGAGCGCCGGAGGCCTCCAGCTCCCCTGCGTACCGCTCGAAGTCGGCATCGCCCACGCTCACCTCCCGCTCCGCGAGGGCCGCGGCGAGCCAGGAACGGACGGATTCGATCCGGAACAGCGTCCCGGAGAAGTCGAAGAGCGCACCTCTGATCGGCATGGACCGATCCTCGCCGAGGCGGTGCGGGCAGGGCAAGGACGCCCGTTCAGCCCTCTTCCGTACGGTGATGGGAGGCGTACCGGTCGTACCCTGCCGTCGCGAAGGCGGTGAGGGCAGCCCCCAGCAGCCACCCGCCCAGCACGTCGGACGGCCAGTGCACGCCCAGGTACAGCCGGGTGAGACCGACGCCGAGCACCGAGACCCCCGCGACGACCAGAGCCGTCCGCCGGATCCAGGGGCGGGCGCCGCACCGGTGCAGCAGCCACAGCAGCAGTCCGCAGCTCACCGTCGCCGTCATCGCGTGCCCGGAGGGGAACGCCGCGTAGTGGGCGGAGTCCACCGGGTCTGGCCATCGGGGGCGCTCCCGGTCCACGGTAGCCTTGATGCCCTGCTGGAGAAGGCTGGAGACCAGGGTCGTCACCGCCACCCAGGCTGCGAGCAGCCGGTCCCGGCGCCGCCACAGGACGACCACGGCGACGGCGATCAGCGCGCGCATGGCCCAGGGGTCCCACACCCAGTCCGTCAGGACCCGGTTCACGTGGACGAGGCCCGGCTCCGTCACCGCCCGCCGGTGCAGGGCTTCGGCGAGGTCGCGGTCCAGACGCATCAGCGGGGACCACCGCGCGGCGACCAGGGCCAGCAGGACCAGGGCGAGGGCTCCGCACACCGCTCCCGCCCGGGCTGCCGGCGAGGGGGTGCGGGTGGGGTGCGAGGGGGCGAGGGGCGGGGATTGCATGAGGGGATCCTCGCCGACGGGCGGGGCGCAGGGCCATCCCGGCGCGGCGGGGACCCTTCAACGAGTGGGGTGGGCCGGACCCGGTCGGGCGGGACACCGCGAAAGCCGGCCGCCTACCCCAGTGCGCTCAGTGCCGGAACGAACGCCACCAGAAGCGGAATCGCCGGCAGGAGTGTCGCCGCCGCGGTCAGCCGGAGCCGACGGCCCGCCGAGAGCCGGCCCGCGGGCGCCAGGAGGCGGTTCACCCGCAGCGGCATCTGCGCGTCCGGCGTCGGGCAGGGACCGAACACCCCACGGTCCTCGTTGAGTTCGACCAGTGCCAGTGCGATCGTCAACCGGCCGAAGCGCCGGGACGCCGTGTCGTCGGCGGCCAGTTCGACGAGCCGGTGCATCTCGCCGCGGAACGCCGCGAATACCGGGACCTGCGGGAACCCGGACGCCAGCGCCGCCGAACAGTTGAGCAGCCAGTCGTGCCGGGCGTTCGCGTGGCCCTGCTCATGAGCGAGCACCGCATCCAGCTGACGACCCTTCAGCCGGCCGAGCGCGGCCGTGGTGATGACGAGCCGGGGCGCCGTGCCGGGCAGCCACCAGGCATCGGGGCGCTCTCCTTCCAGGACCACCAATCGTCCGCTCCCCGGCTGTTCGCCGGGCAGCAGCGGCGAACGCACCAGGAGTTCGGCCCGACGCTGTCTGCGCTCCAGGCGCACGCGGCGGATCTGGCGCGTCAGCATCGCGGCCGTCCACACACCACCGAGGGCCAGCAGCACGGCCATCACGGCCGACCACGGTCCGTATGCCGCGAGCGCGTAGGCCTCGACGACGGCGTGAGGGGCGGGCGCGAAGACGTGGCCGCGCACCGCCTGCCAGGCCGCGGCAGCGCTGAACGTCATGGACAGCCCGAACGACAGCAGTACCCCGGCCACCACGCACTGCCACACCCACAGTGCCACCACCGGCTCGCGCTCCGGCCACTCGGCCCGCGCCATCAGCCGCGGGGTCACGACAGCGGCCAGTGCACCGAGCAGCAGCAGCGCGAGGGAGACCAACATGGCGTCAGCCTATGAGCGGTGCGGCACGCACGGGTATGGCTGCGCCGGGCAAGTGACGTACGACACGGCATGCGGGACCCCCTGTCTCACAGGGTGAGCAGCATGGCGAACATGGCTATCCCCATGGTCAGCCGGCAGGCCATGGCCAGCTCGGGTCGCGCCCCCCAGTCACCCCCCACCGCCCCGCCGGTCGCCGCCCCGCCGGTCACCGTCGCGACGGCCGCCGCCCCGCCGCCGTCCCCGGCCGTCGCCGCCGGTATCAGGCGGGCGCCGGAGCGCAGCACATACGCGGCGTAATAGGCGAGGAGCAGTCCGGTCAGCAGCGGCACGCCTCCTGCGACGGTCATGGCGTGGGGCGCGTGAGCGCCGTGCCCCGCTCCACCGGACCGCGCCATCACGACGGACATGTAGACCATGGCCGACGAGCCGACCAGGTGGTGCAGATGGTGACTACCGCGACGCGAGAACCAGAGAGCGCGCAACGCGGCGACACCGAAGAGCACGGTGTACGACGCCCACCCCCACGCCGGCGGTGCCACAGCGGCAGCAGGCACCGCCATCGCGGCCATCGCGAAACCCATCAGCGCCTCCGCGTGCGCCGTCCTGCGTTCCTCACCGCTCCCGCAGCGTGCCCGCAGTAGGCAGTACGCGCCCGTCACCGCGCACAGTGCCATGAGCAGCCAGCCGGACATCGCAGGTCCGTGCACAGCGGAACCTCCCCCTGAGCGAACGACTTCGCCTCGTCCAGTCGATGCCCGCCGCCGGATGCCCGTACGCGGCGCACTGGGGTAAAGGGGGAGCGCGCGACGGGGGTGAATCACGGCGGCGCGTCGCCCGCTCCCACGGTTCCGGCTGCTCAGCCGGGGTGCCGGGTCCCGCGCCCGGAGCGGCACCCGGGAGTTACGCTGCTGCGGCACGGCTACAGCAGAGAACCGGAGAGCCTCACCATGAACACCGCACCGCCCCGCACCCCGGGTCAGCTGACCTTCCGCGACGCGACCGAGGCAGACGTGCCCGTGCTCGTGGAGCTGATCCAGTCCGCGTACCGCGGTGACACCAGCCGCGCGGGGTGGACCACGGAGGCGGACATCCTGCAGGGGCAGCGCACCGACCGGAAGGGCGTGCGCGCTGTGGTGGAGGATCCCGGAAGCCGGCTGCTGGTGGTGGAACGCGACGGTGAGCCGGTCGCCTGCTGCCAGCTCGAACACCGGGGCGAGGCGGCCTACTTCGGAATGTTCGCTGTCCGTCCCTCGCTCCAGGGTGCCGGGCTCGGCAAGGTGATCATCGCCGAGGCCGAGCGCTCCGTGCGGGAGAGCTGGGGCGCGCGAGAGATGCACATGACCGTGATCTCGGTACGTGACGAGCTGATCGCCTGGTACGAGCGTCGCGGCTATCGCCGTACGGGGCAGCTGAGCCCGTTCCCGTACGGCGATGAGCGCTTCGGCATTCCGCAGCGCGACGACCTCGCCTTCGAGCTGCTGGTCAAGGACCTGCCCGAGGGCTGACCGGAACTTGCGTGGCGCTACGCGGTGAAACGGCCCGCCCGGCGGATCTCCGGAAAGTCGGTGGTCGCACCGTCGAGCCCGAGTCCACGGGCCAGCCGTAGGTGGTCCTGGGTGTTGACCACCCAGCCGACCACCGTCAGCCCCTCGGCGTGGGCCTTCTCGACCAGTTCCAGCGTGATGCGCCGGATGTTGAGCACCAGCCGGGTGGCGCCCACCGCCTTCGCGCGGTCCACCACGTCGTCGCCCCAGCGGCTGGCCACCAGAGCCGTCCGTACGCCCGGCACCAGCTGCGCGATCTCGGCGATCGCCTCGTCGTGGAACGAGATCACCTCGACCCGGTCGACGAGATCGCGTCGCCGCATCACCTCCGCCAGCGTGCGGGCCGCCGCCACGTCCTTGATCTCCGCCTGCATCGGGGACCGCACGGCGTCGAGGACCTCCTCGAAGACCGGCACCCGTTCACCCTGACCGGCGTCGAGTCCGCGCAGTTCTGCCAGGGTCTTCTCGGCGATGGGGCCCTTGCCGTCGGTCGTCCGGTCCACCTCGGCATCGTGCATGACGGCGAGGGCGCCGTCCTTGCTCAGATGAAGGTCCAACTCGATGAGGTCCATCCCGGCCTGCTCGGCGTGGACGAACGACCGCAGCGTGTTCTCCGGCTCGACACCCATCACCCCGCGATGGCCGATGGTGAGAAAAGACAAGGGACTCTCGCTTCCGTCGACGGTTTCTCCCCGAGTGCCTACCCAGGCGGCGCTACGGCATCACCGAAAATCCGGCCGACCGGTCCCGCGGGGTGTGGGGGCCGGCCGTGTGCGGGGGAGTGACTCCATGGCCCTGTACGCCGGCGGTGCCGAGCAGGAATCCGGTGATGACGGCGGCGACCAGGACGGCACGGATGCTCACGCGCGGTTTCTCCCGAGTGCGTTGAGGGGGCGGATGCGGTCCGTCCTACCGGCAGCGGCCTGCCACGCCGCGAGCCGTGTCGCTCATGCGTGGGCGTGTCCCGTCGCAGGCTTGCCGTGCGCGCGTGCGAAAGGAAGCCGGGGCGCTTGCGCTGGTCCCTGCCCGCGGCTCTGCTGCCGGAGCTCACCGTTCCACGGAAGAACTCGTCGAAACGCTGGAGCGCAGGAAAAATCGCGGTGACCATGGGGGTGGGCAGGATAATTTCCAGGCCCCCACTTGTCTCGGGGAACCGCACACGGATACGGTTGCTTGACGCGAGGTTCTCCTGTGGAGGAAGTGTTATGACGGAAATTCTTGTGCACGACGTCGCCGCCGGCGACATAGCTTCCGCCCAGCGGGTGGTGGAGCACCCGGCCTGGCCCGCGCTCAAGAATGCCGTGGAGGAGATCCGCCCCTGGCAGTCGAAGGACGGTTCCATCGACTTCGACGCCGAGCAGGCGCCCACCCCGGCGGTCGCCGAGGCGGCCCTGGAGCGGGTGGCCACCGCGGTCGAGCAGCTCTCGCCGCTCCTCCCGCACGACGCCGCGTACCACCGCGCACTGGTGAGGGACCTGCGTCGCTGGGCGGCCGGCGGATTCGGCGTCCCCGACTTCCTCGACTCGCTGATGGCGTTCCACCCCGCCAAGGACCGCGCCGACGGGCTCCAGCACCTCGTGGTCTTCGCGATGTACACGCAGAACGGCAACCCCGACCGCAATCTCGAAGCAGTGGTGCTCCGGATGGTGTGGCCCGAGTGGCTCGCCGATCTGGAGGCGACCCGCTACGACAACCCGTTGTTCTGCGGCATCACCTTCGAGGACTTCACCTCCGGGTACGACACCAACTCCGCCGTGCTCTTCCCGGAGACCATCGCCGTGCGCGAGGCCCCCGAGCGCTTCAGCTGGGGCGGCATCTTCTGCGACCGCGAGGCCGCGCGTTTCCGCCGCGTCACCGAGGCGTCCGTCGACCTCCTGGGCGTCGAGCTGCCCGAGGACATCCGCGAGATGATCGGCGACCAGCAGCGCTGCGAGCAGGCCTTCGTGCTCTGGGACATGGTCCACGACCGCACCCACAGCCACGGCGACCTGCCGTTCGACCCGTTCATGATCAAGCAGCGTCAGCCGTTCTGGATGTACGGGCTCGAGGAGCTGCGCTGTGACCTCACCGCCTTCAAGGAGGCCGTGAAGCTGGAGGCCGACGGCTTCGGGCAGGGCCGCGACGTGCAGTACGCCGTCCTGTTCGACCGGATGTTCCGCTTCCCCGTCACCGGCGAGCGCGTCCGCAACTACGACGGCCTCGGCGGTCAGCTGCTCTTCGCCTACCTCCACAAGCACGACGTCGTGCGCTGGACGGACAACACCCTGAAGATCGACTGGCAGCGGGCCCCGCAGGTCACCAACCAGCTCTGCGCCGAGATCGAGAAGCTGTACCGGGACGGTATCGACCGCCCCAAGCTCGTCCACTGGTTCGCCGCGTACGACCTGGTCTCCACGTATCTCGCCCCGCACCCGGGATCCCGCTGGGCCAAGGGTCCGGACGCGCTGGACCTCTCCCTGCCTCCCCGCAAACTCGTCGACGAGGTGCTTCCGGACGAGTTTCCCCTGAGCATGTTCTATGAGGCGCTCTCCAAGAAGCTGAAGAACGTGATCGCCTCCACCAAGGGGATCACCGCCGCGGACGCCGGGCAGGCAGCCGCGTGAGCGCACGTCGTGAGGAGGCGGTGGCCATGAACGAGAACGGCAAGGGCAGCGGGAGCGGTGCGCTCGAAGGCGCTGTTGTCGCGGTCGCGGGGGCGGCCGGTCCGGCCGGCCGTGCGACCCTGCTCCGGCTCGCCGAGGCGGGCGCGGTCGTCGTCGCCTCGGACGCGAACGCCACCCGGCTCGCCGAGGCGGTGGACGCGGCGCGGTACGCCCACGGCGGCGCCACCGTCACCGGTGACACCGTGGATCTGCTCGATCTCGGCGCCGCCCGTGAATGGGCCGACAAGACGGAGAAGGAATTCGGCAGGATCGACGGCCTGGTCCACCTCGTGGGCGGCTGGCGCGGCAGCTCGTCGTTCGCCGAGACCGACCTCGCGGACTGGACGCTGCTGGAGAAACTGCTGATCCGCACCGTCCAGAGCACCTCCCTCGCGTTCCACGACGGTCTGCAGCGCAGCGACCGCGGGCGCTACCTGCTGATCAGCGCGGCCGGCGCGAGCAACCCCACCGCGGGCAACGCCGCCTACGCGGCGTCCAAGGCGGCGGCCGAGGCCTGGACCCTCGCCCTCGCGGACGCCTTCCGCAAGGCGGGGGGCGACGAGGGCCCGCAGAGCGCTGCTGCGATCCTGGTCGTGAAGGCACTGGTGCACGACGCGATGCGCGCCGAGCGCCCGAATGCGAAGTTCGCGGGCTTCACCGACGTCAAGGACCTGGCCGATGCCATCGTCGGCGTCTGGGACCGGCCCGCCCCGGAAGTGAACGGAAAGCGCCTGTGGCTGACCCCGCAACCGTAAGGACCGACGCGCGTCGTCATCACGACCCGCAGGTTCGCGGATTCGCCAGTGACAACTACGCGGGGACCCACCCGGAGATCCTCGCGGCCCTCGCCCTCGCCAACGGCGGCCATCAGATCGCCTACGGCGAGGACGAGTACACCGGTCATCTCCAGCGCGTGATGCACAGCCACTTCGGCCCCACCGCCGAGGCCTTCCCGGTCTTCAACGGCACCGGCGCCAACGTGGTCTCGCTCCAGGCGATGACCGACCGCTGGGGCGCGGTCATCTGCGCCGAGTCCGCCCACATCAACGTGGACGAGGGCGGCGCACCGGAACGGGTCGGCGGCCTCAAGCTGCTCACCGTGCCCACCGAGGACGGCAAGCTCACGCCGGAGCTCATCGACCGGCAGGCGTACGGCTGGGACGACGAGCACCGCGCCATGCCGCAGGTCGTCTCGATCACCCAGAACACCGAGCTCGGCACGGTCTACACACCCGACGAGATCCGGGCCATCTGCGAGCACGCCCACGGGCACGGCATGAAGGTCCACCTCGACGGGGCCCGCATAGCCAATGCCGCAGCCTCGCTGGACGTTCCGATGCGTACGTTCACCAACACCGTCGGCGTGGACGTGCTCTCCTTCGGCGGGACGAAGAACGGGGCCATCTTCGGCGAGGCCGTCGTGGTGCTGAACCCGGATGCCGTACGGGCGATGAAGCACCTGCGCAAGCTGTCGATGCAGCTCGCCTCGAAGATGCGCTTCGTCTCCGTCCAGCTGGAGGCGCTGCTCGCGGGCGACCTGTGGCTGCGCAACGCCAGGCACGCCAACAACATGGCCCAGCGGCTCGCCGAGGGCGTCCGGGCGGTGGGCGGCGTGGAGATCCTCTACCCCGTCCAGGCCAATGCCGTCTTCGCGCGGCTGCCGCACGAGGTGAGTGAGCGGCTGCAGAAGCGCTTCCGGTTCTACTTCTGGGACGAGAAGGCCGGCGATGTGCGTTGGATGTGCGCCTTCGACACCACAGAGGACGATGTCGACGCGTTCGTCCTCGCCCTCAAGGAAGAGATGGCTGAACAGTAGAAACTGCATGCCTATGCGGTCGATCGGAAATGTATTGACTCCGATCGACCGCTTTCCTACGCTCGGCGGCCATGGAACTGATTCAGCAGGTCCCCGCGCTCTCCGACTACCTGGCCGCCGACGACGCCATCGACCATGAGCATCCGCTGGTCCGCTCCACCGCCGCGCGGCTGCGTTCCGAGGCGGCCGGTGCATACGCGTACGCCGAAGCGGCGTACTGCTTCGTACGCGACACCGTCGTGCACTCCGTTGATTCGGGGGATATGCGGGTCTCCTGGCGCGCCTCGGACGTCCTCGCCACCCGCAACGGCATCTGTCACGCGAAGGCGCACGCCCTGGCCGCCCTGCTGCGCGCGGAAGGGATCCCCGCGGCCCTCTGCTACCAGGGGCTCGCGGACGACGACGGGGACCCCGGGGTCCTGCACGGCCTGATCGCGCTGCGGCTTCCCGGCCGGGACCGCTGGGACCGGCAGGATCCGCGGGGTAACCGGCCCGGCGTGGACGCACAGTTCTCGCTGGATGAGGAGAAGCTGGCCTGGCCCGTCCGTCCCGGGCTCGGCGAAGTGGACTATCCGGTGCTCTACGCGGCGCCGCATCCGGCGGTCCTGAGCGCCCTGCGCGCGTCCGCGGACCGTACGGAGCTCTGGCGCATGCTGCCCTCGGCGCTCTGACAACGGAGTCCGGGGCGCGGATCGCCGTCCGCGCCCCGGAGTGACGTTTCAGCCGTCGGTCCGCGGGTCCGTCAGCCGCGCTCGCGGACCTCGGCGGCCGTGGGGGCGGTGCCCCCGAGGTGCGAGGGCACCCACCAGGTGTCGCTCGCGTCCTTCGGGCGTACCGGATAGGCGCGCTGGGCGGCTTCGAGCAGCTCCTGCACGCGCTCCCGCAGTCGTCGGGTGATCGCACCCGCGTACTGGTCGGTGGGGGCCTCCACCGGCTCGCCGACCCGGATCGTCACCGGGATGTGGCTGCGCCGGAAGTTGCGCGGGCGCCCCTTCGTCCACAGGCGCTGGGTGCCCCACAGTGCCATCGGGATCAGCGGCACGCCGGCCTCCTGGGCGAGACGTGCCGCACCCGACTTGAAGCTCTTGAGGGTGAAGGACTCGGAGATGGTCGCCTCGGGGAACACCCCGACGATCTCTCCCGAACGCAGCGAGGCCAGCGCGTGCTCGTACGCGTCCTCGCCCTGCTTGCGGTCGACGGGGATGTGCTTCATGCCGCGCATCAAGGGGCCCGAGACCTTGTGCCGGAACACGGATTCCTTGGCCATGAACCGCACCAGCCGCTTCTGCGGCAGCGCCGCGAGCCCGGTGAAGATGAAGTCCAGATAGCTGATGTGGTTGCTCACCAGGACTGCGCCACCGGTCTTCGGGATGTGCTCCGAACCCTGAGTGTCGATCTTCAGGTCGAGCGCCTTGAAAAACGTACGAGCGGCGCCGATGACCGGCCGATAGACGAGTTCTGCCATCTGGAGAAGACCCTTCTTCAGCGCCTGGGGAGGGTTCTCCCGGCGGAAGTTACGCAGCCGTAGGTTTTCGGCATTGGGCCGATCGTGCCCCATACGAGTCGTGGTGGCCAGTCTCGGCGGACGCGGGGCGCGAGATTCTCGTCACGTGGAACGGCGGGGAATGTCCTGACGGCCGTGGGTGCTGATCCTTTGCGTAGAGCTCTGGCAGGAGGCGGCAGGTGGACGGGCGGACCCGTACGGACAGGCTTGATGCGGCCCAACTCGGCGTGGAATTGGGGGAGAGGGCCACGCTCGTCCAGTTCTCCAGTGCGTTCTGCCAGCCCTGCCGGGCGACCCGGCGCACCCTCGCGGAGGTGGCGGACATGGTCGAGGGTGTCGCCCATGTCGAGATCGACGCCGAGGCGCATCTCACTCTCGTACGCGCCCTCGGCATCAGCCGCACCCCGACCGTCCTCGTTCTCGACGCCGCGGGACTGGTCGTCCGCCGGGCCGTCGGACAGCCGCGCACCGTCGATGTCGTCGCCGCCCTCGGACAGGCGATGTGACGGACCGTGATGCTTCTCCCACCTTGTGGGACGCTCTTGACTGCACCCGCCACGCATCGTCACTCTGACGCTATGCCGCCAGAACTCCTTCTCTACGGCCGGGTCCACATCGACCTCGCCCGTCACGCGAGTGCGCGCTGTCCGGATGCCTGAGTACCCAAGGCCCCGCACATCCGACGCGCAGAAGGACATCTCCATGACGGCTTCACCCGAGACCGGCGATCCCCGGACGGCATCTCCGGACCTCCTGCGTTCCGTGTTCCGGCAGCACGCCGCCGGTGTCGCCGTGATCACCGCCGCGGGCGACCGGCCGGTGGGATTCACCGCCACCTCCCTCAACTCCGTCGCCGCCGACCCGCCGCTCATCTCCTTCGGCGTGGGGACGTCCTCCTCCAGCTGGCCGGTCGTGGCGGAGGCCGACCACATCGGCGTCCACATACTCGGAGAGCACCAGCGGGAACTGGCCGCCACCTTCGCGCGCAGCGGCGCCGACAGGTTCGGCCCGTCCACCGGTTGGCGCAGTGGGCCCGAAGGTGTCCCGGTACTGGACGGCGTGCTCGCCTGGCTGGTCTGCCGGGTCGTGGCGCGGATCCCTGCGGGGGACCACCGGATCGTGATCGCGCAGGCGGTCGTCGGTGATCCGGCCGGCGGCGGCAGGCCGCTCGTCTATCACCAGGGCAGGTTCACGGCTCTGCGAGACTGAGACGCGCGCGTTGGTGCCGGGCTGACGGGCGTAGGCCAGATCACAGCGCAAAGCGCTTGCTTAATCGGCATCCCATGGGTGTACTGGCGAGTAATATTACGGTCGGAGCGTCGGTCGCCCCGACCGGAAATCGCCCCATCAGGCGCCTATGCTGCGTGCAACAAGGCAGCCCGGAAATGACGATGCAGTAGGAGAGCCGGCGTGAGCTTGAGGATCGTTGTCTGTGTGAAGTACGTGCCCGACGCGACCGGTGACCGGCATTTCGCCGATGACCTGACGTTGGATCGTGAGGATGTCGACGGTCTGCTGTCGGAGCTGGATGAGTACGCGGTCGAGCAGGCGTTGCAGATCGCGGACGCGGCGGACGATGCGGAGGTCACCGTGTTGACGGTGGGTCCGGAGGACGCCAAGGACGCGTTGCGCAAGGCGTTGTCGATGGGTGCGGACAAGGCTGTTCACGTCGAGGACGACGATCTGCACGGTACGGACGCGATCGGTACGTCGTTGGTACTGGCGAAGGCGCTCGAGAAGACGGGTTACGACCTGGTGATCTCGGGGATGGCGTCGACGGACGGCACGATGGGTGTGGTTCCGGCGCTGGTCGCGGAGCGTCTGGGTGTGCCGCAGGTGACGCTGCTGTCGGAGGTGTCGGTGGCGGGCGGTGTCGTACGGGGCCGTCGTGACGGCGACTCGGCGTCGGAGCAGCTGGAGGCGTCGTTGCCGGCGGTGGTGTCGGTGACCGACCAGTCGGGCGAGGCGCGCTACCCGTCGTTCAAGGGGATCATGGCGGCGAAGAAGAAGCCGGTCGAGTCGCTGGATCTGGATGATCTGGGGATCGACGCGGACGAGGTGGGCCTGGCCGGCGCGTGGAGCGCGGTCGAGTCCGCGGCACAGCGTCCGGCCCGCACCGCGGGCACGATCGTCAAGGACGAGGGCGAGGGCGGCAAGCAGCTGGCCGAGTTCCTGGCCGGCCAGAAGTTCATCTGAGCCCCGGCTGTTCCCTCACCCCCGCCTACCTCGCACACGCAGGAGATTGAAGTCCCATGGCTGAAGTTCTCGTCTATGTCGATCACGTGGACGGTGCCGTCCGCAAGCCCACCCTGGAGCTGCTGACGCTCGCCCGCCGCCTCGGCGAGCCCGTCGCCGTCGCTCTGGGCGCCGGTGCGGCGGACACCGCCGCGGTGCTCGCCGAGCACGGCGCGGTCAGGGTGCTGACCGCCGAGGCCTCCGAGTTCGCCGACTACCTCGTCGTGCCGAAGGTCGACGCGCTCCAGGCCGCCTATGACGCGGTGTCCCCGGCTGCCGTGCTGCTGCCCTCCTCCGCGGAGGCCAAGGAGATCGCGGCCCGTCTCGCGGTACGCATCGGCTCCGGGATCATCACCGACGCCGTCGACCTGGAGGCCGGTGATCAGGGTCCGGTCGCCACGCAGTCCGCTTTCGCCGCCTCGTACACCACCAAGTCCCGTGTCTCCAGGGGTGCCCCGGTCGTCACGGTCAAGCCGAACTCGGCCCCGGTCGAGCCGGCACCGGCCGCCGGCGCGGTCGAGGCCCTCACGGTCTCGTTCTCCGAGCAGGCCACCGGCACCAAGGTCCTCTCCCGCACTCCGCGTGAGTCGACGGGGCGTCCGGAGCTGACCGAGGCCGCGATCGTCGTGTCCGGCGGCCGTGGCGTCAACGGCGCGGAGAACTTCCACGTCATCGAGGCGCTCGCGGACTCGCTGGGTGCCGCGGTCGGCGCCTCGCGTGCGGCGGTCGACGCGGGCTGGTACCCGCACACCAACCAGGTCGGCCAGACGGGCAAGTCCGTCTCGCCGCAGCTGTACATCGCCTCGGGCATCTCGGGCGCCATCCAGCACCGGGCGGGCATGCAGACCTCGAAGACGATCGTCGCGATCAACAAGGACGCCGAGGCCCCCATCTTCGACCTCGTCGACTACGGCGTCGTCGGCGACCTCTTCAACGTCGTCCCGCAGCTCACCGGCGAGATCACCGCCCGCAAGGGCTGACCCGCCAGCCACACACGCACACGGCACGGCCAACGGCCCGGGGCCGCACGGTGGAACCCACCGCGCGGCCCCGGGCCATTTCCGGTCACCATTGACGCACGTACGGCGGCCCTTATAACTTCACTATACGGATTGCTGATTCCGGGAAGCGGAAACAGTGAGAGTGTGGAGGGTGCGGAAATGGGTCAGCAGGAGAAGGTGGCGACGAGCCTCGCCGGTGCGGTCAGCGACGGGATCAGCGCCTCCCTCAAGGCGGTGGACGCCGAACTCGCCCGCCGCTACCCGGGCGACCCCGGTACGCGCCAGCCCGTCCACACCGTCTACGTACCCGGGGACACCTTCACCGCGGGCACCATCCGCTCCTGGGGCGACCAGGCGCTCCAGGCGCTCGACGAGCACGCTCCGGACGCCGCCTCCCTCGCAGCGGTGCTGGGCATTCCGGACGAGCTCGCCGGCCCCGTCCACGACCGCGTACGGGCCAAGCTGAGCCGCGAGCCCGTCGAGGACCTGCGGATCGACTTCGAGGACGGCTACGGTCCCCGGTCCGGCGCCGAGGAGGACGAGGCCGCGGCCCGTGCGGCCCGGCTGATCTCGGAGGCGTACGCGAACGGCACGGCGGCTCCGTACATGGGCATCCGGATGAAGTGCATGGAAGCCGCGGTACGCGATCGGGGCATCCGCACCACGGACGTCTTCCTCACGGGCCTGATGGAAGCGGGCGGACTTCCCGACGGGCTCGTGCTCACCCTGCCGAAGGTCACGTACCCCGAACAGGTCACCGCCTTCGTCCAGCTCCTCGAAGCCTTCGAGAAGGCGCATGCCCTGCCCTCGGGGCGGCTCGGCTTCGAGATCCAGATCGAGACCAGCCAGTCGATCCTCGCCGCCGACGGCACCGCCGCCGTCGCCCGGATGATCGACGCCGCCCAGGGCCGGGCGACGGGTCTGCACTACGGCACGTTCGACTACAGCGCCTGCGTCGGGGTCAGCGCCGCGTACCAGGCGAGCGACCACCCGGCGGCCGACCATGCCAAGGCCGTGATGCAGGTGGCCGCCGCGGGCACCGGCGTACGCGTCTGCGACGGCTCCACCAACGTCCTGCCCGTGGGGCCCACCCGCCAGGTCCACGAAGCCTGGCGGCTCCACTACGGCCTCACCCGGCGCGCCCTGGCCCGCGCCTACTACCAGGGCTGGGACATGCACCCGGGCCATCTCCCGACCCGCTACGCGGCCGTCTACGCCTTCTACCGCGAGGGCCTGGAGCAGGCGGCGGCCCGGCTCGCCGCCTACGTGGCGAAGGCGGGCGGCGCCGTGATGGACGAACCCGCCACGGCCAAGGCGCTCAGCGGCTACCTGCTGCGGGGCATCGACTGCGGGGCCCTGGACACGGCGGAGGTGGCCCGGCTGACCGGACTGACCCGCGCGGACCTGGACGCCTTCGCCTCACCGCGGCGCGGCGGGCTGACCGTGACCACGCCGTAGGCCCAGCCCGTCCGTACGCCCCGCGCCCGGCTCAGGCCGGGCGCAGCTCGCCCGAACCACGCGGGATCAGCTTCGTCGGGAGCTCGACGCGTGCGGGGGTGTGGTCGGCACCGTCCAGCCGTCGGAAGAGGTGCTCGGCGGCGGTGCGGCCGACGGCCGCCGCGTCCTGGGAGATGACGGTGATGCCGAGCAGATCCGCGAGCTCGATGTCGTCGAAGCCGACCAGGGCGACCGGGCGTTCCCGGCCGGCCAGTACGCGTACCGCGGTCACCGTCACACGGTTGTTGCCCGCGAAGAGCGCGGTGACGGGTTCGGAGCCGGAGAGCATGGTCTCGGCGGCCACGCGGACCCGCTCGGGCTCCGTCGACCCGAGCGAGACCCAGGAGTCCTCGACCGTGATCCCGGCGTCGGTCATGGCGGTGTGGTAGCCACGCAAGCGCTCGGTGGCCGTGTGGATCCGCGGCTGGTCGCCGATGAACCCGATCCTGCGGTGGCCGTGCGCGATCAGATGGGCGACGCCCTCACGGGCACCCCCGAAGCTGTCCGAGAGCACCATGTCGGCCTCGATCCGGCCCGCCGGGCGGTCCACGAAGACCGTCGCTATGCCGGCCTTGATCTCCGGCTCCAGATAGCGGTGGTCGTCCCCGGCCGGGATCACGATGAGCCCGTCGACCCGCCGTGCGCAGAGCGCGAGCACGAGTTCCTGCTCGCGCTCCGGATCCTCGGCGCTGGAACCGTTGATGAGCAGGGCGCCGTGGGCGCGGGCCACCTCTTCCACGGCGCGGCTCAACGGGCCGTAGAAGGGGTCCGCGAGGTCCTCCAGGACCAGTCCGATCGACGCGGTACGGCCCTTGCGCAGCACGCGCGCGCTGTCGTTGCGGCGGAAGCCCAGGGCGTCGATGGCCTCCTGGACCCGGCGCTCGGTGTCGGGTGTGACACCTGGCTCGCTGTTCACCACGCGCGAGACCGTCTTGAGGCCTACTCCGGCACGGGCGGCCACGTCCTTCATGGTCGGCCGGTTGCCGTAACGGGGCTCGGGGTGACGGGCGGTCTCGGCCACGATGCGCTGTCCTGTCGTCGGGTACGGGCTGTCCGGACGCGCCGCGGAGGGTGCCGCGGAGGAGACCGGAGGCTGTGGCGTCGAGCATAGGCCCTGGACAACGTTGTCAGCGGAATGGAGACTAGGCAGACTATCTACTGAAGCCGCAGGTCCCACCCCCTCACCCACGGAGCCCACACCGATGCATACCGACCTCGTCGCCGCGCTGGACATCGGCGGCACCAAGATCGCCGGCGCGTTGGTGGACGGCGACGGCACGCTCCGCGTGCGGGTGCAGCGTCCGACGCCCGCTCGCGAGGACGGCGAGACGGTGATGAGGGCGGCGGCCGACGTGCTGGCGGAGCTGTCCGCGTCGCCGCTGTGGGGCCGGGCCAGGGCCGTCGGGATCGGCAGCGCGGGCCCGGTGGACGCCGCCGCAGGGACGGTCAGTCCCGTGAACGTGCCTGGCTGGCGGGGCTTCCCCCTCGTGGAGAGGGTGAGCTCGGCCACCGGAGGGCTCCCCGTCGAACTGGTGGGTGACGGGGTCGCGATCACGGCTGCCGAGCACTGGCTGGGCGCTGCCCGCGGCCACGACAACGCGTTGTGCATGGTCGTGTCCACCGGGGTCGGCGGTGGCCTCGTCCTGGGCGGCGCGCTCCACCCCGGCCCCAGCGGCAACGCCGGCCACATCGGGCACATCAGCGTCGACCTCGACGGCGACCTGTGCCCGTGCGGGGCGCGCGGCTGCGTCGAGCGCATCGCGAGCGGCCCCAACATCGCCCGCCGCGCACTGGAGAACGGCTGGCGGCCCGGCCCGGACGGGGACGCGACGGCGGCGGCGGTCGCGGCCGCCGCCCGGGCCGGTGACCCGGCCGCCGTGGCCTCGTTCGAACGGGCCGCACAGGCGCTCGCCGCGGGCATCGCCGCCACGGCCACCCTGGTCGAGATCGACATCGCGGTGATCGGCGGCGGTGTGGCCGGTGCGGGTGAGGTGCTGTTCGCCCCGCTGCGCAGCGCCTTGCGGCGGTACGCGACGCTGTCGTTCGTCCAGAAGCTGACCGTCGCGCCGGCGGTCATGGGCAACGACGCGGGGCTGGTCGGCGCGGCGGCAGCGGCCTTCGCCGCGCGTGTGGGCGCGGACGGGGCGGTCTCCGTCTGAGGGCTGTCCCGCAATTCCTGGCGGGCGCACGGCGACAGCTGCGGCGCCTCGCCGCGTGGTCGAAGCGCCCGAATACATCCAGGATGCGGGCGCCTCTCCGCCTTGCGATGCACCGCAGCCGACGCCGCGCGCTGATCCACCAGGAATTGCGGGACAGCCCTTCAGGGGCTTGCAGGGAAGCGACACCTTGATTCTCCGCAAGCCCGTGGAGCGGTCCGCGTCCGGACGGCACGGCGGGTCCGGTCCCGGCGGTCCCTCCGGTGGGCGGCGACGGCGTCGAACGCCGCCGCCACCCGGTCCCGCGGGCGGACGGCCTCAGCGCCTCAGCAGGTGATGCGCAGGTCCGCCCAGTCTCCGTGGTCGGAGTCGACGCCGTCGCCCCCGTCGGTGACCACCAGACGTACGACCTGCGCACCGCTGACATCCGCCGAGACGGACTGCGCCGGCATGGCGTTGGTCAGGACCCCGGTCGACGCCGCCTTCGTGCCGTCCGACCAGATCTCGAACGCCACGCTTCCCTTGGCACCCTTCTCGTCGTCGAGCCCGACGCGCGCCGTCACCGTGCTGCACGCGCCGCCGGCGTAGTACTCGACGGCACTGGCCGCATGCACGCCCAGCCCCTTCGCGTACACCTCGCCGCCGATGGTCAGCGGATGGCCGTCACCGGCAGCGCTCTCACCGTTGCTGGTGTCCTTCTCGACCGGCCCGTAGCCGTTGGACGCGGTGAGCTGGGGCAGATCGCTCAGGTAGCCGCCGCCGGCCGGCGGGGCCACCACCACATGGGCCTGGAACGGCACCGAGGACCGCACCTGCTGCCCGGTGGGTGAGCGGTACTGCGTCGTGAGCGTCAGGTCGTACGTGCCGGTGGCCGTGCCGGCCGGAGCGGTCACATTCCAGCGGGTCGTCAGCGCGCCCCCCGTGGAAAGGGCCGGCGCCGTTGTGGCGGAGTCGGATCCGATCCGCCAGCCGGACGGCCCGCTGAGCGCGGCCGACACCTTCAGGGCGGGCGTCCGGCCCAGATCGGTGACGGTCGTCGTCAGGCGTGCCGTGCGTCCCGCTTCCACCAGCGGGCTGCCGTCCAGGGCCAGTTCCACCGCGGGCGGATACCCCGCCCACTTCTGGTCGGCGGTGACGCGCAGCATCACGGTGCCATGGGCCGGGACTGTCGCGGAGAGGCCGCCCGCGGTGTTGCGTGTGGTCTGCGCCCACAGGTCGCGCACGGTGTACGCGGCGGCCTCCGGGAGACCCGCCGCCACGGCTGTCGTCGAGATCCGCTGCGCGTTCCCGGTCTCGTTGAACAGTGCCACCACCCGGCTGCCGTCCTGCATCTCCTTGGCGACGACCCAGCGCCCGCCCTCGGAGGACAGCACGACGCCCTGCTTGCCCAGCGGGTCCTGGTCGACGGCGATGACCTCGTGGTTCGAGAGGATCCGGTACGTCTCCGGCGTCGCCGTGCGCAGATCGGAGCCGATGAGCAGCGGGGCGGCCATCACCGACCACATGGAGAAGTGGGTGCGGTACTCCGTGTCCGTCATCCCGCCGTTCCCGACCTCCAGCATGTCGGGGTCGTTCCAGTGCCCGGGGCCCGCGGCCGCGGCGAGCGGCAGGTTCTGCTTCATGATCGACAGCATGCTGCTCCAGCTGTCGTTGATGTCGCCCGTGGTCCGCCAGAGGTTGCCCAGTCCGGCGGCCCATTCCCAGGGTTTGTTCTGGCCCCATTCACAAATGCTGTAGACGATCGGGCGGCCGGTGGCGGCCAGTGCGTCCCGCATGGTCGTATAGCGCTCTTTCGCATCGACGCCCTGGTTGTTGCAGTTGTCGTACTTGAGGTAGTCGACCCCCCAGTCGGCGAACTGCTGCGCGTCGCTGTACTCGTGCCCGAGCGCGCCGGGAAGTCCGACACTGTCGCAGGTCTTGGTGCCCGCGCTGGTGTAGATACCGAGCTTCAGCCCTTTCGAGTGGACGTAGTCCGCAACGGCCTTGATGCCGTTGGGGAATCGCACCGGATCGGCTTCCAGCTTGCCGTCCGCATTACGCTGCGGCTTCGCCCAGCAGTCGTCCAGATTGACGAACTCGTAGCCGGCCTCCTTGAGTCCCTTCTCGACGAAGATATCGGCGATCCCCTTGACCATCGCCTCGTCGAACTCGGCCCGGCAGTGGGTCGAGTTCCAGTTGTTGAACCCCATGGGCGGAGTGAGCGCAAGACCGTTGCCGGTTCGTGCGGCCGCGGTCGGCGAAAGGGCGGGGCCCGGGGACTGGGCCGCGGCGGGAACGATGGCTCCCGCCGCGCAGAGGAGGCCTGCGGTCAGCGCTCCGATGACTCTGGGGCGGCTGGTGCGGGTCGTACGGCCTGGAAGATGACGCATCGTTACGTTCCTCCGTACTCGTGCCGAATCCGGTGGCGCCATGTGCACGCCAAGACGAGCGATTACGTTAGAGCGTGTTGAAGTCTGTTGGAAGAGGGGCGGTACCGGTTGTTCGGCATCTCGTCAAAACCCTTGACGTGACTGCTCGTTGGAGGTGAGATCCAAGCGCACGTTCGGTTGTGTTGGGTTGCCTTCCCGGAGGAGGGGGTCATGGCGCACTCGTACGACAGGTCAGATCTGCCCGGCAGTGTCGCGGGACATCGGATGTCCCGGCGAAGCCTGCTGCGTGGCGCGGCAGTCGGAGCCGGCGCGGTCGCGCTTCCCGCGCTGCTCACCGCGTGCGGAGGGGGCCCCGGTGGTGACGGCAAGACGATCACCCTCGGTTCGAACTCGTCCGACCCCATTCCGAAGAAGGCGTTCGCCGACGCCTTCAAGGCTTACGCCGATCAGTCCGACGGCCGAAAGGTGAAGGTCAACACTGTTGACCACAACACCTTTCAGGAGAACATCAACCGCTATCTGCAGGGCAAGCCCGACGACGTCTTCATGTGGTTCGCCGGATACCGCATGCAGTTCTTCGCCAAGAAGGGGCTGCTGTACGACATCAGTGACAACTGGGAGGGCTACGAGGGATTCTCGGACGCCCTGAAGGCGCAGTCCACCGGCGAGGACGGCAAGCAGTACCTCACGCCGTACTACTACTATCCGTGGGCTGTCTTCCACCGGAAGAGCCTCTTCACCGAACGGGGTTACCAGGCGCCCAAAACGCTGGACGAGTACGTAGCCCTCGCCAAGCAGATGAAGAAGGACAAGCTGGACCCCATCGCGTTCTGCGACAAGGACGGCTGGCCCGCAATGGGCACCTTCGACTACATCAACATGCGGACCAACGGATACGAATTCCACAAGAGCCTGATGGCCGGCGAGGAAGCCTGGACGGACAAGCGGGTCAGGGAGGTCTTCGACACCTGGCGGCGCCTGCTCCCGTACTGCCAGCAGGGCGCCAACGGCCGTACCTGGCAGGAGGCGGCGACCAGCCTCCAGAAGCGCGACGCCGGTATGGCGGTCTTCGGTCTGCCGCACCCGGGGGCCCAGTTCCCCAAGGCCGAACAGGACGACCTCGACTTCTTCCCCTTCCCCGTCATCAATCCGGAGCACGGCCAGGACGCAGTCGAGGCGCCCATCGACGGGTTCCTGCTGGCGAAGAAGTCGAAGAGTCTCAAGAACAAGAAGAGCCTGGAGAGCGCCAAGGACCTGCTGAAGTGGCTCGCCACCGGCAAGGCCGAGGACATCTACCTCAAGAGCGACCCGAACAACATCGCGGTCAGCGACCAGGCGGACACCTCCCAGTACTCCACCATCCAGAAGAAGGCCGTCGAGCTGGTGTCGGGGGCGAAGCAGATCTCCCAGTTCCTGGACCGGGACACCCGCCCGGACTTCTCGTCCACGGTCATGATCCAGGCGATCCAGAAGTTCATCAGCAGTCCGAACGACGTGGACGGCCTGGTCAACGACATCGAACGGCAGAAGAAGACCATCTTCGCCTCGGAATGAACCGGGAGTACCGACCGTGTCGTTCATCTCGGGGCGGCGCACCCGACGACGGGGCTCGCGACGGTTCACCCGCCGCGACCTCGTCGTGCTCGGCGCGCTGCTCGGCATACCCGTCCTGCTCGACATCGCCATCGTGTGGGGGCCGACCCTCGCCTCCATCGCCCTCTCGTTCACCAGCTGGGACGGCATCGGCGACATCGAGTGGGTCGGCACGCGCAACTACACGAACCTCTTCACGAACTACCCGCAGTTCTGGCCGGCGGCCCGCCACAATCTGCTCTGGCTCGCCTTCCTCGGCCTGGTCGCCACACCGTTCGGGCTGCTCCTCGCCGTGCTCATCGACAAGGGTGTCCGCTTCAGCCGCTTCTACCAGTCGACCCTCTACATGCCGGTCGTGCTCTCGCTCGCCGTGGTCGGCTTCATGGCACAGTTGGTCTTCTCCCGCGACCAGGGGGCCCTCAACGCGATCGTCGGCGACACCGCCTCACCGACCGACTGGCTGGGCGATCCCGACCTCAACATCTGGATGGTCCTGCTCGCGGCTGCCTGGCGTCACACCGGCTATGTGATGATTCTCTACCTCGCGGGGCTCAAAGCCGTGGACACCTCCATCAAGGAGGCCGCCGCGATCGACGGGGCGAGCGAGTCCCAGACCTTCTTCCGCATCGTCTTTCCGACGCTGCGCCCGGTCAACATCATCGTCGGCGTGATCACCGTGATCGAGTCGCTGCGCGCCTTCGACATCGTCTACGCGGTCAACCACGGCCGCAACGGCCTGGAACTGCTCTCCGTGCTCGTCACCGACAACATCATCGGGGAGGCCAGCCGGATCGGGTTCGGCTCCGCCATCGCCGTCGTCCTGCTGGTCGTCTCCCTGGGATTCGTCGTGACGTATCTGGTGCAGGAGATCCGAGGGGAGAAGGAACGATGACCACGCAAGCAGCCACCGCCCGGCCGGCGCCGCCCGCCCCTGCCCCCGCCACCGTCCGGCGCAGGGTCCGCCCCGGCCGACTCGGTGTGCACGCCTTCCTGATGACGGTATCGCTCGCCTTCCTCGCCCCGCTGCTGCTCGCCGTGTACGCATCGCTCAGGCCCTATGACGAGACCTCGGAGCACGGCTACTTCTCGCTGCCCCGCCATCTCTCACTGGACTACTACCGGCAGGCGTTCACCGACTCGGGCATGACGAAGTACTTCGTCAACACCATGATCATCGCGGTGCCGGGGGTTCTCGTCACCCTCTTCCTCGCCTCGTTCGTGGCGTTCGCGCTCGCCCGGCTGAGGATGCGGGGCGGACTTGTCCTGCTGATGCTCTTCACCGCGGGGAACCTGCTGCCGCAACAGGTGATCGTCACACCGTTGTACGTCGTCTTCAACCGGGTCCCGCTGCCCTACTGGATGTCCGACTCGATGACGATGTTCGACTCCTACTGGGCCGTGATCCTGGTGCAGGTCGGATTCCAGCTCGGCTTCTGCGTCTTCGTCCTGGCCAACTTCATGCGGACCCTCCCGCAGGAGATCCTTGAGGCGGCCGTCGTGGACGGGGCGGGCGTCTGGACCCAGTACTGGCGGATCACCCTGCCCCTGTGCAGGCCCGCGCTCGCTGCTCTGGGCACGCTCCAGTTCACCTGGATGTACAACGACTTCCTCTGGGCACTGGTCTTCATATCCGACGGCGACAAACTCCCGGTCACCTCCGCGCTGAACAACCTGCGCGGCCAGTTCTTCACCGACTACAACCTGCTCGCCGCCGGCTCGGTGATCGTCGCGCTCCCGACGCTCGTGGTCTTCCTGCTGCTGCAGAGGCACTTCATCGCGGGACTCACGCTGGGGGCCGGCAAGGGGTAGGGGCTGAGCAGCCAAAGCAATCCCCGTCGGCGTTCCGACTGCGGCGAGGGTCGGCTGATCGGGTGGACAACCGGTCGCAAGGGGGTCCCCTGGGACGAGAGGGGTCTGCCGTCCGCCGACGGGGCAAGTGCTTCGGCCGCGTGCCGGCCGCAGTCCCGGTGGTCGCAGCAGGCCGCCGCTGCGTGCCCTGGGTGAGGGTGCGGCCGGTACGGACGGGGTCGTTGTCCGCGGCCCCGGTGGGCGGTGGGCCGTCCGGTCAGCCTGAGCGTGAGCCTCACGTGGGTTTCCGCTCCGCAGCCCTAAGGGCTGCCCCGCAATCCCCTGGCGGACGCACGACGTCAGCTACGGCACCTCACCGCGTTGCCGAAACGCCCGAATACAGCCAGGATGCGGGCGCCTCTCCGCCTTGCGATGCACCGCAGCCGACGCCGCGCGCTGATCCACCAGGAATTGCGGGACAGCCCTTAGCGTGGCCCCATGACGAGACATCAGGATATGGGGCAGCGAGCAGCCGTGATGCTCTGTGTGACCGCGGCGCTGATGGGACCGGGAAGCCTGGCCGGGGCAGCGATCGGGACGCCGGCAGCCCGGCCGTCCTCGCGGCCCGGTGCCCTCGTCTACGTCGCCGACCTCCACTCCGACACGGTCTCGGTCGTCGAGCCCGGCAGCGGCATGGTCGTGGGCACCGTTCCCGTCGGGGACGGGCCGGACAGCGTGGCCGTCAGCCCGGACGGCTTCCGCGTCTACGTCACCAATTCCGCGGCCGATACCGTATCGGTGATTGATGCCCGTACCCGGACGGTCGTCGCCACCGTCGCTGTCGGGGACGAACCGAGCAGAGTGACGGTCTCTCCTGACAACCGGAACGTCTACGTCGCCAACGTCGGATCGGACAACGTGTCGGTGATCAGTACCCGCACCCGTGCCGTGACGGACACCATCCCGGTGGGTGATGCCCCGCTGGGCGTGGCGGTGACACCCGACGGATGCACCCTGTACGTCGCCAACGCCGCGTCCGGCACCGTCTCAGTGGTCCGGACCGCCACCGGAGCGGTCACCGGCACCATCCCTGTCGGCAGCGGACCGACCGCCCTGGTGCTCACCCCCGACGGCCGGCACCTGTACGTCTCCAACCTGACCTCGGACGACGTGTCGGTGGTCGACGTCCACGACGGCGCGGAATCGGACCGCATCCCGGTCGGGGACCAGCCCGCGGGAATCGGGATGCGACCGGATGGCCGCCAGGCATACGTCGCCAACATCGGGTCCGACAACGTGTCCGTGATCAGCACCCGAGGCCGTGCCGTCACCGGCACCGTCGCAGTGGGCGACGGCCCCAACGGCCTCGCTGTCAGCCCGGGCGGCTCCCTGGTCTACGTCAGCAACTTCGACTCGGACACCCTCTCGGTCATCGACACCTCGACAGCCCGCGCAACGGACACAGTGGCCGTGGGCGACGGGCCGACCGGCGTGGCAGCGGCGGAAGGAAAGAGGGCCCGACCCGGGTCCGAACACCGCGCCGGTGCGGCTCGCCTGAGCACGTGAGGCCGCGCCGGCCGGGGCTTCCGGGACACCGGTGGCGGTCTCGCTGACGACCCGGCTCCGCCGCGGTTGAACCGCACGAAGTCCACCACAGCCGAGGTGACATGTGTGCGGCGGTAGACCCGCAGGCCGGAGAATCAGGTCGACGGCACAGCCGCTGGGACTTCCGGGTGTCCTGTCGAGATCGCTTGGCTCCCGCTCATGACCGTCCACTCGTGCTCAAGCCGGGTACGGAAGCCTGACCGACCGCGGCAAGCAGAATGAGCGGCAGTTCCTTGTCGCCCTGGCCGAGCGCCAGCGCAAGCCAACGATCGCCGTCAGGGAGCGGCCACACCCGCATGGTGACGGCTTGTTGGCTGAGGTAGTTGAGCGGCTCAGGTGCCGGCTCTCCCTCGCAGCCGGCATGGAGATACGGTCCGAGGTCCACGACGAACGCGTTGCCCCACCGAGTCGTCAGGCGCACAGACAGGTCGTCGAGGCACCCCTGTAGTTCGGCTTCGGCCTCGACCCAGGCCTGCCCGTCGTCGTCATCCCAGAAGTCCCGACTGACCTGCAGATCGCGCACATGATGCTCCGGCCCACCTCCTCCGGAAGCCTCGATATAGGCCGCCTCCGGGAACGGTCGCACGGCCAACGCGTCAATCGTCGAGAGGTGTTCCTCAGTCGTCATGAGCGCAGGCTAAGGGCTCGCGCTGACATCCACCTCCGACCATGCGCGCCAACCGGGACCGGCCGGACAGTTCCTGGATGTGAGTCGCGCAGGCGTGCCGAAGAAGGTGCGGGCAGAGGTAGGTGACCGGGCCGGCCGGGCAGTTCGCGGCCGCCCCGTGGAGCCGGCGCCCGAACGTTGACGGTGTGATCGCCGGTGCGGTCGGCAGGTTCGGCGCCGCTGTCGCCTGGGCTTCCGCTCGGACGGCCACAGGGGCGCCGACGGGTGCGTTTCGGGCGGGATCGTGTGCTCGATCCGGCCTTCTTGCTGCGCCGGCACCGACCTGCGATTCTGTGCCGGTGCCAGGACAGGGGAAGAGGCGACGGCGGCAGGACGCAGAGCGGCAGCGGCTTGCCGCTCGCACGGCGCCGGACCTGGGACGGTGGGAAGTGATCTTCGAGACCGGGGACCAGACGGAGCTTCACGCCCATCTGCGCACACTCCGGGAGGCAGGAACCGACGAGGCGACGATCCGGATCGACACGCTGTGTGGCCGCCTGGAGCAGCCGACCACGTACCGGCTGAGCAGGTTCACGGCGGACGGCCGAGGAGCCTCCGGTCTCACATGACCGGTCGTACCCCGGGCCCCTCACCTTCACTGATGGCCGCCGGGGCCCCTACGAGCTGTCCGTGCGATCACGGCACGCCTGTCCTACGGGATCTGCGCCACGAATTCTGGGGCGAGATGGTCGAGCTATAGGGTCCATCCGGGGGTGACCATGACCAATCGCGGCTGGTACGACGACACCGAGTACCGCGATGCAGTCCAACAGGCCGAACGGGCTACGCGGTTCGGCTGGGCGGCGATCGCTGGGACGGCGGGAGCACTGGGCTGCGCAGTGATCGTCGTGGTTGGGCTCTGCGTCGTCGCAGTCGTTGCGTGCCTATACGTCGTGGTGGCGATGGACCACTAGAAACCGGAATTGGATCGTGTGACTGCTCCATGTCCGGGGCGTTGTTATGGGCACGGGGCGAGGTGATCTAACTGATGCCGAGTGGGAACAACTGCGGCCGTTCCTGCCGGTCAGTAACGGGCGTTGTGGCAGGTGGCGGGATCACCGGCAGGTGATTGACGGAATTTTGCACCGGGTGCGGACCGGGGTGCCCTCGCAGCCACTCCTGAGGTGCGCGCCCTGACGGCCGGGAGCACTCGGACAGCGCGGCGCACGGGTCCCGGTCGGAAGCGGTTTCGGTCATCCGCTGATTGAACCGGCACGCGGTGCAAGGAGCAATGCAGCGACCGTCGAACGTGCCGCCGATCGAGTCACACAGGAGCATCGACCGAGGAAGTTGTCAGTGGTCGATGCGATCCTGCTGATATGGACGAGATCATGCGGCGACGCGTATACGGCGCCGATCACGACGACCCGGATCCGGGCCCCCAGCCGGGGCGGGTCTACCGGGAGCTGGTGGGCGGCCCGCTCGACGGGCTGCTGCTGGACGTGACCGGCTGGACGAAGGTGGCCTTGGCGGACGGGTCCGCCCTGATCACCGAGATCGGCGCCTACGGGGCGGGCGGCAGGGCCGAGTACGGGCCGCGGGCGGAGGATTCATACAAGTGGGATTGGCGGGGCGACACGCCCTAAGGGCCAAGGCCGTGAAGTTAGGGCTCGGGGGACGCCAACGTGTGGGGTCTGATCTGGTGCGATCCGGGACGTGAGAAGCGGAGCCCCGGTAGAACTGGCAGTCGACCAAGACAGCCGTTCACAGCACCGGAGGCTCCGCTGTCCGATCAGTGTGTCATCACGCGTGAAATCACGGTAGCCAAGGGCTTGTTCGCTCCTGGGCATCTGGGGGAACTCACCCGGATCGTCCCGTTCGAGATGGTCGATGCGGCCCTTGTCGAAACGGGTGCGGTCCAGCAGCGGCTGCGGAAGATTCCTGCCCGGGTGGTGGTCTACCTGCTGCTGGCCGCGGCCCTTTTCGACGACTGCGGCTACCTGGCAGTCTGGCGCAAGCTCACCGCCTCGCTGGAGGCGATACCGGTCGCGAAGGTCACCGGCACAGCGCTCTGGAACGCCCGGACCCGCCTGGGGGCGCGTCCCATGCAGGCCCTGTTCGACCTGTTGCGCGGGCCCGCGACAGCGATCCGTACCACCGGCGCCCATTTCAAGGGCCTGCTGACCGTCGCGATCGACGGCACCTGCCTCGACGTCCCCGACAGCCCACTGCACCGGGCCCGTCTGGGCGGGATCACCAACCAGTACGGGACCTCCGGCTACCCGCAGATCTGCCTGACCGCGCTGGTGGCCTGCGGCACCCGCGCGGTCCTGGACGCTGCCTTCGGCCCCCGCTCCAGCGGCGAGAGCGCCTACGCCAAGCAACTGGCCCGCTCCCTGCACGCGGGAATGATCGTCCTTCTCGACCGGGGCTTCTCCGGCAATCCGTTCCTGACCGCCGTCGCCGGCACCGAGGCCGCCTTCCTGGCCCGTATCTCGGCCGCCCGCAAGCCCCCGGTCCTGGCCCGCTTCGACGACGGCTCCCACCTCTCCCGCTTCGGCGGCCTCGAAGTCCGCATCATCGAGTGCGAGATCACCATCATTACCAGCCAGGGCCGCACGACCGGCCTCTACCGGCTGGCCACCAACCTCCTCGACCACCACCGATACCCGGCATCCAACCTGGTCAGCCTCTATCACGAGCGATGGGAAGTGGAATCCGCCTACTTCGCGATCAAGAAGTCGATGCTGGGCCGACGAGTCCTGCGCTCTCAGACCTGGGCAGGCATCACCCAAGAGGTCTATGCCCTCCTGAGCGCATACCAGGCCCTGCGGATCGCGATCGCCGACGCCACCGGGACCACACCCGGAGCAGACCCCGACCGGGGAAGTTTCAGCGTCGCACTACGATGCGCCCGCGATCAGATCGTCCGAGCCGCAGGCATCATCGCCGACTCCGTCATCGACCTCGCCGGAACGATCGGCCGAGCCGTCCTGGACCACCTCATGCCCGCCCGCCGCCTCCGCGTCAGCCCCCGAGCGGTGAAACGACCCCTATCCCGATACGCATACAAAAGCCTCAGAGTCGACCGGCGCACCTACACAGCCACCCTCAACATCAAGATCTTGACGCCAACGACCAAGCCTTAACTTCACGGCCTTGCCCTAAGGGCTGTCCGCAGCGAGAAGAAGTCCCGCCGCCTCGTCGTCGTCGACTGAACCACCTTCCTCTGGAAGGCCGGTCACCGGCGCTAGAGGGGCAACGGGCCTGCTCAGAGCTGCCGCGAAGTGCTGGCCGTGCGCGCTGGACGGCCGGGGGCAGCTGGAGATCACCTTCCGAGCGGCGCCTGGCCGGCTGCTGCGTTTCGGCGCGGCGGGTAGGGCAGGCGCCTGCCTCAACCTGCACGAGCCCGGCACCGTCCGTGCGCTGCTCGACGAGGCGGTGTCCATCCACGGGCTGGGACACCGATGACCCCGCGCCTCGGACGGTCGACGGCTGGTCCTCCTCCGCCGCGGCACCGGCTCGCAGGCCCGAATCCGCCGCGCACCCGGAACAGGACAGCACCCGCCCGACAGGGCCCGGCTGACCCGGCTGTCCGTGCCGCTCACCCGGCCTGCTCCCGGACGTCAGCGACCCCGGTCCGCGGACTGCTGCGGTACGACCACCAGGAATGCGTCCTGTTCCAGGTCCATCACGACCTCCGCGGCCACGCCCTCGCCGCGACGAGCCGCGGCGAACTCCTCCGCGGGCCAACTGCCCCGCGGGCCCCCGGCGGGAAACTGCTCAAGTACGGTGCGACGCACGGTCCACCCCCTGTCGTTCGTTCTGCTGTCCGCTCCAACGACGGCCCCACCGTCGCCGTTACGGCCGGATACCGCCCTGGCGGGAGCGACGGGCCGTCCTGTACGGGAAGACGCCCGCCGGCTGCCGTGCACTGTTGCGTTCGCGCATCGCCATCGCCACAGTCGTGTTTTCACGGCAGGGTGTTGCGGGCAAGCCACTGGGGGCTACGGAAGAGGGGGAACCGTGATCGTCTGGATCAACGGTGCGTTCGGCGCGGGCAAAACCAGCGCCGCGCGTGAACTGATCGATCTGATCCCGAACAGCACCTTCTATGATCCGGAACAGACCGGCACGGGGCTGAGATCCCTGCTGCCGCAGAAGAAGTTCGCCGAGGTGACCGACTTCCAGGATCTGCCGATATGGCGGCGTCTGGTGGTGGACACCGCGGCCGCGTTGCTCGCCGAGGTCGGTGGGGTGCTGGTGGTGCCGATGACGCTGCTGCGACAGGAGTACCGCGACGAGATATTCGGAGGGCTCGCCTCCAGGCGCATTGCGGTGCGCCATGTACTGCTCTCACCTGAGGAAACGATCCTGCGCCAACGGATAGCCCACCGCGCGCTGTTCCCCGAGGATCCGGAGAAGGTCGACGGGACCGGGCAGTGGGCGTACGACCGCATCGAGTCCTACCGTTCGGCGCTCGGCTGGATCAGCCGGGACGCGTACACCATCGACAACAGCGCACTCTCACCTCGCGGAACGGCCGAGCTCATCGCCGAGGCCGTGCGCACCGGGAGCGCCCCGGCCTGCGAAATCGTCCAGACACCCGACCCCACGGCGGAGACCGTCGCGGCCGGGGTGCTGCTCTTCGACGAACACGACCGGGTGCTGCTCGTCGACCCGACGTACAAGCCGGGCTGGGAGTTTCCCGGCGGTGTCGTGGAAGCGGGCGAAGCACCGGCACAGGCCGGTATCAGGGAGGTGGCCGAAGAGATAGGAATCCAGCTCGAACGGGTGCCCAAACTCCTCGTCGTCGACTGGGAGGCGCCACAGCCGCCCGGGTACGGAGGGCTGCGGCTGATCTTCGACGGCGGGATGCTGCCGGGAGCGGACGCCGAACGGCTGGTGCTTCCCGGTTCCGAACTCCGGGGTTGGCGGTTCGTCACGGAGGACGAGGCGGCCACGATGCTGCCCCCCACTCGGTACGAACGGCTGCGCTGGGCGCTGCGCGCCCGCGAGCGCTCAGCCGTGCTCAATCTGGAAGCCGGAGTCCCGGTCGGCTGAGGCACGCATGACCGCGACCGCGTCCATGGTCAGGGGATCGCCGTGACCGAAGCAGACCGTGGCCGCCTCCAGCGCGGCCAGCCGCCGGAACGAGGCCACGGCCTGCTCACGGTCGATGTTGAAGACACCCAGCATCACCCGCCCCGCACCGGCCACGCAGTCACCCGTGAACAGCACCCGGTGCAGAGGCAGATGGAGGCCGATGGACCCAGGGGTGTGACCGGGGGAGTGGACCACCCGCGCCCCGCCGCCGAACGGAAGCACCGCGCCGTCGGCCAGTTCCGTATCGACCCGGGTCGGCGGGGCCACGGGCACGGTCAGTCCGTGCGCGTACAGCGGGCGCTCCCAGTCGAGAAGCTCCGGATCGCCGATCTGCACCTCGCCGCGGATCACCGGCGCGTCGAGCCGGTGCGCCAGGATCTGCGCACCGTGGCGGTCGGCGAGCTCCTGGGCCGCGCCGTAGTGGTCCCGGTGCCCGTGAGTGATGACGATCCGGGTGATGCGGGCGGGGTCGAGACCGAGCCCGCGCACCGCGTCCTCGATCGCGGGCGCCGCGTTCACGTCGCCCGCGTCGATCAGGGTCAGCTCCGTCCCGTCGCGCCAGAGGTAGGCCTGGCCGATCGGGAACCGGAACATGTGCAGCTGGGGAAGCACTTCGACGAGATCCATGCACCGAACGTACGCAGTCGCGGGCGCCCGCCGCACGGGTCTACGCTCAGGGCGAGCTTCGCTCAGCGCGGAACGGGCGGGCGCGGAACCGGCCCCTGTCCCACCTGTTCCGCACCCGCCCGTCGGGCCGCTCAGGCGGTTCTCGAGGCGGCGTAGTTCTGCAGGAAGAGCGCCTCGGCGACCGAGAGCCGCTCCAGTTCCTCGGGGGACACGCTTTCGTTCACCGCGTGGATCTGCGCCTCGGGCTCGCTCAGCCCGATCAGCAGGATCTCCGCCTCCGGGTACAGCTCGGACAGGGCGTTGCAGAGCGGGATCGAGCCGCCCATGCCCGAGGACTGCATCTCCTGACCGGGGTACGCGATCCGCATGGCCTCCGCCATCGCGGTGTACGCCGGGCTCGTGACGTCCGCGCGGAACGGCTGTCCCTGGCCGACCTGCTCGACCGACACCCGGGCGCCCCACGGGGCGTGCGCCCGCAGGTGTGCGGTCAGCAGCTTCGTCGCCGCCGCGGCATCCTCGCCCGGGGGCACCCGCAGGCTGATCTGTGCCCGTGCACTCGCCTGCACCGAGGGCGTCGCGCCCACCACCGCGGGGCAGTCGATTCCGATGACCGTGACCGCGGGCCGCGCCCAGATACGGTCGGCGACCGTACCCGTGCTGATCAGTTCGACCCCGTCCAGGACCTTGGCATCCTTGCGGAATTCCGCCTCCGCGTACTGCAGGCCGTCCCACTTCGCGTCCGTCGTGAGGCCGTCGACGGTCGTCGTGCCGTCCTCTGCGCGCAGCGACGCCAGGAGCTGGATCATCGCGGCCAGGGCGTCGGGTGCGGCGCCGCCGAACTGGCCGGAGTGCAGGTTTCCTTCGAGCGTGTCGAGCTGCACCCGCAGCATCGTCATCCCGCGCAGCGTCGACGTGACGGTCGGCAGACCGACCCGGAAGTTTCCGGTGTCGCCGATCACCACGGTGTCCGCCGCGAGCAGCTCCGGGTGCGCCTGCGCGTACTGCTCCAGGCCGCCGGTGCCCTGCTCCTCCGAACCCTCCGCGATCACCTTCACGGAGACCGGGACCCCGCCGTTCGCCTTGAGTGCGCGCAGCGCCAGGAGGTGCATGATGAAGCCGCCCTTGCAGTCGGCCGAGCCCCGGCCGAACCACCGGCCGTCACGCTCTGTCAGCTCGAACGGCGGGGAGAGCCAGGCGGACTCGTCGAGCGGCGGCTGCACGTCGTAGTGCGCGTAGAGCAGAACCGTGGGCGATCCGGCCGGGCCGGGCAGGAAGCCGTAGACGGACTGGGTGCCGTCCGGGGTGTCGAGCAGGGCGACATCCTGGAATCCTTCGGTGCGAAGCGCGTCGGCGACCCATGCGGCGGCCGCCTCGCACTCGCTCTTCGGGAACACCGCGGGATCCGCCACCGACTGGAAGGCCACCAGCTCGGTCAGCTCCGCCTTGGCGCGGGGCATCAGCGAGGCGACGGTCTCGGAAATCGGATGGGCGGTCATGGGCACGCTCCTCGTAGGTGCGACGTTATGTGTACGTATCCGGGTACATGAACGCCAGGAGTGCGGCGTTGCAGGTACGACGGAAGTCCGGCCGATCCTCCCACAGCAGGGTCCGGCCGCAACGCGCCGTAGGATGCCGGGAGCAGCTTGGGCCACTGGTCGGATCGGGAGCAGAAGCACATCGTGAGCAGCGAGAACGCAGACGTCGGACATGAGCACGAAGAGTCGTCCGTGTGGGACGTCGTCGTAGTCGGCGCCGGACCGGCGGGAGCCTCCGCGGCATACGCGGCGGCGGTCGCCGGCCGTCGGGTACTGCTCCTGGAGAAGGCGGAGCTGCCCCGTTACAAGACGTGCGGCGGCGGCATCATCGGGTATTCGCGTGATTCGCTGCCGCCCGGTTTCGAACTGCCCCTGCAGGACCGGATCCACGCGGTCACGTTCTCGTTGAACGGCAGGCTGGCACGTACCCGCCGCTCCAGGCGCATGCTCTTCGGACTCATCAACCGCCCGGAGTTCGACGCGGGGCTGGTCGAGGAGGCGCAGATGGCCGGTGCCGAACTCCGCACCGGGGCGACGGTCTCCCGGGTGGAGCAGCACGGTGCCGCGGTGCCCGACCGGCGCACGGTCGCGGTGGTGTTGTCCGGAGGCGAGACGGTCCTGGCCCGTGCGGTCGTGGGCGCCGACGGCAGCGCCGGCCGTATAGGAGCACATGTCGGGGTCAAGCTCGACCAGGTGGATCTCGGTCTGGAGGCCGAGATTCCCGTGCCGGAGACGGTCGCGGAGGACTGGGCGGGCCGGGTGCTGATCGACTGGGGCCCCATGCCCGGCAGTTACGGCTGGGTGTTCCCCAAGGGGGACACCCTGACGGTCGGTGTGATCTCGGCGCGCGGTGACGGCGGCGGCACCAAGCGGTATCTGGAGGACTTCATCGCCCGGCTAGGCCTGGCCGGCTTCGAGCCGAAGATCTCCTCCGGCCATCTGACGCGCTGCCGCAGCGACGACTCGCCGCTCTCGCGCGGCCGGGTGCTCGTATGCGGGGACGCGGCCGGTCTGCTGGAGCCGTGGACCCGTGAGGGCATCTCCTTCGCGCTGCGTTCGGGACGGCTCGCCGGTGAGTGGGCGGTGCGTGTGGCGGAGTCTCACGATGCGGTGGACGCCCGCCGCCAGGCGCTCAACTACGCGTTCGCCATCAAGGCGGGGCTCGGCGTCGAAATGAGCGTGGGACGGCGCATGCTGAAACTCTTCGAGCGTCGTCCGGGCATGCTGCACGCGGTGCTGACGGGCTTCCGCCCCGCGTGGAACGCGTTCGCAGGCATCACGCGGGGGACGACCTCGCTGGCCGAACTGGTCCGGTCGCACCCGCTGGCGCAGCGCGCGCTGTCGGCGATGGACCGGTAGGGGCTGTCCCGCAATTCCTGGTGGATCGGCGTGCGGCGTCGGCTGCGGTGCATCGCAAGGCGGAGAGGCGACCGCATCCTGGATGTATTCGGGCGTTTCGACAACGCGGAGAGGTGCCGTGGCTGGGGTCGTGCGCCTGCCAGGATTGCGGCAAGCCCCTAAGGGCTGCTGGCGACGCACCACGGGGCCGGCCGGGCCGGGTACGGCGATCCGGCCGCGGACCGTGCTCGCCTGTGCGGCCGCGGCCCACAGCCTGCCGCGCGCACACCTCGGATACTGCGCAGCACGGGGTCAGCTCTCGATGGTGATCCGGAAGACGGGGTGGTCGGGGCAGGCCGCCAGGAGTTCGGCGTCCGTCGACTTGGCCGTGACGCCCTGGAAGTACTGGTTGACCTCCCAGCCCCAGCGCTCCAGGTAGGCGCGGACGATGGTCATCTTCTGTTCGTCGTCCGCGATCTCCACGGCCGTGAAGGCCCGGGTCCTGCGGCCCACCCGCAGCTCGCCGCCGCCCGCGGCCCGCATGTTGCGCACCCATTGCGAGTGCCCCCGGGCGGAGACGAGGTACTGCACGCCCTCGTAGGTGTGGAGGTTCACAGGGATGCGCTGCAGCTGTCCACTCTTGCGGCCCCGCACCGACAGTTCCTGCGAACCGAGCAGGCTGACCCCGTGCCGAGCCAGCCAGCCGATGGCGCTGTTCATCCGGATGGCGAACGGGCTTCCCTGAAGGTAGTAAGGCTGCGACATGGGGACCCCCACGGTTTGGGAGAGCGGTGCTCTCGCTTGAGATCAGTGTGCACGGGACTCGTGCTCAAAAGCAAGAGCACTGCTCTCGTTATTGGTCGGCGCTCTCACTTCATGGCAGACTGGCCGTCATGAGCGCTATCCGGGGAGCCAGGGAACGGGCCCGTATCGAGGTCACCGCCGCCATCAAGGACGAGGCAAGAGAGCAACTCGCGGCGGAAGGTGCGGCAAAGCTCTCCCTGCGCGCCGTGGCACGCGAGCTCGGCATGGCGTCGTCGGCGCTCTACCGCTACTTCCCCAGCCGCGACGAACTGCTCACCGCCTTGATCGTCGATGCGTACAACGCCGTCGGCGAAGCCGCCGAGCACGCCCACCGGGTGGCGGTGGAAGGGGCAACGGAGGCCGCATCCCCCGCCCGGCCGCCTGCCGAGGCCCCCGCATCCCCCGCCCGGCGGCCTGCCAAGGCCCCCGCATCCGCGGCTCATCTGGCCCGCTGGGTCGCGGTCGCGTGCGCCGTACGGGAGTGGGCTCTGGCGCACCCCCACGAGTACGCCCTCATCTATGGGTCGCCCGTGCCCGGCTACACCGCACCGCAGGCCACCATCGGCCCCGCGTCCAGGGTGGCCCTCGTCCTGCTCGCCGTCGTGGAGGACGCGCAACGCGAAGAGGGGCTCGCACTGCCGCCGCTCGCCGAGGAGCTGCGTCCGGAGGCCGAGCGGCTGGCCGCCGACCTCGCCCCAGGTCTGCCGCCGGCCGTGGCTGCGCCTTTCGTCGCCGCGTGGTCCCAACTCTTCGGTTTGCTGTCGTTCGAGATCTTCGGCCAGTTCCACCGCGTCGTGGAGGCCCGTGAGGTCTTCTTCCGGCAGGCCGTGACGGAGCTGGGCCGTACGGTGGGCCTGCTCGGCGGCCGCTGAGGCGAACGGGGCCCGTCAGCGGGCGCTCGCCCCGTTCGCCGTACTCCCCGGGGAGTACGGGTGATCACCACGCCCGGCGGACGCCGGGGCGCAGGTGCGCGGTCTAGCGTGGCCGGCATGGAAGAGCAGCGCGCGCAGACTGGCGGCGATCCCCCCGGGAACGAAGGCGGACCGCCGCGGCGAGCGCCCTGGGCGCGTGGCGGGCCGGGCGGGAAGAAGACCGGCACGCGGAGCTCGTGGGGCTTCTGGAGCAACGGGGAGCCGCCGCGCTGGCTGACGGGCACCCAGGGGAGGTCCACCGGCCGGCTGCCCTGGGCGTCAACGATCCTGCTCGGTGTCGTCGTCATGGTCGGCTCCACGCTCGCGGCCCGCGGACAAACGGACGACAAGGCCCCGCTCGACCTCTTCGCCAGGCTGCTCCTCCTCGGCGCCGTGGCGGTACTGCTGGTGCGCCACCGTCACCCCGTCGTTTCCGTCTTCGGGACCTCGGCCGCGGCGATGGTCTATCTCGGCGCCGGTTACCCGTACGGCCCGGTCTTCCTGGCTGTGGCCGTGGGCTGTTTCAGTGCGGTCGTCGCCGGACACCGACGGGCCGCGTGGTCGGCGGTCGCGATGGTGTGGGCGGGCCACCTCGTGGTGGCGCACTGGCTCTACCGCCGACTGCCTCCCGACGGCGATACCGCGCCACCCTGGGGGCAGGAACTGGGCGTCGCCGCCTGGGTGGTGGCCATCATCGCGGCCGCCGAGTTCGTCCGCGTACGCCGCGAGCAGTGGGCAGCGCAGCGGGCCGAGCGGGAACGTGCGGAGAGACGGCGGGCCGACGAGGAACGGCTGCGGATGGCCCGGGAGCTCCACGACGTCCTCGCGCACAGCATCTCCGTCATCAACGTCCAGGCAGGTGTCGGACTCGCCCTGCTCGACACGGACCCCGAGCAGGCCCGCACAGCGCTCACCACCATCAAGGACGCCAGCAAGGAGGCGCTCGGCGAGGTACGGCAGGTCCTGGACACCCTTCGTACGCCCGGCGACGCGCCGAGGGCGCCGGCCCCCGGACTCGACCGGCTTCCCGAACTGGTCGAACAGGCCGCGAGCGCCGGACTGACCGTCACCGTCGGCACGGACGGTTCACGCGGTGCCGTACCACCCGGCGCGGACCTGGCGGCCTTCCGGATCGTTCAGGAGGCCCTGACCAACGTGGTGCGGCACTCCGGTTCACGTACCGCGGAGGTCCGGGTCGGCTACGGGCCGGGCCGCATCATGCTCCGCATCGACGACGAGGGGCCCGCCACCGGCACGGACGCCGGGGGCAGCGGCAACGGACTGGCCGGGATGCGGGAACGGGCGGCGGCCCTGGGTGGCACGATCGAGGCGGGGACCCGGCCCGGCGGCGGTTTCCGGGTACGGGCCGAACTCCCGCTGCCGGCCGGCGGTTCGGGCCGGGCGGCCCACCCGAAGGAGGCACCGTGATTCGCGTACTGCTCGCCGATGACCAACTGCTGGTCCGGGCGGGATTCCGGGCTCTGCTGGACGCCCAGCCGGACATCGAGGTCACGGGCGAGGCCGCGGACGGCGAGGAAGCCGTCCGTCTGGTGCGTGAACTGCGGCCGGACGCCGTGCTGATGGACATCCGGATGCCCCGGCTCGACGGTCTCGCCGCGACCCGCGCCATCACTCAGGACTCGGCGCTCGACGGAGTGAAGGTGGTGATGCTCACCACCTTCGAGCTCGATGAGTACGTCTTCGAGGCGATCCGCTCCGGAGCCTCCGGTTTCCTCGTCAAGGACACCGAGCCGGAGGAACTGCTGCGGGCCGTCCGGGCGGTGGTCGGCGGGGACGCGCTGCTCTCGCCGGGCGTCACACGACGCCTGATCGCCGAGTTCGCCGCCCGGTCCAAGGAGCCGGTCGCAGCGCCCGCACTGAGCGAACTGACCGACCGGGAAAGGGAGGTGATGGCCCTGGTCGGCATCGGCCTGTCCAACGACGAGATCGCCCGCCGCCTCATCGTCAGCCCGCTCACCGCGAAGACCCACGTCAGTCGGGCGATGGTGAAGCTCGGCGCCCGGGACCGGGCCCAGCTGGTCGTGCTGGCCTACGAGTCGGGGCTGGTACGCCCGGGCTGGCTCGGCTGATCCGGCAGTATCGGGGCGCGCCCGCCGACCTCGCGCTCCGTGGCGCGGCGGCCGAATCGCCACAGCACGTCGACGACGCGACCGACGAAGACCAGTGCGGCCACGACGGTCGCGGCCACGAGCAGTCCCGGGCCGACACCGCCGCCCGGGCCCGGCAGGAGGGCGGGGGCGCACACCGTGACGAACGCGACCCCCGCCAGCAGGGATCCGGTCAGCACGGCGAAGCCGATCTCGACGGTCACGGCGTCACGGTCCGCCTGGCTTCGGTGTTCCATGTCCGAAGTGTCACAGGCGCGCTGCTGGGCGGACAAGCCCGCCCGCCGCGTGTCCCAGCCGCCCGGGGACCTCTCAGGATCAGATGACCGAGGACCTCTCGCGCCACAGCCGGGCGAGATCCGGGTCACCGGTCACCGTGAGAGCCGTGAGCGGCCGCCGGTTCCAGAGCGTGAGGTAGAGCTCCTGGGCGGTGGCACTCAACTCACAGTCCACGGGCGGCATTACGGAGGAATCATCATCCTCGCGCACGGCTGCCGGCGGCTCGGTGGAGAGCCGTACGGTCCACACGCTTGCGGTGTCCGTCGCCCGCACGCGCAGCGTGCGCGGCACATCGGTGCGCACCCTGCTCTTCGGGCGGGCGTGGAATCCGCGCAACAACTCGTCGATGCCGTCCGCCGCGTGAGCGGACGTCACGGGGGAGAGGGCCCCGCCCCGCGCGGACTCCGCGTCCACCCGGTGGATCGCCGTCTCGTGCGCCTGCCGCCGCGCCCAGAAGGCCAGGGGCGACGGCGCCGCGAAGAAGGTCCAGCACTCCAGGTCCTCAGGTGCGCGCTCCAGCGCCTCCACCAGGAGCCGGTGCCCCGTGCGGAAGCGGTCGAGGAGCGCGGGCCCGTCCAGGTCCGGCTCGCCGGCGTCGGGGACGTACGAGGTGTGGCCCTCGGTGACGAACGCGGCCGCCCAGGTGTGCACCATCGCGGTGTGTCTGAGCAGGTCGCGCACCTGCCAGCCAGGACAGGTCGGCACGGGCGCTCCGGTCCCGGCCTCCTGGGCCGCGTCCGCCAGCAACCGGCCCTCGGAGGCCAGGGATTGTATGTACTGCGTGATCTTCATGGCAGGGATTGTGCCAGGGGAGGCCGGCGGATCAGGCGCCCTGGGGGCGGGCCCGGCGGGTCCTGCCGCGGCTGCCGCGCATCAGTCGCGCGAACCAGCCGAGTGCGAGCGACTGCGCGAGTACGGACACCACCAGCGCGAGGTAGACGAACCAGGCCGGCCCGGCCGTCTCCGCGCCCAGCATCGAGCTCCCGATGAGGAAGACGAAGACGGTCGGCGCAGCCAGGACGAAGAGCCACACCCCGGCGAAAGAGGCGTCCTCGTGGGCGACGAACAGCGTGTCCACGGCGACGAACACGGTGGTCGCCACCACCACACCCAGGTAGACCAGCGAAACGGCGTTGCCGAACGTCAGGCGGGCGAGCGCGTGGATGTGCTGCTTGGTCAGGACCGGCTTCTTCATGGCGTGCTCCCCGTCGACGTCTGACCCCTCCCGCGCGGACAGCCGGCGGGAGGGGTCGTTACGTCCCCATCCTGCGACGGGAGAACCGTTCCTGCCTGAGTACGGCTACTCACTCGCTCATGCGTGCGCCGCGTTGCGAGCGCCGTAACCCAGTGCCGCCGCGGCCATCGCCAGCAGTGCCACCGTCGTCAGAGCCACGGGCAGGGAGAACCAGTCGGCCAGGAAGCCGATCGCAGGGGGGCCGAGCAGCATGCCGCCGTAGCCGAGCGTCGAGGCCGCGGCCACTCCGCCGGGACCGGCCAGCTCCCCGGCCCTGCCCACCGCCACCGGGAAGATGTTCGCCAGGCCGAGCCCGGTGACGGCGAACCCGAGCAGGGCGAGCCAGGTGGTCGGGGCGAGCGAGCCGAGCAGCATCCCGGCGGCCGCGGTGCCGCCGCCCGCGACCAGGGTGCGGGTCTGCCCGAGCCGTTCGAGCAGTACCGTGCCGGAGAGCCGCCCCGCCGTCATCGCGAGCGCGAACAGGGAGTAGCCGGCTGCCGCCACCCCGGGGTGGGCGTGCAGGTCCTGCTCCAGGTGGAGGGCGCCCCAGTCGGCCAGGGCGCCTTCGCCGTACGCGGTGCAGAGCGCGATCACGCCGAACAGGATCACCACACGGCGCGCCCGTCCGTCCGGGCGCCGCTCGCGCGCCCCGCCGTCGGCGGCCGTCGGCGCGGCCTTCAGTGACGGGTACCGCAGCAGGACCGGGCCCGCGAAGGCGGTGACGAGCAGTCCGATTCCGGTCAGGCAGAGCAGGTGCGCGGAGGGTGAGAGGCCGCCGGCGACCAGACCCCCCAGTCCGGCGCCGATCATGCCGCCGAGGCTGAACGCGGCGTGGAAGCTGGGCATCACCGGGCGCCGCAGAGCGGCGACCAGATCCACCGCGGCGCTGTTCATCGCCACGTTCATGCCGCCGTACGCGGCGCCGAACACCAGCAGCACCAGTCCGAGGGAGAGTGCCGAATGGGTCCGGGCGGGCAGCGCGATGCTGAGCGACAGCAGGATGCCGCAGACCACGGCCACCGGATGGCTGCCGAAACGGCGGCAGAGCCGGCCGGTGAGCATCATGGTGATCACGGCGCCGGCGGATACGCCGAGAAGTGCGAGGCCGAGGGTGGAGGCCGAGGCGCCGGTCTGCTGCTTGATGGCCGGGATGCGGACCACCCAGCCGGCGAAGAGGAACCCGTCGAGGGCGAAGAACACGGTCAGCGCGGTACGGAGGCGTGTCGATGAAGGTGGGGCGGTGTTTCCGCCCGGTCCCCCCGGCAGGGCCGTCCGCAGTTTGTTTAGTTGCGGCACAAACTCAGCATAGGGGCCCGCGGACGAGGGGCGCAAGACGGCCGCCCACCTGGCACGCGCGACGTGTCATGGCTGACCGCCCCATGCGGTGGAGCCGGGCAGTGCGGGGGAGAAGACGGGCGCTGCGGCGTCCGCGCCACCTCCGGATCATGGGAGACTCGCCCCCATGAACGGCAAGGTGACCACCACCCGGACGAAGTTGGAGAGGGGCCGCAGCGCGCTCGGACCCGCGCTGGAGCTCGTCCACACAGGACGCGCGCCCACCCGCGCCGTCCTCACCTCCGAGCTGGGCGTCACCCGTGCCACCGCCGGCGCGGTCGCCGCGGAGCTGGAGGCGCTCGGCCTGATCCAGGTCGACTCGAGCCCCGGCTCCGCCGCCGGTTCGCAGGGCCGGCCCTCGCACCGGCTGGCCGTGCGTGAGTCCGGCCCGGTGGCCCTCGCCGCTCAGGTGCACGCGGACGGATTCCGGGCCGCGCTGGTGGGGCTCGGAGGCCGGCTCGTCGCGACCGCCCCCGGCTGTGTCACCATCACGGCCGACCCCGCCCAGGTCATCGGTGAAGTCGTGGACGACTGTGCGCGATTGCTGCGCGACAGTGGCCTGCGATGCGTCGGGGCGGGCCTCGCGGTGCCGTCCGCCGTCGCCGAGCCGGAGGGCACCGCCCTCAACCCGCTCCACATCGCCTGGCCCGCAGGCGCCCCGGTACGCGAGATCTTCGCCACATGCGTCCGCGAAGCGGGCATCACCGGCCCGGCGTTCACCGGCAACGACGTCAACCTCGCCGCGCTCGCCGAGCACCGCCACGGGGCCGGTCGCGGAGCCCAGCATCTCCTGTGCGTCGCCACCGGCCACCGCGGTGTCGGCGGCGCGCTCGTCCTGGACGGCCGTCTGCACACCGGGAGTTCGGGCCTGGCCCTGGAGGTCGGCCATCTCACGGTCAACCCCGAGGGCCGCCCCTGCCACTGCGGCGGCCGTGGCTGCCTCGACGTCGAGACCGACCCGCTCGCCTTCCTCGTCGCGGCCGGGCGGGCACCCGGCCCCGAGGAGTCGCTGCTCAAACAGTCCGGGGACCTGCTGCGCAACGAGTACGACGACGCGGCGGTGCGCAACGCCGCCGAGGAACTGATCGACCGACTCGGCCTCGGGCTCGCCGGACTCGTCAACATCCTCAACCCGGACCGCATCATCCTCGGCGGCCTGCACCGCGCCCTGCTGGACGCCGACCCCGAACGGCTGCGCGCGGTGGTCGCCGACCGCAGTCTGTGGGGGCGCAGCGGCAGCGTGCCGATCCTGCCGTGCACCCTCGACCACAACAGCCTGGTCGGGGCGGCGGAGCTGGCCTGGCAGCCCGTGCTGGACGACCCGCTGGGGGCGCTCGCCTGAGGGCGCGGCGGCGTGTTGCGCCGGCCCCGCCCCACCCCGGTCAAGCGGTCCGTGGCGGCGCCTCGAACGCGAACGCCCGTGCAGGGTTGGCGATCAGCACGTCCGCCATGGTCTGCGCCCCCAGCACCTCGGTCAGCCGGGGGCGCAGCCGGTTCAGCAGATGGGGCATGCCCGGGGTCTCCGGCACAGTGGTGTCACCGCCCAGCAGCAACTGCCCGCCGAATCCGGCCCCGGCCAGGTCCGCGAGCTCCTCGGGCAGCCGCCAGTCCGTCGCGTGATGGGCCCGCGACGGACCGTCGAACGCGAGGAACGCACCGGTCCGCGCCACCTCCCGCTGGGCTGCGCCGTCGGGCGACCGGCCGAGGTGGCCGAGGATCACGCGGTGGGGCGGGACGTCCAACGTGCCGCACAGCAGGTCGAGTACCTCCTGCGCTGCCGTGCCCAGCTCCAGGTGGACGGCGATCGGCGCCCCCGTGCGGTGATGTGCCTCGGCGGCCGCTGTCATGGTGAGCCGGGCATGGGCGTCGACCGTGTGGAAGGCACCGGCCACCTTGATCAGCCCCGCTCGCACCGACGTCGAGCCGATTCCGTCGGTCAGCTCCGCGACGAACAGCGAGGCGAGGTCGTCCCGAATCCGGTCGAGCAGCGCCGCCGGGTAGTGCACGGCTTGGTGCAGGCCCGTCGCCGCCACCACGTGCGTCCCCGTCGCACGGGACAGCTCCACCAGCACATCGGCTCGGCGCCCCATGCCGTACGGCGTCCACTGCACCACGGACCGGCCGCCGAACCCTCCGAAGGCCCGCAGCCGTTCGGCCGCCGCGCCGGTGTCGTCGAGCTCCTGGCCCGGCAGCACGGGACTGCGCAGGAACAGATGGTCGTGCGCGTCGCACACGCCGAGCTCGGCCGCGGGGATGTCCCCGAGGACGGTGCGGACCGCGGCTACCACTGGCGGCCCTCCCCGAGCTGGTCGCGCTCCGGCCTGCTCAGGTGGAGCACCTCGTAGCGGTCGCCGGCCTCCTGGGGCGCGGGGTGGTCCCAGAGCGTGAAGTGGAGCAGTTCCCAGTGGCGGGGGTCGACGGCCAGCGCCGTGGCGACCGCACCGGACGTCTTCGCGAGTCGCCGGCTCTCCTCCAGGGCGGCGTCGATCGCTTCCGCCGGAGGGGCCGAGGGGGGTACGGGTGAGCGGAGGCGGGTGGCCGAGTGGGGGAGCGCGGCCGACGCGGGACCCTCCCCGTACGACAGACCGGCCCAGTGCTGCACGTCGGGACGCCCGAAGTCCTGCACGATGCCCTGGAATCCGGACCCCCGGAGGAAGGTGTTCATGCCTTCGGGCGCCGTCCACAGGTAGAGCGGCGCGTACTGGTTGACCGGGGAGTCCTCGCCGCGCTCCCGCATCAGGTACGCCTTGATGCCGAGCCCCGGGAAGGCGTCCATGAGGTGGCCCCTCGCCGCCACCCGTTCACGGATGATCCCCATGTCGTAGTCGGCGGGCAGAGTGATCTCATACTGCATCGCGTGCATGCTGCGCTCCTCGGACTGCCGGGTACTCGGGGACGCCGGGGTCGGTGTGCCAGTGAATGGTGGTGCCGTCCTCGGCCGCCTCGACGACGGCGAGATGGGTCATGAAGGCGTGCGGGGCGGCGCCGTGCCAGTGCCACTCGTCCGGCTCGATCCACACGGTGTCGCCCGCGCGGATCAACTCCACCGGTCCGCCCCGGCGCTGCACCAGGCCTTCGCCCTCGGTGACGTGGAGGATCTGGCCGTGCGGGTGGGTGTGCCATGCGGTGTGGCCGCCCGGTGCGAAGTGCACGCTGAACACGCGCAGCCCGGACGGTGGTCCGGGGGCCGCGACCTCGTCGAGCCAGACGGTGCCGTTGAAGTGCTCAGCCGGCCCGGACCGCGTGTCGGGCCGGTTCCTGGTGATGCGCATGCGCGAGGAGCTCCTCGGAATGGGTGGCGTACGACAGGTCGTCAGGGGATGTCCGTACGAGGGCGAGCGATGCCGCCGGTCCGCCTTCGACGGGGTGTCAGGCGGGGGCCGTACGAGGCGCGAGCAGCGCCAGCAGTCCGCGGGCGGCTGCGTCGAAGGCATCCGTCGAACCCGAGGCGCGTGCCAGCACGTAGCCGCCCTGCACGGTCGCGACGATCGACGCCGCGACGTCTTCGGGGACCAGGGACGGGTCGAACTCGCCGCCTTCCAGGCCCTCCTGGACGATCGCGGCGAGCCGGTCGCGGAGCCAGGCGATCGTCTCGTCCACGGGTGCCCGCAGATCGTCGCTCGCGATGACCTCCGGGTCCATCGTCAGCCGCCCCACCGGGCAGCCACGCAGCACGTCGCGCTCCCGCAGCAGATAGCCCGAGATCCGCTCGTACGCCGACCCGGGTGCGTCCAGAACCCGGCCCGCCGTCCCGCGCAGCTCCTCGGCCGTACGGCGGATCGCCGCCAGTGCCAGATCCGGCTTGCCGGTGAAGTGGTGGTACATGCTGCCCTGGCCCGCACCGGCGTGCTGCTGGATGGCCTTGGGGCTGGTGCCCACGTAGCCGCGCTCCCACAGGAGCTCCCGGGTGGCTTCGACGAGACGGTCCGAAGTGCTCATGATTCACTGTACATACCAGTAGGTACAGCGTCCACCTCTTCTGGTGCCCGAGGGTCGGGAGCAGTCGCAGGACCGCCGTCTACTCCCCGTGGGGTACGTCCACTGCCGCTGGCCGTACGACGACGCGGACCCCCCTGCGGAGACAGGCTCGATGGTGACGCAGAAGCGTGCATCCCGAAGCGTGAACCGAGGAGCTGACCGAGATGAACACCCTGGCCTTCGACGGCGGACCCGGACCGTGGGTCCTCCTCTTCCCGCTCGTCTGGGCAGCCGTCGTCCTCACCGTCGTCACCGTCCTGCGGCGCACCGTCCGGCACGGTCGGCGCGGCCCCTGGCAGCCCCGCGCGACGCAGAACGGTACCGCCGAACCCTCGCCGATCACCCTGCTCGGACGGCGCTTCGCCGCCGGGGAGATCGACGAGGACGAGTACTGGCGCCGACTCTCCGTCCTCGACGAGCAGTTCGGCATCCACGGCAAGGGCGGTGCGGCATGACCACCACCGTTCCCGCCACCGGTACCACGAGCGCCGCCCGCGTCGTCGACGCGGTGAAGGTCTACGGCACGGGCGACACCGAGGTCAGGGCCCTGGACGGGGTGAGCGTCGGCTTCCCGGCCGGCCGCTTCACCGCGATCATGGGGCCCTCGGGCTCCGGCAAGTCCACGCTGATGCACTGCGCCGCAGGACTCGACACCCTCACCTCGGGCACGGCGTTCATCGGCGAAACCGAACTCGGGGCACTCGACGACCGCCGGCTCACCCTGCTGCGTCGCCGGCGCATCGGATTCGTCTTCCAGGCCTTCAACCTCCTGCCGACGCTCACCGTCGCCGAGAACATCACGCTCCCCATGGACCTGGCGGGGGAGCGCCCCGACCGGACCCGGCTGGACGTCCTCATCGACACCGTCGGACTGCGCGACCGGCTGCATCACCGGCCCAGCGAACTCTCCGGCGGCCAGCAGCAACGGGTCGCCGTCGCCCGGGCCTTCGCAGGGAATCCGGACGTCGTCTTCGCCGACGAACCCACCGGCAACCTCGATTCGCGCGCGGGCCAGGAGGTGCTCCGGCTCCTCGGCCGCACCGTCCGGCAGACCGGGCGAACCGTCGTCATGGTCACTCATGACCCGGTCGCCGCCGCGCACGCCGACGAAGTCGTCTTCCTCGCCGACGGCCGGCTCGTCGACCGGATGCCGGATCCCACCGCCGAACGCGTACTCGACCGCCTCAAGGCCTTCGATCCCGCACCGAGCACCCAGGGGACGGCATGACCGGCTCCCGCGCCTCCGTGCGCATCGGCTTCTCCTCGCTCCGCACCCACCGGCGCCGCTTCCTGGGGACCCTGACCGCGGTCGTGCTCGGGGTCGCCTTCCTCGCCGGCACGCTCGTCATGGGGGACACCCTGCGCGCGAGCTTCGACACGATGTTCGGCAATGCGGCGAGCGGCACCGACGCGCTCGTCCGCAGCACCAACGTCGTCACCGTCTCCGGCGAGTCCCAAGGTGCCCGGCAGCCGGTCAGCTCCGGCTTCGCCCAGCGCGTGCGACAACTGCCCCAGGTCGCCGCTGCCGTCCCCGACATCCAGGGTGCCGGCCAGCTGATCGGCGCCGACGGGAAGCCCATCGGTGGCCAGGGGCCGCCCACCCTGGCCGGAAACTGGATCGACGACCCTGAGCTCAACCCCTACCGGCTGGCCGAGGGCCGCGCCCCGGTGGCACCCGGGGAAGTCGTCGTCAACCGCGGCACCGCCGCGAAGGGCGGCCTGAAGATCGGCGACAGGACCGTCCTGCGCACTCCCGACCCGGTCAGCGTCACCGTCGTCGGTCTGGCCACCTTCGGCGGCGAGGACGGGATGGCGCAGGTGACGTACACCGCGATGACGCTCGCCGACGCCGAGAAGCACCTCACCCCGAAGCCCGGGCAGGCGTCGAGCATCCTGGTCCGGGCCGGCCCCGGCACAAGCCAGCAGGAACTCGTGGACGCACTGCGACCCGTGCTGCCCCCGGGCACCGAGGCCATAACGGGGCAGGCCTCGGCCGCCGAGAACCAGGACATGATCTCGGGCGCCTTCCTCGGCCTCTTCACCACGCTGCTGCTGGTGTTCTCCGGCATCGTGCTGCTGGTCGCGACGTTCTCCATCCACAACACCTTCGCCATCGTCGTTGCCCAGCGCACCAGGGAGAACGCCCTGCTGCGCGCGCTCGGCGCCTCTCGCCGGCAGATCCTCTGCTCGACCCTCGTGGAGGCCGCCGTGGTCGGCGTGATCGCCTCCGCTGCCGGGCTGGCCGGTGGCATCGGCATCGCCGCCGGACTCCAGGCTCTCTTCCCGGCGATCGGATTCCCGTTCCCCGAGGGATCCCTCGTCATCAGCGGTGTGTCCATGCTGCTCCCGCTCGGCGTCGGTGTCGTCGTCTGCGTCGGCTCCGCCCTGGTGCCCGCCGTCCACGCCGGACGCACCGCGCCGCTCGCGGCCCTGCGGGAGACCGTCGTCGACGACTCGGCCGCGTCCCGGACCCGTGCCGTCACCGGACTCGCGCTCCTGCTTGCCGCGGTGGGGGTGATCTTGACCGGGTTGCCGTCCGGCCCGTCCGTCTGGCTGTCGGCCGTCGGAGCGGTGCTGGCACTGGCCGCCTTCGTCGTACTCGGCCCGGTGGCCTCCTCCTACGCCGTGCGGATTCTCGGCGCGCCGTTCGGCCCGCTGCGCGGCGTCACCGGGCACCTGGCCCGGCGCAACGCGCTGCGCAACCCGCAGCGCACCGCGTCGACCGCGACCGCCCTGATGATCGGCGTCGCGGTGGTCTCGCTCTTCACGGTGTTCGGCGCCTCGCTGAAGGCCACCATGAACCAGACCGTCGACCGTTCGTTCGCCGGTGACGTGGCCATCAGCGCACCCGCCTTCGGCGCCGGCGGCAGTGGGCTCAGCCCCCGGCTCGCCCCCGCCGTCGACCGGCTGCCCGACGTCGCCACCGCCGTCGGCCTGGGCAAGGGCGTCGCCGAGGTCAACGGCTCCGGACGCGCCCTGACCGTCACCGACCCGGCCGCTCTCGCCGTGGTCCTCGACCTGGGCAAGGTCGACGGGTCGATGAAGGCGCTGGGTGCGGACGGCATCGCCGTATCGGACACGGAGGCGGGCAGGCGAGGGCTGCACACCGGATCCACCGCACGGCTCACCTTCACCGACGGCAGGGAACGGACCTTCACCGTCCGGGCCGTGTACGGACAGCCGGAGCTCGCCGGCGACTACGTCATCACCCGCCAGGCCTGGGCCCCCCACCGCGGCCAGGACGCCGACTCGCTGGTCGCCGTGTCCTTCAAGGACGGGGTGTCCACCGCATCCGGAAAGGCCGCGGTCGCCAAGGCCGCCGCCGCGTACGGCAGCCCGGACGTGCAGACCCGCGGCGAGTACGCGCGGTCCTCGGCCGGCGGCATCGACATGATGCTCACCCTGGTCTACGCCCTGCTCGCGCTGGCGGTCCTGATCGCCCTGCTCGGCATCGCGAACACCCTCACCCTGGCCATCCACGAACGCACCAGGGAACTGGGCCTGTTGCGGGCCGTCGGGCAGACCAGAACGCAGTTGCGGGCCATGGTCCGATGGGAGTCCGTCCTGGTCGCCGCGTTCGGCACGGCCGGCGGACTGCTGCTGGGCGGCTTCCTCGGCTGGGTCCTGGTCAAGGCGTCCGAAGGCGCGGGCGACACCGCGTTCGCCTTCGCCCTCCCACTGGCGCGGCTGCTCGTGGTCGCGCTGGTGGGTGTCATGGCCGGTGCTGCGGCAGGCCGGCGCCCGGCCCGGCGCGCGGCGCGGCTGGATGTGCTCCGCGCCATCGCCACCGACTGAGGGCTGTGCGGGCACGACAGGAGCGGGGCGCCCCGGGAGGCGCCCCGCTCCTGCGGTGTCAGCCGACGACGACGGACCTGGCGACCGAGGGCGTTACGCCTTCCGGTGCCGTGCTGCCGCTCAGTTCGAACGGCCCGTCGGTCGTCGCCCCGTACAGCGCGTGCGGTGGCTGCGTGGCGAACAGGGAGGGGGTGGGAAGGGTGAACCAGACCACCTTTCCCGCACCGCCCCGGGGGCGGACGCCCCAGCTCTCACTGACCGCGGCAATGAGTGCGAGTCCGCGCCCCGACGTGCTGGAGTCGCTGGCCTCGCGCACGGTCGGTAGGCGTGGGTCGTGGTCGTGGACGGACACCGTCAGCCGGTCGAGCAGCAACTCGACCTCGACGGTGCATGATTTGTCCGGCTGTGCGTGCCGGTGGACATTGGTCAGCAGTTCCGTGACGCCGAGCGCTGCCTGGTCGATCAGAGGATCGAGATGCCAGTAGCGCAGCTGCGCCGAGATGATTCTGCGGACCTGACCGATCCGCGACGGCAGGGCCTGGAGCTCCACCGTGCAGTGCCTGCTTGGCTCGCTGATCACGGCTGCGACTCCCCGAAGTAGGTCCGGAAGAAGACGAAGGAACGGATCCAGCAGATGGCTGGCTGCTGATTCTGCGCCGGCGGCCTGGATCGCATTGTCACCGCCGGTGAACCATGAGTGACGTGACTCCAATGTCGCCCAGCCGCCACGGCTCCGCAACTCGCGGTATTCCGATGACGCCGCTCCGTCAGCCCCGACGGCCACCCGCTCTGAATACGGCTTCGAGGAAGCGCCGGGCGGGAGCGGCGTCATCGGGCTTGCCCCGGCCCCGCGGCATGGTCAGCCGGTACCGCGTTCCGTTCACCCGCGCCACCGTCGCGTTCTCGCCCGCGAACCATGGTCTGCCCGCGCTCACCGTCCCCGCCGGCGCACTGTCGATCTCCCGGCCGTAACTGGTGAGCAGGACCACCCGGCCGTCCTTGATGGTGACCTGCCCAGCCCGGGTGAGCGAGCGCGCCCACCGGTCGATTCGTACGCCCGTCTCACTGAACTCCGTCTCGTACACGGCCCCTTCGCCCCCTTCATCGCACCCCTGAGAGGAAGTGTGCACACCCGGGGGCCTGTGCACCAGGGGCAGAACGGGACGCAGCGGCCCATTTCTGACGCCGTGGGCCGTCGGGGCCACTCCGAAGCACAAAGGCAGTGCTATGGAGTACCAAAGGCAGTGTTTGTGCAGGTAGGGGGCATATCGTGGGGCCCGCCGAGACCGGTCCTACGAGGAGAAGCGCGCTGATGGGCACGAGTGAGCACAGGCACGACGGCGTCGCTGCGGCGACCGTCGACATCGACCGCACCGACCTGGCGTACCGCGCCTGGCTCAAGGAGGCGGTCCGCAAGGTGCAGGCCGACGCCAACCGCTCCGCCGACACCCACCTGCTGCGCTTCCCGCTCCCCGAGAGCTGGGGCATCGACCTCTACCTCAAGGACGAGTCGACCCACCCGACGGGCAGCCTCAAGCACCGGCTGGCACGGTCGCTGTTCCTCTACGGGCTCTGCAACGGCTGGATCCGGCCCGGCAAGCCCGTGATCGAGGCGTCGAGCGGGTCGACCGCCGTCTCGGAGGCGTACTTCGCCAAGCTGATCGGCGTCCCGTTCATCGCCGTGATGCCCCGCACCACCAGCCCCGAGAAGTGCCGGCTCATCGAATTCCACGGCGGCCGCTGCCACTTCGTGGACGACTCGCGCAAGCTCTACGAGGAGTCCGCCGGGCTCGCCGCGGAGACCGGCGGCCACTACATGGACCAGTTCACCTACGCGGAGCGGGCCACGGACTGGCGGGGCAACAACAACATCGCGGAGTCCATCTACCAGCAGTTGAGGATGGAGCGGTACCCCGAGCCCGCCTGGATCGTCGCCACGGCGGGCACGGGCGGCACCTCGGCCACCATCGCGCGGTACGTGCACTACATGCAGCACGACACCCGCATCTGTGTCCCCGACCCGGAGAACTCCTGCTTCTTCGACGGCTGGACCCACCAGGACCCGCACGCCACCAGCGACTGCGGCTCCCGCATCGAGGGCATCGGCAGGCCCCGAATGGAACCGAGCTTCGTCCCGGGCGCCATCGACCGGATGATGAAGGTCCCGGACGCGGCCACCGTCGCGGCGGTGCGCGCCCTGGAGCGGTCCATCGGCCGCAAGGCGGGCGGCTCCACCGGCACCGGGCTCTGGAGCGCCTTCAAGCTGGTGGCCGAGATGGTCGCGCAGGGGCGCACCGGCAGCATCGTCACCCTGATCTGCGACCCGGGCGACCGCTACCTCGACAAGTACTACTCGGACGACTGGCTGGCCGCCCAGGGCATCGACATCGCGCCCTACGCGCGGACGATCGACCGGTTCCTGGCGACCGGCAACTGGCCGGGCCAGGAGGAGTGTTCCGCCTGACCCGCTTCGCTTGCCTGACCCGCCTGACCTGCCTGACCCGCCTGACCCGCCTGACCCGCCTGACCCGCCTGACCCGCCTGGCCCGGCGCGATATGGCGCGGTCCGGCCCTCAGGCGGCAGCCGCCGAGAGGCGCCGGTCCAGATTGCGCACCGCCTCGCGGAACGACCTGCCCACCGCCCCGCGCGCCCGCCGCAACATGAACCGGAACGGCGGTGAGCCGTCGGCGGCGAAGGTCCACTGCACCCGGGTTCCGGTGCCGGCCGGGGTCAGCCGCCACTCCTCCAACAGGGCCTGCACACCGGGAGCGTTGGTCCGGTCGACCCGGTAGGCGTACCGCTCACCGGGTTCGGTGGCGACGACTGCCTCCCGGAACGCGATGCCGCCCCGCAGCCGCACCTCGCGGCCCGCGCCGCCGTCGAGCGGCAGAGCCGACGTAACCGCCGTGAACCAGCCGGGCCAGCCCTCGACATCGTCGGCCAGGGCGCGGTACACGGTATCGGGCGGCGCCGAGACCTCTGCGGCGAAGACCAGTCGCAGCGGGGCGGACTCGACGAAATCGAGGCCCACGGCTCGGAGTCGGCGTGCCATGAACGCACCTCCCGGGCGGTCGACGGCGGTCGGGTTCGCGCACACCATAGCTGACATGCCGTCAGATGTCCTCGGATCCGACGGTCCCGGATCGCGGAGCGTGGCGTGGACGGGCCGGTGTGCCGTCGCCCGGGCCGGGGCCCTCAGGGATACGGCTGCGCCGGCCGGTCCAGCATGGAGTCCAGTACCCGGCCGAAGATCCGCCGGCCCGCACCGGCGATCAGGGGGTCGCCCCACCGCGGCAGCAGCCGCACGCCGAGCTCCTCCACCCACACCACATGGGAGCCGGCGTGGGTGGGGTATACATCGATCGAGGCCCGGCCCCGCACCACCCGGCCGCGCTTCTCCAGGCGGCACAGCCCCGCCCGGCTGCCGGCAGGCGGTGACCACCGCACCACTTCCATGGGATCGTCGAACGCCAGCGGCCCGATCCCCGTCCGGGCCACGAAGACCGTCCCGATACGGGTCGGCAGGCCGGTGGGCACCGTGATCGTCGTCAGCGGGACCTGCGAGGCGTGCCGCTCCCAGTCCGTCACCCGGCGCCAGGACTCGGCTGCGGGCAGAGGGGTGAAGCGCTCGATCCGGAAGACGGCCACAGGTCGATCCTAGGACGTCACGGTCCCGGCGCGAGCTGAGCGGAATCCGCGGCTCAGTCCTGCGCCGGCCCGTCGCCCGTGTCCCGGCCCGCCACCACAAGACCCGGAAGGTGCTCCTGGATCTCCTCTCGGGCGCCGTCCGAGAGACCCGCGTCCGTGACGAACGTGTGCACCTGTTCCAGTGTTGCGAACGAACTCAGGCCCACCGTGCCCCACTTGGTGTGGTCCGCGACCACCACCACGCGCCGGGCCGACTTCACGAAACGGCGGTTGGTCTCGGCCTCCGCCAGATTCGGCGTGGACAGTCCGCCTTCCACCGAGATCCCGTGCACGCCGAGGAAGAGCACATCGAAGTGGAGTGAGGCGATCGCCCGGTCGGCGACGGGTCCGACCAGCGAGTCGGACGGGGTCCGGACCCCGCCGGTGAGCACCACCGTCGCGGCACCGGGGCGCGAGCCCGCCGAGCCCGGACGCTGCGCGGCATGGAACACGTCGGCAACCCGTACCGAGTTGGTCACCACCGTCAAGTCCGGTACGTCCAGCAGATGCTGGGCGAGGGCGTAGGTGGTGGTGCCGCCCGAGAGCGCGATGGCGCTGCCGGGCACGGCCATCGTGGCGGCGACCCGCGCGATGTCCTCCTTGGCGGTCAGCTCCAGTGCCGACTTCGCCTCGAAACCGGGCTCGTGCGTACTCGCCTCGACCACGGGCACCGCGCCGCCGTGCACCTTCTCGATGACCCCCTGGCGGGCCAGCGCGTCCAGGTCCCGGCGGATGGTCATGTCGGAGACGCTCAGCTTCCGGGTCAGTTCGTTGACCCTGACCCCGCCGCGCCTGCGCACCTCGTCGAGGATCAGCGCACGCCGCTGCTCCGCGAGCAGATTCTGATTCTCGCTCAACGCAGTGCCCGGTCCTTCCTTCTGGCCGTGCGGCAGTCCATGTCGACGGCTCATCCTGCCACGCGGTGTCGCGGGCCGCCGCACTGGGGAGATTCCACAAGAGCGATGCGGACACCCGGGCTCATCCACCACTCTGGTGACCGGGCATCAGCCGCGTACTCCCACCTCCGAGAGCGAGTCACCCCGTGCCACCTGCCACCCAGCCCCCACAGAGCGAGGGGCCCGCACTGGAACTGCTGGTCCACGGCGTGGGCGGAACCACCCCCCAGGAGATGCTGGTCGATCCGCGCACCGTCCGCGTCACGGGCGACCCCACCGCCGCCATCTACCGGCGCTCGGGGGACGTCGACGCGGAGGCGCACCCGGAGCGCTACCGGGACCGGCCCATCCCCGAGGCGTACTGCTGGTCGAATCTGACCTCCGGCAACGGCTCCCGCGCGCTGTGGCTCCTGCTGCTCCCGTTCATGGTGATCAACATCGCCCACTGGATGCGCCCGGCAGCCACGCGCCGTCGCCGGGCGATCCGGCTGTACGGCGTGCTCGTGCGGCTCCTCGCGCTGAGCCTCACCGTCCTGCTGACCGCTGCCGTCTGCGAGGTCGCGCTCGACCTGACCGCCTGGCAGTGCGCGGGCGTGCAGGACTGTTCCGACCAGCGGTCGTGGCTGGGTTTCCTGTCGGCCTCGCAGGGCGGCTGGTGGTCCCAGCCGGGCCGCCGTCTCGCCCTCGCCGCCCTGGCGCCGACCGCACTCGTGGGCCTGCTCTGGTACCTGTCCAACAGGACCTGGAGCGCCTACGAGTCCCAGCGTCCGCTCACCGGTACCGACCCGGAGGACGACACACCGCCGTCGGCCCCCGGCGCGGATGGGGCCGCTGTGGTGCGCCCCGCGCTCGGGCGGCCGGGATTCTGGTACGGGCGCCGGCTCGTCGCGCGCCTTCGCGCCGCACACACGGCCGCCGGGTTCCTCACCGTCACGGCCTTCGTCGCGGGCGCGGCGGCCCGCAGGGACCGTTCCGTCACCGGACCGGTGCCCGAGGTGTTCGGACGGATGATCGAGGCACTGCTCGTGGTGGGGGCACTCGTCGTGGTCTGGGTGGTGTGCCGGCGCGGCCGGAGCGAACGACGCCTGGACAACCGGATCGACCGCGCCGTCGTCACGTACCTGCCTTCGGCCGCCCTCGTCCTGCTCGTCGTCGCGGCCCTTCACGCCGCGTGGTCACGCCCCGGCTGGGTCTCCGCCGGAGCGCTCCCGGGTGATGTCATGTTCCGCGTCGTCACCCTCGCCCAGGGCGCGCTCGTCGTCGTGCTCGCCGCCGTGTCCCTGCATCTGTACCGGCGCAGTCCCGAGCCGCGCACCGTACTGCACGGACTCGGCGGGCCCGCCGTCGCGATGCTGGCCTGCGCGCTGGGCGGTGTGATGACCGGCGGTGTGGCCCAGCGCGTCGCGGACTGGCTCGACGGTCCCGGCAGCCCCGGGATGGGCCGCAGCGCCTTCATAGAGGGGCCACCGGTGCTCCTCAGCTGGCAGGCCTCCGTCATCCCGGTGCTCCTGCTCCTGCTCCTGCTGCCGGGCCTCGTGCTCGGCCTGCGGACGTATCGTGCGGCCCGTCGGCTGGAGTCGCTGGTCGATGCCGAGTACGACGAGGAGCGTCCGGACCCCGTGCGGACCAGGCAGATCGCCCGGATCCGCGCCATGGCCGGGCTCACCGACTCCGCACCCGGCATGCTGGGCCTGGTCTCCGGCGCCACGCTGCTGCTCGGTGCGGCGGCGGTCGGCGGGGCGTGGGCGAGCGGTCAGGTGCCCGGCCTCGCGATGGACGGCAGCAGCCCCTTCGTCGAATCGGTGGCGGAGGCGGCGCAGTCCACCGGTTCCTGGCTCATCGGTTTCGGCTTCCTGGTGTTCGTCGCCTGCGGGCGGCGCGCCTACCGGGACGCCTCGGCCCGGCGCACCATCGGCATCCTCTGGGACGTGGGGACGTTCTGGCCGCGTGCCGCGCACCCCTTCGCCCCGCCGTGCTACGCGGAGCGGGCCGTCCCCGACCTCGCCTCACGCATGTCCGGCTGGACCGCTCGCACCCGCGGCCGGCTCGTCATCTCGGGCCACTCCCAGGGCAGCGTCCTGGCCGCCGCGGCCGTCTGGCAGTTGCCGGCCCGGACCCGCGGCCGGGTCGCTCTGCTCACGTACGGCTCGCCGATCGAACGCCTCTACGGACGCTGGTTCCCGGCCTACTTCGGCCCGGTACAACTGCACGGGCTGCACCGGTCCGTCCACTGCTGGCGCAACCTCTGGCGGGCCACCGATCCGATCGGCGGCGAGGTGCGCCTCGGCGAGGAGTCCGGGCCGGAGGTGGACCGGGGCCCGCTGAAGGACCCGCTGGTCTACGGGCGGACCCCCGAGCACCCGCTCCCCGAGCCGGTGCTGGGGCACTCCGACTACCAGGCGGACCCCGTCTTCGCCGAGGAGCGTGCCGCGCTCCTGGAGCGGCTCGTCCCCGTTCTGCCCCACCAGGCGGACGTATCGGGGAGAGGGCTCAGGGGAGTTCCGGAAGGTCTTCCGGGAACAGCAGAGTGAGGTCGTCCGTGCTCGTCTCGGCGAGCTGGGCGACCCGGCCCGCATGCCGTTCGACCATCGACTCGAAGGTCTGGCGGGCCGTACGGCCGTTACCGAAGGCGGGCCCCTTGGGCAGTTCGGTGAAGTACTTCAGCAGCGCCTCCCCGGTCCCGGACGCCAGGCTGTACTCCTGCTCCTCGGTCTGCTGCTCGACGATACGAAGAAGCTCGTCGGGCTGGTAGTCACTGAAGGTGATGGTCCGTGAGAACCGGGACGCCACTCCGGGGTTGACGGTCAGGAACCGCTCCATCTCGTGGGTGTACCCGGCGACGATGACGACCACCGCGTCCCGGTGGTCCTCCATCAGCTTCACCAGTGTGTCGATCGCCTCCCGGCCGAAGTCCCGGCCGGAGTCCTCGGGGGACAGGGCGTACGCCTCGTCGACGAACAGAACCCCGCCGCGCGCCCGGTCGAAGGCCTCCTGGGTACGGATGGCGGTCGAGCCGATGTGCTCGCCGACCAGGTCGACCCGGGACACCTCGACCAGATGGCCCCGCTCCAGCACCCCGAGGGAGGCCAGGATCTCCCCGTACAGCCGGGCCACGGTGGTCTTTCCGGTACCGGGAGAGCCGGTGAAGACGAGATGGCGGCGGACCGAAGCCGCTTTCAGACCGGCCTGCTGACGCCGGCGCCCCACCTCGATCATGTCGGTGAGTGCCCGCACCTCGCGCTTGACGCTGTCGAGGCCCACCAGCGCGTCCAGTTCGCCGAGCACCGCTCCCGACGTACGCGCGGGCTCGGCCGGCGCCTCCGCCGTCACGGGCTCCGCGGCGCGCGGCGCGGGGACCGCACCCAGCAGCCCGGGGGCCGACTGGGTGGCCGTCAGGACGGTGGGGGCCGGGGGAGTGGCGGTACGCAGACCGCTCTCGTCGCTGGTGCAGTCCTCCACGACCGGCCCGGTGGACGAGGCATCACCGTGGGCGGCCCCCTCGGCGAACTCGTAGCCGCCCCGTGCGCACCGCTCGGTGCGGCAGCGCGTCAGAGTCGTGCGGCAGCCGTCCATCACATGGAAGCCGTATCCCTCGCTGCCGGTGACCCGGCAGCTGTGGAAGGTGCCGCGCCCCTCGGCCGACACGTAGAAACCGGCTTCGGCGGGGGAGGTGACGGTGCAGCGCTCGATCGTCGGATCGGCGCCCTTGGTGACGATCACTCCGGTCTGCACCGCGTCGATGGTGCAGTTGTTCAGGGTCCCGCCGCTGCCGTGGTCGCGGAACCAGGCCCCGGTGGACGCCTCCCTGATCCGGCAGTCGTCGAGCTGCGCGGTCGCCCCGTCGCTGACCGACACCGCCGTGTTGCGGACCTGGGAGAGATCGCTGTCCACGACATCGGCGCGCGAGCCCCGGTCGAGGACGAAGAGGGCGTCGGGCACGTCGTGCACGCGACACGAATCCAGTATCACGGTGGCCCCGTCGCTGACCCAGACCGCGGGGTAGTCGCCGGTGCTGTCGTGGATCTCGCACTGGTTGGCGTCGACCCGGGTGCCCGGGTCCCACACCGAGAGCCCGTTGCGGCCGAACCGGCGCACCGTCGAACGGGTCAGTGTGAGGACGGAGCGCGACCGCAGGTCCACCGCGTTCTCGGGAATGTCGTGGATGTCGCAGTCCGCCAGCGTGAGGACCGCGTCGGTGTCCAGCGTGACGCCGTCCGCGGAGGTGCGGTGCACCGTGCAGTCGGTGAGATGGGCGGCTGCACGGCCCGAGACCTGTATCCCGCTGCCCTTGATCTCGTAGATCTCGCAGCCGACCGCCTCCAGACCGCTGCCCTCACCCGTGACGGACAGACCCGAGCCCGAGGCGTGATGGATACGGCAGCGCTCCAGCCGGGGATGCGCCCCGTCGCGCACCGATACGCCGGACTGCCCGGCCGCTACGATCTCGCACTCGTCGAACACCCCGCCCGCGCCGTCGAGGACGGCGATGCCGACGCCGGCCGGATTGTCGACGGTGCAGCGGCGCACGGTGGGCCGGGCCGCCCCGCGTACCTCGATGCCGGCGGCCGAGCGGGTCACGATCCGCAGGTCCGCGAGGTCCGGTGCGCCCTCCTCGACCAGCAGGGCCGGAGAGGCGGAGTCCTGGCCCTCCACATGCAGGTCCTGGACGACGGCGGAGGCACGCAAGGTCAGCGGGACGCCGTCGACGGGGGCGATCCGCACGGAACCGACGGAGCCCTCGGGCCCACGCAGGGTCACCGCACGGCTGATGACGAGATTCTCCCGGTAGGTGCCCGGCGCGACGGTGAGCACATCACCGTCCGCCGCAGCCTCCAGAGCCGCGGTGAGGGAGGCGTATTCGCCTGTGCGGCGCCGCCACCGCGATGTGCCGGTGTGCGTCACCTGGACCGTGCCCTGTGCCATGGCGCTGTTGTGCCCCCACCTCGTGCGTGTGTGATGCCCGTGTCACCGGCCTCGCGGCAGCGATCGCCCCGGGGCCTGCCTGCAGGAGTGACGGGCGGGCCGGTCCACCGTAGCGCGCGCGGAGGGCGGGAGTTGACCCGATCAGCAGCTCTTCAGCTGCCGGTGCCCGTCCTGCCCCAGTCCGGACCGGCCTTGGCCCATGCCCGGTCGAGCCGCTCGTACCGCCGTTGCACCATGCGCCATACGACCAGACGCCGCCCGCCCTCGATCAGCAGGACCGACAGCATCGTCGCGCCGAACCCGGCCAGCGCCGCATGCGTGTGCGCCGTCGGCGCGTCCAGAGGCCGTGGTGCGAGGTCGCCCGCCAGGTCCGTCCAGATCCGCACCCGGGCGCCGGGCGCGGTGTCGCGCGAGGTGGTCGTCACCGTGGCGCTGCGCGCCGTACCGTCCGGGGCATGCCAGCGGGCCACCACCGTGGTCTGCCTCATACGGTCCGTGGAGACCTCCGGGTCGGACACATGGCGCCGGTCGGCCACTCGACGCACCACGACGGCGGTGGTGTAGCGACGGTCCGCCTGCTGCGCCCGCACCGATTCCTGCAGCCGGTGGTCGGTACGCGCTCCGCAGTACCAGCCGAGGGCCGGCGCCGCCACCACGAGCAGAAGAAACGCGACCAGAGCCACCCACGCCTCGCGCCTGTCCGTGGCGCGGCGCAGGGAATTGTGCCGCCAACGCCAGACTCCCGTGAGTGCTCGCACAGTCCTGCACCCCCTTCCGTATCCGTCATAACCCGATACGGCGTGGCCCGCGCGGCGGAGCGGCGAAGAGAGAGCAACCTCACCCCGTCAACCCGCCGTGCGTACCCGCGAGTTCCCGCTTCTACGGCACTTCAACCCAGGATGCGCACGGGGTCCCCGACGCGGATGACGCCCGTCGTGTCCGGGATCAGATTCTGGCCGAAGAGCAGTTCCTGGCCGGACCGGCGGTGGCGGGCGAGCGTGCGCAGGGGCTCGGTGCCGCGGAGGGCGGTGTGCTGATCGGTCGTGGTGATGACGCAGCGGGCGCTGGGTTTGACCACGCGGAACGTCACGTCGCCGATCGCGAGCCGGGTCCAGCCGTCCTCGGCCCAGGCATCCGTGCCGGCCACGACGGCGTTGGGCCGGAAACGGTTCATCGGCAGCGGTCCCTCGCCGGGGCGGTCGCCCCGGGCGATGAGCGAGTTCAACGCGTCGAGCGAGGCCAGCGTGGTGAGCAGCAGCGGGAAGCCGTCGGCCAGGCTGACTGTCTCACCCGGGCGCGCGTAGGCGGGGTCTATGAGTCTGCGCCGGTCCGGCGCGTCGAGATGGACCAGCCTGACCTCCGCGCCGAGGAACTCTCCGAGCCAGGCGTGGGCGCCCGGCGCCGCCTCGACCACGTCGAGCCGGCTGCGGTGCAGCACCACGCCGATCGTCCCTCGCGGCGCCGGGACCTCCACGCCGAGTGCCGCGCTCCCTGGCGCGGCCAGCACGATTCCACCATCCGGTACGGGCGTGGCGGAGATCAGTGCCATGCGGGGCAGCTGTCGTTGCGTGACCACTTTGCCCGTGGCATCGACCAGCATCCAGCGACGGTCGCCGTCGAGTCCCCATGGCTCGACGGCGACCTCGCCGACTGTGCACGCGGCCAGCGATTTGACCGGGTGGATGTGGACGGCAACCAGTTCGGGGGAGGGCATGCCTCCATCCTGCCAGCCGCTCCCCGGTGGTCCTTCGCCGCGTGCGGGGCGTGGTCCTAGTAGCCCCGGCCCTGGTACGGGCGGTTGTACGGGTCCTCGTACGGCGACTGCTGCGCGGGAGCCGGCCGCGGTGACGCCGGGCGCATCGACTCGTAGCCGGTGCTCGGCGCGGGGCGCTGCGGCTGCTGGTACTGCGGGGGCGACTGGTAACCGCCGCGACCCGCGGAAGGCTGCTGCGGGATGTACGGCGCCGGGGCGTGCTGCAACTGCGCCGGCTGCATCGGCGCGTAGCCCTGCTGCGCCATCGGCTGCTGGTAGCCGTACGACGGATTCGGCTGGGAGGGCGCCGCGGGAAGAGCCGGCAGGGCCGACGGGAGCGCCGGCAGATAGCTGTTGCCGGTGTCATAGGCGGCGGGCACTCGGATCGGCGCGATCTGAGGCGTGCCCCGCTCCGCGACCAGGGAGTCGTAGATCGGAGTGTCGGGGAACGACGGTGCGGCGTAGTAGCCGCCGCCGTAGGTGGAGCGGGGGGAGGTCATGGCACCTAAGTTAAGCCCACGATGTGCTGATTGGGGAGCCCGATAAGAGGGTTGTTTTACGGGTTGTGAGTGAACAGCTATCCCCAATGCGAGCGAACTTGGGAAAAAAGGGCGCCCAGGACCGTCTTGATCGTGTAAAAGGCGAGTTCACAGGGGGTTACCAGCGGGTCCGCGGACCCGTCCGGGCATCTCTGTGGGCCTCGTGGCGGGACGGGCATTAGGTTGACCGGGAAAGGTCTCGGCAGCCGGACTCGCGATGGGGGCGAGCATGACCATGCTAAAAGGAACCAACGTTCCAGTGGCGGCCCAGGCCGTGCGCGTCGAATTGGGGTGGCGCGCCGCCCCCGGGACGCCGGACGTGGACGCCTCGGCGCTCCTTCTCCTCGGGTCCGGAAAGGTGCGCAGCGACGCGGACTTCGTCTTTTACAACCAGCCGGCTCACGCATCGGGAGCGGTACGCCACGAGGGCAAGCGGACCGGCACCGGCGCGGCCACCGACACACTCGCCGTCGACCTTGCCCGGGTGGAGCCCGCCATCGACCGCGTGGTGCTGGCGGCCTCGGCGGACGGCGGCTCGTTCGGACGGGTGACCGGGCTCTACGTACGGATCACGGACGCGGCGGACGGCTCGGAGCTGGCACGCTTCGACAGCACCGACGCCACGGTGGAGACCGCCTTCATCCTCGGTGAGCTCTACCGGCGCCAGGGAGCCTGGAAGTTCCGGGCGGTCGGCCAGGGCTACGGGACCGGCCTCGAAGGGCTGGCCACCGACTTCGGGATCTCCGTCGACGAACCTCAGCAGGCCGCAGCGGCTCCCCGGCCCCAGACACCCCCGCAGCCCCAACCACCCCACCCCGCCACGCGGGTTGCCGCCACACCGCCTCCCGCGCAGTACCCCCAGCCGACGCTCGCCGCCCCGATGGCCCCACCGGTCCCTCCCGCGCCCCCGGCGCCACCCGTCACCCAGCCCGTCCGTCTGACCAAGGTCACGCTCACCAAGGACGCGCCGTCCGTATCGCTCGCGAAACAGGGCGGAACTTCGGGAGCCATGCGTGTCAATCTCAACTGGGAAGTGCGCAAGCAGTTCAAGGGGTGGGGTAGCAAACTCGGCAGGGCCGTCGCACACCACGCGGATCTCGATCTTGATCTCTGCGCCCTCTACGAACTGACCGACGGCCGCAAGGGAGTGGTGCAGGCACTCGGAAACGCCTTCGGCGCCCTCCAGCAACCGCCGTATATCCAGCTCGACGGTGACGACCGGACGGGCGCCGTCGCCTCCGGTGAGAACCTGACGATCAACCTCGACCAGAAGGCCAGGATCCGCCGGGTCCTGATCTTCGTCACCATCTATGAAGGGGCCCGGAGTTTCGCGGATCTGCACGCGACCGTCACCCTCCAGCCGCAGCACGGTGCGGCGATCGACTTCTCGCTCGACGAATGCACCGTCCCCTCCACGGTCTGTGCGCTCGCGCTCATCACGACCAACGGGAACGACCTCACCGTGCAGCGTGAGGCCCGCTACCTCGTGCCGCAACGCGGAGTGAGTCCGCAGCGCACCATCGACCAGGCATACGGCTGGGGCATGAACTGGACACCCGGCCGCAAGTGAGACCGCGGAGCCGTCACTGATCCGGTGCGGCCTCGGGACGGGCGTACGTGCGCCCCTTCCAGGCCGCACCGCGGCCGCGATAGTGCTGTATCGCGGAATCGACCGTCATCAGCAGGTACAGCAGCGCGGTGAACGGCAGCAGCGGAGCGAGCCACAGCGACTGCCGGTAGTACCCCAGCATCGGCATGTACGTCCCTGCCATCACGGCCCAGGCCACGCCCCCGGCCCAGGCGGCCGGCGGATCGCCGCCGAGCAGCCCCGCGGCGAGCGTCGCGGGTGGCGCCAGGTAGATGACCGCGAGGCCCAGCACCGTGCCCAGCAGCACCAGCGGATTGTGCCGCAGCTGGGCGTACGCGCTGCGCGAGACCATGCGCCACAGATCGTTCAGACGCGGATACGGCCGCACGCTGTCCACCCGCTCCGCGAGCCCCAGCCAGATCCGCCCGCCGCCGCGCTGCACCGCCCGTGCCAGGGAGACATCGTCGATCACCGCCTGCCGGATCGACTCCGGCACGCGTGCCCGTACCGCGGCCTCGGTCCGCAGCAGCACACATCCGCCCGCCGCGGCCGCCGTCCGCGTCCCCGCCCGGTTCACCCACCGGAACGGATAGAGCTGCGAGAAGAAGTAGACGAAGGCCGGCACGACCAGCCGCTCCCACACGCTCTCGACCCGCAGCCGCGCCATCTGGGAGACCAGATCGAAGCCGCCCGAACCGGCGGCCGCCACCAGCTTGCGCAGGCTGTCCGGCTCGTGCGCGATGTCGGCGTCCGTGAGCAGCAGGTACTCGGGATCCCGCGACCGGGCCAGCGCGATCCCGTGCCGGAGCGCCCAGAGCTTGCCCGTCCAGCCGGGCTCGGGCTCCCCGGGGGACACCACGGTGACCGGAAGCCCCCCGCACCGCACGGACAGCTCACGGGCGAGATCACCCGTGCCGTCCTTGCTGCAGTCGTCCACCAGGAAGATCTCGGCGTGGCCCGCGTAGTCCTGCGCCAGCAGCGACGGCAGGCTCACGGGCAGCATGTCGGCCTCGTCACGCGCGGGCACGACGATGGCGACCGAGGGCCAGCGCGCCGGGGCGGCGCGGCGGGGCAGCCGCTGGTCGGTGCGCCAGAAGAATCCCTGCCCCAGCAGCAGCCACACCCACGCGACAAGCGAACCCACGGCGATCCAGGCAACGGCGCTCATTGGCCGAAGTCTGCCCCACTGAGCCGGGACCGCAAGGGTGGTCGACTATGGTGACCGGGTGAAGATCGCCCTCATGGACTCCGGAATCGGCCTGCTCGCCGCCGCCGCCGCAGTACGCCGGCTGAGGCCGGACGCCGATCTGGTGCTCTCGTCGGACCCCGCCGGCATGCCGTGGGGCCCCCGCACGCCCGAGGACGTCACGGCACGCGCCCTCGCGGTCGCCCGGGCCGCCGCGGACCACCGGCCGGACGCGCTGATCGTCGCCTGCAACACCGCCTCCGTACACGCACTGGCCGCGCTCCGGGCCGAGCTGGAGCCTGAGCTGCCGGTCATCGGCACAGTTCCCGCGATCAAGCCGGCCGCCGCCACCGGCGGCCCTGTCGCGATCTGGGCCACCCCCCTCACCACCGGCAGCCCGTACCAGCGCGGACTGATCCGCGACTTCGCCGGGGCCACGGCCGTCACCGAGGTGCCCTGCCCCGGCCTGGCCGACGCCGTGGAGTACGCGGACGAGGAAGGCATCGAGAAGGCCCTGGCCGCCGCCGCCGCGCTCACCCCGCCCGATGTGCAGGCCGTCGTGCTGGGCTGCACCCACTACGAACTGGTCGCCGAGCGCATCCGCAGCGCCGTTCAGCTGCCCGGCCGCCCGCCCCTCGTCCTGTACGGCTCCGCCGGCGCCGTCGCCGCCCAGGCCCTGCGCCGGATCGGGGCCGAGGCCGCTCTGTCGGCCGAACCCTCGACCGGTGTCACCGTGCTCCTCGGCGGGCACCTGTCCGAACTGCCGGAAGCCGCCCTGGCCTACCAGGAAGGGCGCGGGCTCGCCGCCGTCGGCTCCGCCCGCTGACCGTCCTACGACCCGGCGGGCGCCGTCCGACCCGTCCCCTTGCTCGCATTCTTCAGTACGCTGCTTGGCATGGAGGACCACCCCCGAAAACCGACGCGTACCGGTGCCGAAACCCACACCGCGGTCTGGACCGGCAGGGCCACCAACCGGACCCAGTGGGTACTCGCGGCCGCCGGTGCCGCCTGCCTGGCGCTCGGCATCCAGCTTGCCGTCAGCTCCAACTGGACCTCGGGCATCGCCCCGCTGCTGATGTCGGTGATCGGCTGCGTGGCGGCCGGACTGCTCATGCTGTTCGGCACCCTCGCCTTCGTGAACGTGGCGGTCCGCGTCGACGGCGACGCCCTCGAAGTGCGCTGCGGCCACATGGGGCTGCCGCGCCGCCGGATCCTGCTCACCCACGTGGTGGGCGCGGAGTTCGCTCCCCAGGTCACCCCGCGACAATGGGGCGGATGGGGCTATCGCTGGCGCCCCGAGCAGGGCACGGCCGTGATCGTGCGGCGGGGCGAGGGCCTGGTGCTCAGGCTCGGCGACGGCAGGACCTTCACGGTCACGGTCGACGACGCGGAGGCGGGCGTACGGTTCATCCGCGACCGCCTGCACCTGCCGTCCACCGGGGCACCGGCCGGGGCCTGATCCAGCCTCCGCCCCCTTTCACAGCCCGGCCCGGGCAGACTTCGGACCATCTCCGGGCACGCCGTCGCCGCCGGGCGGAGCCTGCTCCGCCCCGTCGCCGCCGACGGGCCCGTTCGCTCCGATCGGCCGCCTGGCCGACGCCAGCCCGGCGAGCAGCCCCGCCCCCGCCGTCACCGGAGTGAAGCTCAGCGCGTTGCCCACACTCGCCAGCACCGCCAGAGCGGTGAGCGCCGCCCCCGCGGTCAGGGCGATCGCGGTGCTGCGCGGCGAGCGCCACAGTACGTACAGGAGCCAGCCGAACGCCGCTCCGAGCAGCGCCACACCGACCACTCCCTGCTCCGCCGCCTGCTGCAGTGCGGCCGAGTGCGGTTTGCCGTCCGAGCCCAGGGCCTGCTGGGCGGTGGGGCTCAGCTCGGCGAAACGGTCGGGTCCGATACCGAGAACCGGGTGCTCCCCGGCCAGTCGTGCCGCGTCCTGCCACAGCCGCACGCGGTTGCCGGTCAGCTGCCCCTCCAAGGAGACCGCCAGCCCGTCGGGCAGCATGTCCTCGGCCACCGCCCACGAGACGCCCACTGCCAGGCCGGCAGCCAGTGCCAAGCCGACGAGTCCGAGCAGCCGGCGCCGCATCCTGGCCGCCGCCAGGGAACACAGCAGCACGCCGATCGCCGCCGCGAACCCGGCGGCGGAGCCGAGCCCGAGCGAGGCGCAGGCCGCGCCGAGCGCCAGCAGCCGCAGGGCGAACCGCAGCGATTCGCGCCGGGCCGCGGCCGCCGCACAACAGGCCGCCCCGGCTGCCAGGACCAGCAGCGCGGCGGCGGCGCCGGTGTGTCCGGGCGATGTGTCCACAGCGGCCGTCGCGCCGGGCATGCCGTGACGCCAGACGAGGGCCATGACCAGGGCGGCCAGGGCGGCGACGGACGCGGTGGCCACCGGCAGCAGCGTTCCGCAGATGCGGCCGCAGGCGAATCCCGCCGCGACGGCGAGCAGAGCGAGCAGCACCCCTTCGGGACGGGTCTCGCGTCCGGCCGCGCTGATCAGCGACCAGATGGCGCAGGCGGCGAGTATCACTGCCCCGGCGACGTCCGACGCGTTGCCCCCGTCGGAGCCCCGCTCTGCTGGTGCAGCCATCACGCGCGCCCCCGGCCTGTGGTCGTCCTGTCCGCGATGGCCGGATCCGGCCCGTCGGCGGGGGACTGGCGCACAGGTTAACGGCCATGGCGGCCATATGTGCAGAAGATGCGGAGAAACGATCCGGCGGTAGGTATTCCGCCACCGGGACGGGGCTCCCCGGTACCCGTCCCGCCACCGTAGACTCCGCCGGGTGAGCACCACCATCGCCCAGGTCGGCGACCCGCAGATGCCTGAATCCGCCCCCCGGGCCCGCCGCCTGCTGCCGCGCCTGGCACGCCCCGCCGCCGCGGTTCTCTCCGGCGTGATGCTGTACGCGAGCTTCCCGCCCCGGCCGCTGTGGTGGCTGGTCCTGCCAGGGTTCGCCCTGCTCGGCTGGGTGCTGTTCGAGCGCCGGTTCCGCGCCGCGTTCGGCCTCGGCCTGCTCGCCGGACTCGGTTTCATGCTGCCGCTGCTGCACTGGACGGGCGAGGAAGTCGGACCGGTGCCGTGGCTGGCCCTCGCCGCCGCGGAGGCGCTGTTCATCGCCGTCGGCTGCATCGGCATCTCCGCCGTGTCCCGGCTCGCCGGCTGGCCTCTCTGGGCCGCCGCGGTCTGGACGCTCGACGAGGCACTCCGGGCCCGGGTGCCGTTCGGCGGCTTCCCCTGGGGCAAGATCGCCTTCGGGCAGGCGGACAGCGTGTTCCTCCCGCTCGCGGCGCTGGGCGGCACCCCTCTCCTTTCCTTCGCCGTGGTGCTGTGCGGCTTCGGCCTCTTCGAGGTGGTCCGGCGGTTCCGAATCCACCGCACCACGGGCGAACTGCCCCGGCTCGCTGCCGCCGCGACGGCTGCCGCCGTTCTGGTACCCGTCGCCGCGGCCCTCGCGTCGCTGCCCCTGGTGGACGACTCCGCGGAGGACGGCACCGCCACCGTCGCCGCCATCCAGGGCAACGTGCCGCGGCTCGGACTCGACTTCAACTCCCAGCGCCGCGCGGTTCTGGACAACCACGCGAACCGTACGGAGCAGCTCGCCCGGGACGTGAAGGCGGGCAAGGTCCCGCAGCCGGACTTCGTCCTGTGGCCGGAGAACTCCTCCGACCTCGACCCCTACCGCAATGCCGACGCGAGGATCGTCATCGACGACGCGGTGAAGGCGATCGGTGTGCCGACGGTGGTAGGCGCGGTGGTCGAACCCGACACCGGGAACCTCCGCAACACCCTCATCCAGTGGGACCCGGACAAGGGGCCCGTGGCCACCTACGACAAGCGGCACATCCAGCCGTTCGGCGAGTACATGCCGATGCGTTCCTTCGTACGCATCTTCAGTTCGGACGTCGACCGGGTGCAGCGCGACTTCGGACCGGGCAAGAAGGTCGGTGTCTTCGACCTGGCGGGCACCGACGTCGGGCTGGTCACCTGCTACGAGGCCGCGTTCGACGACGCCGTGCGCGACACGGTCGAGCACGGCGCCCAGCTGATCGCCGTCCCCAGCAACAACGCCACGTTCGGGCGCAGCGAGATGACCTACCAGCAGCTCGCCATGTCCCGGGTACGCGCGGTCGAGCACAGCCGCTCCGTGGTCGTCCCGGTCACCAGCGGCGTCAGCGCGGTGATCCGCCCGGACGGCACGGTCGTCCAGAAGACGAAGATGTTCACGCCGGACGCCCTGGTGGACGAGGTGCCGCTGCGCTCCTCGCTCACCCCGGCGACCAGGATGGGCCCGCTGCCCGAGGGCCTGCTGGCCCTGCTCGCGGTGACCGGCCTCGGCTGGGTGACGACGCGGGCGGTGCGCGCACGGCGCGCCCGCTGAACCGGCCGGCGCGCCACGTAGGGTCGTCGCATGGCCACTCCTGACTTCATCCGCGAGATCCGCGCCACCGCGGGGCACCAGTTGCTCCTGCTTCCCGGCGTCAGTGCCGTCGTCTTCGACGACGACGGCAGAGTCCTCCTCGGACGGCGCGCCGACACCGGCAAGTGGTCGGTGATCGGAGGCATCCCCGAGCCCGGGGAACAGCCCGCGGCGACGGCGGAGCGCGAGGTGTACGAGGAGACGGCCGTGCAGTGCGTGGCGGAGCGGGTGGTGCTCACCCAGGCCCTGGCGGCCATGCAGTACGAGAACGGTGACCGCTGCCAGTACATGGACATCACCTTCCGCTGCCGCGCCACCGGGGGCACGGCCCGGGTCAATGACGACGAGTCGCTGGATGTGGGCTGGTTCCACGTCGACGCGCTGCCGCCGCTGGACGAGTTCGCGCTCTTCCGGATCAAGCAGTCGATGACCGACGGGCCCACCTGGTTCGAGGCCACCGACCCGCAGACGTGACGAGGAGGGGGGGTGGGCGGACCTGACAGGTCTGCCCACCCCCCCCTCCCGGAACCGCTTCGGGTCACACGCTGTGTGCCGTCTCTGCGGGCTTGGCCTCGGACGGGTTCTGCCCGGCATCCGGGTCGACGTCCGCCAGGTCCCGGTGCCGGGTCTCCTTGGCGCAGACGACGGCCAGCACGGTGATGAGCGCAGCGGCGATCACGTACAGCGCGATCGGCGTCGAGCTGTCGTAGTCGGCGAGCAGCGCGGTGGCGATGAGCGGTGCCGGGGCACCGGCCGCGACGGACGAGAACTGGGCGCCGATCGACGCACCCGAGTACCGCATCCGGGTCGCGAACAGCTCCGAGAAGAACGCCGCCTGCGGTGCGTACATCGCCCCGTGGAAGAACAGTCCGACGGTGACGGCGATCAGCAGGCTCCAGAAGCTCCGGCTGTCGATCAGCGCGAAGAACGGGAACATCCAGAGCCCCACCCCGACCGCGCCGACCAGGTAGACCGGCCTGCGCCCGACCCGGTCCGACAGCGCGCCCCACAGGGGGATGACGGCGAAGTGGATCGCCGACGCGATGAGGACGGCGTTGAGCGCCGTCTGCTTGCTCAGATCGGCCGCCGTCGTCGCGTAGACGAGGATGAACGCCGTGATGACGTAGTAGCTGATGTTCTCCGCCATCCTGGCGCCCATGGCGATCAGCACGTCGCGCCAGTGGTGCCGCAGCACGGCCACGACCGGCATCTTCTCCGTCGCGCCGGAGGCGGCCCTGCGCTCTTCGGCCTGGACCAGCGCGGCCTTGAACAACGGCGATTCATCGACAGACAGACGAATCCACAAACCGATGATCACCAGCACACCGGAGAGCAGGAACGGGATACGCCAGCCCCAGGACTCGAATGCCGCGTCGGACATGAGCGCGGTGAGTGCGGAGAGCACCCCGGTGGCGAGCAACTGCCCGGCCGGCGCACCGGTCTGCGGCCACGAGGCCCAGAAGCCGCGGCGCTTCGCGTCTCCGTGCTCCGACACCAGCAGCACGGCCCCGCCCCATTCACCGCCGAGGGCGAAGCCCTGCACCAGTCGCAGCACGGTGAGCAGGACCGGAGCCGCGACCCCGACCGTGGCATGCGTCGGCAGGAGCCCGATCGCGAACGTGGCTCCGCCCATCATCAGCAGACTGAGCACCAGCAGCTTCTTGCGCCCGAGACGGTCGCCGTAGTGCCCGAAGACAAGGGCCCCGATCGGCCGCGCGGCGAAGCCGACCGCGTACGTGAGGAAGGACAGGAGTGTTCCGACCAGGGGCTCGGAGTCGGGGAAGAAGAGCTTGTTGAAGACCAGGGCGGCGGCTGATCCGTACAGAAAGAAGTCGTACCACTCGATGGTCGTGCCGATGAGGCTGGCGGCGACGATGCGGCGGAGGTTGGAGGCAGGCGGGGGAGCGGATGCTGGGGCGGCCATGGGTACCACTTCCGGGACGGTCGGCGGGGACGGGGACGTGTCGCCACACCGTAGGAAGGGGCAGGTCAGGGGCGTATGTGGTGGGGCACCATAGTTCTCGGGCGGGGTGTGCGCGGGGCCACTACGACCGGCACAACGAGACTGGAGAAATGCGCCGAGTGAACGGGAGGCCGAGCGCGTCGGCTGCGGTCGATCATTACGTTCTCCGCTTACGTCCGACTGACGTCCTGCTCACGTTTCGCTGACGTTTCGCTGACGTGACGCACCTGGACCGCATGCCCGCGAAAAGGCCCCCGATCGGGCTTGCCCGGACCTCGTCCTTCGGTACAGCATGGCCGCCTTGCAGGACGTCCGTACACCGGAAGTCCCTGGTCGAAGGGAGCCGCGGCAGTGTCGGGTCAGGTCAGGCCAGTGATGCGGCGCTTGCGGGGTCGATGGCGTGCTGCAGTGGCTCGGCCCTGGTGAAGCGGCGGAGTTCGTCGAGCACGAGCTGTCCGAGGCGGTGGCGTTCGGCGCCCAGTGCGCCGCCCAGGTGCGGCGTCAGGATGACGTTGGGGAGGGTGAAGAGCGGCGAATCGTGGGCCGGGGGCTCGGGATGCGTGACGTCGAGTACGGCCGTGAGGTCCGGCCTGGCGCGCAGGACACGCACGGCGGCCGGCTCGTCGATCAGCGCGCCCCGCGCGGTGTTGATCAGAGTCGCGCCCGGCCCCATCGAGTTCAGCAGCCGTGCCCCGATGGTGCCGCGGGTCTCGGGCAGGAGTGGTGCGTGGAGGCTGACGACGTGGCAGGTGGCGAAGAGTTCCTCGGCGGAGACCAGTTGGACGCCCGTCTGCCGGGAGGTCTCCGGGGACGCGACGGGGTCGGTGGCGAGGACCTGGACGTCGAAGCGGGCGAGGTGGCTGGCGACCAGCCGGCCGATGTGGCCGAGCCCCAGCAGTCCCACCCGTGACCGGTAGGCGCCCGGGACGTCGGGATCGCGGTGGAAGCGGCGGCTGCTCGCCACCTCACGCGCGATGCGATGGGTCTGCTTCAGTCCGAGGAGGACGTGGGCGAGGGTGAACTCCGCCACCGGGACGGCATTGGCCGCGGCGGCGGAAACGATCGGGATGTTGCGCGCCCAGAAGGCGGGAGTGGTCAGGTGCCGGACCGAACCCGCCGCGACGAGGACGGCCTGGAGCCCGGCGGCATGCGACAGGAAGGCGGTGTCGAGGACGGGAGCGCCCCAGCCCGTGAGCAGGATGTCGACCCCGCTGAGCACCTCGGGGCGCTCGGCGAGTTCCTGCAGTGTGAGGGCCGGTTCCTTCCGGCGCACGAGCCGGTCGATCCCGGCCAGCACCTCGGGCGGATAGACGTCCGCCCGGCGTTCTTCCTCCATGACCAGCAGGGCGGTCGGTGCGGCGGTCGGTTCGTTCATGTCGGGTCGGTCTCCTGCCTGTCCGGAGGCGGACCGGCAGCCGGATGACTGCCGCGACCCCTGCTCGGGCGTGGGGATAAATGTCTGACTGGATGGCGCGGATTGGTGTGGCCTGTTCGCTACGAGACTCAGAGGCCCGCACGACCATACATCGGATCATTGGGAGGGGCTGCGCGAAGTTCGGATGTTCAATTTTGGTGGTTCCAGAGACTTTTGTCGCTCATGTGTGGCGGGTTCAGGGGGAGATGAGTGCACGCTTAGGGGCGTCTGACTCGGTGGCGGCATGAAGCGTTTCGTATTCATCGGACTATTGACCGTCGCTTCAGGCCCCGTTACGGTCCGTGCAAGCGCTTTCCCGGCCGACTGTGATGCGGCGAAACAGGAGTTGTCATGAAGAGATCACGATGGGTCGGTGCCGGTGTCCTCGCCTCGGCACTGGTTCTCACCAGCTGTTCGTCCGGGCCTGCCGGAGTGGACGCCAAGCAGAACTCCAAGGCTTCGCTGGAGCTCTGGACCAGGACGACACCCGGCGGACCGGGGGAGCAGGGCGCGCTCAAGCTCGCCGCCGCCTTCGAGAAGGCCACGGGCTACAAGGTCGAGGTCACCGCCATCTTCGATGACTTCGAGACCAAGCTGCAGCAGCGGGCGGCCCAGAAGAAGCTCCCCGACATCGTCATGAACGACGTGACGCAGCTCGGAGCCATGCACAGCCAGGGACTGCTCCGGGAGATCGATCTCGACAAGATCAAGGACAGCGGGCAGATAATCGGCCAGGGGCTGGACTCCGGGAAGAGCGTCGACGGCAAGCAGTACGGGCTGCCGTACTCGGCGCAGGCATCCGCGCTGCTCATCCGTAAGGACTGGCGGCAGAAGCTGAAGCTCGACGTCCCGCAGAACTGGGACGACTTCGCCGCGATGGCCAAGGCCTTCACCACCCAGGACCCCGACGGCGACGGCAAGAAGAACACCGCCGGCCTCGCCGCCCCGCTGTCCACCAAGCGCGGGTACGCCTCCTGGTACTTCTCCAACTTCCTCTGGGCCGCGGGCGGCGACTTCATCACCGAGGCCGGCAAGGGCACGTACAAGCCGGCGATGACCAGCGAGGCGTCGGTCAAGGCCATGCAGTGGTTCCGTGACCTGGGTTGCAAGGACAAGGCCATCCAGCCCGGCGCCGTGACCATGGACACCCCGCCGACGAACGAGACGTTCGAGGCGGGCAGGACCGGCATGTTCGTCGTCGGCCCCTACCTGCTGCCCCGGTTCGACGAGACCCTCGGCAAGGACAAGTACGAGGTCGTGCCGATGCCCAAGGGGCCCAAGGACGCCACCGTCCTCGCCGAGGGCGGCTCGGTCTACCTGATGGCCGGATCCGACAACCAGGCGGGCCAGGACGCCTTCGCCGGCTTCGCGGTCTCCGCCGAGGGCCAGAAAACGGGAATGGCGGGCGCCACCGGTTACACCGTGCAGCTTCCCGTCAACAAGACCGTCGACGTCTCCCAGGTGCGGACAGACCCCCGCTGGAAGACCTACGCCCAGGCGTACGAGGACTCCGGACGCTACGCGCCCTCCATCCCGAACTGGACCCCGGTGCGGCAGGCGACGGCGGACACCGTGAACGCGCTCATGGCCGACTGCGGCCTGAACACCGAGGCCAAGCTGGGCGAGCTCGACAAGCAGCTCGCCGACATCCTCAAGGAGCAGGGGATCGCCGCGTCATGAGTCTCGACCAGGCGGAACAGGCTGCCCTGCCGGCGGCCGGCTCCGCCCCCCGGAAACCGGGGCGCAAGGGGAGCGCGGTCACCGGACGTCCGGGACGCAGCCGCAGATCGGGCCGGTGGTGGACGCCCTGGCTGTTCCTCGCTCCCGCTCTGCTCCTCTTCCTGTACTTCAAGTTCATCCCCATGGCCAGCGCACTGACCATGTCCTTCCAGGAGGTTCAGCCCTACCTGGGGAACAAGTGGGTCGGCACCGAGAACTACGCCACGGTGCTCCAGTCCCACGGATTCCGCGAAGCCGCGTGGCACACCGTCGTCCTCGCCGCCGGTCAGACGGCCGGCTCGATGGCGGTGGGCCTCGCCCTCGCCCTGCTGATGGAGGGACAGAGCCGCCGGCTCGGATTCGTGCGTTCCGCGGCGTTCCTCCCGGTCGTGGTGCCCATAGCGGTCGTCGCCGAACTGTGGCGGATCATGTACCACCCGACCGAGGACGGCATGCTCAACTCCCTCCTCGGCGTGCTGGGGCTGGGCCCGTCGGGGTTCATCAACGACCCGGACACCTCGATGGCCTCCATCATGCTCACCGGCATCTGGCGGGGCGCCCCTTACGACATGATGATCATTCTCGCCGGTCTGACGAGCGTGGACCGCGGTCTGTACGAAGCGGCGAAGGTCGACGGCGCGAACAGGCGGCAACGGGTGTGGCACGTGACCGTGCCCGGACTGCGGTCGGTCTTCTCGATCCTGTTCATCCTCGCCGCGATCCGCGGACTGCGGGTGTTCACCGAGGTGTTCCTGCTCACCAACGGCGGGCCCGACGGCTCCACCGAGGTCGTCATGACCCTCATCTACAAACTCGGACTCGAGCAGAACCGGCTCGGCGTCGGAGCGGCGGGAGCGGTCCTGCTGTTCGTCGCGACCCTGATCCTGACCGTCGTCGTCCAACTGCTGCGGCGGAGGGAGAGCAAGTGAGTACGCAGACCGAGACCGCGCTGGGCCTGACCGAGAGCCGGAGCGTCGGCGGCCGGATCCTGAAGGCCGTGACCTATCTGCTGGTCCTGATCGTGTTCGCGGGGCCCCTGCTGGCCCTGCTCGTCAGCGCCTTCGGCCACGTCAAGGACCCGACCCAGCTCAGCGTCATCCCCTCGGGCGTCACACTGGACAACTTCAGGATCGCCTTCGACCAGGGGGTGCTCACGTACCTGCTGAACTCGTTCTTCGTGGTCGGTTTCGGGTTGCTGCTCCAGGTGGCCGTCTCCGTCCTGGCCGGCTACGCGCTGGCTCGGAAGGTCTTCCCCGGCATGGCGCTGGTGCTCGTCGCCATTCTGGCCACGCTGATGCTGCCCGAGGAGATCCTGGCCCTGCCACTGTCCCTGATCCTCGCCGACCTGCCGGTCGTCCACTTCAACCTGATCGGCACCCTGGCCGGCATGATCGTCCCCCTGGGCGCCTGGGGATTCTCCATCCTGGTGATGACCGAGTTCATGAAGGACGTGCCCCGCGAACTCGAAGAGGCCGCACGCATCGACGGCGCCGGAGACCTGCGGATCTTCGCCCAGATCATCCTGCCGATGTGCAAGCCCGCCCTCGGCGTCATCGGGGTGTTCGGCTTCACCATGATCTGGGACCAGTACCTGCTGCCCCTCCTCGTCTCCACCGACTCCTCCTCGTACACGCTCCCGTTGGCGCTGCGGACCCTGCGGATCGATCCCGCCGTCACCCCCGGAGTGGTGATGGCCGCCTCCCTGCTGGCGCTGCTGCCCTCCGTGATCGTCTTCCTGTTCTTCCAGCGGTCCTTCGTGAGCGGCCTGTCCTCCGGCGCGCTGAAGGGCTGAGCCCTCCCGGCCGCGTGCACGAGACCTGAGTGCGACACCCCCGTACGAGAAAGAGCGATGCCCCATGACCCCGAGCGCCGGTACCACCCCGCACGCGACCCCGGTTCCCGAAGAAGCACCGGAGACGGCATGGTTCACCGCCGCCCGGTTCGGCATGTTCGTCCACTGGGGCCTGTACTCCCTCGCCGCGCGGCACGAGTGGGTCAAGAACCGGGAGAAGCTCACCGACGAGCAGTACCAGGTCTACTTCGACCACTTCGATCCCGACCGGTACGACCCCGTCCAGTGGGCCAGGGCGGCCAAGGCCGCCGGCATGCGCTACGTCGTCCTCACCGCCAAGCACCACGACGGCTTCTGCCTGTGGGACAGCGCCCTCACCTCGTACAAGGTCACCAACACCCCGTACGGCCGCGACCTCGTCGGCCCGTTCGTGGACGCGTGCCGGGCCGAAGGGCTCAAGGTCGGCCTCTACTACTCGCTGATCGACTGGCACCACCCGTCCTTCCCGGTCGACGGCACCCATCCGCAGCGCGACGACGAGGAGTTCAAGGCCGCCCACGCCGGCCGGGACATCCGCGACTACCAGCGCTATCTCCACGGCCAGGTCCGGGAACTGCTGACGTCGTTCGGACGCGTCGACTACCTGTTCTTCGACTTCTCCTACGCCGGGCGCACCTGGTGGGGCGGCAAGGGACCCGACGACTGGGACTCCCCGAAGCTCCTGGAGATGATCCGCGCACTCCAGCCGCACGTCCTCATCAACGACCGGACCGGGCTCCCCGGGGACTTCATCACCCCCGAGCAGTACCAGCCCTCCGGCCCCATGACCGAGAACGGGCGCCCCGTCGTCTGGGAGGCCTGCCAGACGCTCAACGGCAGCTGGGGCTACGACCGCGACAACCTCGACCGCAAGAGCGCCGACCTGCTGATCCGGATGCTCGTCGACGGGGTGTCCAAAGGCGGGAACCTGCTGCTCAACGTGGGCCCCACCGGCCGGGGCGACCTCGACTCGCGCGACACCGAGGTCCTCGGCGAGATCGGCCGGTGGACGGAGCTGCACGAGCGGTCGATCCGCGGCTGCGGCCCGTCCCCGTACACCGCACCCGCCGAATGCCGCTACACCCAGCGCGGCGACCGGCTCTACGTCCACCTGTTCGCGTGGCCGCTGCGTCACCTGCACCTGCCGGGCCTCGCAGGGCGGGTGCGGTACGCCCAACTGCTCAACGACGCCTCGGAGATCATCCCGGTCCACATCGAACCGGGCCGGCCCGCGGTCAACACCGAGATGGGAGGGCAGCCCGCCGGCACGCTCACGCTCCAGATCCCGGTCCGGCGCCCCGACACCCCCGTCCCCGTCATCGAACTGTTCCTGGAGACCGCGGCAGACCCGGCCGACCCGGCCGACCGCTGACCCGCGGCCGCGCAGGGCCCGCCCGTCCACCCCACTCACGGAGGCACCATGCAACGCCGCACGTTCCTCATGGGCACCGCAACAGGGGCGGCGCTGGCCGCCGTCCCCGTCGGCGGACCGCTGACCGCAAGCGCGGCCCCGGCCCCGGTCCCAGCGGCCGTCCGCACCCTGGACGAGCTCCAGGCGGCGATCGACCGGGCCCGGCCCGGTGACCGGATCGTCGTCGCCGACGGCACGTACACAGTCCCGCCGGACCGCCCCCTCACGATTCGCGACAAGCAGGGCACCGAGCGCACACCCGTGACCATCGCCGCCCGGACCCGCGGCGGCGTCGTCCTGGACGGCCCCCACAGCTTCGTCATCGAAGCGTCCAGCCACATCACCCTCAGCGGCTTCTCGTTTCGCCAGAGCAGCACCCTGGACATCCCCCCGGACTGCTCGCACATCAGGCTCACCCGCAACGACTTCCAGCTGGCCGACATCGAGGGCATGCACTACGTGATGGTGCGCGCCGACGACAGCACGGTCGACCACAACCACTTCCACGGCAAGAGCACGCTCGGCATCTACCTCGGCATCGAGGGAGCCGGCACGGAGGACATGGCCCAGCGCGTCCACGTGTACCGCAACTACTTCTCCGACCACACCTTCGCCGGGTCCAACGGCGGCGAGCCGATCCGGCTCGGCGTCAGCCCCCGGGCGCTGTCCAGTGCCCACGCGGTCGTGGAGTACAACCTCTTCGAACGCGCGAACGGGGACCCCGAGGCGATCTCGGTGAAGAGCTCTGACAACGTCATCCGGCACAACACCATCCGTCACAGCACCGGCGGCATCGTCCTGCGGCACGGCAACGGCAACCGGGTGGAGGCCAACCACCTCATCGACGGCACGGAAGGGGTGCGCATCTACGGCAACGACCATGTGATCGTCAACAACCACCTCGCCGGCCTGTCCGGGCGCGCCCTGGTGATCGGCAGCGGTTCGGAACGCGACCACCTGCCCGGCGAGCCGGCCGGGACGCGCCGCGGCAACGACGCCCCCGACCGTGTCCTCATCGCCTACAACACCCTGGTGAACAACGACGGCACCCTCTCCGGCGAGAGCCATCGCCCGCACGAGCCACGGGACGTCACTGTCGCCGACAACCTGTTCGTCGCGGACACGGGCCGACTGGTCGACATGGCCGACACCGTGCGCTTCACCTGGTCGGGCAACCTCCTGTGGGGCGCCGCCGACGACGGCAACATACCCGCGGGCGGCGGCACCCGGACCGACCCGCGGCTGGTGACGGACGCACACGGCATCGCCCGGCCGGCCGCCGACAGCCCGGCCATCGACGCGGGCACGCTGCGGTGGCCGCCCATCACCCACGACATCGACGGTCAGCCGCGCGGCCGGACCCGGGACGTGGGCGCGGACGAACACTCCCGCCGTACTCCGAGGCGCGGACCCCTTACCCCGGCCGACGTTGGCCCCGAGGCCGCCTGACACCCCGTTCCGTTTCCCCCCGACTTAGGAGGCACCATGCAACGACGCACGTTCCTCAGAAGCACCGCCGTGGCCGCACTCGCCGCCGTCCCCCTCACCACCTCGCTGACGGGGAGCGCGTCGGCGGCCGACATCCCGGTCTCCTCCCTGGCCGCCCTCCAGAGCGCGATCAACGCGGCCGCACCGGGCGACCGGATCGTCGTCGCCGACGGCACCTACACGGTCCCCTCGGGCAGCGCCCTCACCATCACCGGCAAGAACGGCACCGAGGCCGCGCCCATCACCATCGTCTCCAAGAGCCGTGGCGGAGCCGTGCTGCGCGGCGAACGCGGCTTCGTGCTCAGCGGTTCGAGCCACATCACCGTCAGCGGATTCTCCTTCCGGCAGAGCACCACGCTGGAGATCCCGGCGGACTGCTCGGCGATCCGGCTGACGCGCAACGACTTCCAGTTCGCGGACAGCGGCGATCCGTACTGGGTCGTCGTACGGGCGGACGACACGAAGATCGACCGCAACCACTTCCACGACAAGACCACGGCCGGCATCTTCATCGTTGTCGACGGCCCCGGCTCGACCGACATGGCCCAGAACCTCCACATCCTCCGGAACCACTTCTCCGACCACAGCTTCACCGGGTCCAACGGTGGCGAGCCCATCCGTCTCGGCGTCAGCGGCCGGGCCCTGTCCGGCGCCCACGCGGTCGTCGAGTACAACCTGTTCGAGCGCTGCGACGGCGACCCCGAGGCCATCTCCGTGAAGTCCTCGGACAACACGATCCGGTACAACACCGTCCGCGACAGCCGCGGCGGCATCGTGCTGCGGCACGGCAACCGGTCCACGGTCGAGGGCAACCATCTGATCGGCGGCACCGACGGGGTGCGGATCTACGGCAACGACCACAGGATCGTCAACAACTACCTCAGCGGGCTGTCCGGCCGGGCCCTGGTGGTCGGCAGCGGCACCACCCGGGACCACCACGAGGGCGAGACGGAGGACGAGCGGCGGGGCAATGACGCCTGCGACCGCGCCGTGATCGCGCACAACTCCCTGATCGGCAACTCCGGCACGATCGAAGGCGAGACCCGGACGTACGAGCCGCAGGGCGTCGTCGTCGCCGACAACCTGCTGGTCGGCGATGCGGGAAGCCTCGTGGCGATGGGAGCCACCTCCGGCTTCACCTGGCAGAGCAATCTGCTGTGGGGCGCGGCCGCGAACGGCAACATCCCCGCCGGGGGCTTCACCCGGGCCGATCCCCGCCTCGCCGCGGGAGCGGACGGTGTGATGCGGCTGTCGTCGACGAGTCCGGCGATCGGGGCCGCCACGCTCGCCGGCGCCGCCGTCGCCGACGACATCGACGGGGACCTGCGCGGCAGTACCCGGGACATCGGCGCCGACGAGTATGCGACGGGGACTCCGCTCCGACGCCCCCTCACGGCCGCGGACGTGGGCCCGAACGCCGCCTGAGCGGTCCCCGGGGACCGTACGACACCGCCGGCACCGGCCCGCCCGCTCCGTCCGGGCGGGCCGCACGGGACCACCGCAGGCCACCACAGGAAGGCAGCGCCATGAACGAGCAGCGTGGCCCGAGCACGGCGGGCCCCGCCCCGGTCCGTCCGGCCCGGAGTGCGGCGGGCCCCGCACCGGCCCCTCCGCCGGCCGGGCGGGACGCCGGCAGGACCGCGCTCGGCCTCTGCTCGGTCACCTACCGTCGGCTGCCCGCGATCGAGGTCGCACGATGCGCCGCCCACGCGGGCCTGGAGGTGATCGAGTGGGGAGCGGATGTACACGCGCCCGCTGAGGAGCCCGGCACTGTCCGTGCGGTCCGGGAGGCCTCCGACCGCTATGGGCTGGCCTGCTGTTCCTACGGTTCGTACTTCCGCGCCACCCCGGACGAACTTGCTGGATTCCCCGCCGTCGCCCGGGCCGCGGTGCTGCTCGGGGCGGAGAGGGTTCGGGTCTGGGCGGGCGCCACCGGCTCGCAGTACGCGCTGCCCGAGCAGCGGCACGCCACCGTGCGCTGTCTGCGGGCTGCGGCCCGGATCGCCGCGGACCACGGGCTCGGACTCGCAACGGAGTTCCACGGCGGGACCCTCACCGACAGCGTCGCCTCGACCGTGCGGCTGCTGGACGAAGTGGACGCGGACAACGTCCGTACGTACTGGCAGCCGCCGCTCGACACCCCCGACGAGGAGGCGCTTTCGGGGCTCGCTGAACTGGGCGACCGGGTCGCCGCCGTGCACGCCTTCTCGTGGTGGCCGGGCAACACCCGGCTGCCGATGGAGGACCGCGAGGACCTCTGGACCGCCGCCCTCGGGATGCTGGACGGCCGGGGCATCGAGGCGCTCCTGGAGTTCGTGCCCGGCGACGATCCCGCGGTGCTGACACGCGAGGCCGCGACCTTGAGGCGGGCGGCGGGCCAAACCGGCTCCGGCCGGACGTAGTTGACTGTACGGGCGCGGGCCCGACGCAAAGCCCGGCCCCGCCCCACCCAGACGCCAGGACGGCAGACATGCGTATCAACGACGACGACACCCTCCTGTTCATCGGTGACTCGATCACCGACGCCGGCCGCGACCGTGTGGATGCCACGTCCCTCGGCAACGGCTACGTGAACGAGATCGCGCAGACCCTGCGCGAACGGACCCACGACGGACCGGCCCCCCGCGTCATCAACCGGGGGATCAACGGCAATCGCGTCTACGACCTGGAATCCCGCTGGGCCGCCGACGTCATCGCCCACCGGCCCACCGTGGTCACCGTCAAGATCGGCATCAACGACACCTGGCGGCTCCACGACAGCGGACTCGCCAGCCCGGCCGACGAGTTCGAGGCCTGCCTCGACCGGCTGCTCGCGGACACGGCCCGGCAGCTCTCCGTACGGCTGGTCGTCATCACGCCCTTCCTGCTCCCGGTCACCCCGGATCAGGAGAGCTGGTTCGAGGACCTGGCGCCCAGGACCGACGCCGTCCTGCGGGCCGCCACGGGCAACGGCGCCCAGATCGTCCGTGCCGACCTCGTCCTGCCCCGCGCGGCGCAGGACCGGCCGGCCAGGGAGCTGGCCGGGGACGGCGTTCACCCGACCCCTCTGGGCCACCGGCTGATCGCCGAGGCATGGCTCGCCGTGGTCGGTGCCGGCGCCCCGGAGCCGCAGCGCTCAGGGCCGTCCCGCAACTTTTGGCGGGCGCACCACGACAGCTACGGCACTTCCTCCTCGTAGCCTGAACGGCTCGGTGGGACCCCTCCGCGCCTTGACCAGGTCATCGACGCTGCGGGGTGGAGGCCCCGCGGACGTTGGCCCCCATGGCGACCGCGTAGAGGGCCTGATCGATGCGGCGCCGGCGCTCCAGCGGGCTCGGGAAGAAGCTGCCGGCCCGCAGTCTCGGGATCGCCGGCTCCAGGTCACCGGCCTGCGTGGTCACCGTCTTGTCCCGGTGTCCGTTGCGGTAGCCGGTCCGCGTGGTCGTCTGCTCGTTCCGTTCCGCACCGATCTGCGCGGTGGCCTCGGCCTCGATCAGCTCCTGCAACAGCCGCTCGACGACTTTCCGCACAAGTTCAGGAGCATCTGTCGAACGCAGTGACTCCAGCGGGCGAAGTAGGTCATGCCGGGACAAGGTCCCGGTGTACTCCCTTGGGTCGCGCTGCCCGTTCACCAAGGTCAGTTACACGGTGGCCGGCCTCGTTCTCAGGGAGCAGTCACAGGCAGTCGACGCACATGACGGCTCAGAACAGGACCACAGCCCCGCCAAGATCGGCTACACCACTCCTCGGGACGCCATCCGGTGTGCCGGCGCCTCCACCTGGACAGTGGTCGTAGCCGGCCCGGCTCCTGCCTCGGATACCGTGTTCCTCTACGGGGTGCCATAACGGATGTGACGCCCCCCACCGGAGGTAGTCAGCGTATGAGTTCAAAGCGCAGCAAGAATCCAGCCCTGCCCGTACTTGACGACGCGTTCCGACTCGCGTCGGTCAAGGACGCCGAAGAGTCCACCCGTGACTTGGCCGCGCGGCTGGCCACCACCGAGCTGCGCCGCGTTTCCCACCCGGGCCGGGTCACCTGGGAGCCCATCGATCAGGCCGATCCCGTACCGGTCCCGCCGACTGTGGTCGACGGTGACGGGGACCTGTGGCTGCGGGACCGGGGCACTGGCACCTGGACCATGCCCGAGTTCAACCCGAAGGAGTTCCCGGCCCGCTGTGGCGAGGTTCTGACGTGGAACGAGCTTGCCCGCGAGTTCGGCCCGCTTACCGGACTGGCTGACGACCGCCGCATCGGCGGCGGCCGGCGCTGACCGCGCAGGCTTTCGGGGATGACCGCGCCCCTGAAGCGCCCGTTACGGGTAGCTGCAAGCTCCAGCTCACCGCCGAGCTCGACGATGGCGGCGAGCAGGTGAGCGTGGTGGTCGGTCACGATGTCTCCATGTTGCAGCCGGATACGTCGTTGCTGTCCGTGGGGTCGGGGTGCAGCGGAGTCCGGTCTCCGGAGTGATGTTGAACACCGCTGCGGGTCAGCGCCGGCGACGGCGGCCTCTGCGGGGATTCGGTCCTCGCGAAGTTGCTGGGCGGTGATGGGAGGCCGCGCAGCAGAGGCTGCAGGTGAGGGCGACATACGGTGAGCGATGATGTGCCCTGCCATGGTCGAGTTCATGGGCCGGTGCTGTCTCGGGTCACTTTCGAAACACGCCCTGGTTCTGCGGGCTGCCGAACCAGACGGCGGCGGCCTGCTCGAACGTGTCGAGGTCCGGCGTCCCTCCGCTCGCCCAGGCCACGACGCCGTCGGGGCGCACGAGCACGGCCGTGAATCCGAGGTCGTTGTGCGCCGGCCCCGATGCGTAGTGGATGCGCTCCTCCCAGCTCCCGGCCGCACGTCGCAGTGCGAGGTCGCCGCGGAAGTCGAGCAGCACCCCTCGGCCCTGGCGCGACAGTTCGCCGAGGCGGGTGCCGTCCTCGAAGTGGAAGTCGGGGGCGGAACCGCCGACGAGCGGGTGCGCGCTGCGCAGGTCGTAGCGGTTGAACAGCCCCGCGGTCCTCCGGTACGCGAGAGTCGTTCCGTCCGAGGTGCTGAGCAGCTCGTGGACCAGCTTGCGCAGCGCGGCGGCGTTGGGGCCCGGCGCCATGGCGGCCACCTGGGCGCGTGACCAGTCGAGGACCGCCGCGCCGACGGGGTGGCGCTCGCTCGTATAGGTGTCGAGCAGGCCCTCCGGCGCGGTGCCGCGCACGGCTGAGGCGAGCTTCCATCCGAGGTTTGCGGCATCTGCGATGCCGAGGTTGAGCCCCTGGCCGCCGAGCGGGGAGTGAATGTGCGCGGCGTCACCGGCGAGCAGGACGCGCCCCTTGCGGTAGGCCGTCGCCTGCATCGCACGGTCGGTGAAGCTCGATGCCAGATGCACATCGGTCAGCGTCACGTCGGTACCGGAGACCCGGCGCAGGACATCCTGGAGGTGTTCACGGGTCAGCGGCTCGGACCGGTCGTACGAGCCGCCGTCGAAGTCCATCATGCCCAGGTGCCCCTCGAAGGGGGTGCGCAGGTACATGCCGTTCGGCGTCGGATTGAAGCCGAGCGAGAGCTGTCCCGGGTCGGCGAGGACGACCTTGGCGACGTAGCCGGTGAACAGCGGTTCCGTGCCGACGAAGTCGAAGCCCGCGAGGCCGCGCACCGTACTTCGCCCGCCGTCGCAGCCCACCAGGTACCGCGCCCGGTACTCCTGGCCTCCGGCCGTGACCGCGACGGACGCGTCATCCTGCGTGACGTCCGTGACGGGCGTGCCGCGCAGGATGTCCACGCCGAGCGCGGTGGCCCGCTCGTCCATGACCGTGGTGACTGCTTCCAGGCTGGTCATGAAGCCTTCCATCGCGGGGCTGGGCAGCCGGAAAGGGAGAGCGGACACGTCGATGTCGGCCGCGTCCAGACCCATACCCGCGAAGTGGCTCACGTCGCGGGGGGCTGGCGCCTCGACTGCGTCGGGGGCCGCGCCGACCTTCGCCGCCGCGGCGCCGGAGGCGTTGATCACGGCTCCGAGCAGGCCGCGGCGGTAGAGAGCCTCGGCCGATCCGGCGCTCAGGCCGCGCAATCCGAGCGGAAGCGCGCATCGAGCGGGTTCGCATGCCCTTCCTCGCCCGGGTGTTCTCGGACCAGCCGGAGCCCCTGCCGGTCCGGCCCCCGGCCGGATGGCTTGCCAGGGATGCCCTCGGCACCCGGGACTGCATTCTCCGGTGCCCGATCGGTCTCTGCCCGGACGTGCCCAGTGCGGCCGCTCGTGCGGGCGCGCACCTGGAGCGTGCGTGAGTGCCGCAACGGGCCCGGGCGACCGCGCGAGTGGCGTCCGAGGTGGAGCGTGCTCTTCGCGGGTGCCGGTACATCCTGGGAGACGTCGTCATCACGCGGTCCGGTCCGTCGGCGTGGGCGCGTGCCCACGCCGACGGACCGCGGGCTCGCGGCCCGGTCCGGCTCCCTCAGCCCGCGGCGGCGTTGAGGAGGTCGAGGACGCTCTGCTGGCAGCCGTAGCCGGTGGTGCCGTTGCTGCCGCTCCAGTGCGGGCCGTACTGGTCGAGCGGATTGCGGTCGTGGTCGTAGGCGCTGTTCGCCCAGCGGGTGAGGGCGGGGGTGTAAGGGTGGTCGGACAACTGGTGGTTGAGCGTGCCGAGGCCGCGGACGTAGGCGCCCTTGAAGCTGGGGCCGTCGCCCGTGCAGCTGTCGCCCTCGCCCGGTTCGCGCAGAACGCCGTCCGTTTCGAGTCGCCTGGTGGAGGCGTCGGCCAGTTCGCGTGCGGTTGTCAGGAGGCCGGCGTCACCGGTGGCCCTGTAGAGCTCTGTCAGCGCGCCCAGGACGACGCCTTGGTTGTAGGTCCAGGTGGGCTGGCCGTTGTTGGCGCAGGCATCGGTGAGACCGTCGTTGATCATGCGGTCACCGTTGATCATGCCGCTGCCCCGGAACCAGTTCCACTCGCTCTTCGCCCGGTCCAGATACGTGGTGTCACCGGGGATGCGGTTGTGCAGGGCCGAAGTGAGCCGGAGGTACAGCTCGTTGGTGATGGCGTTCTTGTAGTTTCCGTTCGTGTTCCAGCGGACCCCGCCACCACAGGTGTCGTTCCAGTTCGCATGCATGTGGTCCGCGTCGGCCCGCGCGGTGTTCAGGTAGCGGCTGTCGCCGGTCACGTCGTAGGCCGCGACCCAGGCGAGGCCCCACCACCCCGTGTCGTCGAGATACTCGTTGCGGAACTGCCCTCCCTGCGCGTTGATGTTCTTGTCGTACGTCTCGGCGATGGCGTAGGTGTAGCTGCCCATGCCGCTGATCCGGCTGTTGTCGATGACCGCGGTCAGGGCGTTGGCCGCGGTCCACCAGCCGTTGCCGCCGAAGAGCTTGCTGCTCCGGTCGAACGACATCATGAGCGCGGTGGCTGCCGCGGTGCTCCGGCTGCCCGCGTTCCAGGTGGTCCGGGCCCAGGGCGTGCACGCGATGGGGCCACCGGCCGGCTGCCCGCAGGCCCGGAGGGCTCCGACCCCCTTCGTGTTCCAGTCGTCGACGTTGTACATCTGGGTGCGCCAGCCTGTGCCTCCGGACGGAACGGCGGTGTCGCCGAGGCGGCTGCCTCCGTCCCAGGACCGGCCACCGTCCATGGACCGGTCCAGCCACACGCGGTCGGCCGACCCGCCCCTGTCGATGGATGCCCAGCCCATGGCGGCGCCGTCGTCGAAGTGCAGTGCGACCGATCTCCCGGAAACCGAGGCGGTGACGGGGATGCGGTCCTGGGTGCTCGACGCCGGGTCACGCGCATCGCAGTACGTGTTGCACACGACAGCGGATGCCGCGGCGGCGGCGGAGGGCGTCGACATTCCGCAGACAAGGAAGGAGGACAACGTTGTCAGAGTGGCGAGCAGGGCGGTGGGAACGGACCTGAGTGGCTTCATGGGGGGAGACTCCCGAAACGTTTGGTCACGGTGGGGGATGCTCTGCCGACTGAGGGAGAGCGATTCCTGAAACTAGCCAGGCGCCATGGTCACGTCAACGTGTCGGCCGTACCTGCTCGACGCCCACCGTGGCGGGGCCCGGCATCTTTCTGCGCCGCCGGGTCGTCCACAACCGCTCGGTCCCGGGTCGTGCGGCGGCGCCCGGAGGGTGGTCGGTGAGGTCTCCTCCGGTTCGGGTGCGGGCGCGGCTTGCTGACAACCTCACGCTCTGGAAAAGGAGTTGGGTGCGGGCGGGCCGGGCGTCGGCACTTTGTCCCCCCACAGATAAAAGTTCGAGTCTGACGTGTCAAAGGGGTTTCTGGTTGCTGCGAGAGCCATTACCTTCCTGGTCTGTACCGGATAACAAGGATGCGTTCGCCCAACTCCCTCCCAGGGCGCCCGTGTCCCCGGCGCGACGGCGCGCGCCTGTGCGAGACCCCCAGCCCCGTTGACTCACGGAGGATGCGCGTGCACAGGAGACTTGCCCGGCCCCTCGCGGCGCTCGCCGGCACCCTGCTCGCTGCCGCGGGAGCCCTCACGGCCCAGCAGAGCCCGGCCGAAGCGGCACCGGCAGAACCCGAGTTCCAGCAGGTCACCCTTGCCAAGGGGGTGGCCGAGACCGGTGAGCCGATGACGCTCACGGTCCTGCCCGACCGGTCCGTCCTGCACACCTCGCGGGACGGCACCCTGCGCCTGACCGACGCGGCCGGTACCACCAAGGTCGCCGGAAAGCTGGACGTCTACTCGCACGACGAGGAGGGCCTCCAGGGCGTCGGCGTCGACCCCGCCTTCGCCACCAACCGCTTCGTCTACCTCTACTACGCCCCGAAGCTCTCCACTCCCACCGGAGACGCCCCGGCGGACGGCGCCGCCGCCGACTTCGCCCCCTTCGACGGCGTCAACCGGCTCTCCCGCTTCGTCCTGAAGGCCGACGGCACGCTGGACACCGCCGGCGAGAAGAAGATCCTGGACGTTCCCGCGAGCCGGGGGCTGTGCTGCCATGTCGGCGGCGACATCGACTTCGACGCCCAGGGCAACCTGTACCTCTCCACCGGCGACGACAGCAATCCCTTCGCCTCCGACGGCTACACCCCCATCGACGAGCGGCCCACCCGCAACCCCGCCTACGACGCCCAACGCTCGGCGGGCAACAGCAACGACCTGCGCGGCAAGGTCCTTCGGATCAAGGTCAACTCCGACGGAACCTACTCCGTGCCGGCGGGCAACCTCTTCGCCCCCGGCACCGCCAGGACCCGGCCCGAGATCTACGCCATGGGATTCCGCAACCCCTTCAGGATGACCGTCGACAAGCCCACCGGCACGGTCTACCTGGGTGACTACGGCCCCGACGCGGGCACCGCGAGCGCCACGCGCGGGCCGGCGGGGCAGGTCGAGTTCAACCGGATCACCAAGGCAGGCAACTACGGCTGGCCGTACTGCACCGGTAACAACAACGCCTACATCGACTACAACTTCGCCACCTCTGCGTCCGGCGCCGCGTTCTCCTGCTCGGCGCCCAAGAACACCTCGCCGAACAACACCGGCCTGACCGACCTCCCCCCGGTCCAGCCCGCCTGGATCCCGTACGACGGCGGCTCGGTCCCGGAGTTCGGCAGCGGCTCCGAGTCACCCATGGGCGGTCCGGTCTACCACTACGACGCGGCCTCGACCTCCGAGGTCAAGTTCCCCGAGAGCTTCGACGGCGACTTCTTCGCGGGCGAGTTCGGCCGTAAGTGGATCAAGCGCATCGAGCAGGCCGGCGACGGCACCGTACAGTCCATCAACGCCTTCCCCTGGCAGGGCACCCAGGTCATGGACATGGCCTTCGGCCCGGACGGTGCGCTGTACGTGCTCGACTACGGCACCGGCTACTTCAACGGGGACGAGAACAGCGCGGTCTACCGCATCGAGAACGTCAGCGGCGGGCGCTCCCCGCTCGCCCAGGCATCGGCCGACCGCACGTCGGGCACGTCCCCGCTCGCCGTGCAGTTCTCCTCGTCGGGAACCACCGACCCCGACGGCGATCCACTGTCCTACGCCTGGAAGTTCGGTGACGGCGGTACCTCTACCTCGGCCAGTCCCGCCCACACGTACACCGCCAACGGGCAGTACACCGCGGAGCTGACCGTCTCCGACGGCACCGGCCGGACGGCGACCGCCTCCGTCACCGTCACGGTGGGCAACACCGCGCCCACCGTGAAGCTCGAACTGCCGGTCGACGGCCGGATCGTCGACCCGGGCGCCGCGGTGCCGTTCAAGGTGACCGTCACCGACCCGGAGGACGGCACCATCGACTGCTCGAAGGTCAAGGTCACCTTCATCATCGGACACGACAGCCATGGCCACCCGCAGACCTCGGCGACCGGCTGCTCCGGCACCGTACAGACCATCGCCGACGGCGAGCACGACCCCAACGCCAACATCTTCGGCGTCTGGGACGCCGAGTACACCGACAAGGGAGCGAACGGGCAGCCCGCCCTGACCACGCACGACGAGCACATCAGCCAGCCCAGCCACCGCCAGGCCGAGCACTACGGCGGCTCCGCCGGGGTGTCGGTCATCAGCCACGCCGCCGCGCAGGGCGGCAAGACCGTGGGCAACATCGAGAACGGCGACTGGATCTCCTTCAAGCCCTACGCTCTCGACAACGCCACCAAGCTGACCGCCCGCGTCTCCTCCGCCGGCGCCGGCGGCACCCTCGAAGTACGCGCAGGCTCGCCCACCGGCACCCTGCTCGGTTCCGTGGCCGTCCCCGTCACCGGAAGCTGGGAGACGTTCGCAGACGTCTCCACGAACCTGACCGACCGGCCGGCCGGCACCACCACCCTCCACCTCGTCTTCAAGGGCGGCAGCGGCTCCCTCTTCGACGTGGACGAGTTCACCGTCACCACCTCGGGCACGTCCGGTCCTCGGGAGGGTGCCATCACGGGTATCGGTGGCAAGTGTGTGGATGTGGACGGGGCGGTGTCGGCGGACGGGACGCAGATCCAGTTGTACACGTGCAATCGGACGGCTGCGCAGAAGTGGGTGGTGGGTGTGGACGGCACGTTGCGGGCGCTGGGCAAGTGCATGGATGTCAGTGGTGGTGGTTCGGCGGACGGTACGAAGGTCCAGTTGTACGGGTGCAATGGTTCGGGGGCGCAGAAGTGGGCCCCGGGGGCTGACGGGACGCTGCGGAATCCGCAGTCCGGCAAGTGTCTGGACGCGGAGGGCGTTTCCTCGGCCGATCGCACCAGGCTGCACCTGTGGACCTGCGGCACCGGCGCCAACCAGAAATGGGTCCTCCCCAGCTGAGTGACCCGCTCGACACCGTCATCGGCGCGGAGGGCGCCGGTGGCGGGACCGGCCGCTCCGCTGGGCCGGTGACGGCGGCAGGGCGCGACGCCGAAGCGCCCTGCCGCCGTCCCTCATGGACGCGGCAGCCTGCTTCTCCCGGGAGGCGGCGTCCAACGGCCAGCCGTCTACCAGCACCACCGGCCGGCCCGAGCCGTGGCCCTCGTGAGAGAGCCGGACAGGCGCTGCTTTCTCCTGGCCCACGCTGATGAAGGGCATGACGTTCCCCGTTCCAGGACTACGGGCCAAGGCTGTGCCGTCATCCCCGGCGGGCGCACGACGCCAAGGGCTTTCTCGCGTGGCGCTCTGATCAGCCAGGAGTTGCGGGACAGCCCCAGCACACTGATCTCGGCAGGACGACAGGGTCCTCGTCGGTGCCGGCCACGTCAACGTAGGAGCCCGGGGGCGGGTTTGTGGCCCGACAGCGCACGCGGGCTTGTCGCCGAGGGCACGGGCCGCGGGAGACGGCGTGAATCGGGGGTGTGGGACGTGACCCACCGCGCACAGCGCTGTCCCGGTGACGCAGCGAGCCCCGGACCGGCGGAGATTGCGAAAGTCGTTCTTTCTCAGGGCATGTTCCGTGCCTTCTTCGGACAGATGCGCCCTGTGCGAGCTTCTAGCTTCGGTCGCAGTAAATCCGTTCCGACGAGCGTTGTGAGGGATCAGATGAGGCAGCCTCTTACCTCGACCATGTGCGGGGTGATGGCGTACGTCAGCGTCTCGGAGGGGTTTCCGGTGCCGCTACCCGCGGAGTTGCACTACGACGTGGCCGACCCCTACGCCGTGCGGCTTTCCCTCGGCGCAGGGGAGGCGAGGCCCGTGAACTGGGTTTTCGCTCGCTCCCTGCTCGAAGAGGGCCTGAGCCGGTCCACCGGCACGGGTGACGTGCTCGTCTCTCCCGGTTCCCGTCCGGACTTCCTGCGCATCGTGCTGAGACCCGCCGCGGGTGCGGCACTGGTCGAGATGGCGGTCGCCGAAGTCGCCGCGTTCCTGAGGCGCACCTTCCTGCTGGTCCCCCCAGGTGAAGAGACTTTGCACGTCGACCTCGACCGCGCGGTGGCCGAGCTCATGATCAGGGACGAATGACGGTTCCGCGGCCGATCGGCGGGAGTGGTGTGCCACCGGTCGGTGCGGACTGCGGACTGCGGACTGCGGACTGCGGACACGGCCTGCGCTCACCGCCTTCTGCACATTGCCCACCCTCAAGGGACGAACTGCGCACTGGTCTCACCGCGGAGCCGACTCGGGACAGCCCTTGAGGACCGGTCTTCGCCGCCGACAGCTCCAGCGCCGGTACGACCGGCTGCACGACATCGGAGATGTGAGCCCCCTGGGATTCACGTGACACACCAGGCTTTCCGACCAACCACTCCGGGACACATACGGAGATCTTCGGGCCCTCGGGCATCGCACCTCATCCCTGAAGACGCCGGGAATTGACCGCCCATGCGCAGGTGCTGCCCCCGTAGAGGGGGGAACGGGCCCAGTGCACTGCCGGCAGCCATGCAGTGCACTGTCGGGACACAACGCTTCTCCTGCTCGAAATAGCCTGGCGGCGAAGCAGCTGCGCATTGCCCGCTCCGGGCCTGTGCGGCGAAACGAACGGCTCATTGGAAACGCACCCCGAATGCGCGGGGAAGGGCGATCCGATGCTCTCCGGCTCCGTCGCCTGTTGCTGTTGCTGTTGCTCCAGTCCCTCTCGAAGTTCTCGTTCCGCAGGAGGTTGTCGAAAGGTGTCCACGATGCCGGCCGGGGGGCTGATACCCAGCGCCACCGGTCATGCTGCGGATCTGATCGTCCGCAACGCGAAGATCCATACGGGGGACCCCCGCCGCCCGCAGGCCGAGGCGATGGCCGTCCGCGACGGCGTCATCACGGTCGTCGGTGACGACAAGGACGTGGCCGGCCATGTCAGCGCGACCACGAAGGTGGTCGACGCCCTTGGCCGCCGAGTGATACCCGGCCTCAATGATTCCCACCTGCACGTGATCCGTGGTGGTCTGAACTACGTGCTGGAGCTGCGCTGGGACGGCGTCCGCACGCTGCGCCACGGCCTGGCGATGCTGCGGGAGCAGGCGGCCCGTACTCCGAAGGGCCAGTGGGTTCGGGTGGTAGGGGGCTGGTCGGCCGATCAGTTCGTCGAACGGCGGCTACCGACCGTCGCCGAGTTGAACGCCGCCGCGCCGGACACCCCGGTGTTCGTGCTGCACCTCTACCAGTCGGCGGTACTCAACCGCGCCGCGCTCAAAGCCGCCGGCTACGGCAAGGAGACCCCGGACCCGAAGGGCGGCCAGATCGTGAGGGGCAGGGACGGCGAGCCCACGGGCATGCTGCTCGCCTCCCCGAGTGCTCTGATCCTCTACTCGACCCTGGCCGGCGCCCCGGTACTCCAGGACGAGGACAAGAAGACCTCCACCCGCCATTTCCTGCGGGAGTTGAACAGGTTCGGGCTCACGTCGGCAATCGATGCCGCGGGCGGATTCCAGAATTTCCCCGACAACTACAGCACGGTCGCCGAACTCGCCAAGGCCGGTCAACTGTCGCTGCGCATCGCCTATCACCTGTTCCCGCAGACCGCCGGTCAGGAGGTCGAGGATCTCACCCGCTGGATCGAAATGGCCCGGCCCGAGGACGGGGACGAATGGCTGCGCCTCAACGGGGCGGGGGAGAATCTCACCTGGGCGGCGGCAGACTTCGAGAACTTCGCCCAGCCCCGCCCGGAACTCGCGCACGGCTATGAGTCAGAATTCGAGAAGGCCGTACGTCTGCTGATGGAGAACGGCTGGGGATTCCGGCTGCACGCCACCTACGACGACACCATCCGCCGCGATCTGGCGGTATTCGAGAAGCTGGCGGCGGAAGGACTCTTCCCGGCCGGAAACCGGTGGCTCTTCGACCACGCGGAAACCGTCTCCGCGGACAGCCTGGACCGCATCGCCGCCCTGGGTGGCGCCATGTCCGTGCAGAACCGGCTGTCCTTCCAGGGCGAGGCGTTCGTGCGCCGCTACGGCCCAGGCGCCGCGGCGGACGCTCCTCCGATCCGGGCCATGCTGGAGCGTGGCCTGACCGTCGGCGCCGGCACCGACGCCACCCGGGTCTCTTCCTACAACCCGTGGATCGCCCTGCACTGGCTGATCACCGGCCGCACGATCGGCGACCTGATCGTCCGCCCGCCGCACAACCGCGTCGACCGGCAGACGGCGCTGTCCATGTTTACCGAAGCCGGAGCCGCGCTGACCGGCGAGGCAGAGGTCAAGGGCGTGCTGCGCCCGGGTCACTTCGGCGACCTCGCCGTCCTGTCGGAGGACTACTTCGCGGTGCCTGAGGCGGACATCGTGCACATCGAGTCCCTGCTGACCGTCGTGGGCGGCCGGATCGTCTATGCCGCCGCCGAGTACGAGGGCCTCGACGAGGAACTGCCACCGGTCAGCCCCCACTGGAGCCCGGTCGCGCGCTTCGGCGGCTACCAGGCCACAGCCGCCGGCGGTTCGTCGGGCGCTCGCCAGGCCGAACTGCTCGGCGAGGCCGCGGCGGAGTCCGAGCAGCACCGCCAGTGGCGCGCCCGACGCGGTCTGGCTCCGCATACCGAGAGCACGGTCTTCGACCCCTGCTTCTCGCTCTGATCTCCCGGGGGAGGCCCGGTCACGAGCCGCCTCCCCCGGGACACCACTCTCGCGCCGCGCCGTCCGGCGGACGGCCGCGCTCATCAGCGGACGCGAGTCCGCGCCCCCTTCACGCATGGAAAGGCACTCTCATGGTCAACATCTCCGAGGTCACCGCGGCCCCCGGCCCCGACCTGCTGACCCCCGCGAACTGCGCCGTGCTGTTCGTGGACCACCAGCCGCAGATGTTCTTCGGCACCGGGAGCGGCGACCGGACCGCCATCATCAACTCGACGTTGGGCCTGGCGAAGTCGGCCAGGGTGTTCGACGTCCCGGTGGTTCTGAGCACCGTTGCCGCCGAGTCCTTCTCGGGCCCGATCATGCCTCAGCTGGCCGATGTCTTCCCCGGTCAGAACATCATCGACCGCAGCACCATGAACGCCTGGGAGGACGTCGACTTCGTCGAGGCCGTCAAGGCCACCGGCCGCAAGAAGCTCGTCATCGCCGGGCTGTGGACCGAGGTCTGCGTCGTACTCCCCGCGCTGTCCGCCATCTCCCAGGGGTACGAGGTCTACGTCGTCACGGACGCGTCCGGCGGCGTCAGCCCGCAGGCGCACGAACACGCCATCCAGCGCATGGTGCAGGGCGGCGCCGTTCCCGTCACCTGGGTGCAGGTGCTCCTTGAGCTCCAGCGTGACTGGGCGCGGACGGAGACGTACGTCCCCGTGACCGAAGTGGTGAAGGAGCACGGCGGTGCCTACGGCCTGGGCCTCGTCTACGCGCAGGCTGTCATCGGCGCCCACGCGGCCGGCTGATCCCTTCACCTGAGTACCGACGAAACGCCAGGAACAGGCAGGAATCACGATGGACACCGGACTGTTGGTCCTTCGGCTGGTGGCGGGACTCCTCATCGCCGGCCACGGAATCCAGAAAGTCAGCTTCCGGCTCGGAGGCAACGGCTTGGCGGGTGGAACCGAAGAGTTCCGCCACGACGGCTTCCGCGGTGGCAGAGTCACCGCGCTCGCGGCAGGCAGCAGTCAGATCGGTGCCGGCCTGTTCCTGGCGGCGGGCCTGCTCACGCCCATGGCGGCCATGGCCGCCATGGGCGTGATGACAGTGGCCGGCACCGTCAAATGGCAGCAGGGGCTCTGGGTCCAGGACGACGGCTACGAGTACCCGATGGTCCTCGTCACCATCTCGGCGGCGCTGGCACTCGCCGGCCCCGGCCACTGGTCGCTCGACCAAGCGCTCGGACTGCCCTCCTGGCCCCTGTGGGTCTCCGTCACGGTCATCGTGCTCGGCCCGGCCAGCGGACTGCTCACCCGCGTCGTGCTTCATCGTCCCCCGGTTTCGGAAGGAACAACCCCGTATGCACAAGCTGCTGACTGACGCCGCTCGCACGCTGGCCCCGCCCAAGGGGGACAGACACGGCCCGCTGCCACCGCTCATGCTGGTGCTGACGGTGGCGACCGGTCTGGTCGACGCCGTCAGCTATCTGGGCCTCGGGCACGTCTTCGTCGCCAACATGACCGGCAACGTGGTCTTTCTGGGGTTCGCTCTGGCGGGCGCCGAAGGCCTGTCCGTGCTCGCTTCCCTCGTGTCGATGGCCGCGTTCCTGGCCGGCGCGCTGGTGGGAGGCCGGTTCACCCACCGGTTCGCGGCACACCGTGGGCACCTCCTGGCCGCCACCGTGGCATTGGAGGCGGTGCTCGTCACCGCGGCCGCCGTCACGGCAGCGGCCACGCACAGCGAGGTGAACACGGGAGTCCGGTACACCCTGATCGTGCTCCTCGGCCTCGCGATGGGTCTGCAGAACGCAGCCGCCAGACGCCTGGGTGTCCCGGACCTGACCACGACCGTACTCACCCTGACGTTGACGGGACTGGCGGCGGACTCCACCGCGGCCGGCGGCGCGGCACCCCGGCCGGGGCGGCGGATCCTTTCCGTACTGGCCATATTTTTCGGAGCCCTGATCGGTGCCGAGCTCGTGCTGGGCAGCCGGCTCGCGCTCACCCTGGGGCTGGTGGTGGTGCTGCTCGCGGCTACGTCGCTGGCCGCGTACCGTCTGTCGGCGCCGAACGCGGACTGGACCAAGCCCCAGTCATGAGCGGGGACCGCGACCCTGCGTCCGAGCGCGGGACGCCGCTCCTCACCTTCGTGCCGGGGCGCGGCGCCCTCGTCGACGCCTCCAGCCGACTCCCGTAGTACAGCGGCTCCAGCGCCAGGGCCGTCGTGTCGGCGTTCCGCCGAACCCACCGCGCAGCGTGGCACACGACGCCGGTTACGTGCCGAGAGCCCTGGGCAGCATCCAGGGCTCTCGCTTCCCGCCCGTCCGGCGCTTCGGCGAACGCCATGACGTCACTGCGGAGGGACAGCCCTCAGGAGATTGTGCGCCGTGAACCCGAGCAGCCTGCGCGCGGCCGAGGTGTCGACCGGCGCGGTGCGACCCGGCAGCCGGCTCCGCAGCACGGTGGTGGGGTGGTAGCGGCGCAGCAGTTCCTCCGTCGGATAGGGAACGATGATTTCGGGGGCGCAGAGGTGTACCGCGTGTGCCGCACGGCCGGGCACCTCCAGTGCCAGCAGCGCGGCCCTCGCCGCGTCATGGACCTCGAGGTATGTCCACAGGTCCCTCGCCCCCGCGGCCGGGTCGGCCGTGAGCCGGGTCGCGTGTGCGTGCAGGCGCTCCTCGAATCCGCCCACGTACGGATAGCGCAGGCACACCACGCTCATCCCGTGCCGGCGTGCCACCATCTGCGCTGTCAGCTCGTCGACCTGCTTGGAGAGGCCGTAGGGGTCGGCCACCTGCGAGGTCATCGCCTCATCGACCGGCGCGTACGGTGGGTGAGGATCCGCGGCGCCCGTCCAGGGCAGGCCGGTGACACCCCAGGAGCTCGCCACCGCCGCATGCCGGACCCCGGCCCGGCCGGCCTCCTCCAGGACGGTGAAGGTGGCGAGGGTGTTGCCCGCGAAGACCTCAAGCGCGGTGTTGCGCTCGGGAGTCGGGATCGCCGCCAGGTGGATGACCGCGTCGGCGCCTTCCAGAGCCGCCTGCACGGTCTTCGCATCGGCGGCGTCACCGGTCACGACCAGGCGCGCCGCGAGATCGCCGGGATCATCGAGGACCAGGGCATTCGCCTCGATCTCGCGCTCGTCGAGCAGCGCGAGGACCGCTCGACCGATCCGCCCGGCGGCCCCGGTGACCATCACTCTTGCGACCATCCGGTCACTCTCCCTGCGTCGGTGCTTCTACTGGTAGGCGCGTACGGCGACGACGTGTGCCGATGCCGCCCCGTTGGTGGCTTCGACCACGACCCGGATCGCCGAGGTGGTGACCGGTTTCGCCGGCGTGTGTGTCCCGCGGCGCCGCCGGTTCCGGGCCGCACGGGCGATGACGCGCCAGCTGCCATCGGCATCCAGTGCCTCGACGCGGTAGTCGCGAAGGAGGGTGGGAAGGGTGTCGAAAGGAGTGCGGTGGTGGTGCAGGTTGATCAGGTCCTCGTTGACGTCGTCGTCGGCGATGACCTCGATCCGGCCCAGGACGACCGGTTCGGGCCAGGCCAACTCGAGCCAGGGGGAAGGTGCGTCCGCCAGTGGTGCCGAGACCCACATGTGCGGTCCCGCATACGGGCGGGCATAGCCGTCCGTGGCCTTGGCCGGGGAGTAGGCCGCGGTCTCCCCCGTGCGGAGGCAGAAGGTGCTGCGCAGCAGACCCGTGTCCGTCCACTCGCGCAGCGGCTGCGGCGATTCGTCCGACGGGCGCAGCGGGACGCGCGTGAAGCACAGGACGCCGGGGGTCGGGCGGTCGGAGCGGTGCAGAGTGAGGGCGTCGTTGGCGCGGACGACCAGGAACGCGTTGCGTGGGGTCTCGGGAGACCAGTCCAGGCCCGTCTTGAGCCACTGCCGGGCCCCGGCGGCGACGTGCACAGTGGTGGAGGCGACGAGGCGGCGCGGGACGTAGTTCTGTCCGAGTTCGGGATCGTAGAGATCGATCACGAGCTCGGTGTCCTGGTCGGCGTCGACGAGCAGCTCCACTCCGGAGAGGTCCGGGTCCGCGGCGAGGACGAGTCCGACGTCCGCCGCGAGCGGCCACAGCGCGTCGGACTCCTCGACTGCCAAGCCGGTCAGGGTGGTTGAGGCCGAAGCGGTCGCCCGCAGGGCCAGGTCCTCCTGGTCCGACGAGGCGAGGCCGATGAGCGAGGCATCCTCGCGCAGCAGCACCCGGTGGAGCTCGGATACGGGCAGTTCGCGCGGGGTGACATCCCCGGCGGCGCAGAGGGCCGCCGCCGTGCCGGCCGCCTGGCCGATCGTGGCGCACGTCGCCATGACGCGCGTCGAGCCGAACGCGACATGGCTGGCGGAGATGTTGCGCCCGGCGAAGAGCAGGTTCTCGGTGTTCACCGAGTAGAGGCTGCGGTAGGGGATGTGGTAGACGCCGTCCGCGTAGCGCTGCTTGGCACCGGCCTCGGTGGCGTACATGCCCTGCGGCGGGTGCAGGTCGATCGACCAGCCGCCGAAGGCGATCCGGTCGGCGAACTCGGTCTGGCCGAGGATGTCGCCCTGGTGCAGGACATAGTCGCCGAGGAAGCGCCGGTACTCCCGCTTGCCGGGGATCGAGCCCACCCACTCCAGGCTCATGTTCGCCGCGTCGAACTCACCGGAGTTCTTGATGTGGTCCCAGATGCCGTGGATCACCGACCACAGCTCGTCGCGGATCCGTTCGTTGTCGTGGACGGTGTCGAGCTCGCCGCCGAACTCGATCCACCAGTACGCGCAGCCGTTGTCGCCCGCCTTGATGATGCGGCGATGCGGAATGGAGGTCCGGGTGATGTCCTTGGCGAAGTCCGGCGGGACGAACTTGACGGGGTGACCGACATCCTTCGTATAGAAGAGGAGGGTTGAGCCCAGGGTGATGTCGTCGGCCGTCTCCGGCGCCCATGCCTCGTCGTACTCGGCGCGCGACTCCCGGCCGATGCGGTGGCGGGCGCCCGCCAGGTGCCCGATCAGGCCGTCTCCCGTGCAGTCGAGGAACAGCGCGCTCTCGAAGCGGATCCTCCGCTCCGAGCCCATCATCCAGCCGGTGACCGAGGTGATCCGCCGGGCCTCGTCCGGTCCCTCTGCTTCGACCTCGCGCACGTCGGTGTTCAGGTAGAGCGTGATGCCGGGCTCGGCCCGCACGGCGTCCAGGACCACGGCATCCCAGTAGTAGGGGTTCCCGTCCGGGTTGCGGAACTGGTTCTCCACGAGCAACTCGCCCATGATGCCGCCCTCACGGGCGTGGTGATTCCTGCCGTGGCCGGTGGCGCCGCACACCCAGACCCGGACTTCGCTGCTCGCGTTGCCGCCGAGCACCGGCCTGTTGTTGATCAGCGCGACGGTCCGGCCGAGCCGGGCCGCGGCGATGGCCGCGCAGACGCCGGCCAGGCCGCCGCCGACGACGGTGATGTCGTGCCGTGCGGTTTCATTCCTCATGTCGTACGTCACCTACTTCCGGTCGGGATCGGCGGCGAGACCGTAGTAGATGCGCGGGGCACCGTCGACGACGAGGGTGATCTTGCCGCCGGAGGCCTTCAGGGAGCGTTCCTGGCCGATGCAGTTGAGCTCCCGCACCGTGCCGTCGGCCGTCCCGGAGTGGGCGACGACCGCGGTCCTGGTCGTCCAGGTATCCGTCCAGGGCTCCGGTGACGCGTACCAAGGGTCTTCACCGTGATCGGAGTTGAGGACATAGCCGTCCTTGCGGCTCCAGATGATCGATACAGGTCCGCCGGGAGTGGTGAAGAGGAGCCCCTTGATGTCCGGGTCCGTGAAGGCGAGATGCCGGACGAACTCGGCCTCGTCCAGGACCCGGGCGGCAGTCGCGAAGGCGAGGAGCGAGGGCTTGGCGCTGGTGTCGCGGTTCATCAGGCCGTAGTGGTACTCGGGGTTGGCCGGGTCGGCCTCCTGGGGGTGGTAGAGCGTCGAGTCGTGCAGCTGGTACCAGTTGACGGCGCGCACGTTCTCGGCCTTGGCGAGAGCGAGGGTGAGCAGCGTGTTCTCGGCGGCGTGCCGGTAGGTGTCGCTCCACCACGCGTTGGGCCGGGTCGGTGCGTAGGCCTCGGTGAGCCAGAGTTCCTTGTCGCCGCCGTACTCCTCCAGGACCTGGTTCGCCTTGCGCAGCGCACCGAGGAAGTTCCAGTACGAGCCGGACGACCCCTGCGTCCATTCCTCGGGCGGTGGCGCGAAGTCCGGTGTGAAGTTGCCGCGCCCGGGATGAAAGGCGAAGGCGTCGATGAGATCCCATCCGCCCGCGGCATGGAAGTTCTCGGTCCACACGTAGTCCATGCCGCCGAGGCCGGCGTTCATGACCTTCATCTGCGAGCCCGCCGCGTCGAGGCGCGTGGTGACCTGGCGCAGACCGTCCCGGACATAGGCGTCGGCACCGCGCCCCGACATCCAGGGCTGGTTGACCTCGTTGCTCACCTCGAAGTAAGCGGCCTCGGCGTCCAGGGCCTTGGCGACGTTCGTGTCGGCCCACGCCGCGATCTGCTCCGCACTGCCGCCCACGGGGATGCCGCTCAGCTCCACGTTGTGCCCGATGCCGTTCGCGTCCAGAGTCGCGGTGTCGATGCCCGGAGCGCCCGCGTAGGCGATGCGGATCCACTTGATTCCGAGCGTCCTGACCAGCCCGAGTACGGCTTCCTTGCCGGGCTTGAGCAGCCAGGGGTAGTTGGCGAGACCGAACATCGACTCCTTGCCGGCCTTGTACGTGAACTCCGGGAGCACGCACAGATTCGTGCGGGCCAGCGCCTTGTCACTGCCGCTGACGGCTTCCACCTCGGTGAACACGATGTTCTGCGAGGGCGAGGTCACGGGGAAGGAGGCGTTCCAGACGGCGCCGGCCGCGAGGCTCCTGCAGAGCGTTCCACCGGCGACCTTCTTGCCGCCGAAGTCCCGCGCCCACCAGATGAGCCTCACCTTCCTGGCGGCGGCGGATCCGTTGACGACCTGCGCCTTGAGCGTCATCGTCCGGCCGGCCGACGTGTAGAGGTTGAACGGCTGGTCGGTCCACACCTCGACGCCGAGTGGCCGGTCGGCCGCGAGCGCCCCCGCCCCGCGCGGCCGCAGTTCGCCGAGGACCAGATCGGCCTCGGTGACCGCGGTGCCGGCTCCGGTCGCGGTGCCCGGCGAATGGACCCATGTGGCGTTCGTGTTCGCTGGGTTGGTGGACGAGAGGCAGAAGAAGCCCTGCGAACCCGGCCACGTCTCGACGTACGCGCCGCCCGCGTTCACCTCGTACGGAATGCCACCCCGGACGTCCCGCTCCCAGACGGTCAGTGCTTCGTACGACTCCGGCACGCTCGCCCCGTACACCGTGCGGGAGAACATGAAGCCGGCCGGTGTGAGCGTGGAGGAGCCGCTGACCTTCCACTTCAGGTGTGCCTTGCGCGCAGTGACGTCGAAGGTGCCGCGCACGGTGACTCCGGATGTGCCGCTCGCCATCGTGTACGTGACCTGAACAGCGGGCCGCCCGTCGGGGAGCGTGATCCGGGCGGGCGTACCGCCGAAGGTGCGCTGCTGGCCCAGCGCGGTGTCCTTGATCATGAAGTGGCTGAGCAGGATGCGGTCGGTGCCCGCACCGTCCTGTACGAGGACGCTCCCGTCGCTGCGGCCGACCAGGGTGATGCCGTCGGCCTGGATGGTGACGGGGTCTGCCGCGTACGCGGGAACGGTCGGCAGCAGCGCGGCGCCGGTGGCGACGGCCGTGCCCTGGATGAATCTGCGGCGGGCGACTGACATGGAGGTGCCCTTCTCTTGGTCGGGGTGTTCCGGATGCTCCGAAGGCTCCGAAGCGGAAGGTGCGGAGGGCGGCAGATGGACCGGTCGTCGGTTCCGGGGGACTCAGCCCTTGACTCCGGTGAAGCCGAGCCCGGCGACGATGTACTTCTGGCATACGACGAAGACGAGCACCGGCGGGGCGACGGCGAGCACCATCGCGGCGATCAGCTGGTCCTGCGGAGCCTGCGTGGCGAGCTGGGCGAGGGCAACGCTGATCGGCTGCTTCTCGGGGTCGGTGATGGCCACCAGCGGCCAGATGAAGTCCTTCCAGGAGTGCATCACCGCGAGCAGACTGATCACGGCGAGCACCGGCTTGCTCATCGGCAGCACGATCTTGGTGAGCAGCTGCCGAGTGCTCGCCCCGTCAACCCGGGCCGCGTCGAACAGCTCCTTCGGCAGGGCGTCGAAGAACTGTTTGGCGAGCAGCACCGTGAAGGCGTTGGTGCCGGCGGGCAGCCAGATCGCCCAATAGGTGTCGCCGAGGTTGAGATGGAGGAACGGCACATCGATCACCGTCATGAAGAGGCTGACCATGTTCACCGTGTACGGCACGAACATCGTGGCGAGGATCGCTCCGTAGACCGCCTTGCCGAACCTCGGCCTCAGCACCGAGAGCGCGAAGCCCGCCGTGGCCGAGACGAAGAGCTGGACGAACCACGAGCCTCCGACCACCAGGAAGGTGTTCATCAGATAGCGGCCGACGCTCAGGTCGGTGTAAGCCGTGCCGAAGTTGCCCAGGGCCGGCCGGTCCGGCCAGAGGGCGAGGGGCTGAGTCGTGAGCTCTGTGGGCGGTGAGACCGCACCCTTGACCATCCAGTACAGCGGTCCGATGCCTATGAGCAGCAGCAGGATCAGGGTGAACACCTGGATGGAGCGCACCGCGGCGCGAACGCCGGGACGCTGACGGTCGTTGGTGGATACGAAGGTGGTGAGCGTGGTCATGATGTGCTCCAGCTACGCGTGGCCCGCAGATAGACCGCGGAGAGCAGGGCGAGGGCGAGCACCATCAGGAAGGAGAGCGCGGCGGCCTGGCCGTACTCGCCGTCCTGGAAGGCGTACCGGAAGATCAACAGCAGGACCGTGAGGGTGGAGTTCTCGGGCCCGCCGCCGGTGAAGACGTACGGCTCGGTGAAGACCTGCACCGTGTTGATCAGCTGAATGAGCAGCAACAGACCGATGACGGACCTGAGCTGAGGCAGCATCACATGCCAGATCCGCCGCCAGATCCCGGCGCCGTCCACCTCGGCGGCCTCATAGAGTTCGCCGGGGATGCCGACCATCGCCGCGAGGTAGATCAGCACGGCGCCGCCCATCCCCGCCCACGTGGCCTCCAGGACCAGCGAGAGCATGGCGCTGTCGGACGACTCGAGCCACGAGTACGGGCCGAGCCCGGCCTTGCCGAGGACGTTGTTGAAGAGCCCGCTCCCGGGATCGTAGAACCACTTCCAGAGCAGGATCGCCACGACCGGCGGGATGACCACCGGCAGATACACCAGGAAGCGGTAGACACCCGCGCCGCGCCGTACCGTCGACATGATCGCGGCCAGGACCAGTGGCGCCGGGAAGCCGATCAGCAGGCCGAGGACCACGAAGAACAGGGTGTTCCCCACGGCGGTGCCGAGCAGCGGGTCGTCGAAGAGCGTACGGAAGTTGTCCAGGCCGACCCAGACCGCGGGCTCGACGAGGTTGGTCCGCTGGAAGCTGAGCAGCAGGCTGCGCACGATCGGCCACCAGGCGAAGAGCCCGAAGACCAGCAGTGCGGGGACGAGGAACAGCCAGGCCGTGAACTGTTTGCGGGCGCCGGTGCCACGCCGCTGCGGCAGGGAGCGCGGCGCGGGCTCCTTGGACACGGCGGCCGGGCGACGGGACGGAGTGAGCAGGGCCATGGGCCGGCTACTTCTGGTCCGCGGCGAGCTTGGCATTGACGTCCTTCTCGGCCGAGGCCAGCAGGGAGTCGATGTCCGCGTCGCGCTTGGTGAGCACAGCCTGGACGACCGGATCGAGCGCGGTGTACAGCTTCTGCGCCTGGTACGGCGGCTCCGGCTTCAGCTTCAGCGTGGAGAGGCCGTCGATGTACGGCCTGAAGTTCTGCAGCTTCACATTGATGTACGGCTTGATCGCGGCGTCGATCTCGGTCTGCCGCTTCCTGTCGAAGACCGGCAGCGTCGGCACGCCCACCGCGGACTTCGCATCGGCGGAGAGCGCCTTGGCCTGCTCGGCGGCGATTTCGGTGCTGTACTGCGGCTTGGCGTAGGCGAAGGTCAGCCATTCCACGGCCGCTGCCGCGTGCTTCTCGTCGGCGGACTTCGGGACCATGTAGACGTCGCCGCCGGTGAGGGTCGCGTCGCCGCCCGACTGGGGCATCGGGGCCGCACCGAAGGCGTCGGTCTTCTCCATGCCGAACTGCATCTTCGCGAGCCGGTACGTCCCTGGGCTGCCCATGAACATGCCGACCTGGCCGGCCGCGAACTGCTTGATCACGTCGTTCTGATTGTTGAGGAGGGTTCTGCCGAGCGAATCGTCCTTCCAGCGCATGTCCTGGAGGAGTCGCAGGCCCTTCTTCGTCGGCTCCCCGGTAAGCGTGGCGGTGTACCTGCCCCCCTCCTCCTTCTCCAGCTCGCCACCGAAGGCGTACGACAGCATGGTCAGCTGCCAGCCGCCCTGGTTGTCCTTGGACTCGTGGACGAAGCCCGCCTTGCCGGTACTGTCGCTGATCCTCTTGGCGGCGGTGCGGACGTCCGCCCAGGTGGCCGGCGGCCGGTCGGGGTCGAGGCCCGCCTTCTCGAAGAGATCGCGGTTGTAGACCAGGCCCTGGGCGTACGGATTCTGCGGTACGCCGTACACGTCGCCGGCGGTGTCGGTGAGCGGCTGGAGGACCTGCGGGTTGAACTCCTTGAAGTGCTTCCACTCCCTGAGCTGCCCGGTGATCGGCTGCACCTGCTTCTGCTGGATGAGCCGCTGCGGTTCGGTCAGCGGCACCTTGATGACGTCCTCGACATTGCCGCCGGACAGCTTCGCGGAGAACGTCAGCGGGTCGAAGACCGTAGTGGAACCCTTGACCTCGATGCCCGGGTTGGCCCGCTCGAAGTCCGCCACCTGCTTCTTGAACAGGGCGAGCCCCGGCTTGTCGGTGGCCGGCGGCATGCCCTGGACCCGCAGCACGAGATCGCCGTCCCCGCCGGCGCTGCTCGGGGTGAGGGAGGAACAGCCCGCGAGGGTCGCGGTCAGCGCCATGCAGCCAAGTATGGCCGCACAGCGGGAGTTTCTGGGCATAACGGCTCCAAGAAGGGCAGGGGTGGGCTCGGTGCGGAGGAGTGCGGTGCTTTTCTCGCTCTGGTGGTGTGTGCCGTGGATCAGCGGACGGGTGCGGGACCCGTCGAGGCGCGGGGGATCAGGCGGGAGCCGATCTCAACGAAGGGTGCGGCGACTTCGAGCCCGCGTCCGCTCCCCGCCGCAGTCTTCGCGATCGTCTCGATCAGGAGGTCACCGGCACGTGTGGCGATCTCTTCGGGGTCGATCCTGATCGTGGTGAGGCTGGGGGTCGAGACGGAGGCGAGCAGCGTGTCGTCGATGCCGATGACGCTGACATCGCGCGGCACGCTCATGCCGAGGTTGGCCATCTGGTGCAGCACGCCGAGGGCGACCAGATCGTTGTGGGCGATCACGGCCGTCGCCTCGTGGGCGGCGACGAGGGTGGCGGCGTGCACCCCCGTCTCGAACCGCGGTTCGTACGGCCCGAGCTCGGACAGGGACAGGTCGAGCGCCTCGAAGGACTCCTGGATGGACTTGCCGCGGCTCAGCTCGGCGCGCGACGCGTTGATGAAGACGCAGCGCCGATGGCCGTACGCCTTCAACTGCTCGGCGGCCTGCGCGATGCCGGCGGACAGTGAGATGCGGACCTCGGGGATGCCCGGCACGTGACGGTTCACCACCACCAGTGGCATGCGGGCGGCGAGTTCGTGGAGCCGGTCCTCGGTGAGGGTCGAAGCCCACAGGATCAGGCCGTCGACCCGCTTCGACACGGCCGCGATGGCGGCCATTTCGTCCGCTTCACGCTCGTCGCTGTCGACGACCAGGACCGTGTAGCCCAGGTGCCGGGCGCGGGCCTGCATCGCCTTGATGACCGGCGGGAAGAACGGGTTGGCGATGTCCGGGACGATCAGGCCGAGCGTTCCGGTGCCGCCGCCGCGCAGTGAACGGGCTGCCGGGTTGGGGGAGTAGCCGAGCTCGGCCGCGGCGTCGAGAATGCGCTGCCGCGTCGCGGGCTGCACCTGGTCGGGTGCGGTGAACGCACGGGACACCGTCGACACCGAGACTCCCGCGGCGCTCGCCACTTCCCGGATCGTGACTGCCACGAACGGCCTCCTCGTCGTCCTGAACCGGGGGACCCCGGTCGTCCCACATCTGGATCCTGTGAATGCGGTGATGTTTGCGAACGTTCCCATGCCGTGTCAAGTCATGCGGCAGGAGTATTTCCACGAGGAAAACCCCCTGCATGCACGGGTCTTGCGCTCCGCTCGAACTGCTGCCGATGATGTGTCCTCAAGAACGGCCCTGAAATTGCGGGAACGTTTTCATAGAGGAGTGGAATGAAGATCACCGGCCTGGAAGTGCTGACGCTCCCCGACCACGGCGACAGCATGATGCTGGTCGTGGTCGACACCGACGAGGGCATCCACGGCCTGGGCGAGGTAGGCATCAGGTCGCGCCAGCGGGCCGTGGCGGGCGGCCTGGAGCACCTCGCGGAGCTGATCGTCGGCGAGGACCCACGGCGGACGGAACACCTGTGGCAGGTGATGTTCCGGCGCGGTTTCTTCCCCGCCGACCGCATACTCGGTGCCGCCGTCGCAGCAGTGGACGTCGCCCTCTGGGACATCCGCGGCAAGGCGCTCGGCGTGCCGGTGCACGAGCTCCTCGGCGGCCGGGTTCGTGATCACGTACCCGCCTACGTGCATGTCGGCGACGGCTACCACGACCGCACGGCTTTCCTGGACCGCTGCCGCGACCTGGTTGCCGAGGGCTGGCACCATCTGCGGTTCGCCTCGCCGCACGACGCCGACGGAACCCTCGACGCCCGCCGCTGCCTTCGCGACTCGGTCGACCTCTTCCATCAGGTGCGGGACGTGGTCGGCGACGAGGTGGAGCTGATCCTCGACGTCCATACGCGCCTGGATCCGCCGGAGGCCCTGACCCTGTGCAGGGAGATCGAGGCGGCCCGCCCGTACTTCGTCGAGGACCCGCTGCGCTGTGAGAACCCGGACAGCTACCGCATGCTGCGGGCCCGCACCGGCGTACCACTGGCCGCAGGTGAGCAGTACGGCTCCAAATGGGAGTTCAGGACACTCATCGAGGGCGACCTGATCGACTACGCGCGCGTGGATGTCGGGGTGTCCGCGGGCCTGACCGAGGCGAAGAAGATCGCGGCGATGGCTGAGACCCACCACATCAAGCTCGCCACGCACAACCCGCTCGGCCCTGTCACCGCCGCCTCCTCGCTGCAACTCAATCTCGCCTGTCCCAACGTGGCGGTCCAGGAGCACCAGACGGACCCCGATCCGGCCATCGCCGCCCTCTTCACCGCGCGGCCGACGATCCTGCCGGGGCGGGTGGAGCTGAGCGGACTGCCCGGGATCGGCGTCGACATCGACCGGGAAGCGGCGCGCCGGTACCGGGCCTCGGCGGCCGAGCGCCCGCACCTGCGTACGGCGGACGGGGCGTTCACCAACTGGTAGCCGCTCAGAGCCGGCCCTGCGGGACCCAAGGACACGCACCACCCCTGCGCCCGTCCCGTGGAGAACAGGTCACCGGACGGGGAGCGGCCCCTCGCCGGTCACCGGCCGGGAAGCCGCACACGACCACGCGCCATGCGCGTCACCGTCCCGGCGGGTCAAAAGCCCGCCGCTCCACACTCATCACGAACCCCGACTCCAGGAAGTGAGGCGAGTTCCGTCGTGTCGTTCGAAGGAGCCGCGCGCCCGGTCGAACTGGGCCTTGTAGGCATAGCGTTCATGGGCGTGCTGATAGGCACGTCGGCGGCGCCGGCCCGTAGCCAAGAAATCGAGAAGCTGCAGGTGACGGCCGTGTCATCGCGGCCCGGCACAGTGTCGGGAGACGACGCCCTGATCCGCGTCGAGGTGCCCGCCTCCGTAGCCGCCGGCAAGGTCCGGGTCGAGGTCGAGGGCCGGGACGTGACAGCGAGCTTCCGGCCCTTCGGCAGCGACGCGCTGATGGGCGTGGTGAAGGAGCTGTCCAAGGGCAGCAACACGCTCACGGCCAGGGCCGAGGGCGCGGGCGCCGGACAACTGACCCTGAACAACCACCCCATCACGGGTCCGGTGTTCGCAGGGCCGCACGAGCAGCCGTTCGTCTGCGACACCGCGGCGTTCAAGACCGTCACCGGCGACACTCTCGGGCAGCCGGTCGACAAGGACTGCTCGGTCGATACCCGCGTCGACTACATGTATCGCACCACGGCCGGCACGTTCGTTCCGTTGCCCGGCCAGGACGACCGTCCCGCCGATCTGGCCACCACCACGACGAGCGTGGGCAAGAAGGTGCCGTACATCGTCCGCGTCGAGACCGGCACCATCAACCGAGGCATCTACGAGACGGCCGTGCTGTACGACCCCGCGTCGGGCACGCCCGACCCGCTGCAGCGGGAGCAGGGCTGGAACGGGCGCCTCGTGTACGGCTTCGGTGGGGGCTGCAACGGCGGCTGGTACGTCCAGGGGCGCAACACCGTCGGCATCATGAACGACACATATCTGAGCAAGGGCTACGGCGTCGCGTCGTCCACGCTGAACGTCTTCGGCAACAACTGCAACGACCTGCTGGCCGCCGAGACCATGAGCATGGTCAAGGAACGCTTCGTGGAGACCTATGGCGACCCGGCCTTCACCATCGGAAACGGCTGCTCGGGCGGCTCGTACCAGACCCACCAGATCGCCGACAACTACCCAGGTCTGCTGGACGGCATCCTCTCCGGGTGCAGTTTCCCCGACGTGGGCTTCGGGACGATCCAGACGCTCAGCGACGCCCAGCTCCTGAACCACTACTTCACGCAGGTCGCACCGGACGCGTTCACCAAGGACCAGCAGCGGGCGGTCTCCGGGTTCGGCAAGTGGGAGAGCATCGGCAGCCTGGCCAGGGCGAGCGGCCGTATCGACCCCACGGTGTTCTGCCCGGCCCAGCTGCCCGTGGCACAGCGCTACGACCCCGGCACCAACCCGGGCGGTGCCCGCTGTGACGTCTACAGCCACTCGGTGAACGTCTACGGCGAGGTTCCCGAGTCCGGGAAGGCGCGCAGACCGCTCGACAACACGGGTATCCAGTACGGACTCGATGCCCTGAACAAGGGGACCATCGACATGGACCAGTTCATCGACCTGAACCGGCGTATCGGCGGCCTCGACGACGATGCCAAGCCCGCCGCGGCGCGCACGGTCGCCGATCTCAAGGCGGTACGGACGGCCTACCGCACCGGTCGCATGCTGAACGGCGGAGGCGGCCTCGCCGACGTTCCGATCATCGACTACCGCGACTACACGGACGACGCGGCGGCCGGCGACATGCACATGCGCTTCCACTCCTTCTCGACCCGGGCGCGCTTGGACAAGGCCAACGGCACCCACGCCAACCAGGTCATGCTCACCCGCTCCAGCGGGCACGGATTCACGCTGGCCGGGATGCTGTCCGACATGGACCAGTGGCTCACCGGCATCAAGGGGGACGCCGGAGACGACGCCCCCATCGAGAAGATCGTCCGTTACCAGCCGCAGGGTCTCACGGACGCCTGCTGGACCCGTGGCATCGGGGCGAAGAAGATCGCGGAGCCCCAGGTCGAGGGCATCGACAACACCGCGTGCAACACCCTCTACCCGGTGTGGACATCCCCGCGGATGGTCGCCGGAGCCGATGTGGCCAACGACATCGTCAAGTGCCGCAAGCGTCCTGTGGTCCGCTCCGACTACCGAGTGCCCCCGACCGAGAACCAGTTCGCGGATCTGCAGTCGGTCTTCCGGGACGGTGTCTGCGACTGGCTCACGCCCGGGGCGGGTCAGCAGGGCCTCGCCGGTACCTGGCTCTCCTTCGACCAGGAGTGACCAGGGCGCGGCAGGCGATCGATGGCCCGGGTGAACACGGCGGCGGAGCCGTCCTGGACAGCCCCACCGCACGTCCCGGCGTGAGGTCGGCGGCGCCGAGCACGTCCTCGCGCGGATGAGGACCTTGAGGTCCTTCAAGACCGTCGCATGAAGGGCGACGGCATGCACACCGCGATGCTCGCATCAGGCCCGACGGGCCTGATCAGCCCAGGAGCCATATGCAAGCTCCGCCCAGGACGAGCAGCAGGCAGATGGCCAGGTTGGTGCGCCAGTACGTCAGGAAGATCGCGACGAACTCGCGGATCATCGCGCTGGGCCAGAAGTACGCGGCAGTGGGTGAACCGACGACCTGGCCTCTGACTCCCGTCCGGCGGGCGGTCACTGCGGCGCGGAAGACGTGGTAGTTGTTCGTGACGACCACGCAACGGTAGTCCGGATTCGCCTTCTCCATGATCGATCTGCTGAACCGCAGGTTCTCCTCGGTCGTCGTGGAGCGATCCTCACGTTCGATCAGGGCGGCCGGGAACCCGCGCTCGACGAGGTAGTCGGCCATGGCGTGCGACTCCGGCAGTGTTTCGTCCGGGCCCTGCCCGCCGGAGGCGAGGAGCACGGGCTGCCGGCCGCGCGTCGTCAGCCGCGTGTGCACGGTTCGGGCCCGTTCGAGCCGGCCGGCCAGGAGCGGCGACACCGTGGCTCCGTTTATGAGACCTGCGCCGAGCACCACCACGTAGTCGGCCTTGCGGTGGATGTGGAGACGTCCGTAGAGGAACGCGTAGACGATGAAACAGAGGAACAGGAAGGCGATGTAACCGGCCAGGGCCAGGACGGTGCCCGTGACCACCACCAGGAGTTCGTTCTCCAGGATCATCGCGGTGGTCATCAGTGCCAGAAGGGCCACCAGAGCAAGCCCGGCCAGAAGGGACAGGAGGTTGGCTGGGCTTCTGCCCTCCTTGCGCACCATCGTCACACCGTTGGAGACGAGGAACCAGGACAGGGTAATGATGCCCACGGCCACGAGAAGGAACAGGACGACGCCGATCTCCCTGCCCGTGGCCGGCTGCGACCGGGCGAGTTCTGTGAGCCAGGCGGCCACGGCGAAGGTGAACGACATTCCCAGGAGGACGGCGTTGCTGAAACGCCGGCGCTCACGGAGCGTGCCGATGCAGAAGGCGAGGAAGGTCAAGACCGCGGGTACGTAGGCCGGCATGCGCACATGTTAGGCGCAGGACCGGGCGCCCCGGCGCGGACGGATCGGCTACGCGGATCGGCTTCGCGGAGGGGCTGGAACGGATGCGGAGCCGAGCCTCACCGGGGAAGGCGTGCTGTCGTCCGGACGGGGACGGGCAGGGAGCAGCCCGTGACATCGCAGCAGGTCAGCCACTGCGAGGTTGCGCCTCCGTCGATACATCGATACGCCGATACGTCGGCCACGGGACGGCGTGCCGGCGCTCGGGCCAGCCGCGTCACCGAGGAGGGCACGGCTCCCGGCGCGACGAGTTCGGCGGGCGCGGGGATCAGGCTTTCGCGCTCGGTCCGGTGCACCACGACGAAGCGCCGCGGACGAGGCCGAACCAGCCGGCGGTGAACCCGGGCTGGAGCTGTCGGCCTCCACCAGGTCGGGCCCGGGTGCCGGCCGCTCGCGGTGGACGCCGCAATCGCCTGCGGCGTCAGGCTCGCACCGAACTCACCCGGAGCGGCGAGCATCAGGGTGCCTGCCCTGCTCCTGATCGGCGGCCCGTCGCAGGACCCGGCTGCTGTCCCGTCCCGGCACCCCCTCGCCACCACCGCCGCTCCGGGATGTTCACCCCGAGCGTCGCAGGTGCCCGGGCGTAAGCACGTTCAGGAAGGGCACATGAAGCGCAATTCAAGAAGGCACATGAAGTGCAAGGGGAGGAAGCGCCATGAAGCCATTGGACTCCGGGCCCTTGGACACGAAGAGCGGCAGGCCCGTCGAGCCCGGCGCGACCGTGTCCGAGGCGGAGGGTGGGGGCCGGGGCGGGACGTGCCCGACGGCCGGTGAGAGCGGGGAGAGCCCGAGGGCGGTGTCGGAGGAAGATCCCAGGGAGCGGGTCAACCGCCGCTGGAACGAGATCCTGCAGGAGACGAGGGTCGCCCAGACGGGGATCCAGATCCTCTTCGGATTCCTGCTCAGCGTCGCCTTCACGCAGAGATTCGAACGACTGGGCGACTTCGACCACCGCGTCTACGTCATCACTGTCGTTCTCGGCGCCTCCGCGATCGGAGCTCTCATAGCGCCCGTCGCGCTGCACCGCTTCCTGTCCGGCTCCCGGATGAAGGACGAAGTGGTGGTCGTCGCAGCCCGGTTCATGGTGTGCGGCATGGTCCTGCTCGCCCTGACCGTCGGCTGCACGCTGCTGCTCCTGCTGCACACCGTACTCACCGACCTTCTGGCGGAGATACTCGTCGGCGCCGTCATGGCGTGGTTCGCCGGGGCCTGGTTCGTACTCCCCTTGGTTCTCAAGATGCGCTCGGGCCGCCGCGTCGGCTGACGCGGCGGGGCGCGGCGGAGCGCGGCGGAGCGCGGCGGGGCGCGGCCGGCGCCGGGGCTGAGCCGAGCGGGGGAAGCCGGTCCACCCGATGGCGCAACCGCGCCCGCCGCGCCTGCCGACGGCGGCCATCCGGTGATTGCCTGATCCCCGCCCGCCGGGCAGCGGCCCGTCGGACCGTAGTCGCGCAGCAAGGAGACAGGGCATCATGGATTCCCCTGCCGTGGCATCGAGGCCTGCTCTGCCGGCCGACTTGCTGAAAGGCCAGACGGCACTCGTGACCGGTGCCAATTCCGGCATCGGCAAGGCCACGGCCATCGGACTGGGCCGGGCGGGCGCCGACGTGGTGGTCAACTACGTGAGCGGTCGTGAGGCCGCCGAGCAAGTCGTTGCGGAAGTCACTTCGTTCGGGGTACGGGCACTGGCCTGCGAAGCCGACGTGTCGCAGGAGTCCCAGGTGACCGCGATGGTGGATCGGACGGTGCAGGAGTTCGGAACCCTCGACATCCTGGTCGCCAATGCAGGGATGCAGCGTGACGCCGGCTTCACCGAAATGACTCTGGCCCAGTGGCAGAAGGTGCTCGACGTCAACCTCACGGGCCAGTTCCTGTGCGCACGTGAGGCAGCCAGGGAGTTCCGCCGGCGCGGCGTGGTCCCCGAGGTGTCCCGGGCAGCCGGGAAGATCATCTGCATGAGTTCGGTGCACCAGATCATTCCCTGGGCAGGGCACGTGAACTACGCCTCCTCCAAGGGCGGCGTTCAGATGATGATGCAGACGCTGGCCCAAGAGCTCGCACCGGAGAAGATCCGGGTGAACGCCGTGGCCCCGGGAGCGATCAGGACCCCCATCAACCGCAGTGCCTGGGAGACGCAGGAGGCCCGCGAGGACCTCCTGCGCCTGATCCCGTACGACCGGATCGGTGACCCCGAGGACATCGCCCACGCAGTTGTCCTTCTCGCCTCCGACCTCATGGACTACGTCGTGGGGACGACGCTCTACGTGGACGGCGGGATGACGCTCTTCCCCGGGTTCGCAACCGGCGGCTGACCCTTTCGCAAGACCCGATCGGCGAAGGCGGATATGAACACCTCGGTCCACCTGCTGGCGAGTGCGCCGGATCAGCTTCTGCCGGCCCGAGAACTCATGGCCTTCACTCTGGCCTCACACATCATCCTGGTCCCCTTGGGCGTGGCCCTGCCCCTGATCACCCTGGTCATGCACTATCGCGGACTGCGGCACAAGGACGCGACAGCACTTCTGCTGGCGCGGCGGTGGTCGGCGGTGATGGCTGTTCAGTTCGCCGTCGGTGTCGTCACCGGCACGGTGCTCTCCTTTGAGTTCGGTCTGCTCTGGCCGGGGCTGATGGGCAGGTGGGGTGACGTCTTCGGGATCGGCTTCGGGGTCGAGGCCTGGGCCTTCTTCCTCGAAGCGGTCCTCATCGCCATCTATCTCTACGGATGGCGTCGTTTGAAGCCCCGGACGCACTTCCTGCTCGGGCTGCCGCTTCCGGCTGCGGCGCTGCTGGGGGCGTTCGGCATCCTGGCGGCCAATTCCTGGATGAACACCCCTCGGGGCTTCTCCCTCGACTCCGCCGGCCATCCTGCGGACGTGAACATCTGGAAGGCGATCTTCACGCCGATGTTCGGGCCGCAGTACTGGCATTTCGTGGTGGCCATGCTGATCACCGCCGGCTACACGGTGGCCGGCGTCTACGCGGTCGGATGGCTCAGGGGCCGTCATGACCGGTACCACCGGCTCGGATTCGCCGTTCCCTTCACCATCGCCGCGGTGGCGACTCCCGTCCAGTTCGTCCTGGGAGACTCCATCGCCCGTTCGGTCTTCCACAAGCAGCCGGTGAAGTTCGCGGCCATGGAGGTCGTCTGGAAGACCGACACCCGCGTTCCGGAGTACCTGTTCGGCCGCCTGCGCTCCGACGGCTCCGTCTCGGGCGGCATCAGGGTTCCGCTGCTGGACTCCCTCCTCGCCGGCTTCAGCCCGGACACCCGGGTCGTCGGACTGACCTCCGTCCCGCCCGACCAAAGGCCGACAGTGCTTCAGGCGACGATCGCACACTGGGCCTTCGACATCATGGTCCTCATCGGCTCCGCCCTGGTGCTCCTGGCGCTGTGGTACGGCCTGGTGTGGCTGCGGCACCGCAGGCTTCCCGCCTCGAAGTGGTTCTACCGCAGCGCGGCCTTTGCGGGTCTGTTCTCCGTGGTGGCTGTCGAGTGCGGCTGGATCGCGACCGAGGTCGGACGCCAGCCCTGGATCGTCTACCAGAACATGCGGGTCGCCGAGGCAGTCACGGCGACCCGCTCGTCCACGCTGTGGATCATGTTCGGGCTGGTGGTCGTCGTCTACCTGTTCATCTTCGGGTCGCTCCTCGTCGTCCTGCTCAAGCTGCGCACGCGGTGGCGCGACGCCGATGCGGAGACCGCTGCGGGACGTTCGGCGGACCCGCCCGAGACGGACGGCCCGTACGGCCCGCGGACGTCGGTCCCCGCCGGAGAAGGCGGCGGCGCCCCGCCCGCGGGTGACCGGACGTGACGGCCGACCTGATGGCAGTGGTCCTGCTGCTCGCCATCGCTGCGTACACCTGCGCCGGAGGTACCGACTACGGCGCAGGCTTCTGGGACCTGACCGCGGGAGGCACCGAACGCGGCAGGCGTCCGCGGTGGCTCATCGATCACGCGATGGCCCCCGTGTGGGAGGTCAACAACGTCTGGCTGATCTTCGTCTTCGTCATCATGTGGACCGGATTTCCCACCCTCTTCCAAACCGTCTTCTCCGCAATGTGGCTGCCCCTGGCGCTGGCGGCCGTGGGCCTGGTCCTGCGCGGCGCCGGCTTCGCGTTCCGCAAGGTCGTCCGCCGGCTCACGGACCGGCGCCTCTACGGCGCCGTGTTCGCCCTGGCTTCGCTCGTCACGCCGTTCTTCCTCGGCACCGCCGTAGGAGGGGTGGCCTCAGGCCGCGTGAAGCCCGGCACGGAAGCCTCGGCGGATGCCTGGTCCAACCCCACTTCGATCATGTTCGGCCTGCTCGCCGTCGCCGCGACGGCCTTTCTGGGCGCTGTGTTCCTGGCAGCGGACGCCCGCCGCTTCGACGCACCGGACCTGATCGCCTACTTCCGGCGGCGTGGGCTGGTGAGCCTCGTCGTGCTCGTGGTGCTGGGGGCGATCACCCTGTTCGTCACGAGCGAGGACGCCCCTCACGTGTGGCGCGGGCTCACCCACGGGGCGGGGCTGGCCTTCGGCATCGCCGCCACAGCTGCGTGCCTCATCACGGCGTGGCTGCTCACGCGGAGGCCGGGCGGCTGGGCCCGCGCCTCGGCCGTCGGCGTCATCGCCTGCGCGGTCATCGCCTGGGGACTGGCTCAGCGTCCCTACCTCCTTCCGCCGTCGATGACCGTCGCCGAAGGCGCCGGTGCGTCGACCACGCTGACCTGGCTGGCGTTCGTCACCCTCGTCGCGCTGGTGATCGTGGTGCCGGCCGTCGTCTTCCTGTACTGGCTCGACACCAGGGGTGAGCTCGAAGAACTCACCGAGGCCGACCTGCGACGAGGCGGCGATCCCGAGGGCGGTGCCGGGACGGGCGCGAGCTGACGCTCAGGACGGCTCCCTCCCGACCGCACCAGGACTCTGCCGAAAGGAGTCGCTGTGACAGACGACGAGATCTACCTCGGCATCACACTGACCCTGCTCCTCGCCGCCGGCTCACAGATCCTGGCGAGCAGACTGCGCGTTCCCGCCCTCATCATCCTGCTGCCCGCGGGGTTCACCGCCGGCGCGCTCACGGACGTCATCCACCCCGACAAGCTGATGGGACAGAACTTCGACGTCCTCGTGTCGATGTCCGTGGCGGTGATCCTCTACGACGCAGGCCTCGGGCTCAACCTCCGCAAGCTCACCGGCCGCACACGGTGGATCGTGGGACGACTGCTGCTGCTCGGTGTGCTCGTCACCTTCCTGGTCACCTCAGCCGTGGCACCGGCGATGTTCGGCATGCCACTCAAGGTCGCCTCGATGCTCGGCGTGATCCTGGTTGTCTCCGGCCCGACGGTCGTCGGCCCCCTTCTCGACTTCGTGCGGCCCACGGACAAGGTGCGCCGCATCCTCATCTGGGAAGGGACCCTGACCGACCCGATCGGCGGCATCCTGGGGGCACTTGTCTTCCACGCGATCGCCACCACACAACGGGTGGACATCGGCCGTGGCTACCAGCTCGGCCAGTTCGCCCTCAGCATGGCGGTGGGGCTCATCGGCGGAGCGGTGGGGACAGCCTTGCTCTGGTTGACGCTTCGCACACTGCGGCTCGGCGAGACGCTCGGGACGCTGGCCCAGCTGACCACCGTGATCGTCGTGTCCGCGGGCGCCGACGTCGTCAGGGACGACACGGGGCTCATCGCCGCCATCGTCACCGGCCTCGCCGTCACCAACATCGAGGGCTTCGACATGCCCGCGCGGCGTCCGTTCTTCGAGACCCTGGCCCAGCTGATCATCGGCCTGCTGTTCGTCTCGATCTCCTCCACCGTCACGCCGGCTTCCCTCGTGCCCGTACTCCTGCCGGCACTCGGCCTCATCGCCCTCCTGGTCCTCGTGGTACGACCCCTCGTGGCCTACGGGTCGACCGCGGGCTCCGCCCTGTCCATGGGCGAGAGGACCTTCATCGGATGGATGGCTCCGCGCGGCATCGTTGCCGCGGCCACGGCTACGGCGTTCTCGGGGAACCTGGTCGACAGGGGGGTCGAAGGCGCCGCCGAAATCCTTCCCGTCACCTTCCTGGTGATCGTCGGGACGGTCCTGTTGTACGCACTGTCCGCGGCGCCGGTCGCCCGGTTCCTGGGCATCGTCAAGCCCGTGGGCACACGCATCCTCCTGGTGGGCGGTGAACCGTGGGTGGTGGACCTGGGCAGGACCCTGCGGTCCGCCGGGCTGGACGTTCTGATGTGGGCGGGCCTCGCCGAGGAACGGCAACGGATCACCGGAGCGGGTATCGAACTCGCCGGCGGCGATCTGCTCGCCACCGCCACCAATCCGGGGGCCCGGCTGGAGGGCGTGACGGCCGTGTTCCTGGCCACCGACGACGACGACTTCAACGCCCTCGCCTCGGTGGTGATGCAGGACAGCGTCGAGGGGCCCGTCTACCGGGTCGGCCCTCCCGAGGACAGCCACGGTGTGGTTGCCCCCTACACCGGCGGAGACATCCTCTTCGGCAGACCCCTCGTGCGTCACGCACTGGCCGCGCGATACGGGACGGGTGCACGCTTCCTCGTCCAGGAGGCCTCGGCTCCGATGCCGCCGGGCAGTGAGACCCTTTTCGTGGTGCGTGAGGATCTGCGGCTGGAACCCGTGACAGAGAATCGGCGGATCATTCCCGGGAAGGGCGACAGCGTTGTACTGATCACCCCCGGCACGGAACTGTGACAGCCCACGTGACAGCTCTGTACCGCCCATGCGCGCTCACTCCGGGCCGCGAACAGTGAGGGTCATTCGCCGAAGTGGTGCGTCGTTCACCGTCAGCACGTCCACGCGGACCCCGAATTGCTTCAGTGGGAGCGCCGTGCAAGGTCAGGGCCTACGCGTGAAGAGGGGCGCTTTCCGAACGGCGGAGCGACTTCAAGGGTCTCAGCGCAGGCTGTGAAGACGTGCTGCGACCCGGGTGGTGAAGCCACTGTGTCGGCCCCTGTGCACCATCGGGGCTGACATACCGTGGAGCCGGACCGCTCCCGGCCGCAGCGCAGTGCCCGCACGGCGCCGCGCCGCCGGAGTACCGGCCGTCGCGAAGGGACGAATGCCAGATGCGCATCATCATGACCTGGGCCTCCGCGTTCCGGCTTCGGCAATACGTGGTGGCGAACCTGTGGATCATGCCGCTGTTCGGCCTCGTCCTGGGATTCGTCCTGGCTGAATTGGCCATCAACGCCGACAGTTCGGACTGGCCCCCGAGCGGATGGCACTATTCGGCGACAACGGCCAGCGGCGTGCTGAGTGCCATTGTGGGCGCAATGATCGCACTTCTGGGGTTCGTTGTGACCATCGGCGTTCTCGTCATTCAGCAGGCCACGGGAACGCTGTCGCCACGATATATGCGGCTCTGGTACAGGGACCGGCTCCAGAAGGCCGTACTGGCCACCTTCACCGGCACTTTCGCTTTCGCCTTCTCCTTGCTGCGCAGCGTCGAGTCGCAGTCCGTACCGGATTTCGGAGTCACCCTGGCCGGTGGCGCCGTGGCTGTCAGCCTCCTGTTGCTGCTCATCTACCTCAACCGCTTCACGCACAACCTCAGACCGGTCGCCATCGCCGACCTCGTCGGCCGCATGGGGGAGGACGTCTTCGAGCGCGGCACCAGGGCGGTCACGTCCGCGGCGCCGCACCGCGGTGAAGCCGTGAGGCGGCTGGGCCAGGTGACCGTCGTCCGTGCGACGAGAGGCGGGGCGATCCAGGCCCTCCACACGGCCGGCCTGGCGGCGATTGCCGCACGCCACGACTGTCTCTTCGAAGTGCCCCACGTGATCGGTGACTACGTTCCCCGAGGCGCGGTCCTCCTCGAAATTCACGGAGGAACGTCGACCCCTGACAGCCGACAGGTCAGGGGTCTCATCGCGCTCGGCCCTGAGCGGACGATCGAACAGGACCCGGCATTCGCGGTCCGGGTGCTCGTCGATATCGCGATCCGGGCCCTCTCGCCCGCTGTCAACGACCCCACCACCGCCGTGCAGATCATGAATCACATCGAGTCGCTCCTCCACGTGATCGGTCGGTCGCCACTGCCCGGCCGATATGTGCTGTCCGGCGACGACGGAAGGCCACGGCTCGTCCTGAGAGGGAGGGCGTGGGAGGACTACCTCCAGCTCGCCGTAGGCGAGATCCGCGACTACGGAGCGACGTCGATCCAGGTCTGCCGGCGCCTGCGCGCGCTGCTCGACGGGCTGCTCGACAGCCTGCCGCCCACCCATCATCCGGCACTCCGGACAGAGATGGATCTCCTCAGTGCGTCCGTGGAGCGGGCGTTTCCCGATGTGGCTCGCCGTGCCGTCGCCCGGACGGCCGACAGTCAGGGCGTGGGCGGCCGGTCCCTCTCCGGCGCATAGCGGGGTGGCTGCTTCTCCAAGGGCTGTCCCGCACTTCCTGGTGGATCAGCGCGCGGCCGTCGGATGCGGTGCGTCGCAAGGCGGAGGGACAACCGCATGCTGGATGCATACGGGCGTTCCGACTACGAGGCGAGGTGCCGCAGCCGGCGTCGTGCGCCCGCCGGGGGATGACGGCGCAGCCCTTGGCCGTGGCAAGCGTGCCGCTGGACGGAGCGCCGATGTGCCTGCCGTGCCCGGGCGGTCAGTTCAGGCATCGCCCATGACGAGGCCCTCGATGGTGTGCTTCTGCGTCACCGGCTCCAGCACGTCGACGACCGCGCAGTCCAGGTGACGCCGCACGCGCTCCGGAAGCGCTTCCCAGTAGGCCCGGGTGACGGCAGTGTCGTGCCGGTCACCGTTGGCTGCTTCGGGACCGTCCACTCCCAGGACGAGCACCGGACGGGACTTGGAGGAGTTGTTCCTGGTGCCGCGGTGGATGGTGAGCGCCGTGCGAGCGGAGATGTCACCCCGCTGCGGGAACTTGCGTACGGCCCGCTCCTCGTAACGCGCGTAGTGCGAGCGCGGCGGGAACATGTCGTGCCCGAACTCCGGGCTGTCGTCCCACTGCGTACCCGGCGCGATCTCGAAGGGGCCCATGTCCGCCTCCGTGTCCACAGCGGTCACGTTGAACGCCAGGGAGGTCAGCCGTCGCTCGGAGCGGGTCTCCTGCGGCATGGGGAAGTCCCGGTGCCACGGCTGGTTGACCGCGCCTTCGAGCGGAACGTCGAAGCCCAGCTCGACGATCCGGTAGCCGGGCCCCAGCGCGGCAGTACAGACGGACCGCACCCAGGGGTGGTCGACCAGTTCCACGAAGCCGCGCAGCTGCTCGGGGTGTATCTCCACGTAGTAGCGGTGCGGGCCACGTCCGACCGCGCCCCCGGGGCGCGCGAACGCTTCGTGGAAGGCCACCTCGATGTCCTCGCGGAGCCGGTCGGCCCACTCGGGGGCGAAGGCGCCCTTACGTGCGGTGATGCCCTCCGCGTACAGAGCCGCGATGTCGGACGACACATCCTGGTCGAGGTCGGCGAGCGAGACTCCGGGGTACGAGTGCGGGTTCATGCATCCTCCTTGCAGTGTGGGGTCACCCGCAATGTTGCATCGTTGATTTCAACGTTGCAATAGCTGTCGGCGACATTCATCCGCCCTGGCACGGCGTGTCACGATGGGCGAATGAGCAGCAGCCTGAAGGATGTGGCGGCCCGCGCCGGGGTCTCGCCGCGAACGGTGTCGAACGTGGTCAACGGATCTGCCCGAGTCGCGGCGCAGACGCGCCAGCGGGTACAGGAAGCGATCGACGAGCTGGGGTATCGCCCCAACCTCGCGGCTCGCAGCCTCCGGGCCGGACGTACCGGAATCATCGGTCTCGCCATCCCGGAGTTCCAGTCGCCTTACTTCGGAGAGCTTGCGGGGCTGCTGGTCGACGAGGCGCGTCGCCGCTCGTGGACAGTGATCATCGAGCAGACGCGGGGAGACGCGGAGGTCGAACGGCGACTGCTGACCGGTGACAGCGGCCGGGTGATGGACGGGCTGATCATCAGCCCGTGGGCGCTGACGGCAGATGAGCTGACTTCCACCGCGCACACTCTGCCCATCGTGCTGCTCGGCGAACGCAGCTCGCAGGGCAAGGCGGATCATGTGGCGGTGGACAGCGTGGCTGCGGCGGACGAGGCGACCGCTCATCTGCTGGGGCTGGGACGTCGCCGCGTCGCGGCGATCGGACTCCAGCCGCATCTGCAGAACGGCACCGCACAGCAGCGAACCGAGGGCTATCGCAGGGCGCTGCGGCGGGCCGGTATCGCGCCCCGGCCGGAGTGGGAGCGAAGCGTGACCTCTCTGCACCGGGAGGACGGTGCCCGGGCCATGGCCGAACTGCTCGACGGTGACTCCGCCCCCGACGCCGTGTTCGCGTTCAGTGACGAACTGGCGCTGGGTGCCATGCACGTGGCGCATCTGAGAGGCATTCGCATGCCCGAGCAGGTGGCTGTCGTCGGTTTCGACGACGTCGAGGACGGTCGTTTCAGTCACCCGGCGCTGACCACCATCTCCCCCGACAAAGAGCAGATCGCCCAGCGTGCTCTGCAGTGCCTGGCAGACCGTATCTACACTCCGCGCAACCGTGTGCCCGCCACCACTCTGACGATCCCGCACCGGCTGCTGGTGCGTGGAAGCACGGTGCCCGAGGCAGAGGTCTCCGGGTAGCTCGCGGGTCGCAACTCGCGGCGGCACCACACCCGTAGGGGGTGCTGTCGCCGACCGGACCGCTTCGCCGGCCCCTCATGCGAGCGGAGCGGGTGGAGGCGGCGGGAGTCCGGCGACCGGGTGAGGGGCGTCCTGGCGGGCGTTGGCGAGGAAGTGAGCGTTCTCGTCCCAGGGTTCATCCCCGAGATCGGCCTGGCGCGGCTGCTGGACGAGACCGGCAGTCGTGATCTGACGGTGGTCGACGTCCGGCCGGCGTCCGTCGTGCCCCGGTTCGGAGCGTCGGGCTGACGGCGACCAGGCGGGATCATGGGCTTGACCTGCGCTTTTCATCCATGGACACCACGAATGTTTCGGCTCTGCTTGCGAATCATGCGAGAAGTGTTGACGCCGTTCACCGGTTCCCTATCATCAAGTTGCTCGACACTTCGACCCTTGTTCGGTATCTCGAACGAGTCGGAGTTGCTCCACTCGCACAGCAGGGCACCGTCGGGGTCATGTCCAGGGCAATGATCGAGCCGCAAGGAGTGCGTTACCTATGCATATGTCATGGACGCATCAATCGTTGCGTGTCGTCGGCCGCCACCCGGCTCCGCGCCGGCGCGGTTGCCCCTGCGAGGGGCCCTCCGTGCATCCGCCGGGTCCGCCCCGGGGCCGGGCCGAGTCGGCCCCGGGGAGCGCGTGAAGGAGGCGCGGCCCCGCCCCGGCGCTCGGGGGACCGGGAAGGTACGAGCAGGCAGCCCGGTGCCACGAACTGACACCCCATCGACAGTCCGGGACCGCCTCAGACAGGGCATACCGGAACCGCTTACCGAAGGATGAGGAAGTCCCCATGCATAGAGGAAGATTCGGCCGAAGGCATCTGTCCGCGGTGGTCGCCGCCGCGGTCGCGGTCCTGGTCACACTGGCGGCGATGCTCGTTGCCAACCCGGCTCAGGCGGCCACCAGCGGTGCCTTGCGCAATGTTGGTTCCGGCCGTTGCCTCGATGTGCCCGACGCCGGCCAGGCCGACGGCACGTACCTGCAGATCTACGACTGCTGGAGCGGGACCAACCAGCAGTGGACGTTGACGGACAGCAACCAGCTGACCGTGTACGGCAACAAGTGTCTGGACGTTCCGGGCCACGCCACCGCGGCCGGGACCCGGGTGCAGATCTGGAGCTGTTCCGGCGGCACGAACCAGCAGTGGCGGGTGAACGCCGACGGCACCGTCGTCGGCATCGAGTCGGGGCTGTGCCTGGAGACCACAGGCACCGGTACGGCCAACGGCACTGCGGTCGAGATCTGGACGTGCAACGGCGGCAGCAACCAGAAGTGGACCGGCCTGGCCGGGACCTCGAACCCGCCGACGGGTGGCACGTGCGCACTTCCGTCCACGTACCGGTGGACATCGACGGGTGTGCTGGCGCAGCCGGCGAACGGGTGGGTCGCGCTCAAGGACTTCACCACCGTGACGTACAACGGCAAGCACCTGGTCTACGCGTCGAACGTGTCGGGATCGTCCTACGGCTCGATGACGTTCAGCCCCTTCACCAACTGGTCGGACATGGCGTCGGCCGGCCAGAACGGCATGAGCCAGGCCGCGGTGGCGCCCACGCTGTTCTACTTCGCGCCCAAGAACATCTGGGTACTGGCATACCAGTGGGGTGCGTCGGCGTTCGTCTACCGCACGTCGAGCGACCCCACCAAGGCCAACGGCTGGTCCGCTCCGCAGCCGCTGTTCACCGGGAGCATCTCCGGTTCCGGCACGGGCCCGATCGACCAGACCCTCATCGCCGACGGCCAGAACATGTACCTGTTCTTCGCCGGTGACAACGGCAAGATCTACCGGGCGAGCATGCCGATCGGGAACTTCCCGGGCAGCTTCGGTTCGTCGTACACGACGGTCATGAGCGACTCGACGAACAACCTGTTCGAGGCGGTGCAGGTCTACAAGGTCCAGGGCCAGAGCCAATACCTCATGATCGTTGAGGCCATAGGCGCGAACGGGCGCTACTTCCGCTCGTTCACGGCCTCCAGCCTGAGCGGCTCGTGGACGCCGCAGGCCGCCAGCGAGGGCAACCCCTTCGCGGGCAAGGCCAACAGCGGTGCCACCTGGACCAACGACATCAGCCACGGTGACCTCGTCCGCAACAACCCCGACCAGACCATGACCATCGACCCCTGCAACCTGCAGCTCCTGTACCAGGGCAAGTCGCCCACCGCCGGGGGCACCTACGACCAGCTGCCGTGGCGGCCGGGCGTCCTCACCCTGCAGCACTGACCCGCCCGACCACGTGACCGCGTGGCGCGGTCTGCCGGCGCGCGGACGAGGGGACCGCGGTGTGGGCAGCCGCGCCAGGTGAGCGGCACTCATCCATCGAGGAACCCCGGCTGCGCTTCGGCCGGGGTTCCTCTCTTACCGCCGCTTTCCTTGCCGAAGCCGGAGTGTCCGCGTATCCGGAAGGCTTCGACGTCCGCGCCGGTGCTGCGGATCGAGCCTCGGCTGTGGGTGATCGACGGCAGCGACGGACGGGTGTGGGGAGCGAGGTCCGCCAGCGGCACGACGCGCTGTCGCCGAGGCCGGACGTGTGAGGGCGTACTGGGCTGAAGGTTCTTGATCCGTGCAGTGCACCTGCGCGTGTGGGCCACGGGCCCGGGTCGGCTCGGCGACCGTCGAACAAGGCGAGTTGTGGCAACAGTTGCTGGGGGCAGCGGAGCTGAGAGGTTCGGGCGAGTGGCTCCAAGGGGTGATCGCACATGCGCGGGAATGCGGAGCGCACCAGTCGGTCCCGCGCGGTTTTCCCCTCTTCTCAGTCCCGGTTCACTGTGGATCTGCTGGTGGCCGGCCTGCCCCAAGTGGCGACACGGCTGCAAATGTTTTCGCGACCGTAAGGTCCGACTGGCGAGACGTCAAGGGGTCGCGCAGTGCGCACTGAATCCGGTCGGGTGCGATTGGCAGAGCCGAAATATTTCGGCGGGCACCCCTGAGCGTCCTTTATAAGTTTCGGTGAACTTTCGGAAATGATTCATTGACTGCCGCTCTGCGCCGAGCGCATACTCTCCACCGATCGGCACCTCCCCGTAACGGACACGACTCCATACGGTCACACCCGTCCACCTGGCACGTCCACACGCGCATGCCCGGAGCCGGAAGCAGGGGTGGCGGTGATCGTCACTACTTCGCGTACGTACCCGACCCTCACTGCTGCCACGGTCGGCCTGCCGCTCGAACGCCCTACCCGCGCCAACAGGCCATCACCTTGCTCGAACCACTTGCATCACTTGTGTCAATGACGACAGATCAGGGATTTCACGATGATGAGGAAGACACGCAGCGCGACGGCTGTCGCGATCGGCTTGGGCATCGCGCTCGCTGCCACCGGCTGCGCAGGCGACGCCACTGACGGCGGCGGTGCGTCCAACGGCAAGGTCACGGTGACCTTGTGGGAGAACGCGACGCCCGGACCGGGCGCGGAGTACTGGAAGGTCGCCGCGAAGACGTACCACTCGCTGCACCCGAACGTCACGATCAAGGTCCAGACGGTTCAGAACGAGGACTTCGACGGCAAGCTGCAGACCGCGCTCAACTCGAACTCCGCGCCGGACATCTTCCTGCAGCGAGGCGGCGGCAAGATGCAGGCCATGGTCGACGCCGACCAGATCCAGGCGTTGGACCTCACCGCCGCCGACAAGACGAATGCGGGCGCGGCGGGCATCGCAGGCTATTCGATCGACGGCAAGGTCTACGCGATGCCGGTCGACACACAGCCCGAGGGCATCTACTACAGCAAGGACCTGTTCAAGCAGGCCGGCATCACCGCGACGCCGACGACGATGGACGAGCTCGAGGCCGCAGTCGCGAAGCTGAAGGCGATCAAGGTCGCGCCGATCGCCGTCGGCGCCAAGGATGCCTGGCCGGCTGCGCACTGGTACTACAACCTGGCCCTGCGCGCGTGCAGCCAGGACACCATGAAGAATTCCGCCAAGTCGCTCAAGTTCACCGATCCGTGCTGGACGAAGGCCGGTGACGACCTGGCCTCGTTCCTCAAGGTCGAGCCGTTCCAGAAGGGATTCCTGACGAACTCGTCGCAGCAGGGCGCCGGATCCTCGGCGGGCATGCTGGCGAACCACAAGGCGGCCATGGAACTCATGGGCAACTGGGACCCCGGTGTGATCGCCAACTTGACCCCGAACAAGAAGCAGCTCCCTGACCTGGGCTGGTTCCCGTTCCCTGCCGTGGCCGGTGGCCAGGGTGACCCGTCCGCCATCATGGGCGGCCTCGACGGATTCTCGCTGTCCAAGCACGCGCCGAAGGAGGCCGTCGGCTTCCTTCAGTTCCTCGTGACCAAGGAACAGCAGGAGCTCTATTCCAAGGCCTTCTACACGATCCCGGTGAACAAGGAAGCCCAGGGGGTCGTCACCGACTCCTACAACATCTCGGCACTCCAGGCCTTCAACAAGGCCGCCTACTCGATGATGTTCCTCGACACCGAGTACGGCCAGAACGTCGGCAACGCCATGAACACCGCCGTGGTGAACCTGATGGCCGGCAAGGGCAGCGGCGCAGACATAGCCAAGGACACCAACGCTGCCGCCGCGAAGGGCTGAGTAAGCAGAAAATGAGCAACACCCTGGGTACTGACACGGCCACCGGCCGCCAGTCGCAGGGCACGCCCGGAGCCGGGGGCGCGGCCGAGTCCGCGCTCCCGACTCCGCCGCGAGCGGCTGCGCGCCGCCGCGGCCGTGTCAAGATGCGACTCGAGATCGCGCTCCTTTCCGGACCTGCGATCATCATCTTCCTGGCGTTCGTGATCTTCCCGGTCGCGCTCGCCGCGTTCTACGGCTTCTACCGCTGGCACGGCTACGGGGCGCCCACCGACTGGGTCGGCCTGAACAACTACAAACTGATCCTCACCGACCCCGCGTTCCAGCAGGTTCTGTGGCACAGCGGCCTGATCATGGTGCTCTCACTGGTCATCCAGGGGCCGCTCGCGATCACCCTCGCTCTCCTGCTCAACCAGAAGATCCGCGGCCGCTCGGTCATCCGCATCCTGATCTTCGTGCCGTACGTCGTCTCCGAGGTCATCGTCGGCACCGGATGGAGCCTGATGCTCCAGAGCAACGGCGCCGTCAACGACCTGCTGTCGCACATCGGCCTGGGCTCCCTGCAGGCCGAGTGGCTTTCCGACCCGAATCTGGCCCTCTGGACGCTGATGGGCATCATCTCGTGGAAGTACATCGGCTTCGCGGTGATTCTGATGCTCGCCGGCCTGCAGTCGATCCCCACCGAGCTGTTCGAGGCCGCTCAGATCGACGGCGCGTCCTACTGGCAGGTGCAGCGTCGCATCACGCTGCCGCTGCTGGGGCCGACGATCCGCATCTGGGCGTTCCTTTCGATCATCGGCTCGCTGCAGCTGTTCGATCTCGTCTACATCATCTGGGGTCAGTACGTCGCGGGAACTGCGGGCACCTCGACCATGGCGATCTACATGGTCGCGCAGGGTCGCAGCGCGGGGAACTACGGCTACGGCAGTGCCGTCGCGGTCGTGATGTTCCTGATCTCGCTCGTTGTCGCGCTGATCTACCAGCGCTTCGTCCTGCGCCGTGACCTCCGGGGCGCCGTCACCGAAGGAGCCAACTGATGAGCGCGACGACCGCCGACTCCTGGCGTTCCTCCGCTGTGGAGCCGGATACCCCAGTCCGCGGTAATCGTGACAAGCCGCAGAAGTGGGGAAATCCCTTCACCTACTTCGTCGCGCTGCTCTTCATCGGGGTCTGCATCGCACCGATGCTCTACATCGTGCTGGGTGGATTCCGCACCAACTCGCAGATCACCACGAGTCCGGCCGCGCCACCGCACCCCTGGGTCCTCGGCAACTACGTCAGCGTCCTGAGGTCGACGACGTTCTGGGGCGAATTCGCCAACTCGCTCATCGTCGGTCTCGCGAGCACTGTGGGCATCGTGGTTCTGGGCCTGATGGTGAGCTTCGTACTCGCGCGCTATGACTTCAAGCTCAAGGGCGCGATGTATTCCCTGTTCGCCGCCGGTCTGATGTTCCCGATGGTCATCGCGATCACCCCCCTGTACATCGTCATCAAGGAACTCGGCCTCGTCGACAACCTGTTCGGCGTGATCGTCCCGCAGATCGCCTTCGGCCTGCCGACGACCGTCATCATCCTGGTGCCCTTCCTCAGGGCCATTCCGCATGAGATCGAGGAGGCCGCCGCGATCGACGGTGCAAGCCGACTGGGATTCTTCTTCCGCATGGTGATTCCGCTGTCGCTGCCCGGAGTGGTGACCGTCAGTATCCTCGCGTTCATCGGCAGCTGGAACAACTACGTACTGCCCCTGTACATCCTCAACTCGCAGGCGAACTTCACCCTTCCGCTCGGCGTCCAGGCGTTCTCCTCGCAGTACTCCCTGGACACCGCGAAGGTTCTCGCGTTCACCTCACTCGCCATGCTGCCCGCATTGATCTTCTTCTCGATCTTCGAGAAGCGGATAGTCGGCGGTCTCACCGGCGCCGTGAAGGGCTGAAACCGGACAGCTCCGGGGCCGTGTCACGCCTGCCACTGCCCTGCCTGCGGGAGGCGCGTGCGCTGCCGGGGCCCGGAGTGGGACGTGGGAGAAACATGGCGGCCGGTACCTCGCCCCCGAGGTACCGGCCGTTCCCTGTACTGCTGACAGCCTTCAGGCCGTCTGCTTCTTCAGTGACGTCAGGTGGGCGAAGACGACAACATTGGCCGAGTAGCCGTTCTTCTTGTTGAAGCGTCCGCCGCACGTCATGAGCCTGAGCTCCGGACGGCCGGTGTTCCCGTAGACCTTGTCATCCGGGAACTCGTCCTTCGTGTAGGTCTTGACCTCATCGACGGTGAAGACTGCCGTGAGCCGGTCGGCCCGGGCGACCTTCACCGTGTCGCCCCGGTGCAGGGCGTTGAGGTTGAGGAAGATCGCCGGCCCCGTCTCGGTGTCGCGGTGACCGACGATCAGAGACGTTCCCGCGTCACCGGGTGACGGGCCGTTCCGGAACCAGCCCACCACCTTCGGCTTGCTCATCGGCGGGGCGCCGAGGTGACCCTTCCTGTCGAGCTCGAGACCCGTGACCGGCGCCTGGATGAAGATGGCGGGCACCGTGATCTTCACCGGTCGGGAGCGCGACAGGGGCGCGTGCGGGACTCGCTGGGCCGGCAGATCGCCGCCGCCCGCGGCGTCACCGCCGTGGGCGGCGACGGCCGGGTCGTCGGACGAGCCCGAGCCCGCCCGGACGACGCCGGTCACCAGCAAGGAGAGCACGCACAGAGTCATGGTGAGACGGCACGCGCGACTCGGTCCCCGTCGCCGTCGCCGTGGCCGTGGCCGTGGCCGTCGGGTGCGGGCGTTATGCCTCGTTGCGGGCACGACGGCGTGCGGCTCGGCGGACCATGATCAGCCCTGCGGCTCCGGCCGCGCCGGCAGCCAGCGCGGCGGTGGTCCCGACGTTCCAGTCGCTCTCGGAGCTGAGGTTCTCCACGTCCGGGACGCCACCGCCGCCGGCGGGCACGGCACCGGACGGCTTCTCGTAGCTCGACTCGGCGCCCGCCGCGGCACCCGACGCGGACGAGTCCCTGCTGCTGTCCTCCGCCCGGCCACCGCCATTGGCGGGCTTGGAGCAGTCGACACGGAAGGTCTTCTGCCTCGGGGCCGTCGGGGTGATCCACACCAGCTGGTACGTGCCCTTCGGGAGCAGGTACTCCTGGCTGCGCGCCGAGCCGTTCACGAGCGGCAGCGTGCTCTGCAGGGTGTCGCCCGCGGGATCGGTCGGGGGCTGCGCGGTGATCGTCCAGGGGACGGCCTTGAGCGACTCGAAGTTGCTGGCGACGAGGACGAACTTGCAGACCTCGCCTCCGTCACCGCCGTGCGAGTTCCAGCCGCCCGAGCGAATGTCGATGTCGCCGCTGTCGCCGTCAAGAGCGTAGGAGGTGGACGCGCCCGCGAGCGTGACTCCGGCCATGGCGACCGCGGCAGCTACGGCGGCACCCGCACGGGCACTACGGGAACGGACTGAAGCGGAAATACGCATGCTGAACTCCTTCGAGCCGGGATGATTGTCGTACTGATCAAGTGATCGCCTAAGAGATGGCATGGATTGCCGGAGAAACGTGGCGTAACGCTCCGAAAACGCCGACAAATACCCTGAGTAGCCGATAGCGCACCGTGATGAGGGGGGTGGACGAGCCAAGGGCTGAGTGCTCGGAGCGGAGCGGGGGGAGCGGGGGACTGCTCCACCGGTGTGCATCTGCGCCCGCGGTTGCGCGCGGCGTCGTGCTCCTGGGCGCCTGTGGGGTGGGCCCGCGTCAGCCCGCGCTGCTCTCACGGGTGACGGGCAAGTCAACGACCATGCAGAGAAGCGGAGAATCACGCCTCACCGAATTCGGCGAGCGGATGGAATGGGCGAAGACGAAGGCTCCGGGTGTGCCCCCGCCGTCCCCAGCGCGAGCCGGTAGGCCGCATCAGGCGGTGGCTGTGGCGCGGCGGAACCGCTGTCTGCGGGCAGCCCGCCGCTGACGGCGGGCTCGGCTCCCGCTGCTCAGCCGCTACGACTGGGCGATCTCCTCGGATGTGCCGAGGCGGCTGCCGGCCCGGCCGGTTGCCATAGGTCTCGGCGTGGCCGATCGGCGGTGGCCCTTGCGGGTCACCAGTGCGGTGTCGGTACGGCGGGCGTGTCGTCATCGTCGCCGCGCACCGGTCGCGGAGGCTGGTTGAGGACCTCGCGCGCGGTGCCCCCCTCGCCGTCGGCGGTGCGCCGCCGGGCGCGATCTCGTCCGCCGAGGAGAAAGGTGACGATTCCCAGGAGCAGAGTGAGTGCCCCTTTGGTCCGTTCCACGGTGATTCCTTCCAGGGGGTCTGGGAATATCCACCGCGCATCTGAACAATAGACATCAGTACGGGTTGGCGGAGCCATCTGGCTGATGAGGGGGTTGGGTGGGCGGCATCGGTGAGGACGGTCAGTTACCGGGTCTTCGCGAGGCGGCTGACAGGACGGCGTCCTACAGGCAGTTGTCCGAGGACGCCGTCCGGGTGTTCCGCTGGGTGAGCAACCAGGGATCGTGCGACGGGAGGACACTGGGCGCGACTTTGGGACTGCCGGAGAGCTGCGCGGCCTCGGCGGTGGCGACCCTGACCGAACTGCTGCTGCTGCGGCGCCTGCCCGAGGACCCTGACAGGCTGGTGCCGGTCGCGCCTGACGCGGCCATTGCCGCGCTCGTCGCGCCGAAGGAGGCGGGGCTGCGTCGGCAGCTGGCCGAGATCGATCAACTCCGCGGCGAGATGGCCCTCCTGACGCCGCTCTATGCGGAGGGGCAACGTCGGTGGCAGGGGCGGGCGCCGCTGACGGAGGTCACGGACCTGAAGACGGTCATAGGCATGATCACCGAGGCGACCATGCGGTGCCGGCAGGAGGTCCGTACCTGCCACCCCGGCGGAGGCCGTTCTCCCACGCTGCTGGAGCAGGCGTTCATTCAGGACCGGGACATGCTGCGCCGGGGCGTGCGGATGCGCACGCTGTACCAGCACACGGCCCGCTATCACCTGCCCACGCAGGAGTACGCGCGGCGGATGACCGACGAGGGGGCCGAGATCAGGACGCTGAGCGAACTGTTCGGCCGCATGGTGGCTTTCGACGGGGAGACGGTGTTCATCCCGCACCAGGACGACCTGGACGCGGCCATCGTCATCCAGGAGCCGTCCACCGTGGCGTACCTGTGCTCGACCTTCGACCACGCCTGGTCGCTGGCCGAGCCCTATCACCCGGCCTGGACGGAGAGTTCGGCGCGGGACGAGGTGAAGCAAGCCATCGTGCGGCTGCTGGCGGAGGGCATGAAGGACGAGATGGTGGCCCGGCGACTGGGCATGTCGCTGCGCACCTGCCGTAAGCACATCGCCGAGATCATGGAGCAGTTGGGGGCGGCCAGTCGATTCCAGGCCGGCTATCTGGCCCGGGTGCAGTCGTCCGCGCCGGCCCCGGCAGCCCCGGGCGGCGTCTGAGCACCGCACCGGGGGGTGCCCGCGGTGGCGGCGGCCAGTCCGTGCCCGACCGGGCGCATACGGCCCCGGCTCACCCGTTGCGGCTCGGGCCGGAGGCGGCCGGGAGGAGCCCTCGGCGGGAGCCTGCGCGGGCGGGGGAGGAGGCCCGGGTGCCGAGCCGCCAGGGACAGCCCTCAGCATCGCGTCTCCGGCGCGGCCGCCTGTTCGCGCGCGAACAGCAGGGTCAGCCATGGGAGTTCGTAGCGCTCGGCCGCCGCGCCCGCAGCTCTGTGCGCGGTCACGTCCGGACAGGAGGGCGGGGTCAGGACACCGACGTCGATCAGGCCCTCCAGAGCGCGCTGCGTGCCCCGTCCGTCCAGGCCCAGGGCGCGGGCGGCGGTGGGGAGGGAGAAGGCCGGGTCCGGCAGCGCGGCAAGGGCGTGGAGGGTCTCGCGGGCGGCGCCGGGCAGCCGGGCCCAGGCTCCGGCGAGACGGGCGCGGACCCCGAGGCCGCCCGCCGCGAGTTCGTCCAGGGCCTCCAGTGGGTGTTCGAGACGGTCCGCGTACTGTCCGAGCGGCATGTGGCGCAGCACGGACAGGCGGTTCCCGGCCGCCCGCAGAGCGAACGGCAGCAGCCCGGTGGCGGTGACGATGCGTTCGGCGGCGCCGTACTCGGCCGCCAGCCGGGCCCGGCCGATCATGGTGCCGAGCAGGTCCACGGCCTCCTCGGCGGAGAGTGGCGGGAGTTCGGTCCGGTGCGCGGATTCCAGACAGGGCAGTCGGCTCCGGGAGGTGACCAGCGCGGCGGTGGGGCCCGACGGTGGCAGGAGCGGACCGAGGGCGTCGGCGTCAGGTGCGTCGTCCAGCAGCAGCAGGATCCGGCGCCCGGACAGCCAGGAGCGCCAGGCGGTGGCGGCGTCCTCCCGGTCGGCGGGCAGCCGCTGGGTCCAGCCCAGGGAACGGGCCAGCTCCGACATCACCGACCCCCAGGGACGTGTGGAGCCGTCCTCGGCGCACAGTCGGGTGGCGACCACGCCGTCGGGGTAGCGCGCGGCGAGGCGGTGCGCGGCGTGCACGGCAAGGGCCGTCTTGCCGACGCCGGCCGGGCCGGTGAGCATCACCGGAGGGCCACCTTCTCGGCCCAACTGTGTGATGACGTCGTTCAGTTCGCGGTCCCGGCCGGTGAAGTCCGCCAGTTCCGGCGGGAGCAGTCGTGCCCCGGTGCCGCCGCCTCGCGGCCGGGGTGTGGTCACGTCGTCCAACAAGGAGCGGTAGGCGCACTGCAGTGCCGCGCCGGGCTCCAGGCCGAGCTCCCGGGAGAGCTGTTGTCGGCAGTCGTCGTAGGCGGCCAGTGCCTCCGTTCTTCGGCCGACCCGGTGCAGCGCGGTGAGTTGGGCGGCGCGCAGTCGTTCACGCAGCGGGTGGCGGCTCACCATCTCGTCCACGGTGTCGGCGACCGCGGCGGGCTCACCGGTCTCCAACTGCGCCTCCGCCCATGCCTCGTACACGGCGAGCCGGCGTGCGTGCTGCCGCTCGACGGCGGCGCGCAGCACATCGGCTCGGGCCGCGAGGTCGCTGAAGGGGTCATGCCGCCACAGGTCCAGTGCCTGGCGGTACAGCAGGGCAGCGCGGCTCATCGCACCCGCGCGCGCCTCGCCGTCGCCGAGCCGGGCCAGTTCCTCGAACCGCAGGCTGTCGCACTCGTCCGCGGTGAGTTGCAGGACGTAGCCGCCGGGGCCGTGGTGCAGCCGGCCGAGGTCCTCCGGGTCGAGCACCCGGCGGAGCGTCGAGACGTACACCTGAAGGTTCTTGCGAGCGGTCCGCGGCGGGTCGTCGGGCCAGACGGCGTCGGTCAGTTCCTCCATGGACACCGGAGTGTTCGGGCGGGTGAGCAGGACCGCCAGCACGAGGCGCTGCTTCAACGGGCCCAGTGGCAGCGGCAGACCGTTGCGGGAGGCTCGCAGCGGTCCGAGGAGGGTCAGCCGCAGAACGGTGCCGGTGCCGGGGAAAGCACTGGCGTCGGCGCGCTCCTGCGGAATCCGGGAATCCGCTGCCCTGCGGCGGCTTTCGGTGAAAGTATCGGTCATTTTCCCTCAGCCCCTTCCCCAGCCGGTGTCGTCGGAGTTCCGGGAGAAGAGAACAATTCCGTGCACGAAAGCCTCCGGGAGCGGTCGGGGGGGTGGGCGAATCCGCGAGGAACCGTGAATGCGTCGGGAATTCGATGGAATTCCTTCGGTTCTTCACAGCATGGTCACAAGCGGGGGGCGGTGCCATGGGCGTGAGGATGGCTCAAGGTGCATGCAGCAACACACCCGCCGGGATAGAGCGGAAACAGGCGTGCATAACGTGGCGAAACGTCCGTCAGTGTTCGGACGCCCGCACAGTCGGACGTCCTGCGCCGCGTACCGGCACCGAACCGGGCCCCAACCGCGACCGAACCGGTGGCTCGCACGCTGGCACCGCATGTCCATGTGACCGACGGAGGTGGCGCGATGCGACTGGCGGAGCTCATCGAGCTGCGTCCGGTGCCGGCCGCCGGGCTGCTGGCCACGCTCACCAGGCGGTGCCCGCTGAGCTGTGCCCACTGCTCCACTTCGTCGGGGTCACGGGGTGAGGACACTCCGGCCGAGGCGCTGCGCCGCTTCGTCGGCGGCTTCACCTCAGGGGACCGTCCGGAGGTCCTCATGCTCACGGGCGGTGAACCGCTGCTGCGGCCCGCTCTCGTGGGTGAACTCGCGGTGCTGGCCGCGTCGGCCGGGACGCGGACGGCGGTGCTCAGTGGCATGTTCTTCGCGGCCGACGGGCGGATACCCGCTCGCATCATGCGCGCCCTTCGGCTCGTCGACCATTTCTCGGCGAGCATCGACATATTCCACGAACGCGAGGTACCGCGTGCGGCAGTTTTCCGCGCGGTGCACCTCATCATGGAAACCGGAATCGACGTGAGTTTTCACGTGGTGGGCGATTCGGTGGACGATCCGTATCTCGCGGACATCACCGCTTCCATTCGGTCCGAGTTCCGGGACCGGGCAGCCGTACTGGCCAATCACGTGCGGCCGGTGGGGCGGGCGGCGGGCTGGGCGGCCGCGCGGAACGTCTCGGCCGAAGGGGCCGAGGGGCCGCCGGTACCCTGCGCTGTGGCGGCCTGGCCGGTGGTGGCCTTCGACGGCACCGTCACGGCCTGCTGCAACCAGCGCGTGGTGGATGCCCGCCCCGTGCCGGAGCACCTGCGCCTGGGGGACATCGCCGTGGACGACTGGCCGCGGATACGGCGCCGCTGCCAGGAATCACCCGTGCTGCGTACCATCCGTACCGCCGGCGTGGCGTCCTGTGCGAACTGCCGCGGGCTGGCGCGGCGTCCCGAGGCACTGGCCGCGGCCGAACGGGCCGGGTCCCGCCCGGCGGCCGGCGCCATGGACGCGCTCGGCGCCCGGCTCCAACGCGATGCGGGGGCCTCCGCGTTGTTGCGGCGGTACGGAAGTGAGCGCTACGCGCCGCTCGTACTGCTCGGCGGGGACGAGGAGGGTCCCGGATGAGCCTGTCGGCCGGCGCGAGCCTGCGATTCGAACTGTCCCTGGTGCAACCCGTACTGCGGGCCGCGGCCGCCCGGATGTGGCGCTCCGACGCAGGGCTCCCCGGCCGATACCGGCACTACCTGCGCGCCATGCACCAGGTGATCCGCGCATCCGTCCCTCTGATGGAGCGGGCCGCCGCGCGATGCGAGGCGCTCCCGCGGGACCCGGTGGCACCGCCCCTCGCGCGGTACCTCCGGGCGCACGCCGAGCAGGAGCGGGGTCACGACGACTGGCTGCTCACCGACGCCGCCGCGACCGGGGCGGCGCCGGGCGAACTGGCCGGAGCCGCCCCGCCGGCCCACGTCGCCGCCCTGGTCGGAGCGCAGTACTACTGGATCGAGCACAGCCATCCGGTGGTCCTGCTCGGCTATATCGCGGTCCTGGAGGGCAACGCACCGGCGCCGGGCCTGGCCGGCCGACTGGCGAGTGAAACCGGTCTGCCGCAGGCCGCCTTCGAGACCCTACGCCTCCATGCGGACCTCGACGACGGGCACAGCGCGGACCTGGACCGTCTGATCGACCGCCTGCCGCTGGACCCCGCCCAGCGCTCACTCGTCGCCGTGAGCGCACTGCACACGATCGCCGCCCTCGCCGAGCTGTTCGACCGCATCGCCACGGCACCCCACGTATCGGAGAGCGCTCATGACTGACCACGCGCACGATCGCGACCGCCTCCGCACGCTGGAGGACGCCGGCTTCCCGCTGCACAGCCTTTCCCCCGAGCAGCGGGAGGTGCTCCAGGAACTCAGCTCCGAGGAACTGGCACTGCTGCTGAGCCTGAAGGAGCGGCTGGACGCGGCCGAGCCGGAGGTGCAGGCGCACAGCGAGATCGCCGGCGGGGCGCTGTTCTGATGACCGGGACCGTGCGGACGACCTGCCCTCGGTGTCCGGAGCCGCCTCCGGACGGTGCGGCGTTCTGCCCCCGGTGCGGAACCCCCTGCGTGGCCGCGACCGGTGCCGACGTGCCCGAAGAACGCCGGGTGGTGACGGTCGTCTTCTGCGACCTCGTCGGGTCCACGGCCCTGTCCGGACGACTCGACGCGGAGACCCTGCGTACGGTGACCCTCCGGTACTTCGCGCTGATGCGGGCCCGGATCGAGGAACACGGCGGCACGGTGGAGAAGTTCATCGGGGACGCCGTGATGGCGGTCTTCGGGGTTCCCGCACGCCACGAGGACGACGCCCGCCGGGCCCTGGCCGCCGCCCGGGGGATGGTCACCGGCCTCGACGGGCTCAACGCCGAGCTGGAACGGGAGCACGGGGTGCGGCTCGCCGTCCGCATCGGTGTGAACACGGGCGAGGTCGTGGTGAGCGTCGACCCCGCCGCCCGGCAGGCCCTGGTCTCCGGCGAAGTGGTCAACATCGGCGCACGCCTCGAGCAGCACGCCGGCCCGGGCGAGATCCTGATCGGTCCTGCCACGCTGCGCGCCGCCGGGCCCTCGGCGGTCACCGAGTCCGCCGGATCGCTGTCCCTCAAGGGCGTCGGTGCCCCCGTCCCCGCCCGTCGCCTGGTCGCACTGCACGAGGACGCCCCCGAAAGGGTCCGCCGCTTCGACACCCCGTTCATCGGGCGTGAGCAGGAGCTGGCCGAACTCCACCTGCTGCTGCGCAAACTGGCGGCCGACCCCCGTTCGTACCTGGTGACCGTCTACGGCGAGGCCGGTCTCGGCAAGACGCGCCTTCTGCGCGAGTGGCTGAGGGGCTGCCCGGCGTACGGAGCGGGCCGGTGCCGTCCGTACGGCGAGACCGGCACCCTCTCGCCGCTCGCCGAAGCGGTACGGCAGGTGCTCGCGGCCGTCGGAGGGGTGGCCGGGCTTGCGGGGCTGCCCGCCCACGAGCGGACGGAGGCGGAGCAGGCGCTGGGTCTGCTGCGGACGGGTCTGCTCGCGGACGGCACGCCCAGCCCCTCGGCCGACGACACACTCATGGCGCTGGCCTGCCTGCTGGACGGGCTGTCCCGTGAGCGGCCCGTGGTGCTCGTACTGGACGACTGCCACTGGGCGTCCGCGCCGCTGCTCGACATGGCGGACCGGCTGCTGGACGAACTCGACCGTTCCCCTGTCGCCCTGGTGTGCGCGGCGCGCCCGGAGCTGCTGGAGACCCACCCCGGCTGGGGCAGCGGCCGGATGCGTTCCGCGTCGCTCATGCTCACGCCGCTCACGCGGGAGGAGTCGCTCGCTCTGGCCGGTGAGCTGGTCGAGGTGGCAGCCCACCGGCAGGACGTGCTGGAGGGCTCCCTCGACCGTGCCGAGGGCAATCCGCTGTACCTGGAGCACCTGACGGCCATGGCAGCCGAATGCGATGACCTGCCCCTCACCGTGCACGCCCTGCTCGGCGCCCGTATCGACGCGCTGCCTGCCGAGGAGCGGTCCCTGCTGCAACTGGCCGCCGTCCTGGGACGCGAGTTCCGCCGTGGCGACCTGACCGAACTGGCCACCGCCGAGCGCTCCGGCCCGGCGGAGTCCGCCGCCGGTCTGCTGCGCGGCCTCATCCGGCGCCGGCTCATCGAGCCAGGGGGCCTCACGTCGGCCGCACGCTCCGAGCTCCGGTTCGGCAGCGCCCTGGTGCAGGAGACCGCCTACCGCGGGATGGCCAAGAAGGTACGTGCCCGGCGCCACGAGCACGCCGCCCGGGTCCTCGTCCGGCACGAGGCGGGCGACGCGGCCGTCGGCAACCATCTGGCCCGCGCCCACCGCCTGCTCACCGAACTGGGGGTGCGCGACGACGACACCGATGTGCTGCGTGCGCGTGCCGCGGGCCTGCTCACACGGGCCGGGACGGCCGCCCTGGCCCGTTCCGACCTGCAGTGGGCCGACGACCTCCTCACCCAGGCCATGGACCTGGCCGCCCCCGGCGAGCCGGCCGCCGCCGAGGCCGCCCGCCGCCTCGGTGAGACGAAGGTCGCCCTCGGCGAGCCGGTGCGTGGCCGGGAGCTGCTGGCGGGCGCCCTCGACACGGCGGACCGGTCCGGTGACCGACTGGGCGCCGCGCATGCGCGGCTCGCACTGACCGCCCTCGACCCCCGGCACGGGGCCGCGGCCGACGTGGCGGAGGAAGCCCTGGCGCTCTTCACGGTGGCGGGCGACGACCAGGGCATCGCCCGCGCCTGCGTCCGCATCGCCCAGGACCGTCAGCGGCGCGGCCGGCACGCCGAGGCCGAGGCCCTGCTGAGCCGGTCCCTGGACCACGCCGGTCGTGCCGACGCCGAACCCGAACGAGCCCTGGCGCTCGGCGCGGTCGGCATCTCCCTGTGGCGGGGGCCCACCCCGGTGGCCCGCGCAGTGGCCCGTTGCGAGGAACTGCTGACGGCCCACGGAGCGGGCCGGCCGACTGTCCGGGCCACCCTCGCCTGCCCGCTGGCCGTGCTCCTGGCCCTGCAGGGGCGCCACGACGAGGCGCACGAGCGGCTGGCCGAAGCGGCACGGCTCGCCGGCGGCCTCGGCTACGCCGAGAGCGCGCTGTTCGTCCCGCTGTTCGCCGCCGAGGTGGAAGCCCTGACAGGGACGCCCGAGCGCAGGCTCGCCCTGCTGGACGAGGCCGCCCGCGCAGGCCGTGAACTCGGCGCCACGGGCGCGCTGCCCGGTATCGACCGCGAGCGGGCCCGGATCCTGCTGGACCGGGGGGAGCCGGCCCAGGCGCTGGCCCTGCCGGACCCCCAGGGAGAGGGCCTGCCGCCGGCGGAGTCCGCCGACGCCGACGGACTGCGGGCCCGCGCCCTCGCACTCACCGGAGAGCCGGCCGCCGCCCGTGCCTGCGCGGACCGGGCGACCGCAGCGGCCGGCGACACGGACTCCCCGGTCGTCCGCGGCACCGCCGCCCTGGACCGCGCGCACACCCTGCGCACGCTGGCGCGGCACGGCGAGGCGGCACGGGAGGCACGCACAGCGCAACGGCACTTCGCCGCCAAGGGACACCGGCTCGGCGCGGACCGCGCGGCCGCCTTCGCCGACGACAGCACGGCCGCGGACCGGAGCACGGACCGCCCGGCCGGACAGGAAGGGGAGACCGTATGACCACCGGGACGGCAGGAGGGCTCACCTGGAGCCTGCGCGACCGTACTCCCGAGGACCTCACGATGCTCGCGGACACGGTGCCCGCCCTGTCCGCCGACCCGTCGACGTGGTCGGACGGTGAAGGAGTACGCGTCTGTGTGGTCGACACCGGCGTGGAGTGCGGTCACCCCTCGGTCGGGACCGTCGAGGGTTCCTACGAGGTGGCCCCGGCCCCCGACGGGACCCTGCACGTCGTCGACAGTGGTCCGCTGCCCGAGGGCTCCGGCGACGGCTGCGGGCACGGAACGGCGTGTGCCGGGATCGTCCGGCGCGTGGCGCCGGGCTGTTCCCTGTACAGCGTGCGGGTATTGGGCGAGGGCTTCACCGGGAGCGGCGACGCGCTGCTGACCGGTCTGCGCTGGGCCGTGGACCAGGGTTTCGACGTGGTCAACCTCAGCCTGTCCACGACCCGCCCGAAGTTCCTCGAAACCCTGCGGTCACTGGCCGACCAGGCCTTCTTCACCGGCACCACGCTGGTGGCATCGGCCCACAACACACCGGTGGAGAGCTTCCCCTGGCGGTTCTCCTCGGTCATCTCGGTCGGTACACACCGGGAGGACGACTCCGGGCTCTTCCTCTACAACCCCGCACCACCGGTGGAGTTCTTCGCACCCGGCCAGAACGTGCAGGTTGCCTGGACGGGCGGCAAAACCATCCGCACCACGGGAAACAGCTTCGCCACCCCGTTCATCAGCGGGATGTGCGCACGGCTGCTCGGCAGCCGTCCGAAGCTGACGCCCTTCCAGATCAAGCACGCGCTCTACCTCTCCGCCGCGAACGTACGAATCGGCGCACCAGGAACCCGAGGTGAATCATGAGCCAGTCCCACGGCCTCGTCCCCGCCACCGGCGTGGGCCCCGCGACACGGGCCGGCAGCGCCGAGCGCGATCTGCTGCAGTCCGTCGTCGAGACCGCGCGGGCCATCTTCGGCGCGGCGGCCAGCTCCGTCCTCCTGCACGACGAAGACGCCGACGAGCTGGTCTTCCAGGCGGTGGCCGGGGAGGGGGAGGAGTCCCTCGTGGGCTCCCGGTTCCCCGCCGGCCGGGGGCTGGCAGGCTGGGTGCTCGTCTCGGGGGAGCCGATGATCGCGGACGACCTGCGCAAGCAGGGCATGTTCGCCCGGGACGTCGCGAAGTCGACGGGGTACGTGCCGGACGCGCTGATGGCGGCGCCCCTCGCCCACCGCGACCGGGTTCTGGGGGTGCTCGAAGTGCTCGATCCCGTCGAGCAGTCCCGGTCGAGCCTTTCCGAACTCGACCTGCTCGCCCTCTTCGCCCGCCAGGCCGCCGCGGCACTCGCGGTGGTCACCGAGCGGCGGCGCGACGAGGCACCGGCGGAGATTCGACTGAAGAGCCTGGCGCTGGTGGACGCGCTGCGGGACGTGCTGCTCGACGGAATGCCGCCGCAGGCCCCGCGCGGCGGCTGAGGCGTCGGCGGGCGGCGTGCCGCCGACGCCACGGCGCCGGCGGGCCTGAGGCGAAGCCGAGTGGCTTCATGCGGCGGACGAGCATGAGCCGTTGGACCTCACCGCCGGCATGGAGCCGGAAGCCACCTGGGAGCGGGCGGAAGGAACGACGAGCTCCGTCTCCGTCATGGCGGATGGCGCGCAGTGACAGTCCGGTCCGCGCGGCGACCCGGCCGTCTGCGTGTTCTCGTCGTCCACGCCCCCTCGGTCTCCTCGTCGTGGCAGGAGGCATCCGCACGACGGCCCCGGCCTCTACTCCCGCGCCAGGTCGGAGATGGCGGCCGTGAGGGCGGCCTCGGTCACTGGGCGCTCCCTCGAGGTGCGGCGGGCAGCGAGTCGCCCGGTGCGGCGGCCGGCCCGGCGTCGGCCTCCCCGGGGGTGTCCCCGCGCGGGAGAGCGGTCCAGGCGTAGACGCCGGACAGGACGACGAGCGCGCCGGACATCGAGAACACGGTGTCGACGGGGCCGAACCGGACACCGGCGATGGAGCCCCCGACGTCTCGCAACGCGGAGCTGGCGAGCCAGCCGGACAGCACGGCGGAGAGCATCGACGCCAGCCGCGTCACCGGGTAGAACACGGAAACCACGCGGCCCCGGTACTCGGCAGGCGCGGCGTCGAGCAGGAGCGGTGCCATCGCCGTGTTCAGCATGGTGAGGGGAACGGTGAAGACGAAGAGCAGCACGACGCCTCCGACGAAACCGGTCTGCCGGGAGTAGGCGAACAGCAGGAGGCCGCTCACGATCAGGCCCGCCCAGGTGGTGCGGCTCGCCCCGATCCACTGCACCACACGCCCGGCGCACAGCGCGCCGACGATGCCGCCCAGCCCCATGGCCGTACCGATGTAGCCGTAGAGGTGGACGGGCATGTGGAGGTTGTCGGTCGCGAAGAAGACGTTGAGGGTGCTCAGGGCGCCGGTCCCGAACTGGCCGATGACGGCGAGCACGGTCAGCGCGACCAGGAATCTACTGCGCCGGTAGAAGCGGATACCTTCCGCGAACTCCCGCAGCAGGCTGCTGGGTTGGGCGGCAGATCCGCTGCCGGGCTTCTCGGGTCCGTCGGCTCGGCGGTCCGCCCCGATGGAGCGGATCACGACGTACGACACCGCGTACGACAGTGCGTTGAGGAGCAGCGCCCACTGGAGGCCGGCGGTGAAGAGCAGCGGCGCGGCAAGGGGTGGCCCGATGATCCAGGAGGTCTGGGCGGTGGCCTGGGCGATGCCGGCCGCCCGGGCACGGTCCGCTTCCCCGGTCACCAGATCACCGATGACCGAGAAGCGGGCCGGGGTGAAGAACTGGCTGGCCGCGTTGAGCGTCAGGACGGTCGCGTAGACGATCGCCAGCCAGACCCAGACCGGGAGGGCGTCGAGCGGCAGGAAGGACAGGGCGGTCAGCACGGCCACCAGGCCGCCGCGGACCACCTCGGTGCGGAGCATCGTGCGGCGCTTGGCCCAGCGGTCGACGAACACGCCCGCGAGCGGACCGATGATCAGGACGGAGACGCCCGTCGCCAGCAGGATGCCGCTGACCGCCATCGGGGCCCAGCTCTGGTCCTTCGCCAGCACGGTGGCCACCCACAGCACCAGGGTGGTGCTGAAGACGGCGTCCCCGACGGACGAGACCGCCTGCCCGAACCAGAGACGGGTGTAGTCGTGGTTGATGAGTACCAGACGTGGTGTCATGGCGTCCTCCCCGACGAGACGATCAGGGCCATCAGGGCGGTTACCAGGGTCGTGTGGTAGGCCTTGCTGAAGAATTCCCCTGCCGTGTCCGACCCCGTCGCCCTGAGCGCGGCCGACCGGCCGGGTATCGAGCCGTCGGACGACTGGGCCCGCACCAGGCACTCCACGGCTGCGGCTCCCGAAGGCGTGCGCAGCGGATCGGCGCCCAGGATGAACTCCGTGAGGAGGAGTTCCGCCGCCAGGTCCCACCGGTCGTGCGTGACGCAGTGGTTCAGCATGCGGCGCACCAGGCCCATCGCGTGCGCCGAGACGTCGCCGGTCAGTCCGGGGTCGGTCCGGCCGAAGTCGCTGAGATAGAAGGCGGTGTGCGTCAGGGCGTACGCCTGCGGGGCTTCGAGCGGCTCCGTGCGGTCAGGGTCCGGGGCCGGGCGTGCGACGAGCGGGCTGAGCGGGACGAGGTCGGCGTACGGCTCGATCCCGTGGCGGACACCGGCCTTGTCCGCGTAGTAGCGGATCTCGATGCGCTGGTACGCGGACTTCCCGTGCGGTGAGAGGAAGCCAGGGTTCAGCCGCATCGGCGTGCCGTCGGTCCCGGCGGGGGCGAGTGCCGTGTAGATCAGCCAGTACGAGGACGCGTGCCCGGGGTGGACGTCGAAGAGGTCCGGGAAGTCCGGACGCCGCCAGAGTGCCCGGATCAGGCCGGCAGCCCCCGTCAGCGAGTCGGGGACGCTGTCCAGGCGCGCCGCGCAGTGGCAGAGCAGCGCCAGTTCCAGTGCCGCCTTGGCCTTCGTGTGCGTTGCCGACGGGGCGCTCGACGAGTACGGGTCGAAGTGGTCCAGGCTTCCCGCCAGCCAGTCGAGCGCGCCGTCGGAGAGCCGGTCGAGTGGGGAGGTCACGGTCACAGGCGCCCCGTCTCGTCCAGGTGGTCGAGGAGCGCCGTGTCGACGGTGTCACGGAACTCCGCGAGTGCCCGTGCGCCCTCGTCGTAGCGGTAGAGATCCTCACAGGCGATCCAGCGGTCGTCGGCCTTCGCGCCGGACACGTATCCATCGGCGACCGTGCCGACTTCCCAGTCGGACTTGCCCGCGGTCTCCCAGCAGCTGGAGAGGGTTCCGTCCGCACTCACCACCGCCCCGTAGCGTCCGCCGGAGTGACCGCAGGTGGCGCAGGGCCGACGGGCACCGGGGCGGGTCACGGTGAAGCCGAGGCCGAGGGCACGGCGCTGCCACCGGACGAAGGCGGCCGAGAGCTCGCCCGTCTGCAGGTCGTTGGCGTAGCCGATGCCGACGTCGCCGACCCGGGCGAAGTACAGCGTGCACCGGGCGGGGTCGAGCGCGGCAGCGAGCCGGTCGATCAGGGCGTCGATCCCGTGGATGTTCTCCTGGGATACGTTGACCCGCAGGGTCCACCGGACCGGTGCGGCCTCGGAGGCCCCGACGATGTTGCCGATGATCGTGTCGAAGGTCCCGCCGCCGTCCGCCCTGCCGGTCCGGATCCGGTCGTGGTCGGGTCGGTCGCCGTCGAAGGTGACCTGGACGGAATCGAGTCCGAGTTCGGTGAGCTGCCGCGCCAGCCGCGGGGTGAGCAGCGTGGCGTTGGAGATCATCCAGGCGGACGTCTGCCCGATGTCCGCGGCGCGTTCCAGCAGTTCCAGACAGCCGCGCGGGTTGAGCAGGGGCTCCCCGCCGAAGAGGAGGATCCTCAGCCTCTCCAGTTCGGCGGCAGCCATCTGCCGTCGGGTGAAGTCGAGGACCGAGGTGATCGTCTGCGAGGTGAGCCGGCTCCGGGCGATCCGGGGCGGGCGCCCGCCGCCCGCCGGGTCCTGGGCGGTGTTCTGGAAGCAGTATCCGCAGCCCAGGTTGCAGTGGGTGCTGGTGAGGACGGTCAGCGCGTACGCACGGACCGGACTGGCGGCGAACAGGCCCTTCTCGTCCAGCCAGCGCTCCGTCTCGGGCAGCAGCGCCCCGTCGGCGGTGAGGTGCCGGGAGCCGAGGCGGGCGATGCCACCGGCACCGAGGAACCACCAGTTCCGCTTGCCTCGCAAGAGGCGCTCGCCCCCGGTACGGGTTACTTGGTCCAGGCTCATCGCACACTCCCCATCGCTGATGTGCCCGCTGTCGAAAGTCCGCGGGACCGGCCACCCGTGACGATCAGCATCGCCAGGGCCGTACCGAGGGTCGACTGGTAGGCACGCCGGAAGAACTCCACGGGCGTCGCGGTCGGCGCGGCACGCTCGGTCACACATTTGCCCGGTATCGCGCCGTCGGGCGACAGCGCATCCGCCAGCATCCGGATGCCGGCCCCTCCCGAAGGTGTACTCAGCGGATCGGCACCCAGGCAGTACTGGGCGAGCACGAGCTTCGCGGTGAAGTCCCACGCCCCCTGCCGTACGCAGTGCTCCGTGAGGCTTTCCACGACGTGCACCGCCCGTTTCCGCTCGCCATGGGTCAGCCCGGGATCCCGGAACCCGAAATCGCTGAGGTGGAAGACGGTGTGCGTGATCTCGCAGACGTCCAGCTCCGCCACCGGCAGCGCGGAGGCCCGAGCCAGCAGACTGCACGCGTACAGCTCCCGGTAGGAAGCCAACCGGTGTTCCACGCCCGCCAGATCGGCATAGAACCTGGTCTCCAGGTGGAGGTACGGAGACGCGCGGCGCGGGGCCAGAAATCCGTCGTCCTCCAGCCGGGCCGGCCCGATGCGGTGCGCGTCCGCAACGGCCCCGGCCGGTGCCAGTGCCGCGTACATCAGCTGGAACTGCCGCGCGTACCTCGGGTCGGCGGTGACCAGACGGGGAAAGTCAGCACGCCGCCAGGCGCGTTCCACCACCGAGGCCGGCACGAGGAGGTCGACGTCCGTCGGTGCGATCCTGCCCCAGACACGACAGAGCAGCGCGAGTTGCAGCAGCGCCTTCACATGCGGGGTCGTCGGCAGCTCGGCGTGGGCGGCCGGTGAACCGAGGTAGCCGGCGTGACGCCCCATCCATTGCCGTGTGCCCGCGGACAGACGTTTCGCGGCCTCCTCAAGGCCGGCTGATCGCGTACCCATGATCCTCCTTCGGTGTGGCGGAGGCCTGGGCCGTCCGCTCGACGATGTCGGCCGCACGGGCCGCGCCGTCCATCGCGGCCAGTCGGCCGGCGAGGGCGCGCGCACGGGTCCGCAGGCCCTCGTCCTCCCACACCGACTCCAGCGGCGCGGACGGCTCCTCGGACGGGGTGTTCGGGATGTGCGCCGCCACACCGGCCCGCAGGCAGGCCCCCGCCAGCAGTGGCTGCTCGGCGCCGTTGGGTGAGACCGCGAGGGGCCGGCCGCGCAGCAGGGCGCCCAGGGCCGGGGCAGAGGTGCAGTTGGTCAGCACCAGACCGGCCAGGTCGATGAGCGGACCCATCCACGGCTTGCGTACGAGGAGGAGATCGGCCTCCGGCGCGGGCTGCGGGTCCGTGGACCGGCCCTGCTCGACCACGGCCTGGAACCGGCCGCCGGTGAAGGCCGCGTTGAGCAGGGGCCACAGGCTCCTGCCCCCGAAGAAGCGCCCCAGGTGTACGTAGACGACGGGTTTGCCGGACCGTTCCAGGTGGTCCCTGACCCTCGCGACCTCGGCCAGGTCGGCGGCCGGTTCCCAGGCCAGCGGTCCCACATGGCGTACCCGCTCGGGCAGTTCGGCGCCCGGGTGCTCCAGCGCCGGGTCGCCGCGGAGCAGCAACGCGTCACCGAGCAGCGGGCTGTCCCCCCAGCGGGAGGCGCGTGCGGACTCACCCGCCTGCTCCCGCACCTCGGCGTACAGCCGCAGTCCTTCGCCGGTGCGGCTCTCGCGGGTCCTGCCCAGCTGCGGTTCCCCGTCTCCACCCGACCGGTAGTCCCACAGATGGACCGAGAGGCCGACCACCACGACGGGAATGTCCAGCACCTCGGCGGCGAGCAGGGCGCCGTTGCACAGGACGGAGGTGACCAGCAGATCGGCTCCTGTCTCCCGGACGGCACGCACGGTCGCCAGGTACTGCGCCTTGCCGGTCGTTCCCCACCAGGCGGCCGAGAACGCCCGCAGGCCCCCGTAGTCCTCCGCCGTCATGAAGGAGAGTCCGGCCTCGGCGGCCACGGGGGCGGCGCTCGACCGGCCCAGGACACTGACGCGGTGACCCCGGCGCGTCAGCTCGCGCCCCGCAGCGATCACCGGGTAGAGGTAGCCGCCGTCGCTGAGCGGGCAGAGCAGAATCCTCACGACGCCGCCCGGCCGGGACGGCCGCGGTCAGATGCCGTGGGGCCCGGCCGTCCGGTCAAGAGGGCGAGACACTCGGGGAGTTCGTGTACGCGGCCCTGCCGGACCGTGCGGGGGTGCCGGTGCGGTGCCGGAGTACGGGCGACGGAAGTCATTCGGCGCTCCCTCATGGCGTGGCCGGAGACGGGCGAGCCCGGTGCCGTGGCCTCGGGGCGGACGCAGGCGCGGGCTGCCCGGTTCGCGGCACGAAGCCGAGAGCCGAGTAGCCCGCCCAGTGCTCAGGACTCGATGAACCGGGTCAGAGTGCGCTGCTGCCGTTGACGATGCAGCCGGGCACCTCCGGCTCGAACCCGTCGTTCTCGCTGTGCGCGACGACCTCGGCCTCGGTGTCGTCCTGCTCCTGCTCCGGGTTCGTGTTCTCGGACATCCGGTCCTCCTTGATGGACGGCGACTGCTGCGCCGGCTGAGACAGAACGTACGAGCCCCCGGTATGGGAACGCCTGGACCCAGGTTCGGCGCCGGTACACGCTCGGAGCTCCGGGCGCGGGCTGGGCAACGCAGCCCGCCCGCCAGGCGGCAGCCAGGTCGCAGGCCGGACGCCCCGAGCGGAGATCGGAGCCGATCACGCCGGAGGTGGTGCCGTCCGCCGCCGGTTCGGCCTCGACATCCTTCCCGCCGGCCTCGGCGCCCGGGCCGAACTCCTGGGGGCGCTCAGGCTCGCGACGACGCTTGCGACGTCCTGAGGCCGTGCGCCGACGCGGGTACGGAAGCCGTGCCCGCCCCGAGGGGGAGGACAGCGAGGGCGCCGGGCCAGGGACAGCATGGGGAGCAGCTCCTACCCCGGGGTCCCGGCATCCCCCGTCTGGGAAAGCGGCCTCGCGATGTCCTCCAGGGAGCGCTGCTCGGCGTCGACCGCGAGGAAGGCGGCCACCACACCTGCCGCGCACATCAGCCCGGCGCCGATACAGAAGGCGAGGGCCGTATCGCCGGGGACGCCCGACTCGGTGAGATCCGCGAAGATGAGGGGGCCGCTGATCCCGCCGACCGCCGTACCGATCGCGTAGAAGAAGGCGATGGCCATGGCCCTCGTCTCCATCGGGAAGACCTCGGAGACGGTCAGGTAGGCGCTGCTCGCCCCGGCCGAGGCGAAGAACAGGACGACGCACCAGCAAGCGGTCAGGGTGTTGGCGTTGAGAGAACCCCGGTCGAAGAGCCAGGCCGTGATGAACAGCAGGATGCCCGGCACGATGTACGTGGCCGCGATCATGATGCGCCGCCCGATGGTGTCGAACAGCTTGCCCAGTACGAGTGGTCCGATGAAGTTGCCGGCCGCGATCACCGCGAAGTAGTAGCCGGTCTGGCCGGTCTGGACGTCGAAGAACGTGGTGAGGATCGCGCCGAAGCCGAAGGTGATCGCGTTGTAGAGGAAGGCCTGGCCGATGAACAGGGAGAGCCCGAGTACCGCACGCTTCGGATAGTTGCGGAAGACGGTCCTGGCGATGAGCCCGAAGCCGATGCTCTTGCGCTCGTGGATCCTGATCTCACCGGCCGGCGGCGGCAGCTTCTCGTGATGCTCTTCCTCGATCTCCCGCTCGACGGAACCGACGAGCTTGTCGGCTTCCTCGCCGTGTCCGTGGATGAACTGCCACCTCGGACTTTCCGGCACGTGCCGCCGTACGAGCAGGATCACGAGGCCCAGGACGACACCCAGGGCGAAGGTGAGCCGCCAGCCCAGGTCCTTGGGGAAGTAGTCCGTGTTCAGCATGACGATCGACAACAGCGCCCCGCCGACCGCTCCGAGCCAGTAGCTGCCGTTGATGATGAGATCGACCCGGCCCCGGTACTTCGAGGGGATCAGTTCGTCGATCGCCGAGTTGATGGCCGCGTACTCGCCACCGATGCCGAAACCGGTGAGGAAGCGGAAGAGGAAGAACCACCAGGCGCTGAAGGACAGGGCCGTCATCGCGGTCGCGGCGAGGTAGACCGCGAGCGTCACCATGAACAGCTTCTTGCGGCCGTACCGGTCGGTGAGCCAGCCGAAGAAGAGCGCCCCCGAGCAGGCCCCCGCCACGTAGAGGGCCGCGGCCATGCCGGTGACCTGTGCAGAGGTGATGGCCAGTCCCGAACCCTCCTCGGACAGCCGGCCCGCGATGTTGCCGACCGTCGTCACTTCGAGTCCGTCGAGGATCCACACCGTGCCGAGGCCGATGACGATCATCCAGTGCCAGCGCGACCACGGCAGTCGGTCCAGCCGCGCCGGTACGGCCGTAGTGATCACACCGAGACCGGAATCGCCCGGCGCGGTCGCGTCGTGCGGATCGCGGCCCCGGTCCTCGCCCCTCCGGCGCCGGCCGTGGCCCCCACCGACGCTGCCTCCGGGCTTCTCCGATGCGCCGCTGTCTGTCACAGCACGTGTCTCCTCGTCCGAGCGGGTGCACACTGCGTGACCGCAGTGCATCCAATATCGACCAGGTGCCCGGACGTCGCGGCCGCACACGCGACGAGGCTCGCCCACACGAGGTGCGGGCCTGCGGCAGACGGGCTCCGCCGGGGGCGTGCGCCCGCACGCCGCGAGGGAGCGGGGCGACGCTCGGCACGCAGGACTGCTGGTCGGCCCCCATAGGCAGGCGATGCGCTCCGCGCTCCGCCGGTCGAACCGGGTCCGGTCACCCCGTCCCTGGCCGTGCGACGGGGAGCCCGGCAGCCTCTGCGGCCCCGGCCAGAACCTCGCGCAGCATGGCCGGGGTGAGGCGGCCGGTGGACACGTTGCGCCGGCTGACGTGGTAACAGCCGAAGACCGTCAGCGCGCCCGTGGGTCCGTCCGCCGGCGACAACGTCGTCCGTACGCCGTGGCCGAACGAGGGACGCGGGCGCGGCAGGTCCCAGCCTGCCCGGGCCAGTGCCGGCAGGGCGGCCTGCCAGCCGAAACCGCCCAACACGACGACGGAGCGCACCGTCGGGCGCAGCAGCTGCAACTCGCGCGTCAGCCAGGGGCGGCAGGTGTCGCGCTCTCCGGTTGTGGGGTGATTGGCGGGCGGCGCGCAGTGTACGGGCGAGGTGACCCTGACCCCGTAGAGCTCCAGGCCGTCCTCCCGGTGCGTCGCGGTGGGCCGGGAGGCGAGACCCAATGCGTGCAGTGTCGCGAACAGCAGGTCGCCGGCCTGGTCACCGGTGAACATCCGGCCGGTCCGGTTCGCACCGTGCGCGGCGGGGGCCAGCCCTGTGATCAACATGGCCGCGTCGGCCGGCCCGAACCCGGGCACCGGGCGCCCCCAGTACTCCCAGTCGCGATAGGCGGCACGTTTGACGAGAGCGGCCTCCTCGCGCCAGGCGACGAGGCGCGGGCAGGCATGACATGCGACCACCCGCGTGTCGAGATCGGTCAGCGTGCGGGCGTCGGCGGCAGCCGAAACGGGGTATTCCTCGGGACGGCACATGAATGACCCCATTTCGCAGGCGTGGGCGGCGCCGGTCTGCCGCGTGGGGGAGGCTACGCCGGACGGGAGGCGGCGACACGGTCCGACTCGGCCACCGGGGGGCCGGGCGTTCGTACCTTCGCGGTCGCGGTGTGCGGCGACGCATGCCCCGTGGTCCTGGCCCTTGGCGTGTTGCGCTCATCCGCTTGCGCATGCGCATGCGCCTGCGTGGACACGGGGCCGGGCGGCAAGGGGAGGGCGGTACGGGCACCGGAGGCATCCGAAGGTAGGTGAATCGATTCACCGAGTGCGGTGAATCTAACGGCCCGCACATGCATCGTCAAGGCTTTCCGCCGGGCGATGTGCGCGTTACCCGATCGTGTCGTCGTCGAGGTCGAGGGCTGTCACTGCGGTCTCGCGCTCGCAGCCCAGCGGCGCATGACAACGTTCTCTCCGGCTCGGCGCCGGTTCTCCGCACCCGGCCCGCAACGCCCCCTTGACGTGTTCATGGAAGCGGGGCTAGCTTCCGGAAACTCCACTGAAACATTTCATGCCAGGCCCTCTTTTCGGTACAAGCACGGGAGAATGCCCATGACGCACCCCGAACCGGAGACGACCCCGGTACTCGCGCTGGAGGGGGTGAGCAAGTCCTTCGGTGCCGTCCGGGCGTTGCGCGACGTATCCCTGCGGTTGTACGCCGGAGAGGCCCACGCCCTTGCCGGCGAGAACGGCGCCGGAAAGTCGACCCTGATCAAGGCGCTCGCCGGTGTGCACCGCCCCGATACGGGCACGGTCCTGCTGGACGGCAAGCCCGTCGAGTTCCACGGCCCGGCCGATGCCCGCGATGCGGGTGTCGCCGTGATCTATCAGGAGCCGACGCTCTTCCCGGACCTGTCCGTCGCGGAGAACATCTTCGTGGGCCGCCGGCCGAGGCGCTCCCTCGGCCGGGTGGACCACCGTGCCATCACGCGGGCCGCGGCTGATCTGTTCGAGCGCCTCGGCGTCGCCCTCGGCCCCGACCAGCCGGCGCGTGGACTGTCGATCGCCGACCAGCAGTTGGTCGAGATCGCCAAGGCGCTCTCCTTCGACGCCCGCGTCCTGATCATGGACGAGCCGACCGCCGCGCTCACCGGCGCCGAGGTCGCCCGCCTGTTCGGCGTCGTCAGGGCACTGCGTGCGCAGGGGGCGGCAGTGCTGTTCATCTCGCACCGCCTGGAGGAGATCTTCGCTCTGTGCCGACGTGTCACCACCTTGCGCGACGGGGCCCTGATCTCCAGCGAGCCCCTCGACCAGCTGAGCGAGGACGACCTCGTACGGCGCATGGTCGGCCGCGACCTGGGGGAGCTGTACCCGAAGCAGGGCGCGGATATCGGCGAAGTTGCCCTCGACGTGCGTCGGTTGACCCGTGAAGGTGTCTTCACGGACGTCTCCTTCGACGTCCGACGCGGCGAGATCGTCGGGCTCGCGGGCCTGGTCGGAGCCGGCCGCAGCGAAGTGGCCCGCGCCGTGTTCGGCGTCGACCGGCCCGACGGGGGTGAAGTCGAAGTCCTCGGCCAGAAGCTGCGACCCGGGGCCCCGAGCGTGGCGATGGCCGCCGGCCTCGCCCTCGTACCCGAGGACCGCCGGGCCCAGGGCCTGGTGATGGACATGTCCATCGAGCGGAACATCGGCCTCACCGGCTTCGCCACGGCCACACGCGGCGGCCTGATGAATCGCGCCGCCGAACGAAGTCGCGCGGTGGACTGGGCGGTCAGACTCCAGGTCAAGTACGCCAGGCTCGCGGACGTCGTCGGCACGCTCTCCGGTGGCAATCAGCAAAAGGTGGTCCTTGCGAAGTGGCTGGCGACCTCCCCGCAGGTGCTGATCGTCGACGAGCCGACCCGCGGGATCGACGTCGGCACCAAGGCTGAAGTGCACCGGCTTCTGTCCTCGCTGGCCGCGGAGGGGGTCGCGGTGTTGATGATCTCCTCCGACCTACCGGAGATCCTCGGCATGGCCGACCGGGTGCTCGTGATGCACGAAGGAAGGCTGGCCGCCGAGATACCCCGGTCCGAGGCGACCGAGGAGACGGTGATGGCGGCGGCGACCGGCCGTGCCGGCCGAGGGAGGAGCGCGGCATGACCATGACCGCTGACCCGGTGCGGCCAAAACCCGCACCCGAGTCCGTCACCTCGCGACGACTCGTCGACACGGTGTTCAAGGCCCGCGAACTGGCCGTGGCCCTCGTTCTCGTCGTGATGCTCGGCGCGACCCAGCTCTCCAACTCCCAGTTCCTGTCCGAGCAGGGCATCAAGGACCTGCTGCTGAACGCGACCATTCTGGTCCTGGTCGCGGTCGGCCAGGCGGTGGTGGTGATCACCCGCAACGTGGACCTCTCGGTCGGCTCCGTCCTCGGGATCTCCGCCTTCGCTGCCGGGATCTACCTCCGGGACGGCGGGAACCCCCTGATCGCGCTTCTGCTCGCCGTCGGCCTCGGTGCGCTCTTCGGTGTTCTCAACGGAGCCCTGGTGAGCCTGGGCAAGGTCCCCGCACTCGTCGTCACCCTCGGAACGCTCTACATCGTCCGCGGCATCGACTCCATCTGGGTCGGCTCCCGTCAGATCACGGCCGACGCGCTGCCCGCCTCCTTCGTCGACTTCGGCCATGACGGAATCCGGGTACTTCCCTACCTCGCCCTGCTCGCCCTCGCCGTCCTGGCTGCTGTCGCCTACTACCTGCGCAGTTACCCCAGCGGACGCGACCTCTACGCCCTCGGCTCCAGCCCCGAAGCCGCCCGCCTCGCGGGCATTTCCGTCCGGGCCCGGATCATGACGGCCTACGTGCTCTGCGGTGCCCTCGCCGGACTCGCCGGAGCCCTCTACCTCGCCCGCTTCGGCAACGTCGACTCCGCCACCGGCAGCGGATACGAACTCACGGTGGTCAGCGCCGTCGTCGTCGGCGGCGTCGCCTTCACGGGAGGCTCCGGAACCGTGTACGGCGCCGCCCTCGGCGCCCTCCTGCTCACTTCCATCAACAGTGTGCTCCCGGCCATCGGCGTCAGCTCCGTCTGGGTCACCGCGATCAACGGCGTCCTGCTGCTGCTCGCCATCGCCGCCGACCGGGTCCTGGCCCTGCGGGTGGCCGCGGCGCTGCGCAAGAAGGCCGCACGGATGAGGAGCGCCCGCCATGCCTGACATCACCGAGCCGACGTCCCCCGCTGCTCAGCCACCGGCCCTCGCCCGCCTCGCGGGAGCGATCCGCTGGGACACCGCAGTCGGCGCTCTGCTGCTGACCCTCCTGATCTGTTCGTTCTCCTTCGTCGACAACTTCGGCAACGCGCTGAACCTCTCTTTCCTGATCGGCAACACCCTGCCGATCGCCCTGATCGCCCTGCCCATGACCATGCTGGTGGTCTGCGGAGAGGTCGACCTCTCCGTCGGCTCCACGGCCGGACTGTCCGGAGCGGTGATGGGCGCGCTGTGGAACGCCGGCATGACCATCGAGACGATCATCCCGCTGTGCCTGCTGCTCGGCGTGGTCTGCGGACTGATCAACGGACTGCTCGTCACCCGACTCGGACTGCCCTCGCTCGCCGTGACCATCGGCACCATGGCCGCCTACCGCGGCATCGCGCAGATCGTCCTCGGCTCCGACTCCGTCACCGACTTCCCCGCCCAGTACCTCGACTTCGGCGCAGGGCGCATCGGCGACACCTTCATCCCGTACGCGGTCATCCCCTTCACCGTGCTGCTGGCCGTGGCCGGCGTGGTGCTCCACGCCACACGGATCGGCCGCTCCCTGTTCGCCATCGGCGCCGGCGAGGAGACGGCCCGGTTCTCGGGCATTCGCGTCAAGCGGCTCAAGCTCTCCGTGTTCGTGACCACCGGCGTGATCTCCGCACTCGCCGGCGTCCTCTGGGCACTGCACTACGCGAGTGCCCGCTACGACAATGCCACCGGCCTCGAACTGGCCGTCATCGCCGCGGTGCTGCTGGGTGGCATCGACTTCGACGGAGGCAAGGGAACCCTGGGCGGAGCCGTCGCGGGCGTGCTGCTGCTGGGCACCCTGCAGAACGTCATGAGCCTGGTCAATGTGTCCGCCCAGTCCCAGATCGTGGTCACCGGTGTCCTGCTGGTGATCTCGGTCCTCGTTCCCCGCGTCGGCCGGCAGCTCGGCGGAGCCCGGGCCCGGAGGAGAACCTCCGCCGGGGCCTCGCCGCAGACCGACTCCTACTGACGCCCTGCCGTCACCCGGCCCGCCCACTCCCCACGCGGCATCACGTGGAGCCGCACCCACCCTGCGCCCCTTCCGTCACCGTCCGGGCATCCGCCCGCCAGCCCCTGCCGTCCCCGGCAGCGAAAGGAATTCGTCATGTTCGGCTCCACCGCCCGAAGCGTCCGGCCAACCGCAGCCCTCGCAGTCACCGCCGTCCTCGCCCTCGGCGCCACCGCCTGCTCGGGCACCACCAAGGACTCCGCGAACAAGGCGGCCGGCCCGGCCACCGCCACCGGCAAGGCCGACCCGGACAAGGCCACCAAGAAGGGCCTCACGGTCGCCTTCCTGCCCAAGCAGGTCAACAACCCCTACTTCACCACGTCGGACAACGGGGGTAAGAAGGCCCTGGGACAGCTCGGCTCCACGTACAAGGAGGTCGGTACCAGCAGCGGCACCGACACGTCCGGGCAGGTCTCGTACGTCAACACCCTCACCCAGCAGCGGGTCGACGCCATCGCCGTCTCCGCGCAGGACCCGGGCGCCCTGTGCACGTCGCTGAAGCAGGCGATGAAGAACGGCGTCAGCGTCGTCACGTACGACTCGGACACGCAGAGGGACTGCCGCCAGGTCTTCGTCTCCCAGGCCAGTGCCGAGGACCTCGGCCGCACCCAGATCCAGCTGCTGTCGAAGCAGATCGGGGGCAAGGGCGAGATCGCGATCCTCTCGGCGGCCCAGACGGCCACCAACCAGAACACCTGGATCGACTTCATGAAGGACGAGCTGAGGAAGCCCGCGTACAAGGACATCAAGCTCGTCAAGACCGCATACGGCGACGACGACGCCCAGAAGTCCTTCCAGCAAACGCAGGGCCTGCTTCAGGAACACCCCGACCTGAAGGGGATCGTCTCCCCGACCACCGTCGGCATCAAGGCGGCCGCCCAGTACCTGTCCGGCTCCAAGTACAAGGGCAAGGTCAGGCTGACCGGTCTCGGAACCCCGAACGACATGCGTGCCTACGTCAAGAACGGGACCGTCGAGTCCTTCGAGCTGTGGGACCCGGCCAAGCTCGGCGCCCTCGCCGCCCACACCGCCGTCGCGCTGGAATCCGGTCAGATCAGCGGCGCCGAGGGGGAGACCTTCGAGGCCGGCGGCCTGGGGTCCTTCACCATCGGCAAGGACGGTGTCGTCTCGCTCGGCAAGCCGACCGTCTTCGACGGGGCGAACATCGATCAGTTCAGGTTCTGAGTCCCACGAACACGGGAGGCGCCGCGTAGCGGCGAGGCTTCCATGGGTGCCGTCGGGGACCGGCCGGTCCCGCCCGGAACCGCACCGATCTCCTTATGGCCGGAATCCTGGGCGCCCTCCGGCGCGCGGCCACGCCCCCTCGTACCGAGCAGGCCTAGCGACCACCCTCCGCGTCGGACCGGACCTGCGGCAGGAGCCGTCGAAAGGCCACGGCCTGCATGCAGACCGCGGCCTTCCGGCGTCATCAGGCGCGGGCGTCCAGCAACTGCTCGGGCACGAACCCGGCCTTCGCGAGTCGCTGCCAGAGCTCGTCCGGGATCGGGAAGCGGGCGGCGGCCGCGTTCGCCTTCACCTCGGCCGCGGAGCGACAGCCGAGGACGACCGAGTCGACGGCCCGGTGCAGCAGAGGGAACTGGATCGCGGCGGCGTGGATCGGAACCTCGTACGCGTCGCACAGGGCCCGGCACTGCCGGGCCCGCTCCAGCACCTCCACAGGAGCCGGACGGTAATGGAACATGGAGCCGGGGGACGGGTCGGCCAGCAGGCCGGTGTTGAAGACACCGCCGACGACCACCGAGGTACCCGTCCTGGCGCACAGCGGCAGCAGGGCGGTGAGCGCCTCGTGATCGAGGAGGGTGAGGCGGCCCGCGATCAGTACGACGTCGACCTCGAACTCCGCCACGTACGAGGCGAGCGGCCCGCTGTGGTTCATCCCGAACCCGATGGATCTGATCAGACCTTCGTCGCGCAGCCGGCGCACCGCGGGATATGCCGTGCGCCGGATCTCGTCCGGGTAGTCGTCCGGGTCGTGCAGATACAGGATGTCGACGCAGGAGCGGCCCAGCCGGGTCAGGCTCGACTCCAGGGACTCCCGGATGCCGCGCTCCGTCCAGTCGGTGATCACCTCACCGGGGGAGCCGTCCGGCCGGGGGCGCAGCAGCCAGCCCGTCTTGGTGGAGACCACGGGGGCGGTGGCACCGGAGGGAGCCAGGAGACGGCCCAGGCGCTGCTCGGCGAGACCGTGCCCGTAGCGGGGCGCGGTGTCGAAGTACGTCATCCCGGCCTCGGTCGCCGCCTTGAGGGTCGAGGCGGCGTCCTCGTCGCTGACGGCCTCGAAGAGCCCGCCCAGCGGAGCCGTGCCCAGACCGAGACGGGGCAGGGTGAAGGGCAGCCGGTTCGCTGCCGGTCGGTCGGTCATGCCGTCTCCCACGGTGAGGCACAGACCGCCCGGCCCGCGCGCAGCGTCATGGTCAGGGTGAGCCGGATCCGCGAGTGCCCGGGAAGGCCGACGCGGCAGTACGGTCCGTCGACCGGATGCTCGGGGCCGTCGTCCACGCGGACGGTGCCGACGTGGTGCTCGGCGAAGGAACCTGCCTGCACCAGCAGGGAGCGTGCGGTGCCGCCGAGGTTGACCAGCTCCACCACCGTGTGGTCCGGGCGGATGTCCGAGACGAGCGCGGCAACGTCCGGCGGCAGGCCGGGACGGCGGGCATCCGCGTCGTGGTAGCGCACGTGCAGGTGGACGAGTCCGCCGTTGTACAGGACCTGCGGGGAACCGGTGGTCAGCTGCAACAGGGCTTCCGTCACCACGGGATTGAGGTGTTGCCAGTGGTGGATGTCCAGCGCATCCGGGCCGGTCGACGGATCGAGGGCGTCGCTCTCGATGGCCGCCACCCGCTCCGCGCAGCTGGCCAGGGCGCTGCGCAGGATCCGCTCGGGGTACTGCGGGTTCCGCCCCTGGAGGAACTCGTACCAGGGCTCCTCATGGCCTGCCTCGTCCTTGATGCGCTGGGTGTGCACGGCGGCCCAGTCCCACCGGGACGCGGAGCGCAGCCGCTCGATCCGGTCACGGTCGGCCTCGTCGCGGCTGAAGTGCCAGAGTGAGACGGGGAGTTGTCCGGGCATCACGGTGAAGTCGAACCACCCGGAGTCGTTGTGCCGCTGCGGGACCATGAGTGTGCGCTCCGCCGTCATCGCGCGCAGGTGCGGCTCCCAGCGTTCACCGAGCGTTCCCATCTCGCCGGCGCCGCGCTGTTCCGCGTGGGACAGTACGGCGTCGAGGGGGTTGCGGGCGAGGTCCAGGAAGCCCTGGTCCCCGGTGAGAAGGGTGGCGTTGGCCGCGCCGATGATGGCGGCACTGCCGACGGGGGACAGGCCGTGGGGCCAGGACCAACCGTAGTGGCCGCCGTACCAGCGGCCGTCCAGGTACTCGCCCACCACGCCGCTCAGGCCCGCGTTGTCGGGTACGACATCGCGCCCCGCGAGCCGCTCCTGCCACACGCCGACGTACTCGGCTACCCAGTCCGCGTAGCGCTGCTCACCGCTGAGGAGGAAGGCCTGGGCCGCGAGGCCGGTGGCGGCCAGGTTCGCGATCGTGTCGCCGCGCCCCATCCGGTCCCACATCGCACGGCCGTAGGCGCGCGCTCGGTCGGGTGATGCCGCCAGGTCGTCGAACGACGCGAGGTCGTCGACCCCGTCCAGTGGCATGCCGTACGGACGCAGGGCCAGGCTCCACGGGAAGTACGGCTCCTCGTCGCTGAAGCCGAAACGCGGCCCCTGCGACCCGTTGTGCGGAGCTCGCACGACCCGGTGCTCGGGGTCGTAGTTGGGACCGCCGGGAAGGTAGAAGTCGGCGAAACGGAGGGCGAGTTCGCGCAGCTCCTTGTCGTCCGGATCCGCGAGGCACAGGCCGTAGAAGAGCAGCAGGCCCTCGCCCTGGTGGAACCAGTCGTAGCCACGCTCCAGACCGTCGGTGAGCATGCCCATCTCGGTGAGTTGCGCGGTGACCCCGCCCCAGTGCCGCCGGGCGGCTGTCAGCAGGTCCGCACTGCCTCCGAGCAGATACAGCGTCGGCCAGTTGAAGAAGGGTTCGTAGAAGTCGTCCACGCCGTCCCGGCCGTCCAGCCCCCGCCCGAGCGTGTCGCGGAAGACGAGGCGGCCGTCCCCTTCCGTGTAGCGGTCGGCGAACAGCCGCCACGCCTCGTTCTGGACGGCGAACAACTGCCTCTCCAGAGCCGCCCACCGGGGGACATCGGTGCCGCTCCGGGTCGCGGTCAGTAGAGGTCCGTGGGCCTCGGCCCCTGTGTGTGTGCCGGTCCGCTCAGGCCTGAGCATCGAGAACACCTGCTCCCTCGTGACGTAAGTATTGAATAATCGCCCATCGATAGCCGATGGTTAGACTCACCGGCGGAGAGCCGACGTGTCAATACTCGGAAGCCGCCCCGCACGCCCCGAGAAGGAGCCCCGCCGTGATCGACTGCCACGTCCACCTGTGGGATCCCGCTCAGGGATTCCCGTGGATCAGGCCCGGGAGTGAACATCATCACGCCTTTGGCGAAGCGGAGTTGGAACAGGCAGGCGAGGGAATGGAGTTGAGTGGCGCGGTGCTGGTCGAGGCGTCGCGCGGTGACGTCGGCGAGACACGGGCCCTGCGCGAACTGCGCTTGCGCCGCCCGGACCTGATCGCCGGGTACGTGGCCAATCTGCACGTCCACGGGGAGGACGGGCCGGACGTGTTCCGGGCTCTCCTGGACGAGTGGGGCGGCTCGCGCCCTCACGGGATGCGGATCGGCGGAACCTCGTGGACGGCCACGCCCGCGCCGGCCCGCGCTCTCGTCCCCGTACTCGCCGAAACGGGTCTGGCGCTCGATCTCAACCTGCACCGGGGGGCGTTGACGGCGGCGGCCCACATCGGGCAAAGGCACCCCGGGCTGGCCGTCGTCGTGGATCACCTGGGTAATCCTCCGGACCCCCGCACGCCGGCGGCGGGGGAGTGGTATCGCGATGTCGAGAGCGCCGCGGCCCGTCCGAACGTGGTGGTGAAGGTCTCCGGGCTGCTCACCCAGCAGTACGGGACCCCGCAGCGGCGCATCGCACACATGGTGAGACATGTGGTGGACACGCTCGGCCCGGACCGCTGCCTCGTCGGCTCCGACTGGCCGATCTGCCTGCCCCGCGGCTCGCGTGCCGACTCGCTCGCGGCGTCCCGGGCGGGACTGGAGCACCTGACGGCCGGCCAGCGCGAACGCGTTCTGCACTCGACCGCGGTCCGTGTGTACGGACTCGGACGTGACCGCCCTCGTGGTTGACAGTGCTCGAACGCCCCTGCTTCGATTCCCTCGATGATCGATAGGCGATGATCAGCGACCGACTCCACCTCGCCGAGAGTCGGTCCCGACCTCCGCGGAGATGCTCATGGCACAATTCGACTTTCCCCTGGACGAACTGGAGCGCTATCGCCCGGCTCTCCCCGAGCCGGATGACTTCGACGCCTTCTGGCGGGAGACGCTTGCGCAGCAGGAGGGCTTCGGCCTCGCCGCCAGGTTCGAGCCCGTACCCAACGGACTCGTCACGATCGACACCTTCGACGTGACCTTCGCCGGATACGGCGGCCACCCCGTGCGCGGCTGGTTCCACCTGCCGGTGACCCGCACCGGACCACTGCCGGTCGTGGTCGAGTACCTGGGCTACGGCACCGGCCGGGGGGCGCCGCACGAAGTGCGGCTGTGGGCGGACGCGGGCTACGCGCACTTCGTCATGGACACCCGCGGGCAGGGCGCGGAGACTCCCGACCCCGACCCGGCGACGGGCGACATCGCGTCCCCGGGCTTCCTCACCCGCGGCGTGCTCGATCCGCGACGCTACTACTACCGGCGCCTGTACACCGACGCGGTGCGTGCCGTAGCCGCCGTGCGCACCCACCCGGACGTCGATGCGACCCGCGTCGTGGTCACCGGCACCAGCCAGGGAGGAGGCATCGCGCTGGCCGCAGCGGGACTCGTCCCCGACCTCGTGGCCGTCATGCCGGACGTGCCGTTCCTGTGCCACTTCCCGCGCGCGACGACGATCACCGACATGCCGCCGTACGACGAGGTCACCAGGTTCGTGAAGCGGCACCGGGAGCACGCGGGCACGGTGACCCGCACCATGTCCTACTTCGACGGTGCCACTCTGGCCCGGCGGGCGAATGCGCCGACGCTGTTCTCGGTCGCGCTGATGGACCGCATCTGCCCGCCGTCCACGGTGTACGCGGCGTTCAACCACTACGGCGGCCGACAGGATGAGGCTCGGTCCGACAAGCAGATACGGGTCTATCCGTTTAATGACCACGAAGGCGGCGGGCCCGCTCATGAGGTAGTCAAATTGAAGTGGCTGGCCGATCAGCTGCAAACCGCGGTGTGACTCCACCGAGAGAAGACGGGCGCGTATTATGTCGCAACTGACGTGCCCCAATGCAGGATTGGGAATTCATGGCATCAAATGCGTCCGGTGGGTTCGTCTCCACGCTGGCCACCAACAAGGACCGGTTCCGCAAGACCCTGATCTCGGACCAGGTGTACGAGCTGCTCCGCCAGGCGGTCGTCGAGGGTGACCTGGCGCCGAACGACCGCGTGGTCGAATCCGAGATCGCGCGGCGGCTCGGCGTGAGCCAGGCCCCGGTGCGCGAGGCGGTCAAGAGGCTGGCCCGTGAGGGCCTGTTCATGCACGTACCGCGACGCGGCCACTTCGTCGTCGAGATCTCCTCGCAGGACGCGGAGTACGCCCGGCAGGTGCGCGAGCCGCTGGAGAGCCTGGCCGCGCAACTGGCTGCGGAGCACATCACGGAGGAGCAGCTCGCCGAGCTCGACGCGCAGGTCGAGCGGATGCACCAGGCGGTCGGGACGAACGACGTCAGCAGTTTCCGCGACGCCGACATCGAGTTCCATACGCTCGTCAGCCAGTTCGCCGGGAATCCCTTCCTCGCCCGCATGTGGGAGGTCATCGAGCCGAGTCTGCGCACGCTGCGCGCCATCTCCGACCCGCTGTTCGACGGTGACCGGCGCGCGATGGCTGACGAACACGGGCGCCTGGTCGGTCTGTTGCGATCCAGGGAGCCCGCCAAAGCGGCCCAGGCGTTCGCCGACCACGCCGCCGGGCGCGGGCCCGTTCCCGATGCCCGGGAGACGAAGCAGCCGCGCAAGAAGGCCGCCGCGGCGAAACGGACGACTTCCAGGAAGACTGCGCCGACATCGGACTGAGCACATGATCCTGGGCCCGATCCGGAGCATCCGGATCGGGCCCAGGGTTGTGTCGCGTGCGCTCTACCGGCGGGCGCCCGCTGCCCACCGGGGTGCGCCGAACTGGTAGGCGCCCAGGCTGGGGGCCGCATCCGTGGAGCCGTCGTTGATCCCCGGCAGCGCGATCGCCTGATTGCGTGCGGGGGAGCCGGCAGTGAGCCGGTAGTCGTGGTTCGTCGCGTCGACGAACAGCGGATCGGTCTCCGCGGGGAGGTTGTTGGAGATGACGAGTCCACCGTCGGTGGCCCCGCTCAGGCCCCGGATCATTCCGAGGTTGTTGTAGATCCTGGTTCCGGTGGACTGTCCCGGTTCCTTCACGTAGAACAGCGTCATTCCGCCGGTGTTGTTGTAGACGCCGTTGTCGTGCGATCCGGTCCCCAGGCCGTTGAGCATCACCGTCCCCTCGCGGTTGCCCCAGCCCACGTTGTTCGCGATCACGAGATCGCTCTGGCCGTTGTCCGCGTAGACCCCCGAGATGCCGAACGTGGTGGAGACCGTGGCCGGCGCCGGGTCGTGCAGCACGTTGTGGTCGATGGACGTGCCCATCATCCAGGCGCTGCAACAGGTGTAGATCGCGGCGACGTCGAGGCTCAGCCGGGCGTACCCGGAGATGTCGTTGTACGCGATCAGGTCCTTGCCCGGGGTGAGGCCGGCGACCTCGTTCCACTGCAGGTTGATACCGCTGCGGCCGACCCGGGAGATCGTGTTGTGCGTGACCGTCTGGCTGTTGCCCTGTACGGCGACGCCCGCCGCGTAGGTGCCCATGTAGTCGACGTCGTGGATCACGTTGTCCGTAGCGGTGTTGTTCTGTCCGCGCAGCGCGATGCCGTTTCCGGCGCTCAGTGAGAGGTCGCTGTTCACGACCTTGTTGGAGGTGCCGTCGAGGACGATGCCGCTGTCGCCGACACCCCGCGTCACCGTACTGCCGCAGTCGGTCGCGCCCCGGGTGATGTCCGTGTAGTGCGAGAGGTACTGGCCGTTGATGCCGTCCAGAGTGACGCCCGTGCTGGAGGGGCCCGTCGTGATGGTGGTGGCGAACAGACCGATACCGTCGATCGTCGTGTGGGAGGCGTTGGTCAGGTCGAAGCCGAGGGTGCGCCGCTTCGCCTCGACGGTGTGGGTGCCCGGGTCGTCGGTGCCGTACACGTACAGGCGCTTTGCGGCCGGATCGTAGAACCACTCGCCCGGGTGGGCGAGTTCGCCGATCTTCCCGGAGAGGGCGTAGCGGGTCTCCTTCGGCACGACCTTGTGGACGCACGGCGGTGCCGCGTCCAGCGTCACCGAGCCGACGGCGGAGCTCTTGACCGTGGTGGTGGCCGAGACGTACCAGTAACCGGTGAGGGCGCGCGCGCCGTCCCAGTACCCGGCCGGGCGGGTCAGATCCGCGTCGGCGACGGTGGCGTCCGCACTGCCCCCACCGGCGTACTGGAGTGTGGGTGCGAGGAGGTCGAGCCCGGGATAGGGCCACTGGGCCTCGACGCCCATCCTCTTGTCCGTGAACACCTGCACGGTGGTCACGTCCTGGCCGAGGTCGACGTTCGCGCTGTATATGTGCCCGTCGGCCACCGCCTGGCTGAACTGTGAGTCCGCGGCGAACGGGTCGGTCGCGGCGATCTCGGTGACGTCGTCGGCGGTGACCGGCGCGAAGCCGCCGATCCTCGACGCACCGCTCACCGTCACCGTCGCGCCCGGCGCGGCGCGGTAGGTGATGGGCAGTTCGGCGTTGCCGGAACGTGCCGGCACCACGGTCTCCTCGTAAGTGCCGGACAGGACCAGGCATGTATCGCCCGGCACCATCACGTCGGCGCACTTCTGGATGTGCCGGAACGGGGACTTGTCGCTCTTCCCGTCCGCCTGGTCATGGCCGGACGGAGCCACGTAATAGGTCGTTCCAGCCTGTGACTTGACGGGATGAGCGGCGGCGGGGTGGCCGACCGCCACCATGGCCAACGACGCGAGCAGGGCGGCTGCGGACCACGGTCCCGTGCGGGACCGTGGTTTGCGACTTCTCAGCACTCGGTGGTCCTTTCTCTACTCCCGGCTCTGTGCCGGACGGGGAATGACGAGCCCGGTCAGCCCTTCACGGCGCCCACGGTGAGACCGCTGATGATGTGGCGCTGCATGTAGATGAAGAAGATGACGACGGGCGCGATGGCGAGCAGAAGGTTGGGGAACACCTTCGTCAGGTCGGTCGAGTACTGGCTGATGCCGGCGTAGACCGCCGTGGTGACCGTGTAGTGCCCGGAGGACGGGCTGAGCAGGATTTGCGGGGAGATGAAGTCGTTCCAGATGCCGATCGAGTTGAGGATGAGCACGGTGACGACCGCGGGACGCATCAGCGGGAAGATGATGGACCAGAACGTCCGGTAGCGGCCCGCGCCGTCGATCGTCGCCGCGTTGTCGATGTCCACCGGGATGGTGCGGATGAAGCCGACGAACAGGAAGATGCTCACCGGCAGCGTGGAGGCCACATCGTGCGCGACCAGGCCGGTCACGGTGTTGGCCAGGCCGATCTCGCGCAGCACGTAGATCACCGGGATGATCACCGCGGCGCCGGGGATGAAGGTGCCGGCCAGGAAGTACAGCAGGACCAGCTGCGTACGCCGCTTGAGGCTGCGCGCGATCGCGTACGCGGCGGGACCCGCGAGCAGGATGCACAGCACGTCGACGAGCACGACGAGGAACAGCGTGAAGCCGTAACCGTCGATGACGTTGAACTGCGGGCTGCTGATCGCGGCTGACATGTGCTCGAACGTCAGACCGCCCAGCGGGATGGAGAAGGGGTTGTCGAGGATGTCCTGCTGCGACTTGAAGGCGTTCACCACGAGCAGGTACATCGGCACGATCATGACGAAGAAGAGCACACCGAGCAGGGCCCACCGCACAGGCGATCGGCGCTCCTTGCGCTCCGGGTCGCGCGGTTCGCCACGCTTGGCCGGCGCGGTCTTCGACCTGTCGCGGACCTCTGCTTCCAGTACGACCACCAACGGCTCCTGACTAACGTGTCGCTGCTTGGTCCTGGCGGTTGCGCAGCGCGGTCACCAGGAGGGCGAGCACTGCGGACACCACCATCAGGAACACCGCCTGCGCGGTCGCGTATCCGACCTTGGTGCCCTCGAAGGACCGGGCGAGAATGAGGTAGGTGAATGTCTGCGTCGACCCGGCCGGACCGCCGCCGGTGAGGCTGACCACGATGTCGTAGGCCCGGATGAGGCCCACGAGGTTCAGCACCGTCGCCACGGTCACCACGGGAGCGATCATGGGGATCACGATGCGCAGATTGATCTGCCGTGTGGAGGCGCCATCGATCGCCGCAGCCTCGAGCAGCTCGGCGGGGACCGTCTGCAGGGCGGCCACGAACAGGACGACGTTGAAGCCGAACCCGGCCCACACGATCACGGCGATCAGCGAGACCAGCGCGAACTGCTCGTCGAAGAGGAACCCGAGGGGCTCGACTCCGAACTTGGCGAGTGTGTTGTTGATGGCGCCGTTGGTACCCAGGATCGCGGCCCACAGGTACCCGAGGATCAGAGCGCTGATGACGTGCGGAAAATAGGCGACGGCCCGGAAGAAGGAGTTCGCACGCGAACGGCCCTTGAGCGCAAGTGCGTACACGAGTCCCAGGCCCACCATGAGAACCGTGCCGGCCGCCGCGACCAGTGCGGTCACATACCAGGCGTCCGACGAACTCGGGTCGTCGAAAAGGTGCTTGTAGTTGTCGAGACCGGTGAACGTGGCGGTGGAGAAGCCGTCCCAGTCGGTCAGGCTGAGATAGACCGCGACTCCCACCGGCACGACGGTCATCACCGTATAGAGGAGGACGGCAGGCCCCATCATTCCGAGGGAAACGGCCGACTCCCACAGCCGGGCCCGGCGCCGCGCCCGATGGTTCAGCCCCGCCTTCAACTCTGCGAGTTCCACCACTTGTCCAATCCGTCGGCTGCGTCCGCGGGGGACGAGCCTGTGTACAGGGACTGGATCTGCTTGTTGAGCTCGTCGCTGAAGCCTGCGATCGGCTGGCTCGCACCGGACTTCACGAGCACCGACGGCGCCTTGTCCAGAATCTGCTGCACGGAGGTGCCGAGACTGGACATCGGGTACGTGAAGCCCTCGCGCAGGTTGCCGTCGGAGGCGAGCTGGCTCTTGATGGCCTCCGGGTCGGTGGTGGCCCACTTCACGAACTTGATCGCCTCGGCCTTGTGGCGCGACTTGTTGACCACGACGTACGGGTTCGAGATGTTGCCGAACTGGCCCGACGGGTGGGCGCCGTCGGTCGGCATGGTGAACACACCGATGTCGTCGCTCTTCTTGGCGGCGTCGGCAGCGGGAACGAAGAACGATCCCATGATGTACATCGCGGACTTGCCGTTCAGGAAGGCCGTCTGGCCGTCCGCGTACGTGAGACCGAGGGCGCTCTTCTCCAGGTAGCCCTCGTCGATCCAGCTCTTGTAGCGGTTGAGGTAGGGCAGGTAGCCGCTCTTCGCGAAGGAGGCCTTGCCGCTGGTGCGCTTGACCGTCCACTCGGGGTCGGCGGTCAGCACACCCGCATCGGCCATCATCGAGAACTGCGCCCCCGTGACCCACTGACCTGCAGTCTGCAGCGGCTCGTAGCCCGCCTTCTTCAACTGTGCCATGGCAGAAGTGAACTGATCCATCGTCCGTATCTCTGCCGGGTCGAGTCCTGCCTTCTCGAAGGCGGCCTTGTTGTAGAAGACGAGCGACTGGATCTGCTCACCCACACCGACCACGTAGTGCTTGCCGTCGATGGCGTACTGGTCGGTCAGCGGGGTCTTGGCGGTCCAGGGCTGATCGGACAGGTCGGTGAAGAGTGAAGCGGTCTCGGCGGTGGGCGTGATCTGCTGGGCGACATCCGGCGGATCGCCGGCTGCCAGGTCCTGCCTCAGCTTCGCGTCCGCCGAGATGGTGCCGGTCAGTTCGAGCTTGACCGTCACGCCGGGGTGAGCTTTCTCGTACGCGGCGAAGAGATCGTTCCAGTACTTCTCCGTCAGGTTCGGGGTGATGTTCACGATGACGCGGAGGGTCGTGCCCTCCGAGGCCTGGTCGGACCCGCCCCCGCAGGCGACGGCCGATGCCATCACCAGGGGAGCCACGGCGAGCCCGCAGGTGCGGCGCCACATTGCTTTCATCGGGACACGCTCCGTTGCGTAGTCGTGAATAATCGATAGCTGTTCGTCGGCCCGCGGCGTTCCTGGGGGAGCGGTGGCGGGAGGGGGCTGCGGGCGGTCGAGGTGCCTGCCGCCCGCAGGAGTGTGTGAGGTGATGGAGGCGGGGCGGGGCCTTCGCCTCCATCACACCTATCGTCTATCGATTGTTGATGCTAAAGCCGGCTCGTTGCTTCTTCAAGGGTGCTGCCGCAACAACCTCAGCGTTCTGGCCGTCGCGTTCGGTCCGGCTGCGCCCTCCGGTGGCGGTGTTCATCTCGGTTGCACCGGGCCGGAGTTCGTGGAGCGCGTCCCGGTACCGGCCCCACCTCCCTGCGAGGTTCACTCCTCCTCGACCAGCTCCAGTTCGATCACCGGGAGCAGTACATCGGGCCGGGCGATCGGCAGGGTCAGGGTCAGGGTCCCCGCCGGCTGGCTCGGCGGCGCGAGGTTGTTGTGTTCGTGACGCGCGCCGTCCGCCTCGTGGAAGCGGATCTCGGAACCGTCATGCAGGAGCTGGGCGTAGTGCACGCGCCCGGCCAGGCCGGGAAGGTGAAGGTGTGTGAGCGGCCACGCCGGCAGGTGCAGATAGAGGCGGTTGCCGGACTGGGTGTACAGGCCCTGCGAGGGCGGCTCGAACGTGCTGGGCCCCGCGTCGCGCACGGATCGCGCGTGCAGGTCGGTCCACTCACCGATCGCCCGGAGCGTGGAGTGGGCTGTGGGGTCCAGGGCGCCGCGGCCGTTGGGCCCGACGTTCAGGATGAGGTTGCCGCCGCATGCGACGGACTGCACCAGCATCCGGACGAGGAGCGCGGGGTCCTTGTAGTCGTGGTTGTCGCGGTCGTACCCCCACGAGCCGTTGAGCGTGTGGCAGGCCTCCCACACCACCCGCTCGCCACCGCGCTCCAGCGGCCGGTCGGGCTGGTACTGCTCGGGTGTGACGTAGTCGCCGGGTATGCCGAGCCGGTCGTTGACGAGGATGTCCGGCTGCAGCTCCTTCACGACGGCCAGGAGCCGCTCCGCCCCCCAGGCCTCGGGGCCCTTCTCCGGATAGGTGAAGTCGAAGAAGAGGGTGTCGATCCGGCCGTACTCCGTCAGGAGTTCGCGTATCTGCCCCTCCATGTAAGCCCGGTAGCGCTCCATGTCGCGGGTCTTCCGCTGCGCCTCGGTTCCTCGCAGGGGGTGGTGCTCGTCGAGCGTGAAGTCGGGATGCTGCCAGTCGAGCAGTGAGTAGTACAGCCCGACACGCAGCCCCTCTGCGCGCATCGCGTCCACGAACTCGCGGACCAGGTCGCGGCCTGTCGCACGCACCGAGGTGTAGTCGGTCAGCGCCGAGTCGAACAGGCAGAAGCCGTCGTGGTGCTTGGCCGTCAGGACCGCGTACCGCATGCCCGACTCCCGTGTTGTGCACGCGAGTTGACGGGCATCGAACAGGTCGGGATCGAAGCGGTGCAGGTAACGGTCGTATTCCTGCTGGGACATGGCCTCCCGGCTCCGTACCCACTCGTGACGCGCAGCGAGGCTGTACAGGCCGAAGTGGACGAAGAGTCCGAAGCGTGCCGCCTCGAACCATCCGGTGGAGTCGGTGGTGTCGGCGGAATCTGTAGCGGCACCACTCATGGAAGCCTCCTGACGCATTGACAGCACTAATCGATTGGCTGTTATCTACCATCGATAGGCGATGATGTCACTGGCGTTGCGTGCGACGAGCGCGCGGAGAGGCACGTGCATGCACCCGATTGCGGACCAGGAAGCGGCGTCGGCGGAGGGGACCCTCATCAAGTCGACAGGGGACTGCCGCATCAGCGGGACGGAGGCGAGTCCGGCCTACGAAGCGGTGCGAGCCCCGGTCCACACCTCCACCTACCTACGGCCAACCCCGCAGATGGTGGACGCGCTCAAGGATGTGAGCGCGGCGACGGCCTGCGCGAAGCTGCATCAGGTGGGCATCACCCGGACGTTCATCGACGGTCCGGTGCCGCTGCACCGCGAGCCGGACGTCAAGGTCACCGGCGGCGCCGTGACGCTGCAGTTCCTGCCGCAGCGGGAAGACGTCTTCAACGGCGCGGAGCAGGAGGACATCGAGCGCAAGACCCCGCTGTGGGGGGTCCTCGAATCCATCCGGCCCGGTGACGTGCTGGTCATCTCGGCCCATGGCAGTCACTTCACCGGTTGCCTCGGCGACATGCTCGTGCGCTATTTCAAACTGCGCGGCGGAGCCGGGATCGTGGTGGACGGACGGGTGCGGGACGCGGCCCGGGTGCGCGCGCTCGGGGTGCCCATCTGGTGCACCGGCGTCACCCCGCACTATGCCTCGCAGACCGACCTGTTCCCGTCGGCCTTCAACGTGCCTGTCGGTGTCGGCGGCACTCTGGTGACGCCCGGCGACCTGATCGTCGCCGACGAGGACGGCGCCGTCGTCGTACCGCAGCGGAACGCGATCCCGCTCGCTGAGGACTCCCTCCTCCATCAGGACAGGGAGGCGTTCGCCCGCCGCCGCCTCGACGAGGGCGGGCTGCTGTCGGACTACTACCCGCTCACCGGTGAGAGCATGACGGAGTACCTGGCGAGCCGGTCCGCCACCTGAACCGCGGAACCGACATGTCCGCGGCGGACCGGCTGGACGGCGCCCCGGACGCGAGCGGCTTCCACGGCTCACGCCGGCCGGTCCATGTCACGTCCCGAGCTCGCAGTCGGCCGGACGGTCGCCGGCGGTGCGCCGGTCGCTGGCCTGGGAGCTCTCACCCGTGGTCGGGCGTTGCCGCGTCGAAGGCGAGGGCGGGGTCTCCCGGGGCAGGCGCGCACGCAGGGCGCCCACGAGGTCCTCGGCCCGGGAGAGCTGGATGCGGAGCCTGGTGACCTGTTCCGCGGCGGCGTGCTCGTACTCCCGTACGCGGTCCAGCAGGCCCTGGCGTTCGCCGGCGTCCAGGTCCTCGCCCGCGTCGAGCCGGTCCGTCGCATCGAGCAGGTCACGCATCTGATCAAGGGTGAAACCGAGCGGCTTCATCCGGCGGATGACCATGAGCCGCTGGACATCGCTCTCGGTATAGAGCCGAAAGCCTCCCTGGGAGCGGGCGGAAGGGACGACGAGCCCCGTCTCCTCGTAATGGCGAATGGTGCGCAGGGACAGCTCGGTCCGCGCGGCGACCTCGCCGATCTGCATGTGCTTGTCGTCCACGCCCGGTAGCCCTGTGTCCTTCTCCTCGTGGCGGGCCGCATGCTGCCCGATGGCGACCCACACCTCTACTCTAACGTTAGGGTAGAGTTGCCGTTGGTGGGGGCGGCCTGTCTGCCCATGCCTTCCGTTCCGGGGCCGATGGCGCCCCCGGCGAAGATCCGATGTCCTGCAGGAGCGAGCGTGCGTGAGCCCGCGGTGCTGACGGCCGCCACCTGCCCGCCGTGACTTCTCGCCCCCGGACGTGAGCTTCCCGGCCCCGTGCCCGCGCTCCGTCCCTGCCCCTCTGGCTCCGGCCCGTCGGGGCCGCCCGCGGGGTGCCGGCCCGGCCCTCCGCGCCTTTTCCGCATGCCCCCGGCCTGTCAGCGGGGTCTGCCCGACACGACAGGTACTCACCTCCTTGTCTTCTTCCGTCATGACGCCCGCCGCTGCTCTGCGCGGTATGAAGCCCGACTGGCTGTCCGACCCGAAGGTCTGGCGTACCGAGGCTCTGGCCGGTCTCGTGGTCGGCCTCGCGCTGATCCCCGAGGCCATCTCGTTCTCGATCATCGCGGGCGTCGATCCGGCGATCGGCCTGTTCGCCTCGTTCACCATGGCTGTGGTCATCTCGGTCGTGGGGGGCCGTCGTGCCATGATCTCGGCCGCCACGGGTGCCGTCGCACTCGTGATCGCACCGTTGAACCGGGAACACGGCCTGGGTTACCTGGTCGCCGCTGTCATCCTGGCCGGGATCTTCCAGGTCGCGCTCGGCGCGCTGGGCGTGGCGAAGCTCATGCGGTTCGTGCCCCGATCGGTGATGGTCGGCTTCGTCAACGCTCTGGCGATCCTGATCTTCATGGCGCAGGTGCCCGAGATGCACGACGTCCCCTGGGCGGTGTACCCGATGATCATCGGCGGCCTGGCACTGATGGTGTTCTTCCCGAGGATCACCAGGGTCATCCCGGCCCCGTTGGTCTCCATCGTCATCCTCACCGTCATCACGGTTGCGGCGGGGATCGCGGTGCCGACCGTGGGCGACAAGGGCGCTCTCCCGTCGTCGCTGCCGGTGCCCGGCCTGCCGGACGTTCCGTTCACCCTGGACACCCTGACCACGATCGCCCCCTACGCACTCGCGATGGCGCTGGTCGGGCTGATGGAGTCGCTGATGACCGCCAAACTGGTCGACGAGATCACCGACACCCATTCGTCCAAGACCCGTGAGTCCATCGGTCAGGGCGTCGCCAACATCGTCACCGGGTTCTTCGGCGGCATGGGCGGCTGCGCGATGATCGGCCAGACGATGATCAACGTGAAGGTCTCCGGCGCCCGCACCCGCCTTTCCACGTTCCTCGCCGGTTCCTTCCTGATGGTGCTGTGCATCGTCTTCGGGCCGGTGGTCTCCGACATCCCCATGGCAGCCCTGGTCGCCGTCATGGTCATGGTGTCGTTCGCGACCTTCGACTGGCACTCCATCGCCCCCAAGACCCTCAAGCGGATGCCCGCGGGTGAGATCGCCGTCATGGTCGTCACCGTGGCTGTGGTGGTCGCCACGCACAATCTCGCCATCGGTGTCGTCGTCGGTTCCCTCACCGCGATGGTCATCTTCGCCAAGCGCGTCGCCCGCCTCGCCGACGTCACCGCGGTCACCGACCCCGACGGCGCCGGCGTGGTGTACTCCGTGCACGGCGAGCTGTTCTTCGCCTCTTCCAACGACCTCGTCGGCAGGTTCGACTACGCCGGCGACCCCCACCGGGTGGTCATCGACCTGTCTGCCGCCCACATCTGGGACGCTTCTTCCGTGGCCGCCCTCGATGCCATCGAGACCAAGTACGCCCAGCGCGGCAAGACCGTCGAGATCATCGGCCTCAACGCGCCCAGTGCCGATCTCCACGGAAAGCTCACCGGAGAACTCACCAGCCACTGACCCCCCGCCCGGGGCTGTCCCGTCGCTGGGGCGAGGCGGGGCCGGCGGCCGTCGCCGCGCCCAGCGCCGCGCTGCGACGAGCATGGGAGCCGCCGGAGCCCTTCGCCTGCCGCGGGTGAGGTGCAGCCGGGAGCCGCGGCGTCACGGCCCGCCGGGGCGGCCCGAGACGGTGAAGAGCGCGCCACTGGGGTCACGGATGATGTAGGCGTCCTTCGAACAGCCCGGTGGCGGAGGGGAGGGCGAGGCCTCGCCTCCCGCCACGACAGCCGCCGCCGCGGTGGCCCGGCTGTCCGCCACGTGGAAGTCCACTACCCACCTCGGCCGCATCTTCGGGTCCGGGGCGGATTCGACGCTTCCACCCCACAAGGTGGCGACGGTGTGTCCGGCCACCTGGACCACGACGTGGTCCTGTGCGTAGTCCACCGTGCAGCCCCCGCTCGGCTTCGTCCAGTCGAAGACCTCGGCGTAGAAGATCGCCGCTTCGAAGGCATGACGCGTCATGAGATCCAGACGAGCGGGCGCGCTGCCCTGTCCCACCGCCCAGGCGAGGGCCGGCCCCTCCCAGAAGCCGAAAGCGGCTCCGTCGCGGTCTGCGGCGAGGGCGGCACGCCCTCCCCCCAGCCGCGCGGGCCCGACAGCGAGGGTTGCCCCGCGCTCCCTCACACGGTCGGCCGTCTCGTCGGCGTCGGCCACGGCGAAGTACGGCGTCCAGCGCGAGGCCAGGCCACTGTCGTGGCAGTACCCCAACCCTGCGACGGGTTCGCCGTCCGCCACGGCGAGCGAGAAGTCGCTTCCGAGGGAGCTGTCGAGGAATTCCCACCCCATCACCTGCGCGTAGAACGACCGGGCCGCGTGAGGATCGGGCGTCACAAGGCTCACCCAGCAGGGTGCGCCGGTCACCGGCATTGTCGTTCCGAGGGCCGGCATCGAGAACTCCTCATGGTGGAAGGTGACATCCGGCTATCCGGCTGCGACCCGTCGGCCGCTCGGCGGTGGCGTCGCGGCCGAGCCGGAATGTCCTCGGCGCCACGTCCGCGCATGGAGCGTGCGGACCGAGCCAACCAGTCCCAGGTGTACCCGGGCGGACGCCTTGCGCGGCACCGGACCCGGTTCTCACCTTCCCGGCCCAATGACAGCGGCAGGGGCGGAGGCGGCGCACTGAGGGCCCCCGGGCCGTCCTCGCCTTCGTTGCCGCAGCGGCCCGACCGCCTCCTGTCCACTTCAACTGTGCACATGGCCGCAGGGCTGCGCACCCAGGCCGCGCCCCGGACACCGCACATTCCTCATGCGGGGCACGAAGCGGCGCCGGGATGTCCGGTGCCGGACCGGGGCGGTCACCCGAGCGGCTTGGCCCAGGGGCGCACTTGCGTTCCGGATGTCATGTTTCGGATGAGCACACGGGGGTGGGCGAAGACCGGCATGTGCCTGACGGTCGTCGCCGAATTCCCTTCGTCGTCTTGTCGAGAAATGGCCCTGATGATGTCTGCTCGCGTTCCCCGCACCTCTGAGACCGGCGACACAAGCCCCTTGCCCGAGACTGAGCTCTCCGCTGCACAGCCCCCCATCGACGAGCCCAGGGCGGCATGGGCGGTCGGCACGGTCATGGCGGTGACTCCGTGCTCGGCTCGGGATGCCCGGCGGGTACTGGCGGCCGCGGCGAAGGCGGCGGGCATCACGTCGGCCGAGGTGGCTGCGGCCATGGCCGCCGACTCACGCGGCGTCCCGATGCCGACGCGCGTGGAGCGAGCGCTGCACCGGGCCGTCGCCACGGCCCGCACCGTGTCGCCCCGCACCGCCTGCATCGGACTGATGCCGAGCCATGCCCGGACCGCGGAGGTTCTGGCGGAGTTCCGTGACTGCCAGTCCCGGCTGACCGCTGCGCCGTCCGACATGCGGGCGAGGCAGGCACTGGACGACGCCGCGTACACGTTGTGCGTGCTGCTGGGCAGAACCGGCGTGCACGATGCGGTGCTGGCGGCGGAACAGCACCTCACCAGTCCTTAGCCGGTTCGGCGGACCAGGGGCAGTCCTTGGTGGATCACCGCTCCGGCCCGCCCTCGGCCGCCGCGCCCGCGGAAGGGGCGAGCCGTCGCACAGGGCCGCGAGCTCCGTTCTGCCGGCGATCCGCAGAGACCGGCCCCGGGCAGTCACCCCTCCCACCCCCGCGTCGTACTGGTGTGATGCGTACCTACGTGTCGGCTGCCCTTTTCCGGTCTTGCCCGGTCCGCCCCTCCGGTGAGCCGGATCTGCCCTGGCTCGGCGCGCCGGTCGCGGCTGCGGTCGGGTTGTTCTCGGCCGAGCGTTGGCGGGCGAGGGCGAGGCCGGTCATCGTCGTGATCGCCATCGCGGCGACGCCGACCAGCGCTGCCGTGGTGTAGGCGCCGTCGCTCGGGAAGAGGTGGCCGGTCTTCGTGCCCGCGGCCAGGACCAGGCCGCCGATGGCACTGCCCAGGGAGTACCCGACGCTGCGGACGACGTAGTTGAAGCTCATGGCACTCGACGTCTCACTCTTGGGGGTGGCGGCCAGGATGACGCCGGGCATGGCTGCCGAGAAGCTGCCGACACCGAAGCCCAGCACGCCCATGGCCACGAACAGTTCGGCGAGGTTCGACCGGGCCGCCGCGAAGAGGACGAATCCGCAGCCGACGACCACGGCGCTGCCGGCCAGGAGCGAGGGCGCGGCGATCCGCATCCGAATCCGGGGCGTGAGCTTGCCGGCGACGAACCCCAGCACGGAGAACGGAACGAGGACCAACCCCGCGACCAAGGTGGTCAGCCCGAAGCCGTAGCCGGCGCTGCGCGGCGTCTGCGCATACCGGGTGATCAGCGTAAGCAGGAGGTACATGCCGATCCCGCCCACGAACATGGCGATGTTCGCCCCGGCGACCGCCGGATGCCGCACTGCCCGGACATCGATCAGCGGCGTCCTGCTGCGCAGCTCGAAGGCGGTCCAGGCGCAGAGCAGGAGCACGGCGGCGATGGCGAGACCCGCCGCCACGGCGAGATGATGGCTCCAGAGACTCGTCTCGCTTGCGAGGAACAGGACGAGGAACAGTCCACCCGCCAGGACGAGCGCGCCCGCCACGTCCACGTGGCCGGAGCGGCCTTCCGGAGCTTCGGGTATGGAGCGCCACGCGGTCAGGAAGGCGCCAGTGGTGACGCACAGACCGAGGCCGTAGGCGGCCCGCACTCCGCCGTACTGGGCGAGCAGCCCGGCGATCGGGTACCCGACGCCGGCCCCGATGACCGAGACCACCGATATCAGGGCGATCGTGGCCGCGCTGCGGTCCTCGGGAAGATGGTCGCGGGCCACGCCCATCATCAGCGGGGTCAGACCGAGCCCGACGCCCTGTGCCGCCCTGCCGATCAGCAGCCAGCCGAACGGCAGCGGGAGCACGGTGAGCGCACTGCCGGCGACAACGACCGCCAGCGTGGCGAGAATCGTGGCCCGGCGGTGTGGACCGGCTCCGAGCCGGCCGAGCACGGGTGTGGCGACGGCACCGCTCAGCAGCGCGATGGTCAGCGTCCACTGCGCGCTGTCGAGTGAGACGTGGAACGTCGTCGCCACGCTGGTGATGAGCGGCGTCCCGAGACTGGCGACGGCCGCCACGACGAGGGCGACGAACATCAGGGAGGGGACCAGCAGCTTCGCCTCCGAGCGCTCCCGGTTCGTGGTCATCGGCTGGTCCCGGCCGTGACCCGCTCGAACAGGCAAGGACGTATGCCAGTCCGGACCGTTCGCGCCCACGGCTCGTCCGGCTCCGCGACCTGAAGCGCGGGGCTGTTGCCGAGCAGCATCCCGAAGGCCGGTAACGCCTTGATCGTCACCGGGGCGGGCCCGGTGGTCCCGACGGCCGTCTCCCGCATCCGGGCGGAGCCACCGTCGGAGTGCGCAGCGGCCCCGTCGAGTGAGTACCCCGTCACTGCTTCGGCCCTTCTCGATCTTGGCTGTCGAGCGCTGCCAGATGCCTCAGCGCCGGAAGCGCCGCCACCAGGGCCTCGGCCTCGTCGTCGGTGAGTTCGTCGATCAACCCCGCATAGGCGCGGACGCCCGCCCGGCGTCGGGCCCGGACGTAAGACGCGCCGGCCTCGGTCAGGCACACCAGAGTGACCCGCTTGTCGGACGCGTCGCCTCTCCGCTCGACCAGCCCTGATTCCTCCATCACCCGGACCAGGACGGTCATCGCGGGCTGGGTGACACCCTCGATCGCGGCCAGATCGGTGACCCGGCGCGGGCCGGTGCTGTCCAGGGTGGCCAGGGTGGCAGCGGACGTGAGGCTCATGTCCCGCGGAAGACGCCTCACGGCCCTGGTGGCCAGCCCGTAGAGGGCTGACCCGATCGCAGTGGAAGCGCCACGAGCGGCGCCTTGACGGCTCATACCAAAAGCATACAGCGTTTATATGAATGTTTTATGTAACTCTGCGAACCCGAGCTCCGCACTCGTCACTGCAGGGACCCGGCGTGTTTGAGGGTCGTCCGGTTCAGTTCTCTCCGGCTCGGCGCCGTCCGACAGCCGGTCGGGCCGACGTCGTCCGGGAATGAGTACTGACCTCTGCCCGCCCACGACTCCCCTGCCTCATGAACACACCTGGCGGCATGGACGGATGGCTGTGTCGCGCCGGGAACACCGGGCGGCATGGACGGAGGGCTGTCGCGCCAGGAACACCGGGATGCGAGCTCGCTCGACGGCGAGGGGCACGCCTTCCGAGCGGTCGGCAGCCGCGCGACTGCTGTACCGAGTCGGTAGCGTGGTCAGAACAACGACAGCCGGACGCGCGGAGGCCGATTACGCGGCCTCGGTGCGCCGGGAACGTCGCTGCACGCCCATCATCGGGAAGGGGCGCCGCTCATGTGCAGATGGCTGGCCTATTCCGGCACCAGTGTCGTGCTCGCTGATCTTCTCTACAAGCCGGAGCACTCGCTCATCGATCAGAGCCTGCACTCGCGCATGGGTGTGGAGACGACCAACGGTGACGGATACGGCGTAGGGTGGTACGGCTCCGAGAGGGACACACCGGCGGTCATCCGGGACACTGGCCCAGCCTGGAACGACCGCAATCTGCGGGAGCTCGCCGACCACATACGCTCGCCGCTGTTCTTCGCGCATGTGCGGGCGTCCACGGGCTCGGCGATTCAGCAGACCAACTGCCACCCCTTCCGGCGCGGGCGCTGGATGTGGATGCACAACGGAGCCGTGACCGACTTCCACCGCCTGCGGCGCTCCCTCTCGCTCGCCGTGGACCCGGCGTTGTTCGCCGCGCTGGAGGGATCCACGGACTCGGAGGTGATGTTCTACCTCGCGATCACCTTCGGTCTCGACCAGGACGTGCCGGGCGCCGTGGCGCGCATGGCCGGATTGATCGAACGCCTCGGGCACGAGGCAGGAGTGGAGTATCCGCTCCAGATGACGGTGGCGGTTTCCGACGGCGAACGGCTCTGGGCCTTCCGCTACTCGAGTCTGCGCGCGTCCAGATCGCTGTACTGCAGCGCGGGGGCCGAGACCGTACGGGCCCTGCACCCGGGCCAGGAGTTCCTGAGGGGGGTGTCCGAGGGCACCCGGCTGGTGGTCTCGGAGCCGCTGGGCGGCCTGCCCGGTGAGTGGGACGAGGTGCCGGAGAGCAGCTACGGAGTCATCCAGCCGGGCACGGACGACTTCCTGCCGTTCGTGCCCGAACCCGTCTAGGGCCTGTTCCGAAAGTAGCGCCGTCCGCTCGGAGGGCAGGCGGGATTTTCGAAACACGCCCCAGCGCCCGACCCCCAGGAGAGTTCGGGTCGGCGCGCGCCGCCGAACCGCGCACGTCGTCCCCCGTATCAGGTGCCGGACAGGCCGGGGACGGCGAGTGCCGCGTCGATCTCCCGGACGAACGGCTCCAGATCGTCCGGGTTCCGGGAGGTGATGAGCGTCCAGCCGCCCGCATCGTCCGTGACGACCGGCTGATCGGTCCAATCGCCACCCGCGTTCCGGATGTCGGTCCGGAGCGAGGCGTAGGAGGTGAGCCGTTTGCCCGCGACCGCTCCGGCCTCCACCAGGACCCAGGGCCCGTGGCAGATGGCCGCGACGGGGCGGCCGGATGAGGTGAAAGCGCGCACGATGCGGCTCGCGGAGCTCTGCGTGCGCAGCGTGTCGGCGTTCAGCGTCCCTCCCGGGACGAGCAGAAGGTCGTACCCGGCCGGATCGACGTCGTCCAGCTTGAGGTCCGGGTGCAGGGACCTGCCGGGTTCCTTGTCGCCGACGAGGGTCTCGACCGCGTCCGTCGTCACGGCTGCCACATCCACCTGGGCACCCCACCCTCGCAGGTGGTCGAGCGGGACGACCAGCTCGTCCTGCTCCACTCCGTAGTTGGTGACGATGGCCAGTACCTTCCGCTTGCTCACGTCGTGGTCGCTCATCAGCTGTCGTCCGTCCTGTCTGTGCGCTGCGCGCCCGGTCCCGCTGCTCGGGGACCGCGGCCTCTGGTTCCCCCCGCTGCTCCGATCCAGCTCTTCCGGGCCCGCAGCCTCTGCTTCCCCTCGTGGCAACGGTCAATCCCACGGCCCGTCCGGTCCCCCGGCAGCCTGCGGCCGTCCCGGGGTGCGCGCAACTGCGCATCACTCGGACGGCGCAACGGCGTGGCGGGAGAGCGGGGGCGGAGCGTCCCGCACGGTGGCGACGCGCGATCTGGCCGGGCGACGCCGCGCGGGTGGACCCTTCACCCGCCTGCCCGTCCCGACGGGCTGCACCGCCCTCGGCAGTGTGCGCCCATGGTGGGAGGAGTCACGGCGCGCCGGCGGCGGGCACCGGCTGATTGATGTGCCGAGCCCGGGGTAACCGGGGGCGGTCGAGGAACCAGGCCATTCAGGTGCCGGCGGGAGGCCAGAAGTGAACGCACGGGCGGACCGGATCGCGGAGCCGTGGGGCAGCCGCGCCCCGTACCCCCGGCACGGGACGTGGCCGGGGCAGGTGGACATGTTCCTGGAGGAGGGCGTCGACGTCGACAGCGTCCAGCGATGGGTGCAGGCCGCCTCGATCCTGCATTCCGACGGGGACGCCATGGACATCGCCGTCGTCGAGGGCCGGATGGTCGGCGTACGGGGGCGCGCGGTCGACCGGGTCAATCACGGCCGGCTCGGCCCGAAGGATCTGTTCGGCTGGCAGGCCAACGCCTCCGCGGACCGCCTGACCCGGCCGCTGGTCCGGGAGGGCGGCCGGCTCGTCGAGACCGACTGGGAGACGGCCATGAGCCGCATCGTCGGCCGGTCCCGTACCCTGCTCGACGAACACGGGCCGGGCTCCGTCGGCTTCTACACCAGCGGGCAGCTGTTCCTCGAGGAGTACTACACGCTCGCCGTTCTGGCGAGGGCCGGGATCGGCACCCCGCACCTGGACGGGAACACCCGCCTGTGCACCGCGACAGCCGCCGAGGCGTTGAAGGAGACCTTCGGCTGCGACGGCCAGCCCGCGACTTACGACGACATCGACCACGCCGACGTCATCGCCCTGTTCGGCCACAACATCGCCGAGACCCAGCCGGTCCAGTGGATGCGCATCCTGGACCGGATGGAAGGCCCCGAACCGCCGCGGCTGCTCTGCGTCGACCCCCGGCCGACCCGGGTCGCCCGGATGGCCGCCGTGCACCTGGCACCCCGGACCGGAACCAACGTGGCATTGCTCAACGCCCTCAGCCACCAGCTGATCAGGGCAGGCCACATCGACCGTACGTACATCGCCGACCGCACCGTCGGGTACGACGAACTGGCACGACGCGTGCAGGACTGCACGCCCGCATGGGCCGCGGGCATCTGCGACGTCCCGGCGGCACGCATCGAGGAAGCGGCGGAGCTGCTCGGGCAGGCCGACCGGCTGCTGTCCACCGTGCTCCAGGGCGTCTACCAGTCCCACCAGGCGACCGCCGCCGCGGTGCAGGTCAACAACCTGCACCTGCTGCGCGGCATGCTGGGCCGGCCCGGCGCCGGGGTGCTCCAGATGAACGGGCAGCCCACCGCCCAGAACACCCGGGAGTGCGGTGCCAACGGCGACCTGCCGGGATTCAGGAACTGGCAGAACGACGAACACGTCGCCGACCTGGCCCGCGTGTGGAACGTCGAGCCTCGGACGATCCCGCACTACGGACCTCCCACCCACGCCATGCAGATGTTCCGCTACGCCGAGCAGGGGTCGCTGCGCATGCTCTGGGTCAGCGGGACCAACCCCGCCGTCTCCCTGCCCGAGCTGCGCAGGATCCGGTCGATCCTCTCCCGGGAGAGCCTGTTCGTCGTGGCGCAGGACCTGTTCCTCACCGAGACGGCGCAACTGGCGGACGTGGTGCTGCCCGCGGCCACCTGGGGGGAGAAGACCGGCACCTTCACCAATGCCGACCGCACCGTGCACCTGTCGGACAAGGCCGTCGAACCGCCCGGCACGGCCAAACCGGACCTGGACATCTTCCTGGACTACGCGACTCGCATGGGATTCCGCGACAAGGACGGCGAACCCCTCGTCACCTGGCACGATCCCGAGTCGGCGTTCGAGGCGTGGAAGAGGTGCAGCGAGGGCCGGCCCTGCGACTACACGGGTCTCAGCTATGACCTGCTGCGTGGCGGCAGCGGGGTGCAATGGCCCTGCAACGCCCAGGCGCCGGAGGGCACGGCACGCCTCTACACCGACGGCATCAGCTGGGCCGGTGCCGACACCTGTGAGTCGTACGGCAAGGACCTCGTCACCGGGGCCGCCGAGGGAGAGCAGGAGTACCGCTCCGCCAATCCCGACGGCAAAGCCATGTTCAAGGCGGCGGACTACCGGCCTCCGCACGAACTGCCCAGTGAGGACTACCCGTTCCGGCTCACCACGGGCAGGACGCTCTACCACTTCCACACGCGCACCAAGACCGCACGGGCACCGCAGCTCGACGCGGCCGCGCCCGATGTGTGGGTGGAGGCCTCGACGTCCGACGCGGCCGCGCTGGGGCTCGGCGAAGGCGACCTCGTCGAGGTCAGGACGGAGCGGGGCGCCCTGCAGGGCCGCCTGCGGGTCACGGACATCCGGTCCGGAACCCTGTTCGTACCGTTTCACTACGGCTACTGGGACACCGGGACGCCCGCCGGTCCGACGGGCGGCCGGCCCGGTCGTGCCGCGAACGAGACCACCGTCACCGACTGGGACCCCGCCTCCAAACAACCGCTGTTCAAGTCCGGCGCCGCGGCCATGACGCTCGTCAGGCGAGCGGACGGCCGGAGCGCCCCGGCGCCCACCACCACGGCCTCCGCCCCGGCGGCAGCCGGCACGGCTCCCCTCACCGAGGGCGGGCGGACCGCACGGGCCACCCGCGTGAGCGATGCGACGTGGGACAGCACCGAAAGGGGATCCGCATGACGGGCACCGACCTCGTTCTCGCGGCGCTCGCCCGCGGCGAACGCGGGCTCGCCGAGGCACTGGAAGATGTGGCGGACCGGCATCGCGCCGAGCACGAAGTCCACTTCGTCGCCAAGGACCTCGCCCGCTGGTCGCGGGACCACGTCCGGCGTCTGTCCGAAGCGGCGGACGAGCGGCGCGCCTCGCCGGCGGACACGGCCCAGGTTCTCTGGACGGGCGAGCAGTTCTCACCGCCCGCGGACACGGGCGGTCCCGCCGGCGGCCAGGGGCTGACACTGCTCCGTGATCTGCAGGCTCTGTACCTCTGCGCGGTGGCCAATTCGCTGTGCTGGGAGATGCTGGCGCACGCGGCGCAGGCGACGGGGAGCGAACGGCTGCTGAGCCTCGCCTCCGCCTGCCATCCGGAGACACTGCGGCAGATGAAATGGACCGACACGATGCTCAAGAACCTCTCACCGCAGCTGCTGACCCAGCAGTAGACCGGCGCTTCGAGAACCGCCCGCCCCCACGGCGGCGGGCGGCCGCACAGGCTTTCCAGGAGGGAAAACATGGCTGTCCGGACGGGTGAACCCGCACTTCCGCGGGGGCGCGGTGATCTTTCCGAGGGTGTTCTCGCCTACCTGCGGGGGAGCGGCGAACTGCCGGCCCTTGCTTTGGCGGACGAGGCCGATCCCTACGGCGAGGACCTGCACCTGGCGCTGTACGTCTGCTACGAACTGCACTACCGCGGCTTCGGGGAAGTGGCTCCGGAACGCGAATGGGACCCGGCACTGCTGGAGGTCCGCGCTGCGCTGGAGCGTCGTTTCGAGACGGCTCTGCGGAGCGATGCGCCACCCGACGCGGACCTGACCGCGACCCTCGACGCGCTGCTCGTCGAGCCCGTGCGAGGCACGGGGGTCTCACACTTCCTCCAGGAGAGCGGCACGTTGGAGCAGCTGCGCGCGTACGCCGTCCAGCGCTCCCTCTACCACCTGAAGGAAGCCGATCCTCACGCATGGGTGCTTCCGCGCCTCAGCGGGCGCGCCAAGGCCGGCATGGCCGCGGTCGAGTACGACGAGTTCGGCGCCGGCCGGGCGGAACGGGTGCACGCCCGGCTGTTCGCGGATCTCATGGCGGATCTGGGGCTGGAGACGGCGTACGGCCACTACGTGGACGAGGGCCACGCCGAGATGCTGGCCCTGGTCAACCTCATGTCCCTCTTCGGCCTGCACCGGCGGCTTCGTGGCGCCCTGGTCGGACACTTCGCCGCGGTGGAGATCACGTCGTCGCCCTCGTCACGGCGCCTGGCCCTCGCGATGAAGCGGGCGGAGGCGGGGCCGGCCGCGGAGCACTTCTACACCGAGCACGTGGAGGCGGACGCCGTCCACGAACAGATCGTCCGGCACGACGTCATCCGCGGGCTGCTGGACGAGGAACCGTCTCTTGAGGCCGACGTCGTGTTCGGGATCGACGCGACAGGCTGCCTGGAGGACCGGCTTGGCGAACGGCTGCTCTCCGACTGGCGCCGTTCTTCATCCGTCGACAGCTGATGAACGGGTACGGCTCGCCCAGTCGTCGCGCAAGGGTCCGGGAGGTGCCGCAGTGCGTTGTGGGGGAAGGTTGAAGGAGACCAGGGAGATGAGTCAGGAGCCGGGCGGGCGCGGTTCCCGGACGTGCGGCACGGGAGCGGCCCGGCGGCGCATGACCGGGTGTGGCTGAGGGTGTCCGGCTTGGAGAACGCGATGGTGCGGACCGTAGGTGTCGAGGAGGAACTGCTGCTCGTCGATCAGCAGAGTGGTGAGCCCCGGGCGCTGTCGACAGCCGTGCTGGCCCTCGCGGAAGGCCGTGCGGAAGGCCGTGCGGAGGAGGACTCGGCCTTCGAGTCGGAACTCCACCTCCAGCAGCTGGAGTTCGGCACCGAGCCGCGCCGTGACATGCGTGAACTCGCCGACGAGATCATCCGCTGTCGGGCCGAGGCCGCGGAGAGCGCCGCCCGGGCCGGGGCCGATGTGGTCGCCCTTGCGACTGCCCCGCTGCCCGTCAGTCCCTCGATCGGGGCCGGGGAGCGCTACCGCTGGCTGGCCGAGAGGTTCGGCCTGACCACGCAGGAGCAGCTCACCTGCGGATGCCACGTACACGTCTCCGTGGACTCGGACGAGGAGGGCGTCGGGGTGCTGGACCGTGTACGCCCATGGCTTCCGGTCGTGCTCGCGATGAGCGCCAATTCGCCCTTCTGGCAGGGCCAGGACACCGCCTACGGCAGCTACCGGAGCAGGGTCTGGGGGCGCTGGCCCTCGGCCGGGCCCGTCGAGACGTTCGGCTCCGCGCACCGCTATCACGAACAGGTCCAGGCGCTGGTCGACACGGGCGTCCTGCGCGACAAGGGGATGATCTACTTCGACGCCCGGCTCTCCCACCGATATCCGACCGTCGAGGTCAGGGTCGCGGACGTGTGCCTGGATCCGGCCGACGCCGTGCTGCTCGCCACGCTGGTGCGCGGCCTGGTCGAGACGGCGGCCCGCAGCTGGAGTGCGGGGGAGCCTCCCGACCCGGTAGGGGTGGGCCTCCTGCGCATGGCCGCCTGGCAGGCCGGCCGCGCCGGGCTGGAGGGAGAACTGCTTCACCCGGCGACCATGCGTCCCGAGCCCGCACCGGATGTGGTGGCTGCGCTGCTCGCGCATGTGCACGACGCGTTGGAGGACAGCGGTGACCTCGCAGCGGCCCAGGAGGCGGTCGGGCGCGTACTGGCTCGGGGGACGGGGGCGCGGACACAGCGGGAGGTGTTCGCGAGCACGGGCAGCCTGCACGCCGTGGTGGCCGAGTGCGTGTCGAGGACGCGGGGCTGACCCCGTGGCGCACCCGGCCCGTGATGACGCTTCACCGGCCGTCTTTCCGCGAGCGCGGGTCGTACGAGCACGGGAGCGGTCTGCGCAGGCTGCCGGGATCGATGACTGCCACCATGGGAGCATGGCACGCAAGGCGCTGATCGTCATCGACATGATCAACCCCTACGACCACGAGGATGCCGAGCGGCTCCTGCCGTCGGCGGAGCTGGCGGTGCCCGTCATCGCGGGGCTGCTGGAGAATGCTCGGGCGAACGGCACCCCGGTGATCTACGCCAACGACAACTTCGGGGACTGGCGCTCGCACCACGGCGAGATCGTCGAAGCGGCCATGGCAGGAGCCCGGCCGGATCTCGTCAAACCGCTGCAGCCCGACGGGACATCACTTTTCGTCGTCAAGGCCCGGCATTCGATCTTCTATGAGACGCCTCTGCCCTTTCTGCTCCGGCAGCTGGACGCCGACCACCTCATCCTCTGCGGTCAGGTGACGGAGCAGTGCATCCTCTACTCCGCGCTGGACGCGCACATCCGTCATATGCGTCTGACGATTCCGGAGGACGGCGTAGCCCATATTCATCCGGACCTCGCTCAGGCCGCACTGCGGATGATGGAGCGCAACATGGGTGCCCGCGTGTGCGCGGCCGGGGAGGTCGCGTGCTGACCCGGTCCGCGGCGACGCCGCGGACCGGTCGCAGCTCACTGACGCTTCGTTCCGACGCGTAGGTTTCGCCTCCCAAAGAACGGAGAACCATTTCATATGGTGCAATTCGGATACACGATGATGACCGAGCAGTCAGGGCCGCGGGCCCTCGTGGACGACCTGGTGTCGGCCGAGGAAGCGGGATTCGACTTCTCGGTGACGTCCGACCACTACTTTCCGTGGCTGGAGTCCCAGGGGCATGCCCCCTACGCCTGGAGCGTGCTGGGAGCGGCCGCGCAGGCCACCTCCCGCATCCGGCTGATGACGTACGTGACCTGTCCTACGACGCGCTACCACCCCGCCGTGGTGGCGCAGAAGGCCGCGACACTGCAGTTGCTGTCCGACGGGCGGTTCCGCCTCGGACTGGGGTCCGGTGAGAACCTCAACGAGCACGTGGTCGGCGCGGGATGGCCGACGGCCCAGGTGCGGCTGGAGATGCTCGAAGAAGCGGTGGAGATCATCCGCGCGCTGTTCGACGGCGGGTACGTGAACCACCACGGCACCCACTTCGACGTGGACAACGCCAAGCTGTGGGACGTACCGGAGGTCCGTGTCCCCATCGGTATCGCCGTCTCGGGAGACCGGTCCTGTGCGCTCGCGGGCCGTCTGGGTGACCTCGTCATCGCCACGGAGCCCAAGCAGGAGCTGCTCGCGGGTTTCGACCGCCACGGCGGAGGCGGAAAGCCGCGGGTGGGCCAGCTGCCCGTCTGCTACGACCGCGACCGGGACGCGGCCGTCGAGCGCGCGCATGACCAGTTCCGCTGGTCCGTCGGCGGCTGGAAGGTGAACTCCGAACTGCCGGGCCCCTCCGCGTTCGACCAGGCCACCCAGTACGTCCGCCCCGAGGACGTCGCACAGTCGGTGCCGTGTGGTGACGACGTCGAGGAGTTCGTCGAAGCGGTGCGCACGTTCGTCGATGCGGGATTCACCGAGGTCGCCCTCGTGCAGATCGGCGGTGCGCACCAGCAGCCCTTCATCCGATGGGCGCGCGAACAGCTCCTGCCCGCTCTGCGCGCCATCAGCTGAACGGCCGCAGGACCGTCGAGGCCCTGCGGCCGACGGGCGGCAGCCGCTGGTTCAGCTGCTCACCGCTTTGCGGAGCTGCTCCTTGTTCATCGTGGAGCGGCCCTCGACGTTCTTCCTCTTGGCCTCTTCGTACAGCTGGTCCCTGGTGCGGCCCTGCGCACCCTTGTGCGACCGCTCCCCACCGCGCTGGGAGGCCGACTTCGGGTCGCTCGTGGACGTCTTGCTCGACGTCTTCGACTCGCCCGAGCGCGCGCGTTCCTTGTTGACGGTGCGCGCGGCGATCTCCTTCGCGCGCTTCTCCGACTCACCGCGGTTCTCGGCGCTCTCCTTGACGTGCTCGTACTGACGCTCTCGCTTGCGGCTGGATCCTGCCGGCATGGCCTTCTCCTCCTGGTACTCGTGGGGTCTCTGCCCAGGGGCACGCGGCCCGCACCGGCAACAGTGATGCGGCACCGCCGTTACAGTCGGCTTACCACTGGGCCACGTCCGAAACATGGCACCGCCGCCACGAGTGCGCCCATCGGGCCGCGCGCTCGGGTGACCCTGTGCCATGGCTGGTACCGCGCGTCCTTGGGGTTCGCGGAAGGCCGGGGAATCACCCGCACGAGTAGAATGAAGGCCGGTCGGCGACCCGGTGGCACAACACAGCACGCTTCAGGGGAGGTGCTTCATGTCCCGGCCGACAACAGCCGAGGGCCTGCTGGACGAGTACGGGCGTACCTACGCCGAGGAAGCCGGGATCCGGCTCCGGAACACACCCTCGCCGCTGTACCGGCTGCTCACGCTCTGCGTACTCCTGTCGGTGCGGATCAAGGCCGGCATCGCGGTGGCCGCGGCCCGGGAGCTGTCCGCGGCGGGGATGCGCACACCTCGGGCGATGGCGGGAGCCTCCTGGCAGGACCGGGTGGATGCGCTGGGCCGCGCGCACTATCGCCGTTACGACGAAAGCACGGCCACCGCGCTCGGGGACGGGGCGCAATTCGTCATCGACCGGTATCGGGGTGACCTGCGCCGGCTGCGCGAGGAGGCCGCCGGGGATCCGGAGCGGATCCGCGGGCTGCTGCGGGAGTTCCCTCGGATCGGGCCCGTGGGGGCGGACATCTTCAGCCGAGAGGCGCAGGGCGTGTGGCCCGAGCTGCGCCCGGCGTTCGACCGGCGGGCCCGCGACGCCGCTGCCGGACTGGGGCTCCCCGAGACGCCCGAAGGGCTGGCCCGCCTCGTCGAAGCCGAGGACCTGCCGAGACTGGCGGCCGCGCTGGTCCGGGTCGGACTGGCCAACTAGGGGCGTCCTGGTCGGACTGGCCAAATAGGGGCGGCCCCGGCGCGGGTGACCATCTGACGACCACGTAGCGGAGTCGGGTCCACCCGGCGTGCCGCTACGGTCTCGGGCACGAGTTGCCCCCTGCGCTCCGCGGATGGTGACACCGGCGCCGATGCGGCCTCGCACGGCACCGAAGCAGCGGGCGCCCGGCTCGCGGAGGCGGAAACCGTCGGACGCCCGGCACGGGACGTCCGCCGTCGGCGCACCGGTCGAAGAGCATGCAGTCGCCGGGCCCCGGCCCTGGGCAGGATCATCACCGGTGAGGTAGCCGCCGGACAGGGCCGCAGACGCTGAGCGCCTTTCCCGTCGCCGGACTCCTTGCGAAAACGCCTCACTCCGCCTGCGGATCTGTGCGCGGATCTGTGCGCGGACTCTCCCTTTCCGGCCGCCTGTGCGGCCGACGCCTCTGCCCCCTTCATGAGCGGCCCGGCGTCCTCGCCCGGCCGAGCGGATGGTCATGAACAGGACGAAAAGAGAGAAGTCGCAGGCGCGTCCGGCACCGGCCGCCCTTCGTTTCCCGATCGTTCAACTCGCCTTCTCCGGGCCGGATGTGTGCCGCCCCTAGTGTCCCTCGTGGTCATTCCAGGAAGGGACTCATGGACACTCTCCCCGCTATCCGGGCTCGCGGGATCGCCAAACGCTTCGGCGAGGTCATCGCGCTCGACGGCGTCGATCTGGATGTGACGCAGGGGCGGATCCACGGCTTGGCCGGACCCAACGGCGCCGGAAAGACGACCCTGCTCGGCCTCCTGCTGGGGCTGGCCGTCGCCGACGGCGGCCGGCTCGAGATCCTGGGTGCAGCGGTCGGGCGTGCCCTCGTCGCGCCCGGCGGAGTCGCCGGGTTCGTGGACGGGCCGGGACTCTATCCCTCGCTCACCGCTCGGCAGAACCTGGCCGCCATGGCCGCCCTGCGTGGCCGCGACGTGCCGACCGCGGGGATCGACGACGTGCTCGGCCAGGTAGGGCTCACGGACGTCGCCGACGACCGGACCCGCGGCTTCTCCCTCGGCATGCGTCAGCGCCTCGGTCTCGCCGCCGCCCTCCTGACCAAGCCCCGGCTTCTCGTGCTCGACGAGCCCTCGAACGGCCTCGACCCCGCCGGGAAGAGGTGCATACACGGGGTCCTCGGCCGGCTCGCGGCGGAGGGAACCGCGGTCGTGCTCTCAAGTCACCGCATGGACGACCTGGAGGCACTGTGTTCCGAGGTCACCATCCTCTCCACCGGGCGGGTCGTCTTCTCCGGTCCGCTGAGCCGACTGGCCGCCGAGAACCGTGAGCTCGAATACCGGGTGCTCACCTCCGACCCGCAGGCGGCCCGCGCGCTCGCCGCCGGTACGCCCGGGATCCAGGTCGCCGACGAGGGCACGTCGCCTCCGGACGCGGAGGTGCTCGTCGTGCGCTCCCTGGTGCCCGCCCTCGACGAACTGGTGGTGCAGTTCGTCCACGCGGGCATCGCCCTGCGGGAGCTCGCCCCTGTGGTGTCGCCGCTCGAAGCCGCGTTCCTTGCCCTGACGGAGCAGCAGGAGGACGGCCGATGACCGTCACAGACACGCCCACCGCGCCCGCGGCCCCTGTCCGCGAGGCCGCCGCCCGCCCCGTCCCGGTGACGCGGGCCTATCGCTTCGAGTTGCTCAAGCTCCTCTCGCAATGGCGGATCCGCCTGGTGATCCTTGCCTGCTGGCTCGCACCGGCGCTCTTCGTCGCCGCGGTGAGCCGGCAGAGCTCCCTCCCGGTCGACACCCTGTTCGGCCGGGGGATGCACGCCACGGGGTGGGCCGGACCACTCGTGGTGCTCGGTTTCGCGGGCATCTGGGCGCTGCCGCTGCTGACCTCGCTCGTGGCCGGCGACGTGTTCGCCTCCGAGGACCGCCTCGGGACCTGGCGCCACTTGCTCGTGGCGGTGCGGTCTCCTCGACGGATCTTCGCCGCCAAGGCACTGGCCAGTCTCACCGTCATCCTCCTGCTCGTGGCCGGGCTGGCCTGCTCCAGCGCAGCCGGCGGAGTCCTGGCGGTCGGCAACCGGCCGTTGACCGGCCTGGACGGTCACCTGTTGACCCCGACGGGCGCCGCGCTGCGGGTGCTGCTCGCCTGGGTCTGCGTCCTCGCACCGACGCTTGCCCTCGCAGCCGTGGGGCTTCTCGGTTCCGTCACGCTGGGCCGCTCCCCGATGGGGCTGCTGCTGCCCGCACTTGTCGCGCTCGCGACGCAACTCCTCCAGATGCTGCCCCTGCCCGTCGCCGTGCGTCTTGCGCTGCCCGGCTACGCGTTCATCGCGTGGAACGGTCTGTTCGCGAGCCCCATGCAACTCGGCCCACTCGTGATCGGCACAGCGGTCGGCCTCGTGTGGGCGGTGACCGCTACGGCTCTGGCGTACGTCCGGTTCATGCGGCGCGACTTCACCAACCCCACCGACGGCGACTCGCCCCGCCTCGCGATCACCGCCGGCGCCCTGCCGCTGGTCGCACTCCTCGCCGTGACGGTCGCAGGGGTCGCCGTGACGACCACGGCCGAGGGCTCCGGGATCGAGCAGATCAAGATGGAACGCTCGGTCGCCACGGAATTCGCGCACCTGTACCGCCAACAGACGGGACAGCTCCACCGGCCCGACGTCACCGAGGGGCAGTTGCGGGCCACCGCCGCCTGCACCAAGGGCGACCTCGCGGACGAGGCGCACGGGCCGGGCAACGACTGGCGCTGCGTCGTTTCCTGGCACCTCCCCGGCATCGAGGCCACCGGGACGGCGGTCTACCAACTCGATGTGACCCCGGACGGCCGGTTCATGGCCGACGGTGACGGCCCCAAGGAAGTGAACGGCTACTTCCTGGTGCGGACCCCGGCCGGGGACACGCCGAACCCGCTCTGGCAGTTCGACGGCAATGTCGAGCTGCTCGGCACGACGAAGGGATGACTCCATGCAGGTAACACGCCGCAGGCGTGCCGAGAAGGTCCGCTCGGGCCCTCCCGGCAGACGCATCGGCCGGATCCCTCTGGTGACGGCGGGCCTCACCGCCCTCGCGGTCGCCGCCGCCGGAACGGCCTTCGCCAGGACGCAGCAGTTCGGCACCGACCAGGTCGGCCAGGTCACCCGTCAGGGCCAGGTCGTCTCCAGCGACCAGTACATCGCTCCGTACGGCGAGCGCCTGGTCATCAACAACGGCAAGATCATGTCGTCCGCGGTCAGCCCGGACGGCACCCACCTCGCGGCCTCGGTCACCGACGGTGGTGCCGCCCTGTCCATCGTGGACCTGAAGAGCTGGAAGGTGCAGCAGCTGGTCAGCAGCGCCGCGTCGTCGACCCCGCGCCTCGGCAGCAACGCCGTGGGGCAGGAAGGCCCCACGTACTCGCCCGACGGCACCCAGCTGTGGCTCGGCCAGCCCGACGGATACACCCGCTTCCGTGTGAACCCGGACGGAAGCGTCACCGGCCCGACGTCCGTCACGATCCCGGCGGACGGCCCCCGGCACGCCCTGGCGGGCGAGGCGGTGTTCTCGCCGGACGGCGCCACCGTGTACAGCGCGGTCAACGGACAGAACCGGGTGGTCGCCATCGACGCGGCGACCGGGGCCAACGAGCGGAGCTGGCAGGTCGGCAACGCGCCGCGCGACATGGTCGAGGTCGGCGGAAAGCTCTACGTCAGCAACGAGGGTGGACGTACGGCGCGAGCCGGTGACACCACGATCAACTCGTACAACACGCAGGTGCCGGCCGACCCGGTCACCGCGGCCACCACCACCGGCACGGTCAGCGTCATCGACCTGGAGGAGCCGGAGGCCGCAGTCCGGAGCATCGGCGTCGGACTGCACCCGACCGCCATGTACGCCAAGAAGGGGGCCCTGTTCGTCACCAACACGGCCACCAACGACGTGTCGGTCATCAGGACCGCCGACGACAAGGTCGTGCAGACCATCGCCACCCGCCCGTGGCCGGAGGCGTCCGTGGGTTACGAGCCCGACGCCGTGACGCTCACCGACGACGGCCACCTGCTGGTCACGCTCGGCCGCGCGAACGCGGTCGCCGTCTACCGGTACACGAGCCCCCAGGAACCGGTGAGTTACGTCGGCCTGCTCCCGACGGACTACTTCCCGGCGGAGATCGCCACCGTGGGCGACCAGGTACTCGTCTCCCACACCCGCGGCATCGACGCCCGCCGGCCCACCACCGGCGCCGGGCACGCCACCCACGACACGACGTCGAGCCTGACGCGGTTCGCGCTGCCCAGCGACAGGACCATCAAGTCCGAGACGGCCAAGGTCTTCAAGCAGAACGGCTGGACCAGAGGTTCCGTCAAGGTCGCCGAGGGCAGGAGCAACGCCAGACCGGTACCGGTGCCCGCTCGGCTCGGCGACCCTTCGCCGATCAAGCACATCTTCATGATCGTCAAGGAGAACCGGACCTACGACCAGGTCCTCGGCGACATACCCGAAGGCAACGGCGACCCGTCGCTGACCCAGTTCGGCGAGAACGTCACACCGAACCAGCACGCGCTCGCCAAGCAGTTCGGGCTGTACGACAACACGTACGACATCGGCACGAACTCCGCCGAGGGACACAACTGGCTGATGCAGGCGGACAACCCCGAGTACACGGAGTCCTCGGCCGGAGAGTACCTCCGCAGCTACGACACCGAGGACGACGCCCTCGGCCACCAGCGGACGGGCTTCATCTGGACCGGCGCGCAGGCGGCAGGCAAGTCGGTGCGGAACTTCGGTGAGTTCCAGCAGTTCCTCACCAAACCGGCGGGCGCGAGCTGGCAGAACCTGTACTGCGACAGCAAGAACATGGAGGCGACCGGCCAGGACACCGCCTACCCCCTGATCTCGTCCTCGCCGATCCCGTCGCTCAACGACGTGTCGGTCCACGGCTTCCCGAAGTTCGACACCAGTGTCCCGGACGTCTACCGGTACGGGATCTGGAAGCGCGACTTCGAGAAGAACGGGCCCGCGAACCTGAACATGTTCTGGCTCTCCAGCGACCACACCGGCGGCCCGGCCAACGCGGCCGCCCAGGTGGCCGACAACGATCTCGCGGTCGGCAGGATGGTCGACGAGATCTCGCACAGCGCGTACTGGAAGGACTCCGCGATCTTCGTCGTCGAGGACGACTCCCAGGCAGGACTCGACCACGTCGACGGCCACCGGGCCCCCATCCAGATCATCAGCCCCTACGCCCGGCGGGGAGTCGTCGACAGCCGCTACTACACCCAGATCACGATGATCCGCACCATCGAGCAGATCCTCGGGATCCACCCGATGAACCAGAAGGACAGCGCGGCCACCCCGATGACCGGGGCGTTCACCAGGAAGGCGGACTTCACTCCGTTCGACTCCCTCGCCAACCGGACGCCGCTGACCGACGGACTGGCGACCCCACCCGCCTGCGGCCTCGACACCCCGGCACCCCAGAATCCCCGGGCGGCGGCCGTCCCGTCGGCGAAGGTGCCTGCGGCCATGCGGCCGCTCGCGTCACAGTGGGACGACTGGAAGTCCCGGCAGCGGCTGACCGGCCCCCACGCCGTACCCGACTATGCGAACCCCGCTCAGATGAACCACTTCACGTGGTACGAGACGCACAACTGGAAGCAGCCGTACCCCGGGGAGAAGAAGATCTTCGCTCCCGCGGACGTACCCGGCGCCTTCATCCCGTCGCCGGAGTCCGACGGCTGATCGGGAGGAGCTGACCGGAGAACAGGGACCTGCGGGGCCGGCCGGCGAGACCGGCCGGCCCCGCAGACGCTGTCCGACAGCCACTGTCGCGAACGGGCCTCGGCGTCGGGCGGAGGACCGGCGGCTGGTCCCGCTACGGTTGGTCCGCATGACGCACTCCGACACCACCACCACCGACATCGAGATGACTGCCGAGCTGGTACGGGAACTGCTGCGCGACCAGCATCCCGATCTGGCCGATCGGCCGGTGCGGTTCGGGGCGCGCGGCTGGGACAACCAGCTGTGGCGGCTCGGCGACGACCTTGCCGTACGGCTGCCATGGGCCACGCAGTCAGCGGACGAGCTGCTGCGTGAGGAGCACACCTGGCTGCCGGTCCTCGCCCCGGGCCTTCCGTTGCAGATCCCCGTCCCCCAGCGGCTCGGCGAGCCCTCCGAACGGTTTCCGCGGCCCTGGATCGTCACCACCTGGGTGCCGGGCGAACCCGCCGACCGAGCCCCGGCTACCAGGGCCACGGATGCGGCCGACGCCCTGGCCCGCTTCCTGACGGCACTTCATCAACCAGCCGCCGACACGGCACCCCTCGGCCGTTTCGGCCGTGGCGGGCCGTTGTCCGGCCTCTCCGAAGACCTGCTCAGGGCACTCGACTCCGCGGCCGACCGAGGGCTGGTCCCGGACCCGGACGCCGTCCGCGCGGTCTGGGAGGACGCCGTTGCCGCTCCCGGGTGGAACGGCCCCGCGCTGTGGCTCCACGGTGACCTGCACCCGGCCAACGTCCTCACCGCGGACGGCACCATCTGCGGCGTGATCGACTTCGGCGATCTCTGTTCGGGGGATCCTGCCTGCGACCTCGCCGCTGCCTGGGTGCTGCTGCCCGACGACGCGGTCGGCCGCTTCCACGACACCTACCGGCCGGCCGCCGACGACGCCACCCTGCGCCGGGCGCGCGGCTGGGCCGTCCGCCAGGCTGTCGCCGGAATCCTCATCGCGGACGCCGGCGTCCACGGCCGCCCCGGTGGCAAGGTCACCTGGGGCCCACCCGCCGAGGCCGCTCTGCGGCGCCTCGTAGCGACAGTCCGCTGAGCGGTCGGCCGGGCCGTGCCCATCATGTGAGGGTGCGCTCCCGGCACCGCAGGATCCCGGTGCTTCAGGGGCGGCTGGTCAGGTAGCCGCCCATCGAGGTGAAGTACTCCGCCGCGGGCATCTCCCGGCCGTCCTCGGTGCGGACGCGGGTGAGGGCCAGGCCGTGGTTGCGTCCGGTGCGTGCGTCCGCACCGGCGACGATCACCACGCCTTCTCCCTCGCGGTAGAAGACGCGTCCGGGTGTCCCGCCGTACCGGCCCTGGGACACCACGGCGGCGAGGACCTCCAGGCGTTTGCCCCGGTGGAAGGCGAAGGCGCTGGGGTAGGGCTCGGACTGGGCGCGCACCAGGCGTTCGAGGTCCTGAGCGGGCCAGGTCCAGTCGATGCGGATGTCCTCGGCGGAACGCTTGTGGAAGAAGCTCGCCCGGGAGCGGTCCTGCTTGGTGAACTCCGTCTGCCCGCCGGCGATGAGGTCGAGTGCACCGGTGGTGACCGGGGCGATGAGGTCGACGGTCTTGTGGAAGAGGTCGGTGGCGGTGTCCTCCGGTCCGACCGGAACGGCTTCCTGCCGGACGATGTCGCCGGCGTCGAGCTCGTCGTTCATCATGTGCGCGGTGACACCCACTTCGCGCTCGCCGTTGATCAGGGCCCAGATCAGCGGCGAGAAGCCTGCGTACTTCGGCAGCAGCGAGTCATGGATGTTCAGCGTGCCGCGGCGGGGGAGGGCGAAGACGCGGGGAGGGATCCAGGTCCGCCAGTTGTTGGCCACGATGATGTCCGGGTCGGCCTCCTTGAGGCGCTCGAACAACTCCTCGTCGTCGGGGCGGTTGCGGATCAGCACCGGGACGCCGTGCTCTTCGGCGAGGTCGGCGACGGAGTCGCTCCAGATCTTCTCGTACGCGTGGTCGCTCCTGGGGTGGGTCACGACCAGCACCACGTCGTGCTCGGAGTCCAGAAGGGCTTGCAGGGTGCGGTGCCCCCAGGTCTGGTAACCGAACATGACGACCCGCATAGGGGTTCCTCCTCAGCGTAGGGATGGAGCGACGCCAGTAAAGCAAGGCTTACCTAATCTGGCAACGCATGCACGGAGTGCCGCAGTTGGCCGATCGGGGTGACCTCGACCGGCCGGTTCTGGCCTATCGACAGCATCGCACGATTAGCTTAGGCTCACCTAAGTTCATCGGGTCGCTCCATCGGCGTGCCCGTCTCTCGCGCTTTCCCCACACCTGACAGGCGGCTTCCCCGCACGATGGGAGTGACATGTCACAGGTTCGTCCTGGCGACGCAGTACCGGTCCACGACCTCATTGGCATCGGCTTCGGGCCGTCCAATGTGGCCATGGCGATCGCGATCAGTGAGCACAACGCAGGCGGCGGGACCCAGGAGGCGGTCAGTGCCCGCTTCTTCGAGCAGCAGCCGCGATTCGGCTGGCACCGCGGCATGCTCATCGACGACGCGACCATGCAGGTCTCCTTCCTCAAGGACCTGGTGACGCTCCGGAATCCGGCCAGCGAGTTCAGCTTCCTCTGCTACCTGCAGAGCAAGGGGCGGCTGGTCGACTTCATCAACCACAAGAACCTCTTCCCGCTCCGGGTGGAGTTCCACGACTACTTCGAGTGGGCCGCGGCGCAGGTCGACGGCATGGTCTCCTACGACCACGAGGTCGTCGGCGTCACTCCCGTCCTCCATGACGGCGCCGTCGAGTGCATGGATGTGACGGTCCGGTCGGGCGACGGGCTCACCGTGCACCGGGCCCGCAACCTCGTCATCGGCACCGGGCTGCGTCCCCTCATGCCGGAGGGGGTGGAGCGGGGCGACCGCGTCTGGCACAACTCCGAACTGCTGGCGAAGGTCGACGGGCTGGAGGGAACGTCCCCGTCGCGGTTCGTCGTCGTGGGCGCCGGTCAGAGCGCCGCCGAGAACGTCGCCTATCTGCACCGCCGCTTCCCTGACGCGGAGGTCTGCGCGGTCTTCTCCCGCTACGGGTACAGCCCCGCCGACGACAGCAGCTTCGCCAACAAGATCTTCGACCCCGGGGCCGTCGACGAATACTTCGCCGCACCCGAAGGCGTCAAGCGCAGACTGATGGACTACCACGGCAATACCAACTACTCCGTGGTGGACATCGACCTGATCGACGACCTGTACCGCCAGATGTACCAGGAGAAGGTGCTCGGCGCCGAACGGCTGCGCTTCCTCAACGTGTCCCGGCTCGAAGAGGTCAAGGAGACGCCGGAGCACGTGCGCGCCACCGTGAGGTCCCTCGTCACGGGCGAGGAGACGCTCCTGGACGCCGACGTCGTGGTGCTCGCCACCGGGTACAGCCCCGCCGACCCGCTCGGTCTGCTGGGCGACGTCGCGGACCGCTGTCTGCGGGACGAGCAGGGCCGTGTCCGCGTCGAACGCGACTACCGCCTCGCGACCGATTCCGGCCTGCGCTGCGGTATCTACCTCCAGGGCGGCACCGAGCACACGCACGGCATCACGTCGGCGCTGCTGTCCAACACCGCGATCCGGGTCGGCGAGATCCTGGATTCGCTGCTCGCCCGGGGTGCCGAACCTGCGGGCGCCGGCAAGTCCTGAGGGCTGTCCCGCAGGTCCTCTCGTCGGACCATTGGATCAAAGAGAAGACATACGCCGACATGAGCGCGACTGTAGTGGAGCGCCCCCTGCCCGGGGGCACAACGAGGGCCCGACGAGGGCGGGTTGTGGGGCTGGGCGCGCTCCTGGCGATCCTTGTGATCGCGGGAGGGGTCTCGCTCGCCGTGGGTGCTCGCGCGTTGAGTCCCGCAGAGGTGTGGCACGGGTTGTTCGCGGCGCCGGGGTCCGATCAGAGGCTCACCGGGATCCGGCTCATCGTGCAGACCGTGCGAGTGCCCCGGACGGTCCTCGCCGTCGTGGCGGGCATCGCCCTGGGGGTCGGCGGCTCACTGATCCAGGGCTACACGCGCAACCCGATCGCGGACACGGGTCTGCTGGGGGTGAACGCGGGCGCCTCGTTCGCCGTCGTGTCGGTGATCGCCGTGTTCGGGCTCAGCGATCCGTTCCAGTACGTCTGGTTCGCGTTCCTGGGGGCGGCAGCGGCCGGTGTCGTCGTGTTCGCACTGGCGAGCATCGGCAGGGGCGCCGGCAATCCGCTGACGCTCGCCCTGGCCGGTCAGGGGATCACCGTGTTCCTCGCGGCCATGACCACCGCGGTCGCACTCTCGGACCAGAAGACACTGAATGCGCTGAGGTTTTGGAACGCGGGCTCCGTGGCGGGCGTCGGCTTCGAGGTCATCTGGCCGGTGACCGGGTTCGTGGTCGTCGGGCTGGTGCTGGCCCTCACCGTGCTGCCTTCCCTCAACCTGCTGAACCTGGGTGACGACCTGGCGCGGGGGCTGGGTGTGAACATCGCGCTGAGCCGGACGGTCGGCATCCTCGCCATCACGCTCCTGGCGGGCGCGGCGACGGCGGCCTGCGGCCCCATCGCGTTCCTCGGTCTCATGGTCGCTCACCTGGCCCGCCACCTGACCGGTCCGGACTATCGCTGGCTGGTGCCGTACGCGGGTCTGCTCGGCGCCGTGATCCTCCTGGTCTGCGACATCGTGGGCCGACTGGTGGTGCGGCCGGGCGAGTTGGACGCGGGCGTCGTCGTCTCCCTCCTCGGTGCCCCGTTCTTCGCGGCGCTGGTCCGGCGTGGAAAGTTCAGGAGCGCATGAACATGCCGGAGACGAAGCCTTCATTGGTGCCGGGCGTGCGGTTCGGCCAGGTCTCGTTCGTATGGCGGCCCTGGACCGTGCTGGTCACGCTGGTGCTGGCCGCCGCGGCGTTCCTGATGTTCTGCCTCTCCATGGCCATCGGGGACTTCCCCATCGGCCTGTCCCGCGTGATCGCCACGGTCTTCGGCCGGGGCGAGCAGGTCGACGAGTTCGTCATCATGGATCTGCGCATGCCTCGTGCGCTGGCCGGGCTCGTGGTGGGGACAGCGCTCGGGGTGTCCGGGGCGATCACCCAGTCCGTCGCGCGCAACCCTCTGGCCAGCCCGGACGTACTCGGGATCACCGGGGGCGCAAGCATGGTCGCGGTGTTCCTGGTGACGGTGTCGGGCGGGACCGCCGGGGCGGTCATCAGCACGGCGGGCCTGCCGGCGGCGGCGCTCGCGGGCGGTCTCGGGGCGGGGCTGCTGGTGTACTTCCTGGCGTGGCGGCGCGGGATCGACGGATTCCGCCTCATCCTCATCGGTATTTCGGTGAGCGCCATGACGGAGGCGGTCACGACCTGGCTGCTGGTCTCGGCGGACATCAGGGATGTGGCGCGGGCCCAGGCGTGGCTGGTCGGCTCGCTGGACAACCGGGAGTGGGACGACGTCCGGGTGGCGTTGTGGTGCTCGCTCGTCCTGATGGCCGTCGTGGCCTGCGTCGCGTTCCAGTTCAAGCCGATGCATCTCGGTGACGAGGTCGCCGCGGGGCTCGGCGTTCGGTACGCGAGGGTGCGGGCCGTCCTGCTGCTGTGCGCGGTCCTGCTGGCCGCGGTCGCGGTGAGCGCGGCCGGCCCCGTCCCTTTCGTCGCGCTGGTCGCCCCGCAGGTGGCGATGCGGCTGGCGAGGTGCCCGACACCTCCGATGGTGGCCTCCGGGCTGACCGGCGCACTGCTGCTGATCGGATCCGACCTGGTGGCGCGCACCGCGCTGCCGATCGGCCTGCCGGTCGGGGTGATCACCGCCGCGATCGGCGGACCGTTCCTGGTGTATCTGCTGGTGCGGGCGAACCTTCGATAGATGACAGACGAGTTGGACTACCCGAGCAGAGGGGGGCCAGTGGCCGTTCACCGATCCACCACCGAGGTCGCGTCGGTCGGCAGGGACGCTTCGCGGCTGGCGGCCAGGGGCGTCACGGTCGGGTACGGCGGCCGGACCGTCATCGACGATCTGGACGTGGCGATCCCGCCAGGCGTGATCACCACGATCATCGGCCCCAACGGATGTGGGAAATCAACCCTGTTGCGCACGCTCACCCGCCTGCTCAAGCCGGCCAGGGGCGCGGTCGTACTGGACGGGGAGGACATCGCCGGGCTCAGGACCCGGGACGTGGCGAAGAAGCTCGGCCTGCTTCCGCAGGCGCCCGTCGCCCCGGAGGGGCTGACGGTGGCCGACCTGGTCGCGAGAGGGCGTCATCCGCACCAGGGCTGGCTGCGGCAGTGGTCATCGGACGACGCCGGCATCGTGGCGGCCGCGCTGGCCATGACAGGCGTGTCCGAACTGGCGGACCGTCCCGTCGACTCGCTGTCCGGTGGACAGCGTCAACGCGTCTGGATATCGATGACCCTGGCTCAGGGCACCGACCTGCTGCTGCTGGACGAGCCGACCACCTACCTCGACCTGGCACACGCGATCGATGTGCTCGACCTGGTGGACGACCTGCACGAGTCGGGACGCACGGTGGTCATGGTGCTGCACGACCTCAATCTGGCGACGCGGTACAGCGACAACCTCGTCGTGATGCGGCACGGGGCGATCCTGGCGCAGGGGCACCCGCGCGACGTCATCACCGCCGAGCTGCTGCACGAGGCGTTCGGGCTGCGGGCCGTGGTGATCGATGATCCGGTCGGTGACCGCCCGCTCATCGTGCCCATCGGCCGGACCCACGCCTTGTCAACTGCGTCTCGAAACAAGGAAGTATGACAGTAAGGCTAGGCTACCCTCATTTCATCGGGGTAAGGTTTGCCTGCCCTTATTTATGGGTTCAGTGGACAGCGCGAAAGCAAGGGAATCCGGATGCTCCTCCATAGAACGATGCTCACGAAGCCCTGGCGGCGGCCGGCGGCGACCGTGTCGGCCGCGATCCTCGGCATCGGCCTCCTGGCGGGCTGCGGTTCCGACTCGACGGACAGCGCTGACAAGGGAAGCGACAAGGCACCCGCTGCGGCCGCAGGTGCGTTCCCGGTCACCGTGGAGCACGCGTTCGGATCCACGGAGATCACGAAGGCGCCCGAGCGGGTCGTCTCGGTCGGCTACACGGACGACCAGACCATCCTGGCCTTCGGCATCAAGCCGGTCGGCATGGTCGATCAGTACCCGAACCCCGCGGGCAAGACCCCCGACATCAACACCCAGTGGCCCTGGGTGAAGGACAAGTGGGGGGACGCCCGCCCGGAGGTCATCATGAAGAACGGTGACGCGGGCCCCAACTACGAGAAGATCGCCGCCCTCAGGCCGGACCTGATCGTCGCGGTCTACTCCGAGGTCGACCAGGCCGCGTACGGCAAGCTGTCGAAGATCGCTCCGACGGTGGGACGCACCAAGGCCGAGAAGGAGCCCTTCAGCGCGCCGTGGCAGGACAACGCGGTCCACATCGCCAAGGCGCTCGGCAAGGAGGCCGAAGGCGCCGCCATGGTGAAGGGGATCCAGGCGAAGCTCGACGCCGCAGCCGAGGCCCACCCCGAGTTCGCGACGCAGACCGGTGTCGCGCTGTCCTGGTACGAGAAGTCCGTGGCGCCGTTCACCACCACGGACGTACGCGGACGCCTGGTGACGGGCATCGGCTACCAGGGTGCGACGGAGATCGACAAGATCGCCGGCGGCAAGTTCTACACCGTGCTCTCGCCCGAGCGCATGGACCTCGTCGACGTCGACCGCATCTTCGTCATCAACGACAAGGCCGACCAGGACGCTCTGAAGAAGTCCGAGCTGTTCAACAACCTGAAGGCGGTCAAGGACGGCCGGGTGTCGTACCTGCTCGACAGCGAGGGGCCGGCGGTCGGGGCGGCCATCTCCCAGGGCACCCTGCTGTCGCTGCCGTACGCGATCGACGAGCTCGTCAAGTCGGCCGACCAGTGACCTCGCGGAGAACTCCCGCCCCCGCCCCGGTCCTCGTGTGAGCGCCACCGGCACCCGCGCCGCCCCGGCCGCCCTGCGCACGGCCACGGGAGGCGAGGCCATCCGGTGGATCACGGCCCACTGCCGCGAGTTGCCGTGGCTGACGGCCGCCACGGTGCTCACCACGGTGGGCGGGGCGGCGCTCCAGGTGCTGCCGGTTCTCCTGCTCGGCCAAGTGGTCGACGGGGTGGTCGAGGGCGAACCGCGTGCGCTCCTCGTCCGGATCGGGACGCTGATAGTGGCCGCCGCCCTGCTCGGAGCGGCGGCCGCCGCGGCATCGACGTATCTGATCGGGCGGCTGGGCGCGGATCTGCTCGCCCGGCTGCGCGAAGGCGCCGTCCGCGCGGTGCTGGGGATGCCCAGCGCACGGATCGAGCAGGTCGGCCGGGGAGACGTGCTCTCCCGGGTGGGCGACGACGTGGCCGTGCTGTCCCGGGGGATCCGGTCGGCCATTCCCACGGTGTTCACGGCTGGGGTGCTCGTCGCCATCGCGACAGCGGGCATGTTCGGGCTGGACTGGCGACTCGGCCTGGCCGGCGCAGGCGCGCTCCCCGCCTACGCACTGGCTCTGCGCTGGTACCTTCCCCGGTCCGCGCCGCTCTACCGGAAACAGCGGGCGGCGCAGGCCGACCGGGCCCAGGCGCTGATCAGCGGTCTGAACGGGATCGACACGGTCCGGGCGTACCGCCTGGAGGAGGCGTTCCGCGAGAAGGTCACGAGCGAGTCGTGGCGGGTGCGCGAGCTCGGCATCGAAGTGTTCCGCTTCTTCGGCCGCTTCGTCGGCAGGGAGAACCGTGCCGAGTTCATCGGCCTGGTCCTGATCCTCCTGGTCGGGTACGCCCTGCTGGAAGGCGACGCGGCCACTCTCGGCGAGGTGTCCGCCGCCCCGCTGATGTTCCACCGGCTGTTCACGCCGCTCGGCGCCATCATGTTCACGTTCGACGAGGCGCAGAAGTCGGGTGCAAGCCTGGCCCGGCTGGTCGGGGTGCTGGGGGAGGACGCGGAGGACCGCCTGGTGGGCGATTCCACCGTGACGCCCGCGGCCGCGGCCCCGTACCGAGTGACGGTCGAGGGGCTGTCGTTCAGCTATCCCGATGCCGAGGAGCCGGTCCTGAGGGAGGTCAGTCTGACGATCCCGGCTGGGAGCGCACTCGCTCTCGTCGGAGCGACGGGTGCGGGCAAGTCCACTCTCGCCGCTCTGATCGCGGGCATCGGGACACCACAGGCCGGCTCGGTGCGGATCGGGCCGCATGATCTCGCGGATCTTGACGAGGCGGGGGCGCGGGTTCTCGTCAGCATTCTGACGCAGGAGACGCACGTGTTCTCCGGTCCGCTGGCCGACGATCTGCGGCTGGCAGCACCGGAGGCGAGCGACGCGGAGTTGACGGACGCGCTGCGGACGGTCGGTGCGGGAGCGTGGGCCGACGCGCTGCCGGACGGGCTTCGGACTCCGGTCGGTGAGGGCGGCGAGCGTCTGGACGTCACCAAGGTCGCCCAGATCGCCCTGGCCCGGCTGGTGCTGGCCCGGTCGCCGGTGGTGGTCCTCGACGAGTCGACGGCGGAGGCCGGCAGCGAGGGCGCGGCCGAACTGGAACGGGGCGTGCTTGCCGCATGTGCGGGCCGGACCACGCTGTTCGTGGCGCACCGCCTCACCCAGGCGATGGCCGCGGACCGGATCGCCGTGCTCGACGAGGGGCGGGTCGTGGAGCAGGGGACGCACGAGGAGCTGGTGGCTCTGGGGGGTCGGTACGCGCGACTGTGGCGGGCCTGGCGAGAAAGTAGTTAGGTAAACCTTGGTTAGGCTAGGCTAAGTTGAACACCTCGGATGGGAAGCGGAGTCTTCGATGATGGAACCGGGCGCTCGTCTCGTACTGCTTTCCGAAACGGGTCGGGCCGGGCTGCGCCGGCGTACCGGTGATCACAGCGACCGCACCCTGGCCACCGCGTGCGCCATCGGTCTGGCCCACTGGGCGTCGGGACGGAGTCCCGACGGAACGGACCTCACGCCCGGCACTCCGTTCACCGATGTCCTCGGGTGGGTCGGCAACGGCGGTTCCGGGGTCGTCGGTTGGGAGCCCGGTGCGGACGGCCTCAGCATCGCCGTCCCCGAGGGGGTCTCCGTGGCCGATGCCCAACTCGCCCTGGACGACCTCGTCGACTTCCCCGACCGGCCCCTCGGGACCATCGGCCCCTCCGGCGTCGCGGCAAGGATCGAAGCCCTCACCCGGTGGAACGACACCGAGGTGGGCCGGGCCCGCCCGACCGTTGTGGAGATGTTCCACGAGCAGGCGCGGACGCGCCCCGACGCGATCGCGATCGTGGATGGACGCCGCTCTCTGACGTATGGCCAAGTCGCCCGCTACGCGAGTCAGCTGGCTCACCATCTGGTCGAGCGCGGGCTCGCGGCCGAGCAGGTGGTGGGAATCTCCCTGGGTCGTAGCGCCGACATGGTCATCGGGCTGCTCGGAGTGCTCCAGGCGGGATGTGCGTTCGTACCGCTCGATCCGCTGTGGCCCGCCGCACGCCGGGCCGTCGTCATCGAGGACGCCCGGGTCGTGCTCCAGCTCAACGGCTCGGGGGAGCAGACCCCTGGTGAGCCGGAAGCCGAGGCCGTCGATCTCGGGGACTGGCGGTTCGCCGCACATCCCGCCCAGGGACCTGAGGTCACCGTCCCCGGACCTGCCCTGGCCTACGTGATCTTCACGTCCGGGTCGACAGGCCGCCCCAAGGGCGCGATGATCCGGCACGAGGCCATCAGCGAGCGGTTGTTGTGGCAGGCCGACGAGATCCTGCACTTCGGCCACGACGACGCGTCCCTGTTCAAGGCCCCGCTCTCCTTCGACATCTCCATCAACGAGATCTTCCTGCCACTGGTGTGCGGCGGCCGCCTGGTGATCCTGCGGCCCGGCGGTGAACGGGACCCGCACCACCTGTTGAGCGTGATCGCCGAGCAGCGCGTCACCTTCACCTACCTGGTGTCGTCCATGCTGGACGTGCTGCTGGAGATCGCGGGGGACTCGGGACGGCTGGACAGCCTGCGCCATGTGTGGTGCGGCGGCGAGGTGCTGACCCCCGAGCTCTACGAGCGCTTCCGCACCCGCCTCGACATCCCCATGTACCACGGCTACGGCCCCGCCGAGACGACCATCGGCGTCTCGCACGTCATCTACCGGGGCGCGGCCGAACGCCTGTCGACATCGATCGGCAGGGCGAACCCCAACACCCAGTTGTACGTACTGGACGATGAACTGCGTCCGGTCCCGGTCGGAGCCGGCGGCGAACTGTACGTCGGCGGCTTCCTCCTGGGGCGCGGATACGTCAACGCGCCGGGCCTGACCGCGTCCCGGTTCGTGGCGAACCCGTTCGCGACCGACGGTTCCCGGCTGTACCGCACGGGCGACCTCGCCCGGTTCGCCCCGGACGGCTCACTGGACTTCCTCGGCCGGGCCGACAACCAGGTCAAGATCCGGGGGATGCGCCTGGAGATCGAGGACGTCGAGGCCGGTCTCGCCGAGCACCCCGGCGTACGGCACAGCTGCGTCGTCGCGAAGAGGAACACCGTGGGCGGCACCTGTCTGGTGGGGTACGTGATCCCGGCGGCCGGGAGCGAGGACCTGCGTGCCGACGATGTCAGGGCGTGGGCCGTCGCGCACATGGTCGAGTACATGGTGCCCGCCCACACCGTCGTGATGAAGGAGTTCCCCCTCACCGCCAACGGCAAGCTCGACCGGGCCGCGCTGCCGGAACCAGTGACGTCGGCCGGGCCGGTCGTCGCGCCCGCCACCGACAATGAGCGCGCGGTCTGCGCGGCTGTCGCGGCGGTGCTGCGGCTGGACGAGGTCGGCGTCGACCAGGACTTCTTCCGGCTCGGCGGGGACAGCATTCTGGCGATCTCCCTGTTGAGCGCGCTCCGGGACGTGGGTCTCCACGTCACGGCACGGCAGGTCTTCACGCACGGCGTCGTGGGCGCCCTGGCCGCGGTCGCGAGCCGTGACGACGTGTCCACCGTGGCGGACGACGACGTGGCGACCGGGCCCGTTGTGGGGCCGCCCATCGTCCAGTGGCTCGGGGAGACCACGGACGCCGTCGACGGCTTCGTGCAGTCGGTGGTGCTGAACACCCCGTCGGATCTGACGGCCGATGCCCTGCAGGAGATCCTCACCGCCGTGGTCCGCCGGCACGACATGCTGCGGGCCAGGCTGGTGCGCGGCGACCGCTGGAGCTTCGAGATCCCGGGCGCGGACGAGGCTGTCGCGGGGTGGCAGGAGAGCGGCCGGCCGCTCGACGCGTGCGTCGCACTCGCGACGGACGGGCTCGACCCGGACAACGGGGTCATGCTGCGCGCCGTCTGGCGCCGTGCCGCTCGGCAACTGGTCCTGGTCGTCCACCACGTGGTAGTCGACGGCGTCTCATGGCGCGTCCTGATGGAGGACCTGGCCACGGCATGGCGGCAGTCCACCTCGGGATCACCGGTCGAACTGCCCCCCGTGGGAACGTCGTTCCGACGCTGGACCGAGCTGCTCGGGCGTACCGCGTTCGACGAGGACCGTGCCCACTTCGGCCGCCCCCTGCCGGGCGTGGACGGGCCGCTGGGCCGGCGTGCGCCGTCCGAGTCCGACACCGTGGCCCATGAGCGGGAGCGGACCGTATCGGTGGGCGCCGCGATCACGTCGGCGCTGCTCGGCGAGATCCCCGCGAAGTTCCACGCGGGAGTCAACGACGTGCTGCTCACGGCGCTCGCCGTAGCTCTCGCCCGGTGGCGCCGCGACCTGGGTCAGGACCAGACGTTCGCACACATCGAGCTGGAGGGCCACGGCCGCGAAGGACGGTTCGTCGCGGACACCACCGGCTTCGAACCGGAACTCTCCCGGACCGTCGGCTGGTTCACCACCCTCTTCCCGGTGACCGTCGACCCCGGCGCCGCCGCCTCGTTCACCTCACCCGAGTACCTGTCCGCCGCATTGAAGGCGGTCAAGGAGGACCTCGCCCGCGTCCCGAGCAACGGCCTCTCCTACGGCGCCCTGCGGTACCTGTCCGGGGCCCGGTTCGACGCGCCCGCTCCCCAAGTCCTCTTCAACTACCTCGGCCGCTTCGACTCGGACTCCTCGGGCGACTGGCAGCTCGCGGGAACCACGGGACAACTGGGCGAGAGGCGCGACCCGAGGATGCGCCTGCCGCGCGCCCTGGAGTTCAACCTCATCGCCGAACCGGCCGTCTCCGGGGGGTACGAACTCGTCACCACCATCTCGTGGCCCGACGGTATGTTCACGGACGAGGACATCGACGTCGTCGGTGAGTACCTGCGGGAGGCTCTGGCCGGGCTGGCCACGCTCGACCGGAGCGGCCACTCGCCCAGCGACTTCGGCCCGCTGCCGCTCACCCAGTCCGATGTCGACGCCCTGGACGGCCCCGGCCTCTACGACATCCTGCCGTTGACCCCGTTGCAGGAGGGCCTGTACTTCCACTCGGTCTTCGACGACGACTCCGCGGGCAGCTACGTGGAGCAGCAACTGCTGACGCTCGACGGCGAGGTGGACGCCGGACGGCTCGCCGCGGCGGCCACCCGGCTGCTGACGCTGTACCCGAACCTGGCCGCCCGGTTCGTGGCCCTGGCCGACGGCCGCGTGGTCTCCGTACTGGAGAGCGGCGTCGAGGCACCCTTCACCACGCTGGACCGCCCCGGCATCACCGACGCAGAGATCCGCGAGTACGCCGAGCAGGACCGCCGCGCCGGATTCGACCTGGCCACCGGGCCGCTGATGCGCTACACGCTCGTGCGCGGCGGGCCCGGCCCTCACGTGCTGGTGCAGACCGTGCACCACATCATCGCCGACGGCTGGTCGGTGCCGCCGATGCTCCGCACACTGCTGGCCGAGTACCACCGGCCGGGGGCCGCGTACAGGACCGGCGGCTTCCCCGACTACGTGCACTGGCTCGCCGGCCGCGACGGCGGCGAGAGCGACCGCGTCTGGCGCGAGCAGCTGGCAGGCCTGCCCGGCCCCTCACTGGTCGCGGACGGGCACACCCCGTCCGACCGGTTCGCGGACACGGCCGTGGAGCCGGCTGACGACATCGACGCTGCCGCCCGGGCGGCCGGTGTGCCCCTGAGCGTCGCCGTGCACAGCGCCTGGGCAGTGACCCTCGGCGGCATCCTGCACAGCACGGACGTGGTGTTCGGCTCCACCGTGTCCGGGCGTGACGCGGATGTGCCCGGCATCGCCGACATGGTGGGCCTGTTCATCAACACGATCCCGGTACGGGCGCGTTGGACCGCGACCACGACGGCGTCGGGCCTCCTCGCCGCGGTGCGGGAGCACCAGAGCGCCGTGCTGCCGCACCAGCACGTCTCGCTGGCGAGGATCGCCAGGCCGGCCGGCGCCCGTGCCCGCTTCGACACCCTGGTCGTGTTCGACGTCCCGACCGACGTGGACGCTCTGCGCGGACCCGACGACGAACTGGCCATCACCGGCATCGTGAACGAGGGAGCACCGCACTACCCGCTGACGCTGGTGGTGGAACGCGCACCCGGCGGCCGGCCTCGCTTCAACCTGATCCACGACGGCGCGCTGCTCCGGGAATCGAGCGCCGCGGCGATCCTGCGTACGTTCACCCGCACGCTGACCGGCCTGCTCACCAGGCCGGACTCGCTCGTCGAGGGCCTGGCGCCCGAGGAGGACCGGCGCCCCGTACCGGTCACCCCGACGACTCTGGACGCACTGTTCGACGCCGCCGCACTCCGTGACCCGGCCGCCCGCGCCGTCACCCAGTGCGCCCTCGACGGCGGCTCCCGGTCCCTCACCTACGGAGAACTGGCCACGGCGAAGGCCGGGTTGGCCTCGGCCCTGAGGGCTGCGGCTGTCGGACCGGGCGGACGCGTCGCCGTCGCCGTCCCGCGTTCGCTGGAACAGGTCGTCGCCCTGGTCGCGATCGTCACCGCGGGCGGCGCCTACGTACCGCTGGACCTGGCCTACCCGGACGAACGGCTGGAGTACATCCTCGCCGACGCCGCACCGCAGGCCGTGCTCGTGGACCGTGACCAGCGCGAGCGCTTCGCGGCACTGCTGACCAGGGCAGGCGTAGCGGCCCGGGTGCTCGTGCTCGGGGACGAACTGCCGCAGGCGGACGGGCCGGTGCCGGAGCACGCGGGACCCGGCCCGGACGACCCCGCGTACGTGATCTACACGTCCGGGTCCACCGGGCGCCCCAAGGGCGTCGTGGTGCCGCACTCCTGCGTGGTGGCGCTGCTCGCGAACACCCGGTCCGACATGGACTTCGGTCCCCGCGACGTGTGGGTCCAGTTCCACTCGTACTCCTTCGACTTCGCCGTCTGGGAGCTGTGGGGCGCACTGGCACACGGAGGTGAGCTGCTCGTACCGGACTATGCGCTGACCCGTTCCCCGATGGACTTCCACCGGCTGGTCCGCGAGCGCGGAGTCACCGTGCTCAACCAGACCCCGTCGGCGTTCCACCGGTTCGTCGAGGCCGACCGGCACGCCGGTGAACCGGTCACCGCACTGCGGCGGATCATCTTCGGGGGCGAGGCGCTCGATCCCGCGCGGCTGCGCTCCTGGGTCGAGCGGTACGGCACGGGCTCGCCCGGCCTGGTCAACATGTACGGCATCACCGAGACCACCGTCCATGTCACCCACCGGGTACTGACGGACGAGGACTTCGGCGTGGGCGTCAGCCCGATCGGCGGTCCGGTCCCCGGTCTGGAGACCCATCTCCTCGACGACCGGCTCCGGCCGGTGCCGCCCGGCCGGGTGGGCGCCATCTACGTCGCGGGCGACCAGGTGGCCCTCGGCTACCTCGGCAGGCCGGGGCTCACCGCGGGCCGGTTCGTGGCGAACCCGTTCGCGGGCGACGGCTCCCGCATGTACCACACGGGCGACCTCGCCCGGCGCACGCTCGACGGGGAGCTGGAGTTCGTCGGCCGCGCCGACGACCAGGTCCAGCTCAGGGGGTTCCGGATCGAGCTCGGCGAGGTGGAGTCGGCGATCAGGGAACTCGACGGCGTGGTCGACGTGGCCGTCACCGTGGCGGACAGCGGGGACCACCTGGTCGCGCATGTCGTGGGCCCGGTGCCCGGTGACCTCACCGGCCTCCTGAGCGCCAAGCTGCCCGTGCACATGGTGCCGGGCCGGGTGCGATGCGTGGACGCGCTGCCGCTGACGGTCAACGGCAAGCTGGACCGCAAGGCACTGACCGCGGATGCCGGGGCGGACACCCTCCCCGGGGCCGCGACGGGCTCCGCGCTCGCCGCCCTGGTCGGCGTCTTCGGCGACACGCTTCCCGGCTCCGCCGTGGACGCCGACACCGACTTCTTCATGGCCGGCGGCGACAGCATCCTCGCCATCACCGTGATCAACCGGGCCCGGGCCCTCGGACTGCCGATCGCGCCCCGCGACGTCTTCCTCCTCAAGACCCCACGCGCACTCGCCGCAGAACTGCGATCGCGTGCCCCGCAGACCGCGGCTGTCGGGCCGGTCCCTCGGGAGGACGGCCCACTGCTCCCGACACCGATCATCCTGCGGCAGCGGGAACTGGGCGGTTCGCTCGCCCGGTTCGCCCAGGCCAGATCCCTGGTGGTGCCCGAGGGGGCGGGCCTCGCCGATCTCGCCCGCGCCGCGAACGCTGTCGTGGCCGCGCACCCCGCCCTCCGGTTGCGGCTGCACATCGAGCACGGCGTGTGGGCCCTTCGCACCGAACCTCACCGGGGGATCACCGTCGTCCGGGCGGAGACGACGGATGCGACGACTGCCGCGAACGAAGCCGCCGAGCGCCTCGACCCCGAGTCCGGGGACGTCATCGCCTTCTCCTGGCTGCCGGCGGCCCGCACCCTCGTGGTCACCGCGCACCACCTCGCCGTCGACGCGGTGTCCTGGCTGATCCTGCTCGACGACCTGACCACCGCCCTGAGCGGGGCGGCCCTCGCGCCGCCGACCACCTCCTACGCCGAGTACGCCGAAGCGATGAGCCTTCGGCCCACCCGAATGTCCGCCTTGGGGGACTGGCGCACCACACTCGGAGCGCCCGCGCTGCTGCCCTTCGTCGAGGGCCTGCGCGAGACCACCGTCGTGCTCGCGCCCGAAGTGAGCGACCAGGTCACGCGTACCGCGCCCGCCGCACTCGGCATCGGTCTCACCGAGCTGCTGTGCGGTGCACTGCGCGCCGCGTTGACCCGGGTCCAGCCGATGCCGACCGACCTCGCGATCGATCTGGAGCGCCACGGCAGGGTCCCCGTGCTGGAGCACCACGACTACACCCGTACGGTCGGCTGGTTCACCGCCATCGCACCCGTCCGGCTCACGGCGCACACCGACCCCGTGGCGGCGGCGCGTGAAGTCGCCGAACGCCGGCCGGATGAGGACGGGCACGTCGCGTACGGCCGGCTCAGGTACCTGGACCCGCAGACGGCCCCCCTGCTCACCGCCCGCCCGCAGGTGCTGTTCAACTACCTCGGCCGTGGCAGCGAGTCCCGGGCCCTGCACATCACCGGCGGGGACGAGGTCAGTCCGTACGCCGTCGAGGTCAACGCCTGGACCGACGACACCACCGGAAGCCTGCACGCGGTCTTCACCCTCGCCGACGGCATCCCGGACGAAGTCACCGGGCACTGGGGCACCGCCCTGGAGCGCATTGCCGCCGCTTCCACGACGGCCGAGCGCACCGCACCGGTCACCCCGCTCCAGCGCGGCCTGTACTTCCAGGCACAGATGGCGGGCACGGCCGGACACTACGTCGCGCAGAGCTACTTCACCTTCGACCGGCGCCTGGACACCGACGCGCTCGCCGAGGCGATGGCGTACGTGATCGCCCGGCACCCGGTCGTGGGCGCCGGCTTCACCACCGACGACCGCGGAAACCCGGTCCAGGTCCTCAGAGCGGGCCGTCGAGTCGGCGTCCGCACCGTCACCCTCGCGACGGAGGCCGAGGCCGAGGCTCTGCGGGCCCGTGACCGCGACACCGGGTTCGATCCGGGTGAGCCGCCGCTGGTCCGGCTGACCGTGGTGCGGTTGCCGGACGGCCGCGACGCCCTGCTGCTGAGCTACCACCTCCTGCTGTGGGACGGCTGGTCGCGCGAGATCCTGCTGCGGGACCTGTTCGACGCCTACCGGGCCGTCCTGGCGGGCGAACTCCCGACCGCGGCCCCGCTGACGCCGGGCTTCGAGGACTACGCCCGCACGCTCGCCGCCAAGGACCCCGCCGTCGCGGAACGCTTCTGGGCGGACCACCTGGACGGTCTCACCGGACCGACCCTGCTCGCAGGGCCCCGGCCGGCCCTGACGGACGAACTGCCGCGCGCGCTCGTGCACACGATGTCCGCGGCACTGTCGGACCTGCTGCGAAAGGCGGCCAAGGCACACGGCGTCACGCTCAACTCGGTGCTGACCGGCGCGTTCGGCCTCATGCTCGGCGCGCACACCGGCCGCGGCGACGCGGTGTTCGGTGTGACCGTCTCCGGCCGGGAGGGCGAGGGGCTCTCGGACATCGTCGGCGTGCTGCTCAACACCGTGCCCATGTGGACGCGGGCCCGGCCGGACGACACCGTCGCCGCATACCTGACGGCCGTTCAGGAGGCCCGGGTCGCGGCGATGGAGCACGAGCACCTGGGCCTCGGCGAGATCCAGCGGGCCAGTGGACACGACACCCTCTTCGACAACCTGTTCGTGCTCCAGAACTTCCTGGACCTGGACGCGCTCGGCCGGATGAACGCCAGGCACGGCATCACCTCGGTGCGGGCCGACGACTCGACCCACTACCCGTTCACCTGGGTCGTCACGCCCGGCGACCGGCTCACCGTGAAGCTGGAGCACCGCGACGACGACACCGCAGGCGCCCGCCGCCTCCTCGACGACTACCTCCGCGTCCTGGAGGACCTCGCCCGCTCCACCGGGCCGGTCGGAGCCCTGCGCGGGGCCGGCACGCTGCCCGAACCCGCCACCCGTACGGATGTCGGCACGGACACCGTGGTCGACCGCTTCGACCGGGCGGCCGACCGGCACCCGCAGCGGGTCGCCCTCGTCGCCCACGGCTCGGCCCTGACCTTCGCCCAGCTCCGGGACCGCAGCCGCGCGATGGCGGGGGTGCTGGCCGGTCGCGGCATCGGACCGGAGCGGGCCGTGGCCCTCGCGATCCCGCGCTCCCTCGAATCGATCGTGGCCCTGTTCGCCGTGTTGCGCGTCGGTGCCGCTTACGTGCCGCTGGAGCTCGACCACCCTGACGAGCGGATCGCCACGATCGTCGACGCCGCCCGTCCGGATGTGATCCTCACGGTGAGCGCTGTGTCGCCCCGGCTGACCGGTGACCTGATCGAACTCGACCGTCCGCTGCCCGAGGCCGAACCGTACCGGACGTTCGCGCCCGACGATCCGGACCGCCTGCGGCACCCCGCGTACACGATCTTCACCTCCGGATCGACCGGAAGGCCCAAGGGCGTGGTGACCGAGTACGCAGGTCTCACCAACATGCTGATCAACCATCAGCGGCGCATCTTCGAGCCGGTGCTGGCGCAGCACGGCCACCGGGTCTTCAGGATCGCGCACACCGTGTCGTTCGCCTTCGACATGTCGTGGGAGGAGCTGCTGTGGCTCGCCGACGGCCACGAGGTGCACATCTGCGACGAAGAACTGCGGCGCGACGCACCCCGGCTGGTGGCGTACTGCCTGGAGCACGGGATCGACGTCATCAACGTCACCCCGACCTACGCGCAACAACTGGTGGCCGAGGGGCTGCTCGACGACCCCGAACGGCGGTCGGCGCTGGTGCTGTTGGGCGGGGAGGCCGTCACCCCGGCACTGTGGCGGCGGCTCACCGAGACCGAGGGCACGGCCGGCTACAACCTGTACGGACCCACCGAGTACACCATCAACACCCTCGGTGTCGGCACCTTCGAGTGCGCGGAGCCGGTCGTCGGCGTCGCGATCGACAACACCGAGGTGTACGTGCTGGACCCGTGGCTGCGCCCCCTGCCGGTCGGCGTGCCCGGCGAGCTGTACGTGTCGGGCGTCGGCATCGCACGCGGCTATCTCGGCCGACCCGCGCAGACGGCGCACCGGTTCGTCGCCTGCCCGTTCGGTGCCCCCGGCGAGCGGATGTACCGCACCGGGGACCTGGTGCTCCGGCGGCCCGACGGGAACCTCATGTACCTGGGCCGCACCGACCAGCAGGTAAAGATCCGCGGGCACCGCGTCGAACCGGGCGAGGTCGAGGCCGCGTTCACCGCGCACCGGGCGGTGCGCTTCGCCGCCGCGGTCGCCCAGCCGGACCCGCAGGTCGACGGAGCGTACCGGCTGGCCGCCTACCTGGTGCTCGACGGCTCCGACCTTGCGTCCGTCGCCGCCGAAGTGGGCGCCGCGCTCCCCGACTTCCTGCGCCCCACACACTATGCGCAGGTCGACCGCATCCCGCTGACCGTGAACGGGAAGGCCGACACCAAGGCGCTGCCGGAGGCCAAGCCACTGGGTGTGCTGACGACGGTCGCCGAACGCGCACCGGAGACCGGAACCGAGATCACGGTGTGCGCGTACTTCGCCGAGGCACTGGACGTGGACGACGGCGAGGTCAGCGCGGTCAGCGACTTCGTGTCCCTGGGCGGGCACTCCATGCTGGCGGTGCGTCTGATCGGGCTGCTCCGGCGGGAGTACGGCCCAGTGATCACGATCCGCGACCTGCTCACCCTGCGAACCCCCGAAGCGATTGCCGGTCACCTCGATGCGAACTCCTGAAACACGCAGGCCCCTTCAGGGAGCCGGCATCCTGCGGACCGCCCTGCGCCGCAACACGGGCGCCATGGTCCGGGGCACCGTCCTCATGGGCCTGTACCAGGCCGGCGAGACCGCCTTTCCCATCGCGCTCGGCCTGATCGTCGAGCACACGCTGCAGGACCGGAGCCCCGGCTCCCTCGGGGTGTCGATCGGCGCGCTGGCCGTGATCATCACGACCGTGTCCCTGTCGTGGCGGTTCGGCATGCGCATCCTGCAGAAGGCCAACACGACCGAGGCGCACCGCTGGCGGGTGGAGGTCGCGGCGTGCGGGCTCCAGCCGGTGGACAGGGACATCGGCCTGAAGTCCGGTGAGGTGCTGACCATCGCCACCGAGGACGCCGACTCCACCGCCGACATCGTCGAGGTGGTGCCCCTGCTGATCAGCTCGCTGGTCGCGGTTCTGGTCGCGGCAGTCGCCCTGGGCCTGGCGGACGTCCGGCTCGGACTGCTGGTGATCGTGGGCACCGTCGTGATCCTGACGATCCTCAGCGTGATGTCCAGGCGGATCGGCACCAGTACCCGGGAACAGCAGGCCCGGGTGGCGCGGGCGGGTGCCAAGGTCGCCGACCTGATCACCGGCCTGCGCCCGCTGCACGGATTCGGCGGAAATCACGCGGCGTTCGTCTCCTACCGGAAAGTCAGTACGGAGGCGAGGCAGCAGGCGATCACCGTCGCCAGGGTGAACGGCGCCTACGCCGGCGCCGCACAGGCCCTCAACGCGTTCCTCGCCGCCGCAGTGACGCTGACGGCCGGGTGGCTGGCGCTCGACGGGCGGATCAGCATCGGGGAACTCGTCATGGCGGTCGGCCTCGCCCAGTTCGTCATGGAGCCTCTGAAGATGTTCTCGGAGATGCCGAAGTACGTGATGATGGCACGCGCCTCGGCCGAGCGGATGGCGCTGGTCCTGTCCGCACCGCCGGTGGCCGTGCCGGGCCCGCGACGCCCGCCCACCGGAGGGGACCTGGAGATCGACGGCGTCAGGTACGGGACACTGCGCGGGCTGAAGCTGCGGGTGGCGGCGGGCGAGTTCGTGGCACTCACCGCCTACCTCCCCCGTGCGGCTGCCGACTTCGCCTCGGTCCTGGCCGTGAACGTCCCGCCGCACGCCTACGAGGGAGCGGTACGGATCAGCGGGCGGGACATCGCCGACCTGTCCGTCGAGGCGGTCCGGGAGCACATGCTGGTGAACCCGTACGACGCGGAGATCTTCGCGGGCACCCTCCGTGCGAACATCGATCCGTCGGGCACCAGCCGGATGGTGCCCGAGGCCGTCGAGGCGTCCATGCTGACCGACGTCGTCGCCCTGCACCGCGCAGGACTCGACCACGGCGTCCGCGACCGTGGCGCGAACCTGTCCGGCGGACAGCGCCAACGGCTGTCCCTGGCGCGCGCCCTGGCCGCCGACACCGACGTACTGGTGCTGCGGGACCCGACCACGGCCGTCGACGCGGTCACCGAACAGCTGATCGCGCGCAACCTCGTGAAGCTGCGCCGGGGCCGTACCACCGTCGTGATCACCAGCAGTCCGGCCGTCCTGGACGCCGCCGACCGGGTTCTCGTCCTGGACGACGGTGTCATCACCGCGGAGGACACCCACCGCAACCTCCTCGCCACCGACGAGGCCTACTGCCTGGCGGTGACGAGGTGAGCGGTCAAGGGCACGGCCCGTCGTCCCTGCTGGATCGGCGCGCGGCGTCAGTTGGGGTGGGTCGCAGGGCGCGGGGAGGCCCGCCTCCTCGGCGTTCGACAGCGCGGCGAAGTGCCGTAGGCGTCGTCGTGCCGGGAGTGCGGGACAGTCTCAGGGGCTCTCGTCGAGGGCCCAGGCGACATCCCTGAGCAGCGCGTGCCGCCAGCCGGCCCGGTCGTGACCGGAAGCCGACCGTGAGACCCGTACCGTCGCGCCCGCCTCCTTGGCCAGGGCCTCGACCCGCTCGCAGTGGGGCAGCATCCGCGGCTCGTGCTCACCGGCGTCGAACGCGACCCGCAGCCCGGTCAGGCCGGGGCGCTCCCGCAGACGGGCGGCCACGGCGCCGCCGGGAGGGCCGTCCAAGGGGTCAGCAGGTTCCTTCGCGTCGGGCGCCCACCAGAACGACCCCGACTGGCAGGCGACCCGGGACACGAGCTCCGGAAACTCCAGGGCCGCGTTCAGCGCGCTCATCCCGCCGAGGCTCTGCCCGACGACCACCAGCCGGTCCACGTCCGCGCTCACTCCGGACTCCGAGACCAGCGGCAGCAGTTCGTCCCGTACCGCCTCCCACAGTCCGGATCCGGCCCCGAACTCCGCGGCCCGGTCCTTGGCCGGAAGGAAGACGAGTGTCACGGGCGGCATCGCGCCACCGGCGACGGCCGAGTCGAAGGCGGCCATGGCGGGATGCAGGTACAGCCAGTCGTCCCCGTCCAGCAGCAGGACCACGGGCCCGCCGCCCCCCACCGGGTGGACGCCCACGGTGCGCCGCCCGCCGAGCCGTGCGCTGTTCCAGCGGAGCCGGGTGCCCGGGACGGGGAGTACGTCCTCGGCGCCGACGACGGGCCAGTGCGGCTGGGCGGGGGCGTCCGGTGTCGCGGCGATGGACCGGTCGATGCCGGCGCCGACCGGGTTGAACGGGTCGGCGTACGCGGCGTCGTCCACCATGAACTGATAGGTCACCCGCAGCCGTTCGGGCATGGGCACTACGGCGTACCAGCAGTCGGTATCGCGCCACCTGCGCAGGGGGACCGGCTCCGACCAGCTCTCGAAACCGAGGTGTGCCGGGGAGCCGCGCCAGAGGAACAGGGTCGTCCAGCCGCCGTCGACGGCGGGCACCGGCGCGGGCGTCCGCGCCGCCCTCCAGAACTCGTCGGTGCCGGGTGTGCCGGGCAGTCCGAAGCCGGCGAAGCCGTTCTCGGTGTGGATCCGTTCGGGCACCGACGGCATGAACGTCTCCTTGTGAGGGGGAAGGGGATACGGCTAAGCTCGCATCAATTAGGGGAGCCTAACCTAAGCTCTGCTTCCCTTTCCATCCCGATCACGTATCCGAACCAGCCCTGCAGGCCCGCCCCCGGGGAGTCGCCGGCCGGGCGCATGCACACGTCCGACGCGCTGCCACCGGCCGGCCGGACCCGAGGAGGCACTGCCACATGAGCACCAACCCGTTCGACGACCCCGACGGCCGGTTCCTGGTCCTGGTGAACAGCGAGGGCCAGCACTCGTTGTGGCCCTCCTTCGTGGAGGTGCCCGGAGGCTGGACGGTCGCTCTCGACGAGAACTCCCGGCAGGCGTGCCTGGACTTCGTCGAGGCCAACTGGACCGATCTGCGGCCGCGGTCCCTCGCGACGCCCGCCAAGGGCTGACTGGTTCTGCAGGGCCCCTCCGCCCGGCCGGCAGTCGCGCCACCACGGCTCCTGTCCGGCCGGCCGGCCCCGCCGCCTTCCCTTCGCTCAGGCGGCGGGGCCGATGGTGACCTTGACGTGCTTCATGATCGGCTGATCGCTCTGGGTGCTGTAGTCGCCGAGCGCGCACAGGACGTTCATCTCCGGCATGTAGCCGGCCGCGCAGCCGCGGGGGATGTCGTAGGGGATCGCGAGGTAACCGTTGAGGGACCGCAGGCTGCCGTCCTTCGCGGTACTCGTGATGTCGACGGGGCCGAGGTCGGCGATGCCGCGCTCGCGCATGTCAGCACGGTTCATGAAGACGAGCGTCCGCAGGGGCGTGGCCCCGCACGCCGCCCGGTACTCCTCGAAGCCGGCGGTGTGACGGTCGATGAACTCCTGGTCCAGCGCCTTGGGGTCGGTCGCGGACTGCTCCAGGATCGCCTTGGACATGCCACGCAACAGCGCCATGTCGCCGCCGATACGCGGCTGCAGGTTCAGGCTGCTGGTCCGGGTGGATTTGACCCGGCGTTCTCATGGTTCATCCTCATGATCGCCCGCGGGCCGTCCACGAGCGCGCCCTCACGTACCAGAAGGCGGCTCACGCCCTTGGCCGCGCCTCAGCCCGCCGCGGGGTGGTGGTAGGGGTGAAACCCGGGCTTCGCCTCCGGGGCCGAGCCGCTTCCGTGCACCCGGGGTTGTCGGCCGTCACCGTTGGCGCTCACGTTCCTCGACCCTTCAACTCAACCATGTGGGGTGGCTGACAAAACGACGCTTTCGGGCAGGGTATGCGCGGTGGGCCACGTCCGCCATCCGGCAGCGAAGGCCCTGCCGCACCGGATTCCGGCCCGCGGCAGTGGCCCGGCCCCGGCCCCGCCCGTGCGGGGACGCGTTGCCGCTCCCGGTTTCCGGGGTGATGCTTGGGTGCATGTCTGATGAAGCGGACCCTGAGCCTGTCGCGGCTGTCAGGCGTGCGCTCCGCTTGCTGGAGGCCGCCGGTGCACACGCGGGCGGAGCCGCCGCCGAGCAGCTGGCACGGGAGGCGGGACTTCCCCTGGCCGAGGTCAGGGAGATGCTGCCCGCACTGGTCAGGGACGGGTACGTGACGGAGGTGGCTGAAGGCACCTTCGTCCTTGCCGAGACGGGTGCCGGATCGGGCGCGGCGCGTGAAGGGCAGCCCCTGCTGGAGCGCGTCCGCCCCGTTCTCACCGCGCTCCGGAACGATCTGTCGGCCGCCGTCTACCTGACTCTGTACGAGGACGGCGAAATCCGGGTCATGGAAATAGTGGACAGTGCCCGTACCCCGCGCGTGGACCTCTGGGTCGGTTTCGAGGACGCCGGGCACGCCACCGCCCTGGGGAAGAGCGTGTTGCGGGAACTCGACGCGGAGGCCCGCGCCGAGTATCTGTCCCGGCACTCGCTGACCGGCCTCACACCCCGGACCATCACCCGCCGTGAGGAACTCATCCGCCATCTCGACACCCCGACGGCCGCGCCGCTGATCATGGACCGGGAGGAGTACAGCCGCGGCACCACCTGCATTGCCGTGCCCGTGTACAGCGGTGATCAGGTCGGGTCGCTCGGGATCTCGTTCCGGTCGGACCGGATGTACCGGTCCACCCACGTCCGGGACGGACTGCTGTCCTCCGCGATCCGGGTGTCCAGGGGGCTCTCTCTCCCCGACTGAGACCGACCCGCACGGGGGCGGTCCGAACCCGGCCGGGGCGGCTCGGCATCCGAGCCGTGGCGCGGGCATGCCTCGTCCGTCCGAGCGTCCCGGGTCCTCTTGGTCCGGATCGGGGCGGGCCCGCGGGGGCCGGCCCGCACACCTGCGGCACATCGACGAGGACTTCCGGCGTCACTTCGGTGAACGCGGCGTCGACGCGATACCGGTGGGGACGGCCGGGGTGACCGGACCGTCGTGATCTACCGCGTCGAGGGCGGGCCATCGGATTGCACGTCCGTCGTCTGCGACGGCTTCCACACCTGACGCAGGCCCCGCCCGTAGGCGGGCGGGGCCTGCGTCGACGCGGTCGCGAATCCGCTGCCCGACGGTGTGGTCACTCGATGACGAGCTCGACCGGGATGTTGCCTCGGGTCGCGTTCGAGTACGGGCAGACCTGGTGGGCCTGCTCGACCAGCTTGCGGCCGGTCGCCTCGTCGACGGAGTCGGGCAGTTCCACACGCAGCGTGACCGCGAGGCCGAAGCCCTCGCCCTGCTTGCCTATGCCGACCTCACCCGTCACGGCGGCGTCGGTGACATCGATCTTGGCCTGACGGCCCACGAGCCCCAGGGCGCTCGCGAAGCACGCGGCGTACCCGGCGGCGAACAGCTGCTCCGGGTTCGTCCCCTGGCCGTTTCCGCCCATCTCCACCGGGATGGCCAGCTGCAGATCCAGAGTGCCGTCGGAGCTGATTGCGCGGCCGTCACGGCCGTGGGTGGCGGTGGCGACGGCGGTGTAGATCGATTCCATGGAAACCGTTCCTCTCGAAGGCATGTTCCGCGGCGGTGTCCGGCCGCTACCCCTGAAGTGAAGCACACAATTTAGTTGTGCACAATCAAATGGGGTGTCCGGCGTTATGCTGAATCCATGACCGCCACGCCCAGCCCCGCCCACCAGGCCCCGCCGGAGACCGACTACCTCCGTCTCGATCAGCAGATCTGCTTCTCCCTGAACGCCGCCTCGCGCGCCTTCGGAGGCGTCTACCGGGTGCTTCTGAAGGACTTGGGGCTCACCTACCCCCAGTACCTGGTGATGCTGGTGCTCTGGGAGCACGGCGAGCTGCCGGTGAAGGCGCTGGGCCGGCACCTGCGGCTGGACTCCGGCACGCTGTCGCCGTTGCTGAAACGACTGGAGGCGGCGGGCCTCGTGCGGCGCGAGCGCAGCGCGAAGGACGAGCGATCCGTGCACGCCCACCTCACGGACGAGGGCACGGCGCTGCGTGAGCGGGCGCTGCTGGTGCCCCGCCGGATCGCCGCCGCGACGGGCTTCGAGCTCGCTGAGATCGGCGAACTGCGCGATCGCCTCGACCGGCTCACGGTCGCCCTGGACGCGGCGGCGCTGACGGAGGGGCGGGACGGCCCCTAAGGCGTCCCGCCTGCTCGGCGGCGTCTGGCACGCACGCTCGCCGCGTTGTCGGGATCACCCCGATGCACCCAGTATCGGGGCGACCCTCCGCCTTGCGATCGCACGCACCGGACGCCGCCGAGCCCGCCCTCCGGGCGGACGGCGTTACTTTCGAAACAGGCCCTAGTGCCCGCAAGCGCCCCTCCGCGAGACGATGCGCCCGTCCGGTCAGGCGGCGTACGCGCTGATCGCCAGCGTTGCGGACAGCACTTTCCACAGCGCCCAGGCCCCCGCGCGGCTCGCCGTCGCGCATACGACGTGCTCGGTGCAGCGGGTCGCCCGGTCCTGCCAGGCGCTCACGACCAGGTAGTGGAACCCGAAGGTGCGGCTGAACGCGAAACGGATGTGCAGGCCGCTACCCAGGTCGTGGCCGGGCAGGGTCGCGATCTGCAGGTCGCTGTCCCCGACGGCCTCCACCCGGACCGGGTTGCCACCCAGCAGATCGCACTCGTCGGCCTGCCGGATGCGGGTCGGACACGCACCGCTCACCGGGAACAGCCAGAAGTTGTCGGTGAGCTGGCGGCGTACGTCGTGCGGGTCGGTGAAAGGGTGCAGCCCCATTGAGTAGCTGTACCGGTACAGCCACTCCACGCCGCCGTGGCACGATGCGGGCCCCTCGTCGCACCCCTCGGGGGCGGGGTCACGGCTGCCTGCCGAGGTGATGGCGGGCGAGCCGGCGTGCGCGGGCGCTGCGGCGAGGACGAGAGAAACCGCGAGCAGGACGGCCGACGCGCAGTGCCTCACCGTGCGGGTGAACGCCGCTCCGGACTGCGGAGCACCTCCTCGAAGGGTTTTGCCCCCACCGGACACGCGGGAGGCGGGACGCCGGGCGCGATCCGTCTTCCGCATCAGCACCTCCCGAAGTGCGGTACGAGCCACATGGACCGTATGTCCTCGGGCCGGGCTCGGCATCTCAGCGACGGGCCACCCCGGGACGCCTCTCCTCCTGCTGAGGGCGTGGCGTCCGCGACGCCGACGGCGTCGGGATCACCGTGAACCGGGCGGCCTGCGCGGTCGGTGCACCGGCGGCCGCCCCACGGTCCGGGGTGGGTTCAGGCCGCGAGCCCCAGCACCATGGCTCCGACGACCGGCGCCGCGTACACCAGCGGGTAGGGGATGTGCGTGTACCAGCGGGCCCGGATCACCGTGACGACGGCCCCGGCGAAGTACAGCACCAGGCCCGTCCCTGCCAGGATCCCGATGACCGGTACGAACAGCCCGGCGACCAGGCCCACCGCGCCGGCGGCCTTGGCCGCACCGAGCAACGTCCACCAGGAACGGGGGACGCTGTAGTCGGTCAGGGCCTGGACGACCCACTGGGCCCGGAAGAGGAGGGCGCCGGCCGAGTAACCGGCCATGGCGGCAGCGAAGAGAGTGACGACGACGTGGGCGACGGACATGGTGAATGCTCCTCATCGGGCGTGTGCCGGTGTGCTCTCGCCGGCCTCGGTGGCCGGTCCGGCACTGCACTGAAACGCCCCGCAGGGGAAACGTGACACGTCCGCGAAGATTTCTTCGAATTCCGTCCGTGCGGCCCTGCGGGGGCGACACCGCCCCCGCAGCGTCACTCCGTCAGGTCCGCCGCGCCAGCAGGAACAGGTGCGGTTCCGGTACGGCCGCCGGGTGGTCCGGGGTGAACAGGATGCTCTCCCTTTCCAGGACCGTGAATCCGGCCGCCGCCACCAGCGCGGTGAACGCCTCCTCGCCGAAACTCGTCACCTGCACCGGCTGGTCCATGAACGTGCCGCTCACCCCCTCCACGTCCAGCGGAACCGTCGCCACGGCCAGATGGCCGCCGGGGCGCAGCACCCGGGCCGTCAGATCCAGCACGTCCGTCTGCTCGGCGCGCGACAGCTGAAGGAGCGAGAAGTACACGCAGACCGCGTCAAAACTCTCGTCCTCCAGAGGCAGGTCGCGGACATCGGCGCAGCGGAACTCGGCCCTCGGCACCTGCCGGGACGCGATGTCCACCATGACGGGGGAGACGTCGACGCCGAGCACCTCGTGGCCGGCTTCGGCCAGGGTCTGCGCGGCCGGCCGCCCCGTGCCGCTGCCGACGTCCAGCACCCGACTGCCCGGAGTGAGCCGCTCCAGCAGGAGCTCCAACGAGGCGTGATGCGCGGCCGATCCGGCGAACGCCCGCTCGTATTCGACACCGAGAGCGTCGAACACCGACGCGGCGGTGGAGTGCTGAGCCGAGTCCATGGTGGAATCCCTTCGTCTCCTGCTGTTCCGTTACGGTACGCGGGCGACGGCCACGTACAGTCCGCTGTGCTCGGGATCCGGCGCAGGCGTGCCGCGGAACCACTCGGGTGCCGTCACCAGGCCCGGCTCGGCGATGTCCAGCCCGTCGAGGAAGAAGGCGAACTCGGCGCGGGTACGCAGCGCCAGCCGGATGCCGCCCTTGTCGTACTCGTCGGCCCCCTGCCGTCCCCGCTCCGGGTTGACGTCGGAGGCGCCCTGGGACAGCACCACATAGCTGCCCGGAGCCATTGCGCCCGTGAGTGTGCGGATGATGCCGACCGGGTCCACGTCGTCGGGCAGGAAGTGGAGCAGGCCGAGCATGGAGAGAGCGACCGGGCGCCGGAAGTCCAGGACCTTGTGGGCGGCCTCGAGGATGGTGTCCGGTTCGCGGACGTCCGCCGGGACGTAGTCGGTGGCGCCCTCGGGCCGGCTGATCAGCAGCGCCTCGGCGTGGCGCAGGACGATCGGGTCGTTGTCGCAGTAGACGACACGCGAGGCCGGGTTGATCTTCTGGGCTATCTGGTGCAGGTTCGGCGCGGTGGGAATGCCGGTGCCGATGTCGAGGAACTGGTCGACGCCCTCCCCGGCCAGCCAGGCCGTGGCCCGGTTCATGAACGCGCGGTTCTGATGGGCACCGATCTTCGCTTCGACGGGCAGCTGTTCCGCCACCGCCTGGTCGACGGGGTAGTTGTCCTTGCCTCCGAGGAGCGCGTCGTAGACGCGCGCCGACTGCGGCCTGCTGGTGTCTATCGGGGGCTGGGACATCCCTGTCGTCATGGCGAACTCCGTTGCAGATGAGGTGAAACCGCTCCTGCGGCGAAGTCTGCCACAGCAACTCCGGCATGATCACGAGGTGTTGTGGGGCGCCCTGCCGCCCGCCGGTGCGACGGCCCGCACCGGCCGGTAACGCGTTACGGCACGGCCGCTATTGCAGTGCGCGCACCGCCGCGCCGAAGAGGGCCGGAGCCCGGTGAGCGGCGGGGACGATCAGCCGTGCCGTGGCGGGACGCCGGGCCAGCGACAACAGCCCCTCGGTGAGCAGACGGTGACGCCTCGTGGCCCTGGCCCACCGGGCGGGGTAGTCCTGCGGACGGCCGGTGGCGAGCGAGTCCACCGCCGCACCGGCCGTCGCGACGGCCAGCGCGACTCCTTCGCCGGTGAGCGCGTCCACGTAGCCCGCCGCGTCACCGACCAGCAGCACCCGTCCCGCGCGCTGGGCCCGCGCCCGCTGGCGCAGGGGACCGGCGCCGCGTACGGCACCGGCTTCCCGGCCGAGGAGCGTGGCGGCCAGACGGGGGAAGGCCGCCAGCTGGCTCTCGTACGCAAGGCGACCGCCGCTGAGCACGGCCACGCCCAGCAGTCCGTCCCCGAGCGGCGTCACGTACGCCTCACCGTGCCGGGACCAGTGGACCTCCACGAATTCCGTCCACGGGGTGAGGCGGTAGTGCCGTCGAAGTCCGTACCGGCGCACCGCCGTTCCGGGCCCGTCCAGACCGAGCCCGCGGCGGACGGGGGAGTGCAGCCCGTCGGCCGCGATGAGCCAACGGGCGGTCAGCCCGCCGGCACGGACGCGGTCGTGGTCCTGCCGCACGTCCGTGACCTTCCCCGCCACGATCCGGACGCCGAGCTCCACCGCCCGCGTGTGCAACGCGGTGTGCAGTGCGGTCCGCCGCACGCCCAGCCCGGTGCGGCCGCGGAACGCCGCCGCGGCACTCCGCGCGCCCTGCACGTACCGGATTCCGCGCAGGGGATGGCCGGACACCTCGACGCCCAGGCCGCGCAGTGCCGCCACTCCGCTGGGCATGATGCCCTCGCCGCACGCCTTGTCGACGGGGGCGGCCCGGGGTTCGACGACGACGGCCTCCATGCCGAGCGAGGCCGCCCGGATCGCCGCCGCGAGTCCGGCCGGGCCGCCGCCCGCGATCAGGAGATCAATCACGCCGGGACGCCCCCGGCGGAGGCAAGTGCCGCCTCCTCGCAGCTGACCCGTACGGCCATGAGCCCCGCATTGAGTACGGTGAAGAGCAGCGCGGTCACCCACGCGCCGTGCACGAGCGGCAGCGCGATCCCCTCGGCGGCGACGGCGACGTAGTTGGGGTGGCGCAGCAGACGGTACGGTCCGCCCGTCACCAGCGGCAGCCCCGGCACCACGATGACGCGGGTGTTCCACCGGTGGCCGAGCGTACGGATGCACCACCAGCGCAGGGCTTGTGCGGCCACCACCACGGCCACCATCGTCCAGCCGAACAGCGGCAGGAACGGCCGGCCCCCCGGACCTGCCTCGGCCAGACACCCCGCCAGCAGCGCGGTGTGCAGGGCGACCATCGCCGGATAGTGACCGCGGCCCGACTCGGTTCCGCCCCTGGCCAGCGCCCAGCGAGTGTTGCGCAGGGCGACGGCGAGTTCGGCGAGGCGCTCACCCGCCACGGCCAGCACGAGTGCCGTGTACCAGATCATGTCTCCTCCGACCTACCAGCGCAGCAGCACCAGTTCGCAGCAGAATCCGGGGCCCATGGCCATGAGCAGACCGGGAGAACCCCGCTCGGGGCGTCGCTGCTCCAGCGTGTCCCGCAGTACGTGGAGAACGGAGGACGAGGAGAGGTTCCCCACCTCGGCCAGCGAACGCCAGGTGACGTCGAGGGCGCCGTCGGGGAGCGAGAGGACGTCGGAGACGGCCTCCAGGACCTTGGGGCCGCCCGGGTGGCACACCCAGTGGGCCACGTCCTTCGGCTTGAGGCCGTGCTCCGCGAGGAAGTCGCGTACGTCGTCCGCCAGATGGCGACGCACGACATCGGGGACGCCCGGATCGAGCACCACCTTGAAGCCCGAGTCGCCGATGTCCCAGCCCATGATGTGTTCGGTGTCCGGGTACATACGGCTGCGGGTGGCCACCACCTCGGGGCCCGTATCCGGGGTCCTGCCCTCGCCGCGCGCCACCACGGCCGCGGCCCCGTCACCGAACAGGGCGGTCGCCACCAGGTTGGCGGGCGACGCGTCGCCGCGCTGGAAGGTGAGGGAGCACAGCTCGACCGAGAGCAGCACCGCCACGTCGTCGGGCCGGCCGAGCAGGTAGTCGTGGAGCCGGGCGATCCCGGCGGCCCCGGCCACGCAGCCGAGCCCGAACACCGGCAGCCGTTTCACGTCCGGTCGCAGGCCGAGCCGTCCCACGAGCCGGGCGTCCACGGAGGGAGCGGCCACGCCGGTGACCGAGGTGAACATCAGCAGGTCCACGTCGGTGGGGCGCAGCCCCGCCCTGCGCAGCGCCCCGCGCAGCGCCGCGGCGCCCAGATCCACGGCTGCCCCGATGAACACGTCGTTGGCGTCCCCGAAGCCGTCCAGTTCCGCGTAGCGCTCCAGCGGCAGCACCATGTTCCGGGTGCGCACCCGCGCGTTCTCGTGCAGCCGGTCCAGGACGCGGCGGTCCGCCCCCGACGGCAGGCAGGTGCGGGCCACCATGTCGGTGACCTCGCGCTGGGTGTGGCGGTACGGGGCGAGGGCGCCGTGCACGGCGGCGATCCGGGTCATCCCCGGCCCTGCTTCTCAGGCGTCATGGCCCATCCCTGCCCCGCGTGAGAGACAAAACACCGCAAACAACCCGTGCGGCTGTCAGGCCGGCCGTGTCAGGAGTCCCTACGATCGCGGGATGGGCACCCCGGACCCGTCGCACCCGTACACCGCGGCCGCGTGGCCGCTCCGCCGTGCGGTGACGGGGCTGGCCCGCTCCTGCCACCCGGGGCCGGTGGTCGCGGTGACCGCGATCGCGGGCCTCCTCGGCGCGGGCGTGGGCCTCGACGCCCTCCGCGGCGCGCTCCTGGTGGCCGCCGTGCTGAGCGGGCAGCTCTCCGTGGGCTGGTGCAACGACGCGTTCGACGCCCGGCGGGACGCCGCCGCCGGACGCGCGGGCAAGCCGGTGGCCGACGGATCGGTGAGCCGCAGGACGGTCTGGGTGGCGGCATTCACCGCCGCCCTGCTGAGCGTTCCGCTCTCCCTGGCGTGCGGCCCGCTCGCGGGCGCGGTCCATCTGACGGCGGTGGCGGCCGCCTGGGCGTACAACCTGAAGCTCAAGGCCACGGTCCTGTCCTGGCTTCCCTACGCCATCGGGTTCGGCACCCTGCCCGCCGTGGCCGCGCTGACCCTGCCGGGCCGCTCCGGGCCGGCCTGGTGGGCTGTGACCGCGGGTGCGCTGTTGGGGGTGGCGGCCCACCTGGGTGATGTCCTGCCCGACATCGAGGGCGATCTGCGCGAGGGCGTGGCCGGTCTTCCCCAGCGGATGGGAGCCACCGCTACGGGGATGTTGCTGCCGGTTCCCCTCGTGGCGGCCTCCGCGGTCCTGGCCCTCGGCCCGGCCGGGCCGGCCGGGCCGTGGGGCGCCGCGACGCTCGCCGTCGCGGCGCCGGCGGCACTCGCCGGGCTTATGTTCGCCCGGACCTGGCGCAAGGCCCCGCTCGCGGCGGCGGCCGTGGTCGCGGCGGCGGACGTGATGCTCCTGCTGGTCCGCGGGACCGCCCCGCTGTGACCCAGGGCCGCGGCCGTCACAGGGTGCGCAGCCAGCCGTCGATCAGCCGGAGGTCGGATTCGGTGAGGCCCAGCCCGGGATCGACACGATGGAGCAGGGCGGGCCCGTCGTGGTGTGCGGCGACCCAGCGCCCGTCCCGCTCGGTGATCTCGTCGTCCACCCATGCGAAGGCCCTCCCCGCCGCCCAGTCGACGAGGGGGCGTGTCTTCCAGTGCAACCCGGCTCGCACGTCCCGCTCCTCCTCGGCCGAAGGGGCGGGCCAGGTGACCACCGGGAGCTCCGGCAGCCCGAGCCGGGGGGCGAGGACCGTGTTCGCCTCGTCCTCCCACGTCGTCGCCCAGACCGGTTCGCACGCGAGGGCGGCAAGCCGCGGCCCGAGCGCCGGGTCGATCCTGTCGAGGAGCGGATTGCCCCCCGTTCCCGTCGGATGGGGTCCCGCCGGATACACCGGGCGCACGCCGGGGCGCGGGCCGAACGGGATCAGGGGGCCGTCGACATCGAGGAAGAGCAGCGGGAGCCCGCCGGTACCGGTCACCGCCGCACCGTACAGCCGGAGGTCAGCGACCGCCCGCCACCCGCAGGATCGCTCCCGTGGCGTACGAGGCGTCGTCCGAGAGCAGCCAGGCGACCGCGCCGGCGATCTCCTCGGGCTGCCCCGGGCGGCCGAGCGGGATCCCGGCGGCTGCCTTGTCGGGGCGCTCCGGGTCGGCGTGGAAGCCGGTCCGGATGATGCCGGGGGCCACCGCGTTGACGCGGATGCCGGCCGCCCCGACCTCCTTCGACAGTCCGACGGTCATCGTGTCCACGGCTGCCTTGGCCGCCGCGTAGTGCACGTACTCGCCCGGACTGCCGAGCGTGGCCGCGGCCGACGACATGTTCACGATGGCCCCGCCGCCTGACCGGCTCATGTCGCGCACGGCGCGCCGGGCACAGAGCAGATAGCCGATGACATTGACGTCCAGGGCGCGCCGGATGCCGGCCGCGTCCGCATCGGCGAGCGGTCCGGTCGGGCCGCTCACCCCGGCGTTGTTGACCAGACCGGTGACCGGGCCCAGCTCGGCGACGGCCGTGTCGAACAGCAGGTCGACGCCGGCCTCGTCGGTCGTGTCCACTCGCACCGCGACACAGCGCCGGCCCCTCTCCCGCACGGCCGCGGCGACGCCCTCCGCCGCTCCCGCGTCGGAGTGGTAGCCCAACGCGATGTCATGGCCGTCGGACGCCAGACGTATGCAGACCGCGGCTCCGATGCCTCGGCTGCCTCCGGTGACGACGGTGACCGGATGACGGCTCATACGTGGCCCCTCACTGCTGTGCGACGACGGTGACGTCCGCGGGGAGCCCCCATCGTAAGGAACGATGATCAGCTGTCCTCCGTCCCCGCCCTCCAGGCCCACGAGCGAGGTGGCGCCCGGCCGCGCGCACGCCGATGGGCTGCCACCCCCTCATGGAAGGGTGGCAGCCCATCGTTCGCGAGTGCGCCGCGGGTGACTACAGGGGGCGGTCGCTGCCGCCCCGGCCGGCCGGCTGCTCGCTCTGCTCATGCAGCTTCCGGGCCTTCTCCTGGAGCCGTCGCCGCTGCTCCGGGTCGTTCGTGCGCTCCGCGGCCTCGGTCATGTGCTTGGCCTTCTCGCGCATCTGCTGGGCTCGGCCGGTTTCTCCTGCAACGCTCATCATCGCTCCTTGAACGGTAGGGAAGAGCGGGCCCCTTCAGGGAAGCAGCGCTGCGTGAGCATCGCATTCCGAACCGTTACGTACGGTGAAAGCACCAGGTGGAGAGGGTGTGGGGGCCGGACCGGCACGGTTCGGGCGCCCGCTGCGGAACCGGCGTGATCCGGGCGGTCCGGCGCTGGCATGATCAGGGGTATGAACGAGCGCATGATCGCCGGGTGTGACGGGGCGTCGAAGGGTAATCCGGGGCCGGCCGCCTGGGCCTACGTGGTGGCCGACGCGGACGGCAGGCCGGTGCGGTGGGAGGCCGGGCCGCTGGGCACCGCGACCAACAACGTGGCCGAGCTCACCGCCCTGCAGGAGCTGCTGGAATCGGTCGACCCGGCCGTGGCGCTCGAAGTCCGGATGGACTCGCAGTACGCGATGAACGCCGTGACCAAGTGGCTGCCGGGCTGGAAGCGCAACGGCTGGAAGACATCGGCCGGCAAACCCGTAGCCAATCGCGACCTGGTGACCCGTATCGACGCCCTGCTCAGCGGCCGGGCCGTGAACTTCGTCTATGTGCCCGCCCATCAGGTGGACGGTGACCCGCTGAACGCACTGGCCGACCAGGCCGCGAGCGAAGTGGCCGTGGCCCAGCGTGCGGCGGGCACCTCGCAGGGCTCCGCGGAGCCCGTCCCCGCCCCCTCCCGGGCCACCGAAGGGCGGCGGGCCGGGGGAGCGGTGAAGAAGGCGGCGAGCACGGCCCGTTCCGGCGGCGCGACCATCCGCGCCAAGTTCGCCGGCCGGTGCCACTGCGGAAAGCCGTACGCGGCCAAGGACATGATCGCCAAGAACGACCACGGCTGGGGCCACCCGGAGTGCCGGACCGCCACTGCCTGAGCGGTGGGCGCACGTGCGGGGCCTCCGCGCGGCGCGCCACCCGGCCCGACGGTGGTGTTCCCTCCCGCGCGGGGTGGTGCGCATGCCATGATGCGGCTCCGGCGGTGCGGGCTGAATCGCCGTCGGGGCTGTGGGCAACGGCGACACGCTGGGGGGCGTATGGAGAGCACGGTTGCGGTACTTCGTGAGCTGCGCGGGGCACAGAAGCCGGCCAAGGGGGTGTCGCTCTACTCGCGGTACGTGAACCGGCCGGCCGGCCGGATCTTCGCGGCAGCCGCCTACCGCCTCGGAATGACGCCCAATCAGGTCACGCTGGTGAGCGCGGCGTTCACGTTCGCGGCCCTCGCCTCGGTGGCGCTGGTGCGCCCCGGCTGGGGACTGGCGGTGCTCGTCTATCTGGGGCTCGCCGTGGGGTTCGCCCTCGATTCGGCGGACGGACAGCTCGCCCGGCTGACCGGCCGCGGCGGTCCCGACGGCGAGTGGCTGGACCACGTCGTCGACTGCGCGAAGATGATCCTGGTCCACACCGTCGTGCTGATCTCGTTCCACCGCTACTTCGGTCCGGGCTCCGACGGCTGGCTGCTGCTGCCGCTCGGCTTCCTGTTCGTCGCGGTGCTCACCTTCTGCGCAGGACTGCTGCGCGAGCAACTGGGCAAGGCCGCGGCCCGTGCCGCGTCGACGGGCGGGGTGCCGGCAGCTCCAGCCTCCCGGCTCCGGGCCGTGGTCCTGCTGCCGGCCGACTACGGCGTGTTCTGTCTGGTCTTCCTGCTGCTCGGCGACGAGACGGCGTTCCACATCGGATACGCCGCACTCGCTGCCGTGCACGCACTGTTCCTCGTGGCGTTCCTGGGCAAGTGGTTCAGGGAGCTGAGAGCGCTCCGGGCAGACTGACGAGCGTGTCCAGCGCCCGGCGCAGCTGGGTGCTGGACGTGTGCACGGTGTACGGGAAGTAGATGACCTCCACGCCGACCGCGGCGAAGTCGCGTTCCAGCCGCTTGCCCTTCTCCGTGTCGCGCCAGTCGTCTCCCTTGAAGATGACGTCGAACCTGACCTGTTGCCAGGTCTCGACCTTGTCCGGGACGGTCTCGACGAACGCCGCGTCCACGTACCGGACGCTGCGGACGATCTCCAGTCGTTCCGGCAGCGGAATGACGGGCTTGTGGCCCTTGGCGAGGGCGGCCATCTCGTCCGAGACGACCCCCGCGACCAGGTAGTCGCACTGACTGCGGGCATGCCGCAGGATGTTGAGGTGACCTACGTGGAACAGGTCGTAGACCCCCGGCGCGTAGCCGACCCTGTGCACCATCCGTTCTCTCCCCCCACGGTGTGAACGTGACGTCCGTGTCCCGCCGGCAGGTGTCCGGACATGGCATCCGGTGCGGTGGGATATCGGTATCGGTGTTGATGGTGCAATGACCTTACTGTGAAGACCACTTGCTCATCTCGTGAACGGATAAGCTCACTTTTGGGGCTGTTCCTTGGGGGAACACAGGTGGCTCCGGGGGGAAGGCGATCGTCCGATGCCAGAATCAGAGCACCACAAGCCGCTCGACGGCCGCCGCTTGCTGGTGGTCTCCACGAACTACGCACCCGAGCTCACCGGCATCGGTCCGTATGCCGCGCAGCTCGCCGAGCACTGGGCCCGCTCGGGCGCCGACACCCATGTTCTGACCGGCATGCCGCACTACCCGGCCTGGCGGACCGAAGCGGCCTACCGGGGGGTGTGGCGGGCCGAGGAGCAGCGCTCGGGCGTCACCGTCCACCGGCGAAGACACTATGTGCCGCCCCGTCAGAGCGCCCTGCGCAGAGCCGCCTTCGAGGCGAGTGTGCTCGCGCACGGCCTCGTCGCCCCGCCCGCGCTGCGCCCCGACGCGGTGATCTCCCAGCTGCCGAGCCTCGCCGGCGGCGTCATCGGCGCCAGGCTCGCCCGCCGCCACCGGGTCCCCTACATACCCGTCGTGCAGGACCTGATGGGTGCCGCCGCCGCGCAGAGCGGCATCCGGGGCGGCGGAAGGGCGGCGGCCCTGGCGTCCCGGGCCGAGCGGTACGCGCTGGAGGCCGCGACGCTGGTCGGCGTCATCCACGAGAGCTTCGTCCCCCGGGTCACCGCCTACGGAGTGGACCCGGACCGTATCCGTCTGGTCCCCAACTGGAGCCACGTCCGGGCGCCTTCGGCCGACCGCGCCGCGACCAGGGCCCGCCTCGGCTGGCCGGAGGGCACCCCCGTGGTCCTGCACTCCGGCAACATGGGACTCAAGCAGGGGCTGGAGGTCCTCGTCGACGCGGCGCGGCTCGCCCCCGAGATACGCATCGTCCTGATGGGGGACGGCAACCAGCGCGACGCCCTGGCGGCCCGAGCGTCCGGCCTGCCCAACCTCGATCTCCTGCCGCCCGCCGACGCGGACGAGTTCACCGACATCCTGGCCGCCGCGGACGTACTCGCCGTGACCCAGCGCGCGTCCGTGCTCGACATGAGCGTGCCCTCCAAGCTCACCTCGTACTTCGTCTCGGGCCGCCCCGTCATCGCCTCCGTGGCCGACGGGGGCGGGACCGCCCAGGAGGTTCAGCGTTCGGGTGCCGGACTCCTTGTCGCACCCGAGGACCCGGCCGCGGTGCTCGCCGCGGTCCGCAAACTCGTCGAGGAGCCCGCGGCCGCCGCCGAACTCGGCTCCAACGGACCGCTCTACGTGGCCCGCCATCTCAGCAGGGAAGCCGGTCTCGCCCGCTTCGACGCACTGCTCACCGAGGTCCTTCAGGACGCCGAAGGGAGACACCGCCGATGACCCACCCGATCCGCGCCCTGGAGGACCAGGACGAACCCGCGCTGCTGCGGGACCAGTTCCGCCAGCTCCTGCGTTACCGCGCCCTGCTCGCCGCGGGCGTCGTCGTCGGACTGCTCGGCGCCGGCTGGCTGGCCCTCAGCGGCGAGGACACCTACACCTCCACCGGCGAGGTGTCCGTACGCTCCGCCACCTCGGACCCCTTCGCCGCGGGCGCCTCGGCCGACAAGGGCATCAACATCGGCTCCGAGCGCCAGACCGCCGTCAGCGACGCCGTGGGCACCGTGGCCAGCGCCTCTCTGGCCAAGTCCGGGGACGCCGTGGACGTGGGACCGCTGCTCTCCGGTCTCCAGGTCACCAACCCGCCCAACACCCTCGTCCTCAGGTTCTCCTACACCGGTCCCAGCCCCGAACAGGCCAAGGCCCGCGCTCAGGCCCTTGCCGAGGCGTACCTGGAGATACGCCGGGAACGCACGGAGAACAGCATCGACAACATGGTCGACGGCTACCGCGCCCAGCTGAAACCGCTCACCGAACAACGCGACCGGCTCGCCGAGCAGGAGACCGGCACCGTCGGCAACGACGTCACCAGCGCGCGGGCCAACCTCATCGTCTCCATCTCCGAACTGAGCCAGAAGATCTCGGAGTTGCGCGCCCTCGACACGACACCCGGCTATCTGAACAAGAACCCCGTCGTGCCCGAGACACCCAGCGGCGCGGGGCTGCCCCTGCTCCTCGGACTCGGCGGCGTCGTCGGTCTCGCGCTCGGCCTGCTGCTGTCCTGGGTGCGACTCGTCTTCGATCCCGCCGTCCGCTCCACCAGGGAACTCAGCCGCTCCCTCGGCGCCCCGCTGCTCGGCACCCTGCCCAGGGAACGAGCGGCGGCCGGAACGCTGCTGGCGATCGGGCGCGGCGGCAGCAGACTGGCCGAGGAGTACCGGGCAGTAGCCTTCCGGCTCGCCTACGACCCCTCCTTCACCGAGCGCCGGCGGCTCCTGGTCACGGCTCCCCGCGGCGACAACGACATGGCGACCGCCGCGGCGGCCAACCTCGCGGCGGCCTTCGCCGAGATGGGGCGCGACGTCCTGCTGGTCGAGGCCGATCTGAGGGCCCCGTCGCTGGCCAAGGAACTGGGCGCGGCGGGCCGCGGCGCCCGGCCCAGCTGGGCCGCCGAAGGGGACGGGCGAACCTGGCCGTCGGACAGCCGTATCAACGTGGACGTGCCCGGGTCGGGAGCCTTCACCCTGATCGCCGGCCGCCGCACGGACAACGTGCCGCGCGCCCTGACCTCCGCGCCTGTCGGCCGCATCCTCGCCGAGGGCGGCCGGCCGGGAGCCGTCGTCATCGTGCTGGCCCCGCCCGTGCTCTCGTACGCCGACGCCGTCGCGCTCATCGACCGCGTCGAAGGCGTCGTGGTGGTCTGCGACCCGCGCGAGGTGCACCGCAGCGACCTGGAGCGCATTCGCGAGGTCATCGGCGCCGCGGGCGGCTCCGTCCTCGGCACTCTGCTGCACCCCGGCCACGGGCGCCTGGAGCGCCGGGCCCGCCGCAAGGCCGCCAAACGCCGGGGCCGCCCGGTACCCCCGCACGGCAACGACGGCCCGCAGGCGGGCGGTCCCGACCGGGCCGACGCCGGCGGGCATGCAGGCGACCCCACCGAGACACTCGGCCTGCGCACGCTGGACGGGGGCAGCGGACGCGGCGGCAGCGACCACAGCAGCACCGCAGGGCACAGATGAGGGCGCGCACCGCGGTCGTCTGCTCGGTCGCCGACCAGGGGGTGGCGGCACTCACCAACATATTGGTCCTGGTGGTGGCCGCCAGGCTCTCCACCGTCGCCGACTTCGCACGCTTCTCCGCCGTCTACCTCGTCTTCACCGTGCTCCTCGGAGTGTCCGGCGCCTACACCGGCCAGCCGTTGGTGCTCCGTCGCGGGGCGAGCGACGGGACGCGCGGTGCCTGCCGCTCCGCGATCGGCTTCACCCTGCTCGTCTCCGCCGCCGTCGGCGGCCTGCTCGCCGCAGTCTGCGCGGTCCTGCCGGGGGAGACGGCCCGCGCCCTGACCGTGCTCGGGCTCGTCCTGCCGGTCGTCCTCGCACAGGACACGGCCCGCTACGCCTTCGCGACGCTCCACGCACAGCACATGGCTCTGGCCGCCGACACGCTCCGGCTGGCCTGCGTCCTCGGCGCACTCGCCGTACAGCCGCACGGCGCCCCCGCCGCCCGGCTGGTCATGGTCTGGGGCCTCTCCGCCTTGCCCGCGCTCGTGCTGTCCGCGATCGCTCTGCACCGCCGGACGGCCGGCACCCCGGTGCTGCTGAGACCCCTCCTGGCGAAGGGGCACCTCGGCCGACGGTTCGTCGTCGAGTTCGGCGTGGGCAACGCGACCAGTCAGCTCTCCGTGCTGGGGCTCGGTGCTGTCGGCAACCCCCTCGTCGTCGGCGCCCTGAGAGGCGCCACCACCCTCTTCGGGCCCCTGAACGTGCTGTTCACCTCGGCCACCGGATTCGGCCCCCCGCTCCTGGGACGGCTGGCCACCGACCGGCTCCGGGTGCGGGCCACCGCGGCCCTGGGCGCCCTCCTGGCACTGGCCGCGGCCGGCTGGGCCACCGTCCTCGCCCTGCTTCCCGGCTCGGTCGGACGCCATCTCCTGGGCGATACGTGGCCGACGGCGGCGGCGCTGCTCCCGGCGACGGGCAGCCAGTACGCGGCGATGGCCGTCGGCACCTGCGGGCTGCTCGCGCTGAGGCTGCTCGATCCCCGCGCCACGCTCTCCATCCAGGTGGTCTTCTCGGTCGCCGCGGTCGCCTTCCTCGTCGGCGGCTACCTGTTCGCAGGGGTGATGGGCGCCGCCTGGGGCCTGTGCCTGGGGTCGGTCTGCAAAGCGGTCGCGACCTGGACCCGGGTGGCCCGGCTCACCCGCCGGAGCACGTCCGGGCAGGCCCCGGTCAGTGCGAGCGCCGTCGGTTCCGGTCCGTGAAACTCGTGACGAGCATCAGGCACAGCGCCGCGATGGCGAGCTTTCCGACAGCCTGGAGCAGCGGACCGCGCAACAGGATGAAGGTGTATCCGGCGATCAGCGGCGCCGTGATCGCCAGAACGCTGCCGGGCCCAGGACCGTCCCGCGTAACCGCCCGGGCATAGCGGCGGTCGGTGCGCGCAGCCGCGTAACCGATCAGGGCCAGCCCGCCGATCAGGCCCGGAGCCCCGAAGTCCACCCACAGTTCGGTCCACAGCGGCGCGGAGAGGTTCGTCATGTTCATCCCCATCCACTGCCCGACGCGCACGCCGGTGTCCTCCGGCTTCCCGCTCCAGGCAGCCCGAGGTACGAAGAAGAAGGCAGATCCCGCCAGTTGGCGGCCGTAGGTGTGGCCGCGGGTGTCGACCCAGGAGATGGTGTTGGCGAACATCACCGTCTGGTCGTAGTCCTTGGTGGCCAGCGGCTCGAACACCGACGACGACTGGACCGGCCGGTACCCCGAGTCGTCGTAGCGGAACCTGTCCGCGTACGGGAACAGCACCAGGGCGCCGATCACCCCCATGGCCAGGACCGACCGGTACATCGCCGCGCTGCTGGGGAACGCCGTGAACAACAGAGAGACCAGCACCGTCAGGAACCAGTAACGCGCATTGGATATGGGGTTGTTCACCACGAGGTTCACCGCTGCCAGTGCGATCCACACCAGGACGGTGGACGGGGAGCGTCGGGCCCGGCGCGAGGTCACCAGCCGCCGGGTGTGGAACAGCAGCGCCAGCAGGGCCGGGACGGTTCCGAAGCCCTTCAGGAACGCCGAGCCCACATTGGACTCCCCGGACGCGACGCCGCTCTGCGCGACCGAGGCGCTGATCTCCTGCCTGCTGGAGAAGAACACGGCGGGCCCGCCGACCTTCAGGACGTAGTACCCGCTCGCCGCGAACGCGAGCAGCACCAGCAGCCGCAGCCTGACCGGATGCGTCAAGGCGGGACCGCCGCCACCGCCGCGGGACGTGGTACGCCGCCGCAGCGGACGCCGGGAAGCCAGCAGCGCCCCCAGGTCGAAGGCGGCGCACCCCACCAGGATCAGGGCGATCGCCGTGACCAGATCGGAGCGCGGCCCGACCATCGGCGTGGGCGTCTGACCGATGACCGCCTGAGCGAACGGCGCCACCCCCATCGCGATGTACACGAACATCCAGAAGACGCCCTGCAGCAGCCGGCGCCGGGTGGACAGGATCATCGTGGCGAGCCGGGCTCCGGCATAGCAAGTGAGCACGAGCTGCAGCCAGTACGCCGTGTCCCGCGACCCGGTTCCGGGCTGGGCCGCGATCAGCGCCGGCAGGAAGCAGACCAGCCCCAGGATGAGCGGCACGGCCATCGCCCGCGACAGCATCGCCCACGACATCGGTTTCGCGAGCGGTTCGACGGGAGGGCGAGGGCCTTCCTCCCGAACGGGCGCGGACGGCGGCGCCTCGTGCACGGACGTCATCGTTCCCCCGTTCCATGGCCCTGCGAGCCTGTGAACACCTTAACGAATCAGCCCACTTGAGGTGATGTGATGACTAGTCTGTGAACAGTCGGCCGAGGGTGAGGGGAACCCTGGTGAAGATCCTGCACATCGTCACACTGCACACCCCGGACCACGCCTTCGGCGGTCCGACCCGGGTGGCCCTGAACCTTTCGAAGGTCCAGCGCGCCGGGGGTGACGACGCCCGGATCATGGCCCTGGGCGACGGCTTCGACGGCCCGCTGCCCGGGGAGGTGGAGGGCGTGCCCGTCCACCTCTTCCAGGCTCGCCACCTGCTGCCGATGTTCGAGGTCAGCGGCATCACCTCCGGCCCCCTGCTGCTTGCCGCTCGACGCATGATGCGCGGCGCCGACCTCGTCCACGTCCATCTGATGCGCGACCTGGTGACACTGCCTGCCGCGCTGCTCGCGCTGGCCACCCGCACCCCGCTCGTCGTCCAGACGCACGGCATGGTGGACCCCACCGAGAAGCGGGTGGCGCAACTGACCGACCTGCTGGGCGTACGAACGGTCCTGCGCGGCGCGGACGCGGTGCTCCACCTGACCGAGGCCGAACGGCTCGACGTGAACGCCGTCGCGGCTCCCGTCGCGCTCACCAGGACCGTGCGCCTGGTCAACGGTGTACGCCCGCAGGAGCTCAAGCCCGCCCGCGACCCGGCCCGCCCGCCGACCGTGCTCTTCCTCGCCCGGATCCAGGAGCGCAAGCGGCCGGAGGACTTCGTGGCCGCGATGCCCGCGGTCCTCGCCAAGCACCCGGATGCGCGCTTCGTCCTGGCAGGGCCCGACACCGGCGCACTCCCCGGCACGCTGCGACTGGCCCGCAGCCTGGGTGTGCTGGACTCGCTCGACCACGTCGGCCCGCTGGACCATGAAGAGGTGCTGGCCGCGGGACGGCAGGCCGATGTGTACGTCCTGCCGTCGATCGAGGAACCCCTGGGTGTCTCGGTCCTCGAAGCGATGTCCGTCGGCACACCCGTGGTCATCACCCGCACCTGCGGACTGGGCCCCGACGTCGCGCGGGCCGGAGCGGGCCGGGTGATCGACAGCCGCCCCGGCGAGGACGAGGCCAATGCGGGGAAGGTCGCACAGGCGGTCCTGGAACTGCTGGAGCCCGCGGCCAACGCCGAAGCGGGGCGGGCCGCCTGGGAGCTGGTCAACGAGGACTTCACCATCGACGTCGTGACCCGGACACTCCGGCGGACCTACGAGGACGTGGTCCGCCGGAAGCGCCGGAGCTCAGGAGGCTGACGGTTCGCGCGACTTGAGCGCGATCTGCCACCGGTAGAAGCTCATCGCCAACGCGAAGTCGAACCCGGCCCGCCCGTCCAGGAACCCGCGCCGGTACACGTACATGTAGGCGAAGGACACCAGCGGCTTGAACGGCGCCTTGTGGAACAGCTGTCCCTGCCGGGACTTGACCCGGCGCACCTGCTCCTTGACGTCGGGGTGGTGTTCCAGCCACGCCTCCCAGTCCGAGTAGCGGTTGTGCCGCTCGAACCAGGCGGTCACCGGGTCGAGATCCTGGTGCTCGATCGGGTTGCGGAGCGCTCCCGCGCTCTCCGCGACCGGCTGGTAGTGCCCCTCCACCTCGCCGATGCCCGGTGCGTCGAGATCCCCCACCTCCGGGTAGTGGCTGCGGGTGCGGTCGGTCAACGAGCGCTTGCGGATGGTGTATCCGTGGCGCAGCCGCTTTCCCGAGAACCAGTACCCCAGCGGGATGTCGTACGCCGCCGGCCGGGGCGCGTCCGGGTCGGCGAAGACCTGCCGCAGCTCGGCCAGCAGGCCGGGACTCAGCCGTTCGTCCCCGTCGAGCAGCAGGATCCAGTCCAGATCGGTGCGGACGTGGTCCAGGCACCACTGCTTCTTCCTGGGGTGCCCGCCGTCCCAGGTGTACATGACGACCTCCGCCCCGCACTCTGCAGCGATCTTCGCGGTGTCGTCGGTGCTGTGCGAGTCGACGACGACGACCGCCTCGAAGTGGCCGAGGACCGACTTCACCGCCTCGGCGATGTTGAGCCCCTCGTTCTTCGTGGGGATCGCCACGGCTATCGGCAGCTTGTTCATCCGTTGTCTCCTTCGGGCAGCCAGGCGTAGCAGCCTGTGGAGGTGAAGGCGCGGGCGGCCTCCGGGATCGTGATCGCGGTCCGTTCTCCGTCGTCGGACGAGCCCGACACCAGGTTCTTGCCGTTCGCCCCGGTGACCTGCCAGTTGCAGGTCCTGGTCGGGGTGACGTCCCGGTACTTCCCCGGTCGCAGCTGCTTGCCCTGGTGCGTGCCGTCGGCGTACCCCCGGGACGCCCGCTCCACCAAGTCCCTGTGCTGGATGCACAGGTGCTCGACCGCGGGCTTCGCGTCGGCGATCTCACCGGTGACGATCGCGCCGACGGCCGTGTCCCGATCCACCTTGACGAGGTACGTCAACCGGGCGCAGGTCTCCTGTCCGGTCTGGAGCACGGCTGCGGGGTCCATGCCCTTGGGCACGCGATCGACGAGGTACTCCTTCTGCTTCTTCGTGAACGAGCCGGTGGCCGGAGTGAGTTCTTGGGTGGGAATCTTCGGGGGCTCGCTGGTGGGGGATGCCTTCGGGCCGGCGGGGGCCGGGCTCCCCGGCCCGGACTCCGGGCCCGCGGCGGGGCCCGACGAGGCTGCCGGACCGGCCCCGGACGCCTTCTGTCCTCCTCCGTCGGAGGACGAGCCGCAGGCGGCCAGCGCCGCCGTCATCATGACGACGGCGGCGCCGGCCAGGAACGGATACCTCATCCACCCGTCCTCAGCGCGTAGTGGGCAGCGACCTGCGAGCTGCTCAGCGCGGTCGGATAGACCGCTGTCTCGTCGATCTGCCCGGCGAAGAAGTTGCTCGTCGGGCGGTTCGGCCAGTTGGCCAGGTTGTCCCCGCCGACCCGCCAGTAGCCCTGGTAGCTCTCGCTGCCGGTGTACAGCGGGTTGGCGGCACGGAGCTGCCCGTCGACGTACAGTGCCATGCCGCCGGGCCCCTGGGTCGCGACCACGTGGTGCCAGGCACCGTCGTTGTACGCGGCAGGAGTGGTCACGGTCCGGGTGCCACCGCTGTAGACCCCGAACATCAGCCGCCCGTCGTTGCGCATGTAGACGTGCTTGTCGTACTGGCCGCTGTTCTGCATCGTCAGGTTCCCGAAGCCGATGATCTTCCCTCCCCTGACGGTCGTGGTCTTGATCCACGTCTCCGTGGAGAACCTGGTCGGCTGGGCGTGCCGCCTGTTGCTGTACGCGTACTCGTCCGTCCCGTTGAAGCCCATCGCGGTCGACGGGCCGGCGATCGCCGCCGGAGTCTGCCGGTACGAGGGCGCGTTGCGCAGGAAGCCGTTGTCCAGGCCGCCCGAGGCATCGCCCGCGAACGTCGAAGTGGCCTCGTCGTAGCGCCAGTACAGCGAGGCGCCGTCCGAGATCACCCTGGCGGGGTACGCCTCCGCCGCGGACGCCACGACCGCCGTCACCGCCGGTGACTTGGCGCTGGTGTTCGTGCCGTCGCTCGCACTGATCCGGTACGTGTGCGTCTCACCCGGCACCACGTCCTGATCCGTCCAGGTCAGCTGCGGGCGGTCCCAGAACAGTGAGGAGCCGGTGACGGTGTGCACGGGAGCACTCGCCCCGTCCTTGTAGATCCGGTAGGTCAGCTCCCCGTCGTCGGTGTCGAAACTGGTCTGCCAGTTCACGTCCACCTCGCCCGCGCGGACCGTGGAGACACTGGCGTTGGGCACCCAGGGCGCCCCCGTGTCCGGGCCGTCGGCGAACCGGGTCAGCCCCTGCTGCGCCGAGCCGTTGACCGTCGTGAACTCGCCGCCCACCCACAGGTAGTGGTGACCGCCCTTGTCCGTCTGTGCCATCACCCGCGGACCGACCGGCTCCCCGATGCCGTCATTGGTGTCAGGGAACCACGGCAGCAGTTTCGGGTCGTCGACCGCCTGCGCCAGCAGGTGTTTGCGCGGCTGGTCGGGGAACTCGCCCATGGACGCGCAGTCATGGGCGTGACTGCCGCTGTACAGAACCCCGTTGTGCACCAGCAGGGCCTGCGTGGCACCCAGGCAGGTGTCGCGCCAGACCTGGGAGAAGGTGGTCAGGTCGAGCGCGATCCGGCCGTCGAAGACACCGCCTCCGGTACCTTCGTTGGCCGTGTAGAACTGGGTGGCGTCCGAGGTCAGGTCCTGCACTGTCGAGGTGTTCGGAATGAATCCCGGATAGCTTTTGTCCAGGGCGCCCGTCGTGGCGTCCACCACGGCCAGCGCGTGCGAGTTGGTGCCGTTGACGGTGAAGAAGTCGCCACCGATCACCACGTGCTGTCCGTCGGGGGTGACTTCGACGGCCCGGCCGACCTCGTCCGTGTTCGCGGTGAACGGCTTGAGCTGGGCCCCGGTGGTCACGGCGGCGAACTTGTTGCGGGTCTGCCCCGCAACGCTGTTGAAGTCGCCGCCGAGATACACCGTGTCGTCGGTGACGGCGAGCGCACGCACGGTGGCCGACACCGCTACCTTGAAGTCCTCGCGCGGGGTGCACGTGGCCGTGTCGACGGCCGCGATGTTGCTGACCCCGACCCCGTTGACCGCCCCGAACTGGCCCCCCGCGTAGAGGGTGTCACCGTCCGGGGACAGTACGAGGGACCGCACGGTCGCCGTCCCGGACGAGAGGGTGAACGACAGGTTGCAGCCCGTCGGCGCGCCCGTCGCGGCGTCGAACGCGGCGAAGTTCACCGCAGGCTGTTCCGACGTTCCGGCCGCGGCGTCCGGCGGCCGGACCGTGGAGAAGGTGCCGCCCGCGTAGACGACCCCGTCGGCCGACGCGGCCATCGACCAGACGATGCCGTTGGTCTGCCAGGTGGACAGATCGTCCGCGGTGAGTGACACCGGCGGGGTGAGAGCCACCGCCGGGGAGCCCCCGGCAGCGGCGGCGCTCAGGGCCCCGGCGAGCAGGCAGAGCGCGGCGGCCACGGCACGCGTGCGGCCCCGGGCGCCGGGTCTGCGCCCCGTACTTGCGTTCATCATTCAGCTCCGAAGGTGAGAACGAGCTGCGGCCGGTAGGCCGCGGTTGCGACTTCGCTGGACCAGATGCGGAGGCTGTCCGTTCCGCTGTTGGTGAGAGCGAATGAGTAGGCGGAGCCCAGGGCCCCACCCAGTACCGGCGCGTTCAGCTCCACGGAGTAGTCGGTGGAGACGGCGGTCGCGCCGGAGATGGTCCCCAGCACCGTCGGGGCGAGCGACGGGCGGGTGCTGTAGGTGACCGCCGACTCGGTCCACGCGCCGGTGACCGGCACGAGCGTGTGGGATTCGGCCGAGCCCGCCGTGGAGTCCGACGAGGTACGGAACATGAGCCGGGCGCTCTTGAGCTCCTGCCCGGCCGGCGCGGCCGGCAGGGCGAAACGCACGTAGCCGAGGTAGGGCGTGCTGCCCCGGGAGGCGAGCTGGCTGTCGTTGTAGGTGGTGTTCGCGGCGACCCCGTTGACGTACGCGTCCTCCGTCGGTGTCAGCGTGAGCGTCGTGTCCCCGGGGCCGGACGGGGTGTCCGCCAGATCGTGGTGGGCGGCCACCCGGGCGGCGCTCAGCGCCGACGGGTAGACCGCCGTCTCGTCGACCTGCCCCGCGAAGTAGGTGCTGGTCGGACGGTTGGGCCAGGCGGTGGACATGGCGTCCCCGCCGACCCTCCAGTAGCCGTTGTACGAGCGGTTGCCGGCAGTGGGGTTGGTGCCGACCTGAGCGCCGTCCACGTACAGCCGCATGCCGGACGGGCCCTGGGTGGCGACCGCGTGGTGCCAGGCGTTGTCGTTGTAGGACGCGGCCGAGGTGATCGTCGGCCGGCTGCTGGAACTGCCGACCTGGACACCGAAGGCGAGGCGTCCGTTGTCGGTGAGGTACAGGACCTTGTCGGAGATGCCGCTGGTGTGACCCTGGGCGGTGCCGATGTTGCTGCCGTACCCGACGATCCGCCCGCCGCGGGTCGTGCTCGTACGGAACCACGTCTCGATGGAGTACGGGGACGGCGAGACGTAGTGGTGCAGCCGATCGCTGTAGACGTACTCGTCCGTGCCGTTGAGGGTGAGCGCCGTGGAACCGGTCACGGCGGACGGCGTCGAACGGTACGAGGGCGCGTTCATGTACACCCCGCCGTCGTCGTTGTCGGAGGCGTCGGAGGCGAACGCGCCGCCCGCCTCGTCGTAACGCCAGTACAGATCCGCCCCGTCGGCGAGCACGCGTTCCGCGTAAGGGCTTGCCGAACCTGCCGCGGTGACGGAGACGTTGGCGGAGAGGGCGCTGGTGTTGGTGCCGTCGCTCGCGGTGATCCGGTAGGCGTAACTGCGGCCGGCCACCACGTCGGTGTCGGTGAAGGTCAGCTGCGGCCGACTGAAGAACAGCGAGGAACCCGTCGCCGTGTGAACGGGAGTCGTGCCGCCGTTGCGGTACACCCGGTAGGTGAGCCGACTGTCGTCCAGGTCCAGGCTCGAACGCCAGCTCACTCGTACCTCGCCGGCCCGCGGCGCGGAGAGACTGACCACCGGTGCGGAAGGCGCCCCCGTGTCAGGGGAGTCGGCGAACCGGGTCAGCGCCTGCTGCGCGACACCGTTGACGGTGGTGAACTCGCCGCCCACCCACAGGAAATCGCGTCCGTCGCGGGACGCGACGGTCAGCGCTCGCGGCCCCACCGGTTCACCGATGCCGTCATTGGTGTCCGGCAGCCAGCCGAGCATCGCCGGATCGTCGACGGACTGCGCGGTCAGGTGCTTGCGGACCTGGTTGGGGAAGCCGCCCATGGTGGAGCAGTCGTGGACGTGACTGCCCGCGTACAGCACTCCACGGTAGACCCGGAGTGCCTGCGTGGCGCCCTGGCAGGTGTCCCGCCACCGCTGGTCGAACGTGGTGAGGTCCATGGCGAGCCGACCGTCGAACGAGGCCCCGCCGGCCCCCTCGCCGCCCACGTACCAGCCGCTGGACCCTGTGTCGGTGACGATGTCCTTGATCACGGCGGACGCCGGGATGAAGTTGTTCGCGTACGCGCGGGTCAGCACGCCCGTGCCGGCAGCGGTCACGGCGAGCGCGTGGGAGTTCGCGCCGCCCACGGTGAAGAAGTCCCCGCCGATCAGCACGCTCTGCCCGTCGGGGGTGACCTTCAGCGTTCGTCCGGGCTCGTCGGCATCCGGATTCCAGGCAGTCAGCGCACCTGCGGCCGTGACCGCGCCGAAGAAGCGGCGAGTCTGGCCGTTGATGCTCTGGAAGTCGCCGCCGGCGTAGACCGTTCCGTTCGCTGCCACGTCGAGCGCCCGTACCGCCGCCCCGAAGCCCGGAGTGAAACCAGAACGCAAGGTGCAGGTAGCGGTGTTGATCGCGACCAGGCCGTTGGCAGCGGTCCCGTTGACCGCATTGAAGTAGCCACCCGCGTACAGCGTGGACCGGTCGGGGGAGACCGCGAGCGCTCGCACGGTCGCGGTGCCGCTGGAGCGTGTGAAGGAGAGCGAGCAGCCGGTGGGCGCCCCGGTCGCCGCGTTGAACGCTGCGAAGTTGACAGCGGAAGTGGTGTTGCTGCCGGCGGGGGAGCCGGCCGGACGGACGTTGGTGAAGGTGCCGCCCGCGTAGACGGTTCCGTTCGCCTCGGCGAGCGACCAGACGATCCCGTTCGTCTGGTACGTGGCGAGGTTGTCGGCGGTGAAGCCGACCGGCGGGGTCAGCGCGGTGGCCGGGGGAGCGGTCACCGCGGAGGCGGTCAGGACTCCGGCCGCAAGGGCCAGGACGGCGGCGAACACCCCGCTGCGGCTGCGTCCGGGACGTCGCGGGCCCCTCACCGGTCCACCCGCACGGCAGCTCCGGTGAGCTGATCGGCAAGCTGCCGGACATCGGCGTCGACCATGATCCGGGCCAGCTCCCGCGACTTCACGGCGGGCTTCCAGCCCAGCAGCTCCGCCGCCTTGGAGGCGTCCCCGATCAGCGCGTCGACCTCGCTGGGACGCTCGTACTTCGCGTCGTAGCGGACGTGCTCGCGCCAGTCCAGACCGGCGTGCTCGAAGGCGTACTCCAGGAACTGCCGGACGCTGACGCCCTCCCCGGTGGCCACCACGTAGTCGTCCGGCGTCTCGCACTGGAGCATCCGCCACATCGCGTCGACGTACTCGGGGGCGTATCCCCAGTCGCGCACCGCATCCAGGTTCCCCAGATGCAGATGTGTCTGCAGGCCCGCCTTGATCCGGGCCACCCCGCGGGTGATCTTCCGGGTCACGAACGTCTCCCCCCGGCGCGGGGACTCGTGGTTGAACAGGATCCCGTTGACCGCGAACATTCCGTAGGCCTCACGGTAGTTGACGGTCGCCCAGTACGAGTACACCTTGGCGACGCTGTACGGGCTGCGTGGGTGGAACGGGGTCTGCTCGTTCTGCGGCGGCGGGTTGGCGCCGAACATCTCCGAGGAGGACGCCTGGTACACACGGGTGTCGATGCCGCTGGCACGCACGGCCTCCAGCAGCCGGATCGTGCCGAGCCCGGTGATGTCCCCCGTGTACAGCGGCGCGTCGAAGGAGACCCGCACATGCGACTGCGCGCCGAGGTTGTAGACCTCGTCGGGCTGGATGTCGCGCAGAAGGTTCACCAGGGCGACGCCGTCGGCCAGGTCGGCGTGGTGCAGGACGAACGAGCGGTTCTCCTCCTCCGGCCCCTGGTAGATGTGGTCGATCCGCTCGGTGTTGAAACTCGACGAGCGGCGTATGAGGCCGTGGACCGTGTATCCCTTCTGGAGCAGCAGCTCGGACAGGTACGAACCGTCCTGTCCGGTCACGCCGGTGATGAGCGCGGTCTTCGCCACGTCTCCCCCTTCTGTGGTCGCCTGAAAGGCGGTCGGTCAACCGAAATTTCAGAATTTGAGCGATCTGCGGCAAAGCGTCACCGCGTCATGGAGCGGCTGGCACAATCCGAGCCATGACGACTGATCTCCCCGGCCCTCCCCAGGAATCCGTCCCGTCCCTGCTACGCCCCGGCGCCCGGGTGTTCGTCGCCGGCCACCGCGGTCTGGTGGGCTCGGCGCTGGTGCGCCGCCTGGCCGCCGACGGCCACGAAGTGATCACCCGCGGGCGCGACCGCCTCGATCTGCGTGATGCCGAGCGGACCGGAGCCTTTCTGCTCGACGCGCGTCCCGACGCCGTGGTGCTGGCCGCCGCCAAGGTGGGCGGGATCATGGCCAACAGCACGTACCCCGTGCAGTTCATCGAGGACAACCTGCGCATCCAGCTGAGCGTGATAGCCGGCGCGCACGCCGCCGGGACCGAGCGGCTGCTCTTCCTCGGCTCGTCCTGCATCTATCCCAAACTGGCCCCGCAGCCCATCCACGAGACCGCGCTGCTCACCGGCCCGCTGGAGCCGACCAACGAGGCCTACGCCCTGGCGAAGATCGCCGGGATCGTGCAGATCCAGTCCTACCGCCGCCAGTTCGGTGCCCCGTACATCAGCGCCATGCCCACCAACCTCTACGGACCGGGTGACAACTTCGACCTGGAGACCTCGCACGTGCTGCCCGCACTGATCCGCCGCTTTCACGAGGCACGCCGGAGCGGTGCCCCCGCCGTCACGCTCTGGGGCTCCGGCAGTCCCCGCCGCGAGTTCCTGCACGTCGACGACCTGGCTGCCGCGTGTGTGCTGTTGCTGCAGCGGTACGACGGTGACGCACCCGTCAACGTGGGCTCGGGTGAGGACCTGACGATCCGTGAACTCGCTGCGCATATAGCCGATGTGACGTCCTATCAGGGTCATGTCGACTGGGACACGACCAAGCCGGACGGCACGCCTCGCAAGCTCCTGGACGTGTCCCGGTTGTCCTCCCTCGGCTTCAAGCCGCAGATCCCGCTGCGCGACGGCATCGCCCGGACCTACGCGTGGTGGCTGGAACAGCAGGGCGTACAGGTCTGACCGGTTTCCCGGACCGGGCCCTTCGGCCGGGTGGACGACCGCGGCGGCGCGACCCTCCACCCGGCCCGCTTTCATTGCCCTCATCCGATCCCGTCCGCTCTCAGTACGCCCCGCGACCGTCGGTGACGGCGCGCAGCGTACGGGCCATGAGTCCTACGTCCGTGGCCACCGACCAGTTGTCGACGTACCACAGGTCGAGCGACACGGTCTCCTGCCAGGAGAGGTCGGATCGCCCGCTGACCTGCCAGAGGCCTGTCAGTCCCGGTCTGACGGCGAGCCGCCTCAGCTCGCGCTCGTCGTACCGGGAGACCTCGTCCGGCAACGGCGGCCGGGGGCCGACCAGGGACATGTCACCCCGTAGCACGTTGAAGAGCTGAGGCAGCTCGTCGAGGGACGAGCGGCGCAGCAGCCGGCCGATGCGGGTCACCCGGGGATCCCGGCGCATCTTGAACATCGGGCCGTCGTTCTCGTTCGACGTCACCAGCTGCGCCTTGTGCTGCTCGGCGTCCACCACCATCGAGCGGAACTTCCACATCGTGAAGGGCCGGTTGTGCTGTCCCTGACGGATCTGCCGGTGGAAGACCGGCCCGGCCGAGGTGAGCCGGACCGCGGCGGCGACCAGCAGCAACAGCGGTGCCAGCACGATGAGGCCGAGGGCCGCTCCGGTGCGGTCCACCGCCGCCTTGAGTGCCGGCTGCGGGCCGCGCCGTAGAGGCGGCACGATGTGCAGCAGGGTCAGTCCGGCCGCGGAAGAGGGGCGTATCCGGCTCTCGGCGATCTCCGAGAGGTGCGACAGCACGGACAGGTCGAGCCCGCCGTCGTGCAGCCCCCACGACAGCCGTCGCAGCCGTTCCTCGGCGAGCTGCGGCCCCGGCACCACCAGTGCCAGGTCCGCTTCGTGGGCGTAGGCCGCACCCAGCACCGTCGAGGCGTCGTCGTCCGCGGGCTGCGGCGCGAGCCGCCCGGGCACCGGAGCCTCGCAGGTCAGCGCCGTCGTCCCGACCGGTACGGCGGCCACCACGAGATAGCCGTGATCCGCGCGGGAGGCGAGCAGTCGCACTGCCCGGTCCACCCCCGCGGCCTCACCGACCACCAGCACGCGGCGGACCGCCCGGCGTCGCGCGGACCACGGCAGCCGCCGCGCTCCACAGGCGACCGACGTCGCCACCAGGCCCGGGATCAGCGCCACGACGGCCGTCGCCGGGTCGATGGTGCCGTCGACCACGGTCCAGAGCACCGCCATCAGCCCGATGAGCAGCAGCCAGTCCCCGGTGGCGGTCAGGACGCCGGGCGGTCGGCCCGCGCCCCGTACCGTGTACCGGCCGCGCGCTGCCCGTACGCCGGACCACACCATCGCGGCCGCTGCCGCACCGGCCAGGGCCCTGGGCTGTCCGTCGGTGCGCAGGACGAGCCAGGCGGGAATCCCCAGGCCGAAGAGGTCGAAGGCGATGGCGAGTGCCAGGTACCGGCCGGGTCTGCTCTTCGGCCCGGGCCGGTCGAAACGGTCGCGCTGTACGGTCGGGCCCTGCCGCAGCCGGTCGAACTCCTGGCTGCGGGGGCGGCTCGAAGCAGTCCGTGGACGTGGCGCCCCCGCCAGCCCCACGGGTCCTGATATTTCGGATTCGGGTAGCTCGACATGCCCCATGAACCCCCCAGTCACAGTTGCATCTCCACAAACGGGACGCATCCGCCGATCCCGTGGACTGACGGATGCGCCCTCGCTCGGTGCACGATATCCACACACGTGCCATTTCGCTGGAGTTCCGGTGAAGTTCAGACAGGCGAAGTGGCCAAGAACTCGTCCCGATCCGTACTGGATCTCAGGTTCTGTGGCTGGCTGTTGGTATTTGGGGCCCACGGGAATCGGACCGTGTGCGGATATGTACCACCGCGACTCCAACTGCGTTGCTTCGCCTCGGGATTGACCGTTGCGGCCGGCTCGCCGGCCTGGCCCCGCCGTGGTCTGGGAGAATGCGGTGCCGGGGGACAGCGCCCGGCCATGAGTGAAAGAGGAACGCACGGTGACTCCCGCGGAGACGAACTGGGCCGGCAACATCACCTTCGGGGCGAGGCGGTTGTGTGTACCCCGTACGGAGGCCGAACTGCAGGAGACGGTCGCGGCCTCCAGCGCGGTGCGGGCCCTGGGCACCCGGCACTCCTTCAACACGGTGGCCGACACCGTCGGGGATCTCGTCTCCGTGGCCGGACTGCCGCGGGTGGTCGACATCGACCCGGCCGCGCGGACGGTCACGGTCGGCGCGGGGCTCCGCTTCGGGGAGTTCGCCGGTGAGCTGCACGAGAGCGGGTTCGCGCTGCACAACCTGGGCTCGCTGCCGCACATCTCGGTGGCCGGTGCCTGTGCGACCGGCACTCACGGCTCCGGCGTCGGAAACCGCTCCCTGGCGGGGGCTGTCCGGGCCCTGCACATGGTGACCGCGGACGGCGCGGCTGTCACCCTGCGGCGCGGTGACGCGGACTTCCCGGGAGCGGTCGTGTCCATGGGAGCCATCGGGGTGGTGACCCGGCTGACGCTGGACCTGGTGCCCGCCTTCGATGTCCAGCAGTGGGTCTACGAGGAGCTTGCGGAGTCCGTGCTGACCGCCGGGTTCGACGAGGTGATGTCGGCCGCGTACAGCGTCAGCGTCTTCACCGACTGGCGGCCGGGCCCGGTGGGCCAGGTGTGGCTCAAGGAGCGAGTGGGGGACGGGGGCCCACGGCAGGCCCCGGCCGAGTGGCTCGGCGCCCGGCTCGCCGACGGCCCGCGCCACCCGATCCCCGGCGTGCCCGCCGGGAACTGCACCCGCCAGCAGGGAGTGCCCGGAGCGTGGCACCGACGGCTGCCGCACTTCCGGCTGGAGTTCACCCCCAGCAACGGTGACGAACTGCAGTCCGAGTACTTCGTGGCGCGGGAGGACGCCGCGGCCGCGTACGAGGCCGTGGGCCGGCTCCGGGACCGGATCGCACCGCTCCTGCAGATCTCCGAGATCCGTACCGTGGCGGCCGACGACCTGTGGCTGAGCCCCGCGTCCGGACGGGACTCCGTGGCGTTCCACTTCACCTGGGTGCCCGACGGTGAGGCCGTCGCACCGGTGCTCGCGGAGATCGAGGCGGCGCTGGCGCCGTTCGGTGCCCGCCCGCACTGGGGCAAGGTCTTCGGCACAGGTCCCGACGTCCTGCGCACCCTGTACGGGCGGTACGGGGACTTCGAGAAGCTGATGGCCCGCTACGACCCGGCAGGCACCTTCCGCAACGACTTCCTGGACCGGCATTTCGCACGGTGACCGCTCGCGCGCGACTGCGGGGGGTTCCGGCGCTTCCCGCAAGGGCTCCGCAGGGGGGCTGCCCCTGCCCGTCCCGGCAGGATCAGCGGCTCTCGCGCTCGTCCTCCGCGCGGGACGGCCAGGCGGCCGCCGACCTGCCCGGGGCGAGCTGGTCCACCAGGTCGGCCAGCTCCTCGCAGGCACGTTCGATCCGGTGCCGGACGCTCTGTTGTTCGGCGACCAGGGCGGCCAGCAGGAGCGCGGTGAGCGCGACGGCCCCGTTCAGGACCGTGAGATTGACCATGACCTCCAGCATGGTGTGGCCGACGAACGGGCCCACCCTGTCCGATCCCGCGACGATCGCCATCACGGACATCAGTAACGCGCACGGCGCGCTGCCCGCGAGCCGGAAACGCAGCGCCGCCCAGATGAGGATCGGGAACACCAGATAGAGCATTGACAGCGAGCTGCGGGTGGCGACCAGCGTGCCCACCACCGCGACGACCAGCAGCGCACCCCCCTCCACCCACCGGTCGGTGAGCCGCGGCATCCGCAGCCTGCGCAGTACGAGCAGCAGGGGGGTGACCACCAGGACGCCCATGACGTCTCCGGCCCACCACGCCGCCCAGACCGGCCAGTACCCACTGGCCGGCAGTTTGCCGTCGAACAGCAGCACCGCCGTCCCCGTGGTCGCGCTGACGACCATGCCGGCCATCGCGCCCAGGAAGACCAGGACGACTCCGTCGCGCAGCCGGTCCAGCTCCGGACGGAAGCCGAAGCTGCGCAGCAGCAGGAAGGCGCAGACGGGCGCGACCGTGTTGCCCGCCACCACGAGGACGGTGGACGGCGACACCGATCCGGTGAGCGTGGTGATGACGAGGAGAGAGCCCAGCGCGATCCCGGGCCATACGCGCAACCCCAGATACAGCAGGGCGCCGAGCGCGATGCCGGTCGGTGGCCACAGCGGGGTGACCACCGACCCGTGGACCGTCACCTGCCGGAGCAGGCCCAGGTCCGCAGCCGCGTAGTAGGCACCGGCGACGGCCAGGATGCGCAGTGAAGCGATCGCCCTGCGCCGGTTCTTCTCGCTGCTGATCACGGTTCTCATGAGACACCGGCCGTGACGGGAGGCTGCTGCGTGACACGCGTCGGCCCCATGGCCTCATCCGGGGGCGGGGAACGCCTGGTGCCGCAGGACGAGTACCGCGGCATCGTCCTCGTGCCCGGTACGCTCAGCCGTCCCCATGATCGCGTCCGCCAGTTCGTCCGCGTCGTCGCCGACGTGGGAGCGGACCAGCCGCACGACGGCGTTCAGTCCGTCGTCGATGGGGTACGACGGCCCTTCGATCACGCCGTCCGTGAGGAGAACGAAGGCCCCGTCGGCGGTGAGCGGCCGAGTGGTGACCGGGTACTCCTCGCCGCTCTGGATCCCCAGCGGCAGGCCGCCGTCGTCCTCGGTGACGCCCGAGCGGCCGTCGGCCGTGGCCCATACCGCTCCCACGTGTCCGGCCCGGGCACTCTGCAGCTCCCGGGTCCGCGGATCGAGCCGGACGAAGGTGCAGGTGGCCAGGAGACCGGAGTCCACGGCCAGCAGCAGGTCATTGGTCCGGCCCACCACCTCGCCCGGATCGGTCGCCGTGGCCGCGACCGCGCGCATCGCGATCCGGATCTGGCCCATGAAGGCCGCCGCCTCGACGTCGTGGCCCTGCACGTCACCGATGGCGAAGGCCAGCGAACCGTCCGGCAGCGGGAATCCGTCGTACCAGTCACCGCCGATGTCCAGGCCGCTGCGCGCAGGGGCGTAGCGGGCAGCGGTCCGCAGACCCGGCAGGGACGGCAGCGCGGAGGGGAGCATCCCGCGCTGCAGTGCCTCGGCCAGCTCCACCCGGGCCTGATGCAGTTCCACCTCCCGGCGCGCCCGCGAAGTGAGGTCGTGGAGGGTGGTCAGCAGCTCCTCGGCACTGGCCGGGCGGGTAGGACGACGCCGGTTCATGGGCCGCTCCGCAGGGCAGGTGGTGGCCATCCGCACCACGGGTACCGTCGTGGCGGGTCGACGCCGGTGAAACCGGCGGGAAAGGGCCGCGGCTCGGCTGCTGCGGGCCGTGGTCCCTGCATCCTATTTCGGTCCGGGTATTCGCGCAGGCCGAGCCGGAACGGGCGTGCGGGGCCGGTTGGGTGGATGCTGGAAAAGGACCCGTACGGCGGCGGGCGCCCGCCTGCCGGTGCGGCCCGGGAGGTGCGCGATGAATCGCACGATGGAGTGGACGGTCCGTGTCGATCTGTCGGAGGACGACGGAACGACGAAGGCGGAGGCGGTGCTGGACACCGGAACGGCGAAACTCACCGGCCACGGGGTCGCCCGATGCAGCCCGCAGGACCCGGACGTGCCCACCATCGGTGACGAACTGGCGGCGAGCCGCGCGATGCGCGATGTCGCGGGTCAGCTGATGAGTGTGGCCGACCGTGAGCTGGGCAAGGCCGGTGCCGGACCCGGGGACGGGCCCGTGCCGCCGCCGTACGCATGGTCGGACGCGACGGCCTGAGTCCCCCCGCTCCGGCGGGGCCCGTCCGCTGGAGCGAGCCCGCCGGCGGGTGGGGGCACGGAGACCAGCGCGGGCCCGCCCGCCCCGGTGCGCCGGAACGGGCGGGCCCGGCATGTCACCGGTGATCAGTCGACATAGGTGATGTCGGAGGTGGCGTACAGGCAGTTCGTGCTGTCGGGGCCGGTGCCCGTCTTGCTGGGCTCGCCGCTCGTCACACCCTTGTACTTGGTGCAGACGTCGATGTCACGGTCGCCGTCGTCGTAGATCGTCACGCCGGAGAGGCGGGCCGTGTCACCGTAGTTGGGATTGATCCCGACGAGACCGTCGCCCGGCGCGGTGACCCAGACGTTCTGTACCTGGACGTGCCGGCCGTACTGGGTCGAGCAGTTGCCGCACGAGCGGTAGAGCTTGCCGAAGTCCTTGACCTGGAAGTTCTTGATGATCAGGGTGCCTCCGCCGTTGTGCTGGAACACCTTGTCGTCCGCCAGCTTCGCGCCGCCGCCGTCGATGGTGCGCACCAGCGAGGAGGAGCTGCCGAGGAACGTGGCGGCGTCCTCGCCCACGTCCTCCCACCACACGTTCTTCAGTGTGCAGGCGCCCAGGCAGTGCACACCGTCGGCGGCCGGGGAGCCGAGGATGGCGTTCTGCAGCGTGGCGCCGTCGGCCAGTTCGATCAGCGCCGGCTGGTCCTCGTCCTGGCCGTCACTGCCCAGGTCGCCACTCCCGTAGAAGCGCTTCAAACCGCCGTCGTAAGTGCCCGAGACCTTCATCGTCGAGGACAGGGCCTGGCTGCTGGTGGCCGTGGGCCAGGCGGGCGGGGAGCCGGGGTCCGTCGGCGGGTCGGTCGGCGGGTCGGTCGGCGGGTCGGTCGGGGTCGACCCGGCCGCGGTGAACGTCCAGCGCTTGCTGGTCACCGAGTCGCAGGAGTTCTGCTGGACCAGGGCGCCGGCCGCGGTCGAACTGTCCTTCACGTTCAGGCACTTGCCGCCGTTGGCATTGACCACCTGGTAGATGCTGCCGCTGACCTGGGAGAGCGTCCACACCTGGCCGGCGCCGCCGGTGCAGCCCTGCTGCTCCACGGCCTTGCCCGCGCTCGTCGATGCGTCACGGACCCCGGCGCACTTGGCGCTGTGCGCGGCGGTCAGGGTGTAGCCGCTGCCGGAGGTCTTGAGCTGCCACGTCTGGTTCGCGGCGCCGCTGCAGGACCGCTGGCCGAGCTGGGTGCCGTCGGAGGTTCCCGCGCCGGGGACCTCCAGGCACAGTCCGCTAGCGGCGTTCGTCAGGCTGTACGAGCCGACTGCGGGGGCCGCCGTCGCGGAACCGGTCGCGAAGAGAGCAGTGAGCCCCGCGAGAACGAGCGAGGCTATCGCGACGAACGAGGCGGCTGCCCGGCCGCCTCTGCGTCTGGCATGCTGATTTCTGGTACGCACTGGGTATTCCTTTCACCGCCTGCGGTGTCCTCCGCAGGCACCAATGAGTGGTTTGGTGCGGTGGTAGGCAATCCCTCGACCATCGGAACGACGTCCCGTGATGTTCCGTATGGTGAACCGAGTTCTTGTATGAGAACAGCGGTGACGGTACGTCAACGGCATGGACCGGTCAAGAAGTGGGAGTGTCATGGTTCGGCTCCCGCGGGGGCGGACCGTAGCGTGAACGGGGAGCGGCCGCGGCGCGGACCGGCCGTCACGGACGAGAAACCCCAGGGTGACGCCATGTGCTGGAGTGCGACCGCCGATCTCGTCGCGGGTACGGCGATCGCGGCGATCGGCGCGGCATCCGTGGCCCGCACCCGCCGCGTCCGGGACCTCCCGCTCGCGGCGCTGCCGCTGCTGCTGGGCGCCCATCAGATCGTCGAGTCCGTGGTCTGGCGGGCGGACGGCGGTACCGGTCCGGCCACTGTGGCCTGGGCGGTCATCGCCCTGCCGGTCCTGGCGCTCTGGGTTCCGCTGAGTGTCCTGTGCGCCGCCCCGGCGAGGGCCCGGCGCCGGCTCGCGCTGCCGCTGGCGGCGGGGGTGGCGGCCTCGGCCGCCCTCGCGTACAGCCTGGCGACCCGGCCGGTGACGGCGCAGATCCGTGGGCACACCCTCGGGTACTCGCTCGACCTGCCGCGCCCCGGGCTGCTGGTGGCGGCCTACCTGCTGGCAACCGTCGGAGCGTTGCTCCTGTCCGGCGACCGGCTGCTCGTGTGGCTCGGGCTGCTGGTCGCGGGCGGGGCCGCCGTCTGCGCCGCGCTGTGGCGCCTGGAGTTCATCTCCACCTGGTGCGCGTTCGCCGCCGTCTGCTCGGTGGTCCTGCTCGGCTGGTCCGGGAGGCCCCGGTCCGATTTCGACGACGACCACGCCCGGCCTGCCCGAGCGTGACGGCCAGGGTGGACGGCGTGGTGGCGCCGCCTGTCCTCGGCCGCCGTTCGAAAGAACCTTTGTGCTGCGTTCCCCGGGTAACCGCACGGACGTTCAGGTCCGGCCGTGCCGTTGCTGTTACGGGTCCCAGGGCGCCCGGTGAGGGGATCGGGCGGGGGCGCGACGGGCGAGCGGCAGTGCGTCGCGCTTCCGTCAACCCGGTGCCACGGGGGTGGGTGCAGCGGGCAGTGATTGACAGGTACCCGGAGGTTTCGGTGGATGTCGCGTACAACCGCGTGTGACGGAAATGTCTGCATCCTGTAACACGCTCCGAGGTGGTGTACCGGACCCGAGGCAACCGGGTCAAAGTATGCCTTCCCGGCACGACGCCGGGGCCGAACAACGCCTGGACCACTCGGCCCGGGCCTGCACTTGAGGGGTCTTCATGTCCCGTTCCGCACGACGGATCACCGCTGCTGTTCTCGCCTCCGGCGCGCTGGTCGCCGCCGCCGCACTCCCGGCGGTCGCCGACGGTCACGGCCACGGCCACGACCACGGCCACGGACGCGGTCACGCCCACTCGGCCGTCGTTCTCGGCAAGATCCAGTACAACAGCCCCGGCCGTGACTTCGGTTCGAACCGGAGCCTGAACGGCGAGTGGGTCACCGTCACCAACACGGGCCGACACTCGGTCAACCTGCGCGGCTGGACCCTCCGCGACGAGAGCCACCGCACCTACCGCTTCGACCTGCGTCTGCCCGGCCGCTCCTCGGTGCGTGTGCACACCGGCGTCGGCCGCGACACCCGCACCGACGTCTACCAGGACCTCCGCCGCTACGTGTGGGACAACAGCGACACGGCGACCCTGCGGGACGCGAACGGCCACAAGGTCGACTCCAAGTCCTGGGGCCACCGTTACGGCGGCCGCCGCTGACCCGTCGGCAGCCGCCCAATGAACCCTGGGCGGCTGCCGGCGTCCTGAACGCGGCGCACCACGGCCCGACCACCGTGGTGCGCCGCACCCGCGTTCGCGTCAGGAGGCGTCGGCAGCCTTCACCCGCTCCTCGTTGAGCGCCGCCACCGCCCCGCGGACATCCCCGATCGTCGTGTAGTCGACGGCGACGAAGTTCACCGGGCTGCCCCGTTCCCGCTCGCATCGGTGGGCCCGCTCCAGTACCCAGTCCCGGGCGTTGACCTTCCCGGCGTCCAGACGGCTGCCGCCCGCCACCGTGATGAAGTGGTTCAGCAGGAACAGCCGCTTGCCGGTGTCGCCGCGTTGCGGGACGCAGTTCATTTCGGCGGGGGAGCGGAACGCGAACGGCGTCTCCATTCCGTACCGGTAGAAGTTGCGGTACCAGGGCGCCGGCCCGTCGGCCGCCTCGGCGAAGACCACGAGCCGCCGGCCGCTGTCGACCATCTCGCCCAGCGTCGGCCACGCCTTGTGCGGATCGGGGTCCGGGGTGTGGAGCAGGTCATCGAGTCCCGCCTGCCGGAAGGCCTGTTCGGTCTCCTCGCCACTGATCGCGTCCTGCACGATCAGCGTGACCACCTCACTCGGATGCTCGCGCATCCAGGTGCCCAGCGCGGTGAGCGTGGGCACCAGCTCGATCGCCCCCGCCCGGCACACGGCGTGGCACAGCCACAGGCCCTTCCGCGGCGGATTGAGCCGGTCGATCGCCGAGGCGATGAGCCGCCGCTGCTCCGGGGAGAAGTCGGGGCTGTCCAGCCGCTGCGTGATCTCCTGCGACGTCTCCCAGTGGTAGGTGTCGATCTGCAGCGCCCGCGCCCCCGCGTCGAGCTGCGCCGTGATGCCGGGGTCCTGCAGTGGTCCGATGAACCGGTCGTACGTCGTCGAGTTGGCGTTGTGCGAGGTCACGTAGGCCACCTCGTCGTACCGCATCTGACACAGCCGGGCGCTGCCCTGGCATGCGCGCGCAACGGTCTGGTTCACGCCCAGGGGTACGAGCAGCACCCCCGCCATCGCGGCGCAGCCGGCCCCCGCGGCCACCCCGCGGACCCGGGGTGCGGTGAACGACGGCCGGGGCCGCGCCACGACGGCCCACCCCGCTGCGACCAGCAGTGCTCCGATCGCGAGCGGGACCAGTGCGGTGGTCAGCGCGGTGACGGCGATCCGGTCGAAGGCGGCACGCTGGAGATCGTCCACCAGTGCGGTCACGCTCGCCGGCCAGGAGGCCGGCGGGGTCACCACCCGGCCGCCGGTGAGCAGGCGCGCGATCAGCACCACGAGACCGGTGAGGGCCGCGCCCGACGCAAGGGCCCAGCCCATGGCCGTCAGCCGTCTGCCGGGACCGGCCGCGGATGCGAACCACAGCACGACGAGGGACGCCACACCCAGCACGGTGGCGATGGCTTCCACCAGCCCGAGGCCCTCGTGCGTCACCGCACGCGCCCGGTGGACGGTGTCCAGCTCGTTCCCCGAAGCGGCGAGCACCTGCGTCACGTCCCAGGTGCCGTCACCGACCGCGGCCCGCAGGCCGGCCGCCGAGGCCCGGGTCCGTTCCGACACCGCTGCCGGGGCCACGGCAGCCAGGGCCGTGGCCACATCGCCCTCGGCCAGGGCGACCGAGACCTCCGGGCGCAGCGCCGCCCGGCTGCCGGCCGGCACTGACCGCAGCAGTGCGTCCGTCGCCTGCTCGGCCTGTCCTGGAGAGAGCGGCAGCGCCGGCAGACCGTCCGGGACCCGCCCGGCAACCAAATCCTCCAGCGCCCGGTCGAGATCGGCCGAGAACGCGGCGAAGTCGGGGTCGGCCCGGTTCTGCAGCGAGGCGACGAGATCACCGAAGTAGATCTGGGTGAGGGCGCCGAGGTTGTCGGCGATCGGCCGCAGGTCCACGGTCAGCCGCAGTGTGCCGAGGTCGCCGCGCAGGTAGCCGACCACGCTGTCGATCTGCTGGTGGGTCAGGTCCCGGACCTTCTCCGGCGGCAGCACCACCTTGATGTTCGAGGTGATGATCGCTTCCGGAACCGGCAGTCGCGCGAGGAGGTCCCTGGTGACACCCGACGCATCGGGATCGACGAGGACCTCGTCGTACAACCGGTCGTACGCCTCTTGGCCGTCGAGGACCGACTGGTAGAAGGAGGGGGAGACCAGGGTGCTGCGCGCAGTCGCGGTGAGGGCCATCACCAGCGTGCACAGGGCGGCCAGCACGAAGGCGACGGCACGCAGGGGGTGCGGCTCACCGCTGAACGTCTCCCTGCCCGTGCCCATGCCCTCATGCTCCGTCTCCCTGGGCGATGCTGCGAGCGGGAGCGGCCCCCGCCGGCGCCGGCCCGTCAGGAGCGGTCGTGCGCCGAGACCTCCTGCTCGGTCCACAGGGCCTTTCCGGCGGTGCTGTACCGGGTGCCCCAGTGCGTGGCGAGCTGGGAGACGATGAACAGGCCGCGGCCGCCCTCGTCCACCGTGCGGGCGTGGCGCAGGTGCGGCGCCACCGGGCTGGTGTCATGGACCTCGCAGGTGAGGGTGCGGTCCAGCAGGAGCCGCAGATGGAGCGGCGGGGTTCCGTAGCGGACCGCGTTGGTGATCAGCTCGCTCACGATCAGCTCGGTCGCCTCGATCGTCTCCTCGCCGAGGTTCCAGCCTTCGAGCCGGTCGCGGACCAGGGTGCGGGCGATGGCGGGAGTGGACCGGTCGTGGGCCAGCTCCCAGGTCGCGACCCTGTCGGGCGGGACCACGCCCGTCCTGGCGAGCATGAGTGCGGCGCCGTCCGGGTGGGCTTCGGCGGGGAGGTTGTAGACGATGGCGTCGCACAGCTCCTGCAGACGGCGCTCCGGATGGGCGAGGGCGTCCTGCACCGTGGTCACGGACCGGTCGGCGGGCAGCAGCGATGTGGTGAGGAAGGCCAGCAGACTGCCTTCGTCGAGTTCGACGGTCGCGGTGGCGAACGGGGCGCTGTCGTCGGAGAACAGCGGCGGCCCCTCGGGCACGTCGAGGACGAGCGGGCGACCGTCCGGAGCGACCGCGACCGGCGCCGGATGCCCCGCCCGCGCCATCGTGCAGGTCCGGGTGAACGGATCGTAGACCGCGTACAGGCAGGTCGCCTTCAGCGACTGGCGGTGCAGCGAGTCGCCGGGCGGCAGGGACCGCCGCTCGATGGCGAGCCGGTCGGCCGTGTCGTTCAGACGGGCCAGTACCTCGTCGGGATCCAGGTCGAGGCCTGCCAGCGCGTGGATGACCGTGCGGAGCTGCCCCATGGTGATCGCGGTCTGGAGTCCGTGCCCCTCGACGTTGCCGATGATCAGCGCCGTCCGCGCACCGGACAGCCCGATGGTGTCGAACCAGCAGCCGCTGTTGCGTCCCGGAAGCAGCACATGCGCGGTCTCGATGGCGATCCGGGCACCGTCGTGCTGGGGCAGCAGTCTGCGCTGGACGATCGACGCGACCACATGCTCGCGGGCGTAGCGGAGCGCGTTCTCGATACTCAGGGCCGCGTGGGCGGCGGCGGTCACTGCGAGGGTGAGGTCGTACGCGTCGTACGGTTCGGAGTCCCCCTGCCGGTACAGACTCACCAGACCGAGCACCGCGCCGTGCAGTTTCAGCGGCGCGACGATCAGCGAGTGGGCTCCGGTCGTCTCGATCAGTCGCGCCGTGGCGCGATCCGAGTCGAGCCAGGAGACGTGTTCGTCGAGTGCGACGAGGCGCGGGCGAAGGTCGGTGACAGCGAGCGCGAACGGGGTGTTCTCAGGCAGCCGTCGCAACTCGCCGACCACGTCGTCGGAGTCTGTTCCCCGCACCGCTGCGCGGCGCAGGGGGACGTCACCTTTCAGCGGGCTGATCGGCGGGTCCGTCCCGCGCAGGACCTCGTCCACCACCTCGACGACGGCGAAGTCGGCGAACTGCGGCACCAGGGCAGCGACAAGCCCCTCGCAGGTCGCAGCCACATCCAGTGAGCGACCGACCTCCCTGCGCACGGACACCAGGCACTCCGCCCGGGCTTGGGCCTTGACCCGTTCGTTCACGTCCACCACCGCAGCCAGCAGTCCGAGCGGCCGCCCGGAGGGATCGTCCAGGCGGTGGACGGTCACGGTCAGACTGTGGCTGGGGCCGGGCGCGGCCATGAGCCGCCCGCGGATCACCTGGTTGAGGACCGGCGTTCCGGTGTCCAGCACCCCACGCAGCAGCAGCTCCGCCTCCTCGGGGTCGTCGAGCCAGTACGCCTGGGTGAAGTGGAGCCCTACGATCTGCTCGGGGGCCACCGCGTCCGACAGCGCGTTGACGTATTCCACCCGCAGTTCCGTGTCCAGGACGTGAAGTCCCACCGCGGACTGGCTGAACAGCGCGTCCAGGAGCGCGCCCGCCATCTCGTCGGCCGCCGGCGTTCCTGGGACCGGTGCACCGGTGTCCGGCACCTCGCACCCCCATCTGGCTCCGCCACCCCTGTGAATCGGCAGCTCTGCCGACAGCCTGCGCACACTCGGTCCGGCCCGCCACCGCGCTGCGGCAAACGGGTGACGCCGCCCCGCCGAGGATCGGGTACGCACGCACGGCAACCTTTCCGGCGCCGGCGGGCACTGAGGTGTACCCGACACCCCCACTCCGGAAGGCACGCACCGTGGCTCCTGAGCATCCTCGTTCCCCCCGCAGACGCCGTACCACCCGGACCCGCACCGTGCTCGGTGCCGTCACGGCGGGTCTGCTGGCCGCCGCGGGACTGGTCGTCACCGGCCAGACCTCACAGGCAGCGACCGCCCGCCAGGCGGAGGCGCTGGACCGCGGCGTCGTCAGCGTCCACACCGACGCGGGCAATCTGATCAGCTGGCGCTGGCTCGCCACCGACGCCGACAACGTGTCCTTCAACGTCTACCGGGCCGGTACCAAGGTCAACGCCTCACCCGTCACCGGCTCGACGAACTACTTCCACGCCGGCGCCCCCAACTCGGCGGACTACACGGTGCGCGCGATCGTCGGCGGCGTCGAGCAGAGCGACTCCGTGCACGCGATCCAGTTCCGCAGCGGATACAAGGACGTGCCACTCAGCCCGCCCGCCGGCGGCACGACCCCCGACGGCGTCGCCTACACCTACGAGGCCAACGACGCGTCCGTCGGCGACCTCGACGGCGACGGCGCCCTCGACTTCGTACTGAAGTGGCAGCCGACCAACGCCAAGGACAACTCCCAGTCGGGCTACACGGGCAACACGATCGTCGACGGGATCAAACTCGACGGCACCCGGCTGTGGCGCGTCGATATGGGCCGCAACATCCGTTCGGGCGCGCACTACACGCAGTTCCAGGTGTACGACTACGACGGCGACGGCAGGGCCGAGGTCGCGATGAAGACCGCGGACGGCAGCGTCGACGGCAGGGGGGCGGTGATCGGCAGCTCATCGGCCGACCACCGCAACTCCTCCGGCTACGTCCTGTCCGGCCCGGAGTACCTGACCATGTTCAACGGGCAGACGGGCGCCGCCATGGGCACCGTCGACTACGTCCCCGCGCGCGGCACCGTCTCCTCCTGGGGCGACAGCTACGGCAACCGGGTCGACCGCTTCCTCGCAGGCACCGCCTACCTCGACGGTTCCCGGCCCTCGCTGATCATGGCCCGCGGCTACTACACGCGTACGGTGATCGCCGCGTGGGACTGGCGGAACGGGGCGTTCACCCGGCGCTGGACCTTCGACACCAACAGCTCGACCAACTCCGGCAAGGGGTACGACGGCCAGGGCAACCACCAGTTGTCGGTCGCGGACGTCGACGCGGACGGCAAGGACGAGATCGTCTACGGATCGATGGCCGTCGACGACAACGGCAACGCCCTGTGGACCACGAAGAACGGCCACGGCGACGCCATGCACGTCGGTGACCTGGACCCGTCCCGGCCGGGACTGGAGGAGTTCAAGGTCGACGAGGACGGTTCGAAGCCCTCGTCGTGGATGGCGGACGCGAGGACGGGCCAGATCATCTGGTCGACTCCCGCCGACGGCGACAACGGACGTGGTGTCAGCGACGACATCTGGTCCGGCAGCGCCGGCGCCGAGTCCTGGTCGTCGGCGGCCGACGGGCTGCGCAACCCCAAGGGCACCGTCGTCGCGAGCCGCAAGCCGTCCAGCGCCAACTTTCTGTCCTGGTGGGACGGCGACACCACCCGAGAACTCCTCGACGGTACCCACATCGACAAGTACGGCACCTCCGGCGACACCCGGCAGCTGACCGGGGCGTCGGTCCATTCGAACAACGGGACCAAGGCCACCCCCGCGATCTCGGGCGACCTGTTCGGCGACTGGCGCGAGGAAGTGGTCTGGGCGACCACGGACAACACCGCTCTGCGGATCTACTCCACGCCGTACGAGACCGGTACGAAGATCACCACCCTGCTGCACGACACGACCTACCGCACGGCCCTGGCTTGGCAGAACACTGCCTACAACCAGCCGCCGCACCCGAGCTTCTACATCGGGAGCGGAATGGCGACGGCCCCCCGACCGGCCGTGTCCACGCACTGAGGGGTGCTGAGGCACTGCGTCCGGCGCCCATGAGAAGGCGGCTGCGGGTGACTCACCCGAAGCCGCCGACCGGCCCTCGACGGGGGCCCTCGTCGATGGGCCGGCCGATCCGTTCACGACCGGCCGAGCAGCAGGGCCGCGACCGCCTCCGGGGCCTCATGCATGGCGTCGTGACCGGTCGGGAGGTCGTGGACCCGCCACTGCGGATCGGCTCGGAGCCGGGCGCGGAGCTCAGTGAACGGCGTCCGCTCCTCCCATCCCGAGCAGTAGACGAACTCCCGGCGGGGGACGTGGGCGAGGGCCCCCGTGAGCCGGACCGTCTGCAGGAAGGAGGCGAGGGGATGGGGCCGACGGCGGGGGTCGCCGCCGGCCGGCGGTCGTACGGCGTAACCGGTCTCCGCGGCACCGGCGGCGAACACGTCCCGGAAGTGCTCGTTCGTCGAGGTCCAGCACGACTCGCCGTCGAGAGGTACGTAGGCGTCCAGATGCACCAGTCGCGAGATCCGGCCGCCGGCGCGGTCGGCGGCGGCGGCGATCACCATCCCGGCGTAGCTGTGGCCGACCAACGTCGCGTCGGTGATGTGGGCGCGATCGAGGAGGCCCAGTACGTCGTGGGCGTGCGTGTCGAGGTTGGCGGTCGCGAGTGTCGCATCGTCGTCGTCCGGCCGCAGACCGGTCAGAGTCAGGGCGTGAACGGCATGACCGGCTCGCTCCAGCAGCGGAACCACCGCCTCGTACGACCAGGAGCCCTTCCAAGCGCCGGGCACAAGCACGAACGTCGCCATCTGTCTCTCCTTCTCTCGGGTGCGGCATCGAGCCGTGCTGCCTCCATGGCACCTGGTCCGGTAGGACCCTTGCGTGACCCAGGACCACCGCATGTATGAGTCTCACCGGATCGAGAGGCGGCCTGCTACCGCTAAAGTGCCAACTGATGCCTGTTCGCCGCCAACCTCGCCCGATCACCGGTGTGACGTCACATGTATGGCCGTCCGGCGGGCGCCACAGCTGGCCGTCCGGCGAAGCAAGCGCAGCGCAGTCGCACGCCCGGGGACACCTGGTCTACGCGGCCGGCGGGGTCCTGGCAGTTCACACCGAGCGCGGCACGTCGATTGTTCCCGCCAACCGGGTCGCCTGGACGCCCGCCGGGTTCACGCACTACCACCGCGCCCACGGCGATACCGACATGCGGATCGTCTTTCTCGCACCCTCCCTGGCCCGGCTCGTCCCGGACCGTCCCGCCGTGTTCCTGGCCTCCGGCCTCGCCCGGGAGGTCCTGCTCGCTCTGACAGGCCCCTCCCGCAACGACGACGCGCCGCACTACAGCCGCCCCGCACGCAGTCGCCTCCTTCGGGTCCTTGTCGATGAACTCCACGAATCGGACGAACAGCCACTGCACCTGCCCGAGCCACGGGACGACCGACTGCAGGCCATCGCCCGACTGCTCCACGAGACCCCGGCGGACAACTCCACGCTGGCGGAACTCGGGAAGGCCACCGGAGCCGGCGCCCGCACCCTCAGCCGACTGTTCCGCAACGAACTCGGCATGACCTTCTACGAGTGGCGCACACAACTGCGCGTCTACCACGCGCTCGTGCTCCTCGCCGACGGCCACGACACCACCCGAACCGCCTCCGCCTGCGGATGGGCCAACCCCAGCAGCTTCATCGCAGCGTTCACCGGCATCATCGGGACGACCCCGGGCCGCTACCGCACGAGTCGCCGCGACGCTGCCCACACCTGAGGCGAACGGGGTCCATGAAGTGAAGTGCCGGGCAGCCCGATCAGGATGGCGCGGTCCTCCTCGACGATGGGCGCCGACACCCGGCGATCTCGCATGATCCGGCAGCCGCCGATGCATGACGTCTTCGGCGGCAGCCCGACGGTACGGCGCCCCCCGGCCCGCGATGGCGACGCCCCCGTGGTGCACGGCCATGGTGCACGGCCCGCGGGCGGGGCGGTGCCGAGCCCTACGCCGTCCTGCCCGCCGTGTCGTTCCCCGAGCCCGGCGGCGCGGGCGGTGGTGCCTGCGACTCCGCGGTCTGCGGCGTCACGGGTTCGGGGGCCGATTCCGATGTCGGGGGCGCCTCGGAGGAGGGCGGCGGTGACGGGGGCGGCTCCTCGGACGAGGGAGGCGGCGAGGGTGGTTGCGGGGACGGCTCGCCGGACTTCGTCGCGGGTGACGAGGGTTCATCCGACGCGGGAGAACGCGAGGAGGAGTCCTTGGGGCAGGGCTCCGCCGAACCACCGCCGGAGCGCGGCGGACACGGTGCGGTGCTCGCGTCGGCGGGCGTTTCGGTCTTCTTGTCGCCGCCACCCGTGTCACCCGCGTCCCGCTTGAACCAGCCCTTGGTCCTGGGGTCGAACATGATGAACACGTCCACCGGCTGCGCGGCCGGCTCCACCACCACGACGTTCCCGGCCCGGTACCCCGGCCAGGGGTCGCCCTTCTGTTCGGGCGTCCCCTTCAGCGCGACCGGCGGCAGCAGCGGGTTGCCGCAGGCGCACCGGACCCTGGGCACCCCGCGGTTGTCGATCATCACCGCCGTTCCGGCCTGGAGGACTGCCTGGTAGCTCGTGGCCGCGCCGTTCTGATAGCCGTGGTTGGTCACACGGGTGTCGAGCCGCAGCTGAACGGGTGTGAGCGCACGCAGATACGCGGGGACACGGGAGGGGGCGATGCCCTCGACCGAGGCGAAGGCCTTGTTCTTCGCCGGTTGGTCCGTGAGGGCGGTGATCTGTTTCTCCACGTCACAGGCGGCGACCTTGCGCGTGCCGCCGTACAGACCCGGGGCCGAACCGTCCACGCCCTGCGTGACGTGGGACGACTGTGTCCGGGTGGGGCTCGCCACCGGGCTCGGTGCGTCCGTCGGCGTCGTGTCGCCCGCGCTGCTGCGCGCGGTCGAGCCGGTGAACGGGTCGGGGCCGGTCGAGCCGGCCGCCTGGAGGAAGACCTCACCGCCCGCCTTGTCCGACCCGCCCGGCCGGGTGAGGACGACGGTCAGCACCACTGCCGCCACCAGGGCGATGGCGATCGTCGCCACCTTGGGGACCGACCGCCACCAAGGGGTGCGGGGGCCCCGTCCGGGGCCCTGCGGGGTCTCACCGGGGCCGCCGGGACCGGCGGGCCCGCCGTGGCCGCCTCCGGAGGGCGGGCCGGACGGCGGGCCGGACGGCCGCTCGGGAGGCGGAGGAACGGGCCCTTCCTGCGAAGGACCAGAAAGAGGTCCTGACGGCGGCCCCGTGGGGCGGCCGGACGACGGCGGCTGGTCACTCACGGCTCTTCTTTCCCACGCCAGGGTCGTAACCGAATTATTTCGATATCAGCCATTGTGTGCCCGCTACCCGCGCGGCCCGCAAGCCGACGCGGGCGGCCGACCCGAGCCCCTCACCCTTGTCTTGAGGGCTGTCCCGCGATGCCTGGCGGGCGCACGACGACAGCTACGGCACCTCGCCGCGTGGTCGAAACGCCCGAACACATCCCGTATGCGGGCGCCTCTCCGCCTTGTGATGCACCGCGGCTGACGCCGCGCGCTGATCCACCAGGAATCGCGGGACAGCCCTTAGCGTGGGCCCGTGAGTACACAGGGATCGGACGGCCGGAACCGCACGGGAGCCCGCGCCGCACACGGCTGGGGCGACGGCCTCCTGACCGTTCTCGCCGGACTCCTGGTCATGGGCGTCACCGCTGCCCTCGGCCTGTGGGCCGCGGGCGCCGCGGAACTGCCCGGTGGTTCCTTCCCCCGCGTGGTCGCGGCGGTGGTCGTCATGGCGGCGGGCGGATCGGTCGCCCTGTCGGGGAACGCGGGGGAACTCGCCAGGACGCACGCCGACATCTCGGCGCTGCCGCTCTCGGTCACCCTCGTGGGCGCGCTCGTCCTCGCCGCCGGATTCCTCCGCCCGCTGCGGCACCGGGCCGTCGCCACCACACGCGAACTGGCCGGATGGGCCGCCCGCATCGCGGCGTTGTGGGCCCTGGTGCTCATCGGCCTGTCGCTCCTGGCGCGGCAGACCTTCGAGATCCCCGGCGCCGACCCGACGGGCGGTGTCATCGGCGACGTACTCGACGCCTCACCCCGGGCCGGATTCCGCGCCGAGATCCCGCTCACCCTTGTCCTGGGCCTGCTCTGGCTGGCCGGCGTCCTCGTCCTGGCCCTGATCGTCTCGCGCGGCGCGCCGCTTCCCGCGCGGCTGGTGCGTTTCCAGGAATCGGTGCGCCCGGCCGCGTACGCGATGGTGGCGCTGCTGCTCGCCCATGTGGTGGTGGGTCTGGTCATCGCCCTGGTCGTCGTGGTGACCGGCGGGCACCCCGCCGAGACGTTCGCGGTGATCCTGCTCGGACTGCCCAACCTCGTCTGGCTGGTGTTCACCCTGGGCCTCGGGGCGTCGTGGGAAGGGAAGGTGGACGGGCCTTTCGGCCTGCCGATGCCACAGGTACTGGACTCCGTACTGCGGACACCGGACCTCTCCACCCTGAACGTCGGCACGCTCGCCGAACAGGACGGCCGCGTCTGGTGGTGCGTCGTCGCGGCCGCACTGTTCACCCTGTCGGCCGGATTCCTGGCCGCCGCCCGCTCCCCGGCCCGCATGCGCCCCTGGCAGCATGCCGTCCACATGGCCGTGGCGCTCGCCCTCACCGTGCTCGCCGTGTGCCTGCTCGTCCGGATCTCCGCGCACTACGGACTGTCCCTGCTCGGGCTCGGCGACCTCGGAGGGGGGCTGGGGGGCGAGGTGTTGCTGCGAGCGCGGTTGTGGGGCGCGCTCGGACTCGCCCTGGTGTGGGGGCTCGTGACCGGGTTCCTCGGTGGGCTGCTCGCCGCCCGCGTCGGCCGACGCGGCGAGGTGGAGCCGGACACCCCCTGACGCGTGTTCCGGAAGTCCCGCCCGCTCCGAGGATCCCGCCCTCCGGGGGCGGTGCCGCTTCGGCACACGTCCTATCCGCGGAACACCGGCAGTGCCCACCGCGGCGGCGCGGGTGGCGGTTCGGGCCCGGACCGCCACCCGTCGATCCGCCGGTCCACCTGCGTGGGCGGATGCCCGCCCCGCGCCTCGCCCCGTGCGGCGGCACGCAGTGCTGCCACGAACTGGAGGCAGGAGTCGTACCGGTCCTCCGGGCTCTTGGACAGCGCCTTCGCCAGCACCGTGTCGATGCCCGCCGGAAGGTCCGGACGCAGTCCTCTCAGCGCCGGCGGAGGATCGAACTGGTGGGCCCACAGCAGCGCCATGTCGTCGTCCCGCTGGAAGGGAGGTGCCCCGGCCATCGTCTCGTACACGACACAGGCGAGACTGTAGACGTCACAGCGCCCGTCCACCGGGCGGCCCGAGATCTGTTCGGGCGCCACGTAGTCGAGCGTTCCGACGAACTGACCGACGGACGTGAACCCGGTCAGTGACAACGACTTCTTCGTCAGACCGAAGTCCGTCAGGTACACATGCTCCGGATGGTCGCTGTCCGTGCCTGCCGCCACCAGGATGTTGCCCGGCTTGACGTCCCGGTGCACCAGATCGTGATCGTGGGCGGCATCGAGGGCGGACGCCACCTGAGCCGCGATCCGGACCGCGGTTCCCAGGGGGAGGGGCCCCTGCCGGTCGATGAGGGCCCGCAGATCCTGCCCGGCCACGTAACGCATGGCGATGTAGAGGATGCCCTCCGTCTCACCCGCCTCGAAGACGGGCACGATGTGCGGGTGGTCGATCGCGGCCGCCACCCTCGACTCGTGCGTGAAGCGCTTGCGGAAGGTGTCGTTGCGCGCGAGTTCGGGGGCGAGCAGCTTGAGCGCGACCGTGCGGTCCAGGCGCAGGTCCTTGGCCCGGTAGACGACCGCCATACCGCCGCGCCCGATCTCACCCTCCACCAGGTAGTCGGCGATCTGTCTGCCGATCAGGTCGGAGGGCCGTGCGGCGGGCAGTGAGGCGTCGTCCGGGGAGCCGGGGGCGGGGGCCATCACGCATCACCCGGCCGGGTCGGCGGATGCGTGGCAGGGTCGACGAGCCGGGTCGCTTCCGGCCCGGACCCGGGCTGAGGGCCGCTGCCGCTCGCCGGGGCGCTGCTCGGGCGGCCGGGGCCCGACTGCGCCGCGTACGTCGTCAGCCGGGTCCCGTCGGTGTACACCCAGCGCTCGTGCTCGGCGTCGAACAGCCACACGGCTTCGCCGTCGACGACCACTCCGGCCCGCAGCCCCTGGGTGCGGTGGCGGAAGGTCTCGCCGTCGATGCGGCCCTCGACGAGTTCCTCGGAGGCCCGGTGGAAGCGGTCCAGCGACTCCTGGACCCGTGCCATCAGCGGCCGCGGGTCCGCCGTGCGGGCCATCGGCTGTCCGGCCTGCGGCGGATCGTGCGGTACGGAGACGAGCAGCCGTCCGTCGACCCAGGCCGACCAGCCGTTGGCGCACAGGACCTGGCCCCAGTCGCCGCGCCGGTCGAGCAACTGGACGGGGAGCAGCGGGTCGAGCGGTTCGGTGGGCCGGGACACGTCGGGCGCCTCCCAGGCGGGCAGCCCGTCCTGGGGGACGACATGGGTGGGCCGGAAGTCCTCCATGCACCGCTCCTACTTCCGCATGATGGCGGGCTCGTGCCGGCGCAGGAGCCTGGCCACCGCGAATCCGAAGACGGCGGACAGCACCACCAGCATCCCCATGTTGAGGAGCCATATCCCGGCGGAGTGCTCGAACAGCGGGTCCGCCGTCAACTTCCCGGGCACGATCCTCGACAGACCGATCGTCCCCGCCATGGCGCCCAGAGCCCAGCGCGAGGGGACCAGCCAGGCCAGTTGCTCGATGCCGGGCACCCCGTGCAGCTTCAGCAGCGCGCCGCAGAAGACGACCTGGACGATCGCGAGCAGTACCAGGAGGGGCATGGTGACCTCCTCCTTGCGTACGAGGGCGGACACCAGAAGGCCCAGCATCATCGCAGTGAAGGACAACAACGCCACGGTGAGGGTGATTTCGGCCAGTGGTGGCAGGAGTACCCCTTGTCCGCCCGGGGCGTTGAGGTCGACACCCACGAGACCCACGAGGGTCAGCACGACGGCCTGGAGCACCGTGATGGTGCCCAGCACCACGACCTTGGACATCAGGTACGCGGATCTGGACAGACCGACGGCTCGTTCCCGCTGGTAGATCACCCGTTCCTTGACCAGTTCCCGGACCGCGTTGGCGGCGCCGGTCAGGACACCGCCGACGCACAGGATGAGCAGCGCGTTCATCGCGGTCTCCTGCGTCAGCCGGCTTCCGGCGAGGGCCCGTGTCATGGCGCCCATCACGAACGGCAGCGCGATCATGATGGCGAGGAACGTCCGGTCGGCGCTGAGCGCGGCCGCGTACCGTCTCACGAGGGTCCGCAGTTGCGCACCCCAGCTGCGGGTCTTCGGCGGCGGGGCGACCGCCGCGGCCGCGGCGTGCGGCAGCCGGGGCTGGGCACTTGCGTTGGTGATGTACTGCCGGTGGAACGGGGAAGCGGTGAACTCCTCGGCCCAGGGCCGGTCGCGGTCGTTCTCGAACGCCTCGAACGCCTCCGGCCACTCGGCGAACCCGAAGAAGGCCAGCGCGTCCCCGGGCGGACCGTAGTAGGCGATCTTCCCGCCGGGCGCGAGCACCAGCAGCCGGTCGCACACGTCGAGACTCAGCACACTGTGCGTCACGACGATGACCGTGCGCCCGTCGTCGGCCAGGCCGCGCAGCATGTGCATGACCGAGCGGTCCATGCCGGGGTCGAGGCCGGAGGTCGGTTCGTCGAGAAAGAGCAGCGACGGCTTCGTCAACAGCTCCAACGCCACACTCACCCGCTTGCGCTGGCCACCGGAGAGGCTGTGGATCGGCTGGCCGGCCCGCTGTTCGAGTCCGAGCTCGCGCACCACCTCGGCGACCCGCTCCTGTCGCTCCGACTTGGCGGTGTCCTGCGGGAAGCGGAGTTCTGCCGCGTATCCGAGCGCTCTGCGTACGGTCAACTGGGCGTGCAGGATGTCGTCCTGGGGGACGAGCCCGATGCGCTGACGCAGCTCCGCGTAGTCGTGGTAGAGATCGCGGCCGTCGTAGAGGACGGTCCCCTCGTCGGCAGGGCGCAGTCCGGTCAGCGCGTTCAGCAGGGTCGACTTGCCCGCGCCGCTGGGCCCCACCACGCCCAGCAGGCACTTCTCGCCCACCGGGAAGGCGACGTGGTCGAGCAGGGTCTTCCGCCCTTTGTCGACGGTGACAGCCAGGTCCTGGACGTCGAGTGACACCTCACCGGTGTCGACGAATTCCTGCAGCGTGTCCCCGACCAGGCAGAAGGCGGAGTGCCCGATGCCGACGATGTCTCCGGGGGCGACCGGTGCACGGTCGGCCGGCTGGCCGTTGAGGAAGGTGCCGTTGTGCGAGCCGAGGTCGACGATCTCGTACGTGCCGTCCGCATGGGCCAGCAGCTCGGCGTGGCGGCGTGAGACGCCCAGATCGTCGACGACCAGGTCGTTCCCGCTCCCGCGGCCGATCCGTACGGTGCGGGACGGCAGCGGCCGTACGGTGGTCGGCTGCCGGAACGTGCCGGTCGCGGCGGGCATGGAGACGGCCGACGGGCGGTCCGGCGGATGCACCGGAGCCGGAGCGGACCGCACCTTCAGGACGGCCTGCGGTCCGTCCTCCGGATGGCCGAAGCGGATGAGGGTGCCGGGCCCGACGTCGGACTCATGGATCCGCCGGCCCCCGGTGTAGGTGCCGTTCGTGCTGTCCTCGTCCTCGATCGACCAGTGTCCGTCCAGCGTCCTGAGAACTGCGTGGTGCCAGGAGACACGGACGTCATCGATGACGATGTCGCTCAAGGGGTCGCGTCCGACGTGGTACTCCCGGCCCGGACTCATCACCGTGGGTCCTGCGTCGGTTTCGAGTACGAGGTCGGGCGCAGTTGGCGCGACAGGCCGCTCTCCCATGACCGAATTCTATCGAGCGGTACGGTTATGTGCCCGGCCAGTCGACTGGGTGCAGGGCCCACGCGCCGACGTCTCCCCCCGCACCGCACCGCGCGGGGGGAGACGCGTTCCGTCAGGCGTCCAGGGCCGCGGAGACGACTGCCTTGGCCTCCTCCTGGACGCGGGCCAGGTGCTCGGCGCCCCGGAAGGACTCCGCGTAGACCTTGTAGACGTCCTCGGTGCCCGACGGGCGCGCCGCGAACCACGCGTTCTCCGTGGTCACCTTGATTCCGCCGATCGCGGCCCCGTTGCCCGGCGCCGAGGTGAGGACGGCGGTGACCGGTTCGCCCGCCAGGGTGTCGGCGCTGACCTGCTCGGGGGAGAGGCGCGCCAGCACGGCCTTCTGCCCGCGGTCCGCGGGGGCGTCGATCCGCGCATAGGCCGGCTCGCCGAACCGCGAGGTCAGCGCGGCGTAGTGCTCGGACGGGGAATCGCCCGTGACGGCCAGGATCTCGGAGGCGAGCAGGGCCAGCAGGATGCCGTCCTTGTCGGTCGTCCAGACCGATCCGTCCCGGCGCAGGAACGAGGCCCCGGCCGATTCCTCGCCGCCGAATCCGATCGACCCGTCGGCCAGGCCGTCCACGAACCACTTGAAGCCCACCGGTACCTCCACCAGCTCCCGGCCGAGATCGGCGGCGACGCGGTCGATCATGCCGGACGACACCAGCGTCTTGCCGATCCCCGCGCCCTTCGGCCAGCGGTCCCGGTGCGCGTAAAGGTAGTTGATGGCCACGGCGAGATAGTGGTTCGGGTTCATCAGCCCCCCGTCCGGGGTGACGATGCCGTGCCGGTCCGCATCGGCGTCGTTGCCGGTGGCGATCGAAAAGAGGTCGCGCTGTTCGATCAGCGAAGCCATCGCGTAGGGCGAGGAGCAGTCCATCCGGATCTTGCCGTCCCAGTCCAGCGTCATGAACCGCCAGGTGGGATCGGTCAGCGGATTGACCACGGTCAGGTCGAGCCGGTGCTGCTCGGCGATACGGCCCCAGTAGGCCACCGACGCCCCGCCCAGCGGGTCGGCACCGATCCGCACACCGGCCGCGCGCACCGCGTCCAGGTCCAGCACGGAGGGCAGGTCCGCCACGTAGCTGCCCAGGAAGTCGTACGTCCCGGTCGAGGGCGCCGCCAGAGCCCGGACGTACGGCATGCGGCGCACGTCCTTGAGACCACCGGTGATGATCTCGTTCGCCCGGTCCTGGATCCAGCCGGTCGCCTCCGACCCGGCCGGACCGCCGTTCGGCGGGTTGTACTTGAACCCGCCGTCGCCCGGCGGGTTGTGGGACGGGGTGACCACGACCCCGTCGGCGAGCCCCGAGGTACGGCCGCGGTTGTACGTGAGGATGGCGTGCGAGACCGCGGGCGTCGGGGTGTAGCCGTCGGCCGGGTCGATGAGCACACTCACGTCATTGGCGGCGAACACCTCCAGGGCGGTGACCCGGGCGGGCTCGGACAGGGCGTGGGTGTCGGCCCCGAGGAAGAGCGGTCCGTCCGTTCCCCGCTGCGCCCGGTACTCGCTGATCGCCTGGCTCGTCGCCGCGATGTGGTCCTCGTTGAAAGCGGTGGCGGTCGACGACCCCCGATGGCCCGAGGTGCCGAACGCGACCCGCTGGGCCGGCTCGGAGGGATCGGGATGCAGCGTGTAATACGCCGTCACCAGCCGCGCCACATCGGTCAGGTCCTCCGGGCGTGCCTGCTGCCCGGCTCGTGTCTGCGGCATCTGCCACTCCTCCGTATCGGTCGGTCGGTACGTTCTGCCCGCCCCGTCATTTTCTCCGGTCACTGCCATGGGTGGGCGGCTGCCCCGCCGCGCGGACAGCCACCGCCCCCGCATATCCCGCGGGGACCTCGACGTCGGTGACCCTCCAGCCGGCCGGGCCCGGCCCGGGCCGGGGGCCGGTGCCCACGTGTTCGGCCGCGAGGCCGCCGGCCAGGCCGATGCCCTCGCCCTTCAGATAGGCCTCCTTGCGGGTCCAGACCCGGCTGAAGGCGGCCGGCCGCTGGTCCTCGGGAAACTCCGCCAGTTCGCGGGTCTCCGCGGGATGCAGCTGACCGGCGATCTCGGACACGGTCGCGAGCTTGGGCACGAGCTCGACATCCACCCCCACGGGTGCCTCCGCGAACGCCAGGAGGGCCACCCCGCGGCTGTGCGACAGGGAGAAGTGCACACCGCCGTCGGTCGCGGGCCGGCCGTGCGGGCCACCACAGGACGGGCACGGCTCCCGAGTCAGGCGCACGGCGTCCGGTGCGACCGTCAGCTGCGCCCCGAGCAGCAGCCGCAGAGCCACGTGGGCGGCGACGTAACAGCTGCGGTCGGCCGCGACGACCAGGCGGGCCGCCCTGCCGAGTTCGTCGGCATCAAGGATCCCCGCGGCCATCCGCTGCGCACGCCCTCCGTGCCGCACCGCGTCCACCAGCCACAGCGACGGGGCGCCGGACGGAAAACCGAGGGGCGTGACCCGGTGGCCGTCCTCGGGAAATGCGAACACGTCGGGCTGATACACCGTTACGTCGTTTCCTTTTGCGGGGGTGCCGTGAGGGCGTGTCACGGCGGAGCTCACCGATATCCTATGGAGATCCGGGCCGGGCCCGACGTACGTTCGATCACAGGGTGGCCAGTTCACCGCGCTCCCGAGGCCCGGCGGACTTTCCGGTCGCCCGGCCCCTTCGGACAGGAGACCCCGGATGTCAGCCGACAGCCACCCTCACTCAGGCGCGGTACTGCTGCGTGAGGCCCGAGTCGAGGACGCCGACCGCCTCACCCGGCTCTTCCTCGATTCCCGCGCCGCCGCCATGCCGTACCTGCCGAGAGTCCACAGCGACGAGGCGACGCTCGGCTGGATGACACACGTCGTGCTGCCCGGCACGGACGTCTGGGTGGCAGAGCTCAGGGAGGACGGGGGAGCGGCGGAGCCGGTCGGCTTCGTCTCGGTAGACGGCGAGGAGCTCGAACACCTCTATCTGCGCCCCGACGTGCGGCGCCGTGGAATCGGCACACTTCTGTTGGCCAAGGCCAGGGAGCGCAGTCCGGAGGGACTCGCCCTGCACGCCTTCCAGCGCAACTCCGGAGCGCGGGCCTTCTACGAGCAGCACGGTTTCACCGCCGTCGCGTTCGACGACGGCAGCCGCAACGAGGAGAACGAGCCGGACGTCAGGTACCGCTGGAGTCCGTCGGACTGATCCGTCGGGCGCCCGGACCGGGACCGGCGGGCGCGGTCCGCGGCTGTGGGCCCGCTCGTCGTCGGATGAGCGGGCCCTCGACCGGGGCCGGACGAGGCCGGGTGTGCGTGCCGCCGCGCGGGCTGCGGCACGCACACCCGGAGCCGATGGTGGAGGCTCGCCCGGGTGGTGACCGGGTGGGGCAAACCTCAGTGTGCCCACGGGGGCCACCCCGAGCACCGCCCTGAGGACAGCGCACCGGTGCGTCAGGGGGCACGCCGGATGGGCCGATCCCTCTGGCGTTGATGGGATGGGGCCGACCACCGGCTCCCGGAGAGGGAGAGCCGCGGCCACAGCCTGGGCGGTCTCCTGAGCGCCCGGACCATCCGTACAGAATTGGGGCCATCGTGCACGTGTTACGAAGGGGCCGGCGAAGCCTGCTCGTCCTGACCAGCCTGGTCGCGGCCCTTGCCGCCGCGTCGAGTGGACTGCCGGCGGCGGCGAAGGCGGAGCCGACCGACCCGCTGCAACAGCAGGTGGACGCGATCCACGCCACCGGGGCCGTCGGCGTGTCTGCTCAGGTGACGTCACGGGGCACACGGGACAGCGCACACGCCGGGACGGCCGAGAGCGGTACGAGACGGCCGATGCCGCAGAACGGCAGGTTCCGGATCGGCAGCGCCACGAAGACCTTCACCGCCGCCGTCGTGCTGCAACTCGTGGGTGAAGGGCGGATGTCCCTGGAGGACACCGTCGAGCAGCGACTGCCGGGAGTGGTCCAGGGCAACGGCAACGACGGCAGCCGGATCACGGTGCGGCAGCTGTTGCAGCACACCAGCGGCATCCGTGACGTCCTCCCGGAGATACCCGCGCTGAACAGCGCGGACGGCTATCGACGCGAACGGTTGCGCACCTACACCCCGCAGGAGCTGGTGGGCATGGCGATGCGGCTCCCTCCCAAGGAGTTCACGCCCGGCACCGAGCTGTCGTACTCCAACACCAACTACATTCTCGCCGCCATGATCATCCAGGAGGTCACCGGCCGGAGCTGGGCACAGGAGGTGAACGACCGGATCATCCGCCCGCTGGGGCTGAAGGACACCAGTACGCCCGGCGCCTTCCCGTTCGTCCTGGGCTCCCACGCCCGGGCCTACGCCGCGTTCGGTACCGACACCGGCATCGACGTCACGGCGCTCAATTCCACGATGGCGGTCGGTTCCGGATCGATCGTCAGCACCACCCGCGACCTGAACCGGTTCTACGCCGCACTCCTGGGTGGTGGTCTGCTGCCTCCGGCGCAGCTCCACGAGATGACGACCACCATGCTCGCGCCCGAGTTGGGCGTGCGGTACGGGCTCGGCCTGGGGGAGATCGAGTTGTCGTGCGGCGGCAGCTACTTCGGTCACCCGGGCAATCTGCTCGGCTATCACGCCTGGGGCGGTGCCACCCGGGACGGGACCCGGACCGCCGTCGTGTACGTCACCAGCGACGGGGGGCCGGAAACCCAGCGGGCCATGATCGCACTCGTGGACCGCGAACTGTGCCGGACCCGCAACTGAGGGGCATGCGGTAACCCCGCCCGGCGCAGGACGACAGCCACCTGGCCGCGTTGTCGGAACACCCGAATATGCTGAACGCGGACGTCCTTCGGCGAGCCGCCCCGGGGCGACGCTGTCCTTGAGAGGCTCCGGGGTGTCCTCGTCCGCGAAGGCCGCACCGCCGTCGAGCTCGAACCCGGCGGCGCAGAAAGCCGGGTTGCGTGCGGCGGACTCGACGGTGGTGCGGGCGAGAGCGGTGGCCGGGGTGCAAAGCCCGGCGGCGGTCAGGGAAGCCGCCGCCTCCGCGCGTTGCAGCAACGTGTCACCGGCGTTGAGTGCGGCCCGACGACGGCCACGTCCACCGCGCCTTGTCGAGGCTCAACGGACGGCCGACCATAGGAGGCGTCACCCCAGCACCCGCCTGAAGGGCAATTCCATGGTCACCACGGTTCGCGTCAAAGCATTCGACCACCTGGTCCTCAACGTCGCCGATGTCGAACGGTCCCTCCACTTCTACACCGACCTGCTCGGCCTGGAACCGATGGGCGTAGCGGAATGGCGGGCCGGCGAACTCCCGTTCCCGTCGGTGCGGATCACCCCGGAGACCATCATCGATCTGGTCGCCGGCCCGCGCGGCGAGACCAACGTCGACCACTTCTGCCTCACCGTGCAGCCGGTCGACTGGGACGCGGTCATCAGGTCGGGCACCTTCACCGTCCTGGAGGGCCCCGTCCAGCGCTCCGGTGCACGCGGCACCGCCACCTCCATCTACGTCCAGGACCCGGACGGCAACACCCTCGAACTCCGCTGGTATCCCGAGGACGCGGGCCCCGGCGACACCCACTGACCCCTGACCGTCTGTCGGGTCGTGATCAGCACAAGGCGGCGCCCGCTGACTGATCAGGACCCGGAGCTCCCCCGGGGACAGTGCCCCGCGGCGTCGTCGGCGCGGAGTGCCTGATGAAGGACGAAGACCTCCGGTGCGGTCGGACTGCCGGCCACCGCTCGGAGGTCTTCGCGGCCCTGCCGTCCTGCCGGGCGACGGCAGGGGTCTCTCGGGTGGTGTGCCGGGTGCGGGAAAGGGTTCCCCGCTCTGCGGGCGGACCTCGCCCGGACGGCCTGACCGCCCGGCGTCCCGGTCACTCCGCCTCCCCCTCCGAACTGGCAGCTTTCAGCGCCTTTCATCTGGGCGCAAATTTCTTGCGTCAACGGGGCGGCGGTGTCCGACTGGTTGGTGGCTAGGTAAATGCCGTGATTGTCGCCCTAGTTGGAGCGGCATGGCAGAGTCCGGTTGCTCTTGCTCTTCTGTCGCAACGATGGACTAGCTCTCATTCCTCTGCAATTCTCTGACCGCGATACGCAAAAGCCCATCCCGTCAGTGCAGAAACTCATGCCCGGCGGGTTACGCAGTCAGAGCCGCGCCTTGGCCGTGCCCTGCGCCGAGGCCGAAGATCGGGGACATATGAGAACGCAACGCCAGCGATGGCGGGTCCTCTCCGCCACCCTTGCCGGCCTGCTGATGACCGGCTGGCCGGCGCTCAACGCGTCGGCGGCCGGAGGCCCGGACATCGCCGCCGGTCACAGGACGGCGGCGAGCAGTGCCGGCAGCGGGAGAGTCGCAGCGAACATCACGGACGGAGACCCGTCGACGTATTGGCAAGGGTCGGGAGGCGCCCTGCCCCAATGGGTGCAGAGCGACCTGGGTGAGGTCACCCGCATCGACCAGGTCACCCTGAAACTGCCCGCTGACTGGAAGAGCCGCCGCCAGACGCTGTCGCTCCAGGGCAGCGCAGACGGCACGAGCTTCACCACACTGAAGACCTCGGCCACCTACACCTTCGCCCCGGGGAGCTCCAACACGGTGACCGTCGGCGTCCCGGCGACCCGGGCGCGGTTCGTACGGGCGAACATCACCGCCAACAGCGTGTCGGCCAACGGCCAGCTCGCCGAGCTGGAGGTCCGGGCGGCTGCCGAGTCGTCGCTGAACCTGGCCGCCGGCCGCACCCTCACGGCCAGCAGTTACACCCAGACGTACATCGCCGCCCAGGCCAACGACGGTAACGCGGCCAGCTACTGGGAGAGCCGCAACAACGAGCTGCCACAGTGGATCCAGGCCGACCTCGGTACCTCGGTCCGGGTCGACCGGGTGGTGCTGCGCCTGCCGGACGGGTGGGAGACCCGCAGCCAGACACTGAAGATCCAGGGCAGCGCCAACGGTACGGACTTCAGTGACCTGACGCAGTCCGCCGCCTACACCTTCAGCCCGACGGCCGGAGAGTCGGCGACCATCTCCTTCGACGCCACGACCACGCGTTATGTCCGCGTGCTCGTGAGCGCCAACTCCGTACAGCCGGGCGCCCAGGTCTCGGAGCTGGAGATCTACGGACCGGCATCAGGTGACACCCAGGCGCCGAGCGCACCGTCGCAGCTGGCGTACACCGAACCGGCCACCGGGCAGATCAAGCTCACCTGGAAGGCATCGGCGGACGACACCGCAGTCACCGCTTACGACCTCTATGCCGACAACACGCTGCTGACAAGCGTGGCCGGTGACGTCACCACGTTCACCGACACCCGTCCGTCCGGCGCCACCGTCTCGTACTACGTGCGGGCCAGGGACGCGGCGGGCAACACCTCGGCGAACAGCAACACCGTGACCCGGGCCGGAAGCACCGGCGACACCCAGGCCCCCACCGCCCCGGCGAACCTGAGCTACACCGAACCGGCCGCCGGGCAGATCAAGCTGATCTGGCAGGCGTCCACGGACAACAAGGCAGTCACCGGTTACGACATCTACGCCAACAACGTCCTGCGCAAGAGCGTCGCGGGTGATGTCACCACCTACACCGACACCCAGTCAGCCGGGACCACCGTCTCCTACACCGTCCGGGCCAAGGATGCGGCGGGCAACGTATCGGGAGCCAGTAACACCGTCACCCGCAACGGCAGCACGGGCGCCGCGTCCAACCTGGCGATCGGCAAGCCCATCACCGGCTCGTCCGTGGTCCACACGTTCGTTGCGGAGAACGCCAACGACAACCAGTTGAGCACGTACTGGGAGGGCGCCGGAGGCAGCTACCCCAACACCCTCACGGTGAAGCTCGGTGCCAACGCCGACACGGAGAACGTCGTCGTCAAACTCAACCCGGACAGCAGTTGGGGCGCCAGGACCCAGAACATCCAGGTCCTCGGCCGTGAGCAGAGCGCCGCGTCGTTCACCGGGCTGGTCGCCGCGAAGGACTACGCGTTCAGCCCGGGCAGCGGCAACTCGGTGACGATCCCGGTCAGTGCGCGGATCGCGGACGTCCAGCTGAGATTCACCTCCAACACCGGCGCGCCCGCCGGTCAGGTCGCGGAGTTCCAGGTCCTGGGCGCCCCGGCACCCAACCCGAACCTCCAGGTCAGCTCGGTGACGGCGGCCCCGGCCTCGCCGGTCGAGTCGGACCCGGTCACCCTCACCGCGACGGTGCTCAACAGTGGTTCGGTCGCGGCGCCGGCCGGCAAGCTCGAGTTCCGGCTCGGCGGCTCCAAGGCCGCCACGGTGACCGTGGGCGCGCTGGCGGCCGGGGCCTCCACCCAGGTCAGCGCCGAGATCGGCCCGCGCGACGCGGGCACGTACGCACTCGGTGCCGCCGTCGACCCGGCCAACGAGATCATCGAGCAGAACGAAACGGACAACGTTCATACGAGCTCGACCGGGCTGACCGTGAAGCCGGTCTCCAGCTCGGACCTGGTCTCCACCGGTGTCAGCACCTCACCGTCCGCTCCCGCGAGCGGTGACAACGTCACCTTCTCCGTCGCGGTCAGGAACCAGGGCACGGTGGCGTCCGCCGGTGGCGGCCACGCCATCACGCTCACTCTGACCGACTCCACGGGCGCCACGGTGAAGACCCTCACCGGCACCTACACCGGAGCGATAGCCGCCGGTGCGACCAGCACTCCGGTGAACCTCGGCAGCTGGACGGCGGCCAACGGCACCTACTCCGTGAGGACGGTCATCGCGGACGACGTCAACGAACTGCCGGTGAAGCGCACGAACAACACCGCCACCAGCTCGCTCTTCGTCGGGCGGGGCGCCGCCATGCCGTACGACACCTATGAGGCGGAGGACGCGGTCACCGGCGGTGGCGCTCAGGTCGTCGGGCCGAACCGGACTGTCGGAGACGTCGCGGGAGAGGCCTCGGGCCGCAAAGCCGTCACGCTCAACAACACCGGAAACTATGTGGAGTTCACCGCGCGGGCCAGCACCAACACGCTGGTCACCCGCTACTCGATCCCCGACTCCGCGGGCGGCGGTGGCATCGATTCCAAGCTGAACATCTACGTCGACGGCACCTTCCTCAAGGCCATCGACCTCACCTCGAAGTACGCCTGGCTGTACGGAGCCGAGACCGGCCCCGGAAACTCCCCGGGTGCGGGCTCGCCGCGGCACATCTACGACGAGGCGAACGTGATGCTGGGCAGGACCGTCCCGGCGGGCAGCAAGATCCGGCTGCAGAAGGACACGGCCAACACCAGCACCTACGCCATCGACTTCGTCAGCCTGGAGCAGGTCACGCAGATCGCCAACCCGGACCCTGCCGCCTACGCCGTCCCGGCCGGCTTCACCCACCAGGACGTCCAGAACGCCCTGGACAAGGTGCGGATGGACACCACGGGCAAGCTGGTGGGCGTCTATCTGCCGGCCGGTGACTACGAGACCGCGAGCAAGTTCCAGGTCTACGGCAAGGCCGTCAAGGTCATCGGAGCGGGGCCCTGGTACACCAGGTTCCACGCGCCCTCGACCCAGGAGAACACCGACATCGGCTTCCGGGCCGAGGCCGGCGCCAAGGGATCGACGTTCGCGAACTTCGCGTACTTCGGGAACTACACCTCGCGCATCGACGGACCGGGCAAGGTGTTCGACTTCTCCAACCTCTCGGACATGCTCATCGACAACGTCTGGAACGAACACACGGTCTGCCTCTACTGGGGCGCCAACACCGACAACATCACCATCAAGAACTCCCGCATCCGCGACACGTTCGCCGACGGCATCAACATGACCAACGGGTCGACGGACAACCACGTCGTCAACAACGAGTCCCGGGCCACGGGGGACGACAGCTTCGCGCTGTTCTCGGCGATCGACTCCGGCGGCGCGGACATGAAGAACAACGTCTACGAGAACCTCACGTCCCTCCTGACCTGGCGTGCGGCGGGCGTCGCCGTCTACGGCGGCTACAACAACACCTTCCGTAACATCCGCATCGCGGACACCCTGGTGTACTCCGGTATCACCGTCAGCTCGCTGGACTTCGGCTACCCGATGAACGGCTTCGGGACCGAGCCGACGACGGTCGAGAACGTCTCCGTAGTCCGCTCGGGAGGCCATTTCTGGGGGACGCAGACCTTCCCCGGCATCTGGCTGTTCTCCGCGTCCAAGGTCTTCCAGGGCATCCGTATCAATCATGTGGACATCGTCGACCCGACGTACAGCGGCATCATGTTGCAGACCAACTACGTAGGAGGACAGCCCCAGTTCCCCATCAAGGACACGATCCTGACCGACATCTCGATCTCCGGCGCCCGCAAGAGCGGCGACGCCTTCGACGCCAAGTCCGGATTCGGGCTGTGGGCCAACGAGATGCCGGAGTCCGGCCAGGGCCCGGCGGTCGGTGAGGTCACCTTCAACGGGCTGAGGCTCGCCAACAACGCCCAGGACGTGAGGAACACGACGTCCACCATGAAGATCAACATCAACCCGTAGCCACCACCGCACCCAGGGCGCCGTCCGGTCCGCCGGGCGGCGCTCCGTGCTGCGCGCACGTCGGGTGCCGCACGCCGCGTGCGAAGCGCTGTCAAACTTTTACGAAAACTGCGCGAGATATTGCGTTCACATGTCGCCGCTGGTTGAGTGTGGCTCGCCCCGGCAGAGAGTCGGCCGAGGGCCATCCACGCTCATGCCCAAAGGGGACCATCGATGAGAAGTGCTGGGTTGCGCCGCACACGCCGTATCAGCCGTGCCTCCGCGGCTGCCCTTGTCACCGCCCTTGCCCTGACCTCGCTCGCCTCCTGCGGCACGAGCAGCAGCAAGGACGGGGACTCGAACAGTGCGTCCAAGGGATCGTCCGACCCTTCGGCCCCGCTCGACCCGAAGGCGAAGGTGACGATCTCGATCGACTGCATGCCCCCGGCGGCCAAGGCCGCGGAGCTGCGCGAGTGGAACGAGGACATCAAGACGTTCAACGCGACCTACCCGAACGTCAAGATCAACGGGAAGTCCACGCCCGGACAGTGCAACGAGCCGCCCCGCTTCACCGCCATGCTGAAGGGGAAGTCGCAACCCGACGTCTTCTACGCGTACTTCACCGACCTCCAGCAGGTGCTGGACAACGACGGGGCCGAGGACATCTCCGCCTACGTCAACGACAAGTCGGTGCCCGCGCTCAAGGACATCCAGCCCCAGGTCATCGATGTGGCCCGCAAGGACGGCAAGCTCTACGCCCTGCCGACCAGCAACTACACCATGGGCCTGATGATCAACCGGAAGCTGTTCACGCAGGCCGGCCTCGATCCGAACACCCCGCCCGCCACCTGGGAAGAGGTCCGCACCGCTGCCAAGAAGATCGCGGGCCTCGGCAAGGGCATCGCCGGCTTCGGCGAGTACAGCGCCGGCAACAACGGCGGCTGGCACTTCGCCGCCACCCAGTACGGCCTCGGAGGGGACGTCGTCGACGCCTCGGGCAAGAAGGCCGCCTTCAACGACGCCGCCGGCAAGCAGGTCCTCCAGCAGCTGCACGACATGCGCTGGAAGGACGACAGCATGGGCAAGACCCAGCTGCTGAAGTGGGGCGATCTGCAGAAGCAGATATCGAGCGACAAGCTGGGCATGTTCCTCGCCGCCCCCGATGACATCGCGTACATGGTGCAGCAACTCGGCGCCCAGTACGAGACCTTCGGCCTGGGCCCGATCCCCGGCGCCAAGGGCACCCTGTTCGGCGGCAACAACTACATGATCAAGAAGGGCAGCTCGCCCGACCAGATCAAGGCCGCCGTCGCCTGGCTGAACTTCAAGAACCTCACCCCGGGCAAGGGCCAGTTCGACTGGGCCCGCACCAAGGCCGACAAGCTCCCCGTCGGCCTTCCGCAGCCGAACTTCTTCCTCGGCGACAGCAAGACCAAGGACGACGCCTCACGCACCGCCAACGCGTCGATGCCCATCGAGAACTTCAAGGCCTTCATGGACAACCCCGTCCAGGGAAAGGCCGAGCCGCCGAAGGCGCAGGAGATCTACAAGATCCTCGACAACGCCATGTCCGGTGTGCTGACCAACGAGGACGCCGACATCGACAAGCTGCTCTCCACCGCCGAGCAGCAGGTCAACCAGGTTCTGGCGAACCAGTAACGGACGCGTGGGACCGGGTCGCTGCGGACCCGGTCCCGCCCGACTGCGCTCGAAGTTCACCGGCACCGAGGAGACAACCATGTCGGCCCCTACCCTGTCCTCCCGCAAGGCGACCAGGCCCGGCCCAGGACATCCGGGCCCCTTCCGCCCGGACTCCACCCGCGGGGAGTTCCTGCGCGCAGTGCGACGCAACATCTCGGCGCACGGCTTCCTGATCGGAGCGGTGCTCTGCTTCTCGCTCTTCTCCTGGTATCCGATGGTCAGGGAATTCGTCCTGGCCTTCCAGAAGACCGAGGACGGCAGGACCACCTGGGCCGGCTGGTCCAACCTGACCTACGTCTTCAACGACCCGGCGTTCTGGCAGGCCTGGCGCAACACCCTGCTGTTCACCGTGCTGGCGCTGCTGCTCGGCTTCGTCGTCCCGTTCGTCGTCGCCGTCGTGCTCAACGAGTTCCGGCACGGCCAGGGGTATCTGCGACTGCTGGTCTACCTCCCGGTGATGCTGCCCCCGGTCGCCTCCGTCCTGCTCTTCAAGTACTTCTACGACCCCGGATACGGACTCTTCAACCGCATCCTGGACCTCTTCCACCTCCCCGCCCAGCAGTGGCTCCAGGACACCGACACCGCCATGCTCTCGGTCGTCATCGCGGCGACCTGGATGAACATGGGCGGCGCGACCCTGATCTACCTGGCCGCGCTCCAGGGCATCCCGGGGGAGCTGTACGAGGCGGCGGAACTCGACGGCGCAGGGCTGCTGCGCAAGATCTGGCACGTCACCATCCCGCAGACCCGGCTCATCCTCTCGCTGCTCCTGCTCATGCAGGTCATCGCCACGATGCAGGTCTTCACCGAGCCGTTCCTGCTCACCAACGGCGCCGGCCCGGAGGGCTCGACCACCACCGTCGTCTACCTCATCTACCAGTACGCCTTCAACTTCAACAACTACGGCAGCGCGGCGGCACTCGGCCTCGTCCTGCTCGTCGTCCTCGCGGGATTCTCCGCGGTGTACGTACGACTGAGCCGCAGCAGCGAAGACTAGGACGGGAGCACGACCATGGCATCGAACACGCTGGTCTCCCGGCGCGGGAGCGAGGGGCGCGGAGCGGGCCGGCGCAGAGCCGGACGCACGGCCGACCTCGGGCGTCAGCGGACCCTGATCTCACCGGCCCAGCTCGGCAGACCCCGCGGGAAGGCTCTCTACTGGATCGTCTTCGCCCTCGTGGTCATCCTGTTCACGGTCGCCTTCCTCGGGCCCCTGTACTGGATGGTCACTGGTGGTCTCAAGACCACCCAGGAAGTGGTGCAGAGCCCGCCCACCGCCTTCCCCAGCTCCCTCCACACCGAGAACTACAGCCAGGCCTGGACCGTGATGGACCTGTCCAAGCTGCTCTTCAACACCCTCTACTACGCCTTCGGCGCGCTCGCCTTCCAGCTGGTCTTCGACGTCGCGGCCGCGTACTCGCTGTCCAAGCTGCGCCCGGTGTTCGGCAAGGTCATTCTCGCGATGATGCTGGCCACCCTGATGATCCCGGCCACGGTGCTCGTCGTGCCGCAGTACCTCACCGTCCTGGACGTCCCGGTGTTCCAGCGCAATCTGGTGAACTCGCCGTGGGTGATCTGGCTTCCGTCGGTCACCAACGCCTTCAACATCTTCCTGCTGAAGCGGTTCTTCGACTCCATCCCGCGCGAACTGCTCGACGCCGCCGCGATCGACGGAGCATCGCCGCTCCGCACCCTCCGGTCGATCGTCCTGCCGATCTCCCGGCCGATCCTCGGTGTCGTCTCCATCTTCGCCGTCGTCGGGGTGTGGAAGGACTTCCTCTGGCCGATGCTCACCCTGCCCGACCCCAGCAAGCAGACCCTGAATGTGGGCATCTACTCGCTGGCCAGCGGCGTACCGGAGAACGTGCTCATCGCCGCGCTCACCATCGCGTCGATCCCGACGCTGCTCATCTTCCTGCTGTTCCAGCGCAACATCATGAGCGGTCTGACCGCGGGCGGCCTCAAGGGCTAGGACCTCTCGTCCGGATCAGGCCGGGCTCGCGGGGCCCGGCACGTACCTGCGGCGTTGTCGTCGGTCACCCGTGCTCCGCGGTGGCTCCCACCTCCGCCTCGCAGCCGCGCACACCGGACCCCGCCGCCTGATCCGGCCCGGTCCCGACGAAAGGCCACAGCCCCCTCCTCCAGGACCGCGCCCCGCCCGACCGGGCCCGTGTCCGGCCGCCTTCCCCTCAGCACTCCGCCGCCGGCTCTCCCATCCTGCCCCGCTCGCCGGGCCGGCGGCGGAGTACCACCTGCCCGAAAGGAACGTCACGTGGCAGCCAACCGTCCGTCCGAGGCCACCGCGAACTGGTGGCGGGACGCCGCCATCTACCAGATCTACGTACGCAGCTTCGCCGACGGCGACGGCGACGGCACCGGCGACCTCGCGGGGGTCCGGGCCAAGCTGCCCTACCTCGTCGAACTGGGCGTGGACGCCCTCTGGTTCACCCCCTGGTACCTCTCACCGCTTGCCGACGGCGGCTACGACGTGGCCGACTACCGCACGATCGATCCCGCGTTCGGCACCCTCGCCGAGGCCGAGAAGCTGATCGCCGAGGCCCGCGAGCTGGGCATCCGCACCATCATCGACATCGTGCCCAACCACGTGTCCGACCAGCACGCATGGTTCCGCGCCGCGCTCGAAGCGGGCTCCGGCAGCCCCGAGAGGGACCTCTTCCACTTCCGCACCGGGCGCGGCGCCGACGGGGAGATCCCGCCCAACGACTGGGTCTCCGAATTCGGCGGTACGCCCTGGACCCGGCTGGACGACGGTGAGTGGTACCTGCATCTCTTCGCCACCCAGCAGCCCGACCTCAACTGGGCCCACCCGGCGGTCCGCCGGGAGCACGAGGAAGTGCTGCGCTTCTGGTTCGAGCGCGGCGTCTCCGGCGTGAGGATCGACTCGGCCGCCCTGCTGGCGAAGGACCCCGCGCTGCCCGATTTCATCCCGGGCCGCGACCCGCACCCCTTCGTCGACCGTGACGAACTGCACGACATCTACCGCTCCTGGCGCGCCATAGCCGACGAGTACGACGGCGTCTTCGTCGGCGAGGTGTGGCTTCCGGACACCGAGCGGTTCGCCCGCTACCTGCGCCCCGACGAACTGCACACCGCCTTCAACTTCAACTTCCTGGCCTGCCCGTGGGACCCCGCACTGCTGCGGACCGCCATCGACGACACACTCGCCGAGCACGCGTCGGTCGGCGCGCCGGCCACCTGGGTCCTGTGCAACCACGACGTCACCCGCACCGTCACCCGCTACGGGCGGGCGGAGACCGGGTTCGACTTCGCCGCGAAAACCTTCGGCACCCCCACCGACCTGGCCCTCGGCACCCGGCGGGCCCGCGCCGCGGCCCTCCTCTCGCTGGCCCTGCCCGGCGCGGCCTACCTCTACCAGGGGGAAGAGCTGGGACTGCCGGAAGCCGACATCCCACTGGACCGCATCCAGGACCCCATGCACTTCCGCAAGGGCGGCACCGACCCGGGACGCGACGGCTGCCGGGTCCCGTTGCCCTGGTCGGCGCTCGAACCGTACGCCGGATTCGGCGCCACCACCGCACCATGGCTGCCACAGCCGGCCGGCTGGTCCGGATACTCCGCCGACCTCCAGAGCGGCGACCCCGACTCGATGCTCAGCCTGTACCGCGAGGCCCTGCGCCTGCGCCGTAGCGAACCGGGGTTCGGCACGGCGGGCGAGCCCGGGGTGCGCCGGCTGACCTGGCTGGACGCGGCGCCCGGGGTGCTCGCCTTCGCCCGGACCGACGGGCTCGTCTGCGTCGTCAACCTGGCCCCCGAGCCCGCCGAGCCGCCCCCGCACACCAGGATCCTTCTGGCCAGCGGCCCTCTCGACCCTGCGGGGAGGCTGCCCCAGGACACCTCGGTCTGGCTGCGCGTCTGAGCGTCCGGCCGGGGCCCCACCTGTCGACGGACCCGGCCGGGCACGGCACGGCCGGGTCCGGCAGGATCGCGGGGGAGCGAGGGCTGCGGCACAGTGGGGCATATGGACGCACCCAATGATCTGAATGCCCTGGCCGACGAGCACCTGGCCGTAGCCCGCACATCCCCGCACGGCCGCAGCGCCCACCTCCTGCTCCGTGAGGAGCCGCTGCGCCAGACCGTCATCGCGCTGGTCTCGGGCCGCTCCCTCGACGAGCACAACGCCCCGCCCGCCGCATCCCTTCAGGTGCTGCACGGCGCGGTGCGGCTCACCGCGGCGTCCGGCGACGTGGAACTGGCCGCCGGACAGCTGCACCCGATCCCCCAGGAACGGCACGGAATGCTCGCTCTGGAGGACGCCGTGGTGCTGCTGACGGCCGTCAACGACTGACGGGCCGTTCAGGCGGTGGCGCCATCGAGATGCCGTACCGGGTCACCGGCCGGGGAGCGTGTCGCGGCGGTGCCGCAGGAAGTCCCGTTCGGCCCCGTTGGCGGTGAGCTCGGCAGCCGCCTCGTACGCGGCCGCCGCCTCGGCAACGCGGCCCAGTCTGCGCAGCAGATCGGCCCGTACGGCGTGGAACACGTAGTAGCCGTCGAGCTCCAGCCGCCCGAGGAGCGCGAGCGCCTCCCGCGGGCCGGCCACCTCGGCCACCGCCACCGCACGGTTCAGCGCCACCACCGGGCTCGGGGTCATCGCCAGCAACTGGTCGTACAGCCGCAGGATCTGCTGCCAGTCGGTGTCCGCCGCGATCGCCGCGTCGCTGTGCACCGCGTTCACCGCGGCCTGGATCTGATACGGGCCGGGGCGGCCCCTTCGCAGGCACTGCCGGACGAGCGCCTGCCCCTCGGCGATCAGCTCGCGGTCCCACAGGCCGCGGTCCTGAGCGTCCAGCGGCACCAGTTCGCCCTCCGGCCCGCAGCGGGCGGGACGGCGCGACTCGGTGAGCAGCATGAGGGCGAGCAACCCCACCGCCTCCGGTTCGTCGGGCATCAGTCCCACCAGCAGCCTGCCGAGGCGGACGGCCTCCGCGCACAGTTCCTCCCGCACCAGCAGGTCGCCCGAACTTGCCGCGTATCCCTCGTTGAAGACGAGGTAGACCACGGCCAGGACCGAGCGGACGCGTGCGGGCAGATCGGCGTCCGCCGGCACTCGGTAGGGGATCCGCGCATCGCGGATCTTGGCCTTGGCCCGCACCAGCCGCTGCGCCATCGTCGGTTCCGGAACCAGGAACGCGCGCGCCAGTTCGGCTGTGGTGAGACCGCCCAACAGCCGCAGGGTCAGGGCGACCTGGGCGTTGGTGGAGAGCGCGGGATGGCAGCAGGTGAACATCAGGCGGAGCCGGTCGTCGTGCACGGGGCCCTCCTCGGCCGGTTCGTCCCGGGCGTTCAGGAGCGCGGCCTGGGCGTGCCGGCCGGGGCGCGAGGTCTCGCGGCGCAGCCGGTCGACGGCCCGGTTGCGGGCGGTGGTGATGATCCACCCGGCCGGTGCGGGCGGCACCCCGGTCTCCGGCCAGCGGGCGAGGGCGGTGGCGAACGCCTCCTGGACCGCCTCCTCGGCGATGTCGATGTCACCGAAGGTGCCGACGAGCACGGCGACGCACCGTCCGTACTCGTCGCGGAAGCAACGCTCGATCGCCGAGGCGGACACGGCTGCCGCGTTCGGTCCGCCGTGCTGGGCGGACGGGCCGGACATCAGCCCTCCACTTCACCCTCGAACGGCCGGACCTCGATGGGCAGTCCGATGGCCAGCGCGGCCTTGCGGCCCCAGTCCAGCGCGGCGTCGAGATCGGGCGCCCTGACGATGCTGAGCCCGCCGAGATACTCCTTGCCCTCGATGTAGGGCCCGTCGGTGAGCACGGTGTCGCCGTCCTTCGCCCGCACGACGGTGGCGGTGTCCGGCGCGCTCAGGCCACCGTCGAAGACCCAGGCCCCCGCCTCTTCGAGCTCGCGGTGGAAGCCTCCGACCCTCCGCATGATCTGTTCCAGTTCCTCGGGGGCCGGCGGGATTCCGTCGGTGGGTGTGACCACGCTGAGCAGGTAGTGCTTCATGGGGTGCCTCCTTGGGTGCGAAGCCGGCGCCGTGCCGGTCTCTCACCCTCTATACGAACGGCTGCGGCCCGGATCGACACGGAACACGGGCGTGTTCGACGAAATCTTTCCCACCACGCTTGTGGGAGCGCTCCCAGAGGCGCCAGGATGAGCCGGTGACCCAGCTTCCCGGCCTGCGGGCCTATCAGTCCGGCGACCGTACCGCCCTCGCCGACATCTGTGTGCGGACGGCCGACAACGGCGGCGACTCCCGCCACCTGTATCCGGATCCCGAACTGATGCCGTCGATCTTCGCCGCGCCCTACGCCTTCCTCGAACCCGATCTCGCCTTCGTCGTCGACGACGGGACGGGCCGGGCGGTCGGGTACATCCTGGGCACGGCCGACACGCCGGGCTTCGTGGCGGAGTTCCGCAAGCGGTGGCTGCCACTGGTCGAGGACCGCTACCCGCGGCCGGACGCAGCACCTCGGAGCCCCAGCGACGAGATGATCGGACTCCTCCACAACCCGGAGCGCATGGTCCTGCCCGAACTCGCCGCCCACCCGGCCCACTTGCACATCGACCTACTGCCCGGATGGCAGCGCAAGGGGTACGGCAGGCAGCTGATGCGCACCTTCCTCGCGGCCCTCCAGGCCAAGGGGGTCGAGGGCGTGCACCTGTCCATGCTCACGGCCAACACCCCGGCCAGGGCGTTCTACGACCGACTCGGATTCGCCGAGATCGAGGTCCCGGATCCCGGGCCCGTCACCTACCTCGTGCGCTCCACGGCGGCGGACCTGTAGTCCGGCACCGGAGCCGTGGGTGCCACGCGCGTTCGCTGGGCAGGTAGTCCTGGACGAGACCGCTACGGGGGGCGGGCGACCGGTGGCGAGAGGTGTGTGACGTGAGCGAGCGGACCGTGTGGGAATTCGCCGACGACCGTGGTCAGGTGTCGACTGCCGGGAGGCGGCCGACGCGGGTTCTCGCCTACGTCCAGGCCGGGGCGACCCTATGGGACCACGGCATCCGCCCGAGCGGGATATTCGGCTCGGGGCACGACGACCCCACGGTGCCGGACCCGGCGAAGACGGGCTCGCTTCCGTCGGCCGACGTGCCGTACGTCGGGGCGGGCGGCGGCTTGGACGCCGACACCCTGCTGTCCGGTGAACCGGACCTCGTGGTGGCCGTCAGCTACGGCGGCGGCCAGGTCTACGGCCTCGATCCCGCGACGGCCAAGCACGTCGAGGGGCACGTCCCGGTCGTCGTCATCGACGTGGGCCAGGCACGCACGCTCGCGGAGATCGGTGAACGGTTCGCCGACCTGGCCCGGTCGCTCGGAGCCGAGGAGCCTGCCGCGGCCACCCAGGAGCTGGAGGCGGCCCGGGACAGACTGCGGGTGCTCACCTCGGGCCCGGACAGGGCGAGGGTGCTCGCCCTGTCCGCGGCGGGCCGGGAGCAGGCGCATCTGGCCCGCCCTCGTATGTGGCCCGAACTACGGGCGCTGACCGAGCTCGGCGTCGGCCTGGTGGAACCCGCCGCGGGGCCCGGAGCGAACTGGTCGACGGTCGGCTGGGCCCGGACCGCCGCGCTGCGACCGGATGTCGTGCTCGCCGACATCCGAGCCCACGCCACCCCCCTCGACGAGCTCCGGAGCGACGGGCCGTGGTCCTCGGTCGAGCGCTCCGTGCGGGTGGTGCCCTGGAATCCCGAGCCGGTGTGCAGCGCGCGGGCCCACGCGCGGTTCCTGGCGCTCGTCGCCGATGCGCTGGAGCCGTGGACGGGCCCGCCCGGGGAGGCCACAGGGCAGGCCGGGCGACCTGGTGCCGGCCGGAACGGGCCGCACACGGCAGGATCGGGCTGACGCGTCCGCGGGCAGTGCCTTCTGCCAGGATGCCTACGCCCTCGCACAACGGGAGACATCACCCTCATGCTCGACGGACTCGACCTGCTGGTCATCGGCGAATGCGTCGCAGACATCGTCCGGCTGCCGGATGCGGCGGACCGGGTCCACCCGGGCGGCAGCCCGGCCAACGTCGCCTACGGCCTGGCGAGACTGGGCCACGACGCGACACTGCTCACCCAGCTCGGACCGGACGAGAACGGGCGGTTGATCCGCGACCATCTGACCGGATCCGGCGTCGACGTCATCACGGACGGTTCCACCGCACCCACCCCGTCCGCGGCTGTGGCCCTGGACGGCGCGGGCCGGGCCACGTACACCTTCGAGATCGCCTGGACGCTCGGCCCGGTCTCCCTGGAGCGGCCACCCTCGCACGTGCACACCGGCTCGATCGCGACGGTCACGGAACCGGGTGCGGCCGCGGTCGTCGCAGCCGTCGAATCGCTGCGTGCCGCCGCGACCGTCAGCTACGACCCCAACGTCCGGCCGGCGCTGATGGGGGACCACGAGGCGGCCGTACGCAGGGCCGAGCTCTGCGTGGCGCTCAGCGATGTGGTGAAGGCGAGCGACGAGGACCTGGAGTGGCTGTACCCGGGCGAGGACCCGGTGAAGGTCGCCGGGCGGTGGCTCGCCACCGGGCCGGCCGTCGTCCTCGTCACACGGGGCGGCGACGGAGCGTTCGCGGTCCTGGCCGAGGGGCCGGTGACGGTCGACGCACTGCCGGTTGCGGTCGTCGACACGGTGGGGGCGGGGGACGCCTTCATGTCCGGCACCCTGCACGCACTCGCCCTGCACGGGCTGCTCGGACCGGCCGGCCGGGAACGGCTACGGGCACTGGACAAGGGCACGGTCATGGACGTCCTGCGCCGCGCCTCGGCTTCGGCGGCCGTCACGGTCGCCCGGGCAGGCGCCAACCCGCCAGGCCTGGCGGAACTGGACGCGGCACTCGGCCGCATGTGAACGGACTGTCCGCCGGGGCGAGAACATCCGGCAGGTCACGCCGGTGCTACTCCGTGGCCGCCAGATGCGGAGTGCTGTCGTCGTCGAGGAACTCGACGACCGCCAACACGAACAGGGCGCACAGCGCGATCCACACCGTGACCAGGCCCGTCGGCCGGTCCCACGCCAGGAGCACCGCGACGGCCACCACGACCACCGTCCAGTTCAGCGGCCGCCGGGCCCGGTGCACCCACCTGCCGACCGGGCCGCCGGTGAAACCGGCCGCATCGCGTACGGCTCCGATGCCGCCGCTCCACATCGCCATGACCCGGGTGGCCGCACGGCCCGGCCCCGTGAGCCAGGCCGCGAGCGCCACCACCACGCCCACGGTCACCACCAGCCGGATCCCGGCACGCAGATAGCCGGCCAGCGTGTCGAACACCGCCCCCGCCGCCGGCTGCGAGACATCCGAGGGGAGGCTGTCGAGATAGAACGCGCGTCCCGCCCACAGCCCGAGCCCCAGCAGCGCCGCACCCACCGCGACCGCCAGAGCCGCGGTGACCAGAGCCCGCCGGCGGCGTACGGCCAGGAGCACCCCGCCCGCAGCCACCACCAGTGTGAACACGGGAAGCCAGAAGCCCAGCAGTTCGAGCGCTCTGAATCCCTTTTTCGCCTTGCCCACCGAGTCGGAGGTGAGGATGGTGAAGTCGGTGTGGATCTCGGGAATCTTCCCGGCGACCGTGAGACCGCGGTCGACGAGGCGCTGCTTCACCCGGTCGATGACAGGGGCGAGATCCAGGGTGACGGTGTCGCCGTTCAGCTTGACCGCGCCGCCGCCCTCGCCGGTCAGGGCCTTCACCACGGAGGCGTGGGCCTGCCGGTTGAGGTTGCTCCACACCCGCTCGAACGCGTCGCTGCTCACGAACCGCTCCACGGTGCCGTGCACGAAGTTCGTGACACCCGTGGTGAGTGGACCGCCGAGCTTCTGCAGCGCCTTGTCCACTACGGGCCGGTCGGCGGGCGCGACGTCTGCCAGCAGTGCGTCGATGTCCAGATGGCTCATGACGGCATCGGTGACGCGTCTGGTCACCGCAGCCTGCACATCGGGGTCCGCGGCCAGCGGCTCCATCATGTCCACGTAGCGGTCCGTGTCCCCGGCGACGTCACTCGCCCAGCTCGACAGGATGCTCAGTGGGGTGAGCACGGCCGCCACCAGGATCAGCAGGACCGCGAAGAACGAACGCAGGCGCGGCCGGGAGCGGGCCGGGGCGCGGGTCTCCAGCTGTGCCACACGGGCGCGCAGGGTTTCCAGTTCGGCGTGCTCCGTCTGTGCAGCCGACTCGTCAGGGTGCCGTTCCATGCCCCAAGGGGATGTCCTGGCCGCCGCCACAGCGCGGCGAATTGCTGCATACAGGTGACGGAGGGCGGCCGGGCCGCCGGGTGCCGCCGCTCGCCGGGCGAGGGGAAAGCCTGGACGACGGCTGCGGGGGTGTCCTGGACGTTTCCTGATCGTTCCCGCTTTTATGAACGCCATTTTCGACAGCACCGGCCCCTCGGGAGCCGGGACCGGGCCGGTCGCCGAAGTGCTCAGCACCGTGCTGTTCGGCCCGGACGCCCGCCGAGAGCACGGCTTCTGGCGCCGGCTCGTCGCCACCGAGCCGTTCCGCCGGCCGCTCTGGCCGCCTCCCGGACCCACCCCCGACGAGCGCCTCGCCCTCGCCCACGCACGGTTGCGCGCGCTCAACAACGCACTGGACAGCGCGGCCCGGCCGGCCGCGGACCCCCGCGCCCTGGCGGCCCTGCACGAATGGCTCGCCCCGGTCGACCCTGCGCTCACCACCGTCGCGGGCATTCACTACAACCTCTTCCTCGGCAGCCTCCTGGACCACGACACCGAGACCCCCCGCGATCTCTCGGACTTCCTCCGGCTGCGACGCATCGGCACCTTCCTCTGTACGGAAGTGGCGCACGGCAACGACGCGGCAGCCGTCGAGACGACCGCCACCTACGACGCCGGCCGGGACGGATTCGTTCTGCACACCCCGCACGCCGGCGCACAGAAGTTCATGCCCAACACCAGCCCGGCGGGGGGCCCCAAGTCGGGGCTCGTCGCCGCCCGGCTGATCGTCGGCGGCGTCGACCAAGGGGTCTTCCTGCTGCTGGTGCCGCTCACGGACGCGTCCCGAGCCCTCCCCGGTATCAGGGTGCGCCGGCTCCCCGCACGCATGGGCAGCCCCGTCGACCACTGCCTCACCTCCTTCGACCAGGTATTTGTCGGCCGCGCCGCGCTGCTCGGCGGCGCGCAGGGGCGGGTCGGCGACGACGGGGTCTTCCGCAGCGACACCGAGGGGCACAGGCGCCGCTTCCTCGCCTCGATCGGGCGGGTCACCACGGGCCGCATCTGCATGAGCGCCAGCGCGGTGGGCTCCGCACGCACCACGCTGGCCCTCGCCGTGCGCTACGGAGGCCACCGTTTCGTCTCCGGAGGCCGTGCGTCGCCTCCGGTGCCGGTCATCGCCCACCGCAGCCACCACGGCCCGCTCGCGGAGGCCATGGCCACCGTCTTCGCGATGAGCCTGCTGCACCGGCGCGTACTCGACCGGTGGGAGAAGGCGGCGGCGGGCCCGCCCGCGGAACGCGAGGCCGCCGAGCGGATGGTCGACATCGCCAAGGGATGGATCACCTGGCAGGCCCGGTCGGTGATCGTCGAGTGCCGGGAACGGTGCGGCGCCCAGGGTCTCCTGGAGAGCAACGGGATGACCGAGCTCGTCACCGGGATCGAGGGCGCGATCACGGCCGAGGGCGACAACCTGGCCATCCACTCCCGGGCGGCCGCCGGACTGCTCTTCGACGCCGCCCAGGTCCCGCAGGACGATCCGGCCGGCGACCCGCCGGACGGCGATCTCGCTGACCTGCGGTTCCTTGGCCGGCTCCTGGGCCAGGTGGAGCGCATCCGGTTCGCCCGGGCGGCCGCGCGGATGGCCCAGGTCCCTCACGGCGGCCCGCTGGAGCGCTGGAACGCGGCGTCCGGACCCGCGCTGCGGGGAGTCGAGGCCCACGCGTACCGGCAGGCGGCCCACGCGTACGAGAACGCGCTCGCAGCTCTGCCCGGTGGCGAGGCCCGCGAGCGGCTGGGCGAACTCGCCCGGCTGTTCGCGCTGCGCTGGGTCGCGGACAACAGCGGGGACCTGCTCGCCGCGGGCCACCTGACCGCCGGTCAGGTCGAAGGGCTGACCGATGCCACCGAACAACTCGTCGCCGCGGTGAGCCGCCATCTCCCGGAGCTGGCGGAATCCTTCGCACTGCCCGGGGAACTGCTCGCCGACTGGCCCATCGCCGGTCCCCACTACACCCACGCCTACGACGACCCGGGCGCCTCCTGGCACACCACCGCGGCCAGGCAACCTGCCGGGGGCGCGCGATGACGGGCACCTCGCACCGGGCGGCGGACGCGGTCCGGCGGCTGGGTCTCCGTGTCGTCCTGCTGGCCTTCTGGGGTACCTCGGCCGCGCTCTCGCGGCGGTGCGCGGGGCCGCGCATCCCCGGTGGCGAATCGGTTCGCCGCAAGGCGTAACCGGACTGGGGCCGCCCGGGTACTCCGGGACCGGGGCGGTGCGCCGGCACACCGCCCCGGCCGACCCACCACCCGCGCCACCGGGCACACCGCCGCTGAGCTGGGCGGAGGCCCGTGGTAGCGTGCCGGAGCCAGTCGAACTCCACGTAGGGGTCAGGGAATCCGGTGAGAATCCGGAACTGACGCGCAGCGGTGAGGGGGACGGGCGGGGCCACGGCCACTGGGAGACCCACGGTTTCCCGGGAAGGCGTCCCGTCCGTATGAACCCGAGTCCGAAGACCTGCTGGCACCCGCGGCCCGGTACCGGGCCACGGAACTCCGTACAGCGGGCCCCGCGCATGGGCCCAGAGACGCCGAGGTACTCCGTGCCGCCCATAGCCGGCCCCGCCCGCTCCGCCGCCCTGTTCACCGCGGCACTGATCCTGCTGACGGCCTGCGGCGGCGGCAAGGACAGCACCGCCGCCAAGTCCGGGGAAGCCGAAGGCTATCCGGTCACCTTGAAGAACTGCGGACGGACCGTCACCGTGGACGCGGCGCCGAAGCGCGCCGTGCCGGTCGACCAGGGGTCGACCGAGATCCTGCTCTCGCTCGGCCTCGCCGACCGGCTCGCCGCCACGGCCACGTGGACCGACCCGGTACTGAAGGGACTGGAGAAGGCCAACGCGGGCGTCCCGAGGATCTCCGACAACCGTCCCTCGTCGGAGAAGGTCCTGGACCAGGAGCCCGACTTCGTCAGCGCGTCCTTCGAGTCGACCCTCGCCAAGGGCGGTGTGGCTCCCCGCGAGCAGTTCGAGAAGCTCGGCGTCCCCACCTACGTCTCGCCCGCCGACTGCACCGCCAAGGACAACAGCAAGGACGGCGACGGGGTCCGCACCGGTGCCCTGACCATGGAAAGCGTCTACGCCGAAGTCCGCGACCTGGCCGCGGTGTTCGGAGTTCCCGGGCGCGGCGAGAAGCTCGTCACCGAGCTGCGCGCCCGGGTGCGGAAGGCGGCCGAGGGCATCGACGCCTCCGGCACCTCCCTGATGTACTGGTTCGCCAACTCCGAAGCTCCCTACCTGGCGGGCTGCTGCGGTGCGCCCGGCATCATCACCCGGGAACTCGGCGCGAAGAACGCCTTCGACGACACGCACGAGGAATGGCCGCAGATCAACTGGGAGACCGTCGCCGATCGCAACCCGGACGTGCTGGTCATCGGCGACCTGACCCGCAAGTCCCAGACCGCCGAGAGCGCCGCGAAGAAGATCGCTTTCCTGGAGTCCAACCCCGTCACGAAGAACATGGACGCCGTCCGGGACAAGCACTACGTGCTGCTCAGCGGACAGTCGATGAACCCCACCATCCGGACCGTCGAGGGCGTGGAGCGCGTTGCCGCCGGGCTGCGCACCTTCGGGCTCGCGGGGTGACGGACACCGAACGGGCCGCGGCGCCGCGCGAGGACGCGGGTCCGCACGCCACGACGGGCCGGCGCGGCATCCGCGACGGACTCCTGTGGGCCTCCGGGCTCCTGCTGCTCGCCCTGTCCGTCGCGCTCGCCGTCACCATCGGCCCGGCCCGGATCTCCGTCGCCGACGTCTGGTCCACGGTCGCCGCCCATCTCGGCGCCGGTGAGCCGCGGCTCAGCCCGATCCGGGACGGGATCATCTGGAACCTGCGCATGCCGCGCACCCTGCTCGCAGCCGTCTGCGGCGCCGGACTCGCGGTCTGCGGCACCGTCATGCAGTCACTGCTGCGCAACCCGCTCGCCGACCCCTTCGTCCTCGGTGTCTCCTCCGGGGCCTCGACCGGTGCGGTCGTGGTGGTGGTGCTCGGTGTCGGCGGGGGAGCGGTATCGCTGTCGGCCGGGGCGTTCATCGGGGCGCTGTGCTCCTTCGCCCTGGTCATGCTGCTCAGCCACACCCTCGGCGGCAGCACCGACCGGGTCGTTCTGTCCGGGGTCGCGGCCATGCAGCTCTTCTCCGCGCTCACCTCCTTCGTCGTGATGACCGCCGCCGACGCCGAGCAGACCCGCGGGGTGCTGTTCTGGCTGCTGGGCTCACTCGGCGGGGTCGGCTGGAACGATGTCTGGATCTGCTGCGCCGTGCTCGTCGCGACACTGCTGGTCTGCCTCGGCCACGCCCGTACGCTCGATGCCTTCGCGTTCGGCCAGGACGCGGCGGCCACGCTCGGCGTCCACGTCGGCCGCACCCGGATCGTCCTGCTGTGCACGACCGCGCTGCTGACCGCCGCCCTCGTGAGCTCGGCCGGTGCCATCGGGTTCGTCGGACTGGTGCTGCCGCACGCGGCCCGCGCGCTCACCGGCTCCGGGCACCGCAGGCTCCTTCCGGTCACCGCACTCGCCGGGGCCGTTTTCCTGGTGTGGGTGGACACCCTCGCCCGGACCGTACTCGACCCGCAGGAGGTTCCAGTGGGAGTCGTCACCGCGCTGATCGGGGTCCCGGCCTTCGTGCTGGTCCTCTACCGCACCCGGCGGGCCCCGTGACCAGGGCCACCCCCAGCGGACTGCGGGCCGACCGGGTCAGCCGGGAGGCGGGTGGCCGCCTCATCCTGGACGGGGTCTCGATCGCTCCGCCGCCGGGCGCCACCCTCGGCCTGATCGGCCCGAACGGCTCCGGGAAGTCCACCCTGCTGCGGATACTCGCCGGAGTCCTGGCCCCGGACGCTGGTCTGGTCACCCTCGACGACGATCCACTGGCCGCCATCGGCCGCCGCACCGTCGCCGGACGCGTCGCGGTGGTCGACCAGCACGCCGTCACCCAGGTGGAGCTGAGCGTCGTGGACGTCGTACGTCTGGGACGCATCCCGCACCGCCGCGCCTGGTCGGCACCGACGGCGGCGGACGAGACGGCGGTACGTGAGGCCCTGGAGCGGACCGGACTGACCGAGCGCCGCGACCAGTCCTGGCACACGCTCTCCGGCGGTGAGCGCCAGCGCGTCCAGATCGCCCGCGCGCTCGCCCAGCAGCCGCGTGAACTCCTGCTGGACGAACCGACCAACCACCTGGACATCCAGCACCAGCTCGAACTTCTGTCGCTGGTCACCTCGTTGCCGCTGACCGCCGTCGTCGCGCTGCACGACCTCAATCTGGCCGCGATGTTCTGCGACCGCATCGTGGTGATGAACGAGGGGAGGGTGGTCGCGGGCGGCACTCCCGCGCAGGTGATCACCGAGGCGCTCATCTCCGACGTCTACCGGGTGCGGGCCGTCGTGACACCGGACGGCCCGCAGGGGCGGCCCTCGGTGCGCTTTCGTCCGGATCGGCCCTGACGCTCACGGGCGGAGTCCCGGCGCCGTGAACGCAAGGGGCGGGCCCCTGCGCGGAGCCCGCCCCTCGCCGGTGCGGTACGGCTGTCCGGCGTGGTGAGCCGGGCGTCAGCGGCGTCGCCCCTGACCGAACTCGCCGCCCATGTCCTTGCCGCCCATGTCCTTGCCACCCATGTCCGTGCCGCTCTTGGTGGTGCCGTCCGCGTAGTCGATCTGCTCCTTGCGCAGTTCGGCGGAGACTTCCTTCTGCTCGGTCACCTTCTTCGTTTCCATCCGCACCCGCTCGACCGGCACGGTCTCCTTGCGCATCGTGGCGCGTTCGGCGTGCAGGGTGACCTCCACGTCCTGTTCGGTGATGTCGGACCGGCCGGCCGCCTTGTCGCCCGGACGGAGCGGTTCGCGGACCACCCGCACCTCCTCGTGCGTCACGGGCACGGTCCTGGTGACGTTCTCCGTGACGACGTACTTGTGGAGGCGGGCCTTACCGCTCTCGTACTCCTCGGTGCCGATGTGCAGCTGCTCCTCGGAGCGGATCATCTCCTCCTTGCCGCCGAGGTCGGCGCCGGAACGTTCGGCGCCCGCGCCGGCACCCACCAGCGGACGGGCCGTGCCCGAGGTTTCGGTGTCTCGGTGCCTGCCGGTCCCGGAGCCCGCACCGGCCATGCCGGCCGACGTGGTCCGGTCGGTCGTGCGGCCCGTGCCCGCGGCTCCGGCCCCGGCTGCCGCTCCGGCTCCGGCTGCCGCTCCGGCTCCGGCTCCGGCCGCGCCCATGGTGCCCGTGCCGGTCGTGGTCGGTGCGTCGGCGCCCGATGTGCCGCCCCGTTCGCCGAGGTTGGCCTTGGTGTTCCTGCTCAGGCCGTAGTGCCGGTAGAGCTCTTCCTCCTCGGAGACGGACAGATGGGCGTCCGCGTCCACCCTGGGGGCTTCCTTCACCCGGTCCTTCGGATGTGAGATGTGCAGGTCGGAGCCCACGCGACGGGCTCCGGCGAGAGGCACGAAACTCTCCTTCATGCCGAACAGGCCGGTCTTCACCGTGATCCAGTCCGGTCGGCCGGTGCTGTCGTCGACATACACCCGCCCCACGTTGCCGATCTTCTCGCCCTCGGTGTCGTACACCGTCAGGCCGTCGAGCTCTCCGGAATCCGTGAAACCGTCAGCGGCTCCCATGTCCGATTCCTCCTCGCCCGGGCGCGTCCTGTAGGTGGGTCCAGCAGGGGAGGCGCGTCCGGATTCCATCGCGCCTCACCCGGATGGACGCTGCAACCGCCCGGCCGCCGGAGGCCGGGCACCGTATCCGCCCCAGGTGGGTGCAGGCCCCGTGCGATGCCGGTGCGGGGCTGTCGGCCCGGTTAGGCCAATCGAGTGAAGGCGGAAGGGGAGACCCCCTGGCCCCGCCCGCCGATGGGCAGGGCGGCAAGGCAGGAACGCGGGGTGCCCGTACCGGGCGGCTCGCCTCGCGTCCGGCACCGGCCGAGCCGCGCGCACGGGGCTCGTCCGTCACCGCCTCCGAACTGGCCGTTCCCGCCGTGCAGCGAATTTCCGGGAGTCCCTTGACCCCCGCTGGGCCCGCCCGCACCCTTTCGCCGGAAATCGCCACGGTGGTGCGATTCCCGCACCGACAGCTGGACGACGTGAAGGCGCCGGTCGCGCTCCTGGAGGCCGCCGGCGAGGTCCGGATCGCCTCCGCCAACGGCACCGACCTCATCGGCCGCAACGGCGACCGGCCGATCAGTCTGCGCGGCAAGCCCGCCGGGAAGCCCGGTGCGACCGTGTTGACCGGTGGAGATGGTCTGCCCCTGGCAGTTCGAGCAGGACCCCGCCCTCGTGCCGCTGCGCGCCGCCGCCGAGGCGCTCGCCACCCGTACCGACCGGCGGGACCTCTACGACCTCGACCGGCTGTCGGCCAAGGAGGTCCCCGTCGTCGCCGCGGTCCACCACGACGACATGTACGTCCACCGGGAACACGCACCGGCCCCACCGGTGCCGTACGCGGGCTGCGCCGCACCCGGGTCACCGTCGCCTTTGCCCACGACGGCGTCCGGACCGACGCCGCCGTGCTGGACCGTCTGATCGCCATGGCCCGCGGCCGGGCCCGACCTCTCGGCAACGGGCAGGGCGCCCCCGGCGGAGCCCTGCCCGGCACTTATGATCGACGGGTCCCGCACCGACCACCGTCCTGCCGCACCACCGGGGGTATCCCATCCGTTCCGTACGCATCCGGTTGCCCGAACAGCGCGGTGAACTGTCGGCCCGGCACGAGGACGGCCTGGAGCTGCATCACCTCGTGTGGCGGCTGGGGCCGGGTTGGAGGGTGTGCAGCAGCGCGGTACTCGGCGGCGGCATCGGGCCGCGTGACTGGATCCTCAACGCCCAGGTGCCCGGCGGCTATCCGCGCATGGACCCCGACCGCCACCTCGTCGAGATCGCCGCCGCCGAACACCTCACCGGGCCCGGCATCGGACTGATGACGGCCGCCGACGTCACCGCGTACACCGTCGCGACCGACGAGGGCGTCACCGCGACCGCCACCTGTGGTCTCGGCGTACGCGGCTGGGCGGCTACAGCGGCCGAGGGAGGCGGGGGACCTCAGGAGCCGGGGACGGTCAACATCGTCGTCGTGCTGCCCGTTCCGCTCACCGACGCCGCACTCGTCAACGCCGTCGCCACCGCCACCGAGGCCAAGGTGCAGGCACTGCTGGACGCCGGACTCGACTGCTCCGGTACCCCCACCGACTCCGTCTGCATCGCCGCGCCCGCGTCCTCCCCGGACGCCGGGCCCGGTGAACCGTTCGCGGGGCCCCGCTCGCGCTGGGGCGCACGACTGGCCAGGGCCGTGCACGCTGCGGTCCTCGAAGGCGCCGCGCGGCGATCCTGACCAACCCAAGCGCCGCGAGAGGCCTTCTTCGCGGCCGACGAAGGGAAGAGCCCTCATGACCTCAGCAGCCCACGCCGTCCGGGAGCGCCCGGCCGTCGCCGTGCTCGGCACCGGAATCATGGGTTCCGGCATGGCCCGCAGCCTGCTCAGGGCAGGTCTCGACGTCCGTGTCTGGAACCGTACTTACGACAAGGCGGCACCGCTCGCCGCCGACGGCGCCATCGTCGCGGACACCGCGGCCGAAGCCGTACGCGGCGCCGACGTCATCCTCACCGTGCTCAACGACAGCACCGCCGTCGCCGCCGCGCTCGCTGCCGCATCCGACGGGGTCCACCGCGGCCAGGTGCTCCTGCAGAGCTCCACCGTCGGGCCCGACGCCACCGCCGAACTGGCCCAGCGCGCAGTGGACCTCGGCCTCGTCTACCTCGATGCCCCGGTCTCCGGCACCCGGCAGCCCGCGGAACAGGGCGCGCTGACCGTCTTCGTCTCCGGGCCGTCCGCCGCCCGCAAGGTGACCGGGCCGGTGCTCGACGCGATCGGGCAGCGCACCGTCTGGGTGGCGGAGGAGCCGGGAGCCGCCTCCCGGCTCAAGCTCGTGGTCAACGCCTGGGTGATCAACATGGTGGGCGGCGTCGCGGAATGCCTGAACCTCGCCGAGGGACTCGGTGTGGACCCGCAGACGTTCCTCGACGTCATGAGGGGCGGGCCGCTCGATTCCGCCTACCTGCACGGCAAGTCCACCGCCGTCCTGACCGGCGACCTCACCCCGAGCTTCGCTCTGTCCACGGCCCTCAAGGACACCCGGCTCATCCTCGAAGCCGCCGCGCACTCGGGCGTCCGGCTGGACCTGACGGAGGCGTCGGCCGCCCGCTTCGAACGCGCCGAGGCGGCCGGGCACGGCGGCGACGACATGATCGCCACCTACTACGCAGGGCGGCCCGCGGAAAAGGACAGCGACTGATCCCCGGTCCGCCCTGCGTCCCGTCAGACCACCTGCACCTCGTGCCGGACCACCGCGTCGAACAGATAGCCCTGCGTGTTGTGCACGGCGACGTCCGGCTGGGTGCGGCCCGACCGGTCCGTCGCCCGTGCCAGCAGGACGGCAGGCCCACGGACCCCGGGCACCCAGTCGGCCGACCAGCGCACCCAGCTCCCGTCCCGCGGCTCCTCGTGCAGCCGCGCGCGGCGCCACCGCGCACCCCCGTCGGTGCTGACCTCGACCGTGCGCACAGGAGCACCGCCCGACCACGAGCGCCCGGTCAGCACGTGGCGCCGATGGGCGGGGAGCGCCGCACCCGGCGCCAGCTCGAAGGCACTCTTCAGCGTCTGCCGGGCCAGCGGCGCACTGCCCTCGGCCGGGTAGCCGGGGCCGAACAGCCGGTAGAGACCGGTGTTCCACGGCGAGACCAGCGGCTGCGCGCTCACCTCGATGTCGCCGACCCATTTGATGTTCGCGATCCCGATCCAGGACGGCACGATCAGCCGTACCGGATGCCCGTGGTCGGGCGGCAGCGGTTCGCCGTTCATCTCGTAGGCGAGGAGCACGTCGTCCAGCGCCTTCGCCACCGGCAGCGGCCGGCGTACATGCCCGAGATTGATCCCGTCGCTGACCACTTCGTCGTCCAGGCCCCGCGGCAGCACGTCGACCGCGTGCCGGGTGATGCCCGCGCGGTGCAGTACATCGGCGAGCCGCACCCCGCGCCAGCGGGCCGTGCCGATCGCCCCCAGAGTCCAGGCGGTCCCGCTGACCTGCTGGCCCTGCTGTGTGGCGTAGTAGCTGCGGGCGTTGCCCGCGCACTCGACGAACGAGGTGCGGGTCACCGACGGCAGCGCGCGCAGCGAGTCGTACGTGAACTCCGCCTCCGGGCCCTTCAGCCCGTCGCCCCACACCTTCAGCCGCCAGTCGGCCGCCTCGATCCGCGGGGTGACCGTGTGGTTGCGTACGAAGAAGCGCTCGGCCGGTGTGAGCAGCCCGGTCCCGCGCAGCGCCGCGAAGTTCGTCTCCGCATTGGTGCCCCGCACCGTGAACACCTCGGGAGGCAGCGGCTTCACGATCCCCGGGGCGGCGGACGCGGTCTCGGCCGCGGCCGCCGGTCGCGCGGGAGCGGCGAGCCCGGCCAGTGGGGCGGCCACCGAGGCCGCCGCGACCAGCCGCAGCAGATCACGGCGCTCGATCCCCGCGGAGCGCGCGGCACCGCGCGACCACTGGCGCAGCCGCATCCCGTCGTAGGCGGCCTCGGACGGCGGAACGGATCTCATGGCGACTCCAGGGAGAGGAGGGGGCGGGAGCGGCGGCAGCGGGTGCGGGGGACGGGCCCGACGGCGGCGTGCCCGTCCCGGGGTCGGTAGAGCGGCAGCGGTCAGCGGCCCGGGTCCGGACGGCCCGGCAGCAACTCCTGCACGAGCGAGCCGACCTGGTCGGTCTCGGTCAGGAACCCGTCGTGGCCGTGGGGCGACTCCACGGTCCTGAGCCGGTCGGCTCCGGGCAGTAGCGCGGCGAGTTCCGCCTGCTGCGCGGGCGGGTAGAGCCGGTCCGAGTCGATCGCGGCGACGAGCGCAGGCATCCGGGCCCGGCGCAGCGCCTGCGCCACACCACCCCGCCCGCGCCCGACATCGTGCCCGTTCATCGCGCCGGTCAGCGTCACGTAGCTGCCCGCGTCGAAACGGTGCACCAACTTGGCCGCGTGGTGGTCGAGATAGGACTCCACCCGGTACCGCCCGCCGTGCCACGGATCCTCGCCCGGCTGCGAAGCGCCGCCGAAGCGCGCGGCGAGCTCCGGTTCGCTGCGATAGGTGACGTGGGCGATGCTGCGTGCCAGGCCGAGGCCCCGGTGCGGGCCTTCGCCCGGTGCCGCGTCGTGGTAGTGGCCGTCGCGCCAGCCCGGGTCGGAGCGGATCGCGGAGATCTGCAGCGATCCCCAGGCGATCTGCTCCGCCGATGCGGCAGCGGACGCGGCCAGTACCAGGAGCGCTCCGGTGCGCTCCGGCCGGCCCACCGCCCATTCGAGTGCGCGCATACCGCCCATCGACCCGCCGATCACGGCCGCCCACCGCCCGATGCCGAGCGCGTCGGCCAGCTCCGCCTCCGCGGCCACCTGGTCACGCACCGTCAGATACGGGAAGTCGCCGCCCCACCGGGCTCCTCCGGCCCTGCGGGAAGCCGGGCCGGTACTGCCCTGGCAGCCGCCGAGCACATTCGGCGCGACGACGAACCACCGGTCGGTGTCCAACGCCCTGCCGGGGCCGACCAGCGCGTCCCACCAGCCGGCCGTCGGGTGCCCGGGCTCCGCCGGACCGGCCACATGGCTGTCCCCGGTCAGGGCATGGAGCACCAGGACCGCGTTGGATCCGTCGGGAGCCATCTGCCCCCACTTCTCGTAGGCCAGTTGCACACCCGGCAGCGTGCCGCCGGACTCCAGCGGCAACGGCGCGTGCGCCCGCACCCAGGAGCGGCGGCCGGGATGATCCCCCTCCCGCCGGCCTCCGGTGGCCGGCGGGAGGGGAAGCGCGGGCGAGAGGGCCGTCCGGTTCAGGACGCGGCCTTCGCGGCGCGGAACCCGGCCTCCAGGTCGGCCTTGAGATCGTCCACGTTCTCCAGCCCGACGGAGAGGCGGACCAGCCCCACGGTGGCCCCGGTCGCGGTCAGCTGCTCCTCGGTCAGCTGGCTGTGCGTGGTCGACGCGGGATGGATGATCAGGCTCCGTACGTCACCGATGTTGGCGAGGTGACTGAAGAGCCCGACCGCGTCCACGAACCGCTTGCCCGCCTCGGCCCCGTCGCGCAGTTCGAAGGAGAGCACAGCGCCGGCGCCGCGGGGCAGATAGCGGCGCCCCGCCTCGTACCACTTGCTCGATGTGAGGCCCGCGTAGTGGACGGCCGACACCTCGTCGCGCCCCTCCAGCCACTGGGCCAGCTCCAGGGCGTTGGCGGTGTGCCGCTCCAGTCGCAGGCTCAGCGTCTCCACGCCCTGGAGCAGCAGGAAGGCGGAGTGGGGAGAGAGCGCCGGGCCGAGGTCGCGCAGCAGTTGGACCCGCAGCTTGACGGCGAAGGCGCTGGGCCCGAGATCCGGCCAGTAGCGCAGACCGTGGTAGCTCGGGTCGGGGGAGCTGAAGTCCGGGAACCGCTCGGGGTGCGCCCCGAAGTCGAACGTACCGCCGTCGACCACCACCCCGCCGATCGTGGTGCCGTGCCCGCCGAGGAACTTCGTCGCCGAGTGGATGACGACGTCCGCGCCGTGCTCGATCGGGCGCAGCAGATACGGGGTCGGGACGGTGTTGTCGACGATCAGCGGAACCCCGGCGGCGTGTGCCGCGTCGGCGACCGCCCGGATGTCGAGGACGTCCCCGCGGGGGTTGCCCAGTGTCTCCGCGAACAGCGCCTTGGTGTGGGGCCGGATCGCCGCCGTCCATGCGTCGATGTCGTCCGGGTCGTCGACGAACGACACCTCGATGCCGAACCGGGGGAGGGTGTGGCGCAGCAGGTTGTACGTACCGCCGTACAGCGAGGTGGAGGAGACGATGTGGTCGCCCGCTCCCGCCACGGTCAGCAGGGCAAGGGTCTCGGCCGCCTGCCCGGAGGCGAGCGCCACCGCGGCGACTCCGCCCTCCAGAGCGGCGATCCGCTGCTCCAGGACGTCCTGGGTGGGGTTGTGGATCCGGGTGTAGATGTTGCCGGGCTCGGCGAGCGAGAACAGGTCCGCGGCGTGCTGGGTGTCGCGGAAGACGAACGACGTCGTCTGGTAGATGGGCACCGCCCGGGCGCCCGTCGCCGGATCGGGGGCGGCTCCGGAGTGGATCTGCATGGTCTCGAAGGACCAGGCGGCACCGGGTTCCTGACGATCGACGTGCTCGGGGGTGTGGCCTGCGGTGACGGAGTCGACGGGCTGGCTCATGGTGGTTCCTCTGAGGTTCTCGGTGCGGAGCGGGGCCGGGCGGCGACCGGGCGGCCCGGGATCCGGGGCCGGATCCCGTACGGGCCTCAAGGCCGGGGCGCGGAATCGTCACAGCGTCGGAGCCGGGCAGTGTCAGCCGGTCGACGGCGCGGTGGCGGAGCGAAGACCGCGGCGACACGCGGCGGACGCGAGGCGTCCCAGATCGACGTGGCGCCGCGAGAAGAGAACCGGAATCGCGGGCATGCGGCAGAGCGTGCCAGCGGCCCTGGAGGGCGTCAACAAGGTCACCGTGCCGCCGACGGGCCTGTCGGGGACACGGGAGGGCCGGGCAGGCCGCCCTGCGCGGCCCCGCTCTCCTGCCCGTTGACCTGCACGTACGTCCCGCTTGCGGGGGAGCGTGCCGTGCCGCGGGGCGGGAGCCCGGCAGGGCTCCGGCCCGGCGCCGATTTCATCGGGCCGCAATGTACGGGCACCGGGAAACGACGAAGGGGCTCCCGGCCTCCGTGGCCGGGAGCCCCCTCGCTCCGCTCACTCCTCGACGAACATCCCGTCACGGAGCCTGCGCAGAATCCGGCTGATCAGCCGGGAGACGTGCATTTGCGAGATGCCGAGCTCCGCGCCGATCTGCGACTGCGTCATCTCCTGGCCGAACCGCATGTCGATGATGCGACGCTCACGCTCGTCGAGATCGCCCAGCAGCGGCGCCAGGGCGTGCAGGTTCTCGACCGTCTCCATGGCCGGATCCGGGCTGCCCAGCACATCGGCGAAGGTCCGGCCCGAGGTACCGTGCTGCCCCGAGTCGGTCGTGGCGGCGGGCATGTCCAGCGAGCCCGCGGTGTATCCGTTGGCCGCGACGATGCCTTCGGTGACCTCCTCCTCGCTCAGACCGAGATGCTCGGCGAGCTCGGCGACGGTGGGGTCCCGGTCCAGATCGCCGGCCAGGGACTCCTTGGTCTTGGCGATGTCGACCCGCAACTCCTGGAGGCGGCGAGGGACATGGACCGCCCAGCTGGTGTCACGGAAGAACCGCTTGATCTCCCCGGTGATGTACGGGACCGCGAAGGAGGTGAACTCGACCTCGCGGGACAGGTCGAACCGGTCGATGGCCTTGATCAGCCCGATAGTGCCGACCTGGACGATGTCCTCCATGTCGCCGCTGCCCCGGTTCCGGAACCGGCCGGCTGCGAACCGGACGAGGGAGAGGTTCATCTCGATGAGGGTGTTACGCGCGTACTGATGGGCGGCTGTCCCCTCCTCCAGGTCCTGGAGCCGGTCGAAGAACAGCCGGGACAGCTCCCGCGCGTCGGTGGGCGCGACCTTGCCCGCATCCTCGATCCACGGCAGCTCACCGAGGTCACCGGGGGCAGGCCCGGTGCCCGTGAATGCGCCCTGCCCGATGACAGCCGTCGGGGCTCCTCCGTTGTCGGCCGGCACCGACCGTGCACTCTCCGCTCGCTCCGCACCGGCAGTCCGCGCAGTGTGCGCCGTCATCTCGTCACGCTCCCTGGTGGTAGGCCATGAGGTGTAGACGCCTGCCCCGTCAAAACGCTCTCATGCACACAAACGGAAGTTGGCCGGTTGCCGTGGCGTCAACGGCGGGGACGCGCAGCCATCCCTCCGACGCGGCGGAGCCCGAACGGGCCGGGGCGCGGAACCGCCCCACCGGTACGGGGGAGCCCGGTGGGGCGGTCGTCACCAGAGTGCCACAGCCGCAGCCGCCGCCGGGGCATGCCGACGTATATCCGGCGGTAGTTGAGTCGAAATCGACGGTGGCCGGGCCTGTCACACGTGCTCAGTCGCGCGGGTAGCCGACGACCGTGTGGGTGACCGCGGGCGAGTCCTCGGTGGTGTAGTAGTGACTGCACTGGGCCGAGAAGCGGGCTGTGTCACCCGCCTCCAGCAGGTACGGAACGTCGTTCACCACCAGCGTCACCTGACCGGACATCACGAGCACGTACTCCACGGAGTCCGTGCCGTGCGAGCTGACCTGGCTCTGCGCGTGCGGGTGGAGCCTGGTCCGGTAGATCTCCACGCGGCCCTGTTCGTGGCCGGAGTACAACAGGCTGACCGACGTCTCGTCCTCGGGTTCCTCCAGCGAGGAGGCGCGGATGATCTCCGGCTCCAGCAGCGGCTGGCGCAGCAGATCCGTGCAGTTGGTGCCCAGCACGTCGGCGATCCGCACCAGCACGTCGACGGTCGGATTGGCTTCGGCCCGCTCTATCTGGGACAGCAGCCCCTTGCTGACGCCGGTCGCCGCCGACAGCTCGCGCAGGCTCCAACCGCGCGCAAGACGACGGCGGTTGAGGTTACCGGCCAGGGAGGCCCGGACACCGGAGGCGGACTGCCCGGCCTCGGGCGCACGCGCGGCCGGGGGCGGTTCGCCGGCGGTGGTCGGTTCGGACACCGTTCGTCCTCGCTCTCGTGGTACGCGCAGGTCAGCGGCACACTCTACCCGCGTGGGCGCGGACCCGTCAGGTGTGGCGGCCTACGTCCGCGGCCGAGGGCAGGGCATCGATCATGCGGCGGGTCCAGGGGTGTTGAGGCGCGTCCAGGACCTCGGTGGCGAGGCCCTGTTCGACGATCCGCCCCCGGTGCATCACCGCCACCAGGTCGGCGATCTGCCGCACCACTCCCAGGTCGTGGGTGATGAACAGCACCGCGAAGCCCTCCTCGCGCTGGAGCGTGACAAGCAGGTTGAGGAGCTGGGCCTGGACCGACACGTCGAGCGCCGCCACCGCTTCGTCGCAGATCAGCAGCCTGGGCCGGGCTGCCAGGGCGCGCGCCAGGGCCACCCGTTGACGCTCGCCGCCGGAGAGCGCGGCCGGACGGCGCGAGGCGTACGACCCGGGCAGACCCACCTGGGCGAGAAGGGACTCCACCCCGGCTGCGTCGCCCCGCCCGCGCCCGCCGGAAGCGGCGGAGAGGGCCTCGCGGAGCGTCGCGCCCACGGTGCGCAGCGGGTTGAGCGAGGAGTACGGGTCCTGGAACACGATCTGTACCTGTTCCGCCAGGCGTCGCCGGTCCCCGGTCGTGGGGCGGCGCCCGGCGGGCAGGTCGATCCCGCCCACGGACACCGCACCGCCGGCGAACGTCTCCAGGCCGACCGCGATCCTGGCGAGTGTCGTCTTGCCCGAACCGGATTCGCCGACCAGTGCGACGACCGTGTTCCGCGGCACCGTCAGGCTCACGTCGAGCAGTGCGGCGTGGTCCCCGGCCGACGATCGGAACGTGCGGCCGACGGACGTGGCCACCAGCGCCGCATCCCGGGCAGGTTCCACTCCGGACCCCTGACCGGGCGCCGTCGCCGGCTCCGCGACCGTGCGCAGCGACGCCGCGACGAGCGCGCCCCCGATCTCCGCGATCCGCACACAGGCCGACAGCCGGTCCGTAACGTCTGACCGATCCCCTGCTTTCACGGGCGGCAGCAGCTCGACCGGCTCGCTGCGGCACACCGGGGCCGCGTGGGCGCAGCGGTCGGCGAACGGGCAGCCCGGCCCCCGGGAACCCGGGGCGGGAACGGAGCCGGGAATGGCCGGAAGCTCCGCGAACCGCCGGCGCACGGACGGCTCGGAGGCCAGCAGACCCGCGGTGTACGGATGCAGCGGGCCGGACTCCAACTCCTGCGAGCGGCCGTGCTCCAGCACCTGGCCCGCGTACAGGACGTACACCCGGTCGCAGGCGGAGAACGCCACCCGCAGATCGTGTGTGATGAGGACCAGACCCATGTCACGGCTCCGCTGCAGGCCGCGCAGCAGGTCCAGCACGGCGCGCCGGCTGGCGGCGTCCAAGGCCGTGGTCGGTTCGTCCGCGATCAGCAGTTCGGGATCACCGGCGAGCGCCGCGGCAGCCGCCACGCGCTGCCGCATCCCTCCCGACAGCTCGTGCGGATAGCGGTCGGCGACGTCGGGGCCGAGGCCGACCTCGGCGAGCCGCCGCTCCACCTCCGCGCGCCGGACGGCCTTCGTCCCGCGCCGGATGCGCCCGCCGTCCAGGTCGCGCAGGCCGTCGGCTATCTGGCGTCCGCAGGTGAGCTGAGGGTGCAGCATGGTGAAGGGGTCCTGCATCAGCAGCGTGACACGCCGGCCGCGCAGCGCGTGGCGTTCGCGCGGCGGGAGATCGAGGACCTCCTGGCCATGGATGCGTACGGAACCTCCCGTCACCCCGGTCCCGGGCGGCAGCAGTCCCGCCACGGCCCGCATGGCGAGGGACTTGCCGCTGCCGGACTCGCCGACGATGCCGATGCACTCGCCGCCGCCCACCTCCAGCGAGATGCCGTCCAGGATCGGGACCGGGCCGCCCGGCGCGGCCGTCGCCGCCACCCGCAGACCCTCGACGGCCAGCAGCGGCCCGGTGGCCGGTGTGGCGGGGGCGGTGCGGCTGTCCGTCGCCGGATGCGCTGCCATCAGGACCTCCCACGGTCGGAGAACGCCTCGAACAGCCGGTCGCCGAGGAGGTTGAGCGCCACGGCCGCCGCGATGATGAGTACGGCCGGCGCGAGGGCCGCGGACGGGTTGTCGTACAGCAGGGTGCGGTTCTCGGAGAGCATCCGGCCCCAGTCCGGGGCGCCCGGCGGCACACCGAGGCCGAGGAAGGACAGGGAGCTCAGCGCGACGATCGCCCCGGCGAAGTTCAGCAGGGTGTTGGCGACCACGACGGGCAGCACATTGGGCCAGATGTGCCGCGTCATCACCGTGAAGCGGGAGAGACCGAGGGTCTCCGCCGCCTCGACGTAGGCGCGGTGCCGCTGCTCCAGGACGGCGGACCGCACCAGCCGGATGTCGGCGGGCGACGTCAGCACGACGAGTACGCCGACGGCCAGCGCGTAGCCGCCACCGCCGATGCCGGCGACGACGATCGTCACCAGGAGGGCGGGCAGCGCCAGCAGCAGATCGGCCCAGCGCCGCACGACGGCGTCGATCCAGCCGCCCCGGTAGCCGGCGAGGAGGCCCAGGACGTTGCCGATGAGCATCGACCCGAGCGCGACCATCGCCGCACCGGCCAGGGTGCTCCGTGCGCCGGCGACCACCATCCGGGCGATGTCGCGGCCGAGTTCGTCGGTGCCGAGCAGATGCCCACCGCCCGGCATGGCGGCGCCGGTCGCGAGATCCTGCGCGTCCCAGCCCGGCAGGATCACCCGGCCGACGGCCGCGGCCAGCGCGAACAGCACCAGGATCACCGTGCAGCACACGGTGAGCGGGGAGAACCTTCTGGGCATACGGGTACGGGACTTCATCCGTTCTCCACCTCACGGGCGCCGGACGGCAGCGCCTCGGCCGACGCCTTGGCCGTGGGCCGGGCGGCGGGCGCGGTCCGCAGCTGCGGATCCAGCAGCGGCTGGACGAGATCGGTGACGAGGCCGGCCAGACAGACGAGCGCGGCGATGAGCAGTGCCTCCGCCTGGACGACCGGCACGTCCCGGAAGGTGACCGAGTCGACGAGCAGGGAACCGAGCCCCGGCAGCGCGAAGACCTGCTCCACCATGACCGTTCCCGCCAGCAGGTAGGCGAGGACCAGACCGATGCCCGTGAGGACGGGGACGACGGCGCCGCGCAGCACGTACCGCAGCAGGATGTCCCGCTCCCGCACTCCCCGGGCGCGGGCGAACGTGACGTGTTCCCGGCCGAGCTCCCGGATCACCGCCGCACGGGTCAGTTTCAGCAGGACGGCGGTGACGGCGAGTCCGAGCGCCAGGGCCGGCAGCACCAGATGCATCAGCCGGTCCGTGCCCGGGCCTTCGCCGGGTCCGTACGCGGGGAACCAGCCGAGCATCAGCGAGAACACGTAGACGAGCAGCAGCCCGCCCGCGAACGCCGGGGTCGACAGCGCCACCACCCCGAGGCTCTGCACGGCCCGGTCGGTGACGCGCCGGTTGCGCAGGCCTGCCAGCACGCCCAGCGGAACCCCGAGGAGCAGCGCCACGGCGAAGCCCAGACCGACCAACTGCCCGGTGAGCACCAGCCGGTCACCCAGCGCGGCGGCGACGCTCTCGCCGGTGCGGATCGACGTACCGAGATCGAGGTGGACGGCGTCGCTCAACCAGTACCAGTACTGGACGGCCATCGGGCTGTCGAGGTGATAGCGCGTGCGGACGGCGGCCAGTGCCTCGGGGGTGGCGCTGCGCGGGCCCAGCAGCGTCTGCGCCGGGTCGCCGGGAGCGGCCTGGAGCAGCGCGAACACGGCGACGGACAGGACGACGAGGAGGCCCAGCGTGCCGACGAGCCGGCGCACCACGAGCCCGGCGGGGAGCGCGGCACTCAGCCGCGACCGGGTGGTGGCCGTCATCCCCGGCCTCCCGCAGGGCCGGCGGAGGCCGGGAGGGGGGTGGCAGGGCCGGACGGTGTAGAGGGGGTGCCGTCGTCCGGCCCTGCCGGGGGAGCCGTGCCGGGGATCGGCTCGGGGGAAGCGTCCCCCGGCACGGCGGTCTGTGGGGCTGCCGCGGGGCGCGGCGCCAGGTGAGTGGCGAGCCACTGCTCGACCCGGGCAGCGGCATCGAGGAGATGGCCGCCGTCGGTGAACTCGTGCCCCTCGTCCGGGTACACGTACAGCTCGACGGGCGCTCGGCCGGCCCGCAGCAGTGACCGGTACAGCTCGTGTGCCTGGCCGACCGGGGTGACCCGGTCCGCGGAGCCGTGCACGATGAGCGTCGGGGTGGCGCTGCCGCCGCGGGCGAAGACCGGCGAGCGCCGGATCAGCTCCAGCGGGGCGTCCGGGCCGCCGATCCCGTACGTGCGGTCGTATCCCCCGCCGATGTTGCTGGTGTGAGTGAAGCTCAGCCAGTCGGTCGGCGCCGAGACGACGACCGCGGCCCGGAACACGTCGGTGCGCGCCGCGGCCTGGGCCGCGAGGAAGCCGCCGTAGCTGTGGCCGAGGACGGCGGTGCGGTCCGGGTCGGCAAGCCCGGCGCCGACCAGGTGGCGCACGCCGGACAGCACGTCGTCCAGATCGGCGCCGCCGACGTCGCCGACCACGGCACGGGCGTGTTCGAGGCCCCGGCCGTTGCTGCCCCGCGGGTTGGGGAGCAGCACCAGGTATCCGGCGGCGGCCAGCGCGGGCGCCAGTCCCAGGACGTCGCTCGGTGCGTATCCGGTGGACCAGAGCCAGGCCGGGCCGCCGTGCACGAGGACGGCGAGGGGGCGTGGCCCGGTGTGCGCACCGCTGGTGAGGACGAGCCCTTGCACGGTGCGGCCGTCGGGCGCGGACCAGAGGGTCTGCTCGGTGCGGACACCGGCGAGCTCGGGGTCCGCGGGTTCGTTGAGGGCGGTGACAGGGGTCCAGTTCCAGGCGTCGGGACCTCCGGTGCGGGCGACCACGGCCTCGGGGGGCCGGCCCGGTGCGTCGAGCACGGTCACGGCCAGCCGCCCGTCGCCGCTGAGCGACAGTCCGGGCTGATAGCCGGCCCCGCCGAGGGTGACCGGGCCCGACCAGCGGGTGCCGGCGTCGTGTCCGGTGTGTCCCAGGCGGGAGCCTGTACCGTCCCAGCCCGCGAACCAGAGGGCGCCGGGTACGTCGTCGTCGAAACGCAGCCAGGTCGCGTCCTCGATGCCGGGTACCACCGAGGTTTCCCCGGTCGCCAGACCGACCACGACCGGGCGCCCGGCGACGATGGAGATGCCTTCGCAGACCGCCGCGGACCGCCCGTCGGCGGCGAGCGCGGGGGCGCCGAGCTGCCCCTGGGGCGTGTACACGGTCCTGGCGGTACGGGCATCGAGGTCCAGGGATGCGAACCGGGCGCCGTAGTACCCGGAGGGCAGCGTGTCCTCGCAGACCGTCGCGACGGCGGTCGTCCCGCCTCGCCAGGCGACGTTCCACACCGTGAGCCCCGACGGCCCGGCCTCCCGCACCGAGCCGTCGGCGAGGTCGACGAGATGCAGCGAGCGGCGACCGGCACCGCGGGCGAAGCGCTCAGGTGCCGGTACGGCTCCGAGTCGCACCGGAAGACCGAGATGCATGCCGTCCTGCTCGGCGCCGTCCGCCGCACAGAGCAGCAGCGCCTGACTCCCGTCGTCGGAGACCAGCAGCTCCTCCACGGCGCCGGGTGCCCGGACCACGGTGCGTACGGTCCCGGAGCGTGTGTCCAGGGCGGCGAGGCGCACCTCCGTCCCGGACGCGCCCTCGCTCTCGGCTATGTGCAGCAGGGTCAGGGAGTCCGGCAGCCAGCGCGGGCTGTGCCGGTCCGTCGATGCTGCCGGCCCCGTTGGTGCGTGGAGGGCGGGGGCCGGTGCGTCCGGGCTCTGGACGATCGTCGCGGCGGGGACCGGCGCGAGGACGAGTTCGGCCCGCTCGGGGCCGGCCGCCGCCACGGCGACCGCGCGGCCGTCCGGGCTGATCCGGGCCTCTACCGGGTGGACCAGGCGCAGCATCGCCTCGCGCACGCGCCGCACGACGGTCGCGGCGTCACGGGTCATGGGTGTCCGTTCCTTGGAGGTGAGGGCGAAGGGGTGGGAGATCAGGCGGACTTGCGGATCCGGGTAGCCCACGGACCGATGAACGCGAACGGCCCCTGGTCCAGCAGCACGAACTCCTGGGAGAACGCCGACGCGGTCTGTGCCCACCACAGCGGGAGGTACGGCAGATCCTCGCCGGCTGTCTGCACGGCCTTCATCAGCTCCTGGGCGCGGACGTCCTTGTCCGTGGCGGACTTCGCCGTGTCCAGCGAGGTGTTGACGGTGTCGTTGTCGTAGTGCGCGATGTCCGTCGTCGTGGCCGCCGCGTTGAGGTACGGGTCGGCCAGTTCGGCCGGGTCGCCGGTGACGGGGAAGTACCACAGGAACTGCAGGGGCTGCTTTCCGGAGCCGAGCTCCGCCACCCACTGCTCCAGGGTGATCTCCTTGACGTCCAGCGTGATGCCGATCTTCTTGAGCGAAGCGGCGAGCGCGAGCGCCGCCTTGCCCAGCTGGGGACCGCTGTTGGGGTAGTGCAGTTCGGCCGAGAAGCCGCCCTTCGCCGACGACTTGTCAAGCTCTGCCCGCGCGGCGTCCAGGTCGAAGGACAGGGCGGGGATCGCGTCGTAGCCCGAGCGGACCTTGTCCGCCGGCATCAGGTCGCCCCACATCTCGCGGGAGGGGAGCGCCCGGGCGACCTCGGCCCGGCCGTGCAGAATGCCCTGCACCATGCCTTCACGGTCGGTGGCGTGGGCGATGGCACGGCGCACGTGGAGGTCGTCGAACGGTGCTTGGGCGGTGTCGAACGCCAGCGACACCACGGAACGGTCGCCGGTGTACGTGACGCGCGCGCTCGACTCCCAGCCGCGCGCCTCGTCCGACGCCAGGCCCAGGGCGCCGTCCACCGCACCGGACTTCATCGCGACCAGCCGCGTACCCGCGTCGGGCACGAAGGCGAGCTTCAGCTTCCGCACCGCGGGCTTCTCGCCCCACCATGCGTCGTTGCGCTCCAGCAGGACGTTGTCGTCGGCCGCGAACTCGGTGATCCGGTACGGGCCGGTGCCGAGCAGCAGCGTCTTCGCCGTCCCGATCCGGCCCTTGTTGCGGGCGAGGAAGGCGCGGCTGCTGACGAGGAGCCCGCCGGCGGTCGTCGTCCAGGCGAACATGGCGTCCGGGGCCTTCAGCCGGATGGTGACCTCGTGGTCGCCGGTGGACTTCACGGACTCGACACCTGCGTACGCGTATCCGAGGGCGGAGCCGTTCTTCGGGTCCCGTATCGCCTCGATGGACGCCACCACGTCGTCCGCGGTGAACGAGGCGCCGTCGGTGAACGTGACGCCGCGCCGCAGTGTGTACACGTACGTCCTGGCGTCGGGCTGCTTCCAGGACGACGCGAGCCCCGGGCCCAGCTTTCCGGACGGGTCGACCGAGAGCAGGGATTCCTGGGCCAGCACCGCGACCAGGTAGTTGAGGACGCCGGACTCACGACCCACATCGAGGCTGGAGAGGGAGGAGGGCAGAGCGAGGGTGAGCGTATCGATCGGCACGTTCGCGCCCTGTGCACCGGTGCCCGAGCCCGACGTGCCGTCACCGGAGCCCTTCGCCGTCGGAGGCGCACACGCGGCGAGAACACCGGACGCGGCGAGGACACCCATGCCTGCGCCGGCGAGGCTCAGCAGTCGGCGTCGGCTGAGGTTGCCACCGGGTTCCGAGCTCATAGGGAACCATCCATTTCGATTTGTCCACTGTCGCTGCCCAACTGGGCGTGGACAGTATCCGATCACTTGGGGTGCGTCAAAGGGGGCTCATGTCCGTCCAGGGGGTGGACGCCCGAAAGGTTTTTATGCCGTGAAGCGGTATGAACCACATGGGTGTGCCCCTATGGGCGGATGCCTCTGCCGGGGACGCGATCCGACGGGGCGGTCAGAATGCCCACCGGCCCTTGGGCGCGACGAAAAACCACGTGCGCACGATCGACGGCACTGACAGGCTGCGCCGGTGAACCGTGACCAGATCTCAGCCCTCGCCCATGCCGGCCACCCGATCAAGGCGCCGCTCCACGACGACTCGGTGAGGGCCCTCCTGGACCATGCCGTCCCGCCCGGCAGCGCGAGAGCGCTCGACCTGGGCTGTGGGGGAGGGGAATGGCTGCTGCGCGCCCTCACCGGCCATCCCGGCCTGCGGGCCGAAGGCGTGGACATCTCCGAGGGCTCCCTCCACCAGGCCGGTGAAGCGGCGGATCGCCTCGGCGTGCGCGAGCGCCTGGCGCTGCACCGGCAGGACGGCGCCGCCTTCACATCCGCGGAACCGTTCGACCTCGTGCTCAGCGTCGGAGCCGCCCACGTCTTCGGGGGGCTCCTGCCGACCCTCGCGGCCGCTCGCAAGCACCTCGCCCCCGGCGGCCGCGTCCTGATCGGTGACGGTTTCTGGGAACGCGAGCCTTCGTCGGAGGCCATCGACATGCTCGGCGACTTCGCCGACCTGGCGACGACCCTGGACCAGGTCACCGCGGACGGCTGGACACCCGTGCACGGACACGTCAGCTCCCGCGCCGAACTTGACGCGTACGAGTGGTCCTGCTGGGGCTCGCTGGCCTCCTGGGCCCTGGACAACCCCGCCGACCCCGAGAGCGCGGAGGTGCTGGAGACCGCGGCGACCCGCCGTACCGAATGGCTGCGGGTCTACCGGGAGACCTGGGGCTTCGTGACGTTGGTCCTGCGGCCCACCGCCGGCTGACCTCGCCGGCGGCTCCGCCGCTCCCCGCCGATTCATTGCGGCCCCGTGAACACACCGGTCCCCGGGAATACGTGCGGGGCGAACGGACTTCCTGCTCGTGGGGCGACCGGCTTCCGGCCCGGGCGCCCGTGCGAGGAACGGAGAGGGAGCCGATGTCCAAGGCGTACGTGTTCACCCGCAACGGTGGGCCGGAGGTGGAGGCTCTCGTCGACCGGGACATGCCGACGCCCGGGCCCGGGGAACTGCTCGTGGCCGTCCGGGCGGCCGGGGTCAACCCGGTGGACTGGAAGCTGCGCAAGGGGTACACCCGGCCCGGCAGCGTGCCGCAGCCGTTTCCCACCGTCTTCGGCAGCGAGGCCGCCGGGGTCGTGGAGGCGATCGGCCCGGGCGTCGGGGGATTCGCGATCGGGGACGAGGTCTTCGGTAATCCGGTGGCCGGTGGATACGCCGAGCACACCCTGCTGCCCGTGGCCGTGACCGCCCACAAGCCTGCCGGGATCTCGTTCGCCGACGCGGCGGTACTGCCGGTCGCGGCTGCCACGGCCTACGACGGAGTGCGCCAGCTGGGCCTCGCCCCGGGCGCAACACTGCTGGTCACGGGGGCGGGTGGCGGGGTGGGAAGCGCCGCGGTGCAGCTCGCACAGCACGCGGGCGTCCGTGTCATCGGCGTCGCGAGCGCGTCGAAGAAGGCGTTCGTCGAGTCCCTCGGCGCGGTGCACGTGGAGCCCGGCGGGGGACTCGCCGACCGGGTACGGGCGCTGGCCCCCGGTGGCATCGACGCGGTCTTCGACCTGGCCGGGGGCGACACACTGCGTGAAGCGGCCCTACTGCTCGCGGACCCCGCCGCGCTGATCAGCGCGGGCGACAAGCAGCTCGTGGCCGAGCTCGGCGGGGCGCCCGTCGAACGGGCCCGCACCGCCGCGGTGCTCGTCGCGGTGGCGGGCCTCGTCGTCGCGGGCGCCCTGCGCACGCACGTCACCGGGACCTACCCGCTCAGCGCGGCGGGCGAGGCGCTGCGCGCGGTGGAGGACGGCCATGCCCTCGGCAAGACCGTGATCGAGGTGACCGTATGAGCGGGGTCCGGACTCCCGGCGGCGACGTGCACCCCCTCGACGACCCGGTGGGCGCCTCGCTGCGAGGGCCCCATGCCCACTTCGCCGAGGCCCGCGGCCGCATCCTGCGCTATCCGCCGCACGTCACCCCCTGGGTCGCCCTCCCGGCGAGGCCGGAGGCTGCCGACTGGGCCGATGCCGCCGCGCTCGCCGGACCTGGCGGCGTCGTCACCGTCACCGCCTTCCGTGATCCGCCGCCGGACGACTGGGAGGTCGTCTTCCACGCGGAGGGCGTGCAACTCGTCGACGCGGGGGTCGAGGCGGCACCGTACCCGGAGGCCGTGCGGCTCGGTGCGGCCGACGTGCCGGACATGCTGGACCTGGTCGCCCGCACCCGGCCGGGCCCGTTCGAGGCCCGCACGGTCGAACTCGGCACCTACCTCGGTGTTCGGCGTGACGGGGTGCTCGTCGCCATGGCCGGTGAACGCCTGCACCCGCCCGGCTGGAGCGAGATCAGCGGCGTGTGCACGGACGAGTCGGTACGCGGGCAGGGGCTCGCCGGCCGGCTGGTGAGGGCCGTGGCCCACGAGATCAGGGGACGTGGCGAGACTCCCTTCCTTCATGCCGCCGCCTCCAACACCAACGCCGTCCGCCTCTACGAGTCGTTGGGCTTCGCACTCCGCCGCCACACGCCCTTCCTCTCGGCGCTCGCCCCGGAGCACCCGCCGATACGGGTCGGCACGGTCCGGGGCGACGTCCGTGAGCCGGCCCCGCGCTGACCCCCGGACCGCCGGGATCTCGGGAGCACCGGGACTTCGGGCCCGGACGGGCCCCTTCGTCTTCGGCCCGCGCGCTGCGGGCCGAAGGCTCCCGCCGACGCTGCTTCCGGGACCTTCGGCGCGGGGTGTGAGGCCGTAAGCCTCGTGTGCCACCCGTCGCGACTCGGGTGCACTGGTAGGGAACGCCGGCGCCGGGCCGGCAGACCCCGGGAGGAGACGGCCGTGATCGGGCTCCAGCACCTGTCGACAGCGCGTGGAGCAGGGCTCACGGGTACGGACGCGGGCGAGGCGTCCGCGCGGGCGCCGAGGGTCGGCAACGGGGCGCTGTTCGGCGGCCTGGCACTGGTGACCGCCGTGATCGTCCTCCTCGACCTGTGGTCCGGCGACGAACTGCGCCTCGTGCCGCTGCTGGTCGTCGTCCCCGCCCTCGTCTCGGTCTTCGGTACGATCCGCCAGACAGTGGGCGTGGCCTCCTGGATCATGGTCGTGGCCGTCACCTCGCGCCTCGTGACGGGCGGGTCGTTCTGGGACATCACCAGCAGCGTCATCTTCACGGTGCTGGCTTCCTTCCTCGGCGTCGGCGCCTGTGCGCTGCGCATCCGTCACGCCACCGAGATAGCCCGTCTGCGCTCCGCCGCCGTAGCTCTCCAGCGCCAGATCCTGCGCCCCCTTCCCATCGTGACCGACCAGGTCGTCGCCCACGGCACCTATGCGCCGATCGAGGAGGACCGTCTGGTCGGCGGTGACATCTACGAGGTCGTGTCGTCGCCCTACGGGACCCGGGTGATCATCGGGGACGTCCAGGGCAAGGGGCTCGCCGCGATCGGAGCGGGCTTCGCCGTACTCGGCGCGTTCCGTGAAGCGGCGATCCGCGAACCCTCCCTGACCGGGGTCGTCGACGCGCTGGAGGACGCGGTGGCCCGGCACAACGCCTTCTCCGCCCAGACCGGCGAGATCGAACGCTTCGTCACCGCTCTGGTGCTCGGCTTCGACGGCGACGGACGCGTCCAGGCCGTCAACTGCGGGCATCTGCCGCCCCGCATGCTGCACGAGCACGTGGCCAGTCCGGTTCCGCTGCGCCGTACGTCGGTTCCCCTGGGGATGGCCGAGCTCAGCAGTGAGGCCCGTGTCACGGAATGGCTGGACTTCCCGGCCGGTGCGACGCTGCTGATGTTCACCGATGGAGTGACGGAGGCTCGTGACGCGGCCGGAAGCTTCTACCCGCTGGACTCCCGGCTGGGCCGTTGGCCGGACCTCGGCCCCCGGGAACTGCTCGACGCGCTCCACCGTGACCTGGAGGAGTTCTCCGGCGGCGTACGGCGTGACGACATCGCCGTGCTCGCCGTGCGACGGACACCGTCCGCCGGGCCCCGCCTGCCTGAGCCCCCGGGCCATGGCGCGAGGCGCGCGGCAGAGGCGTTCAGCGCGCGGTAGCGGCCACACCCCGTACCACCGGCCTGGGAAGACGCAGCAAGCCTTGAATGTCCCGACGAGACTTTTGTCGCGTCGGGACATTTTTAGGTGTACGGTGCAGATATGAACCGGGAACGGAAGACCCCGGAGAGGCGGAGCCGCAAGGCGCGCCGGACCCGGGACACACTGGCCCAGGCCGCGTTCGAGCTCGTGCTCGACCGGGGGCTGAGGGAGGTCACGGTCGAAGAGATCGCGGAACGCGCCGACGTCGACCGCCGCACCTTCAGCCGGTACTTCACGAGCAAGGAGGCCGCCGTCCTGAACTCGGTCCGGGGCGACGGCGACCGGATCAACGACGCGCTGCGGGCCCGCCCCGCCGGCGAACCCCCGCTGACCGCGTATCGCCGGGCCGTCCTGGACTGGCTGGCCGACCCCGAAGCGCAGGCGTGGCACCGCCGCCCGAGGATCTTCGAACTGCTGGTCCTCGCCGAGGAGGAGCCGACCCTCTACGCCGCTTTCCACCACATCCGGGTGGACGCCCAGGAGGACTCGGTCGCCATCGTCGCCGAACGGCTCGGGGTCGACCCGCGGCAGGACATCCGCCCCGCCGTCACGGTTGCCGCCGGAGCCGGCGCGCTGCTCGCCGCCCAGGCCGCCTGGGTGCGCGGGGGCTGCCCCGAAGAGTTGCCCCGACTCGTCGAGCGGGCATTCGACGCCCTTTCGGGCGAGCTCGTCCAGGAGCCCGCCGAACCGGCGTCACACAGCACCACGGAAGGAAACGGAACATCATGAGCACCACGCCCACCCCCGCCGACCAGGAGTTCGCCGGCCGCACCGCCCTCATCACCGGAGGTGCCTCCGGTATCGGCCTGGCCCTGGCCCGCCGGCTCGCAGCCTCCGGCGCGTCCGTCGTCGTGGCCGACTACGACGAGAAGAGTGCCCGCAAGGCGGTCGCCGATCTGGAGGGTGCCGGCGCCAAGGCAGCCGCCGTGGCCATGGACGTCACCGACCCCGCCTCCGTCGAAGCGGGTGTGCGGTTCGCCGTCGACACCTTCGGCGCCCTGCACCTCGCCGTGAACAACGCCGGGATCGGCGGACCGAGCACCCCGACCGGCGAGTACGCCGTCGAGGACTGGAACCGGGTCGTCGCCACCAACCTGAGCGGCGTCTTCTACTCCATGCGCTACGAACTCCCCGCCATCGTCGCCGCGGGCGGCGGCGCCATCGTCAACATGTCGTCGATCCTCGGCACCAACGGTTTCGCCGGCTCGCCCGCGTACGTCGCCGCCAAGCACGGCGTGGTCGGCCTCACCAAGACGGCAGCCCTCGAATACGCCGCACAGAACGTCCGCGTCAACGCCGTGGGTCCCGGCTTCATCGACACCCCGCTGCTGCGCAACACCGAAGGCCCCGCCCGTGACCACCTGATCTCGCTGCACCCGGCCGGGCGTCTGGGCACGTCGGAAGAAGTGGCCGAGCTTGCGGCCTTCCTGCTCTCCGACCGCGCGTCCTTCATCCATGGCAGCTACCACCTGGTGGACGGTGGTTACTCCGCCTCCTGAGCGGCGGACGGGGGCACGGGGGAAAAGGGGCGGGGACCGGAGCACAACGAGGTCAAGGAGGACCCATGAAAGCCGTTCAGTACCGAGAGGTCGGCGCCGCACCCGAGGTCGTCACCGTGCCCGACCCGGAGCCAGGCCCCGGGCAGGTGCTGCTGAAGGTCACCGCCGCAGGCGTCTGCCACTCGGACATCGCGGTGATGAGCTGGCCGGCGGACCAGTTCCCCTATCCGCTGCCGCTCACCCTCGGCCACGAGGGCGTCGGCACCGTCGCCGCCCTGGGCGACGGCGTCAGCGGTCTCACGGTCGGCGCGTCGGTAGCGGTCTACGGCCCCTGGGGCTGCGGAACATGCATCAAGTGCGCGGAGGGCAAGGAGAACTACTGTCTGCGCGCACAGGAACTCGGCATCAACCCGCCAGGGCTGGGTTCGCCCGGTGCCATGGCCGAGTACATGATCGTCGACGACCCCCGTCATCTGGTCCCCCTCGGCGACCTCGACCCGGTGCAGGCCGTCCCGCTCACCGACGCCGGCCTCACCCCGTACCACGCGATCAAGCGCTCCCTGCCGAAGCTGGTGCCCGGCGCGACCGCCGTGGTCATCGGTACCGGCGGCCTCGGCCACGTCGCCATCCAGCTGCTGCGTGCCATGACGGCGGTCCGGGTCATCGCCCTCGATGTCACGGAGGACAAGCTCGCCCTGGCCCGCACGGTCGGGGCGCACGAGACCGTCCTGTCCGACCAGCATGCCGCGGACCGGATCCGCGAACTGACCGGCGGCATCGGCGCCCAGGCCGTCCTCGACTTCGTCGGAGCCCCTGCGACCGTCGCCACGGCCGGTGCCGCGGCTGCCATCGACTCCGACGTCACGATCGTCGGCATCGGCGGCGGAAGCCTGCCGGTGGGATTCGGCTCCCTGCCCTTCAGCACGACGGTGACCGCACCCTACTGGGGATCGCGTTCCGAGCTGGCCGAAGTCCTCGACCTGGCCCACTCGGGGGCGGTGAAGGTCCATGTCGAGACGTACTCGCTGGACGAGGCGCCGCTGGCGTACGAGAGGCTGCACGCCGGCAGCATCAATGGTCGCGCGGTCATCCTTCCCAACGGCTGACGACCGAGCCCCTTCTCACGACCCTGCGGGCCGTCGCACTACGCGTCGGCCCGCATCGTCATACCCGCGGCTGATGTGCGCCGCACCGCTCCGGACGGTGGCGTGGCTCATCCCGCCGCGACCAGCGGCCGCAGCCGGCTGTCGCGCAGTCGCACCACCGCCGGTGCGCAGCGGCGGGCCGCCACCGTCAGCGGCCAGGCGACCAGGACGCCGGCCAGCAGCCCGATCAGTACATCGTGCGGATAGTGCGCTCCGATCCAGACCCGGGAGGCGCCCATCAGCAGTGCGGCGACAAGTGCGACCCAGCCGAACCGGCGGTCGGTCAGCCAGATCGCCGTCGCCGCGGCCGCCGCGATGGCTGCGTGATTGCTGGGGAAGGACCAGTCGCCGAGCGCAGGACATGCCTCCACCGTGACGACGTGCAGGGTCCGGCAGGGCCGTTGTTCGTGGAAGACCGACTTGACCAGGTCGTTGACGAGGTACGAGGCCACCACGACGAGCGGGGTGCACAGGGCCATCGCCGTACGTGCCGGATCCGCCTGGCGGGAACGCCACCAGGCCACGAGCATCAACAGGGCGAACAGAGCCAGCCCGTAGTCCGACCAGATGCGGATGGTGGAGTCCAGTGGGGCGGGGGAGCGCCGGGCCAGCTCGGTGACCCAGGTGTAGAGGCCCCCGTCGATCGAGGAGGCGGCGGAGGCGAGCGGCATCAAGGGGTATCTCCTTCGGCGGTGCGCCGGGCGCGGGAGCGGATCAGTTCGACGGCGAGCGGAATGAGGGAGACGGCGACCACCACGGCGACGATCGGCAGCAGATACCGGTCGACGTTGGGCACCGAGGACCCCAGGCCGTACCCGGCGAGAACCAGTCCGACGGTCCACACCACGCCGCCGGCGGTCTGCCACAGGACGAACGACCGCGGCGGGACGCCGAGCGCCCCGGCCAGAGGGTTGAGCACGGTGCGCACCACGGGGATGAAGCGGGCCAGCACGATGGCGCGGCCGTGGCCGTATCTGGCGAGCAGTTCCTCGGCGCGCGCTGCGCCCTCGTGGAGCCGTCCGGTGCCGTTACGGGCGAGCAGCGCCCGGCCGGCGCGCCTGCCGATCCAGTAGCCCGTCTGTGCGCCGAGGAGCGCACCGGCAACCGCCGCCATCAGCACCTGCGGCAACGACAGCTGGACCGGCCCGTGTGCGCCGGACACGCAGAGGAGGCCCGCTGTGAACAGCAGGGAGTCGCCGGGGAGGAAGAAGCCGACGAGCAGCCCCGTCTCGGCGAAGAGCACGGCGGCGATGCCGAGCGCGCCGAACGTGCCGAGCAGTGAACCGGCGTCGAGCAGGTTGACCGCTTGAGGCAGGGGCGCCGTCGAAAGTACGGACACGGTGGCGGGTCTCCCATAATGGTGAGCGGGCGGCCCGGCGGGAGCGCCCGACTGACTACAGTGATGTAGACGGTCTGCATCACTGTAGACGCCCGAACGGGGAGGAGAGTTCCCATGTCCCAGGTGAACGGGATATCCGGCGGAGAATCCGCCCACCGCCCTGACGGCGCCCCTGCCTCCGAACCGCTGCGGCCGGTCGCACCCGGGCCCGGGGACCCGGCCGGATCCGCGTCCGGCCCCGTCGACCGCGCCGCCGCCGAGCGACGCCCCTCCGGTGAACTGGAATCCACGATCCTGGCGGCCCTCTGGACGGCCGGAACGCCGCTCACCCCCGGCCAGGTACAGAGCGCCGTCGCAACTGAGCTCGCCCGCACCACGGTCACCACGATCCTGTCGCGCCTCTACGAGAAGGGCTCGGTCACCCGCAGCAGGGCCGGGCGCGGATTCGCGTACACGCCGACCGAGGACGCGGCCGGACTGACCGCCCGCCGGATGCACAGCGAACTGGGCAAGGAGCAGGACCGCAGCACGGTACTGGCCCGGTTCGTCTCCCAGCTCACGGATGAGGACGAGCGGTTGCTCCGCGATCTCCTCGACGGGGGCACCCGGTGATCTACGCCGTGTGGATTCCGCTGCTGGTGCCCTTCGTCGTCTTTCCCGCCGCCCGCAGGCTGGCCGACGCCCTGGCCCCGGCACAGGCCGTGAGACTCCTCGCCGCGACCGGCGTGGGCCTCGCGCTGAGCACCGTGCTCGCCCTGACGCTGCTGGTGGTACCCGGTGCCGGCCGGCTGTCCGTCGTCGCCGCAGCGGGGGAGTTCGCCCACCCGCTGGCCGCCGCCGTGCCGGGCACGGCCGTCCCGCTCGCGGCCGCCGCGCTGATGCTGATCGCGGGCTGCGCCGCTGCCGTGACGCGGGCGGTGCGCGGCCACTGGGCCCAGCTCCACCGGGCCCGCCCGGACCGGAGCGAGGGGGAGGAGCTGTCGGTCCTGCGCGACAGCCGTCCGGACGCGTACGCGCTTCCAGGGCGGCCGGGCAGCCCCGGCCGGATCGTCGTCACCACCGGCATGCTGCACGCCCTCGACCCCGTCGAGCGGGAGGCGCTGCTCGCCCACGAACGCGCCCACCTCGCCGGCCACCACCACCTGTACCTCGCCGCCGCCGAACTGGCCGCCCGCTGCCATCCCGCCCTGCGCGCCCTGCGCGCTCCCATGGGATACGCGCTGGAGCGCTGCGCCGACGAGGCCGCCGCGCACGCCGTCGGGGACCGCAGGGTCGCGGCCCGTGCGATCGGGCGCGCAGCACTCGCGGCCCGGGCCGCCGGAGAGCCGCCGGCGCCCCGCCCGGCAGCGGCGCTCCCGGCTGCCGCGGGGCCCGTCCCGCGCCGCGTCGCCGCCCTGCTCGGCCGGGCCGCCGCGCGCCCCCGCGTAGGCCGGGCAGCTGCCGCGACCCTGTTGGCCTGCCTGGCCGTGTCGGGTGCCGCCGCCCTCGATGCCACGTACGACCTGCACAGCAGCATCGAGATCGCGCAGGGCGAGAACCCCTGAGGGCTGACCCTCGATTCCTGGGGGGCGCACGATGACAGCCACGGCACCTCGCCACGTTGTCGAAACGCCCGAATACGTCCAGGGTGCGGGCGCCTCTCCGCCCTTGCGATGCACCGCATCCGACGCCGCCCGCTGATCCACCAGGAATTGCGGGACAGCACGCAGGTCCCGCGGTCCGGCTTCCGCGAGGACCGATGACCAGGAGACCTGGACCGCGGTCCGGGGGCCAAAGACCTGGAAGCCCCCCGGCCGTCACGGCTACACTCACCCCATGGGTTCGTACTACTTCTTCCGCTGAGTCCTGGCAGGGACGCTGCCGCATCCCACCGAGTCGTCGCCGACCGGCGCTCAGGTGACGCCGCGTGCCGTCCCCCTCGGACCGTCCGGAAGCCACGCCCGCGCCGTGCCCCTCAGGGGCCGCCGAGGCACGTAACCCCCAGGGAACGCCACCATGCCCCTCCCGCACGACCGCGCCCAGCTGACCATGAAGGACGTCTCCAAGGCATACGGGGACCGCGCCGTCCTCGACCAGGTCTCGCTCACCGTCCGGCCCGGCGACCACGTCGGTGTCATCGGCGAGAACGGATCCGGCAAGTCCACCCTCCTGCGACTGCTCGCCGGTGCCGAGACACCGGACAGCGGCGAGATCACCGCCCGCTTCCACGGCGGCACCGGCTACCTCTCCCAGACGCTCGCCCTCGACCCCGCCCGCACCGTCCAGGACGCCATCGATGCCGCCCTCGCCGAACTGCGTGAACTGGAGCGGCGGATCCGGGCCGCCGAAGCGGCACTCGCCGCTCCCGGAGGGGCCGACGACACACAACTCGGCATGTACGGCGACCTGCTGACGGAGTTCGGGGAACGCGGCGGATACCAGGCCGATGCGCGCACGGACGCGGCGCTGCACGGCCTCGGACTCGCGCACCTCACCCGGGAGCGCACCCTGGGCACCCTCTCCGGGGGCGAACAGTCCAGGCTCGCGCTCGCCTGCGTCCTGGCATCCGGCCCCGAACTGCTCCTCCTCGACGAGCCGACCAACCACCTCGACCTCCGGGCCGTCACCTGGCTGGAGGACCAGCTGCGTGCCCACCGCGGCACCCTCGTCGTGATCACCCACGACCGTGCGTTCCTCGAACGGACCACCACCGTCATCGTCGAGGTCGACCGGGATCTGCGCAGCGTCGTCCGCTACGGGGACGGCTGGGACGGCTACCGCACGGCGAAGGCCGCGGCACGCCGCCGCTGGGCGCAGGACCACCAGGAGTGGCGGGACGAGGTGGCCCGTACCGAAGCACTCGTGAACGCCGCGGGGCAGCGGCTCGCCGCCACCGGCAAGGACCCCGGAGAGGGCTGGGGCAAGCATCGGCGCTCGCACGAGGCGAAGTTGTCCGGACAGGTCAGGGCGGCCAGGACGCGGCTGCAGGGGTTGCGCAGGGCGCCCGTGCCGGCTCCGCCCCAGCCGTTGCGGTTCTCCGCCGGACTGACCCTGGCCTCCGACGACGACACATTCCCCGGGCCACTGGTGGAGCTGGTGGCAGTCTCGGTGGGCGACCGGCTGAACATGCCGGCGCTCCGGGTGGAGGGCGGGCAGCGCCTGCTGGTCAGCGGGCCCAACGGGGCAGGGAAGTCCACTCTCCTGAGGGTCATGGCGGGCGACCTCGTCCCCGACACGGGCACGGTGCGCCGCCGGGCCCGGATCGGCTATCTCCCGCAGGAACTCCCCGCCCGGCCCACCCGCCGCACCCTGCTGGCGACGTTCGCGGCGGGACGGCCCGGTCACGCCGACGAGTACGCCGACATGCTCCTGGCGCTCGGCCTCTTCCGACCGGACGACCTCTCCGTCCCGGTCGCCGCGCTCTCCACCGGGCAGCAGCGCAGACTCGCGCTCGCCCGGCTGGCCACCCGGCCCGCCGATCTGCTGATCCTGGACGAGCCGACCAACCACATCGCGCCGGCCCTGGTGGAGGAAGTGGAGGCGGCGCTGGCGGCGTACGAGGGAGCCGTCGTGGTCGTCTCGCACGACCGCAGCTTCCGCAGCCGCTTCACCGGCGACCAGCTGGAACTCCACGCGGGCAGGCCTGTCATCCGCACCTGACCGGGGCGGCGCGCGGCGACGGGGGTCGTAGAGTCAGGCCCCGTCGCCGTGTGCGGCGGGGCCCCGCCCACCCGTCAGCCGGTCACGCAGCCGGTCCACGAAGACCCGCTGCCCCTTGACGAGCCGCTCGGCCGCGAGCTCCGGGGTGCACCAGGCGAACCGGTCGATCTCCGGGAACTCCCGCTGCGCACCGGACCCCCGAGGCCACTCCATCGTGAACGTTCCCGGAACCGCCGCCGCCGGATCGAGGTCGGCCTCCACGGCCCACACCGTCACCGTCTTGCCGCCGCTCTGACGCGACTCGCCCAGCGCCACCCAGGTGCCGTCCGGCACCGGATGGCCGAACTCCTCCTCGAACTCCCGCCGCGCCGCCGCCCGCGCTTCCTCCTCGGGCTCGTACTCGCCCTTGGGCACCGACCACGCCGCACTCTCGCGGCGCGCCCAGAACGGACCGCCCATATGCCCGATGAGGACCTCGAAACCGGTGCCGCGCCGGCGGAACAGGAGAAGACCGGCGCTGCGCCTGGCGGTCGTGTGGGGTGCCATGCCGTCAAGTGTGGGCACCGCGAACCGGGAAGGCCGGACGACAGGCCGTTCGGGGCCTCTCGGTTGGATCATGCCGGGCTCGCGGGGCCCGGAACCCTCCTGCGGCTTGTCGTCGGTCGCCCCTGCTCCGCAGTGGCTCCCTCGCCGGCCTTGCAACTCCACGCACCGGATCCCGCTCACTGATCCGGCCTGATCCAGACGGAAGACCCTGAGGGCTGTCCCGCGATTCCTGGTTGCCGGATCACGGGACAGACTCCGAGCCCACAACTCCTGGCGGGCGCACGACGACAGCTACGGCACCTCGCCGCGGTGCCGAAACGCCCGAAGACATCCCGTATGCGGGCGCCTCTTCGCCCTGCGATGCACCGCATCCGACGCCGCGCGCTGATCCACCAGGAATGCGGGACCGCCCTCAGTCCTTGCGGTAGTCGTACGCCTCCGAGGCAGCGGCCACCACCGCGTCGAGATCGCCGCCGGCCGACGCCGTGACCACCGCGGCCACCGCGCCCTCCACGAAGGGCGCGTCCACCAGGCGTGCTCCCTCCGGTAGTTCGTCGCCCTCGGCCAGCATCGCCTTCACCGTCAGCACCGCGCTGCCCAGGTCGACGAGAACCGCGACTCCCACACCGCCGTCGACGGACCGGGCCGCCTCCGCGATGAGCTCCGCGCTGGTCCCGAGACCGCCCGCGGGCGTGCCGCCGGCTGCGGCCACCGGAGCCGTCGCACCGCCGGCCGCGAGCCCCCTCGCCAGGTCGGCCACCGCCTCGGCCACCGGACCGCTGTGCGACACCAGCACGATCCCGACCTGCTCGTCCCCGCTCACGCGCCACCCCCGGTCGCCGCGGCCGTCTCCGCGAGCGCGGCGATCAGCAGCGCGGCCGACGTCGCCCCCGGATCCTGGTGCCCGATGCTCCGCTCGCCCAGATAACTCGCACGGCCCTTGCGCGCCTGCAGGGGGATGGTCGCCAGCGCGCCCGCCCTCGCCGCGCCGGCTCCCGCCTCGAACGACGTCGCGAGTGCCTCGACCGCCGGCAGCAGTGCATCGAGCATCGTCTTGTCACCGGCCTGCGCCCCGCCCAGCTGGGCCACCGCGGCCACACCCTCCCCGAGCGCATGCGCCAACTGCTCCTCGGAGACGGCCGGTGCATCGCCCAGAGCCGTGCCCGTCCGCCGCAGCAGTGTCCCGTACAGCGGCCCCGATGCCCCGCCGACGGTTGAGATCAACTGCCTTCCGGCCAGTATCAGTACGGCGCCCGGTGTCTGCGGCGGCTCCTTCTCCAGGGCGGCCGAGACAGCGGTGAACCCGCGTTGCATATTGCTGCCGTGGTCGGCGTCCCCGATCGCGGAGTCGAGTTCGGTCAGATGGGCCGCCTCACGGTCGACCCGGCCGGTGGTCGTGGACATCCAGCGGTGGAAGAAATCGGCGTCGAGCACGTGCGCTCCTCGGTGCGTCGGAGGAAGGGGGTTGTCGCGAGGGGGACGGGCAGGTCAACGACCCCAGCGCAGTGCGGGTGTCTGCACCGGCGCGTCCCAGAGCCGTACCAACTCCTCGTCCACCTGGCACAGCGTCACCGAGCAGCCCGCCATGTCGAGCGAGGTCACATAGCTGCCCACGAGCGTACGGGCCACCACCACGCCGCGCTCCGAGAGCACCCTCTGCACCTCGGCGTTGAATCCGTACAGCTCCAGCAACGGTGTCGCGCCCATCCCGTTGACGAGCGCGATGACCGGCCCCCGCGGTCGCAGGTCCTCCAGCACCGCGTCCACCGCGAAGTCGGCGATCTCCCGTGAGGTCATCATCGGACGGCGCTCCCGCCCGGGTTCACCGTGGATCCCGATGCCGAGTTCGAGTTCGCCGGGCGGCAGATCGAATGTGGGCGAGCCCTTTGCGGGGGTGGTGACCGAGGTGAGCGCCACTCCGAAACTCCGCGACGCTTCGTTGACCTGCCGCGCGAGGGCCGTCACCCGGTCCAGCGGCGCGCCCTCCTCCGCGGCGGCGCCGGCGATCTTCTCGACGAAGAGAGTCGCTCCCGTGCCACGCCGCCCCGCGGTGAAGAGGCTGTCGGTCACCGCCACGTCGTCATTGACGAGCACCTGGGTGACCTGCACGCCCTCCTCGTCGGCGAGTTCGGCAGCCATCTCGAAGTTGAGCACGTCACCGGTGTAGTTCTTCACGACGAACAGCACGCCCGCACCGCTGTCGACGGCGGCGGCTGCCCGCAGCATCTGATCCGGAACGGGCGAGGTGAACACCTCGCCCGGGCACGCCGCCGACAGCATGCCGGGGCCGACGAACCCGGCATGGAGCGGTTCGTGCCCGGACCCGCCGCCGGAGACCAGGGCGACCTTTCCGGCCACGGGCGCGTCGCGCCGTACGACGACGCGGTTCTCGACGTCCACGGTCAGCTCGGGATGGGCGGCGGCCATCCCGCGCAGCCCGTCGGCGACCACGGTTTCAGGGACGTTGATCAGCATGCGCAACGGAATCTCCCAGGAAGGCTGTCGGCGGTGGACCACCACCGTAGGACGCCGGAGGTCCCGTGCGAAGAACCGCACGGGTTCCCTCGTGCGCGATGTCCCCGGGGCGGCCGGAAAATGACAGGCCCTCCCGGCGCCCGGACGCATACCGTCGGGGCCGGGCCGATCGAGGAGCGCGCGCATGGCTGCAGGTGAACCGTCGGAATCGGCGGAGAAGGGGACGACGACGGGCGAAGGGGAGCCCGCCGCCCTTTCGCTCCGGAGAAACCCCGCGTACCGCGTGTTCCTGGTGATCCAGGCTCTGTCGGCCCTCGGGGACTCCTTCTCGTACGTCGCCATTCCGCTCCTCGTGCTGCACAGCACCGGGTCGGTGGTGCAGATGGGGATCGTCACCGGACTCACGGGAGTCGCCTCGATCGTCACGGGGGTGTTCGCCGGTGTGATCGCGGACCGGTTCGACCGCCGGCGGCTCCTGATGATCAGCGACGGTGCCCGCTGTCTGCTCTACGCACTCATCCCGTTGGTCTGGCTGTTCGCGACTCCGATCTGGCTCGTCTGCACGATCGTGCCGGTCGTGGGCGTCTTCTCCATGCTCTTCCAGGTCACCTATGTGACCGTTGTCCCGGCCATCGTGGCGCCGGACCAGATCGCCAGAGCCAACGGGCATCTCTTCGCCACCTTCGCCGTCGCCGGAGTCGCCGGCCCGGCACTCGCGGGCTTCGTGGCCGCGGCCGCCGGTCCGGCCGCGGCCATCGGCATCGACTCGGTCACCTTCGCGGTCTCCGCCATCGGTGTTCTGTTCGTCAGGATCCGCACGACTGTGTGCGTCGACGCGGACAGGGCCGGACGCGGCGCGGTGCGGCGGGAGTTCCTGGCCGGAGCACGGTTCCTCTGGGCTCATCCGGTGCTCCGTCCCCTGACCGTGCTGCTGTCGTTGCTGACCTTCCTCACGTACGGGATGACGGATCTCGTCATCTATTTGCTGAAGCACGACCTCGGCCACCGTGACTCCACGGTCGGCTACGTGCTGGCGGCCGGCACGGTCGGCACGTTCATCGCCTCCGCCGTGGTCGCCCGGGTCCGGGCGCGGATGGGGTTCGGGGCCAGCTGGATCGCGGCCTTCGCGCTGGCCGGCGTGGCAGTCGCCTGCATGGGGCTGTCGCGGAGCGTGCCGGTGATCGCCGTCCTGATGACCGTCAACGTCCTGTGCACCGGTGTCGCGGGCATCTCCTCCATGTCGCTCCGTCAGGAGGTGACGCCCAGCCGGCTGCTGGGAAGGGTGACAGCGACGTTCTGGACCATCCACTCGGCCCTCGGTCCGCTGGGCGCGGCCGCTGCCACGGCGGCCGCGGCGGGTTTCGGGGTCACCCCCGTCTTCGTCGGCGTGGGCGTCGCGGTGCTGTGCATCGCGTTGGCGGGCACGGCCACCGGCATCGCGCAGTCGTCGCCCGAGCGGCCGCTCGGGAGTGCGGCGTGACCCGGCCGCGAATCCGCCGGACGGCGCGCGGGCCTGCCGCCTCCCCGCCGAACGGCGCGCGGGCTACGCTGGCGGGCGCCGACGGAGGCGCCCCTCCTCCTGCTGACAGCTTTTGCGGACAGGTGATCTGATTTGCTGTACATCGCGTTCCTGCGCGGAATGAACGTGCCGGGCCGTTCGGTGAAGATGGAGTACCTGCGCAGTCTGTTCACCGACATGGGGCTCGACTCCGTACGCAGCTACATCCAGAGCGGAAACGTCTTCTTCGAGTCCGACGAGACGGACCGGGCCGTGCTCGGTGCCCGGATCGGCGGCCATCTTGCCCAGGCGCTCGGTTACGAGGTCGCGGTCTGCCTGCGTACGGTGCCGGAGCTGGAGGCGCTGATCGCGCTCGACCCGTTCAAGGGCGTCACGGTCACCGACGACCTGCGCTGCTGTGTGGTGTTCACGACCGAGCGGATCGATCCGGATCTCGTGCTGCCGATGCTCTCTCCGAAGAAGGACATGGAGATCATCGGGCACACCGGGTACGACGCCTTCGTCGTCTGGTACCTCATCAAGGGCAAGGCGCCCGCCGCCAAGGGCTTTCAGGAGCGCGTCCTGGGCCACGACGCGACGACGCGCTTCTTCCACACGGTCGTGAAGATTCTCGACGCGGCCAAGAAGGGCGCGACCTGACGGGCGGGCGTCGTCAGGACGTGGTGTCCGGGCGGTTTTCCGCGAGCCGTGACGACCGCCCTGACAGTCGTGGAGGGTGTGCCCTGCCCCGGCTCCCCGGCCCGGAGGGGCGTTCGGGGAGCCGGGACAGGGCCCTTCCGGGGAAGGTCCCTTCGCGACGTCAGGTGCGCAGGCCGAGCGGGTCGGACATGGCGGCCACGACGAGCGGGGCGACCTGGTGGTGGACCCCGCGCCCCCGCGCCGTTCGAAGATCATCAGGCCGGCCTCGCCCAGCCCCTTCAGGTGCGGGGACACCGTCGGCCGGGAGACGCCGACGTCGCGGAGGTCCCCACGCATGCCTCGCCACCCGGGGATCAGCGATACAGACGCACGTCCGCGAGACTCCACCAGCTGTCGGAGGTGCCCGTCTGGGTCACGCGCAGGTAGCGGGCGCTGGTGCGCGGCAGGTCGACGGTGGTGAGCTGGCCGGTTCCCGCGCCGCTTCCCACGGTCCGCCAGTGCCTGCCGTCGTCGCTGACCGACAGCTGCCAGCCACGCGCGAAGTCGCCTGGATTGTCCCCGCTGTCGATCGCCACCCGGCGGAACGTGGTGCGACGGGCGAGGTCGAGCTGCACGTACTGCCCGGGGGCCTGTGCCGTACCGGCGCTCCACCGGGTGGAGCCGTCGGCGTCGGTGGCGAGCCCGGCCGCGCCCTCACCGGCGGGCTGCGCCGTGGCGGTGGCGTGGTCCAGCGGTACGGAGTGCAGGAGGCCGCGGGGCGCCACCGACTTGGGCCAGGTGAACGTCGCCAGAGCTCCACCCGGCAGGGTGTAGTCGAACGACTGGTCGCCGACCGCCACGGTGAAGGAGCGCGGGGCGTCGTTCTCGTTGTGCACGACCAGGGCGGTGGACCCGTCCGGGTTGCGGAACGCGACATCGGTCAGCTGCCCGTTCCAGCCCGTGGTGCCGTAGTTGGTGCTGGCGATGCGAGTGGCTCCGGGCTTCACGAACTTCGACAGATGGCCAATGGTGAACAGCTCGGCGTTGGGGGTCACGGTGCCGTCGGGCTGGACGGTGAGCAGTGCGGTGCAGGTGTCGCAACCGCCGTTGTGCGGACCGCCGTCGGCCTCCAGTACGAGATTCCAGTCGGCGACGGACCTGGCCCAGTTGCGGGTGGTGCCGACCGTGATCGTGCGGGCGTGCCAGGTGAGTGTGGAGCGGAAGAACTGGGCGGGCGTGTCGGCTGCGCCGTGCGAGCCCGAGCACTCGGTGAACCAGATGCCCTTGTCCGGATGCGCCTCGTGCAGCGCGGTCTGCGCGCTGGGGTCCCCGGAGTAGCAGTGATACGCGGTACCCGCGATCCACCGGGCGGCGGGGTCGTCGAGCAGTTGGTACGGGTAGTCGGTCTCCGGGTCCTCGCCCAGCCGGTCGGCCGTGGCGATGTCGTCCGGGTGGGTGCTCCAGTTGTGGTCGTACGCGAGGATCTTGGTTCGCGGGCTGGCCCGGTGCAGCAGGGGACCGAGCGCCTCGATGATCCGTGCCTCCTGCCGGACGGGCATGTCGGTACCGGGGTAGGCGCTGGGGGCGCGGTTCTGCGGCTCGTTCTGCACGGTCAGATAGTCGACGGGCACGCCTGCCGCGGCGTAGGCCTGCACGAACTTCACCAGGTAACGGGCGTACGCGCGGTAGACAGCGGGATCGTCCTTGAGGTGCCCGCCCACCAGTGAGCCGTTGTCCTTCATCCATGCCGGGGGACTCCACGGCGTGGCCATCACGGTCAGCTGCGGATTCAGCTTGCGCGCCTGCCGGAGCAGGGGCAGGACCTGCTGCTCGTCGTGGGCGATGCTGAAGTGCTTCAAGGCGAAGTCGCTCTGCCCCGCGGGCATGTCGTCGTACGTGTAGTGGCCGGGCGAGGCCGTGAAGTCGGAGGAGCCGACGGGCTGGCGCAGGAAGCTCACGCCGATGCCCTGCTCCGGATCGAAGAGCTGCCGCATGGCGGCGTCCCGGTCCTTGGCCGGAAGCTTGCTCAGCACCGCGGCCGAGGAGTCGGTGAGCGCGCCGCCGAACCCGTCCATCCGCTGGTAGTTCTGCGTCGGGTCGACGGTGATGGTGGTCCGGTCCGAGCCGCCGGGGTGGAAGGCGACCGGAGTCCGCCGCCGCATGTGCTCGGCGCCGTCGGCCGAGGTCACCCATACCTGCGCCTGCGGATCAGGGTGCCGGGAGGGGGCGTGGGCCGGCGACGCGGTGGCCGGCAGACAGGTCAGGCAGAGTGCGGCGGCCGTGACGGCCGACGCGCCGAGGGCGCGTCTCATGGTGGTTCTCCTCGCTGACGTTCGTTGACGGCTGCGCCGGAACCCACCATTCATGAAACAGAATGAAACGTGCGAGTAACGCGGCGCCTCACAGGAAAGCCCTGCCCTCGGGGGTTGTCAAGGCTTCGGTTCCGCACAGTCAAGGGGCGCGATAGGCTGCGTAGATGAAACGGAACTCTGTAACAAGTGGCTAGGCCGGCGGGGTCCCAGGTGACGGTGCGGATGATCGCCGCCGAGGCGGGCGTCTCGATCGCGACCGTGTCGCGCGTGATGAGCGGGCAGGCCCGGGTGACGCCCGGCACGCAGGAGCGCGTCCGGGCGGCGGCGGAACGGCTGGGGGCCGCGCCGCCGACGCGGCGCGGCAGTGCGGAGGGTGCCGTCTTCGTGCGGTGCCCCTATCTGCTCACCGACTACTTCGGTGTGATCGTCTCCTCGATCGCCGAGGCCCTGGACGTACACGGCAGGCGGATGGTGCTCAGCGCGGGCGATGCCGCCCGGGAGCGATCGGTGATCCCCGGCCTGGCGGCCGACCCGGCCGTGGCCGGTGCCCTGCTGATCCTGCCGCCGGAGCCCGGCACCGAGCTGGAGGAACTGCGCGGGCAGGGCCTGCCGTTCGTGGTGGTGGATCCCCGCACCACGCTGCCCGGCGACATCGCCTCCGTCTCCGCGGCTCATCTGGCCGGAGCCAGGGACGTGACCGCGCACCTGGCCGGTCTCGGGCACCGGCGCATCGGGTTCATCGGCGGCCCGGCCGAATGGCTGGCCTGCCAGGCGCGTCTCGCGGGTCACCGCTCGGCGCTGGCCGACGTCGGCGTGCTGCCCGACCCGGAGCTGCTGCGCAGCATCGAGCCCACCGCCGACTGGGGGTACGTGGCGGCGCGCGAACTGCTCGGTCTGCCCGAGCGCCCGTCCGCGCTCGTCGCGTTCAACGACAAGGCGGCGGTCGGGGCGCTGCGAGCGGCTTACGAGCGCGGGCTACGGGTGCCGGACGACCTGTCGATCACCGGCTTCGACGACACCGACCTGGGCCGCAGCACGGTCCCCCGGCTCACGACGGTCCGTCAGCCGGTCCAGGAGATGGGACGGATGGCGGTGTCCCTGCTGATCCGGCTGCTGGACGGGCACGCGGTGGATGCCCCGCACGTGGAACTGGCCACCCAGCTGGTGGTGCGGGACTCCACAGGGCCGGCTCCGGCCTGACCGCGGGCACCACTTCCGGCCCGCCCCCACTCACAGCGGGACGACGGTCGCCTCGGTGGCCTTGACGCCGGTCCACACCGACACCCCGTCGGCGAGGCCGAGTTCGGCGGCGGCCTGCGGAGTGATCTCCGCGACGAGGTCCGGAGCCTGTTCCGAGGTGACCAGGACCCGCAGCCGGCTGCCGCTGGAGGTGATCTCCCGGACCGTTCCGGGCCAGACGTTACGGGGGCTGCCGCCGGGCTTCTCGCGATGGACGGAGACGGCCTCCGGCGCGATCACCGCGAGCGCGGGGGCGCCGGCGGGCAGGGGCTCCGCCACGACGAGCCGGCCGCCGCCGGCCAGGTCGAGCCCTTCCGAGGTGGTCGTGCCCTGCCAGGCGTTGCGGCCCAGCATCCGGGCGACCCACGGGGAGCGGGGATGACGGGTCACCTCGGCCGGCGGCCCGTCCTGCAGGGCGCGGCCGTCGTCGAGGACGAGGACGCGGTCGGCGAGGGACACCGCCTCCACGGGGTCGTGGGTGACGATCAGACAGACACCCCCGAAGCCGTCGAGGTGGGTGCGCAGGGTGTGCCGCACCTGACCGCGGGTGGTCTGGTCGAGTGCGGCCAGGGGCTCGTCCAGGAGCAGCAGCCGGGGCCGGGCGGCGAGAGCCCGGGCAAGGGCGATGCGCTGCGCCTGGCCGCCGGAGACCTGGGACGGACGGCGCGCGGCGAGGTGGCCGACACCGAGCCGGTCGAGCCACTCCTGGGCGCTGCTGCGGGCCTCGCGGCGCGGCACCCCTCGGGCACGGAGCCCGTAGGCGGTGTTGCCGAGGGCCGAGAGGTGGGGGAAGAGCGCGCCGTCCTGCGGCACCCAGGCGACCCCGCGGCGGTGCGGGGGGAGGTCGCCGACGTCGATGTCCCCGAGGCGCAGCCGGGCCCGGGAGCGCGGGGTGAGGCCGAGCAGTGCCCGCAGGAGCGTGGTCTTGCCCGCACCGTTGGGTCCGACGACGGCGATGGTGGTGCCGGGTCCGGCGGTGAGCGTCAGGTGGTTGAAGCCGGTGACTTCGGTGTGCAGCGGCCACTCCTCCCGCACCGCAGCCTCGTGGGGGCCCGCCGGCACAGTGACCGGCTCCGGCTCCTCGGCGGTGGGCTCCGGGGGGCGGACGCGACGGGCCGGGGTCCCCGTCCAGCGGCCGCGCAGTGCGATCAGCACCACCATCGCGATGGCGAGCAGCAGCAGTGAGACGGAGGTGGCGGCCTCCGGGGACTCCTGGAGGAGCAGATACACCTGGAGTGGCAGGGTCTGGGTGGTCCCCGGGAGGTTGCCCGCGAAGGTGATGGTCGCACCGAACTCGCCGAGTGCCCGGGCCCAGGTCAGTGCGGCTCCGGCGGCGAGCCCCGGCGCGACCATGGGCAGGGTGACCGTGAGGAACACCCGCAACGGCGAGGCGCCGAGGGAGGCGGCCGTCTCCTCGTACCGGGAGTGCAGCCCGCCCAGCGCTCCTTCGAGGCTGATGATCAGGAACGGCATGGCGACGAACGTCGCCGCGAGGACCGTACCGGAGGTGTGGAACGGGAAGGTGAGACCGAAGGTGTCCTCCAGCCACGGGCCGAGGAGCCCGCGGCGGCCGAAGGCCAGCAGGAGGGCGACACCGCCCACGGTCGGTGGCAGCACCATCGGCAGGAGCACGAGCGAACGGACGAACGCCTTGCCGGGGAAGTCCGTCCTGGCCAGCAGCCAGGCCAGCGGAACACCGAGGACGAGGGAGAGGCCCAGCGACCAGAACGAGACGACGAGGGAGAGCCTCAGCGCCTCGGTCGTGCCCGGACTGCCGAGATGGCTCCTCACGTCGCCCCAGGAAGTACGGGCGAGGATCCCGATCAGCGGCATCATCAGGAACGCGATGGCGAGCAGCGCGGGGATCGCCAGGGCGATGGGGGTACGAGGGCCCGCCGGGCGGCCGCGGAGACGTTTCATCGTGGGTTCCTGGGCTTCTTCGGTGAACGGGCCGCCGGTGACGCACGCACGATGCCGGGCGCGCGGACGGGAGAGCGGGTCAGGTGCGGTCGATGTGCACGCTGGTCGACTTCACGCGCGCGGTTGCCGTCATGCCGACCTCCAGCCCGAGCTCCTCGACCGCCTCCCGGGTCAGCAGCGACACGAGCCGGTGCGGACCGGCCTGGATCTCGACCTGGGCCGCCACGTCCCCGAGCTTGACCGCGGTGACGATGCCCGGGAAGGCGTTGCGTGCCGAGGTGTACGAGACCTCCTCCTCGCCCGTGCCGTTCTGGGCGACCTCGACGGAGAACGCGGCCAGGTCACGGCCGTCGATGAGGCGGCGGCCGCCCTCCTCGCGATGGGTGGCGACACGGCCGGCATCCGCCCAGCGCCGCGCGGTGTCCGGGCTGACGCCGAGCAGACGGGCGGCCTGACCGATGGTGTAGGACTGCATATGCCGCACTCTAGGTCAAATAAAGTTGCATATGCAAGCTTTTCTCGGGTAGTGAGCGTCGCCGCGCAGCAGGGCCATCCGGTGGGCCGGGTGGCCCTGCCCGGATGAGGAATCGAGGCGTGCGCCCTAGGGTGCGAGCCATGGCAGACAGCGCGGGGAATCGGGGTCCGGCGGGGCGGGAAGCGGGTTCCGCCGCCGGACCGGACACCCCCGACCCCCGGCGGTGGCAGGCGCTCGCGGTCTGTCTGGTCGCGGGCTTCATGACCCTCCTGGACGTGTCCATCGTCAACGTGGCCCTGCCCTCCATCAAGGAAGGGCTGCACACCCCGGAGTCCGACCTGCAGTGGGTGCTCTCGGGGTACTCCCTCGCCTTCGGTCTCTTCCTGATCCCCGCCGGGCGCCTCGGTGACGCCCGAGGGCGCCGCGAGGTCTTCATGACCGGGCTGGTGCTCTTCACCCTGTCGTCCGCCGCCTGCGGCGCCGCCCAGTCCAGCACCTGGCTGGTGGTCGCCCGACTGGTCCAAGGGCTGGCCGGCGGTATGGTCTCGCCGCAGATCTCCGCCCTCATCCAGCAGATGTTCTCCGGGCGCGAGCGGGGCCGGGCCTTCGGCATGTTCGGCACGGTGGTCGGCATCTCCACCGCCGTCGGCCCGTTGCTGGGCGGACTGCTCATCCAGGCGGCCGGGGCCGAGGAGGGCTGGCGGTGGGTCTTCTACGTCAACCTGCCGCTCGGGTTCGTCTGCCTCCTGCTGGCGCGGCGGCTGCTGCCGGACACCCCCTCCGCGGGCCCGGTGCGGCTGCGAGACCTCGACCCCCTCGGGGTCCTGCTGCTGGGCGCGGGGGTGCTCGCCCTGCTGCTGCCGTTCGTCCAGGCCCACCAGTGGCCGGGCAACGGGAAGTGGCTGCTCCTGTTGGTCGCCGCCGCACTGCTCGCCGCGTTCGTCGCCTGGGAGTCCCGGTGCGGACGCCGCGGCACCCAGCCGGTCGTCGACCTCAGACTCTTCCGTGTCCGCTCCTACTGGCTGGGCTGTCTGCTCATCCTGCTGTACTTCGCCGGATTCACCTCGATCTTCTTCATCACCACCCTCTACCTCCAGAGCGGGCTGCACTACACCGCCCTGCAGGCGGGCCTGGCGATCACCCCGTTCGCCCTCGGATCCGCCGTCGCCGCGGGCCCCGGCGGCAGGCTCGTCGGCCGGTACGGACGCCCCCTCGTCGTCGTGGGGATGTCCACCGTGGCGGTCGGCCTGGCCGCCACCGCACTCGCCGTCCACCTGGTGCCCGGCAGGGGTGCGGGCTGGGCGATGGCCGCCCCTCTGCTGCTGGCCGGCCTGGGGAGCGGACTGGTCATCGCCCCCAACCAGACGCTGACCCTGTCGCAGGTGCCGGTGGCCACGGCGGGAAGCGCCGGCGGCACCCTGCAGACCGGGCAGCGCGTCGGCTCCGCGATCGGGATCGCCGCGGTGGGCTCGGTGTTCTTCGCCCAGGTCGGCTCCGGGGCCTGGTCCACCGCCTACGACCACGGGCTCATCGTCTCCGTCGCCTTCGTGCTGGCCGGACTCCTCGTGGCGCTGGCCGACGTGGGCGGGTCCCGGCGGGGCAGAAGCCGTACACAGCAGTCCGCACCCTCACCGGCGGACCCCTAAGGAGATGCGATGAACGACGCCGACGGCACCGCACGGGACGGCAACAGTTCGTACGGACACAAACCCTTCAAACGCTCCCGCAGCCACTTCGCCGACCGCATCACCGCCGACGGGCGCGACGGCTGGCCCGTGGAGGCCGGCCGCTACCGCCTCGTCGTCAGCCGCGCCTGCCCCTGGGCGAGCCGCGCCCTGGTCTCCCGCAGGCTGCTGGGCCTGGAGGGCGCCCTCTCCCTCGCCGTCGCCGACCCGCTCCAGGACGACCGCAGCTGGCGCTTCACCCTGGACCCGGACGGCCGGGACCCGGTGCTCGGCATCCGCTATCTGAGCGAGGCGTACGACGCCAGGGAGCGCGGCTACCCCGGCGGCGTCAGCGTCCCCGCGATCGTCGACGTCCCCACCGGCAGGCTCGTCACCAACGACTACCAGCAGATCACCCTGGACCTCGCCACCGAATGGGCCGCGCTGCACCGCCCCGGCGCGCCCGACCTCTACCCGGAGCCGTTGCGCGAGGAGATCGACGAGGTGATGGAAGGGATCTACCGCGACGTCAACAACGGCGTCTACCGGGCCGGGTTCGCCGACGAGCAGAGCACGTACGAGAGTGCCTACGAGACGCTCTTCCGCCGCCTCGACCAGGTGTCGGAACGACTGACGGACCGGCGCTACCTGGTCGGCGACACCATCACCGAGGCCGACATCCGCCTCTTCACCACACTGGTGCGCTTCGACGCCGTCTACCACGGCCACTTCAAGTGCAACAGGTCCAAACTGGCCGAGGACCCGGTCCTGTGGGCCTACCTCAGGGACCTCTACCAGACCCCCGGATTCGGGGACACCGTCGACTTCCACCACATCAAGCAGCACTACTACCGCGTCCACACCGGTATCAATCCCACCGGCATCGTGCCCGTCGGGCCCGATCTGTCGGGGTTCCTGACCCCGCACCACCGCGAGGAGCTGGGTGGCCGGCCGTTCGGTGACGGCACCCCGCCCGGCCCCGTACCGGCGGGGGAACACGTCCCCCCGCGGCACCGGCCCTGAGCGTGGCTACTCCGTCTCGTCCAGGTGATCGGCATAGTGCTCGATCGCCGGGCGGTACGCCCGGATCCGGGAGTCCGCGGCGGTGGCCGCCGTGACCTTGAGCAGTGTGCTCACCGCCTCCCGCGCCTCGCCGAGGTTGTACAGCGTCATGGCGAGGAAGGTGCGCAGGGCGGCATCGTCCGTGAACTCCGCCAGTCCGCGGCGCAGCACGGCGCCCGCCTCCTCGTACCGGCCCAGGACGCGCAAGGTGCTGCCGAGTCCCAGGAAGGCCCCGTGCCGGTCCTCGTCCGTGAGTCCCGTGCCGTCCAGTGCCCGCTCGTAGAACGGCACCGCCTGCGCCTCCAGGCCGAGCGAGTCATGTGCCCACGCCGTCTGGTAGGCGATTCCGGCGTGGCCGGTATGGCCGGCGGCCAGGCTCAGCAGCCGTTCGTGCGCCTGCGGCGTCCGCGCTTCGCGCAGCCGCACGGCCTCTGCCAGTGCCTCGTCGTGCTCGCTGTCCGTGCCCATGCCGCCGCACGCTGCCAGGCCTGTGCGGGAACCGCAAATTCGCCGTGCGGGGGCGGTACGGCCGGTTCCGGGCTGGACGGGGCGGGGCCCTGTCGAGACAGTGGCGATCACGAGATATCTTGATGTCAAGCAATGTTGCAGACGTGGAGCGGAGCACAGGGTGACTGACTCGACCATCATCTATACACACACCGACGAGGCCCCGGCCCTGGCGACGTATTCGTTCCTGCCCGTGGTCGAGGCCTATGCCTCGAAGGCCGGGGTCACCGTGGAGAGCCGGGACATCTCCCTGGCGGGCCGGATCATCGCCAGTTTCCCCGACCGCCTCCAGGAGAACCAGCGCATCGACGACGCTCTCGCCGAGCTGGGCGCGCTGGCCACCACACCCGGCGCGAACATCATCAAGCTGCCGAACATCTCGGCCTCCATCCCGCAGCTGAAGGCCGCGATCGCCGAGCTCCAGGAGCAGGGCTACGCGCTTCCTGACTACCCGGACGACCCGCAGAGCGACGAGGACAAGGACGTCCGCGCCCGCTACGACAAGGTCAAGGGCAGCGCGGTCAACCCCGTCCTGCGTGAGGGCAACTCCGACCGCCGCGCCCCCGCGTCGGTCAAGAACTACGCCAAGACCCACCCGCACCGCATGGGCGCCTGGACGGCCGACTCGAAGACGAACGTCGCCACCATGGGCGTCGACGACTTCCGCTCCACCGAGAAGTCCGCCGTGATCGCCGAGCCCGGCTCGCTGCGCATCGAGCTGGTGGGCGACGACGGCACCACCACGGTGCTGCGTGAGTCCGTACCCGTGCTCGCCGGTGAGGTCGTGGACGCGGCCGTCATGCGCGTCGCCGCTCTGCGTGAGTTCTTCACCGCGCAGATCGCCCGGGCCAAGTCCGAGGGCGTTCTGTTCTCCGTCCACCTCAAGGCCACGATGATGAAGGTCTCCGACCCGATCATCTTCGGCCACGTGGTCCGGGCCTTCTTCCCGAACACCTTCGCCAAGTACGGCGACGTCCTCGCCGCCGCGGGCCTCACCCCGAACGACGGCCTCGGCGGCATCCTCAAGGGCCTCGACTCGGTGCCCCACGTCGGCGCCGAGATCAAGGCGTCCTTCGAGGCCGAGCTCGCCGAGGGCCCCGCCCTGGCGATGGTCGACTCCGACAAGGGCATCACCAACCTGCACGTCCCCAGCGACGTCATCGTCGACGCCTCCATGCCGGCCATGATCCGCACGTCCGGCCACATGTGGGGCCCGGACGGCCAGGAGGCCGACACCGTCGCCGTCCTGCCGGACAGCAGCTACGCCGGTGTCTACCAGGTCGTGATCGACGACTGCCGTGCGCACGGCGCCTTCGACCCGTCGACCATGGGCTCGGTGCCCAACGTCGGTCTGATGGCGCAGAAGGCCGAGGAGTACGGCAGCCACGACAAGACCTTCGAGATCCCCGCCACGGGCACGGTGCGAGTCGTCGACACTGCCGGCAACACCGTCCTGGAGCAGGCCGTGGGCGCCGGTGACATCTTCCGGATGTGCCAGACCAAGGACCTGCCGATCCAGGACTGGGTCAAGCTTGCCGTCACCCGCGCCCGCGCGACCGGCAACCCGGCCGTCTTCTGGCTCGACGAGGGCCGCGCCCACGACGCGCAGCTCATCGCCAAGGTCAAGACCTACCTGGCCGACCACGACACCGACGGTCTGCAGATCGAGATCATGACGCCGGAGGAGGCCACCGCCTTCTCCCTGGAGCGCATCCGCCGCGGCGAGGACACCATCTCGGTGACCGGCAACGTGCTGCGTGACTACCTCACCGACCTGTTCCCGATCCTGGAACTCGGCACCAGCGCGAAGATGCTCTCCGTCGTGCCGCTGATGAACGGTGGCGGTCTGTTCGAGACGGGCGCCGGCGGCTCCGCGCCCAAGCACGTCCAGCAGCTCGTCAAGGAGGACTACCTGCGCTGGGACAGCCTGGGCGAGTTCCTCGCCCTCGCGGTCAGCTTCGAGCACCTCGCGCAGACCACGGACAACGCGCGCGCCCAGGTCCTCGCCGACACGCTGGACCGTGCGACCGCCACGTTCCTGAACGAGGACAAGTCGCCCAGCCGCAAGCTCGGCGGCATCGACAACCGCGGCAGCCACTTCTACCTGTCCCTGTACTGGGCGCAGGAGCTGGCGCAGCAGAGCACCGACGCGGAGCTCGCGACGGCGTTCGCCCCGCTCGCCAAGACGCTGGCCGAGCAGGAGCAGACCATCGTCGGCGAACTGATCGCGGTCCAGGGCAAGCCCGCCGACATCGGTGGCTACTACCAGCCCGACCCGGCCAAGGCCGCAGCCGTCATGCGTCCGTCGGCCACGTTCAACCAGGCGATCGCGAGCCTCGCCTGATGTGACACGGCGCGGACGGGCAGGGGGCCGTACCTCTTCCCGGTCCGTTCGCCACTGACGACTCCGCCCCGGCCCGACGTTCCGTCGAGCCGGGGCGGAGTCGTTTTCGGCACGGTTCCCCCGCGGCCGGTTTCACCCGGCCGCCGATGGACCGGGGGACGCCCTGACGAGTGAAAGTGACGCCGAGGCGGGCGCCGGGCCACCCTCGGTGGGCCCGTGGCTGGTTTGCTGCAACCGGAAACACGCGCGACGCGCGGGGAGGGCCGTTCGGCCGACCCGCTGGAGCGGCGCCACGCCGGGTGCGCAGCCCACCCGCGGATGACAACCGAAGGAGCGTCCCAGTGACGACGACGGGCACAGCAGAGCCGACGGACGAAGAGGAGTTTTACGCCAACGAGCTTCCGGTACGCAGCAAGGAGCCGGGTAACGTCGTCGTCAAGTGGCTGACCACCACCGACCACAAGACGATCGGTTCGCTGTACCTGGTCACTTCGTTCGCGTTCTTCATCGTCGGCGGTCTGCTCGCGCTCGTGATGCGAGCCGAGCTGGCCCGCCCGGGCACGCAGATCGTCTCGAACGAGCAGTTCAACCAGGCGTTCACCATCCACGGCACCATCATGCTGCTGATGTTCGCCACGCCACTGTTCGCCGGGTTCACCAACTGGATCATGCCGCTGCAGATCGGCGCGCCCGACGTGGCGTTCCCGCGGCTGAACATGTTCGCGTACTGGCTGTACCTCTTCGGCTCGCTCCTCGTGGTGGCCGGCTTCCTCACCCCGAACGGCGCGGCCGACTTCGGCTGGTTCGCCTACAGCCCGCTGACGGACGCGGTCCGTTCGCCGGGTATCGGCGGCGACATGTGGATCATGGGTCTGGCCTTCTCCGGCTTCGGCACGATCCTCGGTTCGGTCAACTTCATCACCACGATCATCTGCATGCGCGCACCCGGCATGACGATGTTCCGCATGCCGATCTTCGTCTGGAACGTCCTGCTGACCGGTGTCCTGGTCCTGCTGGCCTTCCCGGTGCTCGCGGCGGCGCTCCTGGCGCTGGAGGCGGACCGGAAGTTCGGCGCACGCGTCTTCGACGCGTCCAACGGCGGCGCGCTGCTCTGGCAACACCTCTTCTGGTTCTTCGGTCACCCGGAGGTGTACATCATCGCGCTCCCGTTCTTCGGGATCGTCAGCGAGATCATCCCCGTCTTCAGCCGCAAACCGATCTTCGGTTACATCGGCCTCGTGGCCGCGACGATCTCCATCGCAGGCCTCTCCGCGACCGTGTGGGCGCACCACATGTATGTCACCGGGGGCGTACTCCTGCCGTTCTTCTCCTTCATGACGTTCCTCATCGCGGTCCCCACCGGGGTGAAGTTCTTCAACTGGATCGGCACGATGTGGAAGGGCTCGCTGTCCTTCGAGACACCGATGCTCTGGTCCATCGGCTTCCTCGTCACGTTTCTCTTCGGTGGTCTGACCGGTGTCATCCTGGCCTCGCCGCCCATGGACTTCCACGTCTCGGACTCGTACTTCGTGGTCGCGCACTTCCACTACGTCGTCTTCGGCACCGTGGTGTTCGCGATGTTCGCCGGATTCCACTTCTGGTGGCCGAAGTTCACCGGCAAGATGCTCGACGAGCGGCTCGGGAAGATCACCTTCTGGACGCTCTTCGTCGGCTTCCACGGCACGTTCCTGGTGCAGCACTGGCTGGGCGCCGAGGGCATGCCGCGTCGTTACGCGGACTACCTGGCCTCGGACGGTTTCACCGCGCTGAACACGATCTCGACGATCTCCTCGTTCCTGCTCGGCCTGTCGATGCTCCCGTTCTTCTACAACGTCTGGAAGACCGCCAAGTACGGCAAGGAGATCGAGGTCGACGACCCGTGGGGCTACGGCCGGTCGCTGGAGTGGGCGACCTCCTGCCCGCCGCCGCGGCACAACTTCGTGACCCTGCCCCGGATCCGTTCCGAATCCCCGGCGTTCGACCTGCACCATCCCTCCGTACGCGATCTCGACGAGGCCGCGAACCGTGGTGACCGCTCCGCGACGGTGGCGCCGGGGGACAGGCAGAGGTGAGGAGGAGCGCCGAGGGAGAGGAGAGACGCATGGGTCACGATCCCGAGAAGGACAGCGCGCGCGGCCTGGCCCAGATGGAGGGCTATCTGCTGTGGAACGCCGAGGTCGAGGCGGCGCGCCGCTGTGCCCGCCGCTTCACGGACGAGCTGCCGTGGCTGACGACGGCCCAGCGCGAGGACGTGGAACGGGTGTACGTGGCCGACCGGGCCGCCGCCTCGCGGGCGATGCTCGTACGCGTGTCGATCCGCGCCGCCGAACTGCGCGGCGAGTACAGCGAGCGCTATCGCCGGCTCAGGGCGCGCTGCGTCGCCGCCGCGGTGGTCGCGAGCACGGCAGGAGGCGCCTGCACCGCCTGGACGTACCTGGCCAGATGAGCCGCCCGAGATCGTCCGTTCTGCCCGCCCAGCAGGCGGACCCGCGCCCGTGTCGTAAAGATGAGAGGTGACGGACGCGTGTGACGGGGCAGGCGAACGGACGACCGTGCAGACCCCGAGAAGGGACGAACACTGTGGCACGACCCAGGATTCTCGTTGTCGGAGCCGGATTTGCCGGGGTCGAGTGCGTACGCCGTCTGGAGCGCGGGCTCCGCCCGGGCGAAGCGGACGTCGCGCTCGTCGCCCCGTTCTCGTACCAGCTCTACCTGCCCCTGCTGCCGCAGGTCGCTTCCGGCGTCCTCACCCCGCAGTCGGTCGCGGTGTCACTGCGACGGAGCAGCCGCCACCGCACGCGCATCATTCCCGGCGGGGCCATCGGAGTGGACCCCAAGGCGAAGGTCTGCGTCATCCGCAAGATCACCGACGAGGTGGTCTACGAGCCGTACGACTACATCGTGCTCAGTCCGGGCAGCGTGACTCGCACCTTCGACATCCCCGGCCTGCTCGACAACGCCCGCGGGATGAAGACGCTGGCCGAAGCGGCGTACGTACGTGACCACGTGATCGCGCAGCTCGACCTCGCGGACGCCAGCAGCGACGAGGAGGAGCGGGCCTCCCGGCTGCAGTTCGTCGTCGTCGGAGGCGGGTACGCGGGAACCGAGACGGCGGCTTGCCTCCAACGCCTCACCAGCAGCGCGGTGAAGCACTATCCGCGGCTCGACCCGAAGCTGATCAAGTGGCATCTGATCGACATCGCCCCGAAGCTGATGCCCGAGCTGGGCGACAAGCTCGGCGAGAGCGCGCTGAAGGTGCTGCGTGAACGCGGCATCGAGGTGTCGCTGGGGGTCTCCATCGCCGAGGCGGGCGTCGACAAGGTGACGTTCACCGACGGCCGGGTACTGCCCTGCCGCACGCTGATCTGGACGGCGGGTGTCACCGCGAGCCCGATCGTCACCACCTTCGACGCCGAGACGGTGCGCGGCAGGCTGGCGGTGACTCCGGAGATGAGCCTGCCCGGTTTCGACGGCATGTTCGCCCTCGGGGACGTGGCTGCCGTGCCGGACCTGGCGAAGGGCGACGGCGCGGTCTGCCCGCCCACCGCCCAGCACGCCATGCGCCAGGGACGCCTGCTCGCCGACAACCTGCTGGCCACTCTGCGGCATCAGCCGCTGCGGCCGTACGTCCACAAGGATCTCGGGCTCGTCGTGGACCTCGGCGGCAAGGACGCGGTCTCCAAGCCGCTCGGCATCGAGATGCACGGGATCACGGCCCAGGCCGTGGCCCGTGGCTACCACTGGTCGGCGCTGCGGACCAATGTCGCCAAGGCGCGTGTCATGGCCAACTGGCTGATCAACGCAGCGGCGGGCGACGACTTCGTCCGTACGGGCTTCCAGTCCCGCAAGCCCGCGACCTTGCGGGACTTCGAGTACACGGACAGCTATCTCACCCCGGAGCAGGTCCGTGAGCACACCGCCTCGCTGAACGCCCGGATGAAGTGAACCGGCGCCCGGGCCCGTCAGGCCGACGGCACGGTGGTGCGGATCAGGCGGAGGAAGGCGGTGTTGTCCTCGGTGTGCCGCATCCGGTCCAGCAGGGTCTCCAGGGAGGTCTGGGCGTCCCGGGAGTGCAGGGCTCGGCGCAGCTGCCGCACAGCCGTCAACTCCTCTGCCGACACGAGGAGTTCGTCGCGGCGGGTACCGGAAGCGGCGATGTTCACCGCCGGGTGGATGCGCTTCTCGGCCAGTGAGCGGTCGAGCCGGAGTTCCATGTTGCCGGTGCCCTTCAGCTCTTCGAAGAAGTACTCGTCGGCCCGGGAGCCGGTCTCGACGAGTGCGGTGGCCAGAATGGTCAGGGAACCGGCCTCCTCGGTGAGGCGGGCGGCTCCGAAGAGTCGCTTGGGGCCTATCAGGGCCGCGGCGTCCACCCCGCCGCTGAGGGTGCGCCCGCCGTTGCCGGCGGCGTTGTTGTGCGCACGGCACAGCCGTGTGAGCGAGTCCAGCAGGATGACGACGTCGCGGCCCTGTTCGACGAGCCGTTTGGCACGTTCCAGAGCGAGATCCGCGAGGGCGATGTGCTCCTTGGCGGCCCGGTCGAAGGTGGAGGCGTAGACCTCGCCGCGCACCGAGCGGCGCATGTCGGTGACCTCCTCGGGACGCTCGTCGAGGAGAACGACCATCAGAGGGGAATCGGGGTGGTTCTCGGACACGGCGGCCGCGATCTGCTGGAGCAGGACAGTCTTTCCCGTCCTGGGCGGTGCGACGATCAGCCCGCGCTGACCCTTGCCGATCGGCGCGACGAGATCGACGATGCGCGTCGAGTGGCCGCCGGACGACGTCTCCAGGCGCAGCCGCTGCCGGGGGTGGAGCGGGGTGAGGTCACGGAAGTGCGGACGGCCGCGCAGAGACTGCGGGAGCAGTCCGTTCACGCGGGCGACGGTGCTCAGGGCGCGGGGCCGGTCGCAGACACCCTCGACGGCATCGCCCCTGCGCAGGCCGTACCGGCGGATGAGCGCTACGGGGACGTGTACGTCGGCGGGGGCGGGGTGGCCGCCCGCGGAGCGCAGGGAGCCGTGCCCCTGCTGCGCGATGTCGAGGATGCCGGCGGCGGCGGTGGGCGCGGGCCGGGTGGTGGATACGGGGTGTTCGAGCGTGGTGGTCATGCGGGGTGGTCCTTTCGCGGACATGCGAATGAAGGGCCCGGCAGAGACAGGGGCGGAGAGTTCACGCCCCGGACGACGGGCAGGAAAGGCCGGTGGGAGTACCCGAATCGGCCGAAGGAGACCATGCGATGACGCTGGATCGCCGGTCGGAAACGACGGGCGCATCAGCGTGGGGATGGTGAATCGGTACTGGAGCCTGAATGGGCGGCATACACAGGTACCGATGGCAATGTAGCACGGCCGCGCGGCTCCGGTGGCCGACACGGTGCGACCGGTGACCTCACCCCCGCGGCGGACCCCGTGGCGGTGGGGGAGGGGGCGCCCTCCGGGCTCTTCCCCCTCCGGAGCCACCTATCGGCATCTCGTGACCCCGGCCCGTCCCCGCCGAGGCCCGGCGACGACCCCGCGTGCCCTGCGGCCGAGGGGGCGACGGCACACGCCGGACCGCCGTGCGTTCACGCCTTCACGCGGGAGGGCCAGGGGCGCGATCAGTCACGTCCGGTCGTCGGACTCCCGTCCCGGAACACCTCCAGGATCCGCTCGGCGGCCAGCGTCGCGGGCAACGACCCCTCCCGTACGCGCAGTTCGAGCTCCGGCGCGAGAGCACGCACTCCGGGATGGCTGCGCAGACTCCCCAGCAGCTCGTCGCGCACCATCGTCCACGTCCAGTCGACCTGTTGCTCGCGCCGCTTCGCCGCGAGCCTGCCGGTCGACTCCAGCAGTGTCCGGTGCTGCTCCAGGCTCTCCCACAGGGTGTCCAGACCGCTGGACTCACGGGCGCTGCAGGTCAGCACCGGCGGGGTCCAAGCGGCGTCCGCGGGGTGCATCAGCCGCAGGGCGCCCGCCAGTTCGCGTGCCGCGGAGCGGGCGTCGCGCTCGTGCGGGCCGTCGGCCTTGTTCACCGCGATGGCGTCCGCCAGCTCCAGCACGCCCTTCTTGATGCCCTGGAGCTGATCACCCGTGCGGGCCAGCGTCAGCAGCAGAAACGTGTCGACCATGTTGGCGACCGCGGTCTCCGACTGGCCGACCCCGACCGTCTCCACCAGCACGACGTCGTAGCCGGCCGCCTCCATGACCACGACGGACTCCCGGGTCGCCTTCGCCACCCCGCCCAGCGTGCCGGCGGTGGGGGAGGGCCGGACGAACGCGGCCGGGTCCACCGCGAGCCGCTCCATCCTGGTCTTGTCGCCCAGGATGGAGCCGCCCGTACGACTGGAGGACGGGTCGACGGCCAGGACCGCGACCCGGTGCCCGAGCCCGGTGAGCATCGTGCCGAGGGCGTCGATGAACGTGGACTTGCCGACTCCGGGCACCCCACTGATGCCGATGCGGCGGGCGTTGCCGGAATGCGGCAGCAGTTCGCGCAACAACTGCTGTGCCAAGGCGCGGTGATCGGGCCGGGTGGACTCGACGAGAGTGATGGCGCGCGCGATGTGCGCACGCTTCCCGTCGAGCACCCCCTTCACATAGCTGTCGAGATCGATCGTCGGGGCCATGGGTTCAGCGGCTCACAGCTCGTGACCGAGTTCGTGACCGAGTGAGGCGCCGAGACGCGTCACCAGGTCGTGGGCAGCGTCCGGGATCACCGTTCCCGGCGGGAACACGGCCGCCGCGCCGGCCTCGTGCAGCGCGTCGATGTCCTGCGGCGGAATCACCCCACCCACCACGATCATGATGTCCTCGCGGCCCTCGGCCGCGAGTTCCTCACGCAGCGCGGGGACGAGGGTGAGGTGGCCGGCGGCCAGGGACGAGACGCCCACGATGTGCACATCCGCCTCGACCGCCTGACGGGCGACCTCACCCGGCGTCTGGAACAGCGGACCGACGTCCACGTCGAAGCCGAGGTCGGCGAAGGCGGTCGCGATCACCTTCTGGCCGCGGTCGTGCCCGTCCTGGCCCATCTTGGCGACCAGGATGCGCGGACGCCGTCCCTCCGCCTCCTCGAACGCGTCGACCAGTGTGCGGGTGCGGTCCACGGACGGCGACTCCCCTGCCTCGTTGCGGTACACACCGGAGATCGTACGGATCTGGCCCGCGTGCCGGCCGTACACCTTCTCCAGCGCGTCCGAGATCTCGCCCACGGTCGCCATCGCGCGCGCCGCGTCGACGGCCAGCGCGAGCAGGTTGCCCTCGAGGCCGGGGCCCGGCGCCCGCCCGGCGGCCGCCGTCAGCGCGTGCAGCGCGTCCTGGCAGGTCTGCTCGTCGCGCTCCTCGCGCAGCCGCCGCAGCTTCTCCAGCTGCTGGGTGCGCACCGAGGAGTTGTCGACCTTGAGGACGTCGATCTTCTCGTCGGTTTCGACGCGGTACTTGTTGACGCCGATGACGGGCTGGCGTCCGGAGTCGATGCGTGCCTGGGTGCGGGCGGCGGCCTCCTCGATGCGCAGCTTGGGGATGCCGGCGTCGATGGCCTTGGCCATGCCGCCCGCCGCCTCGACCTCCTCGATGTGCTGCCAGGCCCGCCGCGCCAGGTCGTAGGTGAGCTTCTCCACGTACGCGCTGCCGCCCCACGGGTCGATGACCCGTCCCGTGCCGGACTCCTGCTGGAGGAGCAGCTGGGTGTTGCGGGCGATGCGTGCGGAGAAGTCGGTGGGCAGCGCGAGGGCCTCGTCGAGGGCGTTGGTGTGCAGCGACTGGGTGTGGCCCTGGGTGGCGGCCATGGCCTCGACGCAGGTACGGGTGACGTTGTTGAACACGTCCTGCGCGGTCAGCGACCATCCGGAGGTCTGCGAATGGGTGCGCAGCGACAGGGACTTGGCATTCTTCGGCTCGAACTCCCTGACCAGCTTGGCCCACAGGAGCCGGGCCGCCCGCAACTTCGCGATCTCCATGAAGAAGTTCATGCCGATCGCCCAGAAGAAGGACAGCCGTGGTGCGAACGCGTCGACGTCGAGGCCCGCGTCGCGTCCGGCCCGGAGGTACTCCACGCCGTCGGCCAGGGTGTAGGCCAGTTCCAGGTCGGCCGTGGCTCCGGCTTCCTGGATGTGGTAGCCGGAGATGGAGATCGAGTTGTAGCGCGGCATCTTCTGTGAGGTGTAGGAGAAGATGTCGGAGATGATCCGCATCGAGGGCTTCGGCGGATAGATGTAGGTGTTGCGGACCATGAACTCCTTCAGAATGTCGTTCTGAATGGTCCCGGCCAGCTTCTCGGGCGCAACGCCCTGTTCCTCGGCGGCCACGATGTACAGCGCGAGGACGGGCAGGACGGCGCCGTTCATCGTCATCGACACGGACATCTTGTCCAGCGGGATGCCGTCGAACAGCTGGCGCATGTCGTAGATCGAGTCGATCGCGACACCCGCCATGCCGACGTCACCGGTCACCCGCGGGTGGTCGCTGTCGTAGCCGCGGTGGGTCGGCAGGTCGAAGGCGACCGAGAGGCCCTTCTGCCCGGCCGCGAGGTTGCGGCGGTAGAAGGCGTTGGACTCCTCGGCGGTGGAGAACCCGGCGTACTGCCGGATCGTCCAGGGCTGGTTCACGTACATCGTCGGATACGGGCCCCGCAGATACGGCGCCACCCCCGGATACGTACCGAGGAAGTCGATTCCCTCCAGGTCCTGGCCGGTGTAGAGCGGCTTGACCGCGATGCCTTCCGGGGTCTCCCACAGCAGGTCGCCGTCGGAGCTCCCGGAGGACTCCTTGACCGCGGCACGCCACTGGTCCTCGGTCACCTCGGCGCCGCCGCCCGGCCCGAGCTCGATGTCGGAGAAGTCGGGGATCCCCATTACGCCACACCCATACGGTCGAGAACGGAAGAGAGCACGGCCACCACGTCACAGCCGGCGAAGACGTACTCGTCGACACCCGTGTACCCACCGGGCCGGCCCGCCAGGTACACCCGCCGCGCACCGGCCGCGACGAGCGCCTCGGCGACCTCCCCGGCCCGTTCGGCGTAGAGCGCGTCACTGGAACACAGACAGACCACGTCCGTTCCCGCGGCGGCGAGTGCCGCGGCCGCCGTGGAGGCGTCCACCTGGACCGGCTCGTGAACGGGTTCGATGCCGCCCGCCTGGAACAGGTTCGCGGCGAACGAGGCGCGCGCGGTGTGCGCCGCGGCGGGACCGAGCGCGGCGAGGAACACCCGCGGCCGGGCGCCGGTCGCCGCCAGATGGGCGTCCGAACGGGCACGCAGCGCCTCGAAGGCCTCGTCGCGGCGGACCACCGGAAGGCCGCCCGGCGCAGCGGCGACCGGCATCGGTTCGCGCTCCACCGGGCGCTCCGCGAGCTGCGGGAACTCGCTGACTCCGGTGATCGGCTCCTTGCGCCGCGCCAGGTCCTTGCTGCGGGCGGCCCAGGTGACCGCGATCCGGTCGGCGACCATGCCCGAGCCGAGCGCCGCGGCCTGACCGCCGGCCCGCTCGATCTCCTGGAAGAAGGCCCAGGCGGCGTCCGCGAGCTCGTCCGTCAGCCGCTCCACGTACCAGGAACCCCCCGCCGGGTCGATGACCCGGGCCAGATGGGACTCCTCGAGCAGGATCGTCGACGTGTTGCGGGCGATACGCCGGGCGAACGCGTCGGGCAGCCCCAGCGCGTGGTCGAAGGGCAGTACGGTCACGGCATCCGCGCCGCCGACGCCCGCGCCCAGACAGGCCAGCGTGGTCCGCAGCATGTTCACCCACGGATCGCGTCGGGTCATCATCACCGGCGACGTCACCGCGTGCTGGCGCTGCGCCCCGGCCTCGGGCGCCCCGCAGACCTCGGCGACCCGCGCCCACAGCCGGCGCGCGGCCCGCAGTTTGGCGATCGTCAGGAACTGGTCGGCCGTCGCCGCGTACCGGAACTCCAGCTGGGCGCAGGCCTCCTGCACACCGAGTCCGGCTTCGCCCAGCGCCCGCAGATAGGCGACGCCGGTGGCCAGCGAACTGCCCAGCTCCTGAGCGGCCGAGCCGCCGGCCTCGTGGTAGGGCAGCGCGTCCACGGTCAGGGCCCGCAGTCCGGGGAACTCCGCCGCGCAGCGCTTCGCCCAGTGCACGGCGGAGGCGAGGTCGGCCTCGCCGCCGGTGCGGGCGGCCTGCGCCAGCGGGTCGGCCCCCAGGCTCCCGCGCACAGCGTCCGCCGGTACGCCACGCTCCGCGTAGAGCCGCAGCAACTCCGTTGCCGCAGCGTCGAGTTCGTCACCAGCATCGAGCACGAGCGGTGCCAGATCGAGGTGGACGCCCTCCAGCGCCCGCGCAAGACCGGAGACCGGCACGCCGCCGGCGCCGCCGACGGCCAGCCACAACGAGGTGGCACCGTTCTCCAGGTCGCCGAGCAAGGCCTCGTTGAGCCGGACGGGATCTGTCGACGCGTGCCTCTGCCGTACGCCCCAGCCCCCCGCCGTACTGCCCTGCGGTGTGCTGCCGCGGGTGAACGGGGCGAAGCCCGGGAGACCGGCATCGGGCGCGTCGTCGCGCGAGGTGTAGAGGGGGCGGGTGATGAGCCCGTCCTCCACCGTGGTGGACAGTGCTTCCTCGGCGGCCGAACCCGAAACGTCCTTGCCCGACTTGCGCAGCACACCTTCGACGAGGCTCTGCCACTGCTCGTGGGCGGGGTCAGGGAATTCGGCGGCCAACGAAAGCCCGTCAGCAGGCAGGACCGTCATGCCCAGATGCTAGGACAGGTCTCAGATGGGCAGCAGAGGCTCGGCCTGTGACCTTGCCCTCTCCGAACGCACTTGATCCTTTACGTACGGTCGCGTAATCGCGTCGGTCGCCGACGCTTGGCGGTTCCTCCATTGGGTCTGGCGTTTACTCCATAGATCCATCAGTCTCATTGCAGATGCCAGGCCAAACCAAATATTGTGCAGCATGTGCGGTTGCGCGCAGGTGAGTGGGGCTCGTGTGGTGGTTTCCCTCGTGTGCGATGGCCGGCGACGTTCCCCATGCCCGTGCAGCACACCCGAAGGAGCCCCGTCCAGATGCCATTCGCCCCCACCGGACGCCGTGCCGCCGCCGCGGCCGTGACCGCCGCCCTGCTCGTCCCTCTCGCCGCCTGCGGCAGTGACGACGCGGCGAACGGTGCCGACGGGAGCGCGGGCGGTTCGCCGAAGGTGAAGCTGACCGTCCTGGCCGCCGCCTCGCTCACCGATGTGTTCCGTACCGCCGGTGCCGCGTACGAGAAGGAGCACCCCGGGACGAAGGTGGTGTTCTCCTTCGCGGGGTCGCAGCAGCTGGCCGCACAGGTGAAGCAGGGCGCACCGGCCGACGCGCTGGTCACCGCGGACACCAGGACGATGGGCGGGCTGAAGGGGGAGGCCGGCAGTCCGGCCGTCATCGCCCGCAACCGCCTCGTCATCGCGACGGGGGAGGGCAACCCGGAACGGATCCGGAGCCTGAAGGACCTGACGGACTCCGGACTGAAGGTCGTCCTCGCCGCTTCCGAGGTCCCGGTCGGCCGCTACAGCAGGCAGGTCCTGGACGCGCAGAAACTCAAGGTCGTCCCCGTCTCCGAAGAGCCGGATGTCCGTGCCGTCCTCAGCAAGGTCGAGCTCGGTGAGGCGGACGCCGGGATCGTCTACAAGACGGACGCTGCCACGGCGACCGACAAGGTGGACGCAGTGGACATCCCCGACGCGCAGAACGCCCTCGCTTCCTACCCGGCTGCCACGCTCAAGAGCTCTGGGAACAAGGAGGCCGCGGCTGCGTTCGTCGGCTGGCTGACGACTCCCGAGGCACGGAAGATCCTTACCGAGGCCGGTTTCCAGAAGCCTTAACGGACACCTCTCTCTCGGTTAGTGAGGGTTTGCCGCAGTGCGGCAGTAAATGTCCGAAGTTATGCTGCTGGCAATTCATCCTTTCGGAGAGGACACGCCCGTGGCTGTGGGACCTGTGGAGTACCTCGTCGTCGCCTTTCCCGGCAGCCGGTTCACCGGTGCCATCGCGCCGGCCCTGGCCCAGGTGGTCGCGTCCAAGGCCGTGCGCATCCTCGACCTGACCTTTGTGTACCGGGCGGAGGACGGCTCGATCGAGACGATCGAGCTGGAGGAGCTCGACCCCGAGGACGTCGTCTCCTTCGAGCCGGTCGAGGGCGAGGTCAGCGGCATGCTCAACAGCGACGACGTCAGGACGCTGGGCGAGAACGTGCCGCCGGGCAGTTCCGCGGCACTGATCGTGTGGGAGGACCTCTGGGCGCTGCCGCTCACCGAGGCGGTCCGTGCGGCGGGCGGTCAGCTCGTCGCCCATGAGCGGATCCCCGCCGACGTCGCGGAGGCTGCCGTGTCGGCCGCCGCTTCCGCACGCTGACACCGCACCACACCGCACCGGAAAGGCGTAGGACATGCCGATCTTTCGAGGACCTGGAATGAACCGTCGCGGACCCGGTCTGCTCGGGGCGGTGGCACGCACGGCCGTTGTCGCGGGTACCGCCTCGGCGGTCAGCGGTCGCGTCCAACGGAACCAGCAGGCGAGGTTCGCCGAGGAGGACGCGGGGCGGATGAACGACGAGCAGATGCGGCAGCAGATGCAGGTGCAGGCCGCCCAACAGCAGGCCGCCCAACAACAGGCCACCCAGCAGCAGTCGGCCGAGCCGCCCGGCGACGATCTGATCAGCCGGCTGGAACGCCTGGCCGAGCTGAAGAAGCAAGGCATCCTGACCGACGCCGAGTTCGAGGCCCAGAAGGCGAGACTCCTCGCGGAGTGATTCCTCGCGGCGCGACCTGTCGCGGGAGGGCGCGGTCCCTCGCCCGGTATCAATGGGCGTGAACTCGTCTCGGCCGCTGCCGGCGAGCGGCGCCCCGCGGGCCGAGTTCGGGCCTTGGGGCCAGGTCCACGTACGTGCGCTGCACAGGGGTGTCCCCGCCGTGCCGCTTGCGAGACCGGCGCCCCGGCGAACCTGTGACGCTTCTTCCGCCGGGCCTCCGCGATGCCGATCCGGCTCCCGACCGGGGGTGACCGGGTACGTGGCACCCCAGGCCAGGAGCCCGCGCGGCCTTCCTCGCGAGCTCCCTGTCTGCCCGGCACCCCCGATCGATGATCATCGGCGTTTTACTTCGTCGATTTCCCGACATCATGCGACTTTTGAACCGGCCAGGCCGAAAGTAATTTCGGATACGTGTCGGGAAAAGAGGAAGTTCATCGTGCAAACCGCCAGGGCCGTCCCGGCAGCCTCTGTTCTCAACCTGCGAGATCTGGGCGGCATCGCTCTGGGCGCCGGCCGTCATGTGCGAGGGGGCGCAGTGCTGCGCTCCGGTCAGCTCAACGGTCTCGATCCGGTGCACGACGCGGCGGTGGCCGAGCTCGGGATCCGTACGGTCGTCGACCTGCGTACCGCGGACGAGCGGGCATCGGCTCCCGACCGGCTGCCGCCCGGTGCCCGGCTGTTCGTGGCCGACGTACTCGGGGACGATCCGGGCGTGGCGCCGGCCCGGCTCCGTGCGCTGCTCGCCGATCCGGTCGAGGCCGAACGGCTGCTCGGGGGCGGGAAAGCGGAGGAGATGTTCGCGGAGACGTACCGGCAGGTGGTGCTCTCGCCACGTGCGGCGGCCGCCTACCGTGCCTTCCTTGAGACGGCAGCCGACGACGCGGCGCGTCCCGTGCTCTTCCACTGCACCACGGGCAAGGACCGCGCGGGCTGGGCGGCGGCCCTGCTGCTGCTTCTGCTCGGCGCCTCCCGCGACGACGTCAGGGCCGAGTTCCTCGCGGTGAACCCGGTGATGCGGGTCGCCTTCCGGCCGTCCGTGCAGAAGTACCTCGACGCGGGTGGAGATCCGGAGATCGCCTCCGCGATCATCGAGGTCCGGCCCCGCTACCTCGACACGGCACTGGACGCCATGGATGAGCGCTGGGGAGGAATCGACGGGTACGCGCGCAACGGGCTGCGCATCCCCGAAGCCGCGCTGCGCCGGCTGCGCGGCGACCTCGTGGTGCGCACGCAGTGACCTGAACCGGACGGCCCGCCCCGAAGCCCGGCGGGGCGGATCCGTGAGACGCACACCCGATGCCCCTGACCCCGAACAGCCTTCTGCCGCCGGTACGTGTGTACCGGCGGCAGAAGGCGGGCCCGCAGCAGGGGGCGTAGAGCGGAGCCGAGCGAGATGCGTCCCCCGGCAGGCCTGCGGCGGGCGACTGCCTGGCTCACACCTTCAGTAGGCGCTCGGTGAGGTCGCGGTAGTGCTGCAGCGTGACCCGCAGTTCCTCGGTCTGCGTGCCGGGTTCGCCGTCCCGCCCGGCGGCCGCGAGCGTGCGCCGGTGCTCCTTGAGCGCGTGAGTGAGGCCGTCGACGACGGTGTCGAACGTGCTCTCGGCTTCCTCGACCGCGCGGCGGGGGCTCTCGACGAACTCGCTCACCGCGTGCTGGAGCCGCTGGGAGAGCCGGTCGTGGTCGCCGTCCGGGAAGAGGGGCGTCGCGGCGGGTGCGGTCTGACCAGTGGCTGACGGCCGGCGGCCAGGTGCCGGTTCCACCCGCGCATCGTCCCCGGGCAGGACGGCAGCGGCAGGTGCCTTTCTCTGGGGGGCCACGGCCGGGGCGTCATCCGGCTTCCGTGCGGCACCTGTTGCTTCGGTGCCCGCGGAACCGGTGCCCGCGGAACCGACGCCGGCGGAACCGGCGTCAACCGTGCGGCTGTCCGTCGTGTCCGGGTACGCCGCGCGCTCGGGGGCGGCGGCCCGGGGCTTCTTCGCTGCCCCGGGGACCTCAGTGGGGATGCGAGGTGTGTGTCCGGTGTCGTGCGTCATGCCTTGCCCCTTCCTTCCGCGTGGTGCGGGTGCCGGCGAGCCGGCCCCTCCGTGCCGTTCGAGACGAGAACGTTGAACAGGCCACGGGCCTCCAGCACCGCCTCCCGCATGTCCTCCGTGCCGCCGTCGCCCTGCTTGGCCGCGTGCACCCGGCGATAACCGTTGACGTGTTCTGCGTGGTGGACGGAGAGCGCTGCGCTCTGTTCGCCGAAGTCCCTGCCGTCGGGGAAACCCAGGTCGCGCGCCAGTTCCGCCAGCAGGGCGTCCGCCTCGGCGACCGACTGCTGGGGCGCGTCGACGAAGCCGCCCTCGATCCGTGCCCAGCGCTCCGCGTACTGCGCGCGCGCCTCGGAGGTCAACGGACGCTCGTGGAGGGAGCCGTGCCGCTTCAGCCGCTCGTGCAGCTCGCGTTCGGCGGCCTTCGTGTCGCCGTCGTGGCGTGCGACGGTCCGGTCGTACTCCGGTCCGAAGCGGCGGCGCATCCCGTGCCCGCTCGTCTTTCGTGTGTACAGGAAGGCCAGGGCGCAGGCCGCCACAAGGACGACGGCGACGATGATCACTACGGTCGTCATGGTCACCACCCCTGCCGGTTCTCGGTCCGGTAGTCGCTGCGTTCCACTCTCACCATCCCTTTCGGATCGTGCCCCGGCGTCGTCTCGGCCGGGCGTGGTGCTCGTGTACCCCGCCGGCCGCGTTCAAGGCACGCTGCCGGAGCACCGGTTGCAGTCCGGGCGGGCTCCGGGCGCCGCTGTACCGCCCCTGGGTATCGTTGAGGGGCTGCATCACACGCATCTCCGAGAGGGGCATCACGGTGACCGAGCGCAAACCTGCGGGTGTCAGCTTCGAGACGTGGGTCGACAAACAGATTCGCGAGTCCGAGCAGCGCGGCGACTTCTCTGAACTGCCGGGGTTCGGCAAGCCGCTCGAAGGACTCGACCGCCCTTACGACGAGGCGTGGTGGATCAAGGCCAAGATGCAGCGCGAGGGCATGTCCGTGCTCCCGCCCTCGCTGGCGCTGCGCAAGGAGGCGGAGGACGCCCTCGCGGCCGTCCCCGGGATGCGGACCGAGGCCGAGGTGCGTCGCACGCTGACCGAGGTGAACGAGAAGATCGCCGAGGCCCTCAGGCGCCCCCCGCAGGGGCCGCTCCTGAACCTCGGGCCGTTCGACGTCGAAGCCGCGGTCACCGAGTGGCGCACGGCCCGGCGAGCGGACTGAAGCCACCGGCGGCTCGTTGCCCCACTCGCTGTGCGTAATACTCGGTACATGACATCAGGCATTACATCCCGAGCGCGCCGGGCGCTGGGGGAAGACATCCGGATCAGGCGGGCCGGTGCACGGGACACGAAGCGCCTGACCCGTCTGGTCCGGACCTCCCGTGCCTATCAGGGTCCCTTCGCGCCCATGGTCGCCGGATACCGGGTGGGGCACGACTACGTGGAGACGCACAGGGTCTTCGTGGCTGTGGGGGAGACCAGCGAGCGGCTGTTCGGCTTCTACTCCCTGATCGTCGACCCGCCCGAGCTCGATCTCATGTTCGTCTCCGACGATGTGCAGGGCGCGGGCATCGGGCGCCTGCTCATCGAGCACCTGACGGACGAAGCGCACCTGGCGGGACTCACCGAGGTGCGCATCGTGTCGCATCCGCCGGCCGAGGGCTTCTACCTGAGCGTGGGGGCCAGGCGGGCCGGTACCGTGCGGGCCGCACCGCCCGCGGTGATGTGGGACCGTCCCGAACTGGTGCTGCCGATCGCCTGAAGGCCTGAGGGGCGGGCGCCCGCGACGGCGGACCGTTCACCGGACGCGCCCTGGCCCAGCAGGAGGTCTACCGTATGGGAAATGGTCACGGCACGTACAGGCGCTGCACGTATCCGGACGGAGGCCCGCGGTGAGCACCACACCTGAGGAGGCTGCGGACAGCCATGAGGAGCGTGGTCAGGGCGGCGGATGGGGCCGGCAGGAGACGGAGGAGGAACGGGCGGACCGCCGGTGGACCGATCTGCTCCAGGAACTGCGCGTCGCGCAGACCGGCGTACAGATCCTCTTCGGCTTCCTGCTCGCGGTCGTCTTCCAGCCGCGCTTCGTGACTCTCTCCGACACGGACCGCACGATCTACGTGGTCACGGTAATGTTCGGCTCCGCCACGGCGGGTGCGCTGATCGGACCGGTGTCGTACCACCGTCTGCTGACCGGGCGGCGGCTGAAGCCGCAGACGGTCACCTGGGCGTCCCGCCTGACCGTCATCGGGCTCATCCTGCTGTTCTGCACGATGTGCTCGGCCATTCTGCTGATTCTGCGCGTGGCGCTGCACAACGCACTCGCCCTCTGGCTGGTCGGCGGGATGGCGCTGTGGTTCGTGGCCTGCTGGTTCGTCTTTCCGGTCTGGGCGCTGGCCCGGTCCCACGGCCCCCGGGACAAGTGACGTCCTGCCGTCCCGGGAGAAGTGACGTCCCGCGGTCGTCGGGAGGCGCGACGTCCTGCGGCCCTCGACGGGTGGCGGTCCGCCGTCAGATCGCGCCGGTGTCCGCTGCCTTGTGAACGTCCGTGAGTGTGAAGAGCCCGCCGTCCGGATCGACCAGCGTCGCCTCGCGCCCCTCGGGCCGTGCCAGCTCCTCGACCAGGGAGCCTCCGCGCTCATGGGCCGCGGCGATGGCGGAGCCGAGGTCGTCCACCGGGAAGTTGACCTGCCAGTGCGGACGTACCAGCGGATCGGGGGCCGCCTCGACCGCCCCTGAGCTGATCCGCGCCAGCTGGCGTCCTCCGCAATGAACGATCACCTCGTCCGTCGCGTACTCCACCTCGCAGGAGCCTGGCCGTCCGCTGGCCCAGTCCAGCACCTCGCCGTAGAAGATCGCGGCGTCGAAGGCGTTGCGCGTGCGCAGCCGCAGCCAGGCGTGCGCATGGCCGTCGGGAGCGGGGGGTGACGTCGCCGGGGCGGTCCGCTCCCAGATGCCGAACCCCGCGCCGTCCCGGTCGGCGGCGAGCGCGCCGCGCCCCTTGCCCAGCGCCAGCGGGCCCACGGCCACGGTGCCGCTGCGCTCCCGGATGCGGGCGGCGGCCGCATCGGCGTCCTGGACCGAGAAATAGGGGGTCCAGGCCACCGCGACGCTGAAGGTGGTCGCCACAGCACCGATGCCGGCGACGGGTACGTCGCCGCGTCGGGCGACCGAGAACTCCTGCCCGAGCTTGCCGGGCCGGAAGGTCCAGCCCATCACCGGGCCGTAGAACTCCTGGGCGGACTCCAGGTCCCGAGTCATCAGATTGACCCAGCAGGGCGCCGCCGGCCCGGTCAGCGGTGCGGGCGCGGATGCCGAGCCAGAGGTGCTTCCGGTCATGGTTCTACTGCCTTCATGGGGGAGCGGCAGGTGTGTGCCGGTGGCCCTTGGGGCCCTCCCCAGCCTCACCGTGGCCGGCCGCTCCCGCAACACGCGGTGCTCAGTCGCGCCGCTCGTCGTCCCGGTGGATGGTCTCGCTCCCGTGGTCGCCGAGCTCGTAGGGCGACAGCCCCCGGCCGTCGGCGGGGAAGCCGTCGTCCCCGTGGACGTCGCGCTGCTCGACGTGGGTGCGGTGGTCCGGAGCCACGGGCTGCTCCTCCGGCAGGGGCGGCGGCAGTTCCTCGGCGCGCCGCCGCCTGCCCAGCCAGACCGCGCCGATCAGCACGGCCACCAGGACCACGCCGACAACACCCAGCACCGCCCCGGTCGCGCCCCGTCCGTCCGCGAGGGTGTTGAGGGCCAATGAGTTCAGGGCTCCATTCGTTACGTCCATGCATGCCGCATACCCCGGGGCCGGGCTGTCACTCGACTCCGGGTTCGAATTCATATTTTAAGTGGATATCGCCACCGAAAATGTTTGGAACGGCGTGAGGCCGTCCGTCCCGGGTACCCGCTGGGCCTGCGGGGCGCCCGTGTCGCAGGCGCCGGTCTGCGGGGTGAGCCTGGAGATGACCCCTTGGGAAGGAACAGCGGTGAACAGCACACAGGAAGAGCAGCAGTCCGGGGAAAGCCGGGAGGGCCGTGAGGTGTCGGTCGTCGTCAGCGGGTGCGGGAAGGACGACGCGCGCACGGTCTTCGACGTGCTGCGGGCCGCCTTCGTGACCGACCGGGCCTCGGTCGACGTGCCGCAGGACGTCACCGGCAAGCGGCCCACGGCGTGGGTGGTGACCGTCGACGTCTCGGAGGCCCGGGTCGTGTCCGGACCCGTGCGGCTCGGCGAGCCCGTCACCGCCGACGTGCAGGGCGGCTACTGGGCGGTCGACCGGCTCCGGAAGAGCCTGGCGGGCGCCTTCGCCGTGCGGGTCCTGGGCACCGTGTCCGGTGACCAGGAGGAGGAGGTCCGGCTGCGGCTGGAGAACAAGTAGGCCGAACGCCCCGCCGGCCCGGGTTCATGACGCGGAGCCGTCGTGCGACTGGTACAAAGCAGACGAAACAACCTCTCTCGAAAGGTGCCGTCACGTGGACCCGACCAGCCGGGGGAGGGGCGGCGAGGCGGAGGAGCGGGCGACCGGCCACCTTTCCACCCTCACCCTGAACATCAATGGAACCGAGCGCACACTGACGCTCGATCACCGCACCACGCTCCTGGACGCACTGCGCCTGCACCTGGGCCTGACCGGGGCGAAGAAGGGCTGCGACCACGGCCAGTGCGGCGCCTGCACCGTGCTCGTCGACGGCAGGCGCGCCAACAGCTGTCTGCTTCTGGCCGTCGCCCAGGACGGGACCCGGATCACCACGGTCGAGGGGCTGGCCGACGGGGACCGGCTGCACCCTCTCCAGGAGGCGTTCCTGGAGCGCGACGCGTTCCAGTGCGGCTACTGCACGCCCGGGCAGATCTGCTCGGCCGTAGGAGTTCTCGGCGAGGCAGAGGACGGCTTCCCGTCCCACGCCACCGCACACACGGCGCCCGTCACCGCCCCGGTGGCACTCGACCCCTCCGAGATCCGGGAACGGATGAGCGGCAACCTGTGCCGGTGCGGAGCGTATCCCCGTATCGTCGAGGCGATCGGGGATGTCGCACCGTGAAACCCTTCGCCTATCTGCGCGCAGCATCGGTCGCCGAAGCAGTCCGCGAGAGTGCCGCCCACCCCGGGGCCAGGTTCCTCGGCGGCGGCACCAATCTGGTCGACCTGATGAAGCTCGGGGTCGAGCGCCCCGGTCTGCTCATCGACGTCAGCCGGCTCCCCCTGGACCGGGTGACGGACACGGCCGACGGCGGACTGCGCATCGGGGCCACCGTCCGTAACAGCGATCTGGCGGCCCATCCGGCGGTGCGCACGCGCTATCCCGCGCTCTCCCAGGCGCTGCTGGCCGGGGCGTCCGGGCAACTGCGCAACACCGCCACCACCGGCGGCAACCTGCTCCAGCGCACCCGCTGCCCGTACTTCCAGGACACCTCGAAGCCCTGCAACAAGCGGGATCCCGGCAGCGGCTGCCCGGCCCGCGAGGGCGTACACCGCGACCTTGCCGTGATCGGTCACTCCGCCGAGTGCGTCGCCACCCACCCGTCGGACATGGCCGTGGCGCTCGCCGCCCTCGACGCCGCCGTGCTCCTGCACGGACCGGAGGGTGAACGGACCGTGGCCGTCACCGAATTCCACCGGCTGCCCGGCGACGACCCGAGTGCGGACACCGTGGTCCGGCCGGACGAACTGATCACCGAGGTGGTCCTGCCACCGCTTCCCGAGGGTGCGGTCTGCCTCTACCGCAAGGCCCGCGACCGCGCGTCGTTCGCGTTCGCCCTGGCGTCCGTGGCGGCCGTACTGCGCGTGCGTGACGGGCGGGTCGAGCACGCCGCGCTGGCGTTCGGCGGTCTCGCCCACCGGCCGTGGCGCGCCCGGATCGCCGAGGAGGCACTGCGTGGCGCACCCGCCACCGAAGCTGCGTATCAGAGCGCGGTGGACGCCGAACTCGCCGAGGCCCGGCCACTGCGCGACAACGCGTTCAAGGTCACCCTGGCCCGCCACCTGGCCGTCGACGCCCTGGCCGCACTGGCTGCCCGCCCCTGAGGTCCCAAAGACGCCTGCCCCCGAGACGACCGCTCCCGAAAACCCCAGCCCCCCAAGAGCCGAGGACCCTGCCATGAGCCACGCCCCCCAGCCGCTGGGCGCCCCTGTCGTCCGCCGCGAGGGCCGGGACAAGGTGACCGGCGCCGCGCGCTACGCCGCCGAGCTCAACCTGCCCGGCTGCCTCTACGCCTGGCCCGTGCCCGCCACCGTGCCCCACGGCCGGGTCACCGAGATCCGGACCGCCGACGCCCTCTCGCTCCCCGGAGTCCACGCCGTCCTCACCCACGAGAACGCGCCACGGACCGAGGAGCCGGACGACCCCATCCTCGCCGTCCTCCAGAACGACCACGTGCCGCACCGGGGATGGCAGATCGCGGTCGTGGTGGCCGACACCCTGGAAGGGGCACGGGCGGGCGCCGAGGCGCTGCACATCACCTACGAGACCGCCCCGCACGACGTCCTCCTCACGGCGGACCATGCCGGCCTGTACACCCCGGAGACGGCCAACGGCGGGTACCCGGCCGTACGCGAGCGCGGCGATTTCGAGAGTGCCTTCCCTGCCGCGCCCGTACGGATCGACACCACGTACACGATCGGGCCGCTGCACAACCACCCCATGGAGCCGCACTCCTCGACCGCCCACTGGTCGCCGGAAGGGCACCTCACCGTGTACGACTCCAGCCAGGGCGCCACCAAGGTGCGCGACAGCCTCGCCACCGTGTTCGGGCTCCGGCAGGACCAGGTCACCGTCATCTCCCGGCACGTCGGCGGCGGATTCGGCAGCAAGGGCACTCCGCGCCCCCAAGCGGTACTCGCCGCCATGGCCGCGCGCCACACGGGAAGACCCGTGGAGCTCGCCATGCCCCGGCGCCACATGGCGGCGGTCGTCGGCCACCGGGCGCCCACCGTGCAGCGCGTCCGGCTCGGTGCGGAAAGGGACGGGACTCTCACCTCGGTGGCCCACGAGGTCATCACCCACACCTCCACCGTCAAGGAGTTCGTGGAACAGGCCGCCGTACCGGCCCGCGTCATGTACGGATCCGCGCACAGCAGCACCGTCCACCGGGTCACCGCGCTCGATGTCCCGAGCCCGTCATGGATGCGGGCACCGGGCGAGGCACCCGGCATGTACGCCCTCGAATCAGCCGTCGACGAACTCGCCACGGCTCTGGGCCTCGACCCGGTCGAACTGCGGCTGCGCAACGATCCGGCGCTGGAGCCCGACTCCGGCAAACCCTTCAGCAGCCGCAACCTGGCCGCCTGCCTCCGGGACGGTGCGGCACGCTTCGGCTGGAGCGACCGCGACCCGCACCCGGGAGCCCGCCGGGAGGGCCCCCTGCTGGTCGGTACGGGCGTCGCCGCCGCCACGTACCCCGTCTACGCCAGCGCCTCCCACGCCCTGGCGCACGCCGCCCCTGACGGCTCCTACCGCATTGCCGTCAACGCCACGGACATCGGCACCGGCGCCCGGACGGTCCTGGCCCAGATCGCCGCGCGCGTGCTGGAGACGCCGGTGGAGAACGTTGCGGTGGATATCGGTGACAGCGATCTGCCGGACGCCCCGCTGGCCGGTGGCTCCTCGGGCACCGCCTCCTGGGGCTGGTCCGTGCACAAGGCGGCCACGGCCCTCGTGGAGCGGCTCGGCGAGCGGTCCGGGCCGCTGCCCGCCACCGGAGTGACCGTCACTGCGGACACGACCGAGGAGACTGCGGCGGAATCGCCCTGGGCGCGGCACGCGTTCGGGGCCCACTTCGCGGAGGTCGCGGTCGACTCCCGGACCGGTGAGGTCCGGGTACGCCGGATGCTCGGGGTCTTCGCAGCCGGTCACATCCTCAACTCCCGCACCGCGCGGTCCCAGTTCATCGGTGGCATGACCATGGGGCTCGGTATGGCCCTGACCGAGGGCAGCACCCTCGACCCTGCCTTCGGTGACTTCGCCGAGAGTGACCTCGCCTCGTACCACGTACCGGCCTGCGCCGACGTGAGCGGCCTGGAGGCGTACTGGCTCGACGAGGACGACCCGCATCTCAACCCCATGGGAAGCAAGGGCATCGGCGAGATCGGCATCGTCGGCGCGGCCGCGGCGATCGGCAACGCCGTCCATCACGCCACCGGTGTCCGGCTGCGTACCCTCCCGCTGACCCCGGACCGGTTGCTGTCCGCCATGCACTGACGCCGGCGCGAGTTCGCGACGGACGCGTATGGGCCGGTCACCGGGGGTGCGTCGCCGGATGTGTTGCGCAACCGGCCCTGCGGCCTCACTCTGAGGAGTGACCCAGAAGTGACATCTGCTCACTCTTCGTATTCGGGGGTCGTTGGTTCAACGGGGCGAAGCATGTGGGCCTCGATGTGAGGAGCCTCGACGATGACCGTTCCACTCGACCGGCACTATCTGGTCGAACTACAGGTTTCGGCAGAGCGTGTGTCCCAACTGCGACGGATAGTCGCCGCACACCTCCGCCACTGGAGTCTCGAACTCCACGTCCGGCCCGTGTGCCGCGCAGTGGAGGAACTGCTGACCAACGTCCACCGGCACGTCGGTGACGACAACCACTGCGTCGTCGAACTCCGCTGGTCCGGACGGCACCTCACGGTCTCCGTCGCCGACAACGGTTCCGACATGCCGCGGCTGCTCCACGAGGGCGGCGGCCTCAGCCGGGTCATGGCCCTGAGTGACAGCTGGGGCACGTGCCGGACCACGGAGGGCAAGGTCGTCTGGTTCACCCGCTACGCGCAGGAGCCGCAGCACGTCGAGCTGGTGCCGCTGCCGCCGCTGCCCGGAGTCCGCGAATTCCGCCTCCGGCCGGCGGTGGTCACGGAAGAGATTCCCACCGAGGAGCCGGTCCGGACCGAAGCCCCTGCCCCTGCCCTCGTCTGAGGCACGCGGCACGGAGCGGCCCCACGCCCCCGTTTCCCACTGACGCCCTCCGGCGCGGATCGCATGCTTCACGCATGCATGGTCCGCGCCGGTCGGGTATGCGGATGGCGGCGGCCCGCGTTGCGCCGACGTCTGTGGCGCGGCACGGTCGAAGTACCGAGGCAAGGAGGCCACAGTCATGCCCATCGCGACGGTCAACCCCGCGAACGGCGAGACCCTCAGAACGTTCGACGCGCAGGGATCGGACGAGATCGAACGGCGGCTCGCCGCGGCGGCCGCTGCCTTCCGGGAGTACCGCACCACTGGATTCGCCGAGCGGTCCCGGCTCCTGAACCGTGCCGCCGACCTCCTCGACGAGGACCAGCAGGACATCGCCCGCACCATGACTCTGGAGATGGGCAAACCCATCAAGGCGTCCCGGGCCGAGGCGGCGAAGTGTGCCAAGGCCATGCGCTGGTACGCGGCGAATGCCGAGGAACTCCTCGCTGACGAGCACCCCTCGCCCGCGGACGTCGAGGACTCCGGTGCCTCCCGTGCCTACGTCCACTACCGGCCGTTGGGCACCGTGCTCGCAGTGATGCCGTGGAACTTCCCCCTCTGGCAGGTGATCCGGTTCGCTGCCCCCGCGCTCATGGCCGGGAACACCGGTCTGCTGAAGCACGCCTCGAACGTGCCCCAGACCGCCCTGTACCTCGGCGACCTGTTCCACCGGGCCGGCTTCCCGGCCGGCTGCTTCCAGACGCTGCTGGTGGGCTCGGGAGCCGTCGAGGCCGTCCTGCGCGACCGCAGGGTGGCCGCGGCGACCCTGACCGGCAGCGAACCGGCCGGCCGCGCCGTCGCGGCCGTCGCCGGTGACGAGGTCAAGCACACGGTCCTGGAGCTCGGCGGCAGTGACCCCTTCCTCGTCCTGCCCTCCGCGGACGTCGCCAAGGCGGCCCGTACCGCCGTCACCGCCCGCGTCCAGAACAACGGCCAGTCCTGTATCGCCGCCAAGCGGTTCATCGTGCACACGGAGGTGTACGAGGAGTTCGCCGAACGCTTCACCGTCGGCATGCGCGACCTGACCGTCGGCGACCCGCTGGAGGAGTCGACCGACATCGGTCCGCTCGCCAGCGAACAGGGCCGCACCGACCTGGAGGAGCTCGTCGACGACGCCGTACGGCAGGGCGCGACCGCCCTGTGCGGTGGCGGCCGGCCCGAGGGCCTGACCGGCGGACTGGAGCGGGGCTGGTTCTACGCCCCGACCGTGCTGTCCGGGATCACTCCCGCCATGCGCATCCACCGCGAGGAGACCTTCGGCCCCGTCGCCACCCTCTACCGGGCCGAAAACCTCGACGACGCCCTGGAGCTGGCCAACGACACGCCCTTCGGTCTCAGTTCCAACGTCTGGACCCGCGATGCCGAGGAGAGCCGCCGCTGCATCCGGGACCTGGACGCGGGCGGCGTGTTCTTCAACGGCATGACGGCCTCGCACCCCGCACTGCCGTTCGGTGGTGTGAAGCGCTCCGGATACGGACGTGAGCTCGCCGGTCACGGCATCCGCGAGTTCTGCAACGCCACCACCGTCTGGTACGGCCCCGAGCCGCGGTAGCCGGAACCATCGCACACGTCCGCTGAGAGGTGACCATGAGCGACGCCCCGCCGTCCTCGTCGACGACCGGCCCGACCGACGAAGAGATCGCCGCGCTCGACGCGCACTGGCGGGCCGCCAACTACCTGGCCGTCGGCCAGATCTACCTGATGGACAATCCGCTGCTGACCCGGCCGCTCGTCCCCGAGGACATCAAGCCCAGACTGCTCGGCCACTGGGGCACCTCGCCCGGGCTCAACCTCGTCTACACCCACGTCAACCGCGTCGTCGCCTCGCGGGGGACCGACGCGCTGTGCGTCTGGGGCCCCGGGCACGGAGGCCCCGCCGTCCTCGCCAACTCCTGGCTGGAAGGCAGCTACTCGCAGACGTACCCCGACGTCAGCAGGGACGAGGCGGGCATGGGGCTGCTGTTCAAGCAGTTCTCCTTCCCCGGCGGTGTACCCAGCCACGTAGCACCGGAGACCCCCGGCTCCATTCACGAGGGCGGCGAACTGGGCTACGCCCTCGCGCACGCCTACGGTGCCGCGCTCGACCACCCGGACCTGCTGGTCACCTGCGTCATCGGTGACGGCGAGGCGGAGACGGGACCGCTCGCCGGCTCCTGGCACGCCAACAAGTTCCTCGATCCCGTCCACGACGGGGCGGTCCTTCCGGTCCTCCACCTCAACGGCTACAAGATCGCCAATCCGACCGTGCTCGCCCGCCTCCCCGAGCCGGAACTCGACTCCCTGCTGCGCGGCTACGGACACGAACCGCTGTACGTGGCAGGGGACGACCCCCTCACCGTGCACCGGTCCATGGCCGCCGCCATGGACCGTGCCGTCGACCGCATCCGAGAGCTCCAGGACGCCGCGCGGACGGGCGGCGCCACCGGGCGCCCGCGGTGGCCGATGATCGTGCTGCGTACGCCGAAGGGCTGGACAGGGCCCGCCGACGTCGATGGATTGCCCGTCGAGGGCACCTGGCGTGCCCACCAGGTGCCCCTGCCCGGGGTTCGCGACAATCCCGAGCACCTGCGGCAGCTGGAGCGCTGGCTGCGCTCCTACCGGCCGGAGGAACTCTTCGACGCCGAGGGGCGCCCCACGGAGCAGGTCCTCGCCTGCGTGCCGCGGGGAACGGCGCGCCTCGGCGCCACTCCTTACGCCAACGGCGGGCTGCTCCTGCGTGACCTGCCGATTCCGGAGCTCGACGCTCACGCCGTCCAGGTGGACAGGCCCGGGGCCGGCCTGCACGAACCGACCCGGATCCTGGGCGGCCTGCTGGAGGCCGTCATGGCGGCCACCGCCGAGCGGCGGGACTTCCGTGTCGTCGGCCCCGACGAGACGGCCTCCAACCGCCTGGATGACCTCTACGAGGCCACCGGCAAGGCCTGGCAGGCCGGCACGCTCCCGACCGACGAGCATCTGGCCCGCGACGGCCGCGTGATGGAGGTCCTCTCCGAGCACCTGTGCCAGGGCTGGCTGGAGGGCTATCTGCTCACCGGCCGGCACGGACTGTTCTCCTGCTACGAGGCCTTCGCCCACATCGTCGACTCGATGGTCAACCAGCACATCAAGTGGCTGCGCACCTCGCGCCGGCTGCCCTGGCGCCGCCCCATCGCCTCCCTCAACTACCTGCTCACCTCGCACGTCTGGCGCCAGGACCACAACGGCTTCTCACACCAGGACCCGGGTTTCGTCGACCACATCCTGAACAAGAGCCCGGAGGTCGTACGCGTCTATCTGCCCCCGGACACGAACACCCTGCTGTCCGTGGCCGACCACGCGCTGCGCAGCCGGGACTACGTCAACGTGATCGTCGCGGGCAAGCAGCCGAGCTTCGACTGGCTCACCCTCGACCAGGCACGTGCGCACTGTGCGCGCGGAGCGGGCGTCTGGGAGTGGGCGGGCACCGAGGACGGCACCCGCGAACCCGATGTCGTACTCGCCTGCGCCGGGGACGTACCCACACTGGAGACCCTGGCGGCCGCCGGTCTGCTGCGGCGTCATCTGCCGGAACTGTCGGTGCGGGTGGTGAACGTCGTCGACATGGCCCGGCTCATGCCCCACGACGAGCATCCGCACGGGATGCCGGACTCCGAGTACGACGCCCTCTTCACCCGCGACAAGCCGGTGATCTTCGCCTACCACGGCTACCCCTGGCTGATCCACCGACTGGCCTACCGCCGTTCCGGACACGCCCAGTTGCACGTCAGGGGATACAAGGAGGAGGGCACGACCACCACGCCCTTCGACATGGTGGTCCGCAACGACCTCGACCGCTACCGCCTCGTCATGGACGTGATCGACCGCGTCCCGGGCCTGGGGGTCCGTGCGATCGCCGTCCGCCAGGCGATGGCGGACGCCCGGACCCGCCATCACGACTGGATCCGCGCTCACGGCACGGACCTGCCGGAAGTGGCCGACTGGACCTGGGAGGGGTGAGCTCCCCGTCCACTGGCACAGCCCCGGACGGTTCATCCGTTCGGGGCTGTGTCAGTGGAGGGGCCGGCTCGGAGCGGTCTGTTCAGTAACGCAGCGCCGCCGCGATCCGCCCGTGCTCCTTCAGCGAGTCGTCCGCGACGAAGACGACGTCGGCGCCACTGTCCAGCGCCGCTTCGACCAGCTCGTCCACGATGTCCTCACGGACGTTCGCGTCCGCCGGGTCGGCGGCGTCGCCGCTCACCGGAACCAGGTGCTCCTGGTCGACCCGGACGGTTTGCTGGTGGTGCTCCTCCACCGACACCAAGCCCGCGCGTCCCTCCCGTACGGCCGCCCAGACCTCGTCGATGCCGCCGGCGAAGGCCCGCCGCCCACGGGCCTCGTCCAGCTTGCCGTCGATCTCTGCGGCGAACCGCTTCCGCCTGGCCTCCAGCGCGGGCCGCAGTTCGGTCAGCAGGTCGCCGGGCGAGGTGTCGGCGGTCGCGCCCTTGGTGACCCGGCCGACCGCCTCCTTGGCGGCCTCTCCCACTTCGTCGAGCAGAGCGAGCGCCGGAGCGAGGCCGACCAGGTAGAGCGGGCGTGGATCGGTGGCCAGCACCCCGCGCAGCTTCTCGTCCACCGTGCGCAGGAACTGCCGCGTCTCCTCGTCGGTGAAGGTGCTCGGGGTGTCGCCGATCCGCTCCTCGCGCTGCGGGTTGGGCGCCTCGCGCGGAGCCGTCAGCGGGAATCCGCCGATGTGCTCCTCGTGCGCGGCGTCGGACGTGCCGCTGAACAGGGCAGCGTGGTCCGCCGACACGGTGAGGGTCCAGAACGGCTGCGCCTGCGCCTTCGCCGCGACCAGGTTGCGAGTCAGGTACGTGTCGCTGAGCACCACCCGTTCGGGTGCGGTGCGGGGCAGCTGCCAGATCTGGAACTCGTCCGCCGTCGCGAGGATCACCAGCGCGTCCAGGGCCCGCCGCGGATCGATCTCGACGACCGCGCGGTCGAGCTGCTGCTTGATCGCGGCACGCACCTCACGGGTGACCTCGGGATCGGCGTCGAGCCGGCTGCCGGCTTCGGACACCAGGTTGCGCAGCCGGACGGCGTCCTGGGCGTTGTCCGGTGCACGCCGGTGCGTCGGCATGGTCAGGGACAGGGCCGGATAGGGCTTGGCCGCGCGGAGCTCTTGCAACAGACCGGCGGTCAGGGCATCCGTATCCATCAGTTCCCTCCCGGGGGACTTGCGCGCACTGCCGTGCGGAGCGGGTGATTCGACGAGTCAATTCATACCTTTTGATCCTAATATGAGCGAGTTGGTCATTCCAGGTTCGGGAGGTATGCGCGATGTCCACGCTCACCGTGTGGAAGTTCCGGTCGGCCGAAGGCGCGGAGGACGTGGAGACGGCGCTGAAGTCCCTTCAGAAGGAGGGACTGATCAAGATCCTGGACGCCGCCGTCGTGAGCTGGCCCGCCGACCGCGCCAAGCCGCGCACGAAGCAGCTGCTCAACCTGGTCGGCGCGGGCGCCCTGAGCGGCACCTTCTGGGGCATGCTCTTCGGGCTGATCTTCCTGATGCCGCTGCTCGGCGCCGCCGTCGGCGCGGCCGCCGGGGCGCTCGGCGGCAAGCTCACCGACGTCGGCATCGACGACGACTTCATCGCCGAGGTCAAGGAGAAGGTCACCCCCGGCACTTCGGCCCTCTTCCTGCTCACCATGAACGAGGTGCCCGACCGGATCAGCGAGGCGCTCCCCGGCGGTGGCGCCGAACTGCTCCACAGCAATCTGGACACCCGGAGCGAGGAGCGGCTCCGTGACGTCTTCGGCGAGGACTCGGCATGACCCTCCGCGAGCCGGCACCGCGACCGGACCCCACCTCGTCGGCCCCCACTTCCCTTCGCACTTCCGAGCAGACGGAGCGTCCGTGAACCAGACCAGTCCCGTGCGGTGTGCCCTCGGCCGCCGCGCCGCCCGCAGCCTGGCCCCCGTCGTGCTCGCCACGGTGATCGTCGCCGGCGCCGCGGCCTGCGACAGCGACGACAGTTCGAAGCAGGGCACGGCCAGAAGTACCCGTACAGTGTCCGCGGAGCCGGCCGCCTCACCCACGGCGACCGAGAGCCCGCGCACCCAGGAGGACTTCGCGGCCTCGGTCTCCGCCGAGGTGGAACGTAGCCGGCAGAAGGCCGTGACGACCCTCAAGGGCGTCGAGGGCAAGGGCAACGCCATCGACGACGTCTCCGTCAACGGGCTTCCGGTCGCGGCGTCGGAACAGTTCCGCAGCGCCCTCGTGCGGGTGACCAACCCCACCGGCAAGGCCGCCTTCTACGCCGTGCGGGTCGAGTTCGTGGACGCCTCCGGCAAGGTCCTCGACTCGGTGGTGCTCGGTTTCTCGGACACCCCGCCGAACCGCACGGTCAGTCAGCACGCCAACAGCCGCAAGGCCGCAGGCGTCAAGTCGTTCCCCCGGATCGCCCAGGCCGAGCGCGGCTGACGGCCGGGTCCGGGTGAGCCCCGCCACCGGTGCGGTCACGGACGCGCTGCGAGAACTCCACACCAGGTACGCCGGGGTCGACGAGGGTGAACTCGCCGACTACATCCCGCAACTGGCCCTTGCCGACCCCGGTGCCTTCGGACTGGCCCTGATCAGCATGGACGGTCACCGGTACAGCACCGGCGACGCCGAAGTCCCGTTCACCGTCCAGTCCGTTTCGAAGCCGTTCGTCTACGCCCTGGCGCTGTCCCTCCTCGGCCTCGACGAGGTGTCCCGCTGGGTGAACGCCGAGCCCAGCGGCGAGGCGTTCAACGCCATCAGCCTGGAGCGCGGCACCGGGCGCCCGGCCAACGCCATGGTCAACGCGGGCGCCATCGTCGCCACCGCGCTCATCCCCGACACCCCGGTCGCGCCGAGGTTCGGACGCATCCTCGACTGCCTGAGCGGGTTCGCCGGCCGGAGGCTCGACGTCGACGAGGAGGTGTACGCCTCCGAGTCGGCCACCGGCGACCGCAACCGCGCCCTCGCCTACCTCATCCGCAGCACCGGGCCGCTGCCGGTGGACCCGGTGGCGGCGGTGGAGACGTACTTCCGCCAGTGCTCGGTACGGGTCACGGCCCTGGACCTCGCAGCGATGGCGGCGACCCTGGCGCACGGCGGCGTCAATCCGCTGACCGGGGAGCGGGTGGTGTCCGAGCCCGTCGCCGCCCAGGTGCTCGCGGTGATGGCGACCTGCGGCATGTACGACGCCTCGGGTGACTGGCTGCTCAAAGTGGGGCTGCCGGCCAAGAGCGGGGTGTCCGGCGGCCTGATCGCCGCAGGACCGGCCCGGTTCGGGCTGGCGACGTACAGTCCGTTGCTCGACGCGGCCGGGACCTCGGTGCGGGGAAACCTGGCGATCGGGACGCTCTCGGAGCGGCTCGGCCTGCATCTCATGCGCAACCCGGCCCTGGCGGGCTCCACCGTCACGCTGGCCACCACCGCCGACGACCTGCCCGCCGTGCCGGCCGGCGAGCGGGAGCGCGCCCGCCGGGAACGCGTGGCGGTCGCCGCCGCCCAGGGCGCACTGGACTCCACCGCGGCGGAGCGAGTGCTGTACGCCCTGGACGAGGCGGGAACCGGGCGGACCGGCGCGGCGGTGCTCGACCTGGCGCGGGTGACGGACATCGACTCCGTTGCCCGGGGGATGCTGCGCAGCGGACTGGCCCGGCTCGCCGCCGACGGCCGGCGCACCGCCGTTGCCGACCCCGACGGCCGCCTCCAGGAGCCGGGCGGACAGGGCGGGGCCGTGCGCTCCTTCGCTTCCCGCGAGGAGGCCGTCGCCTGGTGCACGGCGACGGCCTCCGGCTGAGCCGCCCGGGGAGACTCGCCCCGCCGACTCAGAACATCCCGGGGGAGGTGTCTCGGCCGCGTCCGGTCACCAGATCGCTTCCACCCACTCCGGGTGGTCGATGAACGGGTTCCGGTTGTGCTGGTACTCGTCGAATATGACGTCGTTGCGCCGCTGCTCGAAGCTGTCCGGCGGGTCCTGCTCGCTCCACGTCTTCAGCACGGAGAGGCGGCCGATGTTCGGAGCGGAGCCGTTCGAGACGCTGTCGTTGGGTTCGAGGTCGGCGAACGAGTCGTCGCCCTCGTAGCGCACCGCCATGTAGAGGATCATGCGGGCCACATCGCCCTTGACCGCGTCGCGCGGCTCGAAGGAGTCGCCGTCGGTGTAGTTGCCGGGTGCGTCACTCAGCTCGCTGCCGCCGTTGTCGAAATCCTTGTTGCCGCGAGTGGAGTTGACCGAGACGTCTGCCGGCCGCAGATGGTGGATGTCGGTACCGGGGCCGGTGGCCGTACCGAAGTCGCCGTGGGACTTGGCCCAGACGTGCTCCCGGTTCCACTGGCCGACGTTGCCGCCGTTGTCGGACTTGGGCTCCGAGCGGCCGGTGTAGAGGAGGATCACGTTCGATGAGTTGGCCGGGTCCTCGTCGGTGGCCTTGAGCGCGTCCCAGACCTGGCTGTAGCTGATCTTGGTCTGGTCACTGATGATCGTGTGCAGGGCGCCCTTGAGCGCGGTGCCGGTCTTGCCGAGCGCGTCCTGGTAGTACGTGTCGTCCAGGGTGCTGAGCGGCGTGTCGGACCGGGCCGGGGCCTGTGGTGTCGTGGCCGGCGCGGCGGCGGCGGTTCCGCCGAGCACCGCGAAGGCGGCGAGTGTGGCCAGCAGTGGGCGCCGGTGGAAAGGGTGACGACGGGACATGTGGGGTGTCCTCTCCGGAAATACGGGCACCGCGGCGCCGTCACAGGGTGGGGGGCGGCTCCGTGGTGGTCGTGTTACTAGGTGGTCAGCGGGAGCCTTCCACACGCACCGTGACCCTGGTGTGAACGCTGCGTACCTATCATGTGCAGGTCAAGTGATGGTCGGGAGGGTGCCCCTCGCGCACGGCCTCCGGGCATCGGATGCGCCCCCGTCGGCGGGGGGTGAGAATTGCCGCAAGGACGAGGAGGCGGCATGAGTGACGAGCCCGAATCCGTATCCGCACGGGGCGTGACCCCCGACAGCCTTTTGCACACCGGTGCCAGCGACAATCCTTCGGCGGAGGACGTGGTTCTCGCCTCCGGGCGGGACCTGACACCCCGGAATCTCGAATGGGCGGAACGCAGGCTGGCCAGGGAGGGCAGGGCGGCCATCGAGAAGCAGCTGCCGTAGTCATCCGCTGCCCGCTGCCCGCTGCCCGCTGCCCGCTGCCCGCTGCCCGCTGTCCGCTGTCCGCCGTGGCCATCGGCGGACACGGGCGGCCGCCGGGCCCCGGGCGGAGCGACGCCGCGGCGGGGCTGTGTGGTGCTCCCCGGCCGCCGGCCGGCCGGGCCCACGGTGCTGCTCGGTTAGCCTGAACTCAATATGAACCGTTTGACGACGTCAGGGGCTGGTTACGACCTCGCCCGATTCCCCGAGAACCCACGCGACCCGTTTCGAGCCTGGGACGCGGCCGATGAATACCTGCTCCGGCACCTGGAAGGGATCGACGGGGCCGAGCCGGTCGGCCTCTCCGGACGCGTCGTCATCGTGGGCGACCGCTGGGGCGCCCTGAGTACGGCGCTGGCCGCGCACCGCCCTGTACAGATCACCGACTCCTATCTCGCTCAACGGGCGACGGCGGCGAATCTGCAGCGCAACGGTGCCGATCCCGGTGCCGTTCACCTGCTGTCCGCCCGGGAGGCGCCACCGGACCGCATCGACGTGCTGCTCGTGCGCGTACCCAAGAGCCTCGCGTTCCTGGAGGACCAGCTGCACCGGCTCGCCCCCGCCGTGCACGCCGGCACCGTCGTCATCGGCGCCGGCATGGTGAAGGAGATCCACACCTCCACCCTCAAGCTGTTCGAGCGGATCATCGGCCCCACCCGCACCTCGCTCGCGGTCAAGAAGGCCCGGCTCATCCACTGCACGCCCGATGCCTCCCTGGCCCGCACCCCCAGCCCCTGGCCGTACCGCTACGAGCTCCCCGACGACGTCGGGATCGTCGCCGGCCGCTCCGTGGTGAACCACGCGGGCATCTTCTGCGCGGAGCGGCTCGACGTCGGCACCCGCTTCTTCCTGAAGCATCTGCCGGTGCGCAGCGGCCCCGACCGGGTCGTGGACCTCGGCTGCGGGAACGGAGTGCTCGGACTGGCCGCGGCGCTCGCCAACCCCGAGTCCGCGCTCACCTTCGTCGACGAGTCCTACCAGGCCCTCGCCTCGGCCGAGGCGACGTTCCGCGCCAACGCCGGACCGGACGCCGAAGCCCGCTTCGTGGTCGGCGACGGGCTGGCCGGCGCCGAGCCAGGCGGCGCGGACCTGGTCCTCAACAACCCGCCGTTCCACTCCCACCAGGCCACGACGGACGCGACCGCCCGGAACATGTTCCACGGCGCGCGCACCGCGCTGCGCCAGGGCGGCGAACTATGGGTGGTGGGCAACCGGCACCTCGGCTACCACACCCAGCTGCGCAGGATCTTCGGCAACTGCACCACGGTGGCAGGCGACCCCAAGTTCGTCGTGCTGCGCGCCGTCAAGCGCTGACGGCCACCGCCCCGGGCGTACGCGCGCCCCTTCCGGATTCTTGCAACACGTTCTACTGTGTGCGCCGCCGCACACGGGCGACGCGAAGCGAGACTCCTGGAGGGGCCGTGCACCTCGAATACACGCCTGAACAGCAGCAGTTGCGCGCCGAGCTGCATACGTACTTCGCCGCCCTGGTACCCGACAACGCCTACGCGCGGTACGCCGACCCGGCCGCCCAGAAGCGCTTCTACCGCGACACGATCAGGCGCCTGGGCGCTGATGGCTGGCTCGGCGTCGGCTGGCCCGTGGAGTACGGCGGACGCGGCCTGTCGCCCATGGAACAGTTCATCTTCTTCGACGAGGCGGCACAGGCGGGTGTCCCGCTGCCGCTGATGGCACTCAACACCGTCGGCCCGACCATCATGCGGTTCGGCACCGACGAGCAGAAGGCGTACTTCCTGCCGAAGGTCCTTGCCGGGGAGATCGACTTCGCGATCGGCTACAGCGAACCCGACGCGGGTACCGACCTCGCCGCGCTCAAGACCCGGGCGGTGCGCGACGGCGACACGTACATCGTCAACGGGCAGAAGATCTGGACGACCAACGGCGACACGGCGGACTGGGTCTGGCTCGCCGCCCGCACCGATCCGGACGCCCCGCCCCACAAGGGCATCACCATGCTCCTCGTCCCGACATCGGACCCCGGCTACTCCTGCACCCTGATCAACACCCTCGCCTCGCACGACACCACGGCCAGCTACTACGAGGACATCCGCGTCCCCGTCTCCCACCGGGTCGGTGAGGAGAACAAGGGCTGGCGGCTCATCACCAACCAGCTCAACCACGAACGCGTCACCCTCGCCGCCCACGGCACCATGGCCATCCGCGCCCTGCACAACGTCCGCCGCTGGGCCGCCGAGACCCGCCTCGCCGACGGCCGCCGCGTCATCGACCTCGGCTGGGTCCGCACCCGCCTCGCCCGCACCCACGCGCGGCTCGACGCGATGAAACTCCTGAACTGGCAGATGGTCTCCGCCGTCCAGCACGCCACCCTCACCCCGCAGGACGCCTCCGCCGTCAAGGTCTACGGCTCCGAGGCGCGCCGTGACGCCTATGCCTGGCTCATGGAGGTCGTCGGCTCGGCCGGGCCCCTCAAGGAGGGCTCGGCGGGCGCCGTCCTGCACGGGGAGCTCGAACGCGGATACCGGTCCGCCGTCATCTTCACCTTCGGCGGTGGCAACAACGAGATCCAGCGGGAGATCATCTCGTGGATCGGCCTCGGGATGCCGCGGGTGCGCCGCTGAGCACCCGGGGGAAATCCCGTCCGTAGATAACTGATATCCGGGCCGCCCTGGGCGGTCTCCCAGCCATCGGGCATCATCAGCGTTCTACAGGACAGGGACCTTCTTCATGAGCCGTCAGCACACGGTGGACCCGGCGGCACTCGTGGCCGCCGCCCGCGAAGGGGACGCGGTGGCCAGGGACGAGCTGGCGAGCGCGTACCTTCCGCTCGTCTACAACATCGTGGGCCGGGCGCTGAACGGTTCGGCGGACGTGGACGACGTGGTGCAGGACACCATGCTCCGGGCGCTGCACGGACTCGGCGGTCTGCGGGCTCCCGAGAGCTTCCGCTCCTGGCTGGTGGCGATCGCGATGAACCAGGTCCGCGCGTACTGGCAGGGCCGCAGCGGCGCGCCGGGCACGTTGGAGGACGCCGGACAGGTCGCCGATCCCGGGGCCGACTTCGTCGATCTGACGGTGATGCGCCTGCAGCTGTCCGGGCAGCGTCAGGAGACGGCGCGAGCGACGCGCTGGCTGGAGCCGGAGGACCGGGGCCTGCTGTCGCTGTGGTGGCTGGAGTGCGCGGGGGAGCTGACCCGCACCGAGGTCGCCGAGGCGCTGGAACTCTCGCCGCAGTACGCGGCCGTCCGGGTGCAGCGGATGAAGGCACAGCTGGAGACGGCCCGCATCGTCGTGCGGGCGCTCGACGCGCAGCCGCCGTGCGAGGAACTCCGCGGGGTCCTGGTGGCGTGGGACGGCCGGCCTTCGGCCCTGTGGCGCAAGCGCATAGCCCGGCACGCCCGTGACTGCCTCCGGTGTGCCGGACTCCGGAGCGACCTGATGCCCGCCGAGGGACTGCTGGCGGCGCAGGCGCTGGTCGCGGTGCCCGCGACCCTGCTCGCGCTGTGGCCCACCCAGGACGGGAAGGTGCCCGTCGCCGCGTCGCACGCGCTCGGCGCGACGCCGGGCGGCGGCTCCCCCACGGGGCCCGGCCGGCACCGCTCTCCGGGCGGACGGAACGCGGGCGGCAGGGGCACCTCGCGCGCCGAGATGCGCCGCCGCCGGCGGGCCCTCCGCCGACGGGCCGTCGGCGGAGGGCTACTGGCGGCGTGCGTGGCCGGCGGGGCCCTGTGGTACGTGTCCCTCGGGCCCGGAACCGGAAGCGACGACGAAGCGGCCACGCGTACGTCGGCCGAGCCGGTCACCGATCTCGCCGCGCCCGGCCCCCCGGCCACCACGTCACCGTCACCGCTCCCGCGGAAGTCCGTGTCCCCTTCGCCCACGCCGTCCGCGAAGAAGAGCGCCTCGGCGGCCACCCGGGGCGGAAAACCGAAAAGGAGCGTCCCGCCGGCGCCGAAGAGGACGGCCACGCCGCGGGTGACGAGCACTCCCGCTGTGCAACCGACCCCCATGAGCACCGCGGCACAGGTCGTCGCCTTGGCCAACAAGGAGCGGGGGGCCGCCGGATGCGGACCGCTCAAGGAGGACCCACAGCTCACGGACGCCGCACAGCGCCACTCCGACGACATGTCGGCGCGTGACTTCTTCGAGCACACCAACCCCGACGGAGCCGACCCCGGACAGCGCGTCACCGACGCCGGATACCGCTGGTCCACGTACGGCGAGAACATAGCCCGGGGCCAGCAGACACCAGCAGCGGTGATGGAGTCGTGGATGAACAGCCCCGGCCACCGCGCCAACATCCTCAACTGCGCCTTCAAGGACGTCGGCATCGGCATCCACCAGGGGCCCGGCGGGCCGTGGTGGACGCAGGACTTCGGCGCGAAACTGTGAACCGTGCGAGGGCCGCGCGACCACCGCGCACGCCGACGGAGTGCACCGGCTTGCCGCCGGGCGAGAGCTGAGGGCGCTGTGGGAGGTAGGAAAGCACCATGACGGAACCCGACCCCGGGCTCTTCGGACCCGCCTCGGTCACCTGGCAGCTGCACGGCGACCCGATGATGTGGGTCGCCGGAGTGCGCGCCCTGTACCTCCAGGCGCTCCACCCGCGCGCGGTGCGCGGTGTCATGCAGAACTCCGACTTCCGCGACGACGCCTGGGGCCGGCTGATGCGCACGGCGGGCTTCGTCGGAACCATCACCTACGGCACCACCGAGTCGGCCGAGAAGGCGGGAGCCCGGGTCCGCAGGATCCACCGGCTGCTCAAGGCCACCGACCCGGTGACCGGTGAGACGTACGGGGTCGACGACCCGGACCTGCTGCTGTGGGTGCACTGCGCGGAGGTCGACTCGTACCTCCAGGTCGAGCGGCGCTCCGGCTACCCGCTCAGCGACGCGCAGGCCGACCGGTATGTCGACGAGCACCGCACCGGCGCCCGCCTCGTCGGCCTCGACCCGGCCGGCGTACCCGCCACCGTCGCGCAGCTGGCAGCCTACTTCGAGCGGGTGCGGCCACAACTCGCCCGTTCCCCGGAAGCGCTGGACGTCGACGACTTTCTGCGCCGGCCGCCGGTCCACCCCGTGCTCGTGCCGGCGCGCGCCGTGCTGTGGCGACGCGTCGCCACACTCGCCTACCAGTCGCTGCCGCCGTTCGCCCACGAGCTGTACGGCAGACCCGTGCCGTCGGTGCCCACCGTCGACCGTCGCCTGCGCACCACCGGAACCGTCCTGCGCACCATCCCGTCGCGGCTGCGCTGGAAACTCCCGCCCGGTCACATCGTGAACGCGATGGCACGACTCGGACCCGGTAGCCGCCCCACCCCGTACAAACTGAAGAGGCAGGCAGCCATACTGGAGGGGCCGGGGAGGGCGCAGCAACAGTAGGCGGAGTGACGGGGGCGACAGCAGGGATGGCGGAAACCAGGCTGATCCAGAGCCGGTACCGGCTGCTCGATCTGATCGGGCGCGGCGGTATGGGCGAGGTGTGGCGTGCCCGCGACGAATCGCTCGGCCGTCAGGTCGCCGTCAAGTGCCTCAAGCCGATGGGCCCGCAGCACGACCAGGACTTCACCCGCATCCTGCGCGAACGCTTCCGGCGGGAGGCCCGCGTCGCCGCCGCCCTCCAGCACCGGGGCGTCACCGTCGTCCACGACTTCGGCGAGCACGAGGGCGTGCTCTACCTGGTGATGGAGCTCCTGGACGGCCGCAACCTCAGCCAGCTCCTGGAGGACAACAAGCAGCACCCGCTGCCGGTCGACGACATCGTCGACATCGCCGAACAGGTCGCGGACGCCCTCGGCTACACCCACCAGCAGGGCATCGTCCACCGAGACCTCAAGCCCGCCAACATCATGCGGCTGGCCGACGGGACGGTGAAGATCTGCGACTTCGGCATAGCCAGGCTAGGCCACGACATCTCGGTCAGCTCCCGTCTCACCGGCGTCGGCATCGCCATGGGTACCCCGCACTACATGTCGCCGGAGCAGATCAGCGGCGGCCAGGTCGACCACCGCAGCGACCTGTACTCGCTGGGATGCGTGCTCTACGAGATCGCCACCGGGGCGCCGCCGTTCGACCTCGACGACGCCTGGGGCGTACTCGTCGGGCACCGCGACACCCCGCCCGAGCCCCTGCGCAGCCACCGGGCGGAACTGCCCGGGTTCTTCGACCGTGTCGTCCTGGAACTGCTCGCCAAGGCCCCCGAGCAGCGGCCGGCGGACGCGGGCGACCTGCGCCGCCGCATCGCCGTCGGCCGGACCGGCGAACAGCCGCACCTGGAGCCGACCGGCGGGGTGCCGCTCGCACCGCCCGCACTCGTCGGGCACCCCGCAGCCCCCGCACCGCGCCTGCCCGCCTGGACCCGCGGAATGACCACGGGGCACAAGGCGACCGGCACCGTGACCGTGCCGCCGGAGGTGTTCGACCACTCGGCGGGCCTGACCGGGGAATGGACCACCACCACTGCTACCGACCTGCGCACCGCGGTGCGGCCGGCCCGGCCCGAGCGGGTCACCCCCGACCCGGAACTCCTCTCGACCCTCGCCAACCGCCACAGTGCGGGCCTGAACCTCGGCAGGCTCGGCCACTGGGAGGACGCGGGCGAGGTGCACCGCGCGGTAGCCGCCGAACGTGAACGCGTACTGGGCCCCGACCACCCCGACACGCTCTCCAGCCGGTACGAGGTGGGGTTCACGCTCAGCCGGACCGGCCATGCGGCGGAGGCGCTGCGGGAGTTCGGCCGCGTTGCCCAGGGCCGCGAACGCAGCCTGGGGCCCGACCATCCGGAGACCCTCGCGGCCCGCCAGGAGATGGCGTACGTACTGGGCAGGCTCGGCCGTCACTTCGAGGCCCACCAGCTGTACGCCGCCGTCCTCCTCTCCCGGGAACGCTCCATGGGACCCGACCACCCCGACACCCTGCGCTGCCGCCACAACCTGGCGTTCAACCTCAGCAGGCTCGGCCGGCTGGAGGAGTCGTACGAGATGGCCCGCGGCGTGGCGGCGGCCCGTGCCCGGCTGCTGGGCGCCGCTCATCCCGACACCCTCGTCACCCGTTACGAGGTCGGTTACACCCTGGGCCGGCTCGGCCGCTGGACGGAGGCCCTGCAGACCTACCGTGAAGTCGTCCAGGCGCGTTCGCAGGCGCTGGGCACCGACCACCCCGACACGCTCGCCGCCCGCTACGAGGTCGGCATCAGCCTCGGGCGCCTCGGCCGCAGCGCCGAGGCACTGGAGCTCTACCGGGCGCTCGTCGAGGACCGGACCCGGATCAGCGGCCCCGCCGATCCCGAGACGCTCCGCGCCCGCCACGGGCTGGGCGTCAACCTGGGCCGGCTGGCCCGCTGGGAGGAGGCGCTCGCCGAATCCCGCGAGGTGTGCGCGCACCGCGAACGCGTCCTGGGCGCCGACCACCCCGACACCCTGGTCAGCCGCCGGGAGGTCGCCGTCGCTCTCGGCTGGCTCGGGCGCTGGGGCGACGCCCTCACCGTCTACCGGAACGTCGCCGAGGCACGGACGCGGGTCCTCGGGGCGGACCACCCGGACACCCTCGCCGGCCGCAACGACGAGGCGCACTGCCTCGAACAGCTGGGCAGGGGACCGGAGGCCGTCGAGCTCTACCGGCAGGTGGCGGCCCTGAGGCAGCAGCGGGGCATCCCGCCGCACTGAGACCGACCAGCCCGTCGGGGGCTGCGTCGCGGGGCGCTGCGGGTTGGGCACGGCAGGAGCCCTGGTCCGGGCCGCGCGTCCGTGTTACCAAGGGGCATGCCCGTACGAGACAGCTATGACGCAGTGATCGTGGGCGGCGGCCACAACGGCCTGGTCGCCGCCGCCTACCTCGCCCGTGCCGGACAGTCCGTCCTGGTCCTGGAACGCCTCGGCGCCACCGGGGGAGCGGCCGTCTCGACCCGCCCCTTCGCCGGGGTCGACGCCAGGCTGTCCCGTTACTCCTACCTCGTGTCACTCCTCCCGTCGAAGATCGTCCGGGATCTCGGTCTGGACTTCGCCGTACGCAAGCGCACGGTCTCCTCCTACACCCCGGCCGTCCGCGACGGCCGCCCCACCGGGCTCCTCGTCGCCGGTGACCGCACCCGTGACTCCTTCGCCGCGCTCACCGGATCGGACCGGGAGTACGAGGCGTGGCAGCGGTTCTACGGACGCACCGGGCAGGTCGCCGAACGGGTCTTCCCGACGCTCACCGAACCGCTGCCCACCCGCGACGCGCTGCGCGAGCGGATCGGCGACGCCGACGCGTGGCGCATGCTGTTCGAGGAGCCCATCGGCGTCGCCGTCGAGGAGAACTTCGACGACGATCTCGTACGTGGCGTCGTCCTCACGGACGCCCTGATCGGCACGTTCGCCGACGCGCACGACCCCTCACTGCTGCAGAACCGCTGCTTCCTCTACCACGTGATCGGCGGCGGCACCGGAGACTGGGACGTCCCGGTCGGCGGCATGGGCGCACTCACCGACGCCCTCGCGGGCGCCGCACTGGCCGCCGGTGCGCAGCTCCGCACCGGGCACGAGGCGATCCGCATCGACACCGACGGTACGACCGCCGAGGTCACGGTGCGGACGGACAGCGGCGAGTCCACCGTCGGCGCACGCCGCGTCCTCGTCAACGCGTCGCCGCAGGCGCTCGCCGCCCTCCTCGGTGACGAGCCGCCCACCCCGGCCGAAGGCGCCCAGCTGAAGGTCAACATGCTGCTCAGCCGGCTGCCTCGGCTCAAGGACCGTGCGGTGGATCCGCGTCAGGCGTTCTCCGGCACCTTCCACATCGCCGAGGGTTACGGGCAGCTGGCCGACGCCTACCGGGACGCGGCGGCGGGCCGGCTGCCCGCGGCCCCGCCCTCGGAGATCTACTGCCACTCGCTCACGGACCCGACGATCCTCGGCGCGGATCTCGCATCCCGCGGCTACCAGACCCTGACCCTGTTCGGCCTGCACACCCCGGCCCGCCTCTTCGCCACGGACAACGACAGCGTCCGCGCCACGCTGCTCAAGGCCACACTCACCGAACTCGACGCCCATCTGGAGGAGCCGCTCGCCGACTGCCTGGCGCTGGACGCGGACGGCGCGCCGTGCATCGAGGCCAAGACACCGCTCGACCTCGAACAGGACCTGCGGCTCCCCGGCGGCCACATCTTCCACCGGGACCTCGCCTTCCCGTACGCCACACCGGACACCGGCCGTTGGGGCGTGGAGACCGCGTACGCCAACGTCCTGCTCTGCGGCGCCGGCGCGGTGCGCGGAGGCGGGGTCAGCGGCGTCCCCGGCCACAACGCCGCGATGGCGGCGCTGGGCCGGTGACCGGCGGCCCGGGGGCTCGCAGGGAAGCAGCACCTTGATTTCTGCAAGCCCCCAAGGGCTGTCCCGCGAGGAATGGCGGGACTGCCCTCAGCGACCGAAGACGTCCCGCAGCGCGGCGATCTTGCGCGGCAGGTCGTACTCCGCGCCACCTTCGTGCCCGTTGTACGTGAACACCTCGATCTGCGCCGGGCCGGCGTAGCGGTGGTAGGCGGCGAACACGGTGGACGACGGGCAGACCTTGTCCATCAGCCCCACCGAGAACCACGCGGGAGCGGTCGCCCGCGCCGCGAAGTTGACCCCGTCGAAGTACGACAAGGTCTCCATCGCCTCGTCGATCCGGAAGCGGTGCCCGGACAGCCAGCGGGCGATCTCCGCGTACGGGCCCGTGTCCGTGATCTGCGAGGCGCGCCGGTAGTGGCAGAGGAAGGGCACATCGGCGACGGCCGCCGCGATGTCGTCGCGCAGCCCCGCAACGGCGAGCGCGAGGCCGCCGCCCTGACTGCCGCCGAGCACCGCGACGCGGGAGGCGTCGACGGCGTCATGGGCCTTCGCGGCGTCGACGGCGCGCACCGCGTCCGTGATCAGCCGCCGGTAGTAGTGCCGGTACGGGTCCTCGATCCCCCGGGTCAGGAAGCCGGGGGAGGAGGAGCCGTTTCCGTCGGGGCCGATGTCCACCGTGTCGGCGGTGTTCTTGCCGCCGCCGCCCTGCCCGCGGTTGTCCATCACCAGATGGGCGTATCCGAGGGCGCTCCAGGTGAGCCAGGAGTAGGGGATGCCGCGGCCGCCGTTGTACCCGATGTACTGCACGACGGCGGGCAGCGGTCCCGAGCGTTCGCGGGGGAGCATCAGCCACGCCTTGACCGGTTGCCCGCCCCAGCCACGGAAGGTCACGTCGAACACGTCGACGGTCGCGAACCCGGCGTCGTACGGGACGAACTCGGCGTTCAGACCGTGGCGGGCCGTCTCCGCGAGTGTCTTGTCCCAGAAGGCGTCGAAATCGGCCGGCTCCTCCGGCTCCGGCCGGTAGTCGCGCAGCCGGTCCAGGGGCATGTCGAACAGCAAGGGTCTAGCTCCTCTTCAGGATGAGGTCGAGGGTTGCACCGTGGCGTTCAGTCGTATCCGCGGTGATCCGGATGCCGGTGCCGGTCGGCGCGACGGCGATGCCCGGGTCGGCCGAGACGACGCTCAGGTTGCGCCGGGCGAGGTCCAGTACGACGGAGGACCGCAGCTGGGTCGGGTCGGAGAGCGAGACGGTCACCGTTCTGCCCTCCGACCGCACCAGGACCGAGGCGGGTCCGTCCGCGGTGAGTTCCTGCGCGGTCCCGGCGGTCCAGAAGTTCGCGGCGAGCAGTCCGTCCGCGCAGCGGCGTACCGCGTGCACGGCGGTGGTGCGCGCGATCAGCTTCACCGGGGGCGCGGATGACCACTGCTTGGTGCGCTCGGCGGAAGCGGCCGGGGCCTGGAGCCAGAAGTAGCCCGCCCGGTCGGGTGCGGCGCCGTGGTCCTGCCACAGCGTCAGATACGGGCGTGTGACGGGGGTGTCCGTGCCGTACTTGAGGTTGATCTCGCGCCACGTCGCGGTCCGGTCCTCGCGCAGTCCGTGCAGGGTGACGGGCTCGGGGAAGACGTAGCCGCCGGTGCCGGCGGCATGCAGCCACCGCACCTGGTCCAGCGTCGCCGCCCACCCGGTGTGCGCCGGGGCGGCCTGCCCGTTGACGAGGAGCGCCGCGGCGGGGTCCCGCAGCTTCCGGTTCTCCACGATCGTCTCGGCCGTACCCGTGTCGGCGCTGATCCCCGAGCCGACGCACGCGATGACGTCGTCGAGGCAGAACCAGCTCTTGAGGCCGTGCAGCGAACTGCCGAACGCCCGCAGCTCCATGCCGTACGCCCCGAGCGTCGTGCCCGGCAGCGCGGCGCCGCCTGCCCAGTCGGCGGTGCTGGTGGTGCGCTGCCCCGCCGCGTCGGCGGGCCGGCCGGCGATGACGGTGGTGCCGGGAAGCCGTGCCGGGTCGACGGTGGGCCAGTAGTCCTCGCTGTAGTGGCCGAGGTCGTCCGTGTAGAGGAGCACCATGCCGTCGGAAAGGTGCCAGGCGTGCAGGTTCTCGTTCTGGATCGATTCGTAGTTGTAGATCCGGGACGAGTACGCGGAGATGCCGAGCGCGAACGAGGGCCGGTGGTGGGCCGCCTTGTCCATGCGCGGGTGCTGCTTGTGCGCGACCAGGGGACCGCGGGCCGGCACCGGGGAGGCGATGACGTTCCGGGCCGCGACCAGCGAGGCGAGATCGGTGACGTCGAGGAAGTCCCGGTAGGTGTCCTCCGCGATCCACTGCTTGACCAGGGCGGTGAACCGGTCCGCGGTCTCACCGGGGAAGCTCGGGATCAGTCGCACCACCGCCTCGATGACGGTCTGCGCCGAGACGTGGCCCTGCTTGCTGGGCCGGGCGATCTCGCGCCCGCAGACCGACGCCATCACATCGCCGCGCGCCAGCAGGGGATCGAAGCCCTCGTCGATCCAGAGGCGGACGTTGTCGAGATCCGGGTCGGTGACGGTCCACGCCGTATCGGCGAGGAGGTTCAGCAGCCGCGAGAGGTTGTTCAGCAGCTCCTTGCCGTAGCCGCCGTTGTACGGGTGCTTGTAGTGCTGGAGGAACGAACCGTCGGAGTAGAAGCCCTCTCCCGTGCCCGAGGACGCCGCACCGGCGTCATTGAAGGCGAGGACGCTGTTGGCGCCCGAACCCTCCACGTCCGAAAGGGCGTCACGGACCCGCACGAGGTCGTCGCCGCTGTCGCGGAGCACCGCGTTCACGGCGACCACGGTGGAGATCCACACCCGGTTGGCACCGGTCGCGATCTGCCGGTCGGCCCGCCAGAGGTTGGGGTCGGGCGTGTAGCCGCGCACAGCCGCGTTGATCCGGCCGAGCCGCTCCGTACCGAGCGCGTCGTACAGCAGCACCGCCGCGTCGTTGAGCGCGAGCGCGGAGCCGATCTCCCAGTCCCAGTCGTTGTCGAACCGGGCGTGCTCGGGGCCGTACCGGTGCGTCAGCATCCAGTCGATGCCCGCCAGGAGCAGGTCGCGCAGTGCGGTGTCGCCGTACTGGACGGTGCCGGGGACGGCCCACGCGGTCGCGACCGTCGCGAGGCGCTTGAACGACGTCGTGACGTGGTTGGAGAGCGTGGTGCTGGTCAGGTCGGGGAACAGCCCGTCCGTACGGGACGGGTCCAAGCCCTTCACCGAAGTGGTCGCGGCCTTGCCGATCCTGGCCACGGCCGCGCCGATCCGCGCGTCCGTGAGGTCGAGCCCCGGGCCACCGGTCAGCAGCGTGTGCCAGCGGGCCCGCAGCGAGGCGGCGTCGTCGGCCGGTCCGGCGGCGTGCGCGGTGCCCGCCGTGAGCGTGAGCGGCAGGGCGGCGGCTGCGCCGAGCGCCGCCGCACCGGCGAGGACGGTGCGGCGGGTGGTGCCCCTGGTGGTGCCTGGGTTCATGATGCGGCCCTCACAGAAGGTGTCGGCGGTCGACGGCCGCGGCGAGTGCCGCATGGCCGGAAGGGTTGGGATGGAGGCCGTCGCCGCTGTCGTACCCGGGCAGCATCCGCTCCGGGTGATCCGGATCGCGCAGGGCTGCGTCGAAGTCGGCGACGGCGTCGAAGACCCGGCCGGTTCGCACGGCGGCGTTGATCCGCTGCCGAACGGTCTCCAGCTCGGGCGTCCAGCGGGTCCAGCCGCCGAACGGGGTGATGGTCGCACCGACCGCCTGCAGTCCCGCGTCGCGGGCGCGCAGGACCAGCTGCCGGTACCCGGCCAGGACCAGCGCCGGATCGGTCTGGCTCGGCGGCTGCTGGAGGTCGTTGACCCCGAGGTGCACCAGGACGGTCCGCAGCCCCGGCAGGGACAGCACATCGCGGTCGAAGCGGGCCTGCCCACCGGGTCCGAACCGGGCGTCGTCCAGCAGGACCCGGTTGCCGCTGATCCCGAGATCGGCGACCGCCGCCCCGGGCAGGCGCCGGGCCAGTTGGTCGGGCCAGCGCAGATCGGAGTCGTCGGGCGTGCCGACGCCCTCCGCGATGGAGTCGCCCAGTACCGCGATCACCGGACCGTGTGCGCCCGTCACCTCGACGCCGGTCAGCAGGAACACCGAGGTGGTGCGCACCCCGTCGACGTCGTGCGAGGCATGGGTGTTGCGGTGGAACGACAACGGCCCGGTGGGGCCGGGCAGTTCGGTCCGGACGGTCAGCAGGGAGCCCTCGGCGGCTCGCAGGTCCGCGACCGCGTCGCTGGTGAGCGAGGCGCCCGCGGCGAGCCACGCCTGCCGCTGCCCGCCGAACGTCACGGGCCTGCCGCCGGCGGTGACCGGGCCGATGAGCACCGGAACCATCCCGAAGGCGTGTCCGTACCGCAGCCGGACCTGGCCGCCCGCCGACAGCCGTACGTGCGCCTGGAACGTGCCCTGCGTCAGCCCGGTGCTCGCCACCACGTCGGCGGGTGTCGGCGCGGTCTGCGCGGCAGCCCAGGACGTCGTCCAGTGCGAGCGGCGCGGCCGGCTGCCGGGCCCTTCGGCGGCCTGCGCCCCCGGCGCCGCCGCTACGGCGGCGGCCAGCCCGGCCGCCGCCGTCAGTACCCCGCGTCTCGCGGGCCCCTGCCCGCTCACTGGGGGCACGCACCGGTCGGGGTGTACTCGCTGCCGTAGGTCCCTACGGCGTCACCACCGGTGTTCCCGCTCATGGTGTTCGTGCAGACGGGGCCCTGCGGGGTGCGCATGAACTTGATGCCGCCACCGGCGTTGCCGGTGATCGTGTTGCCGTAGACGCTGGTGCCGGTGCCGTCGGTCGCGGTGTCACCGCCGAGCCGGATGCCCGCGCCGACGTTGTCGTGGATGGTGTTGTAGCGGAAGATGTTGCCGCTGCCGCGCGCGTCCAGACCGCCGGAGCTGGAGTCCTTCTGCTGGCTGCAGTCGTTGTGTTCGACGTAGTTGTTGGTCGAGTTCTCCTTCACGTCGACGCACTCGTTGCCGCGCGTGGCGATCGTGTTGTGGTGGATGCGGTTGTTCCTGCTGATGTCGGCGGCCGCGTCCGGGGCGCCGTTCGCGCCCTGCTGCTCGGGGGCCGTGCCGAGGTAGATGCCCTCGCCGTTCTTGCCGCCGGCGCCGAACTTGAAGTCGGCGACGCCGCAGTCGGTGATGGTGTTCTCGGAGATGTCGGCGCCGGTCACCAGGTAGCGCACCCGCAGACACTCGTCCGCCGCGTTCTTCAGGGTCATCCCGGTGATGCGCAGACCGCCCACACCGTTCCCTGGAGTCGTGCTCATGACATATATGAGCTTGAGGCGGTACCCCGAGACATCGGTGGACGACCCGTGCAGTCCGTCCACCGTGAACCCGCTCAACGTCGTCGAGTCGTGCTGTACCTGGATGATCCGGGCGTCGCCCGCTCCCTTCACCACGGCGTTCGACGGACCGGTGATCGTCACACCGGCCCGCTTGGTCACGACATCCTGCTTGTACGTTCCGGCGGCGAGGTTCACCACCGTGCCCGCCGGTGCCAGATCCACCGCCTTCTGGATCGTGGCGAACGGGGAGCCCGCCGACGTACCGGAGTTGGTGTCGTTCCCGGCCGGCGACACGTAGTACGCGGTCGCCGCCGCGGCGGCCACGGACGGCGAGTGGAAGGCGAGCGGGGCGCCGGCCGCGAGCGCGGTGACGAGAGCGGTGCGCAGTGCATGGCTCATGGGGTGTGCCTCCTGGGATCGGCGAAGGACAGAGCGAGCAGTACGGGAATGCTCGGGCCGAGAAGCAGTGGCCCCAGCGGTACGACGAGGGAGAGGAGCACGGCGGAGACCACCGCGCCGAGCAGGGCGGTGCCGCGGGCGGCCGAACCGAAGCCGAGCGCCAGCGCGCCGCGGGTCCACCCGCGTACGGTGCCGTCAGGCAAGCGGCCCGCCTCGGCGGCCAACGCCACGTGGTGGATGACCAGGGCGGCCGCGATGCCCGCCTGGGCGGCGAGCACGACGAAGGACCACGGCTCCGAACGGCCCAGCAGATGGACGATGTTGGCGGCCAGCACGCCCACGGCCGCGGTGGAGACGAGCGAATGCCGCCACAGTGCGCGCCAGTACCGCGGGAAGGCCGTGAAGGTGTGGACGAAGCAGCGACTGTCCCCCTCGGACCGCCACCGCTGGAGCCCGTGCGCCATCGCGGCGAGCGCGGGAAGCCAGGTCACGATCCCCAGCGCCAGCACGGCGAACGCGGCCCCGGCGGCGGCCGGGTAGGCCACGAACTCCAGCCGCCGCAGCAGCGTCGGCCAGCCGGACGAGAGAGTTGCCTGCATGGTCAGCCGACCTTTCCTGTGTACGGCTCCGCCACGTCGAGGAGCACCGTGCCGTCCAGTTCGAGCCGGGTCGCCGCCACGACGCAGGGGGCTGCGCCGTCCGTGAGCAGCACGGCGGCCGCATCGGCGTCGACACCGGCGGTACGGATCCGCCGGGCGACGGGGGAGAGCAGCACGGTCTCCGTACCGAAGGTGACGCCCTGGCCCTGCGTGCACGCGACCCGGGAGGCCTCCGTGCCGGTGCCGGGTGCGATCGTCGTGAGGAACAGCCCCTCGGACGACCGCGCCGAGGTCGAACGCAGCGTGTGCAGGGTGCGGGTGAGGCGCAGCTCCGGTGTGCTCGACGTCGGATTGGCCTCCACCTCGGTGACCTCCCCGGTGATGCGTGCGTCGGCGGGGGCGAACTGCCGCAACAGAGCCGTCGCCGCACCGGACCGGATCAGCCGGCCGCCGTCGGGGAGTGCTTCGGTGGGCCGGTCGGTCTGGAGCAGGAACGTCCACTCCCGAGCCGCGTCCGCCTCGGCGAGGTCCAGCAGCACCAGGCGCCCCGACGGGGTGAACACCAGCGTCCGGTCGAGCCGCCGGACCCCGAGCGAGGAGTCGTACATCGCTGCGATCTCGGCCGTGGAGTGCGCCCATCCGCAGTCGCGGGCGACGAGCACATCGCGTTGCCGGGCCTGCCGCTCGAAGGGGATGTCCCGGTACACGTGGTACCGGTCCTCGTCCGCGTACCCCTGCCCGTCCACCAGCAGCAGATTGTGGTGCGCGGCCCGCTTGCGGTTGCTGTAACCCTCGTCCACCGCGAGGAACGCCCCCTGCGAGACCAGCACGAAGGAGCCCGAATCGGGGTGGTGGTGACCTTGGTTGAGGGTGTCCCAGCCCTTCGTCGCCCGGTGCCTCCCGGCGGTCTCCCACGCGCGGTGGCCCCCGCCCGGGCTGGCCTTGAACGAGACCAGCGTGGCGTCGTCGTCCCAGCCGGTGCGGGCCGCGAGCAGCCCGAGGTCCGGGAAGAACGCCCGTGTCTCGGTGGGACGGGCCGCCGGCACCGACGGGTCGTACCAGAGGTACTCCAGATAGGCCTCCGGCAGGATCCCCGGCCGGACTCCGCTCTCGGCCGCCTCCGGCCAGAGCAGTTCACCCGATGCCAGGTCGCCCATCCACTGCGCCTCGGGGATCGCGTACTGAGAGGCGAGACGGTAGTAGAGACCGGCGCTGTGGCCGCTGCGCCGGTCGTGGCAGTCGCCGTGGTCGACGTTGAACGCGAACCCGGGGGCGGTCTGGTGCAGCCGGTAGCGGAACGTGTGGGAGAGGAAGCCGCCCCTGTCCCACCAGTCGACGCCCTCCGCCTCCTTCAGCAGGTCCAGATGGATGGCGAGGAACGGCACACCGTAGCGCCAGTAGACGACGCCCTCCGCATGTGACCCGTCCTCGGGCATCAGGTCCAGGACGGTCCCGAGGTTGTCCTTGGCGCGCTCGGTCCACTCCTCCTTCCCCAGGACGTAACCGGCCGTCGCCAGACCCGCGTAACAGATCCAGTTGTGGTTCTGCCAGTACGAGGTCGACCACCAGCGGCCCTCGCTCGCCACCGCGAACTCGTACATGCGCCGTCCCTGGAGCAGCAGCTTGTACCGCAGCAGTGCCTGTACCTCCTCCGGCAGATCGTCCCCGATCCACCGGTACGCCAGGCCCAGATGGTGCAGCAGCCAGCCGGCGTCCAGGTCGTGGTCCGGCATGTGGGCCCTGCCCCAGTGCGGCAGCCGCACCGCGGCCTCGATCCAGCGCAGGCTCTCCGCCAGATGCGCGGGGTCGCCGCCGACCCGGTAGGCGAGAGCCGGGTTGGAGGCGGCGGGGCCGAGCCACGTGATGCTCGCCAGGGGATGCGTACGGGGAGGGGTCAGCCCGCGGTGGCGGGCCGCCTCCTCGTACAGCCGGACTTCCTGCGCGGGACGCGGGCCGGGTGGCGGGGTGGCGGAGAGCAACAAGGGTCAGTCCTCCGTCCGGAAGGTCGCGGCGCTGCCGTCGGCCAGCCGGACCGTCAGCCCGTCGGCGTCCAGCTGTACGTCGGTCACCGCGGGGCCGGCCGATGCGGCCTGGTAGACCGACGCGAAGGTGACTGTGTCGGTGTCGGCGGTGAAGTCCACCCGGGTCCGGGTGCGTTGCGGATCATCTGCCGTGCCGGGGCCCGGCCGGCTCACCGGACGCACGGGCACGTCGGCCCGGTGCGTGTGCCAGCCGTGCAGCGTCTCGTCGCCGTACCAGGTGGTGCGCGCCGCGCCCGCGGCCTGCACCTGCACGTCCAGCGCGGTGCCTGGACGGAGCTGGGCGGTGATGCGACGGGACTGGTCGGCCGTCACGGTCAGGAGGTCCACCAGATAGCCGGCACCCGCCACGATGCGCCGGACCGCGCGCACCCCCTCGTACGCCGTGGTCACCTCCGCCGTGATGGAGCGGTCGTCCGAGCGGAGGAGGGCTCCCGTGCACTCCGCCTGTTCGCGGTCGTCCACGCGGAACGCCGGGTGAGCCTCGGCCGACGCATACAGATCACGGAACTCGGCGTGGGCGTAGGGCACCTGGCCAGGATCGGGCTGCCACGCAGTGGTGTCGCCATAGAGATAGAGAGACAGCTTGTCCCGGTGACCGTGCGAGCCGCCGTGCGGACCGAAGTCCAGCAGCGCGTGGACGCCGGCGACCCGCAGCACCGCATAGCCCGCCGTGCCGAACAGGGTGAGCGCTCCCGACGCCGGACGCTCCGGCATCGGCGGCCCGGTGAACCATCCGCTCAGCTGTCGGTCCAGCCCGTCGTCATTCGCGCCCAGCTCCGACCGGGCCCGGTCCGCCACCGCGCCCAGCGCGGCCGATGGGACCAACTGCTGCGCCAATGAGATCAGTTCGAGCCACTCAAGGGCCAGTGGGGCCCGTAGGTACGGGCCGTCGTGCAATGCGGGAAGAATTCCGCCCGGCGTGGCGATCGCCGCCAGCACATCCGTCATCCCCGCCAGCACGCCCATCACGTCGGCCGGGATGGACGCGGGATCGGTGCCCCGCAGCGCCAGCAGCGCCGCCCGCAGCACGAACCCGTGGTAGTAGGTGCTGCCCTCCCACTCCCAGCCGTCCTCGGCGACCGCGACCCGTAGGTGCGCGTACAGCCCGCTGTCGCCCTCCAGCCACTCCATGCCGCCGGCCCACTCCTGCCCGCGCACCGCCGCGGCTCCCCGCCCGGCGGCCACGCCCGCGGCGTTCAGCCACGCGGTGTAGTTGGAGGCGAGCTGTCCCTTGCCGACCAGCACGGCGCGGGCATCGAGGGCCGCCCGCTCCAAGGAGTCCAGCAGCGGCAGCACCCCGGACAGGTCTTCCGCGCCGTGCTCGGCGAGCGTCAGGACGGTGTGCCCGATGTTCACGGCCCAGATCGCGTCGGTCAGTGCCTGGTGGAAGAGCCGGCCGCGCAGCATCCAGCCCTGCGCCTCGGCGTGCTGCACCGTGGCCAACTCCTCGTACAGCAAGGCGTACTCGACGAGCCTCGCCACCGTCTCTTCCCGCTCCCCGCGGTGGGCGAGCACCCGCAGATGCCGCGCCCACGCCTGGTGCGACAGCACCAGCCACGCACCGCGCACCGCCTCGTTGTCCACCCGGCAGCCGTACGCACAGCGCGCCCCGCCCTCCGGGAACACCCCGGCGAGCACATCACCGTGGTCCAGCTCCACCCCGTGCGCGGGGCAGACGTACGCGTGCCACCAGCCGCCGCGCTCCCGCGCGATCCGCCTCAACGCGGCCATACGCCACCGTCGATGTCCACCGTGGTCGCGGTGAGGAAGCCGGACGCGGGCGACGCCAGGTGGACGACGGCCGAGGCCACGTCCTGCGGTGTGCCGGCCCGGCCCACCGGAATGCCCGCCTCCATCGCCTGCTGCGCGGCGGGCGCGGTGAACGTGTCATGGAAGGCGGTGCCCTTGATGAAGCCGGGGGCGACGGTGTTCACCGTGATGCCGCTGCCTCCGAGCTCCTTGGCCAGCCCCTTGGTGAACCCGCGGATACCGGCCTTGGCGGCCGCGTAGGCGACCGAACCGGGGCCGCCGCCGTTGTGTGCGGCCAGCGACGACATCGTGATGACGCGCCCGGCGGACGACTCCTTCAGATACGGCAGCGCGGCCCGCACCGTACGGAACGTCGAGGTCAGATTGGTGTCGATGACCCGGTCGAAGTGGTCGTCGGACATCTCCGCGATCGTCGCCCGCCCGATCAGATGGCCGGCGTTGCAGACCAGGACGTCCAGCCCGCCGAGGAATCCGGTGGCCTCCTCGACGAGGCGGTCCACCTCGGCCGTCACCGTCGCGTCGGCCTGGAACGCCTTGGCCCGCCGGCCCAGAGCCTCGATCGCGGAGACCGTCTGGGCGGCCTCGTCGGCGGAGGAGTGGTAGTGGACGGCGACGTCGGCGCCGGCCTCCGCCAGGGCGACGGCGATGGCGCGGCCGATGCCCTGGCCCGCCCCGGTCACCAGTGCGCGGGAACCTTGGAGATCAGCAGACATGGGGAGTAACCCTTTCGATAACCGGCCGTTGAGGACCGGGACCGGTCACTTGAGACCGGCGGTTGCGAAGCCCTGCACGAAGTAGCGCTGGCCGATGAGGAAGAGCACGACCATGGGCAGGGTGGCGAGCGTGGTGCCCGCCATGAGGAAGTGCCACTGGGGGCCGTTCTCCGTCTTGAAGACCGAGAGCCCCACCTGGATGACGCGCAGACTGTCCGTCCGGGTCACCAGCAGCGGCCACAGGAAGTTGTTCCAGGACGACTCGAAGGTAAGCAGCGCCACCGTGATCAGGGCGGGCTTGACCTGCGGCGTCATGATCCGGGCGTAGATCCGGAACTCACCCAGGCCGTCCAGCCGGGCCGCCTCCTCCAGCTCCACCGGAAGATCCAGGTAGAACTGCCGGAAGAGGAAGACGGCGAACGGGGTGACCGCACCGGGCACGATGAGCGCCCACCACGTGTCGAGCCACCCGCTGCCGCCCTGGCCGAACAGGTCGTTGCCGCCGGCCAGCGGCATGAAGCGGACGATCAGGAACTCGGGCAGCACCTTGGTGTACGTGGGGATCATCAGGGCCGCGATGAAGAGGTAGAAGATGACCTCGCTGCCCCGGAACCTGATCCGGGCGAGTGCGTACCCGGCCATCGAGGCGATCAGCAGGTTGAGCACGGTGTGGCTGAACGCGATGATGAAGCTGTTGCGGGCGTACGTGGCGAAGGGCGCGGCCTTCAGCGCCTCGGTGTAGTTGCCGAAGTCCCAGTGCTCCGGCAGCAGTCCGGCGTCCTGCGACGCGATCTCCACGGGTGTCTTGAGGGAGGTCAGCACCATCCAGATGAACGGCACCACCATGAGCAGGGAGATGGCGGACAGCGTCACATAGAGCGCGATCCGGCCGACGGACGGCGGTTTCCGCTTCGCCACGGGGCGGGGCGAGCGCGCGACCTCGGGCTCGTGCAGCTCAGTTGTGGCCACGGGTGCCTCCCATGATCCGCCGGTTGACCAGGGTGAAGCCCATCAGCAGCACGAACAGCACCAGTGACTGGGCGCAGGCGTAGCCGACGCGGAACTCCCGGAAGGCGGACTTGTAGATCTCATACGTCATCATCGTGGTGCTGTTGGCCGGGCCGCCCTCGGTGAGGATGTAGACCTGGTCGAAGGACTGGAACGCGCTGATCATCGAGGTGATGAGCACGAAGAACGTCGCGGGCTTCAGCAGTGGCAGCGTGATCGAGAAGAACTGCCGCGCCTTGGACGCACCGTCCACCGACGCCGCTTCGTACAGTTCCCTCGGCAGGGACTGGAGCGCGGCCAGGTAGATGAGCATCTTCATGCCGATGCCCTGCCAGATGCCGACCAGGATCACCGAGGGCAACGCCCAGGTGGTCGACGAGAGCCAGGCCGGACCCTCGATCCCCACGAACGACAGCAGGGCGTTGAGCAGGCCGTTGCCCGGGTTGTAGATCCACAGCCAGACCAGGGCGATCGCCACCGTGGCGGTGACCTGCGGCAGGAAGATGGCGGTACGGAAGATGCCGCGCGCCTTGAGGCCCGTGTGCAGGGCGAGTGCCAGCAGCAGGCCCAGCACCATGCCGAACGGCACGGTGAAGAAGGTGTAGATGACGGTGTTGACGATGGACTTGCGGAACACCGCGTCGTCCAGCATCTCCCGGAAGTTGCCGAGCCCCACGAACTGCGGCGGCGTGAGCACGTCGTACTTCGTGAAGGCCAGGGCGACCGAGGCGACGACGGGCAGGCCGATCCAGAGGGCGGCGTGCAGCAGGGCGGGTGCCACCATCAGCATGCCGGCCCGTTGCCTGCGACGCCCCGGCCCCGTCGGGGTCCTGCCGGCCCGCCGCTTGGCGGGCCGGGTGTTCTCAGGCAGGGAAGGCGGCCGCGCGGGCCGTGTCTTCACTACGGATGTTGCTCCCACAGCGATGCCTCACATCCGGCCGATGGCGGCTTCGGCGAGACGGCCGAGTTCCGCGATGGCGTCCTTCGCGGACTGGCCACCCACGATCGCGGGCTCCAGCGTCGGCTCGATCTTCTCGCGGATCTCCATCCAGGCCGCGGTGCCGCCCTCCGAACAGGCGGCGCCCATGTTCTGCAGGGAGAGGTCGACGAACTTGTTCTCCTTGACATAGCTGGAGTCGCTCAGGTCCTTGAGCCCGGGCACGGAGCCGCGCTGCTTGGCTGCGCCCAGGATCGACTCCGGGGTCGCGAGGTACTCGACCAGGGCACGGGCCGCCGCCGGGTGCTTGGAACTTGCCGACTGGGTGACCAGCGTGCCGCCCTGGAGCATCGCCGGCTTGCGGTTGGCCAGCACGAACGCGCCGAGCTTGTCACCCTTCATCAGCTCCGGGGTCTGCTCGCGGACCTGCTCCCACAGGGCGCTGGTCGTCATCATCATCGACGCCCTGCCCGTCTGGACGTTCGTCGGCGCGCCCAGCTCCGTCTTCTTGGCGTAGGCGGCGGAGCCGTCCTCGATCAGATCCTTGAAGAACTGCAGAGCCTCGACGCCCCGGCTGTCGGTGAACAACACCTTCTTGCCGTCGGCGCTGAACAGCTGACCGCCGTTGGCGAAGAGGAACGTCTCCCAGCACTGGCGCAGGTTGATGGAGAACGGATCGAAACCCATTCGTCCGTCCTTCGTCAGCTGCTTGGCCACGGCCCGCAGTTCCGCCCAGTTGGCCGGGGTCTTCCTGATGCCGGCCTCGGCGAAGTGGTCCTTGCGGTAGACGACGATGCGGGTGTCGAGGACCACCGGCAGCGCGTACAGCTTGCCGTCGTAGCGAGACGGCTCCAGCACCCGCTTCTCGTAGTCGTGCGCGGTGGCGAACGACTCCGGCAGCGGGGCGATCGCCTTCTTGGCGGCGAACGGCGGGATCCAGCCGACGCCCATCATCAGCACATCGGGCACCAGGCCGCCCGCAAGACCCGTGGTGATCTTCTCGTTGAGCTGCGCGTACGTGGTGTAGTCCACGTTCACCTTGACGTCCGGATACTTCTTCCGGAAGCCGCCGAGGATCTCCTTCTCCAACAGCGTCTTGCCGTCGGCGCCCTCGTAGATCGGGGTGAGCAGCGTGATCTCGCCCTCGGCGGGACCGTCGGCGGAGCCTGCGGCAGTGGAGCCGGTGCCGCATCCGCCGAGTGCGGCCGCAGCCGTCCCGGCGCCGATGGCAGCGAGCAGCGACCGTCGTTTGAGTTCCATTGGGCACCCCTTTTGAGGCGGAGGCAGTGGATCGATCCAGCGATGGCAACCCGATCATGGCTGGGAAGCGCTGGTAAATCGATGCACTGAGACTAAGAACGCCCCAAGAGGCTCGTCAACAGCTGATGCACAACAATTTTCTGGAAAGTTAACGGGTGTACCGGTGAAGAGAGTTCAGTAAATCGGTACACTAGTGTGGCTGAACACGTTCCGAACCGGAGGTGGCATGAGCGGGGTAACGATCCATCAGGTCGCGGAGGCTGCGGGTGTCTCCGCCAGCACCGTCTCGAACGTCCTCAACGGGCGTACGGACCGTATGCAGGCGGCGACCCTGGCCCGCGTGGAGCAGGTGATCGAGCAGCTCAGCTACCGGCCCAACCGCGCGGCCCGGATGCTGCGCACCGGCCGGATCAAGGTCATCGGCCTGATCGTGCCGTCCGTCGCCAACCCCTTCTGGGGGGCGCTCGCCCGGGAGCTGGAGGCCATCGCGCTGGCCGAGGGGTACCACGTACTGCTCTGCAACAGTGAGCGCGATCCCGCCCGTGAGCTCAAGTACGGCGAGGAACTGCTGGCCGACGGGGTGAGCGGCGTGGTGCTCTGCTCCTCACTGCCCTCGCTCGACCATGTGGCGCCACTGCTCGGCCGGGGTCTGAAGATGGTGGCCTTCGACCGCACCGCCCAGGCGGGCGACCCGCCCTCGCTCGCCTCCATCAGCGTCGACAACGCGATGGGGGCCGAGCTCGCCACCCGTCATCTGCTCGAACTGGGCCATCGCCGACTGGCGTTCGTCTCCGGCTCGGTCAACAGCGTCAACCGCCGCGAGCGCCTGCGCGGCTTCCGGGCCGCTCTGGAGTCGGCGGGTCTCGACCCGGCCGACGCGATCGTGTGGCCCGGCGCCGACACCACGGAGTTCGGCGACAAGGACGCGGCCGAGCTGGGACGCAAGGCTGCCCGTGAACTGCTGTGCGGACCGCGTCCGCCCACCGCCTTCGTCGCCATCAACGACATGTGCGCCATCGGGATCTGCCGGGGCGCGAAGGACGCCGGCCGCAACGCGGGGCAGGACGTCTCGGTGGTCGGGTTCGACGACATCCTGCTCGCCGACCTCTTCGAACCGCCGCTGACCACGGTCCGCCAGCCGTTGCCGGAGATGGCCGCCGAGACGTTCCAGCAGCTGCGCGCCCGCATCGACTCGGCCCCGGTCGCAGGGCGTTCGCTCCTGATCAGGCCGAGGCTCGTGGTCCGGGAGTCGACGGCGCCCGCACCCGTGGAGGCCGCGGCACCGGGAGAGGCCTATGCGCGCGGGTGACCCTCCGGCGCGCCGACGCGTGTTCCGCCGGTCCGTGGACCGACGACGCGAGGGCACCGTCCAGGAGACGGTGCCCTCGCCCCTGTGACCGACGGGATCTCCGGGGGCGCCGCCGCGCCCCGCGCCCGTACGGGTTCGGGTGGTGGGTCAGGAGGCCGTGCAGGCGCCGATGGTGGGTGCCGAGGTGTTGCCGTTGGTCATGACGGTGAACCCGAAGGACGTCGAGGCGCCCGCGGCCAGGTTGCCGTTGCCGTTGGGCTTCATCGTCATCACGTTGCCGCTGCCGTCCCAGGTCGGGCTGCCGTTCCAGGTCGTGGCGATCTTCTGCGGTGACGTGACCGTCACGGGGACCGTCCAGGTGCTGATGGCCGAGCTGCCGGCCGTGATGGTCACCTGACCGTTGAAGCGGTCACCCCAGGTGTTGGTCTTGGTGTACGTGGCCGTGCACGCGCCGCTGCCCGTGCCGCCGTCACCCCCGCCGCTGCTGCCGCCCAGGGCCGCGAGCACTGCGGTGTACGCCGCCTTCTTCCCGTAGTTGTCGTCGAACAGCAGCGGGGTTCCGCTGCTGCGCCACGAGTACTTGTCCGGGATGCCCCACACGGTGATGCCGTTGCAGCGCGTCACGGCGAGGCAGGCGTTCACGACCTTCGTGTAACTCGCGGCCTGTGCCGAGCCCGAGCCCTCGATGTCCAGCTCGGTGACCTGCACGTCGACACCGAGGTCGGCGAAGCGCTGCAGGTTGGCCTGGTAGTCCGAGGGGACGGGCGAGTTGCTGTTGAAGTGCGACTGGAAGCCGACGCAGTCGATCGGCACACCACGCTGCTTGAAGTCCTTCACCATGGCGTAGACCGCGTTGCTCTTCGCGTTCTGGCCATCGGTGTTGTAGTCGTTGTAACAGAGCTTGGCCCCGGAGTCGGCGGCCCGGGCGGTGCGGAACGCCTCCTCGATGAAGCCGCTGCCGAGCTTGTCCTGGAAGGGCGAGCTGCGCCTGGCCCCGCTGCTGCCGTCCTGGAAGGCCTCGTTGACGACGTCCCAGGCGTAGATCTTGCCCTTGTAGTGCGCCATCACCTGGTTGATGTGGTTGTTCATCGCCGAGCGCAGATCGGTGGCACCGAGCCCGCTGACCCAGCCGGGCAGCTGGGAGTGCCACACCAGCGTGTGCCCGCGAACCTTCATGCCCTTGCCCTGGGCGTGGCTGACGATCTGGTCCGCGGAGCCGAAGTTGAAGCTGTTGCGGGAGCCCTCGACGGCATCCCACTTCATCTCGTTCTCCGGGGTCACCATGTTGAACTCGGTGTCCAGGGTGGAGGCGTACGCGGACTCGCCCAGGTGGTTGGCGGCGACGGCGGTGCCGAAGTAGCGGCCCTTGGCGGCGGCGGACGCCCCGAGCGTCGTCGCGGCGTGGGCGGTGCCCGCGAGCGAGAGGACTCCCGCCGCGGTCAGCAGGCCCGCCGTGGCGAGCACACCTGCCCTGCGGACCCGTGAGCGCAGCTGGGGACGGGCGGCTTCGCCGCCGTGCGATGAATTGACGATCACTTTCCAACACCTTCTTCCGATCGCCGGGCGGCATGAGCGGGCCGCCCGGACGGGGGGTGGACTGTGCGCTGAACGGTTCGTCCGCCACAGGCCCGCCGGTCAAGCGCGGTTCCGTGGCGAGTAGTTGATCGGTGATGCAGGGGAGCGAGGGAGAGTATGCGCGCGCTCGGACGGCTCGTCAACGCTGCATTTCCGAAATATTTCGAGAGAGTTAACTCGCCTTCCGAGGCGCTGTGTGACTTTGACCTGCTGATATGTGACCTGCTGCCTGCAGTGGTGAGGTGGCGGATCGGACGCATGGGTACATTCGCCTCCGAGGGCTACGAAAGGATTCCGAATGTTGTCTGCCGCAGCGGGGTGGATTGTTGCCGCACATGCGGAATCCCATTCGGGGTCTTCTCCTCTGAGCTGGGATTTCTTTGCTCACGCCGCCGAATCGGATGGCGATTGAATCGAATCCAGGTGGGAGGAGATTCGAAATATTTCGACCTCAAAAGAATCTTGAACCTGTTCCTGGAGATGTCCGTGTCCTCGCATGACACGATCGGTTCCCTCGCAGCCGGCGGTGTGCCGGGTGCTCCGGCCGGAGGGACCCATGTCGACACGGTGGAGTCTGACGATCGATTGCGCGCACCCCGCGCGACTGGCGGAGTTCTGGGCTCTCGCCCTGGGCTACGCGCAGAAGCCGCCGCCGGAGGGCTTCGGCAGCTGGCAGGAGTGGTTCGTGCACTACGACGTCCCGAAGGAGGAGTGGGACGACGGCGCCTACCTGTCGGACCCGGACGGTGAGGGGCCCGCCCTGTCCTTCATGAAGGTTCCCGAGCCGAAGGCGGGGAAGAACCGGCTGCACTTGGACGTGCAGGCCGGTGGTGGCCGCGAGGTCCCGTGGGAGGTGCGGTGGCCGCGCGTGCTGGAGGCGCTCGGGCGGCTGACTGCCGCGGGCGCGAGGGTCATTCATGAGCACGAGGCCCAGGGCCGGCCCGATCACTACGTGATGGCGGACCCGGAGGGCAACGAGTTCTGCCTGCTCTGAGCCAGGCCCGCCCCCTCGCTCCGGTCCGCGCCTGCTCGGTGGGCTGCTGGGCCGCCGCGCGTGCGCCGGTGCTGAGCAGCCCCCTCTCGTACCCGACTGCGGAACGGCCGAGTACGTGTGCCACCTGCTCGTGACCGTGCAGCGAGGGGGCCACGCCGTCGACGGAGTGCTGTTCAGTCCGGTACGCGGGGTCTTCGGCGCCAGAAGTGAGTTGAGATGGCGCCCTTGGTGAGGAAGGGTCTGTGGGCATGGAGTACTTCTGCTATCACCGGGACCGGCCGGGCTCCCTCGCGTTGCGCGAGAAGTTGCTGGAGGCGCACTGGTCCTACATGGACCGGTACGTGAAGGAGCTGATCGCGCGCGGCCCGACCTTCGCCGATGATGGTGAGACGCCCACGGGGAGCGTGCACATCGTCGATCTGCCCGACCCCGCCGCTGCCCGTGCATTCGCCTTCGACGAGCCCAACTACCAGGCCGGTGCGTACCGGGACGTGCTGCTGCGCCGGTGGCGCAACGTGCTGGGGCGCACCATGTGGGATTCTCCCGGGGGCCGAGGCGACGGCAACCGGTATCTGGTTCTCGGCCTCGGCGAGGGCGTAGCCGCAGACCTCGCTCTGCCGCCCGACCAGGACGAGTTGATAGCGTACGGGCCGCTGCTGTCCGACGACGGCGACACATGGCTTGGTACGGCGGTGCTCCTCAGGGCCCCGGATCCGGATACGGCACGCGCCGTCCTGACTCCGGACCGGTACGCGGACATCGAGGTCCACCACTGGGAGTGCGGCGGACGTCGGTGAACACGTAGGCACCGGGCCCCTGCGATCTCCGGAGCGCACGGGCCCGGGACAGGAGAGGTGACGGTGGCGATGCGGACGGTTCCATTGGTGGGCGGACCGGTGGAGTTGCGGGGTGCCCTGGACCTGGAGACCACTCCGGCAGGGGTGATGCCGCGTCGGTTGCCCGCGTGGACGAAGGGGCAGTACCAGGACCCGTCGGTCTACGGCGTGACCTTGATGCCGTCGGGGGTGCGGCTGGTTTTCCGCACCGACGCGCGGGCGTTGGAGTTCGAGGTACTCACCTCCACCGGCCAACTCGACGGCGACGCCCACCCTCACGCAACCGGGATGTTGGAGCTGCTGGTGGACGGTGCCCTGGCGGCCCGTCGGCAGGCGCCGGTGGGCAACGTGCTGCGGATGGCGGGTCCCGGGGCCGCCCAGCGGCTCATCCCGGGCAGGCCCGCGACCGTACGGTTCGCCGGACTGCCGGCCGGCATGAAGGACGTCGAGCTGTGGCTTCCACAGCAGACCCCTACGGAACTGGTGGCACTGCGCGCTGACGGCGACGTGCTGGCTCCGCTGCCGGACGGGCGGCGCCGCTGGGTGCACCACGGCAGTTCCATCAGCCACTGCATCGAGGCAGACGGCCCGACCGGGACCTGGCCGGCGGTGGCAGCCGCGCTCGGAGGGGTGGAGGTGATCAACCTCAGCCAGGCGGGCAACGCGCTGCTGGATCCGTACGTCGCCCGGACGATCCGCGACATGCCCGCCGACCTGATCAGCCTGAAGGTGGGCATCAACATCGTGAGCCTGTCCGCCTTCCGGCTGCGGACGTTCGGCCCGGCGGTACACGGATTTCTGGACACGATCCGGGACGGCCACCCGGACACCCCGCTGCTCTTGATCTCCCCGGTGAGCTGTCCGGCCCTGGAGGAGGTTCCCGGCCCGGCCGTGACCGGCCCGGACGGGAGGATCGCCGCCCTGGGCGATCGGGCCGATGTGGCGGGCGGCGCGTTGTCGCTGGCGGTGGTCCGTGCCGAGCTGGCGCGGATCGCAACGGCACGACGGGCGTTGGATTCCCACCTCCACTATCTCGACGGACGTGAGCTGCTCGGTCCGGACGAGGCGGAAGACCTGTCCGACGGCCTTCACCCCACCGCCGCCGCCTACCGCCGCATGGGCGAGCGCTTCGCTGCCCAGGCGTTCGCGAATGACGGTCCCTTGGGCTGAGGTCGTTTACCGGCCTCCGGTGTCGACGAGCGCTTGGAACCGGGGTGCCGACCAGGGCCCGCCAGGAGTTGCGGGACAGGCCTCGGCGATCGCCCGGTTCCTGTGCGGGATGGCGCACGGGGTCTTCGGGCCGACCCTCGCCGGACAGTACGCGGTGATGGCTTCTCGCCCGGCACGTCGCAAACCGCGACCCCGCTCCACGTCGCCGCACATGAGCCGCGCGGATCAGGACTTAAAGATCATCTCGGCGTCGCTTGGCGCGCATCCCGTCGCACCCCAGTCAAGAGCATCGACTCGACCGCTGAGCGCACCGCACCCGGCGCCCGCCGCACCTCGGGCACCGGCGCGAACGGACCCCCGCGGGGCGGCCGGTCGCTGTGGGCCGGCCGCCCCGGTCTCCCGTGGGGTGACGGTCAGTCCGCCGATGCGGCCCAGCCGCTCGCCTCCATGCGCCGGGCATCGGCCGGCCGGCTCTCGTCGAAGGCCGTACGTCCGCCGTCCTCGACCCGGATGGCGTTCACGTACACCCCGCGGCCGACGTACAGCTGATCCGTCGTGTACCGCCAGCGCAGCCGCAACTCCCCGCCGCGCCATTGCGCGAGGTCCGCCTCCAGCCGGTGCCAGACCCGGCCTGACCAGCCCGAGACCGACCCCGTCGGATGCGGTTCGGGCTGCTCCGTCCGGTTGGGCGAGGCCGGGAGGGTGGTGAAGGGGACCGGCTGCCAGGTGGCCCCGCCGTCCGCCGATCCCTCCAGGAAGAGGAAGTCGGAACCGGGCTCGGTGTCCCACCACAGCGCGCAGTTCAGCCGGGCCCGCGAGGACTTCAGGCCGAGCTGCGGGAGCGTCAGGGTGGCCGACGAGGCGCTTGCCAGTCCGGAGAACCATGCCTTACGGCCCCGGGCAGGGCGGACCGCGACCGCCCGGGCCATCTGGTTGGCGGTGGCCACACGCGGTGCACTGCCGGAGCGCCAACTGCGCACCGGGTGAACCGAGTTGCCCAGCACGATCAGGAACGAGTCCGTGGTCGGGTCGAGAACCAGACTGGTGCCCGTGAAGCCGGTGTGGCCCGCTGTGCGCGGGGTGGCCATCGCCCCCATGTACCAGTGCTGGTAGAGCTCGAAGCCGAGGCCGTGCGCGTCGCCGGGGAACGCGGTGTTGAAATCCGTGAACAGCAGGTCAACCGACGCGGCCGAGAGGATCCTCGCGCGGCCGTAGACCCCGCCGTTGAGCAGGGTTCGGGCGAGGATCGCCAGGTCCCAGGCGCAGGAGAAGACCCCGGCGTGGCCTGCGACGCCGTCGAGGCTGAACGCGTTCTCGTCGTGCACCTCACCCCAGACCAGTCCGCGCTCCAGCCCGGACCAGGGGAGACGCGCGTCCTCGGTCGCCGCGATCTTCGGTTTCCAGGAGGCCGGCGGGTTGTAGCGGGTGCGGTGCATCCCCAGCGGAGCGGTGATCCGTTCCCGGAGCAGCACGTCCTCGGTCAGACCGGTGATCTTCTCCAGCACCAGCTGCAACGAGATCAGGTTGAGATCGGAGTAGAGGTACGTCGTGCCGGGCGGGTTCGCCGGTACCTCGTTCCAGATCAGCTCCAGCTTCCCCTCGCGGGTCGGCGCCTTGTACAGCGGGATCCAGGCACGGAATCCCGAGGTGTGCGTGAGCAGCTGACGGATGGTGATGTCCTGCTTGCCGCCGCCGGAGAAGTCGGGGAGGTACGAGGCGACCGTCGCCTCCAGCTCCAGCGTGCCGCGCTCGATCTGCTGCACGGCCAGGATCGACGTGAAGAGCTTCGACACCGACGCCAGGTCGAAGACGGTGTCCTCGGCCATGGGGATCTGCTGGTCCGCCGGGAACTCCACGCCGGTGTCGGTCTTCTCGTCGTACGCCGCATAGCGCACCGCCTTGCCGATCGGCTGGTGCAGGGCCACCGTCCCGCCCCGCCCCGCGAGCAGTACGGCACCCGCGTACCAAGGGTGCTTCGGCACGTCGGCGAGGTATCTCTCCGCTTCGGTGACGAGCCGGTCGAGCGGCTCCTGCAAGAGCCCCGCACGGGCGGCCGAACCGCGCCGGAGCGTCGGCGCGGTCCGGCCCGCAGGGCTCTTTGCCGCGGCCCCTGTGCTCATGTCCGACGACCCCGTCCCCGACTCCGTGGCAGACGCCGCTGCCGCAAACGGGATGGGCGCCAGGGCGAGTGCTCCGCCCAGGGCCAGCATCCCACCGCCCAGCCTCCTTCGGCTGATGCCCCCGCCCGCCGTGTCCTCGGTCATCCGGAACCCCTTCCCCATGCGTGAAAGTAACTTTCGAAATCTCTTCCGAGCGTGAAACTTCCTGCCGAGGCAGAGAGTACTGTCACCCTCCGCCGTCCCGAAGGCCCCGGGAGTCACAAAGAATCTGACACTGCATCAGAAAACCTCTTCCCTCGGTTGTCGGACTGCGGCATCCTGCCGCCCATGGAGACGGAGCTGAGTCAAAAACTGGGGATCGAGCACGCCATCTTCGGCTTCACGCCGTTCCCGGCGGTGGCCGCGGCCATCACCCGGGCCGGTGGATTCGGCGTGCTCGGCGCGGTCCGTTACACCGCCCCCGACGACCTCGCACGCGACCTCGACTGGATGCAGGAACACACGGACGGCAAGCCCTACGGCCTCGACGTCGTCATGCCCGCGAAGAAGGTGGAGGGCGTGAGCGAGGCCGAGGTGGAGGCGATGATCCCGCCCGGCCATCGGCAGTTCGTCCAGGAAACCCTCGCCAGACACGGAGTGCCCGAACTCGCCGACGGGGAGGCCTCGGGATGGCGCATCACGGGCTGGATGGAGGAGGTCGCCCGCAACCAGCTCGACGTGGCGTTCGACTACCCCGTCAAGCTCCTCGCCAACGCGCTGGGCTCGCCCCCCGCCGACGTCGTCGCCCGCGCACACGATCAGGATGTACTCGTCGCCGCGCTCGCCGGAAGCGCCCGGCACGCCCGCCACCACGCGGACGCGGGCATCGACATCGTCGTCGCCCAGGGATACGAGGCGGGCGGCCATACCGGTGAGATCGCCTCCATGGTCCTCGTACCGGACGTGGTCGACGCCGTGGGGCCGCTCCCGGTCCTTGCCGCGGGAGGCATCGGCAGCGGTGAACAGATCGCCGCGGGACTCGCCCTGGGCGCCCAGGGAGTCTGGCTCGGCTCCCTCTGGCTCACCACCGAGGAGGCCGATATGCACTCCCGGGCACTGACCGCCAAACTCCTTGCCGCGGGCTCGGGCGACACCGTCCGCTCGCGCGCCCTCACCGGCAAACCCGCGCGTCAGCTCCGTACCGAATGGACCGACGCCTGGGACGACCCGTCGGGGCCCGGCACCCTGCCCATGCCGCTGCAGGGGCTCCTGGTCGCCGAGGCCGTCTCGCGTATCCAGAAGTACGAGACGGGCGCCCTGCTCGGCACGCCCGTCGGCCAGATCGTCGGCCGGATGAACACCGAACGCAGCGTGCAGGCCGTCTTCGACGACCTGACCCTCGGCTTCGAACGAGCCATCGACCGGATCAACCGCATCGCCGGACGGAGCGCCTCATGAACCAGCCGCCCAACGGCTTCTGGGCCCAGGCCACCGCCGACCCCGACCGCACGGTCCTGGTCGCGCCCGACGGGGGGACATGGACCGCGGGCCGGCTGCACGCCGAGGCCAACCGCATGGTCCACGGACTGCGCGCGGCCGGCCTCGAAGAGGGCGATGCCTTCGCGGTCGTCCTGCCCAACGGCGTCGAGTTCCTCACCGCGTACCTCGCCGCCTCGCAGGCGGGCTTCTACCTCGTCCCGGTCAACCACCACCTCGTCGGGCCGGAGATCGCCTGGATCGTCTCCGACTCCGGTGCCAAAGTGCTGATCGCCCACGAACGCTTCACCGAGGCCGCGACCGCGGCCGCCGACGAGGCGAAGCTGCCCGCGAGCCACCGCTACGGAGTCGGTGCGGTCGACGGCTTCCGTCCGTACGCCGAACTGCTCGCGAACCGGCCGGTGTCGCCCCCGCAGGGGCGCACGCTCGGCTGGGTCATGAACTACACCTCCGGGACCACCGGCCGCCCCCGTGGCATCCGCCGGCCGCTGCCCGGCAAGCTCCCCGAGGAGAGCTACCTGGGCGGCTTCCTCGGCATCTTCGGCATCAAGCCGTTCGACGGGAACGTCCACCTGGTCTGCTCACCGCTCTACCACACCGCCGTACTGCAGTTCGCGGGCGCAGCCCTGCACATCGGCCACCCCCTCGTCCTGATGGACAAGTGGTCGCCCGAGGAGATGCTGCGGGCGATGGACACCCACCGCTGCACCCACACCCACATGGTCCCCACCCAGTTCCACCGCCTGCTCGCCCTTCCCGACGAGGTGAAACGGGGCTACGACGTCTCGTCGATGCGCCACGCCATCCATGGCGCGGCCCCCTGCCCCGACCACGTCAAGCGGGCCATGATCGAATGGTGGGGCCGCTGCGTGGAGGAGTACTACGCGGCCAGCGAGGGAGGGGGAGCCTTCGCCACAGCCGACGACTGGCTGAAGAAGCCGGGCACCGTCGGCCGGGCCTGGCCGATCAGCGAACTCGCGGTCTTCGACGACGACGGAAACCGGCTCGGCCCGGGCGAGCTCGGCACCGTCTACATGAAGATGAGCACCGGCGGCTTCAGCTACCACAAGGACGAGGGCAAGACCAGGAAGAACCGCATCGGCGACTTCTTCACCGTCGGTGACCTCGGCGTCCTGGACGAGGACGGCTACCTCTTCCTCCGCGACCGCAAGATCGACATGATCATCTCCGGCGGGGTGAACATCTATCCGGCGGAGATCGAGAGCGCCCTGCTCAGTCATCCCGCCGTCGCCGACGCCGCCGTCTTCGGCATCCCGCACGCCGACTGGGGCGAGGAGGTCAGAGCCGTCATCGAGGCCGCAGAGGGACACGAGGCGAGCGATGAACTCGCCGCCGAGATCCTCGGTCACTGCGACGGGCTGCTCGCCGGATACAAACGACCCAAGACGCTCGGCTTCATCACCACGATGCCCCGCGACCCCAACGGAAAGCTGTACAAACGGCGGCTGCGCGAACCGTACTGGGAGGGCCACGCCTGACAGCCTCGGCCGGTCCCGCCCACCGAGCCGGCCCCGTCCGCTGGCAGTCACGGCGCATGAGCCCGAGCGCGGCCATCCGGTCACTGACGAGCCGGCGGACCGCGGTCGTGCCGCTGATCGCCGCGCTCGCGCCGGTGTTCAGCAGGGGCGTGAGCCGGCGCCTCTCGTTCGGATCATGCCAGGCCGGCGGGGCCCGGCACGCACACCTGCGGCGTTGTCGTCGGTCACCCGTGCTCCCGCGCGTGAGCACAGGCGCACGGCGGGCGCTCCAGTACGTCCGTCAAGATCCCCGTCGGTATCCGAGACCTTGACCCCGGGGCCCCGCGCCGCACAGGATCACGCCATGACCGGTGTACGCAGCAGCACAGTCGACGGCGTCCTGACCCGCAGCGCACGGCGCACCCCCGAGCGGACCGCCCTGCGGTACGCCGACCGGGCCTGGACCTACCACGGTCTCGACGAGGCGGTCAGCACCGCGGCCGCCGTCCTCATGGACGGGCACGGACTGCGCCCCGGGGACCGGGTCGCCTCCTACGCGCACAACTCCGACGCGTACCTGATCGCGTACCTCGCCTGTGCCCGGGCCGGGCTCGTCCACGTGCCGGTCAACCAGAACCTCACCGGCGAGGATCTCGCGTACATCCTGAGCCAGTCCGGCAGCGCCCTGGTGCTCACCGACCCGGACCTCGCCGGCCGTGTCCCGCCGGGGCATGCCGTACGGCCGCTCCGCGATGCCCCCGGCTCGCTCCTGACCGAGCTCGGCACTCCGCGCCCCTTCACGTCCGCGCACGAACCGTCGGCGGACGACCTCGTCCAGCTGCTCTACACCTCCGGCACCACCGCCCTGCCCAAGGGCGCGATGATGACGCACGGCGCCCTCGTCCACGAGTACGTCAGCGCCGTCACCGCTCTGGACCTGCGCGCCGCCGACCGGCCCGTGCATGCCCTGCCGCTCTACCACTCGGCGCAGATGCACGTGTTCCTGCTGCCCTACCTCGCGGTCGGTGCCGAGAACACGATTCTCGACGCTCCGGACGCGGCCCGGATCTTCGACCTCGTCGAGTCCGGACAGGCGGACAGCCTCTTCGCCCCGCCCACCGTCTGGATCGGTCTCGCCAACCACCCGGACTTCGCGGCCCGCGACCTCGGTGGCCTGCGCAAGGCGTACTACGGGGCGTCGATCATGCCCGTCCCGGTGCTGGAACGCCTCCGAGAACGTCTTCCGGAACTCGCCTTCTACAACTGTTTCGGGCAGAGCGAGATCGGCCCCCTCGCCACCGTCCTGGGACCCGACGAGCACGAGGGCCGGATGGACTCCTGCGGCCGGCCCGTCCTCTTCGTCGAGGCCAAGGTCGTCGACGAGAACGGCAAGGACGTCCCGGACGGCACCGCGGGTGAGGTGGTCTACCGCTCGCCCCAGCTGTGCAGCGGTTACTGGGACAAGCCGCAGGAGAGCGCCGACGCCTTCCGTGACGGCTGGTTCCACTCCGGCGACCTCGCCGTCCGAGACGCGGACGGCTACTTCACCGTCGTCGACCGGGTGAAGGACGTCATCAACTCCGGTGGCGTCCTCGTCGCCTCCCGCCAGGTCGAGGACGCGCTCTACACCCACCCAGCCGTCGCCGAGGCCGCCGTCGTAGGGCTGCCCGACGAGCGCTGGATCGAGGCCGTCACCGCCGTCGTCGTCCTGCGCGGGGAGGCCACGGAGGCCGAACTGATCGACCACGCCCGAGGGAAGCTCGCCCACTTCAAGGCCCCGAAGCGGGTCGTGTTCGTGGACGGTCTCCCGCGCAACGCCAGCGGAAAGATCCTCAAGCGGGAGCTCCGCGACCGTTTGGCCTGAGAGGATCCGGAATCCTGCCGGCGGACGCGCGCGGCCCGGACACGACCGGGCCGCCGGGTTGATCTCCCGAAGCACCCGACGGAGGCCCGACCGGGTCGAGAGCGCCGCCGGCGGCGATACGCCGAGGAACTGGTCGATGCCCGCCCACGCGCCCAGGCGGAAGGTCAACTCCCCGGCTTCGCACGCTCGTCCACGATCCTCCTGAACTTGCCGACGGACCTCTCCAACGTCTCCGGATCGAGGATCTCGACCCCGACCGAGACCCCGATCCCGTCCTTGACGGCGGCCGCGACCGACGTGGCGGCCGCCGCCCGCTGTTCCGGTGTCGCCCCGGCCCGCGCCTCCGCCCGCACCGTCAGCACGTCCAGCCGCCCCTCGCGGGTCAGCCGCAGCTGGAAGTGCGGCGACACCCCGGGTGTGCGGAGCACGATCTCCTCGATCTGCGTCGGGAAGAGGTTCACGCCGCGCAGGATCACCAGGTCGTCGCTGCGCCCGGTGACCTTCTCCATCCGCCGGAAGACCCGGGCAGTGCCGGGCAGCAGCCGGGTGAGGTCGCGGGTCCGGTAGCGGATCACCGGCATGGCCTCCTTGGTGAGCGAGGTGAACACCAGCTCACCCTCCGCCCCCTCGGGCAGCACCTCGCCGGTGAACGGGTCGACCACCTCGGGATAGAAGTGGTCCTCCCAGATGTGCAGGCCGTCCTTCGTCTCCACGCACTCCTGCGCCACACCCGGGCCCATCACCTCGGACAGCCCGTAGATGTCGACGGCGTCGATCGCGAACCTTTCCTCGATCTCCCGGCGCATCTCCTGCGTCCACGGCTCCGCCCCGAAGATCCCCACCTTCAGTGAGGTCGTCCGTGGGTCGACGCCCTGGCGCTCGAACTCGTCCAGGAGCGTGAGCATGTAGGACGGCGTCACCATGATGATCTCGGGCCGGAAGTCCTGGATCAGCTGCACCTGCCGGGCCGTCATGCCGCCCGAGGCCGGAATGACCGTGCAGCCCAGGCGCTCCGCGCCGTAGTGGGCTCCGAGACCGCCGGTGAACAGCCCGTACCCGTAGGCGACATGGACCTTCTGCCCGGGCCGCCCGCCGGCTGCCCTGATCGAGCGGGCCACCACGTCCGCCCAGGTGTCCAAATCCTTCTCGGTGTAGCCGACGACCGTCGGGCGGCCCGTCGTCCCGCTGGAGGCGTGGATCCGCCGCACCTGTTCCTCCGGCACCGCGAACATCCCGAACGGGTAGTTGTCGCGCAGATCGGCCTTGGTGGTGAACGGGAACCGGGCCAGGTCGGCCAGCGAGCGGCAGTCGTCCGGGTGCAGCCCCGCCCGGTCGAACGCCTGTCGGTAGTGACCGACATGGTCGTACGCATGATGCAGGGTGGCCCGCAGCCGCTCCAGCTGCAGCGCCGCCAGCTCCTCGCGGCCCATCCGTTCCGCCGCGTCCAGCAGAACCGTCATGCGGATCTCCCTCGTTCTGTGCACCGTGCAGACGACCGATCATTCGGTCGTTCCTTCCGGGAGCAGTAATTCAGGATCTTCCCCGGTGTGGCAAGGGGTGCGACGCATCCGATCCGCGCCGCGGATACGCCCGTACCGAACACGGGCTGCGTCACCCGGTCGGCCCTGTTTGGATGGGTCCATGCCGACCTTTTGCACGTACGACGGGACCGAGCTCGCCTATCACGTCATGGGGGAGGGCGCGCCGCTGATCTGCCTGCCGGGTGGCGCCATGCGGGCCGGTGCCTACCTCGGGGACCTCGGCGGACTCTCCGGCGTACGGCAGCTGATCGTGCTCGATCTGCGGGGGACCGGGGGCTCCGCCGTACCGGACGACATCTCCACCTACCGCTGCGACCGGCTCGTCGAGGACGTCGAGGCGCTGCGCCGGCACCTCGGGATCGACCGTGTCGACCTGCTCGCCCACTCGGCGGCCGCGGACCTCGCCTCGCTCTACGCCGCGCGCTACCCGCAGGCCCTGCGCAGCCTGATCCTCGTCGCGCCCACCACGAGGGCGGTCGGCTTCGCCTTCGCCGAGCGCGAGGCCCGGGAGGCCGCCGCGCTGCGCAGCTCGGAGCCCTGGTATCCGCAGGCACTCCTGGCTCTGGAAGAGATCTGGGCGGGACGAATGACCCGCGAACTGCGCTCCGCAGCACGGCCGTTCCTCTACGGGCGCTGGGACGATGCCGCGCAGGCCCACGCGGCATCGTCCGCGCGGCAGATCAACACCGAAGCGGCACACGCCTATTACGGGGAGGGGGCGTTCGACCCCGTCGCGACGGTCGCCGCCCTGCGGGCCCTGCCGGCCCCGGTGCTCGTCCTCGCCGGTGAGTACGACGGCGTGACCACGCCCGACCGTGCCGCCGAACTGGCCGCGATCTGCCCGGAATCGGAGTTCGCCGTGCAGCGTGGAGCCGGGCACTTCCCCTGGCTCGACGACCCGGGCGCGTTCGTCCGTACCGTCACCGCATTCCTGGATCCGGACGTGCACAGCGTCCAGGCAGGTGGGATCAGGCTCGCCTACCGGGTGTGGGGCGACCCCTCCGCGCCGCCCGTCGTCCTCGCCCACGGACGCTGCGGCGACGGCACCACCTGGACCACTGTCGCCGAACGGCTCGCCGCCCGACACCGGGTGTACGCCTTCGACTTCCGCGGACACGGACTCAGCGACTGGCCCGGCCGCTACTCCTTCGAGTTGTTCCGCGACGACCTGCACGCCTTTCTGGAGGCCCGCAACCTCTCCGGTGCCACGGTCGTCGGACACTCCATGGGCGGCGCCGCGGCGTATCTGCTGGCCGAACGGCAGCCCGGCCTCATCGGCCGCCTCGTCATCGAGGAGGCGCCGCCGCCCTTTCCTCTCGACCCGCCCCGCGCACCGGCCGAACGTCCCACCGGGGAGCTGGACTTCGACTGGCCCCTCGTGCCCTCCACCGACGCCCAGCTCAACGAACCGGACCCGGCCGGCCGTGAACTCCTCGGCGAGATCACCGCCCCCACGCTCGTCATCGGCGGCGGACCGGGGAGCCAGATCGCCCAGGAGGACCTCGCCTGGATGGCCGGCCGGATCCCCGGCGCCAGGCACGTGACCATCGACGCGGGCCATCTCGTGCACACCGAACGACCGGAGGAATTCCTCGCTGCCCTCCGGTCGTTCGGTGTGGGCTGAGTGCCCGCAGCCCGCCGGCGGCGTCAGTCCCGGCGCAGCAGGGCCACCATCACCTCGTGCAGCGCCGAGTCGGCGTCCTCGACGCCCGACTCCGCCCGCCAGGCGACGAACCCGTCGGGGCGCACCACCACGGCGCCCTCGGCGCTCGTCCCGTGCGCCTCTGCCCAGTCGACACCGTCCTCCGGCTCCAGATCGCCGCCCGGCCCTGTGCCGATCCCGAACGCGTCGAGCCGCACGCCCAGCCGGTCGCCGACCCGCGCCGCCGCCCGGCGCCACGCCACGTCCGCGGCGTCGGTGAGAAGCACGAACGACCGCTCGTACAGGTCCAGCGTGGAGATCCGCTCACCGGCACGGCGGACCCACAGGTGCGGGGCCCTGCTGCCCGGTTCACCCGACAGCTGCACGCCCTCGGGCACCACGGGCCACTCCGGTCCGATGCCCAGCACCGCGCCGTCCACATAGCGGTAGCCCAGCGCCACGTTCAGCATCCCGCCGCGCTTGCCGCCACCCACCGTCGGCGGAGCCGCGTAACCCGGGTGGCTGTGCTCACCGGATCGTGCCGAGGCCCTCTCGCTCGTCGCCCGTGCCACCGGCCGCCGCTCGGCCTCGTACGTGTCCAGCAGGCCCGGGCCCGCCTCCCCGCGCAGCACGGCCGCGAGCTTCCACGCCAGGTTGTGCGCGTCCTGGATGCCGGTGTTGGAGCCGAACGCCCCCGTGGGCGACATCTCGTGCGCCGAGTCGCCGGCGAGGAAGACGCGGCCCCGTGAGTAGCGGTCGGCCACCCGCTCCGCCGCGTGCCACGGCGCCTTGCCGGTGATCTCCACGTCGATGTCCGGCGCCCCCACCGCCTTGCGGATGTGCGCCACGCACCGCTCGTCCGTGAAGTCCTCCAGCGTCTCGCCCCGGGCGGGCTGCCACGGCGCGTGGAACACCCATTCCCGCTCGTTGTCCACCGGCAGCAGCGCGCCGTCCGCTTCCGGGTTCGTCAGGTAGCAGACGATGAAGCGCCGGTCACCCAGCACATCGGCGAGCCCGCGCGAGCGGAAGGTGATGCTCACGTTGTGGAACAGGTCACCGGCACCCGAACGGCCGATGCGCAACTGCTCGCGGACCGGGCTGCGCGGACCGTCGGCGGCGATCAGGTAGTCCGCCCGCACACTCGTGTGCTCACCCGTCTCCCGGTTCTTCAGGACCGCCCCGACCCCCGTCCCGTCCGGGTCGAACGACAGCAGCTCGGTGGAGAACCGCAGATCGCCGCCCTGTTCCCGGGCCCGGTCCAGCAGGACCGGCTCCAGGTCGTTCTGGCTGCACAGGCACCAGCCGCTCGGACTGAAGCGGGCGAGTGCGCCACCCGGGTCGATCTCCTTGAACAGCCACTCCTGGTCGTCGCCGGTCAGTGAACCGGCCTGCAGAATGCCGTGGTTCTCCGCCAGGACGGACGCGGCCGCCCGGATCTGCGGCTCCACCCCGGCCCTGCGGAAGATCTCCATCGTTCGGACGTTGTTGCCGCGGCCCCGTGGGTGTGTAGAGGTGGCGGCGTGCTTCTCGACCAGCAGGTGCTCGACGCCGAGCCGGCCGAGGAAGAGGGACGCGGAAAGGCCCACCAGGGAGCCCCCCACGATGAGGACCGGTACATGGACGTCGACGTTCTCGTTCATCAGTTGCTCCAGCTCGGACGCCGTACAGATGCAGTGTCCATGCCCCCGTCCGAGCCCTGTAGGAGCGGTTCGGACGCCCGCTCACCTGAACGGTTCATAAATCTCGCGTCAGCCGGACCAGCGTTTCACGATCGGTCACGGAGACGTCGCCCATGGTCCGGGCGGACCGTGCGCACCCGCCGGGAGACTCCCCGCTCCGACCCCAGCTCGACGGTTCCCACCGGCACGGCCGGTTTCTCGCCTCGTCTCGAAGGAGTTCGCAAGATGACCACCACGCTCTCGGAACGGACCTCCCAATCCGCCTTCGACGGATCAAGGCTGCGGGTCATCCTGCTGCTTGACCTGCACGACGGCGCCCAGAAGCAGTTCCTGGAGGCGTACGAGCACATGCGCAACCAGGTCGCCTCGATCCCCGGCCACATCAGCGATCAGCTGTGCCAGTCCATCGAGAACCCCTCGCAGTGGCTCATCACCAGCGAGTGGGAGAGCGCGCCGCCCTTCCTCGCGTGGGTCAACAGCGAGGACCACGTCGCCACGGTCCAGCCCCTGCACAGCTGCGTGCGCGACACCCGCTCGCTGCGCTTCAGCGTCCTGCGCGAGACCGGTGCGGCCTTCGAGGAGAGCTTCGAGCCCGTCAAGGGCGGCCTCCAGGCCGCGCCCCGCCTCGGGGACGGGGTGGTGCGCCACGCTCTGACCTTCACCGTCAAGCCGGGCACCGAGGAGATCGTCGCGAAGATCCTCGCCGACTACGACTCCCCGCAGGCCCGGGTCGACGAGCACACCCGACTGCGCCGCACCTCGCTGTTCATGCACGGCAACCGGGTGGTGCGCGCGGTCGAGGTCGAGGGCGACCTCCTCGCGGCCCTGCGCCACGTCTCCCGCCAGCCCGAGGTCCGGGCGGTCGAGGAGGCGATCAACCCGTACCTGGAGCAGGACCGCGACCTGGCCGACCCCGACTCCGCCAGGATGTTCTTCACCCGGGCGGCCCTGCCCACCGTCCACCATGTGACGACGGGCCGGCACGCAGCCGGGGAGCGCAAGCGCCACGCGCTGTTCTACCAGGCCAAGGAGGGCTGCGGAATGGCGCTGGCCCGCCTTCTGGCCGAGCACGACGAGGAGGAGGCCGACAACACCGGCAGCCCCATCGAGAGCAGCACGATCTTCCAGCGCGACGACATCGTGGTGCGTCTGCTGGAGGTGGGTGGTCCGCTTGACGCGCAGCCCGCCAAGGCCCTCGGCATCCACGGCCCCGGCAAGGCCGCCCGGCTCGCCCGCCTCCTCGACGGCGAGGCGAATGCCGTGCCGGCGAGCGACGCGGACGCCGCACGCTTCCTGGCCCGGTCCGAGATGAAGCTGATCACCGACCGCCGGGCCGCGGAGTCCTGAGCCGCGCGGCAGCACCCTGGGGGGTTCTCGCTCAACCCGTCGACTCAACGCGCCAAGCGCCAGGAGGAAAGCACTCATGACCATGCACCGGCCACGCATCGTGGACCTCAGTGAGACCCAGCCCAACACCAGGCGCGGGGGTGACCTGCGCGCCCTTCTCACCCCGACGGCCGTGGGCGCCACCAGCGGCTTCATGGGGCTGGCCATCATTCAGCCCGGCGACCGCATCGCGGAGCACTACCACCCGTACTCGGAGGAGTTCGTCTACGTCGTGGACGGGCTGCTCGAAGTGGACCTGGACGGCGAGCCGTACGCGATGCGACGGGACCAGGGGCTGCTGATTCCCCTGAACGTACGCCACCGCTTCCGCAACGTCGGTGACGTCGAGGCGCGCATGGTCTTCCACCTCGGTCCGCTCGCGCCCCGCCCGGAACTCGGCCACGTCGACACCGAAGTCACCGAGTCGGCCGAGCGGGGCGCGCCGCCGGAACGTACCGAGGCCGCCTCATGACCCGGCGCGTGGCCGTCACCGGCGTCGGAGTCGTGGCCCCGGGCGGGATCGGCACCCCCGCCTTCTGGGACCTCCTCTCCAACGGCCGCACCGCGACCCGGGGCATCACCCTCTTCGACCCGGCCGGCTTCCGGTCCCGGATCGCCGCCGAGTGCGACTTCGACCCGGCGGCGTACGGGCTGGACGAGGAGGAGGTCGCCCGAGCGGACCGCTACGTGCAGTTCGCGATGGTGGCCGCCCGCGAGGCACTCGCCGACGCCGGCCTCGACGTGGAGCGGACCGACCCCTGGCGCGTCGGCGTCTCGCTCGGCACCGCGGTGGGCGGTACCACCCGGCTGGAGCACGACTACGTCGCCGTCAGCGGCAGCGGAGCACGCTGGGACGTCGACCACCGCCCGGCCGGGCCCCATCTGGAGCGCGCCTTCTCACCCAGCTCGCTGGCCTCGGCCGTCGCCGAACAGGTCGGCGCGCACGGGCCGGTGCAGACCGTCTCGACGGGCTGCACCTCCGGGCTGGATGCGATCGGCTACGCCTTCCACTCCATCGAGGACGGCCGCGTCGACGTGTGTATCGCCGGGGCGTCGGACTCGCCGATCACCCCGATCACCGTGGCGTGCTTCGACGCCATCAAGGCGACCTCGGCCAACAACGAGGACCCGGAGCACGCCTCGCGGCCCTTCGACTCCCGCCGCGACGGCTTCGTGATGGGTGAGGGCGGAGCCGTACTCGTCCTGGAGGAACTGGAACACGCCCGTGCCCGCGGTGCGACGGTGTACTGCGAGATCTCGGGCTACGCGACCTTCGGCAACGCCTACCACATGACCGGGCTGACCCCGGAGGGTCTGGAGATGGCCGAGGCCATCAACCGGGCGCTCGGGCACGCCGGGATCGCCGCGTCCGACATCGACTACGTCAACGCACACGGTTCGGGCACCAAGCAGAACGACCGGCACGAGACGGCCGCTGTGAAGCGGGCGCTCGGCGCCCACGCCCACGAGGTACCGATGAGCTCCATCAAGTCGATGGTGGGCCATTCCCTCGGGGCGATCGGCGCGATAGAGATCGCCGCCTGTGTGCTCGCCCTGGTCCACCAGACGGTGCCGCCCACGGCGAACTACGAGTCCCCGGACCCCGAGTGCGACCTCGACTACGTGCCCCGCACCGCGCGTCCGCTGAAACTGCGCAGCGTCCTGTCGGTCGGCAGCGGATTCGGCGGTTTCCAGTCCGCGGTGGCCCTGACCAGAAGCGGTGGGAGGACACCATGAGCACCCGCAAGGCCCGGCGCACCGTCGTCACCGGCATCGGCGTCGTCGCCCCCAACGGCACGAGCACCGAAGCCTTCTGGAAGCGGACGCAGGAAGGCATGAGCGTCCTGGACCGGGTCACCCGCGAAGGGTGCGAGCAACTGCCGCTGCACGTGGCCGGCGAGGTCCGGGGCTTCGACCCGGTCTCGCTGATCGAGGAGCGCTACCTCGTGCAGACCGACCGGTTCACGCACTTCGCGATGGCCGCGGCCGACATGGCCCTGGACGACGCCCGGCTCGGTCGCGCCGACTACGAGGACCGGCCGTTCAGCGTGGGCGTGGTGACCGCCGCCGGTTCCGGCGGCGGCGAGTTCGGCCAGCGCGAGCTGCAGCGGCTGTGGGGCCAGGGCTCCAAGTTCGTCGGCCCCTACCAGTCGATCGCCTGGTTCTACGCCGCCAGCACCGGCCAGATCTCCATCCGTGGCGGCTTCAAGGGGCCGTGCGCGGTGGTGGCCAGCGACGAGGCCGGCGGCCTCGACGCCCTGGCGCACGCCGACCGGTCCGTCCGGCGCGGCACCGACGCGGTCGTGGTCGGCGCGGCGGAGGCCCCGCTCGCGCCCTACTCCGTCGTCTGCCAGCTCGGTTACCGCGACCTGAGCACCGCCGAGGAACCGACGCGGGCCTACCGCCCGTTCACCTCGGACGCCTGCGGATTCGTGCCCGCCGAGGGCGGCGCGATGTTCGTGGTCGAGGAGGAGACGGTGGCCCGCGAGCGCGGTGCCCGGGTCCGCGCCGAGATCGCCGGTCACGCGGCCACCTTCACCACCGCGATGCGCTGGGAGGAGTCCCGCGAGGGGCTCGCCCATGCCATCGAGGGTGCACTGCGCGAGGCCGGCTGCGCGCCCGAGGAGATCGACGTGGTCTTCGCGGACGCCCTCGGCGTTCCGGCAGCCGACCGGGCGGAGGCGCTGGCGCTGGCCGACGCGCTCGGCCCGCACGGCCGGCGCGTCCCGGTGACCGCACCCAAGACCGGTATCGGACGGGCCTACTGCGGAGCCCCCGTCCTGGACACGGCCGCCGCCGTCCTCGCCATGGAGAACGGCCTGATCCCGCCCACGCCCAACGTCTTCGAGGTGTGCCACGACCTCGACGTGGTCATGGGCCGGGCCCGCCCCGCCGAACTGCGCACGGCCCTCGTGCTCAGCCGCGGCCTCATGGGCTCCAACGCGGCGATGGTGCTCCGGCGCCCCGCGTGAGCCCCACCGACACCCCTCGTGAGAAGGAGAAGCCCCTCATGACCGACCGACTGACCTACGAAGAGCTGGCCGCCCTGATGAAGAAGGGCGCCGGACTGACCGTCGACCCGCGGGAGATGGAGAACCGGTCCGGCACGGCCTTCGACGAGTTCGGCCTCGACTCGCTGGGTCTCCTGGGCATCGTCGGTGTCCTGGAGAACCGGCACGGGCAGCCGCTGCCGGCTGACGCCGACCGCTGCAAGACGCCCCGTGAGTTCCTCGACCTCGTCAACAACAGCCTCATGACAGGAGCCTGAAGTGTCCGGACACACCGAGAACGAGATCGTCATCGCCGCCCCCCTGGACCTCGTCTGGGACATGACGAACGACCTGGAGAACTGGCCCCAGCTGTTCAGCGAGTACGCCTCGGTCGAGGTCATCGAGCGTGACGGCGAGCGGACCACGTTCCGTCTGACGATGCACCCCGACGAGAACGGCAAGGTGTGGAGCTGGGTCTCCGAGCGCACCACGGACCGCCCCGGCCGTACGGTCCGGGCCCGCCGCGTCGAACCCGGACCGTTCCAGCACATGGACATCCGGTGGGAGTACTCCGAGGCCCCCGGCGGCACGCGCATGCAGTGGACGCAGGACTTCGCGATGCGCCCCGACGCCCCGGTCGACGACGCGTGGATGACCGACAACATCAACCGCAACTCCCGTGTCCAGATGGAACTCATCCGGGACAAGATCGAGGACCGCGACCGTGAGCGCCGCACTGCCGCGGTCCCGGCCAACTGACACACCGCCCGCCGGCGGCCGGCCGCCCGGCCCTCGTGGCCGGGCCCCGGACCGCGTACCAGAAAGGCCCGCCCGATGCACCACGCTCTGATCGTCGCCCGGATGGCGCCGGAATCGGCGCCGGACATCGCCGAGCTGTTCGCCGCCTCCGACAGCAGTGAGCTGCCGCACCTGGTGGGCGTCACCCGGCGCAAGCTGTTCCAGTTCGGCGATGTGTACCTGCACATGATCGAGTCCGAGCGGCCGCCCGGGCCGGAGATCGCCAAGGTGACCGAGCACCCTGAGTTCAAGGGCCTCAGCGACCGGCTCACCGCCTTCATCAGTCCCTACGACCCGCAGACCTGGCGGGGGCCGAAGGACGCGATGGCGCACGAGTTCTACCGCTGGGAGCGCGACACCAACGCCTGACGACGCAGATCGCCCCGGGTCCGGCCACAAGGCCGGACCCGGGGCGTTCCGGTGCTGTCCGGAAGGAACGCGTCAGTCCGGGATCACGCACTCGAACGCGTGGAGGTACGGGTTGACGGGCCGGATCTCGCCGATCGCCAGCCCTGCGTCGGAGAGCCGCTCGACGAGGCTCTGCCGGGTGTGCTTGGCACCGCCGACGTTCAGGAGCAGCAGCAGGTCCATGGCGGTGGTGAACCGCATCGACGGCGTGTCGTCGACGAGGTTCTCGATGACGACGACACGGGCACCGGGACGGGCGGCCGCGATGACGGCGCGCAGCGCCCTGCGGGTGCTGTCGTCGTCCCACTCCAGGATGTTCTTGATGATGTAGAGATCGGCCGCCACCGGGATGCCCTCGCGGCAGTCACCGGCCACGATGCTCGCCCGGCCGGAGAGCGGACCGCCGTCGCGCAGCCGTTCATCGGCCCGTGCCACCACACCCGGCAGGTCCATCAGGGTGCCGCTGACCGACGGGTGCTTTTCCAGCAGGCTCGCCAGCACGTGCCCCTGACCACCGCCGATGTCGGCGACGACCGACACCCCGGTGAGGTCGAGCAGAGCGGCTACGTCCAGCGCGGACTGCATGCTGGACGTCGTCATGGCCCGGTTGAACACCTGGGCCGACTCGTGGGCGTCCTCGTGGAGGTAGTCGAAGAACTCCTTGCCGAACACGTCCTCGAAGACATTCCCGCCGGAGCGCACCGCGTCGTCCAGGCGGGGCCAGACCTCCCATGTCCACGGCTCCGTGCACCACAGCGAGATGTCCCGCAGGCTGTTCGGGTCGTCCTTGCGCAGCAGCCGGGACATTTCGGTGTGGGCGAAGGTGCCGTCGGCGTTCTCGGTGAAGATGCCGTAGCAGGAGAGGGCGCGCAGCAGCCGTCGCAGCGGGCCGGCTTCGGTCTTCACCACGGCGGCGAGCTCGTCCGCGGTGGCGGGCTTGTCTCCCAGCGCGTCCGCGACACCGAGCCGGGCGGCGGCGCGCACGGCCGCGGAGCGCGCCGCGCCGAACACGATCTCGCGCAGCCGCATGGCCGGCTGGGGGGTGGGGACGGGCTGGACGGGAGTGGTGGTGGGGGTGGTGCTCACGGTGGTCATACCGTCTCGCTTCTCCTTGTGCGGGGGGACACCGGTCAGCACATCCCGGCCGGTGCGGAGGTGGTGCAGACATTGCCGGTGAAGCGGTTGCCCGTACCGGTGTCCTGGTTCGCCAGGTCCGCCGGCCGGTTGCCCAGGACCGTGTTGTCGCTGATGGTGTTGTCGGTGTTCTTCGCGCCCACGAAGCTCTTGAACAGCACGACGCCGCCCGAGAGCGGGGTGGCGCCCACGTTGTCGCGGATCACGTTGGACCGCACCACGGTGGCCTCGGTGCCGGTGAGGACGATCCCCGATCCCTGGATCGCGGGCAGCCGCTCGGTGGCGGCGCAGAACTTGTTGTTGCCGGTGATCCGGTTGGACCGGATGGTCATGGCGCCGGCCTGCGGCTTGCCCTCGTCGCCCACGACGAACACGCCGCTGCAGTTGGCGGTGAAGGTGTTGTGGGTCACCGTCAGGTTCCGCACGCGCCGTGCGGTGAACCCGATCCGGTTGTCGGTGAGTGTGTTGCCGCGGACGCGAGTGCCGCCGGTGTCGGTGGCGCCGCCCTCCTCGTCGACGCTGTTGGCGACGAAGATGCCCGCGTCGCCGTTGGAGCGGGCGGTGTTGTGCCGGATGTCGGAGTGGGTGGACCGCTGCTGCGCGATGCCCCAGACGCCGTTGGACCGGGACGTCACCGAGCGGACCTCCAGTCCGTCCGTCCAGGACGCCCAGACGCCGCTTCGGGTGAAGCCGGACACGGTCAGCGACCTGATGGACACGTCGTCCACGCTGTTCTGTGCCGAGCCCAGCACACAGATTCCGTTGCCGGCCTTCGCGCAGGCGTTCTCCGTCCGGTTCCCCTTCGCGCCGGGCTTGATGACCGTCCGGTCCCCGGAGCCGCGCAGGGTCAGTCCGGGCGTGGTGATCAGCACGCTCTCCCGGTAGGTGCCGGGTCGGATGAAGATGGTGTCACCGGGCTGTGCGGCATCCACCGCTGCCTGGATCGACTGGCCCGGACGCACCACGTGGCCGCCCGCGGCGACGGCCGGGACGGACGGCGCGACGACGCCCAGTCCGGCGGCCGTGGCGGCTGCGATGCTCACGAGGCATTTGATGTTTTGTTTCCTCATGAGCCGAAGCTATGGGCGATCCCACCCCGATGCCACGCAGGGTGCCCGGTTGGACACGGGCCGTGCCCGAATGGCTTACGTCACCGCTGCGGCCCCGCGTCCGCCATGGACGCCGGGCCGTGCACTCGGGTGATTCGCCCCCCGAGGGCGGTCCGGTCTCAGCCGGTGGCCGGGCGGCCGGGTGCGACGACGGAGCGCGCCCACCGGTAATCGGCCTTGCCGCTGGGAGAGCGCTGGATCTGCGGGGCGATCACCAGGTGGCGCGGGATCTTGTAGCCGGCCAACCGAGTGCGGCAGTGGGCCTGGACGTCGTCGAGCGAGGGGGCGTCGGCGCCTTCGCGCAGCTGTACCACGGCAGCGACGCGGTTGCCCCAGCGCTCGTCGGGAGCACCCGCGACCAGTGCGTCGTACACGTCCGGATGTGATTTGAGCGCCTGCTCGACCTCCTCCGGATACACCTTCTCGCCCCCGGTGTTGATGCACTGCGAACCCCGGCCGAGCACCGTCACGATGCCCTCGGCGTCGACCGTCGCCATGTCGCCGAGCAGCACCCATCGCTCGTCACCCTTGCGGAAGAACGTCGCGGCGGTCTTGCCCGGGTCGTTGTAGTAGCCGAGCGGTACATGACCGCGCTGGGCGATCCGGCCCGGCTCGCCCGGAGCCACCGGCTCGTACGTTGCCGGGTCGACGACCGCCGTACGGGCGTTGACCCGGAGCCGGAAGCCGTTCTCCGGCCCGGAGTCGGCGGTCGCGGTGCCGTTGAAACCGGACTCGGAGGACCCGAAGTTGTTCAGCAGCATCACGTGGGGCACCAGCGCCTGGAACTCCGCCCGCACCGAGTCTGACATGATCGCGCCCGAACTGGAGACGGAGAACAGCGACGAACAGTCGGTGCCCTTCAACGGCCCCTTCAGAGCGTCGATCAGGGGCCGCAGCATCGCGTCGCCCACCAGCGACACGCTGGTGACCTTCTCCTTCTCGATCGTGCGGAGCACCTCGTGGGGCACGTACTTGCGGTGCACCACGACCCGCTGGCCGAAGTTGAAGCCGATGAAGGCGGTGAGCGTCGAGGTGCCGTGCATCAGCGGGGGAGTGGGGAAGAAGGTGATGCCCTCTCCGCCTGCCGCCACCCGTTCGGCCAGCTCCTGCGGGGTCTTCACCGGGTCGCCGGTCGGTGCACCACCGCCCAGGCCGGAGAAGAACAGGTCCTCCTGGCGCCACATCACCCCCTTCGGCATGCCTGTGGTGCCACCCGTGTAGATGATGAACTGGTCATCGGCCGAGCGGGGTGCGAAACCGCGTCCCGGATCCCCGGCCGCCTCCGCCGAGGCGAACGCGACGGCCTCGGGCCCGGGTGCCCCGTCCGCCGGCAGGCCCACCCGCACGAGATGGCGCAGCTTCGGTGCCTGTGGAGCGGCAGCCGCGACGCGCTCGTCGAACTCCCCGTCGAAGACCAGCGCCACCAGATCCGCGTCACGGTAGAGGTAGATCAACTCCTCTTCTACGTATCGGTAGTTGACGTTGACGGGGACGATGCGCGCCTTCAGGCAGGCCAGCACGGTCTGGAGGTACTCGATGCCGTTGTAGAGGTGCAGGCCGAGATGTTCGCCGGGGCCGACTCCCGCCTCGATGAGGTGGTGGGCGATGCGATTGGCCGCGGCGTCGAGTTCCGCGTACGTCAGCCTGCGCTCCGCGCCCGTTCCGGGATGGTCGAGGTGGACGAGCGCCTCACGTTCCGGGACGGCGTCGACCACCGATTCGAACAGGTCGGCAAGGTTGTACTCCACCATTCCTCCTGACCCCGGTTACTGAGTGGCTCGGCGGTCATTAGAGCGCCGACCGGCACAAGTGGGAAGAGGGTCCGGAGAAGAAATCTGACTGGCTGTCAGAAAACTATTGAACTGCCTCCCCGCTTACTGCAACCTGTTCTAGCCTCACGACGGGAGACAGACCATGGGCGGTACCGAACACCTCACCGTGCAGCGCGAAGGCGCCACACTGGTGCTCACCCTGAACCGGCCCGAGAGCAAGAACGCGCTCTCGCTGCCGATGCTGGTCGGCCTGTACGACGGCTGGATGGCAGCCGACGAGGACGAGGAGGTCCGCTCCGTCGTCCTCACCGGAGCAGGCGGCTGCTTCTGCGCCGGCATGGACCTCAAGGCCCTTGCCGGCAAGGGAATGGACGGCGAGCAGTACCGGGACCGGATGACCGCCGATCCCGATCTGCACTGGAAGGCGATGCTGCGCCACCACCGCCCCCGCAAGCCGGTCATCGCCGCCGTAGAGGGCCACTGCGTGGCCGGCGGCACCGAGATCCTGCAGGGCACCGACATCCGTATCGCCGGCGAGAGCGCCACCTTCGGACTCTTCGAGGTCCGGCGCGGCCTCTTCCCCATCGGCGGCTCCACCGTGCGGCTGCCGCGCCAGATCGCCCGCACCCACGCACTCGAAATGCTGCTCACCGGCCGCCCCTACACGGCCGGGGAAGCGGCCCGGATCGGGCTGATCGGACGGGTCGTGCCCGACGGCGCCGCACTGGACGCGGCCCTCGCCGTCGCCGAGCAGATCAACGCGTGCGGCCCGCTCGCCGTCGAAGAGGTCAAGGCATCGGTCTACGAGACCGCGGAGATGACCGAGACCGACGGCTTGGCCGCCGAGCTCAAGCGTGGCTGGCCCGTCTTCGCCACCGCCGACGCCAAGGAGGGCGCCCGTGCCTTCGCCGAGAAGCGCCCGCCCGTCTACCGGCGGGCCTGAGGGCTGTCCCGCCAAGGGCTGTCCCGCCGGTCATGGCCGGGTCCGCGACGTCTGGCACGGCACCTCGCCGCGATGCCGAACGGCCCCGTAGCTCCGCTGCCGAGAGGCTCCGGCGCCTTGCGATGCACGGCACCGCACGCCGCGGCCTGATCCGGTCCCGACCGACCAGACCCCCGAACCAAGGAGGCAACCGTGCCCGACGTCCTCAGCGCACCGCTGGTGGTCGAATTCCCCTTCACCCGCTCCCTCGGCCCCGTGCAGAGCGCCTTCCTCACCGGACTGCGTGAACGCACCGTGCTCGGCGTCCGGACCGGCGACGGCAGGGTCCTGGTCCCGCCCGTCGAGTACGACCCCGTCACCGCCGAGGAGATCCGTGACCTGGTCGAGGTCGCGTCCACCGGAACGGTCACCACCTGGGCCTGGAACCCGCACCCCCGCCGGGACCAGCCGCTGGACACCCCCTTCGCCTGGGTGCTCGTCCGCCTCGACGGAGCCGACACAGCGCTCCTGCACGTCCTCGACGCACCCGGGCCCGAAGCCGTCAGTACCGGCATGCGTGTCCGCGTGCGCTGGTCCGAGGCCCGCAGCGGTGCCATCACGGACATCGCCTGCTTCGAGCCGTACGAGGGTGAGCCGGGCGGACCCGCTCCGCACGACGGCGAGTTCGCGGGCCCGGTCACCGGCATCGTCACCCCCGCGCGCCTGGACTACACCTACTCGCCGGGCCGCGCGCAGAGCGCCTACCTCGAAGCACTCGCGGGCCGGCGCGTCGTAGGAGAACGATGCCCGTCCTGCCGCAAGGTGTACGTCCCGCCCCGCGGCGCCTGCCCCACCTGCGGCGTCGCCACCGACGAACGGGTCGAGGTCGGTCCGCGCGGCACGGTCACCACCTTCTGCGTCGTCAACATCAAGGCGAAGAACCTCGACATCGAGGTGCCCTACGTCTACGCGCACATCGCCCTCGACGGCGCGGACCTGGCCCTGCACGCCCGGATCGGCGGCATCCCGTACGACCAGGTGCGGATGGGACTGCGTGTCGAGCCCGTATGGGCCGAGGGCAGCCGCCACCCCGACCACTACCGCCCCACCGGCGAGCCGGACGCCGACTACGACGCGTACAAGGAGCTGGTCTAGATGCGAGACGTAGCGATCGTCGCCTTCGCGCAGACCGACCATCTGCGGCGCACCGACGAACTCTCCGAAGTCGAGATGCTGATGCCCGTGCTGCACCAGGTCCTCGATGCCACCGGCCTGAGGACCAGCGACATCGGCTTCACCTGCTCCGGATCCAGCGACTACCTCGCCGGCCGCGCCTTCTCCTTCACCATGGCGCTCGACGGCGTGGGCGCACACCCGCCGATCTCCGAGTCCCATGTCGAGATGGACGGTGCCTGGGCCCTGTACGAGGCCTGGGTGAAGATCCAGACCGGCGAGGCGGACACCGCGCTCGTCTACGCCTACGGGAAGTCCTCGCCCGGCCAGGTGCGCGATGTCCTCACCCGGCAGCTCGACCCGTACTACACGGGCCCGCTGTGGCCGGACTCCGTCGCCCTCGCCGCCCTCCAGGCCCAGGCGCTGATCGACGCGGGCGACACCGACGAGAGCGCGCTCGCGGCCATCGCCGCCCGCAGTCGCGCGGACGCGTCGGACAACCCGCACGCCCAGCTCAGCGGAGAGGTTTCGGCCGGTGACTACCTCGTCCAGCCGTTGCGGGCCGGCGACTGCCCGCCCATCGGCGACGGCGCCGCCGCCGTGATCCTCGCCGCCGGCGACACCGCGCGGGCCCTGTGCGCGCGCCCCGCCTGGATCCGGGGCATCGACCACCGCATCGAGGCCCACGGACTCGGGGTCCGCGAACTCACCCAATCACCGTCGACCCGGATCGCCGCCGAACGGGCCGGGGTCTTCGAACGCCCCGTCGACACCGCCGAACTGCACGCCCCGTTCACCTCCCAGGAAGTGGTGCTGCGCAAGGCGCTCGGCCTCGGCGACGACGTCCGGGTGAACCCCTCAGGCGGAGCGCTGGCAGCCAATCCGCTGATGGCCGCCGGGCTGATCCGCCTCGGTGAGGCCGCAGCCCGCATCCACCGCGGCGAGTCCGACCGTGCGCTCGCCCATGCCACCTCCGGACCGTGCCTCCAGCAGAACCTCGTCGCCGTACTCGAAGGGGAGAACGCTCATGCCTAAGGAGCCCGTGGCCGTCGTCGGCGTCGGACAGACCAAGCACGTCTCCGCCCGGCGTGATGTCTCCCTCGCCGGACTCGTCCGCGAAGCCGCCGTGGCCGCCCTTCAGGACGCCGGGCTGACCTGGGCGGACATCGACGCCGTCGTCATCGGGAAGGCGCCCGACTTCTTCGAGGGCGTGATGATGCCGGAGCTCTACCTCGCCGACGCCCTCGGTGCCGTGGGCAAACCGATGCTTCGCGTCCACACCGCGGGGTCGGTCGGAGGCTCGACCGCCCTCGTCGCCGCTAACCTCGTCGCGGCCCGCGTGCACCGGACCGTCCTCACCCTCGCCTTCGAGAAGCAGTCGGAGTCCAACGCCATGTGGGGCCTCTCGCTCCCCATCCCGTTCCAGCAGCCGCTGCTCGCCGGAGCGGGCGGCTTCTTCGCCCCGCATGTGCGCGCCTACATGCGCCGGACCGGGGCGCCCGACACCGTCGGCTCCCTCGTCGCGTACAAGGACCGGCGCAACGCGCTCAAGAACCCGTACGCACACATCCACGACCCGGACATCACCCTGGAGAAGATCCAGGCCGCGCCCATGCTCTGGGACCCCATCCGCTACTCGGAGACATGCCCGTCCTCCGACGGGGCCTGCGCGATGATCCTCACCGACCGCACGGGCGCGAACCGTTCACCGCACCCGCCCGCCTGGGTCCACGGCGGAGCGATGCGCAGCGAACCCACCCTCTTCGCCGGCAAGGACTTCGTCTCGCCGCAGGCCGGCAAGGACTGTGCCGCCGACGTGTACCGGCAGGCCGGTATCGGCGACCCGCGCCGGGAGATAGACGCCGTCGAGATGTACGTGCCGTTCTCCTGGTACGAACCGATGTGGCTGGAGAACCTCGGCTTCGCCGACGAGGGCGAGGGCTGGAAACTCACCGAGGCCGGAGTCACCGAACTCGACGGCGACCTGCCCGTGAATCCGTCGGGGGGCGTGCTGTCCACCAACCCCATCGGTGCCTCCGGAATGATCCGGTTCGCGGAGGCCGCGCTCCAGGTACGGGGCCGGGCGGGCGAGCACCAGGTGGACGGTGCCCGGCGGGCGCTCGGCCACGCCTACGGTGGCGGGGCGCAGTTCTTCTCCATGTGGCTCGTCGGCTCCGAACCGCCCACGGGCTGACCCGCGAGGCCTCCCGGACGGGCCGCACCACCGACCGTGTACCGCGGCCTGTTCGGGAACGCCGGCGATGGCTAGGCTCTTCCCGGCCGCAATGACGAGCGCGAGGAGCGGACGTGGCGCGCAGGATGAGGCCCCAGCAGCAGCCCTTTGCCCGCTGGGACAAGCCGGAACTCGACCTCGGCAACGCTCGGTGGCGGTCGGGCAGTCAGGGCATCGGCGACGTCCAGATCGCCTTCGTCGAGGGGTTCATCGCGATGCGCAACGCAGGGCGCCCCGGCAACCCGCCGCTGGTCTTCGCCCCTGCGGAATGGCGCACGTTCGTCGTGAACGCACGGCTGGGCGAATTCGACCCGAGGTGACGGCCGAGACCCTCTGGCGCCGGAACATCTCGGTCACCACGGCGGAGCCGTTCACCACCTCGACGCACCCACCGCAGGCGATCCGCCCTGCTCCGGGTTCGATCGGTGTGGACGGTAGGTCTGCGGCCCACGACTGATGAGGGGATCACCGCAGCAGGGGATCACCGCAGCGGTCTTCCTCGGGGCTGTCCCGCAATGGTCGTCGTGCGCCCGCCAGGAATTGCGGGACAGCCCGTCGGTGATCACATTCCCGCAGGTCGGCCAGGGACAAAAGCTGGTGTCACCGCACGAGCGGCAACGCACTCCGTAGGTAGCGTGGGGGGTGTGACAGGTGAGAGCGATCTTCGCGTCCTGCTGAGCAGCCTGCGTCCCGAGCTGAACCCCGGGCGCTACGTCTACGTGACCGCGCCGGACGGAGCCGTTCCCGACGGTGCCCGCCCCGTCGTCACGGTCCGTGAGGCCGAAGGTCTCACGCTGGTGCTCCTGCAGGCCGAAGCCGCGGCGGCCCGGCTGCCGTACTCCTACGTGGCCGGCTGGATCACCCTCCGCGTGCACTCGGCGCTGGAGGCCGTCGGGCTGACCGCCGCCGTCTCGCTCGCCCTCACCGACGCGGGGATCAGCTGCAACGTGGTGGCCGGTTTCCACCACGACCACCTCTTCGTCCCGTACGACCGGTCCGCCGAGGCCGTCGCCGTGCTGGAGGCGCTGGCCGCGGAGTCGGGTACGGGGTGACCGGGGCGTTGCGACGGGGGCGCTGCCGCAGAGGCCTGCCCGGGCCCGGCTCGGCGGGGCGGGCCCGGACACGTAACATGTCTGCATGTCCTTCCTCCGCCGCCGTAGCGCCGCCACACCCGCGGGCCCCGACTTCGACGTCCTGGCCATGGACCCGGGCGACTGGCCCGGAAACCTCGGCGCCGGTCTGCTGCCCGCCCCCGACGGCAGCTGTCAGGGCGTGTTCCTGCGCTACGACCTGTTCGGCGGCCGCGGCCCCGCGATGATCATCGGCAATCTCCCGGAGGGCTCGCCCGCCCGCGAGACGGAGGAGGGCCAGGTTCCCTTCGAGGTGGCGCAGCTGCTGCTCGCGCTGGAGAACGACGAGCCGGTCGAGGTCACCGGCACCGAGGACATGCCCGTGATGCAGGGCGACAACCTGCTGATCGTCCGCCGTGTGAAGCTCTCCGAGAGCCGTATCTCCTGCGTGCAGTTCGACCGCAGCGACGGTGTCCTCGTCACCATCGCCAGCTGGGACCGGCCGATCACCGACGATCTGTACACCCTCCTGAAGCCGCTGCCTGCCGAGCTCTTCCAGCAGGGCTGAGCCGGTCCGGCCGCTTACGGCTGCGCCACTTCCGTCCAAGTACACGCGGCCTCTGTCCAAGAGGCCGCTTTGTCATGCGTCTTGTCCACACAGTCGTCGGACCTCTAGCGTCGTTCGGCATGACATCCGGGATGACGCGACGCACCACTGTCAAGACGGCGATCGGGGTAACAGGGGCTCTGGCGTGGGGAGTTCCCGCTCTCTCCGACACGGAAGCCGCCGCCAGTACCTCCGATGAATCGGGCAAGGGTAAGCGGAAGGCGGAGCTGCCGAACCCAGAGCTCCACTACCGTGCGCCGGCCGCCGGCTGGGAGCGTGAGTCCCTGCCCATCGGAGGTGGGGCCCTGGGGGCGAGTGTCCACGGAACGCTCGCCTCCGAACTCCTCACCGTCAACGAGAAGACCCTGTGGACCGGCGGCCCCGGTTCGGCCCAGGGCTACGACTTCGGCAACTGGACCACCCCAAGGCCGGGCGCCCTCGCCGCAGTGCAGGACCGCCTCGACCGCGAAGGGGCGGTCGGCGCCGACGAGGTAGCCGCCGAACTCGGGCAGGCACGCCGCGGTTACGGCGCCTACCAGGTCTTCGGAGAGCTGCACCTGGACGTGCCGGGAGCGCCGGCCGCGCCCGACGCCTCCTACCGGCGCGGACTGGACCTGCGCACCGCCCTCGCATCCGTGTCCTACACCCATGAAGGGGTCGCCCACAGCAGGGAGTTCTTCGTCTCCCACCCGGGTGCCGTCATCGCCGGACGGCTGAGCGCGGACCGTCAGGGGCAGGTGGCGTTCACCCTGCGGTACACCTCGCCGCGCAACGACTTCACCGCGTCCGCCACCGGAGACCGGCTCACCGTCCGCGGCGCGCTCAAGGACAACGGACTGCGCTTCGAGGCCCAGATCCGCGTCCGCACGTCCGGCGGCAGGGTCACCGCCGGGGCCGACGGCAGCCTCACCGTCACGGGAGCCGACCGCGCCTGGTTCTTCCTCGCGGCGGGCACCGACTACGCGGACACCTACCCTGACTACCGGGGCGAGGACCCGCACCGAAAGGTCGCGGCCGCCGTCGACGCCGCTGCGGCCAGGTCGTACGAGAGCGTCCGCGGCGCCCATGTGAACGACCACCGCACCCTCTTCGACCGGGTCGCGCTCGACATCGGCCAGGAGCTCCCCGACCTGCCCACCGACCAGTTGCTGAGTGCCTACACCGGCGGGCCGAGCGCCGCGGACCGTGCTCTGGAGGCGCTGTTCTTCCAGTACGGCCGCTACCTGCTGATCGCGTCCTCCCGGGCAGGCTCGCTGCCCGCCAACCTCCAGGGCGTATGGAACAACTCGACCAACCCTCCGTGGTCCGCCGACTACCACAGCAACATCAACCTCCAGATGAACTACTGGCTCGCCGAGGTCACCAACCTCGCCGAGGCCACCGCCCCGTACGACCGCTACATCGAGTCCATGCGCGAGCCCGGCCGCAGAACGGCGAAGGAGATGTTCGGCACCGCCGGCTGGGTCGTGCACAACGAGACCAACCCGTACGGCTTCACCGGAGTGCACGACTGGTCCACCGCCTTCTGGTTCCCCGAGGCCGCCGCCTGGCTCACCCAGCAGTTGTACGAGCACTACCGCTTCAGCGGCTCCACCGCATACCTGCGCTCCACCGCCTATCCGGCCATGAAGGAGGCCGCCGAATTCTGGCTGGCCAACCTGCGCACGGACCCGCGCGACGGACTCCTCGTCGTCACCCCGAGCTACTCGCCCGAGCACGGGGACTTCACCGCCGGGGCCGCGATGTCCCAGCAGATCGTCCACGACCTCCTCACGAGCACCCTGGAGGCCGCCCGTACCCTCGGCGACGCACCGGCCTTCCGCAGCCGTCTCGAAACCACCCTCGACCGCCTCGATCCCGGCCTGCGCATCGGGTCATGGGGGCAGCTCCAGGAGTGGAAGACCGACCGTGACGACCCGGCCGACACCCATCGCCACGTGTCGCACCTCTTCGGCCTCCACCCCGGCCGGCAGATCGAGGCGGGGAGCCCCTGGGCCGAGGCCGCAGAGGTCTCTCTGGGGGCCCGTGGGGACGGTGGCACCGGCTGGTCCAAGGCATGGAAGATCAACTTCTGGGCGCGGCTGCGGGACGGCAGCCATGCCCACAGGATGCTGGCCGAACAGCTGAAGAGCTCCACCCTGCCCAACCTCTGGGACACCCACCCGCCGTTTCAGATCGACGGGAACTTCGGCGCCGCCTCGGGCATTGCGGAGATGCTGCTGCAGAGCCAGCACGATGCCGTCGAGATCCTCCCCGCCCTCCCCGACGCCTGGGCGGACGGATCCGTGCGCGGGCTGCGCGCCCGCGGCGGATTCGCCGTCGACATCGAATGGGCCGCCGGGAAGGCCCGCCGTGTGGTGCTCACGGCGGGCCGTACCCGTGAAGTGACCCTACGCAGCACGCTGTTCACGAGCGGCGAGAAGGTCATCAGGGCCCGCGCCGGGCGGCGCTACACACTGACCCCCGAGAGCTGAACGAACAGCGAGGTCACCTGCGCCGCAGAGGTGCCGAGCCCCGTGGGACCGCCCAGGTGCCACGGGGCCGCGGTGCCCCGCCGCAGATCCTCCTCGCGGTAGCGCCTGCATCCCCGGTGCCAGATCAGGATGCCCGCGAGCCAGTGCTTCAGCTCCTGGACGTAACCGGCCAGGGTCTCCCTCGCCTCCGCGTCCAGATCGAAGTCGTCGTAGAGGATGGGCAGTTCGTGCTCGGCGACATGCAGGAACTGCCGCAGCCTGGACTTCATCAGGTCGTGAAGGATCTCCACCGCGGTCGGGTAGTCCACCCCGAAGAAGTTCTGTACGACCAGGACGCCGTTGTGCACCTCACCCTCGTACTCGATCTCCTTCTGGTACGAGAACAGGTCGTTGAGCAGTCCGGCGTAGTCGGCGGCCGCGTTCTCCAGGGAGCGCAGCGGACCGCTCTCGTAGATCTCCGGCGGCACCTTCCTGCCGTGCCCGAGCCGGCACAGGCTCATCGTCAGGTCCGAGCCGAACGTCATGCGGCGCATCTCGACGTAGTCCACCGGGTCGGGAATCCGGTTCTGTGCCTGGTTCGCCAGCTCCCAGAGCCAACTGGCGGTCATGTCCTCGACGGCCGTGCGGAACGCCCGCCTGCCGCTGCCGTCCATCGGTGCGGCGGTGAGTTCCCAGAGATCGGCGAGCCCGCGCTCCAGCGCGTTGACCGGCTCGGGCACCGCGCTCCCGTCGAGCGGCATGAACAACGAAAGCCTCTCATTCGCGAGCCGGGCACCCGCCAGGTCACGGGTCCGCCCGTGCACCACCGGAAACCAGTCGTCGCCGTACGTCCCCCATGCCAGCCACCGCGATGACAGGTCCAGCCCGTCCGGGGTGGCGTCCGGATGGATGCCGGCCGCGCACAGCGGCAGGTCGATGGCCCGCAACCGCTCCTCGTCCCAGATGTGCGAGCCCGGAACCCCCGGCTGCGCTTCCAGGATGCCCATCCGGCCCGCCCACTCGACCAGCCGCTCCCTGGCCCCGTTCAGATGCGGGCTGAGCGTCGTGCCGAACGGCAGATCGAAGTCGGGCAGCAGGGACGGGCCGACGTGCTGGTGAGGCAGATGGGTGTGGCTGCGGAACCTGGCGGTTTCCGAACGGGGCGTGAAGCGGATCGACGCCGCGGCCATACCGAAGCCCGGCGGGGCCTGTGCGGCACCTCCATCGTTCATGTAGCGACTGGAGCGCATGTGCCACTCATGGCCGCCGGACTGCCAGTCCTGCAGCCCCTTGACGTACGCGAGCACCGCCACGGTCTGGGCCGCGTCCAGACCCTTCGCCGCGCAGAGCGGGCCCAGTTCGGTCAGCGCGGTGTTCTCGAACTGCTGGAGCCGGGACGTCAGCAGGTCGTTCACCGCCTCGGCGGCCTCCTGCGTCGAGCAGTCGAGGAAACGTTCGAGGACCAGGACACCGTTGCTGTTCTCACCCTCGTCCTCGACCTCTCGCTGGTACGAGAAGAGGTCGTTGCGCAGGTGGACCCCGTCGGAGAACGCGTCGCGCAGCACTCGCAGCGCCCGTTCACCGGCCACCGGCTCGGGCACCTCGGCGCCCGCCGCGTACTCCACCAGGCCCGCCGACCACGGGGCCCCGCCCACCTTGCGGCGCATCTCGATGTACTCGACGGGGTTGGCGATGCGGCCCTCGTTGATGTTGGCGAGCTCCCACAACGACTCGTTCAGCAGGTTCTTCGTCGCCTCCGCGAACCGCACCCGCCATGCGTCCGACATGCCGGGCACCGTCCGCGCCCACAGGTCTGCCAGCCCCGCCTCGACCGGGTTCTCCGGGTCCGGCGTCGGGGCACCGCGCTCCATCGGCATGAACGCGGGCAACCGGTCCAGGTATCGCTTGCCGCCCTCGCGGTCGGGGGTGCGCTTGAACAGTTCCAGGAAGTGGTCGTCGAAGAAGAAGACCCACACGTACCAGTCGGTGACCAGGGAAAGCGCCTCGGCCGAGCAGTCGGGGTGGGTGTAGGCGCACAGCAGCGCGTAGTCGTGGGAGTCGAGGTCCTTCTCCTCCCAGATGCCCGAGCCCTCCAGCATCCCTATGGCCCGCGCCCACGTCCTGGTGTGCGTTCGCGCCTCCTCGACGTGCGGGTTGAGGCGCGCCGGATACGGGACATAGAAGTCCGGCAGGGTGAAGGGCTGTGCCATGTGCGTCCGGCCTTTCGATAAGCCTTCGAGTGAGCGTCACGCGGTTCGGTCGTTCCGCGCCAGCACTACCCTTCGGCCGTTCGAGGCACGCACCGCCGCCATTAGTCACACAACAAGTGCGCTCGTTCGAGGGATGACCGGGTGCTGCGCCGACCGGTCGGCGCCAGCGTAAAACTCAGGTAACGCAGTACCGCCAGAAAGCCGTTGCCCCTTTCCCTCCGCAGGTCAGAGCACCCGCCAGTGGTCTGGTCCACTGGTTCGACCCGCAGCCCCCACCACACCCTTGACGTGCCATCACCTCAGGTCAGAGAGTGTGCGCGCACAAAGGAACGCAAGATCGCCACTCGAACACCTCTCGATCCGTACGGCTCCGGTAACGCCCAGCTCCAAGAAGGGTTGTCATGACGTCCAAGCAGAGGACCGGACGCGCACTCGCGCTGACCACCGCCGGCGCGCTGAGTCTCGCGCTGCTCAGTCCCGCGGCACACGCCGGCGCGGACGGGGTGCGGCCGGAATGCCCGCGCGGTCTTGAGTGCGACTGGGTCCCGGCCGCCTACCAGCAGACCGGTGACCCGGCCGACAAGGAGACGTACGGCAACTACGACACCGCGGACCGGCCGAACAGCAACAAGATCAAATTCATCGTCCTCCACGACACCGAGGAGGACTTCGACACCACCCTGAAGATCTTCCAGAACCCGCTGAAGCAGACCTCGGCCCACTACGTGGTGCGATCCGGCGACGGTCATGTCACACAGATGGTGAAGAACAAGGACGTCGCCTGGCAGGCCGGGAACTGGTACCTCAACACCCACTCGATCGGTATCGAGCAGGAGGGTGTGGCCACCGAGGGCGCGCAGTGGTACACCCCCGAGATGTACCGCTCCACGGCGAAGCTCGTACGCTATCTCGCTGCCAAGTACGACATCCCGCTCGACCGTCAGCACATCATCGGGCACGACGGGGTCCCGCCCACCAGCGCCTCCGGCACCAAGAACATGCACTGGGACCCGGGCACGTACTGGGACTGGAACCGTTTCATGGCGCTCGTCGGCAAACCGACCGTGCCGACGGCCCGCAAGGGCAGCGAACTCATCACCGTCAGTCCGCGGTTCAAGGACAACCAACAGGCGTTCCGTGACTGCGAGAAGGCCGTCGACCTGCCCGTGCAGGGTTCCAGCGCCGTGCCGCTCCACACGGAACCGTCCGAGGACGCACCGCTCTTCTCCGACCCGGGCCTGCACACGGACGGATCGCCCGGCACCAACTGCGCGGCCGACTGGGGCAGCAAGATCAGCGCCACCCAGCAGGCCGTCGTAGCCGACCACGCACCCGGCTGGACGGCGATCTGGTGGTACGGCAAGAAGGCCTGGTTCAGCACCCCGGCCCGTACCCGCACCACCATCCCCTCGTCCGGATACGTCGTCAGGCCGAAGGCGGGCAAGGCGGAGGTGCCGGTGTACGGGGTGGCGTATCCGGAGAAGGCCGAGTATCCGGCCGACTTCGCGGACCGGCGGGTGGGCACGGCGCTGCAGTACACCATCAAGGCCGGGCAGTCCTACCCCGGTGGCGGCGAGGCCCCCACCGGCTTCTTCTACGCGCCGACGATCGACTCCTCGTACCCACTGGACCACGCGTACTTCCAGGGCAAGGAGAAGTACGTGACGGTCCAGATCGGCCACCGCATCGCCTTCGTGAAGGCATCGGACGTGGACATCGTCCGCGCACACTGAGCCGCCGGGCCCTGCCCTAAGACAGCACAACAGCGCGCTGCGGGGCCGGTGTGTCGGCACCGGACCCGCAGCGCGCATCCCCCGTCGGTCAGGTCAGCGAGTGCCGACCGCGGCTCGAACGGCACTCCGCGCCATGGCGCAGTCGTCGTGGAGGCGACGCAGCAGCAGTCGCTGCTCCTCACCTGACGACAGCGCACCCGGACGGTCCTGGCCCGTCCTGGCCGGCGCGGTGGTGTCCCGCATGGCCCGTTGAAGAGCCGTCTCGTACGTACGGATCTCCCGCGTGAGTACCAGCATCAGGTTGACCAGGAACGCGTCCCGCGCCGCGGGACCGGCGACCTGGGCCAGCTGGCTGATCTGACGCCGGGCCACCGGCGCGTCACCCAACACCGCCCAGAGCGTCGCCAGGTCGTAGCCCGGCAGGTACCAGCCGGCGTGCTCCCAGTCCACCAGAACCGGACCGGTGGGCGACAGCAGAATGTTGGAGAGCAGCGCGTCACCGTGACAGAACTGCCCCATGCCCTGACGGCCACCGGCGTGGGCGAGTCCGTGCAGCAACTTCTGCAGGTCGCCCAGATCACGGTCGGTGAAGAGACCGAGCTCGTGATACCGCGCGATGCGTGCCGCGTAGTCCAGGGGGGCGTCGAACAGACCGGCCGGCGGACGCCAGGCGTTGACCCGGCTGACCGCTCCGAGCACGGCCCGCAGGTCTGCCCGCGGCGGGGCCTCCGACGGGTGCCTGGTCAGCGCCGCCACCCGGCCGGGCATCCGCTCGATGACCAGCGTGCAGTTCTCCGGGTCCGCCGCGATGAGACGGGGCACCCGCACCGGCGGACGGTGCCGGACGAACGCCCGGTATGCCGCTATTTCGTGGCGGAACCGCTCCGACCACGCGGGGGAGTGGTCCAGTAAACACTTGGCGACGGCGGTCGCGCGGCCGGTGGAACCGACGAGGAGTACCGAACGGCCGCTGCGCCGCAGCACCTGTACCGGATTGAACTCCGGGCAGATCCGGTGCACCGAGGCGATCGCCATCCTCAGCTGCGCGCCCTGCGGACCGGACAGGTCCAGTCTTCCACTGAGTGAGGGGGTACCCGGCCCGGCCACGCGCCGGGTCCGGCCGATGCCGGGCGCGGGGGCTGCGGCGCGGGGGTCGAGATACGGTCCGCCACCCACCCCCAGGGGTCGCAGCGGCCGGGGCGGGGCGGACACGGAGGACGATGCTGTGTACATGGGCGAGACAGATCCCTTCGTGCGCCGACAAGTTGCGTGCGCCGCCCCGGCCGGCGGCCGTTCGGCACCCTGGGGAGTACCTAGGGCTGCCGGGCGGGGTGGCGCATTCCTACCTGACACCGAGAGGCCCATGGCAGACCACGTGGCGACCCCTGGCGAAGGCTGGCGAATAGTCGCAGGGCATCTGACAGGGGGTTACTGTCAACACAGCCGAGAACCTGGGGGCTTGACGTGACCGGAGAACCCAACACCCGCCTTTCCGACCTGTTCGGCCTTGCCGGCTGGTCCAAGGGCGAACTCGCGAGAATGGTGAACAGGCAGGCGGCGGCCATGGGCCACCCGCAACTGGCCACCGACACCTCGCGCGTGAGGCGATGGATCGACATGGGGGAGTCCCCGCGCGATCCCGTGCCCGAAGTGCTGGCAGCTCTGTTCACCGAGCGGCTCGGTCGTGTCGTGACCATCGAGGACCTCGGGTTCGGCCGGCGCGGGCGTGTGGGGAAACGGCGAGAGACCGGGACGGAACACAATCCCGACCAACTCCCGTGGGCGCCCGAGCGGACGGCAGCGGTCCTCACCGAATTCACGGGAATGGACCTCATGCTCAACCGACGCGGCTTGGTGAGCGCGGGCGCCGCGCTCGCCGCCGGCTCCACGATCGCCGGCCCCATGCACGACTGGCTGCACACCGACCCCGTACTGGCGGCCGACGCCCCACGCATCGACGACCCCGTGCTCGCGGACCCGGCCGGCTATGACCGGTACGAGGCCGCACCCATCGGCTCGGAGGAGATCGACGCGCTGGAACGCTCCGTGGAGGTGTTCCGCGCCTGGGACGCCTCCCGCGGTGGCGGCCTCCAGCGCAAGGCGGTGGTGGGCCAGCTCAACGAGGTGGGAGGCATGCTCGCCTACCGTCACCCCGACCACCTGCAGCGCCGCCTCTGGGGCGTCGCAGCCAACCTCGCCGTGCTGGCCGGCTGGATGTCCCACGACATCGGCCTCGAACCCACCGCCCAGAAGTACTTCGTCATCGCCGCACACGCCGCACGCGAGGGCGGTGACCGGCCGAGGGCGGGCGAGGCGCTCTCCAGGGCCGCACGCCAGATGGTCCATCTGGGCCGTCCCGACGACGCACTCGACCTCATGAAGCTCGCCAAGTCCGGCTCGGGCGACATGGTCCTGCCGCGCACCCAGGCGATGCTGCACACCATCGAGGCCTGGGCGCAGGCCTCCATGGGCCGGGGGCAGGCCATGCGGCGCACCCTCGGCCGGGCCGAGGAGCTCTTCATCTCCGACAAGGGCGATGTGCCACCGCCCAGTTGGATGCAGATGTTCGACGAGGCCGATCTGCACGGCATGCAGGCCCTGGCGTTCCGCACGCTGGCCGAGCACGACCCCTCAGTGGCGGTCATCGCCCAGCGCCACGCGAAGCAGGCGCTGGAACTCCGGGTCAACGGACGTCAGCGGTCCAAGATCTTCGACTACATCTCGCTCGCTTCGGCCTGCTTCATTGCCGACGACCCCGAACAGGCCGACCGCTACGCCCGGCTCGCCCTGGTGACGATGGGGGAGACCTCTTCGCACCGCACCTGGGACCGGCTGCGCGAAATGTACCGGCTGACGGGCCAGTTCGCGGGGTACGCGAAGATCGAGGACCTCCGTGAGGAGATCCAGCTCTCACTCCCGCAGAGCACCGTAGTCAAGAGGCCCAGGAGCTCGGAGATCTGACCGTTGGCACCGTGAAGAAGGGGCGCTACGCACCGGAGGGGCGCCATGAATTCAAGAGGCGCCGGGAAGAAGAATCGCCGTTCCCCGGCACCTGTTCGGCTATGCCCCGATGCGGGCGATCAGTACACACGCGTCGTCCAGTCGCTCGGTGCCACCGAACTCCTCGACGACGGTCCGCACGCATTCCTGTGCCGTACGGGCTTCGGCAAAGCGGGGCGCGAGTGCGAGCAGAGATTCCGTGCCCGGGCGGAGACCGCAGTGCGCGTTGCCCGTGCCGCGGGCGAGCCCGTCGGTGTGCAGAACCAGCACATCGCCGGGCAGTAGGTGTACTTCGTCCTGCTCGTAGGCGACCCCGGAGGCCGCTCCCAGGAGCACCCCGTCCGGCGGGGGGACCGGGCGCCCGACTCCGTTGCGGAAAAGCAGTGGGGCCGGGTGTCCGGCCTGGGCCCAGTCCAGTCTGCGGGTGGCGGGGTCGAACCGGCAGCACACCGCACTGCCCAGGGCGGGCTGGATCGACGTCTCCAGTAACTGGTTGAGGTGTCCCATCAGCGCTCCGGGCTCGATCCCGGCCACCGCCATCCCGCGCAGCGCACCCAGGATCATCGCCATGGCGGAGGTCGCCTGGATACCGTGGCCCGTCAGATCGCCGACCGTGAGCAGCGTACGGCCGTCCGGCAGTTCCATCGCGTCGTACCAGCCGCCGCCGATCAGGGCGCTCGAATCAGAGGGCAGATAGTGGGCCGCGATGTCCAGCGAGCCCGGCCCCTGGTCCGGGAGGCTCAGCGACCCCCGCCACGGGGGAAGTACGGCCTCCTGCAGTTCTACGGCCATCCGGCGCTCAGTCCTGGCGATGTGCTGATGGCGGCGTAGCGAGTCCTGGGTTCGGTGTACCACCTGCTGGCTGCGGCGCAATGCACTGACATCGCGCAGGACCGCCCACATGGAAGCGGTACAGCCGTCCGCGTCGAGGACGGGCTCGCCCATCATGTGCAAGGTGCGCATGCGCCCATCGGCGCGCAGGATGCGGAACTCGCCGTCTATCGGCTTGCCGTCGACCAGACAGTCCGTCACCAGCGCCGTGAGCAGCGGCTGGTCCTCGGGCAGGAGCACGGAAGGCAGGTCGTCCAGCGAAAGCGGTCCTGCCTCCGGCGTGCGGCCGAAGATCTGGAGCAGCTCGTCGGACCAGGTCACCTCGTCGGTCAGGAGATTCCATTCGGCGCTGCCAACCCGGCCGATGAGCGAACCCGGAGGCTCGCCGACGAGCGTCTCCCGGTCTGCCGGCTGCGCGGCCTCGGCCGCGATCTGCTCCGCGGCCTCCGACGGCAGCCCCTCCTTGAGCTGTCCCAGATGCGCGCCCAGGTCGTCGAGCTGATGGACCGCGAGGTCGCACAGTGCACGCTGCCAGCGCAGCCGGGGATCGTCCTCGTCGATGAGGACGGTCTCGCGCCGCACCGCGTCCACATCGCCACGCAGTCGCTGCGTCCGGTTGATCAACGCGTCGACGGCATCGCGCTCGGGCGGCCGGGGGGCGGGGCGGTCCGCGGAGGGGTGGGGCGGCATGTCGTACTCCGATACAGGCGCGGTACAACCAGGTCTGAGGGTGGACCGAATACGACTGTTGCACAGGCCGCAGGCCCCCGTAAGGGGTTTGGCAACACTCGACGCGTTCTTGCATCCGGCATATGCCAGCGGCTGGCCGCAAACCTGATTTATCGAACGCCCTTTCTGGCCAGGGGTGTTGATGCAAGTCATCCGGTGCCCGGCGTCTGGCGGGCGCCCGGCCGAGCGCTTCGCGCGGGGGTCGCGAACTGGCGTCCGGGCATATGCGGGCCGGGGCCCCCGCCGTGGCCGGGGCCCCCGCCGTGGGCGGGGGCCCCGTGGTGATGGCCTTCCATGCGGTCAGCAGAGGGCGATGCGGCCGTACGAGCCCATCTTCCACTTCCATTCGAGCGTCTCGCCGGGGGTGGTGGTCCAGCAACTCCTGTCGGGACCGTTGTTGATCACCAGCTGGATGTGCATGTTCCGGCCGCAGTTGTTGGTCGTCCAGGCGGTCTTGTTCTGCTTGATGACCTCGCGTGCCACGCAGGCGGGTGCGGTGTCCCCGGCGGCGGCCGCCGGGCCCGCCGCGATCATCGTGCACGCGGCGATCATCGCGGTGGCCGCGAGAGTGGACAGGGTGTTCTTCAGGCGCATGGTTCACGTTCCTCAGGGAGTCGACTGCGATGTAGGGCGCAGTGATCAACGAGCGTCAGGGCCCCACGTGACGGCCGTCGAAGAGTGCTCGGATGCCTGATGGGGGGTGTCGGGCGGGTCGGGAATGGGGGGTGTCGGGCGGGTCGGGAATGCTTCCGGGAGAGCCCGCGTTACACGACCAGAACGAAAACGAATCCCGTTCCCATCAAGGTTCGGGGTCGGTACAGGAGTCCGGAGGTGCCCATGGCCCGCAGTGAAGCCCGTCCCGTCGTCACCCTCCGCTCGACCGCCGGAACCGGTCAGAGCTATGTGACGCGCAAGAGCCGTCGCAACAATCCCGACCGCTTGGTCCTGCGCAAGTACGACCCTGCTGCCGGTCAGCACGTTCTGTTCCGCGAGGAGCGCTGACCGCGGCCCGACGCCGAGTGCCGGCGCGAGTAGTCCGTACGTCCTAGTACAGGGAAGGAATGTCCATGAACTCCCGAATCCACCCCGTCTCCCGTCCGGTGGTCTTCCGCGACCGCGCCGCAGGGGCGGCCTTCCTCACCCGTTCCACCGCGGATTCCGATCAGCGGGTGACGTGGGAGGACGGCCGGAGCTATCCCGTCATCGACGTGGAGACCTCGTCGGCGAGCCACCCGTTCTACACCGGCACCCGGCAGGTGCTGGACACGGCGGGCCGGATCGAACAGTTCAACCGCCGCTACGGCACCCGGGCGCCCGCCGTCGGCGGATGATGCCGAGGTCCCAGGCCCGGCCGTCCGTGCCCTGGATCACAGTCCAGGGTGCGGATTCCCGGGAACACGACCGGATGATTTATCGTTCACCTATATGTGGATGACGCGCTGAGCGCCCACACCAGAGCCGCCCCGGCTGGATTCCCCCGATCCGGCCGGGGCTCCCCCTTGTCAGGGCCCAGCAGCCCGCGCTACGTCCGGGCGGGAGCCGCGACGGCCCGGCCTCCGGCGGCTTCGACGACAAGGGCGGCGGTTGCGAGAGCAGCAGCCGCCACGCCACCCGACTCGGGCCACAGGCGCACCGACAGCGCGGCCAGTGCCGCCCCCGCCACGACGGAGAGCAGCCGGCCGGCCACCCAACCGTCACCGCGCCCCCGGGACCCGAGAGCCAGCCGTCCGACGAGAGACGTCAGCGTTCCGGTGAAGTAGTTCGTGGGAGTGGCCCGGAGGCGACCCTGGATGCCCATGGCGAGCCCCATGGCCACCAGCAGCCCCAGCCGGTCCATGTCCGACGTGATCAGACCCCACCCCCACAGCAGGGCGCCCGCGGCGAGCAGCACCGTCTCGACCAGCAGCATGACGGGCAGCCGCCGCCACACCCGTTCCCCTGTCACAGCGCCCCAGGCCACCCCGCATGCGTACGCGACCAGCGCGATGACCACACGCAGCGCGACCCCCTCCTCTCCGGCCCCCGCGGCCGCGGCGCCCAGCAGCACCAGATTGCCCGTCATCACACCGGCGAAGACCTGGCCGACACAGATGAAGACGAAGGCGTCCGCCGCCCCGGAGGCGGCCGACAGCAGCAGCAGCGCCGCATGGGCACGAGGACCGTCCGCGCTTTCGCGGCCGCCCGGTCGGGTGGGTGCGGCGGGAGTCGGCACATCAGCATCTTCGCCGCACGCCGGCCGGTGGAGCGGCGTTCGCCGCGGCTCGGCGCGGCGGACGCCGCCAGGTCCTCCTCACCTCGCACGGCTGTCACGCCGGGTGTCGCGCCCGCCGGGCTTCGCGCCCGCCCGAAGCGAGTCGGACCTTCGCCGCCCCCGGACCGTCCACGGGCACCTGTCAGCTCGACACCGGGGCTCCCGCCGGGTCGGGCGGCCCTACCGCCGCTGCCGTCCGGGCGATGTTGCGGGCCATCCCGCCGAACACGACCGAATGGAAGGGCCACACACTCCACCAGTACGCGTGACCGAGCAATCCGCGCGGATGGAACAGCGCCCGCTGCCGGTAGCGCGAGTGGCCGCGGCCGTCGGGCTCCACGTGCATCTCCAGCCAGGCCAGGCCCGGCAGCCGCATCTCGGCGCGCAACCGCAGGAGGCGGCCCGGCTCGATCTCCTCCACCCGCCAGAAGTCCAGCGAATCGCCCACTCGCAGCCGGTCGGTGTCCCGCCGCCCCCGTCGTAGACCCACCCCGCCCACCAGCCGGTCCAGCCCCCCGCGCACCGCCCAGGCGAGCGAGAACGAATACCAGCCGTGGACGCCGCCGATCCCCTCGACGACCCGCCAAAGAGCCTCCGGGGACGCGTCGACGTCGCGCCGGCGCACATCCGTGTACAGACTGCCGCCGGCCCAGTCGGGGTCCGTGGGCAGCGGGTCGCTGGGCACGCCGGGCACCGACGCGGACGACCAGCGAGTGGTGACCCGGGCCTCCCGGACGCGTTGGAGGGCCAGTCGCAGCGCCTTGTCGAGACTGAACGGCTGCTCGGGGCCGTCGGGGACGAACTGCGCGATGTCGTGCTCGCGGCACACGACCTCGTAGCGAAGGGACTCGGCGAGCGGGCGGGCGATCGAGCGCGGAACGGGTGTCACCAGTCCGATCCAGTGGCTGGACAGCCGGGGGGTGAGCATCGGCACGGGCAGGATCAGCCGATGCGGAAGACTGGCGATCTCCGCGTACCGCTGCATCATGTCCCGATAGGTGACGACGTCCGGCCCACCGATGTCGAAGGTGCGGTTGACCTCGCGCTGCATCCGGGCGCTGCCCACCAGATAGCGCAGCACGTCCCGCACCGCGATCGGCTGGATCCTCGTGGACACCCAGCTCGGCGTCACCATGACGGGCAGCCGCTCCGTGAGATACCGCAGCATCTCGAAGGAGGCCGATCCGGAACCGATGATCACTGCCGCCCGCAGCGCGGTGGTCGGGACCCCGGAATCCAGCAGGATCCTGCCGACCTCGGCCCGCGACCGAAGGTGCGGCGACAGTTCCTGTTCGGGTACGCCGGAAGGCGTGAGGCCGCCGAGGTAGACGATGCGGCCGACGTTCGCGGCACGTGCCTCCTCGCCGAAGACGGTGGCCGCCCTGCGGTCCGTCTCCTCGAAGCCACCACCGGACGTCAGGGCGTGCACCAGGTAGTAGGCCACGTCGACGTCCTGCATCGCCGGGGCCAGCGTCCGCGCGTCGGTGACGTCGCCACGGACGATCTCCACCTCGTCGGCCCACGGGTAGTCCCGCAGTCTCTCCGGGCTGCGGGCCAGGCATCGCACCCGGTACCCCGCCGCCAGCAGTTCGGGGACCAACCGCCCCCCGATGTAGCCAGTGGCGCCGGTGACCAGACAGCGAGGCTGATTACCGCGGTCGCTCGTCATGAGATCTCCGCATCGGTTCGTCCTGCCGTGTGCGCCGGGCCGATCGCCCACCCGGCCGCTCCGACCAGTCTGGCCCGCGTCCGGCCGAGACGCACCACGCCCCCGCGGGTCGCCAGGTGTGGTACGACCGGTCGGGGGCATCTGTCGCCCATGAATGCAGAGCCAGAAACAACTGTGCGCACCGGGACACGTCATAGAGCATGGGGTCGTGTTCTGCTGCGGGTCATCATTCTGGTGACGGCCTTCCTGGCCATGGTCGGGTTCTCCGTCGTGCTGGCGAAGGTGACGCTCACACCGTCGCCGGCCTCCGAGGACCTCGTCACGTCGAACCTGCGCCCGGGCCGATCGCTCCGGCAGTACGCCGAGGACTACACCTTCCTCGCCGCCTGCAAACAGGCCGGCGGCAATCTGGTGCTGGGGATGCCGTTCGGCGTGTTGCTGCCCGTCCTCGTGCCCCGGCGGCTGCGCATGATCCGCATGGTCCTGCTGACCGTCCTGGTCATCATCGTGGTCGAACTGGTGCAGGGGGCGCTGGTCCCGGGCCGCGCCTTCGACATCGACGACGTCATCCTCAACACGACGGGCGCACTGCTCGGTTATCTGCTGCTGGGGCGGCGCCTGAGCCACCGCTACCACGTGCTCGCCGCCGGACCGCAGCGCGCCGACCAGCCGGCCCCGGCCCGGCAGCCCAAGCCCGTCCGGCCGCGGACCGCAGGGCGAGCCGGAAGGGCGACCGCGGCGTGGACGCGGGTGCGGCAAGGGGTGCGGGCGGGCTTCACCCGCAAGCGCGTCCGCAGGGGATGAACGGGCTCCGGGCCCGAGGGCGGCGAGACCGCCCCACCCGGGGCCGGGCACCCGATCGGCCCGTGGCCTATTGCGGGGCGCCCCGTCCGGTCGCAGCGTGAGGTGACGCCGCAGTGTCCAGCGGGCGTACGGATCACCCGCCGAAGAGGAGCGACATGGCCGACGCGCAGTGGAGTCCAGGGCGCAGGGCGGGCGACGCCTACGAGTTCCTGCCGGTGCTGGACATCGTCGAGCCGGCCCGGCAGCGCCGGCTCACCGTCCTTTTCCGCCTCCTGCTGTTGATCCCGCACTTCATCGTGCTGTTCTTCCTGGAGATCGCGGCCTTCTTCACCGTCGTGTTCGGCTGGTTCGCCGCCCTCGTCCTGGGGCGGCTGCCCGAACCCGTCTTCCGTTTCCTCACGGCGACCCTCGCCTACCGCACGAGGGTCGCCGCGAGCGTCATGCTCCTCGTCGACAGCTATCCGCCGTTCACGCTGACCCAGCCGCCGGAGTATCCGGTGCGGATCGACGTCCGGCCGACGCGGCTGAACCGGCTGGCCGTGTTCTTCCGGCTGATCCTGGTGATTCCCGCCGCCATCGTGCAGAGCCTCGCCACGTCCGGGTGGTGGGCCCTGGCGATCGTGTGGTGGCTCATCACGCTGGTCCTCGGACGCATGCCCCGCCCGCTCTTCGAAGCCACGGCGGCCACTCTCCGCTACGAGATGCGCGTGTCCGCGTACGTGACGATGCTCAGCCCCGCCTACCCCAAGGGCCTCTTCGGCGAGGACGCCCTGTCCGTACCGGAACAGCAGGGGCGTTCCGCCACCAGACCCCTGGTCATGAGCACTGCGGGCAAGGCGCTGCTGGTCCTCTTCCTCGTCCTGGGACTCGTCGGCAGCATCACGACGTCCGTGACCCGCTCGTCGTCCGACGACACCGATTACTGGATGCGGGCGTAAAGGGCTCGTGCGAACCACCGCTCGACCGGCATGATCGTCCGATGACATGGACAGCACCTGAAGCCACCCGTACCGATGGTTCGCTCGTAGCAGCAGAGCGGGAGATGCTCACCGGGTACCTGGGATGGTTCCGCGCCACCCTCCTGCGCAAATGCGCCGGCCTGACGGGCGAGCAACTCGCCGAGCGGACCACGCCGCCGTCGAACCTCTCGCTGCTCGGCCTCCTCCGTCACATGGCCAAGGTCGAACGCACGTGGTTCCGCCAGCGGTTCGCCGGTCAGGACCTCAAGCCGATGTACGACCCGCAGAAGGGCAAGGACGCCGACTTCGAGGACCTCGATCCGGCGCGCGCCGCCGAGGAGTACGCCCGGCTGGTCGAGGAATGCCGCCTGGCGGACGAGATCGTCGCCGGGGCGTCGCTCGACGACACGTTCGTCCACAACGGCGAGGTCTTCTCGCTGCGTCTCGTGCACGTCCACATGATCGGCGAGTACGCGCGCCACATCGGCCACGCCGATCTGCTGCGCGAGCGGCTGGACGGTGTCACCGGGGACTGAGTGACAACCACGAACGCGAACGTGGTCTCCGCGCGCACGCAGCCGTGCGGAACGGTCGGTCGACCTGCGTACGCCGTGGGGGTCCCCGCCCTGCTCAGGGTGGGAATCCCACGGCGTCGCCGGTACACGGCCCATCTGACGTGCGGGGGACGGAGGAGCACCTCATGGCCGACCTGTGGGTGCGGCTGGAACCCGACCCGACAGCATTCGCCGCCGACCGGTTCGAACGGCACGTGGCCAGGTGCCATGCAGAGGGCACGCCTGACGACCTCCGCCGAGCTGGGCGACACTCCGGAACACCGCTCGACACGTCGGCCGGACCGGGATTTTCTGTCGTCCGGCGCTGTTGAAGCAATGATGAGGGTCCGCGGCCGACAGGACGCCGCGGACGGACGTCGACGACGGGACAGCTGCCATGCCGCTCCAGGGTGAGTACGAGCCGAGCCCCACCCCTTGGGTTCGCGACCAGGTCGAACAGTACGAGAAGTCGGGCGGGACGGAGGGGACGACCATGCGGGACATGCCGGTGATCGTCCTGACGACGCTGGGCGCCAAGAGCGGGAAGATCCGCAAGACGCCCCTGATGCGGGTCGAGCACAACGGTTCGTATGCGGTGGTCGCCTCCTTGGGCGGGGCCCCGAAGCACCCCGTCTGGTACCACAACCTCACCGCCGACCCGCGCGCCGAACTGCAGGACGGCCCGGTGCGTCAGGACATGACCGCCCGTGAGGTGACCGGGGACGAGAAGGCGCTCTGGTGGGAGCGCGCCGTCGAGGCGTATCCCGACTACGCCGACTACCAGGAGAAGACCGACCGGCAGATCCCTGTCCTCGTCCTGGAGCCCGTGGAGGGCGGCCACTGAACGACACGGAAACGTGCGGACGGGCCGCAGGCGCCCCGGTGCGGGCGCGTGCCGGCCCGTCTGGCTGTGCGGAATCGGAAACCACGCCCGACGGCCGGTCGTTGCGGACATGGGCGGACAGCACGGCGGGATATTCTCCAGCACGGCTCCTGAGGCGTGGGGCCGAGCGGAAGGATGCACAACCAGATGACAGACAACTCCGAGCTGGTCGCGTTCGTCCGGGCGCGACTGGACGAGGAAGAAGGGGTCGCACGCGCGGCCGGCGGCGAGGGGTGGCGGTGCCCGGCCGAAGTACCGGGCGAGATCCACGACCGGACCGGTGCCATCGCGTTCGCCCTGAGGACGCACGCCTACGACCACCACATCGCCTTTCAGGATCCCGCGCGAACCCTCCAGCGCATCGAGACCAGCAGAGTGCTGCTGGACGAGTACGCGGAGGTCGCCGGCCTCGACGTCGACCGCCCCCAGCGGGACTTTTCCTCAGGCCGGGCCTTCGGCCTGGGATTCGTGGTCCGGCAGCTGGCCGCGGAGTACGCCGGGCACCCGGGGTACCAGGTGAAGTGGCTGCCCAGGTTCACGCAGTAGTCGGCCCTGCCGCGTGAGGCAGGGCCGGTCACCCAGGAATGGGGGAGCGCCGGGCCGGCCCCTTCGGCACCGGTCACGTCGGCCTCGGGACGGCCGCCCCTCGCACCGCATCGAGGGGCCACCGGCCGGCGGCAGTCGCGGGCGGTCAGAGGGGGTTCGTGCCGCCGTCGCCCTTGGTGGACACCTGCTCGCTCCGTTCCTGGAGCCGGCGCGCCTTGTCCTCCAGGCGCCGGCGTTCCTGCGGATCGGACACACGCTCGGCTGCTTCCTTCATCTCCTGTGCCTTGGCGCGAATACGCTCGGCGCGGCCGCCGGTTTCGTCCGCAACACTCATGATCACTCCTGGGTCTCGGGGGAGAGCCGACCACACCAGCGAATCAGCGTGCCCGCGCACCTGCATCTCGAACGGTCACCCGCGGCTACGGAACGCGGTGCTCTAACCGTTCGTGTCCGTGCCCCGCGACTGCCTATGCTCAGCGCGTCGGGAGCGCGCGATCCCGTAGGTTGCGAGGCCGTGGCAGAGCGGCCCATTGCGATCGCCGGGGGGGAGGTCCCCCTCCCGACGACTGACGGGATGCGGGCGGCCCTGCCCCTGCCTGTCCGCGGGTTCGAATCCCGTCGGTCTCGCAACCGTCCCCGGCGCACACCGGGACCCGGACGGGGGCACGGCCTGCGGCGAGGCCGGACAGGCCCGTGCGGCACCCGGGCGCGCGACGTCTTGCCGCGGCCGCCCCGCCTCCGGCACGTGCGATCGATCGCGGCCGACGCACTGTCGTAGCCGCGTCGGCACTTCAGTTCTCGTCACAGCGTGCCGATCTGCTCCGTCAGAGAGTGGTATTCATCGACGACGGCACAGGAGCGCACCATGGATGCTCGCTTGAACCTGTTCGGCAACCCGGCCGGGGGCAAATTCCTCAGGTACATCAACTCGGCGGACAAGGTGGTCGTGGGCTCGACCCTGCCGGCCGCCACCCAGGAGCTGGTGAAGCTCCGGGCGAGTCAGATCAACGGTTGTGGCTTCTGCACCGACATGCACACCAAGGACGCCACGCACGCCGGGGAGACCGCGATCCGACTCCATCTGGTAGCCGCCTGGCGGGAGGCGACGGTGTTCACGGACGCCGAGCGGGCCGCGCTGGAGCTCGCGGAGCAGGGCACCCGCATCGCGGACGCGGCCGGCGGTGTCACGGACGAGGCCTGGGCGAACGCGGCCAAGCACTACGACGAGGACCAGCTTGCCGCCCTGGTGATGCTCATCGCCCTCATCAACGCCTACAACCGGGTGAACGTCATCGTCCAGCAGCCCGCCGGCGACTACCAGCCCGGCCAGTTCGGATAGCCGGGACGGCGGGGCTCCGGGTGGTGGGCCGTCGGCCACAGCCCCCTGGAACGGCCCCGCCCCCCCTCTGGCAAGATCGTGCGCCTGAACGCACAGCCCGGCCCCGGGAGTCACGACTCCCGGGGCCGGGCGCACGAGCATGTTGAACGGGGAACGAGGAAGTTATGCGTACGTGGACTCGCGCCGTGCCGGCGGCGATGGGCGCGCTGGTACTGGCCGTGGTGCTGAGCGGCTGCAATGGTACGGATTCGGGCAAGGGCAGGAAGGGGTCCGGCTCCAGCTCCTCGGACGACAAGAGGGTCTACAGCCTGGGCGAGGCCAGCCCGCCGCAGAAGAGCACCATGCAGAAGACGAAGGACAGCACGTACACGGTCACGCCCACGAAGGTGGAGACGGGGACGAGGGCCGACATGGACAACTCCGGCCTGGACAAGGACAAGGACGAGAGTCCCAAGATCCCCGTATACGTGTGGGCGACCGTCACGCACAAGAGCGGCAAGGCCATGGAGGTCGGCGACATGGACGGCGACCTGATCGTGAAGACCGACAAGGGCCAACGCACGAAGGCCCTCATCGTCATCATGGGCGAGGCCAAGTGGCCCGATTGCCCGGCACCCGACACGGGCAAGGAACTGAACGCGGGACAGTCGGAGAAGATCTGCAAAGCCTTCCTGATCCCGGAGGGCCAGAAGGCCACCGCGGTCCAGCTGAGCCAGGGCTTCTACGCCGAGCCGCTGGAATGGCCGGTCAAGAGCTGACGACCGGCCGGATGATCCGCGGTCCGCGCGCGGGATCCGAGCATGGACGGAGTGTACGTACCCGCGAGCACGGGTACGTGCGTTCCGCCGTGTCCGAGAGGGGATCACGCAAGACGGACGCGGCCCCCGCGGCACCTGCACGACCGCGTCGCAGGGCGGAGCGAGCCCGCCCGGAAGGTGCGCCTGCCCTCTGCGGCATCATGTGGTCAGTGATCACCATTCATCTGAAGTACGAGATCGACCCCGACCGCATCGAGGACTTCGAGGAGTACGGCCGACGATGGGTCGTCCTCGTCAACCGGTTCGGCGGCACCCACCACGGATACTTCCTGCCCAGCGAAGGTGACAGCGACATCGCCTACGCGCTCTTCTCGTTCCCCGGCTTCGCGGAGTACGAGCGGTACCGGGCCGACAGCGCCACCGACCCCGAGTGCCAGGCCGCCATCGAGCTGGCGCGCCGCACGGGATGTATCCGGCGGTACGAACGCCGCTTCCTGCGCCCCCTCGACGCCGAGACGACAGAGGCCCCCGAGTAAGGGAGAAGCGGGCATCATGACGGCACGCGTGACCGCTGTGAGCAGCAACGGGACGTACTCCTTCAGCAAGCCGAACCGGGCGGTCATCACGCTGCTCGCCGGCCTGGGCGTCGAGGACGACGTCCACGCCGGGCCGACCATCAGGCACCAGTTCCGCATGACGTACGAACCGGAGCTGCGCAACCTGCGCCAGGTGCACCTCATGCACGAGGAGCTCTTCGACGAACTCGCGGGAAAGGGGTACGCCGTCGCCCCGGGCGAACTCGGCGAGAACGTCTCGACCCGGGGGATCGACCTGCTCGGCCTCCCCACGGGGTCGCTGCTGCACCTCGGGGGGGACGCGATCGTGGAGGTCACCGGACTGCGCAACCCGTGCGCGAAGATCAACACCTTCCGGGCGGGTCTGCTGAACGAGATGTTCGAGATCGATGTCGCGACAGGGGACTTCACCTTCAAGGCCGGGATCATGGGCGTGGTCCGGCGAGGGGGGCGGGTGCGGCCCGGCGACGTGATCGGCGTGGGACTCCCCGACGGGCCGCGCCGTCCTCTTGAGCGCGTCTGAAGCGTGTTGTACGGGTGGGGTGTTGCGGGCTGAGGTGTTGGTGGATCAGTGCGCGGGGTCAGCGGCGGTGCATCGCAAGTCGGACAGGTACCCCCGTACTGGGCGCATTCGGGCGTTTCGGCAACGCGGCGAGGTGCCGTAGCTGTCGTCGCGCGCCCGCCAGGAGTTGCGGGCCGGCCCTTGGGGGCTGTCCGGCTGATCATGTGATTACTGGGATCAAGGGGCGCCCGACCCCTGTTGACCAGTGCTGACGGAATGGGTGGAGGCGGCAGTGGCGAACGATGCGGATCCGGTGCTTCCCGCGGCGGACATTGAACGGGGGCCCATGGGGGGCCGACGGCTGTACGGAGGTCTCGGGACGGCGGTCGGGCTGGCTCTCACGGTCTCTGCCGCCATGCTCCTGGGCAGGTCGTGGAACGCCTGTGACGTCGGGGTGAACAACGCGGCCAACAGCGGCTTCCTGCTGTGGCTGTTCATCCCGGGCCTCTGGGCGGTCCTGCTGCTGGTCTGGGTTGCGGTGGGCGCCCTTCTTGGGAACCGCCCCCTTCTCCATGCCCTTGCCCTCGCGGTGACGCTCCTCGGTGTTGTCTGGTGCGTCGTCTCCATCTTCTGGGAGGGCGCCGCCACGCCTCCGTGCCCCAGCGGCGTGCCCCATTGGTGGCCGAGCTTCATCCCTGCCCCGGGATTCTGAGAGGTCGGTCCGGTGTCTCAGGGCGCCCGCCGTCTTCTGCGTGATACCGGGGTCTGACAGCATCCGCCGACAGAGGTACGGTCAAGTAGCCCTGGGGGCGGACGTGTTGTGAACCAACAGCGCATAGCTTCGACTGCATGATCCCCAGACACCGCAGGGTCACCCTGGCCACTCTGCTCACCCTGACCCTGTCTGCGCCGCTGTTGGGCGCCGCACCGGCCGTCTCCGTCGACGCGGCGCAGGTTGCGCCCCGAGTCCCGTACGGCAGCGGGTTGGAACTGCCGTCCCTCACCGGTCCGTACCCTGTGGGCCGCCGCACCCTGCACCTGGTCGACCGTAACCGCAGCGATCCCTGGGTGCCGACCGCCGGAGCCCGCGAGCTGATGGTGACGGTGTCCTACCCGGCACGTTCGGCGAGCGGGTCGCCGGCGGCATACATGACCGACGAGGAGGCGCGGCTCCTCCTGGAGGCGAGGGGACTCGGCGGTGTCGTGCCCCCCGAAAGGGTTGCCGGCGCGCGTACGCATGCACACGTGGGCGTTCGTCCGGCGCCGGGGCGGTTCCCGCTGGTGCTGCTCTCCCCGGGATTCTCGATGCCGCGCTCCACACTCACCTCGCTCGCCGATGATCTCGCGAGTCGCGGCTACGTCGTCGCTGCCGTCGACCACGCGTACGAGTCTGTCGGCACCGCCTTTCCCGGGGGCCGGGTGCTGACCTGTGTGGCCTGCGAACGGGTCGACACGTCGCGTGAGCAGGCGGCCGTCGTGCGCGGCCGGGCCAGGGACATGTCCTACGTGATCAGCGAGTTGACCACCGGCCGACATGCCGGGGCGCTGGCCGGCGCGATTGACCTGAGCCGGATCGGAATCGGCGGGCATTCGATCGGGGGTGCGACCGCGGCGGCAACGATGGCCGCCGATCAACGGGTGCGGGCGGGGGCCGACCTGGATGGCGACTTCTTCCTGCACCCTGCTGCGGCAAGGCTCGGCGGGCGCCCGTTCATGATGCTCGGCGCCGAGTCCACCCACGACCCCAGCAGCCGGACGACCGACTGGCCGGAGGCGTGGAAGCACCTGAACGGCTGGAAACGCTGGCTGACCGTGGACGGCGCTGAACACTACTCCTTCACGGACCTGCCCTACCTGGGCGAGCAGTTGGGGCTGTCGGATCCTTCCGTACCGCTGTCCGGAGAGCGCGGGTGGCGCATAACCCGTGACTATGTGTCAGCCTTCTTCGACCTTCACCTGCGTGGCATTTCGCAGCCGCTCCTCGATGGCCCCGGGGTCACGTATCCCGAGGTCGCATTCCATCAGCCGCGGCCTGGCGCCCGATAACAAACGCGGCGACCACGTGTGTTCGACGGCTGTTCACGCCGTGGTCTTGCCGGCGCTCGCCCCCAGCGCATGCCCTTCTCGCCGGGGCGGCCCCGCTATGCGCGTCGGCGTCCTGTACGTCGAGGTGGCGGCCGTCGGGGATGGGTCACCGCGGGCCGGGCCTGCAGGGCCAGGCTCTGCGCTGTGGGGCCGGCCGGGGCGGTTGTCGTGGTGAACCTGTGCGGCCGGAGAACCGGCAGGGGTAGCACTGGTGAGCCGGCGACTCTGCGCGCAGCCGCTCTACTTTCCCAACTTCTCGGCGACGGCTGCCCGTCGGGCGAATGTCTCGTCCTTGGATGCCGCCATCTCACGCAGGGCCGCCTTTCGCTCCCGCTGGGCAAGCCGGTCCAGATACAGATGGCCGCGAAGGTGATCGGTCTCGTGCTGAAGGCATCGCGCGAAGTACCCCCGCCCTTCGATGACCAGCGGCTCACCGTTCCGGTTGACGCCTCGTACGACGGCACGGTCGAGGCGGGGCACCATCCGGTAAGGGCCGGGGACGGACAGACACCCTTCGGACTCCTCGATCAGGCGACGCTCCCCGGCAGAAACCTCCATCAGGACCGGGTTGGCGATATGCCCGACATGGCGCACCCCCCACTCGTCCGTGATGTCCCACACGAACAGCTGCAGGTCGACGTCCACCTGGTTGGCGGCAAGCCCCGCGCCCTCCGCCACCTGGTTCGTGGCGAACATGTCGTCGATGAGCCCCGACAGTTCCGGCGTCCCGAACCGGGTGGCCTCCCGGCACCGGCGTCGCAGGATCTCCTCCCCGACGACGGTGATGCGGCGCACCGCACCCCGTGCCGCCTCCGGTGCGATCCGCGGATACGAATCCACGGGTTCTCCCAGTACGCGCACCCGACGGTCCCGCGCAGTGCTGTCGAACCGACCCGTCATGGAGTATCAACGCCTTCCGCGCATGTCCCGGACGGCCGGAGCCGCCCCGTGGCACAGCTTGACCGAATGCTTTGCAAAGTAGCACCCTTTGCAAAATGAGCGACGAGAACCGCCAAGTCCCCTGCGTGCAACCGCTGCTGGATCGCGCGCGCCCGCGCCTGCCCGATCATCCGGTGCGCGTGGCTCTCCTTGACCTGCTCGCCGAGGCCGGTACGGTGACGTCCACCCAGGCCGCCGCCCGCCTCGGCCACAGCTCAGGCCTGTGCTCGTTCCACCTGCGGCAACTGGCCCGGCACGGCCTCATCGAAGAAGTGCCGCACAGCGGTGGCCGCGCTCGGCCATGGCGGCTTCGCTGGACGCCCACCCAGGGGCCGGACGGTCCGGACACCGAAGCGCAGGAGGAATTTGCCTCCCTGGCAAGCGGGTTGGTGGACGACGGCCATCAGCAGCGGCCGGCTCGTCGTGAGCAGGAGCCGGGTCAGTGGCACCACGACGAGTCGTTCAGCACCGTGCTCCACCTCACCCCGGCGGAGATGGCCGAACTCGGCTCTGCGATCCGGCGCCTGCTGGCCTGCTACCGCGACCGGGAGACCCCCGCGCACCCCTCCGACGTGGTGGCCGTGGTTGCGGTCAGCCGGTTGTTCCCGTCACTTTGAGTGTCAACCGGGGCGCGGCTCTCCCAGGCGTCCACGGCCCCTTCCGGACTGCGCTGGCGGCACGCTCGTCGATCAAGCGGGCGATCAGGCCGGGGGTCTGTGCGCCGCGTCAGCGGGCGTCCCCGGGCGAGCGGTGGCGAAGCACCCCCAGAGCCTGCGCCGCGGGGGCGGGCGGTGATGTCGCCGCCGCGGGACAGCCCTGAGGGCCTGCTCGACACCACCGAACCGTAAATCCCGGCGCGCGGACACGCGAGGTCCCCCGGTGCGCGTTCGAGGTGTCCGCCGACCGAACCCGGGCGGGCCCCGGACCCACGCGGACGCGGGTAACGGCTGCCGCTGCCCCGGCCGCACAGCCTTCGGAGGCTCCGCACCATCGCCCGTGCTGCTCGCCTCAGGACCCGTGCATCACACGGGGGCCGCAGTGGCACACAGCAGGTCTCGCAGTTCCAGGGCGGCAGGGAGGGGGGAGACCGGCAGAGCGACGTGGACGGTACGGCGCAGGGCGGGGTCGGTGAGACGGCACACGGCAAGTGTGCGGGGGACCGCCCGGGCGGCCAGCGAGGGGACGAGTGCCACACCCAGCCCCGCCGCGACGTAGCCGAACTTGCCGGTCCATTCCGCGATGCGAATGACCTTTCTGGGGCTGAAGCCCGCCCGGGCGCAGGCGTCCGCGAGCATGGTCGGGCGGTCCCCGTACGCGCTCTGGAGCCAGGCCTCGTCGCGTAGTTCGCGCAGGTCGAACGTACCGGTCCCGGCGAGGCGGTGCTCCCGGGGGAGCACGACGCGCAATTCGTCCTCGCACAGCACCGTGGTGGTGACGCCATCGGCCTGGGGCAGACCGGACGGGTAGTCGCTGACAACAGCCAGATCCAGGGCGCCGTCCGTGAGTCGCTGCATGAGGATGTCGGTCGGGCCTTCGGAAGCCACCACCTCGACCTCCGGGCTGGTGTCGCGGAGCGACCGCAGCGCGTGGGGAACCAGAAAGATGTTGGCGGTGGCGAACGCACCCACGTGCAGCAGCCCGCCCTGCCCGGCGTGCAGTACGGCCAGCTCCCGCTCCGCCCTCGCCAGTCGGTCCAGCACCTCGGTGGCGTGCCGGTGAAGGGCGCGGCCGGCGGGAGTGAGTCGTACGCCCCTGGCCAGCCGGACGAACAGCGGTCCGCCCGCCTGTTGTTCCAGTGCGGCGATCCGCCGGGACACGGCGGACTGCGTGTAGTTGAGGCGAACAGCCGCCTGCGTGAAGGAACCACACTCCGCCACTGCCACGAGCAGCCGAAGAGCATCGTTGTCGAACACCCGCTCACCACCTCCAGGTTGTCGGGGTCGCCCGTCATTCTCGCGCCGGGCATTCCCTGCGCGCATGGCATCCATGCAATCCAGTCGCTGGTGGAATGCCGGGCTCGGTCCTAACGTCGATCGCACGGTGGCGTGGTCGTGGCGATACGCGCTCTGCCGCCTCATCCATATTCCAAGTAGCCCTAGGGGGAAGTGTGTTGGTATCTGGCGTGGCATTGGCGAGGTGGGCCCGGTGACGGGGGAGGGAGCCTTCTCGCTGTCGGCGATGCTGTCCGATCTGGAGGCACTCGTGCGGTGCGAGTCCTTCTCGGCCGACCTGGCTGCGGTGGCGCGCAGCGCGGACGTGGTCGCCGCCCTCGGGGCGAGACTGCTGGGGACCGCCCCCCAACGGATCGTGATCGGAGGCGTGAGTCACCTGCGATGGTCCTTCGGTACCCCGAAGGTCCTGTTGATCGGGCATCACGACACGGTGTGGCCCATGGGGTCGATCCGGCGCCGCCCCTGGTCGGTGGAGGGTGGCAGAGCGCGCGGTCCCGGAGTTCTGGACATGAAAGCCGGCCTGGTGCAGATGTTCCACGCGCTGGCCTCTCTCCCCTCTCCGGAGGGGGTGTGCGTGATCGTCAACGGGGACGAGGAGGTCGGCTCCACGACCTCGCGGCAGTTGATCGAGCAGGCCGCCGGCGGGTGTACGGCCGCCTTCGTGCTGGAGGCCTCGGCCGACGAGAGGGGTGCGCTCAAGACCGCCCGCAAGGGCACGTCGCGCTACGAGATCGTGGTGCACGGCAAGGCCGCGCACGCCGGTCAGGAGCCCGAGATGGGGGTCAACGCCACGATCGAGGCCGCTCACCAGGTGCTGTCCCTCGCCGGACTCGGCTCTTCGGCCGCGTCTGCCTCCGACGGTGGCCCCCTGGGTGACGCCACCATCACGCCGACCCTGCTGTCGGCAGGAAGCGCCCGCAACACCGTCCCCGCACTGGCGCGTCTGACAGTCGACGTACGGGCACCCGACGCGGCGGTGCAGGAGGCGATCGACGTGCTGGTCCGGGGGCTGACCCCGCGGAACCTCGATGCGCGACTGGAAGTGCGGGGCGGCAGCCAGCGGCCCCCCATGGGACCGGAGTCCTCCGCCGCACTGTTCGCCCTGGCGTCGCGGATCGCCACCGAACAGGGGCAGGCGCCGCTGCGAGGGGCGCCCGTCGGGGGAGCCTCCGATGCCAACTACACAGCAGCGATGGGGTGTCCGACGCTGGACGGCCTCGGGGCCGTGGGAGCCGGAGCCCACGCGGACTCCGAGTACGTCGACATCGCACGGATGGCTCCCCGGGCCCGGCTGCTCGCCGGGCTCGTCGCTCGGACGAGGCGATGACGTGCGGCTCGAAGCGACCAGGCAGAACGTGGCGACCCTTGAGAGAGACGATGCAGATGAGGCAGACCGGGAACGGATTCGGGCTGGGCGAGGCGTGCGGCGACTTCGCGATCGCGGGTGTGGCGGGTGCGCTCGCGCAGGTGGCACGCAGGGCGCTCACAGGACTGTGCGCGGTGCTGCTGGTGCTCCTCGTCGTTAAGAGACCTTCGGAGACGTTGGCCAGGAGTTCCCTCGTCATCGTGATCGTGCTCCTCCTGTGGGGACTCACCGCCGCGTGGCGCCTGTTGTCCGCCCGGCTCGGGCTCCGCAGGTGCTACCTGTTCGCGGGGGGCCTGGTGGTCACCGGTCTGTCCGGCAGGCCGCGCGGGGTGGTCGCGTGGAGCGAGGTGACGGGGCTGAACATGCTGGTCTCCCAGTCGCTCCTCATGGCCTTTTACCGGTTCGAAGTGGATCGTCGCGGTTCCCGGCGCCTGGCGTTCCTGGCCATGGGGGTGCAGCCGGCCCTGGTCGAGCCGTTGCTGAGGCGGGCGGCGGAGAACGGCGTGCGCCGCTGATCGGGCTGGGGTGGGGGCTCCGGGGGAGGCTGCTCCATTCAGCACCCGTCCTGCCGCGGCCGAGTGGCGGACGGCCCGGGCGACACCTAGCGTCACGCACGCCGAGGGGCATTTCTCGCTTGTGTGGACAAAAGGACCACGGCTGCTTCTCGAGAATCCGGAGAACCACCATGCGCGTGATACGTGTCGCTTCTGTCGCTCTGCTCGGTGCCGCCGCCTTCGGGGTGGCTGCTCCCGCGGCCCTCGCCGACGACGGGAACCACAACATCACGTCGTTCGGCTTCACCGTCTCCCCCTCGACGGTGGCCCCCGGCGGCACCGTGACCCTCAACGCCACGGGGTGCGAGGTTCCGTCGGTGACGGTCACCTCCGGTGTCTTCGACACCGTCACTCTCGAGGAGGGGCGCTCGGCCACCGCGCGCGTCGATGACGACGCCAAGCCCGGTGCCGAGTACGACGTGACCTTCGACTGCAAGGGCGAGAAGGGGACCACGCCCCTGACCATTCGTGAGAGCTCCGGCCCCAACGACCACATGGGCCCGGTGATGCCCGGCAACGGCGTCCGGGCCGGCGCCGGGGGCAGTCTCGCCGGTATGAGTCCGGGCGCGATCGGTGCGGGATCCACCCTCGTCGCGGGCGCGCTCGGATTCGGGGCCTACAAGGTGCGCCGTCGTTCGGGCAGCAACACCTGACCGCAGGAGCGTCGACGGACCGGGCCCTGTCGCGGGACCCGGTCCGGGGGCCGGAGGACCGGAAAGCGGAGTAGACGTGCACAGAGCTGTGTGGCACGAGTGGATCGAGCCCGCCGAACCCCCCGAGCCGGTGCGCCGGGGCCTGTTCGGACGCCGTACGGTCGCGGACCGCGGGGACGGAAGCGAGAAGGCAGGCGCCGGCCGTCGTGGACCTGGCTGGGGCACTCTGGCCGTCGCTCTGCTGTTGGGCCTCGCCCTGATTCGGCAGGGCCTCGGAGGCGACAGCGGGCCCCCGCAACCCGCGTCGGCCGTGGGTGACCGGCCCGACGCCTCACATGCCGGAACCTGGCCGAAGGGTCCGCCCCCCGAGCCCCTCACCCGCGCGGTGCCCGAACGGATCACGATCCCCTTCCTCGACGTGGACGCCCCGGTCGGGAAGGTGGGTCTGGGCGCGGACGGCTGGATCGACGTGCCACCGCTCGCGGACGACAACCTGGCCGCCTGGTATGACGGCTCCGTCACTCCCGGCGAACCCGGCACCTCCGTGATCGTGGGCCATGTGGACAACACGGCGGGCCCCGCCGTCTTTTACGGCCTCGGCGCGCTGGAGAAGGGGCGCCGCATCGAGATCCGCCGCACCGACGACACCACAGCCGTCTTCTCGGTCTACGCCGTGGAGGTCGTCAGCAAGGCATACTTCCCGGCCGACCGTGTCTACGCGAACACCTCCGCCCCGGAGTTGCGCGTGCTCACCTGCGGCGGCGGCTTCTCCCGGAAGGCGGGATACGACGGCAACGTCGTGGCGTACGCGCGTCTCACCTCCGTCCATTGAGCGGGCACCGAGAAGTGCGGTCGTGCTGATCAGCGCGCAGGATCTCTGCTGCGAAGCCCTCAGCACCGCGACGGGGCACACATTGCCGAGAGGGGCACCAGCTCGCCACTGGCGCCATGACGTCGCCGCTCACCCCGCGCCGTCCGCCGTGGCACGCCCCCGCGACTGGGGGGAGCTGCCCCGGTTCGCGGCCCGGGCCGCAAGGCCCTGTGCCGCAGGGGCCGAGGTCGGGGTGGGAGGGCAACCCGCCGTTCCTCCCGGTGTCACTTCGACGCGTCGCGGGGCAGGTTCAAAGCCCGCGGGATCGAGCAGGTGAGGGATATGAGTTCACTCTCGCGCACTACTCCACCACTGTCCGAGCGTGTGAGCCGACCGCGGCACCGGAGGTCGGCGGCCGGGAGGGGCGGCGGGCGCTGCCGGCAGTTCCTTGTCCCGGTGGCGATCGCCTCGATCACCCTTGTCGCGGCCGGCTGCGGCGGTACCGCGGCCCCGGCCGGGGCGACCGGCTCCGTCCCCGCGGGGGCCGCCCCGAGCGCCGAAAGCCCTGCCGACGGGGCGTCGTCCGCGCCTGCCGCGTCCACGCCCGTCCCCGATGCACCCGCCGGCCGGGCTCCCGCCGACGCCACCCCTGGTTCGGGTTCCGATGCGACTGTTCGGCGCTGTACAGCCAACGGCCTGACCATGAGCCTGGGGCGCGCCGACGCGGGCGCAGGGCAGATCCATTACCGGCTCACGTTCGCCAACAAGTCCACCACCGCATGCGCTCTGCGCGGTTTCCCCGGCGTGTCCCTGATCAGGCGTGACGGCAGCATGGTCGGCGCACCCGCCGAGCGTGAGGGAGCCGGGGGTCAGCAGACGGTCATCGGCCCCGGCAGTACCGCGGAGGTCACCCTGCACACCCTGAACCAGGGCATCGAGGGTGCGGGCTGCTGGAGCCGGCCTGACTACCTTCGGGTCTATCCGCCCGGTTCCAAGGAGGCTCTGACCCTGCGGACCTCTCAGCTGCACATCTGCGGCGACCGCTTCACGACCACGGCTGTGGGGGGCTGAAGGGCGCACCGTTCCGTCGCCTCCTACGTCCCCGAGCGCTGTTCGCTCACCGACATGAGACGACGGTTGTGCACGAGCGTGCGGGCGGAAAGAACGCGCTTGCTTCGATGAGATCCATCAGGATCGGGGCGTGGCAAGGGGGTCGCGACGCGGTCTGCGCGTGCCGTGAATTCACCTCTAAATCCAACGATCGTAGGGCAGTTGGGGAACGAGGCTGCTCGGTTCCCGCGGTGGGCGCGTCCAGAGCCTTGCCAGTGCGGCGGAAGCGGTCCTATTCTCACCTTGAGAAAGCGCTTTCCACTTAGTGCACCCCAATCCGGTGACGGTGGAGCCGCGGCAGCAGTCGTAGCTTCACAGGTGAGCCGCCACGGATCCGGCTTGGGGTTGTACCCCGCGGTGCCGACATGTCATGGGGTCGAGGGCGCGCGCCATGGCAACGACGCACCGCGTCATCCTGCACGGTTTCAAAGGCGACGGCCTCCTGTGGTGGAGGCGGCGGTGACCCCGCGGCCGACGCCGGCGCATGAGCACGTCCAGGCCGCAATGGCGCGGCCCGTCCGATCGCACCGACGAAGAGCACTCGCAGCCAAGCCGATCAGGGCTTGTCCAGGAAAGAGCGGCAGTCGACCTGGCTACCGAAATGACATGGGCATGCCATTTTGCGCCCGGCCTTCGAAGACGAACAGGGAGAAACCATCATGAAGCGACGAGTCGCCATGCGACTGTACGCGGCGCTGACCACGGCCGCCCTTGCTGCCGCGACCGGTGTCGTGGTGACGATGCCTTCCGCATCGGCCGCGACCGCCGGTGCCACCGGATACGCGACGCAGAACGGCGGAACCACCGGCGGCGCGGGCGGACAGACGGTCAGGGCCACCACGGGCACTGCGATCCACCAGGCCCTCTGCAGCCGGGCCAGCAGCTCCACCCCCATCACCATCGAGGTCGAGGGGACGATCAATCATGCCAACACCGCCAAGGTGTCCGGCGACAGCTGCAACACGGCGGCTGGTGTCATCGAGCTCAAGCAGATCAGCAACGTGACGATCGTCGGTGTGGGAAGCGGTGCGGTCTTTGACCAACTGGGCATCCACATACGCCAGTCGAGCAACATCATCATCCAGAACGTGACTGTTCGAAACGTCAAGAAGTCGGGGTCGCCCACGTCCAACGGTGGTGACGCCATCGGCATGGAGAGCGACGTGCGCAACGTGTGGGTCGACCACACCAGCCTGGAGGCGTCGGGCGGGGAGGCGGAGGGGTTCGACGGACTCTTCGACATGAAGGACAACACGCAGTACGTGACGCTGTCCTACAGCACCCTGCGCAATTCGGGCCGCGGTGGCCTGATCGGGTCGAGTGAGACCGAACTGTCGAACGGCTTCGTCACGTTCCACCACAACCTGTACGAGAACCTCGACTCCCGTACGCCCCTGTTGCGCGGCGGTATCGCCCACATCTACAACAACTACTACGTGAAGCTCAACGAGTCCGGGATCAACTCCCGGGCAGGAGCCCGCGCGAAGGTGGACAACAACTACTTCAAGGACTCCAAGGATGTCCTGGGCACCTTCTACACCGACGCGGCTGGATACTGGCAGGTCAGCGGCAACACGTTCGACAACGTGACGTGGTCCGCCCCGGGCAGCGAGAACAACCCGGCCGGGCCCGACCCGAAGTCCAACACCACCGTCAGCATCCCCTACGCCTACAGTCTCGACGCGGCATCCTGCGTGCCCGGCATCGTGGCCCAGACAGCGGGTGCCCACAAGGGGCTGAAGGTCTCGGACGGAAACTGCTCGACGCAGACGCCGACCCCCGACCCGACGGACCCGACCCCGGACCCGACCGACCCCACTCCGGACCCGACCGACCCGACCGGCCCCACCGGGACCAACCTCAGCATCGGCGCAGGCTCCGACGGGACCAGCAAGGCCGACGGCACGAGCTACGGCAACGTGAGGGACGGTGACCTGAGCACCTACTGGTCGCCGGCCGGAGCCACCGGATCGGTCTCGGTGAAGTGGGCCTCGGCGACCACGGTTTCCTCGGTCAACATCCGTGAGGCGTCCGGCTCCGCCGGCAGCGTCGGAACCTGGAAGGTACTGAACGGCGACACCGGCGCCGTGCTGACCTCCGGTAGCGGCGCGGGAGTCGTCACGATCCCGAAGACCTCGTTGCGCAAGATCACCTTCCAGATCACCGGCTCGACCGACACCCCGAAGATCGCCGAGTTCGAGACCTACGCGAGTTGACCGTACGTCCCCTCACCCGGCCGGATCCGGTGCCGTCGGATCCGGCCGGGTGACGCCCGGCAACGCCGGGGGGCGAAGGGCGGCAGCGCCGCAGCCGGCCCGCCCGGCCCGACCGCCACGGCGGCCGGGCCGGGCGCGTCAGGAGCTCGTGAGGATGACGAGTTGCTGTGTCGCCCGAGTCATCGCGACATAGCGGTCGACCGTTCCCTCGATGCCCTCGCCGAACCGTCCCGGATCGACGAGGACGACCAGGTCGAACTCGAGCCCCTTGGACAGTTCCGGGGTCAGCGAGCGGACCCGGGGCGTCGCCCGGAACGCGGGATCGCCGATGACGCAGGCGATGCCGTCGGCATGGGTGACGAGCCAGGTGGTGAGGAGCGCATCGAGTTCCGCGACGGAACCGTGGACGACGGGAATGCCGCTGCTACGGACGGAGACCGGCACGTTGGCGTCGGGGAGCGCGGCCCGGATGACCGGCTCGGCCTCCGTCATCACTTCCTCCGGCGTCCGGTAGTTGATGCTCAGGGAGGTCTGGTTGATCCGGTCGAGCCCGGCCCGCTCCAGACGCTCCTGCCAGGACTCGGTGAACCCGTGCCTGGCCTGGGCGCGGTCACCGACGATGGTGAAGCTCCGGGAGGGGCAGCGGAGCAGCAGCATCTGCCATTCCGCGTCGGTCAGCTCCTGCGCCTCGTCCACGACGATGTGTGCGAACGGCCCGGCGAGCAGGTCGGGTTCTCCGCCGGGCAGCGCCGATCCGTCGACCAGGGTGTCCTTCAGGTCCTGTCCGTGCAGCATCGTGACCGCTCCCTCGCCATCGGCGTCCGCCTCGATGAGGGCGTCGATGACGTGGGCCATGTGCTCGCGCTCGGCGGCGACAGTGGCGTTGTGCCGACGTCTGCGCCGCGACGTCTCCGGATCGCCGAGCAGCCGGCGTGCCGCGTCCAGGAGCGGCAGGTCGGACACGGTCCAGGTCTGGGCGTCCCCGCGCTGCAGCCGCGCCACGTCGTCACGGCTCAGCCAGGGGGCACATGCGCGCAGGTAGGCGGGCACCGACCAGAGGTCTCCGACCAGGTCCGCCGCTTCGATCATCGGCCACGCGCCGTCGAAGACCGCGAGCAGTTCCCCGTTCCGCATCAGGGACGTGCGGAGCAGGTCCTCCGGAACGTCGTCGTCGCACCTGTCCACCAGGATCGAGACCAGCTCCTCCAGGATCTGATCCCGCGCCTCGTTGTGCGGAGTGCCGGGAGCCGCTTCGAACGCCACAGCCCAGTCGTCGGCACTCAGCCGGATGTCCGACCACTGGGTCGTGACCGTCATGTCCTTCGTGGGGGGCTCCTCGTAGAATCTGACGGCCGCCTCGACCGCCTTCACCAGATCCGCGGACGACTTCAGACGGGCCACGTCCGGGTCGGACTCGGCCGATGCCGTGGCTCCCTCGGCCACCAGGTTGCGCAGGGTGCAGGTCTGAACGCCCTCCTCTCCGAGACTGGGCAGGACGTCGGCCACGTATCCCAGATAGGGCTCGTGCGGACCGACGAACAACACGCCGCCGCGATGGTGGCCGAGGCGGGGATCGGAGTACAGGAGATATGCGGAACGGTGCAGGGCGACGACGGTCTTCCCCGTACCCGGACCGCCGTCGACGACGAGCGCGCCACGGGATCCCGCGCGGATGATGGCGTCCTGGTCGGCCTGGATGGTGCTGAGTACATCGCGCATCCGCGCCGACCGGTTGCTTCCCAGGGTGGCGATGAAAGCGGACTGGTCGTCGAGTGCGGCATGCCCGACCACCCCGTCCGGAGTGAACACCTCGTCCCAGTAGTCACTGATCCGGCCGCGGGTCCAGCGATACCTGCGGCGGCTTGCCAGTCCCATCGGGTTGGCGTGGGTGGCTCCGAAGAACGGCTCGGCCGCCGGGGAACGCCAGTCGACCAGCAGCCGCCGCCCGGTGCTGTCCGTGAGTCCGAGGCGTCCGACATATACGGGCGCGGAGTCGTCCGCGCCGACCATGTGCCCGAGACACAGGTCCAGGCCGAACCGGCGCAGCGTGCGCAGCCGGGCTGTCAGACGGTGGATCTCGATGTCCCGGTCCATCGCCTGACGGCCCATGCCGCCGGGCGCCCTGCGCTCGGCGTCCAGGCGTGCAGACAGCTCGCCGATCGACTGCTCCAGGGACTCGGCGATCGCCGCGAAGTGCTCCTCGTCGCCGGCGGTCAGTTTCGGGTCGGCCTTGGGGGAGAGGCGGTCGGGAAGTTCGAACGCGCTGGTGGTCAAGGGGTTCATCTCATCAGCTCCGATCCGTGATCGTGTCCGGGACACACGTCGGCGCGCACGCGCGCACCTCGGTGCGCGGTGCCTGCCACCGCAGAGTCAGTCCCGTTTTCGGGCCGGCGTCACCGCGCGCCCCTTGGACCGGCACAAGCATTCGCACGTCGTGCATCTCCCGTTTCCGCAGCTTCTGGCGTCGAGGAGCGATTGTGCGGTAGGACCGGGGCCTTGCCGCAAGCCCCTCACTGCGCTATAAGTTGAAAGTGGTGAGAGGTGCGTACTCCCTTTCGCTCCCTCTGGCGCACCTGTCGGACGCATCCCGGCCGGGTGGATGATGAGGGGCATGACCTCATCCGGCAGACGAGCCGAAATTTTCACCGGCACCGGACCCGACCCTCGGTTCAGCGGTTCCGGAACCGGCGACGAACGGCGCATGCTGGTCGATTTCCTCAGGGATCAGCGCGCGACGCTGGAGATGAAGTGTGCCGGTCTGTCAGGGGAGTTGGCCCAGCGCTCCGTGGAGCCGTCCACGTTGTCGTTGCTCGGTCTCATCCGGCACCTGGCGGACGTGGAGCGCCGCTGGTTCCGCCAGGTACTGGCGGCGCAGGATGTCCCGCTCCTGTTCTGTGCCGAGGGCAACGCCGACGGGGACTTCGACGCGGCCGCCTCCGACTCCGAGTCGGTTGCGGCGTCCTGGGCCGCTTGGCGGGCCGAGGTGGCGTTCGCCGACCGCCTGGTCAGGCACGCGCCGCATCTCGACATCGAGGGCTACGACTCCTGGCGCGGAAGGGTATCGCTGCGGTGGGTACTGATCCACATGGTCGAGGAGTACGCCCGGCACAACGGGCACGCGGACCTGCTCCGCGAACGGATCGACGGAGCCAGGGGGTTGTGAGGCGGCCGAGTGGCCGGCAGCTGTCCGTGGGGGCCCCTCCCCAGTGACGCCTCAACCACCCACGCACGGCGGGGATTTGGCGGGCTGAGGCCGGAGCAGGGGCATGCGCTCCGCCGGAGGCGAGCGCGCGAGCGCGGTGGTTCGCCGCGATACAACCGCGTCCGCGCACCCCTCAGGCCGGGCTGTCCCGCGCCTCACCCGTCCCGGTCACACAGGCTGCTTCTGGCTCGACGGCCGGTACATCCCTCCGCTCGACCGGCCTCGTCGCCTGTTTCGGCACCCCAGCTGTCATCCCCGCCGCGGTGACCGTCGCGCGGTGCCGGTACACATCGGGCGGTACGCCGACGAGCTCGGTGAAGCGGTCACGGAAGATGCCCGGCGACGGGCAGCCGACCGCGCGGCATGCCTCGGCGACGCCGAAGTCACCGTGACGCAGCAGCGCAGTCGCGCGCTCGATACGACGTGCCATCAGGTACGCGTACGGAGACTTGCCGTAGGCGAGCCGGAACTCGCGGCTGAGGTGCCCAGCCGTCGCGTTCGCGTCACGGGCGAGCGTTTCGACGTTCAGCGGCCGCGCGTACTCCCGGTCGATCCTGTCGCGTATGCGACGCAGTCGTGCGAGGTCGCTCAGGCGCTGCGCCGCGAGGCGCGCGCGCCCCCACGCGGGGTGACACATGCGAACTCCGTTCCGTCGCGATCCGTGCATGCCTGTAGTGCGGTGGCCCACTGCGGCGGGCCCGGGGCGGCCGGCCGGCTCCCTGCGGGGCGGTCACGGTACGGCCGGAGGGATGACCGGACGGTTCAGCGCAGCTCCTGGATGCGGACCAGGTTGCCTGCGGGGTCGCGGAAGGCGCAGTCGCGGATGCCGTACGGCTGCTCGGTCGGCTCCTGGACGACCTCGGTGTCGGACGCCTGCACCTTCTCGAACGTGGCGTCGAGGTCCGGGGTGGCCAGCAGAATCCATCCGTAGGTGCCCTTGGCCATCATTTCGGTGATGGTGCGGCGCTCGTCCTCGGTGACGCCGGGGTCGACGGCAGGCGGCGCCAGCAGGATGGAGGTGCTGGGCTGCCCGACGGGGCCGACCGTGATCCAGCGCATCTTGCCCTGTCCGACGTCGCTGCGGACCTCGAAGCCGAGAACGTCGCGGTAGAAGGCTACGGACGCGTCCGGGTCGTCGTGCGGGAGGAAGCTCGTGTGAATGCTGATGTCCATGACGATGATGCTAGGACCACCCGCGCGACCCGTGCTTCTTGATTCCTGACCGATCCTGCCCCGTCTTCCGGCCGTCTCCTCCGTCTGCGCTTCCGCCGCCGTGGTAAGGGGCTGTCCCGCAATTCCTGGCGGGCGCACGACGACAGCTACGCACCTCGCCGTGCTGTCGAAACGCCCGAATACATCCAGTGTGCGGGTGCCTCTCCGCCTTGCGATGCACCGCATCCGACGCCGCGCGCTGATCCACCAGGAATTGCGGGACAGCCCTTACTCTTCATCGTCCGGTACGGACTTCTCGAGGAGCGTGAACGACTTGGGCGCACCGTTCGGCTGAGGCTTGCCCTCCTTGTGCCCGACCGCCTGATATCCGGCGTCGAGGTAGTACGCCTTCAGGGGAGCGTTGCCGGCCAGGCAGTCCAGACGTACCAACGGACGGCCCGCCGCGGCCACGCGGCGTTCCGCGACGCGCAGAAGCTGCCTGCCCGTCCCGGGCGCCACACGGCTGTGTTCGACCATGAGCCGGTGCACATAGCCGGCGGTCGGGGGTTGCGGCCCCCAGGCGTCCTCGTCCTGCCACCACAGCTCCCAGGCCCCGACGACCCGACCGGCAGCCTCAGCGAGCCACACCTCCCCCTTCTCCATGACCCGGCGGAAGTGATCCTTGCTCAGCTCGCCCGGCTGCCACTGGTTCGTGACCCCCCGGGCGAGCATCCAGCGCGCAGCGTCGTCGCGCAGCCGTACGACTGCGGCAAGGTCGGCGTCATCGGCAAGGCGGAAGTGCAGCCCGTTCATCTCGCGATCTTCGCACGGGTGTTCCTGCCGCCTGGTGATCAGGGGGGAGTCGCCGTTCGGGCCCGAGCGCTCTGCGGCACAGCGCGCCCCTTCGGTCGCGAGGTGTACGGGCCGGGGTCACGGGCGGCGCCCCCACGCCGAGATCATGGGGGCGGTGGCGAGGTCGAGGCGTCCGGTGGCGACGTTGGCCAGATGCCGGTCGATCTCCTCGTCGTCGGCGAGCCCCTCCGACAGCAGCAGGCCGCGGATCTGGCGCACGGTCGCGGCTTCGAGGACCGAACACGCCGTCGAGGTGATCGGGAAGTACGCGTCGGCCTGCACGTCTTCCAGGCCGGCTTCGCGCAGCAGCCGGGGCAGGGTCCGTCCGTACGCGAGGTCCGCGCCGCGAGCGGCCATCAGTGCGCGGAAGCCCGCACGCAGCCGGTTGGCCAGTCGCTGTTCGGGGCCGGACTCGTCCGGGCACAACAGGGGCTGCAACCCCGGGTCCGCGTCCTCCAGGAGCAGCCGACCGCCCGGCCGCAGGGCCTGGACCATCCGGCGCAGCGCTTCGGCCCGATCGGTGACGTGCACCAGGACCAGGCGGGCGTGGACGAGATCGAACCCGCCCGGTGGTGGCGGGTCGGCGGCCACGTCGTGGCGTACCACCTCGATCACGCCGTCGGTGGTCTCCTTTGTCCACGACACGTCGATGTCGGTGGCGACGACCGCGCCCGAAGGGCCCACCCGCTCGGCCAGGCCCAGGGGTACGGAGAGAGAGCCGGCACCGACCTCCCAGCACCGCATGCCGGAGGTGATCCCGAGTCGGTCGACGTGCCGGAACGTCACAGGATCGAACAGCTCGCTGAGAGCACCGAACCGGATTCCCGCTTCTGACTGCTGGTTGTCCAGGAGGTAGCCGCGTTCCGTGTCGTGTTCAGCCATGCCGCGATCATAGGAGCCGCCCCGCTCCCGGTCGGGCGGGTGGGACCGTGGAACGTTCCGTCAGTCCAGCCGGGTGAGATCCGGGCGCAGCCGCTGCCAGACCGGATGGCGCAGACGCCCGGCCCTGGTCCACTCCGTCGCGGTGACCTCGGCCACCAGCCGTGGTTCCACCCAGTGCGGGCCGGTCACGTCCACCGGGTCCACGAACGGGGACGTCGCTCGCCCGATGACCGAGAAGTAGGCAGTGAGTTCACTCTGTTCACGCTCGGACATCCCCGACCCCACCGACCCCGCGTATCGCAGTCCGGCGGGACCGGCCACGCCGACGAGCACCGCTCCCGGTACACCCGGGGCGGCACCCCGCCGCTGGGTCCAGCCGCCGATGACCACGTCCAGGGTCTCCACCCGCTTGGTCTTGCGCCAGTGAGCCGATCGGGTGCCCGGCGTGTAGAGGGAGGAGAGTCTCTTCGCCACCACACCCTCCAGGCCTTCACGGACCACGACGTCCCACACCTGTGTCCCATGGCCTTGTACATATGCAGGCGTTGACCAGTGCGTACCCGCCGGCCCCAGGACTGACAGGGCCTCGCGGCGCTCGCGGTACGAGGTGCCGAGCAGGTCGTGGCCGTCGACGTACAGGACGTCGAAGATCATGAAGTGGGCGGGGCAGTCCAGTGCGAGGCGGCTGGCGCGGCGCGCGTTGACCACTCCCATCCGGCTCTGCAGCCGGCCGAAGTCGGACCGCCCGGACCCGTCGAGGACCACCAGTTCACCGTCCAGGACCACACCGCGCCCGCGTAGTTCGCTGCCCAGCGCCTGCAGTTCCGGATAGGTCACGGTGATGTCGTTCCCCGCCCGCGAGGTCAGTCGCACCGATCCGTCGCCCGCGGTGCTCAGAATGCAGCGGACTCCGTCCCACTTGGTCTCGAACGCCCAGTCCGAGTCGGGCACGGGCAACGGACCCGGCACGGCCAGCATGGGTGCGATCAGCGGAGGCGACCAGAGGGCGCCGGAAGAAGTCGGAACCATAGCCCCGATGATCGAACGACCTGGGGATCTGCGCAGACCGGCGGGGGACACGGCTGGCATGCCGTGCCCGGCGCCATCAGGTCGGTCAGCCTCCGCGGAGCCCGCCCGCCCTTCCTGCGCGACCGCCGGCCCGCCGCGGACGGAGCCGCCCCCGAACGTGGGGCGTCACCCGGACGAGGGCTGCGGCGTCCACCCGTACGAGGGAGACCTCGGCTCTGCAGCGAGACGCCACCAAGGTCACGAACTCGGCGGTCTGTGGCTCCACGAGGCGGTCCTGGTCCCGGCGTGCTTCGCGGGCCTGCACAATTCTGTGGTGATCACTGATGACCCGTACTTGTGGCTGGAAGACGTCGAGGGCGAGGCCGCGCTCGCCTGGGTGGCCGAGCGGAACGCCGAGACGGAGGCCGCGCTGGCGGTCGGTGCCGGTTTCTCCACCCTGAAGAAGCGCCTGCTGGAGGTGCTGGACGCGCCGGACCGCATCCCCTACGTCGCACGCCACGGCCAGTTCCTGTACAACTTCTGGCGGGACGGGGAACACCCGCGGGGCGTGTGGCGGCGCACGACACTGGAGCAGTACCGCACGGACGCCCCCCGGTGGGACGTACTTCTCGACATCGACGCGCTCGCGGCGGCCGAGGACACGAAGTGGGTGTGGGCCGGGGCGCGGGTACGCCGTCCCGACTGCGGCCGCGCCCTGGTCCGCCTCTCGCGCGACGGCGGTGACGCCGTGGTGGTCCGCGAGTTCGACCTCGACACCCGAGCCTTCGTCGAGGGCGGGTTCCAGGTGCCGGAGGCGAAGACCCGGATCGGTTGGGCCGACGCCGACACCGTCTTCATCGGCACCGACTTCGGGCCGGGCTCACTCACCGAATCCGGCTATCCGCGAACGGTTCGCGCATGGCGCCGCGGCACACCGCTCGAAGCGGCCGACCTGGTCTTCGAGGGCGAGACGCGAGACGTGGCGGCCGGAGGGTGGCACGACTCCACACCCGGTTTCGAACGTGACTTCGTCTTCCGGTCGATCGACTTCCATCACAGTGAGACGTACCTCCTCACCCCCGAGTCCTCGCTCGTCAAGATCGAGGTCCCGGACGACGCCAGCGCCTATGCCCATCGCGAGCATCTGATCGTCACCCTGAAGTCCGACTGGCTCGGCCACGGGGCGGGCTCACTGCTGGCCTTCGGCTTCGACTCCTTCCTGGCGGGTGACCGCACGCCGGAGGTGCTCTTCACCCCGGACGCGCGGACTGCGCTGGCCGGCCACTCATGGACCCGTCACCACCTGATCCTGGAGACGATGCGCGACGTCAGCACCCGCATCGAGGTACTCACCCCTACCCCGGGCGCCGGGTGGGCACGCGAGCCGCTCGCGGACGTCCCCGCGCTGTCCGCCGTCACCGTGGTGGACACGGATCCGGACGTCTCCGACGAGTTCTTCCTGGACGTGTCGGGCTTCCTTCAGCCATCCACGCTGTACCACGGCTCGATCGGGGGCGACACGGAGATCCTCAAGCAGGCTCCGGCCCGCTTCGACTCGGCAGGCCTGAGCGTGGAGCAATTCTTCGCGAGTTCCACGGACGGCACGCGAGTCCCGTACTTCGTGATCGGCCCCGACCACGGACCCACGGGCCCCGGTCCCGCTCTGCTCTACGGCTACGGCGGCTTCGAGGTCTCGCTCACCCCCTACTACGGCGCGCTGACGGGCCGGGCGTGGCTGGAGCGCGGCGGCACCTATGTGATCGCGAACATCCGTGGGGGCGGTGAGTACGGGCCCAGCTGGCACCGGGCCGCGCTCGGCGCGGACCGGACACGGGCCTTCGAGGACTTCGCGGCCGTCGCCGCCGACCTCGTCGCGCGGGGTGTCACCACGCCGGCGATGCTGGGCGCCACCGGGGGCAGCAACGGCGGACTGCTCATGGGGGCGATGGTCACCGGCTACCCGGAACTGTTCGGGGCGATCGTGGCCCAGGTCCCGCTGCTCGACATGCTCCGCTTCCACGAGCTCCTCGCGGGTGCTTCCTGGATCGCCGAGTACGGCGACCCGGACGACCACGACGACCGCGAGCACCTGCGTGGGATGTCGCCGTACCACCGGCTCGCCGCGGGCCGGACCTACCCGCCGCTGCTCCTGACGACCTCCACCCGGGACGACCGAGTCCACCCGGGCCATGCGCGCAAAGCGGCCGCGCGGCTGCTCGAACTCGGCCACCGTGTCCTGCTCCACGAGAACACCGGCGGTGGTCACGCCGGCGCCGTTGACAACGAACAGTCCGCTCACAACAACGCTCTGATGCACACCTTCTTGTGGCAGCACCTCTCCCCACCGGCTCCGCCCGCCCTCGGCTGACCCGGCCGGGGCCCCGGCCGGCAGGCCGAAGCCGGGGAACGCCCGGATCAGTCCGACTCGGTGTCCGTGGCCCGTGGAGCCGTGGACGCGATGCCGGAGACCCGGTCCATGACGCGGGGCTGGAGCCGCGCCCCGGCCCTCACGGGGTGCAGGCCTCGGCGATCGACAGGCTGTTCTCGTACAGGTGGTGCCGGGTGATGCGGCCGCCCTCGACGGTGAGGCGGAGTGCGAAAGGGCCCTCGAAGGACTTGCCCGTCGACCGTACCGTGCCGGACAGGTGCCCCGTCAGGACGGCGTCGGTCCCATCGACGAGGAAGGCGTCGACGGAGGCGCGCGCGTCCTCGGGCACGGTGTGCGCCGCCAACTCCCCGGCTTGGGCCGCGCATTCGGTCGCCGTTGACCGCGGCCGGATCCATGGGACCAGAGGGTTCTCGGCCAGCAGCCAGTCGACCTCGTCGGCGAAGACCGCGACGATCCGCGCAGTGTCCCCGGCCAGCCGAGCGGCAAGGAACTCCTGCACGACGGCCCGGGTGGCCTCGGCGGAGCCGGCGGGCGGGGTCGAAACCGGCGCTTCGGTAGCGGACTTGACGGTCATGGTGGGCTCCTTGCAGCTGGGGCCGACTGCCGGCGGGGGTTCCCGCCGCTGTGCTCGATCCTGCCGGGAGGAGGGAGAGGGGTCGATTACTCCGGAGGTAATGCGGTAGCCGGGCATGCTTCCTCGGCGGAGGTCAGGCACGAGGGGACGCCGCTGCGGCTGTGGACGGACTGCGACCGGCTCAGCGCATGGCCTGCCTGCCCCGCCGCTTCACGCGACCTCTGCGCCCAGCAGCTCGCGGAACGCCCCGGCCCCCGCCTTCGTCACCTTCACCGCCCGTCCGGAGCCGATACGGCGCACCCACTGCCTCTCCAGAGCCGTGGTGCACAGGGCCGCCCCCACTGCCCCGGCCAGATGTGACCGGCGCTCCGTCCAGTCCAGACAACTGCGCACCAGGGGCCGGCGCGCGCCCGCGGGGTGTCGGTAGCCCAGTGCGTCGGCCAGCCAGGCCAGGCCCGCCGGAGTGACAGTCAGTCCGGCGTCGTCGGAGACCAGGCCCCGGGCGGCCATCGCCTCGGCCAGGGTCACGCCCAGTTCACCGGCCAGGTGGTCGTAGCAGGTCCGGGCCCTTGCCTCCGCGCCCGCTTGCGTCGATCGGCGCAGGTCCGGAGGGCGGGGGGCGCTCGGGGCGTACGAGGCAATGGCCTCGATCAGGGCGGCCGCCTCCGGCCCGGCGAGCCGCACATAGCGGTGTCGGCCCTGCCGCTCCTCTGCCAGGAGTCCGCCCTCGACGAGACGCGAGAGCTGCTCACTCGCGGTGGACGCGCTGACCCCGGCACTTCGGGCCAGCTCGCCCGCGGTCCAGGCGCGACCGTCGAGCAGTGCCTGGCAGAAGGTGGCCCGGGTGTGGTCGGCGAGCAGAGCGGCGGTCTCGGAGAGTGAGGACATGACGCCATCATCCCGCCGCGACGGTTCGGGCTGTACCGAACGATCCCCGCCCTAGCGTGGGAGGCATGACGCACACGACGCACGAGTTCGATCGCTTCGAGGACCTTCGGTCGGCGCTTTCCGACCCGGCACTCGTTCCCGAACGGCCGGCCGCGCAAGACGGCCCGGCCGGGGCGAGTGTGGCCTGGCTGCGGGCCGAGGTGGCCCGGTTCAGCCACGGAGAGCCACACCGCCGGCGGCGGGCACTGGTCGAGGCCGAGCTCGCCCGTCTCCCGCCCGAGGTGCTACGACAGGCCGCCGGCGTGGCGCCCGCAGGAGAGGAGGCCCGGGTCGGAGTGGTGCGCACCCTGGCCGAGGCCCTCGGGATGCCGCAGCCCCCGGCCATCGCCGAGGCCGTGATCGTGGTGGCCGGGGTCTACTTCGGTGGCGAATGCGCCGCCGCGGACGAGGCGGTGGCCCGGCTGGTGCAGTGGCTGGCGCCACCCCCGGCGGACGAGGCCGCGCTGGAGTCCGCAGCCAATCGCATCGGTCTGCTGGTCCAGGCGTGCGAGGCGACGGCAGCGCTCGTCGAGACCGCTTCCGAAAGGGGTGGCCTTCCCCTGCCCAGGGTTCTGCGGGACCTGGCGCCGGGGCGCGGCCTGCGTCGTGTCGCGATCAGGGCCACCCGGATCGCGGACCGGGAAATCGCCGCGGGTGACGTGGTGCTCCTCGACCTGGCGCTGGCCGGCCGCCGACATCCGGTGGCCCTCACCTTCGGCGCTCCGCCCCGCGTCTGCCCCGGCCGGGCTCATGCCCTCGCGCTCGCCGACGGCCTCCTCCAGCGCCCCCTCACCCCGTTCGCCCGCCTGCACCACCGGACCGCCCCCCTGCTGCTGCCCAACGCCTGGGACTACGCCTCCGCCGCGGCGCTGGCCGCGGAAGGCTTTGCCGCCGTGGGCACCACGAGCCTGGGTGTGGCCGCCGGTGCCGGTCTGCCGGACGGGGCGGCCGCGACGCTCAAGGCGACCTTGGCGCTGGCCCGCCGTCTCGGAGAGGGCCGTTTCCTGTTCACCGTCGACGTCGAGGGCGGTTTCAGTGATGACGCGGATGAAGTGGCCGAGCTGGCGCGGACCTTGTACGAGGCGGGCGCGGCCGGCATCAACCTCGAAGACGGGCGAGCCGACGGCACGCTGGCGCCGATGGAGCTGCACGCGGCGAAGATCGCCGCCGTCAAGAGCGCGGCGCCCGCGCTGTTCGTCAACGCACGTACCGACACCCACTGGGCGGCCCGCCAGGAGGACGAGACGGCGACGCGCCTCGCCGTGTACGAACAGGCCGGCGCCGACGGGGTGTTCGTTCCTGGCCTGTCGGATCCGGACACCATCGGCGAGCTGGTGTCGGGGCTCCTCGTACCTCTGAACATCCTGTACACGCCGACCGGCCCCGCGCTCACCGAACTGGCCGCGCTGGGCGTGCGCAGGGTCAGTCTCGGCTCGCTGCTCTATCGCACGGCTCTCGCGGCGGCCGTGACCACGGCGACCGCTGTCCGGGACGGACGGCCGACCGATTCGCGCGCCCCCTCCTACGCAGAGGTCCAGGCACTGGCGGACGCGAGGGAGCCAGCCCCGATGACGTCGTAGGTCCCGGCGCTCGGCAGCCGGGCCGGACGCGACGGAGTGCTCGGGGCCGGCCCTGTCTGCCTGCGCGCCGCTCCACCACGGAAGGTCTCGCCGGGCGATCCGCCCGGCCGGCAGATACGGTGCCCGGACCGGCCAAGGGCTGTCCCGCCAGGAATTGCGGGCCGGCCCTCAGGAGGAGGAACGGGACGTGGCCAGTACGGTGACCGAGGGCCTGCCGCACCTACGCGAGGACCTCGCCGACTTCTATCGGGACCTGCACCGTCACCCGGAGCTTTCGCTCCAGGAGACCCGGACAGCGGCGCTGTTGGCGCAGCACCTGCGGGACGGCGGGTTCGACGAGGTCGTCGAGCAGGTCGGCGTCACCGGCGTGGTGGGCGTCCTGCGCAACGGGGACGGTCCGGTGGTGATGCTGCGGGCGGACTTCGACGCACTGCCGGTGGAGGAGAGGACCGGGCTGCCGTACGCCAGCACAGTCCGCGCCACGGACGGCGACGGCCACGAAGTGCCCGTGATGCACGCCTGCGGACACGACATGCACGCCGTGTGCCTGACCGGCGCCGCCGCCTTGCTCGCCCAGACCCGCGAGCAGTGGAGTGGCACTCTGCTGGTGGTGTTCCAACCGGCCGAGGAGCTGGCCGTCGGTGCCCGGGGGATGGTCGAGGACGGACTGTTCGAACGCTTTCCCAAGCCGGGCATCGTCCTGGGCCAGCACGTCGGACCCCTGCCGGCCGGATTCATCGGCTACGGCAGCGGGCCGGTCATGGCAGCTGCCGACTCGGTGAACATCACCCTTCACGGCCGGGGCGGTCACGGATCCAGGCCTGAGGCGGCGATCGATCCGGTCCTGATGGCGGCCAACGTGGTCACCCGGTTGCAGGGCATCGTCGCCCGCGAGGTACCACCGGCGGAGACCGCCGTCGTGACGGTGGGGCGCCTGAGGGCCGGCACCAAGGAGAACATCATCCCGGAAACCGCCGAACTGGGTGTCAACATCCGCGCGTTCACCCCGGCCGTACGCGACCTGGTCCGCAGTGCGGTGGAGCGCATCGTGGCGGGGGAGTCGCGCACCAGCGGTGCGCAGAAGGCACCGGACTTCGCCTGGTTCGCCTCGGCACCGGCGCTCGTCAGCGAACCGGAGGCCACGAGAAGGACCGTGGCGGCCTTCACCGAACACTTCGGTGCGCAGCGGATTCTTCCCATGCCGCAGGTGAACGCGAGCGAGGACGTGGGCGTGTTCGGCGAGGCGCTCGGCGTGCCGACGGTGTTCTGGTTCTGGGGCGGTCTGGAGGGCGAGCCGACGTTGGCCGCCTTCACCGAGGGACGCATGGACGAGTTGCCGGGCAATCATTCGGCGCACTTCGCACCGGTGATCGAGCCGACACTGAGCACCGGCGTGGAAGCCCTGGTCGTAGCGGCGTTGACCTGGCTCGGCGAGGCGTGAGAACGAGGCCTCCACCCGTCGGACACCGACCCATGGCCCCGGCCTGCGGGCGCCGGCCTCCGATGGGCTGAGCGCGCTCGGCCGGATGGAGCAGAGCCGCGCGCCGGACGGGGGCAGGCGGGCGAGGCTGAGGGTTCCACCGATCACGCCTCAGGAGTCCTTCCGTGCTGCATTTCCCACAGGTTCGCCTGCCCCTGGTCGGCGTGCTGGCCGCCGCCTGCCTGGCAGGGCTGGTGCATGGCCCGGCCCGGGCCGAGGCTGTTCCCGCCGACCCCGACCGGGCACTGCGCCGGCAGTTGCGGGAACTGACGACCGCGCCCGGCGGGCCGCCCGGAGCGATTGCCGTCCTCAAGCGCGGACTCCGCACCGAGGTGTTCCGGGCCGGTGTGGCCGAGACGGGAACCGACCGTGCGATCCGGACAACCGACCACATGCGCATCGCCAGCACGGCCAAGGCGTACAGCGGCGCGGTATCGCTCCAGCTCGTCGACCGCGGGAGACTGCGCCTGGACGACACCATCGGCCAGGTGCTTCCCCGGCTCCCGCGCGCCTGGCACCGGGTCTCGCTGCGGCAGCTCCTGAACCACACCAGCGGGCTGCCGGACTACTCGGCGGACCCCGATTTCCTGGACCTGCTGACCGCGAACCCGCGCCGCCACTTCGACTCCCGCCACTTGCTGGACTTCGTCGCCGCCGAGCCGTTGGAGTTCCGCCCGGGGGCCCGGTACGCGTACTCCAACTCCGACAACATCGCCGTGGCACTGATGGCGGAGGCGGTGACAGGCCGCCGCTACGAGGATCTGCTCGCCCGGCTCGTGTACCGACCGCTGGGGCTGCACCGCACCAGCCTGCCGCAGAGCTACCGGATGCCCGATCCGTACATGCACGGGTACGACGTCACCCCGCCGGACCCGCCCGAGGACATCAGCGAGGCACTGAGCGCGTCGGGCGTGTGGGCGTCGGGCGGGATCATCTCGACGCCGAAGGACATGACGGCCTTCATCCGCGGCTACGCCGGCGGGAAGCTGATCTCGGACCGGACACGCCGGCAGCAGCTGAACTGGGTGGACGGTGCATCCGAACCCGCGGGGCCCGGTGAGAACAAGGCCGGTCTGGCCATCTTCGAGTACACCACCCGCTGTGGTGTGGTCTACGGCCACACGGGCAACTTCCCCGGCTACACACAACTGGTCGCGGCCACCCCGGACGGCAAGCGGTCGTTGACCTTCTCCCTGACCACCCAGGTCAACAAGACGAACAAGCCCGAACTGCTGGAGCGGGTGCGGGCCGTGGAGGAGAACTTCGTCTGCGCGCTGCTGCGCAAGCGGTGAACCGGCTGAGGACGAAACGCTTCTTCCGTATGATCCACGGCGCCTGAGGGCGGACCGGGCACAACCATCCCCACCGCCCGTGTGTCACATCAAGTGGGAGTATTCCGCTCCCGAAGACACAAGGGGGATAAATGGGAAGCATGCGTAATGTCGCGGTGACCGGGGCGTTGAGCGCACTGGTGATGGGCGCCACGGTCATGTGCGGTACGTCCGCCTCCGCCGCGCCCAACGTCACGCCGCAGGGCGTCTGCGGCAAGGCCTACAAGACCGTGAACTCGGCGCCTGTCGGCTCCCTGGGCACCGTCTATCTGACCTACAACTCCACGAACGGGAAGAACTGCGTCGCGACCATCCGGGCGAACCCCGGGACGGCCAAGGAAGTGTCCACCTACATCTACGTGCCCGACACCGACGAGTGGGCCGGGGACTCCGGGAACTACACGTCGTACGCGGGGCCGGCATACGTCTACGGCAAGGGCCACTGCGTGAGTTGGGGTGGCAACATCGCCAACGTGTACGTGTCGGTGGAGAACTCCAACTGTGCAGCGCGCGTGGAGCACCGGGCCACCGAGATCCGCTGACCCGGGCGGTCCGCCGGCCCCGCGGTCGGTGTGGACGACTCCGGTCGTCCACACCGACCGCGGGACGCCGCCGGAGCTACAACTCGTCGCCGAACGCCTCGGCCAGCGCACGCCATTCGGCTCGTGGCAGACCCGCGCCGCCCTCGTCGGCGGTGAGCACCTGAAGCGCGACGTGATCGGCGCCGGCATCGAGGTACTGCCGGGTCCGGGCCTTCACCTGCTCGGCGTCACCCAGGGCGAAGAGCGCGTCGAGGAGACGGATGCTCCCGCCGTCCTCGAAGTCGCTTTCCGAGAATCCCAGGCGCAGGAGGTTGTCGGTGTAGTTGGGCAGGCCCAGATACATCGCCAGCATGTTCCGTGCAGTGGTGCGGGCCCGGTCGAGGTCGGTGTCGAGGACGACGGTCAGTTCGGGGGCGAGCAGCGCTTCGGGGCCGATCGCCTCGCGAGCCTCCGCCGTGTGCTCGGTGGTGACGAGATAGGGGTGGGCGCCGTGCGCCCGGGCGGTCGCGAGCTTCAGCATCTTGGGACCGAGCGCCGCCAGTACACGATGACCGGAGTCCACGGGCGGAGAGGCGGAGTCCAGGGCGTCGAGGTAGGCGACCATCGCGCTGTACGGCTTTGCGTACTGCGGCACCATCGGGCCGTGACTGACCCCCAGGCCAAGGACGAATCGCTTGCGGTCACTCGCATCGAGCGTCGCGATCCGGGCCGCCACCTCCGCCGCGGTGTGGTCCCAGATGCTCAGGATGCCCGTGGCCACCGTGATGGACCGGGTGGCGGCGACGACAGCGGTGGCGTCGTCGGGCGAGGGACTGCCGCCGATCCAGAGAGTTCCGTATCCGAGCTCTTCGAGCTCCGTCACCGCCTCTGCGATCGCCGCTTTCCCCGCGTCGTCCGCCCGTGACGGGTGCAGGGCGCTGCTCCAGATGCCGACCTGTCCGAACGCCTCACGTGTCTCTGAAGTCATAGTGCGATCAACAGCGGGGCACTCCCACTATTCCCGGCGCGGCGCAACGGTGCGGTCCTGTGACCACAGGTGTCTGAGCGACTCCGCAGAGTCCGCGGGTTCGCCTCGCGCGTCGGACCCACCGCTTTCACCGCACGCGCGCGGTGGAGGGCTGCGCGGAGCCGGCCGGAACGGCGTACGTGCCCCGCACGCTGCTGTTGCGGTCGAATTCCGACCCCAGGACCATGGGTTCGACCAGTTCTCAGCCTCCGTAAGGAACGACTATGGCGCGCGCTGCCCTGTTCGATGTGGATGGAACACTCGTGGACAGCAATTACCTGCACGTCGCCTCATGGTGGGAGGCGTTCCGGCAGGAGGGGCACACCGTGGCGTCGACCGCGGTGCACCGAGCCATCGGGCTGGGTTCCGCCGATCTCATCGAGCATCTTCTCGGGCCCGGTCGGGACCGCGAACAGGAGGCGCGGATCAGCTCTGCGCACGCTGCCCTGTATGCCACGTACTTCGAACGGTTGGCCCCTCTGGAAGGAGCGGCCGACCTTCTGCGCTCGCTGTCCGCGCGGGGCTGGTCCGTGGTCCTGGTCTCCTCCGCGTCCGGTGCCGAGCTCAAGGCACTGAGGAGGGCGCTGGGCGTGGACGACGCCATCACCGACACCGCGAGTTCCGACGACGTGGACGAAGGAAAGCCTGCTCCGGACCCGATCCGGCACGCGATGGAGCTCGCCGGTGCCACCAGCGAAACGACGGTGTACGTGGGGGATTCCGTGTGGGACATGAAAGCGGCGACCAGGGCGTCAGTACCCGCCGTGGGTCTCCTCTCGGGCGGAATCCCCAAGGCGGACCTCGAGAACGCCGGAGCGGTGGAGGTCCACCGCTCTCCGGCGGACCTTCTCGCGCATCTCGACGAGAGCGTCATCAGCGGGATCGGCGGAGCGCGCTGAGCCCGGCAGGGGAGCACCGTCGGCGGAGCGGACCAAGGCCCGTGGCGGCACGGGCATCAAGGGACTGGCGCGGGTCACGGGGGTGGTCGCCCCCGCTGCCCGCCCGTATCGCCCTCCGCCGGCGTGTCCGGTTGCAGGGCGGCCCCCGGTGGTCCGGGAGCCATTCGGAGAGGGCGTCGTCGACGCATCTCGGCGGGCAGCGTCATGGCGAGCATCACGAGGGGGCCCGACCGGAAAATCAGGTCGGGCCCCTTCTGCCTGCCACGTCGTGAGACTCAGGTGCGGCGGTGACTGCGGTAGTAGTCGCCGACCTGCTCGTGGTAGCCGGCGTCGTCGACGTGCTTGTCCTTGTCGAACTCGGGGGAGTGCTTGATCTGGTCCCTGGTCAGGTCGACGAAGATCCTCTGCTGGGCCGGTTCGACGCTGAGTACCGTGCCGGCCGGGAGCAGCACGTGCTTACCGAAGATCCAGGGGCCGGTGTCCACCACCAGGTACGAGGAGTTGACTTCGTCCGAGTGCTTGTCGACCTTCCCGATACTCCCGTCAGTGGCTTCGACCTTGTAGCCGATCAGGTCCGTGCCGACGGTGTAGTGGGCGTCCGGCTGATAGCCCCAGATGTTGTCACTCATGGAATGGCTCCTTCAATAGAGATTCTTCACTCCCCACGGATATGGACCAAGGGGAGCGGCGGCGTCCTCGACGGAAGCGGTGACGCTCTCTCGAGAGACCGCCTGCCCTGCATCCACGGCGTTAGGCACGTAGATCCCGGAAACTTCGGCGAACAAAGAGTGCATCGAATATCCGGGACGGCCCTTGGATCGCGTGCAGGGGGCGGCAGGATGCGCGGCCCTTGCTTCCCGCGACCAGGACTTCTGAGCCGGCAATGAATACGTGGGGTGAGTCACGGAAAGTACCGTGACTCACCCCACGTCCTCGGGTGTGCTTTTTCTACCAGCGATACCAGCGCCCCCGCTTGCCGCCACTTGCGGCCGGGCGGATAACGAACCCGAGAAGCCATACGACCAGCACCACGATGGCAATCCACCACAGGGCCTTCAATGCGAATCCGGCACCGAAGAGAAGCAGGGCGAGCAGAAGAACAAGAATGATGGGAATCATGAGTATCAACCTCCGAGGCCTCATGTGCCCGGGCGCTGGAGCTCCATTCCTGCAAACTTGATGTGCCTTCGAGGGGTGTCATGGCGGACGGTTTCACCGCTCATGGGTCTCACGCCGGCAAAGGGGGTGCGCACGGTGCATTTGAGGGCCGTAGGCACTCGGTCAAATGGTCCCTCCTTCCCGTGATCCAAGGAGAGAAACACCTGATTTCGCGTGCATGGTGGGCGGTGATCGGGGCACATGCTGCTCTGGAGGTTGATAACTATGGTTCCCCTGCTTCTCGTTCTTCTGCTCGCTCTCGTCCTGTTCGGTGCCGGATTCGCCTTGAAGGCCTTGTGGATCGTGGCAGTGATCGTGTTGGCCGTCTGGCTGCTCGGTTTCGTCATGCGTTCCGCCGGCGCGGGTGGTCGCCGTGGTCGTTGGTACCGCTGGTAGGCGGCGACGACGATCAATCGGCACACACGGGGTGGCCCCGACCATCAGGTCGGGGCCACCCCGTGTGTGCGCTCCCAAAGGCTCCTGCGGCTGGGCCGGCCCGCTCGCGCATCGAGGGAAACCGCATTTTCGTGGTCGGACTCGACGAAGCCAACGTGCCGACCCTGAACGTTGCCCCGGACGCGGAGGCGTAGGGGTTCCACCGGCTGCTGAGCATCAGTGAGTTGCAGGAGGGGGAGGTGTCGGTGGCCGATCTGATGAGTCGTGCTCGTGCGATTCTTGATGCCCACGAAGGCAGTATCGACGAGATTGTCGGTTACTGGGACTTCCCGGTCAGCACGCTCGTTCCGATGCTCGGCAGGGAGTACCACACACGCACTACCAGCCTGAAGGCCATCGTCTAATGTGAACACAAGTACTGGAGTCGACTGGAGCAGCAGAACTGCTCCAACGGCCGCCGTAAATGGCCGGGGTGGGAGGTCAGGTCTGTCTCGCGGAAGAGGCCATGACCGGCCTTCAGGTAGCCGTCGAGGGTTATGTGTACGACGGGGAAGTCACCGTCTACGGAGTGCTCGACTCGATCAACTACCCGGATTCTCCCTGCTTCCTGCGCCACCAGTATCCGAGCACGCTTCCCCCGTCCGTGATTCGGAAGCTGCACGAGGTGAGCAAGCGAACGATGCGGCAGATACGCATGGACTCGGCCACATTCAGCATCGAGTACTTCTATGAGCCGACGACCGAGGAGATCAGTCTGCTGGAGATCAATCCGCGACACTCCCAGTCACTCGCGGAACTCTTCCAGTACGTCGAGGGCTGATGGGCATCTCCTGGGGCGCGTTCTCCGCACTCCAGGTCGCTGCCCGCCGGCCGCCGAGCCTGGGGGCCATCGTCATCGCCTCCTTCACGGACGACAGGTATGCGGACGACATGCACTACGTCGGAGGCGCCATGCTGTCCGACAATCTGGCCGAGGCCGGAACGATGTTCGCCTACGCCACCTGCCCACCCGATCCGGCCGTGGTAGGTGAGCGCTGGCGCGACATGTGGCACGAGCGCCTGGACGCCGCTCGGCCCTGGGTTCTGGAATGGCTGCGGCACCAGCACCGCGACGACTACTGGCGCCACGCATCGCTCAGTGAGAACTACCGGGCTCTGCGCTGCCCCGTGCTCCCCTCCAGTAGCTGGGCGGACGGATACTCCAACGCTGTTTACACGCCTCCTCAGCCGTGTCGACGTACCGCGCAAGGGTCTGATCGGCCCCTGATCGCACAAGCTTCCTCACCTCGGCGAACCCGGACCCGCCATCGGGTACCTCCAGGAGGTCGTCCGCTGGTGGGACCGCTGGCTCAAGGGTGCCGACAACGGCGTCATGGACGGCCCCATGATCCATGCCTGGATGCAGGAGAGCGTGCCCCCGTCCACGCCCTACCAGGAGCGCCCGGGCCGATGGGTGGTGGAGCCGGGCTGGCCCTCGCCGCACATCCACGAGGTGACACACCCTCTGCGCGACCACGCGATCGTGCGCGAGGGAGAGGAACGCCCGTGATCAGGGGCGGACGAACCCGAAGGGCGCGTCCACACGATTCAGTCGCCCCTGTCCGTCGGTCAGTTCGCCGGCAAGTGGGCCTCGTACAACGCCCCGCCGGATCTGCCGTACGACCAGCGGGAGGAGGACGGCGGACCACTGGTCTTCGACACCCAGCCGCTGACGGAGCGCCTGGAGATCCTCGGCGCCCCCGCAGTGGACCTGCTCGTGTCGTCGTCCGGCCGCGCGGCCCAGATCACCGTCCGGCTGTCCGACGTCGCGCCCGACGGCCGTGCGACCCGGGTGACCTACGGCGTGCTCAGTCTCGCCCACCGATCCGGTGAAGCCACCCCGAGCCGCTTGAGCCGGGCAAGAACTACCGAGTCCGTGTGCCGCTCAACGGAGTTGCCCAGGCGTTTCCGCCGGGACACCGCATTCGGCTCTCGCTCTCCACGTCGTACTGGCCGCTCGTCTGGGCGCCCTCACCCGCCCGGCTGAGCGTTCATGAGGCCGGCAGCCGCCTCACGCTGCCTGTCCTGCCCGCCGAGGCCCCGGACGCGGTGCCCCCGGCACCCTTCGGCGACCCCGAGGGGTGTGAGCCGCCGGAGGTCACTCAGCTGACCGAGCCCGAACAGGCGTGGACCGTGTCCAGGAACCTGGTCGACTACCACTCCTCGCTCGACACCGTGAAGGACCGAGGGCTGCAGAGGTACGAGGAGAACGGGATCGAGGTCGGGCTGAGGGCCCATGAGTGGTACACCTCCATCGCGGACGACTTCGGATCGGTGAGCGGTGAGTCGGCCTGGACCATGCGGTTCGCACGTCCCGCATGGGACGTCCGGGTCGAGACCCGCACGATCCTGACGTCGAACGAGACCGAGTTCCGGGTTGACGCCACCTTGGATGGTTACGAGGACGGCCGGAGGGTCTTCTCCCGCACCTGGAACGAGAGCGTGCCGAGAGTGAACGTCTGAACCCCGCCCGTGTCCGCTCAGGAACGCATCCTTCAGTCCGCCGGATGTCCCGGGGCGATGTCGCGGCCGTCAGCCAGGGACAGGAGGGGGAAGCCGTCGGCCGCGGGGTGGTCCGCAGCCTCCGGGACGAGCAGGAACCCGACGTGGTCGCCGCCGTCGATGCGGTTCTCGATGCTGCCGACGAACCAGGCGGGCGCTTCGTCGAGGACCGGTGCCCCGCCCGGGCCCGGGTGCCAGGCGGTACGGGTGAACTTGTCGGTCCTGTCCCCGCTCTCGCCGCCGAAGAGGTGGGCCAGACGGTCTTGGTCGTGTCGGAGCAGGTGGACGGCCAGCCGGTCGGCACGGGTGGCGACGCGGAAGGTCCGGTTGGCCTTCGACAGCCACACGATGAACCGGGGCGGCCGGATGGAGCACTGCGAGGCGAAGCCGACCAGGCAGCCGGCCCGTTCGCCGGTTGCCTCCACGGTCACGACATACAGCGGGTAGTCGAGGGCGGCGGTGAACGGGTCCAGGGCGGTCACGGTTCTCGGCTCCTCATCCGCGCGATCGGGTCACGGGGCACGTTCAGATGCTTCGCCGGGCAGCGTACTCATTCAGGTCGCGGAAGCTCCATCCTGGCCTGCCCGTCACTAGGGGTGGAAGCCGGCGGCCCCGTCCGCGCGCACCCACGACTGAGTGGCACCAGTGCCTCCGGGGGCTCGCAGAAATGCTGCGGGGCGGCACGGCTCGGCGCCTGCTTCGGGCAGCACAGCTGGGCCGCTCGTTCTGGATCATGCCGCGCGAGGCGGGGTCCGGCATGATCCAGAACGAGCGGCCCCAGGGCCATCGATCCGCTCGCCGCGACGGGGGCGGCACCCCGCCTCGCCCGAACGGCCGACGACCATCGTCGAGACCGCGGAGCAGGGGACCCCACCCACGACAGTCACCGCCCGCTGTCAGTGCACAGCGCGCCGGCGGGCCGCCGCGGCGCACGGGGGTCCTCGCTTCCCGGGCCCACCAGCAGTCGGGCTGGGACCGGCCGGCGGGGGAGTATGCCGGCTGATGCGGGACAAGCGGGTGCTGTACGGGCGGCGCGCCTCACGCCAGGAAGTCGGACAGAATGGCGAAATATTCCTTTCGCCCAGGTTTGGCATCACCCAATCCGGGCTAAGCGAGGTAGCGCGACGCCGTTTCGCCCTTCGGCGCGACCGGCTGCGCACCCACAGCAACATGATGGAGGGCAGCCTGATGACCGACGCTTCACGTGAGCCGACCACCTCCGATTCCGGGGCGCCTGTGGAGAGCGACGAACACTCGCTCACCGTCGGACCGGGCGGCCCGATCCTGCTGCAGGACGCTTACCTGATCGAGCAGATGGCGCAGTTCAATCGCGAGCGGATTCCAGAACGCCAGCCCCACGCCAAGGGCAGTGGAGCCTTCGGACACTTCGAGGTCACCAACGACGTCAGCGCCTACACGAAGGCGGCCGTCTTCCAGCCAGGGACCAGGACCGAGCTGGTGACCCGGTTCTCCACCGTCGCGGGGGAGCGGGGCAGCCCGGACACGTGGCGTGACCCGCGGGGCTTCGCGGTGAAGTTCTACACCAGCGAGGGCAACTACGACATGGTGGGTAACAACACCCCCGTGTTCTTCATCAAGGATCCGATGAAGTTCCAGCACTTCATCCGGTCCCAGAAGCGCCGCGCGGACAACAACCTGCGTGACCACGACATGCAGTGGGACTTCTGGACCCTGTCGCCCGAGTCGGCCCACCAGGTCGCATGGCTGATGGGTGACCGAGGGATTCCCCGCAGCTGGCGCCACATGAATGGCTACACCTCCCACACCTACATGTGGATCAATGCGCAGGGCGAGCGGCACTGGGTGAAGTACCACTTCAAGACCGACCAGGGCATCGAGTGCTTCACCCAGCACGAGGCCGATCAGATGGCCGCGGCGGACACCGACTACCACACCCGGGATCTCTTCGAGCACATCCGCGACGGCGACTACCCGAGCTGGACCCTTCACGTACAGGTCATGCCGTACGAGGACGCCGCGGAGTATCGGTTCAACCCGTTCGACCTGACCAAGGTGTGGCCGCACAGCGACTATCCGCTGATCGAGGTCGGCCGGATGACCCTGGACCGCAACCCCACCGACAACCATGCCGAGATCGAGCAGGCGGCCTTCCAGCCGAACAACATGGTCCCCGGCATCGGCCCCAGCCCGGACCGGATGCTGCTGGCCCGGCTGTTCGCATACGCGGATGCCCACCGGTACCGGATCGGAGGCAACTACCAGCAGCTTCCCGTCAACGCGCCCGTCGTCCCGGTGAACACGTACTCGAAGGACGGGGCGATGGCGTACCGCAAGACGACCGATCCCGTCTACGCGCCGAACTCCAAGGGCGGCCCCGCGGCCGACACCGCCCGCTACGGGAGCCCGCCCAGCTGGTACGCCGACGGGGACATCACCCGGGCCGCGTACGTCTCCCACTCCGAGGACGACGACTGGGGCCAGCCCGGCACCATGGTGCGTGAGGTCTTCGACGACGCAGCCCGTGAGCGTCTGGTGGACAACGTCGTGGGGCATCTTCTCAACGGGGTGACGGAACCCGTGCTGCAACGAGCCTTTGAGTACTGGTCCAACATCGACAAGTCGATCGGTGAGCGGATCGAACAGGGGGTCCGCGCCAAGGCGGACGAGAAGGATCCCAAGGCGGCCGAGCAGAGCAACCCTGCGCGACGGGACATGCAGGCAAAAGCCTGACGGCGGACGCGGGTCCCCGTGACGGATGCCCGCACGAGTTGTTCCGTCCGTGGAGGATGGCCACTGCGTCTTACGGGCCCGCAGGACGCTGCCGTGTCCTGCGGGCCCGAACGAACGCTCCGGGTGCGAGCGGTACTTCGACCTGTCGATAGCCTCGCCGCCATGATGCGCTCGTGGATTCTTCCGATGTTGTTCGTGCTCTGCGGCTCAATGATGGGGACCGGGCTGATCCTCCGGGGGAGCGCCGGCGAAGGGGCCGCAGTCCTGTTGGCGTTCGTGCTGCTCGCAGCCGTGAACTCGCCTCTGATCTTCCCGAAGTCGATCAGCGCGGTGGAGGCAGAACGACGTACCGCGGTCGACGGTAGGCCTGTCGTCTTCTGGCGGTCGGGCTGCAAGTACTGCCTGCGCCTGCGCATCCGGCTGGGCCGTGGCGCTCACCGGCTGCACTGGGTCGACATCTGGCGAGATCCGGCCGGGGCGGCGATGGTACGGGAGGCCTGCGACGGCAATGAGACCGTGCCCACGGTCTTCGTGGCGGGCCGGCCGTACGTCAACCCTGATGTCCAGTGGGTGAGAGGCCAGGTCGCCTCCTCGGAGTGATCGGGTGTGAGGGCCATGCCGTGAGGGGCCCAGTGTCGGCCAGGGTCGCCCCCCACGCACCGGCCACGGCTCACGTCGGTGGTTCCTGCCGATCGGAGCGGGCCGCGCCCAGGCAGTGGTGACCGGACGGGACTCATGAGGTCGTGCTCGCGCGCTTGACGGGGAAACCGTGTGTGCGAGCGGCGACCGTGACGACCAGCACCGGCATCAGGAGGACGAGGACGGTCCAGGGAAAAGAGGCGGAGCCGACCATGTCGAGAAGGATGCCGCCGGCGACTCCGCCGCCGGCCATGGCCACGTTCCACAGGGTGACGAGCATGGCTTGCGCGGCGTCCGCCGACTCGCCCCCCCGCGTCGCCCGCGGCGGTCTGCAGGAGGGTGGGGACGCCTCCCCATCCCAGACCCCACAACAACACCGCGAGACAGACCGGAGCGGGGCTGTCGGCCGGCACTGCCAGGATGACGGCCGCCACGGCGACCAGGAGGGTGCCGGCGATGGTGAGGGTGCGCAGCCGCCGGTTGATGTGCGCGCCCACGATCCAGATGCTCACCAGCGAGGCTGCGCCGAAGAGCAGTAGCACGAGGCCGGTGGAGTCTCCCATGTCGAGCCGGTCGAGGAACGTGGCGATGTAGGTGTAGAGGATGGTGTGGGCCAGCACGAACACCAGTGTGACGAACAGAACCGGTGCCACGCCGGGAATGGTGAGGGTACGCCGCATCGGCATCCGGCCTTCCGGCCGCTGCCCGGGATAGTCCGGGACTATCGCGGTGATCCATGCGAGCAGGACGATGGTGAGTGCGGTCATGATCAAGAACGCCACCCGCCAGTCAAGGGTTTGTCCGAGGAAGGTCCCTGCGGGCACTCCCAGTGACAGGGCGATCGGAATGCCGGCCATGGCGATCGCGATCGCTTTGCCCTGCAGGTGAACGGGTGCCATTCGGCGGGCGTATCCGGCCAGCAGTGCCCACGCCGTGCCTGCGGCCACCCCGGCGACGAACCGGGCCACCATGGTCAGCGGAAAGTTCGCCGAGACAGCCGTGACCGTGTTGGCGACGGCGAACCCCGCCATCGCCGTCAGCAGCAGCCGCTTGCGCCGCCACCCTGCTGTGGCCGCGGTCAAGGGGATCGCCGTGAGTGCGGTCCCGATCGCGTAGATCGTCATCGTCTGTCCCGTGGCGGACTCGCCGACCTTGAGGTCGGCACTCATCGCGGGCAGCAGGCCGGCGGGCAGCGTCTCGGTCAGGCTGGTGATGAAGACGGCTGTGGCCAGCGCCAACAGCGCCGGCAACGGGAGCTTCTGATCCTCGGATCCGGCACGGGAGTCGGCTGGTCGTGCGGCGTGGTTTCTCATGGCGCGTATGCTCCAGCCATCACATTGGTGTGAAGGTCAACGGGCCCAGGAGTGAGGTGGAGCACATGCGCATCGGAGAGCTGTCGGAGCGCACACGAACACCCCGTCGGCTGCTGCGCTACTACGAGGAGCAAGGACTGATCGTCGCTGGGCGTTCCCCGAACGGCTATCGCGCGTATGACGAGTACAACGTGGACCGGGTCGTGCAGATCAGGGGGCTGCTCGATGCCGGATTGCCGACCCGGATCATCAAGCAGATCCTCCCGTGCCTCGACAAGCCCCGGATCATCCACTTTTCCGACGCGACGCCGGAGATGATCGCCACGCTCGAATTCGAGCGTGACCGCATGACCGAACGCATCAGATGTCTGACCCGCAACAGGGACGCCGTAGCCGACTATCTCGACGTGGTGCGCGGCAACAATCGTCCAGCCGCAGCCTCAGAGGTATCCGCAACGTCATGACGGGCGACGGCGGGCGGGCGGCATCGACCTCGGGCCTCCAGCAGTGCGGGCCGCCGGCCGGCGACACGGCGGCCTCGGAAGCAGCTTCGCGGAATTCCTCGGCCGTGTACGTGGCGCCCTGGAGAGACGCGTCACCGCTCCTCGCGTCGCTGAAGGAGGTATGCCGCAGTCAGAGCGACGGCACGGTCCTCGTCATCCGACAGCTTCCCGAGTGCACGTGACGCCATGGCACCCGGGATACCGGCCAGCGCCTGAGTGAGCCGGCTGCGGGCGGGATCCTGTGCGGTGTGCTGGGCGAGACGGTCGAGGAGCCCGGTCGCGATGTGGTTCGCGTCCGGGGTTTCGCTCGCAAGCACACTGAGGGCATCGGCGGCATCACTGTCGTTCGCCCCCTCCGCGATCATGTCGATGAGCGTCGGGATCGCATCGGCTGTTCCGCGTGAGCCGAGCGCCAGAGCCGCCTGCCTGCGGACCGCGAGGTCGGGGTGCGTGAGGGCCTGCCGCAGCTGTGCCGCAGCCTCCTCGCCGGGCATCCTGGCGAGGGACTGAACGGCCCGCTCCCGCACCGCGGCCACCGGAGCGGTGAGGCCCTCCGCCAGCAGCACCGAGCCGTCGTCGCCCGACCGGGACAGCGCCCATCTCAGGGCTCCGGCAACGTTCGGCTCGGTCTCGGTCAGTGCCGCCTCGACCAGAGCCTCCACAGGCACCGGAATCTCGTGGACCGAGGCAAGGGCCGCGCGTTGGCGCACTCCGGCACTCGTCGACCTCAGCGCTTGAAGGAGCGCAACGGCCTGGAGGACGTCCTCCCAGCGGGCGGGGTCCGCCGCGTCGATCCGGCACAGCCGAGTGAGGAGTTCGGTCTCGGCCTCCATGCGTTCGCGTGTCTGACGGATGAGGTCGCCGACGAGCTCCGACGGCATGAAGCCCGGATCGTCGAGCGCACGCCCGATCTCACGCAGTGAAAGCCCCAGTGACCGGAGGCTCTCGATATGGAAGATCCGTCGGATGTCCCCCTCGGAGTACTCCCGATATCCGGAGCCCGTACGACCGGAAGCCCGTACGAGCCCGAGCGTCTCGTAGTGCCGGAGCATGCGGGCGCTCACTCCGGACCGCTGCGCCACCTCACCGATCAACACGCCCTATTCTCCCCCCGGCACGGACCCGCCGAGGGCCACGACGCGCTTCGCCTCCTCGATCGCGCACTCGAATCCCGAATCCGGGTCGCTCAGCAGGCGTTGTGTGGCAAGAGCGTGGACCCGCACGCGCGGGTCACGGACCGTCGCGGTACGCAGAGCGGGGACGATCACCTCACCCAGGGCCACCAGTGCGCGGCTCAGACTCAGTTGTGTCTCCCGCTCACCGCGCCCGAGGTGCGCCGACAGAGCCGACGCCAGAGCCGGCTTCTCGCTTTCCGGCACGAGCACGACCGCGGCCCGCCAGGCGCTCCGGGCCACCTCCGGGTCGGCGTCGGACAACAGCGACCGGGTGACCGCAGGCCACGCCCGCCGGTCCCCGATCTTGGACAACGTATGCAGCGCCTGGCTCCGTGCCTGCGCATGCTCCGAGCGGACCTCCTGAACCAGCCGGGGGAGCGTGACGGACACCGGGTGGCGAGTGAGCGCCCAGGTCAGCATCTCTCGGACGTAGAGCTCCGGTTCGATCCCGCATCGCTCGACGAGCGTCTCGACGAAGCGCGGGTCAGGTGTGGTGCCGAGCTCCAGAGCGGCCCGCAGTCGTACGGACGAACTGTCGTCCCCCAGCCCCCGGAGCGCACGCATCGCATCCGTGTCCCGTTTCGTGATCGTCATGTGGACCACCTCCCTGGCAAGCAGTGAAGGCCCTGTCACCGTGTCAAGGTCAAGCCGGGCCCGCCGAGCCATGACGCCGGCAAGAGGAGAGACGGAGACGCTTCCAGGAGGCCCGCACGGCGAGAAGGCGTCCGACGCCTGGCGGGACAGTGGCCACCAGGTCACCGGAGGCGCTGGTGGCACCGGCGTGATCGGGATCCTGGACGGCGCTGACGCCCTCTGAGCGAGGACGGTCTGACGGCGAAGGTGCCCCGACCCGCCGTGGTGCTCGCCCAGCACGTCCTGCGTACCCGGCCGGATACGTCGGCACCGCGGCGGGCTCCCCCTGTCGGCTGCCGCCGACAGCCTGTGCGTCACGGTCCACGGGCGGGGGGCTCACGGCTCCATGCCGCAGTCCGCGGTCGGCCAGCGCGACGGCGCCTATGTCGTCCCGTCGTTGAGGGCGATGCCCAGTTCTACGGCCACCGTGGTGAGAGCAGCCCCCAGAGGGAGAGCGATGCGGGCGACGGCATGCCGGTCGCCCCGGGTCAGATCCCGGTTCACGATCAGCACGGGCTTTCCGGCCTGGGCCGCGTAGCGAACGAACCGGAGTCCGGACATCACCGTCAGTGAGGAGCCCAGGACCAGCAGCGAGGCGGCGTCACGGACCAGCGTGCGGCAGTGCTCGACCCGCTGTGGGGGCACGGCTTCGCCGAAGAACACCACGTCCGGTTTGAGGGTGCCGCCGCAGACCGTGCAGGGCACCACACAGAAGTCGCCTACCTGTTCGTCGGTGAGGTCGGCGTCACCGTCCGGGTTGATCGCGGCGGCCACCGGTGCGAAGCCGGGATTGGCCTCCTCCAGCCGCCGGGCGAGTTCGCGGCGCAAGCTGGAGGCGCCGCAGGAAAGACAGACGACGCGTTCCAGGCTTCCGTGGAGTTCCACGACGCCCTCGCTGCCTGCGGCTTGGTGCAGACCGTCGACGTTCTGCGTGATCACACCGGAGAGCAGACCGCGCCGCTCGAACGCGGCGACGGCCCGGTGCCCTGCGTTGGGACGGGCGCGGCCGAAGGTACGCCAGCCGAGATGGCTGCGCGCCCAGTACCTGCGACGGGCCTGGGCGTCGGCGGTGAAGTCCTGGTAGGTCATCGGAGTGTGCCGGCTCAGGCTTCCGCCCTCGCCCCGGTAGTCGGGGATCCCCGATTCCGTGGAGATACCCGCTCCGCTGAGCACCAGTACGCCGCCGGTGCTCAGCGCTTCGGCCACCGGCTCCAGATCGGTGATGGCGGGGGGCAGCTCCTCGGTGGGGGTCCAGCTGAGGGTGGGGCGCATGCGCATGTGTCCAGAGTACGGAACAGGCCGCCCTCACCGATGGCCCCGTCCATGGCACGCGCCAACTGTGCGAGGAGGCCGGAGTTCTTCCTGCGCCCCCTTGACCGGGCGTCCTGCCAGGCTGCTCGGGCTGCCGGACGGGGGAGGGCGGCCGCGTCGCTCACCGCTCCGGCACGGCCTCGGTCAGTTCCGGCTCCAGGCCCTGGGCCACCGAACTGCGGCGCCTGCCGGAGTCGGCGCGCCAGGCCTCGAAGGCCCAGGCGGTCGACGCCACCACGGCCAGACCGAGGAGCCAGCCGCCGACCACGTCGCTGAACCAGTGGACGCCGAGCGCGACCCGGGTGAAGCCCACACCCACCACCGAGAGCACCGACCCGCCCCAGCACAGAGCCCGCAACCAGCCACGGGGAACCAGCGGTAGCAGGACGAGCATCAGGATGGCGAGCGAGGTGGTGGCGGTCATCGCGTGACCCGAGGGGAAGGAGAAGCCCGGTGCCTGGGCCACCGGGTCAGCCAGAGAGGGCCTCGCCCGCTCGACCACGGTCTTGACCAGCAGCCCCGTCAGGGCGCCGGCCACCGCCGTCACGCCGGACCAGGCGGCCAGCCGCCAGGCGCGGCGCCAGAGCAGCCAAGCCGTCAGCAGGGCGACCAGGCAACGCAGCGTCGCCGGATCCCAGACCCAGTCGGACAGGAAGCGGAGGGCGCTCGTCCACCCGGGGTGTGCGAGCGCGGTCGCGTGCAGCCGCCGCGCCGCGCCCGCGTCCATGACACGCAGTGGGCGCCATCGGCCCTCGACGAGGACGAGAAGAAGGCCGAAGGGCACGGCGGAGAGCGCGGCGACGGCCACAGCGCCGAGCAGCCTGACACCGAATCTGCGGTCCGCCCGCGCGCGGCGCTCACGACGCAGCGGGCCAGTCGCTCGTGCAACCATTCACGCTCCCGGATCGGGGTGGATGGGACCGGGCCGCCGGGCACGCGCGGCTTCCAGTTGCGCGGCGAAGGACAGACCGAGAAAGAGGGCGATGGAGGTCAGATAGGCCCAGAGGAGCAGTGACATGAAGGCACTCAGAGGGCCGTAGACCGTGTCGAAGGACCCGCTGATCGAGAGATAGAGGCTGAGCAGCCAGGTCAGCATCGTCCACAGCACCAGGTAGACGGCCGCCCCGAACGCCAGCCAGGTGTAGCCCGGCTGCGTGCGACGAGGGGATCGACGGAAGATCGCGCTCGCGGAGATGAGGGCGAGCAGCAGCCCGCACGGCCAGCGCAGCAGGTCCCAGGAGCTTCCGGCGCCGTCGTCGAGACCGTAGACCGTCACAGCGGCTGCGGCCAGGTCGCCTCCCACCACCATCAGGATGAAGCCGATGCCCAGCGGGATCCCGGCAGCCAGCGCCATCACCAGACCCCGGAAGTACTTCCGGTGGAAGGGGCGGTCACGCTCCACCCCGTAGATCCGGTTGGCGCCGCGTTCGATCTGGCACATCGCCGTGGTGACGTTCACCAGCGAGAAGGCCAGTCCGAACCAGAGCGTGAGCTGAGAGCCCTCCCCGGCGCTCTGCTTGCTCCGGTCGAGAGCATCGTCCACCACCTTGGCGCTCGGTCCCGCCGCGAGGCGGTGGATGGTCAGTTCCGCCAGCCTTCCGACGTTCTCCGTGTGCAGTGAGGCGGACAGCCCGACGAAGGCGATGACGAGCGGTATCACGGCGAGCACGGTCTGCAGGGCGAGCGCGCGGGAGTGGCTGAAACCGTCGGCGTACCGGAAGCGGACGAAGGAGTCACGCACCAGGGGCCAGCCACCGTAGCGGCGCAGCGATGCCAGTGCCTCGTCGGCGGAGAGTTCGTCACCTGCCATGTCGCGGGTCTGCGGGACGCGGGTCGCGGTTCCCATTCACTCGCCCCCCGTCGGCAGGAGGACCGTGAGGGCCCCGGCCTCGACTTCGGCGACGAGCCGTCGGCCCGGTCGTACAGGATCTCCGTCGATCTCGCGCGGCTGCACGGGGGAGAAGTGGATTTCCGCGCGGCGGAAGGTGAAGTACTCCACCGGGGTGCCGGCAGCGGTGCCGTTGTCGGTCTCGGTGCTGTTCGCGGGAGGGAAGCTGCCCTGCGTGGACGGGCGAGGGGGTTTCGAACGGCCCCGCAGCAGTATCCCGATGACACGCAGCCAGCCCGTGGGCCCGTGCGGGTCGAAGACGGCGAGATCCAGGACCCCGTCGTCGGGTTCGGCGACCGGGACGAGGGCAGCGCCGCCCTGCACCCTGCCGATGTTGGCGAGGAGCACCGTACGGGCGGTGCGGTGCAGGACCGGCCCGCTGTCGAGCCGGATCGACACGGCCATCCGGGGTGCTCGCAGACTGCGGACACCGGCTACCACGTAGGCGGGCCAGCCCAGGACGGACTTCGCGTGGTCTCCGGTGTTCTCCAGCATCGCGGCGTCCAGGCCGGCGCCGGATATGGCGGTGAAGCGGGTCGCCGGGAGGGAGTCGCCCTCGATCCGCCCCATATCGATACGGCGAGCGCCGCCCGACAGCGCGGCGTCCAGGGCGTCCGCGGGTTTCAGCGGCAGTCCCAGGTTCCGGGCGAGCAGGTTGCCGGTGCCGCAAGGCACCACGGCCAGGGGGACCCCGGTGCCGGCCAGTGCGTCCGCCACCGTTCGCACCGTTCCGTCGCCACCGCAGACCACGACGAGCGACGCGCCGTCACGAATGGCTGCGGCGGCCTGGCCGCCGCCCGGATCGTCGGCAGTGGTGGCGACGAACTCCGCGGCATGGCGGCCGTGTTGTTCCAGGACCAGCCGCAGGTGGTCGCGTTCCGCATCATCCGTGACGGTCGGGTTGACGATGACGACGGTGTGGCCGGCAACGCGTTCGGAGCGTTGCTCCGCTGCCTCCAGCGCGACCTCCATGGCGTTCGACGGCGCAGGGGCGGGGCTGTGGCCGTCGGTCATCAGGGCGCGGCCGACGATCAGGAGCGACAGGCTGCCGTTCAGCAGTCCGCCGACGACATCGGTGGGATGGTGCATCCCCCGGTAGAGCCGCGCGAGGGCCACCAGCAGCGGTACGAGGAGCAGCAGCCCGCCGACCGCCTTCCGCCACGGGCCCCGGATACGGGAGAGCGCCAGAACGGCGAGTCCGGCGTAGAGCGCCGTGGCGGCACCCGTGTGGCCGGAGGTGTAACTGGCCGTCGGCGGCGAGGCGTCGAGGCGGTCCACATCCGGCCGGTCGCGGTCCACGGAGGTGGAGATGACCAGGAACACCAGTGCCTGGAGGGAGACGGAGAGGGCGAGGAACACCGCCTCCCGCCATTTCGGCAGCCGGGGTATCAGGATCAGCCCCAGACAGGCCAGTACGGTGACGATGACCACCGTGCCGGTGTTGCCGGCCTCCGACGCGATGAGTGACGCGTCGCTGAGGGCTCCTGTGCGTAGGCGCTCGAAACCCTCGTTGACGTGGTCCTCGACGGTCAGCGGCCACACTCCGTTGGCGGGTCCGGTGATCAGGAGACCGAGCCCGACCATCAGCGCGGCCTGACAGACGGTCAGTGCGCCGATCCGCAGTGCGGCCGGCCCGCTGCCACTGGTCAGGGCGGGCGATCGCCCGGGGCGGGAGCCGGCAGGGGGTGCCGCGGCAGATCGGACCGGTCTCTCCGGCAGGGCGGTAGGCATGGGGCTCCAAACTCTCGGCGTAGCAGGACTGCGGTGGTGGCCGGCCGACGGCTCGGACCTCCCGGTGCTCCGCCGTGTGCCCCGGAATCCGTCCGCGTACGCGTCCATTCGGCTCTCCCCACCTGCCGGTGGGGCGGAGCTCCGAGGTCGCCGTCGCCCGCCGACGTGGCACGGGTCATGTGCCGGGATCCCCGGGGCTGATCGACCTGCCGGGATCCCCGGGGCTGATTGGCTCAGGGCGCGGCGCGCCTCGACTGCGGCAGCGACCGCAGGTGGAGGATCGGTGGGGCGGTGGTCTCGACATGTGCCACCCGGCACCGCCCTACCTCGTGAGGAGAGACCCGGTCATGAAACCGTTGATCGACCCGCTGTTCCAGTCCTTCGCCACCTGGGTGCCGGGACCCGGCAAGGACGACACCCTCGGTGTCGTCCCGGGGGACGCGTGACCGCCGCCCCGCGCGGGGGAGCGCCCGGCGGTGGCCGTTACGGTGAAGCGTTCTTCCGCCCCGAACAGGCGGGGGAGGACGAGCGCATCGACTTCGGAGCCCTCGCCTACGACGACTTCACCATGGCACGGCTGCGGGCAATCGGGGCGGGCCCTGGGTGGCGCTGCCTCGACGTCGGGGCCGGAACGGGCACGGTCTCCTGTCGGCTGCTGGACGAGGCCGGGGTGGAGAGCGTGCTCGCCGTGGACCGCGATGTGCGGTTTCTCGCGGAGCGGGCCGTGCCGGGGCTCGACGTGCTGGAAGCCGATGTCACCGCCCCGGACTTCGTCTCCGGCCGCTTCCAGCTCGTCCACGCACGCTTTGTACTGATGCACCTGCCCGAGCACAACCGTCTGATCAGGGCATTGGCCGAACGTGTCGCCCCCGGCGGTGTGCTGGTGCTCAGCGACGCGGTCGACCTCACGAGTGACCGGACGCCCGGCACGCCGTACACCATCGCGATGCGGGCGATGTGGCAGGGGCTGCGGACCACGATCGGTACCGATGTCTCGTGGGTGCCGTCGTACCCGCAGATGCTGCGCGGGGCGGGGCTCAAGTCCGTCGCCGCCGAGATTCATGTGCCGCCGCTACTGCCGGGCAGCGCCCTCAGCAGGTTCTGGGCGAAGACGTGGGAGCGCAGCAGAGCGGCGATGGTCGCCACCGGGCTCGTCGACGATGCGGCCATCGATGTGGCGGTCCGGTATCTGGGGTCCGATGAATGCGCCGCGCTGTCGGCCGGCATGCTCACCGTCTGGGGACGCAAGCCGGAGGAGGGGGCGGGATGAGCAGCGGCCGACCAAAGGGCTGTCTGTCCCGCGAGCCCCAGTTGTGCCGTTCAATTCGCCGCCTCAGGTGCTCAGGTTTCTGCCCCGCGGCTCAGGCTCAGGTGCTGAGGCGCCTGCCCGACGACGGCGCAGACTCAGCGGGCACCGCGGTCGAGTAGCGGCCCGGTGCACTGCCGCGTCGGCACCGGCCGGCGGGTGACCGACGGGGCAGCATGTCGCAGATGAAGGAGTCGGATGCGTGCGCGGTCCGCTCGTCAGGACATCCGCCCGATCGCTGAGGGGCTGTTCGCCGGAGCACGGGTGTGCGGCTCCTGGGCGCGGGTAGTCGAAACGACGTCCGGAGCCTGGATACCCGTGAGACCGGAGGATGGCCATGGCGGTGCCGAAGACGAGCGTGCTGGTGCTGGACTGCGCAGCGCCGAAGGAACTGGCCGACTTCTATGCCGTGTTGCTCGATGCGGAAGTCCGTGTCGGTCACGACGCCGATATCGTCGAGGTGGTGGGCAACAGAGGGGTCCATCTCGCGATCCGCAAGGACCACGGCTACGCGCCGCCCAGTTGGCCGCGGCCCGATGATTCTCAGCAGGCTCATCTGCGCATTCTGGTCGCACGGGAGGACATGGACGAGGCGGAACGCGAGGCCGTCGGTCTCGGCGCGCGTCCCCTGGACACGAAGGACAACGGGGGAGTCCGAGACACGCGGCTCTACTCGGACCCCGCTGGGCACCCCTTCACGTTGGCCACACCTGGCTGACCTGCGGTACGGGCCCCGATCCTCCCGCGGTGCGGGACAGCCTCCGAGGTCCCCCGAAGCTCGCATGGCGTGGCCGCGAACGCGCGCAGCGAACCCGTGAACCCATGAACCCATGAACATACGAAGGAGTCCTTATGTCCTCTTCGATCGTCGAGACCGTCGATATGAAGGCCCCGGTGGCCGTCAGCTGGGCACTGTGGAGTGATGTGGCGCAGTGGCCCAGGTTCCTGAGCCATGTCCAGCGCGTCGATCCGCTGGACGAACGCCGGTTCGCCTGGCAGCTCGCCCTGCCGGGGGTCGACAAGAGCTTCGTGGCCGAGCTCACCGAGGTCATAGCGGAAGACCGGATCGCCTGGAAGACGACGGAGGGCGTCCATCACGCCGGCGTCGTCACCTTCCATCGACTGGACGAGGAGTCGAGCCGCTTGACCCTGCAGATCGAGTACGACCCCCAGGGATTCGTGGAGCACCTGGGAGCCCTCACCAATCTCGACTCCGTTCTGGCCAACTACGACCTCGGTGAGTTCCAGAAGCTCGCTGAGCGGACCGCCACGGGCGACGTGAGCTGACCGTCGCACTCATGCATGCCTGCCTGCCCCGGCCCGGCCTGCCCCGATTCTTCCTCAACGCTCCTTCACCGGGGCGTGACCGCTCGCTCGGATTCTTCCCATGTACCAAGGACGCGCCATCGCGCGGCAGGTACGTGTCCGGACCGGCGTGCGGGTACAGCTGTAGCGCGCCCGAACGGCCGCTCGGGGGTCGGCGAGCCCGGGGCAGGCGGGGCTGCATCGCCGACGACGGTCCCCGACGCACCCGCTCCGGCCGACTGTCTACCGTCGAACGGGTGAGGATCGCCTGCTCGGCGGGGGCGGCCGAGGCGCGGGAAGCCGGGGAGGCGCAGGGGCTGCGGGGCAGTAGCCGGCCGCGGCAGCACCTGACCGGCCCGTTTCCCAGCGGCTCCGACGGGATACACGCGTTGCATGAATACCACTGGGGCGTGGGAACGCCTGATGTGTACGCTCCGTACGGTCCTGCCGTCCGATGCGGGCCCGGGCCACGTCTTGATCGCGATGGACCGTGTTGAGCGTTCCGAGCGCGCCGACCGCCTGGCCGATGCCTTGCGGCGCACGGTCCGGGCCGTGCCCATGGGACCCGGGAGGGACGTGCTGCACGGCCGGTGGCTGGGCCATCCCGTGCATCCCCTGATGGTGCAGTTGCCCCTCGGCAGCTGGATGTCCGCCGCGGTGCTGGACTGTCTGCCCGGCAAGCAGCGGGCAGCGCGCACCTTGGTCGGGGTGGGGCTGGTGGCCGCGCTCCCCGCGGCGGTGGCCGGCTGGACCGACTGGGCGGAGCTACGCCGCCCGCAGATGCGCGTCGGTCTGGTCCACGCGGCCAGCAACGCGGCAGGTGTGGCGCTCTACGCCGTTTCGTTTGCCGCCCGAACCCGCGGCCACTTCGGACGAGGCCGGCTGTGGGGCCTGGCCGGGCTCACCGCGGTGAGCGTCGGCGGCGCCGTGGGCGGCCATATGGCCTTCCGCCAGGCATCGGGAGCCAATCACGCTGAACACTTTCCCGACGTCGTCGGACCGGGCTGGCACCGCATCGGCAATCTGTCGGACTTTCCGGTGGGCGAGCCCGTCCGCGCCCACGTGGGCGACGAGCCGGTCGTGGTGGTACGCGAGGCGGCCGGCGCCGTCCATGTGCTGGCCGACCGGTGCAGCCACATGGGTGGCCCGCTGTCCGAGGGGGAACTCGTCGACGGCTGTCTCCGCTGTCCCTGGCACGGCAGTGCCTTCCGTCTCTCCGACGGATGGAATGTCACTGGCCCGGCCACGGCTGCCCAGCCCTTCTTCGTCACCCGCGTCACCGACGGCCGGGTGGAGGGACGCCTCGGCCATCTGCACGAGACCCAGGCTTCGAAGTCCGACGACGTCGGGACCGAACGGTAGACGAGGAAAGCGTTCGGCCCTGCTGAGCCCGGTCCCGAGGGCATCGTCCTGGCGCGGACCGAGAGGATCGCCCGAAGGCTGCTGGGGGCTGCGCCGGGTTCGGGCGGATCCCCGGAGTCCGGGCCACGGCGGTCACCATCCGCGGAAGTCCTTCGACACGGTGGTCTTCCTCAGGGCTGCGGGACAGCCCTTGATGTGAGACCCGCCTCGGCCGGGGCGCCCACGGGCACGCTCCCCGCGAGGCCCCGCCCGTGTGGACCGGGCCTCGCGTCGTGGGCTGCCCGTCACCCTGTCGACTCATCCGGGGTGGGGTGTTCCGGGTGGACGCCGGCGTTGCGGGCGGTGCTGCGGCCCGCGCCGGCTTCATCGGGGTCGGGCTTGGCGGTCTCCGACTCGGCTGCGTGTTCGGAACCCGGCGGGGGGAGTACGTCGAGGGCGTCCTCGCCGTCCTGGACCTGCTGGTCGGGCATATCGGCGGGTGTCGGCGGCGGGCTGCCCTCCGCCCCGGTGTAGGCGGTTCCCTGGCGTCTGCGGTCGGTCATGTTCCTGCTCCCGTCGGTGCGCGCCCACCCCGGTGTGTGGCGGGCTGGTCTCGCCCCTCGCGTACCCGCTGCGCCCGACGGGACTCACGGGCGCCCTGCGGTGCGCTGTCCCGGGTACGGGGCATGGAGCGGGGGGCCGGAACCGCAGCTGGGGCCCCGGGCGCTCTCCATTCCTATTCTGCGGTCGGCGTACAAGGGTCGCTCGTGAAAGCCGAACCACGCTCGGGCGGAGGTAGGTCGTGCCGCACCGGGTAGGCGGCGACACGGGTGGCCGACCGCGTCGCCCCACACGCGAGACAAGGGGAACCTGATGGACGGGATCGTTCTGCTCAAGGAAGACCACAAGACGGTGGAGAAGCTGTTCAAGCAATTCGAGAAGGCCGGTGACAACGCCCACGCGGAGAAGCGGAAGATCGCGGACCGGGTGATCGACGAACTCACCACCCACACGTGGATCGAGGAGAAGATCTTCTATCCGGCGGTCCGCGAAGCAGCCCCCGACACCAAGGACGACGTTCTTGAGAGTGTCGAAGAGCACCACGTCGTGCTGTGGATGCTCTCCGAGCTCAAGGATCTCGACCCGGCCGACGAACGGTTCGACGCCAAGATGACCGTCCTCATGGAGAACGTGCGCCACCACGTCGAGGAGGAGGAGAAGGAGTGGTTCCCCGACGTGCGCAAGGCCATGGGCCGCAACCGGCTCACCGAACTCGGCGAGCAGATGGAAAAGGCGAAGAAGCAGGCCCCGGGTGAGCCCCTCGCCGTCCCCAGCGCCGGCCAGTAGCCAGGGACGAGCGAGACGGGCTCAGTGAACGCCGCCCGCAGGACCGCTGAAGCCGATCGGCAGACCTACGGCACCGACGCCTCGGTGAACGCGAAACCGGCATCGCGGGCCTCGGAGCTGGTCCGCGTCGAGAGGCAACTGGCCCGTGTGGAGCACACCCAGCAGGGCAAACGCTTCGGGAAGGGAGCGGCCTCTTCGGCGCCTCGGGCCCCATCCGCATCGTGGCAGGCCCGGCTCCGGCAGCGACCGGCATAGCCGCACTGCATCACTTCCGGTGCGGGACAGGTCCTCGTCGTCACGGCGGTTCTGGCGGGCAGTGGCCGCCGCGCTCGCCCTGTCCGGGAAGAGCCGGATCGCCGAGGCCGGCGCCGCCCCGAGCGGACCATCGACAGCGGCAAGGCTGATCTGGCCGAGATCAAGGAGAAACCACACCGATGAATGACACATCCCGAACCAACAGCGGCAGCCCCACCCCCGACGAGTTGCGCACAAAGGCCGAGCGCACGCGCGATGAGCTCGGGCATACCGTCGAGGCGCTGGCCGGCAAGGCCGACATCAAGGCGCAGGCGAAGGAAAAGACGACTGCTGTGAGGGCACAGGCCGCTGAGAGCGCCGCCATGGCATCCGGCCAGATCCGGGAGACGGCCCGGCGGGCCGCACAACTGATGAAGGACAAGACGCCCGATCCCGTCCTGCAGAAGACCGCGCAGGTCGTGGCACAGGTGCGTGAAAGCACAGCCCGGTCAGGTCAGTACGCGGCGGCCAAGGCTCCCGATCCGCTACTCAGGAGCGCCGACCGTGCTGCGACCGCCGCACGAGCCAACCGCGCGCCGATCATCGCAGGTGGTGTGCTGCTCGCCGCCTTCCTGCTGACGCGCCGCAGCCGGGGGAGCCGCTCATGAAGACGCCTCGAATCTCCTACAAGCCGCTCGGGCTGGCTATGGGCACTGCCGGCGGTTTGATCGCTGGGGCTGCTTTCAAACAGGCGTGGAAGGCCATCGCAGGTGAGGAGGACGCCCCGGATGCCACGGACGAGGACCGGTCCTGGGAACAGGTCCTGATCGCCGCTGCCCTCCAGGGCATGATCTTCGCTGTCGCCAAGGCCGCAGTCGCGCGCTCGGGCGCCGTGGCCACTCGACGTCTGACGGGCAGCTGGCCGGGCTGATGAGCCACGAGGCCGTCCGGGGGCGAGGGCGTATGTCGCCGGCACGGCCCGCCCCGCGGGCGTCACCACGGACGACGGAACCGAGGGGCCAGGGATCTCCTTGACCCTGAAGTGCAGTTGCTTGCACTTCTTGCGTGTCCGCTGGTCGATCACCGACGACGCGAGACCCCTGCCGGCGACCCTCGTGAGCCGCCACCGCCTTTCACGCTGGGCCCGTGCTCGTTTCCCCCGGCAGCTGGACGCGTCAACGAATGCGCGGCCTCACGAGGTGGACTGCGCTCCTGATCGGCCCGGCACCCTCGGGTCCACAGCGGTCAGCCGCCAGGATGCGTGAACGCACGGGCCTTCCGAGCCATCCGCCTGTTCGTGTGGACGGAGAGCTTGACGACTTTGACCCCCGTCGCCGTCTGCCACGTCGGGATCACGGCGACTGCGGACCGCTGCGACAGTGCCGAGTACCACGCCGACGGCGAGCACGATCAGCCCTCGTAGCCAGACCTCACCTTCTACCTGGGTGGCGACCAGGACGCAGGAGCCTGCCCCGAGTACGGGAAGTGCCGTGGGCGCCCGGAAATGGTCGCGTGTGGTGCTGTTGCGGCGCAGCACGAGGATCGCGGTGTTGACGATGAGGAACACCACGAGCGAGGAAGACGAACGCGACCAGTGCGACGGGGAGCGTGACGAACTCGGCCAGATAATCGCCTGCGAAACCACGCGCCAAAGCCGCGACCGAGACGATGCCGGCGGTCAGCATGCAGTACCCGGTGAGGAAACCGGTGAACGGGCCGTAAGTCAGGTGCGCATAGTGCTAGGCACCGCCGGCCCGCGGGTATTTCGTGGCCAACTCGGCGTACGAGGCGGCTGTCAGCAGAGCCAGACACAAGGCCGCCGGCAACGGCACCCAGACAGCGCCCCCTGATTTTGCGGCGACCTGCCCAACTAGGACGGAGACGCCCGCTCCCAGCGCGTCTCCAAGAATGAAGAAGTACAGCAGTGGCGCGGTCAGGGCCTTTTTGAGGGAGGTTGTCTGCGGGCTTGGGTTTTCTGTCGTGACTTGAGACTCGAGGTGAGTTCACAGAGGCCCAGGTACCCCGGACGGCTCCTCGTAGACGGCGGCTGCTCCGAATGGCACGCTGAGCCGAGCCGGCAGGGCGGACGCCGCACAGATCCGGCCCGGCTCAGGGACGGCCGAGGAGTGGGTGACAGGCCGCCCTCGCTGATCAGTGGTGGCCGTGGGCACTGTTGGATGCGCCGCCGAAGAGTTTGGCGAGAGCACGGAACGGAAGCGTGACGACCGTAGCTATGGCGCTTCCGATGGACGCGAGAACATCTGCAATGGCCTTCAGCACGGTGGAACCTCCGGAGTTTTGCGCAACCTTCGAAAATGGTGCTTGCTTCTGTGGACTGTTATTCAGCGGATACCCGGCCGGGGGCGGTGGAAACGGGCGACATTCCGAGAAATCGCTGTGCCGCTCCGCGTTCTGCCGCAAATCCCCGGGTCTCCGCGGACTTCCAGGGATACAGGTCGGCGGTGAGGCTCCTGTGGAGTGGGCTTGCACGTCACGTGGTGTCGCGAAATGCGCTGCGTCGCAAAGAAGTCGGGTGACAGCTGGACAGTGGGAGAACCTGGAATGCGGAAGAACCCGGAGAATGCCTGCGCCGGAAGTCCGACTTCACTGAAGGGCGCACTCTTCATGCGTGCTTGACGTCGGCACCCAGCGCCTCGCTTCGGGCGATGGGTCACAGGCGGAAGGGCTGCGAGATGCCGCCCGGATCGCTGCCGACGGCCGGGCTCGGCGAGGACGTCGTCCTTGGCTCCCACCCCGCGGACAGCCCCCGCGATGATGGAACGGTTCCTGGTCGCGGGGCACCGGGCCGACCCGGTGAGCCCCGCCCTCAGGCGCCCGGGAGGAAGAGGCAGAACGGGTGACCGTGAGGATCACGGAGGACACTCACGTCCTCCTGGGGCTGGTGCTCCTCCAGCGTCGCGCCCAGGGCGCAGGCCCGCGCGGTCTCCGCTTCCAGGTCATCGACCTGCAGGTCCAGATGTGCCTGCATCTGCTGGGTGCCCGCTCGTGGCGGCCACACCGGGGGCGTATGGTGCGCCTCCATCTGGAAGCTGAGGCTGGGACGCTCCTGTCCGGGAGCGCGCAGCCGGACCCACTCGGGCTCCCGCTCCGCCTCCTCCCATCCCAGCAGAGCGCGATAGAAGTCGGCCAGGACGGGCGGATCGGGCGTACCTAGAACGATGGCACCCAGCGTCGTCGTCATGCCCCCACCTTGCCCCCACGCCCCGCTCCCATGCATCCCTCGCAGCCCTGCGGGGAGTCGGGTGCCCGGCAGGGCTCCGGCAGCCGGGTGATGCGGGGGTGGTCGAGTCATGGGGAGCGGGCGTGGGCGCCTAGCAGCGGGGTAACCGGGTGTTCCTCCCGCCTCGCCGACAGTCGGTGCGCTTGTCCCGTTCGTCTGCTTGCGGCCCGAACCGACGAAGACCTGGACCCGGATGACACTGGCGCACGGCATATACATGGCAGCAGGCATCGGCATACTCATGGCTGCCGTCCTTCCCCCGGTGGTCCGGCGGCGTCCCTTCTCACTGCCCATGGTGTTCCTCGTCGCGGGTGCGGCGATCGCCCTCCTGCCGCTCGACGTGCCCGTCGTGGACCCCGTACGTGATCGGGTCTGGGTCGAGCACGTGACGGAGGTCTGCGTGATCGTGTCGCTGATGGGCGCGGGACTGGCGATCGACAGGCCCTTCGGATGGCGTGCCTGGGCAGGGGCCTGGCGCTTTCTGGGGCTTGCCCTTCCGCTCACCATCGCCGCCATGGGGGTACTGGGCTGGTGGCTGATGGGCTGGCCTCCGGCGGTGGCCCTGCTGCTGGCGGCGGCGCTGGCGCCGACCGATCCCGTGCTGGCCGCGGAAGTGCGGGTCGGGGAGCCCACTAGTGGTGAGGACGAGGAGGACGAGGAGGAGGTGCGTTTCACGCTGACGTCCGAGGCGGGTCTCAACGACGGGCTGGCCCTGCCGTTCGTCCTCGCCGCCGTCGCACTGGCAACCGCGGCCGGGGACGGCTGGTCCACGGACTGGATCGGCCACTGGCTGCTGGCAGACGTACTGCTGCGGGCGGCCGTCGGCCTGATCGCGGGAGTGGCCGTCGGCCGCCTCCTCGGCCGGCTGTTCTTCCGTGCCCGCCACGTGCCCCTCTCGCAACAGATGGAAGGTTTCACCGCGCTCGGCGCCACTTTCACCGCCTACGGGATCGCCGAGCTGGTCCACGGATACGGGTTCCTCGCTGTGTTCGTCACGGCCTGCACCATCCGGGCCGCCGAGCGCAACCACGGGTACCACCAAGTGCTGCACGGCTTCAGCGAACAGATCGAGCGTCTGTTGACGGCTCTGCTGCTCTTCCTCCTCGGCGGCTACCTGGTCGCCGACGGCTTCTCGGTCCTCGGTCCGCACGGCGCGCTCCTGGGGATCGCTCTCCTTGTCGTGATCCGTCCGCTTGCCGGCGTGGCCGCCCAATTGGGGCTACCATCCGCGCGGCGCGAGCGTGCGGTCACGGCCCTGTACGGCATCCGTGGGATCGGATCGCTCTTCTATCTCGCGTACGCGCTCGGGGAGGGGCCCTTCGCCCGGTACGCCGACGAGCTGTGGGCGATCGCGGCGTTCACGATCCTCGCCTCGGTGCTGCTCCACGGCGCGACCGCCACGCCCGTGATCAGGCGCCTGGACCAGCGGCGTTCCCGAAGCTCCTAAGCCCTCAGCCCTTTCGTCCGGCCATCCCGGCGGACCGGCGGAGGCAGGGGCCCGCCCCGGCCCGCACCTGGTGCAGTCCGTGGAGGGCACCGAACATGTCCCGGGCCGCGCTGGGTCGCGAGTGTAGAGCTGACGGCGGCGGGAACATCCGCAAGGGGAACACGGGCACTGATCCCCACAGGCTGGATGGGTGTCACCAGCGGAAGGCCTGGGCTGCTCTTCCTTGGTCACCCTTTCCGTCCTGCCCACCTCTGCCGGCACGTGTTGACTTCCGCGTCTAGTGCAGATTCACTAGACACTTACTGATGTCCTCTCACTATGGGGTAGTGATGCGGGAGCTGACGACAGGGGGCCTCTGGGCAGGCAGAGTGCGAGGGATCACGCTGTGCGGGTATGTGGCGCACGTGAGCACGGAGAGGTGCGGGGCGCTGTGACTGCTTACTCGTTCACGTCGCGTGTCGTGGTTCGTTCGGGCGTCGCCCGAGTGATTCTCGTCGGTGAACTCGACCTGGACTCGGGGCCAGCCGTCCAGGAGGCGGTGAGTGCTTGCCTGGCGAAGAAGGCGACGATTCTCTGCCTCGATCTGACCGGCGTCTCCTTCTGCGACTGTGCCGGCCTGAGCGCCTTGCTCAGGGCGCGAACGGCCGTTCTTCGGGCAGGCGTGGATCTGGTCGTGGAAGGAGTGGGAACCCAGCTGGCGCGTCTGCTCCGCCTCATCGGGGCCGAGGGCATCCTCACCGAGAGGAACGCGAACCCGGAATCGACTCGATGCGCGTCGGGAACGGCCGCAACTCACCGTCACGCCGAAACGGTGGCCACCGCGGATGCACGACTTCGGAAACTGGCATGATCATGCGATCCGCCCCTTGCAAGGATGCACCGATGCCTTCACCCTTCACGCACTGCCGACCGGTCAGGATCCTGCTGGTCGAGGACCACGACATGGTCGCCGAGGCGATATGCCTCGCCCTGGAGCGCTCGCCCGATCTGCGGATCGTGGCGCGTGCGGCGTCGGTGGCGTCGGCGCTGGCCGACGCGCAGCGATACGAGCCGGACGTCGTACTGATGGACCGGCGCCTGCCCGACGGTGACGGAGTCACCGCCATCGCCGATCTGCTGGCACTCGTGCCGGGCGCCCGCGTCCTGGTCCTGGCCGCCGAGGGCAGCGCCTCGGTAGCCGCGCGCGTCGCGGAGGCGGGCGGGGCAGGCCTCATCCTCAAGGCGCGCGGTCTGAGCGAATTGGAGGAAGGCGTCCGGCGGGTGGCAGCGGGTGAGGTGGTGTTTGGCCAGGACCTCTTGGGCGACGTACTGGAACAGCTGACGGGCCGGGTGCCGGGGCTCGGTACGAACCTCACGCCGCGGGAACGTGAAGCCCTTCTTCTGCTGGGGGAGGGGCACAGCACCGCGGAGCTCAGCGAGCAGCTGGGGGTGGCTCTCAACACGGGGCGCAACCATGTCCAACGGGTGCTGGAAAAGCTGGGAGCGCGTTCCCAGCTGGAAGCCGTGGCGATCGCGCGACGTGAAGGGCTCCTCCGATGACGGAGCAGCCACAGCAGACGGGGGCGAGAAAGCCGCCGGCTCCGTTGTCGGATGCGGCCTTCACCCTGCTGGTTCAAGGGGTGCTGGACTACGGCATCTTCATGCTCAACCCGCAGGGCTACATCATCAGCTGGAACGCCGGGGCGGAGCGGATCAAGGGGTACAGGGCAGAGGACATCGTCGGACAGCACTTCTCGGTCTTCTACCCACCTGAGGACCAGTCCTCGGGCAAGCCGGCGTGGGAGCTGGAGACCGCCGTGGCCGAGGGCAGGCTCGAGGACGAGGGCTGGCGTGTCCGCAAGGACGGCTCCCGGTTCTGGGCGAACGTGGTCATCACCGCCCTGTGGGACGAAGAGGGCGTGCTGCAGGGATTCGGCAAGGTCACCCGCGACATGTCGGAACGGCGGGCAGCACAGCATGCCCTCACCGAGCGGCGGCGGTTGTTCGATCACCTGGTCCAGGCGCAGGAGACGGAACGGCGCCGTATCGCGTGGGACGTCCACGACGACTCCATCCAGGCGATGGTCGCTGTCGGGATGCGGCTGGAATTGCTCGCGGACAGAGTGCCGGAGCCGTACTCCGCGGAACTGCAGCGTCTCGACACGTCGGTGCGCGAAGCGATCGGTCGCCTCCGCAGTCTGACCTTCCGGCTGCATCCGCCCGGGATCGACCGCCACGGCCTGATCGAGGGACTCGCCAGCCACTTGGGTGACGTAGTGGGTTCCTCTTGGGGGATGCCCTACTCGTTCGAGCACCAGCTCGACCAGGAACCGCCGCCCGAGACGGCCATCACCATCTTCCGCATCGTTCAGGAGACATTGCTGAACGTGCACAAGCACGCACGCGCGAGCAGGGTGGACGTCCGCGTCGAGTCGGCCGACAGGGGAGTCCTGACGCGGGTGAGGGACGACGGAACCGGCGCCCCCATGGCCGAGGACGGCACCCGCGAACATTTCGGTGTCATCGAGATGCGGGAGAGAGCCGAGACGGCAGGAGGCTGGTGGTCCATGCACAGCCGACCCGGAACAGGTACGACAGTCGAGTTCTGGGTGCCCAATCCACTTCCGGTCCCGGACGCGGCGCCGACGGACGATGCGCTGTGACCGCGGCAGCACCGGACGGCTTCCCGGGCTCACCGTTCAGCGTGATCCTCTGTGACGACAACGTGATGCTGCTGGAGACCCTGAGCGAGGTCATTCAGGTGCAGCCCGATCTGGAAGTCGTGGGCGCCGCGCGTAACGACCGACAGGCACTCCTGCTCGCGAACCGTCACCGGCCGGACCTCGTCATCCTGGACGTCCGCTTCCCCGGCGGAGGCCCCTCCGTTGCCAGGGACATCGCACGGTGTTCACCGGCCAGCAGGATCGTGGCGTTCTCCGCGTACGACGACAAGGGTTCCGTCGAGCAGATGATGAGTGCCGGCGTTTGCGAGTACGTACTCAAGGGCGCGAGCAACCGCGAACTCGTCGCAGCCCTGCGCCGGGCGGCAGAACCTCGGTGAAGCCGCGGGGACCCTTCGGTTCCCGTCCCGGCAGCCACAGCCGTCATTGCGGAGACCGGCGGCTCAGCCGCACGGTGACGTCCGGGGCGTCCATCCCTGGCCCCACGAGCAGAAGGCGGCCGACGCGCAGTGCCTGTGAAGGGCTGGGCCGTCCCAGCCGGTCCGTACACCTTCTACGGATCGAGCAGCATGCGTCCTCGCGGCGGATTAGGATCGCCCGCCCGCCCAGGTGACCGGGCTCCTCGCCCCCCTCAGGAGTTGCCCGCTCATCCGCCGGCCGGAGGCACGCTCATCGCCAGGAGCGCGGTGTCGTCGTCGAGCCCCTCGCCGAACGAGTCCAGGAGCGCGGTGAGGGCCCCGACGACACGTGTGGCCGAGGCGGGAGCGAGAGTCCGGGCGAAGTCCAGGAGGGCTTCGTCGCCATAGCGTTCACCCGTGGGCGACGTACGCGCCTCGGTCAGACCGTCGGTGTAGAGCAGCAGGGCGTCACCGGGGCCCAGATCCACGGTGACCGTGGTGAACTGCGCGTCCGGAACCACTCCGACCAGCTGTCCGCCCGGCGTGGGCCGGTAGTCGGCACTGCCGTCGGCACGCAGCAACAGGGCAGGAGGGTGCCCGCCGCCGGCCAGGACGATGTGGAACCCCGTGGCGTTCTCTGCGGGTGTCAGAAGGCCGAAGATCACCGTGCAGAACCGTGGTTCGTCGTCCTGTGCCTGGTGGTCGAGAGCGGTGTTGAGGTTGGCGAGCACCGTAGCCGGTACTGGATCGGACACCGCTGCGGCTCGCAGGGTGTACCGCGCCAACGACGTCACCACGGCCGCGTCGGCGCCCTTGCCGCGTACGTCCCCCATGAAGAAGCCCCAGCGACCGTGGGCCAGCGGAAAGAGATCGTAGAAGTCCCCGCCGACCTCGTCGGGAGATGCGAAGTGGTAGTGCGCGGCGACATCAAGGCCCGGCACCGGTTCGAGCGTCGGCGGGATCAGGGTGCGTTGCAGGGTCGTGGCGAGGCGCTGCAGGCGTTCGCGGTCGCGGTCGGCCTCCTGCCGCGCACGGAGGAGTTCACGCTCGTAGGTGCGTCTGTCCCGGGCGTCCAGGAGGGTGGTGCGGATCAGCAACGGATCGCCGTCGCGGTCCTGCTTGACGACGGAGGTGACCAGGACGGGCAGCCGGCTGCCATCGGCGGCCTTGAGCTCCAGGGCAATGCCGCTGACCTCGCCCTGCATGCGCAGCAGGGGTGAGAAATGTGTCTCGTGATAAAGCCTCCCGCCGACGGTCAACAGGTCGGGAAACTTCTTGTGGCCTACCAGTTCCTCCCGGCGGTAGCCGAGCCATCTCAACAGCGTTCCGTTGACCTTGGCTATCCGCCCGTCCATCAGTGTCGAGAGGTAGCCGCACGGGGCGTTCTCGTACAGGTCCTCCGTGCTGTCCTCCAGCAGAGCGGAGAACGACAGCTGTTCCTGGTCGCGGTCACCCGCCGCCCACCACTCGCTGGCCTCCTCGCCGTCCGGGTACACCGTCACGACCCCTGCACGAAGGCGATGATCGCCTCAGCCGTCTCCTCGGGGGCGCTCAGCTGGGGGCAGTGACCCGTCGAGTTCAGGGTGACCAGCCGACTGCCGGGAATCTGTGCCTGGACGAAGGCACCCACCTCACGCGGGGCGATCGTGTCGTGTGCACTCTCGGCGATGAGCGTCGCTACGGTCACCTTGGGGAGATCCGCGCGGTTGTCGGAGAGGAAGGTGGCCCGCGCGAAGACCCGGGCCATCTCAGGATTCGTACGGCAGAAGCTGTTGGTCAGCTCCTCACCCAGCTCGGGGCGCTCCGGGTTTCCCATGATCACCGGTGCCATCGTCGCGGACCAGCCGAGGTAGTTGCTTTCCAGGGACTCCAGCAGTTCGTCGATGTCCTGCTCGCTGAATCCGCCGCGGTAGTCGCCGTCATCGATGTACGACGGTGAGGGGGCGAGAAGGATCAGCTTGTCGAAAAGCCGGGGTTCCCGCACGGCGGCAAGGACACCGATCATGGCGCTGACCGAATGCCCGACGAAGACCACCGGCCCGAGGTCGAGCTCCCTGCATATCTCGATGACGTCCTGCGCATAGCCATCCAGGGAGGAGTACCGCTCAGCGTCCCAGGCGGACAGGTCGGAGAGTCCCGACCCCACGTGGTCGAAGAGGACCACCCGAAAATGCTCCTCCAGCGTGGGCGCGACGAGACGCCACAGGTTCTGATCGCAGCCGAAACCATGGGCCAGCATCACCACCGGTCCGCCATCCCGGCCCGTCACCGATATGCGGTTTCTTGTCCGGACGTCCATAGGAACATCGTGACACCCCCCGCGCGGGACGGCCTGCGCAGCCGGAGAAGGGCGACTCCCCAGCACGGCCGGAACCGGAGCCCGTCTGCTCCATGCATGATCAGAGCTCCGTATTCCCGCAGCAGGCCAGGTCAACGGGCACACCCGGCGTGGCGGCGACCCCTGGACGCACGGCGTCCACGGTCATGCGCCCGGTGAACGGCAGTGGCACGGGAAGTACGCACGGAGCAGCGCCCACACCGACGCGAAGACGCTCCTCGACGGCGACGGCGACGGCGACAGCGACAGCGACAGCGCGGCAGTGGGCGGTCGGCTCTCCCCCGCGCGGGGACGCTTGCCGGCTACTACGTCACCGATACGTGCAGCCCACGGCGTTCGGAGAGGGTGCGGCTGTTCCTCCCCGAGAGCACGGTCGCGCCGGAGGATTCCGTCCTGATGCTCGACGCGTGTGCCGGCGCGCCTCTGGAGCACACGGAGGAGGCCCAGGCCAACGGACCTGCACCGGGCGGCACGCGTGGGCGTCATCGCGGGGGAGTGGGCTTTCGACCCCCGACCGACGCCGCAGGGAGCGGGACAGCCTTTAGGTCGGTTCGCCGGACGTGGGAAACCAGAGGGTCAGCGGGATCACCCCCACGCGCGTACGACTGCGGGCGAGGTGCAACCACGGCAGTTGAGCCAGATTCCGAAAACGCCAGGCACCATGTCATCCGGCCTCCTCGGGGCCGCCGCGCCCTGCCCCTCCGGTCATGGCCCTTCCGTCAAACGTTTGGTCGTCCTCCAACGCGGGGAGTCGTCATCAGGTGCGTCCGGAGACGCGAAGTGGAAGGGCACGCGAAGGTGGACGGCCAGCGTCCGACCGGCCTCAGCGGCGGCAACACCAGGAGGAGGGCCGTCGGATCGGTGGTAGACAGTCGCCAGGTGGCCCTCTCCATCCGGGGCGTCCAGCACCGCGACCAGGAGTACGAACCAGTTGTGCACTGTATCGCCGTCCCAGAGCGCCTCCACCGCCGCCACACGGCCCGGGAGAGCCGCGGCACGGGCTGCGAGCGAGGGGAGGTCCAGCGGATCAGGCGGCGTGCGCCGCACACGGTCGCCCAGAGCCTCGTATCGCGCGTGGACCACCCGCTCGGCTTCGTGCAGGCCAACCCCCAGCGGGCGCAGCGCCTCCCAGACGGTCCTGACCGCCGACAGCCGGCGGTCGCACAGGACGTCGGCATCGACTTCTCGGCAGGTCCGTTCCTCAAGGTAGGGCCACCAGCCACTCACCGGGCCGCCAGCCGGGATATCAGGGTGCGCGTCATAGGTGCGAACGTACGCCAGGACTAGTTGCCCGCCCCGGGCCGCCCTCATTGGGGTGCTGTCGATCCTTGGTTCCGGCTTGCGTTCTGTGATGCCGGCCTCTCGATCGCGAGGTCGGCGTCGTCGGACGCGGGTAACCAGAGGACAGCGGGATCACCCCCCCCATGCGTGTACGACTGCGGGCGAGTTGCAGCCACTGCAGTTGAGCCAGAGCGCGAGTCGGGTTTCTGGTCCAACTTCTGCGACCGGTGACGCTGGGTCACGGCTCCGCCTGCGGTAGGCGCGCATGGATTGTCGGTAGTGGGTGTCAGGATCGGGTCTGTGGAGCGATACACAGCTGATCAGATCCAGGTAATAGCCTTCGAAGAGCACGTTCGGACGCGTCCGGCGATTTATTTCCGGGTCAGCAGGGGCAGCCCTGAGCTTCCGACAGAGGTTCTTCAGCAGGCGGTGTGGGATGCGCTGCACCACCGCGACGGCACGCACGGCCGGATCAGCGTGGAGATCGAATCGGACCTGAACTTCACCGTGGAGGATGATCAGCGCCGTGCTGCTGACGAACAGGGGAGGCCTCTTCCTGGATTCTTCGGCTCCCTCCTCGGCAAGGAGAGATGGGCGCCGGCAGCGGCCGCCGTCCTGAGTGTCCGTACGGTTGTTGAGGTCTGGCTCGACGGTCGGGGCTACCGCCAGGAACTGGCAGGGGCGACACCGACGGGTTCCTGGGAAGAGTTCGCCACGCCCAAGCTCTCCGGTACACGGACCACCTTCCACCTGGACCCTTCGTACTGCGGCCCCGATGAGGCGATCGCCTGGTCATTGCTCGCAGAGGAACTGCACGGCCAGGAGTGCGATGCGCAGCCCTCGCCGGTGACCTTCCCCATTCACGACCTGCGCGCAGAGGCTGAGAACTCAGCCGACGAGGACGGATTTGAGCTTCAGGCGCTCGCTGACCGGCAGGGCGCCGGGGTGGGTCAAGATCCAACCGGCGACGGTTCGTGGGGATGATGGATGGGCCGCCGGTGCTGTCGGGGATGTGCGGAACGGCTGGAGGTAGGCACGAACGGCCGACTCGGTGAAGGTCACGCGGAGGCACGAGCGGCGGCGGGACGTGGCGTCGGACTTCAGGCTGTCCGCCGCTCTCGCCGGACACTCGGCTGGGCAGAGGCGCAGCGGCACCGCCCGGCTCCCGAGCACGATGCGGATGCGGATGCGGTGGCAGCGAGGCTGCGCCGCCCGCGGGCCGGGGGCGTGTGGACATCCGGCGATGCCGACGCCCCCGCCCGGGACCGGTTCCTTCGGTGCCCTGATGCCCATGCACCGGGGATCCTCCACGCGGGCGCGCGGGTAGGGCCCCGGTGTTGTCACGCCCGAGCGCCTACCATCCCGACCACTGCTCAACTCCCGCCGCAGGCCCCACGCCTCCCCGCCCGGAATCGGCTACGCGGCCCGGGTGAGTTCGGCGCGGCCGAACAGCAGGGCATATCCGGGCGGGAGCTGGCCGAGAATGCGGTCCAGGAGGTCGGAGTCCGCGAGGTGCGCCACGACGGTGAGGACGGCTCCGGTGTCCCAGCGCGTGGTGGCAGGCGTGCCGCCTGTGCGTGTGGCCAAATCCTTGACGAAGCCCCAACCCGTGAGGGGCTGCGGGTCGGGAATCTGGCTGGTGAAGTCGAGGGCTGCCTCGGCGGGGAGACGAGCGGCGAGGTCGACACGTTCGTCGCCGGTGAGCTGACGGCCCAGGGCTGCCAGCACGGCACGCGTCACCTCCTCGGCCCGTTCCCGGGTGGGATACGCGCCCTCGTAGCGGATCCATTCCGTCATCTGGTGAAACGTCATGCTCGCTTGCAGAGTGGTCGGTTCACGCAGCGAAAGCATTGCGGAGTTGTCGCCTTTCTCGTTCGAGGGCGTATTCGCCCGCGGGTCAGGCCGGCCGGGGCAGCTCCGACCGGCTCACTGATTCTGTGAGGGCACGTCACATGAGAGCTCAGGTGTGCTGGGGGCAGCCGAAGAGAAGGTCGTACCCCGGGGGTAGTTGAAGCAGGATGCGGCGGGTGAGTTCCTCGCCTGCCGCATCGGCGGTCACGCTCAGTACGGCGCTGACGTCCCAGGCCGCGGTCTGTTCGGTGGCTCCCTCGATCCATGCCGCGGTCGCCCGCAGAAACCGCTCCGGAGGAAGCGGCTCCGTGGCCTGCAACGGGTTGAGCAGGATCAGGGCGAAGGTCTCAGGGAGCCGGGCGGCCAGCTCGGCCCGGACCTCACCCACCAGGTGCGCACCCAGCAATGCCACGACCGTACGCGCAGCCCGTTCGGCTTCCTGAGCCGTGGCGTACTCGCCGCGTTCCCGTACGTGATCGAGGAATGCTTCCCATCGCACGGTCACCACTGCCCTTCTGCATGGTGTGGTAGCAGGGCGGGGGAGCAGGGAGACCGCTGCCCCGCCCTGCGCCTTCGGCCTCGGCGGCGTGAGTCGTCAGCCGCTGATCTGCTTGTGATCGGAGTTCGTGCCGATCGCGATCTTGCGGGGCTTGGCACGCTCGGCGATCGGGATGCGCAACGTCAGCACCCCGGCCTCGTAGTCCGCCGTGATGCGCTCGGTGTCCAGGGTGTCGGCCAGCACCAGCTGGCGGGAGAAGACGCCGAGGGGCCGCTCGGAAAGCTCCATCTGCACGTCGTCCGCCTTCGTGACCGGGCGGCGTTCGGCCTTGACGGTGAGCATGTTGCGTTCGACGTCAATATCGAGCGCGTCCTTGTCGACCCCCGGCAGGTCGAAGGCGATCACGTACTCCTCGCCCTCGCGATAGGCATCCATCGGCATGGCCGAGGGCCTCGACCAAGTGCCGGTCGCGCCGGTCAGCTGCTGAGCGAGCCGGTCGAGTTCGCGGAACGGGTCAGTGCGCATCAACATCGCGAAAACACCTCCACAGGTCTGGCAGAAACTGCCAATGCGCTTCGTCTGATCCCGTTGTAGCATGTCATCCAAACGATGACAACCTGGAAGTCATCCAAAGGGTGACGCCGGAAAGGATCTTCATGACTGCTACCCCCGAGCCCCGTGATGCCACGCCCTTCTTCGCCGCCGCGGCAGCGCTGGACACGATCAACGAGGCCGTTCGCACCGCCCGGGCCACCGGTACGGGGACGCGTTCCCCTGAGGGGCACGCCAGTGCTGAGCAAGCCCTGGCCGCGCTGCTCCTCCTGCGGGAACTGCGCGATCAGCTCGCAGAATGGGAACCCGGTCTGATCGAGGCAGCCCGGGAGGCAGGATCCAGCTGGGCAGACCTGGCCCACCCCTTGGGCGTCGCCAGCCGCCAAGCCGCGGAGAGGCGCTACCTGCGCGTGCGTCCGGGGGCTCCCGGAGCCACCGGGGAACAACGGGTGCAAGCGACCCGCAGCCGCCGTGCCGCCGACCGCACCGTTACTGCCTGGGCCCGGACCAACGCCGCGGACCTGCGCCGGCTCGCCGGCCAGATCACCTCACTCACCGACCTCCCTGCCCGGGCCGGCGCCCCCCTGGCCCGTCTTGCCGAAGCCCTTGCCGACGACGACGCGGCCGGCCTCATCGGCCCGCTCTCCGACACCCGCACCCATCTCAAGGCCGGCCACCCCGAGTTCGCAGCCCGCATCGACGCCATCACGGACAGCACGGATCAGCTTCGCCAGACCCACAGCGACCCGCACTGAACACCCCGTGCACGTCCTGTGATGTGACCGAGGACCACGTGGCCCGGCCGTCCGTGCTCGTGGCCCCGGCCTCGGATGTCGAACGGACAGGGAAGATCACATCGCTGGGCGTGGCGGAACCATCGCCCAGCGAATCGCGGCGGTCAGAGCTCGTCCGGTCGGCGCCACACAGGCTTCGGCGACCCCGGGCAGCCGGGGAAGTTCGAGTGCTGTACGGGCCCACCGGGGGAGGGCGGCGACGGAGTTCGCCGCGAGAACCGCATAAGGGGCACGGGCAACCCAGGGCAGTGGAGGGTGCAGCAGAATGAAGCGTGCTGCCTCGCGTGCTTCGCTGGTCGGGCGCAGTTCACCCCGGTACTCCCCGAGGCGGGCGGCGAGTTCTCTGCGATTACGCGGAGGATCGATGACGCCGAGCGCTTCCGCCACCCGCGCCGCGTCGGTGATGTAGCCGTCGCACCCAGCCGCGTCGAGCGGTTCGACCCCGAACCGCTGGTGGGCAAGCAGGAAACTCTCGACCTCGGCCACGTGCACCCAGCCGAGAAGGTGCGGATCAGCGGCGTAGTAGGACTCCCCGCGCGAAGTCGTTCCCCGGACCCGGCTGTGCACGGCGCGGACGTGGTCGACCGCCCGCTGCGCGTCGTCCGCTGTCCCGTACGTGGTTACGGCAAGGAACGTACTGGTGCGCTGGAGCCGTCCCCAGGGGTCGCCGCGGTAACCGGAATGAGCCTCCACGGCGGCCATGGCCAACGGGTGCAAGGACTGGAGCAGAAGCGCCCGCAGTCCACCGATAAACATGGACGCATCCCCGTGGACAGAGCGGATTGGCCGGTCCGGACCGAACCAGCGCGGGCCGGGCGTTTCGTGGATACGGGCACGGTTCTTCGGCCCTGCCGGCCCGGCGACCTGGGCAAAGATCGCGCTGCCCAGCCGCTCCCGCAAGCCGGGTGCGGCATGCGCGGACGAGTCCATAAGGCCAGTATGCGCTCACAGTGCTGGGGACTGGTGCCAGTCCGTAGCGGCCGCGCGGCGGACTGGTGCCGGACCGCAGTGGGGCCACAGCGGCTGCGCGGAACACCCGGATGAATGCGGGGCGTGACGCCGAGCCGGGAGGCCCGGCCGCTGGAACCGGCGTGAGTGTGGAAGCGCCGGGGTGTTGCGGGCAAGGGTGTGCTCCACGGGGCCTCAGGCTTCAGCCCGGCACCCCGGCTGCAGATCGTGATCTTGATGTGGCAGCTACGGTCTGTGTCACCAGAGGGCGACGGACCTCTCCTGTGTGACGAACTGGGTGACGTGGTGGAGATTCTCGCGCTACGTGCCCGTGGGCAGCGCTGGCAGAGCTCGCTGTCTTCTTCCTTTCAGCGGCCCATCAGCCGCAGCAAGCGGCTCTGCCGGACCTCGTGGGCCGGAGGCGGGGCCCCTGGGGCGGCGAAGAACCGATGGGTCGTGTCAGGGGAGACGGGCGACTCCGCCAACCCGGCATAGATTTCAGCGAGGTTGTCCTCGATCCAGGCGACGAGTCCCGGATCGAGCTCTTCGGGAACGCCGAGGGCCCGGGCCAGATCCCAGGTGTGAATGACCGTGTCGGTGGTCCGGACCGCGAGAGCCTGTCCTCCGGCTATGGGGCCGAGGGGGTAGTCCAGGGTCCACTGGAGAGCACCCGGCTTTCTGAACGCCGTGGCGCACTCCCGCACCGAGCGGGTGTACGCGCGCACTGGATCGCTGCCCAGGGCGTCCTCGTCCCGGAGCCGTAGGAATCGGCGGCCGGTCCGCCGTTGAGCAGAAGAACGTAATTGAGATTTCCCCGGGTCGCGTGATTGACGAGGTGCCGGACGTCCCATTCCGCGCAGGGGGTGGGCGCTGTCCACTGTTCGGGCCTTACCGAGCGCAGCCTGCGGCCGAATTCGGACGCAGCACGTAGATAGAGGTCGACGATGTCTGCGAAGCGGTATGGCATGTTTTCAGCGTGCAGGGTGCGGGGGGCGGCATGCTGGCGGAAATCGGACGCCGCGTTGGTGCCGCATACCTGCGCGTCTCGTCGAATGCCTACTCGTCCACCTGCTCGTCACCGTGGACAGCCCATGGTGCGGATTCACGGGGCGCGCTCGCCGGACGCGGGCGCGCAGCTCTGCGGGCCGAGCCGTTTGGACGGACATTCGAGCTCAAGGGCTTTCCTGGTCGGGACGGAGACCGGTGGCCATCCCACTGGCAGGTCTTCGCCGAGCCCGGGACCGCGGAAGCGGGACGTCCACCACACACCGATAGCTCGACGGCCCACCCGGGCTGATCGATGGAAGAGCCTGCCTTGCATCCTGAGCATGGCACCCGGGGCTGAGGCGACGACGGAGGTTGTCGCTCAGGGCGGGCACCAGGACCTGTCGGAACCGCCTCGGCGGCTAAGGTCGATCGCGTTCGCGAGATCACCGACGCCCTGGTTCCGGGGCACCGAGGAGCTGTCGATGCAACAACCGGGTCCTCGGTATGCAGCGCGGCTTGCCACTTATGGGGCCGCGGCCACGCGCCTGGCCCTCCTGAGCGACCGGCGGCTCGCCGAGGTCGTGGGCACCGCCGGCCCGCTCGGGTCAGGAATCGGCGGCAGGTCGGCAGAGGTGGACATCGACGGGACGCGAGTGTTCGTCAAGCGGGTCCCTCTGACAGATGTCGAGTTGCGGCCGGAGAACGCGAGGTCGACAGCGAACCTCTTCGACCTGCCGATGTTCTACCAGTACGGCGTGGGCTCAGCCGGGTTCGGGGCCTGGCGTGAGCTGGCGGTGCACGTGATGACCACCAACTGGGTCCTGGGGCGCGACTACGAGGGCTTTCCGCTGATGTACCACTGGCGGGTCCTGCCCGACTCCCCTCCCGAAGGGTTCGCTGACGAGTTCGGGGGCATCGACGGGGCGGTTGCCCACTGGGAGAGCTCATCTGCCGTGCGCGAGCGACTGGAGGCCATCGGCCGGTCCTCGTCGAGCCTGGTCCTGTTCTTGGAACACGTCCCGCAGACACTCGGCGCCTGGCTGCACGACTACCGGATCGCCGCACCGGAGGGCGGGGAGGGGGCGCCGTACCTGTGGGTGGAGGATGCCCTGGAACGAGGGACAGCCTTCATGCGCGCGCAGGGGCTCGTCCACTTTGACGCCCACTTCGCCAATGTTCTGACCGATGGGCGACTGCTGTACTTCGCAGATTTCGGACTCGCCCTGAGCTCTGGCTTCGAACTGGCAGCGGCTGAGGCGGAGTTCCTCTCCGACCATCTTGACTATGACCGTTGCCACACCATGAACCACTTGCTCCGCCACCACCTGCCCGACGGACTGCGCAATGGTCTGGAACACGAGGTGTTCCTGGGTGAGTGGATTGCCGGTCACCAGCCCGATGGGGTCCCGCACGAGATTGCCTCGATCATCGACCGGCATGTTCGAGCCGCCTCCGTCATGAGCGAATTCGCCCGTCGTCTGCTCACCGAGAGCAAGCGGACACCATTTCCGGCTGCCGAGATCGGGCGGGCCTGGGGTCCCGCGATCACCGCGCGCCGCTGAGGTCTGCTGCAGAAGTTCGTCGTCGGGACGTGTCGGGCCCGCTGTGTGGGACCGGATCTGATCGCTGCCGCCGCTGAGCTCAGTGAGTCGGCACCGAGGCGGCGGCTTGCGGCGCAGAGAGGGCCGGCCCCGAGGTCCCCCGGCAGGTCTGGGCACCGTTTGCCCTGGAGCGAGGCCAATGACGGCAGCGAGGGTGCGAACGGGCCGGGAACGTGCCGGGGCGCCCGCTGGTAAACTCGGGGGCACGCTTTCGAAACCGTTGGGGCCCGTACCGAGGGGTACGGGCCCCGGCGCGTTCCGGCGGTCAGACCGAGGAAGGTTCCCCATGAACGCGAAACTGCCGGCTCCGAAGGACGAACCCGCGTCGGCGCCGACGACTGCCAGCGACCTGTCGCCGGTCGAGTCCTTTGACGCACTCGGGCTGCCGTCGGAGCTGACGGTGGCGATGACCGGGCTCGGCGTGACGGAGCCCTTCCCGATCCAGGCGGCGACCCTGCCCAACGCACTGGCCGGCCGTGACGTGCTCGGCCGCGCGCGGACGGGCTCCGGTAAGACGCTCGCCTTCGGGCTTGCGCTGCTGGCGCGGACGGCGGGGATGCGAGCGGAGTCGAAGCGGCCGCTCGCACTGGTCCTGGTGCCGACCCGGGAGCTCGCACAGCAGGTGAGCGAAGCGCTCGCACCGTACGCACAGGCGCTGAACCTGAGGCTGGCGACGGTGGTGGGCGGGCTGGCGATCAACCGGCAGGCGGCGCTGCTGCGGACCGGCGCCGAAGTGGTCGTCGCGACGCCGGGGCGGCTCACCGACCTCGTATCGCGCCGGTCCTGTGATCTGCAGCAGGTACGGATCACCGTGCTCGACGAGGCGGATCAGATGTGCGACCTGGGGTTCCTGCCACAGGTCTCCGAGATCCTCGACCAGGTCCGTCCCGACGGACAGCGACTGCTGTTCTCCGCCACGCTTGACCGCAACGTCGACCAGTTGGTGCAGAACTACCTGCATGAGCCGGCAGTGGCTTCGCTCGACCGGGTGGCCGGCTCGGTCACCACGATGGAACACCATGTGCTGAACGTCCACCCAGCCGACAAGTACGCGACCGCGACCGAGATCGCCGCGCGGGACGGCCGGGTCCTCATGTTCCTGGACACCAAGGCCGGCGTCGACCAGTTCACCCGACACCTGCGGGCCAGCGGCGTACGGGCTGCGGCCCTGCACAGCGGGAAGTCGCAGCCCCAGCGCACACATACGCTCGCGCAGTTCAAGGACGGTGAGATCACCGTGCTCGTGGCCACCAATGTCGCGGCACGAGGCATTCACATCGAGGCGCTCGACCTCGTCGTCAACGTCGACCCGCCGGCCGACGCGAAGGATTACCTGCACCGTGGTGGGCGTACGGCACGCGCCGGGGAATCCGGGAACGTGGTCACCCTGGTCACCCCGAGCCAGCGACAGGACGTGAACCAGATGATGACCAAGGCCCGGATCCGGCCGACCATCACCCAGGTGCGCTCAGGCGAGGAGAAGCTGACGGCCATCACCGGGGCGAAGCGCCCGCCGATTGAAGGGAAGGGCAGCGGCAACGCACCTTTCCGTGGCATGGGCACTCGTCCGGGCCGCCCCAAGGAGTCCCGCAAGACGGCCGACGCCCGTAAGACAGCGGAAGCACGAGCGGCGGCCCGGGTGCGCAAGGGACGCTGACCAAGCCGGACTTGCCCGGGTGCGCTCAAGGGACAGTGGCAGACGGGACATGCACTGCTCGCGGGAGGGCCTGGCTGCAGGTAGCCGGTTCTACCACCTCGCGGCTGCTCCGGTCATGGATGACCGTCCTCCGCGCACCCGGTGAACGGGTGGTCCGGGTGCCGCGAAGAATCTCCCCGGCATCAACGTGTACGGCGCCGCACTGTTGGCGGGTAGACCGCAGGGCGGAATCCGTCAGCAACGGTCGCGGAGCGCGGACTTGGTGATCCCGGAAATCTGGGCGCCGCCAGGTCGCGGTTGCCTCGACCCGGCGGCAGCTCCGCCCCTGAGGCAGATGCGCTCTGCACCGCACCGCTCGCCTGTCGGCAGACAGGAACGGTGTACGCCCCCGCCCCGTCGCACATCCCTCAGCCTTCAGCGCAGCGCCGCAAAGCCATCAGCGCGCGCATCACGACCGCCCCCACTCGCAGCACAGCAGGGCGCTGCACCCTTTCCCGCGTGCGGGCGGTGAAATCGGATCGCTTCGGCTCGGCCGGGTCGTGAACAACTCCCACCTGTCAACTGGTGGAGAAGTAATGACCGTTGTCCAAATCGGCGAGCAGACTGGGCTGAGCGGGTTCCCAGCCGAGAGTCCGGCGCGTGATGAGGTTGGAGGCGGGGAGGTCCAACGTGACCACGTTCGCGAGGAACCCGAAGTATCCCGGCACCGTCAGTACGTCCAGGGGAACGCTCACGGCGGGCAGGCCCAGACGGCTGCCAATGGCCTCGGCGATGTCGCGGACCGGAATGCCCCTGTCCTCAACCGCGTGCCAATATCTGCCGGCCGGGCCCTTCTCCAGCGCCAGCCGGAACAGGGAGGCGACATCGTGCACGTGGACGGCGCCCCACAGGTTCGCCCCGTCTCCGGGGTAGCCGGCGAAGCCCTTCTCCTTTGCGAGCGCGATCAGCGTGGGGAGGAAGCCGGCCCGATCGGTCGCGCTGTGCATGATGGGAGGAATCCGTACGACCGAAGACCGCACTCCCTGCTCGGCGAGGCCGACTACGGCGGCTTCCACGGCGTTACGCACCCACAGGGTGCCCTTGTGCTCATCACCGCCGGGAAGGGCCGGGTCCTCCTCGGTGACCGGTCGGCCGAGGTTCCCGGGCGATCCCGTACTCCCCGCCGTGACCAGCGGCTTTCCGGTTCCCGCGAGTGCTTCGCCGTACGCGAGCATGACGGGGAGCTCGGCGGCGGCGACGGCGTCCATCCCGCCGGACGGAAGCAGATCCTGTCTGTTTGCGACGTGGATGACGCCGTCGGAGTCCGCAGCCGCCTCCTTGAGCCCGTTGAGATCCTGAAGGTCGCCGCGGCGCACCTTCGCGCCGAGCGCGGACAGCGTCGCAGCGGCCCTGTCCGACCGCGCCAGGCCGGTGACCTCGTGCCCGGCGGCGAGGAGCTCGGGGACGATGTACGAACCGGAATGGCCGGTCCCGCCAGTGACGAAGACGCGCATGTTGCTGGTCCTTGTGAGTGAGGTGGCGCGAGCAGTGGTGGTGCGGGTGCGCTCAGCTCAGAATGCTGACGCCCAGGAAGAAGTTGGTGTGCTTGACGGAGTGGGAGACGAGGCCGAGTTGCAGCAGGGCGACGCTCTCCAGTGCCCGCGCCATAGCCAGTTTCCCCGTGTCCATCGGGCGCAGCCCCAGGCTCTCGATGAAGGCCGACACGTGTGCCTTTGCCCGTGTGTCGTCGCCGGCGATGAACACGTCCATCGGGTGACCCTCGGCTGGGCCGGCTGCCAGGACATGGGAGAACAGGGTGTTGAACGCCTTGACGAGATGCGCGCCGGCGGGTGCGGCGGCGGCGATCTCCTGAGCACCGGAACTGCCGTCGGGGGTGACGAAGCCCTTGAAATCGGGGGAGACGGGGTTGGTGATGTCGATGATGACCTTGCCGCGGAGTGCGTCCCCGTATTCGCTGACCACCGCCGCCGCGCTGGCGTACGGCACTGCGAGGACAACGATGTCGCCGGCCGGGGCGGCGTTGACCGTCCCGACAGTGGCGCCGCCGAGCGCGGCTGCCAACTCCTTTGCTTTCGCCGGGTCGCGGCCGATGATCTCGACGGCGTTGCCGCCGGCGAGCGCCCGGCCGGCCAGGGCGCCGGCCATGTTCCCCAGGCCGATAATGCTGATGCTGCTCATGAAGTCCTGCTTTCTGGATCGTGATATGACGCCATGTCAACCCCGTCGTGGTTAACGCCTGCGTCCTCGACGCTGTCGAATGGCGAGATGGGCGGCGCTCAATTATCGAAATGCCAGTTCCGGGCCTTGAAGCTGCTGTCGAGTCCCGATGTCGAACTCTTATGTCGAATTCCCTCCGGCCCGCCCGTTGGGCACATATGAAGAATGGCATTGGCCTGCGTCGGGTGTCCAAGACCTCTTTCAACCCTGGTGATACCCTGAAGGCATCGCCGGCCGGGGAGGCGTCATGGATCTGGACCTGCGCAAGTTGCGCTACTTCGTCGCCCTCGCCGGCCAGCTGCACTTCGGCCGCGCCGCCGATGAGCTGCACATCGCGCAACCGGTGCTCAGTCGGCAGATCCGCGCGCTGGAAAAGGATCTCGGCACCCCGCTGCTGACAAGAGACAGTCATGGCGTGGCGCTGACAGACGCCGGCAGGCAGTTGCTGACCGACGCCGGCCCACTGCTGGCCTCCGCGCACGCCGTCCGCCGCCGAGTGGCTGTGGCCGCGCGCGGCAGCCAGCGGCTAATGGTCGGTTTCCGGGCAGGCGTTGCGGTCGCTCCGGCGGTACAGCTGTTCGCTACCCAGCACCCGGACGTGATCGTGGACGTGCGGCGAATCGAGTGGGACGACCAGGCCGCGATGCTGCTGGACGGCCGCATCGACGTCGGTTATGTGCGGCTGCCCATCGACGAGGCCGGCCTGCGCGTCGCTCCGCTGTATGCGGAGCCGCGGGTGGCGGTGCTGCCCGTGGGCCACCGGTTGGCCGGTCAGGAGCAGGTCACTGAGGCCGACCTGGCCGGCGAGCCGCTGGTCTGGCATGTCGACACCAGCACACAGCCCACCAGGCGCCCGCACCCCAACGCCGGATACCGGGTGCGCGGGGTGGAGGAGACGCTTGAGCATGTCGCGGCCGGCCGGGGTATCTCGTTCCTGGCCCGTTCGGCGACCGTGTTCTACTCGCATCCGAACATCAGCTATGTCCCCATCCCGGATCTGGCGCCCGATCAGGTGTGCCTCGCAGTTGCGGCATCGCGTACCTCGCCGGTCGTCGACGCCTTCTTCGCTGCGGCTCAGGCGACGGCCGAGATCACAGCAGAATGTGGGAACTACGAAATGTGGAAGCTCGGAAGCAGTCCCGCTTCAAAACATGGTTGAGCAGGTCGACCGGTATCCGTGGCAGCAACGATGGGCGTGCGACACAGCAATGGTGAAGGAATTTGAATCGATGGCGGCGGCGCTGTTGGCGCACAGCTCGAACGGACGCCGCGCAATCGCCCTCGAATCGATGGGAATCATGATCTCGTTGATCTCGTTGATCTCGTTGATCTCGTTGAAGTCGTTGAAGGAATTGTCGCTCGATTCCGAGAAGTGCTTTTCCTACTCGATCGTGGGCGGCGGCCCAGCATGAACGATGTTCAGTCCACCCTCCTGTACCGGACGGGGCGAACCTTTCGCGTTTGGCGCTACGGAGTGGGGCACGCGCGTCTGCTTCTCCGTTCTCTGCCCAGTGGAGAGCACACCGACCAACTTGACCTGCACTTCGAGGCGGTCGACGCCATGCAGCTCGTCACACGCTACGAAGGGCTTGAGATACATGCGGTCGACGAGGCGGAGTTCGCCCGTGTTTATGAGCAATCCGGGATGCCTGCCGAGTGGCGGGGGACCAGGCTCGTCGTTCGGCTGAGGTCCAGCAGCGGCAGTGGGTTCGTACAGTACTCACTCCTACCTTGACCCAAACGAAACCGCCTAGCCGGGGTCGACCAGGACACCCCGTGGAAGCTACTCCGGCGTGGCCGCCCTCGCGCCACTGGCGTCGCCAACGTTCCACCGATCGTTCCGAGACCCGCAGCATGGCAGCGATCTCCCGGTTCTTCCCGCCAGCCTTGAAGCACGTCACGGCATGGCGCCGGACCCGCTCCCTCGCGTCTCTCGCGACGTCGGTCAAGCCGCCGCCCTGCGAATATCTCACCGAACGAGGACTACCGGGGTCACCTTCACACTGTCCGGCGAACAGCCCGTCATCACCCGATCAAGTTCAGTAGTGCCTCCAGGCCCGCTTCTATGCCGTGGTTCTCCATCGACCAGTCGTACGTGTCGAGCCGGGACGCGGTCATCAGCGCCGCGATCAGCGTGCGGTCGCCCAGGTGGTGGCGTCCATTTTCGTTGTTTCGGCGCCGACGAGGTTTCTGGTCGTTCAGTTAGCTCAAGACGGCCATCGTTGTTCATGTCAGGCAAAGAACTCATTCAGGCACACGCCATGCCATACGGCATACCGTGTGTGGCTCAGGTGCTCTCGGCCATAACCAGCTCTTTCAGGAGAGTGTTCGAGCTTCCGTCACTTTTCAAATTGAGTCGTTGGCCGCCTTTTGTGAACTGACTGGATGCCTCTTTCGGCGGCATATGCCAGAAGTTGTGGTGGGGGCAGGTTCCTGCGGGTTCTTTCACGGACCACACATTTCATTGACGTGCGATGTCTCGCGTGCCTATAGTCCGCCAGCGACCTTCACTGGAAGGTCATAGGTGTGATGGACCCGGGGGGGTCCCGCAACGGGGTTGGGGTGGGGTATGTCTGTTGGCAGGCGGAGATCTGCGCGGGTTCTGGGCCCGCTGTTGGGCCTCGCGCTCATGGCCGGGGCTGCTCCCGCCTATGCGACCAGCCCCGGCGCCGTGGCTGAGGCGACCACCCTTGCGACCGACTCGGTTGCGGAGCAGACCGCGCTGGCCCAGGCCGCCGAGACCGGGGAGTCGGTCGAGATCACCGCAGCGCGCACCGAGTACGCCACGACCGCGGCGAATCCCGATGGGTCGTTCACGCTGACGCAGTCGACGGTCCCGCAGCGCGTGCGTGCCGACGACGGTTCGTGGCGCAGCGTGGACACGACGCTGGTGCGCCGTCCCGACGGTTCGGTGGGGCCACAGGCGGCCGTGGTGGATCTGGCCTTTTCCGGCGGGGGCAGCGGCAAGGACATGATCCGGCTGGGCAGCAAGCAGGGTTCGGTGTCATTGGGCTGGCCCACCGCGTTGCCCGAACCGACCATCGACGGCGCGACCGCCACGTATGCGGATGTCATGGCGGGAGTCGACCTGGAACTGACCGCGACAGCCGAGGGCTATCACGAGGTGCTGGTCGTCAAGTCGGCAGCAGCTGCCGCCAGCACGGAACTGGAGCAGGTGACCCTGTCTGCATCCGGTGAGGGCCTGCAGGTGGTGCCTGGTGCCGGCGGAGGGCTGCGCGCGGTCGACGGGAACGGGAACACCGTTTTCCAGGGCCCGGCCGGCCAGATGTGGGACTCGGCAGGCGGTCAAGCGGCAGCGCCCCGGTCGGCCCGTGCAACGGCGATGGATGATCCCCAGGATCCGGCAGGTGAGGGCAACACCACCCAGCCTGGGGTGAACGACACCACCGCGGTCCTTCCGGTCAGCGTCGAGGGTAAGTCTGTTTCGGTGACTCCGGATCTGGACCTGCTGCGAGGTGCGGAGACGGTGTATCCCGTGCGCATAGACCCGTCCGTCGGGCTGTCCGAGCGGTCGGTGATTTCCTCGGACGGTGACCGGTGGTGGGACTTCAAGGGGGAGTACGGCGTCGGGATGTGCGGGACCGCGGACGGGTACTACTGCGGTAACGGATACAAGAACCGGATGCTGTACGAACTTGCGCCGACTGGGCTCGCAGGCAAATACATTCTGGATGCGACGTTCCGCGCATTTGAAACATGGTCGTTCAACTGTGATCCGCACTGGGTGGATCTGGTGCGGACCGACAACATGACCGAAGGCACCCGTTGGCCGGGCCCGAACGTGCTGGACCTGATGGGCGACAGGAATGTGTCATACGGGCGGGGAGACAGATGCAGCCCCACACCGCAGCCCGACAGCTGGGTTGAGTTCAACGACAATCCCGCCGAGGCGGACGAGAACCTGAAGTCCACTGTCCGCTCGTTCGCCGACGGCAAGATCAGCCGTCTGACGTTCATGCTCAAGGCAAAGGACGAGACCGATCCCAGAGCCTGGAAGCGCTTCGACGAAAACGCTGAGCTCAAGGTCAACTATGCGCACCGGCCGGGTGTACCGACCAGTGTTGGTGTCATCCCGGGCAACGGCAATGTCGCGTACTGGCGGAAGACTTCGACGGATCCCCTGATGGTGACCCGGATTGACCCGATGGTCCAGGCACGTGTTCAGACCAAGGTTGAAGCGCACCTGGGGGAGAACGAGGGATCTCTGCAAGCTGAGTACGTCGTCGAGCGTGGCGACGACGCAGCCTGGCACGAAGTCTGGTCCGACTACCGGCCGGCCAGCGGCTGGGTCCCGGACGAAACGCTGCAGAACCTGCGCACCTCCAGCCGCGCGGACGGAGGCTTGTACCGACTCAAGGCGCGCACGCAGTCCCATTGGTCGTACGACGGCGCCTCCGGTGACCTGTTCTCCCCCTACTCCTCCTGGTGCTACTTCAAGATCGACTCCACGGCACCGAAGGCACCCACCATCACTGCGGGCACCCCGTACACCGAGTGCACGGTGAACCTGTGCAACCCCAGCGGCGGTCCCGGCACGCCAGGCAGCTTCACCTTCACGCACAACTCGGCGGACAGCGACGTCAAGGCATTTCGGTGGCGCCTGCTGACCACCTCGGCCCAGAAGACCAAGCAGGTCAGCGGGTCCACCGTGACGGTCAATGACGTCACCCCATCCCTGGCCGGCACGCAGGTGCTGTCCGTGGAAGCCAGTGACCTCAAACTCGACTCTTCCGGCCGGACACGTTGGGGCACGCCGGCAGAGTTCACCTTCAAGGTGTCGACGCCAGCTGGCCCCGTCGGTCGCTGGCACCTCGACGACGGCCTAACCGGATCGGGTGTCGTGGTGGCCAAGGATGTGGCCACCGAGGCAGGCGCGCGGCACGATGCAACGCTCGTCGGGTCTGCCGGCGCCACCTGGTCGGGTCGCGGTCGCCGCGGTGATCCGGACTATTCGTTGCGCCTCAACGACGCCGCGACGAATCCGGCAGATCAGGTCGGTCATGCGGCCACTGCCTCTGCTGCGGTGAACACCAAGGACTCGTTCACCGTCTCGGCATGGGTGCAGTTGTCGAACCCGTCTGAGAATCGGGTCGTTCTGTCCGAGTCCGGGGTGAACGGCAGCGCGTTCGCCCTCTATTACTCCGCCAGTTTCAAGAAGTGGATCTTCAATCGCATGGACAGGGACCAGGCGGATCCCGCGTTCATTCGATCCGTTGCCGATGGGAGCAATCCGCCACTGAATGTCTGGACACACTTGTCCGGAGTGTTCGACTCCCAAGGTGACGCGAACAAGAGCAATGACACGATCCAGCTCTTCGTGAACGGACGACCGCAAGGGGAACCTGTCACGCTTTCGGCTAGCGCCGCTACGTACGAACCGTGGACCGCGAACGCTGGTCTGCAGATGGGCCGTTCGATGGAGAGCGGCGGGTATGGCGGGTACTTCTTCGGACTTCTGGACGAAATTGCCGTCTGGCAACGCCCACTCACCGGCGACGAGATCATGGAGGAATCTAAAGCCGCCGTGGACAGCATCCCCACCAACGAGTTGGTGGCCCATTGGGATGCCGCAGCAGCGACGGAGACAGAGATTCCGGAGAGCCCTGCCACGCTTTACGCTCCGGGTTCCCTGAAGTTGGCCGGCGGCGCGGCTCGCAATGACGAGCACAGCGCTGTGGTACTCAACGGGACCACTGAGCTGTTTCCAACCTGACGGTGGTGTCCGTCAGTTGGGCGGCTCTGCATCGCGGTGAAGCTCCTGGTAGGAGGTGTCACGACCAAGATCCACCGTGCCCCACCAGGAGCTTCGCGTGCTTGTCTACCCGTCGTCGATTGATCTGTCCAGCCGCACCCTGCGCTATCTGAGCGATCGTCTGCATGCCCGGCGGCGGGAGATCGGGACGCGCTGGCGGCGTCTGCCCGCAGGCCGACAGGCCCTGCTCGCCTTGGCCCACCTGCGGTGCGGCGATACCTATACCCAGCTCGCCGCCGGGTTCCGCATCGGCATCGCGACGGTCTACCGCTACATACGCGAGGTCATCGACGTCCTGGCCGCCCTCGCCCCCACCCTGACCGAGGCGATGAAGACCATCCGGACCAAGGCGTTCGTGATCCTGGACGGCACCCTCCTGCCGATCGACCGGATCGCCGCCGACGCCCCGTACTACTCTGGGAAACACAAGCGCCACGGCATGAACGTCCAGGTCCTCACCGATCCCTTCGGGCGACTGCTGTGGGCGTCACCCGCCCTGCCCGGGTCCGTCCACGACCTGACCGCCGCACGGACCCATGGAATCATCGACGCGCTCGCCGCGGCCGAGCTGAAGTGCTGGGCGGACAAGGCGTACCAGGGAGCCGGCCACCCCGTACGCGTCCCGTTCCGAGGCCGTCGCCTCAAGCGATGGAAGCGCCGACACAACAGCACCCACGCCAAGATCCGCTGCCTCGGCGAGCAGGCCATGGCCACCCTCAAGGGCTGGCGCCTCCTACGGAAACTCCGCTGCAGCACCAACCGCATCACCGCGATCGTCCAGGCCGTACTTGTCCTCCATCACGCGTCAGCGTGAGGTTGGAAAAGGCTCACTGCCTACGCGTCTGTGAAGGGCCCAGTGGTTGACGAAAGTGGTTCCTTCACAGTCTCGGCGTCGGTGGAGTTGGATTCGAAGGCACTGGAAGAGAAGCCGTTGGGCTACACCGGGCAGATCGCTGGCCAACGCACGGATAATGAATCCGCCTGGGCGCTGTGGGTCACCAAATTTGCGAATGGCATGTACCAGTGGAAGTTCACCCGGACCGGTTTCGACTCCGACGGACAGGTCGAGAGCGCCGAGGTTATGGCTGAGGAACTTGCAGAGACCGACACATGGGTCGAGGTGACCGGGGTCTACGACGCCCAGGAGAGCTCGGGATCGGCTGACGCGACCTACGGACAACTGCACCTGTACGTCGGTACCTCCCACCAGCCTTCGGGCCCCAATTCAGCCTTCACCGCTGCACAGCCCGGCAGCGATGAACTGGCAATTGGCCGTGGCGCCAAGGGGGGCGCCACGGGCAACTACCTGCCCGGAAGTCTGCAGAGCCTGAAGATCTGGACCGGAGCGATGACGTCCGACCAGGTCAGCGCCGAAGTACAGGCCGCATCAGGCGCAGGTTAACCGGCGCCGGCCGGGTGGCAGCGCAGCTGCACTGTCACCCGGCCGATGCCTGGCCGTGCTGTCGCGACGGCCCTCACAGTCTTTGCGTTACCCACCAATCGTCCCCGTCGGCACAGGCCGCGGGGCAAGAACGCAGGGCGCCTTCCGGGCCGCTCATGCGGGGAGCGGAAATCAGATGAACGGGATCGGATCAGCTAGGCGTACGCGCAGAGTCCGTCCAGGCAGAGCAGCAGCCTGGACACGACGGATCGCGACGCTTGCCGGCTTCACCCTCATACCCGGACTGCTCACGCCGGTGGCGTTCGCCGACCATGTTGATCCGCTGGGCAAACCGCAGGTCACGCTGCACCCCGACAAGGTGTCACCGTTCACCGCGAAGGTGAACAAGAGAATTGCAGCAGTGGTGGCGGAGTCGGCTGCCGAAGCCCGATCCGCGACCGCAAGAGCCAAGAAGGATCGCGCCCAGACTGTCTCCTGGCCTACAGCTGGCCAGGCCCAGCTGACCCTGCCCACAACAGGGTCGGCCAAAGCATCGCCGGGGTCGCTCCCACTGACCTTGGACCGCCCGCAACGGGCCAAGGGAGAGAAGCAGCCCAAGACAGCTGGCTCGGTCAAGGTCAAGGTCCTCGACCAGAAGCAGACAGCCAAACTCGGAGTCAAAGGCATCGTTCTGTCCGTAACGGGCCCTGCCACCGGTGGGAACGCCCAGCTCGGGATTGACTACGCGGGGTTCGTCTCCGCGTACGGAGGGGACTGGGCAGGCCGCCTGCAGGCCTCGCGTCTGCCCGACTGCGCGCTGAGTGAACCCTCGAAGGCCGCGTGCCGTACCCGAACACCCCTTGAGTTCACCAATGTCCGTAGGCACAATCGCATCGACGCCCAGCTGACCTTCGGCACTGCAGCCGCCTCCGAGCAGGCTGCCCAAGTCGAAGGGCGCACGATGATGGTCGCCCTGGCAGCGGGCACCAAGTCCGGTGAGGGCGACTACAAGGCGACCTCCCTGGCGGCCGCCTCCACCTGGGAGGCAGGAGGCTCCGCAGGCACCTTCACCTGGTCGTACCCACTGCGCACTCCGCCCGCAGCAGCAGGTCCGGCGCCGAACCTGTCGATCTCCTACGACTCCGGAGCGGTCGACGGCCAGACCGCGAACACCAATAACCAAGGCACCACGATTGGCACCGGCTTCGACATCACCTCGTCGTATGTCGAGCGCAAGTACGGCGTCTGTGACGACGACGATCAGCCCGACAAGTTCGACCTGTGCTGGAAGTACGACAACGCCTCTCTCGTCCTCAATGGCAGGTCGAGCGAGCTGGTCAAGGACGACGTGACCGGCGTGTGGCGGCTGAAGAACGACGATGCCTCCACGGTTGCCCACTCAACCGGCGCCGACAATGGTGACGACAACGGCGAGTACTGGACTGTCACCACTGGAGACGGCACCAGGTACGTCTTTGGTCTCAACAAATTGGATGGCGCAGGTGCCAGTGACCGCACCGGCTCGGTGTGGACGGTGCCGGTCTTCGGCGACGACTCCGGTGAACCCGGCTATGCGGACGGGACCAGCTTCTCCGGCCGGGCCAAGGAACAGGCCTGGCGGTGGAACCTCGATTACGTCGAGGACACCCACAAGAGCGCCATGTCGTACTGGTACACAGCCGAGACCAACAACTACGATCAACTCGGCGACGACAACACCGGCACCCCCTACACCCGCGGCGGCTACCTGAAGGAAATCCGCTACGGACAACGAGCCGACGGCCTCTTCGCCACTCAGCCCGCCTCGAACAAGGTCGTCTTCACCTACGCCGAGCGTTGCGACGCAGCCGTTACCGGCTGCGATGCCCTGACCGAGGACACCCGGGACAACTGGCCGGACGTTCCGTTCGACGCCGTGTGCAAGGACGGCGGCAAGTGCACCGGCAACGTCAGTCCCACCTTCTTCACCCGCAAACGGATGACTGGTGTGACCACCTACGCCTGGGATGCCGCCGCGGCCACCCCTGGCTTCTCCCCTGTGGACAGCTGGGCGCTGCAGCAGCACTACATCGACCCTGGCGACACGGGGGACTCGACGGACCAGTCGCTGTGGCTGGACGCGATCAAGCACACCGGTAAGCGCGGCACTGACCTGAGTCTGGACCCGGTCACCTTCACCTCGGAGTCGCACCCCAACCGCGTCGACTCCACCAGCGACGACATCCTGTCCCTGGAGAAGCCGCGACTGACCAAGGTCACGTCCGAAGCAGGTGCGAAGACCGTCGTCACCTACATGGAAGCCGGGTGCGTCGCCGGACAGACCATGCCTCGCCCGGATGAGAACACCGGACGCTGCTACCCGGTGTTCTGGTCACCGAACGGGGAGAAGACCCCGATCCTGGACTGGTTCCAGAAGTACCCGGTCTCCTCGGTGCTCACCACCGACTCCCACGGCGGCTCCGAGGCCGTGCAGAACACGTACACGTACACCGGCGGTGGTGCCTGGCACTACAACGACGACCCGATGACCAAGGAGAAGGAACGCACCTGGTCCATCTGGCGCGGCTTCGGCCGAGTCACCCACCTCACCGGCGTGGCGGGCAAGACCCAGTCGAAGACCGTCACCGTCTATATGCGCGGCATGAACGGTGACCGGGTCCTTCAGGACGACGGGAAAGCCGTCGATCCGGACAAGCGCAAGACTGCCCAGGTCACGGGTATCAAGGCCGCGGAGATCACCGACTCCGAACCGTACGCCGGATTCACCCGCGAAACAGTCACGTACAACGGCGCCAACGAGGTCGGCGGCACTGTCAACGACCCGTGGTCGAAGAAGACGGCCACCCAGCACAAGTCGTACGCCGACACCGAGGCGTACTACGTGCGCACCGCCGCCACCCACACCCGCACCAACACCACCAGCAGCGGCACGCCCAAGGACCGGGTCCGCTCCGCCGTCACCTCCTTCGACGACTACGGCATGCCCCAAACCGTCGAGGACAAGGGCGACGACGCTATCCCGGGTGACGAGAAGTGCACCCGCACCTGGTACGCCCGTAACGACACCGTGGGCATCAACTCCCTGGCAGCCCGCACCCGCACGGTCACCAAGCCCTGCTCCACCACGGATGCCACTCTGGACCTGCCCGCGGACTCCACCAAATCCGGTGACGTCGTCTCCGACATCGCCACCGCGTACGACACCACCACCTGGAGCGCGACACAGAAGCCCACCAAGGGCGAGGTCCAGTGGACCGGCCGTGCCAAGTCCTACGGCCTCGATGACGCGCCAGTATTCCAAAAACTCGTCACCACGACCTACGACATCCTCGGCCGGCCACTCACCGTCAAGGACACCAACGACGCCCTCGTCACCACCGCGTCTTACGTCCCGTCCGGCAAGATCGGCCCCCTGACGTCCAGCACGAGCAGCAACATCAAGGGCTACACCACGACCACGGCGGTGGACTTCGCGACCGGCGCTGTCACCAAGGTCACGGACCCCAACGGCAAGAACACCGAGTCCGAGTACGACTCCCTGGGCCGTGTCACCAAGGTGTGGCTGCCCAACCGTCTCAAGATTCTTAACGCCACTCCGAACTACGTCTACAACTACAGCATCACGGCCACTGACACACCGTGGGTGTCGACCGGCTCGCTCAAGGGCGACGCGTCCGGTTATAACACCACCTACGAGATCTATGACTCCCTGCTGCGACCCCGGCAGACACAGTCCCCCTCGCCTGTGGGCGGAACCGTCATAGCCGAAACGCTGTATGACGAGCGTGGCCTCTCCGTCGCCAGCCTGGCGGATATCTGGGCAGACAAGATAAGCCCGTCCGGGCAACTGGTGGGAACCGAGGGCGGCCAGGCCCCCATGGAAAACGACACCACCTACGACGGTGCCGGGCGTGCCACCGTCTCGGTGACCAAGGTCCGGGGTGTTGAACGGTTCAGGACCAAGACCGACTACACCGGTGACACCGTGTCCGACAGCGCCCCAGCAGGGGGCCAGGCCACGATGGTCATCACCAACGCACTCGGCCAGACAACGGAACGCCGGGAGTACGCAGGACCACAGGCGACCGGCACCGAATACACCACCACGGGGTATGAATACACCCCGGCCGGCCAGCAGAAGGTCGTCACCGGGCCGGACAAGACCAAGTGGTCGTACACCTACGACCTCTTCGGGCGACAGGACAGCGCCACCGACCCCGACAAGGGCACCTCGCACACCCACTACAACGCGCTCGACCAGGTCACGAGCACCACCGACTCCCGCGGCAAGACTCTCATCTCCGAGTACGACAACCTCGGCCGTCAAACCGGTCTGTGGGACGGGACCAAGACCGACGCCACTCAGCTTGCCGCCTGGGGCTTCGACAGCTTGGCCAAGGGCCAGCAAGACACGGCCACCCGATACGAAGGCGGCCTGGCCGGCGGAGCGTACACAACCAAGGTCACAAAATACGACAACCTCTACCGCGTCATCGCCAGCGACCTGACGCTGCCCGATACTGAGCCACTGATCACAGCAGGCGTCGGCGTCCCCAAGACGCTGTCATTCACCACCAACTACAACGTCGACGGAACCGTCAAGGATACAGAGCAGCCCGCCATCGCAGGCCTCCCTCGCGAGACCGTATCCAGCACCTACAACGCCCTCGGCCAGCAGACCACCGCCACGGGCGCCACCGGATACCTTCAGGCAGCGACCTACTCCCCCCAGGGAGACCTGCGCCAACTCACGCTGGGCACCGATCCCACGAGTTCCGCGAAGAAGGCCTTCCTCAACTACGACTACGAGGACGGCACCCGCCGACTCAGCCGCTCCTACGTCACCGACGACATCCACGGCTACATGCCCCAGGAGCTCAAGTACAGCCAGGACGACGCCGGCAATGTCACCTCCATCTTCGATGCCAGCACCCAGGGCGGCACCACCAAGGCCGACTACCAGTGCTTCGAGTACGACGGTAACCGCCGCCTGACAGAAGCCTGGACCCCCAAGACCGCGAACTGCGCCACGACCGGGCGCACCACCACCAACCTTGATGGTGCGGCTCCTTACTGGACCAGCTACACGTACAAGGAATCCGGCCAGCGCGCGAGCGAGAAGCAACACGCCGCTTCGGGTGACACGACAACGGCGTACACGTACGGAACCACCACCGGCCAGCCCCACCCACTGTCGAAGACGACGGGCACCAAGACCAGCACCTACGTATACGACGAAGCGGGCAACACAACCAGCAGGCCCGGTACCCAGGCCCAGCAGACCTTGGTCTGGAACTCCGAGGGCAAACTCGTTTCCAGCAGCGAGCCCGCCACGGGCAGTAAGCCAAAGCTGGCAACGAACTACCTTTACGACGCTTCCGGCGAGCTGCTGATCCGGCGCGCGACAGGCGACGGCGAGACTGTGCTCTACCTCGGTGGCACCGAAGTCCACCTCACCACCAAGGGCACAACGAAGACCCTGTCCGGCACCCGCTACTACACGGCCGCCGGCCAGACCATCGCCCTGCGCACCGCCACCAGCGGGGTCTCCGGAACCAAACTCAAGTTCCTCTGCTCGGACACGCACGGAACAGCCAGCATTGCACTCGAACCCGCCACTTGGGCCGTCACCAAGCGATACACCACGCCCTTTGGCTCAACCCGAGGCGGACCCGCCACCACGTGGCCCGACGACAAGGGTTTTCTCGGCAAACCGGCCGACACCACCACGGGGCTAACCCACATCGGCGCCCGCGAATACGACCCAGGCATCGGCCAGTTCATCAGCGTCGATCCGATCCTTTCTGTGAACCAGCATCAGTCGCTCAACGGGTATAGCTATGCAAGCAACACCCCGGTCACGGCGAGCGATTCCACAGGACTAATGCGTGACGGAGGTGGCGACTGTGGCCAAATAGGTACCTGTAATCCCGATCCCAATGCTGGAAGCGACAACTGCTACGGAGGTAATCACTCCGCAAGCTGTAACCCCACAGGACAGGGCGGAGCAGTCCCCGGGGCCGCTCCGGGTGGAAGCCGCGGTACAGCCGGCGGAGGCGGATATTCCGGGGGAAACCAAGGAGTATCAACAGAAATCGTACCTCCCTTGGGGAATGGTGACCTGTGGATCGACCAATGGACAAACGGGAATGGGCACCTGTGGGTAAACTCGAATTACCAGATCGCCGAAGAGTACCGACTAAAAGCAGCAATGTGCATGTCGGATCCAATTCTCCTGGCCTGCACTAGTTCAACAGCTAGTACCATTTCGAAAGGTGTGACCGTAGGGCAGGCATTGATGTATTGGGCCACCGGGACGGCTCCCCAGGCGATGGTCTACGGGGATGGAAGTGACATAGCTGGCCTGATGGCGAGAACGCCAGAGGCGGGTAGAGCGCGGCACGCAGCAATGGAGAAGTGGAAGAGGCACGGCAATCGCGATTTGGCGAGGCTTTCTACCTACTCCATCGGCAAGTTTTCGACCGCCCAGAAGGCTGCACAAGTGACACGTGATGCTGGCAGCATGTTGGGGAACCTTCAAGATCCAAATTCCGTGAAAGTCCTACTCGGATCTTTTAAGATAACCGGTCGGGTACTGGCTTCCTCGAAAAGAGGGATACAAGTTAAATTCATGATCGACGAAATCTCAGATATTCCTTCAGCAGCCCATTTGATCACAGGGTATGAGGGGCTCGCAGCCATGATGGTGGAAGGGTACCTTGGTGACGGAGTCGGTAGTTTCATGACGCCGGTTTCCCAGAAAGTTACGTGGCGAGAGACGCTTCTCTATTGAAAGTGAAGGAGTACTGCGCGTGTCTAGATTGTGCGGCGTTTGGCGCATTTCTACCTGGGGTGTCATCGTTCTAGCTTTTACCGTGCTGGTTTCTGCATGTAGCCCTTCGCCCACTCTTGAGGATGTGGGGAGCGTCAAGAGGTCGGAACTTATCGGTACTTGGCGCGGCAAGGCAGGAGCCGTCCTCGTCTTGGGGAGTGATGGAAAGTTTGAGGCAAGCTCATTGAATACCTCTTACACCGGCGGTGCGGGGGTGGAAGTGATATCGAAGGAGGTTATCAAAGGGAAAGGCGAGTGGGTCTTCGGTGACTACGGGGATGGCTGGATGGTAGACCTGTCATTCACATCGGGCGGGAGCGCCTCGCTTCTAGCGGCTTCTCTAAAGGGTGAAAAAATCCTCTGGGCCTGGGTGAGGGACGGCGAGCAATTTATCTTGAGAAGGTCGGAAAGTCGCTGACCCCAAGTCGTTTGCTGGACCAAGAGGTCTTGCCAGAGTCGCGGGGGCAGGACCCACATGTTCACGGGGTGGTCTTCTGTGGTGCAGGACGACTCCGACGCCGTGATCACACCAGACACCCCAAGATTATCTCATTGCGGCAGAGCATCTCTTCGCGATCGCCTTGCGTACGTGACCAAGCCGCAGCCGGTTGTCCTCCAGCCACCCGGCCGACACGTCCACGGGAATCTGCACTGCGATTTGCGTCGACGGCGAATCGTGCACAGTGACCTCCAGCGGATCCTCGGGAACCACAGAGAGCCACGCACTACGGCCGCCGGGCGGCCACTCGGTTCCCTCAGCCGCCTCAAGGGCATCGAGAAACTGAGCGTTTCCAGCGTGGCCACTGATCGAGTGACGGGGCGGGGTGGGATCGGAGTGCACAACGGACAGGGCTCCCGTGCCGTTGAGGGAGGTGTTCGACGTCACAACTCAGCAACGCAGGAGCCCTGTTGGTACCGTATCCTGCCGTACTCGACCTGCCTCACGCCTTGGTCGAGTGGGTCACGATGCTCATCGTCACCCGTGAAGGTGACCGCCGGTGCAAACTCCCGCCGCACCGGCGTGCGCTGATCGCGCTGGTGTACCTGCGCCGGCACGACACCCTCGCTCGTATCGCCGTGGCCTTCCGGATATCCGTCGGCACCGCCCATGCCTACGTCACCGCGGTCACCGGCCTGCTCGCCGAGCAGGCACCGGGCCTGCTGAAGACGCTGCGCGCGCACGACCCGGACTTCGTTCTCCTGGACTGCACACTCGCAGAGTGCGACCGCGTCGGCGACGGCAGGGCCGACTACTCGTCGAAACACAAGCGGCACGGGGTGAACGTGCAGGTCGTCACAGACCCCAGAGGGGAGATCCTCTGGCTGTCGCCGGCACTCCCGGGCCGAACCCACGACCTGACAGCGGCCCGAACCCACAGGATCCTCCGGATCTGCGCGCGACAGGGCATCCCGATCCTCGCCGACATGGCCTACATCGGTGCCGGCGACTGGGTCACCACCGCCAAGCGCCGCCCGCCAGGCGGTGAACTCACACCCACTGAGCAGACTGCGAACCGAGCCCTGTCCGCAGCCCGTGCACCCGTCGAACGTGGCATGGCGCGACTGAAGTCCTGGCAGATCTTCCGCAGATCCCGCATCAGCCCCAACCGCATGAGCGTCATCGCCAGAGCCGTCCTCACCCTGGAGAGGCAACGCTGAAAACGCTCAATGTTCGGGACGTGCAGACCGGGAATCTCGTGGGCCTCATAGGACGCCGACAGACATTTTTGCAGACCTGGCAGTCCTGGACGAGCTCGGGCCCGGGGTGGGTTGGACTGGTCGCGGTGCGCGATCGACTCGGTCAGTGTCCGGGCGTCAAAAGGGGGCTTCTGACGGGACCGAATCCGACCGACCGTGGCAAGTTGGGATCGAAAATTCATCTGGTCACGGACCGGAACGGACTGCCACTGAGCTGTTTCCAACCTGACGGTGGTGTCCGTCAGTTGGGCGGCTCTGCATCGCGGTGAAGCTCCTGGTAGGAGGTGTCACGACCAAGATCCACCGTGCCCCACCAGGAGCTTCGCGTGCTTGTCTACCCGTCGTCGATTGATCTGTCCAGCCGCACCCTGCGCTATCTGAGCGATCGTCTGCATGCCCGGCGGCGGGAGATCGGGACGCGCTGGCGGCGTCTGCCCGCAGGCCGACAGGCCCTGCTCGCCTTGGCCCACCTGCGGTGCGGCGATACCTATACCCAGCTCGCCGCCGGGTTCCGCATCGGCATCGCGACGGTCTACCGCTACATACGCGAGGTCATCGACGTCCTGGCCGCCCTCGCCCCCACCCTGACCGAGGCGATGAAGACCATCCGGACCAAGGCGTTCGTGATCCTGGACGGCACCCTCCTGCCGATCGACCGGATCGCCGCCGACGCCCCGTACTACTCTGGGAAACACAAGCGCCACGGCATGAACGTCCAGGTCCTCACCGATCCCTTCGGGCGACTGCTGTGGGCGTCACCCGCCCTGCCCGGGTCCGTCCACGACCTGACCGCCGCACGGACCCATGGAATCATCGACGCGCTCGCCGCGGCCGAGCTGAAGTGCTGGGCGGACAAGGCGTACCAGGGAGCCGGCCACCCCGTACGCGTCCCGTTCCGAGGCCGTCGCCTCAAGCGATGGAAGCGCCGACACAACAGCACCCACGCCAAGATCCGCTGCCTCGGCGAGCAGGCCATGGCCACCCTCAAGGGCTGGCGCCTCCTACGGAAACTCCGCTGCAGCACCAACCGCATCACCGCGATCGTCCAGGCCGTACTTGTCCTCCATCACGCGTCAGCGTGAGGTTGGAAAAGGCTCAGTGCGGGCGAATCATCCTTGACCGCCGAGAAGGGCGTTCGTGTGATGCCGTCGCCCCGACCGAACCACGTGATGTGCTCTGGAGACTGCGGCCCTCAGACCTTCGCCCCGACGGGCCCGGCGTGGCCGCCTCGTCTCTCGATGTCCAGTGAGGTGTCGCCATCTTGAAGTTGCCGTTCAGGGGGCCGGTCCGGCAAGGTTTCGCGGCACTCGCACCGATCGCCGATGGGAGTCTGTTGTCAAGATCATCTGGCGGTCCCCTGAGTCCTTGGTGACCGTGCGCGAAGCTTCTTCGGCGCTCTGTCGTCTGACAGATTCCGTAACGCCGGACCACATCGCCGCTCGGCGGTCTGAGTTGGTCGTCGCTGACGTGTAGCCGGCCAAACGGTAGGTGGACGTGCGGGCCGAGGGTGACGAGTTCGAGGTGGCGATGCGCGCCCTTCGGCATATCGGAGAGCAGATCCACGGCATGTCGCGCCGACAGGACAACCGTGCGGAGCGAAGGTCTCAGCCGGGCCGCTGCGGGAGTACTACGGGATCGCTTAATCGGTTGCGAGCCTTCAGGGCGGGGTGTCTGATCCCGGCTATGACGATTGTGCTGGGAACGCCGGCGGTCGACGAGGTGCGCGAGGCCATGGCCGCGCTGCGGGAATGGCAGTACGACGGAGCGCCAATGCAATTGCATTCGGGGGACATCGGCTGGAACTACCGGTTCGGAACGGCCGAGACGGCGGCGGTCGTCCGGACCTGGAGCCGGGACGGACGGATACTCGCGGTCGGGATGCTGGACTCGCCGATGGTGGTGCGGATGACGGTCGCTCCGGATGTCTTCCAGGATGAGGGCTTGGCGCGGCGGCTCGTCGAGGACTTCTCGCTGCCTGAGCGCGGCGTGCTGCCGGAGGGAGCGGTGTCGATCGAGGCGCCGCTGGGCCTGCTGCTTCACGACCTGTTGACCAACGAGGGCTGGGGCGTCGACGAGCCGTGGACGCCCCTCTTCCGCGACCTGGCGGAGCCGGTCGAGGTCCCCGGAGTGCGGATCAGGGCCGTCGGCCCGGAGCAGGCGCAGGATTTCGCGGACGTCCTGCGGTCGGCGTTCAACACCACGAAGCCTACGCGCGAGTACTGGCACGCGATGTCGGCGGGACCGTTCTACGCAGACGCCCGCTGCCTGGGCGCCTATGACGACCAGGGCAACGTGGCGGCGGTGGTGACGGTGTGGTCGGCCGGGCCGGGGCAGCCGGGGCTGGTCGAGCCGATGGGCGTACACAAGGACCACCGTGGTCGCGGCTACGGCCGGGCGATCACCGTGGCCGGGGCGGCCGCGCTGCGGGAGATGGGCTCGTCGAGTGTGCGCGTTTGCACGCCGAGTTCCAACGTAGGTGGCGTCGCCACGTACAAGGCCGCCGGGTTCGAGGCGCGACCGGAGGTACGGGACCGGATCCGGACGGCGTGACACCGTGGTTGCTCGGCGGAGCGGGCCGTAGGGCCAGTCAGGTGCGGGGCGGGGGCGCGTCAGCAAGGGTTCAGCGATCACAGCCAGTCGCTGTCCCCTTGGGTGAGCGAGGGCTGTCAGACTGATGGGCTCAACTGGCCTACGTCTTCTGGAGATCGCCTGATGACCGCTTTCCCCGCTGCGGGATTGGCAGAGCGCACCGGTGGATGCCTGTGCGGTCGGATTCGCTTCACCGCCACGGGTCCGGCGGTATACCCGCACACATGCCACTGCGGCCATTGCGTGCAGCTCGGTGGGGCCCCGGTGATGTGGTGGGTCGGCTTCGAGAGGGTCACGTGGACCGGCGAGGGTGGCGAGCCGAGCTGGTTCGAGACGTTCCCGGGCAAGGCCAAGCGCGGCTTCTGTCCCACCTGCGGCAGCCGAGTCGCGGCGGTCGACTGCGACATCCCGGAGATCGGCATCAACGTCCCGGCCCTCGACGACACCAGCGGCACAGACCTCATGCCAGTCAACGCGTCCTTCCACGAGAACGCGGTGCGCTGGATGCCCCCGGTGCCCGATACCCGGCGCAACCCCATCGGCTGACCCGCAGTCCGTTCGGGCGGACGTCAGCATCTGGGCGCCCGGGCTCACATCACACGGAGGCCTGCCTGGCTTCCGCCACGACCACCATCCGGACGGCCACGTGCCACGCAGGGGCCGGCGCTGTTCCGGCCCCGGACGAGGGCCGGTACTGAGGGCTTGTCCGGGACCGTGCCGTCGACTGCAGAAGGCAGGTTCCGGTGCTGCGACACGGCGAGTGCAAGACAACCCGAGCGTTGCACCGTGACCTGCGGATACCCGAGGAAGGGTCCCTTGGCCCGCAGGCTGCGCACAGGGCCGCAGACTCGGCCATAGTCCATGGCTGTGTCAGACGCTGCCGGTAGCGTTGTGCGGATGATGGCGGGTACCGCAGAGACCAGGCTCGTTCTCCTGCGCGGGAACAGCGCTTCGGGCAAGTCCACGGTCGCGGCCGGCATCCGGGAGCGCTTCGGCCGCGGCCTCGCCCTGGTGGGGCAGGACAACCTCCGCCGGATCGTACTGCGAGAACACGACCGCCCCGGCGGCGCGAACATCGGCCTCATCGACACCGTCGCCCGCTACAGCCTCGATGCCGGGTATCACGTCGTCCTCGAAGGCATTCTGTACGCCGACCACTACGGGCAGATGCTCCGGCATCTGCGCGCCGACCATCGCGGGCACACCCACTGCTACTACCTGGACGTCCCCTTCGCGGAGACCTTGGCCAGGCACGCGACCAAGCCAATCGCGGGAGAGGTCAGCGAGATCCACTTGCGGGAGTGGTTCCGGCCGCTCGATCTCCTGCCCGGCAGCATCGAGACCGTCATCGACGCCGGCAGCACTGTGGCGGACACCATCGACCGCATCATGCACGACACCGACCTCGCTCGACTCGCCCCACTGGAGGACTGACCCCCCTTCCCCCCTTCCCCCCTTCCCCTCATTCCTCCCGGGACGTCAGGGCGCGGCGCGATCGTGAACAGGGCCACAGTGCCCCGCTTGCCCCGCAACCGACATGGGCGTACGCCCGAATCGGAGCCCCGTTCGCGCCAACGGCGCGCGGGGGAATCTCCCGATAAGTCAATGGGCCGATGCTCCGGGGGAGTGGATTCGACGACAGGTCTGTCAGCGGTGGGGCGCGGGCGGGGAGAGACATGGAACCCCGCCGCATCCTCACCTACGGAGCTCTCGATGAAGCGCACCGCCACGGCCACCACGTGTGCCGCCGCCCTACTTGCTGCCGTTCTGACCGGATGCTCCGACAACTCCGGTGACACCTCGGGCGACGGCTACGGTTCCACCTCCTCCAGCGCCTCGCCATCCAAACCGGCCACCGTTGACACGAAGTCCGTAGGCAAACTGGGCACGATCGTCGTTGACGAAAAGGGCCGCACCCTCTACCTCTTCCTCGCCGACAAGAAGAACAAGTCGAACTGCACGGGCGACTGCGCCAAGGCCTGGCCTCCGTTGCTCAGCAAGGGGGATGCCAAGGCCGGAAAGGGCGTGGACCAGAAGCTGCTGGACATCACCAAGCGATCCGGTGGTGAGGAGCAGGTCACCTACAACGGTCACCCCCTCTACTACTACGCGGGCGACACGAAGCCCGGCCAGACCAATGGCCAGGCTCTCGACCAGTTCGGCGCCGAGTGGTACGTCCTGAACGCCAAGGGCAAGCAGGTCGAAGACTGAGACGAAGACTGAGACGGGAGACGACATGAGTGCGCGGCGCGACGGGAAGGGCGAGGGGAGCCGCGTTGCCGGCGTCGTGCTCGCGCCCCTCGCGGTCCTGGTGCCTGTCGCGGTCGGCGTCGGGATCTACCTCTTCGGAACCCTCCACACACCGGACTACGGGACCGGGCTCTTCGGCAGGAACGGCAGCGCCGCAGTCGACCTGAAGGCCCAGCTCGGTACCGCGCTGCTCGGTCTCGCCCTCATCCAACTCGGCCTCGCCCTGTGGATGTACGGCCGCATCCCCGGCGTCCGTGCCGCGCCCCGACGGGTGCGATGGGGACACCGTGCGCTTGGTTTCCTCACCTTCCTGCTTTCGCTCCCGATCGCCTATCACTGCCTTGCGACGTACGGAATCGAGACGGCTTCACCACGGACCGCGATCCACTCCATCGCGGGGTGCGCCCTCTACGGTGCGTTCGTGGCCAAGGTGATCGTGGTGCGCAGCAGGCGCCTGCCCGGTTGGCTGCTCCCCGCAGTGGGCGCCCTGCTCGTGCTCTGCATCGCCCTCCTCTGGTACACCGCCGCTCTGTGGGCTCTGAACGCAGATTCGGCACCGGGCTTCTCCGCCACGTGACGGCACGACTTCGTGGTACCCGTGGTTTTTTGGGCTGGGCGCACATCATGTGCCTGGGCACGGGGGCGGGGGACTCGTCTGCCGAGCCACCGGCGGGACCGTGGAGAAGGACTTGGCCGATGAGGGCTTCAAGGACCAGGTCGTCGGCCCCTCAGCTCTCGATTGCTACCGGATGCGCCGTGCGCCGACGCGTGATCCGATACAAAGGTGTCGCCCTTCCGCTCACCGCAGATCCGCCCGCCGGGCCCGCCGCCCGGCCTGTCGGGGCGGTGGCGGCAGGCACTGGAGCGCAGAGTGGATCGGGCGGCGTACGTCCTGCCTGCCTGGCTGCGGCGGCGCCGGGTGGGCTGGTTGCTACCGCTGACGGCACTGGTCGCGGTCGCCGTCACCGATTGGAACACCTCCGGCGATTTCCGGGCGCTCTCCTGGATCGTGATGGTCCCGGGCCTCGCCGCCGCGCTCTGTCCCGTCCGGGTGACCGTGCTCTTCGGGCTTGTCTCCATCGTGGCATACCTGGGTCTCGACGCCGCCTGGTCGCACGAGTACCGGGCCGGTCTGCCCGACTTCATCCTGGTCGCCGCGGCCAGCGTGCTCGCGGTCGCCGCCTGCTGGCTCCGGCTGCGTCGGGAAGGCAGAATCCTGCACATTCGTAATGTCGCGGACGCGACCCGAGCCACTGTGCTGCGTGACATGCCGCCGCACGTTCACGGCGTCGAGAATGCCCACGTCTATCTCCCCGCCGATGCGGTGGCAAGGCTGGGCGGCGACTTCTACGACCTCCAGCCGAGCCGCTGGGGAGCTCGGGCTCTGATCGGCGATGTTCAGGGGAAGGGGCTGGGTGCCCTGGCCGCGGCCGCCGCGATCCTCGGATCGTTCCGCGAGGCCGGGTACCACGTGCCGAACCTCAGCATCGTTGCCGGACGGCTGGAAGTACGGATGGAACGCCAGCGCCGTCTCGGCGTGGCCATGGGAGACACGCAGCCCGACCGGTTCGCGACCGCGGTGCTGATGGGCTTCCCCAACCCAGGCTGTGGCGAGTCCTGGGTGGACGTTGTCGATTTCGGCCACGAACCGCCGTTGGTCGTGAGCCCGCGCGGGGTCAGGGTGCTGCAGGTGGCCAATCGGCTGCCGCTCGGCCTCAGCGACCTGGATCCGGCCGGAGTGGCCTCCGCCGTCCCTCACCGCTTTACGCTGGCCGACGACGACGTGATCGTGCTCACCACCGACGGGGTCACCGAGGCACGCGACGCGGCGGGTGAGTTCTTCCCGCTTCGTTCGTTCCTGGAGGACGCCGTCGTCCGCGATCCCGCCGCGGTGGCGTCCGCACACCAGGTTGCCGCACTGGTCTCGGACGGGCTGCTGCGGCACTCGGGGGGACGGCTCCACGATGACACGACGATCTTCGCGCTACGGTTCTCCGCCACCGAGGACACGTACTGGACGCTGCCGCTGGACGACAACGCCGCACGGGTGCTCGGTCCGCTGCCGGCCGGTGGCGATCCGTCCGAGCAGGTTTTCGAGCAGGGCATCGTCCGGCTGCGAACGGGGCCCGAGTACGGCCCCTCCGGTGCCCGCGATGTCGGCGCAGCCGACTGAGCTGGGTCACGACGCAGGCCGTGGCGGGGGCGGAACGGATTGTGGGACCTCGTAGTACCCGGAGTGTGCGGGGCGTGGCGTTCGCCAAGACCGATGCCGGACCTGGGTGGCCCCAGCTGCCCAAAGGGCCCTCAGCGCTATCGGGGCCTCCGCCCGCCACCCCGTCGGCGCGGAGGCGAGGGCGGTCGCGGCGGCGGTCCTGAGTGGGGCACACCAACTGGGCCTGGTCCGGGGAGCGAACGGTGAAGGCAGGGGAGTGCAGAGTCCCCACAGCGGCCGTCAGTGCGTACGTACCCACGACGCGGCCTGCTGTCATCCTGCGCCCGTAATGCGGCCTGCCGTCATTCGGTTCCAAGCACAGACAACTCTCCCCCTGCGCAGAGGGATCCAACATGCTGACGCGTGTCTTCAGCCTCGGCGACCCTGGTCCTCTTCCTCGTCCGTGGTGTACACGGCTGCCTCCTCGGCCGAAGCCGCACCGCCGTCGATGCCCATGTCCTCGGCGTAGACATCGGTGTGCCGCCCGGGTACCACCTCCGCAGCGCTCAGGCGGCCGGAGCGCGTCTCGTCTTCCTCCGGCTCCAGCGGTTCGCCCTCGCCGTCGGCCAGGTCTCCGATGTCGTCGTCTCCGATGTCGTCGCCGTCCGGCGGCTCGACGTCGTCGACCTCCTGCGCCAGGCGTTGGTCGAGGGATTCCCCGCGGCGCTCCTCCTCGCCCGTCGTCCCGTACTTGTCGACGGCCAGCGGACGCTCGGGCGGGGAGTAACCATCCTCCATCTGGTCGTCCAGCCCCCGCTCACCGAGCGCGTTCTCCAAGTCGAGCTCGTCGTTCGGCGGGTCCTGGCCGTCGTGCTGCGGCTGGTAGACATCGTCGCCGCGTGCCTCTGTCGGCATGATTCGTCCTTCCGTCGGAGGCGTCATGAGTACCCAGGTCGCCGCCGGGCGCTGTCAAGCCACCCGCTGGCTTGCATGCGCACTTTGCGAGTGCCCTGGGAGGTGGCGGTACTCTAATTGTCACCCTAGGGGCGGGTTTGATCGGCGTCCTCCTGGACGTCCTCACTCGGGCTCAGCGCATCCCCGGACTGACATGGTGGCCCGGATCGCCCCTCACCGCGGCGCGGGCCCCGCCATCGGAGTGTCCCCGAACGCCCGGCCCGCTCGGCGGCGCGGCATCGAGGTACCGGAGAGGTACTGGGCCCGGGTCGGTACCGGAAGGGCCTGGCGCAGGCGGTTCAAGAGCGGCTGCGCTGAGCGTCTGAGAAGCGGGCGAGCCCCGCCCGCCGCGCATGTCGTTGGATGGGCCCCGCGCTCCGGGCCGAGGCGACGAAGGCCGAGTTGCGCTCAGCGTCGGCTCTCCGGCTTCGCGGGGCTCTGAATGGCACCTTCCTGCACGCGGCCCGAAGGTTCCGGGTGCTCTGTATGACCGGCCGGGGCGGCGGCACGCAGCGCGGCCTCCACATGGTGGTTGCTGGTCATGGTCGACGTGACGGCGGTCATGGTGAGGAGGAGGCCGGCAGCGGTGTAGAGCGGGGTGCGTACGTCGTAGGTGGTGGCCAGCCAGCCGCCGAGGAAGGCGCCGAACGGGGCGGCGCACATGGCGAGCATGCGTGAGGTGGAGGCGACCCGGCCCATGAGGTGGGCGGGGACGATCGCCTGTCGGAGGGACGGGCCGAGCACCATCGTGGCGCCCATGCCCGCTCCGCAGACGGCCAGCGCGAGGCCCGCCACATACGGGTTCGGGGCGGCGGCGAGGCCCAGGACGGCGAGTCCCTCGACTGCGGCCGTGCAGGTCAGCGCGGTGCCGGTGCCGAGTCGTCGGCCGAGGAAGGAGGCGATGCCCGCGCCGAGCAGACCGCCGGTGGCTTCCGCCGTGAGGAGCAGGCCGAAGCCGAAGGTGTCGATGCCGAGACGATCGTGCGCGAAGAGGGCGAGTACGGTCTCCACGGCGAGGAAGGCGATGTTCCCGACCGCTGGACGCAGCGCGAGCCCCAGCAGCAACTGGTCCCGAAATACGTGCGAGGCGCCGGCCCGCGCCTGCCTCAGCAGCGACTCACGGGCCTGCGGCACGGGCCGCGGTGCGGCCGGCAGTGACCGTACGAGCAGTGCGGAGAGCGCGAACGACACTGCGTCGGCGAGCAGCGGAACTGCTCGTCCGAGCGCGAGCAGTGCGCTGCCCGCAGGCGGTCCCACGAAGCCGGACGCGGCGGTCTGGGTGCCGCGCAGGCGGGAGTTGGCGCGCTCCAGGAGCGCGGGGTCGCGGCCCAGCAGATCCGGCAGATAGGCCGTGGCGGCGGTGTCGAAGAAGAGTCCGCCGAGGCCGAGCAGGAACGCCACGGCTGCGAGCAGCGGAACGCTCAGCACGTCGAGCGCGGCCGCTGCTGCCGGTATCGCGAGCAGTACCGCACGCGTTGCGTCCGCGACCCACATCGTGCGCCGACGGTCCCAGCGGTCCACCAGCGCACCGCCGAGCACCCCGAAGAGCAGCCACGGCAGCGTTCCGGCGGCCGTGACGACGGCGAGCGCCATCGGATCCCGCGTCAACGTCAACGCGATCAACGGCAGCGCGGCATGGGTCACTCCGTCACCGAGCGAGGACACCGTCTGCGCAGTCCAGAGCCGTCCGAATTCGGTCGGCAACTTTCGCATGTCTGTGGTCACTTGGCGTCCCCTTCAACCTGCCGGCGCGGGGCCGGGTGGAACAGTGCGAAGACGAGTGACGCGTCCGGCAGCGACGGGTCGGACAGCTCCCGGTATTCGTCCGCCAGCGCCTGCAGCCGCGCCCCGAGCTCCGCGAACTGCTCCTCGGTCAGCCGCAGATGTGCCATCCGTACGTGCCGCTCGCCATCTCCCGGCGCTGCCTCCAGGTCCGCCACTGCATGCCGCATCAGTACATCTGGCCCTCCCTCGCCCGGATCCGGCAGCACGAGCGCCCGCGCGGCCATGGCGTAGTACCGCTCGGTGACCCCCCGGACCTTCCGCGTTCGTACCACCGTGACCAGACCGGCGCGTTCGAGCAGCCGTACGTGGTAGCTGGAACTCCCCTTCGCGATGCCCACGCGCTCGGCGATCTGCGTAATCGTCGCGGGCTCGAAGCGGAGCACGGCCATGATCCGGTGACGCGTGAGATTGGAGACGGCGCGTAGTTGTTCGTCAGTGGTGACGTGGAACGTCTCGGGAAGCTCGTCCGTAGGCATGTCGCCAATGGTCAACGTTTCTTGACCATTGCGCAAGAGGTTTCCGGAAACCGGCTGTCCAGCATGTGAGGCCTTCGCTCCCGCACTTCCTTCACGACCTCACCCAACCCGCCCCCGGGCGCGTCCACTCCGCCTGCGGCGGAAGCTCACCCGCGCCGCCGGAGTCCTTGGGCCGTCAACAGGCCCGCAAGTGCCTGGAGTTCGCCGACTTCACCCGCTATTCGTTCCGCAGTAGCGGCGACTTCACCACCATCGCCGACGAGCTGCACTCGTCCGTGTCCACTGCCGGGTCGCCGGCGAGCCGGTTCCCTGCGGGTGGTCCGCAGCATGCGCAGCCCCTCGTCGTCTTCGATGTCCCCCGCTCGCGTCCCGTCCCGTAAGCATGGTGATCGTCCGGGGTGAGCCGGGCGGGCAACTGCCGTGCGTGGCTCGTACGATGCCGGGTGTGGCACGCTTTGAAGATCTCAAGATCTCCCTGTGGGACACCGGTAGCGACTATGGAGTACAGCCGACCGTGACGGCTGAGGTGATTCAGGAGGCCGAGCGGCTGTTGAACGTCACGCTCCCCGACTCCCTGCTCGACCTGCTCCGACAGCAGAACGGGGGCCAGATCGCGAGCAGTCGCAGTGCTTTCCCCACGAGGGGGCCGACCTCATGGAGTGCCGACCATGTCCCGTTCGACAGCTTGCTGGGCATCGGCCGCCGAGAGGGAATGGTTTCCCTGCTCGACAGCCCGTACCTGATCGAAGAGTGGGGTCTTCCCGACCTGGCGGTCCTGGTCTCAGGTGACGGGCATTGCTGGATCGGACTCGACTACCGGTTCTGTGACCGGAACGGGGAACCGTCCGTCACCTGGTTCGACGCCGACGACAACTCGGAGTTGCGTCTCGCTCCGGACTTTCGTTCCTTCGTCGAGGGCCTCACAGCCGCCAGCGGGTTCGCCGAGTGTGAAGAGTGACAGCGCATCCGGCCAGAGCTGCACGAGGCTGATCGCTTCGTCTCCTTCGACTGCAACGTCACGGGTCTCGCCACCGTGGACGCCACCGGTGTGGTCGGCCTGAAGATCGACCCGAAAGGTGTCGTCCCTCGGCGTCGGCGCTCGGTGGTCAAGTCCGTCGTGAAACAACACGCCTACCGGTTGCCGCACATGGGCCGCCGCCAGTCGGCGGTTGGCGGTTGGCGGACCCGCTGTGCCGGGTTCCCGTCCGCCTTTGAGCGATTCGACTTAGCTGTAGGCGCGCTCCGGCGCCGGCCACCCCAAACACTTCGCGGAGGTCACCCCGCATCTCGACGGCGCCGGGACGATCGACGCCGTCGGGGAGAGCGTCGACCAGAGCCGGGCCGGTCAGCGGGTCTGGCTGTTCCTGGCAGCCGCCGGGCGGCCCACCGGCACCGCCGCCGAGTTCACCGTCGTGCCCGCCGAACAGGCCGTGCCGCTGCCGGACGAGGCCGGCTTCGATGTCGGAGCCTCACTCGGTGTCCCCGCACTCACCGCGCACCGTGCGCTCACCGTCGCCGAGGACGGGCCGCGCGGTCTGCGGGGCACTCGACGGCAGGGTGGTACTCGCCGCGGGCGGGGCCGGGGCGGTCGGGCACGCGGTGATCCAGCTCGCCCGATGGGCCGGCGCCACTGTGATCAGCACGATCAGCAGCCCGGAGAAGGCCCGGCTGGCCACCGCCGCCGGAGCCCACCACGTGATCAACTATCGCGAGGGCGACCCGGTCACTGACATCCGCAAGATCGCCCCGGACGGCGTCGACCTCGTCGCGGAGGTGGCACTGGGAGCGAACCTCGCTCTGGACCTGGCCGTGCTGCGGACGCGCGGCACGATCTCGACCTACGCCAACGACGGTGGCAAGCCGGTCGAACTGAACGTGATGCAGAACATGGCGCTGAACACGCGCTTCCAGTTCCTGGTCCTGTACACGGCCGGTCCGGAGGCGCGAGCCGCGGCCGTTGAAGACGTCGCCGACGCGGTCCGCGGCGGAGCGCTGCCGGTCGGCGAGGAGCACGGCCTGCCACTGCTCCGCTTTCCGCTCAACCGCGCCGCAGACGCGCACCGAGCAGTGGAGAGCGGTGCGGTCGGCAAGGTCCTGGTCGACGTCACGTCGTGACGTCCAGCCGGTCTCGTGCATCGAGCAGGCACCGCACGTTCATACGGTCACCGAAGGTGGTGACGCCGAGGGCTGCGCCGATCTGACGGGAGGCGTTGAAGACTGCGGACGCGGCCCCGTGCAGCGCGGGTTCGACGGCGGCGATGGACCGTGAGGTTGTGGCCAGGTTTGCGGTTGACCGTTGACCCCTTCCCCAGCTGATTGCCGACTTCCTGGTGGGAATCGGGCTCAGGCGAGCGACGCCCGCGGCGGCTCCGAGTTCTTCTCTCAGCTTCTGGTTCTTTGGCCGGGACGAGGGGTCGGCTACCCGCTCCTGCCGTAGTAGGGGCGAGATGCTCAGTTCTGTCGACGCGCTGCGTCCCGCTGCGTGGGGCCGGCGGCAGGCGGCGCAGTCATGTCCAGCAGAAGCAGCGCATCGTGGTCGGGGGTACCGGGCTCGGCGGTATAGACGCCGACGCGCTGGCCGGGGGTGCCTTCCACCTGCAGGGACTGCGAGGTGAGCGTGAGCGTTCCGACCTGGGGGTGCTGGAACGTCTTGTGAGCGGGTTTGCGTCCGGTTACTTCGTAGCGTTCCCACAGACGTGAGAAGTCGGGGCTTTTGAGGAGGAGCTCGCCGACCAGGTTGGTCAGGTCGGGCGCGTCGGGGGCAGTGCCGGCGACGGCGCGCAGGCGGGCGACGCAGGCGGTGATCTGCCGGTCCCAGTCGGCGAAGAGGTCGCGGGCCGCAGGGTGGAGGAAGAGGTAACGGGCCAGGTTACGGTGCTTGGCCGGCCAGTCGTTCAGGCCCGCGTACAGGGCGAGGCCGCCGGGGTTCCAGGCGAGCATGTCCATGCTGCGACTGATGACGTAGGCCGGGTTCGGCCGCAACGACTCCAGCAGCAGCTTCAGGTGTGGGCGCACGGTGCGGCTCGGGGCCGGCGGCGGCTCGGGCGCGTAACGGGCGGCACGCGCGGCGAGCTCGCGCAGGTGCTGGTGCTCCTGGTCGTCCATGTGCAGAGCGCGGGCGAGGGAGCCGAGTACCGCTGGGCTGGGGCGGGTCTCCTTGCCGCGTTCGAGGCGCACGTAGTAGTCGATGCTGATCCCGGCGAGGGTGGCCAGCTCCTCGCGGCGGAGCCCCGGGGTGCGGCGGATGCCGGCGCCGGCGGTGAGGCCGACGTGCTCGGGGCTGGTCTGGGTCCGGCGGGCACGCAGGTAGCGGCCCAGCTCGGCGCCCTCGCTGTGCGCGCTCGTCGAAGTCATGACTCCAGTCTCACCCGCCGGGCACCCGCTACGAGTGCGGGAGGGGGGCCCTGTCGTTACCCCCGAAGAGCCCGCCCTGCCACACCCGATCAATCAGGGCGAAGGTGAATGAGGAAGACGCCGGCCCCTCGCGCCGCCCGGGCTTCATCCGGCATGACCTGCCGGGCCGGGCGACAGTGAGAGACCAGGTAACACCATGATCGGAAGAGGGCGAGATGCGGTACATCAAGTTGCGTGACCTGGAGGTTTCCCGGATCGGGCTGGGCGCGATGGGCATGTCCCATGGCTACACCGGCTCGGGTACCGATGACGCGGAGTCGATCAGGACCGTGCACCGAGCCCTGGATCTGGGCGTCACGCTCATCGACACCGCCGAGATCTACGGCCCCTACACCAACGAGGAGCTGCTCGGGCGGGCACTGAAAGGTCGCCGGGACAAGGTGGTACTGGCCACCAAGTTCGGCCTGGTCTCGCACGGCGGCGAGGGCGCGTGGAACCTGGACTCCGGCCCGGCCAACATCCGAACCGCGGTCGAGGGCTCTCTGACGCGCCTGGGCACCGACCACATCGACCTGTACTACCAGCACCGGGTGGACCCGAACACGCCGATCGAGGAGACCGCCGGCGCCGTGAAGGAGTTGATCGCCGAGGGCAAGGTCCGCGCCTTCGGCCTCTCCGAGGCCGGCCCGGACACGATCCGCCGGGCCCACGCCGTCCAGCCGGTCACCGCGGTGCAGTCCGAGTACTCCCTGTTCACGCGCGGGATCGAGGAGCGTGTCCTGCCCGTCCTGCGGGAGCTGAACATCGGTCTCGTACCCTTCTCCCCGCTCGGGCGCGGCTTCCTGACCGGCACCGTGCGCTCCACCGACCAGTTCGACGAGAGCGACTTCCGCCGCGACAACCCGCGCTTCACGGGCGAGAACTTCCGGCACAACCTGGCGCTCGCCGACGAGGTCAAGGCCCTGGCCGACGAGGCCGGTGCCACGCCGGGTCAGGTGGCACTGGCCTGGCTGCTCGCCCAAGGCAACGACATTGCCCCGATCCCCGGCACAAAGCGCGTCAGCCGGGTCGAGGAGAACGCCGACGCCGACGCCGTCACGCTGACCGCTGAGCAGTTCCACCGGCTCTCCAGCCTGCCGCCCGCGGCCGGCGACACCCACACCGAGGCCCAGGCGCAGATGCTCGAACGCTGATGCCCCCAGCATGCCGCGCTTCGCGTGGCGCCCCCCGCCCCTCGTTTGGAGTAACACCTTTCATGCGTGCAGCAGTGATGTACGGAGCCGGCGACGTTCGCGTCGAGGACCGGCCCGACCCGAAGATCGTTCAGCCCGCCGACGCCGTGGTGCGCGTGGTCGCTGCCTGCGTATGCGGCAGTGACCTGTGGCCTTACGCGTCGATGCCCGCCACCGACACCGGCCGGCCCATGGGGCATGAGTTCCTCGGTGTTGTCGAGGAGATCGGCGCGGACGTGACCGGCCTGAAGACGGGGGACCTGGTCGTCGCGCCGTTCACGTACAGCGACAACACCTGTGGCTGCTGTGCCAAGGGCCTGCACATCTCGTGCCGCAACGGTGGCCGGTACGGCTTCGACGGTGTCGACGGCGGCCAGGGTGAGGCCGTCCGCGTCCCGTATGCGGACGGCACCCTGGTGAAGCTGTCGGTGGCCGCCGACTCCGCGCTGCTGCCGTCGCTGCTGGCGCTCTCGGACGTGATGACCACCGGCCACCACGGCGCCGTCACCGCAGGGATCGGTCGCGGCGACGTGGTGTTGGTGGTCGGTGACGGCGCGGTCGGCCTGTGCGCGGTGATCGCCGCCAAGCGGCTCGGCGCCGAGCGGATCGTGCTCGCCGGCCGCCACGAAACCCGCACCCGCCTGGGCCGTGAGTTCGGCGCCACGGACGTGGTTGCCGAGCGCGGCGAGGAGGGTATCGCCCGCATCCGCGAGCTGACCGGCGGCGTGGACAAGGTCATCGAGGCCGTCGGTACCCGCCAGGCCCTCGACACCGCGCTGGGCGCGGTCCTGGACGGCGGCACCATCAGCCGACTGGGCGTCCCCCAGTACGAGCAGGGCCCGATCGGCCCAGCCGAGTTCATGCGCAACATCACCCTGACCGGCGGCGCCAGCCCTGCCCGCGCCTACATCGAGCAACTGCTGCCCGACGTTCTGGACGGCACCATCACCCCCGGCCGCGTCTTCGACCAGGAATTCGTCCTCGACCGGATACCGGACGCCTACCGGGCCATGGCCGACCGCCAGGTCCTCAAGGCCCTCATCCGCCCCTGACCACCCGCCTCCAGCGAAGGACATCCGCTCATGCAGACCCTCACCCTCAACAACGGCGTCGAGATGCCGCTCCTCGGCTTCGGCGTCTATCAAATCCCCGCCGAGGACACCGAGCGCGCCGTCTCCGAGGCCCTGGCCGCCGGCTACCGCCTGCTGGACACCGCCGCCGCCTACGGCAACGAGGAAGCCGTCGGCCGCGCCATCAAGGCCGGCGGCATCCCTCGGGAGGAGCTGTTCGTCACCACCAAGCTGTGGGTCCAGGATGCCCCGGCCCAGGACAACACCCGCCGCGCGTTCGAGACGTCCCTGGCCAAGCTGGGCCTGGACCACCTCGACCTGTACCTGATGCACCAGCCCTTCGGCGATGTCTACGGTCAGTGGCGCGCCATGGAGGCCCTCAACCGTGAAGGCCTGACGAAGGCGATCGGCGTCGCCAACTTCTACCCCGACCGGCTGATCGACCTGATCGTCAACAACGAGATCACCCCGGCCGTCAACCAGATCGAGACCCACCCCTTCTTTCAGCGCGCCGACTACCAGGACCTCATGCGCGAGCACGGGGTGCAGATCCAGTCCTGGGGCGGCTTCGCCGAAGGCAAGAACGACCTGTTCACCAACCCGCTGCTCGCCGAGATCGGCAAGGAACACGGCAAGTCGGTCGCGCAGTTGGTGTTGCGCTGGCTCACCCAGCGCGGCGTCATCGCGATCCCCAAGTCCGTACGTGCCGAGCGCATGGCGGAGAACTTCGACGTCTTCGACTTCGAGCTCACCGACGAGCAGATGGTCCAGATCGCCACCCTCGACACCGGCAGCTCCCTGTTCTTCGACCACCACGACCCCGAGATGGTCACCCGGCTCGCAGGGCACCGCCTGGACAGCTGAACACCTCACCCACTGCCCCCCGGCCGCGGGTGCCCTCAAGCGAATGCCCGGGGCACCCACCCGGCTTCCACGGTTCACCGAGAGCCGCCCGCCATGATCCCGCGGCTTTACCGGCGGACGGCACCCGTGCCTGCGTAACCAACTACGGCAACCGCAGGGTGTCCGTGACCAATACCGCGCCCGACGCTGTGGCCGCCACAGCCGACGACGGCTCGATTTCCGGTAGCTACTTCCTGCAGCGTTGGACCAGTCGAGCAGGCGCCAGGTGGGCGCGGTCGTGAACGACTGCACCCACCTGGCGAACGCATCGATTTCGTCGGGCGGCGCGCCTGGGCGGTCCGCGCTCGCGGCGTACAGGCGGCCTCGCCCTGCAGAAGTGCCGGCCACCGCGGCCGAGGAGCCACGGATGGGGTGCGGACCGGAGGTGCCAGGTAGGGAATCGGGTTCTCCGCTTGCTGCGACGGGCGGGAGGAACACCTCGTGATTGCTTCGGCATTGGCCGGCAGCCGAATCAGATGCGGTCGACCTGTCTTCCGCTTCATCGACCGCCCATATGTACGGGCCTGGGACAGGTGTGCGAGTGATTGCGTATATCGGCTGTTACGGAGTTCGTGTCTGCCGTGCGGGTGATGCGCTGGGCAGCGCCCCGGGGTGCGCGCCGGGGTATGGAAGGGCTTGCTGTTGATGGTTGAACGGGTGGGTGTAGCAGTCAGTGAATGTCAGGGCCACATCCATTGCATATGCGTGTCGATTACAGGTGAGAGTTGCGGAAATGTCCGCGATTGGTGACCGAGCCGGGCATGGCTTCCGCGGGCGGCCTTGAGGGCGCAGTGTTCTGGTTCTCGGCCCGGGACGGGTCGGGATGGCTCCGCTCCTGCCGGCCGATATCGGCCGGCACGAGCACTGTTCTTGAGGGGACATCACCTTGTCTGCTTCTTCGGCTTCCCGCCGTATTGCCGCGACCGTGATCACGGCCGGTGCTCTTGTCTCGGCGGTCGCGCTGCCGGCTTCCGCGCAGGACCATGACCGCCACCACTCCCGCGCCCGGGTCGTGATCAGCGATGTCCAGGCCGACAGCCCCGGACGTGACAACGGCTCCAACCGGTCCCTGAACCGTGAGTGGATCGAGATCACCAACCAGAGCCGCCGCGCGGTGGACCTGGACGGCTGGACCCTGCGCAGCGATGACGGCAACCGCTACCGCTTCGACGACGTCCGCCTCGCCGGACACGCCACCGTCCGCATCCACACCGGTATCGGCCGCGACACCCGCACTGACCTCTACCAGGACCGTCACCACTACATCTGGGACAACTACTCCGACACCGCCACCCTCCGCGACGACCGGGGGCGCACTGTAGACGTCGATTCCTGGGGCCGCTCCGCCGACGACGACTCCTGGGGCCGCGGACACCACCACCGCCGCTGACCACAGGTGACAGGCCGGGGAAGTGAACGGCTGACTGCCGCCCCACGGCAGACACCCCTTCACTCTTCCCCCAGGGGGCCGGGCAGCCGCCCTGCCCGGCCCCCGTCCTTGGCGGTCGCCCCATACAGGGGCGACTGTTAGGGGCCCGGCCCCCAGCCTCTGCGGCCCTCTCATGCCGGGCCGGCTCAGTCCGACGATCCTTCTGTTCGGGGCCGGGTGCCGCCCCCTGAATACCCGAGCCCGTTCCTCCTGATGGAACCCGTCAGACGGGGCGTCATTCCGTACGATTCCGCTGCTCACCGGCACCAACCGTGCTGGGACCCGGTCTTACTCATGTGTACACGCATTGCCGGTTCTCGCGGTCAAGGATGCCGCTGGGAACCGCTTCAGGTTTTGCGCTGACCACGATCTCCCGCCCGGGGACCACGTGGACCTCGGCACCGAATCCGACGCCGGCACCATCGCCCACGGCAAGACCGGCACCATCGCCCGCCGCAACGTCGGCAACTCCATGTGGAGCAACGACAGTGACGCCGGAGGAGCACCTGCTGCAGTGACCCCTTCCCGCCTGCTCCCGGCGGGAAGAGTCAGTGTCTCGGGAGACGGTGCAGGACGACATCGCCGAGGACTCCCTCCCTCACCGTGCAGGTCATGTACGTGCAGTACGGCTGCCGTCTGCGGTCCGTCGGAGACCCCGGGTTGAGCAGGCGCAGCCCGCCCGGCGCCTCGGTGTCCCACGGGATGTGGCTGTGGCCGAAGACGAGGACGTCCAGGCCCGGGTGGAGCGCGGCGCAGCGCGCCTCCCGCCCGCGGGCCGCCCCCGTCTCGTGGACGACGCCGATTCGCAGGCCGCCCAGCTGGACGCGGGCTACCTCCGGCAAACGGGCCCGCAGTTCCGGGCCGTCGTTGTTGCCGTACACGCCGACCAGGTGTCGCGCGCGTCCTTCCAGGAGGTCCAAGGTGGCCACGTCGACCCAGTCGCCGGCATGAACGACGATGTCCGCCCCGTCCACCTCGCGCAGCAGCTCCTCGGGGAGCTGCTTTGCGCGTAGGGGCACATGCGTGTCCGAAACGAGCAGCACCCGCACGAGGGAGTCCGTCGCCGCCCCGGTCGTGTCGTCGTTCATCGGCCTGCCTTCTCCTCGGGGCTGTCCGGTCTACCGGCCGTAGGCGTTCATGCGGAGGATCAGGCCCCTCCTGGCGTGGCGGGCGCAGGCGTAGCGCTGCCCGTGGCGGGGCTGCCACGGAGAGCGAGCGTGTCGGACACGGCGCGATTGGCGAAGGCATCCACGGCCGTGGGCCACGTCGACTAAGTGCTTCCGGGAAGGTGCGCCGAAGGGGAAGGTGCGCCGAAGTCGGTGGCGTGGGCCCGGGCAGGAGGGGACCGATTACAGGGGCGGGGGGCGCTTGAAGTGCAGCACGCCGACGCCGGAGCGAGGTCTCCCACAGCTCAGTCGGTCGTGGGACTTCATCGGGTTGCCATATCTCGAGAACCTCGGCGGCCAGTTGCGCTACGTCTTCATCTGCCGCCCCTGTTCCGAGGGCGCCTTCCTCACCTTCCTCACGGACTGACCAATTGGCTGTCCAGCGCGCTGTGCCTGATGCTCCTGGGCTGAACCGGCCTTCCTGGGAGCATGACTGTGAGCTGGTGCGCCCGCTGTTCCGCCTCGTCGAGCAGACTGGTGGGGTGCATGTGTACGGCCGGAGGCTTCGACGGCCCCGAGTGGGCCGTGCGGGTCATGAGACGAGAATGCGTGACTGTGCCTCGTCGAGAAGTTCACGCAGCGCCGAACTGGTGGGGGCGACGGCCGTGGCGAGTACTGCCGGGCCACCAGCCAGTGGGGTCAGGACAGCACACCCCTCCCGGGAGCCCCCACCGAGCAGTAGAGGGTCTCGGCGGGTGTCCAGACGTGGGTCGACGACCAGGAGCTGACCGGTGGCGCGGTGTCCGCCCAGGATGGCGGGACCGTCCCAGCCGGGCTCGGGGGACCTGTAGGCGGTGTGCTGGTCGAGCAGCGGGTGCCCGGCGCGATGGGCCAGGAGGCGGCTGACGAGGTGGCCCGGTTCCTCCCCTGCCCGGCCCAGGAGTTGTTCTTCTCGCAGGAACAGCCGGGCGGTGGCGGCGAGTTCGATGCTGTATGTCTGACGCAAATTGCTGCCGGCGGCGCTGATGAGAGGCTTCGGGAGCCAGCGAAGGTAGGCGTGTTCTCCGACGGTGAGGCAGACGTCATAGGTGGCGGGGTCGCTCGTGGGGCCGCGCAGGGCGAGGGTGGCTGCGGCCGTGGTGACTTCCAGCTCGGCGCGGTCCTCTGCGGTGATGTCGAGGGTGAGCCGGTCGCCGCCGAGGGGGGCGCTCATTGCGCCGATGATTCCCACGGTGGCGCCGCGGCCGTCGGTGTGCAGGCGCCGCAAGTGGAAGGGGCCGTCGCTGCGCAGCTGCGGGAGGGTGGTGACGCGTCCGTTGTGCACGGCGCGGATCCTGGCTGTGGCCCGTACGCCGTGCGGGTATCCGGCGCGCTCCGGGCCGCGGCAGGCCGCGGGGGAGCGGGCGGCGGCGAGTTGGGCGGCGGTGCTCACAGCGCACCTGCCGTGGCGTGCCACTGGGTGAGGTGGGCGGTGACCCAGTCGGCGACGTCCCGGATCCCGTCGTCGGAGGTGAGGTTGGTGAAGAGGACAGGCAGCTTGCCGCGCTGCCTTGCGGCGTCGAGGGCCATGGTGTCCAGGTCGGCGCCGACGTACGGGGCGAGATCGGTCTTGTTGATGACGAGGAGGTCGGCGCCGGTGATGCCGGGGCCCCCCTTACGAGGGATGTCGTCGCCGCTGGAGACATCGATGATGAAGATCTGCACGTCGACGAGGCCCTTGGAGAACGTGGCGGTGAGGTTGTCACCGCCCGATTCGACGAGCACGAGGTCGAGGGGGTGGAGCGTCTCCTCGAGGTGCTCGACGGCTTCCAGGTTGGCGGAGATGTCGTCGCGGATCGCGGTGTGCGGGCAGGCGCCGGTCTCGACGGCCGTGATGCGCTCGGGCGGCAGGACGGCTTCGCGCAGCAGGTACTCGGCGTCCTCGCGGGTGTAGATGTCGTTGGTGACCGCGGCGATGCACCATCGGTCGCGCAGGGTGCGGCAGAGCGCGGCGACGGTCGCGGTCTTGCCGGAGCCGACGGGCCCGCCCAGGCCGACGCGGAGTGCTCGGCGGTTGCCGTCGGGGCGGAGGGCCTCGGCGCTGTGCGTGTGCTGCCGGGGGAAGGCCTCGGAGTGGTCGAGATGCATAGCAACTCCTATTGGTCATGCGTGGGTTCGGTGTTCATGAGGCGAAGAGCCGGACGGTCCAGGCGGCGTGCTGCTCGGCGGTGATCTCCAGCAGAGGCGAGGAGGCCGACGGCAGGACGTCGAGTCCCTCGGCCAGGGCGCGCATCGCTGCCTCGGCCGCGGCCTGTGCCACGCCGTCGGCCTCGGGTCCGAGGCGTGCCAGCACTCCGGTGGCGTCGAGCGGGTCGAGACTCAACAGGCGCACGGCCGCCGTGGCCGGGCCGCCGATCGCCTCGTACGCGGCGGCGTGCGCGGCGTCCACCGGGGCAAGCCCGGCGGCTCGCGCGGCAAGGCCCAGCACGATCGGCTGGTGGGCTCCCTGCGGACGAGCTGCGGCCAACTGCTCGAGCTCCGCTGAGGGGAAGGTGGCACGGGCCGCCCGCATCATCTGCCGGCCGAGCCTGCGGGCGACGACACGCAGCGCGCTCATGGGGGTGCGAGCGTCAGCAGCGTCGTCGAGGAGCAGCGGGTCGCACCCGGCGGCGGCAGCGGCAGCCAGTCCCGCTGCGGTGAGACCCGTGGTGTGCAGGCGGCCGCGACAGAATGACTCCAGGCTGTTGGTGTTGTGTACGGCTTTGCGGGCGATGGCAGCCTCGACCCCGCCGGAGTGGGCGTGCCCACCCGCGGGGAATCGGCCGTCGGCCAGCAGGAGCAGGGCTGCACGGCTCATCGGCGAGCGGCTGCCTTTCGCGAAGTCGAAGGTAGTGAGGCTTCCCGGGCAGGTGCGGCGGGCCACCCGGAGGCCGGGCCGTGGCCTCCGGGTGGCCCGGCAGAAGCCGGATCAGGGGACTCAGAAGAGGAAGTACCGCTGCGCCATGGGCACCTCATTGACGTAGGCGCGTGGCACTGTCACCCCTTTGATCTCGGTGCGGGCGTCGCTCGTTGTCGCGCCGCCAATGGTGACCTCGAAGGTGTCGTGATCGACCTTGAGCTCCGTCGCCGTAGGCACCAAGTCGTTCAGCAGCATGTCCTTCTTTCCGATACTCCGGATGTCGCCGCTGATGTCGACGAACTCCTTCCGGAATCCGAGCCCCTGCGTCTTCACCCTCGTCGTGACCGTGGTGTCGCCCGTGACGGTGGGAACTCGGAGGGTGTTCAACCTCTCGGCCACGCCAGGGGCGGCGAAGTTCACCGAATTGCTCCTGGGAGCCCGGCCGGTGGAGCCCCAGACCGGCCGCGGCAGGTAGGGCTGGGGCGTCGTGATCGAGGCATTCGCATCGCCGGTCTGCGCCCAGGCGATCTGACCCCGCTTGATGATCCGGTGCGGCTTGACGCCGAAGAACTTCGGCTCCCACAGCACCAGGTCGGCCATTTTGGTCGGTTCGACGGAACCGACGGTCCCGTCGATGCCGTGCGTGAGTGCCGGGTTGATCGTGTACTTGGCGACGTAGCGCCGTACCCGGAAATTGTCGTTCGGCGTCACGGCACTCTCCACGGCAGAGCCACCTTCGCCGCCCTGGCCGGCCGGATCGGCCCGGGGGGCATTCTTCACCGCCTTCGTTCGAACCTCTGCGTACGCGAGGTCCTCGGCCAGTGCACCGTAGCGGCCCTTCATGACATGGGCGGTCTGCCAGGTTCGCATGATCATCTCACCGATGCGCCCCATCGCCTGGGCGTCGGAGGACATCATCGAGATGGCGCCCATGTCGTGAAGGAGGTCCTCCGCGGCCATGGTGGACGGCCGGATCCGGGAATCGGCGTACGCCATGTCCGCTGGGATGCTCGGGTTGAGGTGATGGCACACAACCATCATGTCGACATGCTCCTTGACGGTGTTCACCGTCAAGGGGCGGGTGGGGTTGGTCGAGGCCGGGAGGACGTTCGCCTCCTTGACCAGTTCGATCATGTCCGGAGCATGCCCGCCTCCGGCACCCTCGACGTGGAAGATGTGGACGGAGCGAGGCTTTTCGCCCGCACGCTGGAAGGCAGCCTTGGTGCTCTCCAGGAATCCGGACTCGTTGCACGAGTCGGCGTGCAGGGCGAGCTGGATCTTCCTGTCCTCGCAAACCTTCAGCGCCATGTCGATCACCGCAGGTGTGGCGCCCCAGTCCTCGTGGACCTTGAGTCCGATGACACCGGCATCCACCTGCTCCACCAGTGCCTGCTCGCTCATCGAACTGCCCTTGCCGAGCAGGCCGATGTTGACCGGGAACTCGTCCAGGGCCTCGAACAACCGGGCGATGTGCCACGAGCCCGGCGTCACGGTGGTGGCCGTGCTGCCCTCTGCGGGACCGGTTCCGCCGCCGATGAGAGTGGTCACGCCCGAAGCCAGCGCCTCGTGAATCTCCCCCGGGCAGATGAAGTGGACGTGGGTGTCCACACCGCCCGCGGTGAGGATCCGGCCGTTGCCGGAAATGACCTCGGTGCTCGGGCCCACCACGAAGTTTTCCGGTTCCCACCGCCGCTTCCCGTCGTCGTCCGGCTCCCACGGGGGATGGGCCTCACCCGCTACCGAGCTTCGAGCAGGCCGCTCGAAGTCCGTGATCGCGTCCATCGTCTCGGGGTTGTACGCCTTGCCGATGGCGGAGATGCTGCCGTCCCTGATGCCGACGTCGGCCTTGACCACCCCCCACCAGTCGAGGATCAGCGCACCGGTGATGACCGTGTCCACGGGTTTGGGACCGTCAGGAGTGAGTCCGTCCCTCGGAATGTGGGACATGCCCATCGACTCGCGGATCACCTTCCCGCCGCCGAAGATCATCTCGTTTCCGCTGTGGTGCGGCCCGCCGGCCCAGTCGGCTTCGATCTCGATGACGAGATCGGTGTCCGCCAGACGGACACGGTCCTGAGCGGTCGGCCCGTACAGAGTCGTGTACTCCGACCGCTTCAGCTCGTTACTGGCGCGCTTCCTACGGCTCATCGACGGTCTCCATACGCAGTCCCTGAATCTTGCTGACCCTGCGGCCCTTGGCTTCGCCCTGGAACTCCACCAGTTCGACCCAGCACTCGTCGCCCGGCTCGAACCGCACGGACTTACCCGCAGCGATGTTCAGCCGTCGGCCCTTCGCCTCGTCACACTTCGCGAGCTCCGGCTCCACGTTCGCGTCGGAGGAGTTCTCGATCACCTTGAGGCCCGGGTTGACCTCGGCGAAGTGGTAATGCGATCCGACCTGAATGGGGCGGTCGGACACGTTCCTGACCTTGATCTTCTTCTTCTGCGGCCTTTGCGAGGCCGGCGTGTCGTCCTGCAGATCCTTGTTGAAGAGGATCGACGCGTGCCAGGCCGTGCTGTCGTCACACTCGGCGCAGCAGGCGGACGAGTCGGAGTCGTCGCAGTCGACCGGGCAGGCGGGCCTTCGCGCCGGTCGGGGGTGCTCGATCTTGCCCGGGTGAACCGTGACCTCCTCCGCCGCCTCCGGGATGGGGTTGTGGAGCGTGACCAGTTTGGTGCCGTCCGGGAAGGTGGCCTCCACCTGGACGACCTCGATCATCTCCGGCACACCGGACATCAGATCGGCGCGGGTGAGCAACTGCCGGCCCGAATCCATGACGTCGTTGACGTTCTTCCCGTCACGGGCTGCCTCGAAGACGTGAGCGGTCAACACGGCCATGGCTTCGGGATAGTTGAGGAGGAGCCCCCGGGCGCGGCGCTTCTCTGCCACATCGGCCGCGACGTGGATCAGCAGACGCTCCTGCTCATGCGGAGTCAAATGCACGATAAGTCGTTTCTGTTGAACGGATGGTGCAAACGGCCGGCACGCCAAGGCAACAGACCATGCTCCCCAACGCCGGCGGGCGCTCTAAGATCATCAGTGGTGGCAGTGCTGCCGGATGACAAAGCGGCACATGGCCCACACCATCCGGTGAAAAGCCGCGATTGCCCGTAACCGGATGCCTCACGCCCGGATGCCCCATACAAGGAGCGCACCCCTACGAGCGACCTTGCGCGCGCAGGTCGCGAGACAGGGGTTGATACGGAAGGCGCTCGCGGTGGGTACCGCCGAGGACGTGGGGATGGCGCTTGCGATGACCTCGGAGCCGACGGCGGTCTGCGTAACGAACCAGTCCGACCGACAAGTGCTGTGACCGCTATGGTTCGCCGGGGTGAGAGGGAGGGCCGGTGTGTTCGTCGAGATCGTCTTCGTGGGGCTGCCGATCGATCGTGACGAGGTAGAGGAGGCTCTGGAGGCGGCGTTCGAGCTCGACGGCCAGGTCACCGGCGCGGGCAGCGGCATGGGTCGTTGCCATCTCGACCTTGAAATCGCGCAGGGCTCGGACACGACTGCGGCCCTGGAGCGGCTCCGGGTGGTGCTGTCGGAACTGGGCGTCGCGGACTGCGCGACCGTGAACGTCAGCGAGTGATCAAGCCGCCATGCGCGCGCGTCCGCCCCAGCGGATGCCCTTCTCGCTGCGGACACGGGCCCGTTCGCGGCGCTCGGCCGCCAGGACGTCCCCGTGGCGGGCGTTGGCGTTGCGCCAGCGCAGGTCGGCGTGCAGGGACCGGGTCTGGAGCGTCGTCAGGACTGAGCAGGCGGGGACGGTCTCCCGCCCACCGAGGGTCCAGGCAGGCCAGGCCGATCTCGTCGAACCGATGGATCACGTCGCGGACGGTGTCCTCGTCCGCCCCACCAGCTTCGCGATCACTGGGCCCCGGTTCCCGCCGGCCGAGGCCAGCAGCATCATCGCGCGTCGATAGCGCACCGAACTGGTGCTATCTCGGCGCACGATCTGCTGCAGCTTCTGCCCCTCCTGGTCGCTCAGTCTGCGCACCCGCACAGGCTCGGCCACCACATCCCCAAACGGTCGGACGTACGTCACGGCACATCCAACCGCCCTGACCACCGACCCGGCGAACCAATGCGGTCAGAGCACCAGTGCGTGGCCGACACCCCGACGTGCGACAAGGGACCTTGCGTCCTGTACCCGAAGTCGGCCGAGCCGCTGAGCGGCAGGCTCGTGGCGGCGTTCGAGAACAGTCAGGGAGACCCGGCCATTGATCGGTAACCGTCCGCAACGACGCCGACCCCACTCCGACGTGAGGTATCAGGGGCGGCCCGGACCCTTTGCCTTCACCAACGGAAGGTGACAAGACGCCGAATCGGCGGCTTGCCCAAGCGGCCGGGGTGGCGCTGTGCTGCTGCCGTGCCGGACACCCCGGCCGGAGTCCAGGAGGACACGGTGGAAGCATTCGCGGTAGGGGAGACGGCCGTGCGACGCGACGTGCACCGCAGCGGCCGGGTATGGAGCGAGCAGGCGCTGCGGGTGATCGCCGACACCACCGAGGCTCTGGTGACAGCCTGCGCACCCGGGGCTGAGGCTCTGTGGCCGTCGCTGTACGCCAAGGCGCGTGCCGAGGGCGACCGTACGGTGCGCACCGAGGCCTTCGACGCGATGGCGACGGGGGAGTGGGATGCTCGCGCCCGGGGCGTGGCAGGACGCCGAGCTGCTGCTGTGGAAGCCGCCGACGGCGTGGTTCAGCATCAATGCCTTCTACACGACGACGGGGCTGAGGAACCGGTACGTCAACTTCGAGCACCCCACCCGCCGCACTGAGACCGGTTTCGACACCTTCGACCTGACCGTCGACCTCGTCGTCGACCCAGATCTGAGCACCCTCACATGGAAGGACGAAGACGAGTACGCCCACGTCCGGCGTCTGGGCATCGTCACCGACACTGAGCACCGGGCAGTGGAGCTCGCCCGCGCCCAGGTCCTCGCCCTGCTCGACGACCGGGCCGGGCCGTTCGCGGACGCCGCGCGATGGGCGTCCTGGCGCTGGAACCCGGCCTGGCTCACGCCGCGCCTGCCCCATGTGGCCATCACCCCGCTGGACCCCGGGCCGGCGAGGACGTGTGCCGGCTGCTGCCCCGCCGGGCGGCCGGAAGATGCGCGAACGGGTGAATGGCACCACCCTTGAAGCATGGCTGAGCAACTCGTACCTCCCGGGGAGACCCCACCGGTCGAGGGCTGTATCGCGGAAGCCCACGACGAGCGCGCGGACGGAGGCATGTGGGAGCACCCCGGAATCTGGCTGGGGCTCATCGTCTTGGGCGCAGTACTCATCGCTGCCCTCTTCATCGCCCGGACAGTGGCTCTGTGATCTGACAGCGAAGGCGACAAGAGGCCTTCCCGCAGGCCGCTTTCGGGTCCCGGACCGCCGGGGCGAACAGAGCTGGCGGCACTCAACTGACGCTTGCGTGAGTTTCGCTCGGGCTGACTGCTCAAGCGCCCACATCACTCTCCGGCGTCGCGATGGGACTTTGAGTGGTCCCGCTGTGTCGGCAGGGGGGACTGAGGTATGCGAAGCGGCTCCGCCCAGGCAGGGCGGAGCCGCTTCGCTGTGATGTAAGGCGGTGATGGCCGTCAGGCGTGGCGGCGGTTGCCCGTGACGACGCGATACAGCACCAGCAGGATGATCGAGCCGACGATGGCGGCAATCCAGGTGGAAAGGTCGAAGAAGCCGTCGATGGAGTCGACGCCGAAGATGACCTTGCCGAGCCAGCCGCCGAGCAGACCGCCCGCGATACCGATGAGCATCGTGATGATGATGCCGCCCGGGTCCTTGCCCGGCATGAGCGCCTTGGCGATGAGGCCTGCGAGCAACCCGATGATGATCCAAGCAATGATGCCCATAATGCCTCTCCTGCCTGTTCGTATAAAGACGGTGTCAAGGACCGTCTTTACCGTATCGGTGCTTTCAAACGCTGATCGCATTTCTCGATCCAGGTGAGCTAAAGGGGTGCCGGTCAGTGCTGGACCGGGCGGGACCGTCAGAGCCGAGCGAACCGCTGGCGGCACTGAGCTTGTTCCGCTTGGACGGACACCATCGGTGTGGTGGTGAGCCTGCGAGTGCGGCCTCGTCCTCGCGAAGGTGATCGGCGGCACGGGGCCGACACTGGGCTCGCAGGCAGCCCGCCCCGGTGACGACTCGCCGCCGCACATCCAGCAGCCCGGCGTCCGCACACGCCGGGCCGGACTGCAGGAGGAGTCGCGTGAGCAGGGGGCGGTCCACATCTCCAGGCACACTCGCGAGCCGAGCCGAGCCGAGCCGAGCCGAGCCGAGCCGAGCCGAGCCGGGCCGGGCCGGGCCGGGCCGAGCCGAGCCGAGCTGAGCTGAGTCCCAGCTCAGCCGAGCAGTCGGCGGAGGCTTGTACCCTGCACTCATTCGACGATCGGACGATCGGACGATCACGGCTGCGGGCATGCGGGCATGCGGGCATGCAGGCACGTGGCGGGCGTCCAGGGGCGGGAGCGCGGGGGTTTCAATGAGTGACCCACATCCGATACGAAGCCGCAGACCGGGCCTCTCGGCCGGTGCGCTCATCATCGCCGGGGTCGTCCTCGTCGCGATCGGGGCCGTCGGCGCCTGGCTCCAGCGCGATGCTCCTGGCCGGAGTACGGAGCCGCGTACGGAGTTCACCGCGAACAACCCGCCCGCCGGTCTGCCCACCGAGCTCACCATCGGCCAGCACCTCCACTGGTCCCGCTGCACTTCGCCCCCCACCGCGCGCACGGGCTACGACTGCGCCGTCATGAAGGCCCCCCTCGATTACCGGAAACCAGGCGGCAGGACGATCGACGTCGCCCTGATCCGCCGCAAGGCCACCGGCCCGAACGCCCGGCGCATCGGCTCGCTCGTCCTCAACTTCGGCGGCCCCGGCGTGTCCGGCGTGAGCGGGCTGCCCGCGCGCCTCAACCAGTACAAGCCGCTCCTCGACCGCTACGATCTGGTCTCCTTCGACCCGCGCGGGGTTGGCGGGACCATCCCCGTGCGGTGCGGGAAGACCGCGGACGACATCGGCTTCGACGGAGCCGACGCCTGCGCCCAGCACTCCGGGGCGCTCCTCCCTTACGTCGGCACCTCGCACACCGCGCGCGACCTCGATCTGATGCGCTACCTCCTCGGCGACGGGCGGCTGCACTACTTCGGGGTCTCGTACGGAACGGCGCTCGGCGCGGTCTACGCCCACCTGTACCCGTCGCACGTCGGACGGCTCGTCCTCGAAGCGTCCGTCGATCCGACCGAGGACCTCGACGAGGAGCAGGTGTCGCAGGTCAAGGCGGTCCAGGCAGCCTTCGACCGCTTCGCTGCGCACTGCGCGGCCCGTATCCGCCACTGCCCGACCGGCGACGGACCCGAGGAGGCCGCGCGACGCATGGCTCGCCTGGCCGACCGCCTGGAGAGGAAGCCTGCCCCGGCCGGCGGCGGAAGGAACCTCGACGCCGACGACCTCGCGTACGCCGTCAGCGACCATCTCCGCCTCGGCACAGACGGCTGGTCGCCGCTCGCCAAGGCCCTCACCGCGCTGATCGACCACAACGACGGCCGTCCGCTGAACAAGGGCGCGGACGACATCGGCTCCGCCGACCACGCGGCGACCCCGCGCGACAGCAGCCGCGCCGCCCTGATCGCGATCACCTGCGCGGACTCCAGCCTGCGCCCTGGCTTCGAACGCCTCGACCGGGAAGGGGACCGCGTCAAAGCCGCCTCACCCGTCTTCGGCGCGGCCTGGTCCACCGGCGTCTACCTCTGTTACGACTGGCCCTTCGACGGCGAGCGCGCCACGCCCCAGGTGAACGCTGACGGCGCGGCCCCCGTCCTAGTGGTCGGCGGCACCGGCGACCCGACTACCCCGTACCCCGGCGCCCGCCACATGGCCCGGGCCCTGGGCGGCGGTGTCGGCGTGCTCCTGACGGCCGAGGAGGAAGGCCACGGCACGTACCCGGAGAACCGCTGCGTCACGGAAGCGGTCAACGAATACCTCCGCACGGGCCGCACCCCGGCTCCGGGAACGGTGTGCCGGGGCAGCATGTCCTGAGGCCCGTACGGGTCCGCCGAGCGGCAGTCAGCACACCGGTCTGCTCGCGGGGTCCGGTGCATGCACCACCACACCGACCGGTCCACACAAGAGAGGGATGGGGACCGGCGTCGGAGTGATCGCCCTCCGCCTCTCACCGCCATCACGAACTTCTGGAGCGATGAAAACGTCGGGCGCGTCCTGGCTGCATACGGCGGAACTCTTGTCGCCGGTTCGATCGCCGGGGGCATGATCCCCGACGGATACCTCCCCGAGCGCTTCGACGTCATCGGAGCCCTCGTCTGCCTCGCAGGAATGACCGTGATCATGTGCTCCCCGCGTGGAAACTGACGACCTCAACCGCAGGTCGCTCCGCAGGTTCTGATCGCCGGACCCACGAGCATCGTTGAGGGGCGGCGTGTCTCCTGGGTGGTCGCACCGTAGATCAGGTGTGCGTGGTGAGGTAGGCGGGTCCCTTGCCCAGCCTGGCTCGTTCGGTGGCGTCAAGGCGAACGAAGGCACGGGGCGCCATCAACTCCTGCCAGTCGGTCATGTCGTGGACGGCCCACATATCGTGCTCGGAGGGATCGAGGCGGATCTGGCGCAGCTGGTCTGCAGTCAGCCGGCCGCCGTCGAAGATGAGACCCACCTTGTTCAGGGGCATGTGGGGGCCGGAGTGCAGGAAGTGGGTCAGGAGGAGTCTTGGCGTCTCCAGGCCGAGTTCGAGGCCGGTTTCTTCGACCGCTTCGCGCCGGGCGGTCTGGAGGGGGTCCTCCCCTTGGGCGTCGAGGTCGCCGCCGGGGAACTGCCAGAGCCGCGAGCCGTAGACCGAGCGCAGCTGTACCGGTCGGTCGTGTTCGTCACGGACGTAGAGACAGCCGTACACCGTGTGGTGGGAGACGGTCTGTGCGTACTGCGATGGCGTCATCGGCATGGGGCGGCCGGGTCGGGCCGGGCGGTGGTCGAACTCGAAGGCGAGAACGCCGAGAGCTTCCTCGGCGGGCGGATGGATGCCCCGGAGCTCGGCGAGTGCTTCCCGGCGTGGACCGTCCGGGTCGATGCGCGCGAAATCCTCCGAACTGAGCAGCTCCTCGAAGGAGGTGTAGGGAGTGATCCGCTGCACGATGACGTCGAGTTCCCGGTTGCTGCCCCGGTCGTGGAAGACGACGGCATCGCCTGCCGCGACTGCACGCTGTTGTGGGGTGGCCACCCCCACCTCGATCGACTTGCGGCCGGCCTCCACTTGGCGGTAGCACTTCGGGCTCAAGCGCATGTGGTGCTCGCGCCGTTCACCCCCTTTTGCCGGGCCGGGGATGGCCGAGGTTGCTGGCTGGGTGTCGTCAGACACGAGTGCCTCCCATTGACGCTTGCGGCTGCTTTGTTGCGGGGAGTGCGGGCCGCTGGGAGGAGGAGCCGGGAGGCGGCCTTGTCGCGATGACGAAGCGGTCTGCTTCGGACGGGGGAGTTCACGGCCATAGCTGACCCTGAACGCGACGTAGAGGTTCGCCTATGCGCCCAGGCGTACGAGAGGTTGACCAGGACTCGGACGGCGAAGCCGGGCACGCTGCCTTTCGCTTCCACAGAGGCTGTGTTCGTGTTCCTTGAAGGTGGTGTCGCTTTTCCGCAGGGGCATTGTTCGAGGCAGTGTTGATCGGCGTCGGCGAGCGTGAGGCTTTCTGCCTTCGAGTGAGGAGGAACAGGCTACTCCTCCGGCTGTTGATCGAGTGGAGACGCGTCGGGGCAGGAAAGTCGAACAGAACGGCGTTGGCGAAGGCGCACGACCGTGCGGAGCGGTCGTGCGATCCGCCTCGGGCAAAATCCCGGAGGCGCACTGGAGAGCAGCGGTTGGACGGCGCGGTGGGCGCGGCGGTCGATCACCGTCACCGCGACCGGTGACCGCCGCCGCAGGGCGCAGGCGCCAACAATCCGGCGAACCCCCGCCGAGGATCCCCATCCGGACCGCTTGGCTTTCGACCGGTCTCTTCCCTCGGGAGCGGTGGGCAGTCACACGCTCCTTCGGCCGGTGAGGCTCGTACACCCCGTTCTGAACACGCTCATCCGCGTTGCCACCTCGGGCGCGCGCGGGCAGCGGGAGCTGCCATAGAGGTGGGATATAGGCCGGTCCTGAACCGTGGCGGGTGCTTGTCCCTCATGACCGCTCGCCTTTGCATGACCGCTCGCCTTTGGAGGATCCGTGCTCCACCGCTTCGCCATGACGGCGACAGACGCGGCCGCGTCGGCGTGCCGCCCCCGCCACGAGTGCACGGACGCGCCGCTGTGGGAGGAGCGCGGAGCCGCTGCCGTACGGCGCCCGGGACGGACGGTCCCGCGCCGGAAACCCGCAAGGCCCCAGTGAAGCTGCGCTGCTCGACACGTGGGCGGTCCTGGGACGGCACCGAGCAGCCATCCGGCCGCGGTGTGGCCGAACTCCCGGCGCCGGCTGAGTACGGCGGCCGGCGGGCCGTGTCGCCGGCCTCTTCCCTGACTCCCGCGGCTCGGCCCTGCCACGCCTGACCCCCTCATTCCGGCCCCGGCACGCTCGCGGTCGGCCGTGCCGACATGTCCGCCTTCCCAGAACCTCGTTCCCAGACGGAGTGACAGATGTCCAGCACCGACCTCGCGACCGCAACGACTGCAGCTGGCACGGCACGGCGTCTCCCGCTGCTGCTCGGCCAGTCCGGGATCTGGTTCGATCTGCAACTGGGCACCGCAGCGGAGCAGTACAACGTAGGTCTCTACACCGACATACGAGGCCCGCTGGATCTCCGGGACTTCCGAGCGGCCGCGAGCCTGGGTGTGGCGGAGACCGAGGCCCTCCGGGTGCGGTTCGCTGCCGGCACCGAAGAGAGTGGGCCGTACCAGGAGGTCGGGGGTCCGGAGGACGACTGGACGCTGACCCTGATCGAAGCGGCGGACGAGGACGAGGCCCACGCCTGGATGCACGCCGACCTCCATCGCAGCATGGACGTCACCCGAGATCCGCTGTTCACCTTCGCTCTGATTTCCCTCTCGGCAGAGCGTCACTTCTTCTATCAGCGCGCCCATCACCTCACCCTTGACGGACACAGCAACGCCCTCGTTCTGCGGCGGATCGCCGAGATTTACACAGCCCTGTGCGAGGGCCGTGACACCACCGAAGGCGCACTGCCCGGCCTCGCCGAGCTGCACTCCGCCCAAGCCGCGTACCGGGCGTCCGAGCGGTACACCGTCGACCGGGCCCACTGGGCCGAGCGGCTCCTCGGCCTGCCCGATCCCACCACTCTCAGCCTCGGCGAGCGCGCGGTACGGACGGCCGGGGCCGAGCCGCTGTGCTGTGCGGGCAGCGTTGCGCCGGGCACTCTGGAACGGCTCACCGCCACGGCTCGTCTGGCCCGCACCAACTGGGCGACCGGCCTCATCGCCGCCGTTGTCGCCTATCTGCACCGGATGACGGGGCAGGAGGAGATCCTGCTCAGTCTGCCCGTCGCCAACCGCACCACAGCCATGGAGAAGCGGGCTCCCGGCATGACGGCCAACGTCCTCCCCCTGCGCGTCGACGTGGGTCGGGCCGTGACTGTCCGCTCCCTCATCCGCCAGACCCTGGACGAGACCCGCCAGACGCTGCGTCACCAGCAGTACCGGTACGAAGAGGTACTGCACGACCTTCGGGGGGAATCCCACGCCGCTGGAGCCGGCGGGTCAGGAGCCAACCGGCAGTTCGGCCCGGTGGTGAACGTCCTGGGCTTCGACCTCGACGTCTCGTTCGCGGACAGCCCCGGCACGGTGCACCGTCTCCCCTCGGGCAACGTCGAGGACGTGGAGTTCTCGGTCTACCCAGTGCCCGGCGAGGGTGGCCTCCAGCTTCAGCTCGTCGCCAACCCCGGCCGGTACAACGATGCCGAACTCGGCGCCCATCAGCGCCGTTTCGCAGCGTTCCTCGCCGCATTCGCCGACCATCCCGATACCGAGATCGCTGACCTCCCCCTCCTGTTGCCGGGGGAACGTGAACGCCTTCTGGGGGAGTGGAATGACACCGCAGTCGAGGTGGCTCCGGGGACTGTCCATGGCTTGGTCGAGTCTCGCGTGGCTGTCGCGCCTGAGCGTACGGCGTTGGTGTTCGGTGCTGAGCGGCTGAGTTATGGGGAGTTGAATGCGCGGGCGAATCGGGTTGCGCATGGGTTGATTGCTCGGGGTGTGGGTCCGGAGTCGGTGGTGGGGGTTGCGCTGCCTCGTTCGGATCGGATGGTTGTCGCGGTGTTGGGCGTGCTGAAGGCGGGTGCGGCCTATTTGCCTGTTGATCTGGGTTATCCCGCGGAGCGGCGGCAGTACATGCTCGACAATGCGCGCGTGGCCTGTGTCGTTGATGAGAGCAATATTGCCCAGATCGCGGAGGGTCAGCCGGAGGATAATCCGCTGGTTGGTGTGGATCCGGGGTGTGCGGCGTATGTCATTTATACGTCTGGTTCGACGGGGCGTCCCAAGGGTGTGGTTGTTGCGCATGCCGGTGTGGTGAACCGGTTGGAGTGGATGCGTGCTGAGTATGGGCTGGGTTCGGGCGACCGGGTGTTGCACAAGACTCCGATCGGTTTCGATGTGTCGGTGTGGGAATTGTTCGGCACGTTGTCCCAGGGCGCCACGTTGGTCATTGCCGAACCCGAGGGTCACAAGGATCCCGTCTATCTCCGGGACCTCATTACCCAACAGGGTGTCACTACTGCACATTTCGTGCCGTCGATGCTGCAGGTCTTTCTCGATGAGCCCGATGTCAAGAGGTGTGATTCGGCTCTGCGTCGTGTGATCTGCTCCGGTGAGGCACTGCCGCCGGAGACTCGTGACGCCTTCTTCCGGACCCTGGGACGCACCGAGTTGCACAACCTCTACGGGCCCACCGAGGCATCTATCGATGTCACGTTCACGCGGTGTCACCCGGGCGTGGATGTCACGATCGGTGGTCCTGTGTGGAACACCCGCGTGTATGTCCTCGATGGTGATCTGCAGCCCGTGCCGGTCGGTACGCCCGGTGATCTCTACCTTGCCGGCGTTCAACTCGCCCGCGGTTACGCCCACCGTCCCGATCTCACCGCCGACGCCTTCATGCCCGATCCCTATGGCGTTGCCGGTACGCGCATGTATGCCACCGGTGATGTTGCGGCCTGGACGCCCGAGGGAAATCTCCGGTATCTCGGACGGAGTGACAACCAGGTCAAGATCCGTGGCCAGCGCGTCGAGTTGGGTGAGATCCAGACCGCTCTGGCCACACTTTCGGGTGTCAGTCAGGCCACTGTTCTTGTTCACGATGGCCGGCTCATCGCCTACTACGTTGCCGAAGCCGGCACTGCTCCCGACTTCGCCGTGCTGCGTGACCGGCTCCCGGACCACATGGTCCCCACCACCTTCATCGAGCTCGACGCCTTTCCGCTCACCCCCAACGGCAAACTCGACCGAAAGGCTCTGCCGATACCGGAGCGCCGGGGCAGTGTCACCTCCCGCCCGCCTCGCAATGCCCGGGAGGAATCCCTGGCCGCACTGTTCGCCGAAGTGCTCGGCATCGACACCCCGGTCGGCATCGACGACAACTTCTTCACGCTCGGCGGTCACTCCCTTCTCGCCACTCGTCTGACCAGCCGAATCCGCACCACGCTCGGCACCGAACTCCCTCTCCGTGCCGTCTTCGAAGCACCCACCGTGGCGCTGCTCGGTGAGCGGATGCAGGACGCTGGCGACCACCGCCCGCCCCTCGTCGCGCATCGCGACCGTCCCGAGCACACCCCGCTCTCCCACGCCCAACGCCGCCTCTGGTTCCTGAACCAGTTGGAGGGCGGCAGCCCCACGTACCACATGCCGCTCGCCGTGCGTCTGCATGGCGACCTTGATGCCGACGCACTCGAAGCCGCACTGAACGACCTCACCACCCGCCACGAAAGCCTGTGCACCGTCTTCGACGAGCACGACGGCGAACCCGAACAGAAGGTGCTGCAGGGCGCCGAGGCCGTGACGGTGATGGAGCGGGTGACCCTGTCCGAGGGTGAGTTGACGGACCGGCTGGCATCTGCCGCCGTGCAGGCCTTCGATCTGGCTGTTGACCTTCCCCTGCGAGCGGTCCTGTTCACGATCGGTGAGTCCGAGCACGTACTGCTGCTGGTGTTGCATCACATCGCCGGCGACGGCTGGTCCTTCGCGCCCCTCGCCCGCGACCTGTCCACCGCCTACCAAGCCCGTTGCCAGGGCACCTCACCCCGTTGGCAGCCACTCCCGGTCCAGTACGCCGACTACAGCCTCTGGCAGCACGAACTGCTCGGCGATGAACACGACCCCGACAGCAGAGCAGCCCGCCAACTGGACTACTGGAGCAATCAACTCGCCGACCTTCCAGCCGAGTTGGCACTGCCCCGCGAGGGGTCGCGTCCGCGCCGCCCTGGTCACCTGGGCGACAGCGTGGCGTGGCAGCTCCCCGCTTCCGTACGCCAAGGACTGGAGAGGCTCGCGCGCGAGTCCGGGGCCAGTCTGTTCATGGTCGTCCAGTCCGCCCTCGCCGGGCTCCTCACCCGGCTCGGCGCAGGAAACGACATTCCCATCGGCGTACCGATCGCCGGACGCACCGACGAGGCACTCAACGACCTCGTCGGCTGCTTCCTCAACACCCTCGTCCTACGCAACGACACCAGCGACAACCCCAGCTTCCGCACCCTCCTCCACCGCACCCGAGAGACCAACCTCCACGCCTACACCCACCAGGACATCCCCTTCGAGCACCTCGTCGAAGTCCTCAACCCCGAACGGTCACCGGGGCGGCACCCGCTTTTCCAGGTACTGCTCAACTTCGAGGAATCTTGGTTGAGTTCCGCATTCGTGCTGCCTGGTACGGAGGCGAGAGCCGAGGCGGTGTCGGTCGGTGCGGCCAAGTTCGACCTGGCGTTCCACGTGGTCACGGCAGACGATGGTGAGCTGTACGGAACGGTCGACTTCGCCACCGATCTGTTCGCTCGCGCGACCGTGCAGGGCATGACGGAGCGGTTTGCGCGGTTCCTCACGGCTGTCGCCGCCGATCCGGACCGTCCGCTCGCCGAGTACCAGATCCTGGCGGACGAGGAACGGCGCCGGCTTCTGGGGGAGTGGAATGACACCGCAGTCGAGGTGGCTCCGGGGACTGTCCATGGCTTGGTCGAGTCTCGCGTGGCTGTCGCGCCTGAGCGTACGGCGTTGGTGTTCGGTGCTGAGCGCCTGAGTTATGGGGAGTTGAATGCGCGGGCGAATCGGGTTGCGCATGGGTTGATTGCTCGGGGTGTGGGTCCGGAGTCGGTGGTGGGGGTTGCGCTGCCTCGTTCGGATCGGATGGTTGTCGCGTTGTTGGGTGTGCTGAAGGCGGGTGCGGCCTATCTGCCTGTTGATCTGGATTATCCCGCGGAGCGGCGGCAGTACATGCTCGACAACGCGCGCGTGGCCTGTGTCGTGGATGAGAGCAATATTGCCCAGATCGCGGAGGGTCAGCCGGAGGATAATCCGCTGGTTGGTGTGGATCCGGGGTGCGCGGCGTATGTCATTTATACGTCGGGTTCGACGGGGCGTCCCAAGGGTGTGGTTGTTGCGCATGCCGGTGTGGTGAACCGGTTGGAGTGGATGCGTGCTGAGTATGGGCTGGGTTCGGGCGACCGGGTGTTGCACAAGACTCCGATCGGTTTCGATGTGTCGGTGTGGGAATTGTTCGGCACGTTGTCCCAGGGCGCCACGTTGGTCATTGCCGAACCCGAGGGTCACAAGGATCCCGCCTACCTGGCCCGGCTGATCAGCCAGGAGCAGGTGACGACCACGCATTTCGTGCCGTCGATGTTGCAGGTTTTTCTCGATGAGCCCGATGTCAAGAGGTGTGATTCGACTCTGCGTCGGGTGATCTGCTCCGGTGAGGCACTGCCGCCGGAGACTCGTGACGCCTTCTTCCGGACCCTGGGACGCACCGAGTTGCACAACCTCTACGGGCCCACCGAGGCATCTATCGATGTCACGTTCACGCGGTGTCACCCGGGCGTGGATGTCACGATCGGTGGTCCTGTGTGGAACACCCGCGTGTATGTCCTCGATGGTGATCTGCAGCCCGTGCCGGTCGGTACGCCCGGTGATCTCTACCTTGCCGGCGTTCAACTCGCCCGCGGTTACGCCCACCGTCCCGATCTCACCGCCGACGCCTTCATGCCCGATCCCTATGGCGTTGCCGGTACGCGCATGTATGCCACCGGTGATGTTGCGGCCTGGACGCCCGAGGGAAATCTCCGGTATCTCGGACGTAGTGACAACCAGGTCAAGATCCGTGGCCAGCGCGTCGAGTTGGGTGAGATCCAGACCGCTCTGGCCACACTTTCGGGTGTCAGTCAGGCCACTGTTCTTGTTCACGATGACCGGCTCATCGCCTACTACGTTGCCGAAGCCGGCACTGCTCCCGACTTCGCCGTGCTGCGTGACCGGCTCCCGGACCACATGGTCCCCACCACCTTCATCGAGCTCGACGCCTTTCCGCTCACCCCCAACGGCAAACTCGACCGAAAGGCTCTGCCGATACCGGAGCGCCGGGGCAGTGTCACCTCCCGCCCGCCTCGCAATGCCCGGGAGGAATCCCTGGCCGCACTGTTCGCCGAAGTGCTCGGCATCGACACCCCGGTCGGCATCGACGACAACTTCTTCACGCTCGGCGGTCACTCCCTTCTCGCCACTCGTCTGACCAGCCGAATCCGCACCACGCTCGGCACCGAACTCCCTCTCCGTGCCGTCTTCGAAGCACCCACCGTGGCGCTGCTCGGTGAGCGGATGCAGGACGCTGGCGACCAACGCCCGCCCCTCGTCGCGCATCGCGACCGTCCCGAGCACACCCCGCTCTCCCACGCCCAACGCCGCCTCTGGTTCCTCAACAAAATGGACCAGTCCGGCTCTGCGTACACGATGCCTGCCGTGCTTCGGCTTACCGGGCCGCTTGATGCGGAGGCCCTTTCGGCTGCCCTGGGTGACGTCGTCGAGCGCCACGAAAGCCTGCGCACCGTCGTTCAGGAACACGGCGGCGAGCCCGTCCAGGTGATCAGGGAACACGATGCCGGCCGGAACGTACTCGAGATGGTGGCGGCAGACGGGTCTGCTCTGGATCGGCTCATCATGGAGTACGGTCACCGCCCCTTCGATCTGGCTGCTGAGCTTCCCCTGCGAGCGGTCCTGTTCGCGATCGGTGAGTCCGAGCACGTACTGCTGTTGGTGTTGCATCACATCGCCGGCGACGGCTGGTCCTTCGCGCCCCTCGCCCGCGACCTGTCCACCGCCTACCAAGCCCGTTGCCAGGGCGGCTCACCCCGTTGGCAGCCACTCCCGGTCCAGTACGCCGACTACAGCCTCTGGCAGCACGAACTGCTCGGGGATGAACACGACCCCGACAGCAGAGCAGCCCGCCAACTGGACTACTGGCAGACCCAACTCGCCGACCTCCCCACCGAACTCAACCTCCCCACCGACCGACCTCGCACCGCCATTACCACCCGCGCAGAAGGCGTCTCCCGCTGGCAGGTCGGAGTGGACTTGCTCGGAATGCTGGACCCGCTCATCCGCGAGTCCGGGGCCAGTCTGTTCATGGTTGTCCAGGCCGGCCTCGCCGGGCTCCTCACCCGGCTCGGCGCAGGAAACGACATTCCCATCGGCGTACCGATCGCCGGACGCACCGACGAGGCACTCAACGACCTCGTCGGCTGCTTCCTCAACACCCTCGTCCTACGCAACGACACCAGCGACAACCCCAGCTTCCGCACCCTCCTCCACCGCACCCGAGAGACCAACCTCCACGCCTACACCCACCAGGACATCCCCTTCGAGCACCTCGTCGAAGTCCTCAACCCCGAACGCTCCCTCACCCGCCACCCCCTCTTCCAAGTCGCCCTCAACTTCCAGAACAACACCGAAGCCGTCCTCGAGCTCCCGCACATCGCCACGGCAACCGAGCCGGTGCCGGGCCTCACGGCCAAGTTCGACTTGTCCTTCACCATCCGGAACGCGGCCGACGGATCAATTGACGGAACGATCGAGTACAACCGCGACCTGTTCGACCAGGCAACTGCCGACCTGTTCGGCCAGCGGCTCGTACGCCTCCTTGAGGCCGCTGCCGAGCGACCCGACGAACCGCTCTCCCAGCACCCACTCCTCACCACCGAAGAGCACCACCAGCTTCTGGAGGAGTGGAACGACACGGGTGTGGAGGTCGCCGGGCCGGGCACGTTGCATGAGCTCTTCGAGGAGCGGGTCGGCGCGACACCGGATGCTTGTGCCGTTGTGTTCCAGGGACTGCGGCTGAGTTATGGGGAGTTGAATGCGCGGGCGAATCGGGTTGCGCATGGGTTGATTGCTCGGGGTGTGGGTCCGGAGTCGGTGGTGGGGGTTGCGCTGTCTCGTTCGGATCGGATGGTTGTCGCGTTGTTGGGTGTGCTGAAGGCGGGTGCGGCCTATCTGCCCGTTGATCTGGGTTATCCCGCGGAGCGGCGGCAGTACATGCTCGACAACGCGCGCGTGGCCTGTGTTGTCGACGAACACGTCCTGAGCACACTCATGATCGGTCAGCCGGAGGATAATCCGCTGGTTGGTGTGGATCCGGGGTGTGCGGCGTATGTCATTTATACGTCTGGTTCGACGGGGCGTCCCAAGGGTGTGGTTGTTGCGCATGCCGGTGTGGTGAACCGGTTGGAGTGGATGCGTGCTGAGTATGGGCTGGGTTCGGGCGACCGGGTGTTGCACAAGACTCCGGTCGGTTTCGATGTGTCGGTGTGGGAATTGTTCGGCACGTTGTCCCAGGGCGCCACGTTGGTCATTGCCGAACCTGAGGGTCACAAGGACCCCGCCTACCTGGCCCGGCTGATCAGCCGGGAGCAGGTGACGACCACGCACTTCGTGCCGTCCATGCTCCAGGTCTTCCTGAACGAACTCGACACCGACACCCGCTGTTCCCTACGTCGTGTGCTCTGCTCCGGCGAGGCGTTGTCTCCCGAGACCCGTGACACGTTCTTCCGGACCTTGGCCGATGTGGAACTGCACAACCTCTACGGGCCCACCGAGGCCTCCATCGAGGTCACCCACACTCCCTGCCACCCCGGTGTGGATGTCACGATCGGTCGTCCTGTGTGGAACACCCGCGTGTATGTCCTCGATGGTGATCTGCAGCCCGTGCCGGTCGGTACGCCCGGTGACCTCTACCTCGCCGGCGTTCAACTCGCCCGCGGTTACGCCCACCGTCCCGATCTCACCGCCGACGCCTTCATACCTGATCCACATGGCATTGCCGGTACGCGCATGTATGCCACCGGTGATGTTGCGGCATGGACCCCCGACGGAAATCTCCGGTATCTCGGACGGAGTGACAACCAGGTCAAGATCCGAGGCCAGCGCGTCGAGTTGGGCGAGATCCAGACCGCTCTGGCCGCACTCGCCGGCATCAGCCAGGCCACCGTCCTCGTCCACAATGACCGGCTCATCGCCTACTACGTCTCCGAAGCCGGCACTGCTCCCGACTTCGCCGTACTGCGTGACCGGCTCCCGGACCACATGGTCCCCACCACTTACGTCCAGCTCGACGTCCTGCCGCTCACCCCCAACGGCAAGCTCGACCGAAAAGCCCTGCCGATACCCGAGCAGCGGAGCAGCGTCACCTTCCGCCCGCCCCGCAATGCCCGGGAGGAAACCCTCACCGCGCTGTTCGCCCAAGTGCTCGGCATCAACACCCCGGTCGGCATCGACGACAACTTCTTCACCCTCGGCGGCCACTCCCTCCTCGCAGTCTCCCTGGTGGAGCGACTGCGCGAACGCGGAGTGTCCATCGACGTCCGGACCCTGTTCTCCACCCCGACTGTGGCCGGTCTGGCCACAGCGACCGGCCGGTCGGAAGTCACGGTGCCCCCCAATCTCATCCCGGCTGACGCACTGACGATCACTCCCGACATGCTGCCGCTCGTCGACCTGAGCAGGGAGGAAGTAGCGGCGATGCTCGCGCAGGTGCCGGGCGGAGTCTCCAACATCGCGGACGTCTACCCGCTGGCCCCCCTCCAGGAAGGCATCCTCTTCCATCACCTCATGGCAGCCGACCGTGGAGACGACGTCTATGTGTTGCCGGTAGTGCTGCGCTTCGACTCCCTGGACCGGTTCGAGCGCTTCCGCTCGGCCTTGCAGAGGGTCGTCGACCGGCACGACATCCTGCGCACCGCCGTCCTCTGGGAAGGACTCAGAGAACCCGTCCAGGTCGTGCTGCGCCACGCCGAAGTCCCCGTCACCACCATTCGGCCGGAACGTGAAGACGCCGTACATGCAGAGACTGCCGGTGGCGTCCTGTCAGACTGGTTGTTGACGGCCTGTCCGTCCGTGATGGACCTACGTGAGGCCCCCCTGGTACGCCTGCACGTCACTGAATCGGACGAGGGTCAGCAGCTGTACGCCCTCCTTCAGATCCACCACCTGATCCAGGACCACACCGCACTCGCCGTGGTGCTGGACGAGGTGCGCGCGGTTCTCGACTCTCGGGAGCACGAACTTCCGGCACCGCTGCCGTTTCGTGACGTGGTCGCCCAGGCGCGACTGGGCATGTCGCAGGAGGAACACCAGGCGTACTTCACCGCCCTCCTGGGTGACGTGACCGAGCCGACCGCCCCGTACGGTGTGGTTGAAATCCATGGCGACGGCTCCGACATCGCCGAGGCATCGGTGCCGCTCGACGCCACCCTCGCCGGCCGCCTGCGCGAGCAGGCTCGGCGTCACGGTGTCAGCCCGGCCACGTTGTTCCACGTCATATGGAGCCGTGTGACGGCTGCGACGTCCGGACGGGACGATGTCGTCTTCGGCACCGTTCTGTTCGGCCGCATGCAAGCCGGAGCCGGCTCGGACCGCGTACCCGGCCTGTTCATCAACACTCTGCCGGTACGGATGCGCAGCGGTTCGGTCACCGTCGCCGAAGCCGTTTCCGGCATGCGGGACCAGCTGGGCGCGCTTGTCGTCCACGAACACGCCCCGCTGTCCCTGGCGCAACAGGTCAGTGGTGTGCCGGCCCGGACGCCCTTGTTCACCTCGCTGCTGAATTACCGGCACAGCACCAGCCTTGAGACATCCGGCGCGGGTACGGCGTTGGAGGGCATCGAGGTGTTGCAGAGCCATGAGCGCACCAACTACCCGGTCACCATTTCGGTGGACGACTCCGGCGACGCGTTCACGATCACCGCCCAGACGGTCACTTCGATCGATTCGCAGGCCATGTGCGAACAAGTGAGCACCGCCGCCGAGCAACTGGTCGAAGCGCTCGAAGGCGACCCTGACGCCCATCTTCACCGTGTGGGTGTTTTGGACGGGGCAAAGCGACGGCGGCTTCTGGAGGAGTGGAACGACACGGGTGTGGAGGTCGCCGGGCCGGGCACGTTGCATGAGCTCTTCGAGGAGCGGGTCGGCGCGACACCGGATGCTTGTGCCGTTGTGTTCCAGGGACTGCGGCTGAGTTATGGGGAGTTGAATGCGCGGGCGAATCGGGTTGCGCATGGGTTGATTGCTCGGGGTGTGGGTCCGGAGTCGGTGGTGGGGGTTGCGCTGTCTCGTTCGGATCGGATGGTTGTCGCGTTGTTGGGTGTGCTGAAGGCGGGTGCGGCCTATCTGCCCGTTGATCTGGGTTATCCCGCGGAGCGGCGGCAGTACATGCTCGACAACGCGCGCGTGGCCTGTGTTGTCGACGAACAGGTCCTGAGCACACTCATGATCGGTCAGCCGGAGGATAATCCGCTGGTTGGTGTGGATCCGGGGTGTGCGGCGTATGTCATTTATACGTCTGGTTCGACGGGGCGTCCCAAGGGTGTGGTTGTTGCGCATGCCGGTGTGGTGAACCGGTTGGAGTGGATGCGTGCTGAGTATGGGCTGGGTTCGGGCGACCGGGTGTTGCACAAGACTCCGGTCGGTTTCGATGTGTCGGTGTGGGAGTTGTTCGGCACGTTGTCCCAGGGCGCCACGTTGGTCATTGCCGAACCTGAGGGTCACAAGGATCCCGCCTACCTGGCCCGGCTGATCAGCCAGGAGCAGGTGACGACCACGCATTTCGTGCCGTCCATGCTGCAGGTCTTTCTCGATGAGCCCGATGCCCAGAGGTGTGATTCGGCTCTGCGTCGTGTGATCTGCTCCGGTGAGGCCCTGCCGCCGGAGACTCGTGACACGTTCTTCCGGACCTTGGCCGATGTGGAACTGCACAACCTCTACGGGCCCACCGAGGCATCTATCGATGTCACGTTCACGCGGTGTCACCCGGGCGTGGATGTCACGATCGGTGGTCCTGTGTGGAACACCCGCGTGTATGTCCTCGATGGTGATCTGCAGCCCGTGCCGGTCGGTACGCCCGGTGATCTCTACCTTGCCGGCGTTCAACTCGCCCGCGGTTACGCCCACCGTCCCGATCTCACCGCCGACGCCTTCATGCCCGATCCCTATGGCGTTGCCGGTACGCGGATGTATGCCACCGGTGATGTTGCGGCCTGGACGCCCGAGGGAAATCTCCGGTATCTCGGACGGAGTGACAACCAGGTCAAGATCCGTGGCCAGCGCGTCGAGTTGGGTGAGATCCAGACCGCTCTGGCCACACTTTCGGGTGTCAGTCAGGCCACTGTTCTTGTTCACGATGGCCGGCTCATCGCCTACTACGTTGCCGAAGCCGACACTGCTCCCGACTTCGCCGTGCTGCATGACCGGCTCCCGGACCACATGGTCCCCACCACTTACGTCCAGCTGGAGACACTGCCGCTCACCCCCAACGGCAAACTCGACCGAAAGGCTCTGCCGATACCGGAGCGCCGGGGCAGTGTCACCTCCCGCCCGCCTCGCAATGCCCGGGAGGAATCCCTGGCCGCACTGTTCGCCGAAGTGCTCGGCATCGACACCCCGGTCGGCATCGACGACAACTTCTTCACGCTCGGCGGTCACTCCCTTCTCGCCACTCGTCTGACCAGCCGAATCCGCACCACGCTCGGCACCGAACTCCCTCTCCGTGCCGTCTTCGAAGCACCCACCGTGGCGCTGCTCGGTGAGCGGATGCAGGACGCTGGCGACCAACGCCCGCCCCTCGTCGCGCATCGCGACCGTCCCGAGCACACCCCGCTCTCCCACGCCCAACGCCGCCTCTGGTTCCTGAACCAGTTGGAGGGCGGCAGCCCCACGTACCACATGCCGCTCGCCGTGCGTCTGCATGGCGACCTTGATGCCGACGCACTCGAAGCCGCACTGAACGACCTCACCACCCGCCACGAAAGCCTGTGCACCGTCTTCGACGAGCACGACGGCGAACCCGAACAGAAGGTGCTGCAGGGCGCCGAGGCCGTGACGGTGATGGAGCGGGTGACCCTGTCCGAGGGTGAGTTGACGGACCGGCTGGCATCTGCCGCCGTGCAGGCCTTCGATCTGGCTGTTGACCTTCCCCTGCGAGCGGTCCTGTTCACGATCGGTGAGTCCGAGCACGTACTGCTGCTGGTGTTGCATCACATCGCCGGCGACGGCTGGTCCTTCGCGCCCCTCGCCCGCGACCTGTCCACCGCCTACCAAGCCCGTTGCCAGGGCACCTCACCCCGTTGGCAGCCACTCCCGGTCCAGTACGCCGACTACAGCCTCTGGCAGCACGAACTGCTCGGCGACGAACACAACCCCGACAGCAGAGCAGCCCGCCAACTGGACTACTGGCAAACCCAACTCGCCGACCTCCCCACCGAACTCAACCTCCCCACCGACCGGCCACGGCCTGCCATCGCCGGCCACCGGGGTGGAATCTCGTACTGGAATGTCGATGCGGAGCTGATGAACAGGCTCGAGTCGCTCGCGCGCGAGTCCGGGGCCAGTCTGTTCATGGTTGTCCAGGCCGGCCTCGCCGGGCTCCTCACCCGGCTCGGCGCAGGAAACGACATTCCCATCGGCGTACCGATCGCCGGACGCACCGACGAGGCACTCAACGACCTCGTCGGCTGCTTCCTCAACACCCTCGTCCTACGCAGCGACACCAGCGACAACCCCAGCTTCCGCACCCTCCTCCACCGCACCCGAGAGACCAACCTCCACGCCTACACCCACCAGGACATCCCCTTCGAGCACCTCGTCGAAGTCCTCAACCCCGAACGCTCCCTCACCCGCCACCCCCTCTTCCAAGTCGCCCTCAACTTCCAGAACAACACCGAAGCCGTCCTCGATCTGGCAGACGGCACCACAGTCCGGCAGGTCGAAGTGAGCGCCGGACACGCGAAGTTCGACCTGTCGTTCACGTTGCGCAATGCGCCTGAGGGAGGCCTGCTCGGTGCGATCGAGTACGCCACCGATCTGTTCGACCAGGACACCGTCGACCTGCTGGGACAACGACTCCTACGCCTCCTCGACGCGGCGGCCGAACGGCCCGACGAACTGCTCTCCCAGCACGCGCTCCTCACCTCCGAAGAGCAGCACCAACTCCTGGAGGAGTGGAACGGCGGCACCCCGCCCGAAACGGCTCCCGAGACCCTGCACCACCTCTTCGAGAGGCAGGCCGGCGCCACCCCCGACCACGTTGCTCTGGTCCATGGCGACGACCAACTCACCTACGCCGAGCTCAACGCACGGGCCAACCGGCTCGCCCACCGGCTCATCGCGGACGGGGCGGGGCCCCACACGGTCGTGGCGGTGTCGCTGCCGCGTTCGCTGGAGCTGATCGTGGCGCTGCTCGGAGTCCTGAAATCGGGGGCCGCCTATTTGCCGGTCGACCCCGAGTACCCGGCGGAACGGGTGGCGTTCATGTTGGAGGACGTGAAGTCGGTCGCCCTCCTGGACGACGGTGAGCTGGTGCGGGCACCGGGCGAATGGCCGGCGACCGACCCGGTCGCCCCGGCAGACGCGGCCGCGGCGGCCCGGCTCCCCTCGTACGTCATCTACACCTCTGGGTCGACGGGGCGTCCGAAGGGCGTCGTCATCCGCCATGACGCAGTGGTGCATTACCTCGCGTACTTGCACGAACTGACCGGACTCGACGCCGGTGACACGGTGCTGAACCTCGCCTCGGTGTCCTTCGACCCGTCCGTGCGGGACATCTTCGGCCCGTTGACGGCCGGCGCACGGCTCGTGGTGGCCAAGCCGGAGGAGGCGAAAGATCCGGCCGCTCTGCTGGGGCTTCTGCGCCGGCACCGGGTGACTGTGCTGCCGGCGCTGGTCCCGACCATGCTCGACGCGCTCTCGGACGCCGCGCGGGACGCAGCCGGAGAGAACGACGTACCGTCGCCGTGGCTGCGGATGGGGCTCGTCAGCGGCGAGGAGCTGACAGCCTCGCATGTGTGGCGCGCCGCGGCTGTCGGGACGCACTGGCGGCTCGTGAACCAGTACGGGCCCACCGAGTCGACGATGACCGCGACCTTCCATCCGGTCACGGAGGCGGACGCGCGGGAGGGTGCCCGGCTCCCGATCGGGCGGCCGATCCCGGGCGCCCGCTGCTACGTACTCGACGAGTGGCTGCAGCCGATGCCGGTCGGGTCCACGGGTGAGCTGTACCTCGCCGGTGACGACCTTGCGGACGGCTACGTGAACAGTCCGGGACTGACCGCGCAGAGGTTTGTGGCCGACCCGTACGGATCGCGTCCGGGGTCCCGGATGTACCGGACCGGCGATATCGCGCGGTGGCGGGCCGACGGCACGCTGGAGTTCCACGGGCGCGCCGACGACCAGGTCAAGCTGCGCGGCATCCGCGTCGAGCTGGGGGAGATCCAAGCGGTGCTGGCGGCCGTCGACGGGGTCGCTCAGGCCGGTGTCGTGGTGCGTGAGGACGTGCCGGGGCGACAGCTGCTGACCGGGTACGTGGTGCCCGATGCCGGGGCCGAGCCGACGGCGGACACCCTGCGGCGGGCCCTGGAGGAGCGACTGCCCGCGCACATGGTGCCGGGGGCGTTCGTGGTGCTGGATGCTCTGCCGCTCAGTCCCAACGGAAAGTTGGACCGCAAGGCCCTGCCCGCACCGCAGCACACCGACGGCGAGGGCCGGGAGCCCAGCACGCCGGTCGAGAAGGCGCTGGCGGAGCTGTTCTGTGATGTTCTCCGCCTGGACCGGGTCGGCGCGGACGACAACTTCTTCACCCTGGGCGGACATTCGCTGCTGGCAGCGCGGCTGGTGAGCCGGGTGCACGCGGTGCTGGGGGTGGAGCTGCATCTGCGCAGCCTGTTCCAAGCACCGACGGTGGCTGCGCTCGCCGCGCTCGTCGAGCGCGACGACGGGGCCGACAACTCGCTCGACGGCCTGTTGCCGATCCGGGCGCAGGGCACCGGCACGCCACTGTTCTGCGTACACCCGGTGGGCGGCCTCAGCTGGTGCTACGCCCGGCTCGTGCCGTACCTCGGCGACGAGTTCCCGGTGTACGGGCTCCAGGCCCGTGGCATCGCCGCCGACGGGCAGTGCCCGGCGCGCACGATCGAGGAGATGGCCGACGACTACGTCGAGCAGATCCGCCGGGTGCAACCGCGCGGCCCGTACCGGCTGCTGGGCTGGTCGGTGGGCGGAAACGTGGCGCATGCGATCGCGGTGCGGCTGCGCCGGCTCGGTGAGCCGGTGGACCTCGTCGCGCTGCTCGACTCCTGCCCCAGCGACCTGATGGACAAGCCCACCCGCGCGATGGAGCGCGAACGGCTGCACAAGGTGGTCGCCGATTTCGATCTGGACGCGGCGGACATCGAGTGGTTCGAAAGCGACGACTCCGAGTTCGGACGTACCCTGCGAAAGGAACTGAGCGTGATGAAGGGAATGTCCCGCGAGCAGATCAGCGCCATGTGGGACACCTCGTTGAACACCAGCCTGATCCTGCGGGACTACCGACCCGAGCGGTTGGATGTGGCACTGCTCTATTTCACCGCACTGCTGGAGCGGCCTCCGGGCAGCCCGGACGTCACGGCCTGGGAGCCGTACTCCGGGGGGCCGATCGAGGAATACGGCATCGAGTCCAGCCACGGCGGGATGATGGACGCCGCGCCGGTGGCTGCCATCGGCCGGGTCCTCGGCGATGTGCTGCGCCGGATCGAAGGTGCGCGATGAGTGCCATGACCGACCAGAACGCGGCGGACCGGGCACCGTCGCTGAGCCGTAACCGGGACTTCTGGCTGCTGTGGAGCGGCAGCGGGCTCTCCGTGCTCGCGTCGCGGGCCGCCACCGCCGGGTATGCGCTGCTGGCGCTTTGGTACACGGGGTCGGGGCGGGCGGCCGGCCTGGTGGCGTTCGCCGCGCTGCTGCCGCACCTGGTGGTCCAGCTGCCGGCTGGAGTGCTGGTCGACCGGTGGGACCGCAAGCGGCTGATGGTGGGCTGCGAGGTGGGCCGGGCTCTTGCCCTGCTGAGTGTGGCCGTCGCGGCTGCCACCGGGCGGTTCTGGTTGCTGCATCTGATGGCGGTGGCCCTGGTGGAGACGAGCCTGGGCCTGGTCCACCAGCTGGCGGAGCAGGGTGCGGTGCGCCATGTGGTGTCAGCGCACCAGCTGGGGGCCGCCCTTGCCCGCAACGAGACCCGCGCCCGGGCGGCCGGACTTGTCGGCGGGCCGCTGGGGACGGCGCTGTTCGCTCTGACCCGCTGGCTTCCGTTCGCCTTCGCCACCCTCGGGCAACTGCTGTCGCTGCTCGCCCTGCTTCTGATCCGCCGGGACTTCCAGGAGCGGAGGGAGCGTGTCAAGCGGTCGCTGGTCAGGGAAATGCGTGAGGGTGTGCAGTGGCTTCTCGGGCAGCGGTTCCTACGGGCCGCGGTGTGTCTGGTGGCCGGTACGAACGTGCTCTTCCAAGTGCTGATGCTGGTTATTCCGTTCGCACTGGTCGAAGAGGACGGCCGCTCCCCGGTGGCGGTCAGCGTCGTGATGGCGGCCGGCGGGATCGGCGGAATGCTCGGAGCCCTCAGCGCGCAGTGGTGGGTCCCCCGCGTGTATCTGCGGACCGTACTGATCGGCGGGCTCGCACTGTGGGCCTTGCTCGTGCCACTGATGGCTGTCGCGCATCATCCGCTGCTGATGGCGGTGGCCTGCGGGGCGATGAGCTACGTCAGCGGTGTGTTCAACGTGGTGGCCGCCGTCTACCAGATCCGTATCACCCCCGACGAGCTGCTGGGCCGTACGGTCGGAGCGGCGGGCACATTCGCGTACGGCGCCAGCGCGCTCGGGGCGCTGGCGGGCGGAGTGATGCTCGATGTCTGGGGAAGCCGCCGCACGGTCCTCGCGGTTGCCGCGCTCATGGCACTGACGGCCCTGGCCGCGGCCCTGGTACCCGCAGTGAGAGCCGCCGCCCACCCTGCTTCGGGTGGCGCGGCCCAGGACCGGCCCACCGTCGAGGAGAGTGGCGTGTAACGCACGTGTGCGGCATGAGAGCCCTGGACGCTCCCACCGTTCCGAGCCCCAGGCCAGCTCCCCGCACCGAATGACCGGGGCGGGGAGCCGGCCTGCGGCCTGCGACTGGCAGCGCCGGATCACGTCGGTGTGTCCGTGTTCTGCAGGGATACGCCGGTGTGAAAGCGACGGGAGAGCCCGTTCTGGTCACCTGCGGCATGCCCTCCCTGGACGGTGTTCGCCGGACTCGCGCTCGGCGCCGAGCAGTTCGGGGACCAGGACTCCGGCACAAGGCGGGGTACCGGTAAGTGATGACCCTCGCGGCCGACCCGGCCGCCAGGCTTGCGAGCAGGCCGCGCAGTGCAACTGGGCGCAGTGCCCTGACGCGGCTGACGGAAGGGCGTTGCCGGCCCGAGTGCCCTATGCGTCCAAGCTCCTCAACGACCACATCAGATCGACGAGTGGTCGGGGGGCTCGCGCCCGAGGACGACGACATGGAACAGGCCGCCGCCTTCCCTCTGTCTGACGCACTGAAGCTGATCGGCGAGCCGGACAGTGCGACACAGGGGGACTCCCTCGTTGGCCCTCTGACCGGGGCCATCGCGCAGGGGACCACCTGGCTGTATCGCAACCGGAGTAACGGAGAGACGCCCGTCGCCCGCTGGTGACGAGGACGGCTACCACGTGAAGATCACGATCTGCGGGTGGAGCATTGGACGGTGGCATTCTTTCACCCGATTGCGCGTGGCCGCCGTCGCGCCAACTCTGTGATGGTGTTGCATAGTGGTGCCATCGGGCGTAGATCAAGGAAAGGAATAACTATGTCTTCGGTGCAGAACCAGAAGTTCTCGCTGCAAGTCGAAAAGGCGACACTAGTCCCCGAAGAAAGTGCGGTACGTGAGTTCTGGTCGCAGCTCAGCACTCAGCTCGACACCGACCCCACTCTTAAGTCCCGCTTTGAGACAGACCCCAAGACGGTCCTGTCCGAGAGGGGCTTGGCCTTGGATCTGCAGCGGGAGGTGCTGGTGGCCAGCGGAATTTCTGGCATCGACTTCGACATCGACTGCATCATCACCTGCTGCGTGAGTGAGGTAACTCTGTGCGAGGTGACCCACATTGCCTGAGTTATTGATTTGACGGAGCTGCTGATGCGAGAACGGGTGGTTGCAGTGACCCCCGGGAGCCATGTCGCTCTCGTGGGAGTCTGGGATCCGGTATCAGATGCGCAGGTCGAGTTCTTTCGCGACGCCGTGTCAGACGCTGAGAGTCGGGGCCTGCGGGTGCTTGTGGTGACATTGGAACCGGACCCTGTGGCTACCCTTCGAGGACTTCGGGCTCGCCCTGCGTTCCAGGACATCGAGTACCGATTGTGGTTCCAATCTCAGTGCGGCGTGCAAAGCCGCATCGTCGTCGGTTTGACCCGCCAAGAGGTTGAAGAAGAGGGAGCGTCATTTTTGCTGGACGCCCTTCGTAAGCATGTCAGGATCGACGAACTCCTTTTGCGACCCGGCCAGTCATTGGGTCGTGGCGTAGGCGGCAGCCTGTCGACCATTCAGGAATGTGGTCGGAGGATGGGAATGCGCGTTGGTGTGAGCAACGGGTACGTGGGGCCCGTGCACATCGGCGAGGCTCGCGGCCACATGGTCAAGGGTGAACTCGCACGTGCGGGCGCACTCCTGTCCCAAATGTTCTATTGTGCGCGTCCGTCATCCGGAGAGCGAACTTTGCCGTGGCCGCCTGGTGCGTACATCGCCTGGCCCGTGGAGGAGCCAGTCTCAGGAGAAGTGCAGGGTCGTGCGCCGGTTGAGATCACTTTGACTCCCTGTAACGACGGCAGTCTTCTGCAGTGGCCGAAGGGGGCGGGGCGGTGGCTGGCCTTCGCGGCAGGTCCCGGCGATCATCGTCGCTCGAATTCCGGGTGGGAGGCTGGTGATGACTTGCACCGTGCTCGGTGAGCGGCTTCATAGCGATTATGCTTTTGCCATCGACGCATTCGCGGCCGCGCTGGCACCGGACTGGCGCACATCCGTGCGCGGCGAAAACGTGATCTCCTGGCGAATCTGTGAATCGCCTGACGAACCGCCGAGCCAGGGCTGGAAGCTCCATGTCTCCGCTTCAGCGGCCGGTGCCCTCAGCCTGCTGGAGGTCGTATTACCCGAGCTTGTGAAAGCCGAGGTGACTTTCAAGCTGGCGGCCGATCTCGGGTCGATCATCCGGATCAACGCAGGGCTCGCGGGCAAGTCCCAAGTGGGAAAGGTTCTGACGGCCTACCCGGCCGACGAGGGCGCGTTGATCGGTCTCGTCGACCGCTTGGACAAAGTATGGCGTCCCAACAGAGTGCCTGCCGTAATGTCCGATCTTCCGGTCGGTTCGGGTGGTGCTCTGTTCATCCGTTACGGATCGTTCGTGACAACGGAATGGGTGACAAACGCTTTTGGTGTCCCCAGCGCGGCGCTTCGAGGACCGGACGGCAGACCGTGCGCAGACGTGCGCGATTCCAGCGGTCGGCAGCCGGACTGGGTGGCTCCGCCCGTACCACCGACGCAGCGCACCAGGGTTGCCAAGCCCGGTGAATCCATCGATATCCAGGGGGGCACGTACCTTCCGCTGAAAATGCTGACCACGGACCTACGCGGGTACGTAGCGTTGGGCTTGAGCCTGGCCGAGCGTCAACTGGTGGTTATCCGACACAGAGTTCCGGGGATCGAAGGGGACGAGTTCGGCAACGATGCAGCGACGCGGTTGGAGAACGAGACGCGCGCGCTTCGGCAGCTGGAAGGGGCATGTGTGGCTCCCCAACTGGTGGCGCACGACCCGGTAGCCGGATACCTCGTCGTCACCGATGCGGGTGGGGGGCAGGCGGAACGGCTCCCCGTACTGGATCGCTTGAAGCTCCTGCCCGAGCTCTCCGCGGCAGTCGCGAAACTGCACACGAGGGGCCTTGCTCACCGGGACCTCAAGCTGTCCAACGTCCGGTTCGGTCCCGAAGGATTGCGCCTGATCGACTTTGAGATGGCTGCGCCCTTCGGGACCGAGCGGCCAGTGCCAGGTGGTACAGACGGCTATGAGCCTCCCGAAGGCCGACGCGCAGTCGTTGCCCCGTCGTACGACGTCTACAGCCTCGGATCCTGCGTGACTCATGCGACTCTGGGGTATTGCCCCGGTCGCCTACCGCGTCCCGGCAACGCCGGTCGCCAGATCGGGCTGCTGCGGCGGTTCGGGTGGCCGACGGCCGCATCGATTGTGACTGCGTGCCACGAGTCAAGACCGGGGCGGAGACCTAGTGCTGCACACCTGACCCGGCAACTAAGACCGTGTCCTATGTGGGGCTGGCTCGTTGAGCTCGTCATGGGGCAGGGTACGTGGAGTTGGATTGTTCCGGACGGGCTGTGGGAGATCGCGGAGCCGCTGATCCCGCCGTCAAAGGTGCGGCCGCAGGGCGGCGGGACGCAGGACACGCCTGATGAGACGCTGTTCGCCGCGATCATCTACGTGCTGGTCAGCGGTTGTGCCTGGCGGGCGTTACCGCCGTGCTTCGGGATATCGAAGTCGACGGCCCACCGCAGGTTCCTGATCTGGTCGAGAGCCGGTGTCTGGGGCCGTCTCCACGAGGAGATCCTGCACCGCTTGGACGACGCCGGCCTCCTCGACCTCTCCCGGGCAGTGCTCGACTCCGCCCACGTCAGGGCTAAAAAAGGGGCGAACTCACAGGTCCGAGCCCCGTGGACAGGGGCAAGCCGGGTTCCAAGATGCACGTCCTGTCGGACGCGAACGGACTGCCCCTCATCGTCGGCCTCTCCGCGGCCAACACCCACGACAGCCTCGCACTGAAGCCCATGATCATGGGTCACCAAACGAGACACGACCCCCACCGCGGCCGACACTTCAAGCCCCAGCGCCTGCATGCGGACAAGGCGTACGACGTGCCTCACCTGCGGAAATGGCTATGGGGCAAGCACATCGGCGTACGCATCGCCCGCAAGGGCATCGAGTCCAGCGAGCGGTTAGGCCGCCGCAGATGGGTCATCGAGCGGACCATGTCCTGGCTGACCGGTTACCGCAGACTCAACCACCGCTACGAACGCCATCCCCGCAACTACCTGGCCTTTCTCGGCCTCGCCGCCGCCCTCTGCTGCTACAAACGACTCGCTCGCCTCACCACATAGGACACGGTCTAAGAGAAGCGCTGCCGGCTATGGAGGCCGAGACCGCGGTCGGTCCAGGTCCACAACACAGGATCATCGATCGGCGCTGGGCCGGCAGCGCGGCTGTGAGCGCGGGAATTGCGACGCGGCGGTTCGCCGTGGCCGACGGCACGACGCATTACTGGCGCAACTCGCACATCCTCTCTGCGTATAAATGCGAGGGGCTGAACCTCGGCGCAGCAGGGATCATCATCTCCCTGGCAACACTGGATACTGCACTGGGAACAAAGCAGTTCACCGAGGACATCGCAGGTGCGGCCGAATGGCTTGCGAGTCGCCCGCCGTTCACCCAAGCACACGGCTTCTTCACTGGCAACGCCGGTGTTTCGGTGGCATTGGCCCTAGCTGGACAAAGGCTGGGGAGGGCAGACCTGGTCAGCGCCGCACGGCGGCGCTTCGAGCAGGCAGCGGGCAATAGTAACCCTGACTTTGATCTGTTTTCCGGTGCAGCTGGCATTGTTTGGGCAGGATGCCTGCTCGATGCTGTCCTTGGAACTTCCTGGGCCCGTGATCTTGCCGAGCAGCAGGTTTCAAAGGTCCGCGTCTCCGCTCGCATGGTCGACGGAGTCGTCGGATGGGATCCTCACCCCGACTTCGATTCGTCGGGCCGGATCTATCTCGGCGCGGCCCACGGCACAGCCGGCACCGCGATGGCCCTTTCTGCATGGGGGGAATCCACCGGCTGTACAGTCACGGCGAACCTCGCCGACGAGGCGTTCTGCAGCGTCATCGCTCATGGGCTGACGCCGGATGGATCCAATATTCTGGCCACAACAGCTGGGAACAAGAAGCCGGCACACCACTGGTGCCACGGAATCGCTGGTTTCCTTTGGTGTCTCCTCCAAGCTTCCCCCGGAAGACAGCTCACTGACTCACATGTCAGAGAAACAGCTGTCGCAGCGTTCGACCAGGGCACGCCACTCTTGGACAACCCAACGATGTGCCACGGCCTGGCGGGGGTTATGGAGACGTGGCGCATGCTCGAAAGCGTGCCGGACTTCCGTGGCCGCGCTCGTCACCAGGTCTGCCGGCTGGTTGACACCCTGCGGATGTTGCACCACACCCAGGGCAGTGCCTCCGTGTGGTCATCCGAGAGCCCTTCAGTCGTCACTCCCGACCTATGGGTGGGATTCCTGGGGCCGGCCGTCCAACTTGCTCTCGCGAACGCAGATTCGGATCAGGCGGTACTCTCGCCGACGTGGTTGCAGCGGTGCGCTATTCCCCTCGATATCTAGACGAACATTGAGGGAAGAGGAAGGGAAGCACATGGCCGTAGAGGTCGACCTACGTGATAGCGATGCATACTTTACATTCACCGCACGTGCGGACGATCTACCGTTGGGGGTGAGACGAGGCAGTGGGAGCCGCGTCGAGCAAGCGCTGGAGGTCGCCCGCTTCACTACCGAGACATTGGGAGTCAACCGGTCGCAGCCACTGGAATTTGTTCCTCTCCCCGAGCCACCGCCCACCAGTGCGGGGGCTTCAACGATCCATCTCGCCCAGCAGCGGCGCGGTATTCTTGTGTTCCAGGCTGTCCAGTCAGTGAGAATCTCACCCCTAGGCGAAGTTCAACGTACACAGGCCCGATTGGTTGGCCGAGCAAGCACGGCCGAAGTATCCATCCAAGTCCCAGTTGAGACCGCAGTCCATAACGCGACGATCCACGTTTCCACGTTTGACGATGATTCGCCAGATGCCGAGGATCTCTTCGGTCTACCGAAAGTCCTGGCTCGCTTCACCGACCTGGCCGACCAGCCAACCGTCCTGCAACAGGGGCCCACCAACGAACCGATCATGGCCCAGCTTACTTGGATCCCCACAACTACAGAACTGCGGTTGGCGTGGGATATCACTCTAGGAATCTCTGAACTCCAAGGGGCTTTTCGCGTAGCAGTCGACGCTGGAACAGGCGCCATCCTCTATTCATCCCAACTCGTCGCGTCAGCCGCCTGCCGGGGAAATGTCTACCGAGCCGATCCTGACCTACCGAGAACTCTTGTCGACTTCCCTCTTGGCTGGCAGAGCTATGACTTTGAGGTACCCGCGGATCTGCCGCCCGCACCGCCGGACTGGGTGGCCGACCGCAGCACCGCCGGCTACGCGGCCACTGCAGGGGTCGGCAGCAGCGGTGCGCCGCTGGACGCTGGACCGACCAGCAGTCTGATCTTCGATCCCGCCGAAGCAGAGGGTGAGGATCAGATGGTGCTCAACGCCTTCTTCGGTACCTGCTTCATGCATGACCTGACCTACCTGCTCGGGTTTCGAGAGGCTGACGGAAGCTACCAGGACGGTGCAGTCGGCGTAGCTGGAATCCTCTCAAAGCGAGTTAACGTCGAGATTCGTAAAGAGCCCATCCTTGGAACGGCCCACTGGTGGCCGCTAGGTAGCATTCCGACGATGCGGCTGGGTCCCAAGAGTGAAACCGGGCGACACACGGCGCTGGACATGAGCATCATCTTCCACGAATATCTGCACGGCGTCAGCACCCGACTCGTCAGTGGTGGTACCACCAAGCACCCGCTGCAGGAAGCTCAGAGCCGCGGCATGGGTGAGGGGTGGGGTGATTATTTCTCCTGCATGCTTCTGAACACCTCACTGATCGGAGGGTGGGTTTCGAACGATAACGTCGGGCTCCGTCGATTCCCTTATGACGAGCATTTTCCTGCAGATCAGATCAATTTTGCTGGTCTGGGCGGACTGGGTCTTTACGAAATCGGCAGCTTGTGGTGCGCGACCTTGTTGGAAATGACTCGCAGGATCGGCAGAGACATCGCCGTACATTTGGTGATCGAGGGGATGAAAGGTCTGGCTGCCAATCCGAGTCTTTTGGACGGCCGTGACGAGATTCTGCTCGTGCTCGACGACCTGCGAGACAGCAAGTCCCTGTCCGTGGCCGAGCACGCGGCGGCCGAACAGGGCGTTTGGGGGGCGTTCGCGGCGTTCGGAATGGGCGCCAATGCTAGTTCTCAGGGCCCGTCGGTCGCTGGTGCGATCGGTGACAACTTGGTTCCGTGATGCGGACCCAGGGGGTCGGGCATCAGCCAGAAGCGTCGGCTCCGCCGGTGGTCAGAACGTCGGAGAGGCGCAGCGGGTCTATCGGCGCATAAAGGCCCTTCGTTCACTACGGACCGCATGGGCGCCACCCCGGACGTGTTCGTGTCCCGAGCCGGCACCTCCTGGTCCATCGGCTCCAAGACATGCCAGGCCGTCTTCGTGATCGTCGGTGGTCGGATCGCCGCCGCGACAGGGGTGCGTGGGGCTCTACTCATCGCTGGCTGGCTGTGCATGGCAAGCGCGCTGCCCCTGCCATGGCGAAAGGCACGCATCTCTACCGGGCTTGCCCCGGTGCCTGCGACGGAAGTAACACCGTCCCGACCACGCACAGTTCCGCCGCTTAGCTTCTCGCCGGATGGCGGCGGTTCGGATCTCGGCGACTGCCGTTCGGGCGCCGGCAAGAACGCCGAGGTCCGTACCGGCAAGCTCATTGCACGGGTCAAGCGGGCGACGCGGCTGCGGCGCGGAATCCTGAGCGCACCGCCGGCATCGTCGACTCTCCAACGGTCCGCGCGTCCGCGGCCATGCCGCGCGTCACGGTCGGGTGGGCTGACAACCGTGCGGACGAGTGCGTCTCCCGGTTCCGGTCCGACGGTGCTGCGGCGCGCCACAGTTGCGCCTCTGGTGAGGCCGACTGCGCGGGGGAGTGCCACACGGGAATCTGCCATGGGAATCGTTCGGCGTTCCCGGCCATGGCACGGCAGAGGGCGGCGTCCCACGCATGAGCCGCTGTGCGAGCCGCTCGAGAACCAGGCACCTGATGTGGTGCCTACAACCCGTCACATAACCTCGCGTGGGGAGAACTCAAAGGATGGCGTTCTCTACTTCGAGGAGGCGTATGTGACCGGAATCGGCGCGCGGTGGCGCGTGGGCGCGCTCATCGTGGCCTCCGTGCTGCTTGCCGGTCCCAGTGCGTCGCACGACGGCTACATCGCCAAGCCGCTGCCGGCCGACGCCCCCCAGGAGATCGTGCCCAACCGTGTCATGACGTGGAACATATGCAACCCCTGCAAAGGGAGCGGCCAGAACGCGGGCCGGGCGGCGGAGATCGCCACGTACGCTCCTCAGGTCATAGGGCTGCAGGAGGCGTGCGTGGGTGATGTCGAGAGGATCCGAGATCATCTGCAGTACCTGTACGGGCTGGTTTACCACGTCGAGTACGGATCGGTTCTTCAGAGCTGGAGCCGCTGCGGGGGAGCGCCATGGAGCCCGGGGGGATTCGGCCAAGCAATTCTCTCGGCCGCTCCGATGACCGACCATGTGAACGTGGAGTATCCGGACGGCGGTTCCGAGGACCGCGGGTTCATGGCCGTCACCACCCTCGTGGATGGTCGGCCCGTCCGGGTCTTCAACACGCACCTGGCCCAGCGAAGCCAGCAACCAGTCCGTGCGAAGCAGACCGGCGTACTGGCGAAGGCGGTCGCCCGGCATGACAGCACGATCGTTCTCGGTGACTTCAACGCGGTGCCGGATGCCGCCGAACTTGCCGGGATGTGGGGTCTGGCCGCGGACGCGGACCCCGAGTGCGGTCCCTCGGCCGCGGGTACGTGCGAGCCGACCACCGATTGGCGCAGCAAGTTCGACTACATCTTTCTGCGCGGCCTCGCCCCGCTCAAGCGCGGTGTGCATCTCACTCCGTACTCGGATCACGATCTGGTGCAGGCCGATCTGAAGTGGGCGTAGGAGCCCGGCGGCCTGTGGGCGCCCAGGTGGGGCAGGTGCCGGTCAGTCCCGGTTCTGGTGGCTCACAGGTGTGGAGGAGGGAGAGGGACTGATAGAGGGCCGGGCCCTGACACGGACTTTTGGGCCGGACCTCTGTTCGGTCAGGAAGTGGTGGGCGGTGACCACGAGGATGACGTGGCCGTGCCGGCGGGTGAACGAGCGGCACTCGAAGTGGTCGAGTCCGAATGGGGTCTTCAGCTCGCGGCAGGGGGCTGCTCGGCGTCTCGCAGCCGCCGGGCGCGCTCGAACTCGGCGGTATCCGATAGCCAGGGGCCGTGCTGTTCGAGTGCGGCGCAGCCGCCGCGGACGAAGGCGCTCACCAGGATCCGGTACCCGCTGATCCCGTCGACCAGGCTGTACTCGACCCGGTACTCCGGTTCTGACCCGCCTTCACCCTGGTGCGCCGTTGTGATGCGGGCGATGGAGTCCGCGTAGAAGTGGAGCTGGATTCCTTCGCCCAACTCCTCGTCCTCGATGGTGAACACTTCGTTGTCCGCGGCAGATCGCTCGCCGACGAACGTCCAGAACTCCGCGGTGGCGGTGCGGGAATTACCCGGGAGCCATTTCCTTTCGGCGCCCTTGTCGTCGGTGAACGACAGGACAGTTGTCCTCGCCCGCAGCCTCCCCTTCATCCTCCGCGGGCGCGTTCCTGGAGCGGTCCGCGGCCTCCGAGCACATCAGGAAGCTCACGGTCCGTACCGCGTCGTCGACGAGCTCAGGGTGTGCGCGGCGCACGGCCGCGTCGACCGTCTTAGCCATCCGATCCCAGTCGTGTTTGTCCGTCGCGCGGCTTCCTCGTCGCGGGTCGCGACCGATCCGCATGGCGGCGCACGCCTGCTCCGCCGTGGCGATCACCCGCATGACCTCGGGCAGCAGGGCGGTGTCGACGGACTCGGGCATCCGCTTCGGAACCGTCGCGCCGTGCAGGTACTGGCCCGTGTACCTCAGAATCGCGGCGTCGAGTGCACCAAGGACTGCTCCGCGCTCGGCGCGACGGCGGTTCGCGTCATACTCCTGAGCGCGTTTGCCGTCGGACGTCTCCGTCGCTGCGCGCATCGCCGCGCAGACCTGACCGCGCTCGAGCAGATCGATGTCAGCTCCGTGGGCGATGAGCCGATTCTTGTCCCACCGGACGCGTTGGAAGAGCGCGTCGACGTCCACCTGCGCCGAGAGGAGGATCGGGTCCAGGAGCGCGACGGCAGCGTTCTCATCCAGCCGTCCCTCGGTTCCGGCGGCGTCGCACAGCGGAAGGACCGCACTCCACAGCAGCAGGTGTCTGGCAAGGTCCTCCCGGATCACCGCAAGGTGGGCTTCCCCGATCGAGAACGTGAACGTGCGAGGCTCGTGGTTGGCGTCGGCCCCGGCTCCGAGCATCAGCTTCAGCTCACCGTCCTCGCGGATCACGTTCGGGATCCAGCCGCTCTTGCGCGTGAAAACGATGTCTCTCATGGATTCAGTCTTCCTCACCGGAGGAGACCAGCGCGTAGTCAGGAGTCTCCAGACGTCGCGGTGATCGTGCAGGCGGCCCGGGCAGGGATGCTCAACGTGTCCGGTGGTCGGTTGGACCCGGCAGGGTCCCGCGCGACGAGCCCGCTCGGTCAGCTTGTCCAGGGCTAGATCTGTGCGGCGACCTCCTGCGCCGAAGGCCCCTTCCCGGCTGCGCGGGCCACCGGGGCATAGCATCCCGGCCGTGCCCTACTGCAAGCCCACACGCCGGCCGGCAGGCCGGCTGCGAACGTGCGAGGCCGTCAGATGGGGCAGGCTCGATCGGGCAGCCGATCCGGTCAGTCCGTGGGCCCGGCGATATGCCAGGTATGTGCTCTGGCACCGTTACCACCCCCGACCTGCCGAACACCCGTCATGTCTGGCGGACCTGGGTGGCAGGCGCGGCTGCGGTTGATGTGACCGGGGGGGACGCAAGGAAGGTCGTCGTGATCATGGAGTGCTCTACGCCCAGTGACCTGCCTGGACGGCCGGGCCTGCCGAGGCGTCATTCCTGAAGCTTCACCGTCCTGAAGTGGCCGGTCAGCGGAGTGGCGTGACCTCGGTTCGGGGTGGCTCGTGCTGGTGGTGGGGGAAGTCCGTCTTGTCGATTGTCCGGCGGGGTGGCTTCGCCGATGAGTTCACCGTCCCAGAACGGTCTACCGAGCGACACGACCGTTCATGACAGGAGTGCCATGTCCACCATCCAGCCCGTGATCCTGACTGCTGACCAAGACGTTCTGCTCGGCTTCTATACGCAATTGTTCGGCGCTGAAGAGATTTTCCGGGTACCGGAGGAAGGCCCGGCCTTCTACCTCGGCCTGCGCATCGGCGACACCGACCTCGGGCTGGTGGCCAAGGCCGACCCTGGGACCGGGGCGGCGTCGCGGATCCTGCTCAGCATCGGTGTCGACGACGTCGACGAGACACTTGCTCGGGTGGAGGCGCTCGGCGGCTCGGTCAGCGGATCCCCCAAGGACATGCCGTGGGGAGCGCGCGTCGCCCACATCAAGGACCCCGACGGAAACCCGGTGAACCTCACTCAGCCGATCCCGGCCCGCGGACGCGGTTCCGCCGGCATGCGCTGATCGTGGCTACCGGCCGCATGAATCACATGTCGATAGCGGTCTCGATGTTCGTCAGGGCGAGCAGCGCGCGAAACGGGGCAGCGGCGCGGGCGGGTCACTGCGGAGCCCGGCGAGGATCGGCCAGTTGGTCAGGTGGGCAAAGCCGCTTTCGACAAGACACTTCCGGCGGCAAGTGCCCGGTTGGCGTCCTTCTGGCCGGGGGCACTTTGAGGGCGCGGGTGGCCCTGGACCCTCGCGCCCTGCCGTCTCCTCTGCACCGCTGCAGGCCTTACCCTCGTCGACGCCGGACTGCCCGGCCACTGGCCGGGATGTGCAGCGCGAACGCCGCACGCCGGGCAAGCACGTCGACGACATCCGCGGGCTCGAACTGACCCACGGCGACTCGGACCGCACCGGCTTCGCCGACGCCCGCTAAGGACGCACGACGCACCGGAGTTCCTGCCAGCCACTGACGCGCTCCGCACCGGTTGTACGGATCCCCGCACAGGTGTCCCGGGTTCGGCATCCCGCATGCTCCGGGGCCACGGCAAGGTGCTCCTCGGCCCCGGCGCCCCCTGGCGCGCCTTGCCGGCCGGAGTGGGCCAGTCGGTTCGGGCGCATCCCTACGCTCATCACTGGACGCTCGGAGGGCGGACCAGGGGGCGGCCACGGGCGGTGGAGATCAGGCGCCGTACACCTGGAGCCCGGAGACCTGGCCCGCCGGCCAGCCGGTGTTGGTCGTGATGACGATCCGGAGGTGACGGGCGGTCGTACCGGAGGGCAGGGCCAGGGTGGCGGTGTTGCCGGTGGACGGATCGAACACGCAGTTCGTGGCTCCGAGCAGCCTCCCGAAGGACGTGCCGTCGGCGCTGCCCTGGACGGCGATGGTCTGGGTGCGCGTGGCCCAACTCGTGGCGGGTGGGAGAGTGAGGGCGATACGGCGGACGCCGGTGGCGGCGCCCAAGTCGACCTGGAGCCACTGCGGAAAGGCGTTGTTGGCACTCTCCCAGTAGGTGCTCGGATTGCCGTCTACGGCGTTTCCCGCCTCGTAGGACTGGGTGTGGCTGCTTTCCGAAGCCGGCCGGTGAAGGGCCAGGTCGTCGGTTGCCGGGCCGCCGGCCGTGGTGGTGACGGTGACGCAGCCCGAGGGCTGGGAGACCGAGCCCGCAGCGTCGAGCGCCTGGATGTCGAAGGCGTAGGACGTCGAGGGGGAGAGCCCGGTCACGGTGAACGTCGTGGCGTCCGCGGCAGCCGTACCGATCGGGGTCGCTGTGCCGTCGGTGATCCGGCGGATGCGGTAGCCCGTCACGCCCACGTTGTCGGCCGATGCCGTCCAGGCCAGCGCCACGGTGGTCCCGGCGGTGGTGGTGACGTGCAGGTTGCCCGGGGCGGTCGGCGGCTGGGTGTCGCCGCCGCCGACGACGGGTGGGGTCGGCCGGGTAGGGGTGAGGGGGAGCACGCCCTTCAGCATGCGGCCACCGTCGCCGGTCAGGCGCAGGTAGTAGTCGGAGGAGCAGGCGATACCGTCCTCGTCTAGTGCGAGAAGGCCGGACCCGGCAGGCACCCAGTCCTGCGACTCCGCGGTCTTGGCGATCTGGTTGCCCTCGTTGTACTCGTCGAACATTGAGATGTACACGCTGGACACCCCGGCGCGGCCCATGTTGTAGAACTGCCGCCACATGAAGTCGCCGTGGGCGCGCTGTCGGTCGGTGACCCCGCCGGGCAGGACACACGGCTGGTAGTCGATGCCGTGTGCGGCGCACTCGGCGAGGTCGGGCACGGTGGCGACGTTGTAGAAGTTGTCGGCGTCCCCGGCGTTGCCGATCCTGCCGACCAACCACGGCGAGAGCATGTCGAAGGCGTGGTAGACACCGGTGAACCCTGGGCGGGAATCACGGTCGCCCGTACGCCACCAGGTCGGCACCCCGCCGATGACGTAACAGCCCTGCGCTCTGAACCAGTTGACCACGTCCAGACAGGCCTCTGGGGCGAACGGCCGTTGGGCGTCGTTGAAGCCGAAGCCCCAGATGCACACCACCGGTTTGCCGTTCTGGCGGGCGTAGGCGGACGAGCCGGTGTGCGCGCGCATCTTGTCGGTCCAGTCCGCCTTGATGCCGGTCTGCATGGTCGTCCAGTCGGACACGTCGTACATGATGTAGAACTTGACGCCCTCGGACTCCGCCGCGGCGCGCACTTTGCCTGCCATCGCGTCGCGGGTCGGCCCCTCCCTGCTGGTGGGGTTGAATCGCTGCAGAGCCGCGGTGTCGATGCCGTACTGCTTCATCCAGCGGAAGTGCACCTCGACGGTCGACTGGTCGTAGGAGGAGAACAGCGAGGCCGGCTGCCCGTTGCCGAGGTCACTGAAGGCAGTGGCGTACGTGGTCGGATAGTCACGGACATCGGGCCAGGCCACGATGGCGCGGTTGGTGGGTGACGGCGTCCGGCCCCAGTCCTGGGCCCAGTGCCACCATCCGTTGATCGGGGCGCTGTCTCCCGCGCAGGCGAACCAGCCCTGATATCCGGCAGTCACCTTGCCGACCACGTCGCCGGACGCGCCGGCCGCCGAGGCCGGGTTCGCGAAGGCGGTCTCCCCGAGTCCGACGGCTCCGGCCACCCCGGTCGCAGTTGCGACCCGCAAGAACGTGCGCCGCGTAAACCCCATCGAAGCTCCTCCGGTCGGCCCCTTCGCTGCCCAGGCGGTCGTGCGCGATGCGGTCGGCAGCGCTGCAACTTGACGCGGAAGAGTGTATTGATGTGGACATGTTCATGCAAGAGTTCGTTACTGGGATGGAAGAAGGAGAGATCTCCACTTCAATCGCGGACTCGGGGCGTGGCGGTCTGCCCGGTCAGTCGGTGGAGGCTGGAGCCTTCCGGGTGGCTACTCCGTCGAGGACATTGCCGACGAGGCCGGTGGCGAACTCCTCGGGCACGGGTTCGTCAGGGATCAGGAACCGGGTGGCAGGGGGTGCCCCCGAGCTGTCCACCCTCACCTGCGCATCGACCCTGCGCGAATCTGCCCCAGCGTCTGGGCGTCCTGAAGGCCCTGCCGACGAGCCGGCGGGGGAGCGGAGTGCAGCTTCCGGTAGGCGATGGCGGGTTCGGCATCGGCTTGAGAGGTGCGCCGATGAGCTCAGTCAGGATGCGTCCGCCCCGCGTGCGGGTCATCACGTCAGCGTATGCGTGCAGTTGGAGCAGGCCCGCGGATGTCCTGGCGTCGGGGGCCGCCATCTCTTCATCGCTCCGACCACGAGCCTCCGGAGAGTGCCCAGGCCTGCCCGCCGAGCGGATGACTTCAGGTCCAGATGCGGCGGAACCTACGGCTTGTGGGTGTTACCCAGAGCAGTTCCGCCGGCCAGCGGTGTGCCCAGTCGGGTGGGTCGGTTTCGTTGTAGCCGTTGAGTGTTCCGGGTTCGGGTCGCGGCTCGATGAGGTCGTCGATGACGAGACCCGCGCCGCGCAGAACCTTGACCCAGCCACCGTAGGTGAGCTGATCGCGCCACTGTCCTCGGCGATGGTGTTCAGCCCGAAGTAGTCCTGCCGCAGGGTCGTGGTCACGCGGCCGGCGGCTTCGTCGTAGCAAGCTTCGAACCAGGGGCTGGCGACGTTGAACACCAGGCGCCCACCGCTGCCCGGGACGCCTGCGGCCTGCGGAACGGCCAGATGCGGGGGCGCCCAGCTGAGCCCACCGAAGTCGCAGAACACCAGGTCGAAGCTTTCGGCAGCGAAGGGGAGTTGTTCGGCCGCGCCCTGCACCAGTGCGTAGCGGGCCGGTCCCATCGCACCTTCCGCTGCGCGGAGTTGGATCCGCAGAACGTCATCGGTTTGATTCGTGGTGGAGCACGGCCATCGCCACAGGTGAGCGGTCCGGCTTCGGCTGGAGGTGGACTCCGGTCTCTTGCCTGGGTTACGGAGTCTCTACCTGTGGTTCAACGAGCTGATCCTCCTCCAGCGTGAGGACGGCACTGTGTCCCAGCCCTAGGCTCGTCCACATCGAGGATGCGATCGACCACCGCTCAGTTCGCAGCTCGACCCGACCGAGGGGGGAATTTCGCACGGCGAAGCGCAACATGTCCGACCCCCTAGGACCACGCCGCCCGCTGCGCCTGCACACCCAAGGTCACGAAGAAGCGCGATGAGGCTGAACCCCCCAAGGGCGCCCGGTGCGTCACGGCACTGGCGACGCACAAGGGCGGGGCCCGACGTTCGTTCCCGCCGCCGCCACGGTCGGCCTCACACCCTGACAAGCCGTGCGACCGCCATTCAGTGCTGCGGCCCGTCGGGCGCGCAGGGGCGGGTGTGCAGCTGAGGCGAGGGGCCGATCGCTGCACGAACACGAGTGCTCAGGTGGCGCTCATCTCCCGGCACCGGAATGTGTCCCGCGCCGCGAAAAGACATAACGATCCCTTCACTTCGGAGTTAGAGATGAACACCTCTTCACGCACCCTTCCCAAGGCGCTTCGTCGCTACCTGATGAGCCCTGTCGCCGTGGGGTATCTGGCCGTGGTGGTCTGGGTCGGGACGGACGTCCTGCTTGTAGATCACGTGGACGGCAGCCTCGCCGCGGTGTTGCTGTTCGTCCTTACAGCCCCCGTGTCGCTTCCTTTCTCGGCTCTGCCAGGAGCTCTGCCCTGTGCCGGGGTAGTGGTCGGGGCCTTCGTCCAGGCACTGGCGCTCGGCGCCGCGCACCACTGGGTCCGCACGCGAAGGGCACGGCGCATTACCCGCGCCTGAACTCCCACCGGTTCACCTCGCTCATGCGGTGTTTCCAGCGCGAGCGATTTCACCTTTCGAGGAGTCCGGGACGAACAGCGCCCGCGGCAGAAGAGCCAGGACTTCAATCGACGCTGATCTCCGGCGACCGGGCGTATGCCGATGCCGGCGGTCATGTGGGCCGCTCCCAGCCCGGCAAAGGAGGGCATGGTGCGGTGGAGGACGGAGAGCTTGGTGGCGCTGACCATCGGCCGTTGTCCGGTGGCGCCCGGATACAGCACGATCGCAAGTGTGCCCAAGGCACCGGCCGCCACCATTGCCGCCCACGGCCTTCCCGTCAGCCCCAAGGGGCCCCGAAGAATCCCAGGACCGCAACGATGACTACGACGGAAGACCACCCGGCTCAGCACCACTAACCACAGACCGCCGTCCGTCCTGTCTGCGCCATGGCAGCGAGGAACTGCACGCCGAATCCCACGCCGCCGGCGGTCACGGAACTGGCTGGGCCCCTGCCGCCATCGCCCCGTGCCACATGGCCCGGTACAGGAAAGCGACCCCGAGCCGGTGGAGGACGCTGTGTCGCTGCTGGGGCCGGAGCGCGCGTGGTTCGGTGCCGAGGGGCGATGTGCGGCTGCTGAGATCGGCATGGGCCGTGGTGGCGCTGCGAATCCGGGAGGGGTAGTGCTCGCTACGCGTTGCCGCAACGCCTCGCGCACCTCTGCATGCCTGGCGTCGGCCTCAGCTGCGCGTGCGAAGAGTTGTGCCGGGGGTCGCACCGTACAGTTGACGATACGCGGCTGCGAAGCGGCCGATATGCGCAAAGCCCCAACGGGCGGCGATCTGCGTCACGCTGGACGTGGACGGGTCGGCTGTCTTCAGATCATGGTGCGCACGGGTGAGGCGCACCTGGCGCAGGTAGGCGAGTGGGCTTGTGTCGGCGTGGCGGCTGAAGGCGTACTGCACGGCGCGTGGTGTGACGAATGCGGCGGCGGCAATGTCGGACAGGCCGATGGCGCGGTGGGCGTTCTCTTCGATGAACGTTCTTGCCCGGCGCAGGGTGTCGGTGTGCGCGTCACTGCTGTCTATGCGATGACACTCGTCCTGCTGTGTCGTGCTGGGCAGCGCGGCCAGCACGACAGCCGCCAGATGGTGGGTGGCGGTGGCGACGACTAGAGGATCCGGGGCGGGGGGCCCTGTGAGGACTTGGTCGCGAAGGAAGGCTATGGTGCCGCCCAAGCGACGGTTGGCGCCGCTGTCGAGTGCGCGCTGACCGGTGAGTCGGACAGGCCCCGGGGCAGCGTGAGCGCCGACGGCGGCCGCCTTGTCGAGCACTGCCGGGTCGAACATGGTGATGGTGTAGCGCGCGGAGTGCAGTGCGCCGGTATAGGGGCGGTCCGGAGGGGCGATGAGGAAGGTTTCGCCTGGGCCGTAGACGTCGTAGCGGCCCTCGGTGGTGTCCACCATGCTGCCGCTGTGCACGGTGATCAAGCAGACCAGGCCCAGAGGGTTGGCGGTGTAGGACATGGTGTAGCCGAAGGCGAGGCGGTCAACAATCAGGCCCTCGGCAGTGGTTCGCACGATCCGCGTCTGCGTGTCGTTGGTCTGGCCGCCGATGCGCATCGGTGTATACGCCCGCGACAAGAACTCCTCCGTTGCCTCCAGGCTTCTGCTGTCGAAACGCTCCGTCTTCATCTGTGCCTCTCCATGCACGCTTCGGCGCGGCAGTCCTTCCCCATCGTACGACGCCGTCGCAGCGGGGCTCACGGGCATCGTTGAGGTGGTGAACGCAGTGGTCAGCACCCCGCAGCGCCACTCCTGCGGATGGCGGCGCCTTGAAAGGTCAGCAAACGAAGTGCCGGAGCCTCTGCCACGAAATGCTGGTCAGAAGTGCGTATACGTGGGTGTGCAGGGCGAGGGCCAGGGCATTCGTCGAGTCGAGTGGCCTGCCCGTAAGAGGCCGACCGCGTCACCTACGCACCGAGAGGGGTCTGCAGTGCTCACAGCTCACACGGCCCGGCACCGTAGCGGGCGGGCCGAGCTCACGGCGTATCAGGACGAGCGCAACGCCCAATGTGTGCTGTACGCGCAGGGAGCATTCGACACCGCGACCACAAGTGTCCTGCTTCAAACACTGGGTCAGGTGTGCCGGACGAGGGTTCCCCGCATTGTGATCGAATGTTCCGCCGTCACTTTCGCAGATATCGCCTTTCTGCGTGCGCTCCTCAGCAGCCGCTCTCATGACACTCAAGTCGTCCTGGCCGCACCATCCCTGGCCGTGTGCCGCCTCCTTGAGGTCACAGAAACCACCGGCCACTTTCTCACTACGCAAGAATCGCCTTCGACGTCGTGACGTTGCTCCAGCACAGACATCACGCCTCCAGCCCGTTGAACGCTCAGTACTCAAGGGGGCCCGCCGGGCTGCTGATTCGTGCCATCCACTGTGTGGAGCCTTCATGGAGCGGGGCGTTCACACGGGGACAGGCCTTGGTTCGACCGCGTGGAACAGGCTGCCTCATACGAGAGATACAACAGCTTGGATGCGTTTTCCGGCAGGTGTCGGAACCACTGAGAGGCTTTTCGTCAGACGCTTGATCAGGGGCCAACCGTACCCACCCACGGTGTACTGGCCCGGGGCGTGCGAGCGAGCAACGGGAAGTTCGGCGCTTCCGTCAGCGACCGACAGGAGGAGTTCGTCGCCCTGGATCTCCGCGGAGAAACCGGTGAGGCCGCCGCCGTGCCGGCAGGCGTTGGTTACCAGCTCAGAAGTAACCAGCAGGGCATCCGCCCACACGATGTCGTCCCGGACTTCCTCGGGGCTGGAAAGGAACTGGGTGCGGAGCAGCGCATCGACATGCTCCCGGGCGGCAGCCGCGCTCGTCGGGAGGGCGGTGCCCATAACGAGAACGCTAGTAAGCTCTTCGCTCACGCTGCCTTCACCACCTGTCCGATGCGTCTCTGTCGCACCCACCTGCCCTCCAATCCTGGGCTTACACAGGTCGGCAGCCACTCCGGGGTCAACGTCCCTGAGGAGCGAGCCTTGTCACGAAAGCTCTCAAAGCGGGGCCCTGATGGTCCGACTGATGTGACAGAGGGGGCCGACGACGTCGGTGCGGCCGCGAACAGTCCCGAGCCGCTCTCTGCCCCTTTGGCCCGCACGTGCATGGAGTCGACGACCGCCCGTGACCAGTCGAGACCGGCGCCTTGAGCTCGGCCGACAGCACTTCGTGCAGCGACGGCGGGGGCGCGCTGCCGGATGCCGGCCTCGTTCCGGTCCCGGGTGCCGCCGGCAGATCATGCCCGGCCCCGAAGCCCAACTCCGCTGCCGAAAAGTGCCTTTGGGTACCGGTGTGCCACTGTTCTGTCAGGTGTGCTGGCGTCCGTCCGGGCTCGGGGGATCGGCGAGCTCGACCGGGCGTGCCGGCTCGGCTCGGGAGGCGCCCAGGCGGCTGGGAGGCAGTCGGTTCGGGCGGCGGAGTGTGTACGGGACTTCCTGCGGCGCCTTGAGCCATACCGGGACGCGGCATGGTCCGCGGATACTGGACCGGGTCACGGCCATCGGATGATCTTTCCCGCGTGACCACGGATTGCGCATCCGTGTGACTCGTGCGCGTGCAAGAACGGGCGGTGGCCCGGACCGGGAGCGATCGGTCCGGGCCGCCACTCGTTTCGGCGGGCTCGCTCAGCGCCCGCGGACCTCGACCTCCGCCAGCGACAGCGGGTTGGTGCCGGAGGCCAGTTGCACGCGGACGTACCTGCCGGAGGTGCCTGCCGGGAGCTGCACGCTGGACGGCCGTCCGGCCTGGCCGGTGACGTGGACCGCCGTCACACCGGGTGCGGTCGGTGCCTCATCGAGTCCGACGGCCGTGATCGGGGTGTCCGAGGTCAGGACCCAGAAGTCCCTCAGCCGGTCGGAGCAGCAGTCGGTGCGGTTCCAGATGTCGACGGCCGACAGTGACTTCGAGGCGCCCAGGTCGACCTGCCACCACGCCTGCGACGAGGGCTCCGCGGTGTGGGTCACCGAGCCCGATCCGAAGGAGCCGTCGGTGTTCCCGTCGACGGCTCGGGAGGCAGGCGCGTCCCATGCGGTGCTCTTCTGGGTGGCCGGCCTATTCCGGGCGAGGTTCTCCAGGGCCACCGTGACCTTGACCGCCGTGGTGGTCGTGAGACGGCCGTGGCGCAAGGTGATGTTCAGTGTGTGCGTACCGGGGGCCGCGGAAGCGGGCGGCGTCACGGTGAAAGGGATCTTCGCGTCCGCGCCCGGCGACAGCGGGTGCACGCGGGTGGCCGCCGGGGTGATGGTCCAGCCCTCGGGTCCGGACAACCCGACCTTGGTTTCGGATGCGCGCGTGCGGGCGGTGTTGGTGAGGACCAGGCTGCCGTCGGCGGCGCGTCCGGGGTTGAGCTCCTTCGGCAGTTCGGTCCTCGTGCGGACGAGGGTATTCACGCCCGGAGTGGTGACCTTGAAGACGTACGCGCTCGTGCTCCTGGTGGCCGACGCCCCGTCCTTCGGCGTTTCGACGATCACGCGGCCTGCGGAGTCCTTGTGCCAGGGCAGCGCGCTGCCGTCCGAACCGAGCAGCGTGAGACGGGAGTTGGCAGCGACAGGCGTGTCGGCACCGAGGGTGAGTTCGGCGCCGGGCCACTCCAGTGCGGTCGCGTACAGAGTGCCATCCTTCACCGTGTAGCGGATCTTGTCGTCTCCGGTCGGCTCCTCTGCGTGATGCCAGTACGTCGTCCCGTAGATCGCCTCGCCGTTGATCTTCAGCCAGGCTCCGATGTCGAGCAGCCGCTGCTGCTGTATCTCGGGGATGGTGCCGTCGGCGCGCGGGCCGATGTCGAGCAGCAGATTGCCGTTCTTGCTGACGATGTCGGTGAGCGAGTCGATCAGCTGGTCGGAGGTGAGGTGGTCCTCCTCGGGCTCGTTCTGGTTGTAGCCGTAGGAGTGGGCGATGCCCCGGCTCGCCTCCCACTTGTTCGGGTCGATGTCCGGCTTGACCGTGTACTCGGGTGTCTGGAAGTCGAGTTCCTTGCTGTCCAGCTCACCGGTCTCGATCTTGCAGCGGTTGGCGACCGCGACTTCCTTCGGCTGCGCCCGGTTCTTCGCGCGGTTGTAATAGTCGGCGATGACGGGTGCGGTCTTCCAGTACGAGGCGGGTTTGTCCCACTGTCCGTCGCACCAGATGATGTCGGGATCGTACTGGTCGACCAGCTCGTTCAGTTGCGGGACCATGTAGTCGCCGACGTAGTCGGTGACCGACGGGGCGCCGGTGTAAGGGACTTCGGCGCCGGTGTACGGGTTGCGGACCGGGCTGCCTGTGTACGACGGGTTGTACCACTCGTACAACGAGTAGTAGAAGCCCGCCTTCAGCTGCCCGCCCTCGGTGTCCTTGCGCGCCGCCTTGAACAGGTCGCCCGCCAGGTCGCGCTTCGGGCCGAGGTCCACGGTGTCGCGGCTGCTGACCTTGCTGTCGAACAGTGCGACGCCTTCATGGTGCTTGGAGGTCAGCACGAAGTATTTGGCACCGGCATCCTTGAACAGCTTCACCCAGGCGTCCGGGTCGTACTTCTCGGCCTTCCACTGGCCGATGAAGTCGTCGTAGTTCGCGTCCGTTCCGTAGGTGTCCTTCTGGTGCGTACTGGTGGCGCTGCCCTTGCTGTTCATGTAGTTCCAGTACCACTCGGCGTAGCTGCCGCGTGGGCCCCAGGCGGGCACTGAATAGGCGCCCCAGTGAATGAAGATCCCGAACTTGTCGTCGTTGAACCACGTCGGCGTGGGGTGACTGTTGAGGGACTCCACCGTCGGCTCATAGTCCTTCGACGGAGGCTCGGGTGTGGCGGAAGCCGGGGTGGTCAGGAGGCCGGCGAGGACCGCCAGAGCTGCCATTCCGACGAGTCTGGTACGGGTACGGGTGTGGGGGCGGGTGCGGGTCACTGCGGGTCCCTTCGGGTCAGTGGTCGTAGTGGGAGTAGTCGGCCCGTACCTCTTTGGGCCTCAACGCCTCCTCCTGGGTGGGGACTTCGTCGCGATCTCCGCGCAGCCCGGCTTTCTCGGTGCCGATCGAGCGCAGCGAGAGCGGAACGGGCGCGTCGACCGTGCCGACGCGCTTGCCGTTCGCATACAGGGTGGTGCGGCCCGGCCCGGCTCGGCCCGGCTCGGCGACGCGGGTGGGGGACCGGGGGGCCACCAGGATGCGGGTCCCTGCCGACAGCTGTGGGTGGCCCGCCGGTTCGGTCCGCTGGGTCGGTCCGGGAACAACGGGCGCCCTTGGGGCGGCCGTTGTGGTGCCTGCGCTCGATTTGGGTAAGCCCGGAGGCTCGTTCGCGACCGCGGTGGGAGTGATAGATCCGATGAATAGAGCTGTAAGGGACGGCAGAGCAGGTACGACTCGGCGCACAGCAGTCTCCTGAAGTCCGGTTGAGCCAGGACCGTAGTGGGAGACGAGGCGCGCGACAAGGGTGTTTGCGAGAGTGGTGTGGACCACTCTTCGAACTAGGGAGTGGAGCGAGAGATCCGATCTGTAAGGGGTGTTGGTGGTTGGGATCGGCTGAGCCGGGGCAGGATGTGCGCGGGCGAGTTCCCCTCGGCTCAGGCCCGATGCGGTCATCGCGGACAAGGCGTACTTGTCCCGCGCGATCCGCCAAGTCCTGCGCAGGCGGGGCATCCAGGCCGTGATCCCGGAACAGGCCGACCAGAAAGCCAACCGCCTGCGACGAGGGTCGAAGGGCGGTAGACCGCCGACCTTCGACCGTGAGCTTTACAAAACCCGCGACGTGGTCGAACGCTGCCTCGCCCGGCTCAAGCAGTTCCGGGCGATCGCGACCCGTTTCGACAAGCTCGCCGCTCGCTACCACGCCGGGCTTCACCTCGGCTCACTCATTCTCTGGCTTCGCGAGCCGGTAACGCAGCCCCGGAGGGTCTCGACGGCTGGTTGAATACTCACCCGTGCCACTGCGAAACTGGGGGACCTTTGAGGGTGCAGGACACGATCGCTTACGACGGCGTCGCAATCTTTCTACTGCTGGTCGTGGTCTGGCAGATGCGGCGACGGCTGACGCTTCGTTCCCGGGGCGTCGAGGTCGTCGCTCGGTGCTTCGATCGCGATTGGCGTGGGAAGGGCGGCCCGCAATTCCTTCTGAGCTACACGACGCCAGACGGTGTCAAGCGGACACACAGTGCAGGTGAAGACCACGTCCCCGCCGGCACCCGCGAAGGGGACAGCGTTGCAGTCCTCTATGACCCTCTGTCCCCTGGGCGCGCGGAGACGGCACTCGCTTCCCGCAAGCCATTCTGGAAGCACTACGACATGGCGGGCCTGGTGGGAGTTGCCCTCAGCGTCGTGCTGATGGTGCACGTCTTCTAGATCGGCCGCCACGCATCGAAAGCGGTCCAAGCCCGCCCTCACACGACGGGGCCAGCGCACATCCGATACATCAGAGCCCTCTCACTCATGCAGCACTTGTCAGACATGGCCTAAGGGCTGTCTTCGACACCACACCGGCAACCGACTGCGACAGATGCCGATGTCGCGCAACGGATTGAGGGCAATACGCCGGGAACACAAATGGTCGGCGTCGCGAATCGCGTTCGAACGCAATGACGTCGGGGTGGTGATCAGCCCTCGCACGGTGACCCGGCTGCTCGTCCAGATCGGGCTGTTTGTATGCCTCGCGATCGAAGGCGGGCGGGCGGCCGCCGGTGCGGCCTTTGCGCTGTCGGTTGGCAATCTGGTCGGCAGGCTTGCGGGATCACCGCCCGGATGCCGCGCCTGCGCAGGTGCTGCCGGATAGCTCGGGATGAGTAGGCCCGGTCTGCCAGGACCACGAGAGGCCGGGTGCGCGGGCGGCCGATCATCCTGGGCACGCGCAGGGCGGCCATGACGTGCTCAAACGCGGGCGCATCATTGGCCTGGCCGGGAGTGAGGACAAAGCACAGCGGCCGGCAGTGGCTGTCGGCGGCGAGGTGAACCTTTGTGGTCAGCCCTCCGCAGGAGCGTCCGATCGCATGATGGTCAGGCTCGGCGGCCGGTGCCCCCTTTTGCGAGCCCCGGCCGCACGCACGATCGTGGAGTCCACGGCGACAACCCAGTCCAGGTCGCCCTCGGCGTCGGCCCGGGCGAGCAGGGCGGTGAAGACTCGCTCCCAGGTGCCGTCGATCGCCCAGTTCCGCAGCCTGGTGTAGACGCCCCTTCCACGAGCCGTACTCGGCGGGCAGGTACACCCACTGCGAGCCGGTCTGGAACTTCCACGCGATCGCGTCGATCACCTGTCGGTGATCGCGCCACCGCCCGCCGCGCTTCGGTGTCCGGTCCGGCAACAACGGCTCTATTCGCGCCCACTGCGCATCGGTCAACTGCACGATCAGATCAACGATCCGATGATCGGAAGGCAATGCCTAGCGCGCCCAGCTCTCACAGCCGAGGAGGTGGGACTCCCTCCTCAGGACGTCGAGCGCGGCCCGGAGCCCGTCTGCAGCTGCCTGGAATGCCTGCGTTGTCTCTGGGCCCAGCGTCGAAGAGGGAACGGTGTCCACACCGTTCGGATAGTCATCGCCGACCATCGCAACGAACCGTATCCATGCGCTTCTGTAGAGACTCATGCACCGCTCGAGCTCATCGCCGCAGTCCGCCCACACCGCTCCTGCCAGCATTCCTTTGGTGCACGCCAGGAGGTGGTTCAGCTCCGCATAGGCAGCGATCAACTCTCCGGTCAGAGCCCGTCGATGGGCACCTGCGTGCCGGTGAGCGAGCACGTCGATGAAGACCTGATAAGGACTCGCGTACCCGTCCACGGCGCTTGCCCCCCTCGTTGTCCTTGGCTCGGCCGGGCTGGCCGGCTCCGTGCGACCGTAACACCGGCAAAAGGTCGCCTCACGATCGGCGAGGCAAGTGTGTGCCACGTTAAGGAAGCCCTGATTGATGGCGGCGCAATCGAGGTCAAGGTGATCCGAAAGAAGCTGCCTAGACCTCTGTGGCCACTGCGTCCCGCTTTCCTTGATCGCCGGCGGCACGGTTCCCTGCCGTTCATCGAGCCGGATGAGGGCCCGCTGTCCGAGTCCGTACGCCGAACGTCTCGCCACCGTCGAGCGAGTGGACTCGGTGGTCCGGCGCTGCGGCTGAGTATCCGGGTGAGCGGGCGTGGGGCACTCGCTCACCCGCTGCCGCGTTGCCCGAGAAGGTCCGCGAGCAACTGTTCCGTGGCGGACATGAGCACGGCCGGGCGAAGCGTGATCAGCCCGTGCAATGCCGCCGGCCAGCCCCTCGGGCCGAGCCGCAGTGCCTGGGCGATCAACGCGTCCGCCCGAGGTCCGTCACTGTGCGCAGCTAGCCGCAGCAGGGTGGCCGACCGCAGAACAGGGTCGTCGGTCGTCTGCAGCACCGACTCGGCGCGGTCTGGATCCGCCGCCCAAGCCCAGGCCAAAGATGCATCGCTGCGCGCCCATGGCCGTACAGCGGGATCACTGGTGGAGTCGGCGAGGTCGGCCACCTCCTGTGCCAGGCTGCGTGCACGGCCTCCGACTTCCGTCTCGCCCCATGCCTTGGCCACGATCGCCAGCGCCAGAGTTCGGGTGGTCGAGGTAGCGGCCGACCGCGCGACCTGCTCGGCCTCACGGGCTACTCGGGCGGCATCGTCCGTGGCACCGGCTTTGTGCCAGGCTTGAGCGGCGGCTGCCATCACCCACACCTTGAGCGCGAAGGCCGCATCGGTGAGAACCGAACGCTGGGCCAAGGAGAAGAGCCCTGATTCCGCGAATGCGCGCACGGCTCCGGCTAGTCCCCAGGCGCGATCGTCCGGGCTGACGACCGATCGGACGAGTGCTTCTCCCCGGTTCCGGTCCGACGGTGAAGCGGCCTGCCACAGTTGCGCCTCTGGTGAGGCCGACTGCGCGGGGGAGTGCCACACGGGAATCTGCCGTGCGAATCGTTCGGCGTTCCCGGCCGTGGCACGGCAGAGGGCGGCGTCGCGCGCACGTGCCGCGGCTTGAACGGCGGCCACCAGGTCCCATGCGTCGAGTGTCAGTCCGACGACGAGTCTGATGAAGTCCTCGGCTCCATGCACGCTCCCGTCTCCGCCTGTTGCGCCCCAGATGAAGTCCTCGACCAGCCAGGCCGCACTGTCGGACTCGATGATGCTTCGAACGATCTGTTCATCGTCGGCGGCGGCGTTGCGAGCCAGTGCCGCCATGCGCCGCGAAGCCTCCACTGCCCAGGTCCGGGAGGCCGGGTGGCCGATCTGGCTGATGATGTCGCCGGCCGGATCGGCGGTCCCGTCGCGGGCGGCCGCGGGCGCGGTGGCCCTCAACACCACATCCGCCGCCGCATGGGGCCTGTCTCTGCCCAGAGACAGGCGGCGGGCTCTCGCCCGCATCTCGGCGCGGTCCTTCTCCGATGCGCCGGGGTGGAATACGAACTGATTCTTCGGCAGATCCGACAGGGTGCCTGCGAGTGCGTGAGCTGTTCGGGCCAGTGCCTCGGCACGGTGCGGGCTGCCTGCGTCGAACCAGGCATGGGCGGCCGTCGTCAGCGCGCTCACCTTGTCGCGAGGCCATTCGACCGCCTTGGCCAGTGTTTCGATCTCCCCAGCGACGGCCTGGGCGCAGCCGAGGTCGTCCGACCGGGCCCACCCTCGTGCCACGGCGGCGAAGGCACGAATTCTCGCCCGATACTGCTCGTCGGGTTCAGGGGCGGTGATGGTCCGGGTGATCGCCTCCGCCTGAACGAGGTGCCCCTCCAGCGCCCACGCCGCCGCTGCCTCGGCCACCTTGTAGCCCGATCCCGGTGTGGAGTCCTCAGGCCGGCGCCGCCGATCCTGTGCCGTCAGGATCTGGATGAGGCCCGCCGCATCATGCATGTCGCCGGTGTCGACCCACACCTGGAGCGCCTCGTGCATGGTCCATATCGCGTATTGGACGCTTCCGGACTGAGCGACGTCCTGAGCGATTTCCATGATCTCTTCGGCTGCCGCCCGGGCACGGTCGAGCGCGCCCGCCCCAGCCCACGCTCGGGCCACGCTCCCCAGTACACGCGCATCGTCCAGCGCCCGCGCCGTGCGCAGCCCCGGCCCGATCTCGCCGTCGGCGCTTCTCCGGGCGCTCTGCTCGACCTCCTCGGCCGTCGACCGGGCCCGCGCAACGTCCCCGACCCCGGCCCACATCCGGGCGAGCTCCGCGAAGACGCGTGCCCGTACCCGTTCTCGGGCCGCACGGTCCGTCGGCAGTCGGCTGCCATCGGACTCGAAGTACCGGCGGGCGGATTCCGCCGCCTCCACCGCCACGCTGCGGGCCCGCTCGGTGTCTCCCGCCCGGGCCCACGCCGGCGCGACTGTCGCGAGCGCGAGAACTCTTGACTCGCCGGCGGCGAGCAGAGCGGCCAGGTCCTCGGCGTATCCGGGGTGACCGGCCGCCGCGTGGGCCTCGACGGCCCGCTGCACGACCGGCCGGGCGTCCTTGCCCGCTGCGGTGACCGCCTGGGGGAGCGTCTCTGCCACCATGGCCCGGGCCCGGTCGTGGTCGCCCTGGTCGGCCAGCACCTGGAGCAGTTCCACCCACGCGGACAGTTGCGCCTGGCGTCGGGAGATGGACCGCGCAAGCGTGGTGGCGCGCGTCGGTCGCCCCATCCTGGCCCATAGGGCCGGCAGCTGTGGGGGGATCCCGTCGTTGCGGTGGGTGATGTCCGTCAGGCGAGCGCCCAGCAGCACCATCGCCCGCAGATTCGGTGAGCTCTGATCGACCACCGCGCTCTGTGTGTTGGCGATCTCGTCGAGAGCGGTGGCGTCCCCGCCGCTCATGTCGAGCATCCGGTCGTGGCGCGGTTTGTCCAGGGCGCAGTCGATCATCCGCTGCAGGTCGGTTCCGGCCTGCAGCATCCGAAAGTAGCCGCGCAACAGGTACTCCGGCGTCCGCTCGGGCCAGCCCTCGGACCGGTAGCCGTCCGCCCAGACGTGCAGCCGCCGGCGGTACTCCGCAAGGTGGGTCTCCCCTATGAACATCACGGCGGTGCGCTGCAGCTCCTCGTGAGCAAGGATGTAGAGTCCCTGCGCCGCTGCCTGGTTCGACCAGTCGGCGGAGCGGCGGGCGAACGCGCGGCCGGTCACCGTCTTCAGGCTCTCGGCGATCCGCCAGGGCTGGTGGCCGGTCAACTCCTCGAGATCCTGGCCGCTCAGCCCGCCGCCGGAGGCCACGACCAGGCCGAGGAGGTCCTGCTCCACCTCGTTGCCGCCGAGCAGGCGTTTGAGGTCGCGCTCGGCTTCCCGCCGGATGACCCGCGCATGCGGTGACGGTGCCAGCGCGCGCAAGATCTCCGGGTTCCGCAGGGGGTGTTGCTCGGGTACGTCGTCGGGCAGTGGAGGGTCGGGCCGCGTCGCGAGGATGATCCGCATCCCTGCCACCGGGCGCGACGGCAAGAGCGCGGCGATGCTGTGCTCCGCGGCCCCCAGGTCCTCGTCGAGGCCGTCGACGACCAGCACGAGACGGCGGCCCTGCTGCTCGGACGCACTGGCCGCCGCGTCGAGCATGCGGAGGAAGTGGGCGGGCCTGTTGTTGGCCGGGGTCGACATCGGCGGCATCGGCTCGTTGAGGATCTCGGCTAACTGCTCGATAACGATGTCCAGGAAGGCTTCCCGGTCGCTGTGCGCGGCCAGCCGAGCGGTGATGAAGAAGGAGACGACACGCGTCTGCTTCGGTGGCTCGCAGACGAAGGACAGCAGCAGCGCGGTCTTCCCGGCCCAGGCCTCGGCGCTCCAGAGCAGGTACCCGCCCGGTCCGGGCCTGGTAGAGAACTCCGCCAGCTCCGCGAGCTCGTCCTCCCTGTCCGCGAGGGTTTCGGGCGCCATGGCGTGCACCTGGGCGAGATAGCCGGAGTGCGGGATGTGAGGCGTGGAGTAGAAGTTGACGGCATCGGCATGGCCGATCGCCGTGGAGTGATAGGCAGCGTGAGCCGAGTAGGAGGCAGTTGCACCACCGGCAACGGCGTGCGGGCTGGGGGGAGTAGCCGGTCCGGTCAGCCCTGTGCCGGATCCGGCGCGGGAGGGGGGCTGATGTGCGCACCTCCGTTGATCACGCCGGCGGCGACCGAATGGTCCTCGGCGCTGATGTTCATGTCACCGCCGACGGCAAGACCGCCCTGGCCGGCCGACACCGTGCCTTGATACTGGGTGACAAGCCCCTGGAGTTCCTCGGCGGCCTCAGCGCGTTCGGTGGTGGCGAGATCCTCCAGCAGGGCCTCGATACGAGCCTGCCAGCCCGCCTCGGCACGCAGACACGCCCGCTCCGAATCGGCCGGCCCGGAGGCTGCAGCTGCCTCCAGTTCACCCGCGGTCCGGTCGAGGCGTTCCAGCTCGGTGCTTGTACGCTGCTCGTCCCCCCGCCCAAACCAATGGGCGACCTGCTGGCGGAACCCTGCCCATGCGTCTGTGCTTGCGGCTTGCACCACCGCGGTGCCTCCCGCCGCGGCAAGCGCGGTCATCGCCTCCGGCAGCATCCTCGCCCTTCCTCCTGAGAGATCGGATTGGGCCCTGGTCGGGCAGGCGCGACACGAGTGCCGTCACCACGTCACTCCATCAGACACGTGCCGCCATTGTCTCTGGTTCCGTCAAGAGAGCGCCTTTCGTCCAAGAGAGTGCCTTTCGTCGACGCCGCGGCGTGCTGGGTTTTGTGGGCCTGACAGAACATGCAGTCGGCAATCGGTACGTTTTCCTGCCTTCGGCATCGCTATGCCCTTCCTGCGAAGGCCGAAGCGCACAGAGGCGCCCGTGCATCCAGCTCCAGGCCGAGCGCGTCCTTCAGGTCTATGCCGTGCCATCCCCGATGCGCGGCCGCCCGGTCAGTGAGGTTCTCGGCGAACTGCAGCACCGTCACCCGAGCGAGCCGGACCGGTGACCGGCGTGGCCGCCGGCCCCTGGCTTCGAACGCTTCGGCTGACTCGGCGTCCGCGAACAACTCGCCCGCCTCGGCACGGACCCGCATCTTCAACGGGCACGGGCCACTTGCCACCACAGCCTGCGCCACCTGCGCGGTCAGCTCAGGTACCTTCGGCCACGGCCACGGCCACGGCCACGGCTGCATCGACATGTCCCCACCCCACCCGAGATTGGGATCGCAAGGGCATCCGCTACCGCGCAGGCCAACGAGACGTCCGCCCCGCCGGGTACGGAACAGGGCGGGAGGATCGGTGCCGCGACTGACGAACTCGGCGAAGAGTCGTGTCCTGCCGGCTCGAGGCGCGCCCAATGGCCTCCGCTACGTCCTATTCCTCCGGTTCCCAGGCGCGGAGCAGGTCGAGCAGCCCTGCGTCTCCGTCAACGTGCAGGGATGCGGCCGGGATGCGGTCGTACAAGTAGATGACCAACTCGCCGGCCGTGCCATGGATGGAGGTGCCGGCTGCGTCCGAGTCCTCGTTTGTCGCGGCAGCGGCAGCGGCAGCGGCAGCGGGTGCGGGGATGCGGGTGGAGCGTGCGCCGTCGCCGTCGACCGTGAGGCGCCAGGAGCGGCCCTCGGCGGTGTGGAAGTCGAAGGCCGTGGGCTTGTGCGGCCAGGCGCTGGACGTCGCGACGCAGGTGAACAGGAACTCCTCGACACCATCGAGGGCGACCTCGGCCGGCAGCGGCTGCGGGGCGCCCGCGGCGAGTTGGGCGTCGTAGGTGTGCACCGCACTCTCCTGGACCCGGTGCCGGGCGACTCCGCCAGAGGTCCGCGGCGTCTGCAAGGCACTCCACCAGGCCCAGCAGCCGGCGTTCGGGCCCGCCTCTCGCAGGGCACTCAGCAGAAGCTGCGTCGACGCGGCCAGCCAGGCCAGCATGGCCTCACGCTCCCGCGGCACTTCCAGAGCGGCGCGCGCAGCGATGGCCTCGGCCGGAGGCGCGTCGGCGGGCCCCGCGCCGACGATGGCGGCCCAGAAGCGGTCTCCCCCACCCAGGTGCTTCACCAGATCGAACAGCGTCCACTCGGGACAGGTCGCCACCTGTGCGTCGAGACTGGGCGCGGCGGCGACCGCGGCGCGGAAGGCGGTCGACCGGTCATCGATCAGTTGCAGCAGGTCAGGGAACTCAAGATTCTTTTCCACGCCGGATGTCTATCACCGTGGTCCGATGATCGGACAGCGATTTTTGGCACTGTTCACCAGTAGTGGTTCCGGCTCAGGTTGTGGGCTCAGTCGCTCCTTTTTGGGGGTGGTGGTCGGTTGATTGCGGTGACAGCAGGGTGCGGCGTCGTAGGAGAGCGACGTCGGCGCGACCGTACACCTGTGCCTTCATCGTCTTGATCCTGGTGACGTCGCCTTCCATGCTTTCGACTGTTCCGGACGTGCAGGTCGTGGTGAGGGCGGCCTGGATGTAGTCATCTGGGAGAGGCAGGTCTCTCCCAGCGGCCTCCACGTCGACGCACATCATCCGGATGGGGCAGCCACGCCCGGCGGGTACGACCACGTCACCCGGGCGCCGCACCTGGCGGGGCCCGGCCGGGAACCGTCAGCGTGATCGGGCAGGGCGGCCGGGTCGCACTAGGCATCCCCGCCCGGGGCCCATCGCACGTCCGGGAACCCGGTCCGGTTCCGCCGGGTCAGCCGCCCAGTAGACCGTCCAGTGCCTCCCGCGCCTCGCGTGTGTCCCGGTGCTGCTCGCCCAGGACCCGAGCACGGTCGGCGACGACCTCGCGGAGCAGGGCCACCGCCGCCTCGACCTCCCCCAGCCGGGCCAGGGTCCGGGCCCGGCCGAACCTCGTCGTGATGACCTCCGGGTGATCGGGGTCGGCGTAGCGCACCAGTCGCTGCTCCAGCAGGACGTCGAGTTCGGCGAGCGCCGTCACCGGGTCGCCGAGTTCGGCCTTCAGCATGGCGATGTTGTAGCGGGTGATCATGGCGGCAGGGTGGGTGTCGCCGTACACGGCCCGCTGGTCGCTGAGCACCTCCTCGTGCAGCGGCAGCGCATCCGCGGCGTCGCCCAGCTCCCACGTAAACCGCGCAATGTTCAACCGGACCAGGAAGGTGTTCGGGTGGGATACGCCGCGGACCCGCGTGACGAGCGGCAGCAGCTCCTCGTAGGCGTCGATCGCCTCCTGGAGGCGCCCCGACTCGCCCAGGAACTTGCAGATGTTCATTCGACTGAACACCACCTGCTCGTGCTCCTCGCCGCACGCCTCGATCCGGTCCCGCAGGAGAGCGGCGTGCAGTTCCAGGGCCTGGTCGTAGCGGCCCAGCATGCCGTGCCAGTACGCGATGTAGTGCCGCTCCTCCAGGACAGGCACATCCGTCGGGCTCAGCGTGCGTTCCAGGTCGGGCAACAGCTCCTCGTGCAGCCGCAGTCCCTCCTCTCGGGCACCGCCGCGCCCCGTCCAGTACGCGATGTGGTGCCGGGTGTCCAGGGTGCGCGGGTCGTCGGGGCCCAGGAGGCGCTCCTGGTCGGCGAGCACCTCCCGGTGCAGGGCCACCGCCTCGGCGAAGTCTCCCGTCTCGCCGGTCGCGTACGCGATGCGGGAGCGGGTCTCAAGAAGCTCGGGATCGTCCGCGTCGAGCACCCTCAGCTGGTCCGGCAGCAGCTCCCGGTACAGCTCGCGGGCCCGGCCGTACGCCCCGGACTTGCCCGTCCAGTACGCCGTACGGGCCCGGGCGCGCAGGGCCGCGGGCGCGTCCGGGCCGAGGCGCTCCCTGAGTCGCTCGGCCCAGCTCTCCCAGCGGGCCCGGTTCACCGTCGCCTGAGGTGCGGCGCGCAGCTCCAGGCTTGCCAGAAGCCGCTCGTACAGTGCTGCGGCGGCGCTCTCGCCGGTCGTGGCAAGAGCCATCTGCCACAGGTGCTCGGGCTCGGCTTGTTCGGCGTAGCGGTGCAGGGGGTCGTCAGACGTGTGCTTTTCCATAGGAGCCATGATCTCCAGCGCGTCGCAGAGCGCGCGATGCCCCTCCACCAGGTCCTGCTCCTGCGCCACGTACTCGACGAGGGACGGGTGGTACACCCCGAGCAGTACCGTGCCGGACAGATCGGGCGAGCGGACCACGAGGCCATCGAGGAGACGCAGCACCAGGCCGACGGCCTCCTCGTCGGCCGGACCGCCCAGTTCCCAGGCCGCCCGGGCGAGCAGGGGCCGGGGCAGGGTCATGCCGGGGCCGGAGGCGGCGACGACGAGCAGGACCAGGTCGAGCCAGGCGGACGCGCCGTGCGGGGACGCCTGATTCCGCAGCGGGGCCAGCGCCTTGTCGTAGGCATCCGCCAGTCCCTCACCGACCTCGGAGGCCTCGTACGGGCCGAAATTGGCCAGGACCTGTGTGAGCTGCCAGTTTCCGTCCCGCCGGGCGAGGATCACCTCCTGTGCATCCTCCGGCACCCGTCGGGCCCGCAGATAGGCGCGTACGTTCCGGTCGTCGGGCACCGGAACCAGCAGCTGATGCCACTCCTCGGGCAGCGCCACCCACTCCTGGACCGTGCTCACCACACCGAACCACTCCGGTGCCGCGTCCCGCAACGCCGCGAGCTCCGTGAAGAGTGTGGCGCGGCTCGTCGCGTCCTTGACCTGGTCGAGGCCGTCCAGGACCACACGCACCGGCTCACACGCCTCCATCAGGCCGAGCGGTCCTGCCACCTCCGCGACCGTGCTCGGCAGCAGCGTGCGCTGCGCCTGGGGGACCCGTGCCCGGTACGCCGCTCGCGCGGTGTCGAAACCCGGCAGGTATCTGCGGAGCTGACGGGCCAGCTGCTGGACGGCCGTCCCGGACGTCCACGCGGCGTCGCTGAGCCGCACGACAGCGGACACCGTGGCGGCGGTCTCGTCCTCGGGCAGCAGCTCGGGACGGGCGAGCGCGGTGGCGATCGTCGTCTTGCCCGTACCCATGGCGCCGACCATCGCAACGAGCCGGTTCAGGCCCACGGCCCGCACGATCCGGGCCAGTTCGGCGGGCGGCTGGAAGTGGCGCAGGGCAGGCACCAGGACCTGTTGGTCAGGAGAACCGGCCAGCACGCTCAGCTTATGGTCGTGCGCCACGTTGCGGGCAATCCACGCCTCCGACGGGGCCTGGCGCGAACCCTTGCCCCCGTCGAACGAGACCGCCTGCGGAATCTGCCGCCGGAGCAGCGTCTGAACCCTCAGGCGTACCGCCCTGGTCGCCAGGAACGGTTCAAGCCGGATGTCTCCTTGGCGGACGAGCCGGGTGAGGATGCGCGAGAACTGCAGGTCGTAGGAGACCCGGTCGTCGGAAGAGGTCAGCACCTCGACCGTGCGGCCGGCCTGCATGGCGGACCTGAACCAGTCCTCGGCCGCGGCCAGGAGGGCGTGGCCGGAGAAGCACCCGTCGACCACGAGGGTCAGCTCCGGCACGCCCCCGTACCGCTTCGCCATCCGGCCGACCTCGCCGGGCAGGTCAAAGGCCGTCTCCGGGCCGGGCGCGGCCGGTGTGGAGCTGATCGGGAAGAGGAAATCGCCCCCCTCGGAGTGAAACCCGTGACCGAGGAACCCGAGTAACAGGGAGGCACGCGCCCCCTGCGCCTCCCGGAACGCTTCCTCCACGACATCGATCACCTCGGACACAGTCCGCGGGTTCAGCAGCAGCCCGTCACCGTGCGCGGGTACGCACGAACCGCGCTTCCGGTCCAGTAACAGCTCCGTCAACTCGTGTGCGTGCGAATCCAATCGGTCCAGCCGGTCCTCCTCCTTCTTCTCGCGGACGTCCCAGTGGGATGCGATCACCAGCGCTCTGCGCTCAGCTGCCATGCGCGCATTATGGCTTCGCCGGACACGGGGAACCGCCGCCCCGGCCCCACGCGTTGGGGAGGCGAACGACGACACTGCGGGCGACAGGGAGACACATGGCAGAGCTGGTCATGGTGCACGGCATCGGCCCCGAGGACGAGAGCGAGCAACAGCTGCGGGATGAATGGACGCACACCCTCGCGCGCACGCTGCGGAACAACGGCCGCGCCCAGGCGGCTGACCGTCTCGAGAGCAGGGCGGTGACGGCCGACATGACCTACTACCGCCACCTGTACCAGGGTTACGTGCCTCGCGACGACTTCGACATACGGGTGCCCGCTCAGATCGCGGCCACCAGCGAGGAGGTCGCCCGGGACATCATCGACAACATCCGCCGACACGCCTCCGATCCCGGCGACCGCGACGAGGCAGCCGACGCCCTGGAGGAGCTGACCGTCGATGCCGGCCCCGAGCAGGGGCCGTTGTGGCCGCTGCGCATGTTGGTTTCGATGATGGGACGGCTCGGCCCCATCGCCCGCTCCGGATTTGCCGCACTCAGCGGCACCGGCGCGTTCCACCTGGGGCAGGTGGCTGCCTACCTGGACGACGAGCGGGTCAGGGAAGGCGCGATCGAAGCCGTGCTGTCCCGGGTGACCCCCGATACCAAAGCCGTCCTGGCCCACTCCCTCGGCACCGTCGTCGCCTACGAGGCGCTGCACCGGCTCGACCAGCCGCTGCCGCTGCTCGTGACCTTCGGATCGCCGCTCGGGCTGCGCTCGATCGTCCACGGGAGGCTGCGTCCGCAGCCGCTGCGCTCGCCGGCTCATCTCAAGCGGTGGGTGAACGTCGCCGACCGCGACGACTTCATCGTCGCCACCCTGAAACTGCGGAAACTTCTTCCCGTGGACGACGCCGTGCTCGAACGCACCCGGCGGGTCAGCAACCGCGACTTCGCCCCGCACGCGGCGACGGAGTACCTCAGTCACTGGGAGACGGTGGAGCCGCTCGCCGAGCTGCTCTGAGCTTGCCGGGCGACGGTCCGGCGGGGCCGGCTCCTCAGCTTGTTCTTCATGGTCCGATTGTTCTTTATGATCCGACCGCGAACGATGCCCCGAACGTGATCGCTCGTACGAGGCACACGCTGTTCGAGCTGACCGACGCGCTGCTGCGTGCGGACGGTCCGGTGACGACACCGGTGGACCTCACGCTGACGGCCGAGCACCGGCGCGGGCATCCGGCCCGCCCCCGGACGCCCGCTCGGCTCGAAGAATCAGCGCCCTGCCACCCGCTACGACATGGGCAAGGCGACCGGACGCCCGGCACCATCGCCGAACGTGACCAGGTCAGACCGTGAAGGACAAGCTCAGCCGACAAGCAGGGCGTGCATCCACCGGTCTTCGCGTTGTTCGATGTATTCGGCGTCGTTTCGCCAGGCGTCACCGTGGCCTTCAGCCCACAGCCTTGCCCAGGGCTGGACACCTTGGGCTGCCTGAGTTCGCAGGAAGTCGTGCATGGAACGCGTACGGCGCCCCAACAGAGGGACCAACCGACGACGTTCGGACTCATCGAGACCGTACGCGTCGGCGAAGACTCGCAGTCGTTCCGCCGCGTCCGAGCGCTGCCAGTCTGGATGTGCGGACAGCGGGATGAACCCGTGCATGGCGTATGCGACATCCCACAGAGGGGAGCCGGGACCTGCTGCGTCCCAGTCGATGAGGGCCCACCGCGTCTCGTCCGCGACCACGAGGTTCCAGGGGGCCAGGTCGTTATGGACGATGAGGTCGCTGCCCTCGGGAGGGATCAGTGTCTGCCAGTGAGCGTCGGACGGGGGCGTGAAGTCCTGCACGGCATCGTGGAAGTCGCGGATGAGGCGTGCAACGCGTACCAGTTGTCGAGCGGGGTCCATCAGCGAAAACCGGTCGGGCCAGACCACATGTCCCGGCATGAAGGTCAGGACCTCACGTCCTTGATCGTCAATGCCGAGTGGGCGAGGCGCCGCACTGAATCCCACGTCGTTCAGGTGGGCAAGCAGGGCATGCACGGAGGGAGTCCACGGTCCGGCCGGACGGCGGACGGTGTCGCCGACGCGAACGACACCATCACTTACGTTGCCGCCGGACAAAGGCTGTTCATCATCGTGCTGCATCGAACCAGTGTGTCGGACCGGCTCGCCATGATCACCCCATTAACAGGGGAACGTCAGAGTGCGGACAGAGGGTGAAGAACAAGCTCAGGGCCTGATCCAGAAGACCCCAGACACGGCGGCGCCGGGTCGACGATGCATCACCGACGCAGTCGTCAGCTGTTCCGGCAGTTACTCGTCGCTTGCCGGTCAGGGCAGCCGTGGGTCGCCGCTGCAGGGTGACGGTACGGGCTGCCCAGCCCCTGATCAGTGAGGCGCCCCCCGTGTCGACGGCCTGCTGCTCGACTTCAAGAGCATCGAGCACCCCATCGCACGGGGACGGGCCCAGCAGACCGCGAGCCGGCTGATCGGCTACCTGCTCCTCGACACCGCCGACCGCTACCGGATCGACATGCCTGTCCCCCGCCTCACCCGCTCCGTCGTTTTCGACGACGGCCCGTGGGGGAGTGCCCGTGGCGCAGTACCCCGACCTGTTCGGCACCTGCAGCCGCGCCCTGAGCGACCCGCTCGCCGTCGTCGCTGAACTCCTCGCCGGCTGCCAGGCCGAAGCCTTCGCGTACAGCCAGAAGGAATCGCGTCGGAAGCACCACAACACCCCTTCTGCGCATGCGTATCCCGATAGGTGCCGCCGTGCATGCAGGCCCCGGCCCCGTGGCCCTCTTCCTCGTCCGCGGTGTACACGGCTGCTTCCTCGGCACGCCGACGTGCCCGGGCGTTGACAGCGCATCGCGCCCCTCCCATTATGGGAGCGCTCCCATAGGCGGACTCCGGCCGCCCGCACGTGCACGACCGCTCCGCAATTCATGCTTCGTCGTTGGTGCCATCGGCGCGGAACGTCCCACATCCGCGGCGGCACTTCGTCTGTCCGGCGACACGGTCCTGCACGTCCGACCGTGCCACCGAACGTCCTAGGGAGGACTCCCATGTCACCACCGCATCGTCCCGTCCGGCCGGCCGGCACCACTTTTCGCCCCCTCGCGCGGTGCGCGGCCGTCCTGACCGCCTCGCTGGCCCTGCTGGTCTCACTGGTCGGCGTCGCCCCGGCCGCCCCGCAGGACACCGACGACGCGGACGTCGGTGTCACAGTCAACGCCCAAGCGGCGCTGGGCACGCTGTCCGGCACCGCTCGCGGCGTCAACACCGCGATATGGGACTCGCACATGAACGATCCCGAGGTCGTCGACCTGATGAAGGCGGCCGATGTCGGGGCGATGCGCTACCCCGGAGGTTCGTACGCGGACATCTACCACTGGGAGACACATACAGCTCCCGGCGGGTACGTCGCCCCCGGCACCGGATTCGACTCGTTCATGGCCACCGCCCGTGCCGCCGGGACACAGCCGATCCTGATCGCCAACTACGGCTCCGGCACCCCCGAGGAAGCGGCAGGGTGGGTCAGGTACGCGAACGTCACCAAGGGGTATGACGCGAAGTACTGGGAGATCGGCAACGAAATCTACGGCAACGGCCATTACGGCAGCGGATGGGAGCACGACGACCACGAGGACAAGAGCCCCCGCGAGTACGCGCGCCAGGTGCGCGCCTACGCCGCGGCCATGAAGGCGGTCGATCCGACGGTCAAGATAGGCGCGGTGCTCACCACTCCGGGCGAATGGCCGGACGGCGTCGTCGGCACGGGTGATTCCGGCGACTGGAACCACGCCGTGCTCCCCGAAGTGGCCGACGTCATCGACTTCGTGAGCGTTCATTGGTACGCGGGTGGGGCCGACACCACTGCCGAGAGCGCCATGGCCAGACTGGCCAAGCTGCCCGGCGAGCTCCGGGAGGTGCGCAGCCAGATCGACCGTGCCGCAGGCCCGAAATCACCGGACATCACCATCGCCCTCACCGAGATCAACACGAACACCGGCGGCGCTCGGCTCACCGCCCGCCCCAACGGCCTGTTCGCCGCCGACGCCGTCATGACGGCTCTGGAGAACGGCGTGTTCACCGTCGACTGGTGGAACACCCACAACGGTGCCGGTCAGATCACGACCGTCGACGGTGAGACCGACTACGGCGACATGGGGATGCTCTCCAGCGGCGCCTGCACAGGCGAGGTGTGCGAGCCGGCGCCGAACACGCCGTTCCATCCCTATTACGGCATGAAGATGACCAGCGAACTGGGCACCGCAGGTGACACCATGATCGCCGCCGAGTCCACCGCGCAGGACGTCTCGGCCCACGCCGTGCTCCGTCGCGACGGGCGGCTGAGCATCATGCTCGTCAACAAGGACCCGGACACATCACGGACCGTGGACCTCGACTACGCCGGATTCACTCCTTCCGCCGCCGTGCCCGAAGTCAACCGCTATGCACGGGGCGACAGCGACATCACCGAGGTCACCGACGGGGAGGCGACAGCGTCCCAAGTCACCGTGCCGCCGTACGCGTTGCTCACCGTCACCCTCGAACCGCGAGCCGGGACCGGTCCGGGAGCTTCGGCCGCCGGAACCCCGGGCACCCCGAGGTTTGACTCGGCGACCGCTACCACCGCGCGCCTGTCCTGGGCAGGTGCGGCGGCTGCCACCCGCTACCTGGTCCAGGAGCGGGACGGCGCTCATACCCGCGTGGTCGGGGAGACCACCGGCACATCCGTCACCTTGCAGAACCTGCCTCCGGGCAGCACCCACACCGTCAATGTGCTGGCCGCGGACGCCTCGGGGCGGCTCTCCGCCCCGTCGTCGCCTCTGACCTTCACCACCAGCACCCCCTCGGACGCCGCCTGCGCGGTGACGTACCACCGGGACACGAGCTGGGGCAACGGGTTCGTCGCCACGGTGAACATCCGCAACCTCTCGGACACCCCGATCACCGGCTGGACGGTGGACTGGGACTGGCCGACCGACGGGCAATCAGTGGCCTCCGGATGGAACGCCACGTTCCATCAGACCGGTTCACATGTTCGGGTGACTGCCTCCGACGGTGCGGGGCCGCTGGCCCCGGAGGGCGGTTCGACGTCCTCGTTCGGCTTCGTCGGCGCCAACGACGGGCCCAACTCGGACCCGACCGTCTTCCGCCTGAACGGCACCGTCTGCTCAAGCGGCTGATACCCACGGCCGGGTCCGGGAGCTTGTCGGCAGCCCTCCCGGGCCCGGTCCGACCGCCGCAGCCCTCCTGCCTTGGGCTAGGGCTGTCCCGCAACTCCTGGTGGATCAGCGCGCGACGTCGGATGCGGTGCATCGCAAGGCGGAGAGGCGCCCGCATACTGGATGTATTCGGGCGTTTCGACAACGCGGCGAGGTGTCGTAGCTGTCGTCGTGCGCCCACCAGGAATTGCGGGACAGCCCTTACCATCTCGGAGGTATGCATGACGCGGCGCAGACGCCTTTCATCGCCCCGGACTCCGACTACCCGTGCTGCTGGTTCTGCCCCGCACTGCGCTTCCCGCGTACGGGCTTCCTCGTCGCGGACCGGCCCAGCCGGCACTGGCCGTTCGATGCCGCGGACGGATTCCGGTATACGGTCGATGACCGGGTCCCGGTGTGCGTGCATCCGGGTCGGGTGGGGCTGGAACCTGAGCGGACGGCCCCGCCTTTCGTCGAGGCGCCGCCCACCGAACCGGAACCGACCCGGCGCTGCCGCCGATGGTGGCGGCGCGACTGAGCGGGTCAGTGCGCAGGCTCTGCCAGCCCTCGGGTGTGGCGACGCAATCACCCATGCGGGCCTATGCCGTTGTGCGCCCCGCCGCCCCGCCCTGTGACGGTGCTGACCGCCACTTCCAGGGGAGACCAGCCGTTCTCCCTGTGCCGCCGTGGCGATGTGCTGTCAGCGCGGAGCGGAGGGGGCGGCCTCGTACTCGCTGCTTGGGCCACGGCTCCTCCGGCCGGAGGCGGCGCAGTGGGCTGCCCAGGACGCCCGGGCCCTCGACACCGCACTGATCAGTCGGCCTCTCACGGTCGAGACCACCAGGCCGGCGGTGCGGACCACGATGTACCGGGGGCGTGCCGCCGGAGCGGTCCGGCCGAGCGCGGGCCTCAGCTTTCAGCCCGCTCGATGTGTTGCCTCCCTGGGGAATCGCTCGCGGCCGGAGTGGAGGCGCGGAAGGTGCGCCGGTATGCGGACGGGGCGACCCCGGCCTCCGCAGCGAGGTGCCGGCGCAGCGATGTGGCGGTCGCGAAGCCGACCTCGTGGGCGACTCGGTCCACCGACAGGTCGCTGGACTCCAGCAGGTGCCGGGCGCGCCGCAGCCGCTGCTGGGTCAGCCAGCGGCCGGGGCTCAGACCGGTCTCCTCCTGAAAGTGCCGGGCGAAGGTCCGGGTGCTCATTGCCGCGTGCGTGGCCAGTTCCTTCAGCGACAGCGGAAGCTCCAGCCGCTGCAGTGCCCAGTCGCGGGTCGGCCCGGTGCCGGTTTCGCTCGCCGGCGGTAGCGGTCGCTCGATGTACTGTGCCTGCCCGCCGTCCCGGTACGGCGGTACGACGCAGCGGCGGGCGACCTGGTTGGCCACCTCGCTGCCGTGGTCCTGACGCACGAGGTGCAGACACACGTCGACGCCGCTCGCCGCACCCGCGGAGGTCAGCACGTCGCCGTGGTCGACGAAGAGCACCCCCGCGTCGAGCTCGACCCGGGGGAACAGTCGCTGGAAGTGGTCGGTGAGCGCCCAGTGGGTGGTGGCCCGGCGCCCGTCCAGGAGACCGGCGGCGGCGAGCAGAAATGCGCCGGTACAGATGGACACCAGACGAGTGCCGGGGCGTACGCGGGACAGGGCGGCGAGGGCCTGCGGGTCCAGGGCGGCGGCCGAGGCCCTGGAGAGCGCGTACGGAGGGATGATCACCGTGTCCGCCTCGGCCAGTACCTCGGGGCCGTGCCCGGGGGTGACGGTGAGGTCCGAGTCGGTGCGCACGGGCTGCCCGTCCAGGCTCGCGGACAGGACTTCGTAGCGGCCGTCGGCCGAGCCCAGGACCCGGTGCGGGATGCCGAGCTCGAAGGGATAGACGCCGTCGAGGGCAAGGACGACGACCTTGTGGGCGTCGGGCCGAGGGGCTTGGTGCATGTAGCTGTCCAGTTCGGACACGCGGTCGGCGAGGTCCTGGGCCGCTTCGGGCGCGGGGGACGCGATTCGGGCGGCCGGGTCGAGGAGCATGGCGTGATTGTATCGGAGGATGACCTTCTTGCCATCGTCACGAGCGGACCGGGCAGCCAGGGTGGAGGCATGACTTCTGCGGACACCCGTGAAAACATCCACTCCCCGAGGCGGGCACCCGTGATGCTCGCCCTGCACCAGACGGCCCTCGGCGGGCCCGAGGTGCTGCAGCTGACGGAGCTTCCCCGGCCCGTGCCCGGCCCCGGGGAGATCCTGGTTGCCGTGCACGCGGCCGGACTCAATCCCACGGACTTCAAGCACCGTGCCGTGAGCCTCTTCCTGCCGCCCCCGCCGCGGACCCTCGGTTGGGACGTTTCCGGCACCGTGATCGAAACCGGCTTCGGCGTCACCCTCTTCCAGCCCGGTGATGAGGTGTTCGGCATGCTGCCCTACCCCTACGGGGCCGGTTCCCACTCCGAGTACGTGACCGGCCCCGCCCGCGCCTTCGTCGCCAAGCCCGCCGGGATCGATCACATCCAGGCGGCTGCTCTGCCGCTGGCCGCGCTCACTGCCTGGCAGGCCCTCGTCGAGACCGCGGGCCTGCGGGCCGGGCAGCGGGTGCTGATCCACGCTGCGGCCGGGGGTGTCGGTCATCTCGCCGTTCAGATCGCCAAGGAACGCGGCGCGCATGTCACCGGGACGGCGAGCGCCCCCAAGCATGAGTTCCTGCGCGAGCTCGGCGCGGACGCCTGCATCGATTACCGCTTCGACGATTTCACCGATACCGAGGAGCCTTACGACGTCGTTCTTGACACCCTCGGCGGGGAGACCGCCACCCGTTCCCTGGGCGTGCTTCGCCCGGGTGGCACCCTCGTCTCCCTCCTGCCGGGTGCCGAGGACACCCCGGCCGCAGCGGAGAAGGCACAGGTTCGCGCCGTTGTTCTGCTCGTCGAACACGACCAGGCCGGCATGCGCGCCGTCGCTGAACTCGTCGACCGGGGCAAGCTCCGTGCCCACGTTTCCGGCGTCTTCCCCCTGGCCGAAGGAGGCCGGGCCCACGCCATGGGGGAGACAGGACGCACCACCGGGAAGCTGGTCCTCAGCGTGCGCTGAGGCGAGATGATCCCCGCGTCGCCCCGGGCCGCTGCACGGGACGACGGATAGAGCCCGAACGCCTGGCGCGCCCAGAGAGGGACCCGGTGTGCAGCCGGTGACCGGCGCCATGGCACAGCACCATCAGGATCGGGGGCGTCCACCGGCGGAGTGCCTGCCCCGAAGCGGCTGCGAGACGTACACCTCCCAGGCGAACCACTGCGGAAGCTCGGCGCTCCGACCAGCGAGGTATGCACCGACTTCAGGGCCACCGCTCGGCCGCCGGCCGAGCGGTGGCCTCTCGCGCCTTCCACAGTCAACGCCGATGCCTTCCTCGCCCCCGCAGGGAGGCCCGAGGCCCGGAACGAGACAGCGGCGACCCAGAACGTCGCGCGGACAAAGGCCGACTGGTGTCCCCACACGGTGGCCGTACCGCGCGGCGTGCTCCGAGAGCCGTCGATGCGGCCATACGCGGCTGCCCGAGGCGCCACTATGGCGAGGTGATTGCGAAGAACGGCACGGAGCGGATGTCGGCCATGAGTCTGGTCAAAGTGCAGGAACGCGCACCTGACCTGGTCAGTCTTTACAAGACCGCAGGCGACAGCCTCAGGGGACGGGGGCTGGAGGGTATGCGGGCTGCGGTCTATCTCGTACTGGACCGCTCCGGGTCCATGCGGCCCTACTACCGCGACGGCACCATGCAACATCTGGCCGATCAGGTCCTGTCGCTCTCGGCCCATCTGGACGACGACGGCATCGTGCCGGTGGTCTTCTTCTCGACGGACGTCGACGGCTCGGCCGACCTGAAGCTCGGGGGGCACCGGGGTCGCGTCCACCAACTGCACGCGAACCTGGGTCACATGGGACGCACGAACTACCACTGGGCCATGGACCAGGTCATCGATCACTACCTCGACTCCGGAAGCCGAGAGCCAGCGCTGGTCGTCTTCCAGACGGATGGTGGACCCACCAGCAAACTCGCCGCGGAACGCTACCTGTGCAAAGCGGCGCGCCTGCCCCTGTTCTGGCAGTTCGTCGGCTTCGGAGACCCCGACAGCAGCGAGTTCACCTTCCTGCGAAAGCTGGACGCCCTTGACGCACCGGCCCGCCGCATCGTCGACAACGCCGCCTTCTTCCACGCCGGGAAGACCCCCAAGTCCACGGGCGATCGCCGTCTCTTCGACCAGTTGCTGCGCGAGTTTCCGAGCTGGCTGGCCGCGGCACGCGCTGCTGGAATCGTGCAGTGACACCGCGCTGAGAGGCGCGGGAAGTTACGCGTTCCCTGGCGCGCCGATCGGAATCCATCACTGCCTCGTCAGCCCTGCCGAGGCGGATCGGAACACTCAGCGTTGCGACGCCCGGGGCGCCGGCCTCCCCGTCAGCGACAGCCGCGCTTCTCGCGTTCGGCTTCGGTCCGCTGTCCCGCGGATCGATCAGCACCGTGGGCGCGCTTCCAAAGGGGCGACACGACCGGGCACCGTACAACCCGTACCCGCTGCCCGGCCCGGCGTCCGGGGAACGCCGTCCGACCGCGTCGATGACACCGGCCGCCGCGGCCACCGGGCGGGGTCACCCGCTGGTAGGCGTCATCGACCGCTGCTTTCACATGTCGGGGCCGGTCGCCCTCTCACAGAAGAAGGTCCCCGGTTGTTCCAGAAGTTCAGAGGCCTGCGCAGGACGTGCGCAGTTCGCCGACGGACGGCAGCTGGGAAAGGTACGCCAGAATCGTCAGGATGCGCGAGAGGTCGGTGTTCTCGTCGTCCGACGCCGACCACCTCCGCGACGTTCCCGCCCACCGGCCCGGCCGCCCACCGGCCGGACGTCTGGCGCACCGCACCCGCCGATGCCCCGGCTGCTCGCTCTGCCGTACGACCGGCGCGCCCGCCAGGGATGAGCAGGACAGCCCCTGGCACGGGCGGCCGGCGGCGAGCCACTGGGCGAGGCCGCTTAGCCCGACCGCCCAGCGTCCGAGGTCGGTGACCTCGGGCGCTGGGCGGTGACCACGGTGAGCAACTCGGCCTCAGGGCCGGCCCCAGGCGCTTCTCAGATGGGGACGACCGCCCCTTCGCGCATCCAGCCCCGTCCGTCCGCTGCCGCATCGGTGGTGACCAGGACGTAGCCGTACTCGTTGTAGGACGCGCCCTCACAGGTCGATGCGCCGACGATGTCCCCGGCGTACTTGGTCTTGACGACGACACTGTTCGGATTCGGGTTCTCGTACACCCCGGCGGTCGGCCACACGACCTTGTACTGGCAGCCGGCCTGGGCTGCGGCGCCGGGGGCAAGGGCAAGCGCTCCGGCGAAGCCGAGCGCGGCGGCCAGGACGGCGGCGGCGGGACGGGTCATGCGCATGATCGGTGGCTCTCCTTGGGAGGCGGCGATGTGTCAGGCACATGATGACAGGTCGGATGGGCTGACGGCGCTCAAGGAACTCGGCAGACGAGATGAGGGAACGCCGGGGGCAATTCGGCACGCTGCGTTGCGCCGTCAGCGCAGGGGCACGCAGTAGTCGGGGCCGTCGTGCGGTACATGCCTGCCGGCGGAATCGCCGTACTCCTGGAGGCGTCCTCGGCGCAACGCTCATCAAGCGGCGGGAAGACCAGGACATCCGGTGGCGGGACAACTGACCGCGCTGCCGGACGGGTTCGACGCTGCTGCTGAAGCTCAAACGGCTCGCCGAACGCACAGTCCGGATCGAGCCCGGGGAGGGCTGTTCACCATGCCGCCGCCGTGGTTGCCCAGCAAGCCCCCACGGCCGGGCGCCTCGCCATACCGAAGGCGGGCAAGACCTATCGGCCCGCGTACCGTTGCGCTAACGTCCCGCGGGCGGGATCTCGTGAGGCTGGTCATACATCCGCACGTCGCGTGCAGTCGCCAGCGGCATCAGCCGTGCAAGGCCGATCTCGCGGAAGTGGTCGGAGTCGCGGTGAGCTGCGAATGCCGCGGAGTTGACGTACTTCTCGATGCTCACGTACCGCTCGGGTGTGTCTTCGGAGCGGAACACGTCGTAGGAGAGGCAACCCGGTTCCTCGCGACACGCGGCAGCGAACTCGTGCAGGACCCGGCTGAACTCAACGGTGTTCTCCGGACTGCATGTCACATCGGCAACGAGAAGTACGGTCGACTCCATAACGCACACCCTACGTTCAACGGTTACGTGTCCGGCAGCAGGACGCTGAGGTCCGGTCACAAGGAGGAGCTCCCCACCCGGTGTCGGTTCTGATGGCGGCCATGCTTGATGCAATCCGCTACTCGAACGGATGCGGACTCGCAAACCGTCCCTTGAGGGAGGACATTCTGGGACGGTAGGAAGGCCTTGTGGTCGCCTGATCATGTGGGTTCAGGCGTTCACTGCGGGGTGTTCTCCACCGCCCACCAGCGGAAGAGGGCGAGTGCCTCAGTGAGGTTGCGTGGCCCGCATGCAGCATGGAAGGTCATGTGAGAGGTCCAGGCCAAGACCCAGTCGTCCTTGCTGCGTCTAAGGTCCTGGCGGAGGAAGTCGTGCCCTTCGAGGTCGGTGTCCTGCAGGTCGATGCGGACTGACCAACCGGGGTTGTCGAGCGTGTCGATCTTGACGCCCCATTCATGTTCCCAGTCCTCATTGCACTGTGCGGAGTACCAACCCTGCAGCCAGTCCAAGACGTTCTCGGCTTCGGTCATGGCACGAGATGCTAGGTCAGCCGCGGGCCCAGGACCGTGACACGTTGGTTCAACCTGCCCTGGGAGTCGCGAGGGCCGAGCCGGTACACGTGCGAATAATGACCGAACAGGAGGGGCGGCGGTTTCAGCAGATCGTGCGGCGGAGCAGCGCCAACTCGGTGCGCTACCGACGCGCGACGATGCTGCCGGCCTCCGCCGGCGGGAACCGGGTCCCGGTGAACGCCCAACTGGTGCAGGCCGACGATGACACCGTCCGCGACGTGATCCACCGGTTCAACGAGATCGGACTGGCCTCCCTGGACCTTCGTGGGCGGGAGGCCGCCCCCGCCTGCTCAGTCCTGACGACGAGGACTTCGTCGTGCAGACGGCCGCCACCCGCCCCCACCATGCTCGGCCACCGGCGGGTCGTGCTGGGCCGCGTAGGGCCAGCCCGAGCGACACCCCGCGACCCGCCACCGCACCCACGGCGTTCGCTGCTTCCACGGCTGCTACTCCGTCGGCGACTACAACCTGTGGGGCGTCAACCGCCGCGAGAAGGGCGCCGCGAACACTCTGGCCGTGCTCCGATCGGTACCGGCAGGAACGGCCGCAGCGGCTCGCACTCGGCATCACTTGGATCACCCCGCCCCAGGCCCACATCAACGACCCGGACACAGAGCAGTCACCTGATCCGCAAGAGAGGTTCTAACCTCGGGCTTTCACGGGCGGGCCGGCGCGGACCTTGATCAGATAGACGGAGAGTGCCGCTGAGCTGTGGCGATGGGACTTGCCAAGGGTCTGTCGGATGAGAGGAAGCAAGCACTCTCCAGGTGAACGAGCGCATCGTGCCGTAGCCGCCTGCCCGAGCCCTTGTCGGCGGTGCCGCGGGGTCGCATAGGCTCCGCAAAATGGCTGGTCACGGGAGCGGTCTGTGCAGGACTCTGTGGGTATGCCTCGACGTCTCATGTTCGTGCAGTTGAAGACTGGTTACAGCACCGACCGCGGACCCTCGTGGATCGGGTGGGTGGGCTTCTCGAAGACCTGGAACACTGCGTACTTTCGCGGGAGGACACTGCGCAGGGCAGGGGGAATGTTCGATGCGAACTTCTACGACGTGCAGACCGACGAGGAGTTCTGGGTCTCCGGGCCGAAGCGGGACCGCACGGACACCCGCTATGGCCCCTCCGACCCTGAAATCGAGCCGGAAGCCGTCGACGCCTATCGCGCCTTCCTTGAGGGCGCACCTCTGCCGGGCCGGGAAAACGGCTGATGTCGCGCCCTTGCGAGCGGGGTCGTCCGGGTCTTGATCATAAGGGCGGAGAGTGCTCCTGAACTGCAACGATGGGACTTGTCTAGGGGCCGTCGGCCGCGCGGACGGCCAACTCATCGGCCGACGGCCAGACCTGAGGGCGCAGGGTCAGTTGTTCGAGCCGACCGTGTTGTCGTGACCGGCGTTGAAGACGTCGTCGGCAGCGAACTGGAGCCAGTCGCCGAAGACGAGCGTGTAGGAACTGCCCTCCGGGATGGTCACGTTCACATCGGCGCTGGCAGCGGACGCACCGCCCAGGACGATGGCGAGAGCGGCAGCGGCGGTCAGTACAGAGGAAACAGAGCGCATGGAGAAGACCTTTCGAGGTAGTGGACGAAGAGTGATCAGGCCGCACCTGTTGTGGGACATGAGGAGCACGCCCTTGACCCGATCAGCTTGTGGGCGCTGGTGCCTGCGCCCCGCCGCGCCACACGGTTGATCAAGCTGAAGTCACCTGCTTGGCTCGGCACTGTTGTCGGCAACTCATGAGCGCCTGCTGGGGGTACTCGTACCAGGGAGCGCCACAACCGTCCGGGGCGCGCGCAAACCCATCCACACGTGTGTGTACCTGGCGAGCGTCGGCGCGGGGGAGTGGTTTGGTAGGAAGGAAGACGGAGAGGGCGCTCTGTCGGCGGACGGTCAGAGGAAGACGGCCGGGGGCGAGGCGGCCGGCGTGGTTGACCGTGGCGGTTCTCTCGCAGCGAGTACCCAGGCCGCGGCCCACCCGTCGTACAGGAGGTGCCGACCGACGCGGTCAGGCCTGCGTGCGCAGGCGTCCCTGGCCACCGGGTGCGCCGAGGCCTGTCTGAAGATCGAGGTCAGGACACCGGGCGGCACCAAAGTTCTCCCGCGGGCCGAGGCGGCCAACGGGGCCGAGGCTGTCGCCACGGTCCGCTGCGCGCGGCCCGACGTTGTCGTCGTGGACATCCGGATGCCGGAGATCGACGGCTGCCCCGTGTTGCCTGCTCACACGGTTGACCTGTCTACAACAGGGATGTCGCCTAGCCTTGTGAGTGGGGACGTCTTCTGATCCGGAGTTCGCCATGATCAATCGGCGAAAGGAAAGCGAGACCACGCTGACATCCCCGCTTCCCGCGCCGAGGCGGATCGCATGGATTGTGTGGAGCGGCGTGGGCACGCTCGGCCTCCTCGGCCTCCTGATGTGGGCAGGCAAGGGCCACCCGGCCTGGAACGAGGGCGGTTGGGGCTGGGCGCAGGGGTTCACCGGGTGGGTGGCGCAGATCTTCGGCGGGCTCGGGCGGGTCGTCGACGGCGACGGCCTCGTCCTCGGCCAAAGGCTGGGATTCTGGTTCGTCGCGCTGGTCGTTCTCTACCTGTACTGGCGCGCGACGCGTGCGCTGGTGGCCTACAAACCGGGTCCGGTCGACGTTCAGGAACTCATCGACGCGACGGCCCCGGGGACCCTCGCTGTGCCGGTGGGGGATCTGACCGCCGAGCTTCGTCAGCAGTTGTCCGAAAGCAGCATCTACGCACCAACAACGCTGCCCGCCGAGGCCCCGCCGACCAGCTTTCTCGAGCTGGTCGGCGATGTCGAGCTGGACCCCAAGAAGCTGGGGACCGCAATTCCGCGCCTCCTGAGCCGGCTGAGGCCGAAGCTTGCCTACCGGGTCGGAGGAGTGCTCCGGATCCGTGAACAGGGACCGGATCGCTTTGGTGTGACGGTGACGGTTACGGCGTTCGTGTTCGGCGGTTCCAGCTCGACGACCCTGTGGGGAAAGGAATGGGGCGAAGTCATCCGCAAGACCGGCTGCTGGGTGATCAGCGTCCTGCTGCCGGTGACTCGAGCGGGGCGGCAGCCACCGTGGCGTCAGTGGTGGGGCCGTGAACTCAATCCGGAACTGTACGAGGCGTACCAGAGCGCGAACGAGCTCAGCCGGGCCGGCCGCTATCACGAGGCGTTGTCCCGGTACTTCGACGCGGTCGCGCTCGACCCCAAGAACGCGTACCTCAGGAGTGAGTTGGCCGAGGTGCAGGAGAAGATGGGTCTGCATATCGACGCTCTCGAAACGTGTCAGCGCGCCCTGACTCTCGATGGACAGACTTCCAGGCAGTACAACAGGCGACTGTGGCTGAGACCTAGGGAGGCGGATTGGCGGCGGCTGCGCTATCTGCGTCACCCTCGCCTGTATCGGGACGTGCTTGGTCTGCGGTACCGGAACGCCATCCTCCTGGGAATGGCGGAGGAGACGGCACAGCAATGGGCCCAGCGTAAAGGCAGCCAGGATGACACGACCCGGCGCCGCCTCGTGCCCCTTCTGGCGGAGCGCTACCAGCAAGCGGCCAGCACGCTGGCGCCTCCCGGGGAGGAAGAGGCCTGGCTCGCAAGAGTGCTGGAGCAGTCCCTCTACGGGAGGTCCGAGTCCGCTGCCGTCGCCAAGAATCTTGTGCGTCTGGTCTTCCAGCGGGCCGCGATGCAGGAGACGAACCGTCTGGCCGCAGATGACCGCTGGGCGCGCCTCGCCGGCCTGTACTGGCCGGCACGGCTCCGAAGTTACTTCCGGCTCATATCCCCCTTCTCCCATGTCCAGAGCGTCCGCGGCCCCCGGCAGGCGGTGACTCGAGGCGCATTCCGTATCAACCGTGAGGTGTGGGCCCCTCTGCGTCTGGCGTGGGCGGTTGAGAAGATGCAGCTCCCCGGCCCCGGGTGCGACCCGCACTCCCGCTATACCTGGCGCACCGGACCGCCTGTGACAACGCACGTCACCCCCGATGAACTCGAAGCCCGGATCGACAGGGCCCGGAGTCGACTGGTCTTTGTACGTCGCTTCCTTCCGCGGTGCCGGCGCGGCGACTGGTTGACCCGCTACAACAGCGCATGTGTGCATGCCGTGGCCCTGAAGATCAAGGTCAACAAGGAGGAGAGGGAAGCCCGGACGAAGGAGCACACGCAGCACGCGGTGGAGGAGCTTGAATGGGCGATTCTGGTTCCCAGAGGAGACTCCGCAACGGTGGAGCGGACCTGGATGGTGCATGAGGACCCGGATCTCGCTCTTCTTCGGAGGGCGCCGATCTTCGAGCGCTTCGTACTGACCGCCTACCCGGGGCAGGAGCTTCCGGCGCATCCTCCGCCGCACAGCTGGTCCGAGGCCCAAATGAGGGAGTACGACTACAGGCTCCTCGAAGAGGCCGCCAAGGTGATGGAGAAGGTGTGGATCGCCCGAGGCGAGGAGCCCAGCTTCGACATCCGGGACGCGACGGAGTGGCTTCGTGCCGAATCCGACATCTGGAACGGGATGCGGAAGGTGTCCGACTCGCAACAGCGGGGCCACTGGGAGTACCGAGTGGACCTCATTCGATCGGTTCGGGCCGGCAGTCAGCCCACGCTCCCGGACACTCTGGGATTCCCTCCCTCGATGTTCGCCGAGGGCTCGGTGCGGTCGGACCGTGACGTGATCACCAGACGCCTCCGGAGGCTGCAGAGCGACCTCCGGAGAGACGTGAGAGGCGAGATGGCCCACTACACGAACATCCAGGAGGGGCAGGACGCCTTCAGCAGGGCCACAGCGGGCGGCGTGGCGTGGCTGAACCCGCGTACCGTCCACAGCCTGTGCACCGCATACTCTGCCGTCTGGCAGACGCTCGCCGAATGGCTGGAACAGGGCCGGGCCGAGAGCCACTTCGTGGACGCTCTCGACAATGTTCCCAAGCCATCGGCGGACGGGCTGCCCCGGGAGGGTGTCCCACGCTACGGATCCTGAGCAGGGACCGGCATTTCAGGGGCGCACCCGCGCTGTTCTGCCAGCGGTGAACACCGGCCCGCCCGGGCTCGACGATCACTACAGTCCAGTCTCATGACGACGGTTACCGCGCGTACGGTCGGGTACCCGGCCGACGGTGTGACGATGATCGGCCACCTCGCGCTCCCGGCCGGCGTCGACCGCCGGCCTGCGGTGCTGCTCGGGCCAGAGGGCATGGGACTCAGCGACGTCGAGCGCCGCCGGGCCGATGCTCTCGCCGAGCTGGGGTACGTGGCGCTTGCCTTCGACCTTCACGGCGGGCGCTATCTGGGTGACCCCGAGGAGATGCTGGCCCGTTGCATGCCGCTGCTCGCCGACCCCGACCGGCTGCGGGGCATCGGCCATGCGGCGCTCGACGTGTTGCGTGCCGAACCGCGGACCGACCCCGACCGGATCGCTGCCGTGGGCTATGGCACCGGGGGCGCCGTCGCGCTGGAACTCGGGCGCGACGGCGTCGACCTGCGTGCGATCGGGACGGTCAACGCAACGATCACGGGCCGACCGGGCGAGGCTGCGCGCATTCGCTGCCCGGTGTGGGCCGGGGTCGGGTCGGAAGACCCGATCATGCCGCCCGCGCAACGGGACGCGTTCACCGCCGAGATGCAGGCCGCGGGCGTCGACTGGCGCCTCGTGGTCTACGGCGGCGCCCTGCACGCTTTCCACCACCCGCCGGTCGATCACCCCGTGGTCCCCGGCGTCGGCTACCACCCACAGCACGCGCAGCGCGCCTGGCGCGACGTCATCGACCTGCTCGCCGAGTGCCTGCCCGTAACGGCGTGACCTGGTCAGCAACACGCGATTCCTGGCCGCGAGCCAGGCGGTAGACCGCCACCGGCTCTGGTTTGGGGGACATCACCGCAGATCGGAGACATGGGGACGAGGTGCTCTGCGAGGCCGTTCCCACTCGGCGGCGGGAACCGGCTCCGCCGATGGCAGGGCTCATCCGGCTTCAGGGGCATCCGGCTTGGTGTTCTCCCTGCGCATCATCCGGCGCAGGCTCGCGCGAGCCGCGTCCCGCCCCGGCACGGCCTCCGCCTCCGCCTCCGCCTCCGCCTCCGCCTCCGCGAGCTTCTCCTCCCACTCGGCCTTGCCCCGAGTCAGCGCGTCCCTCTGGGCGGTCAGCTCGGCGTTCTGGCAGCTGAGCTCGTCGATACGTGCCGCCGGCTCGCATTTCGAGCGGCCCGCGTGCCAGTGGACGTAAATCTGGGTGAGGTCGACCACGACGAACGGTCTCCTGGCCGTCCGGGCGACCATCGGCCTTCCGAACCACAGGGCCAGGGGCCCCCACGCGCCTCAGCGATGACCAGGCCCTCGATCCCGGACGCCGTCGTACCCAAGGCCGATGAGGAGAAGGCGGGATCAGGAAGTACACGACGCTCGAACCACCCGAGACGGGGATGGCGTGAACACCCACACTCACTGGCCGGCGAGATATTCCGGCCGAATGCCCGGCGAACCCTGGGTGCTGACCTCGGCGGCTCCAAGATCCCCGACTGAGTCACGTGAGGAGGCAGACGTTCGACCGCCACGGCCCTTCATCCGGTTTTCCTCTACGGGAGCAGGCCTGCGGAGGCGAGAACCCCGGCCCGGTCGATGGCGATGCGTCCCTCCTTGAGTACGGCGTGCACATGGGCGGGGTCGGCGAGGGAGTTGATGTCGTTCAGGGGGTCCGTTCCGCAGACGACCAGGTCGGCGGCTTTGCCGGCGACCAGGCTGCCGGTGGTGTCACCCACGCCGCACAGATCGGCGGCGTCGAAAGTGGCTGCTCGGATGGCTTGGAGCGGCGTCATGCCACCGATGCGGACGAGGAGTCCCAGTTCCTTGAGGTTCTGTCCGTGGGAGGCGATCAGGCCCGCGTCAGTTCCCATCGCGACACGGATCCCGGCTGCCACGGAACGCGCCACGGACTCCTGGGCCACCCGGTGCCAGTGCACGGCCTTCGCGTGTACGGCCGCCGTCACGGCGGAAGGGTCGGGATCGGCCATGGTCTCCAGGAGGGTGGGCACAAGGAACTGGCCACGTTCGGCCATCTCCGCCCGCAGTTCGTCGGTGAGAGCGTAACCGTGCTCGATGCTGCGGACCCCGGAGCGGACAGCCGCGGCGATCCCGGCCTCCCCGATCGCGTGCACCGCGACGGGAAGGCCACCGTAGGACTCGGCCTCCTCCACGGCTGCGCGGATCATCTCCGCACGCAGCCCGAGCCATTCGGGCTGGTCGTGCGGGGAGGTGACGCCTCCGCTGGCGGCGAGTTTGATGCAGTCGGCGCCGGCGGCGACAAGCTCGCGTACACGGGTGCGGATGTCATCGACGGTGTCCACGATGCCGGCAGGGCTGCCGGGAAAAGCGACGGCGGAGGCGAGGGCGTCGATGCCGCTCGGGAGGCGGAAGTCGGCATGCCCGGCCGTCTGGCTCAGCATGCTCACCGCGACCAGGAGCCGCGGGCCTGCGATGCGGCGTTCGGCCACCGCCCGCCGGAAGCCCGCGTCGAGCCCCATGAGGTCGCGTGCCGTGGTCACCCCGTTGTGCAAGGTGACACGGAGCCGTTCGATCACCTTTAGCGTCCGGTAGCTGACGGGTTCGCCCGCACCTGCCAACGGGCTGCCCACCGGGCCCGGTAGGGCGAAGTGCACGTGCGCGTCGATGAACCCCGGGCAGATGGTGCGGCCACCGAGGTCAACGCGGGTTGCGCGACGTAGTTCGGGATCCTCCGGCGCCGCGTGGGCAGGGCCGCACCAGCGGATGAGGGCGTCTTCGACCACCAGGATTCCATCGGACACCGGCGGGGCACCCGTACCGTCGACGATCCGGGCGTTGTGCAGGACGACAGAGGTCGGGGGCACGGCGATCCTTCGGTTTCGGCCAGCGGTGAGGCGATCGTGCCACGGCACACAGGCAAGATCGGGGAGCCGCTCAGCAGTGAGGACCGGCTTTTCACTTGGGGTGCCGGGAAGCCCTGACCTCCACGACCGGCCGGCAGGGCCGGAGCCCGTCCCGCCCTTCAGGGGCGTCTACGCCCGCATGGCCACCGATCGCGCCACCTTCGCCTCTGGCTCCTTGTCTGACGTATCGGACGGATGCTGTCGCGCATGCTCACCGTGATCAGCGGCGTTCTTGTACGGGTAGGGGAGGTAATCACACGACAGGGGAGTCGAGTTGGATCCCGTGGGCATCGGAACGGAGGGCTGCGACAACAGCGCCTCCGTGGGCGAGCGTGAGGAAGGACAGTCCCACCTGCTCCGGGGTACGGGCCGCGGTCGTCGATTCGTGCTGCTCCATGGTTCGGGTATCCACCCACAACATGACCATGAGGTACCTCACGAAAGGGGTGATGGGGAGGGGCCGTCCCGTCGCCGTGATCACCGGAGCCACCTCCGGACTGGGTCGCATCGCCGCCTTCGAGCTGGCCGGCCGGGGCTACCGCATCAGGGCCGTGGCCCGTTCCCGTACCAGAGTGGAAGCCCTCGTCGCCGACCTCAAGACGGTGACGAACGAGCCGGTCGACGTCTTCCACGCGGGCCTCGGACTGATTTCCGACGCGCCGAGTGGGGGAGGAGATCGCCGCGTACTACCGCTGCCCGCGCTCGGACGTTCTGGCCAACAAACGCCGGCCTGCGTGGCTTTGCGCAGCGCGTCACCGCCGAGGGCTTCGCGGGGATGACGGCTGTGAACTACCTGGGCCCGTTCGTCCTGACCGAGGCGCTGAAGACGAAGCTCGGCGCCGCGCCCGGATCGTCAACGTCGCCACCGAGGCGTCCCAGCAGGCCAAGACGATCGCCCCGGCCGAGGATCTGCGCCGCACCGACCCCATACACCCGCCGGGAGTCGATGGCTCTGTACGGGCGCACCATGCTGATGACCATCATGTGGACGCAGGACCTCGCTCGGCGCATGGACCCGGGCGAGGTCACGGTGAACTGGTGCGCTCCCGGTTTCAAGGCCACCGGTCTGGGCCGGGACCTGCCCGGCTCGGCCGTGCTCCAGCGGGTGCTGAACACCTGCGGATGGGGGACCCTCGCAAGGGCGCCGGCATCATCGTGCGGCTCGCCACCGACTCGGCGCTCGGGGCATCAGCGGCGGCTGTCTTTCCCGTGCGCGACGCCCGCTCACTCCAGTGCCCCGAGCCCGGCCGGGACCCGCGCGTACAGGGGATGGACGGTCACCGCGGCAGCCACGGGTGTGACCGTCGGCGAAGCACCCCCATCCCCGTGAGCCCACAGCGACGGGACACCAGCACTTGACACCCAGACGGCCACGATCGGAGCGAGGGGATGCGGAGTCGCTCTCGGTGCGGTCGACCGGCTCGGTGGCGGCAGCCCGGGCGGGCGACGGCTGCGCAGGGCGTCGCGGGTCTTGGCGTATTCGGTGAGGCGTCGCTGACGTCTACTTCGGTGCCCGAGAGGTCGAGGAACCCGGCCGCCTCCCGCGGATCACGGCCGAGACTGCTTCGGTGCCGGGGGAGTCGCGCAGGCCGAGCCGCAGGTGTTCGACGTGGAAGAGGGCCTGCTCCACCAGTTCGGCGACATGGTGGTCGTGCAGGGCGTAGATGATGGAGCGGCCCCGGCGCTCGCTGGTGACGAGTCCGAGGTTGCGCAGCAGGCGGAGCTGGTGGGAGCAGGCTGAGGCCTCCATGCCCACGGCCTCGGCGAGGTCGCCGACCGCGCAGGGGCCCTCCTCGAGGCGGGCCAGGATGTACAGCCGGGAGGGGGTGGCCAGGGCCTGGAGCGTGGCGGCTACTTCGGTGGCCCCCGCCGCATCCAGGCGCTCGCGGGGGGTGGCGTGGTTCTTGTCATCGGCTCCGTGACCCATGGCATCCACCCTACCCGTCACACATGAAAACCTGTTCAGATGTTCCTGTACGGTGGATGGGTCGCCTTGCTTCCGGCCCGAAGGGTTTGTTCTGTCATGCCTTCCGACCTGCTCCAGAGGGCCGGGCGGGCAGCCTCGGCCGCCCCGGGAGCGGCGCCGAAGCGCCTCACCCGGGTGTTCGCCCTGCCCGAAGCGCGCTGGGCCGCCGTCGCGCTGGGACTGTTTCTGATCGCGCTGCCGCTCCAGCTGACCGGCGCTCCCGCCTGGGCCTGGGGCCCGCTTTACGCTGCTGCCTACGTCACTGGCGGGTGGGAACCGGCTCGGGCGGGGCTGACGGCACTGCGGAAGAAGACCCTGGATGTAGACCTGCTGATGATCGTTGCTGCGATCGGCGCGGCCTCGATCGGGCAGGTGATGGACGGCGCGCTGCTGATCGTCATCTTCGCCACCTCCGGCGCTCTGGAGGCCCTGGCAACGGCCCGTACCCAGGACGCCGTGCGCGGTCTGCTCGATCTCGCTCCGAGCGTCGCCACCCGCCTGGCCGACGACGGCAGCGAGTCGAGGGTCCCGACCGAGGACCTGGTGGTCGGCGACACCCTCTTGGTCCGTCCCGGTGAGCGGGTCGGCGCGGACGGCCGCGTGCTTGCCGGGGCCAGTGAAGTGGACCAGGCCACCATCACCGGCGAGCCACTGCCGGTCGTGAAGGAGGTCGGGGACGAGGTATTCGCCGGCACCCTGAATGGCACCGGTGCCCTGCGGGTCAAGGTCGAGCGGGACGCCTCGGACTCGGTGATCGCCCGGATCGTGGCCATGGTCGTGGAGGCTTCGAAGACCAAAGCACCCACCCAGCTGTTCATCGAGAAGGTCGAGCAGCGCTACAGCCTGGGTATGGTCGGCGCGACCCTGGCGGTCTTCGCGGTCCCCCTCGGGTTCGGTGCGGACCTGACCGGCTCGCTGCTGCGGGCGATGACCTTCATGATCGTGGCTTCCCCGTGCGCGGTGGTCCTGGCGACGATGCCGCCGCTGCTCTCCGCGATCGCCAACGCCGGACGTCACGGTGTCCTGGTGAAGTCCGCCGTGGTGATGGAGCGTCTCGGGCAGGTCGACGCGGTCGCCCTGGACAAGACGGGCACCTTGACGGAGGGCACCCCCCGCGTCACCGACATCCGTCCCCTGTCCGGCTCCGGGCTGACCGAGGATGTCCTGCTGGCGCTGGCGGCCGCCGCCGAGCACCCCAGCGAACACCCCTTGGCCCGCGCCGTCGTCGACGCCGCCCGCACCCGCCACCTGACCATCACCGACCCGCGGGGCTTCACCTCCACTCCCGGCATCGGTGTCACCGCCACCGTCGACGGCCACACGATCACGGTCGGCGCACCCGACCGCCTCCTCGGTGGGAACGGCGGCGCCGGCTCGACCCGTGTCGCCGAGGTCGCGGCCGACCTGGAGCACCGGGGTCGCACGGCCGTCCTGGTTCTGCGCGACGGCGTCCCGGTCGGGGTGCTCGGCGTCGCAGACCGGCTGCGCTCCGATGCCGCCGCGACCGTCGCCACCCTGACCGCGCTGACCGGCAGCACCCCAATGCTGGTGACCGGCGACAATCCCCGGGCCGCCGCCCGCCTGGCCGCCGAGGCCGGCATCCCCGGCGATCAGGTCCACGCCACTCTGCTGCCCCAGGACAAGGTCGAAGCCGTACGGCGCCTTCAGGCCCGCGGGCGCAAAGTGCTGGTCCTCGGCGACGGCGTCAACGACGCCCCCGCCCTGGCCGCTGCCCATACCGGTATCGCGATGGGCCGGACCGGCTCCGACCTCGCCCTGGAAACTGCGGACGTCGTCATCGTCCGCGACGAACTCGCCACCGTTCCCAAGGTCATCGCCCTCTCCCGGGCTGCCCGATGGCTGGTGGTGCAGAACCTGGTCATCGCCGCGGTGTTCATCTGTGGCCTGGCCATCTGGGACTTGGTCGGCCACCTGCCACTGCCGCTCGGTGTGCTCGGCCACGAGGGCTCGACCGTCATCGTCGGCCTCAACGGACTGCGCCTGCTGCGCGAAGCCGCCTGGAACCGCGCCGGACGGGACGCTCGGTGAGCCGCCGCACCAAGAAGGTCGCGCCCGCTGCGGGTGCGGCCCGGCCCACCGTCACCGTCTGCCGGGGCTGCTGTTGCGGCACGCCGGCCAGGGTGCCGTATCTGGACCACGAAGCGCAGCTGGCCGACCTGCGTGCCCAGCTGGCCGAGGTCGCGATGGTTCGGCGCACCGACTGTCTGGATGCGTGTGAGCGCGCCAACGTCATCGTCATCCAGCCCTCAGCCGAAGGCCGTAAGGCCGGCGGACGCCCCATCTGGCTGGGGCAGGTCAACGACCCCGACGCCGCCGCCGACATCACCACCTGGGTCAAGAACGGCGGACCCGGCCTCGCCGAGGCGCCCGACATCCTCGACCTCTACACGTTCAGCCCGTCCCGACGCATCCGCCACGAACTCGACGACTGACAGTGCGACCGTCGTCAGTAGTCAGCACGAGCAGCGTCAACGGCAGCCACTGACATATCTCTGACTCGGCGCCGCGCGTGATTCCCGTCGCCTCGACGACCCGGTGCTGTCGGAGGTGCTGGCCGAGCGCGGGCGGACGGGAAGGGCGTCGACACAGGTCGTTCAGCGGGGGCTCGTCAGCACTCACCTAACTTGATCTTTAACCTCGGGGCCCGAACGAGTCCTCGTACTTGATCACTCGGACTGGTAACTGCGGTACATGCGGGCGGCCTTCGGCTGAGCATGTGATCCGACCAAGGAACACACAACGCTCAGCACGAAGGCCGTGGGGATGAGTCTGTCGCATCACGTCGTCCGACAGGATCCGATTGCGGGACTGTCACGCTTCCGGGGTGAGTTCTACTCCTGTCTGACCAGGCGTGCGGATGGACTGTTCGAACTCGTGGACGCGGTGTTGTGCGCGGACGGGCCGGTCCGTTCCCTGGTGGAACTGTCATTGGTCGGCGAACACCGGCGGGGACACGGCGGGCTCTACGACGCCCTGGCCGCAGGCCGGGTCGATGTCACCCGGCTGCGACGGGCCCTCGCCACGATGCCGCTGCCGCGCGCGTCGGACGGCCGCCTCGTCCTTGCCGCCGACCTCACCTGCTGGCTGCGGCCCAGCGCCCACACCTCACCGCAGCGAATCCTGTGCCATACCTACGGCCGGGGCAAGGACCAGCACATCCCAGTTCCCGGCTGGCCGTACTCGGTGATCTGCGCGCTTGAGACGGGCCGCAGTTCCTGGACCGCACCACTGGACGCACTACGTCTGGCACCGGGCGACGACGCTGCCACCGTCACCGCCAGGCAGATGCGCGAGCTCATCGAACGGCTCATCACAGCCGGGCAGTGGAAAGACGGCGACCCGGAGATCCTGATCGTGGTGGACGCCGGATACGACGTGCCACGTCTGGCCTTCCTGCTGAAGGACCTGCCGGTGCAGGTGCTGGGCCGGATGCGCTCGGACCGCGTACTTCGACGCGCGGTACCACCCCGTGAGCCCCGTCTCCGAGGGCGGCCGCCCCGTCACGGCGGCGAGTTCGTGTTCGGTGACCCGGCCACCTGGGGCGCCCCCGACGCGCAGACGGTGACTGCGACACGCCTTTACGGCACTGCCGTCGCACGGGCCTGGGACCGGCTCCACCCGAGACTGACCCACCGCTCGGCCTGGACCGCCGAGCTGGGTGCCCTGCCGGTCATCGAGGGCACCGTGATCCGGCTGCGGGTCGAGCACCTGCCCAGCGGCGCGACACCGAAGCCGGTCTGGCTGTGGTGGTCAGGCACCGACGCCACAACGGCCGACGTCGACCTGCTCTGGCAGGCATTCCTGCGACGCTTCGACATCGAACACACCTTCCGGCTCTTCAAACAGACCCTGGGCTGGACCTGCCCGAAGATCCGCAGCCCCGAAGCCGCCGATCGCTGGACCTGGCTGATCGTCGCCGCGTTCACTCAGCTCCGGCTCGCACGCCCACTGGCGGCAGACCTCCGACGGCCGTGGGAGAAGCCGGCCCCGCCCGACAGACTCACCCCCGCCCGAGTCCGCCGCGACTTTCGGCACCTCCGCACGAAGGCCGCCTGCCCAGCCGGAGCACCGAAAACCGCCCGGCCCGGTCCAGGACGCCCACCCGGCCGCAAGAACGACCAGCCCACTGCCCGCTATGACGTGCACACAGTCGGCAAACCAGGTTCCGCCAAGCGACGAACGAAAAAGTCAACGACTCCACGTCCACGCCGCACAGGTTAAAGATCAAGCTAAGGGCTGTCCCGCAATTCCTGGTGGATCAGCGTGCGGCGTCAGATGCGGTGTATCGCCCAAGGCGGAGAGGCGCCTGCATACTGGATGTATTCGGGTGTTTCGGCAACGCGGCGAGGTGCCGTAGCTGTCGTCGTGCGCCCGCCAGGAATTGCGGGACAGCCCTTAGGCCAAGGCCGTGAAGTTAAGGCTTGGTCGTTGGCGTCAAGATCTTGATGTTGAGGGTGGCTGTGTAGGTGCGCCGGTCGACTCTGAGGCTTTTGTATGCGTATCGGGACATGGGTCGTTTCACCGCTCGGGGGCTGACGCGGAGGCGGCGGGCGGGCATGAGGTGGTCCAGGACGGCTCGGCCGATCGTTCCGGCGAGGTCGATGACGGAGTCGGCGATGATGCCTGCGGCTCGGACGATCTGATCGCGGGCGCATCGTAGTGCGACGCTGAAACTTCCCCGGTCGGGGTCTGCTCCGGGTGTGGTCCCGGTGGCGTCGGCGATCGCGATCCGCAGGGCCTGGTATGCGCTCAGGAGGGCATAGACCTCTTGGGTGATGCCTGCCCAGGTCTGAGAGCGCAGGACTCGTCGGCCCAGCATCGACTTCTTGATCGCGAAGTAGGCGGATTCCACTTCCCATCGCTCGTGATAGAGGCTGACCAGGTTGGATGCCGGGTATCGGTGGTGGTCGAGGAGGTTGGTGGCCAGCCGGTAGAGGCCGGTCGTGCGGCCCTGGCTGGTAATGATGGTGATCTCGCACTCGATGATGCGGACTTCGAGGCCGCCGAAGCGGGAGAGGTGGGAGCCGTCGTCGAAGCGGGCCAGGACCGGGGGCTTGCGGGCGGCCGAGATACGGGCCAGGAAGGCGGCCTCGGTGCCGGCGACGGCGGTCAGGAACGGATTGCCGGAGAAGCCCCGGTCGAGAAGGACGATCATTCCCGCGTGCAGGGAGCGGGCCAGTTGCTTGGCGTAGGCGGTCTCGCCGCTGGAGCGGGGGCCGAAGGCAGCGTCCAGGACCGCGCGGGTGCCGCAGGCCACCAGCGCGGTCAGGCAGATCTGCGGGTAGCCGGAGGTCCCGTACTGGTTGGTGATCCCGCCCAGACGGGCCCGGTGCAGTGGGCTGTCGGGGACGTCGAGGCAGGTGCCGTCGATCGCGACGGTCAGCAGGCCCTTGAAATGGGCGCCGGTGGTACGGATCGCTGTCGCGGGCCCGCGCAACAGGTCGAACAGGGCCTGCATGGGACGCGCCCCCAGGCGGGTCCGGGCGTGCCAGAGCGCTGTGCCGGTGACCTTCGCGACCGGTATCGCCTCCAGCGAGGCGGTGAGCTTGCGCCAGACTGCCAGGTAGCCGCAGTCGTCGAAAAGGGCCGCGGCCAGCAGCAGGTAGACCACCACCCGGGCAGGAATCTTCCGCAGCCGCTGCTGGACCGCACCCGTTTCGACAAGGGCCGCATCGACCATCTCGAACGGGACGATCCGGGTGAGTTCCCCCAGATGCCCAGGAGCGAACAGGCCCTTGGCTACCGTGATTTCACGCGTGATGACACACTGATCGGACAGCGGAGCCTCCGGTGCTGTGAACGGCTGTCTTGGTCGACTGCCAGTTCTACCGGGGCTCCGCTTCTCACGTCCCGGATCGCACCAGATCAGACCCCACACGTTGGCGTCCCCCGAGCCCTAACTTCACGGCCTTGGCCCTTAGGCCGCGATGCTACCGAGCTGCCCATCGCCCGTGCGGTTTCAGGATTGGCGCTGGAAGTCCTTCGAGGGGTGACGTGAGGGCCAGGGGGCCAGATCCAGTGATCGAACGCTGCACCCCTCCCGTGCCCGCCCGCGGCCATACGGCGTCCAGCAGGTCTGTGGACGGTGACCGCGAAGCAGCCGGCGGTTCAGTGGCGGAAGCAGCGGGCAGCCCTCAGGTCCGGTGCAGGATGGCCCACGATCCCCAGCCGGCTGCGGCTTGGGTTGCCTGCCAACTGCCGGGCAGGGCGGCGGCCACGGCGTCCGTCGGAAGATACAGAGGTCCGTCTTCACCGAGCTGGTTGATCCACAGCAGGACGCCCTCGGGGGCGAGGACGCGGGCGGCCTCGGTGGGATAGAGCAGCATGTCGATGGTGGCGACAGCCGCCACTGAGGCATCGGGGAGCGCAAGCCGGCCGGCGTCGGCGCGTACCCGGCGACGTGAGCGGCCCGCGGCCTGGCGGAGCATCTGCTCGGACAGGTCCAGGCTGATCACCGTGGGGTAGGCGGCCGCCGGCAAGGGGGTGAACAGGCCGGGTGAACAGGCCGGTGCCTGAGCCGAGTTCCAAGCAGGGCCCCGCGGGGAGCGGTACGCCGCGGTCGATGGCGTCGCGCAGCGGATCGTCCCGACCGGTGGCGCGGGTGGTGTCCCAGTCGGCGGCCAACTGGTCGAACTGGTCAGTGATGAACGCGGCGGCTTCGGCCGTCCGGGGGGCGTCGGCCGTCAGCCAGGTCACGGGCGAACGCCCGGAAGACGTCGGCTGTGCCGGGCGGCGGCACCGGTTTGCCGTCCGGACTGGGCAGGACACGCGGCAAGGTGGCAGTCACAGGGCTACTACAGCATGCCGATGGCGGTTCACGGATCGGCCTGTGGGTAGAGCTGGCCCTCCACCCGCGGGTGGAGGGCTACGCTCAGTTGTGGTGCTGGCCGTGCGTGTCCCCTGTGGGGACGTGCTGCACGGGGTCGGTGTGATCGTGGCCGGTGTCGGGCGAGCCGCCCCTCATGCGGAGTTCTGCGGGACGTTCGGACGCAGCCTGGTTGCCGCGGGCCGAGGAATCCGTGAACCCACGTGCTTCGGCCCCGACTGTGACGATCGACTGGCAAGCGGAATGGAAGTCGGTCTGCGTCTACTCCCGCTCAAGTCCTGTTCGGCCTTCGAGGTCGCCTCGATCCACGAGGGCGCGCTGCACTGCTCCGATGTGGATGTCGAGCGGCAATGCCCCGACGCCCATGGCGGGTTCAACGGCGGCACCGTCTTGGACCACATGCTCGGCTTCCAGTTGATGCCGAGGCTGAAGATCACCCGCTTCGCGAGGCTGCACCGGCCGGCCGCCGGGCAGGACGAGAACCGTGGAGGGCCGCCGCATGACCGGCTCGACCACGGTCATGCCCCAAGCACAGGGCGGCGGTGACAGCACGGTGAGGCGCTCATGCAGGACCGCCGGCCAGCATGGGCGAACACCACAGGTCGGCGCTCGCCCTCGTGATGGCACAAGAAGGAGGATCCCCCGGCCCAGTCACTGTCTCGTCGCCCTCTTCGAGCCGCCACAGCCGAAATTTCTTCATGTCCGTCTCGGTAGCAGACCGCAGGCTCAGACGTCGGTCCACGAGGACCGGGTGCGCACGCGCACCCGGTCCTCGTGGACCGACCACGGCAGGCCAGCGCACTGCAACACATCGCCGGGGGCTGTGTGCTGAGCTCCTGGGCAGCGCAGCCGGACACCGGGCTGCCCGGCTCCCGTCTCGTACGGTCTGACGTCGCGGACGCCCGCCGTCCGCGACGGAACTTACCGAACCCGGCGGTGCCGCCGGTACGGCGGAAGGATCCGAACGAGTACCGGGAATCAGGCTGCGACGAGCTCCTGCTTGCGGTCCGGAGTCTTGACCTTGGGCTTCTTGTTCGGCAGCGAGAGCCGGAAGACCTTGTGCCACGCGGAGACCACCTGCTGGGGCAGCGGCCCGGTGACGTACTCCAGTTCGTACTTTTCGAACAGTGCGCGCACCTTCACCGCGACCTCGGCGTATCGGTTGCTCGGCAGGTCCGGGAACAGGTGGTGCTCGATCTGGTGTGACAGATTGCCGGTCATGAAGTGCATGGCCGTGCTGCCGCTGATGTTCGCCGAGCCCAACATCTGGCGCAGGTACCACTGGCCGCGCGTCTCGCCCTTGATCGACCGGCGCTCGAAGACCTGCACGCCCTCGGGGAAGTGCCCGCACATGATCACCGAGTGGGACCAGATGTTGCGGATCAGGTTCGCGGTGAACGTGGCGGCGAGCGTGGTGAGGAACGACGGGCCCGACAGCAGTGGGTGGATCACGTAGTCCTTGAGCACCTGCTTGCGGATTTTGCGGCCCACGGCCCTGGCCCGCGCGCGGAACTCCGGGTTCTTGCGGCGGCGCTTGTGCAGGTTCTTGCCGAGCTCCAGGTCGTACGCTGCGATGCCGTACTCGAAGAAGCAGGCATTGATGAAGTTCCACAGCGGCTGGCCGAGGTGGAACGGGTGCCACTTCTGGTCTTCATCGACGCGCATGATGCCGTAGCCGAGGTCGTTGTCCTTGCCGATCACGTTGGTGTACGTGTGGTGCAGCTCGTTGTGCGAGTGCTTCCACTGCTCGGACGGCGAGACGTGATCCCACTCCCAGGTGGTGGAGTGAATCTTCGGGTCTCGCATCCAGTCCCACTGGCCGTGCAGGACGTTGTGGCCGATCTCCATGTTGTCCATGATCTTCGCCACGGACAGGCCGGCGGTGCCGAGCAGCCACGCGGGCGGGAAGACCGAGAACAGCAGCACGCCCCTGCTGACCAGCTCGAGCTTGCGCTGGGCCGAGATGACCTTACGGATGTAGGCGGCGTCCTTCTCGCCGCGACTGGCGATCACCTCGTCGCGGATCGCATCAAGCTCGTGGCCAAGCTCCTCGATCTGTTCCGCTGTCAGGTGGGCGGTGGGGTCGATGGCGGTCAAAGTGCTCCTACCGTTCGATGTCGCAGGGGCCCGCCGCGGCGGACACGCAGGTCTGGATGAGGACGCCCGGCTCGGCCTCGGTGATCTCGCCGGTGCGCAGATCGCGGACGGCGCCCGCCTTGAGCGGCGTGATGCAGCCGAAGCAGATGCCCATGCGACACCCGGAGGGCATGAGCACGCCGGCCTCCTCGCCGACGTCCAGCAGCGGCGTGGCGCCGTCCGCGTCGACGGTCTTGCCGGTGGCGCTGAACGTGACCTCGCCGCCGTCTCCGGCGACGACGATGCTGGGGCGGAAGCGTTCGGTGTGCAGGTACTCGTGTACGCCGTGCTCGGCCCAGTGCTCTGCTGCGGCGTCCAGCAGGCCCGCGGGCCCGCAAGCCCAGGTCTCGCGCTCGGCCCAGTCGGGCACGAGTTCGTCGAGACGGCCGATGTCGAGCATGCCATCTGTGTCGGTGTGCACTTCGGTGAGCCGCAGCCTCTTGTCCGCGACCAAGTCGTGCAGGTCGTTGCGGAAGATCACGTCCCGCGGCTGTGGCGCGCAGTGGACCATGACGACGTCGTCCAACTCGATGTCGCGCAGCATGCCCATCACGGGCGTGATGCCGCTGCCGGCCGTCAGGTAGAGCACCTTGGCGGGTTTGGCCTGCGGCAGCACGAAGTCACCGGTCGGCTGGTCGAGCTGGATCAGCGTGCCCGGTTTCGCCCTACGGACCAGGTGGTTGCTGACCTTCCCGTCCGGGATCGCCTTCACGGTGATCGTGAAGCGGCCGTCCTGGCGGTTTGTCGGCGAGGTGATGGAGTAGGCGCGCCGCAGGCGCACCCCGTCGACGTCCACCCCGATCCGCACGTACTGACCGGCTGTGTGGCCGCGCCAGCCCCGCCCGGGCCTGATCACGATAGTCGCGGCGTCACCCGTCTCGGGGTGCACGGCCTCGATGCGCCCTCGCAGGTCAGCGCTCGCACGCAGCGGGCTGACCAGGTCGAGGTAGTCCGACGGCAGCAGCGGCGTCGTGACCATCTCCAGCAGTTTCCACGCCCTGCTGCGGAGGGCTGCACTCGTCATGACTTCAGCTTGCTGCGCCTCACGGCGTAAAGTCCTGACCGCAGGATGTAAATCTGGTCGGCCGAATTGTTCGCAGGGAACAAAACGTGAACCACGCAATCCGGAGGGCCAGCGAACTGGCCCTCAATGAGACGACGGTCACCGCACTTCGGGCTGCGCTGAAGACCACCGCCGACGAGGTCGTCCAAGCGATCATCGACGAGGTCCCTCCCTACGCCAACGCCCTGTCGGGCCGCATGGGCGGCACCATCCGCCGAGCCGTGCGCACCGCCCTGGGGCATTACCTGGACCTCGCGAGTGGGAACGCCACGGGCGGGGACGCCGGTGACGCAGCCTACGAGCTGGGCCGCGGCGAGGTGCGGGACGGCCGTTCGATGGACGCCCTACTGAGCGCCTACCGCGTCGGCGCCCGCGTCGCCTGGCGATGCCTGGCAGCGGGTGCCGTACCCGCGGGTCTGCCCGCCGCCGAGGTCGCCAAGTTCGCCGAGCTGACCTTCGCCTACATCGACGAGCTCTCCGCCGCGAGCGCCGCGGGCCATGCCGACGAACTGGCCGCCCGGGGCAGGGCCCACGAGCGCCATCTGGAACAGCTGGCCCGCGACCTACTCGCCGGCGCGAGCCCGGACGTGCTGCTGGCCTCCGTCCAACGGGCCGGGTGGCAGCCTCCGGTTTCGCTGACCGCGGTCCTGCTGCCGGCTGCCCAGGCCTGGCCTGCCTACCGCGCGCTCGACCCGAGCACCCTCGTCCTCGACGATCTGCCGGACGCCACAGGTGTGCTGCTCGTCCCCGATGCCAACCGATCACATCTCTTGCGGCACCTGACCGACCGTACCGCCGTGGCCGGCCCGGCGCGGCCATGGACTCGTGCGTCCGCCTCGTACGCGCGAGCGCTACGCGCGCGCTCCCTCTCCTCTGACATTCGCGACACCGAGGACCACCTGCCCGAGCTGGTGCTGAGCGCCGACGTGGACGCGTTCGCAGACCTGCGTGCCCGAGTCCTGGCACCGTTGCGGACCTTGCCTGTCGCGACCGCACGGCGGCTGGAGGAGACGTTGCGGGCGTGGCTGCTGCATCAGGGCAGGCGCGACGAGGTGGCGGCGGCGTTGTTCGTCCATCCCCAGACAGTCCGGTACCGGATGTCGCAGCTGCGGGAGGTGTTTCCCGATCTCGCATCGCCACACCGGGTCCTTGAACTGACGCTGGCGGTCGGCCTTCGAGTCAGTTGACGCGTACTTCGACCGTCCACGACCGTCTCCGCGAGCAGTCCAGGAATCATGTGTGGCTCTCGGTGCCATCAGCTGGTTCATGCGGCCCGGAGAAGAGCGGTATGAGCCGGCTGAGACCAGGGGGTGATGGGAAGACCGGACGAGGCCTCGGAGAGCCCGTCGGGGCGCTGTCTCTGAAAAGCGAGGTGGCGGATACGGTTCGACTGGATCCGGTGAACGATGCGCATCGCCCTGCGGCGCTCGTCGAGTGTCGGGTCGGCGGTCTGGTCCGCTATGTCGCGGAAAGCGGCTTTCATGTGGCCGTGGAGGGCGCCGTGCTGGCATGAGCTCACCATGGGCGGACGGTGGGCTGCAGTTGGGTGAGGCGGGGAGGCCTGGCATGCCGCGCGCAAGGGAGGATGGGGATGGAATGACGGAACGTGAGGTCAGGAGATTCCATGGCGAAGCGGTTTCACCGTCCTCGTGAGGATGCGGAGTTCAGTTTCATCCTCGGGATGAGCGAGGTTCCGGTGCTCGCGTACTTCACCGGGACATGGCCCAAGGCAATCGAGCCCTGCCGGGTGATGGACCTCGTCGTGGGCGGCATCGCCGACGACTACGCGGGCCGCCTGACGGCCGTCCGTGCTGACATCACACGTTGTCCTGCCGCAACCGAGCGATACGGGATCACCGGAGCCCCGTCCTACGTCCTGCTGAAGCAGGGAGAGGTGGTGGCGCACGGCATGGGGCCCATGACCATCACCGAGATGCGGAAGTTCCTGGACGGCCACCTCTGAGCGGCCGCTGCGGCGCGTGGCCGCGACACCCTTCACGTCCCGTCCACGGGAGCTGCGCCGCCTGGCACCTTGGGGCCGAGACACGCCCGCAGTCACATAACGCCATCGAGTCCCTCGTCCGCGGGGGAGTGCGGCAGTCGCTGCGGTGACCTCGGGAAACACCATGGTCATGTGTTGCCCGCCGGGAACGAATCAGCACCCGCCCGTCCGTAAATCGGGCCAAGAGCGCCCGTCAGGAACTGCGGGACAGCCCTTGGCTGTCCCAATTCGGCTCCGCAGCGTGCCGAGCGAGCAGGGCTGAACCGTCCCCCGCCGCACGGACGCTCTCCCTGGTCCGGCGGCCGTTACAGCGGCCTCCCTCGTGCTTCTGCGGCGGAGGGATCCTGTGCACCTGCTCTTGCGGGGTCGTCACTTTCTCGGACAGCGTCGGTGTGCTCAGCTCCGGAATTCTCACCGCTGGCGGGCCGGCCCCGGAGTCCGTTGACCACCAGTCCGAAGGTGGCTGCGGCAATGACCGCCGCGGCGACGGCGGGTAGGGCTCCGGCCTGCCAGTTGTCGAGTACTGCCCCGCCGAGCGTCGCCCCGGTAGCGATACCGAGGTTGAGTACGGTGATGCCGATCGCCCCAGAGGCGGCCTCCCGGCCGGGGGAGGCGATCCGTAGCAGGTGCATCTGGAAGACCGGTGGCAGCAATCCGATGAGTACGCCCCAGCCTGCGATCACCACGACTGCCACGGAGAGACGGAGATTGATTAGGAGCAGTGAGGCGGCGCTGCCGGCGAAGGCGGCGCTGACCCAGCTGAGCGCCTGTCGCGGGAACCGGTCGGAGAGTGATCCGGCCCCGATGGTGCCGACCACCCCTGCCGCTCCGAAGACGAACAGCAGTATGCCGCTGGTGGCGTTGTCGTAACCGCCGAACTGTTTGAGCAGCGGTGCGATGTATGTGTAGAGCAGGAAGTGTCCGGTGATGACGAGCCCTCCGGCTAGCGCGACGCCGAGTGCGGTCCACAGTGCCGGGTCTCGGCCTTCCCGCCGCGCAGCTGGCTGGGGCGCGTCTCGAAGCGGCAGGGAACGGATGCCCAGGGCCGCCAGCGCGAGCAGCGCCGCCAATGCGCCGAAGGAGACCCGCCACCCGAGCCAGACGCCGACGGTAGCGCCGAGCGGAATGCCGACGATGCTGGCCATCGCGGGACCGGCCAGCACTACCGAGACGGCTCGGCCGGTCCGCGCCGGCGGGACGAGTGTGGCCACCGTTGGCACGAGCAGCGACCAGAAGAGGCCGTGCGCGGCGGCGGCGGTGATACGGCTGGTGAGCGCCCACCCATACGAGGGGGCGAGCGCGGTGCCGGTGGTCGCGAGGGCGAGCAGCAGCAGAACGAGGGTGAAGAGCCGTCGGCGCGGTACCCGGGCGGTCAGCCGGGTCAGCGGGACGCTGGCTACGGCGATCGTCAGCGCCCATGCGCCGACCAGTCCGCCGGCGGTCGCGGGTGTGATGTCCAGGCCGTCGCTGAGCTGCAGCAGCATGCTCGCGGGCAGCAGTTCGGTGGTGACGGTGGCGAAGGCCGCGCCCGAGAGAAGAAGCAGTGCTCCCCAGGGCAGCCTGGGCGGCGCTTCCGCAGTAATTTCGGTGGGTTGAGTGCTCATGGTCGGTACCGTAAAGTCTCACATTCATGTGAGAGTCAAGGAGCGGTTCATGCGGATCGGCGAGCTGTCCAAGCGCACCCGGATTCCGATCCGGATGCTGCGGTACTACGAGGAGCGGGGGCTGTTGAGGCCGGAGCGCGCGCCGAGCGGCTACCGGCACTATCAGGAGGCGGACGTCGAACAGGCAACGCTGGTGAGCAGCCTGGTCAGATCGGGGCTGCCGACCAGACTGATCCTGCCGCTGCTCCAGGAGAACCAGGTGGACGGGGACGCAACAGACGACGGAGACGACCTGGTCGCACTGTTCGACGCCGAATTCGCCCGCCTCGACAGCCAGGTCAAGTGCCTGAGCTTCAGCCGGAACGCCGTCCAGCAGCACCTGCGACGCCTCCGCAGCAAACGGGTCAATCAAGAATGAACGGTCGCCTGAGCCGCCCAACCACCCTGCGTACAGCGGATGGTGGCTTAAAGGTGCTCAGTAGTCGGCCTTACGCCTCATGCAGAACGCCGCGATGCAGTGGTCACCAGCGACGCACTCCATATCCAGCGCGAGCACGCCGCCTACCTGACCGGACGCTTGGCGCACTACATCGTGATCGCCAAGGGGAACCAGAAGAAGCTCCGCAAGCCGCTCGGAGCCCTTCCCTGGAAGCAGATCCCGCTGCAGGACCGCACCCGCACCACCGGTCACGGTCGCAGCGAGCTCAGACGCATCAAGGTCTGCACTGTGAACAGCCTCCTGTTCCCCGGCGCCCAACAGGCCATCCAGCTCAAACGCCGCCGCGTGCACCGCAAGACCGGGAAGGCCACCCTGCACACCGTCTACGCGGTCACCGGCCTGACTGCAGAGCGGGCAACGCCCGCCCAACCGGCGACCCTGATCCGCGGACACTGGTCAATCGAATCACTGCACCACGTCCGGACACCATCCTCACCGAGGACGCCTCCCAGCTACGGACCGGCAATGCACCCCGCGCGATGGCCACCTGGCGCAACCTCGCCATCGGCGCACTCCGCCTCGCCGGCACCGCCAGCATCGCCGCCGACCTGCGACACAACGCGAGAAGCCCCACCGGCGCCTCGCTCTCCACGGGATCGCATGATCACCAATCCGGACGAAGCGCCACTTTGCCGAGGCCCTGGCCCCGGTGAGGTCGAGGTCCGCGGACCGGACGGCGGGGCGGGGTTCGACTCGTGGGGTGATGGTCAGGTACATCCAGGAGCGGGTCGTAGATGTTGTCGTCCGGCTCGGCAACGTGGAAATGAATCCGCATGGCGCGGAGGCGGTGGGGCATTCGGCACAACCTTGGTTCTCCAGATGCCTCAGCACGTCTCATCCCTCACCTGGAAGGACTTGTGCGGAGGCATCACACACCTGATGATCTCGTCCCTTTCGATCGTTCCGACTCGCTCGGCGGCCCCGCGGGCGAAGCATCCTCCGGGATCCAGTAGACGGGGCGATACTGATCGTGCCCGACCGTCCCGTCGCCGGGCCGGCCCCGGACGTCGGGCGCGTCGGTAGGGGCGCAGCTTTGTCGATGTCTCCGAGGGGAGCCGTTCATGACCACGGCGAAAGACCTGTTCATCATTGCCATGGACCCGAAGCGGTCCGTGGGACAGGGCGACCTGTCGCTCGCGCTCGCGGGAGCTGAACTGATCGATCTCATTGTTGCGGGGGCGGTCGCGATGGACGGCGACCGCATCATGCCGGGCGGCCAGCCGGCACTGGACGATCGGCTCATGGAGGAGGCTGCCGCGGGGCTCACTCGGCAGGCGCCCTACGAGCGGATCGAGGATTGGTTGTGGCGCCGTGGCACAGATCTCTCGGCCGCGTACCAGGCCGCCCTGGAGGAGGACGGTGAGCTGGCGCAGAAGCGAAGCGGCCGACTGTCCTTCGGCTCGGAACGTGTGGAACCAGTCGACACGCCTGCGCGGCGCCGGGCAGCCGATCGCCGGCGGGAGCAGGAGCCTGTTCTGGCGGCCCTCGCCGCGGTCGTAGGTATCGACGGCGAGCGGTCCGACGATGAGCCCGGCCTCGAGGACGAGGCGGTGACGACCGTGGTTGCCGTTGTTCACGACGCAGTGATGGAGTTGGAGGCCGTACGCCAGAGGCGTTCCATCGAGAATGCGGCCTTCGCCAACATCTGGCGCGGACCGTGAGCTGAGTCCGGCTTCGGGGACGCGGTGGAGTCCGAGGACGAGGTGAGCTCTCGTCCGGCTGTCGGGCGGCGTCGGCGTCAACCACGGCTGGAGTGCTGGTCGGCGGATCTTGATCTCGGTGATGCGGTGTGTGCGATGCTCCGGGACGGGCGATACATGACTCGATCGTTGACGCCGAGAATCGCCGAAGCCGCTCCGGATTTCTGCTGCGTCCGTTCCTGCGGCCCGCGCGATCCTAGATGATCAAGCCCAAGGGGTGCGGTGCCTGCGGAGGGCGGGCGGTCAGGCGTCGGGGTCGACTTCGGGGTTCGTGAACCGCATGGGCTTACCCAGCAACCGGGCGTAGGCGATTTCGGCTCGGGTGCTGTCTCCGATGTAGTCGCCGACTACAAGCACCTCATCAGCCAGCCGGATTTTCGCTCGGTGCAGATCGTCGAGTCGACCCTTCAGCGCCTCGGCCTCGACAGGATCGGACCAAAGTTCGTGCGGCGAGTGCATGTCGCAGCCCGGCTTGACGACAATCTTTCCGGCCTTGGTCTCCCGCAGATCGACCTCGGTCATCTCGGTCATGAAGCGGGTGGAGCCGCAGATCACGACGATACGGGGAAGACTCAGCTGTTTCTTCGCGTCGGCGAGCCGCTCCTCGGGGGTGAGCGGTTCCGGGTACGACACTGGTTCCTCCTGGTGGTGTGGTCAAAGGGGTGCCCACGGCGGCGAGAACTCGGGCACACCGGAGCTCGCGCGAAGGGGTAAAGGCCGGTGCCGTGCGGACGGGTCTGCCGGCCAGGCGGCCGCAGCGGACATCGATCGGCTCCAACGGGCCAGGCGAACGGGACGCGAACGGAGACGAGCACACGCATGCAGGATCCGCGAACCCGCGCACTCGGCCTGCCGGGTCCGGGCCGTCGGAATTGGCTGGCGTGAGTCTGCCCCCACGCGGGCTGTTTGCTGCCGTGGTGGGATGCTGAACCGCCGGCTGGACCACGGTGGGTAGAGCTGTAGGGAGGACATCAGAAGTGACGGCGCGAAGAACGATTGCTGTGACGCTGTGCAGCGTGTGGACCGTAGGGGTACTGACCGGCTGCGGCGGGACCAGCACCGGGGAGTCAGGAGGTAAGCCGTCGCCGACTCCATCCGTGAGCGACGCACAGCGTATGACCCAGGCTCTGACGCTTTTCAGGGGGTATCGATCCTTCGGACTGACGGGGGAGGTCAGGGATGCCGTTGACACGCAGATCGGCCTGCATGTCGACCGCCAGGGGAACTGTGCTGGAACCTACAGGCGGCTTGGCGGCACGACCGAGTTTGTCATCATCGGTGACCGCGCCTGGGAAAAGCATGACGCGACGGCGCTGAGCGGGGTCCTGGATTTCGCCTAACTTGTGGGGCCTGACGCGGCGGCTGAAGTGGGGGAGGCAGTTGCGAAAGCACGCGGGAAGTACGTTGAGTCCGCTGCGCGTGAGCTGACGAGGGATGTTGCCGTGTCCTTGTGCCGGATGGACCGGGTATTCGAGGCGGTGCCCGCTTCCGTATCCAGTGCGAAACAGGGCATAGCCCGAACGGAGAACGGAGAGCGGCGCGTCTCGCTCACGCACACGCGAGAAGACGGCGAGGTGGTCGTCAAGATACCCGAGACAGGAATGCCGACCCCCCGCCATATCGAGTTCGACATCGCGGACGTGCCCGTGCTGGTCGGCATTGACGACTACGACAAGCCTGTCGAGGTTCACCGGCCCGCTGCCTCCGACGTCGTGTTGGCGAAAGACGTAGGAGAGTTCCTGCCGTCCGCCGACTGATCAGTCCTCACCGACTGCTCGCCCGAGGAGATCGAGCGGTCTACCAGAGCGCTGAACGCCGCCCCGGACGGAAACAGGGACGCGTGAGCGTCCTGGCGACCTCGAGGGGCCCGGCCTGGTACGCGACGCCCACCTCGCCTACGCCCAGGAGCTTGGCTACGACGTTGCGCCGGTCGACGCGTGGGTCCGGTACGAGAACGGCCGCTACCTGGACGGCTGGTACAACGGGCTGATGCCGAACACGGCCCGCGGTCGTAGAGCGGCCGTTCACCCACCTTGCTTGCTTGGGAACCTGGTTGCACAGGCGAGAGGTCCGAGTGCGACTGTGGTCGCACCTGGACACGCCTTGGACTGCGACTCAAGTTGCATGTGATGGCTACCCAGGATCGATGTGGCATCGAGCACCCCGACCTGAGGATGGCGGGGTGACCGAGATCATCGCGGGGCTGTACATGTCCCCTCTGGAAATTCTCTCTCTGTTGGGTGCCGTCGCACTGGTGGTGGCGCGCTGGTTTCCCCCCGCTGTCCGCCCACGTGTCGCGATCGGGGCGGGGACGGTTCTGCTGCTGTGCGCCATCGTGCTGCTTGTGACGGGGGTCCGCTGGCAGATGCTGCCGGTTCTGGCAGGCGCTGCCCTCGCGTTGCCGTTCGCCCTCTCCTCCCTGCTGCGGCGCCACGCCGGCCGGCCGGCGTGGCGGGCCCGATGGTGGCTGGCATTGCCGGGGTCAATCACCTGCGTCACCCTGATTGCCACAGGGCCGGTGGCTGCCTGGGCCTTTCCTGTACCCGTGTTCCCCGAGCCGTCGGGCCGTTTCGCGGTCGGCACCCGCGTGGTGCAGTGGACCGACCGACACCGCCCCGAGACCCTCACCGCTGATCCGCACGACCGGCGCACGGTCGTGGTCCAACTCTGGTATCCCGCGCGGAAGAGCCCTCCAGGCACGCAGCGGGCCCAGTACCTCGGACGCACCGAGCTTGAGGCGCGCACCGTTTCCGCTGCCCTCGCCCGCCAGGTTGGCCTTCCCGGGTTCCTGGTGGAGGGCCTCGCACGTGCCCACTCCCATTCGATCTTCAACGCTCCGGTGACCGGTGGGGGCGGGCGATTCCCAATCGTGCTGTTCTCTCCCGGTTCGGGCGGAGTGCGAACCCAGAACACAGCCTGGGCGGAGGAACTGGCCAGCCACGGTTACGTGGTCGCCGCCCTCGACCACCCGTACGACTCCGCCGCCGTCGTCCTCACCGACGGTCGAACACTCCACGCCACGATCGCCTCCACCGGAGACCAGGGGAAGGACGAGAAACTGGCGGTCGACTGGACTGCTGTCCGTGCCGCCGACCTCAGCTACGTACTCACCCAGCTGGAGCATCTGGACCGAGGTGAGATCACCGGTCCGCTGACCGAACGCCTGGACACCGGTCGGGTTGCGGTCACCGGCCACTCCATAGGCGGTGCCGCCGCTCTGCAGGCTGCCCGGCGGGATCGCCGGTTCGACGCCGTCATCGATCTGGACGGCTACCCCCACGGCCCCGCCTCCCCCTCCCTGCACCAGCCTACGCTCGCACTCACTCAGGCCATCACCCCCACAACCGACCCACGTTACCTACCCCGACTCACCGAGGCCCTCAAGTTCAGCACCGCGACGGGCTATCAGCTCACCATCCCCGGCGCAGCACACCTCACCTTCATGGATGGCCCCTTGTACCTGCCGCCCGTACCCTCGATAGTCGGCTCGCTGGGCCGCACCAAGAGCCCCCACATCGTCGCCGCAACCACTCTGGCCTTCCTGGACACCACGCTGCGGCACAAGCCTGGTGATGTGGCCGGCGTTCTGTCGGCCTACGGCGGCCTCAGTGTCTACCCCCCGGACAACGGGCGCTGATCAGAGCGGGGGAGGGGCGCGCCCCGGGTCCGGACGCCGTAAGCGACGGCCTCCGGACAGCCTCCCTGCTGCCGGCACTTGATGATCCGACAGCGCAGCGTGAACGCGTCGATGCCGCGTCCGCCGACCGCTTGCCTGCGGACCACGATGTCGTCGGCACCACGCGGGATGTCCCTGGCCATGATGACGAACACGCTGGGGTGTTCCTCGTCTCGAACCGCCGGTTTGGTGAAGGCGGGTTCGGCCGCGTCTCCAGTAGCTGTTCGCCGAGCGAGGCGTCGAGATCAGCGTCACCACGCCGCTGGTGCTGGATGTGATCAAGACGGAGCCCGCCGGCACGCACGCCAGAGTCCGGGGCAGTCTCCAACGGACCGTTGCGAAGCCTATCGAGAAGCTACGACGGCAGCACCCGCGACGACTGCACGGCTCTCGGCTCCGACAACCGTGCCACTCGGCCACGACCTGGCCGGGGATCGACGAAACGGTAGACCCTCTGTGAACAGTTTTGACCACAGCATGGAGTGCGGCGGAGCTGTGACCGCGAGAGGAGGCGGTCACCGGCCTCTTCACAGTGAGCGCAATTAAACAGAGTTGGTGCTCGTTGACCCGACCACTCGACCACGGCCACGATCCCGGCCCATGAAGAGAACCGTTTTCGCCGCATCGATCTCACTGGTTGTCAGCGGACTGCTGATAGCCGGCGCGGGATCCCCCGCCGCCGCCGGCACCGCCCGGCCTCACCCGCCCAAGGCCGACAAGAGCCAGGCCGTCCAGGACGCTCGCGACTCGATCGCGGCCCACCCCGCGGCGGTTCGGGCGAGCTCGGACGACACGTTCAAGTCCACCTCGGTGCTGATCGACAAGGACGGCACCCGGCATGTGCACATGACACGTGAGTACCGCGGCCTGCCCGTGCTGGGCGGTGACGTCATCGTCCACGACGCGCCCAGCGGGGCGTTCCGCGAGAGCACGCTGACCCTCAAGGCCGGCCTCTCCCTGCCGGTGAAGCCCAACGTCAGCGCCAAGCGCGCGGAGACTCTGGCGCAGAAGGCCTTCCGGGGCAAGCGCGCCGGGACGACTAGCGAGCTGGTGGTGAACGCGCTCTCCGGCACCCCGCGGCTGGCGTGGCAGGTGACCGTCAACGGCATCGCTCCCGACCAGTCGCCGAGTCACTTCAACGTGCTGGTGGACGCCCTGACCGGCAAGGTCGGGCAGATGTGGAACGCCTTCCACACAGCCGATGGCACCGGCCACGGCTACCAGGTGGGTGACGTCGCGCTGACCACCACCGCGATCTCCGGCGGCTACCAGCTCAAGGACTCCACCCGCGGCAACGGGGAGACCAGGGACGCGCAGAACCTGACCGCCACCAATGACAGCCCGCCGGCGGGCTGGGGCAAGGCGTTCACCGACACCGACAACGTGTGGGGCAACGGCACGCTCAGCGATCGTGCCACCGTCGCGGCCGACGCCCACTTCGGCATCCAGGCGACCTGGGACTACTACAAGAACGTGCACGGGCGCAGCGGCATCAAGAACGATGGTGTCGGCGCTCGTTCGTTCGTGCACTACGGCAACAACTACGCCAATGCCGGCTGGGACGACACCAGCTTCAGCATGATCTACGGTGACGGCGCCCCCGGCGACAAGCCGTTCACCGAGCTGGACGTCGCGGGCCACGAGATGAGTCACGGGGTCACCTCCGCCACCGCCGGCCTGAACTACTTCGGTGACGCGGGCGGTCTGAACGAGTCGACCAGCGACATCTTCGGCACCCTGGTGGAGTTCAACGCCAAGAGCCCGGCAGACACCCCCGACTACCTCATCGGCGAGAAGATCAGCTCCACGCCGCTGCGGTACATGGATGATCCGAAGAAGGACGGCGTCTCGCAGAGCTGCTGGACCACCGGCACGAAGAACCTCGACCCGCACTACTCCTCCGGAGTGGGCAACCACTTCTTCTACCTGCTGGCTGTCGGTTCCGGCTCCTCCAGCTGGGGCAACAGCCCGACCTGTAACGGCGGCACAGTCACCGGCATCGGCAACGACGCCGCGGGCAAGATCTGGTACCGCGCGCTCACGACGTACATGACCTCGGGCACCACCTACCCCGAGGCCCGGACCGCGAGCGTCAAGGCCGCGATCGACCTGTACGGCGCAAGCAGCAGCCAGTGCGCCGCGGTGGAGAAGGCGTGGAGCGGCGTGGCCGTCGTCCCGACCGCCACCACCTGCGGCGGCGGCACGACGACGCCGCCGAGCGGCACCAACCTGCTCTCGAACCCGGGCTTCGAGTCCGGTGCCGTCAACTGGACCACCAGCTCCGGTGTGATCACCAATGACACCGGCGCCACCGCGCACTCCGGCTCGTACTACGCCTGGCTGGACGGATACGGCAGCACCCACACCGACACCCTGTCCCAGTCGGTGACCATCCCGGCCACCGCCACGGCACCCAAGCTCAGCTTCTTCCTGGCGATCGACACCAAGGAGTCGGGCACCACGCCGTACGACACGCTGAAGGCCCAGGTCATCTCCGGCACGAGCACCACCACCTTGGCGACGTACTCCAACGCCACGCCCGGCGGCTACGCCCAGCGGACCCTTGATCTGTCGGCGTTCAAGGGCAAGACGGTCACGATCAAGTTCACCGGCACCGAGGACTCGTCCCTGTCCACCGGCTTCCTGATCGACGACACCGCGGTCACCACCGGCTGAGCGTCGTCCCCCCAGGCTCCGCGCGTACGTTCAGTGGGCCCGGCCGGCGAAAGCCGGCCGGGCCTGCCGCGCGTTTCGCCGAAGCCGTAAGACCCGGCGGCCGCGTCGGCGTACGTCTCGTCGTCGGCGGACGGCCCGCTCAACGAGCGGCCGGCGAGCGCGAGTCCGGCGGGCAGGGCTCCCGCCATGACGGTGTTCTTTCCTCATGTGGGGTGATCGTCGCCGCCGCGATGATCGCCCCGTGACGAACGTATGTGGACCAGTGACGAGACGAGTGCAGATGCGCTGCTTGTCACCTCCCTCGTCCGCGTGTGGCACCGGCGACTACCTTGCTCTGACGGCGCGTCGCAGATACCGCAGCAGCAGGTACCACCTGGCTTCTCCACGTTCAACCCGACGTCGTACCGGTTGGGCCCCGCAGTGGATCCCAGGGAGTGCGGTCGCTGGGCAGTGCCGTCCGTCAGCGGCGTCGGGGACATCACACCATCAGCAGGCCACTGACCGACCATCGAGATCTGAGCAGCGAGAACAGTATCGTGGCCGTCGTCGGGTGGTCGGCATGCAAGCGACAACTCCGTTCGCTCGCGGGCCATGTGGAGATGCCGGTGAGTTCCCAGCCTCCGCCGACACTTCTGCGCCACCTTCGAGCTTTGGTCAAAACTGTACACAGAGTGTTCAACATTTTATCGATGACTGGCCTGATCATGACTACCCTGTGGCCCGTTCTATCCCCCACGAGAACGCTGCCACACGCACCGCCCCTTCCCTCAGGCGTGCGCGGGCAGTGCAGGAGGCGAGAGACTGGTGGACACCAGTGGCACGGCACGTTCCGGGCGTACGCTCCAGGTGGCACGGTCGCCGAAGCCGAGAGCTGTGCAGTCGTCGCGGGTACTGCCCTCGGAACTTCTCGATGCGCTGCGCAACGGTCCGTTCGAGACTGCCCTGGATTCTGCCGTGCGTGCCAGCGGGCTCAGCCTTGAGCGGATCCAGCACCGGCTTGCCGAGCGAGGCGTCGAGATCAGCGTGACCACGCTCAGCTACTGGAGACGTGGCCGGCGCCGGCCCGAGCGGCCTCAGTCCCGGCAGGCGATCCGACTCCTGGAGGAGCTGCTGGGTGTCCCCACCGACGGGCTGGTATCACTGCTCGGTCCGCGTCGTCCCCGTGGCCGCTGGGTCAAACGGGATGCCGCCGTACTGGAGACCGAGCGGCTGTGGCGGGAGTTCGGGAGCCTTCCCGAGCTGCTGACCGAGCTGGACAGTACGGACGACGGTCTGCTCCGGGTCGCAGCCCACGACCATTACGAGCTCAACGCGCGCGGAGCCGGGGCTCGGCTGACCACCCGCCTGACGCTGAAGGCCACCCGGGACGGGGTGGACCGCGTTGTGCTGGTCCTTCGCGGCGAGGACCCGGACTCGGCGCTGCCGGAATTCGCCGACGTACGCAACGCCCGCCTGGGGCGGCTGCGCTCGGACCGCAGCGTGCCGTTGATGGTCGCCGAGCTGTTCCTGGATCGCACGCTGGCCCAGGGCGGTACCACGCTGATCGAGTACACCGTGCTGTTCCCCGAGAACGGACGCCGCGCAAAGGAGTGCGGGCGAGGGTTTCTCTCTCCTGCTCTCCTCTACACCCTGGAGGTCGATTTCCACCCGGACGCCGTGCCGGTGCGCTGCTGGCGTTGTTTCAGCGCCGGGGGCTCCTGGCAGCCCGTGTCCGCGGAACCGGTGTGGATCAGCGCCGCCAGCCGGGCGCACACTGTCTTCGAGAACCCTGGCCCCGGCTTCCAAGCGCTCCACTGGGAATGGCATTGACCCTCCGTGGGGTGTTGGGGTCAGGCTGTTTGTATGGGCCGTGGTGATCTGACGAATGCGGAGTGGGACCGGCTTGAGTCGTTCTTGCCTCCTGGTGGGGCCCGCGGGGGTCGGTGGTGTGACCACTGTCGGGTGATCAAAGTGGTTCTCTACCGGGTCCGGACGGGCGTGCAGTGGAGGGATCTGCCGGAGCGTCGGGCCGTGGGAGTCCGTCTACAAACGCCATCGTCGCTGTTCAGCGGATGGAACATGGGCGATGCTGCTGTCGCGGATCCAGGCGGCCGAGGACGCCGTGGGCCAGATCGGCTGGGACGTCTCGGTGGCCTCGACAGCTGTGCGGGCCCACCAGCACGCCGTCGGCGCACGGAAGGCGCCGACGGTCGCCAGCGACCATGACGAGACCCTCCAATCGATCCGCTGGATTCAATCGATCGGGACGGAGCCCGGGGATCGGCGACCAGCCCCAGTGCCGAGAAGGCATGCAAGGCGGCGTCGGTGTCCTGCACGACACCGAGCGCTGTCGGGTGAGGGCGTGGACGTCGAGCCCTGCTGGAGCTGGGACGAGGACTGGGTGCTGCTGGAGCGTGAGCATCTGCGGCAGCTGCGGCTGCACGCGCTCGACGAGCCGGCCGAGACCCTGATACCAGCAGGGCAGACTGTTCTCGCGATCGAGGCGGCCTGGGCCAGCGTACGGGCGGAGTCGCTGCGGGTGAGCACGCACCGGGCGGTCGTGTCAGCCCATCTCGCGGAAGGCAACGCCGGCGAGGCGGTGCGCCATTACGAGGCGTTCTGCCACCTGCTGGCGACAATACTCGGCGTTGTGCCCTCGCACCGGTTCGCCCGGATGCTGTCCGAGCTTCCTTCCCCCGGCTCCGGCTCGGGGCCTTCGACGACCCCGACACCCAGCCCGCGCTGGCTGCCCAGCTCTCCGGGCCGGGTTTCATCGTGTCCGGCGCCTGATCTGCGCGTCGGCAACGGCGTCCGGCGCCTTTCAGCCGGGCATCGGCGCCACCGACCTCGGCGGACAGAACGTCGGAGGCCACCAGCCACCCATTGGTACGAGCGGCACGGCGAGGGCGGGGAGAGAACACGCAAGCCGTGATGGTCTCGGTCTCGCGGGCCAGGGGATTCCCGGTGGACGGGGACTGAGTCAGCGGGTGGTGCGGCCAGCCCCTGGTGCGGATGCGGCGGGCGGCATCGGCGGCAGGCCTGCCGCGAGATCCGGCAGCAGGACGGGCTCCAGCCGGACCCGCTTCTGGTGCGTGAGATACAGACCGAGCTCCGGCGGCCGGTATCCGGCGTCACGCCCGTAGCGCTCCTTGGCCGGCACCGCCAGGAACTCGTTCCCGTCGGGCTCGTTCCTGTCATTCACCGCGCTGCCCAGCGGCCGGTGGTAGGCCTTGGCCAGCCGGTACATGCGCGTGCGCGACTCATGCAGCTCACCCGAGCTGTCCGGCTCGACCCGGAAGTCCGCGCTCCGGTCCGGCCTCATCTCCTCCGGCCCGGCAGCGCTGAGCGCCTCGTCGTCGAACTCCAGCCCGTAGCGCCGGGCCTGGTCGGCCATCCACAGCAGGGCGATGTCGGACAGCCCTGCCTCCGTGTACCCGCCACCGACATCGCAGTGCACCCCGGCGAACCAGACCTGCTTGAGCTCCTGTCCCTGCCGGGCGGCGTGAGGCTGCTGGTGCCACAGCGCCGGTCGGAACGCCGAACGCTTCTCGTCGATGGCCAGCGCATGGAAGGCTCCCTCGACCAAGCCGCCCAGCTCGGTGTCGTGGAACGCCCAGCGGCGGTTGAAGCCGTTCACCGCCGACTGGAGCGGAGCGGCGTCCGGCAGAGGTATGCCCAGCGCACCCACGGTGTCCCACACGCCGATGAAGCGGATTCGTGTCTCGCGGGCGTACGAACGGCGGAACAACGTGGACGCCGCGCCGTTCGGATGCTCGGTCCGGTCGCGGTAGAGGGACCACGCCGCCTGCGAGCGGTCGGCATGTTCCCGCCGCAGGACGCCGCTGTTGCGCACCAGCCCCGCCAGGCTGCGGGCGGTGAACGCGCCCCGGCTGAAGCCGAAGAGGAAAAGTTCGTCGCCGGGCTCGTACGTCTCGACGAGGAACCGGTAGGCGTCCATGACATTCCGCGAAAGCCCCACACCGAAGGCGCCACCCCGCAGCCTCTCCCACTGCTGGGTACCGACGCCACTGTGGTAGTAGACCCGCTGGTCCTTCCCGCCGACCGACCCCTGCCGCACAGACAGGGCGACCTTGGCGACGTTTGTTTTGCTCGACTGGTCGGCGAAGTTCCATGTGCCGTCGCAACAGATGACCAGACGCTTGGCCATGACCATCCCTCCTCGCGAGAGCGTGGTGGTGTATAGCACCACTTCCATGTTTCCACCACCCGTTGGGCCGCGCCATCCGTGAGGGGGCGCGAGCGGCCCCTTGGGGGTAGAGCAACGCTGCTTGTCTCTTAAGGAGATGGGTAGGCGCGGTGCACAGTTCTCGGCCCGGTGGGCGCTCCAGCGGCAGTGAGATTGACGCCCTGGCTGGTGAGGGAAGGCCACTGCCCAGACTGCACCGCCGAGCCCCGGGCCCACTCCTCAGCCCTCATAGCCAGCACAAAATGAAGCTAAGGGCTGTCGGATGGACCTGGCCGACGGACAAGGAAAGGCCCGTCGCCCCAAACGCCTGATCACTGCCAACCGCGACCGGCTCTGACCAGCGGCCCGACCCGCCCGACCCGGGAGACCGGGCCCGGCGTGTGCCGGGAGACCGGAGACGTACGACGGCGCTGTCAGCTGAGCGCGGATTCGGCCCGGCCCAGGACGGCCTGACGAACCTGCTCCGCACGGCCGCGCTCGCCCGCCGGGGTGGTACACGGGAACCTACATGGTGTGGGTATTGCGCACGGACTTGCCGATCCTGCCTGGGCTCCGTCGATTCGGCTGCACTGGCGGTGGCGGTGGGTGTCAGTCGGGTAGGGGTACGCGAATGACGGGCTCGAACGGGCGCTTGTTGAAACCGCTGCGTACATTGCGGCAGCTCGGTGCCGTGCACATGAAGAACTCGTCGACTGTTCTGCGACCGGTACGGTTCTTGAGCCAGACCTTCTCGTTCCCGGTCAGAGGACGGTGCTGTTCGTCGGAGTCGCAGGTGAAGCAGTACATCTTGGTCGGTGGCATGAAACCTCCTGGAACAGGCGGATAGGCCGAACCCGAGCATAGGTGCACGCTTCGGGGCAGTGACAGGATCCAACCAGCCGTTCACCCGGTCCGGAACCCGCCTGCCCGGAGGCTCCTTCTCCCGGTCTGGTTCCGGTGGTGGTGGAGACGGTGGAGTTGGTCTCGGCGTCCGGCGCCTTGGTGAAATGAGGAGCCGGTCCTTTACCGGGGGATTTGGTCTCCTGCCAGCTGATGTCGCAGGTCGAGGAAGTACAGCAGCCGACGCCGGCACGTCCGCGCCCTGAGGTTCGAACGACAGCGTTCCATCCTTGACGGGACCTTGGACCTGACGAAGTCGGCCAGCGCATCCCGCTCCGGGTATACCGATACCTGAAGAGTCACGAGAGAACCGTGCGCGCTTCGGATGCGACGTGGGTCGGGTCGAGCAGGCCTGCTGATGCCGCTGCTGGGATCGGCCTCGATCGCCACGGCAGGGATGAGGGTCGGCGAAGTCTGTCTCTCCCGCGATGAAGCGGTCCACCTCGCCGTTGTCGGCGATGGCGTAGGTGATGACCTTGCCCTGGAACTGTGCTCCGCTGGGGGTGAAGACGAGCTCGTCCGCGTTCGGCTCGTTGATCTCCATGGCGTATGTCGTCAGTACCGCGCCTCGTGTGCTGCCCCGACTGATCCCCGAGGCGGTCGTGATCGACCCAGGTGACAGGACATAGACCGCAACGAAACGGTCGTCATTGCTGAAGCGCAGCAGCAGCCAGGTGACGCGTTGTGTGCTCAGGTCTGTCCGGTTGGGCACTTCGGCCCTGGTCCGGGACTGCCGGACGAACCGGCTGCCGTCCCAGCGCCGGCTGATGTGGCGGAGCCCTGACGGGCCAGTGGCATGGCTGTCGCCAGGTCCGTAGAACTTGACGTCTGCCAGGAGGTGTCCATCCCGGAAGTTCACGGTGCCCGGTTGATACTGCGGGGCAGGGTTGCCAGGTCCTCCAGCGGGTGATCGGCACCGCCGTTTCAGCACACCGGGCCGTGGCCGCCGGCCGGCCGGCCGGCGGTGGGGTCGCAGCGACCGCTCACGGTGAGACGGGTGACCCGCATGACGGCAAACGGTGTAGCCCCGCGTGCAGGGTGCAGGCTCCGGTTCGAGTCTGTGGTCATGAGTATCCGCCCGTGGGTCATCGTGGAGCCGCCGGACAGTCGTGGCCTTCGCCGCGTCACCATCGGCGGCGAGACGGTCGGCATGGCCTGGTCACGGGCTGAGCTGCGGAGAATTCTCGACCGCCGAGGTTACCCCGAGCACATGGATCTGGATGATCCGGCGTCCGTGTGCTGGCGCGGGGGCGATAGCAGGACCTGGCTCGACCGGGCCTGGAAGAGGCATTCGATCATGACACTCATGATGATCGGCCTGCTCGTTTCCATGGTTTTCAATGCAGTCATCGGATGGCCGGACGCCTCGGGGGCTTCGACGTTCGCGCAACGGATCACCGGAGTGTTGTTCGTCCTCTCGGGCGCGGTGCTGGGAGTTTCGGCGCTCGCGGCAGTCGACTACTGGGGGAGACGGCACTTCAAAGCCTCCGGAGCGCTTGTCCTGCTTGGGGCGATCATCGTGCTGGCGACTGACAGTCTCCTACTTCTTCTCTGGTCCGAAGAACGGGAGTACACGCGCTATTTGTTGGTCTACATGCCGGCATGGTGCTGGTCCATTTGGGCAGTGCTTCTACTTGTGAGTCAGAGATCGTGGAAGGGTGTACCACAACCCAAAAGGTTCGCGGCCGGGGTGGTTGCCACAGCACTCCTGACGGCTGTGAGCCTGGCGTATTCAACCATGTACCAGCCTGCGGCCGCTCCCATGTACTTCACTTTGCAGGCGAAATTCGGTAAGGCGTGGGAGGACAACCGTCACCTTCCCTTCGTGCACGTGCCTTTGACCCTCTACATGAAAAACACCGGAGGAATCCCGGTGTACATCATCAACGACATCTACACGGTCCGAGGCAGGGTCGCCTCGTATTCTCTGGGGGAGAGCGACCCGGTGACGGAGTGGAGGGAGAGTGTCGGGAAACAGGGGGCGCGCGCGGGGGAAGCCGAACTCTACGTCGACCAACTCAAGTACACCACCATCAGCAGTGGGAAATTCTACGACGTCGGTAATTCGCTCGAGGTCGGGCAGGAATACGCTCTGAAGCGTGTAATTCAGCTTCCCAAGGACGTCGAGTATGACACCGTGAGTATTGAACTGAAAATCTCTTACATGAGGAAGGACCGTGGGAAGCTGGACGTGGAGGAGTTCAGGTCTCCTCATGCTTCGTGGAACGAAGATGACCGGAGCTACTACTGTGAGCCCGCGATATGTGGAGGGCAGCTCGTGCACCGAGGGAGGGTGCGACACAACGACAACCTCATCAATGTGACGCGCAAACCGCGTTTCGTGACCGCTGTCTGGTCCCCGAGCGGCCGGTTCATCTCCTCGATCTCCTCCTTGCCGTACAGCTTCTCCGCATTGGGTGATTATGGGGAAGAAAGGAGGGAGCTGGAGAGATACGGAGCTGCGAGGGCCCGAGCTGATGCAGAGATCTCCGTGGCCGAACTGTTGAAATCTGCCGGAGTCTGACCAGTATCACCCGCGGGATCACTCGCTGCTCTCCGTGAGCCAGGTGCCCGCCGTGACTCCGAACTCCTCGTCAAGATACGTGGCAGTCTGCTCGCAGTACAGGGCCGAGGCTCCCAGACTCCCGAACAGTCTGTCGTGCGGCACGAGATCGGCGAGCTCGGTGATGAGTGGTATGACGTCGAACGGTCCCTGAGTATGCTCGTTGTTCCGCAATTGGGCGAGGACGTCCAGCATGTCGTTGCCCTTTTCGCTTGCCTTCGCCTTCCAGAAGTCCTTGATCCCTTCGTCCTCCCACCGTGCGGGAACCAGCTTCTTCAACCCGCTCCTGAGCGCGGACTCGGGAGTGGACTCGAAGATGGCGCTGGTGCAGAGTGCGGCCGCTTTGCCGAGCGACTCCTTCGGGCGCTCCTGAGCGGTGGCGGCCCGCTCCTGCTGCTCCCTCATGCGAGTGCTCTTCTCCCCCAGTTCCTTTGTCGCTTCGGATCGCTCTTTGTCTGATGTCCTGGGATCACTTATTTTCTTCAGGAGCGCGCTGACCTCCTGCGTGATCTTCGCAAGCTGTTCTCGGTCCGCCGGCGGTGTTTTGCGGTCGTGCATGATGTCCGAAGAGGAGCTGACCGGCAACAAGGTATTGAGAGCGGTCTGCCTGGACCCCTCGCCCGCAGGAAAGTTCTGGCTTTCGTCCGCCGAGCTGCCCCGCGGTCCGGTCCAGCCGTTCTCCGCAGCGTCGGTCGTATCCTTCATTATGGCGATCATCCGGTCCCGCAGGGTTCGTGGCGTCTCGGGATCGCAGATCATGTCCAGGGTGGAGGTGGTCCGTGCGACCACCAGAATGAGCATGGACCGTTCTTCGGCCGGTACCCGCGGGTCGCTGACCACCTTGAGCGTCGCAGTCACCTGCTTCACCATCGCGGTCAATTCCTGTCGCAGTTCGGGAGGTGTCCTCGGGTCATTGATGGCTGCCAGCGCGGTGGACAGATTCTTCGCGCTCTCGGTAACGCCCTGCCTGTCCTGCGGCAAAGTCCGCGGATCCTCGACCATGTCGATGATGGTGATCAGCGTCTCCACGGTCGATGTGAGTTCTTCGGGAACGTGTTCCTTCTCCTCGGTCAGGGCAGTCGTCGCCTGGTCGATGTCTTCCTTCTGTTCCGGTGGGGGATCGGACTTCTGTCCGTCCGTGTCGCCCGGGTCTGTCGGCGCAGTGGTGTCGGGCGAAGACGTCGAGGGTTGGGTCGGATCGGGCGAAGGCGCGGAGTCCGGTGGCGAGGAGGGGGGCGTCGCGGGTTTCTTCGGTTCGCTCGGCGTGGGGGGAGGAGACGGTGGAGGATCTGTACTCTGAACCGATGTTCCGTCGTGGCGCCCATTCGGGCTCCGGGAATCCGCTGCCGCGATCGTGAGGCCTGTCGGCAGCGCAAGCGCCGCAGCCAAGAAGGATGCACTGGCCGCGTGAAAGATGTGTTGCCGGGAGATCTTGGCCATGAGGGCTCCAGATGCGCTGTGCGTCGAACTGCCCAGTTGTCGCAGATTCTTCCCATGAGCCACGGCTTCAGAAATGCGGAGCTGGAATACCGCAGAGCCGATATCAAACAACTCTTCACCTGCCCGGCGCATTCCGCAACGGGAATATCTGGGCCCTCAGCGCCGGCCCACGGCCCGGCCGGATCACGGCCGACGGACCTGCGCGGCAGAGTCATCAGCCTCGGCACCGAGCAGGCGGCCAACTGCGGCCGGAAGCAACCACCCTGCGCCCACGCCACCCTGGCCCCGCAACGGCGGCGTGCCGAGGGGCCCACGACCGCGCTGCGGGCACCGCTCTGCGCCCGCCCTGACGCGTCTGTCTGAACGTCTGGAAGCGCCTCCCGCCTCACAACTTGATCGGGAGCACGACAACCAGGATCTGATAGCCGAGTCCGTCAGGCACCGAGGTGTCCGGCAGGGAGATACGTTCGATGACGACCCCGCTGAGCCGCTGCACGATCTGCTCCATCTTCGGCAGCGTGAACGAGTTCGTGGCGATGGTGAGGCGTGCGCCGGACGCCGCGATCCGGCGGATCTCGCGCTCCCCGCGCGTGGAGATGGGCGCGGACCGCAGTGCGATGTCCGTGGCCGTGTCGCTCACAACGGTGTCGGTGAGCGGGCGAGGTGGTCCGCCGACGACGCCGGGGTCGGTGACGAAGTCCTCGAAGCCCTGATACCGGGTTTCCCCCTCGCCGCCGATGTTCACTTTCCGCCCGAGGCCCGGATTGACCGGCGTGGCGATGTGGTCGACCGGGTGCCCGCTGCCGTCCACCGGGCATGTCGTGTGGTCGTGCGGGGATCCTTCGTGAGTCAGCGAGACGAACAGGCTGACCACGGCGGGCGGAGGCCGGTTCTCGAACGCCACGATCTCGATGTCGAGCGCGGCGATCGTCTTCTTCCCGACGATGTTGTCCGGCGTCGTCTGGCCGGGACCCAGGATGTTGCGTGGCGGTCCCTTGAAGGCCAGTACGGCCCGCACCGTAGTAGGACCGTAGAGTCTCCCGTCGACCTCGTCGGCCGCGATCACCCCGGCGCCCAGCGTGACGAGTGCTGCCTGGATCCTGGTGACGTGATCGCCCTGCGCGCCGGGCAGGACGTGGTCGGCGTCGGACACCAAACACGCCTGCAGCGCAGGGTCATCGCGGAGAAGTTTCGACGTAAGAGGCATCTTTCCACCCTGTCCCACACCGTGCGGGCCGGCATCCGCAGGACGGACACCGAAGGGGCAGTCACCGAGCCGCCCCTGGCCGAACCGGAAGGAGAGCGGCAAGTCCGTCGCCGCAACTCAGTCGCCCAGGCCCTGCTCCGCCGGCTAGTCCAGCGCGTCGTCGGCGCCATCCCCTGGAAGCTGTTGTCGCTCCCGGAGCCCATCCGGATGCGAGGCCAATGCCGATGGGGCCACCATGGACGTACGAGCGAAGGTGGCACGGTAACGGGATCCCCGCTCGCGAGTGGCTGATCTCGCGGACACCTTCGGTTTCGCCGCCGGGAGTCTGCACGGGGGCCGGCCGGACTCTGGAGCCCACCATGGCGATCTTCCCTGACCTGAAGTCTGACCTGCTCGGTCCTGACGTGGACCTTCAACAAGCCCTCGACAACGCGCTGGCCGCCTCCCCACAAAGCCTCAGCAATACGCCTATGGGCATCGTCGCGCTCAATGACTCCGCGCCCCATGGCTTCGCCGGACACCGCGAGAGCGAGATCCATTTCTCCGCGAGCCTGCTCAAGGCAACGTCGATGTGGGCATCGTCCGAACTCCTGCGAGCGGCCAACGAACTCGTCGCTGAAAAGCAGCCTCAGCCCGCCGACGTCATTCCCCTGCTGCACAGCGAATTCGACGACATCATCAACGATGTCCGCGTGGTGCAGCTCGCCGGCGTCAACCTCACCGGATTCATACTTCCCCGGTGGGAAAAAGTCTTCACCGTGCAGGCGGATTCCACCGTCACGTTCTCCACCGACTTCCAGACGAATCTCACCGCTTCCGTCGCCGACGGCGACGACGTGGCGACGGGTGCAGTGGTGCACGGTGTCGGCTTCGGCTATCTCACCGAAGGGGCTTCCACCGCAGGGTTCTTCGACGAGACCGCCACCGGCACGCCCCAAACCGCCGACGGCATATGGCTGTGCGGGGACTTCGCCAACGGGTTCCCACCGCAACGCATCCCGTGTGTCAACGACACGCCCACCGCGCAGGGAACGTCCGTCCGGCAGATGGCCCGCCTCTTCACCTTCCTGGCCGGTGACGCGCCGCTGGTTGACGGACCGAGCGACGAGGCCATGCTGGACCTCCTGACCAAGGCCGTGCAGCGCCGGCACACCTTCCTGGACCGTGACACGACCGTCCAGTTCAGCCTGCTGCAATCGAAAATTGGCCTTGGCTCCGTCCACACCGGCACCCCCGCTCAGCAGGCGGTGGCATCCGAAGCGGCGATCGTCCGGGAGAACTCCACAGGAAGCCGCTTCGTCCTGGTATTCCAGAACCGGGCGTTCGCCAACGACGCGTCCATCAAACCGGTCTCACAGGTGTTCGACGCCGCGATCGCCGCTTTCCTCTTTCCCTGACGCGACAGCCGTGCGTCGGACCCCGAGTCCCCCTCGATGCGTACGGGCTCGCACTCCCGGTGCGCGCCGGCGCCGACTGCTGCCACGCCACCGCCCGGTGGCGGGGATCCGCCACCGGAGTGAGCATGGAAGAGGTGTGAGTGGCGTCGCCGCGGTTCCTACCTCCCACGACCTCGGATGAGGCGTTCGTCATGACCTTCAACCCCTCTCGCTCGGTCTCCCTGCGGCTGTGGCATGAACTGCGGAACCATCCCGGCCCCGGTGGAGACCACCGCGCTCACCCTGGCGGAGGCTTCGGTGGTGGCCGAAACGGAGGAGGGGGTGGGAGGCGGCCTCATCCACCTGGGCCGGACCCCCGCCCCGACAGGCCCCCGGACACCAAGCCGCACGACCAGGACGGAGCGGACGGACCGTTTCGGGTGGTGCGGCCAGCCGACATGCTCGTCGTCGACATTGGGCTGGTCAACCTGCGATTCGACGGCCGCCGCCTCGTACGGCGGGACCCCGGTGCGCCCACGCTCATCCTCGTCGGGCTGCCACCGCAGCATGTGCTGGAAGAAGTCCCCCCGCAGGTAGCCACCGGCGCCACCACACTCGGCCCCATGGGGGCCGTGACCGCGGGCTCGACCCAGTTGGCCTTCTCGGTGCCCGCCGACATCGACGGCCTGGAGCTGTCGCTGACCTCGTTGCTCAACTGGGCGCGTCTGGTGCCGATGACGGTGCCGACGGGTCTGCGGAGCCCGGACACGGCAGGGTCCACGGTCTTCCAGGGCATCCCCAGAAGTGTTATCGAATTCCCGGCCCGACTGCTGATCACCTACGACGAGCCTGTGGACTGGGTGGGCCGACAGGAACCCCAACAGGTCGACGGACGCACCGCGTTGTGGCACACCCGGCTGCACGGTGCACGCGACGGCGAGGTGTTGCTACGGGCTTTCGCGACGGTCGCCGACCGCAGTGGACTGACCGCGAACAACCCGCTGACCATCGAGAAACTGGAGGACATCGTCACCCTCACCAGCCGGGCCGAACTGTCCGGACCGGGCGGCAGCCTGCCCATCGAAGTCCCCAGCGCACCGTTGCAGGCCGAGCAGTTCATCATGACCCCTATGGGCGCTTCCGCCCACCTGCGCGGTGCCTGGGAGCCCCTGTCGCCGACCGCCCGGGGCCAGCTCCAGAACCTCGGGAAACGCGCCCCGGACCTGGTGACGTACGACCACATCACCGGGCTGGGGCGGGACCAGTACATACGCGTCGTCAGCCGCGGCCATTTGTCCACCGGGCATGAAGCCCTGCTCGTCTCGGAACTCAGACGACTGTTCGTCGCGCGCCCGAACGACGGAATCGTCGCCTACCTGCAACGAGAGGACCGCGTCGTCGTCAAGCAACCAGAGGTCCAGTACGGACCGGGGACCGGTTTCACGCACGGAGGACGCGAAATGCCCTTCCGCGCACTGCGCATCACCGACCGTGTCACCCCACCGCTTCACGAGCCAGTGTCTGACCACGATGCTCTCTGGGTGGTTCAAAGCTCCGGCGACGACTACGAGTTCACCGTGATCGGTACGGATCACGAGAATCGGAAGATCAGCTTCACCATGCCGCTGGTGTTCGTTCCCGACAGCCTGACGCAGGCCGAACAGGAAGCGCAGTTGAAGGAGCTGTATGCGGGGGACCTCCACACGACCACCCCGAACGCGACCGACCAGAAGCTGATGACCCGCATGAACCGGTCGATGGGCGGCCAGGTCATGGCCATGGCACAGCCGCCCGACGGAGCCCTCGGCAGCACGAGCCACGCGGTCGGCAAGCTGACCTTCGGGCTGGGGGTCACGGGCCCGGCGGGCCGCCCCCGGGTCGGCCTGCCCCATGTATCCGCTGCGGAGGTCCGCGTCCCCGCCGTCGAGCAGTTCACCCCGAACGCCGGATATCTCGCGGTGACATTCAACGAGACCTTCCTCCGGCAGAGCATGGAGAAGCATCCGGCGGGTGCGTACCTGAGCCTGGACGAGGCGGTCAGCCTCACCTTCGGGGCGGAGAAGGCCGGCGGAGTCGCCAGCCCCAACGCCGCGGTCAAACTGATCACCAGCCAGGCGGGTGTCATCCCGGACGTATTCAAGACAGGAACCGCCGGGGACGTCGTCGACGCGCTTCCCCTCGCAGACATCAAAGCGGCCTTCGGCGGTGCGAAGCTGCTCGGTTTCATCGATCTCGGCCGGTACCTGCAGAGCATCGCCAAGGACAGCCTCGGCACGCTGCGGCAACTCGGCGACGACCAGATCGAGGCCCTCCTTCGCGCGCCCAATGGCCTGCTGCCGGCACCCGTGCTCCGTATCCGTGACCTGGCGGACGGGCAAGGCAAGGAACTGCGCTACGTGTGGAAGACCGCCCTGGGAGAGCGGGACGTGCAGCCGGGGGACGACTCGAAGGATGTCCTCGACGTGTCCCATGCCGTGCTGACCCTGGACGCCCGGACCGTCCGCTCGAAAGAGGCCGTCGACAAGGCCACTGTGGAGGGGCGACTGACCGACTTCGCGCTGAACTTCGGTGGAATGGCTCGGGTGGAGATCGCCGACCTGAAGTTCAGGACCGGGCCGGGAAAGAAGCCCGACGTGACGGCCAGCGGCCTGGAACTGAAGTTCAGCAACGAGTTGGAGTTCATCAACAGCCTGCGCAGCGCCCTGCCCGCCGACGGTTTCGGCGGCGGTGCCTACGTCGAGGTACAGCCCAGCGGAATCCGCGCGGGCTACGAACTCGCGCTTCCGGCCATCGGCGTCGGCGTCTTCACCCTGTCGAACGTCGCGCTGGGTGCCGAGCTGGTGATCCCGTTCGACGGCAAACCGGTCTCGTTCCGCTTCTCGGTCTCCGAGCGGTCGCATCCCTTCAACGTCAGCGTCTCCCTGTTCGGTGGCGGCGGCTACTTCTCCATGCTGGTCGATGCGACAGGCGTCCAACAGATCGAGGGCGCCATAGAGTTCGGCGGCAGCGCGGCCCTGAACCTCGGAGTCGCCAGCGGTGGTGTGTCGGTCATGGCGGGCATCCGCTTCGAGTTCGACAAAGCCGCCGACAGGGTCTCCCTGAGCGGATACCTGCGCTGCAACGGATTTCTGTGCGTACTGGGCATCATCACGGTGTCCGTCGAGTTCTATCTCGAGCTCACGTACGAGAAGCATGGTCGCGAGTCGGTGGTCCGGGGCAGGGGCACCCTCACGGTCAGCGTGCGGATCGCCTTCTTCAGCAAGTCCGTCTCGCTGGAGCTTGAACGCAGTTTCTCCGGCGCGCCGGCCGACCCCACCTTCGCCGACTGCGTCCTGCCACGCCACTGGCACGAGTACTGCCCGGCGTTCGCCCCGTGAGACCTGCCAACCCCGTGGGAGACGACGATGCCATTCGAACAGCACATCAACTGGACCGTTCTCCCCGCCGGGTTCTCGGACGACGGCACCCAGCTCCGGGTGTCGGTGTTCATCGCCCCCCGGCTGACCACGACCGACCAGCCTCAGGGAGACGCGTCCGACCAGCAGACCCTCAGCACGCTCGGTAACTTTCCCGACTTCGTCACCTGGCCGGAAAGGGTCAAGGCGGCAACGTTCGAGTTCGCCACCGGGGAGGACGATTCCGCGGTGTCCACGTCCTTCACGGGCCGACTCGACCCGCAAGGACCGGCCCCCGACGCCGACCTGTGGAAGAAGCTCTTCACCGAGGACACTCCGCTCGCGTTGTTCGTCTTCAAGAGCATGAACATGGATGACGGCCACACCTACCCGGCCAGGGAAGTCAGCCGATTGACCCGGCGTACCTACGCCGAGGCGGCAAAGATGTCACCCGAGAAGGCGCCCGTGACCGGGAACGTGATGCGCTCGCTCAGTCTTGTCTCACCGGACGTCGAGGGCGTGGCCGCGGGGCAGGGTGCAGGTGCCATGCCTGAGGCCCTGGCCGCACTGAACGCCTTCCACACGCTCCCCGAGGCGCCCACGATCGCCGCCGACGAGGAAACGTCCCCGGCGCCGCCGACGGAGTTGTCGCATCCCGACTTCCATCAGATGCTCACCTCACTCGGCGACCACCCGAAGCTGCTCCGTCGCCTCGGACTGGTCCTGGACTTCCTCCTGCCGGCCGACCGGCTGCCCGTCTCCTCGGGCGAACGGTTCCTGACCGTCGTTCCCAGCTGGGCCGACCCGCACGCAAACTCGCACGACGTGTGCCCCCACACGTTCTATGTCTTCCTCCCGGACCGCCACGTCCTTGTCCCAGGGGCCAAGTCCCGCACGGCCGCCGACCCGCTGGCGTCGCCGGCCCGAGGCGTGCTGGCGCTGCCCGAGAAGGACTTCTCCCTCGAGCAGGCCGACATCGACGGCGCCGCGATGGAGATCGCCGCGCACATCAGGACGCCGGGCTCCTCGGACGCCAAGGGGCTGTCCCCGGTGCGGACCCATGGGATCTCGCTGGTCAGGGATCAGCGCAAGGAGATCCTCAAGGAAGAACTGAATCGGGCGGTCGACCACGACAAGGCCTTCACCCAGGTGCTCGCGGACGCGAAGTCAGTGGCGCGGGACCCGCAGACCCCTGGCGCCGCACCGCCGCTCCCGCCCGCCCCCAAGCTGGTCGCCGAGGACCTGGTCCGCGGCCACCGGATGGACATCTGGGACGAGGAACGGCAGCGCTGGTTCTCGCTGCACGAGCGAGACGTCGAGTACCGGCGGCCGGACGGCGGGTCACTCCTCTTCACGGCCTCCGACGAGGGTTTTTTCCAGGCGAACCTGATCTCGCTGCCACCCGGGATGGGCGACGACAAGCCCTACATACCCGAGCCGCTGGCCACCTGGGAAGGATGGGCACTGTCCGCGCCCCGCCCCGGCCTGGTGCTGGACACCGATGAGGGATCAACCGAGGCACACCGGCCCCCCAATCAGCCGGTGGAGGTCAGCAACAAGGCGATGACGGCACTGCCGCTGGAGATCACGTCCAAGGTGCGGCCCGGCTCGCTGCCCAGGCTGCGGTTCGGCCACCAGTACCGGGTGCGGCTGCGGACGGTCGACCTGGCGGGCAACGGCCCCACGCTGGCGGAAGCCGATGCCCTGATGGACCAGCAGGATCTGGCCCTCCCTGGTGACGGGCCGCTGACGTTCCAGAGGTACGAGGCTGTCCCGGCGCCGGCCGTGGCTCCCAGACTGCCGCTCGCGGAAGGCACCTCGGCCTTCCGGATGGTGATCCGCAGCAGCCCCGGGTCCGGGCCGCCTCCGGCCCCTCCGTCCGGCCTCCCGGAGAATCAGGTGACGGTCGTGCTGGCCGAAGTCCGGATCGGCAAGACCAATGACGATGTCCGCATCGTCCAGAAGGCCCTCATCGCCCAGGGACACAGCCTTCCGGGTGGCGCTGACGGTGTCTTCGGCGACCGGACCAAGGCCGCCTACGCCGCCGAGCAAGGTGTGCAGGGGTTCGAGGGGAGCGACGCCGACGGGAGCCCCGGCTGTGAGTCCCTCACCGAACTCGGCCGCAAGAGCGGCTTCGCGGTCGACTGCGCCACCGGGCCCGGGGGAGCCGGTGATCACGCAGGCGCTGAAGGCCAGGCCACGGGCAGGACGGCGGAGCAGTACGCTGCGGACTTCAACCGGTCGCGACTGGTCACCGAGGAAGGGCACCTCCCGTACCAGGAGGTGGACGAGCGCCATGTGGTGGCGCCCAAGGCTTCGCTGCGGTGCGTCGAGTGGCACGGACTGCTCGACGAGGCCATCGGTTCCACCGATCAGCGGGCCCAGGACGCGGTCTACGAGCTCGCCAGACGGGAGAGCGGCTCACTGAACGATCCGGCCCTGCCGGATGTGCGACTGGAGCCGATCCCGTCACCGGCGGCGGACCCCGGAAACCCTGCGGTGACCGCCCTGCACACGGGCACGCAGGTTGACGTGCCCTATCTTCCCGACCCGCTCGGCACGGGAGCGGTCTTCTTCGACCTGCCGGGAATGCCCGCAGGCAAGCCCTTCACGGTCCCCTGGGGCGGTGATGTCTGGCACCGCCCCAGGTCCTTCCGGCTGAGGCTGGCCGAAGGGACCGAGCCGCCTCGCTTCGACGAGGATGCCCGGGTACTGACGGTGTCGCTGCCGAGAGGTGCCGTCGCGACCGTCCGGCTGTGCTCCGCCATCGACTTCGACGAAAAGGTCATGGGCATGGCCTCGTGGTGCCGGGAGGCGCCGGCCCCGGCCCCGGGGCTCGCGACGGAGACGGAGGCGGAGGCGGTGGAAAGGAAGGCGGCCGAGCAGCGGAGAACCGACCACGCGCTGGGAATGGCCGCGGCCGGCCGACACTGGATGTTCACCCCCTGCCAGGAACTGACGCTCGTCCACGCCGCTCAACAGCCTTTGAAGGCACCCGTATTGACCCTGTCGCCGGTGGCGGCGCCGCGTGGCCTCAACGCGACGGCCGAGCACCTCGCCGGCTCCTTCGCGCTGGACGAGGACAGTACGGACCGGATCGATCTGGTCGCGGAATGGACCGAGGTGACGGACTCCGGGCCCTCGGGCCGCGACACCCGGGACATGGCCGTCCCGGTGTTCGATCTGCTGACGGCGAGGGTGAGCCGGGAAGGCGCCCCCGGAACCGAACCCGCCATTCTCCGCGACGGCATCCTGACCTTCAGCACCAAGGCGGCCGAAGAACGGGCAATGACGGCCGCGGACGAGGTGAAGGCACTCGAGGAAGCGGCCACGACGGTCGAGGAAAGAGCGAGGGCGCAGGCGCTCAGGATCCCTCCCGTACCTCCGAAGCACGAGTTCGGCGATACCAAACACCGGAAGGTGAGCTACCGCCCGGTGGCCGGCAGCAGGTTCGGCGACTGCTTCCCTGCGCAGTTCTCCGCGCCCGGCCAGAACGCGCTGACCGTACGGGGGGAGGCGAAGGAATACTCGGTGCCGAGCAGCGCGTCGCCCGCTGCACCACGACTGCTGTACTGCGTACCCACCCTGTCCCTGGAGCGCCTGAAGCATGTCGACGGACCGCCCGGCGCCATAGTCCACCGCCGGCGAGGCGGCGGCATCCGGGTCTTCCTCGACCGTCCCTGGTTCTCCTCCGGAGATGGTGAGCTGCTCGGCGTGGTCCTCGGTGAGCCTCCGGGCGGAGACCCGACTTCTGTACGGGATGCCTGGGTCACCCTGATGGGTCGTGACCCGATCCACCGTTCCGCGCCGGTCGTCGCCCCGACCGCGGACATGTTCACCAACTCGGTACGGCAGTCCGGGAAACTGGCCCTCCACACGCCTTCAGGCGCGCTTGATGTGACGGTCGTCGGCTTCACCCCACAGTTCGACACGGGCGAGATGGACGAAACGAGCGAGAAGGGTGGCCGCTGGTTCTGCGACCTGGACATCGACACCGGGGACGCCTGCCTGCCCTTCGTCCGGCTCGCCCTGGTCCGCTACCAGCCGGATTCGATCCCCGGAGCCGAGATCTCCCAGGTCGTCCTCGCCGACCTGGTGCGCACTCTGCCCGACCGGGAATTGCTGGTCACGCCCGGCGAGTCGCTGTCGGTCAGCGTCACCGGCCCCTCCTGGGACCCCACCGGGTCGCCGGCGCCGCAGATCACAGCAGCGTTGCAGCGCCGGAACAGCGCCGTCGCCGACGAGGACCTTGGCTGGGTGACGCTCGAGGACACCGCCGCTGTACTCACCTCGATCGACGCGGAGTCCTCCCGGACGCCCTTCTACACGGGTCAGATTCCGGTACCGCCCGTGCGACGCGGGGGGCCGCTGCGACTGGTGGTCGTCGAGACCGAGGGCATCCGAGCCGACGGCCCCACCCCGCCCACGACCCCGGGGCCGGTCGTCTACTGCGACACCGTCAACCTCTCACCGGGGAGCGCTGAACCGGACGAGCGGCACGACGGGCATGACGATCATGGCGGCCACGACGGGCCTGGCGGACACGACGGGCATGACGATCATGGCGGCCACGAGGGGCATTTCGGGCCCGGTGATCACGGCGGGCACGAGGGGCATGGCGGGCCCGGTGATCACGGCGGCGGGTTTCGACACGGCTGATCCCTTGGCACGAGTGGCCGGCTCTGTGGCCTGGGCGAGCCGAGCGAGCACGGTCCGTGAGACGGCTCAGGCGTGTGGCCCAGAGTCTCGACCCAGAAGGTCACCATGCTCCGCGGATCGGAACAGTCGATCGTCAGCCCCACTGTCGTCGCCATGCTCAGAGGATCCCAGGCGGTTCTGCAGTGCCGCAGTTGTCGGATCTGCCCGGGTGGATGTCGATAGTGGAGAGTGTAGCGAGGGTGCCTGATCGCTGAGGTCGTCTTCCCTGTTGGATCTGTGTGTTGAAGCGGATCGAGCAGGGGTGGATGCGTGCTGGGGTGGCGTACGTTCTGGGTACCGGAGGACCGCCAGGTGTCTGCGGCTCGGGTACCTGTTCTCGGTGGGTGGGAGGACCTGGGTGCTCGTGAGGATCGCGTTGGGATTCATCCTGGGGATCCGATTCTTCTTTCTCCGGACTGACAGGTCGATGAGGTACTGGGCCGGTATCTGTGCCAGGTGTGTTCCGCACAGCGAACGAGCGGTGCGAGAGCGTCCTGGCGCCGGTGACGAGCGAGCCGCCGTTTTGCACCCCTCAGATGGCCCGGCACAGCTTCGCGCTGGTGATGCTCGTGGTCCTCAACCACGTCATGGACCGGCGCATGGGCCTGACACCGCAGGAGCGGCGGGACTTCCGGCTCCTGTACGGAGATCCGTGGCGGATGGTGCAGGACCTGCTCGGACACGCCCAGCTGGAGACCACGAAGCACATCTACCTCGCTCCGGTCGCGGACCTACAACTACGGTCGCTGCTCGCCGACTTCCAGCCCGAAGACGGTCCGGTCTCCGAAGGACAGCTGACGTCGGTGTTCGCGCGGCTGGCCCAGGAGGGCGAGGGCATCCAGGACCTGGACGACAAGCTGGTGCCGCGGTGAGCCGCCGTGGCCACGCGGCTGCTCTGCCGAATGGGCCGCACCAGCGGCCGATGGCGCTGGAGCACGAAGCTGTGGTGGTGACGCACCGGGATCAGCAGGGGCGGGCGCGCCGCTACGACTTCGGCACCCTCCTCGTCCCAAGGCCGTGGCACAGTCGCTGGCCGTGCTCTTCGCCGCCAAGTGCACCCCTGGCGGGGGCTGGGACAGCGCGGAGAGCAGCGAGGCAACCTGGTACACGGTGCGACCCTTCGCCAGGTTCCTCAGCGGGCTGGATCAGGTACCTCAGGATGTGGACCAGCTGACCTCAGCCGCACCACCTGGCAGCTCAGCACCCGTCCCTGCCAGCGATGCGCGCTCGACCGGCAAGTACGCGACCTCCTGGCCGGCAACACGGGCACGATCCGGCAGGACCTCGTCCCTCTCTACAAGGCACTGTCCGGAGCCGAACGCCCCACAAGCACCATGTTCTGGCTATCGGGCTCGAAGGTCGGCGGCCTGCTCCGGCAGATAGGCCGTGACGAACGGCCCGTCACCCACGACACGCTCGACGAGTTGCCGGCGAGCAAGGTCCTCGCACATCTCCGCAGCGTCCTGGTCGCCACCGGCGCCTTGCCGCCTCGCGACGAGCGGCTGGTCGCCCTGGACCAGTGGATCACCTCGGCGCTCCAAGCACGCACCGATCTCACCGAGCGCCGGATCCTGCACGGCTACGCGGTCTGGCACCACCTACGTCGACTCCGGCGACGCCTCGGCCAGGAGCACACCACGCACCTAGGCGCTGAACGTACGCTGCCACGTCACCGCAGCAGCGAACTTCCTCGACTGGCTGTCCGACAGCGCTCTCACGCTGGGCACGTGCACCCAGGTTGACCTGGAGCGATGGATTGCCGACCCCAAGGCCACCTACCGGGACGAGACCAGCCACTTCGTCCGGTGGTCCGTCCAGCACCGGCATGCCAAGGGACTCACCTACGGCACCGTGCGCTGGACAGGACCCTGCGGGACGATCGACAGCGAGAAGCGCTGGGCCGACGCAAGGCGCCTCCTGCACGACGACACGCTGGCGACCTCGGATCGAGTCGCCGGCCTGCTGCTGGTCCTCTATGCCCAGCAGATCGCCACCATCAGCCGCCTGACGGTCGACGACGTCCACCTCGACAACGACAAGGTCGGGATCACGTTCGGCACCTCACCTGTCGTCCTCCCCGAACCGCTGGCCGGCCTGGTGCGCGACCTCATCGCCACCCGGCGCGGCAAGGCCAGGAGCGGCGCCCCCGACGACGCGCCGTGGCTATTCCCCGGCGGCCGTCCCGGACAGCCCATCGGTGACGACCGGCTCGGCCTCCGCCTCCAGAAGATCGGCCTCCAGCCGCGCCAGGACCGCTCCACCGCCCTGTTCACCCTCGCCACCGAGGTCCCCGCCGCCATCCTTGCCCGGATGCTGGGCGTCCACATCCAGGTCGCCGTCCAGTGGCAGAAGGCATCGGCCGGCGACTGGGCCGCCTACGCCGCCGAGGTCAGCCGCCGTGCCCCCACTCCGGCGGGCGAAGCCCAGACCAACGAGGTTCCCGATGGCCAGCACCCAAGAACAACAATCCCTCCGGGGCTAACGACGTGAAGAGCCACGTTGATCTTGCCGCGATTCCTACACCGAACGAGAGGTGCAACCCATGACCGACCATCTGTCTGCCGTCTTCACGATGCTTGGGCCGGGAGGCCGACGCTTCGCCGATCCCGAAAGCTGGGCGCGTCTTGAGTCGGAGGTCGGCACAGAACTCCCCAGCGACTACAAGGAGTTCATCGACGAGTACGCGCCGATCACGGTCAACAGCCTATTTCAAGCACCCGGCGACCACACGTTGGAACCTTCTTAAGGACATCCGGGAGACTGAGCAAGCCTTCCGCGATGCCGACTGGGACGGCCTTCCGCACCCGGAGACCGGTGCTGGCGGAGTTCTGATTCCTGCCTTGTCGACCGACTTCGGCTTCCACGCCTTCCTCAGCCGCAGCCCACGGACGCCCGACTGGAGCGTGGTGGTACACGACCGGGACGAAGGCGGGTCCTGGGAGCATGCCATGAGCTTCGCCGAGTGGCTCTACCGGCACCTCATTGGCGAGGAAGTCATCCATCCCAATGGAACGTATTTCTACCCCGGTCCGGTCAATCTCGAACACCTGCCCATGAGTCCGGACGATCGCCCCGTTCCCTGGCACGGACCTGACCGAGGGATGTGACGGTGGTTATCTAGTGTTGTCAAGCCATCGAGCCAGTTCATCCCAGATGTGATCCGGTAAGGCATGTTAGGCAAGTTCTAGCTGCGGAGGGTTTCGGCGGACGTATCCGCTAGTGTCGAGGACAGGCGGACACTGTGATCCAGGAGGAGCGGTGTACTACAGCGGGTTGGGGCTCGACCGTGTCGTTGATCGGCGGGGAGACTCGGACTGGATCGAGGCACTGCTGACCAGGGCCAGTACCCAGGTCATTCCCCTGTGGCAGGACCAGTGCCTGGTGCGAAACGAAACGCCGTTGCGGCTGCCCTTGGCCCAGGCGAGGGACATCCTCGTCGCGGCCGGCGACCGGGTGCTGCTCGGCCTCGAAGGCGAGAGGGCGGTGTTCGCGGCTGATGTGTCCGGGCTCGAACGGGAGAGCGCCGTCGAGCTGGCCGGCGCGGACAGGATGCTGGACGTGCGGGCGATGGTTCCCACCATCACGCCGGACGAAGCGGGTCTGCTGGCGTACGCGCGGGGAGTTCTGCACTGGAACCGCAATCAGCGGTTTTGTGGCGCCTGCGGGGGCCCGGCCCGGTCCTGCAATGGTGGCCACCTGCGGACCTGCCAGAACTGTGGGAAGCTGCTGTTCCCGCGGATCGAACCGGCCGTGATCGTGCTGGTCGAGCTTCCGGGCACGCCCCGGCGCTGCCTGCTCGGCCGCCATGCGGCATCCGGCCCGAACCGCTTCAGCACCCTAGCCGGGTTCGTCGAGATCGGCGAGAGCTTCGAGGACACGGTGCGCCGCGAGGTGCGGGAGGAAGCCGGCGTCACCGTGGGTGCGGTGACCTACCAGGGTTCCCAGGGGTGGCCGTTCCCGGCCGGGGTGATGATCGGGTTTCGCGCCGAGGCCCTTTCCGACGCGATCGATGTGGACAACGTGGAAGTGGTGGAGGCACGCTGGTTCACGGCCGCGGAACTGCGCGCGCGGCTGGCGGACGCTGCTCTCGGCGGCCCGTACCGGGTCGATTCGATTGGCAAGGCGCTCATCGACCAGTGGCTGGCCGACACAGACTGAACCGATGCGGTGTGCCTCGCTCATCTTCTGCTTCAACTCGGCCACCGCCTGCGTCCGTTATCTGGGGTTGAGTAGCCAAAAGCGCAGCTCAGAGGCCATGGGGCGCTGTAAGGCATGAGGGCAGCCCGCTCGCAGGTTTGGACATATGTCTGACGAAGAGTCTCGATCGAAACTCTTTGCCGCCCTGGTCAGAGGGCCTGCGCACCCGCCGACTGAACTGCGGAGTGAAAACCGCAGCGACGGGGACCAGCGTACAACCGCATGCCTTACAACTGCCTTACAGCCCTTACGGCTTACAGCAACCCACGATAACCTCGGGGCCGAGGCATTCGGAGAGTTCCAATACCCGACTCCACCATTAGCCCGGAGCCGCGACGGCATCCACGAACTGCTCGACATCGAGACCGCCCGGGCCACCGCCGACACCCTCACCACCGTCCACGACGACATCACCCACGAGGCGGGCATCTCCGGGCCGGCCGCCCGGCGCGCGATCCACGCCGCCGCCCAGGCACCGACGTTCGCCGGCTCGATCCGCACCCACCGCCAGGCCCGCGACATCCTGGCGAACCCCGCCCTGACCGTCTACGACAACCCGCGCGCCTTCCTGATGTGCGTCTACAACCGCGACCGGGCCCTGTGCCACCGCCTCGACATCACCGATGCCCCGCGGCTCGATCGTTGCCAGCCGGCCTGCGCGAACATCGCCCGCACCGACCAGCACGCCGACCAGCTTCGCCAGCACGCGCAGGCGCTGGAGAAGCAGGCCGCCTCCGAGGCCCTGCCTGATCCGCTCGCCGACCGGCTCGGCCGCCGCGCCGAACACCTTCTGGGCTTAGCCGACCGGCACGAACACGACCGCATCACCCTTCAGGAGCCGACACCGCAGCACGCGAACGGAGCGCTGACGATCGTCGCCCTCGCCGTGGAGGCCGGCGTCCCGCGCAACGCGCTCACCCAGCGGCACACCGACCTGAAGTCGGAGTTCTACGACAAGGTCCGGGCCCGGGGCGGAACGCCGGACAGCGAGCGCCGGCTGCGCCGGCAGGTCCGCAAGCTCAAGGAACTCCGGTCGGCCGACGCCGAAGAGATCGCGCAGCTCAAGGCCGACGTCGAGGCTCTGGTGGGCGCCTTCACCAGGCCACGGCAGAGAACAGTGGCCTGCGCCGGCAACTCGTCGACCGCCATGCGGTCGTGCGCGTGCTGCCGGCGCAGACGCCGCCGGTCAGGTAGCCGGTCAGCTGCCGCAGGCACACCCGGCGGCCGCCTTCGCCGCGACGGGGGTCTGAGAGGAGTCGAGGGCCTGCTCCTCGGGAGTGCAGCAGGCGGTGGTGCCGCAGCAGGCGTCCGGGGCGCCTTCGGCGCTCTTGCCCAGGGTGTCGGCGCCGGCCTTGACCACGTAGACCTCCCACGGCTCCTTGCCGGGGCCGGTGACCCACACCTTGTCCTGGAGGGCGTAGCAGCAGGAGGTGTCGTTCTCCTCGAACGTGGCCAGGCCCGCGTCCTTGAGCCGGGTCGTGGCGGCGGTGACGTCCTCGGTGCTGGCCACCTCGACACCGAGGTGGTCCAGGCGGGTGTCCTCGCCGGCCTCGCCCTCGATGAGGACGAGCTTGAGCAGGGGCTCGGTGACGGCGAAGTTGGCGTAGCCCTCGCGCCGCTTGGCGGGCTCGGTGCCGAAAAGTTTTGAGTAGAAGGCGATCGAGGCTTCGAGGTCGGCGACGCGCAGGGCGAGCTGGACACGGGACATGACGGTCTCCCAACGGTTTGTTTCGACGCCTGTCGATACAGTCGACCTTGCCACCGGGATCGACGGCTGTCAATATTGAGGAATGTCGAAACAATCTGGTCTGCCGGTGCTCGGACAGGACGACGTCGCGTGCTGCGCGCCGATGGTCCGCGAGCCGCTCGGCGAGGAGGCCGCGGTTGAGCTGTCGCGAATGTTCAAGGCGCTGTCGGACCCGATCCGGCTGCGGCTGCTGTCCCTGATCGCCTCCCACGAGGGCGGCGAGGCTTGCGTGTGCGACCTCATCGGCCCCTTCGACGTGTCCCAGCCGACGATCTCCCACCACCTGAAGGTGCTGCGCGAGGCCGGGCTGGTCGGCTCCGAGCGGCGCGGGACCTGGGTGTACTACTGGGTGCTCCCCGAGGCGCTGGCGAAGCTGTCCGCCCTGCTGGAGATCCCCGGCGTACCCGCGCAGGCCCCGGCGTGAGCGCGTCCGCGCCGCTGCTGCGGCGGGCGGCGGTCGAGGGGCTGGGGACGGCCGCGCTGGTCGCGGTGGTGGTCGGCTCCGGGATCCAGGCCACCGAACTGACCCACGACGTCGGCACGCAGCTGCTGGCCAACTCACTCGCCACGGTCTTCGGCCTGGGCGTGCTCATCGCGTTCCTGGGCCCGGTGTCCGGAGCGCACTTCAACCCCGCGGTCACCCTGGCCGCCTGGTTCACCGGCCGGCGCACCGGCGACGGCCCCGCCCTGCGCGACGTCGCCGCGTACCTGCCCGCCCAAGTCGCCGGGGCGATCGCCGGCGCGGTGCTGGCCGACGCCATGTTCGGCAAACCGCTGGCCGCCTTCTCCACCCACGAACGGTGGGCCGGGCACCTATGGCTCGCGGAGGTCGTGGCCACCGCCGGACTGGTCTGGCTCATCTTCGGCCTGGCCCGCGTCGGCCGCGCGCACCTCGCGCCGCTGCTGGTCGCCTCCTACATCGGCGCGGCGTACTGGTTCACCTCCTCCACCTCCTTCGCCAACCCCGCCGTCACCATCGGCCGGGCGTTCACCGACACCTTCACCGGCATCGCCCCCACCTCCGTGATGCCCTTCCTCGCCGCCCAGCTGCTCGGCGCCACCGCCGGTCTCTGCCTGGTCACCGTCTGCTTCGGCCGCCCTGCCGCCGCGAGTGAAGACGAGGTCATCGCCCCCCACGCCGGGCAGCAGCCCACCGCCCGTTCCACCGAAGAAAGCGCCCTGGCCTGATGAGCACCTCGTCCACCCCGTCCGTGCTGTTCGTCTGCGTGCACAACGCCGGCCGCTCCCAGATGGCCGCCGCCTTCCTCACCCACCTCGGCGGTACTCGCGTCCACGTCCGTTCCGCCGGATCCGCCCCCGCCGACACCGTGAACCCCGCCGTCGTGGAGGCTCTGGTCGAGGTCGGCATCGACATCTCCGCCGAGACCCCGAAGGTCCTCACCACCGAGGCGGTGCAGTCCTCGGACGTGGTGATCACCATGGGCTGCGGCGACGCCTGCCCCTACTTCCCCGGCAAGCGCTACCTCGACTGGAAGCTCGAAGATCCGGCCGGGCAGGGCGTCGCGGCCGTCCGCCCGATCCGCGACGAGATCGAGCGGCGCATCCGCGGCCTGCTCACCGAACTCGGCATCGAGCCCGCGGCGTGACGGCCCCCGACACCGGCATGCGCATCACGCCCATGGGGCCGGAGCACGCCGAGCAGGTCCTGGCGATCTACCAGCGCGGCATCGACGAAGGCAACGCCACCTTCGAGACAACCGCCCCGACCTGGGAGACGTTCGACAACGCCAAGCTGCCCAACCACCGCCTGGTCGCCCTCGACGGCGACCAGGTGCTGGGATGGGCCGTCGTGGTGCCGGTCTCAGACCGGTGCGCGTACGCCGGCGTCGTCGAGCACTCCGTCTACGTCCACACGGACGCCCGCGGCCGCGGTATTGGCCTGGCGCTGTTGACCGCTCTGATCGCCTCCACCGAGGCTGCCGGCATCTGGACGATCCAGTCCGGCGTCTTCCCCGAGAACACCACCAGCCTCGCCTTGCATCAGCGGGCCGGCTTCCGGGTGATCGGGACCCGAGAGCGCATCGGTCAGCACAACGGCCAGTGGCGCGACGTGGTCCTGATCGAACGCCGCAGCCCAGCCATCGCCTGAGCTGCAAGGCGGGCTACTTCACATCAACACGCTGAACTTGACAGAGAAGTTCGCGGTGACTACCCGAATCAAACGGCCGCGTTGAAGGCGGCCGCGCAGAAGCTGGGCATTGGTTCGGCTGAGACGTTGCGGAACTGGGCGGAGCAGGACGGGGTCGACTCTGGGTGGCTGCCGCCGTGCACGACCACCGAGGAGTCCGCCCAGCTCAAGACGTTGAAGAAGGTGAACGCCGAGCTGAAGTGGGCGAACGACATCGCTCACGCCCGCTCTGCAACTACTACATCGAAGAGCGTGCGCACTGGAAGACCTGGCTGGGCACGCGCAAGGACCGTCAACTGCTCCTTGCGGCTGACCAGCCGCCGGACGATGACCGCCGACCTGTCCGCCATGTACCCGCACGACACCGAGGGCCAGGCCATGCTGCGCCCGTTGACCCGCCAGCGGGGCCGCCTCGGCGTACGAGCGGGCCCGTCTCGCCGCTGACGCCGTGGCCGCCCGGGTCCACGCGGTGCGTCGTGCGGACCGCCTGTGCTCTCGCCCCCGACCGTGCGCCGTCGCCGTGCCTGCTTCCTCAAGGACGCACCCGCGGCCGTTCCGCACCGGCCGGAAGGACGGCCGCCTCCTGGAGTCGGAGACCGGCGTCGGCATGGTGGAGCAGACCCGCCGGACCTTCGAAGCCGCCGCTCAGCCGGCCGCAAGGCTCTAGGCCGCAAGCGGGAGCGCGCAGTCACCCACGCCGCCCGGCCACTGCCCGCCCGGCTATGTGTCCGCCGCCGCACATCCAGCCACCCGACACCCAACGCACACCGTGCCGGGCCAGGGGAGGAGTCGCATGAGTACCCCGGACGAACACCCCGACCCCGACGACGCACTCGTCCACGCGGCCCGCGCAAAGATGGCACACGCGACCCGCGCAAAGATGGCTGCCGCGCTCAACGATGACCATAAGCCAGAGCCTGATGAGCCCATGGGGTGTCAGCCAGTCTGGAAGCGGCCCTGGAAGCCGAAGTCGAAGGCAGCGAAGGTCCTGAACGTCACCAGCTTCACCCTCGAGGAGCGCATCACCGTTGAGGCGCCGTTGATCACGAACCACGGTGTGTAAGGGCCCGGTGGCCGCGCCGAGGAGGAACCCGCGCCTTGGCCATCCCGGGATGTGAGGACTGGCGCGGCAACGCCTTCTGAACAGGAGGCCGTCCAAGGGGCCTCCGACGAGGTCAACGTAGTCGTGGCCCACTCCGGCGTAGGGGCGGAGGCCGTCATGGGCATAAGCGGATTTCGCCCGGCGGGGATGGATAGGCTCATCAGGGTTCGTTAGCCGATGCCTTGGGGGGACGATGCTGACCGCCGACGATCTGACGGCAGCCGAGCAGCGGGTGGTGAGTGCGGCGGCCCGTGGTCAGGCCGCAGACCTGCGGGTCGGCGACGCGGAGACGGACGCCCCTGGCCGCGGTGCGTCGTGGTCACCGGAGCGCACAGTGCGGGCTGAGGTCATCGCCCAACTGCTCTTGGACACCGACGTGCGCACTCCGGTCCGATTGGCCGGCGCGCGGGTCACCGGGTCGCTCGACCTCGAAGGTGCCACACTGAGCCGCTGGCTGCTGCTCACGGACTGCTGGCTGGACGAGCCAGTCGCCCTCTCCCACGCCACCGTCCCTCTGATCCGCATGACCGGCTGTCACCTGCCCGGCCTGGACGCCGAAAACCTGTGCGTCCAGGCAGACCTCGCGCTGGAGCACGGATTCACAGCCCACGGAGAGGTCAAACTGGCCCGTGCTCGGGTGGGCGGTGTGCTGTCTCTGGCCGGGGCCCGCCTCGACAACCCCGGCGCGACCGCGCTGGATGCCGCACGGCTCACCGTCGATCACCACATGCGCCTGGATACGGGCTTCACCGCCCGCGGTGAAGTCTGTATCACCGGCGCCCAAGTCGGGGGAGACCTCGTCCTGACCGGCGCGCGGTTGACCAACCCCTCGGGCGTGGCTCTCGCCGCCGACCAGTTGCGCGTGACTCAGAGCGTGACAGGCGACGGGGTTTTGGCCGAAGGCAGCATCAACCTGGTCGGCGCGGGCATAGGCGGCTCGCTCATCTTCACCGGGGCCGGCATCGCCAGCGTGGATGACTGGGCACTTTTCGGTTCCGACCTGGAGGTGGCGCAGGAGATGCGGCTCAGCCATGGCTTCTCCTCGCTCGGAGGCATCGACCTGCGAGGAGCACGCCTCGGGACGCTCATCCTCGATCGAGCCGAACTCGACAACCCGGGCGGATCTGCGCTGGAGGGCGGCTGGCTCTCTGTGGACCGCCAGGTCTCGGGCCGTCAGGGACTCACCGTGCGAGGTGAATTCAGCCTGTACGGCGCACGGATCGGCACGCGGGTGGACCTGCGCGACGCTTCCTTCAGCAACCCCGGCAGCCTCGCTCTCGATTTCGAGCGACTCGACACCCCGGCCCTGTACCTGCTTCCCCGACGCTCACCGGACGGGCTCGTCGATCTCAGTCACGCGAAGGTCGGAACTCTCCATGACGACCCCGCGACCTGGCCCGACAGGCTCGACCTTCGCGGACTGACCTACACAACGCTCATCAACGAGCACGCCTCGGTTCGGGAGAGGCTGAGCTGGCTGGAGCGGCAACCGGGCGGCTATGTACCGCAGCCCTACGACCAACTCGCCGCCGCCTACCGCCAAGCCGGCCAGGAGGACGCCGCACGCCTTGTGGCCATCCACAAGCAACGCCGCCGGCGCCGTACGCTCAATCCAGTCGGAAGGCTGGTCAACTGGCTGCTCTATCTGACCGTCGGCTACGGCTACCGAACCTGGCTGGCCGCCCTATGGCTGCTCGCCCTGCTTGCCCTCGGCACCGCCGTCTTCAGCGACGCCCACCCCTCCCACATGACCGCTGCAAGCAAGCCCGCCCCGGCCTTTCACTCGGTTGCCTATTCCCTCGACGTCTTGCTCCCGATCATCGACCTCGGACAGCAGAAGGCCTGGTTGCCCACGGGCAGCGCCCTGTACTGGTCGTGGCTGCTCTCCGGCGCCGGATGGGTCCTGACCACGGCAGTAGCAGCAGGACTGAGCGGGGTACTCAAGCGGGACTGAAGACGGCATCAGACAGGAAGGCGCTGCCTTCGCGAAGCGCTCTTCCACGGGTCCGCTGCTGCCATGACCGCCCATCTGTCCGCCCGGTACCCGAACGACACCGAGGACCAAGCAGTGCTGCGCCCGCTGACCCACAAGCGGACCGTGGCCGGCCCGGAGTGGCTTTATCGAGCAGTAATGTCCAGTAGTGGGTTCTGGCACAGATCTTGGGGAGGTCGCCTGAGGTGACGATGCTGTTCGATTGAGAGGATGGTCGGGGACCCCGGCTGCCGGACTCGAACGCTCACCTCGTAGCCTCCGCACATGACCGATGATCCGTTCCAGTGCCGCTGTGTGCTGTGTCATGACTACGGTGACCTGGACGAAGCGGACCGCGCGGATCTGACGATCATCGAGAATGTGCAGCAGCACGGATGGCACGTCGTGATGGTGCCCGAGGACGACATCGGTCCGGGATTCGTCTACACGATCGGCCTCGCGCACACTCACGGCGCGCCCGAACTCGCCATGTTCGGACTCGATGTTCACGCCATGCACCGCATGCTCAACAGGCTCGGAGCGAAGTCCGCCGCGGGCGCTGCACTGAACGATGGCCAGAGGCATCCTGACGTTGTAGACGGTCACCAAGTCGCGCTCACGCAGGTCGACCTTCGCTGGTACCGGACCTTCTTCGGGCAGGCCATCGGGTTCTACCGGCGGCCTCCTTTCCCTGTGCTGCAGATTGCGTGGCCCGACGCGGATGGCCGCTTTCACTGGGAAGAACAGGCTGAGGAGAGGCATCGGGAGTCGCAGCCTCAGTTGTGGCTGCCACCGGCTGAGCACCCTGTTGGGGTCTGGACGACCGAACTATGACCCCGCGCCGACCAGCGATGGAGCAACACCGTCGCGAAAGCTACTGACCGTCGCATATCCTGCTGCCACTCGCGGAGCCCTCGCATCAGGAAATCCGAGAAACAGCGCCCAAGGGCTGTCCCACAATTCCTGGTGGATCAGCGCGCGGCGTCGGATGCGGTGCATCGCAAGGCGGAGAGGCGCCCGCACACTGGACGTATTCGGAGGTTTCGACAACGCGGCGAGGTGCCGTAGCTGTCGTGCGCCCGCCAGGAATTGCGGGACAGCCCTTAGTCCCGGCGGGCCTCCGCCGCCGGGACCGGCTCCACTGCGACTGAGTTAGGCCACCAGTCGCCGATCGCGTCCACGAGCGGCTGCATAGGTCCCGGAATGGCATCCACCAGCTGTCCTGCAAGGGCCGCGAGTGGCCACACGCCACCGCGACCGTCAGGGTGTACCGAGGTAACGATCACTCTGCCGATCTGGGGGTTTTGCGCTGGTTGGCATTGAAGCGCGCTTTCTTTCGACGATTCCCGCACGTGTTCATGTCGCACCATTTGCGGGTGCGACTTTGACTGGTGTCGAAGAAGGCGGCCAGGCAGGTTGGTGATGCGCACAAGGCCAGTTTTCCGACTCGTTCGCCTGCGATGATGCTGATCGCGTCGGCGGCGACCACGCTGAGAGCATCTTCCACGCAGGAAGGCGAGCTGAGCCGCCATTGCCGGTTACCCTCGGCCGTCAGGATCGCCGCGGCCTGACCCTGAGCGCTGCAGTCATTGATGACCTGTACAGCAGATGCAGGAAGAGCGGCCTGGATCGCGGCCGCTGTCGCGGCGGCGTGAATCGACTCCCTCAGTTCCCGAGCGAGGTCGAGCTGTGCAGTGGTGCAGGAGTCCACGGCGAGGCCGTTCACTACCAGCCAGTCGATGAGTCGGTGCGGCGTGGGGATGCGCTCCACGGCGTCGCCATGACGCTCCGACAGAGTCCCCGTGAAGCTGGTCGCCAGCACGTTACCGAGGCGGAAGTCAGGGAACGCAGCACGCATGGAACCACCTTAGCCGGTTGCACGCAGGTATGAAGACACGCTAGAACCGTCTTAGCCGGTTCGCGATAGTTCGCAACCGGTTCCGCGATGGCCAGGAGGTCTCATGCCCCGTCCAACCAGCGACGTGCAAGCATTCGAAGCCCACGCAACTGACGCTGACCTCGACGATCTGCGCGCGCGACTGGCCGCGGCGCGGCTACCGGAGGCCGAGACGGTCTATCGCGCCGCGCCCGACCCTCGCCGATGGGAGCAGGGCGTTCCTCTCGCCGACCTCGTCGATGTCGTGAACTACTGGCGCACCGGGTACAACTGGCGGTGGTTCGAAGAGCGCCTTAACCGGATCGGCCAGTTCCGCACGACCATTGATGATCTGGGAATCCATTTCCTGCACCGCCGATCCGTGCGCGCAGATGCCACTCCTCTGATCTTGACGCACGGCTGGCCAGACAGCATTGCTCGGTTCATCGACGTAGTGGACGAGCTGGCAGATCCGAAAGATGCGGACGCGCCGGCGTTCCACGTCGTGGTCCCGTCGCTGCCAGGTTTTGGTTACAGCGACAAGCCGGCCACCACCGGGTGGGGAAACGAAAAGATCGCGGCCGCGTGGGTGGAACTGATGGGAAGGCTCGGCTACAGCAAGTTCGCAGCCCACGGCGGCGACTGGGGCGGTAATATCACCACGGTTCTCGGCGGCAGGTTCCCGGCGCACGTTCTTGGCATCCACACAACGTTCGCGGAGGCACCGCCCGGGTTGACAACGGACGGGCTGACGGCGGCCGAGCGCAAATGGACCGAGGAAACCCGCGATTTCTGGCGCCACCACGCGGCATACGCGAAGCAACAGGCGACCCGACCGCAGACCATCGGCTACTCGCTCGTCGACTCACCGGTCGGGCTTCTTGCCTGGATCCTTGACAAGTTCGCCGAGTGGTCAGACACCGAAGACAGCCCGTTCGAGACGATTTCCAGAGACCGCGTTCTCGACGACGTCACCCTGTATTGGCTGACACGGACCGGCGCATCGGCGGCCCGCATCTACTACGAAAGCCACAACTCGCTCGACCCCGAACTTCGGGTCGACGTCCCGTCAGCACTCACTATGTATCCCCGCGACACCGAGAAGTGTCCGCGCCCCTGGGCACAGGAGCGGTACCGACAGATCGTCCGTTGGACGTTGCCCGAAAACGGGGGACATTTCCCGTCGCTGGAGGTTCCCGAGTATTTCGTCAAGGATCTGCGAGAAGGCCTCGCGGCAGTACTGGCCGCCAATCGGTGAACGCGACTGGGTGCCGGCACTCGTGGCGCGGGCCGCCCGCCGGTGGCATGATCTGTAGAATGCCCCATTCTCTTCAGGTCGGCCCGTACACCGTTATCGCGCTGGCCGACGGCGCGGGCCCCTTCTTCGCCCCCAGGTCCGAGGCGTTCCCCGACGCCACCACCGAGCAGTGGGCGGCGGCCGACCAGTTCGATCCCGGCGCGCTCGGCACCGACGGGCGCTGGCTGCTCCAGTTCCGCGCGTTCGCGATCCGCAGCGATCAGGGTGTGACTCTGGTCGATACGGGGATCGGCCCGGCCGACAGCCCGGCGGCCTCCTGGGCACCCGTGCCCGGGGTGCTCCCGGCTTCACTGGCTGCCGCGGGTATCGAACCCTCCGACGTGGACACCGTGGTGCTCACGCACCTGCACACCGACCACGTGGGCTGGGCTGTCGTCGGCGGCGAGCAAGCGCGGCCGTTCTTCCCGAACGCCCAGTACCTGTTGCAGCAGGCTGAACTTGACGCGCTCGAGGAAGTCAACCCGCAGCTGCGGTCCAAGGTGATCGAACCTCTCTGCAAGACCGATCAGCTTCGGCTGCTCGACGGTGACACCCTGCTGCGCAGCGGTGAGCGCGTGTTCGCCACGCCCGGTCACACACCCGGCCACCAGAGCGTGCTTGTCGCGTCCGGGCGCGAACTGGTCGCCGTTACCGGTGACCTGCTCGTGCACGCGATGCAGCTACTGCACCCCGAAGTCGCCTACGCTCACGAGATGGATCATGAGCAGGCAAGAACCTCAAGGCAACGGGTGCTCCACAGCCCGGCCGCCGACACCCTTTACCTCGCGACCCCGCACCTGACCGAGCCGTTCATCGTCCACTGACCCACCCGCCGGGGCCGGTCACTTCCGCGAGCACGCGCAGTCGCTCGGCAGGGGCGCCTCCTCACGGGGTGAGTCCGTGTTCCGGTACGGGGCGAGCGGGTCGATCCGTGCTTCGCGCAGGGCTTCGGCCGCTCGTGCCGGCAGAGGTGCCGCTGCCCCGCCCCGACCGGAACTCGTGCCAGGACGGCGGCCCGGTGCTGACCGAAACTCAGGCCCGCATCTGCGGGCGGGCGTCGTCGGGCTCCCACGCGATGGCGGCACGGGAGGCGAGTCGCCGTGCGAAGACGGAGGTGTCGGCTCCTGTGTCCGACCGGCCCTGGCCACCTCCGCGACGTCGTGGCAGTGGTGCCACGAACCGTGCCCCAGATACACCACGAGGCCGTCACGACGAGGATGGGCGGAGGGGAGGGACAGCGCCTTGGCCTGGTGCGCGGCCTGCGAGGGTTGGTCCCATCTCTCACCGCACGATGCCCTCCTCCGATCTCGACGCGACGGACCCCGCCGGCCAAGAGCTGGAAGACGGGGTCCGGCTTGCCTCTGGAGTCGGGCTGGAGCAGTTTGCGCGGGCGGCCTCAGGTGACGCGTTCTGCTTCGTCGGCGAGGGCGGAGAGGAACGCCCCGTGGTGTACGTCAGCCTCGACGGCGAGGCCGGGCCGCTCGCCCTCGGACTGCCAGAGCTGGTGCGGCTGTGTCTGGTGGCACCGTGGTGGCGTGATGCTCCCGGACGGACAGCTGGAGAACTCCAGGCGGTCGCCGACGAGTACCGGGAGGACATGCCCGACCTCGACCGGCAACGCGACTGCGCGGCCCGGGCGCTCGGCCTGGATCCGGCCGGACTGCCGTCCGAGGCGGCATCCCTGGCCCGGCTCGTGGAGCTCTCCCGAGGTCCCGTCGCCGTGGCTTGCCTCGTCGTCGGATACGAGGGCGATCCGCTTGATCCGCTGTTCGTCAGCGACCCCAGCTGACGCTGGCTGACCAGCCACCCGGACCCGGAACCCTGTGTGATCGGCCAGTTGTCCGCAGCCTGGACTCCGGTCGGCCGGCCACAAGCGAGCAGTAGCGAGATCGGTCAAGGCTCAGGGAGAGCGGACACGTGCAGGTCAGACGCCGGCTCGGGGATCTCACCGAGTTTGCGTGCTCGGGAGGCGGCCTGTCGGCAGGCGTGCGAGCACCATCGTCGGGCGGCTGAGGCGGATTCCATGGGGGACAGGCAGAGAGCCGCAGTCAGGCCCTGCGGGGACGCTGTGGTCGGCGTGGAGATGGGCGGGATGTTGCGTGCGTTCGAGGCAGTCCTGGTCGCGACAGCGCTGGTAGTAGCCGACCGGGCGGTGGCGGCTCATGGGGGTGCGGTGGATGACGTCACCGCACTTCGTGCAGACCTTCGGCGAGGAAGTGGTCGGGGCCGGCGGCTGCGGGAGCCGCTCGACTCCTTGGTGGTGTGCCATCCGCCGGCAGCGCGGGGAACACCGGGACGGTGTGCTCTTTCCCGGGGTTCGGGGCAGTTCGATGATGCTCGACTTCTGTCCAGCCCTCTCGTCGCGGGCGCGCATTGTGCTGGCACAAGGCTCACCCGTGCTGGGGGTTACGCCCTGCATAGTCACGCTGTTGCAGTCAGCTACCGCTTCCGAACCGGCAAGGTCGTCGAGGACCTGCCGTGGACCGAATCATTCATCGGTCTGCTGGGCTCAGCGACTCCGGGGCGAGCGTTTCGCTGGCACCGGGGACAGAAGCACCACTCAGGGCCCTACTGGGCGGCTATGACGCGGGGCCATGTGATCTATGGGTCGCGCCTGGAACTCTCACGGCTCTTGTTTGCCAAGATTGAGATGCGTCACTGGCCTTGCCGACCGTCCTCCGGCTGTCCCACCGGACCTGCCCGAGCACCCTGACTACCCTCGCATCCTCGCCGTCTTCAGAGGCGACCGGACTGCTGCGGGCCAAAGACGTCTGCGAAGCCTCGACCACAACTGCTGCCGAAGCGTTGAAGGCACCCGAACCACATTGAAACGCCTGGTCAAACTCGGCATCTTCACCGAGGTCGAAACTGGCAGCTTCGCCAGGAGGCAGTAACCGGCCGACCCCCGTGGTGGGGATCAGTGGGCTTCGTCAGCCAGCCGATGGGGTGAGGCTGGTGCGGTCGAACGGGCCACCGTGCACGGCGGCGTACGTGATGGCGTCGTTGACGGCATCGAGGCCGAACGGCCGGACCCGTTCGGGGGAGAGATCCAAAGCGCCCGAGGCGAGGAGCCGGATGATGCCGACATTGGCTGTGCGCGGGTACATCCACTGCCCACGCACGGTGATCGAGTTGCGCATGATCCATGGGTACGGGAGTGCGAGGTCGTCGCCACCGAGCATTCCGACGCCGCCCATGAGAACGACCCGGCCGTACTCGCGCACAGTCATGGCCGCCGCACGCGAGGCCGAGCCCCTTGGCCGTTACCTTCTGTCCGTCCGGGGCCTGGAACACCAAGCGGGCTTCGGCGCCCTGCGAGTTGCTCTGCGGGAAGCGCTCGTCCAGCAGGTCGAACGCTTCTTGCGACTCGGTGCCGGGCATGGCGAGGTCCTCGTCCTCACTGGCCGGCGCCAAGGCCGCGGCGGCCACAGCCACCACCAGGGCACCGAGCCAGAGACCGCCCACGAGCCGGCGCCGCCGGAAGGCCCACAGTCCGATCCGGTAAAGAATTGTCGCCACCGTTGATCACTCCAGACACCGCTAGGCGCGCCAGGCAAAGGAATTGCGTGGGATTCACGCGCCTCCCACCCTTCCCTGCGGCGCTCCGCCGGGCATCGTCCCCGGCCACCGTCGCCCCCTGGTGCACCCGGACCAGTCATGCCCGCAACCTGGTGCGTACGCACCACATGCCGGCTCGGGGCGCTGGGGGTGCCCCGGATGCAGGACCGGGCCCCCTGGTGGTCTGGAGTAATTGTCAAGAGTTGTGGACGGTGCCGCTGATGTCTATCGGTGCTGCTCCCACTGGGTCCGGGTGAGTTCGTACTCGACTTCACCGTGCTCGGAGCCTTCGATCGCCTCCGGCCAGTGCCCGGTGAAGTTCCGGACGAAGGACAGGCCCGACTTCTCCATCACGCGACGGGAGCGGGTGTTGACGGCCATGGTGTTTGCGGTGACCCGCTCGACCTCCAGTTCCACGAACCCCTTGTGGACCAGGGCCCGGGACCCCTCGGTGGCATAACCACGCCCCCATGTCGCCTGGTTCAACCGGTAACCGAGTTCGACCACGGCGGGGCCGTGCTCCTCCAACGGCCGGAACTCGAACCAGCCCAGGAAGGTGCCGGTGGACTTCTCCTGCGCGGCCCAGTAACCGCGGGTCTCCCAGCACGGGTAGTCGTGCAGGAGCCGCGGGAGGGTCCGGGTCTCGATCGCCTCCCGACTTGTGGGGCGGCCACCATTGATGAAGCGCATGACCTCGGGGTCGTTGTCCAGGGCGAGCAGGTGGTCGATGTCGGTCGCCGTGAACGCGCGCAGAACGAGCCGGTGGGTCTCCAGGAAGTTGGGCATGCCGCGATCTTCGGCACGGGCGGGCCGGGCCTGCCACTGGTTTTCTGACCGGCGGCAGGCGGTGGTGTTGATGCCGCGCGGGCCTCGGATCGCTCGGCCAGGAAGCCCCGCTCGAAGCGGACGCCAGCCCGGACCAGGGCGACGAGATGGGGTGCGTTCACGGCCCGCCAGCGTTCCTGGGCTGACTCGATGAGCTTGAAGACCACGGCCAGGGCGGCGGCCCGGCTGCCGGCGCCCTTGGTGACCTTGGTCCGCAGATATCGTGACCGACGCCCTGGCCGAGGCGATCCGCACCCGGGGCAGCCTCGTCGGATCGATCCTGCCCACCGACCACGGAGCCCAGTACGCCAGTCGGGCATTCGCTGAAGTCTGCAGGGCAGCAGGGGTCCGGCGAAGCATGAGCGCGGTCGGGTCCAGCGCGGACAACGCGCTCGCCGAGTCCTTCCACGCGACCTTCACACGCGAGACCCTGCAAGGACGAAAGAGCTGGCCAAACGAGTTCGACGCACGACTCGACGCCTTCCGATGGCTCCACCGCTACAACACCCGACGCTGCCATCTGCAACTGACCTGTGACAGCGAAGTAGGGCGGATTGCCACCGAAGTTGCACCAACGCTGTTTAGCGACGCCAAAGTTGGACCGATTGGGATGGATGCATACTCGGTGCGGGTGGCTCGCTGGGGTGCTTAGGGGGGGTTGGTGGGGGATCGTGTGGCTTGCTTCTACCGTCGCGGGCGACGAGCCCGCCGAGGTGCGCGGGCGTTGAGGTGAGAGTGGGCGGAAGCGGTGCCGTCGTTGATGGCCGCGTTGCAGCCCAGAGCAGACAAGGCCCAGATGTCGGCCGGGCGGGACGGTGGCTGCGGGCCCACCGGATTTCCGGGCGGTCAGGCCGTCATGCTAACTAGGATTGACCCATGACTAGTCGACGTCAGCTGATACTTCGTCTGTCGCTGTCCCTGCCCCTGCTGTTGGCGTCCACGCTCTCCCTTGCGGCCTGCAGCTCAACGCCCTCCAAGGCCACGGTGGCGGCGCGCGAGTCTGCCAAGTCCGCCTGCGCCTCCCTGCAGCAGCTGACCGACCAACTCGCCCGCCCCCGGCCGTCAGATCTGACCGACCCCTACTACCAGACCGCCGAGCAGTACCTGAACACGGCGACCAACCGCGCCGCCGACGCGGCTCAACAGGACCACGGCTACCAAGAGTTTGCCGACACCCTGCACCGGGCGGCCGAGACCTGGCAGGTCACCTTCACGCTGGACAAGGCCGAGCCGCTGATCCAGCGGGCGCGGAAGGAGAAGTGCTGACGCTCTCGGCGTGAACCTACTCGGGTGCAGATCTTCTGGGTGTGCCTGTTCGTCCTGGCTGACCTGCCGTTGCCCGTTCCAGCCCCTCCGGCCGAAATGGGAGTTGTTCCAGCGGGTGGTGCCGCAGGCGCCGTCGCGGCCGCAAGGTGGCGGTCGGCGCCGTCACGGCGACCGGGAGGTGCTGGCCGCGATCGATTTCGTGGCCACGTCGGGCTGTACCTGGCAGCAGCTACCGTCGGTGTCGTTCGGCCCGTCCGGCGCGACCGCCCACCGGCGGTTCTCGGAGTGGTCGAAGGCCAGGGTGCAGGCCAAGCTGCACCGCCCGGTCCTCGACGAACTCGGTGCCCGCGGCGAGTTGGACTGGTCGAGGTGCGCGATCGACTCGGTGAACCTGCGGGCCTTGAAAAGGGTGACCTGACAGGTCCGAATCCTGTTGACCGGGGCAAGCACGGCTCGAAGATCCACCTGATCACCGAGCGGAACGGTCGGGTCTGCCCATATCCGTCGCGATCTCCGGCGCCAACGTCCACGACAGCCAAGGTGGGTCTGATCCCGCTTGTGAAGGGCATACCCCCCATCCGCTCCCGCCGAGGCCCCCGTCGGCGCAGGCCCGGCAAGCTCCATGCCGACAAGGGCTACGTCTACCGCCACCTGCGGCAATGACTGTCCCGGCGCGGAATCCGGCATCGCATCAGCGCGAGCTCGTCGACCTCCTCGCCATCGAGCCCATCAACTGCTCCGCTCGCGAAGGCGTACCGCCGGGCGGAAACGACGACGCCGGGCGCCCGCGCCGGCCTGGGCGCGAGTCTCCAGCCCGATTCCCGCCTGTGCTTGTACTTCATCTTCAAGCGGCGCGAATGGCTGTAGCGCCCCACCGGGAGATCGCGGCCTACGGGTCCTGGCGTGTGTGCCGGGTCCTCGCGGACGCCGATCGCACCCAGCCGGGGCCCGGGGCCGCGTCGAAGTCCTCCGTGAAACGGTAGATGCCGCGCACGCCCGTATACGCGGCTACCAGGGCCAAGATCCACGCCACCGCGTCGGGTCCCGGTCCGCGTTCGGCCATGACGAGAGCGAGTAGCGTCGCTGCTGCCATGGCCAGCGCGGGAAGGTGCGCGGCGGCGCGGTACTGGGAGCTGCGCGGGGCCCGGCGGACGCGGCGGGCTGTGGTGGGTCGCGCATGCTCCGGTGCGTACGCCGACTCGGCGGCGTAGCGATCCGTCGCGCCCCAGACGACGTACCCGTCGTCCGTGACCAAGGCCGCGCCCATAGCCTCCGTCGGTTCGCCCCAGGATCCGCCAGCCGCGGCCCAGCAAAGCCAGCCGTACCGGCCCTCAAGGGCGATGCCCGGTTCCAGGTCGAGCCAGCGGAAGGCCGTGTTGTTCTCGTCCGCGGTCCGCAGCGCGAAGGTCTGGTCGTCGGCCGTGAGCGACAGCCGACGCGCCAGCCAGGTCACGTTGCCTTCGCCGTCCCACTGGGCCTTGCCCACCCGGACGCGGCGGGCGGCAACCGTACCGGCGGCGGCATCCCGGCGCAGCTCGGCCGGGCCCGCGTGAGGGCCGCCAGCGGCGAAAAGGCTGACCACCCACAGGCGCAGCAGGTACAAAGACACGAACCCGGCCACGACGGTGATCAGGTTCATGGCAGGTGCCAGCGGGCCGGCGTGGGCGCCTATCGTGCGGGCCACGACGAGCGGGAGCGCGGACAGCATCAGCCCGGGCACGAGCGTCGCCCGCACCCTGCGTCGGCGTGGTAGCCGGGCGGGTACGGCCGCGCGGCCGGGCTCCGCCGACAATGGCGGAAGGATCAGCGGAGGGGCCAAAAGCGCGCCGACCCACCAGAAGGTGGTGAGGAGTGCGGTCAGCGCCGCGTACCGAACCACCAGGTCGCTCCCGACGCCCGATTCGGGCGTCGGGAAGAGCAGGCAGAGGGTGGTGAGTGCCCCCGCCGCCAGCGCCGCTGTCCCTGTCACCCGGCACCACCAGGTCGCACGCCGCGGCAGCGCCGTACGGTCGTCGTCGTTCATGGCTCCCCCCAGGGCAGTCCAGCTGGAGGCGCGGCACGGTGCCTTCCCCTGGCGAACTGCGCCTCGCCTGTGTTCGATCCGGCGACAGAGTACGCCTGAATCCGTTGGCGAGTAGGCGGTAGCAGATGAGGGTGCAGGCGATGCTGGTGACGGCCAGGAAATGGTCGGCCTTGCGTTCGTAGCGGCGGTGGAGTCGTCGGCAGCCGGCGAGCCAGGACATGGTGCGTTCGAGCGTTCGATGGTCCAGCGGTGGCGGCCGAGTCGCTGTGAGGTCTCGATGCCTTTGCGTGCGATGCGGTGCCGGATTCCGCGCCGGGACAGCCATTGCCACAGGTGGCGGTAGACGTAGCCCTTGTCGGCATGGAGCTTGCCGGGCCTGCGCCGACGGGGGCCTCGGCGGGAGCGGATGGGGGGTATGCCCTTCACAAGCGGGATCAGACCCACCTTGGCTGTCGTGGACGTTGGCGCCGGAGATCGCGACGGATATGGGCAGACCCGACCGTTCCGCTCGGTGATCAGGTGGATCTTCGAGCCGTGCTTGCCCCGGTCAACAGGATTCGGACCTGTCAGGTCACCCTTTTCAAGGCCCGCAGGTTCACCGAGTCGATCGCGCACCTCGACCAGTCCAACTCGCCGCAGGAGCCGAGTGCGTCGAGGACCAGGCGGTGCAGCTTGGCCCAGACCCGTGCCTTCGTCCACTCGGTGAATCTGCCGTGGGCTGTCGCACCTGACAGACCCCGCAATTTCTTCCCGTACAGCGAGCCCACTATCACGCGCCCTTCGTGCACGACCGGCCCCAAGTGGTAACGCGTCTCAACCGAGGAGAACCGGCCCTGCCCATACCCGGAACACACGGGACCTCCAGAGAGATCCGCCGCTGCCGACTCCGCACGTCGGACACCAACAGCGCTACCGCCCACACGACAGCCCCGGCTGCCGGAACAAGAACCATGAGCACGTTCGCCCACCCCGGTCCCAGAAACGAGCAAGTAGCAAGAAGACGGCCTCGGGCGCCTGATTCCCGCGCCCGGGGCCGCGCGTCACATCGTCGGTGCGCAGCACGGACTTGTAGGCGGAGTCCGCCGTGTCGGAGTACTCCGTGGGCACGAACTGGAGCGGGGTGGCGTGCGGGCGGGTGTCGATGAATTCGTGCTGCACGGCGTTGAGCAGGTCGGCCTGCGCCTGCCCCGCGCTGCCCCTGCCCGGGGCGCCGTACTTCTCCCGGTCGGCTTCGCAGTTCCACTTCGTGTAGCTGATGAACCGGCGGGACCGGGCAGCCGGAAACGCCCGGACTCCATCTGCCGGTGACCGGCCCGGCGAAAACGCGGCCGGCCCGCACACGGCGGGCCGGCCGGGGTACGACAGGGCGTCAGGTCGACCAGAGGACGTTGCCGTTCTCGGCGACGACCACCTTGCCGTCCGCTCGCAGGACGAGCTGGGCTCCCGGGTGGTCGTGGGTCTTGGAGGCCCAGATCGGGCGGTCGTCACCGTTGTGGATGACGAGGTTGCCGTCGGGCTGGAAGATCGCCCGATGGTTCTGACCGAACGTCATCGCAGCCCAGATCGGCTTGCCGTCTTCGTTGAGGACGACGAGGTTGCCGTCGGTCTGCATGACCATCTTGATGCGGTTCGTCGTCCAGGCCTGGTTGACCTGGATGACACTGGGAGCCGAGATGACCACCGTGCTCCACTCCGGCTTCGGCGAGGGCTTGGGCTTCGGCTTCGCCTTGGGCTTCGGCTTCGTCGCGGAAGGGCTGGGCGTCGGCTCCGGTGCGGGGACCACGGGGGTCACGGCCTTCGGCTCGACCGGCTTCGGCTTCTCCTTGGTCGGGGAGGGGCTGGGCTTCCCGGCCACGTAGTCGTCGAGCGCGGCGGGGGCGGAGTTCGGGTTGAGGACGGTGTCGGCGCCCCCCGCCACCGGCCGCATCGGTGTCTCGTCCCCGCCCTTGTCGTTGGCGCTTCCGATCAGCAGCAGGGGTATGGCCACGAGGGCCGCGCCGAGGAAGGCGGCACCCGCCAGGACCGGCGTACGGGGGCGGCCGGCGTGGACGCCGGTGGCGGTCGTGGTGCCGGGCGCCGTCACGGCTGCCGTCGTGACGGCGACACCCTCCTGGGACGCCTCGGTCACCGCGGCCTTGGCGGCCGTCGGAGGGGTGGCCGCGGTGTTCCCGGCCGGCGCTGCGCCGGACTCCGCCTCGGGTGCGGCCGCGAGGGCCGGCGCCCCCTCGGCCGATGCCGGTGAGGGTGACGCGGGCCGGGAGCCGGCCGCCTCCGCGTCGGGGGCAGTGGCCGCTGTCGTGTTCGCGCCGGGGGTGGGGGGCTGGGAGGACATGCGGTTACTCCTTCTCGGTGGTGGAGCTGTCAGTGGGCAGCGGTGGGCCGGAGGAACACCTGCGAGCCCTCGACGCACGGGCTGACGTCCCGTCGAGGAACCGGGACGCACCGGTTCTCGCCGTCGGATGCCGGCTGACCCGGCGCGCGGTGTGCGGCCACCGGTCCGACGCCCCTCCGAGCTGTGAGGCAGTGCCGTGGGGTCCCGGTCGGGCGTCCGGACCGTGAGGTTCCGTACGTCGAAGAGGCCGATGGCGTACACAACGTAGCCGTTCGGCGCGAGAAGGACCGCGCCCTCACCCCGGGACTTCCCGTCACTTTGTCCCCTTCCTGCTCACTGCTCCCGGAAAGTTCTCCGCTCGGGCAGGAAACGGGCACGTCGGAGGCCCAAACGGACCCGGTCCGAACTCCCATGGGCGGGAGCCGTATGACATCCTGTTGGCTCCCCGATCTGATCAATGCCGGCGTGCGCGCGTGGCGTTTCGAGAGCCGAGAATTCGTACAGACCCAAGAGTTCAGGTGGAGATGCGGTCCGGAGAGCGACAAGAGGGCGCGAACGGCGCCTCGTTCGTCATGCCCGAAGCCCCGGACCCGGCCGCCGGACCGGGGCCCGGCATCAGTGAGGACACCGTCGAGGCCGACACCTCCGGCATACCCGAAGCAGTGAGGGCCGCGGCCCGCCGTGCTCCGGGACACTGGGTCGGGGTGGTGGACCCGGAATGGACCGGGGAACGCACACCGGCCGAGTGGGCGGTGCTGGGGGAGTGGCAGTCGGACGCGAGCGGCGGGGTGGGCGAGTACCGCGCCAACCCGGCGTACCGGCCCTCGGCGCGGGTGCTCGGATGGCCGGAGCCTACCGATCCAGTGGACGCAGCGGCGCAGCGGGCCGCCACCGGCTACGGCTCGGTGGAAGAGGCTCTCGCGGTGCTCGCCGAGGCGGAGATCACCGTCGTGCGCGGACCGGACGGCGGGCCGCTGACGGCAGCCGGACGGGACGGGGCGCCGGTGGTCCTGTTGTTCACCTCGCCCGCACACGAGTTCATGTCGTCGGCACTTCACCATGACAGGCTGCCCGTACAGGAACTTGCCCGCTCACTGAAGGATCCCGGCACCTTGCTGATGGTCAACGCGGGAGCCGCGGCCCCCTTGCTCGTCCCGGCGGAGAGCCTCCCCGGCCCCGCGCGCGTCGTGGGCGACGCCTGGGCGCCCGCGACGGAGTACGGCTCCGCCGCCTCAGGTACCGCGGATCACGCCGGGACCGCCTCGGCGGAACCCGCCGCGGACCGGACCGCCAGCTCATCCGACCACCTGCCCCCCACGACAGGGAGGACCCCGTGACGAGTTCGTCCCAGCACCGCCCCGCCCCCCCGAAGGCACGAGTCGAGTCCTCCGCCTCCGGCGGCGAGGAGTCGGCCGTCGGCACCGCGCCCACCGCCCCAGCCGCACCCCCGTCCGGATCCGCAGGGCCGGCGACCGGGGCGGACGCCGGGAAGGCCGGTACGCGGACCGCGGAGGCCGAAAAGGCCTCCGGAGAAGCCGAGAAGACCTCTGACGAGACCGCGAAGGAGCCCGGCGAGACGGGCAAGGAACCCGCAGGCCCCGCGGCGGGCAGGACGACGGCCGGCCCCGAAGCCGGCGCCCGGTCCGAGTCCGAGGCCGAGGCCGACCACGGCGGCACCGCCGCCGCGCAGAGCCGCTTGCCCGCACTCGTGCGGACCATGACCGCGACCGCGATCGGCAGGCCGGAGCACGAGGCCGGCCCCGTGGGCAGGCCCGGCAAGGCGGTACTGGCCGGGGCGGCGGTGGCGGGGGCGCTGCTCGTGTCGGTGCCCTTCCTGATACTCGTCGGGAACGACGACAAGGGCCCCGAGCGGACGTCGGTCGCCGCCGCGGGGACCGTGCTCGACGGGAGCGGTCCGGAGGCGCCGGGTGACTTCGCCGTGACCCCTGCCGAGACCACCTCTCCGCCCGCGGAGAAGACGAAGGCCGCCGACGAGCCGGTGAAGGAGAAGCCGGTGGAGAAGGCGCCGGAGCCGGAGAAGGCGGAGGACGTGCCGAAGAAGGCCGCCGAACCGGAGGAGCAGCCGAAGAAGGAGAGCACGGAGAAGAAGTCCGACGGCGCCAAGAAGCAGCCCGCGAAGACCGCCGCTCCGGCCGTCACGCTCAGTGGGCCCGTCTCCTTCCGCAGCCATCTCTCGGGCCGCTGCATCGACGTACCGGGCCACGACTTCAGCGACGGCAAGGCGCTGCACGTGTGGGACTGCAACGGCGCCCCCGCGCAGAAGTGGCAGTTCGCCTCCGACGGCACCATCCGCATCAAGGGCCTGTGCCTGGACGTGGCCAACGCGAACTTCAGCGACGGCACCCCCATCCAGATCGCCTGGTGCAACGGCAACGCCGCCCAGAAGTTCGCTCTGAACGGCGCCCATGATCTGGTCAACACCGTCGTCGGCATGTGCGTCGACATCGCGGGTGCCAACCAGAACAGCGGGGCGGCGCTGCAGCTGTTGCACTGTTCGGGCAACCCCGCCCAGAAATGGAGCACCTGACCGCAGCTCCTCGATGCCGGGAGCACCCCTCCCGGAACCCGTACCCGCCGGGGACGAGGCATGATGGCATCGTCGGCTCGCCGGCACGCGTCCCCGGCGAAACCGGGGAGCCCGCAGAAGACGCCGCCGTAGCAAGGAGGTTGGTGCGTGTCGCGCCAGGTACTGTCGGTCGGCCCCGCCGACCGCTTTTCGACGATCGGTGAAGCGCTTGCCGCAGCCCGTACCGGGGCGCTCATCAGCGTCCAGCCCGGGACGTACGCCGAGAACCTGGTGATCCACACCAGGGTGACCCTCACCGCCGCCGAGGGGCGGGGCACGGTGGAGATCAGGCCGCGTTCGGGCAGCGTGATCGTGTTGCGCGCCGATGCCGTGATGCTCTCCGAACTGACTCTGCGGGGTGGTGACGCCGAGCTGCCGGCGGTGGACGTGCGGCGCGGGCAGGCCGCGTTCGACGGCTGCGAGATCATCGGCGCCGCATGGACCGCGATGCTGGCCGGCGGAACCGGATCCCTCGCGCTGCGGAACTGCCGGGTGAGCAACCCGCAGGGCGCGGGCATCGTGGTGACCTCGGCCACTCCCACCACCGTCGAGTCCTGCACGCTCGAACACCTGGGCACCAGCGGCCTGGTCCTCGCCGAGCAGGGCGAGGCCCGCATGCGGGACTGCACGGTGCGCGATGCCCGCGGCAACGGCCTGCTGGCCAACGGCGAGACCCGTGGCACCGTGGAGGACTGCGACGTCTCCTCCACCGACAAGCCCTCCATAGCCCTGGAAGGGAACTGCACCGTCTCGGTGGTCCGCACCGTGGTGCACGACACCAGCACGGGTGTGCACCTGAGCAGTTCGGGCCGTACGACCCTGGAGGACGTCCGCGTCACCGGGGCCTCCGGGAACGGGATCGCACTGGCCGGGGGCACCGACCCGGTGCTGCGGCGCTGCCGTGTCTCACGCGCACGCGGCCACGGGGTGCTGGTCACCGACCGGTCCCGCGGCACCTTCGAGGACTGCTGGGTGGACGGCGCGCAGGGCGCGGCGCTGCGGGTCGCCGGGGCCGCCTCCCCGGCACTGACCGGCCTGACGGTCCGCGACTGCGACGGACCCGGACTGCTCCTGGAGGAGGACTCGGCACCGGAGTTCGACCGCCTCGAGGTGATCGGCGGCACGCCCGCGGTCGCGGTCGTCGGAGGTGCCAACCCGTTGCTGCGCAGGGCCAGGCTGGTGGAGCCCTCCGGTGACGGCATCGCGTTGACCAAGGATGCCCGCGGCCGCGCCGAGGACTGCGAGATCGTCCGTCCGAAGGGCGCCGGTGTGCGCGTGGCCGCCGGCAGCACCCTCTATCTGGCCGGTGGCGGGGTCTCCGACCCCGCCGCCAACGGGCTGGTGGTCGAGGACGGCGGCAACGTCACCGTCCGCGACTTCCGCGTCGAGACAGCCGGCGAGGAGGGTGTCGTGGTCGCCTTGGGCGGCGAGCTGACGGCCAACCGCACCGCCGTGCACGCCCCCAAGGGGCACGGCTACCTGATCCGTGAGGGCGCGCTCGCCTCGCTCAGCGGATGCGAGGCCACCGGCGGATCCCAGGACGGCTTCCGGGTGGAGTCCACCGCGCCGGTCTCGCTCGTCAACTGCCACGCGCGGGAGAACGAGGGCGGTGGTCTGGTGCAGACCGTGCCCGGCGAACGTCTCGCGGTGGACAACCTGAACAGCGTGAGCAACGGCAAGCGGGATGCCTGGGGCACCGGCAGCGCCGAGAACACCGACCCGGCCGGCTCCGGCGCCGCGGACGCGCCCGCGCCGGACCGTGCGGACGGCCCGCTCGGCGCCCTCAACGCGCTGATCGGCCTGGAGAACGTCAAGCAGCAGGTGCGGACCCTGGTCAACCTCACCCAGCTCGCCCAGCGCCGTGAACAACTGGGCATGTCGGCGCCGCCGATGAGCAGACATCTCATCTTCGCCGGTCCGCCCGGCACCGGAAAGACGACCGTCGCCCGCCTCTTCGGCGCGATCCTGGCCGAGCTGGGCTCGCTGCGCAGCGGGCACCTGGTGGAGGTCTCGCGCGCCGACCTCGTCGCCCAGGTCGTCGGCGGTACCGCGATCAAGACCACGGAGACCTTCCAGCGGGCCCTCGGCGGAGTCCTCTTCGTCGACGAGGCGTACACGCTCGCCTCCGACAGCGGCAACGGCGGCGCCGACTTCGGCCGCGAGGCCGTGGACACCCTGCTGAAGCTGATGGAGGACCACCGCGACGACGTGGTGGTGGTCGCGGCAGGCTACTCCCGCGAGATGGACTCCTTCCTCGCATCGAATCCGGGTCTGGCCTCCCGCTTCTCGAGGACCGTCGAATTCGAGAACTACTCCGTGCCCGACCTGGTCGCGATCATGGAGAGCATGTGCACCCAGCACCAGTACGAGCTGGGCGAGGGCACCGCCGCCGCGCTGGCCGCGCACTTCGAGGCGATGCCACGGGACGCCGGATTCGGCAACGGCCGTGCCGCACGGGGGGTGTTCGAGGAGATGGTGGACAGACAGGCGGTCCGGCTCGCCGAGCAGCAGCAGGTCAGTGAGCAGGATCTGCGGCTCCTGCTGCCGGACGACGTCTCCGCCACCGCCGCGGCGGCGGCCACCGACACCGCCGTTCCGGACGACGACCCGCTGACCCGTCTCGGCGACATGATCGGCCTCGCCGAGGTGAAGCGCGAGGTCGCCGACCTGGTCAACCTCATCACCACGGCCCGCCACCGCGCGGCTGCCGGGCTGCCGGTCCCCTCGCTCAGCAACCACCTGGTCTTCACGGGCCCTCCCGGTACCGGCAAGACCACCGTCGCCCGCCTCTACGGGGAGGTCCTGACCCAGCTCGGGGTGCTCGACCTGGGCCAGCTCGTCGAGGCGGCCCGCGCCGATCTGGTCGGCCGCTACATCGGCCACACCGCGCAGCTCACCCGCGAGGTCTTCGAACGGGCCCGTGGCGGTGTCCTTTTCATCGACGAGGCGTACACCCTCACCCCGCGTGGCGGCGGCGCCGACTTCGGCCAGGAGGCCGTGGACACCCTGCTGAAGCTGATGGAGGACCACCGCGACGAGGTGGTGGTCATCGTCGCCGGCTATACCGACGAGATGGAGCGCTTCCTCGGATCCAACCCGGGCCTCTCCTCCCGCTTCCCGCGCCGGATCGCGTTCGCCGACTACTCCTCCGAGGAACTGGTCACCATCGTGCGGACCCAGGCCGCGAACATGGGCTACGAGTGCGGGCCCGGCACCGGTCCCCTGCTCAAGGAGTACTTCGACGCGATGCCGCGGGACCGTTCCTTCGGAAACGCCCGGCTGGCCCGCCAGGTGGTCGAGTCCATGGTCACCCGTCAGGCGGGCCGGCTCAGTTCGCTGGCCGCGCCCACCCTGGAGGACCTGCGGGTACTCCTTCCCGCCGACGTCACGGCCGTTGCACTGAAGGTGGCACCCCGATGAGGCCTCCGGGGAACGGGGCGGCCCGCCTGCTGTCCGGGGCCGGCCTCGCCGCCGCCCTGCTGCTGCCCACCGCCCTCCCGGCGCAGGCCGCGCCCCCTTGGCGCGTCCCCGCGGCCGACGGGAAGAAGGGCCAGGAACTTCCCGGCATGCCGTCCGCCCTCGACCCCGAGGCCGACGAGGTGCTCTGCACCCCGGCCTCCCGTGAGACGGCGAAGAAGCAGGACTGGTCGCGCCAGCGCCTTGACCTGGACCGACTGCACCAGCACAGCACGGGTGCCGGGGTGACCGTCGCGCTGATCGGCACCGGTGTCGCCCCCGGCGCGGCCGGTCTCAAGGGCCGGGTCACCGCCGACGGTGAGGCCGCCGACGACTGCGTCGGAAGCGGCACGTTCCTGGCCGGCCTGATCGCCGGGACCGGTGGGGACAGCCCCCGGCTGGCCGGGGTGGCACCGGGGGCGAAGATCCTTGCCCTGCGCGGCACCGACCGACGTGGCAAGGCGAGCGCTGACCTGGTGGTGGACGCGCTGCGTGCGGCGACCGAGGCCCGTGCCGAGGTGATCGCGGTGGCGGTGGCTCTGCCGCGGCAGGACGCGGCGCTGAGCAGCGCGGTCGCGGAGGCCCGCCGTGCGGGCGCCGTCGTGGTCGCGGCTGCCGCCCCTGACCCGCCGTCCCGGGGCGGGTCCGACGAGATCCCGGCCCGCACGTACTGGCCGGCCGGGGAGCCCGGCGTCCTCTCCGTCGCCGACATGCTTCCCGGCGGTGTCCGTCCGGACGGCTCCCTGCCCACCTACGGCGTCGATCTGGCCGCCCCGGGCGCCGGGGTGGTCTCCGGCGGCCCGCGGGGCACGGGCCACTACCTCGGCGGCGGCGTCCCGGTGGCCACCGCCTACGCCGCGGGAGCCGTAGCGGCCGTCCGCGCCGCCCACCCCGACGACTCGCCCGAGGACGTCGTCCGCCGTCTGACGGCCACCGCCTACCCCGCCGACATCCCCCAGCTGGACGCCTACGCCGCCGTCACCTCCGTCCTCGGTGAGCCTGCCGGGTTCGCCGGGTCCGCCGGGGACAAGGACGGGGCGGAACCCGTGACCGTCCGCGACACCGCGGCGACGGACCGCGCCACCGGCCGGGCCACCCTTTTCGTCCTGCTCGGCTCAGCGGCCGTCCTCGCCGTCCTCTGGGCCGGTTTCGCCCTGTCCCGGGCCCGCGCCCGGGGGTGGCGCCCGGCGGGAGCGGCCGGAACGGCGTCCGAATGATCTGAGACGTGACGAGACCCTCCCGAGGCTGACCTCGGGAGGGTCTCGTCGTCGTGCGTCCTGTCAGTCCTGGCTCCGGCTCTCCTCGATCAGTGCCGTCTGTATGAGACGCGGCCGGCGGCGGGCGATGTGGAGGGCCCGGCCGGGCGGGAGGTTGAGAGGCCTCGCGTCGCCGAAGAGACGGCCCTCCGTGGGCGGGCACGAGAGCAGGACCGCGGGGTTGTTGGCCTCGTCGAGGCGGCGGATGAGCCCGTCGCTGAGGCCACGGCCGGCACCCATGGCACTGCGGGCGACGACCAGGTGCAGACCCATCTCGAAGCCCAGGGTCAGATTCTCGAAGAGCGGTTCGAAGGGGCTCTGGAAGGAGTTTCCGGAGACCATGTCGTAGTCGTCCACCAGGACGAACAGGCGGGGACCGGTCCACCAGTCGCACCTGCGCATCCGGGCGGGCGCGATGTCGGCGCCCGGGACACGGGACTTCATCGCGCGGGCCGCGCCCTCGATCGTCTCCTTGAGGTTGTCCAAGGAGATCACGTGCCCGATGCGGTACTCCTCGGGAATGGCGTCGACCAAGGTGCGGCGGTAGTCCACCGCGATGATCTTCGCCTCCTCCGGGGTGTAGCGGGTGGCGATGTTCCTGGTGATGCCGCGCAGCAGGTTGGTCTTGCCGCTCTCCGTGTCACCGACCACGATCAGGTGCGGTGTACGGCTGAAGTCGTGCCAGACCGGTTCCAGCGCGTCCTGGTCGATGCCCAGCGGGATACGCATGCCCCCGCCCTCGGTGGCCTCGGGCGCCGGGAGATCGGATGCCGGGAGCTTGTGCGGCAGCATCCGGACCTGAGGCGCGGGTGCACCCGTCCAGTGCCGGGAGATCTCCGCGACCAGGTGCGTGACGCCGTCGCCGAGGTCGTCCAGGGAGCCGCTGCCGTCCAGCCGGGGCAGACCGGCGAGGAAGTGCATCTTGCTGTCCGCGGTGATGCCGCGTCCCCCGCTGCGCGGCACCGAGCGGGCCTTGCGGGTGTCGATCTCGGAGTCCATCGGGTCACCCATCCGCAGTTCGAGGCGGGTGGCCGCCTGGTCACGGACCTGGGCGGACAGCTCGACCCAGCGCGTGGTGGTGATGATCAGGTGGATGCCGTAGTTGAGCCCCCGGGCGGCGAGTTCGTTGAACTTCGGGATCAGGTCGTCGTAGTCCTGACGGACCGTGGACCAGCCGTCGACCACCATGAACACGTCGCCGAACGGCTCGTCGGGGAACTCCCCGGCGGCCCGGCGGCGGCGGTAGGACTGCATGGAGTCGAGCGTGTGGTCCACGAAGAACTGCTCGCGGCGGGCGAGGAGCGTCATCACCTCGGCGACGGCACGGTGCACCCGCTCCGGGTTGAGCCGTGCCGCGACCCCGCCGACGTGCGGAAGGGCGGCGAGCTGCGAGAGACCGCCGCCGCCGAAGTCGAGGCAGTAGAACTGGATCTCGGCGGGTGTGTGGGTGAGGGCCAGGGCGGCGATGAGCGTGCGGGCGAGAGTGGACTTGCCGCTCTGCGAACCGCCCGCGACGGCGACGTGCCCGCCGGCTCCGGAGAGGTCCACGACCAGCGGGTCGCGGCGCTGCTCGAAGGGCTTGTCCACGAGGCCGACCGGGACCCGCAGCCGTCCGGTGCCGGACCACCCGGCGGCGCTGAGGCCGCGCTCCGGGTCGGGGGCGATGCCGGGCAGCAGGACGTCCAGCGGGGAGGGCTCGTCCAGCGGCGGCAGCCACACCCGGTGGGCGGCGGGGCCGGAACCGCGCAGCCGGTCGAGGGCCACGTCGAGCAGGGCCTCCTCCTCGCCCGTCTCCTCGGCCTCCGGCTCCGGCTCGGTGGCCGGGTCCAAGGTGCGCGGCACCACCCAGCCGCTGGTCCACGGCACCACCTGGCTGGCCACCCGGGCCTGGACGACCGCACCGGTGCGGCGCCCGTACGTCCCGGACGAGTAGGCGGCGCGGAACCGTGTGAGGGCCTCCACCCCGGACTTCAGGTAGCCGCTGCCCGGCTGGGCGGGCAGCTCGTAGGCGTCCGGAACGCCGAGTACGCCGCGGCTCTCCATGGCGGAGAAGGTACGCAGACCGATGCGGTACGACAGGTGGCTCTCGAGCTGGTGCATGCGGCCCTCGTCCAGGCGCTGCGAGGCCAGCAGCAGATGCACCCCGAGGGAGCGGCCGAGCCGGCCGATCATCACGAACAGGTCCATGAACTCCCGGTGCGCGGACAGCAGCTCACTGAACTCGTCGACCACCACGAAGAGGCTGGGCAGCGGGGTGAGGTCCGTCCCACCGGCGCGGGCGCGCTCGTACTCCAGGGCGGAGGTGTAGTTGCCGGCCGAGCGCAGCAGCTCCTGGCGCCGGATCAGTTCGCCGTGCAGGGCGTCCTGCATACGCTCGACCAGGGCGACCTCGTCGGCGAGGTTGGTGATGACGGCGGAGGTGTGCGGGAGTTCCTCCAGCCCGAGGAAGGTGGCTCCACCCTTGAAGTCGACCAGGATGAAGTTGAGGGTCTCGGAGGAGTTGGTCAGGGCGAGCCCCAGGACGAGCGTGCGCAGGAGTTCGCTCTTGCCGGAGCCGGTGGCTCCGATGAGCATGCCGTGCGGGCCCATGCCGCCCTGCGCGGACTCCTTGATGTCGAGGTCCACGGGGCGGCCGTCCACACCGACCGCGATCGGCACCCGCAGCCGTGCGGAGCCCGTGTGACGGTCGAAGAGGGTCTGCGGGTCGTGCCGGTGCAGGTCGGGGATGCCGAGCAGTGTGGTCAGCTCCACGTCCGTGTCCATCGGCTGCGCGATGTCGGTGCCCAGACTCATCCGGCGGGGGGTGATCAGCCGGGCCAGCGACTCCGCCCCGAGGAGGCCGAGCCGGTCCGGCCGGCCGAGCGGCACCGAGCGCTCCTTGCGGCTGCGGTCGGTGCGCACCAGGCTCACCTGGTCGGCGCCCACGGTCAGCCTCAGGGTGTTGCGGCCGGGGCGCCAGCGCAGCGCCCCGGATATGTCGAGGGCCAGGGCGTTGCGGTAGCCGTGTCCCTCCCAGCGGTGGCCTTCGGGCACGGTGACGCCGTCCAGGACGACGATCGTGTAGGGCTCGTCGCGGCCGGGTCGCGCTTCCGGGTCGAAGCCGGGGCGTTCGGCGAATTCGGCACCGAGGAGGTCGTCGAGTTCGGTGACGTCGGCGGTGATCCGCCGGGCCTGTCCGGCGCCGTCCTCCTCGTACGGGTCCAACGTGTGCGGAAGCCACTTGGCCCACTCCCAGTCGCGCCGCCGCTCGTCGCTGACGCAGAAGGCGATCCACAGCTCCTCCGGTGCGTGGAACACCGCGAGCTGGCCCAGCATGGCACGCACCAGGGCACGCGCCGCTTCCGTGTCGGGGCCCTCACCGGCCTCCCCGGACGGGGTGTTGCCCGGCCCGGCAGCTTCCTGGCCGTGCGTCTCCTCGGGGCGCAGCAGGATCCGGGCCGACGAACGCAGGTAGAGGCCGAGGGGTTGCCCGGGGATGGTGGAGTAGGCGCGGACGAAGCGGCGCAGGGCGTGCGCGCAGAGGGGTTCGAGGTCCTCGACCGGTCGGGTGGAGACCGGGTTCAGGGTGAGTGCGAGCTGCTGCTCGCCGACCGCGAGCCGGATCTCGCCGAAGTCCTCGTCGGCCGGGCGCCGCTCCCACAGCCGCGAGGTACGGGCCAGTGAGCGGAGCGACGCGGGCTCCGGGTGGCGCCAGGCGAGCGCCCGCTGCTGCTCCGTGATGGTGGCGCGGACCCGCTTGCGGATCTGGGCCAGGTACCGCAGGTAGTCGCGGCGTTCACCCTTCAGGCGCTGCTTGCGCTCACTGGAGCGCCGCATCAGCTGGCCCAGCAGCATGGCCCCGGCGGACAGCGCCATGACGCCCATCGCCAGGTACATGAAGACGCCGTTCCCGCCGCCGGGGCGCAGGAACATCAGCATCATCGAGACCGACATCAGCGCCATCGGCAGATAGGTCCAGATCGCCGAGGTGTCGGGCACCGTCTCGGCGAGGACCGGCGGCTCCTGGAGGGTCAATTGCCCTTCGGGCATCTCCGGCCCGCGCCTGCGGGCCGGGCGACGAAACAGCACGACACTCAAGGGAACAGAACCTCCGGTTCACTGAACTCTCCGGCCCGCACCGGAATTCCGGCGCACCCGGCGGTGGAAAGGGCCGCACCGCACCGATTCTCCGGGCTCCACGCGACGCGCGGTGAACGCCGGATGAATGTTTCGAGCGGATGGCCGGGCGCGGGCAACTTCCGTGATGGCCAACCACATACCGGATAAATGGAGTCCGGTCCGCAGCACGACCCTGTGGTCGTAGGCAGTAGTGTGCATTCACGGAACACGACCTGTCCACGCGGGAGTGGTCGTCGCCGGGGCCCGCGGAGGCACATTCCGCGCCCGGCCCCCCGGTTGGCGGCCGCGCGGACCTTCCGTACTGTTCGCACATCCTCCCTCGCGGGGAAGTCCTCCTGTCAAAGCCTTTCGGAAGACGAGAGTTCAGCTGATGACCGACAGCGCGGTGGCCGAATCGTGCCGCCTGACCGTACGTTCACCGAGCGTCAGCATCGATCTGGCGGTGCCCGCCGACGTACCGGTCGCCGATCTGCTGCCCACACTGCTGCGTTACGTCGGCGAGGAGGCCGAGGAGGCCGGACTCGACCACGCCGGCTGGGTGCTCCAGCGACTGGGTGACGCCCCGCTCGACGAGGAGACCACCCTGGCGCGGGCCGGGCTGGCCGACGGCGCCGTGCTGTACCTGCGCCCGCACACCGAGGCGCTGCCCGAGGCCCGGCTCGACGACCTGGTGGACGGTATCGCCGAGACCGTGGGAAGGCGCCTGCGCACGTGGTCTCCCGCAGCGGCCCGTGGCCTGCTCGTCGGTACCGCGGTGGCGACCGTGGCGACCGCCCTCGTGCTGGTCTTCTGGCCGGGGGTGACGACCAGCTCCGGTGGTTCCCGCGCGGCCTGCGCGGCCCTGGTCGGTCTGCTCCTGCTCGCGGGAGCCGGCTCCGCCAGCCGGGCGGTCGGCGACCGCGCCTCCGCCGTCGCGCTCGCCCTGCTGGTCGCACCCTGCCTCGCGCTCGTCGGCTGGGTGCTGCCCGGCGGGGACCTGACCGGCCCCGACGCGGAGCAGGTCGCAGGCGCCCGGCTCCTGGCCGCGGGTGCCGCGGGCGCGGGAGGCGCGGTCCTCGCGCTGGCCGCGACCGCGGTCGGCGCCCCTGCCCTGCTGGCCACCGCGATGGTCGCGGTGGCCACGGCGATCGCCGGGGCTCTGATGGGATACACGGGTCTGGACGTGCCGGCCGCGGTGGCGCTGGTCGCGACGGTGATCGTCCTCGCCGCCGGGGCGGTTGCACCGTTCGCCTTCAAACTGGCCGGGATGCGGATGCCGGCGCTGCCGTCCACCGCCGGCCAGCTCCAGGAGGGCATCGACCCCTACGTCGGTGACGAGGTTGCCGAGCGCACCGAACTGGCCGGACGCTGGGTCACCGCGCTCTTCGCCGGCACCGGCACCATCGCCGCGGCCGCCCTGGTGGTCCTCGCCGAGACGCCGGACCTGCCGGAGGTGCTGACCGGACTCGCGCTGAGCCTCCTGCTGCTCCTCCACAGCCGGGGTCTGGTGCACATCGGCCAGCGGCTGACCCTGGCGCTGCCGGGGACCCTGGGGCTGCTGCTGATGGCCAGGGCCTGGGCGTTCGACAGCGGAGCCGACGGCCGGGTGGTGGTCTTCGGCGTGCTGCTCGCCGCAGCGGCGGGAATCGTCGTCGCCTCCTGGACGCTGCCCGGCCGCCGGGTCCTGCCGTACTGGGGCCGTGCCGCGGAGCTGGCGCACACGGGCCTCGCCGTCGCGCTGCTGCCGTTCACCCTGTGGGTGGCGGGACTCTTCGGCTGGCTGCGCGGCCTGTTCGGCTGAGGACGCCGGCCGGACGCCGTCACACGAGAACGAGTTGAGGAGAGGCTGTGCAGTCCAAGCGCGACCAGGTACAGGCCCACGGATTCATGATGGGCAGGCTCAGCTCGGGCCTGCTGACGGCCGACCCGGACGCCCCGGAGAGCCCGCTCGGACGCACCACCCGTGGCGTGGTCTTCGGGGTGCTGGTGACGGTCCTGATCGGAGCGGGCGCCACCGTGTACGGGTTGCTGCGCCCCGGTGGCAACGACGGCTGGCGTGACGCGAAGAACCTGGTGGTCAACCGGGACACCGGAGCCCGCTACCTGTGGACCGGCACCGACGGCGTGCTGCACCCGGTGCGCAACTACGCCTCGGCGCGCCTGATCGGCGGCTCGGACCTCCCGACCGTGGACGTCGCCACCGCGTCGCTGCGGGACATCCCTGTGGGGTCCCCGGCCGGCATACCAGGAGCGCCGGACAGCCTGCCCGGACCGGGACAGCTCGACGAGGGCGCCTGGCACATGTGCGTCACCGGGCCGGGAGGGGCACTGGCCAGCACCTCGGGTGCCGCAGGGGGAACCGGGGTGGAGGAGCCCGGAGCCACGACCGTGGTCGCCGGGGCTCCTCTGGACTCTCGCGGTGTCGGTGCCGACCGCGGGGTTCTCGTGCGCGGCCCGGACCGCACCGAGTACCTGGTGTGGCGCGGCAGCAGGCTGGCGCTGGACCGCGCCTCCGACGCCCGTACCGCTCTCGGGTACGGCTCCGAGCAGGCCATGCCGGTCTCGGCGGCCTTCCTCGACGCCTTGGCCCCCGGACCCGCCCTGAAGCCCCCCGAGGTCGAGGGACGCGGCGCTGAAGGACCCGTGCTCGGCGGTGAGGCCAGCCGGACGGGCCAGCTGTTCAAGGTCAGCGTGCCCGGCGGAGGCAGCACGTACCACCTGCTGCGGAAGGACGGCCTGGTGCCGCTGACCCGGCTCGGCGCCGCGCTCGTGCTGGGCGACCCGGCCACCCAGAAGGACGCCTACGAGGGGCAGTCGCCCGAGGTGCGTGCGCTCGGTGCGGACGCGCTGCGCGAGCACAGGGCGGAGGGCTCGGACACGGCCGGATCCGCGGAGCTGCCCGAGACGCCGCCGACCCCGCAGTCGGCGCCGCGCGGCACCGCGCTCTGCGCGCAGGTGGACGGCGACAACGGCGGCGCACGGATCAAGTCGGTGCTGGTACCGCTCGCCGAGCTCGCCCCGGTCGCCGTGTCGGAGGGAACCGCGCAGCCGCTCGAGGCGGCCTGTGTGCGGACGGACGTCACGGTGGTGCGTCCCGGTCACGGGGCGCTCGTCCGCGCCCTGCACGCCAGTGGCGCCGCGCACGCCGGCACCACCTACCTGGTGGCGGAGAACGGTGTGAAGTACCGAATTTCGGCCAAGGACTCCCTGGCGGCGCTCGGCTACGCCGAGAAGGACATCAGCTCGGTCCCCGCACCCATGCTGGCAGCCCTCCCGACCGGCGCCGACCTGGATCCGGCAGCCGCGTCAGGTGCCGCGCGGCCCAAGGTCACGGCTCCGCGGTGCGGTGCCGACGAGCCGGAGGGCGAAGGCGGCGAGAAGGCCGGGAAGGGCGAAACGGAGCGGGTGGGCCAGGCTGCCGGGGAGGGCTCGGCGAGGGCGGCCGGCTCCAGGACCTGACACCCGGCAACGCGTTCCCGCGGCTTCGGAGAATGGGATGCCGAGGGCAGTTGTGACTTTATGCTGCGCTCTCGTCGCTCTGAGGTGGATTAGTCGTGCATCGGCCGCGGCGGGAAAGCTCAGAATTTGCTCAAACTTTTTTGAGCGTCATGCTCCCGGAGTCCTGTTCCTGTGACCCGCCCCCTTCACCGCGAACGGGCGTCTCCGATGCCCGTTCGCGGCGCCCCTGTGCCCGTTTGCCGACCGCATGATTCGGAACGGGGCGTTGGCGGCCCATCGGCCCGGTCCGCCGGGTAACACACGTTCATTTTGCGGAAACATCTCGACAACTCCATTGCCCCGGAGGGATTCCGGCGAGCTGACCTATGCTCAAATCTCCCCGGCATCCGTTGCGCCGGACGGTGGATTCTCTTTAGCCTCAGCGGGCAACGGTGCGAGGAGACTCGCCTGAACGAAGGGAGCGTGACATGGCGGACGGTTCCGGCAGGAAAGCGGAATATGCCAAGGGCTTGGGAGGTGTCTCCTCCCTGGAGTCGGCCCGGGCCGCGGTCGAGAAGATCCAGAACAACGTGGCCGAGGTCGCGGCGCGTTCGGGTGTCGGCGGCGACGAGGGTCAGGCTCTGCTGAAGCTCTTCCGCAGCTGGAACTCCGAAGCGCAGACGGTCGTCGTCCAGATCAGCAAGATGATCGACGCGCTCCAGGAGAACGTGACCTCGGCCAACCGCCTGGCGAAGGAGAACCAGGACCTGACCGAGGTGCTCAACAGCAAGACCAGCCAGGGTGTCTTCGAAGCGCTGCGCTGACCCAACCCCCCAGCGGCGACCGGCCCCTGCGAAGAGGCCGGCACCCGTGAGCTTCCCGGGCCTCGACGCCCGGACACCCGAGAGGAGACGTCATGGCCGACGGCATCATCGATGTGCAGTACGCCACGGTCCGGCACGCGATTGAGGAGCTGAAGGGCCAGACCCAGCAGATCATCACCACCCTCAACAACCTGGAGGACGAGCTGAAGCCGCTCGTCATGTCCTGGGAGGGTGAGGACCAGCAGATGTACCGCGGAGTCCAGGCGGAGTGGGACCAGGCCACCAAGAAGATGGCCCTGCTCCTGGGCGACAGCGGTGAACTGGTCCAGAGCATCCACGACAACCACTCCCGTGACGAGCGCAGGAGCGCCGACAACTGGGGCAATGTGCGAGCTCGCTGAGGCCCTGCGTGCGGATCGTGCCGGGGCGTCCCCCGGCGCGATCCGCGCGGCAGGTCCCCGGGGCCGGCCGGACTCCCTTTCGTCCGGCCGGCCCGCGTTCCGTCCGGTACCGAACGGCAGGAGGACGTCCCATGGCTGGTGAGAAGGCCGACGTCAAGCATTTCGACCTCAAGCAGATGGAGAACTTCCGGGACAACGAGGTGCAGCCTGTGTACACCAAGGCGAAGAAGCACCGGGAGGACGGCGAGCCGCCCAACATCCGGCCGCTCGGTGACCTCATCGACGGGCACACCAGCCCGGACAACCTCGTACAGGGCCAGCAGCTTCTGCGCATCGGCAAGATGGCCACCGAGGCCCTGGTCTCGGGCCCCAAGCTGATCGAAGGTGTCCGGACGGCGGCCGAGGCCATCGACAAGCTGCTCGGTGACCAGATGGAGCTCTTCAAGGAACTGCAGGAAGCGCTCACCGACACCATCGAAGAAGCCAACAAGACCAAGAACAAGAACCTGGACGCGATCGACGCCCAGACGCTGCTGCAGACCTTCGACGAGGTCGACACGCTCACCAGCGGGTCCTCGGAGACGAACGAGACCTGATCCCGTGCCGTGCGAGGCATCGGCGCCCCGCCCGGCACACGCTGTGAGAGAGACCCGGCTGCACGTCCACCCGACGGGGCGGCGCGCCGGCGCGGACGACAACAGACCAGAAAGGGTCCCCGGTGCCCGATAGGTACGATCCCACATCCGTCGGCAACGTCGACAAGTACGAGGACGTCGGTGGAGCATCGTCCGACACCTGGGCCGGCCTGGTCACCCACATCACCGGCTATCCGGTACCCGACCGCGCCACCATCTTCGACAAGCTCCGCTCCGACCACGGCGGCAAGCTCTTCCGGATGGACATCAAGGAGCGCAGTCTCGGCCTGCTCGTCAAGGACTCCGGCTTCCTGCAGAACAAGGGCGAGGATTACGACATATGGTTCTTCGACGGCGGCAAGAAGCGCTCCATCATGCAGGCCCGCATCGTCTTCGAGGGGCGGGTGAAGGCCGGCGACGAGATCGTCTTCGCCGGGGCCGACTCCGACGACGTGAACAACGTCCAGGTCCGTGAGGGAAACGAGTTCACGGACTACAACAAGGACAAGATGAGCACCATCCCGCTCGCCCAGTACATGAACGGGCCGCGGGCAGCGCTTCTCGAACTGCTGACGGGCGACACGAAGAACGCCCGGTTCAGCAGCCTCGGTGTGGCCGACGAAGCCGTGGTGGACCTGAACTCCTTCAATCGCACGGGGGAGTCCTTCGACTTCGCGGCCAAGTTCTTCAAGGACCAGGCGCCGCTGCTGAAGGACTGGGAGGACCGCTTCGGCCGTGACGACGCCAGCTGGAAGGGCGAGGCCGCGGAGGTCTTCCGGAGCCTGCTGAAGAAGGTCCGCGAGAACTATGACAGCTACGTCGAGACCTTCAACTCCTCGCCCGGCACGGGGGACGAGGCCGGAACGGGTAACACGCTCTACTCGCGGGCGCTGTCGCTGGGCCGCTCGTACCTGGTGGACGCCGCCAACACGCTGTTGGCGGCGTGGCTGAAGTGGGCGAAGTCCTCTTACTACGACCCGCACCGGGTGCTGCGCTACGTCCTGGACGACCTCGCCCAGTGGGTGGACACCGAGAACGTGGCCAAGACGGAGATCAAGTCCTACACCAGCCGCTACTCGACGACCGTCAGCCACAGTCCGAGGACCGGGTTCTCCCAGGTGCACCCCGACTACGGGGACCTCACCGACATCGCCAACTGGGCCAAGGTCGGCGACAAGGCGGTCGAGATCTGGAACAAGGGCGTCGACGAGCTGCTGATCACCCCCGCCCGTCAGGTGCAGTCGACTCTGAACAACCACTTCCTCGACCTGGGCAAGGACTTCGCCGAGAGCGTGCCCAAGCCGAAGTCGACCAGCACGGCCTCGGAGGAGTACGAGAAGAAGAAGCTCGAGGAGGAGAAGGAGGAGATCAAGAAGGAGAACGAGGAGAACAAGAAGTACCAGGACGAGCTGCGCGAGGAGCAGAGAAAGCAGCGTGAGGAGGACAAGAAGTACCAGGACGAGCTGCGCGAGGAGCAGCGGCTTCAGCGAGAGGAGGACAAGCGGCTCCAGGAGGATCTGCGGAACGAGCAGAACCAGCAGCGTGAGGAGGACAAGAAGTACCAGGACGAGCTCCGCGAGGAACAGAAGCGCGAACAGGAGGAGGCCAAGAAGCTCCAGGAGGATCTGCGGAACGAGCAGAACCAGCAGCGCGACGAGGACAAGAAGTACCAGGACGAGCTCCGCGAGGAACAGAAGCGCGAACAGGAGGAGGCCAAGCGGGAGGCCGAGGAGCAGCAGAAGATCGTGGAGGAGAGCCTCGGTGGCCTCAACGATCCGAACGCGGTCAACACGCAGAACCTCGACGACCTGTTCAACGTGCCGGTCACCGAGAGCAACGGTGATCTCGGCAACCTGAACAGTCCGGGTGGTCCCGACGACCCCAACAACACGATCACCGAGGAGCTCGGCAGCCTCGGCGACGTGAACAACCCCGGCGGTGACAACCAGACGCCCCTGGGTGTCACACCGCCCGTGTCCCAGAACCTCGGCAGTCTCGGCAACCTCAACGGTGGCGCCGGCGGCACGAAGAACGCCACGGACGCGGCCAACGAGGCCGTCACCCAGAACCTGGGCAGCCTCGGTGATCTGAACAGTGGCGGCGGTGGTTCCCTGGACACGCCGACCGGGGGCAGCATGCAGCTCGGTGAGAGCGGTCTGACGACGGACTTCCCGGACGGCAGCAGTTCGACGTTCGATCCGGACAGCGGTGTGCTGACCACCACGCATCCGGACGGCAGTGTCACCACGCAGGATCTGGGCAGCGGCGCGCGAGTGACGAACCCGGACGGGTCGGTGACCTCACTGGGTGACGACGGGAAGCTGACGACCACGTTCCCCGACGGCACGAAGCAGGTCGTGGACCCGGCGACCGGCCAGGCTGCCTCCACCGCTCCCGACGGCACCGTCACGACCGAGAACCTCGGCAGTCTCGGCAACCTGAACAGTGGGAACGGCGGCCTCGGAGACCTCGGCGACATCAACTCCTCACTGCCCACCGACTCGATCGGCGACCTGGGCGGCCTCGGTGATCTGAACAGCGGGGCCGGTGGTTCCCTGGACACGCCGACCGGGGGCAGCATCCAGCTCGGTGACAGCGGTCTGACGACGGACTTCCCGGACGGCAGCAGTTCGACGTTCGATCCGGACACCGGTGAGCTGACCACCACGCATCCGGACGGCAGTGTCACCACGCAGGGTCTGGGCGACCTCGGGCAGGTGACCAATCCGGACGGTTCGGTGACCTCGCTGGGTGACGACGGGAAGCTGACGACCACGTTCCCCGACGGCACGAAGCAGGTCGTGGACCCGACGACCGGCCAGGCCGTCTCCACGGCCCCCGACGGCACCGTCACGACCGAGAACCTCGGCAGTCTCGGCGACCTGAACACGGGGAACGGCGGCCTCGGGAATCTGGACGGCCTGGAGACCCCGACGGGCGGGCAGACCGGGCTCGTCGACGGCGACTTCGCCACGATGTTCGCGGACGGCGGCTCGACGCGCTTCGATCCCGAGAGCGGGATGCTCACCAGTACCGGCCCGGACGGCTCCATCGTGGAGACCGATCTCACCCACGGGGCGAGGGTGAACAACCCCGACGGCTCCACCACCTTCCTCGACGACGGCCAGCTGACCACCACCTTCCCGGACGGCTCCAAGCAGATCATCAACCCGGACACCGGCGTCGCCACCGTCACCGATGCGCAGGGCAGGACCGAGACGCTGGATCTGAAGGACCTCAACTCGTCGATTCCCACCAACAGTTCCGGCATCTTCGACGAGCTGGGCGGACTCGGTGACCTCGATGGCCTCAACGGGTCCGGCGGGTCCGGCGGTGGCGGCACCACCAGCCGCGACGTGCCGCTGTCCGAACTGGGTCTCGGTGGTGGCCAGATGGCCGCCGGTGCGTCGGGCGGCGGCATCCCGGGCGCCTCCATGGACGGCATGACGACAAGCCAGGTCGCTCCCCTCTCCGACAGCGTCTCCGCAGGCGCGGGAACCCCGCTCGCCGCCGCCGGCGGCGCCGGTGGTGCGCCCGGTGCCCCCGGCACCCCAGGCACGCCAGGCATGCCGATGGGTGGCGGCATGGGCGGCATGGGCGGCGGCGGAGAGAAGGGCAACGGTGAGCGGGTGCGTTCCGTCCTGGTCGACGCGGCCGAGGAGAGCGAGCGCCGCACCCGCCGCCGGCGCAGCCCGTGGAACCGGCAGGAGGACAGCGACACCTTCCTCTCCCCGGCCTCGCGGGTGACGACCACCGGCGGCGATTCCCCCGAGGAGCCGGCCGAGCCGGGCCGCAGGCCCACCACGTCCGCCGACTACCTCGAGGAGGACGCGGACGTGTGGGGCACGGAGGAAGGCGGCACCCCGTCGGTGATCGGCCGGTGACCACGGTTCAGGAGCGGCGCCTGCCGCGGCGAGAGGGGCCCGGACCGACCCCGGCTTCCGCAGCGGGGGCGTCACCAGGCAAGATCAACACTGTCGCCGGACGACAGGAGGCCGGGGCCGGCCACGGCCCTGGGGGCGCGAGTGCGTCCGGACGCACGGACACACGGACGGAGAGGGAGGGAACGAGCATGACGGAACCGCTGGAGAAGCGCCTCGAGAAGGCCATGGCCGAACTGCAGTCGGCCCAGGAGGCTGTCGCACGCACCGAACGCGAGTTGCGGACGGCGTCGTTCGCGGCACTCTCCTCCGACCGTGCGGTCCGAGCCACCGCGGGACCGCAGGGTGAGCTGACCGGGATCGACTTCCTGGAGAACAAGTACCGCGACATGTCACCGCAGGAGTTGGCCGCCAGTGTTCTGGAGGCGGCGAACGCGGCGCGCCTCAAGATGAACCGCCATGTGATGAAGGCGATGGCGCCCTTCACCGAGCCCAGCAGCAACGTGCCGGAGCTCAAGGGCTTCGAGATGGACTGGGAGCGTATCTTCGGTCCCGAGGTGCTGCGCGAGGACGACGGGGACACGGCGCGTGATGCCCAGGCGGCGCCTGCCTGGCGCGACGCGATCGGCGAAGAGGGAGAGGACTGACGATGGGACAGCGGTACTACGTAGACCCGCATCGCATCGAGGCCCTGGCCAAGCAGTTGGAGGAGATCGGCGCCCTGACCAGGAGCATGACCGAGGAGTTCCTCGACGAGCTGGCGCCCACAGTCAACTGGCCCGGCACGGAGGGCGAGTTCGCGGAGAAGGCGAAGCCGCAGGAGCAGAAGGAACGGCAGACCACCAAGGACACCATGCTGTCCATCCGTGACGCGCTGGTGGGCATCACCGACGCCACGCTCGGCAACGTACGGATGATGAAGGACACCCGCGACCGCAACATCGAGAACGTCGAGCGGAACACCAGCCGCATCGACACCGATGGACTCGACGGCCCGGGCGGGCATGGGCGTCGCTGACCTCCGCGCCACAGGCCGCTCCCACGTCACGACGGGAGCGGCCGCTCCGTCCTGCCCGCGCGGGCACGAGGACGGCCCCCGATGAGCATCCAGGTGTCGCCCGAGGTCAACGCCATGATCTTCATCCTCACCGGGGAGAGGCTCATGGACGCCGACGAGGATCTCGCGTACGAGAGCCGTCGGCCCTACTCCGGCCTGGGCCGGAAGCTGGACCGGCTGTCCTCGCTGATCGACAAGTCGGTCCACGACATCGGTGAGTCCATGCCGGACGACCTCGCCAAGTCGTACAGCAAGGCGATGGGCATGCTCATCGACGACGGCGGCAAGAACTACCTTCGCGACTTCGCCGAGCAGCTCGACAAGATCGCCGAGGGTCGGCGGAAGACCTCCATGGACATCATGGAGTCCAAGTGGCAGGTCATCGCCGAGATCATCCGGCTGCTCATCGAGATCGCCATCTATCTGGCCATGTCCTTCTTCACCGGAGGCGCCTCGGCCAGTCAGATCATGCTGGCCAAGATGCGCAGCCGGTTCTTCATCCTCACCACGCTCAGCCACCTGCTCCAGCGGTTGCACCTCGCTCCCTCGCTGACCGAGGCGTTCGCCGAGGCGTTCACGACCTTCGCGGTGCGGATGGCGATGATGAACTTCGCCCCGGACGGCCGCCGTCCCGACGGCGTCGACTGGAGCGACATAGGCAAGGCCGCCGCGTTCGGAGCGGCGGCCGGCTTCCTCACCAGCGTCTTCGACAAGTTCGCGCGCGGCATCGTCAAGAGCTTCGACAACAACTTCCTCAAGAACGCCCCGGACCTCGACTTCAAGAACCCCCCCAATCCGAAGAACACCCCCGACCTCGACCTGCCGAACGACCGACCGAATCCGCGGCCGACCCCCGAGCCCAGCCCGAAGCCCGACCGCGACAGCCCTTTCGACGACCGCCCCGGCCCGTACGGGAACGGCCCCGGCCCTTCGAGCAACCCGCCGGTCACCTTCCGGAACAACCCGCTGTCCTTCCGGAACAACCCCGAGCTGTGGCGCAACAACCAGCTCCTGCGCTTCAACGCCGACCGGCCCGGTGCGCTGGCCGGGCACTACGGACTGAAGGGCACGGCCGACTTCCTCGCCGCCGGCTCCGGCGAGGCGCTCGCCGAGATCCTGATCAAGGGAGCCTTCGACGGCGACTGGTCCACCAGTTGGTCCACCTTCGTCGGCGCGGGCATCAGCAGTCAGGTCGAGGCCACACTCAGCGACACGGCCGTGAACAGCGCCGCCGAGCTGCGTCACGTCATCGACAAGCTGCGCAACCCGCCGCCCACCGTGTCCGGCGGCACCACCGGCTCCGACGACGGTGCGTCGCGCTCCACGGGCGGCCAGGACCGCACCGACGGCCCCTCGCGTCCGGACACCACGGGCGGGGACGGCCCCACGCCTACCTCGCTCCCGCCGGTCTCCCAGCAGACCACCGGTCCGGGGGCCGTCGCCGGCAGCCAGTCGCCTCCGCCGTACGTCTCCGAGAACCCGCCGCCGTACACGTCGCTGGACCCGCCGCCCTACTCGCCGGGCCCGCTGCCGGTGACCGCCACCGAGAACGCGCTGTGGCAGCAGGTCCACCAGGGCCCGGCCGAGGTGCGTGAGCAGGCGCTGCGTGACCTGGCCGCCCTGCGCGGCTCCCAGCCGCCCGGCACCTCCGAGATCGGTGTCCGCGACAGCCTGCACGGCAATCTGTCGCAGCTGCCCGAGGTCCGGGTGGTGCCCGCCGGGGGCAGCCCCGCGAACCAGATCGACACGGACGAGGTCCGCCGTGCCCTCGACGGCTTCGGCACGCAGGTCACGGTGGACGCCCCGATCGCCGTGGGCGCGACACCCGGCGCGGTGGACGGGCCGGGTGCGGTGAACGGCGCCGGTACCTCCGGCAGCACGTCCGGCACGAACACCAGGAACTCCGCCGTACGTCCGACGGGGGACAACACCGACCTCGTGGTGGACCACGGCGCGGATGCGGTGTCGGAGGACTCGGCGGGCGGGCCGGTTACCGTGCCCGGGACGTCCCAGGAGAACGTCGCCGAGGACGTCCCGGCGGACTCCGCCGGGACGACCCCGTCCCCGGAGCGCGACGTCCAGGGCGCCCGGGAGGGGAGCACGCAGGAGTCTCCGGAGGGCGTGGTCCAGGCTGCTCCGGAGAGCAACACCCAGGGGTCTCCGGAGAGCGACCTCCGGACGTCCCCGGGGGAAGGGGCGGGCCGGAACGACGCCGTGGCCGCCGTGCCGGGTACTCAGGGGAACGCCACTCCCGTCGCTACGGGCGGCAGTCCCACGACCTCCGCCACCCCCGCGACGGGCAGCGCCGCCCGTCCGGGTGGCGTGCCCACGGCGGGCGGTGCTCCGGCTTCCTCCGCCACGTCCCCGCAGGGCACCCGCGCTCCGGACGGCGCGGCTCAGGCGGACGGCTCGCCGACCACCACGGACGACTCCTCGCCGAGCACTCCCGCCCCGGAGGCCGTCGACGCCCTCAGGCCCGGCGTCACGACGGACCCGGACGTCACCACGCGCCCCGGCGGGAACGCCTCCGCCCCCGTAGGCGACAGCACCACGGTGGACGCCCCCAGCGCTCCGGCCGCCGGCCCCGCCACCGACGTCACTCGCGACCTTGCTGCCGACACCGTCACGGCTCCCCCGAAGGTGAGCACCGTCGGCTCGTCCGCCGACCCCGGCGACCAACGGGATGTCAGCGGCACCACCGACGTGAAGTCGGACCCCGCGCCTGCCGTGCACCCCGATTCCACGCCGGCACCGCCCCTGACGATCGTGGTGTCGCAGGTGCCGCCACCGGGGGAGGGGTCGCCGGAGGCGGCCGAACTGCTGGACGGCGCGGGAACCGACCGGGCCGTCGTGCTCGGGCCGGCCGTCGCGCCCGACGGGACGGGGCGCCCCGTACGCGCCGCGGTGGAGCTGACCCGCGAGGGGCCGGGCTCCCCGGTCCAGGTCCGCACCCTTACCGGCCCGACGCCCGCCGCGACGGCCGCCGGCACCGTGGACACCGCGTTCCCCGGCGCGGACGTGCTGCTGCCGCTCGCCGACGCACTCGGCCCGATGCCCCGCCCCGCCACCCAGAGCACCACGGACACCGACGCGGCCGTCACCTCCACCTCCACCCCCACGCCCCCGCCGACGGGCCCCACGGAGAAGGTGAACCCCGCACACGGCAACCCGGTCCTCCCGGACTCCACGCCCGCCACGGCGCCCGCCGCCGACAAGCTCGCCACCCTGTCGCGGCCCTGGAGCGACCCGGCCACCGACGTGTACCTGGAGTCGGGCGACAGCGACCGTGCCGGGGCCGGCGGACGGGCTGCCGGCCCCGGCACGGGACACGGCACCGGTAACGGCGGCACCCCGCCCCCGCTCGCCCCGGTCACCGCCGAAACCTCCCCCACGACACAGCCCGTCGCCCTTCCCCCGCCCAAGGCCCGGATCGTCGTACGCCCCGTGGGCGGCGCAGCCACCACCGAGGGCGACGGAGACGGGACCGGCAGGCCGACGAGCGAGCCGGCCGTCGTCACCCTGGACGGCCTCACGGTGCCCCTCAGCCAGTTGCGGCGCCTGGTGCCGGACACGACGTCGCAGCCCCAGCCGGGCCGTGCCGTCCGGACGCTGACCATCTCGCAGAGCCCGGCCGAGGACGGCACGCGACGCGACGCGGGGCGCCGGGCGCTGCTCGGCCAGGACACCTTCCGCGGGGTACGCACGGTCTCCGACGGCGGCCCCCCCTCCTCACCCCCGCGCGTGCGGACGGCCTCCGACGCGGGTACCGAAGCCCAGCAGTCCGCCCCACGCACCGTCTTCACCGGCCCCTCGGCCCCGCTCCCCGGTGCGGGCACGGAACGGGGAGCCGACTACTTCGTGGGACACGGCACCCCCCGTACCGTCACGCTCGGCACCGACGACACGGCCCTGCCCAGCGTGAAGGTGAGCGGTGTCCAGCTCGGTGAGGTGCTCAAGTCCTGGGTGGTGGACGGCGATCAGGACCGGCCGCTGGTGCTGTTCGCCTGCGAGACCGGACAGCAGCCGCAGATCGCCGGTCTGCCCGTGGCACAGCACGTGGCGAACCGGACGGGGCGCCCGGTGTACGCGCCGACCACCGAGGTGGGCACCGCCCGCGACCGGGACGGCGAGGTCCGCGCGGTGCTCACCGAGGGCGCGGACGGGCCGGGGCGCTGGCGGTTGTTCACCCCGGAACCCAAGGGCGCGGACCTGGACCGGGCGGCGCGCGACGCCGGTCTGCACGCGGGCCCCGGTCCGGCCGACCCGTTCGCCCGCGCCCGCACCCTCCAGCAGATCCGTACCCTGCGTGATGCCCTCGGATCGGGCGCCGAACAGCGGCCCGGGAACGCCGAGTTGCTCGCCGGTCTCGCCTACGTGGACGGTCTGCGCTGGCTGAACGCGGACAGCGCCGCCCGTTACGGCGACGGCCGCATGACCCCGGACCTGCTGCGCCGCATGGTCACCGACTGGCACACCGCCACCGGTGCCCCGACGGCCGATCCGTCCGCCGACCCCACGGCCGAGCAGTACACCGCGTTCCTGCGCGCGGCGGCCGGGCTACGGGCCGGTGCAGGGCCCGGGACCACGCTCGGCGACCTGTTGCCCCCTCCGCCCGCCCAGCTGTCTCCGACCACGTTGGTCTCCCGGGAGGACGTGCGCGGACTCTCCTACGCGCCCTCGGCCGACGTGGCCTGGTCGTTGACGAGCGCACCGCTGCCGCTGTCCGAGCTGGCCCTCGGCCCCGAGGACACCGCGGAGCTGGCTCGACGCCTGAACGACCCGGCGCCCACGACCACCGGCCGGCAGGAACAGCCGACGCCCGAGCCGCCCAAGGCCGGTGAGGTCGATTCGTATGCGGCGCGTCATGTGTACGGGATGGCGGAGAAGGGGTTCAAGGAGTTCCGTGATCTGGCGCGGGACAGGAACGTGGTCATCGATGTGCGGCCGACGAATTCTCTGGCTCCGAAGTGGCTGGAGGCGGGTGCGTTGCCGAAGCCGTCGGAGATCAAGGCGAAGACGGTCAATGACGTCGATGTCTTTCTGGGTGCTGATCCTTCGGTTGTCGGGCTGGTCGGTTATTTCAAGCCGGTGCTGGCTGATGTGGGGGTTGTTCCGGAGGGGGAGCGGGACCGTGTCCTGTCGCGTTTCAACGAGCGGTCGGCGGAGTTCCGTGCGCTTGCCGGGCAGATGGCGGGACTTGAGGCGGAGAACAGGTTCTTCGTCCGGGACGGAGTGGTCTACGGGACGGGGCGGGACGGTGAGCGGCGTCCGCTCACCGGTGATCACGATGTGTTCGACATCTCGACGCCTGACGGGGAGCGGATCTCGCTTCCGGCGCATGACGCGCTGATCGAGGAGATGCGGGCGAAGGACATGGCCGTGATGCACGGCGCGCACATGTTCTGGAATCCGCCGACGGCTTTCGACAAGTCGGTCTTCGACAAGATCGTCGGGTCTCACCAGGGCCCGGACGGCCAGCCGTTGCTCCGGTTCAGCCCCGGGAACAACAACGCCGAACTCACCTGGACCGTGCCGCTCGGGGTGAATGAGGTCGATTCGTATGCGGCGCGTCATGTGTACGGGATGGCGGAGAAGGGGTTCAAGGAGTTCCGTGATCTGGCGCGGGACAGGAACGTGGTCATCGATGTGCGGCCGACGAATTCTCTGGCTCCGAAGTGGCTGGAGGCGGGTGCGTTGCCGAAGCCGTCGGAGATCAAGGCGAAGACGGTCAATGACGTCGATGTCTTTCTGGGTGCTGATCCTTCGGTTGTCGGGCTGGTCGGTTATTTCAAGCCGGTGCTGGCTGATGTGGGGGTTGTTCCGGAGGGGGAGCGGGACCGTGTCCTGTCGCGTTTCAACGAGCGGTCGGCGGAGTTCCGTGCGCTTGCCGGGCAGATGGCGGGACTTGAGGCGGAGAACAGGTTCTTCGTCCGGGACGGAGTGGTCTACGGGACGGGGCGGGACGGTGAGCGGCGTCCGCTCACCGGTGATCACGATGTGTTCGACATCTCGACGCCTGACGGGGAGCGGATCTCGCTTCCGGCGCATGACGCGCTGATCGAGGAGATGCGGGCGAAGGACATGGCCGTGATGCACGGCGCGCACATGTTCTGGAATCCGCCGACGGCTTTCGACAAGTCGCTCTTCGACAAGATCGTCGGGTCTCACCAGGGCCCGGACGGCCAGCCGTTGCTCCGGTTCAGCCCCGGGAACAACAACGCCGAACTCACCTGGACCGTGCCGCTCACGCGGCCTTCCGGCCTGCCCGCGACCGCACCGGTCTCGCCGGAGGAGGTGCGCGGACCCGGTCCGCTGGTGCCGTCGGCGCAGAACCGTCCGGACAGCCTCGCCGAGAGCCTGGCGCTGTTCAGCAAGGGCAAGGGCCCCGCGACGGCGTCCGACCCCGCGGACCTCGTCCGGGCGCAGGGCCTCGCCTTCCGCCGGGTGGACGTCCCGGGCGACGGGAACTGCCTCTTCCGGGCGGTGCTCGACAGTGCCCGCGGCCGCGACGTGCCTCCTGCCTGGGCCGCCCGGAACATCGCCGGACTGCGCGGCCTGGTGCGTGACCGGGTCGCCGGGTCCGAGCTCGGTACCGTCGCCGACACCCTCGTGCCGGACCCGGTGTTCAGCGTGGTGGACGACCTGCGGACGCGCGCGCTGGCCGGCGTGACCGACGCGGGGGAGCACCGCCTGATCACCGACGCCTGGAACCGCATCGCACAGGCGGTCGTCACCGACGGTGACGCCGACCAGTGGCGGCAGATCCTGGCCGACAGCGACTATCCGCAGCTCGCACAGGTGGCGCCCACCCCCGCCGACGCCCGACGGCTCGGCGGACGCGGCCTGCTCGCCGCGGCCGCGGAGCGACCCGGGCTGTGGTCGTCCCCCTTCGCCGACCTGCTCCCGGACGCGCTGGCGCACACCCTCGACCTCGATCTGCGCCTCGTGCGGCCCGACCCGCACACGACGGGCGCGCTCCTCGTCACCGAACTGCACCCCGGAGGCACCGGCGGCACCCTGCACCTGGCGTACAACGGGAGCGATCACTACGACGCGCTCGTCCCCGCCGCCCCGGAGCCCGCGGCGGACCCGGAAACCGAGCCCGGGCCGAAGCCGGACCCGGGAGCGAAGCCCGGCCCGGAAACCGCGTCCGAGCCGGACCCGGTCACGCCGCCCGTGCCGCCGCTCTCCCCGCAGCCGGACGGTTCCGACCCGTTCGGGGAGTGGCTGCGCAGCATGGCCGGGATCACCGGTCCCGACGATGCCGAGACCCCCGACCGGGGCGACCCGGTGCCACTGGAGACCCAACTCGAAAGGCACCGCCCTGCCCGTCTGCTGACCGGCGACGACGTCCGTCCACCGGGGCCTGCACCGCGCACCGTCACCTTCGAGGACGGCAGCAGGCTGCCCACCGTCCTCATCAGGCCGGGCGCCGACCCGCGTGACACCGCCCCGTCCGGGGCGCCGAAGGGCGCGTCCACGGGGCTGCTCACCGGGCCCGGCACGCTCACGCTCCGCTCGCCCCAGCTGGTGGCGCGGGAGATCCTCGACAAGCTGCCGGCGGCGACGCGTGCGCACTTCGACGAGGCGGAGCTGCTGCGTCTGCTGACCTACCAGCCCTCGGCGTTCACTTCCCCTCGCGGCGCCCGCGTCGTCGGCCGGGAGAAGTCCGGGGTCGGCCTGGAGATGACGGTCGAGGCCGTCCCGTACCACCGGTGGGAACGCTTCTCCGACGTCGGTGGCGCCACGGTCCGGGTGGACACGATGCGGCGTGGGCAGGCCGGTACGGGTGGCGGACGCAGTGTGGGCGTCGGACGCCGTATCGCAGGCGGCGTGGGCATGGGACCGCCCCTCAACTGGCTCCTGAAGATCGGTACGTCGCTGGGCTGGAGCCGCAGGACCGACTACACCCAGGGCACCACGGCGTACAACCAGGGCGAGCACCGCGCCCACGAGGGCTCACACCTGCACCTGGACGACGTCCACTACCGGGTGACGGTGCGACGGGTCACCGAGGCGCCCAAGGCCGCCAGGACCGGCACCGCGGCGACCGGTCCCGTCGCGGGGCCGCGTTGGCAGCGCACCCGGGTGCACACCGCGGAGTTCGGCATGCGGGACGGGCTCAGCTGGCGGCTGCCCGACGACCTCACCGTGCCGTTCACGGGGCCCCGCCGGGCACCGGAGACCCTGACGTTCCCGGACGGGGTGGAGCCGCGGCTGAACGACTCCACCGCCCTTCACCTGACGACCCCCCCGGAGGACATCGCACTGGCCCTCTCCGGGGCACGCCCCGGCAGTTCGGCGCACCGCACGCTGGTCTCGTACGTGCGCCCGGGACGGCTGCTCGGGCTGTTCGGGCGGCTCACCGGACCGGTCAGCGGTCCCGAGCTGACGCAGGGCAGCGGCCAGCACCCGATGGGGCACCTGGTCGTGGAACGCTCGGTGCCGCACCGGGCCGTGCTGGTCACCGAGTCGGTCAAGGCGGAGGTGCGCGACCTCACCCAGACCACGTACCAGAACCAACGCGGTCACGTCCGCGAGACCAAGTTCGGATTCCAGGTCACCGCGGGCCCGAACCACACGCTGCCCGGGCTCGAGACCGACGTACGCCTCCAGGGCGGTCCGCTGGTCCGCGCGGACCTGGGCATCGGGCGGGGCCACTACCTCGGTACCGACGCGGCCCGCAAGGTCACCGGCCGGGTCCGCAACCATCCGATGGCGCTCTACCAGGTGGAGCGCACCCTGATGGTCCGCAGGGCCGGTGAACCGGCCTCCGCGGCCCGGCCGGTGCACGTGGTCAGCCTGGACTGGATCTCCACCCAGGACGCCCGCCGGCTGGCGGGCTGGGACAGTCGCACGCCCGGCCGCACGGGACCGAACCCGGACGCCGAGCCTCCCGTGCCGTGGTATCTCACCCGGAAGGACCCGGTCCACCTCGGCGGACAGGTCCGCGCGGAGGGCTTCCGCCCACAGGCACGCACCGTCGCCCAGCCGCCGACGACGCAGCAGACGCCGCCGCCCGTCACCGGTCAGCAGTCACCGCCGCCCGTCACCGACGAGCAGGCGCCTGCGACGACACAGGAGCGGACACCCCCGAGGACCGGCCCGCAGACACCGCCCCCGGACCAGCGGCAGCCCGCCCCCCAGGACGGCACCGCCCCGCAGGACGGCACCGCCCCGCAGGACGGCACCGCCCCGCAGGACGGCACCGTCGCGCCGGACCCCATGCGCGCCTTCACGGACGCCGTCCTGGACACCCTGCACCGCTCGTACCCGTCGATGTTCGTTCCGCCGATGATGCTGAGGCATCCCCGGCTGGCCCGGTTCCGGTACGGCGACGGACGGTTGCGGACCGCGCTGCACAACGAGCGGCAGGTGCGGGAGGCGCTGAACCGGCCCACCCTGACGCAGAGCCTGGACGAACTGACCACCACCGGGGTCCCGGTCACGCTCACCGAGGACGGCGTGGTGCGCCGCGGCCACCACACGCTGATCCTGCGGGCGTCGCTGACCGACCGCCGGTTCGAGACCACCATGAGCGAGCGGTCACTGCGCAACGCGGTGATCGGCAACGAGGTCTCCGGCCAGGGACAGCAGGACTCCAGCACCTACTCCGCGGGCATCGAGGTGGGTGTCTCCCCGCGCGACCACGACAAGGTGCCCGGTCCCGACCTGCCGCGCCAGGCAGGGAGCGTCTCGGTGGGTGCCCGCCACGCCCGCACCTACCAGAAGGCCACCCGGAACACGGTCACGGTCGCCCACGACCACCTCACCTTCCAGAACGGCGCCGACCTCTACAGCTACCAGGTGGAACTCGGCGCGACCTTCGAGGGCCACCGCCGGCCGCGCGGCTGGGCGCGGCTGCTGACCGTCGGTCTGCTCGGTGCGGGCGTCTTCGTCAGCAAGGTCGAGGAGCGCCCGCTGTTCAGCCGGGGTACCGAAACCGTGGGACGGGTCGAGCTGGCCGTGCCCGCCGCCCACGGGTCCGACCGGCACGCGCCGACCGACCCGCCCGCCGACGGCACGACGACCGCGCCGACTCCCGCCCCCACGCCCCAGCGGCTCTCCACCGCGGAGGCGGACCAGCTCCTAGACGGCATCCGCCCGCTGCCCAGGGCGGACTCGGACGACCGCAGGCTCGTCCGGCAGCTGCTGAGCGCACCGCACGTCGTGCTCAGCGCCGAGGGCGGCCCGCAGCGCCAACAGCTGATGCAGGACACCGCCGACCGCGCGGCGGGCGGCACCTGGCACGTCAGCGCCCCCGGTGCGCCGGTGCGCACCGCGCTGCGACGGGCGATGGCCAACCTCGGTGTGGCCGGTCAACTCGGCCAGTACCTGGGGCCGTTCGGCTCCCGGATCACCGGGCTCAACGGCGCCGGGCCGCTCCGGACGCACTACGTGAAGGCCGCGGTCCGCGGTGAGCTGGACAACCTGCGGGTCAGGAGCGATCCGAAGCCGGCCAGCCTGGAGACCACCATCGCCAACGACCACCGGGTCGTCGGCAGCACGAGCACCGGCTCGCGCACCACGTTGGGCGTCCAGGGCGGCTACATGCCGTTGCAGCAACTCCCCGGCAAGGAGCCGGTCGTCGGCTCGTACTCCTCCGCCCTCCAGTACGCCTGGGGCAAGGGCCGCGGCTTCTCGCAGGCCCTGACCCGGGGACGCAGCACCACCGTGACCTTCGCCGGCCGGATGTACCTGGTGGTCGCCGACGCCACGGAGACCGTGGCGGTGCGGGACCGCTGGACGGCCGCGATCGGCACGGTCGGTACCCGTGCCGGGGGCCGCGTCAGCTCCGCCGCCGGGAAGGTGTCCGAGAGGCTCGGACGCGGCCTGGCCCCGCGCCGGGCGGCCGCCGCGCTCCAGCGGATCCGTGACGCGGTGATGTTCCACCTGCCGATGCAGGACGCCATCGAGGCCGGGCTGGCCCCCGACGGGCTGGGCCCCACCACCCCGAAGAACCTCGGCGGCGGCTACCGGGTGCCGGCCTTCCTGCGGGGCCGGCGCTTCCCGACCCACCCCAGCGGCCAGCTGGACGCGAGCCGGGCCGCGCAGGTGCTGCTGCCGCGCCTGCAGAAGATCGGCGTGCCCTCGCACGACCGTGAACAGGTCCTGCAGCGGCTCTCACCGGACTTCCTGCGCGCCCACCTGCACGAGCTGACCACCGAAGGAATGAGTCTGCCGGTCCGCTACCGCGCCTGGGCCAGCCCGCACCTGCTGCCGGTCGGAGGCAGCCCCGGGCAGGTCCGGTTCAGACTGACACCGATCACCACGACCGTGCAGCGGCTGCGTACGGGGTTCGAGCTCGAGGACTACCGCAACATCTCCCGTGACGACGCGGACAACACCCACCAGGACCGTGGCGCCGACCTCACCCTGTCCGCCGGCGAGCGCGCGGCGGACAACGGGGTGCTCATCGCCAACCCCTCGCTCCAGGGAACGGCGGCCAAGCAGCGGGGGAGCACCCGGACCGAGACCGTGGGCACCACCTCCATGCCGAACATCGCCACCACGCAGGCGCACGCGGAGATCGTCACCGGCTACACCCTGACCGTCACCATGACGGACGCGGCCGGTGACCCGCTCGCCCCGCGTGCGGTCGCCCAGGTCGGCACCCTCAACGAGATCGCGCCGGCGAGCCTGCTCACCCCGGTGGGTGACGGCGACGACGGCGCGGTCACCGAACAGGACGTGCCCGAACCGGACCGCTCGGTCCACCTGCTGACGGCCGAACAGTCCCTGCCGGACGGCATCGCCGCCTGGCGCACCTCCGGTGACGGCGTGAGCGGTCCCGACCCCGACATCCTGCCCTTCGACGACCGGATCGGCTCCGGCATCCTCGCCGTCGACATGCGCGGTGCGACAGGGGTGCACGATGCGCTGACCCTCGCAACCGCCCGCGCCGACGGCCTGGGCGACTCCGACCTCGGCAGCCGGCACTCCGGCAACGTCCTCGCCTTGCGCGTGCGCATGGCCCGCCACACCCCGCTCACCGGCCTCGGCACGGCGCCCGCGCAGGCCCAGGCGGAGGCCACCTCGCAGGGCGGACTGACCGCGGGGTTCCGCGAGGCGCTCGGCGCGGGCGGCTCCCAGCTGCCCGTGCAGTCCTCCGCCCGACTGCTGGGCCAGTCCCACACCGCCGACTCCCGCCTCTACGCGAAGATGCACCGCCGCGGCGCGCGGCTCCTCGCCGTGGAGAACAAGCCCCGCATGGAGGCCATGCAGCGGTCCAAGACCTCCGACGCCCTGGAGGCCGGTATCACCGACAACGTCGAAGGCATGGCGGGCACCGCGCCGCTGGCCGGCAACAGCAACGCAGGTGTGACCAACCCCGGTGGTGCGGTACCGATCGGCGGCGCGAACGACGGCACCGCACTGAAGGGCGCCACGGACACCACGCTCGGCACCCACGTCAAGGTCGTCACCGACCGCAGCATGCTGTTCGCGGTGCCGGTGACCTGGCTGGCGGTGGCCGAGGTGGACCACCGGATCACCGACAGCCGCCCGTTCCGCGCCCTGGGCGCGGCCCGGCGGGGACCGCGCGCCGCCGAGGCCGGGACCACCGCGCTGATCTGGTTGCGTGAGGACATCGCACGCGACTACGGCCTTCTGGACGACAGCTCGTTCCCGGCCGAGGCGAGCGCCGCCTGGGACGACATGGCCAAGGCGGCCGCCGACCTCGCCGCGGCGGAGAAGGAGTACTACGACGCTCGCGCGCGGGCCCGTGAGGCCTGGCTCTCCCTGAGCCCCGCCGAGCGGAGCACGCTCGGCGACCCGCCCCTGACGACCGTGCTGCCGCGGGAGTCGGCCCAGTCCCCGGCCGTCATCACCTGGCAGGCCGCCCGCGACGCCGCACGGCTCTGGGAGGGGCGCGCCGGGACGGCCGCCGCGGACCACCACCGGCTGCATCTCGCCGCCTCCCGTCTCACCTCCCACCACCAGGGCTCGGCATCCGTCCCGGTCGCGGACGCGCCGCAGGAGTACACGGCGCCGGGATGGCGGTCCGAGGCGCCGGAGCCGTACGGGATCACCGACGCCACCGGCTCCACCCCGCGCACCCTCACCTCGCCGGACGGCGCCACGGTGCGCGAGGTGCACGAGGTGCCGCACGACGGCGCCTCGTTCTTCCACGCGCTGCTCGCCGTCGCCAGGGGGCAGCTGTCCCGCCTGCTCGGCGGCAATCTCGCCGGCCGCTTCGCAGAATCACCCGGTGACCCGGCGGTCGGCGCCGAGGCCATCCGCGCCGCCCGTGACCGCCTGGCCTGGGCCCTGGGCGAGGACGGCAACCAGGATCTGCTGGACGCCCTCGCCCTGGACACGGCCGACACCTTCACCCAGGCCGAACTGGACGGCGCGGGCGTGGTGCTGACCCGGGAGCAGCAGGCCGAGTTCGACGCCTTCGGCCGTCTCCCACTGACGTTCTGGCCGACGCCCGAACAGCGTGTGGCGCTGGCGACCGCCGCCCTGTCCCGCCCGTTCACGAGCGAGCCGTCCGGCGCCGAGCAGCCGGCGGGCGCTCCGGCCCCGCCCGAGCGCCGCGCCGGGGACCACGGCGGCGCCGACCTGCTGCCCGCCCTCGCCGCGCGGGTCCTCGGCACCCCGCTGACCGTGGTGACCGGTGAGGGCCGCGATCAGCTGTTCCTCCCGCACGGCACCGATCCGGCCGCCGTCGATCCGGCCGCCGACCCGGTGCTCTTCTCCGCCGGAGGCTTCTTCCACGCCGCCCTCCCGCCCGGCTCCCCGGCCCCGGCCACCGGCGCGCTGCCCGCCCCGGCGGCTGCCGGGACCTCCGGCGCGGACACCACGGCCGGGGATCCGCCCACGCACCGCAGCCACACCACCGCGCCCTGGCTGCCGCCCGCCGACAGCAGCGGACCGCGCTACCGCCTCGCACGCGACGGCGTCCTCACCGCGCCCGACGGCGCCACCTACACCCAGGGCACGCCCACGGGACGCGGCAACGGCTTCTTCGGCGCTCTCTCCACGGCCCTGCGCGCCGCCGCAGGCCTGCCGGGCACGGACCGCCGGGTCGCCGCCCGGCTGCGGATGCGCTCCGAGACGGTGCCGACCCGGCTCATGCGCCTGGCCGGCCTCCCGGGCGACCCGGCGGAGCGGGACACGTTGTTCGCGCCCCCGCCCCTCGTACCGCGCAGCGGAGATCCCACGCCGAGCAAGGACGCGCTGGAGGGACGCCTGCGCCGTCACCTCGCCGAGGCCCCCTGGGGTCCCGGAGCCGACCGGGCCGTCGCCGAGTGGGCCGCCGGAGCGACCGGCACCACCGTCACCCTCATCGAGGAGAACGGCACCGCCCACACGTATCCCGGCCCGGCAGGCGACGGCGGCCCGCACATCCGGCTCCGCCGCCGCGGCGGCGACTTCGTCCCGCTGGTCCCGCGCACCGCGGCGACCGGAACGGGATCCGAGGCCACACCGAAGAAGGGGCCGCAGACCGACGGCACCACCCGGCCCACCACGACCGCGCCGGGCACGTCGCCGTCCGTCGTCCCGCCGGTGGCCGCCCACGAGCCGCCGGTCCCGCCGCCGCCGCGCGAACCCGCCCCCGACCCGCTGTCCCCGCCGCCTGCCCCCGAGGGGACGCCGGGTCTGCGGGACGCGGAGGAGGCATACGAGCTGGACACGCTGTCCGGCAGGCCGGGCCCCTCGCGGTCCGATGCCGAGGCGCTGGCGCAGTTCCGGTTCACCGACGACACCAGCGAATCCGAGAGCGAGTCCGAGTCGGACTCCGACTTGGACTCCGACAGCGAGGACGGCACCACCGGGAGCACCCACGAGGCCTGGCTCGACCTCCTCTTCGGCCCCGCGGTCCGGGAGGACTACTCTCCCGAGATGCTCGTCGGCACGGCGCTGTCGCTGCGGGAGCTCGCCCGCAGGGCACCGCAGCCGGCCACCGGCACCCGCGACCCTCTCCGCGACCTCACCAGGCGTGTGCTGAACCTCGGCCCCGGCGTCGAGGTGACCGACCAGCACCTCCTGCTCCTCGGTTCGCTGGCACTCGACGCGTCCCCGGCCCAGCTGGCCGACGAGGGCGCTCTCGCCTCGCACCTGCGACGGCACGACGCCGCCCTGGACCGCGGGACCGCCCTGATGTCGCAGGACGCCACCGTGCGCAACTGGACCGGGACCGGGGACCAGGTGCCGCCCCTGGACTCGTACGCGGTGGAGGGGGACGACGGCAGGATCAGCGCCTGGCCCGCGCCGTGGTCCGAGCCGTACGTGGTCCTCGCCCAGGACAGCGAGGAATCGGTCCTGCTGAACACGCCGCGCGGCACGTTGACGCTGGACGACCCCGGTGAGTTCGCCCGGCTCGTCGCACGTGACTCCGCGCGGCCGGCGGGCGCCGACGTCGTCCTGGCCTTCCCCCACCAGGACATCGAGGTCCTGGCGCGGCACGTCGCCGATCTGACCGGTTCCAGGGTCTGGTACTCGGAGCACGCCCCCCGCCCGTCCACCGACTGGCGGACCGGCACCGAGCGCATCACGCTGGGCCCCGTCGGGGACGACGTCGGCAGGGTGTGGACGTCCGTCCGGCCTGACCAGGACGCGGACGGCTCGGGCGACTTCGACGAGCTCATCGGTCTGTACGAGGACGACTCCGACCGGGCCGACGGGATCGCGGCACGCCGGGCGGAACCGCTGACCACGACGGACTACGGCGTCGTGGACGACAGCGGCGAAGGCGTGCTGTTCCGCCGGCCCGGGGGGATCCGCGGCAGATGGCAGACCCCGCGGGCACTGAGCGGCACGGAGGACGCCCCCGAAATCGCCATGTCCGTACAGGAGTACAGCGACACGCTCGTCAGTGACCGGCCAGCCCTGCGGATCTCCCCGGACCGCACGCTCGCCGTCGAGAACGGTGCCTACGGGCAGCAGGTCTTCGCCACGGAGCAAGCCGTCGCGAACGCCTCCGTGAAATTGGCACGGGCGGGACTCGCGGTGCGGCTGCGGACCGATCAGTCACTGAGCATCATCCTGCCCACCCCCGACGGGGGCACCAGGCGGCTGTTCCGTGTCGTCCCCGTCTTCCTGACCCGCTCCGGCGAGTCCACCGAAGAGATCTGCCGGGACTTCGCGGACATGCTGGCCGACGGTGCCCGCACCTCGCACATGGTCTTCCGTGGTCCGGGGGGCGGACCGGCGGTCACGGCGCCCGTCAACGCCTCCGACGGCGCGGAGGTCACCGGCACCCATCACCTCGCCGACATCCTGAGCCATGTCGCGGACGGCGACATACCGGCGGAATCGGCGGATCCGGCCTGGGCGGCGTCCCTCGCCCGCCGGGACGACCGGCCCACCGGCGGCGACGGCGGTCCGCTGCCCGGCCGCGCGTACGGAAGCGCGCTGAGCCTCGACCAGGCGGACGACCCGCGCCGCGACGCCCTGTCGGACGCCGCACGCCGGATCGGGGTCAACGAGCACGCGTGGGCCGACATCGGCGAGGGCTATGTCGTCCAGTCCGTCGCGGCGGCCGGCGCCCAGGGCCAGCCGAGCCTGGAGCAGAACTTCGCCAAGCCGCAGAGCGCGGCCGGAGGCGCGCACTTCGGCTACCACTTCGCCACGGTCGTCCTGGCCAGCGAGGACGGCAGCCACCAGATCTCCCTGGAGAACCACGCGCGTTCCTCGGTACGCAACCACCGGCACCGCAGAGCGGTCCGGGCAAACCTGGACACCCTCACGGTGGACGAGATGCGGGAGAACGCGGCGCTCCTGCGACAGGAGATCGAGCGCCGGCAGGAGGCCGGGGACGACGAGCACCTCGCGGAGCTGCGCGGCCACCTCGACCTGACGCTGGCCATGATCAGGGCCGGCCAGGCCCGTACGGAGATGCGGGCGGCGCCGGCCGATTCGCCGGAGCGCGCCGCAGCCGAGCGCACGCTGGAAGCGGCCACCCGCGCGGCCGCGACGCGCGTCGGACAGCTCGAAGCGGTCATCCCGGGCAAGCGGCAGTGGTACATGCGGATGTACGCACAGCGCCCGGGTGAGTCGGCCCACGACACCAACGCGGAACTGCTGTCCGACACGCCCTCCGCCGAGGCCAACCCGTTCACCGCCGTCGTGCTCCGCGGACAGCTGGCGCTGCCGGTTTCCGTCACGTTCGCCAAGGACACGCACCGGACGCCCGAGAGCGCGAAGCACCCCGTCCGGCACCTCGCCAAGGTGGTGGCCAGGGCGGGGCTGTGGAACGCCGCGAACGGGCTGCCGCTGCCGGACGTCAGGATCAGCGGGGTGCGCGGCGCGCGCCTGCTCGGCCGGGACCTCACCAGGACACGTGCCGAGGCGGTCGCGGCCTCCTTCCGGCAGGAGCTCGCCGACGCTCTCGCGGATTACCAGGAGGACACTCCGCAACCGCACCTCACCGCGGACGGCTTCACCGTGGAACCCGTCGCGGTGCGCGGCCGCCGGCCCTCCACCGGAGACGCGGGTACCGCCACCGTCGACATCACGGTCGACGACCACCGCGGCGGCCCCCGGGACGTCGCCGTCCGCGGTCCGCGCGGCGGTTCCCAGACGCGCCTGCCGGGCGGCTCGCGCGACGACGGCGCCGACCCGGTGGCGGAGCAGTGGCCCATCGGCCGCCCGGTCACCGTCGGGCGTCCCCGCTACGGAGTCGACCCGCGCTTCATCGTGTCCGCCGCCGACGTGCCCGACGCGGGCACGCCCTCCACCGGCGCACCCGCGGACACCGGGAAGGGCAAGGAGCGGGCCGCCCCGGACACGGACGACGCGACGGCCACGGCGGGCCCCCGGCCGAACCTGTGGTTCACGTACACGCGTGACGCCGAGTCCCGCCCGGAGCCCTTCCGCTACGAGGTCGCCGACACCGGACACATCCGGCTCCCCGGAGGGGACGAGATCCCGCCGACCGGGTGGGCCAGGTTCGGTCACGACTTCGTCCACGGAACAGGCGCGATCCTGCGGGGCGACAGCGGCTGGATCGGCCGCGTGGACAACATGGAGACGCTCTCGCTCCTCATGGCGGATCTGGACCAGGAGCCCACACCCCACCGGGTCGTGGCGGACGGCTCGGCCCTGTACCTGGTGCCGGAGGGCGACGGGGACTCGGCGCTGCGCATTCCGCTGCGGGAGTCCGCCGACGCCACGCCCCCCGGGCCGTCCCCGTCCGAGCCGCCCCGCGCCCGCCTCGACGACCGGCCGCGCGTCGTCGTGCGGTCGGCCTTCGACGTGCGGCGCTTCACGCACGCCGGTGAGACCGTCACCGACCTGACCGTGCGGCTCGCCCTGCGTCCCGGCGACGGACGGGCGGACACCGATGCCGTCCTGGCCCGGGTGCTCCGGGGCGTGGAGGAGTTCTACAACCGCCCCGGGCACAAGCTTCCCAACGGGGACCGGTTGCACGTCACCGTCGAGCCGGTCCGGCCGGACGAGAACCCCCACCTGACGGTCGATCTCGTGGGCCGTGACCAGCGGATGAACCAGCGGGCGTGGTGGGCCGACGCAGACCCGGCGGACTTCGCGCACGAACTCGCGCACCAGCTGTTCCTGCGCGACGAGACGCGCGACGCGACCAACCCCGGGCGGCTCCACGCGCCGGGCAGCCTGCTCGGACCCTTCCGGGAGCAGGCCCCCGACGGCGTCGCGCAGACCGGTCTGCGCCCGCGCCACCTCCAGCTGTGGGCGGCGGTGGCCGGGGACATCGATGCGCACACCTCGCCGGAGGGGACGAGCTGGGCCGATGCGCGGACGGACGCCCCGGCGGAGAGCCGGGAGCCCGTGTGGGTCGACCCGGTGTCGCTCCCCGACGCCTCGCCGCAGTCCGGTCCGGACGGTGCGGTGCCGCCCCCGCTGCCCCCCGGACGCGACCTCTCCCCGCTCGCGGAGGAGTCCGACGACTCCGACTCCGACGACGAGGCGGCCGATCCGGGTTGGCTGGACACCGTGTTCGGCCCGCACCGGGGAGACATCCCCCGTGCCCGGCTCCGCGAGACCTCCGAGGCACTGCTCGACCTCGTCCGGGAGGAGGCGGCCGCCCAGCCGACGTCGCGTGAGCTGCGCCACGGCCTGAACCGCGTCACCCGTCAGGTCCTGCACATGGCTTCCGGGTCCCGGCCGGGCCCCGCGGACTTCCTGCTGCTCGGTTCCCTGGCGCTCGACGCCTCCTCCGACGACCTCGCGAGTACCGAGCAGCTCGCCGTCTACTTCATCGAGCGGCAGATCGAGACCGGCCGCGGCGCCATGGACGAGGCCACGCTGCTGCGCGACGACTACGGGGCCGTCGTCGGGCGTGACTTCACCGGGCGAGGGCTGCCCGCCCCCGAGCCCGCCTCCTACGCCGTGCGGGGCCGGGGCCGGGTCATCCCGCGTCCCGCCCCGTGGCAGAACCCGTACATGGTCGTGGCCAGGGCGGCCGGTCACGCCGTCGAGGTCACCATGCCGGGGCGTACATTCCGGGTGGACAGCGCCGACGAGCTGGCCATGCTCATCTCGTACGACTCCCGGCGGCCCCGCGGCGCCGACATCGTCCTGGCGCTGCCTCCGGAGTACGCCGCGACCGTCGCCCTCCTGGTCACGGGGACGACCGGCCGCCGCGTCTGGTATCCCGAGGCACCGGTCGACGTCGCCACGCATCCCACCGCCGGGACGCGCCACCTCATGCTGGACCTGAACGACGGCAACACCGGGGCGGGCTGGGCATCGAGCGACCCGTCCGAGGGCGACGGCCTGCCCGGAGCCCGCGACTTCGACAGCGACACCGACGGCGGGCCCGTCCTGGACAGCGACGACGACCTGTCCAGTACCGAGGGGGACGCGGAGTTCGACCGGCTGGCCGACCAGGCCGTCCTCGAACGGCAGATCGAGGGGCTCCGCCCCCGGCCGCTGACGACGCGTGACTACGGCGTCATCGACAAGCGCGGTACCGGGGTCCTGTTCACCCGGCCGCTCCCGCCCGTCGTCGGCGAGGTCCGGGCAGGCACCGGCTCCGACGCCCTGGTCCTGCCGCGCCAGGACCAGGGGACCGTCCCCACGGCCGGCCGGCCGGCGCTGCACATCTCCGAGGACCGCACGCTGGCGATGCTCGCGGGCGACGGGGACACCACCGGCCGCGGCCGCCAGGTGTACGCCACCCGGGCGGCGGTCGAACGCTCCTCGGCGCGGCTGACCGCGGCAGGGGCCGGGGTCCGGCTGAAGACCGACGAGTCGGCCGGCGTGCTGCTGCCGAAGGAGGACGGTTCCTACGGCGAACCGCTGTACCGGGTGGAGCCGGAGTTCCTGACGGCTTCCGGCGCCTCGGAACACGCCTTCACCCGCACCTTCGCCCAGATGGTGGCCGGCTCCACGAACGCCCCCTTGTCCCACATCGCCTTCCGCGGGCCCACCGGCGCCGTCGTCTCCACCGCCCCGGTGAACGGACAGCACAGCCGTGAGGTCACCGGGACGCACCACCTGGCCCAGGCGCTGACGGAGGTCGCCGAGGGCTCGCGCCCCGCCGCCGAGGTGACCCCCCGCTGGGCAGCCCGCCAGGCGGGCAGGGACAAGCGCTTCACCGGTGGCGTGGTGGGCGCGCCCACACCGGGCGAGCGCTACGGCCGGGCCCTGAGCTACGAGCCGGACAACCCGCTGCGCACCCCGCTGGCGTCGGCCGCGCGGCGCATCGGTGTCAACGAGTACGCGTGGGCAGGGGTCGGAGAGGGCTATCTGATCCAGTCGGTCAGCACCACGAACGACGGCGGCGCGCAGTTGTTCACACACAACCACGCCAAGTCCGGCGACCGGGTGGGCCCCCACGCCCCCTACCACTTCGCGCAGGTCGTGCTGGAGAGCGAGAACGGCACCCACCAGATCACGCTGGAGAACGAGACCCACTCCCGGACCCCGATCTCCCCCGAGGCCCTCGACGACGTCATCGACGAGAACCTCGACCGCTACGGGGAGCACCAGCTCCTCCAGCTGGCCCGCAGTGCCGAACGGCAGGTCGCCGAGGCGCGGGAACGCGGCGCGGACCGGTCGGAGACCGACGGTCCGGAGGGCTTCGCCCGGGTCGCCAGGGCCCTGGCTGCCGTCCACGACGCCGAGCAACTGCCCCCCTTCTTCGACGAGGACCGGCCCGAGCACGCGCTGGCACTGGACGAGGTGGACCGGGCCCGCTCCCGCGCGAGGGAAACGATCCGGGACGCCGCGCCGGTGATGGACGACAAGGACCTCTGGTCCTTCCGTGCGTACAGCAAGCGGCCCGGTGAGTCCGCGCACGAGGTCAACGCGGCACTGCTGTCGGACTCCTCTCCCGCGGTGGCCAATCCGCTGACGACGGTGGTGCTGCACGGCCACGCGCCGCGCTGGCACCAGCAGGCGATCCACTTCGACGAGGGGGACCACGGCGTCCCCGCCGACGCGGACGGCACGATCGACGGCCTGGCGCAGTCACTGGCGCGGGCGGGACTGTGGAACCGCGCCCACGGACTGCCCATGCCCAGGATCACCCTCACCGGGCACGGCAATCGCTCGCAGGCCAGCGGCCAGGACCGGGCGGACGCCGTCGCGAGGGCGCTCGCGACCAGGCTGGGCCAGATCCTGACCACCCTTCAGGCGGACACGGACGGACCGCGGGTCGGCGTGAGGGACTTCGGTCTCACCAAGGCCGCCAAGCGGGTGCGCAGGGCCACCGACCCGGCCCAGGGGCGCGTAGTGACGATCGAGATCGACGACCAGCGGCTCGTCCCGCCCGGTTCGTCGCAGCCGTCGGGGACCACCACGCCCGTCAGGGACGCGGCCGCGTCCGAGCGGCCCGCACCCGACCGGACCTCCGGATCCCCGGTCGCCGGGCAGGAGAACGGTGAATCCCCGTCCACCGGGCCCGACGAGACAGCCGAGCCCTTGACGGTACCCACCCCCGAGCGCGGCAGGTCCCGCTCCCGGGGCCGTTCCGCGATGCCCAGCCCGGAGCGCAGGAACAGCGACGCGCCCCCGTGGGTCATGGCGCGCATCCGCTACGCCGAGGAGTCCGCCGCCTTCGACCGCCGGCTCGGCGAGTACCTGGCCGAACACGAGGCGGTGACGGCCGAGTTCCGGAAGATGGCGAGTGCCGCGTGGGCGGCCGCGCGCATGAGGCATCCGCGCGCGCTGGCTACGTTCGGAGACACCAGCAAGTTCAAGGCGGGCGTCGTCGGCACGTCCCGCGATGCCCTCCAGCGAGTGCTGAGGAGCGGAAACCTGCGGGAGCTCGTGGCGTTCCTGTACGAGGGGATCTCCGAGAACCTCGTGCCGGAGATGCTCGGCGGCGTGGAGGAGCAGCACCCGGAGATCGCCGCCGAGCGGCCGAGCCGCCGGCAGAGGGAGGCCTACGCCGAGTACATGCGGCGCGCCATCGAGATCCAGCAGTCGGCCCTGACCCTCGAGGAGAAGGAGGCCGCCGTCAGGGACCTGCCGCGGCCCGTGGCCGATCCGCCACACCCGGACACCGCGCGCCCGCCGCTGAGCGCGGCGGAGCGCCGGATCGCGGTCGACGAGGCCGGCCTGACCTGGATGCCCGCGACAGCGGTGTATGACCTCGCGATGAGCGCCGGCTTCCAGGGCCGGTCCGAGGACTCGGGCGGCCTGGTGGCGACCGGCACAGCCGGGTCCACGTACCGCTTCCTGCTGCACGCCGCCCGGATGCGGGACCAGTGGGGCCTCGACCTGGACCTCGGTCTGATCCGGGCCGGGATGCTGGCCATCTCGCTCACCGTCGGCCACCACACCGCCCATGAGGTGATGCGCGGCGCCCAGCTGGCACTGGACGGCGTGCCCGGCCACGACCCGGCGCTGGACTACACGGACAACTGGGGCCGGTACTGGAACGTCCATCCCCTCGGCGAGCGGGAGCTGAGGGAGAACGTCGCGCGGGACGGGCTCTTCCCCGACGAGCACGCGCAGGCCCTCCTGGACGAGCTGGAACCGAAGCCCGTCGGCGGCGTCGTACGGCAGGACGGCGCGCGCACCCGTGCGACGCTTCCGCACCGTCCGGTGCACACCCGCCCCGTCGCCTCCGAGCCGAACCACCCGGCTCCTCAGATGCCGAACGCTCCCGCCCCGCACCAGGGCACCACCGCCGCGTCGCCCCAGGTGTCGCCCGACGACGCGGAACGGCACCGCGAGGCGATCCTCGACGCCCTGTACGGCCTCGGCGCCCTCAACGGCGTCGACCCGGGGCGGGCCGCCGAGGGCCTGGAGCGGCTCGACCGGCTGAGGGAGACGGACCCGGAGCTGCGCGGCGGCTTCCTGGACCTGGACGCCCTGGTCCGCCGGACGCTGCTCCTCGATCCCTCCGACACCGTGAACGCCGCCGCCCGCGGCGCCCTCATGCGGCTCGTGACGGACCCCTCCACCGCAGGCGTCCGCACACTGAGCGCGGTGTCCGCCCACTACCTCGTCCGGCGCGGCGCCTTCCACGCGGACTTCCGGCTCACCGACGCGCAGGGCCGCCCGCGCGGCTGGAACTGGCTGGGCCAGGCCCTGCCGGCCGACTTCGACCCGGGCACCACCGGCCGTGTCTCGCGTGCCCCCGACGGCACGACCGGCCACAGCGGGCCCGAGACCGCGCCGTGGCTCCCCACCCCGGGCCACCCCGACCCGTACCTCGTGCTGCTCGGCGGCCGGCCGGACGGGGTCGTGGTACGGGGACTCGGTGGCTTCGCGCGTCCCGTCCCGCCCGAGGTCCTCAACGAGCTGATGGCCCTTGACCGGGGCCTCGCCGGCCGGCCGGGACCGCTGCTGCTGCACGTCGCCCGGTCCGAGGCAGCCTCCCTGGACATGCCGCGCGGGCTCGCCGACCGCCTCGGCAGAGACGTGTGGGCCACCACCGGCCGGTCGGCCATCGGGCGCCTTCCCGGAGCCCCGGACCGCTCGGTCGTCCTGCTGCTGGACGAGGAGAAGCAGGCGCCCCGGGGCCAGTGGTTCTCCAACACGCCCGCCACACAGCCCACGTCGTCCTCCGACGCGGTGGACGGCGAGATCAGCTCCCTGTCCGTCGCCCACCACGGGAACCGGTCCACGGGCTACATCTCCATGGACCTCGCCGACTCCGACGACGGGGGCTGGTCGCGGACGCTGACCCACAGCCGGCTGGGGACGGTCACCTCGTACACCTTCCAGCGCACCTCCTACGACGCCACGCAGCCCACGGCACCCGTGCCCTGGGTCGAACTCAACCTGCCCACGCCGTACTTCCCCAACAACCACGGCCTGCCGGGCTCCGTCATGTGGCACACCCCGCAGGGGGAGCGGACCGACGACGGGCCGCAGTTCGCCCGCAGGCTCGCCCGCCGCCGCAGCCTGGCCTCCCTCGCCCCCGAGCACCCCGTGGTGCTGCTCGTCTGCTACGCGGCGGCGACCCCCGGCATCGGGGAGATGCACGGGCAGCACATCGACGGCCCGCTGCCGTTCACACCCGACCCGCTCGCGGACGTGCCGGTCGGCCAGCACACGGCCAACGAGACGGGCCGCACGGTGTTCGCGACCACCCTCATGAACGCCGCCGTCCAGTCACGGCACGGCGCCCAGGAGGCCTACCTCAGCCTCCACACCGACGCACGCGGCCGCGCCTACCCGTGGAGCATGTTCCGACCGGAGCCCACGGGGGCGGCACTGGAGCAGCGGGCCCGCGACGCGGGGCTGCACCACGGCCCCGGTCCGGTCCCCGAGGCCGTACAGGAACGGACGCTGCGGCTGGTACGCGCGCTGCGTCAGATCTTCGGCCCCACGGTCGACGACGCCCCGGATCATCCGGTGCTGCTCCGCGGCATCGGCGCGCTCGACCTGATGCGCGAGGCCGATCCATACCTGGACCGGGACGGCGCGCGCACGTTCACCCTCGACCTGTACGAGCAGCTCCTGACCGGCTATCACACGGGAGGCCTCGCGACGGGGCCGGTACCGCAGTTCACTCCGGACGCCCACCGGAGCCTGCTGGTGGAGGCGGCCCGGCGCCAGGACACGGGCCCGCGCGAACCCCTCACCCGCTGGATCGCGCTGCCGCACCTGGTCCACATGCTGACGGATCTCGCCTCCACGCCCCACCGGGAGGACATCGCCCGCGACATTCTGGGGCTTGACGTCTCGGCGCCGGTGGGCGAGGCGGAGTGGTCGCGGCTGGTGTGGGCGTCGTTCAAGGTCGCCCTGACGACCGGGCAGATGGACCAGGGCGCGTTCGCCGCAGCCGTGCTGCACCTGCCCGCGCCCGACCCGGCGCGGTTCGGCGAAGCGGTCCTCGTGGCACGGCGGGCCGCCGCCGCCGGCCGCGATCCGCGGCAGCTGGGCGAGCTGGCCGCACACCACCTGGAGCAGCAGGGCGCACTGGACCCGGACCGGCTCCTGACGGACGACGACGGCACGGCCTGGGGCCGTGCGCTGGACGGCGTGTCCCGGCCGCAGGGCACGTTCGACCCGAACGTCGTCACCCTGCTCGGGTACGCGCCCGACGGCACGCTCGTGCCCGTCGGCACCGAGCCCGCGCCCTGGTCGGCCGATCCGCACCGTCCGCGGCCCTTCGTGTACGTCGCCGACGGTGACGCCGACGGACTGCGGATGCAGGGACCGGTGCCGCCCGGCGAGTTCGGCGAACTGGTCTTCCGCGACCCGGAGCTGCTCTCCGAGGACGGCTACGCGGAGGTCGTCGCCGTGGTGCCGTACGGCAGGCCGTCCGGCGCGCGGCCCGTCGAGGGCAGCGTCCCCGGTGAGGGCGCCCGCAACTCGGCCCGCAACTGGTGGGCCACGCACAGCGCCACCACGCTCCACCACGACCCGGCGACCGGGACGTACACCGTCGCGGTGCTGCCGGGCCCGGACGGTCAGCCGGCCACAGCGGGTACCTGGGGACGGATCACGAGCGCCGAGGGCGACGGAGCCGGTGCCCCCGGTACGGCGGTGGCCACCAACGCGAAGCCGCCCCGCACGGGCGGGGCCCGCGCCACCGCCGGGACCGGCACCCCGGAACTCGACACCGCCCGGGCCGCGCACGCACGGGCGACGAGCGCATTCGTCGAGGCCGCGGCCGGAGCCGCGACGGCGGAGCGGGCCGGCGGTGACGGGACGGCGGCGGCCGAAGCCTGGGCCGAGGCCGATGCCGCACGCCGCCTGCTGGAGGACGCCGAGGCACTGCTGTGGGCCCTGGGCGTCGCCCCCGACGCGCGGGACACCGGGCCGGACGACGCCGCCGACGGTGAAACGGCCGCCCCGGTCGTCCCGCGGACCGACCGGGAACGCGTATGGATCGCCGGGCAGCTGACCGAGGGCGACCTGCCGCCCGGTCCGGCGGGGCCCGCCGAGGGCGAGACCTTCGGCCCGCGGGAACGTGCGGCGGCGGGCATCACGCTCTCCGTCGGCCAGCGGACCGAGATGATGCTGCGCGGCGACGACCGGCTGCCCGCGGGCGCGCTGTCGCCGCTGGACCTGATGCGGGTGCGGATGGCCGGCGACGGCGCCTGGTCGGACGCGATGGACACGGCCGCCGCGCAAGCGTCGAGGCGGCTGTGGGCACGGGCGTACGCGGACTTCGCCGGAACGGTCCCCGAGAACACGGGCGGGAGCGGAACCGGCCGCGCCTGGGACGCCGCCCTCTCCCTGGTGCTCCCGGCGGAGCCGCACGCGGTCCTCGCCGACTCCCGGTACGCCGGTGAGGACTTCCGCGACGCGGTACGCCGTGTCGCCGGCCACCTGCTGGGAGCCTGGAACGGTACCGGGGCCGCCCCCGCGTCCGCCGTGGAGCTGGCCGACACGCTCCGCTCCGGGCTCAGCCTGCGACAGCGCTGGACGGCGCCCGCCACGGACACCGGCGCCGACGCGGACACCCCCACCGACGCCGGAGCCACCCCGGCCCCGGCCCCGGTCCCACAGTCGGGCACCGACGCCGATATGCCGGACATCGACATGCCGGCCCCGGACGAACCGGTGCTCGACACCGGCGGGTTCGGCGAACTCGACATCTCCGCATGGGACGGCGTCGACCTCGGTGACTTCGACTTCGACTTCGGCGACTTCGACTCCGACCTGCTCGGAACGGGCCTCGAAGACCTGGCCGCCCCCGACGTGGACATGGCCGACGCGGAGCCGATCAGTACCGACCCGACGGCGCTGGACACGGACGGCGCGCAGCAGGTGTTCGCCGTACCGACGACCGCGGTCCCGCCCCGTCCGCTCGCCCGCCTGCCCCGGCAGAGCCTCGTGACGTACGCCCCGGGAGAGACGCGCCCCTCGGCCGGCGCCCAGGTCGACGTCGAACGCCTGGCGTTCCAGGCCGCCAGGGCCGGGCTGCGCAACCTGCGTGCGCGGGTGCCGCTGCCGAAGATCGACATCGCCGGCTTCGGCGCCGACGCACGCGGGGCCGGAACCGCGCAGGAGCGGGAACAGGCCGCCCGGCAGCGGGGTGACCAGCGTGCCCGGACCGCGTACGACCTGTTCGTCCGGAGTCTCGACGACGCGCTGCGCGCCCTCCAGACGAATCTGCCGGCGGGCCGGACCCGGCTGACCCCGAAGGACTTCAGGATCACCCGGCGTGGCCGGGCGCGCCTGCCCCGCCAGGGCGGCATCGCCGGCCTGCCGGAGCCGGTGAGCCGCGCGGACCTGGGCCGCCAGGCCACCATCGCCCTCACGTCGCCGGGGCACGCGGCGGCGGTCGAGGCACTGGACGCGGCACGCCGCGACGCCCCGGAGCTGCGCACCGGTACGTTCGACGTGGACGCGGTCGCCCGGCGCGTCCTCCACCTCGCCCCGTCCGTCCTCGTCGACCCGGAGATGCGCCGAGACCTGTACATGATGGTCGAGCGGGCACTCGCGGCCGGGCGGGCCGGCGGCCTGGCGGCCCTCACGGCGTTCTCCCTCGACGAGCAGGGCGTCCTCGCCCCGGACCGCGCCCGGCACGTCACCGTGGGCGGGACCCGGGTGGCAGGCCTGAACTGGGCCGGATCCGACGTCGTCGAACTGGACAGCATGTTCATCGAGGGCCTCCGGCCGGACGGGTCCGGCGGCTTCGAGTCGATGGGCATCACGGACTTCGCCCCGTGGACGTGGAGCGAGACGCCGTACGCCGTGCTGGCCGACGGGCGCCACGACGCGGTGACGGTGCGGCTGCCCGACGGCACGGCGCAGGACCTCGACGCCGCCGAGTTCGCCGATCTGGTCCTCGCGGACCCGGCGTTGCAGGGCCTCCCGGCAGATGTCCCGATCGTGCTCGCGGTCCCCTCCGCCGGCGACCGGTACCTGGACCTGCCGCGCACGCTCGCCGACCGGACAGGCCGCACCGTGTGGGTCCACAGCGGCCAGGCACGACGCAGCCCCGGCCCGGCCGGGGCGAGCACCATCGCCGTGATCCGGCAGGACGGACTGCCGCACGGCTCCTGGTTCCCGGTCCGGCCCGGCCTCGCGCCCGGCGCCGACGACGGCGCGCCGGACTGGCACCGTGACGTACTGACCCAGCCCCTCGTCAGCGTGCTGACCGGAGAGCAGATCGGCCGCAGCCTGCACACGCCCGGCGAGCTCGCCGGGCCGCGTGAGCACAACTTCAGCCGCCTCGACCAGATGACCCTGTACGTCCACTTCGACCCCGCCACCGGCACGTACTCCGCGAAGCTCCCGCTGGACGATCCGGGGCCGAAGGACAAGGCTTACCACCTCGCGGGCCACGGCCTGCCGGGACGGCTGGTGCTGCCGATGGCCGACGGAGGGTCGAGGACGGCGGACCGGCACGAGGCGGGCGAGTGGCTGCGTCGGCGCAAGAGCCTGTCGAGCAGGCCCGCCGACCACTGGCTCGACATGGTGGTCTGCTATTCCTCGACCCCCCAGGACGGCACCACGCAGGACCTCTCCCAGGCCGGCCACTCCTTCGCCGTGCCGTTCGCCGCCGATCCGCTCGCGGACGACGCCCTCTCCCTGGGGCAGCACCTCGCGAACGAGACGCGGCGCACGGTGCGCCTCTCCTACGCCCTGCAGGGCGCGTTCACCTACCAGGACGACCCCGTGCGGGTGCTGTTCACCGACGCGAGCGGCCGCCGGTGGTGGTGGGAGACCCGCCGTCCGGAGCCCGACGAGGCCGAGCTCGACCGCCTCGCGGAACTGGCCGGATTCGAGGGTGATGCGTCGCCGCGGAGCCGTGCCGGGCTGCTGCGCCTGGTGCGGGCCGTGCGGCTGCTCCTCGGGCAGGACGTGGAGGACGCGGACGACTTCACGACCCTGATCCGCGGAGCCGCCGCGGTCGTCAACATGTGGCACGCCGATCCGGATCTCGGCCCGACGGGACCGTTCTCGCACGACCTGCTGCGACGGGTGATCGCCGCCCACCCCGAGGCCGCGTCCGGGGTGGACCGGGACGTCACCCGCCGTGTCCTGGCCGCGGCGGCACAGGCCTGGCAGTCCGGCCCGTCCACGCCGGTGAGCCGCTTCGTGAACCTGCCCGTGCTCGACTCGGCCGCCCGCTGGCTCGGTGACACCGCGGCGGTGGACACGGCGGCCGTCACCGCGCTGAAGCTCTCCGGCCCCGACGAGGTGGACGGAGCCGGGCGGGCACGGATGTTCTGGGCGCGGGTCAAGGCCGAGGAGACACTGCTCGCTGCCCAGGACGCCGACGCGCTCACGACGCGGGTGCTCCACCTCGACCCCGCCGTCGACGTGGACGAGGCGTTGCTCGGCGAGGCGCTGACCCTGCTCACCGGGGGTTTCGCCGCGGGCCGGAACATGGCCGACGTCGATGTGGCGGCCGCGTACGACCTGGAGACACGGGGCGCCTTCGACCACGCCCCGGCGGCGACGACCATGGGGTCCGCCCTGGGGGGCGGTCTCGACTGGAAGGACGGCGCCGCAGCCCTCCTGCCCGGACTGGACACGTTCCGGGTGCCGAGCGGAGTCGTCGCCGCTCCGTGGGCCGGTCAGGACGCCTCCGGCGCGGCCAAGCCGGTGCCCTACCTGGTGCGGGCCTCCGTGGATCTGCAGGACGGCAACGACCTCCATGTGACCTTCAACGGCGCCGCGTACCAGGTGCGGGCCGCCGAGTTCGCCGAACTGCTCGCTGCCGACCCGGAGTTGCGGCGCAAGGACCTGACGACCCCCGTCCTGCTGGTACTGGACGGTCTCGACGGGCCCGCGCCCGGCGTCGCGGACCTGGTGGCCCAGCGGCTCGGCCGCAGCGTGTGGTGGAGCCCCTTCCCGGTGGAGCTGTCCGGTACGGACGACGCGGGTGTCACGGTGCCCACGCTCGTCGGTTCGCTGATGACCCTGACCAGCCCGACGGCCGCCGACTGGCGCGAGGCGCGGCCCGTCGACCGGGGCGGGGTCCAGGAGGGCCGCCGCCCGGTCGGTTCGCCCCTGCCCGCCGCTCCGCCGTCCGGCACGCCGGGCGCGGCCGGCGACGGCCCGGCGGCCGGGACGGCCTCCGTGGACACGGGCGGGCAGACCACCGGCGCCGCTGCCCCGACGGCCTCCTCCGGGAAGGCCCGCTCCTCGGCCGGTGACCCCATGCAGGGTGTGGAGACGGACTCGGACCCCATGCGGGGGGTGGAGACGGCCTCGGCATCCGTGATCACCAGGCCCGTCCGCACGGCCCCGGCCGCCCCGCCGCCGCCCGCACTGCCCACGCGCAGCCTGGTCGCGTACGCGCACGGCATCACGACACCGTCCGCGGACGGCACGGAGACCCTGCGCCTGCTGGTGTCCCAGGTGGCCGCCGCGGGGCTGCGCAACCGGCGGGCGGGCGTGTCGCTGCCGCGCGTCGCCGTCACCGGCTACGGCGCCGACGCGCCCCGTGACGAGCAGGCCGCCGCGGCCAGGCGGCGCGCACAGACCGCGCGGACCCTGTTCCGGCGGCTGCTGGCCCGCGCCCTCGAAGACCTCCAGCAGGACCTGCCCGTCGGCGGACCGCGCCTGACCGTCGAGGACTTCACGGTCGGGGCGCGGAGCATGGCCCCGCCCCCCGAGGACTGGGTGGGCACAGGACCCCTCGACGGCGTGACCCGCGCGGAGCTGGGCCGGCAGGCAACGATCGGCATCACCCAGCCGCCCGACGCGGCAGCGATGCAGACCCTGGACACCCTGCGTCGCCGTGACCGCTCCCTGCGCGACCGCTCGCTGGACTTGGACGCGCTCGCCCGCCGCGTGCTGCACCTGGACCCCGGCGCGGGTGTCGGACAGGACCGGCTGGCGGAACTGTTCGCCCTGGTGCAACGGTCCACGGCCGCCGGCGCGGCCACGAGCCTCGCGGCCCTGGGCGCCTTCCACCTGGCCGAGCTGGGTGTGCGAGCGCCCGGCCGCGCACGCCATTTCACCGTTCAGGGCCGCCGGGTACCGGGTCTCAACTGGGACGCCGACACCGTCGCGGAGCTGGACACGGCCAGTGGTGACGTGCTGGAGGACACCCCGTCCGGTACGTACGACGTCCTCGACACCCTGCGGACCCCGTGGCCGCAGGGCGTCCCCCCCTACGTCGTGGCCGCCGACGGAGCGCACGACCGGGTGGAGGCACGGCTGCCGGACGGCTCGACGCGCGAGCTGGACGTCGACGAGTTCGTGGAGCTCGTCGCGGCGGATGTGGCGCAGGAGGTGCCGGCGCAGGGCACCTCCATCGTGCTGGCCATCCCCTTCGCCGCGGACGCCTACCTCGATCTGCCGCGCAAGCTCGCGGACCGCACCGGACTGACGGTGTGGGCGCACAGCGGCGAGGTGACGCTCAGTTCGGCGCCCGGAGCGGCGAGCACCATCGACATCGTCCGGCGGTTCGGCGTCCCGCAGGGCGACTGGATCGCGAGCGTGCCCGGCCTGGCCCCCGACCCCGACGACGACGCACCGGCCTGGCACCGCGCAGTGGTGACGCGGCCCATCGTCAGCTCCCTGACCGGGAAGCAGATCGGCCGGGCCTCGCACCACCCCGCCGAGTACGCCGAGCACTTCGAGGACGAGGGCCGCCACTTCGACCGGATGACGACGTTCGTGCACCACTACCCCGCCACGGGCGGGACGTCCCAGGAACACGACCTGCCGCGCCCGGGCCCCGAGGACACCGCCTACCGCCTGGACATGCACGGCGAACCGGGCGTCCTCCAACTGGCGCTGCGGGACGGCGGCGTCCGGCTGGTCGACGAGCGGGAGGCCGGGCCGTGGCTCAAGCGCCGCAAGAGCCTGGCGAGCCTGCCCGAGGACCACTGGATCGACCTGGTGGTCTGCTGGAGCGGAGCGCCCGGGGGAAGTGCCGTGCCGGCCCCGGCCACCGTGAGCGACGCCTACCCCGGCCCGTTCGTCCCCGACCCGCTGCGTGACGTGTCCATGGGACAGCACCTGGCGAACAGCACGGGACGAACCGTCCGCCTGGCGTACAGCTCGCAGGGGGCGCGGTCGGACGGCGGCCACTACATGCGCACCCTGTACGCGGACGCGCAGGGACGCCACCGGGCCTGGGACCTGTTCCGGCCGGAGCCCTCGGGCCCCGGACTGGACCGCCTGGCCGAGGCCGCCGGTTACCGCACGGGCGCCGGACCCGTCACGGACGAGGCGCGCGAGAGAACGCTGCGCCTGGTGCGGGCGCTGCGGCTCACGTTCGGGCACGAGGTGGACGAAGCCCCCGACTTCGGCGATCTGCTGCGCGGTGCGGCGGCGGTGGACCACATGTGGAGCAGCGACTCCGACTTCGACGCGGCCGGCCCCTTCACGCTGGACCTGCTGCGCCGGGTGACCGAGGCGCACGCCGGCGGCGCCGCCGCCGTGGACCAGGAAGCCACCCGTCGTGCGCTGACCGCCGCCGCCGAGCAGTGGTCCATGTGGCCCGGCGACGTGCTGGCCGGCTTCGTGGACCTGCCGGCGGTGGAGGCCGCCGCACAGTGGATGCGGGACGGCGACCCCGCGGACGAGGCCGCGACCGCCCTGGACATCGAGACCGACGAGGTCGGCGTGACCGAGCGGTCACGCATCTTCTGGGCCCGCGTCAAGGCCGAGGAGGCGCTGCCCGACACCGACCCCGGCCAGCACGAGTTCATCACGCAGGTCCTCCACCTGCCCCCGGGCGCCCGGACGGGCCGAGCGGAGCGCGACGAGACGCTGGACCTGATCACCCGCGCCTTCGCGGTGGGCCGCGCCGCGTCCGACCCGGACGCGGCGGCGGCATACGCCCTGGAGGAGTCCGGCGCGTACACCACCACCCGTCTGCGCACGGTCCAGGACGGCGCACACGGAGGCGGCCGCGACTTCACCGGCGTACCGATGCCGTCGGACGTGGACCTGGCGCAGTTCCGCACACCCGCCGGAGTGGTGCACGCGCCGTGGAAGCAGGGGACGGACACACCGGTCCCGTACCTGGTGCGTGTCGCCCCGGACCCGCACGACCCCGACCTCCTCCGCCTGTCCTACGACGGCGAGACGTCCGGCGTGCCGACCGCCGAGTTCGCGGAAATGCTCGCGAACGACCTGCCGTTGATGCGCCGGGAACTGACCACCCCCGTGGTCCTGGCTTTCTCGGGACCGCCCGCCGACGCCGGGGACGTCGCCCACCGGCTCGCCCAGCGGCTGGGCCGCTCCGTCTGGTGGACCGACTTCCCCGCGGACCTGTCGGCGGCCGGCGACTCCGGAAAGCCGGTGCTGAACCTGCGCGACCCGGCCGTCGCCGGGAGCGTGCCGGCGTCCGACGTCTGGCACGAGACGCGCCCGGTCCGGTACACCGCGGCCGGGGACGCGCCTCGCACGCTTCCCGCGCCGGTGCCCCGGTCCACCGGCCGGGGCACCCGGAGCCCGGCCCCGCCCGAGTCGCCGTCCACCGGCTCTCTTCCGTCCCCGGGCGCCGTCGACGCCGCGTCGGACCCGCTACTGTCCGAAGCCACACTGATGACCGACACCCAGGGCGCTCCGCGCGGTCGCGACTGGACCGGCACCGGCGTCGGAAGCATCGACCCCTCACGGACCCGGCTCCAGGGTCAACGGGGCGGCGAGCTGCGGACCGTCTCCGAAGGGGCGTCACCCTGGGGCGAGGCGGCGTATGTTGTGGCGGCCGAGGCCGGATACGACGAGGCCCTGTTCGCCGACGGCCGGGAGCTCGGACCGCAGGCGCTGGCAGACCTCCTGGCCGCTGATCCCGTGCTGGCCTCGCTGCCCCGCGACGTTCCGGTGGTGCTGGTGAGCCCGTACGCGGGCGCGCAGTACGGGCCGTTGGCGCGGGCCGCGGCGGAGCGGCTGGGCCGCACGGTATGGGCACCCAGCGGCGACGGACGTGTCACCGGCACCGAGGGCGACCCCGACGCCACGACCACCGGGCCGGTCCCCTCCGTACCGTCGCTCGTCGACTCCGACCCCGACGACGCGTACGGCGACTGGGTGCCGTTCGACCCTCCGCAGGACGGGGCCGCGCGGGCCGAGGACCGCGAGTGGGTCACGGTGGACGGCGTCCGGTTCCGGGACAGCGACGTGCACACCCGCCCGCTGGTCGGGGCGGACCACCGCTTCGAGGGCCGGGAGTCGATGCCCGACGACGGCCGCAGGCGGCTGCGGGAACGGCGGCTGCGGCTGTATCGGGGCATGCGGGAGCGCACACACGTGCTCCGCCTCGGCGACACCTTCCACACGGTCGGCGCGGAGGAGACCGTCCCGGACCCCGAGGCGTCCGTCTACACCTTCCACGCCCACGGGGTCCCCGGCGGGCTGAAGCTGGCCGGCAAGGACGGCCGCGTACTGCTGCTCGGCGCCGAGGACGGCGGGCGCTACATCGGCGGGCTGCCCGAGGTCGTCGCGCGGGCGGCCGGAGACGAACTGCACGTCGCGAGCTGCTACGGCGCCGTGGCCGGCGACCCGCTGCGCCGCCAGTCCCTCATCAGGCCCGCCCCGCTCGTCGAGGACCCCCTGGAGGAGGTGGCGCTCGCGCAGCACGCCGCCAACCACAGCGGGCGCACCACCACCGCCGCCACCGGCAGGACGGGCTACAACGACACCGTGCGGCTGCTCGCGGCGACACCCGAAGGCACCCTGGCGAGGATGGAGGCCTTCCTGCCCGAACCGGTGGGCACGATCGCCGAGTTGACGGAGGCGGCGGGCCTGCGACCCCTCCCGCGCCCCACCGGCCTCCCCGCCTGGGACGACGAGGCGCCGCGCGCCCTGCGGCTGGTACGGGCGCTGCGGCTGGTCTTCGGCAACGAGGTCGAGGCGGACCGCGGCGTGCCGGGCGGCCGTTACGAGCGGCTGCTGCGCGGGATCGGCGCGCTGGAGACACTGCGGGCGAACGACCCGGCACTGAGCGGTTACACCCCCCTGCGCATGGAGCTGTGGCAGCTCCTCGTGCCGGCGCCCGACGGGGGAGCCGCACCGGAGCCGGCCGACTACGAGGCCGTGCTCGACCGGGCCCTGGCCGCGCCGGGGGATGCCGCGCTCACCGCCGTATGGGACGTGCCCGCACTGCGGGCCGCGTCCGACCGGCTCACCGCCGGCGGCGACGGAGCGGTCCGGTCGGTGCTGCGGATGCCCACCGGACCGCTCACGCCGCGCGCGTACGCCCGCGCGCTCTGGGCGATGACCGGCGCGGCACGGCTGCTCGACGCCAAGTCCCCGGCGGAGCGGGAGGAGACGGGGCGCGCGGTGCTCCACATGCCCGCCGGCACCGCGTGGGACGCGGCTGCGGAGGCCCGGCTGAGGGAGCTGACCGAGCAGGCCTTCGCCACCGGCCGTGATTCCGGCCACCCGGACGAGCTGGCCGTCTTCCACCTGGAGACGATGGGGGCGTTCGCCGACGGGAGCCGGATGCGTGCGCCCGACGGCACCCTCCAGGGCCGCGACTGGGGTCCCACGCCGGCCTCCGGCGGGCCGGAGCCCGCGCGTCTGTTCACAGCCGGGGCCGGTACCGCCCCTGACACCGGCTCGCCGGAGTCCGCCCCGTGGGCCCAGGAGGGCGCCGTGGCCCCCTACTTCGTGCACGCGGAGACGAACACCGCCGGTGCCGTGGTCCTGCACCTGCCGGGTGGCACCGCGCAGGTCACCGTGCGGGAGCTCTACGCGCTGCTGGAGTCCGACCCGGAGCTGCCGCTGATCGGCGGGCACCGCCCCGTGGTCCTCCTGGTGCCCGGTCTCGGCTCGGGCGAGCTGCGCGACCAGCACCACTTCTCCCTCACGAACGACCGGACGGTATGGAGCCACGGCGGTGCACCTTCCGTGGCGGACCCCCGGGCCACGGACGGCGGTGCGCCTTCCGTGGCGGACCCCCGGGCCACGGGGACGACGCGGGACCCGGACGAGCGGCGCGGCGTATGGCGCAGGACCGTGCCGCGGTTGCCGTCCTTCGGGCCGCCCGCCACCGCGGACGGGGTGCGCGACCCGGAGTGGAACGCGAGCACCGCCACCGATCCGGACGCCGGCGCAGCCGCTGCGGACCCGGCGGGGAGGGCCCAGCCCTATGCGGCGGACGGACGGTTCGACGAGCGGTTCGCGGAGACCCTGGAGGCCTTCCCCGTGGCCTCCTCCACCGACCGTCACACGGTGTGGGGCTACGGCCAGGAGGACGCGGAGTTCCACGTGTTCGTGGCCGAGATACCGTCCCTCGGACTGCGCGGCGAGTACAACTCCGACGGCCCGTCCGCCGGTGGTGTCACCGACATGGCCGGGAAGGTGTACTCCGACGGCCCGGCCTGGGACTGGTACCTGCCCGGCCGCGGACTCGTCGCCTCCTCACGCCTGCTGACGGAGCCGCACACGGCGGCCGAGGACGGCCCCCCGCCCGTCCCGGTCATCTGGCCCGCCACAGGGCCGGTGAGCAGCGCTCCGCCCGTCGACCCCGCCACCGTCGCCGCCGACCCGGCCGCACTGGCGGGCAGCACGCTCCCCGACGCGCTGTGGCGCGACCACGACGGCCCCCTGTTCCGCTTCAGCCCCGACGGGCCCGAGCGGGTCTTCGGCGAGGGTCTCAGGGCGTACGGCCCCGACATGGTGCACCTCCTCGACCACGTCTACGGGGGCAGCTCCCTGGTCCCCACCACCGTCTTCGCGAGCACGACCGCGAACCGTCACTACGTGCGCGACAGCGCCCGTGCCAACCCGATGGGCGCCCACGCCCTGTACCACCGCTACCGCTGGCGCTACGACATCCAGGTCCCCGGCGGCATCGACGTGAACGCCACCCTGGGCCTTGCCTCGCCCTTCCCCGACCAGGAGGAAGTGCTGTTCCCCGGTGGCATCGACCGCCGGTACATCCGTGGCGCGCAGCCGATGGAGTACGGCATGCCGCTCGGACCGTACGTCGCCAACCCGCACTTCGCGCCCGCCACGCCGCCCGGCGGTGCGGGGGAGAGCGACGGTGCGGGGGCGGGCGACGTCGGCGGTGCGCGTGGGTGATGAGATGTCCACGTGCCTTCCTCAGCCAGCCGGGCCTTCGCGCGGCGCGACCGTATGGAGTGACACCATGCCGACCACCAGCGGACAGCCGGACGGCGCCCCCGGGCCCGCACCGGCCTCCGGTGCGGCACCCGGGCGCGCCGCGGTGTCCGCCCCCGTGGCCGCGCAGCCGCCCGTCACCGTCGCACGCGGCGAGCCGGACTTCCCCGTCCCGCCCGAGGACATCGTCGCCGCGGCTCTCACCGCGCCCGATCACTGGCTGTCCGTGACCGACCGGCACTGGCTGGGCGCGACGGGCGAGGAGCCCGCGCCCCCGTGGGCCGTGCTCGGCCGCTGGCGCAGCAACGCGCGGGGCCGGATCGTCTCCTGGGAGGCCAACCCGGACTACCGGCCCTCGCCCGCCGCGCTCGGCTGGGCGCCACCGGTGGACGACGCCGACGCCGCCCTGCACCTGGCCGCCACCGGATACGGTCCGGACGAGGACGTCGCCGAGGCGATCGCGGAAGCCGGCACCGTGGCCGTGTGCGTTGCCGAGGACGGGGAGCCGGCACGGACGCGGATACCCGGGGGCACACACGCGGTGCCCGCCTTCACATCGCCGCCGCCGGGGGCGCCGGCGGACCGGATTCCCGCGCACGTGACGATGACGCTTCCCGCTCTCCTCGACCTACTGCCGTCCGGCCGGGACGTGCTCCTCCTCAGCCCGTCGGCCCCGGCCTCCCTGCTCCTCCCCGCGGACGAGCTGCGTGAACAGGGGCAGCGGGCGTCCGCCGCGTCCCTTGACCGGACCCGGTCCACCGGGCGCTCCCGCACCGATTCAGGTACCCCCAGCAAGCGAGGCCAAGATGAGTGAGTCCGGCGCCGCAACTCCCGCCGCCCCCCAGGATCCCGTACCCCCCGAGGAGTTCGTCCAGGCCGCCCGGCTGGCACCCGACCACTGGCTCTACCTGGCCGATCCTGCCTGGCAGGGGGACGGCCCGCCGCCGGAGTGGGCCGTGATCGGCCAGTGGCGCTCCGATTCCGAGGGCGAGATCGTCGAATGGGAGGACAACGAGGACTACAGGCCGTCACCCGAGGCGATGGGATGGCCGGAGCCCGCTGACGACGTGGACCGTGCGATCCAGCTCGCCACCACCGGGTACGGCCCGGTGGAGGAAGTCACCTCGGCGCTGGCCAGGACCGAGGTCGCGGTGCTCATCACGGCGGACGGTGAGCCGGTGAGCGCGTCGGCGCCCGACGGCACGGCGGTGGTGCCGGTCTTCACCTCCCCCCGTCATCTCCAGGCCGCCGGGCAGCTGGGCTTCGAACGGATGCCGGTGGTGGACCTGCTCGGCCGCGTCCCCTCCGGCCACCACCTCTGCCTCAACAGCACGGCCGCCGTAAGCATGGTGCTGGCCGTGGACGGGCTGGCGGAGATGCTGCACGGCGCCGTGACAGCGCCGAGCGCCATTCCGGCGGACAGCGCGAGCGGCTTCATGACGCAGCCCCGCGAGCCGGGCGGGACGGCGCCGAACCGGGCAGCTGGTGGCGAGCCTGCTCAGAGGCTTCGTCCAGGCGGACATGGTCGAGCAGATCGCGGGTGAGCGCTTCGGAGCCGGTGCGGATCGCGCGGTAGCAGCCGCAGACCAGCAGCGTGAAGTAGGCACCGATGGGTCCGGTGGTGCGCTCGAACAGATAGTCCTCCAGGTCGGTGAGCATGCCAGGGCGGTGTTCGGCCGGCACGAGCTGGCGCTCGGTCGACTTGATCAAGCTCCGCCAGTGCCGGCGGCTGGCACCGTCGCGCCGGTGGAACGGCTCGACTCCCAGGCGGGTCCACCGCCCGGCGGTCTGCGCGAGGAGGGTGTTCTTGCCGGTGAACCCGTCAGCGAAGAACCGGCTCTCGGCCAGGCCCTCGCTAGAGGCAGAACCTCCGATAGAGGGCGAAGCGTTCCTGTGGGGCGAGCGCGGTGCGAACGTGCGCGGTGCCGGATACTCGACCATCGCTTCGTGGCGAAGGCCTGGCGTGCGCGCTTCGCCAGGTGGAAGGGACGGGCCGTGGCATTGCCGGACTGCGGCATCGCCTTGGCTGACGAGAAACTCATACACTCCGACCTTGAACCTGATCAGGTCCAACGACTCGGTGAGACTGCCGATCTGTGCGGTCACCCGCTCCTGGTGCTCACGCATGAGCGCGAGCCGCTCCTCCGCGTTGCCCGCGCCTTCCCTGACGAGGTCGGCGTACCGGCGAAGCACGGTCAGGGGCATGCCGGAGGCGCGGAGGATGATGCAGACGTTCAGCCATTCCACGTCGTCCTGGCAGTAGATACGGCGCCCGCCGGGCCCGCGTCGCACGGCGTTGACGAAGGGGCCTTCCTGCTCGTAGAAGCGCAGCGCGTGAACGCTCAAACCGGTGCGCTCGGCGACCTGTCCGATGCTCAGACTCTGGGGGCCCGTTCGACGGTCGATGGCGTGGCCGTTGAGGCCAGTACTACCCGGCCGAGTTCGTGCAGGGCCTGACAACCTGGACTGTCTACCGCGCCGACAGCGACGCCGAAGCCGTCCAGGCGGAGCCTTTCCACGCGGGCACCCAAGCCGCGGAGTGGCTGCGGCCCTTGCTGCCCCGGCCCCACGGCCTTCTGCGGCGCGAGAACATCGTTCTGGCGGGCGATTGTGCCCGGCGCTGGGCACCGTGACCTGCTCAACTTCGCCGCCCTATCAAACGCCCCTGGCGGAACAAGACGCTCTTTGACTCTCACTACCATCGACAGCAACCCGAGAGATCGCACCTGGATTCCTCACGTCTCGTCAAAAGCTTCGAGCAGGCGCTCGTGCGCCAGCTTCGGCCGCAGGGCCGCGTCCCACGGCAGGGAATCGGCCGTGCGCGGAGGATAGATCTTGGTGTCGGCGGTGGAACCGTACCGGTCGGTGAATCCCCATGTGGAGAACGATGTGCAGTTCGGCTCCTCCAGGCAGACCCGCAGCTTGCCCGCCATCTCATCAGCCTGGGTCTGCCGCCCGTCCTCCTCGTCCTCACCTATGGGGACGTCCATCTCCGACACCCGCGCCTGAACCCCGAGCTCCGCCAGATCCCGCACATGGCTGCGGAAGGTCTCATGGTCGATGCGGTCGCCGGGTGCGTACTCATGGTTCTGGAAACCTACGCCGTCGATCGGTACGCCGCGATCCTTGAGCCGCTTGACCAGATCGTAGAGGGCGTCCCACCGCTCGCCTTCCTCCTCGACCCCGTACTCGTTGAGGAACAGCCGTGCCTTCGGATCGGCCCGGTGGGCGGCCCTGAACGCCCCGTCGATGTATTCCTCGCCCATGGCCTCGAACCACGGGCTCTGCTCGGAACGCAGACCGAGATCCCCGTTGGTGTAGCTCTTCTCGTCGTCGGACATGGGCTCGTTGACCACATCCCATTCCGCGACCCTTCCCTGGAAGTGCCCGGCGACCGTGGCGATGTGCCGGAGCATGGTCCGGCGCACCTCCTCGGGGTCGTCGTCCTCCCGCATCCAGTCGGGCAGAGCCTCGTGCCAGACGAGGGTGTGCGCGTGCACCTTCATGTCGTTTGCGCGGGCGAAGCGTACGAGTAGGTCCGCGTCGCGGAAGTCGTAGATGCCCCGGCGTGGGTGGAGGAACTGTGGCTTGAACGCGTTCTCCGGAGTGAGCATGGAGAACTGGCTCCCCGCGAGTGCCCGGTAGCGTGAGTCGGTGAGCAGCGGGTTCTCGGCCAGGGCGGTGCCGACATCGAACGGCCGCCCCACGTCTGCGGCCCGTGCACGCAGCGAGTCGTCGGACTGCTCCTGGCGTAGCTGCGGCGCCTTGATGACGCGGAGCGAGTCACCGCTCTCTGCCCGCGCGATCAGCTGCGTCAGACGCCATCCCTCGCGGCGCTCGTCTTCGCCCGCGTCCGCCTCCAGACCGAACCAGACAGTGCCCTCGGCGAACACCCCCGGGTCCTGCACGGTTCCCAGCCGCCGTCCGTCGGCTTTCACGCGGAATGTGTCACCGATGCTCGATACGGCGAGCGTCACCGTCCCGGAGCAGCCGCAGTCGAAATCCTCGGAGGTGGCCGGCTCATCGCCCTCGCCGTCCCATATCTGTACGCTCACTTGTCCGTCAGCGGTTACGCCGATGCGGAGTGAGGGCCGCTCCTGCCGCCACTCGTCGTAGATGACCGGAACCCGTCCGTACAGCCGCAGCCACGAGTCGCCGCCATCGTCACCCACACCGGACATGCGCGCAGTGACGGTGAAGTCGCCATCGGACCTAAGATGCGGGCCGGCCAGGTTTAGCGGGGGGTTGGGCTGGCCGCCGGAGGAATCCTGCTCCACGATGTGCCGATCCAATGCACTGACCCGCAGGATGTCGTTCCGCGCGGTGGTGCCCGGCATCTGCGTCCAGTCGTGGTTCCGCAGCAGGTCTTCGCCGTTTCCGCCGCCCGCGCCTTCGCCCTGTCCCGTACACCCGGCCGCCACCGCCATGACGAGCACCACGGCGGTCAGTCGCTGCCACGGCCCCCCACCAAGGCCCACGGCCCCTCCCGCTCTCTTGTTCGAGACGAGATCAACGTCTCGTAACCGGGCCACAGTTCATCACACGTGAGCAACGGCGGCCTCGTGTGGCACGTCCCGGCTCGTGTGGCGGAGCGGGCCCGGATCGTTGCGGCCTGCGCGGAAGGCGCATCAAATACGCGTGTGCCAGCGAACTTCAGGGTATCCACGGAGACGGTACACAAGACGCTCACGGTTCGCTGACCGGCGGATGGTGGGACTGGCGGACGAGCCGCCGCCGGACCGTCACAAGCCGGAACCGGTACTCAGCGAGGCTGAGCGCACGGGGCCGTTCCCCGTGAGGGTCAGTAAAAGGTTTGGCTCTGTCACGTACGTGTACTCCTTGACGGTCCTGGGGCCGCCCCTCGGTCCAGGAGTGGACCCGCAGTGGCCCCTGACGGCGCAGTCGCATGCTGACGGCGGCGTATGCCGGGCTCTCAGTGAGCGGGTCGACATGGGCCGGGTCGCCGACGATTCCACGGTCGCCCCGGCGTCCTGCGGGACGGTCCAGGCGAGCAAGCCGAACACCTGCGTGCCTCCCTGCTCCTCCAGGTGGCTGATGCCGAGTTCGTCACCGCGCCATCCGAGGTTGTGGATCGCCGCGGCGAGGGGCGCGAGCAGTGGGTCGAGTAGCGGCCCGGAGCACACCAGATACAGCGTCTGGTCCTCTTCCTGCGGGCCCAGCGCGGCCAGCGCCCGCTGGATGACGAGGAAGTCGCCGCCGTCCGTGATGTCGTTGTCGGCGGGCTGCGTGACAGCCATCCGTTCCAGCGGTACGCCTCGCCGACGGACCATGAGCTCCGCCACTTGCCGACGCAGTTGGTTACGGGGGAGCCCGGCTGACGACCGCAGTCGCGGCTGCTCGCGCACGGTCACGGCCGGCGAGTCGATATACGGTGAGGTCACCGTTGTCTCCCTCCCTGTGTGACGTGCTCTGCCGATGGCGCGGCGGAGGACTCGGACGCCACTTCGACGAGCAGCGTCTGGCAGAAGTTGCGCCAGAAGAGGTTGCTGGAGAGATCCGGCATGATCCACTCAACGTCCGCGAGGGTGAGGCCCCTGGCGTCCGTCGCGTCACGCAGGGTCTCGATGAGATGGCCGACGCAGGAGGGGGAGAAGTGGTTCGACTCCTGCCTGGTCATGCGCAGGTTCCGGTGGAAACGCCCATCGCGTACCGAGCCGCCGGACAGGTAGCGGTAGCGCGGGAAGCCGTGGTTGTAAGCGCTCTGTACGACCACTGCGGCGACGGCGTCGCCGACAACCGTCACGCCAGGTACGATCCGCGCCATGTCGGACACACTGCTGTGATCCCCGCCCAGTACGAGCACCCGTTCCCCGGGGCACGCGCCGGGGCGCGTGTGGTAACGACGGGCCACCTCCACGGATCGCAGCACGGAAACGCAGTTGACGTGTGAACTCCCACAAATGTGCGCCTGCGGCAGGCCCAGCGCGCGACGGGCGCCTCGTGAAGCCTGGCCGGCAGGCTAGGTCCTGCACGCTCTGGCTGTGCCCGTACAGCCCGACGCCGACGAGCTTGTCGATCAACCCGCGGGCATCAGAACATGCTCACGACGGGGTTCCACGCGCTCCTTGCGTGGTTGGGCGAGCGGGATGTGGCCTTCGTGCTCCTGAGCGCCGACCCGATGGAACCCGGCGCCGCCATGGCTGCAGCCGGACTTCCCGCTCCGCCCTGCGGCGTCGGAGCCTTCGTGAACAGGTCCGTTCACCGGGCTGAGTCCGTGCCGGTTCAGCAAGCGGATCACCGCGTTGCGGCGTGAGTAAGCCGATCCAGTCACCGCCTGGACGACGCCGGCCTGCTCTCGAGTTCGAGGAGAAGCACTGTGCCGCGCGAGAGACGGCCGAACCACCGAACCTGAACGCCCGTCAACCTCTGCTGACCAGCTGATCAACACCTCCCAGTTGACGGGCCTCAGTTCAGTCCCTCGGCTTGGGGATCGGCCGCGGCGAAGCGGGCCACGAGGGTCGGCGCTCGCGGTGGCTGAGGATTACCCGAATAGGCAACGGCGGCTCCGCGTCACCGTGGGGCCAGGCCCGTAGCCGGATCCAGCGGTGACACGGAGCAGGGTTCATGAAGGCCGGACGTTGCGCAGTTCGGTCCTCAGTACGGGCGTGCCGTCGACAGGCGCCGGATTCTGCTCGGTCGGCTCGATTCCGCCGGCAGCGATCTTGTCGAGCGTCTTCAGGCCGGCGGCGCCGACCGTACCGAACGCCGTGTAGTTCGGCAGCAGCGTGGAGTCACCGTAGACGACGAAGAACTGCGAACCGTTCGTATCCGGCCCGGCATTGGCCATCGCCAGCAGGCCGCGCCCGTAAAGGCGACGGGTGCCGGTCGGATCACTCGGTGCCGGCGGCAGGTCCACCGGCAGCTCGTCCTTGTACGCGTACCCCGGTCCACCCTCGCCGGTGCCGGTCGGGTCGCCGCACTGCAGGACCTTCAGCGTCGGATACGCCGTCAGCCGGTGACACACCGTACGATCGTAGAACCGGTGCCGCGCCAGGTGCACGAAGCTCTGGACCGTGCATGGTGCCTTCGTCCGGTCCAGACGCAGGGGGAGCGGCCCCTGGCTGGTCGGGACAGCCATATCGATCGCGCCGTGACTGGGGGTGTGCCGCGGGTCGGGCGGCAGGGGAACCGGCCGCGCCGCCGGCTCGTCCGGTGTCTGGGAGTACTGGCAAGGACCGTGCGTGGTTCGCGGCGGGGCATCGGAAGCGGAGGCGGTGACGCCGCCCCCGGATACGACCAACGTCAATGCCGTCAACGCGGTCATGAGGCCATGGTTCATCCTGCACACCCTCCCAAAGATCGTCAGATTTCGGAGCGGTCGCAGTCTAAGGCGCGGCCTGTCGGGCGAGTACCCGTCCGCAAGCCACATTCGCCTCCTTCGCGATCAGAGCAGAGCAGGGAACAGCCGGACCTCCTCACTGACCTTGTCACGGATGTCGTCACGGATGTCGTCACGGGCCGGGCATAGGGCTCCGGCCGGCGACCGATCTCACGCCACCCGAGCAGAGCACCTGACCACGCTGTCTTCATCGGGCGGGGCCGGAAGGGGCCGCAGGCGCAGAACATCGTCCGCGGCTGACCGAGCGGTAGCGACCACCAGGCGGCTGCCGGACCGGCAGCCGCCTTTGTGTGCCTCGGGCTCGAAGAGATTTCCAGCTGCGGCGGCTGGTACAGCGGCCGAGGTCGCTTGGCGTGGCCGGTGTGCAGGGCAAGGAGGCCGCGCACGTCAGCCGCGTGCACCTCGACCCAAGGTGCGACGATTCCCAGCGCAACTCGCCGGTTCTGCGTGGTCCGCTCGCGATGCGAGCCGGGGAAGCAGAATGACAGTGCAGCTCAGCGGCGCGAGCCCGCCGGTACGTGTTGCGAGCCTGGTTTTTGTCGGGCAGTGCTTCGCCTGTGCGGCGGCGATGGTCCTCGGCTTCCTCAGCCCGCTGCCGTGACGCTGTTGGTTTGGTTGGCTACCCGAGTGGGCCAGTCGCAGGGTGCAAGGTGTCGAGCGCGGCAAAGACGGGTACAGCGTGGCGTGTACTGCTGGAAGGACGAAGGTCATGGGGCGTGTCCCGGTGGGTACGGACAACGGCTTGAATGCGAATGTCCGGCGCTGCCCCCAGCCCGTTACGCGGGGATCGAGGGTGCGCTCAGGACCTGCCCGCTCCCCACAGCGTCGAGGGCAATCAGGTCTGTCCTTGGCTTCCCTCGGTTCCTAGCACGGGCGGCTCACTGCTGCCTGGCATCGTGCCCTGACCGAGTTCTTCGCGACGACGCGAACACGGCTCGTCTACTCAGACTCCCATTCTCTTGAGGAGAACATCATCATGAAGGTCCTCGTCGTCCTCACCTCGCACGACCGGCTCGGCGACACCGGCCGTGCCACCGGATTCTGGCTGGAGGAACTCGCCGCCCCTTACTACCGCTTCAAGGAGGCAGGGTGGGAGATCACCCTCGCTTCCCCGAAGGGCGGCCAACCGCCGCTGGACCCCAAAAGCAACGAGCCCGACGCCCAGACCGACCAGACCCGCCGTTTCGAGGCGGACACCGAAGCCATGACCGCACTGGCGAACACCATCCGCCTCGACTCCGTCAACGCCGACGACTACGACACCCTCTTCTACCCAGGAGGCCACGGCCCCCTGTGGGACCTCGCCGAGGACGCCGACTCCGCCCGCCTGATCGAGACCACCCTGCGCGCCGGCAAGCCCCTCGCCCTGGTCTGCCACGCCCCCGGCGTACTGCGCCACACCCGCAACGAAGACGGCACGCCCCTCGTACAGGGCAGGAAGGTCACCGGCTTCACCAACACGGAAGAGGAAGGCGTCCAGCTCACCGAAGTCGTCCCCTTCCTCGTCGAGGACGAACTCAGGAAGCTCGGCGGCCACTACGCCAAGCAGGCGGACTGGCAGCCCTACGTTGTCCAGGACGGCCTCCTCATCACCGGCCAGAACCCTGCCTCCTCCGGCCCTGCCGCCGACGCTCTCGTGGAGCTCGTCTCGGCTCACCCCTGAGCAACCGACCGCCGCGGCAACGCCCGGTGGCGTGGTCCACGGGTTCGCCGGCCACAACCCCGGGAGCCCTCGCTCCCGGGGTTCGGACGCTCGCCCCACGGGCCGGAGCACCCCATCCGAAGCCGCGGCACGCGCAGCCAACCTCACCACACGCGCCCACGCCACAACCTGAATGAGCCGCGCACAGCACCAGCAGGCGCGGAGCGCCGGGGACCGTGAGAACGACCTCGGCATGACAGGGCGGCCGATGGACAGCGGATCGTTCACACGAGACCTCCCTCGGCTCCCTCCAGGGCTATTCCTCTGATCTACGCGATCCGCGAGTACCGGGGCCGCAAGGACGAGCCGAAAGGCTTCGGCTGGCGCGCCTTCCGCGACCTGATCGTCCGCGCTCGCATCCAGCTCGGCGGACCGATCGTGCTGGTCTGGGACAACGTCCGCCTGCACCTGACAGCCGGCATACGCGAGTTCATCGACGCGAACGCCGAGTGGCTCACCGTTTTCCAGCTGCCTACCTATGCCCCGGACCTCAACCCGACCGAAGGCATCTGGTCGCTGGTCAAGCGTGACATCGGCAACCTTGCTGCGGCCGACCTCGGCCAGATCACCCGCGCCGTGAAGCGCAAACTGAAGATGCTGCAGTACCGGCCGGAGGTCATCGACGGCTGCCTCGCCGGCACCGACCTGGCCCTGTGAGCGTCGGGTCGACGGACACGAAGATATGCTGAAGCCCAAAGCTGCTGGTCAGCTACGGTGACGGCATGACCGACAGCTTGTCCGAGGACATAGCCGACGTGCTTGACCTCGTCCTGAACCGGACGAGCCTATTCACGTCGCCCTCGACGGCAGGTGCCCCACCTCAGGGTGAAAACCCGCTGTAAGTGCGGGTGCGGCACTGCCTACTTCGACCTTGACGCCGACGCGGTGGAGCCCGCGCCAACGGGCCCCGGCATCGTCGTGGTTGCCGACATACAGCTGTCCACGGCCGTAAGCCCGACCAACACCCTCCCCACCCGCCCTGCACCCGTGTGAGGGGACGGCGAAACGGTGGAAGCTCAGCTCGAGGCACGGGCCACCATCAGGCCGTGGCACTGCCGTGCCCACTCACCTACTTCACCCTCCAACACGGACAACTCGGCCAGGTACCAGACCACATCGGCGACATCATCACTTGGATGCGTAGCGAGCACCCCGTAGTCGCCTCCGGTACCTCGTTTTCCGGTTCGACGAGTACGGCCCGGAAATTCGAGCGCTCCCTCCCTGCCGGGCGGTGCGTACCACCGCCGAGCTGCGGCATCCCAGCGGGCACCTGCCGCCTTCGCTTGGTCCTTCTCCGCGTACGCGACGTCCAACCAGGACCGTTCAACAGTCATGTGCCCCACTAGCACTGACCGAATGTCATTGCTTGGACACGTCAGGGCAAGGCGCTGACAGCTGCCCTGTTGTGCGCGGAATCGACCACGGGCACAGCAGCCGGGACAGTGGTGTGGGGCGGGCTCCGGGTTCGCGTGGCCAGGCCGGCGGGGCGGGTGCATCGTCCGGTGGTGGTTCGGCCGCGGGCGGGGTGTTGCCGTCGGGTCTGGCGATGGCCTCGACCTCATACGGGTGCCGGTTGGTGCTCATGGGCCAAGGGTGCTCCTGGTGCTGGGAGTTGCTGCCCCGGGTGCCGACTGACACAACCGAACGCAAGTCTTGGAATTCCTTGGACTCCTTGTCTTGTCCATCCAGTCATGGAGTCGCTACGCTGGCGCGATGACAAACGCCAACGCCAGTCACACAGGCCGTTGTTACTGCGGTTGCGGCACCGAAATCGGCTTCGGCCGCCTCTTCGCCGCCGGCCACGACAAGATCGCCGAAGCCGCCTACCTCGCCGTCCACCACAGCGGCTCCGTCGCCGAGCTCCTCGTCAGCCAGGGCTACGGACCGGACAACCCCGTAGTCGACGCAGCTGTCCAAAAGGGCGGCTGGCTGGTGTGCGACCACTGCGACTACAAGGGCGCCCCCGCCAGCATCCGAAACCACATGGCCAAGGTCCAGAAGGCCGAGAACAGTCAGCGGGAAGCCCTGGAAAAGACCCTCCGCGCGCTCGGAGGGACCTGGGACCCCAGCCGCGGAGTCCAAACACTCCGCGACGCCGGATACCACCCCTCCGAGAAGTACATTCGCGAGGTGTACCGGCGCCTGGCTGACAGCGGCCTGCTGGAGAAAGTGGACGAGAACCGGGCCATCTACTTCGTCATCGAGCAGTGAGGACCGAACCCATGCCCATCTCCACCCGCAACCCCAGACGCGCACGCCTCACCATCACCCTCGCCGGCCTTGCCGTCGCCATCCTCGGCGGCATCCTCTGGCTCGTCGGCGACGAAAACGAGGTCACCGGCTCCAACAGGATGGACCTCAACTCCAGTGCCGTGTGGGGCGACATCCTCGGATACGAAAGCACCCAAGCTGACGAGTACGACGCCGCCAAGGAGCAGCGCGACACCGGCGAAACGCAGATGTCGTGGGCTATCGTCCTCGCCGTTCTGGGTCTGGCCGTGGTCGGTTCGCGCTGGCTGATCTCCCCCACGCCCGCACCCGCGAAGCCCGCCGCGGTCATGCTGACGCCGGAACAGCAGCAGCAGGCGATCACCATGTACCTCGAAGCGCAGCAGCGCGCCAGTGACGAGACGTGAGGCGCACAACCATGGTGACCCGAACCGTTCCAGTAGGGCCAGGACGGCCGGGTGCTGCAACCTGGGCCCCAGGACCCGTTCCAGCGACGGATGGATCTGAGTCAGCAGCCCATGCAGCCGGTTGGCGACCCTGGTTGCTTCGCCGGTGAGGTCGTCGTCGAATCCGACGGTCATCTCCAGTTCGGCCATCGTCTCGTCCTCGCCGTCGATGGCCCGAAGCGTGTGGGGCATCGCGCGGGACGCGTCCGCGATGATGAACGCGTCCCTGGCGTCGGTCTTGGCCTCGCCCGGGTAGAGGTCGGCGATCCGGCGCATCGTCAGCCCGGGAAGGTAGGCGACCGGGCAGCCCATGTCCCGGGCCACTGCCAGCGGCAGGGCGCCGATCGAGGCGGGCTGGTCGACCACGACCAGCACCGTTCCGTGCTTGGCCTGCAGCTTGGCGAACAGTTCGCGGAGCTTGGGCTCGGTGTTGGGCAGCCGTTTGTAGAAGGCTTTCTTGCCGGCTGGGGTGACGGCAGTGGCATGGTGTTCGCTCTTGCCGACGTCCAGACCGAGGAAGACGTCGATGTTGCCGATGTCGATCACGTGCAGGCCCCTCCATCACGTTTTCGTCCGGCCTTGCCTCGGCACCGAGCTGCCACACCCACGTGACGGAGAGCTCTTCCGGCCCGGGTAAGCCGGTGCTCAAACCCCTCATCAGCGGTCCGTCGACGCCTCCGGGCCCAGTGACACCACCCCCCGGATCATCAACCGCAACAAGGGGGGGAAGTCATGCCGGACCCGAAGGCCGGTAGCCCCGTTGCGGAGCCAAAAAGGCAACGGGGGGCCATAAAGACGCTGTGCTGCCCGCTCGTGGGCCCGACGAATATGCCCCGCTCATCACGAGCGGGGCGTCTTTGTTGGGGCCGGTCAGGAGGTGGGGGCGATCGCGCCTCCGTCGCTGGCGCGGACCATCACCTCAAGCAGCGGGGAGGCGGGCGAGGGCTGGCTACGCCCGATGTCCTCGTATCCCCAGGCCCGGTAGAGGGCGTGCACCTTTCCGTCGCCGGCCGCCTTGTTGACCATGAGGGTCACGTACGGCTCCTTGGAAACCAGCAGGAGTGCATCGTGGATGCGTCGAGCGGTGCCTGTCTTGCGCCAGCTCGGCCGGACGCCGATCTCTTTGATGGCCAGAGCGGGGCTCTTCGTGTACCTGGCCGGCGGCTCCGGGCTGGTTCGCTGCCAGTACCGATCTCTGTGCTTGATGCGGTTGCCGTACGCGTACCCGATCGGCTGTCCTTCCGCGTATGCCAGGACGGCGACGAATCCGGGCTCGGTGCCATGCCGGTCCAGTCGCTCACCGAACCCCGTGATGGCGTAGTTCGGCAGGTGAAGCAGCGGCACCCGCACTTCGGCGTATACGTCGATCAGGTCGTCGCGGGCGCCGTCGAGTTTGGTGAACTGACGAAGTTCGATAACGGGTGCCGTGGTCATGCGCTGGTCCTCCAGGCGGCTGTGTGCTCGGTCCAGGTCTGCACGTTGATGCTGCCCGGCGCGGTCGCGCGCAGGGCAGCCCCGAACTCGTTCAGCATCCGGGATACACGGGCATGTTGAGTAGCCGCTGCTGCGGGAACCTTCATTGCCGCAGCCACGGCGGCATCGGCCTCGCCCTGGGCGAGCTGGGCGTGCGCGAGCCTCGTTTGCGTGATGGTGCGGGACCTGGCCATGTGGGGGCGCAGCCCGGCCAGGCAGCGGGGGCGTGGGCCTCTGCTGTCTGATAGTCCCCGAGTGCCAGGTACGCCGAGAGCGCGAGCGAGTCCAGTTCGGCCTGGTCGTAGAAGGCGACCAGCCAGACGGGGCGGGACGCGTGCGGGTCGGCGCGGTCTATGGCCTCTTGGGCCTGGTCGAAGGCGCGCTTGGTGCCGGTGCGTTCTTGGGCTGCGCCGTGGATGGCGGCGTGCCGCGCCAGGCCGGGTGACGCGAACATGGGGTCGCGGCGCGTGATGTGCAGGCCGCGTGCGACTTCGTTTGCGGCGAAGGCGTCGGACGGGCGTCCCCTGTGCCGGTACATGCTGCCGGTGTGGCTCCGGATGCGGAACTTGATGGCTTGGTCGCCGGACATCTCGGCGAGGGCTTGGGCTTCACGCATGTGGCGCTGGGCGTCGACGTAGCGGCGGCCGTCGATTGCTGCCCACATCGCGGAGGACGGAAAACCAGCCGGCTCCCTGCCCCAACCACCCCGGCGACGCGCCATTGTGCGCCCGCCCCCGCAGCCCGTTTTTTCAGGGAACACCTATCAAGCCGGAGGAAGTTCGGTCTCAGGCCTCGTGCGGGTGATTCGGAGCCGGCTGCGCTCTCGGTCCAGGTGCCCGTTGACCAGGCATGTGGAAGATCATGCCATGGGCGGTCGGTGCCGCACTGCTTGCTCCGGCCTCGGTATCTGCACAGGCGGCGCCCTTGCCGGTGCCCATTGCGGAGACTCACCGGTGTACTGCGAGCAGGGACTACTGCATCGTCATCGAGTACACGGGGGCCTCCCCGGAGCGGGTGCCGCTGCCGGGGGACCGGGCATGGGCAAGCGAGTGGAAGGAAGCGACGTGGACTGGCGAGAACGGTAGGGCGCCCGGTGTCACGGTGGAGACGCTGTGGGGATAACAGTCAGGCAGGAGGGCCGAAGCTGCCGAAGAACACACTCGTGTGCACACAGTTCAAGGGCTCGAACCAGAAAGCGTGCTTGGACATGCGGCTTTGTCCGTCGGTGTCGGTGACGAGGTCGTCGAGGCCGGTGCGGTAGGTGCCGGTGCGTTCGCCGGGTTGGATGGTGGCGGTGGGGGTGAGACTGGTCCAGCGGATGTCGGTGACGGCGCGGTAGTAGTCGGGCGTGTTGCCGTGGGCGTGGACTCCTGCCACCGTCGAGCCCGAAGCCACCACCGCGGCTCGCCTCGTCCCTCGCCCGCGCAGGGCGCCGCGGGCCGGGTCGATCCGGCGGGGCGGGTTGTGATGGTTGATCTTGGGCGTCATGATCGCGGGATAGCTGGGGAGACGGTGGTTGAGCAGAAGTGGCGGGGATACCGGGGAGGCCTCCCGGGGTGCGAAGGGGCAATCTCGCGGTGGCAGAGGCCGCCTACGCCGAACCTCGGTTGCGGGCTCTGTTCCGTATCCGAGCCCTGGGGCGCTCGCACCGGAAAAAAACCGCACGTGCAGTGGAGCAACGACCTGCCGTCTATCGCCTGCAACGCGCAAGCGTGCATCGTGTACGCGCCCCTGCGCGCGTCGAAGCGTGTTCTGGGTGAGTCGCTCACCTCGCAGGAGGCGGCCGCTTTGGTGGTGGCTCACCTGCCCGACGGCTGCGGGCCCGCCTTCGAAGGGCCATGGCTCCCACTGGGGAAGCCCACCGACTGAACCTGCTGCAGAGCCGCAGCCGCCCTGCCGCGCCCGTCAAACCCCGTTGAGACGGGTCACCGGGAGCGGCCCGCATTGCCGCCGCGCCCGATACCGTAGTGGCACACGCCCGTTCGCGCCCTGGATGCCTCTCGTGATCGCACACTGATCAGGTGCGCCACCGGTAACGCACCCCGGTGAGCCGTTCGGAGAGCGCCCACAGCTTGCGGGCCGTTGGCGCGTCTCGGATGGCTCGTTCCCGGTCGCGCAGCACGGGCTTGCCGCGCAGTTGGAACGGTCCGTCGGGTACGACGTAGCTTCCGCCGGGCAGACCGGGGACGGTCGCGGCATACAGGGACGTCCTGGCGCCGTCAGGTGTCGGGCGGAAGGCGACGCGTACGAGCAGGCGGGTGAGGAGTGCGTACAGGCGGCCGCGGTCGCTGTTGGCGCCGCCGGTCAGCACGTTGGACCGGGTGAGGCCGGGGGCAACGGCCATGCTGCGCAGGCTCACGCCGGCGGCGTCGGCCCTTCGCTGCAGTTCCATGGCGAAGTAGAGGTTGGCCCGCTTGGACTGCACGTAGGCGAACGCCGTTCGGTAACGGCGTTCAGCGTTGAGGTTCGTCAGATCGAACCGCGCGAATCGCTGGCCCTCGCTGCTGACCGTCACCACGCGCGGATCGTCGGCGGCCAGCAGGTACGGCATCAGGAGCCCGGTGAGCGCGAATGCGCCGAGATGGTTGATGCCGAACTGCGACTCGAAGCCGTCGGCGGTGCGGGAGAACGGGACCATGGCGACGCCCGCGTTGTTGACCAGGAGGTCGAGCCTTCCGTGGCTCCACTCCTCGGCGAACCGTCGGACGGACTTCAGGTCGGAGAGATCGAGCAGGCGCAGTTCGGCGTGGGCGCCGGGGACTTCCGTACGCAGTCGCGCCAGTGCGTCCGCCCCGCGCTCGCGGCTGCGGCAGGCCAGGACGACCTGGACACCGTGCCGGGCGAGTTCGCGGGCAGTGACGTAACCGATGCCGCTGTTCGCTCCGGTCACGACGGCCAGCTGTGCCGTCTGGTCGGGGACGGGGCCCGGTGACCGGTGCCCGTCTGGGGCATGGCTCATGGGGGTGCCTCGATTCGCGTGATAAAGCAGGCCTCATTGCAACTTGAAGTTGCGATAGCCTGATCCTGTCGTACGAGCCGCCCCTAACGCAACCGGGAGTTGCAATGGAACTAGCTGGAGTGCCCTCCGGGCGCGCCCCCACCGTCGGACGCGGCGGCAGGATGCGCGCCGCCGTACTGGAGGCGGCCATCGCCGAACTCGCGGAAAGCGGATACGCCGCCCTGACCGTCGAGAACGTCGCCCAGCGGGCCGGCGTGCACAAGACGACGATCTACAGGAACTGGAAGGACGCCGACGGCCTCATCGCCCAGGCGCTGGCCGCCCACTTCGCGGCGGACGTCCCCATCCCGGACACCGGGGCGGTCGCCACCGACCTGCGTGAGCTGGCCCGTTCGCTCGTGGCAACGATGACCACGCCGACGGGCATGGCCCTGCTGAAGGCCGTCCTCTCGGACGCCGTACGCCTCCCGCAGGTCGCCGAGATCAAACGCGCGCTCTTCGACGACCGCTTCCGGCGGGCGGCACCCGTGATCGCCCGAGCCGTCGAGCGCGGTGAACTGCCCAAGGGCACGGACCCCGTCGAACTCCTCAAGGCCCTCGCCGCGCCCGTCTACTTCCGGCTCGTGTGCAGCGGAGAGCCGGTCGGCAGGGCGACCGCGGACCGCGCGGCTGACGCGGCACTGGCTGCGGCACGGGCGGGGGTGCTGTAGGCGGTCCCTCTTGTACTTCCAGCTGCCGCCCCAGATCCGGTACCCGAGGGTCACGGACTGGCCGGTGAGGGTGCCGTGGTGGCAAGGGGCGCTGAGTTCGCCCTTGATGGTGTAGTGGCGGGGTCCGTCGCTGCTGACGGTTCCGTTCAAACGGACGTCGCACTGGGTGACACGCCGTACGGGTCGGTCCTTTCGTAGCTGACGTGGGTTTCGAGAGTTCCCGCGCTGGCGGTCGAGGCGGGCAGGAGGACAGCGCTGGCCACGGCGAGAGCCGTGGCGCAGGCGCAGGCCAGGTGGCGCACCGGCCGCCGGGCGGGGAGAGTGTTCGTCGTCATGGCCTGGAACCGATCACCGAAGGGCGAGGTGTTTGCCCGTCTTAGTGATCTTGGAACGACTGTGGCTCCGGCATGCCCGCCCCACCACCTGTGCCAGGGCGGAGCTGGCCGGCCGTGAGCGGCGGCCGTAGTGACGACGACACCCCTCACGCCCACCGCATCCCAATCGCGGAGAGCGGGACCCGGTCGACCTGCGTCCGGGTCATGTCCCCGGTGCGGTGCCCGTCCCGTGTCGGGAGAACCTGGAAGCCAGGGACGTCTCCTGCCCGTGCAGGAGATCCGGAACAACTTCGCCGCCGCCGGAGTCGATCAGGGCACCGCAGCGAAGGTCGTCTCCTACTGCGGCTCAGGAGTGACGGCCTGTCCTAACCTCCTTGCCCTGGAGCACACAGCCCTCGGCCGCGGCCGGCTCTTCGTCGGGGGTTGGTCCGCCTACAGCCGCGACGAATCCCGCCCGGTAGAAACCGGACCCGCTCACTGAAACTCCCCCGTCTGGTTGAAGACCCAACCGAGTGGGGCTTGCGAGCAGCCCTGGCCGTTTGGATTCAAGGCCCTGACCGGACTTCCGGGATGTCCCGGTTCGCCCAGCACTGGCCCCAGCAGACCCCCGGTCTGGATCACCGGTGCGCCTATACGGGTCACTTCCGGGCGTTCCCGAGCGAAAGGCGCTCAGTGGGGGTAGGTCGCTTCGCGCAAGGGTGACCTGGAGATCCGTGAGGAGATCAGCTGTGTACGCAGTGATTCGGCGTTACGAAGGAGTGACTGACTCTGCCGAGGCGGGACGCCGAGTGGATGAGGGATTCGTGCCTCTCCTCCGCCGCGTCCCCGGCTTCGTGTCCTACTACTGGGTGGACGCAGGGGACGGAGTGATGGTCTCTACCAGCGTCTTTGAAGACCAGACCGGGGCCGAAGAGTCGGTCGAGCGGGCCGCGGACTTCGTAAGGGACAACCTCACGTCGCTGCTCCCCAACCGTCCTCAGGTCACGGCCGGCATGGTTGTGGCGGCTGGGTAGTGCTCTGACCGGGAAGGTGCGCCGGGTGGGCGGTCCCAGCGGTTGGATGTGTGGTGGCGTCCGTTGATCTGGCTGTGGCGGGTTTGGTGGCTGAGCCTGTCGGCGTGCGCAGACTGACTGACTGACCAGATCGCGGTCATGCGCTGGGCGCGCTTCCTCTGGTCGCCCCCGACGAAGGCGGAACCCGGGCCGCCGCTCGGACGGCGCTGCGGACGGCGGGCCTGCGGCGCAGGCGCCCTTTGTGCGCACGGCGGCCATGAGTCGACGCCGGAGCGCCGCGTTGTTCGCCTCGGCCAGCGCCTCTTCCCGCACCCGCTCGAGGGCGTGCGCCAGCAGGCCGATGCCGATGCCGGTCCCGGTGAGGGGAAGGCGACCGCCGACCCGGTACTTGATCTCTGCCGAGTCCCGTGCGGACAGGCGCTCGACGAGAACGGCTCGTCGCCGTCGCGCACGGTGAGAAGGATGCGCTGGCCGGTAACCCGGTGCAGCTCCTCCACGAACGGCAGCGCGGCGGCGCGCAGACCATGGCCGCGGGGCGCCGGCGAGGCGACCTCGGGGAGCTGCAGGCCGACGATGAAATCGCCGTTGCCGAGGCGTTCGAGGGCGCCCGCACGTACCTGGGCGACCAGTGGGGCGTGGGTGACTGGGAGGGCTACCACCGCGCGGCCGGCGCCGCGTCGTCGCCGATGGCACGGCACCCCGTGAGCATGCGGTGCGGGGCCTCAGCCGAGGATGAAGGTGCCGCCGGCTGCGCCGGCGAGGTCGGGGCCGAGGGCTGCTGCGGGAGTGTAGGCGCCGGGCTTGCCCTGGCCGCGTGCGAGGCGGGCGGCGGTCTCGGCGGCGACGGCGGCGGCGTAGTCCATGCCGTCGTCGGCACGCAGCCAGCCCCCGCGACGTGTGTCATCGGGCCACATGACGACCGCGTGGACCCAGGAGTGCCGGCACGGCTCGGGCGTGGCCTTTGTCTTGACGGCGGCCACACGACGGACGGCGAGACGCTGCACCGCCGGGATCGACAGCAGATTCCCGGCCGGCGGAAGGATCGCGCGTGCGATCGCAGACGTGGGGGCCAGGGCCGTAGTCAGGGTGACTGAGCCGGCGCCGCTGACCCACTGTGCGGCCATGAGTTCGCCGGTGGGGGCGCCCGCGGACTTCACCGTCTCAGCATCGGGGAGGGTGAGATGCTGCGCGTCGGCGCCCAGGCGCACGGTTACCAGCCGGCCGTTTGCGTAGGCACGGCCGCCCATGGACATGGTGTCCACGACAGAGGCCGCGAACGCGGAGCCCATGGTGCCCGCCCTCATCCCGACCGAGCCCAGGGCATCGACGCGTACCCGCTCAGGGGTGGGCTGGTTCTCGCACATTTTGGCTACGACGGCCTCGGCGGCCAGGACACCGACTCCCGCGCCGGTGACCAGTGTGCTTCCCGCTGCCCACCGAGAACGCACCCACTCCGGAAGACCCGCTGTCCCAGGGCATCTGCAAGGGCCCGATCCTTCAGATCTCCGGGCAACTCCCGCTCGACCCGGCCACCGGCGCGGTCGTCGGCACCACGGTCGCCGAGCAGACCACGCAGGCCCTGCGCAACGTCACCGCCGTACTCAGGGCGGCCGGCGCCGGACTGAAGGACGTCGTGATGACGGTTCTCATGGTGTGTCCTTGCCGGAAGGGCGCACAGAGCGATCCGTGCGAGGGGGGCAGGCCCAGGCCTGTCGTTCCTGGCTGCGGGGGTCGTCGACCTGGGTCCACTCGGCGTCGATGCGCATCGTGGTCCGGCGTGTGGTGTCGTACTGGTTCCAGCCGGGGTTGCCGATCCTGGCGAAGCGGATCCAGGCCTTGTGCGTGCGGGTGGCAAGGTCCGCGGGGGGCTTGTCGGGGCCGAGCAGGACGCCCTCACCCGCCAGCTGCGGGAGTTCGGCGACGTCGAAGACGAAGGGAAGTTCCATCGTGTGGGTGGCGCCGAGGTCTCCGCCCAGGGCCTGGGAGCGCCAGGCGAACTCGTAGCTGAACGTGGCGGACTGGGGGTGGGCGGCGTGCGCGCCGACCAGGGCCCAGCTGCCCGCGCCGAACAGCGCGTCACCCATGATGGCCGACCGCAGCTCACCGAAGGACGCCTCGGGGCGGGTGTTGCGGTACGTCTCCACGAGCTGCGCCGGTTTCGGGTGCGAGCGCGCCGCCGTATCGTCGACGTCGTCGGCGGTCGAGGTTGCGTACTTGTCCACCGGGACCAAATAGAGGTTTCCCTCCTCGGTGTTGGCCCCGACGAGCAGGTCGACATCGGCGCTCAGGCCGGCGCCGACGGATACGGCGGGCTGTGTGTCGAGCACCAGGCTGAAGGGGCTGAGGCCGATCAGCGGATCGTGGTGCGTCCCGGTCCGCAGGTCGATGCCCGCGAGCCGGGAGGCGGCCTCCACCAGGCGCTCGTCGGAGATGCCCGCGAAGGCGTCGGTGTGCGGCTCGATGCCCAGTTCCCCGGCCGCGGCCTTGGTGACACGGGCGGCCTGCTCGGAGGTGAACGCCCCCAGACCGCTGCCGCTCTGCACGATCGCCCGGCGGAACAGGCCCGCGGCCCCAGGGGTGGCGAGGATGCCGCCGACGACGGTCGCCCCAGCCGACTGGCCGAAAAGGGTGACGTTGTCCGGGTCACCACCGAAGGCGGCGATGTTCTCCCGCACCCAGCGCAGCGCCGCGACGACATCGAGCAGGCCGCGGTTGGCAGGCGCCCCGGGGATGTCGAGGAACCCGGCGATGCCCAGCCGGTAGTTGAGTGTGACCAGGACGACGCCGTGGCGGGCGAAGGCGGAACCGTCGTACAGCGCGGACCGCGTCGACCCAGCGACGAACCCGCCGCCGTGGACGAACACCATCACGGGCAGACCGCTGTCCGCGGCGGTGGGCTGGAAAACGTTGACGGTGAGGTAGTCCTCGCCACGGCTCCAGCCGGTGCCGAAGTAGGGGGCCATGTCGATGCTGCCGAGCTTCCGCTCGGACTGCGGGGCGTTGGGGCCGGGCACGGTGGCGTCCCGTACTCCGTCCCAGGGCTCGTGCGGCTGCGGCGGGGCGAACCGGCCGGCGCCCATCGGAGGAGCGGCGTAGGGGATGTTCAGGAAGGTGGCGGTGCCGTCATCCTTACGGAGACCACGGACGGCTCCCTGTGCAGTGGTGACGACGGGCTGGGGTTCGTGAATCACAGCTAGACCTTTCCGGGGGCGTCAGCCCTGCTCGGAGTACGGGGCGAAGGGCGCCCAGCCCTTGATGTCGAAGGTGTTGCCGTTACGCGCGATTTCGGCGGCACCGTGACCACCCAGGTGCGCGGGGATCAGGAGCGCGTTGTTGTCGGCCGCCCAGCCCAGCACCTTGCGGCGGGTGCCGCGGGCGCCCGCGGGGTCCTCGCAGAAGCAGCTGTTGGCGTCCGGTTCGACGATCTGCACCGGGTTGTGCAGCAGGTCACCGACGAACACCGCACGGTCCGTCCCTGAGTTGAGGGTCAGTACAGAGGAGCCAGGGGTGTGTCCGGGAGCCGCGTCCAGGCGCAGGTCGGCGTCGATCTGGTGGCTGTTCTCCCACAGCAGCGTCTGGCCGGCCTGGTGCACCGGGGCCACGCTGTCCTCGAAGACGTTCTGGTTGCCGCGGCCAGGCAGCGGCTGGTGGCCGTTTGCCGGGTTCCAGAAGTCGAAGTCCTCCTTCGGCATCAGATAGGTCGCGTTGGGAAAGGTGGGAACCCAACTCCGCCCGTCCAGATACGTGTTCCAGCCGACGTGATCGATGTGCAGATGCGTGTTGATCACGATGTCCACGTCCTCGGGCTGGACACCTGCCCGGGCGAGGTTGGCCAGGAAGTCCGTCTCCAGGTGGCTCCAGACCGGCGCGTAGGGGCGCTCCTTGTGGTTGCCCACACCGGTGTCGACGAGGATGGTCTTGCCTCCGCTGCGCAGCAGCCAGGTCTGGATCGCGGAATTCACAGTGTTGGTCTCGGAGTCCAGGAAATGCGGAGCCAACCAGTGGCAGCCGTCCTTCCAGACTTCCTGCGAGCTTTCCGGGAAGAAGGTGTGGGGCTCCATATGGACGGATCCGTAGTATTCCCAAACGCGGGTGATGGAGACATTGCCGAGCGTAATCTGTTCCACGTGATTTCCTTGGAGTTCGTAAGGTTTGCCCAACCGTACGAGCGGCTCCGGCGGGCGCGGTATCCGTCACGTGACTGCACCAGTGCGTACCGCTCTGAACAGGGACATTTCCTCTCGTCGACCTGGTGAAAGGCGAGGGGGGCGCTCCCCGTTCCGAGTTCCGTTCCCGGATGCCCCGTGGACGAGTACGTGGCTATCTCGCCGCGTTCACGAGGCGGCAGCCGGATCTGTATGCCGCTTGCTGGCCGTGTCGTGTGCGCTGACTGTCCCCGCCTTTCACGGCGGCGGCTTCGGCGCCGGCAAATCAGCGAAATGCAAGGGTGCGCGGTCGCGCCATGATGCGTTCTGGCGTTGGTCAGACGGCCTGGGCGCCTTTGCACTGGTCCTCGAAATCGACGCAGCGCACCGCGACAGCCGGGGCCGGCCGGCCCTGCACGCCGGTACTCGACAGGACGCCTTCGACCACGTCGCGGAGCTGTGAGCGGGCGGTGATGCCGAGCTTGGGGAACACCCGGTAGAGGTGCGAACCGACCGTGCGCGGTGAGAGGAACAGCTTTTCCCCGATCTCACGATTCGTCAGGCCACGTGCCGCCAGCTGGACGATCTGCTGCTGTTGGGGGCTGATCTCGGCGAAGGCGGTGGGTACGACGTCGCCGGCCTCGATGCCGGCGGCGCGCAGTTCTGCCTGTGCCCGCTCGACCCACGGCCGCGCGCCCAGCCGCTGGAAGGTTTCCAGAGCGGCGCTCAGCAGCGGACGGGCCTCGGAGATACGGCGCTGCCGCCGGAGCCATTCCCCGTAGTCGAGCTGCGTCTGCGCCCGTTCGAACGGCCACTGCTCACCTGCGGGATCCTTGAGCGCTGCCCGGAAGAACGACTCCGCGTGCTCGGGATCCGCCAGCAGGGCGCGGCCACGGTCGATCAGTGTCCTCACCCGTGCCGACATGCCTGTACCGAGGCGCCGCGCCGACCGTTCCAGCAGCTCTGCGGCGTGTTCCTGTCGTCCTCGGCGGACGGCCGCCGCCGCCAGTTCGGCCAGGAGGGTGTAGGAGACGTGGTAGTGGACCGGATCGCCGTCGTCGGTGAACGCGGAGCGGAACTGCGTGTACGCGGTGTCGTAGTCGCCCTCGGCCACGGCCGCCATCCCCAGGGCCCGACGCGCGAAGACCGCGACGGAACGGCTCTCCAGTGGATCGACGAGAGCCAGGGCTCGTTCGACGAGCCGGCGTGCGGTGGCCGGGTCGCCCAGCAGAGCGACCACCGTGGCATCGAGTGCGTGAGCACACGCCTCAGCGTGGTCAAGTCCGGCCGACGATGCCATGGCCGCGATGTCAGTCGCCACCGAGCGGGCCTCGGCCCATCGGCCCTGCTCCAGACGGGTCCAGCCGGCCGCGCATCCCAGTCCGTCCGGGAGCCCTCCACGGGTCTGCCACTGGCCGAACGCCTCGTCGAAGGTCCTGGCGGCGAGGGCGGTCTGGTCGAGCAGCCAGGCGACGATGGCCAGAGCGGTCAGGCGACTGGCATCGCCCTTGGCCTTGGCGATGAGCCCGGGCAGGGCCGGTGTGAGGAAGGCTCCTGCGCTGCTGGGGTCGGAGACGGCCAGGACCCAGGCACGCAGCGCCGCTCCGGCGGCATCGTCGGGCATGCGGGAGAGCAGGCTCTGGATCTGTCGCTGTTGGGACTCCTCGCCCGAGTAGTAACGGACCACCGCCGCCGCGGCCAGCGCGTCGAGAACGAGGGGCGACCGGGCGTCCGTCGCCTCGTCGGCAACACGCATGAGCAGGGCGAAGGCTGCTACGTGATGGGAGCCCAGGGACATGAGCTGTCCAGTGGCAAGCGCGGCTTTGCCCAGCAGTACCTGGTCGTCGGTGCACTGGCGGACTGCGGCGGCCAGTTGTTCCACCCAGCCGAGCTGACCGGTGAAGACGGCGGTGGTGGCGGCTTCGGTCAGAAGACGCGCCCGGTCCTCGCGGCGCGGGCTGAGTTCCGCGGCGCGCTCCTGAGCCGCAGCCGCAGCCGCGAAGCCACCCCGGCGCCGGGCCCGGTCGGCCGTCTGCTGCAGCGCGGCCGACACGTCCTGGTCGGGGCGTACGGTCGCGGCGGCGAGGTGCCAGGCGCGGCGGTCGGGTTCCTCGCGCAGCAACTCCGCGAGAGCGAGGTGGGCCCGGCGGCGTTCCTTGAACGACGCGGCATGGTAGACGGCGGAGCGGATGAGCGGGTGGCGGAAGGATATCCGGGATCCGTCCTGGCGTACGAGACCGGCCCGGTCCGCGGGTACCCATGCCTCGTCGTCCGCCTCGGGAAGTCCCACGGCCGCCGCCGGAGCGTCCGCCGCGTTGGCGGCCGCGAGCAGCAGCAGGATGCGGCGGGTCGGTTCCGGCAGGTCCGCCATGTGCCCCGCGAAGATCCGCTCCAGTCGCTCGGTGACCGGCAGCGGGCCCTGCACGCCACTCCCCTCGGGGTGCCGGATCGCGGTGGCGTGGGTCAGTTCCACCAGGGCCAGCGGGTTCCCGGCCGCCTCCAGGAGGATCCGCACCCGGGCTCGGCCGGTGGGCGGCGTGGGTTGCCGGTCCAGCAGTAGGTTGGCCGCCTCAGCGTCCAGCGGGCCGAGTTCGAGGCGCTCGTATTCCTTGTCGAATCCAGGCAGCGCGGTCGCGGTGCGGACTCCGATCAGCAGCGTGACAGGCTCGCTGTCCATGCGTCGCGCCACGAAAGAGAGAACGTCCAGTGATGCGCGGTCGATCCACTGGGCGTCGTCGACCACCACCACCAGCGGGGCGGTTTCCGCCAGGTCGGACAACAAGGTCAGGACCGCCAGACCGACGAGCATTGCGTCGGGAGTCTCCGCACACTCTTCGAGCCCCAGGACGGCTCGGAGCGCGGAGCGCTGCCGCGACGGCAGTCCCTGTGCTTCAGCGAGTACCGGGCGCAACAACTGATGAAGACCGGCGAATCCGAGGTGCGCTTCGGATTCGCTCCCCACCGTCCGCAGCACTCGGCCACCCGCGCCCCGTGCGCGATCGGCCGCGAGGTCGAGCAGCGTGCTTTTTCCGGCACCGGGGTCACCCGTGACGATCAAGACGTCGCTGTGGGACCGGCCAGTGCCCACACGCCGGATGATTTCTGCGGTCTCGAGTTCTCGGCTCACCACCGCCGGACCGGAATTCCGCGTCGAGCGCTGCTCCCCACGAGCCTTTCCATCGTTTTGCACGGATGCTCCAAGGAATCGAGATACTCCAGACAGTAGCGGGGCTACGGCGGCAGTGTCGGCAGCGGTATCGAACCCAGCTCAAAGCACTCGGAGCGCAGTCGTCGTCCGGGGCATCGATGCAGTCACGTGACGCATACGCCGACTGTTCGTCGAGCCGCAGAACCGTCAAGCGGGCGCGGCCACGTCGTTCCGGGACGGCGGGCAGGAGCGGCCGTGCGTCGCCGGTGGTGTCGTGCCATCGCCGACGAGGATCGCCCGGGTGAAGCGGGGGTTCAGGAACCTGCGGGCGAAGACGGGGCGCCAGCCGGTGCACCGAAACCCACCCGCCCCGGCCCCGGTCGACGGCTTGGCTCGAAGAACCGACAGCCCGCCACCCGCTACGACGTCGGACGAGTCCTCGCCACGGGCGAGTCCTACACCCGACCCGCGCACCACAAGCAAGGGACCAAGCCTCGGCGCACTGGCGAAGCGACTCGTCCGCCGCGTAATCCGGGGCGCGAAGCCGCCCCGGATCTGGCATGCTGACCGCGTGAACAACAAGCTCAGAAAGGACGATGCCGCGTAATCGGCCGTCCCAAGTCCGCGCCTCCGGACGCCATCCGAGGCGGCAGGCACATGAAACACCGACGCCTGGGTTGCCGCTTGGCTCCGGCAAGCTCGCCGGAGCGGTTTCCCGTCTCGAACACGATCGGCTCTGGCCTGGGGCGATAGCCCAGGCCTTGCGGCAGTGGTCGCGAACAGCACGCCGCCCCAGTCGTGCACTCTCCGGCGGTTGTGGTTGCCCTTTGTGCAACCGCTTCTACGCAACCGACGAGCGAGGAGTTCTGGAAGCGGCAATGCACGCTCTCCCGCCACGGGCGGCGCGTGAACTGCGGCATCTGGTGAAACCGCTCGACGACTCCTACATCGCCAAAACCTGGCCCGACCCCTTCGCGTCGCCTGACGACGGATGGTGGGCAAGACGCTGTTGGGGATAGGCCTACGTCGATCACTGCCCCAGCGCCGTTGCCTGCCCAGCAGAGTCGTTAAACGACAAGCTTAGAGGGTGTACACGCCTCTCTTGATGCGGTTTCAGGTGCTATATGACTCGGCTTGGATGAGATCGGTGCTTCTCGAGGTCCCGGTGGTGCTGGTGGGGTGCTGATGCCGTTGTCTCGCCCGCACCCCTCCTGTTTCATCCCAGGACGCGCTGTTGTGCACCGTTCGCTTCGCGCGTCTCACGCATGCGCCCGGGCCGGGTCCGCGGGCGGCCGGTGCTCCAGAATCATGACTGAGCGCCATCGCTATCCAAGCGACCTCTCCGATGTCCGATGGGAGTTGGTCGGGCCGGTCCTGACCGCATGGCGGGCGCGGACTTGCATCGGCAGGCCACCGAATCAGGACCTGCGAAGCCTGCTGGACGCGGTCCTCTACGTGAGCCGCACCGGGATCCCCTGGCGCTATTTGCCGCACGACTACCCTCACTGGAACGCTCAGGGTCCGCATCCCCCCGACCTGACGCCCGCGCGCGCCCGCATCCACCACCTCACCTGCGAGATCGGCGACGCCAAGCGCACACCCGAACAGCAGCACAGCGTCGGCCAGGAACTGCTGGCCGTGATGCGCCACGGCGAAGAAGGCGGCAGCACCGATCGCGCCACACGCCTGGCCGAGGCCATCCACATCCCCGCTGGGTCACCGAGGAGTACGTCGTCGTCTGCGGCGACAGCGGGCCAGGCGCCGGTGGTTCATGAGCCATCCCAGGGTCCGCTCAACGGTCCAGCGGCGGGGCAGAACGGTAAATCCCCTGGTGGTGGGGTCGCGGCGGACGATGTGCATGTCGATGCCGGTGGTGGCGGCGTGCTCGACGAGGTGCTGGCGGTAGCCACCGTCGACCCAGGTTTATGCTCATCCTCCAACCAGGTCTCCTGGCTTGCCCAGTCAAGCCGATGGCGCAACAGCACTCTCGCCTCTGCGCCGGAGTGCGCGTAATCGGCTGTACCACCACGTAGGCGCCATCGCCGCGATGTGGGCCTCTGGCCCTGGGCGCTTCCCATGCGCCTATTCAATTGGACCACGGGTGTTTCGACAGCCCTCTCCCGGCAGGCCGGCCTCGTCGTCAACATCCTTCCACTCCCGATAGGCCCTCTCGATCTCGCCGAGGTACTGCCTGAGATCGAACCGGACTTCGTCTACGAGCCTGCCCTGGAGGTCTGGGTACATCAGATCGGTCCAGACGACGGTCCCGCCCTGGAGGCGCACACGGACGACGAGCCCACCCGCGTTGGGCTCAGAGGGCACCACAGATGCCACGTTGACGTCTCGAATTGCATCAGCCGGATAGAGCGGTCCGCCGGGGCGGAGGAGCCGTCGGGGATGCAGGCCGACGGCCCCGCTGTGGCTTCGCGCGATCATGTCGAGTCCATCGACAAAGAGGTACGTGTGCATGCTCGCACAAACCGGTACCCCGGGGCAGCGACTGACGAGCAACGTGCTGGTGGTGGCACCATCGCCTGGAAGGCCGGGAGCTACGACCCAAACCTTACGCGGCGGTCTACGCGGCATCTGCCCGTCGTGACGTCATGAGCGGATCTTAGCGACAGCGCCTCCCGGCGTGGTCGATCAGCCGGGTCCCATCCGACGTGTGGGCATCAGAGACAGCTACCGGGAGCTACTTGTCACTTCGCGGCAGCTTCGAAAGCACAAGGCCGGGAAGCCCGTGTCCTGTCGCATTGAAGCTGTCGGATTCTCACTGCTTCTCGTTCGCGGTGTCGGATTCTCATTGCGTCGCGTGCTGAGCGGCGACGTTTGCCCCTTACGTTGGGTTTGATCTCATTTTCCTGGTCTGGTTCTCGCAGTACCTGTCACGGTCGTGTCGGCAGGTACGCGGAGCCGGGGGTGGCGATGGATCTGGGTCTGGTCGATGTCGAGTGGGCTGATGGTGAGGGTGGCTGGCTGCGGAAGGTGCTGGAGGCGGTGTCCCGGGTTCGGTTCGAGCCGGTGCTCCCGGTGCGGCGGTTCACGTCGTACCAGGGGCAGCGGCACTTCTCGGACTGGTACTGGGCCGCGACGACGCAGTCGCTGGTGGGGGTCGAGTCGTGGCTGGAGCGGGACCGGACCATGCTCCTCGATCATGACCGGCGGGTGGTGGGGCTGGCCTCGCAGCCGTTCCGGGTGACCTGGCAGGGGGAGAAGCGCCGGATCTGGCATACGCCCAACTACTTCGCACGGCTGGATGACGGCTCGGGCCTGGTCGTCGATGTCCGGCCGGCGGATCGGGTCGGCCCGGAGGACGCGGTGAAGTTCTCGGCGACCGAAGGGATGTGCCAGGAGATGGGCTGCTGGTCCTTCGCCCTGGTGCACGAGCCCGATCCGGTGGAGATGGCCAACGTCCGCTGGCTGTCGGGGTATCGGCATCCACGTAATCGGGTCGGCGACGTCGCGAAGCGGCTCATGGACACGTTCGACGATCCACGGTTGCGCATGGATGGCATCGAAGAGGTGGGGGACCCGTTGTCCGTCCTGCCGACGCTTTATCACCTGCTGTGGTGTGGTGACCTGCGTCTTGACCTGTCGGTGCCGTTGGAAGACGGCTCCATGATCGGCCGTGCGGCGGTGAGTCATGGCTGAACTGGCGCCACGTGGGGTTCTGCGGGTCGGGGACCGGATCCGGTTCGAGGGCCGGCACCAGCAGGTCATCGGGCTGGAGGGAACGGCCCTGCGGCTACTCAGCGACGAGGGCGATACCAATGTCATGGCTGCCGGCTACGTGATGGCGGCCGCCGATTTCGAGGTACTGGGCCGTGGGCCGGAGGCGGTCCCGGAACGAGTCCTGCCGCCGTTCGCGTCGGTGGATGCGTTGCCGCCGCAGGCCGTCGAGAAGGCCCGGCTCTGGGAACAGCACGTGGTGGAAGTGCTCACCGGGCTGCCGCCGGATGCCCAGGAGGGCATGTCTCCTCGGCCCGAGTACGTTCCGGCCTGCGGAATCTGATGGAACGAGAAGCTGCGAAGGTCGCCGAGCCGGCGGCCGGCGGGCAGCAGATGAGCAAGCGGACCTTTCTGCAGATGCGGCAGCGTTATGAGGCCGAGGGGTTGTGAGGACTGGTGGACGGCCGGTCCCGGAAACCGCGGCCCCGGTCCCCGGCACCGGAAGGGTGGACGAGCGCGTCGTCGAGGCGGTCAGCGAGGCGCTGGCCGGGCAGACGGACCTTTCGACGGGCGACCGCAAGCGGCTCATGCTGCGGTCCGAGCAGATCCTCGCTGCGAGACACGGCGAGGAAGCGGTGAAGCTTCTGCCGACGAGGGCAACCTTCTGTCGTCTGGTGAACAGCCTCGCGAAGAACAACGAGTCCTTCGGGTCGGCGACGGTCCGCCGCCAGCGGGCTCTTCGGCCCGTGGGGCCGTTCACCCCGTCCATGGCCAGCCCGCCCCGGGGAGATCGTGCAGATCGACTCCACGCGGCTGGACGTGATGGCGGTGTTGGACGACGAGGTCGTGGACCGACCGGAGTTGACGATCGCCGTCGATGTCACGACGCGCACGGTCTGCGCGGCCCTGCTCAGGCCCGCGGGGACGAAGGACGTCGACGCTGCGGTGCTGCTGGCGAGGATGCTGGTTCCCGAGCCGATGCGGCCGGGCTGGAGCCAGACCCTGGCGATGTCGGACTCGATCCTGCCGCACCAGCGGCTGGACGCGCGGTTGGAGAAGGCCGCGGCCAAGCCGGTCATCGTCCCGGACACCATCGTGATCGACCACGGCAAGGTGTTCGTCTCCGACACGTTCTCCTCCGCCTGCTCGCTGCTGGGGATCTCCCTGCAGCTCGCCCGGCCCAGGACCCCGACGGACAAGGCGATCGTGGAGAGGACCTTCGCGTCGATCAACTCGCTGTTCTGCCAGTACGTCGCGGGCTACACCGGCTCCGATGTCACTCGTCGCGGAAGCGATCCGGCCTCCGAGGCGGTCTGGACCCTCGCTCAGCTCCAGGATCTCCTAGACGAGTGGATCATCTGCTGGCGGCAGCGTCCGCACGAGGGTCTGCGCAACCTCTATCTGGCGGGGCGGACGCTGTCGCCGGACGAGTCCTACGCCGTCGCTGTTGCCCGCGCCGGGTATCTGCCCGTCGCTTTGTCGGCGGAGGATTACATCGAACTGCTGCCCGCAGTCTGGAGGGCCGTCAACGACTACGGCATCAAGGTCAACTACCGGACCTACGACAGCCCCGAGCTCAACCGCCTGCGGAGGCAGCCGTCCGGGGTGACGGGTAAGCAGGGCTTGTGGGAGGTCCACTACGACCCCTATGACGTTTCCCGCGTCTGGGTAGGGCGAGGCGACAGCCGCCGGTGGATCGAAGTCCCGTGGACCCATCTGCCCATGGTCCGGGCCCCGCTCGCCGACTTCACCTGGCGTCAAGCACGCCCGCGCCTGCGCTCGCCGACTTCCTCAGCCCGCACGGTCCCGGGCAGCGAACGGAACGGCTGATCAGCCGCCCCTGCCGCTGCTGCACGGCCCGTCGCAGTCCGACTGCTTCCGTGGTCATCACCCTCTCGCCCGCCCACATCCACCTCTGCCCGCAGCATCAGCTCTGGACCCGCTCCACTCACGACATCCCGTTCGGCGTCCTACCGGAAGTCATCGAGGCCCAGCGTCGACTCGACCACTCGCCCGCCGTCACCGGCAAACCAGACGAGCCCTCGACATGGCGCGGAAGATCGTCGAGGACTGGTCCGCCTCCGGGATGCCGATCGACCTCGGGAAGGAGTGGACCGATCGTCTCGACGGAGTCGAAGCCCTCGGCGTCAGCAAGAGGATCTAAGGGCTGTCCCGCAATTCCTGGTGGATCAGCGCGCGGCGTCAGATGCGGTGCATCGCAAGGCGGAGAGGTGCCCGCATACTGGATGTATTCGGGCGTTTCGACAACAACCCCGTGGGTGCGGTGATAAGGGCTTGCCGGGAATCAACACGTCGGTTTGATCTTGTTTTTGTCGAGGTCGAGGAATCTCGCGATGTCAGTCGGCGTGCGGAAGCGGGCGGTCGAGGCAGGGATGTGAACTCCGTGGGCTTCCAGGAGCGGGCGGACTTCTTTCGCCGCGCGGCTGATGGTCATGGCGGTGGTGTTGAAGAGCTGGCCCAGGAGGTCCATGGTCGCGAGTTTTCGCAGGTGGAGCACGGTGGCCAGGACTCGGTCGGCTGGGGTGAGCTTGGGTTTGGCTCCTGTGCCAGGGGCCACCAGGCGTTGGTGTCCTCTGCGGGTGCGGAGCACTTGCTCGCGTTGAATCTCCATCGCTGGAGTCAGCACGTCGATGAGTTCGTTGAGCTGCCGGCGGGTCATCCCGGTCAGTTCCGGGTCCTGTAGCGAACGCTGCGTGAGGCGGGCCGGTCCGTCCGCCAGGGCCTCGTCCTGTGTGCTGGTGGTGGTCGCCGTGTCCGTCGGGCGCTGGGGGTGGAGGGTGTAGTTCCAGTCGCCGTGGAAGCGGTGGCGGGTGATGGGCAGGGCGGCGATCTCGTCGTCGCTGACGCGGATGCCGGTGGGGTACTCACCGCTGTCGAGTTCGGCCTGGACGGTGAGGCCGGTGCGGCTGGTGGTCGCGGCGATGGTCTGGAGCATGACTTCGTGGCTGGTCAGGGGCCTGCCTCGCCAGTTCATGGTGATGTGGGAGAACAGCCGGTGCTCGATCTTGTTCCACTTCGAGGTGCCGGGCGGCAGGTGGCACACCGTGATCTCAAGGCCGGTCTCGGCGGCGAGATCGGCGAGCTGGGTCTTCCAGCCCCGGGTGCGGTAGCCGTTGGAGCCGCCACCGTCTGCGGTGATCAGCAGTCGGCGGGCGCCGGGGTAGTCGTGCCGGCCGACCGCCTGCCACCAGCGGCGGATCGAGGCGACGGCGAATGCCGCAGTGTCGTGATCGGTGCCGATGCTGACCCAGCCGGTGTTCGCCGTCATGTCGTAGATTCCGTATGGAATTGCCTTCTCGGCCTGGCCGGGGAAGTCGTGCGTCTTGACCCTCACGGGCTGTCCTGCGGGCTGCCATTCGTGCCCGGCGTTCTTGTAGTCGCCGATCAGCTCCTTCTTCTTGCTGTCCACGCTGATCACCGGGTCACCGGCGTCCCTGTGATCTCGTGCCTGCTCGTTGAGGTAGCGGAACTGGGCATCTCTGTCGGGGTGCTGGGCACCTTCAATGGTCTTGGCGTTGGCCTGCAGGCTGAAGCCTTCCTCCCGCAGCAGGCCGGCGACGGTGTCGGCGGAGACCCGGTGCCCCTGGCGGGTGAGCTCTGCCGCCAGTTTCCGGGTCGACTTCGTCGTCCAACGCAGCGGCGACATCGGGTCGCCCCGCTCGTCGGGCTCGACCAGCGCCAGCAGTGCCGGCCGCAGCCCAGAGTCCAGCTCGGCCGCCTTCTTCCGCCCTCCGCCGGGATGGCGCACCCGCCCCAACGGGGCCTGCCCGGAGTCCAGTTCAGCCGCCCCACGCGAGACCGTGGCCTCCCGGACCCCGGCTGCAGCGGCGACGATCCTGATGCCGCCACGCCCCAGCGACAGTGCTTCCGCCCCTATGGCCAGCCGACGCTGACGCTCGTCCAGATGCGGCAACAACACCTGGAACTTCGCCGCCAGAACGGCCTCGATCCCCTCCGGTCTCCCCATACCAGACCAACGAGCCCCACAGCTGGAAGCCACGACTTGTTTCCCGGCAAGCCCTAAGACCGTGTCCTATGTGGGGCTGGCTCGTTGAGCTCGTCATGGGGCAGGGTACGTGGAGTTGGATTGTTCCGGACGGGCTGTGGGAGATCGCGGAGCCGCTGATCCCGCCGTCAAAGGTGCGGCCGCAGGGCGGCGGGACGCAGGACACGCCTGATGAGACGCTGTTCGCCGCGATCATCTACGTGCTGGTCAGCGGTTGTGCCTGGCGGGCGTTACCGCCGTGCTTCGGGATATCGAAGTCGACGGCCCACCGCAGGTTCCTGATCTGGTCGAGAGCCGGTGTCTGGGGCCGTCTCCACGAGGAGATCCTGCACCGCTTGGACGACGCCGGCCTCCTCGACCTCTCCCGGGCAGTGCTCGACTCCGCCCACGTCAGGGCTAAAAAAGGGGCGAACTCACAGGTCCGAGCCCCGTGGACAGGGGCAAGCCGGGTTCCAAGATGCACGTCCTGTCGGACGCGAACGGACTGCCCCTCATCGTCGGCCTCTCCGCGGCCAACACCCACGACAGCCTCGCACTGAAGCCCATGATCATGGGTCACCAAACGAGACACGACCCCCACCGCGGCCGACACTTCAAGCCCCAGCGCCTGCATGCGGACAAGGCGTACGACGTGCCTCACCTGCGGAAATGGCTATGGGGCAAGCACATCGGCGTACGCATCGCCCGCAAGGGCATCGAGTCCAGCGAGCGGTTAGGCCGCCGCAGATGGGTCATCGAGCGGACCATGTCCTGGCTGACCGGTTACCGCAGACTCAACCACCGCTACGAACGCCATCCCCGCAACTACCTGGCCTTTCTCGGCCTCGCCGCCGCCCTCTGCTGCTACAAACGACTCGCTCGCCTCACCACATAGGACACGGTCTAACTGTCCTCGCGGCACGGTTCGCTATTCCGGCTTCGGCAGTTGTTCGCTCAGATGGGGGAGTGGTGCGGGATTCTGGCCTGGAGTGATGAAGGCGTCAGCGTTCTCCTCTAGATCTCCTAGGACGAAGCCGACCAGTTCGTCGTGTACCACCCGCGGCATGATCCCCGGCTCGACGCCGTCCGCAACGACAACCTGCCCGGCCTCCACAGCCTCGCCGCCGGTATCGACCGCGAGCTCACGTCTGTCAGCCAAGCCCACAAGAACGCCAGCACTATGGCCAGAGCGGAACCGCCGTGCAGGACGGAAGGAAGCTCCCTCCCGCTTCCAGACGATCCGCTACGCCGCCCAGTCGAGTCCGAGGTTGGCGAGGGTGGCGATGCCCATAAGCGCTTCTTCCGCGACCGGCAGCAAGGTGACGGGCACTCACGAAGCAGAAACTAAGCCTTGGTGACAACTCGTCACGTTTGCGGATAGCACGAGGGGCCGTGGACAGCATCTTCGTCAGACGGTCGCTCGGGGACTGTGATCGCCAATACGGAGGCGGCCCGGCGACCAGGGCAGCTGGGTCGTCAACTGGGGGATGGACTGCACACCGCCCGGCCTCCTGTCGAGTCGGCTGGGAGATGTGAACACGCCCTGGTGTCCCGCCTCGGGCGGGCGGCCGCCCCAAATCCAGTGTCATTACCTCGCTGACCTGGGGCGAAGGAGTCTGTGTGATGTACGACACCATTGACCTGTACACGTGATCGGCACATGATCCTCACGGCTCTATGTAATGGGCATCTAAAGGTTTGCGGGTGGGGCGTGGTTACACAAGGACGGCGGCGCGGCTGGCGTCAGGCGGCGCGGGGCTGGGCGATGGCCGTCGTGCTCGTCGGGGGAGCTGTGCCGGCGGTGGCTGTCGGGGCGTCCCCGGCCGCGGCTGATGGCGGGACGGCCTCGGCCGCAGCTGGAGGGACTCCGGAGTCGAAGGCGAGTGCACTGGCTGCGGAATCCGGGGAGCGGGTGGCGGTGGATGCGGTGACCACTGATTCGTCCCAGGTTTTCGCGAACCCGGACGGTACGTTCACGCAGGAGATGAACGCGGCGCCGGTCCGAGCGCGCAAGGATGACGACACATGGGCCCCCATCGACACGACCCTGGTGCGTGAAGCCGACGGCTCTGTCCGGGCAAGGAACACGACGGCACGTCTCACGTTCTCGGGTGGGGGCAGCGGGGACGGGCTGGTCAAGCTGGGGGACAAGGGGAGCGAACTGAAGTTCGCCTGGCCCACCGCGCTTCCCGAGCCGCAGCTCGCGGGTGATACTGCCACCTACGCTGGTGTCCTTCCGGACGTCGATCTTCAACTGACGGCGCTGAGCTCCGGCTATACCTCAGTGTTCGTGGTCAAGACAGCGGAGGCGGCAAAGAACCCCGCGCTCGCGACGATCAGAATGGGCATCTCCGGTGCCGGCCTGGACGTCACGCCGACGGCTGACGGCGGCTTCGTGGCACGGGATGCGGACGGCTCGCCTGTCTTCGAGAGTCCGGCAGGGCGGATGTGGGACTCGGCTGGCGACACCACCTCCACCGCAGCAACTGCCACCGCCTCGCAGCTTGACCGCACCGCCAACACAGCAGAAGCGCAGTCGGACGCGACGGGATCCGAACCACTGCTCGACGCAGGGGGCGAGCCCGCCCCTTCGGAAGGTCCCAGCAGCGGTGACGCGGTCGCCGAACTCCCGCTCAAACTCAACGGGACCATCCTGGAGATCACACCCGATCCGAAGATCCTTCACGGCGAGGACACTGTCTTCCCGCTCTACATCGACCCCCCGACCAAGGGTATTTCCTTGGGCGACTGGACAGCACTGTCCTCGGACGGTGACAAATTCTGGGAATTCAGCGGCGACAAGGGCGTGGGGCGCTGCTCCAACTACGCCGGCTACCTCTGCGCCAGCACCCCGTATACCCAGCGCATGTACTTCGAGTACCCGCTCTCGTCGATCCACGGCAAGAAGATCCTGGACGCGACGATGGAGGTATACCAGGCGTGGACATTCACGTGCGATCCGCATTGGTACGACCTGAGCCGGGTAGAAAGCAAGGGCATTTCGTCCAGTACCACGTGGTCGTCCCGCCCCGGGAATGTGGACCTGATGGGCGACCGGAACGTGGCCTATGGCCGGGGCTCCCTGTGTGATCCGTCGCAGCCGGCGGACTGGGTGCGCTTCAGTGACAATGTGGGCGAGGAGACGAATGAGAATCTGACGACGACTCTCGCCTCCTACGCCGCGAACAAGACTGCGCAGATCACCTTCTCGCTGGCCGCCCACGATGAGTCCGACGCAGGCGCCTGGGCGCGGTTCCGCAACGACGCGAAGCTGTCGGTGACCTACGTTTCCTACCCGGACAAGCCGACCTCGTACGGGGTGCGGCAAGGAACGACCGGGCGGGCCTGCAACACCTCCGCATCGGCTTTCGTCACCAGTGCCACCGCGCCGAAGATGCTGGCCACGGTGCAGTCCGCGGACGGCTCCGGCGCGCAACTGCGGGCCATGTTCGAGGTATGGAAGGCCGACGGTTCCAGCCGCGCTTGGTCCGCGGCCTCACCGGGCAGCGCCTGGGTGGCCGACAACGCTTCCCGTGACGCGACCTCCAGCACGCTGCCGGCGCAGACCGATTACCGTATGCGGGTCAAGACGCAGGCGTACTACATGACGGACCGCGGCGCCACGGGTGTCCTGGATTCCGCATGGTCGTCCTGGTGCTACTTCCGGGTCGACACCGACTCTCCGCCGCCCCCAGTCATATCCAGCACGGACGGCGTGTACAAGCCGGCCGAGACCGATCCGGCCGCAGGTGGGGTGGGCACCGCAGGCAAGTTCACCTTCACCCCCGCCGACACCAACTCCGCCATAGCCGGTATCCAGTCGGACGTCGTCAGCTACAAGTGGAAACTGAACAGCGGCGCTGTCTCATCCCCGATCAACGTGGCCAAGGGTGCGGCTACCACCCTGACCATCGCACCGAACCAGGCTGGTGAGAACACACTCCAGGTCTGGGGCTACGACGCGGCCGCACACAGCTCACGCACCGGCTATTACAGCTTCCTCGTCAAGGGAGCGGAGAAGCCCACAGGGATCTGGCACCTGGATGACACCCTCGCCGACTCCACCACCGCCACCCAGCACCCCCTGACTTCCTCCGGCACCACCTGGGACGCTCGGGCGCGCAGCGGGGCTGGCGCGGCGCAGTTCAACGGCACCAGCGCCTACCTCTCCACCCCTGGTGCGGTACTGGACACCACCAAGTCCTTCACCGTCTCGGCCTGGGCACGTCTGGAGAACAAGGACACCAACTACACCGTTCTGTCCCAGGCGGGCACGAATGCCTCCGGGCTCCAGCTGTACTACTCCACCTCGTACGACGCCTGGGTCTTCAACCGCCACCAGACCGACGAAGCCGCCCCGGAGATCAGCCGCTCGCTCAGCACCCACCCGCCGGTACTCAAGGTGTGGACGCACCTGGCCGGCGTGTACGACGCTGCAGCGCAGACAGTCCAGCTCTACGTCAACGGCACTCCGCAGGGCAACCCGGTCGCCTTCACAACCCCCTGGAAGGCATCGGGCGGCCTGCAGGTCGGACGGCGCTGGTCCACCTCGTACGGAGCGATAACCGGCAAGGAGAACTTCGCCGGCACCATCGATGAGGTGAAGGTCTGGTCCCGTGCGCTCGCGGACACCGAGGTCACGCACGATGCCTGGCTGGAGGACGAGGACCTCAGCGACGGCACCTCGGGCGATCCAGTTCCCGCCCTGGTGGCCAAATGGGACGCCACCGACATGACCAACGCGACTGGCAGCACAGTCAACGACACCAGCGGCTTCGCCCGGAACCTGACACTCAACGGAGCCACGCTCACTCAGCTCACCACCGGCGACCCGGACATCGGCGAAGAGGTCACCACCACGCAGACAATGACGCTGAACGGCACCAGCGCCTACGCCACCGCAACCGGCCCGGTCGTCGATGACTCCGGTTCGTTCACCGCCACCGCATGGGTGACGCTCGACCCCGCCAAGCTCGCCGACACCACCAAGTCGTACGCGGTGCAGGTGTTCGGCCAGTCAGGAACGAGCCAGTCCTCCTGGGGCGTCTGGTACGAACAACCAGCCGGCAGCACTCAAGGGCTGTGGACCTTCGGCCGCCCCAGCAAGGACGGCACCGGTGCGGTCTGGACCGAAAGTGAGTCCACCCCACTTACCACCGCCGCACTGGGCGTCCCGGTCATGCTGACGGTGGTCTATGACGCGCAGGCGGGCGCCGACCCCGACGACACCTCCAAGCTCGGCGGGCTCAAGCTCTACGTCGACAGCGCCCTGATGGGCGACGAGGAAGGCCTGCCGTACTCGGCACCGTGGCAGGGCGGCGGAGCGTTCGAGATCGGCCGGGCGAAGATCAACGGCGCTGCCGCGCGGTACTTCCCCGGGACGATCGACAGCGTCCGTGTCTGGGCCGGAGCCACCTCCACCGGCACGATCGCCATCAGGCGCAACACCGAGCAGTAGAAGCAGTACGGGGCAGGGCGGGCAACAAGGCCCGTCCTGCCCCGTACTGCTCGACACATTGCGCGTCCACCCGGACCCGCCATCAGCGATCCAGTGAGCTCAAGCGCCGACGCGGCCCGAGCACATCCTGCCCATTTCCGAGAACCAGGAAGTCACGTGTCTCCATCACCCTTCCGCACACGCTTGCCAGCGACGGTCATACGCCGCTGGCTCGGCCGTGGCGCGCTCGCCCTCTCGTTGTCCCTCCTGCCGCAAATCGTGGTTCCCTCGGGCTTCGACTTCGCCGCCCAGGCCCAGGCTCCGGCAGCCCGTAAGCAACTGGAGAACCGGCCGGACGCAAAGATCGACAAGGTGGGCTCGTTCAAGCCCACCACGTCCAGGGCCCCGAAAGACAAGACCGCCCCCTCCGCCCAGAAGACCCGGGGCCGGCTGAACAAGGCCGCCTGGCCGAAGCCCGGAACCACCACCGTCAAAGTCGCGGCGACCGGCGCTTCCACCGTCACCGTCGGCGGGCTCGCCATGAAAATGGTCCAAGAGCCCACCGCCCCAATACCCAAGCGGGCGAAGAGCACGACGCAGGCCCAGGCCACCGGTCCTGCCGAGGAAGTGGCACTCAGCCTCCACCCCCAAACGGCTGCGCAGAAGGCGGGTGTCAACGGCGTCCTGCTCACCATCGACCCGGCAGGCGCCACGCCCAAGGACTCTGCCGGTGACACCGACAAGCTTCGCGTCTCGCTGGACTACTCCTCCTTCAACGACGTCTACGGCGGCAACTTCGGTCCCCGCCTGCGCCTCGTGGCACTCCCGGCGTGTGCGCTGACCACGCCAGAGAAGGCTTCCTGCCGCACCCAGACACCAGTGGCAGGCTCGGACAACAACACCGACACCCAGACCCTCACAGGCACCCTCCCCGCCAACACCGCCGCTACCGGCACCCCGATGCTGCTGGCCGCGGCGGCCGCCACCTCCGGCGGCGGGGGTGACTACGCCTCCACCCCGCTGTCCCCGACGGCGACCTGGGAGGCCGGCGGCAGCACGGGCGACTTCACGTGGGACTACCCCCTGCGCGTACCCCCCGCGACGGCGGGCCCGTCACCGAACCTGTCCATCTCCTACAACTCTGCCTCGGTGGACGGCCGCACGGCCGGAGAGAACAACCAGACCTCGGTGATCGGCGAAGGCTTCTCGATCGCCGAGTCCTACATCGAGCGCAAATACGCGTCCTGCAAGGACGACGGCCAGGCCGGCAAGGGCGACCTGTGCTGGAAGTACGCCAACGCCACACTGGTACTCAACGGCAAGGCCGTCGAACTGGTCAACACCTGCGCTGCCAAGGCGGCCTGCGACACCGCAGCGCTCTCGCAGTCGTCCGGCGGTTCGTGGAAGGTGAAGAACGAGGACGGTTCGCGGGTCGAGCACCTGACCGGAGCCACCGGTAACGGCGACGACAACACCGAGTACTGGAAGGTCACGGACGCCTCAGGCATTCAGTACTTCTTCGGCAAGCACCAAATGCCCGGCTGGAGCAACAAGGGAACCACCGATACTGCTGACGACGACGCCGTCACCAACTCGGTATGGACTGTCCCGGTCTTCGGTGACGACGCCGGTGAGCCCTGCTACCAATCCACAGGCTTCGCGAACTCCTCCTGCTTGCAGGCATGGCGCTGGAATCTGGACTACGTCGTGGACACCCACGGCAACGCCTCCACCTACTGGTACGCCAAGGAGACGAACTACTATTCCAAGAACGCCGACACCACCGTCAACGGCACCGCCTACACCCGCGGCGGCGTTCTCTACCGCATCGACTACGGCCAGCGCAGCGACCTGATCTACACCAAGCCCGCATCCCAGCAGGTCCGCTACACCTACGCCGAGCGCTGCGTCACCACGGACGGCTGCACCAGCTTTACGAAGGACACCAAGGCCAACTGGCCCGACGTGCCCTTCGACATGATCTGTGTGTCCGGCACCAAATGCAGCACCCAGATCGGCCCGGCCTTCTTCACCCGCAAGCGCCTCACCGATGTCACCACCTCGGTATGGACCGGCACCGGCACCACCCGCCGCGACGTGGACACCTGGCACCTGACGCAGAACTTCCCCGACACCGGCGACGCCTCCTCGGCAAGCCTGTGGCTGCAGGCCATCCAGAACACCGGAAAGGCCAACACCACCGCGGCCTCCATGCCGCCGGTCCTCTTCGACGGCATGCAATTGTCCAACCACGTCGAAGGAAGCGGCCCGGACACCCTGCGCTACATCAAATGGCGGGTACGGACCATCCAATCCGAGACCGGCTCCAAACTCACCGTGAACTACTCCGACCCCGACTGCATCTGGGGCACCAGCATGCCGTCTGCGGTCGACACGAACACCCGCCGCTGTTTCCCGGTCAAATGGTCCCAGTCCGGCGCGACCCCGACCACCGACTGGTTCCACAAGTACGTGGTCACCTCCGTCTTCCAGGAAGATCCCTACGGCCACGGCGACACCGGTGAGAAGTACTACGACTACCAGGGCGGCGCCGGCTGGGGCTACTCCGACGACGAAGGACTGACCAAGACCTCCAACCGCACCTGGTCACAATGGCGCGGCTACGGCAAGGTCGTGGAAACCTTCGGAGACTCCGAAGGCCCGCGCTCCAAGAAATCCACCCTCTACATGCGCGGCCTGAACGGCGAGAAGGAACTCGACGGCACCGCACGCGTGGAAAAGGTCACCGACTCCACCGGCGCCGCAATCGATGACTTCCGCCAGTACACCGGATTCGTCCGCGAGACCCTCGCCTACAACGGCACCGAAGAAATCAGCCGCACCATCAACACCCCCTGGTCCCACAAGACCGGAAGCCACACCTACGACTGGGGCACCACCGAATCCTGGATAGTCCAGGCCGACGAGGCAGTCACCCGCACCAAAACCTCGACCGGTACCCGCACGGTCAATCAGAAAACCACGTACGACACCACATACGGCATGCCGGTCGCCGTGGAAGACTCCGGCGACATCGCCATCACCGGCGACGAGTCATGCGTGCGAAACACCTACGCCCGAAACACCTCGGCCTGGCTGGTGAACGCCGTCTCACGCACCGAGACCTACTCAGTTCCCTGCACAGCCACCCCAGCTATTCCCGCCGACGCCATTTCCGACATCACCATGGCCTACGACGGCCAGACGGTCGGTGCAGCACCCACCAAGGGGGACATCACCGCCTCCTACCGAGTCGCGAGCTACGGCGAACTCGACAAGAAGCCCGTCTACCAGCAGGTCTCGGGTGCCACCTACGACAAACTGGGCCGGCCGTCCACCGCGACCAATGCCCTCAACCGCACGGTCACAACCACCTACGTCCCCGATGACACCGGCTACGGCCCGCTGACGTCGAAGACCACCACCGACCCCAAGCTGTTCACCTCCACCACCGAGGTGGACCCTGCCTGGGGCACAGCCGCCAAGACCACCGACGCCAACGGCAATATCACCGAATGGGCCCTTGACGCACTAGGCCGCCTGGTATCGGTCTGGCAGCCGGACCGCTCCCGCACGCTCGGCAACGCCGCCAGCGCCGTCTACGCCTACAGTGTCAACAACGACAAGGAGACCTGGGTCCGCACCGACGCCCTCAAGGCCGACGGAAAGACCTACAACAGCTCCTACGAGATCCTCGACAGCCTGCTGCGCTCCCGTCAGACACAGGTCCCCGCCCCGAACGGCGGCCGGGTCATCTCCGAGACTCTCTACGACGACCGCGGCCTGCCATACATCTCCAACAGCCAGATCCACGACAACAACGCCCCCTCGGGCACCCTGGCCAACACCTTCCCCGGATCCGTCCCCGCCTCCACCGAGACGGTCTTCGACGCCGCCGGCCGGGCCACCGAATCGGTCTTCCGGGTCTACGACCAAGAAGAGTGGCGCACCAAGACCGACCAGCAGGGTGACCGCACCAGCACCACCGCTGCAGCAGGGGGCACCGGCACCCTGAGCATCGTCGACGCCCGCGGCCGGCTCACCGAACGCCGGGAATACGCCGGCCCCGCCCCGACCGGCAGCGACTACACCCGCACCCTCTACGAGTACACGCCCGGCGGCCAGCTCAAGAAGATGACCGGCCCGGACGGGGCCGCCTGGACGTACGGCTACGACCTGCGCGGTCGCGAGATCACCTCCACCGACCCCGACCAGGGCCAGATCGACACCACATACAACGACGGCGACCAACCGCTCACGGTCACCACCACCCTCAATGGTGCCTCCCGCACCCTGATTACCGACTACGACGAACTCGGCCGTAAGACCGGCACCTGGGACGGAGTTAAGGACAACGCCCACCAGCTGACCAAGTTCACCTACGACTCCCTGGCCAAGGGACAGCCCACCGCCGCAATCCGCTACGTCGGCGGCACCACCGGCAAGATCTACTCCCAGGTCGCCACCGGCTACGACGTACTCGGCCGGTCCAAGGGCACCAAGACCGTCATCGCCGCCAGCGACGCTCTGGTCGTCGCCGGCGCACCGCCGACGTTCATCACCTCCCCCGTCTACAACCTCGACGGCACCCTCCAGTCGACAACGCTCCCCGCAGTAGGCGGCCTACCAGCAGAAGCCGTAACTAACACCTACAACAGCCTCGGCATGCTCACCGGCACCGACGGCCTGACCGACTACGTCCAAAACATCGGCTACTCCCCATACGGCGAAATCGAAGAGACCCGCCTGGGCACCTCCACCGACGCCAAGCAATTCCAGATCCTCAACCACTACAAGGACGGCACCCGCCGCCTGACCAACACCCACACCGTCGACCAGACCAACGCCGGCTACACCAGCGACGTCAACTACACCTACGACACCTCCGGCAACATCAAGTCGGTCACCGACAACGCCAACGGCAACGACACCCAATGCTTCGCCTACGACGGCTACCGCCGCCTGACCGAATCCTGGACCCCCTCCTCCAACGACTGCACCACCACCCGCTCGGCCTCCGCTCTCGGCGGCCCGGCCCCGTACTGGACCAGCTGGACCTACAAGCCCGGCGGCCTGCGCGACACCCAGACCGAGCACAAAACCACCGGTGACACCAAGACCGGCTACGGCTACCCCGCCGTCAACGCCAACGGCACCGGCCAGCCCCACACCCTGACCTCCACCACCGTCAACAGCAACCCTGCCAAGACCTTCACCTATGACGAGCAGGGCAACACCACCAAGCGCTACGGCCCCACCGGCACCGCGCAGAACCTCACCTGGGACATCGAAGGAGAACTCACCCAACTCACCGAAGTCACCAAAACCACCGACTACCTCTACGACGCCAACGGCGAACTCCTGATCCGCCGCGGCCCCATCAAGACCGTCCTCTACCTGGGCGGCCAGGAACTCCACTACGACACAACCACCAAAAAATTCACCGGCCAGCGCTACTACCCGGCCGGCGACGCCACCGCCGTCCGCACCGAGAACGGCCTGTCCTGGATGGTCGACGACCACCACGGCACCGCCTCAATGAGCGTGGACGCCACCACCCAGGCCGTCACCCGCCGCTACACCAAGCCCTTCGGCGAGAGCCGCGGAACCACACCATCCACCTGGCCCGACGACAAGGGCTTCCTCGGCAAAACCACCGACACCGACACCGGACTCACCCACATCGGCGCCCGCGAATACGACCCGGCCAACGGAAGATTCCTCTCCGTCGACCCCATCCTCGCCCCAAGCGACCATGAGTCCCTCAACGGCTACGCCTACGCCAACAACACCCCCGTCACCCTGTCCGACCCCACCGGCCTCCGCCCCGATGGAATGTGCGGTGGCGCCTCAAGCTCCTGCAACGGTGGCACCGAAACCTGGACCAAGACCAAGAACGGCTGGGACTGGGCCTACACGAAAACCACTACCAAAACCTTCAATTACACCCAGTCAGACGGTCACGCCGGAAGCGGCACCATGACCAAGACCGTCCACCAGACCGCTGGCAGGACCACAACGAAGATTGTGTTCAAGAAGGGGCCAGAGCCGAAGCCCGCAAAGAAGGAAGTGGTCTCGCACGGCTGGGCCATGGGCAGCAACCCGAACTACGCCCCAACCGTTAGCGACGACTGGATCGACCGCGGCAAGCTCGCCACCTGGCAGAAGATCGTCCTCGGTTTTGCCGTGGCCGTGGGTGTAATTGCAGCTGCGGCGCCCATCGCTCTTGACGGGATCGCTGGCTGCCTGGCGGCAGCGCCGGTGTGCGCAGCGGAAATTACCGAAGCGGCGACCGGCGGCGCCTCTGGAGGCAGCGCGGTCGCGGGGACTGGCACAGTTGCAGCTGCTGCAGTACGGGCTGAGAGTGAAAGCGCGCCCGGGGCGGCGCTTGCTTTGAGGGCGACTTTCAATTCGAATTCGTCTGCTGCGCGGCACTACTCCAAGCATGTCCTCGCCGTAATCGCTAAAAACAGGGGAAAGGTGAAGGTGAACCCCAAGGGGATCGATATGCCTGAATTCAAAGGTCCCCAGGGGAGGAAGCGGTATGGGGAAGCTGCTCGAAGCTTCATGTCCGGAAATGGGCCGGAGGGCTCCCTTTCCCTTCCGAGCTCAAGCGGGGGCATGTATCGTGTCGACCCAAATAGTGGATACTTCGGATACATGAACTCGTCTGGTACGATATCAACATTCTTCAGAACGGAAGGCGATCCCATGGCGTATTTCTTGGAGCAGTTTAAGTGACGCCGGATACAACCGACCTTGCGCTCATCGTGGCTGAGGTGTCTCAGCGTCTTGGGCGTCGGCAAATCCTTTCTCCTGGGGAATTGCTGGGTTCGTGGTCATCGTTCGTTGACGAGTGTCAAGAGGGTTACGAATATGACTATTCTGAGTACCTGAACGACATATCCGTCAGAAATGTCCTTCAGGCGGTCATTGTAGATTGCAGGGTTTCCAGGCGTTTGGTATCTTCTGCATGGTTTGCAGGTGAGCTTGACGTAATCGACCTCCGGTTCAAGAGCCTCGTGGAATCAGGACCGGCTGTCCGGCCAGGCGACGCTGACTGGTGGATGGTCAAAATTCCTGGCTTCGGCGGCGAGGATTTTGTTGCGGATACCCTGGAGCGTTTCGGGGAAGTGATCGCATTGGTGGCAGAGTGAAGTGGAGTGACCCCCGAAATTCCGACACCTGGACGCTGGATGTTTCGTCATCCAGGGGAAGTGATCCAAGGTGGCAAAGCGAAAGAACTACCCCGAAGAGTTCAAGCGGGACGCTGTGGACCTGGTGCGTTCCTCGCCGGACCGTTCCCTCACCGACATCGCTCACGGCCTGGGTATCCATCTGGAGACCCTGCGCAAGTGGGTCCGGGAGGACCGGACCCGCGTCCAGGCGGCGGACAGCGGGGGTGACGCCGGCATGACCCCTGACGCGAAAGAAGAGCTCAAGCGCCTGCGGCGGGAGAATGCCCGACTGAAGGAGGACAACGAGATCCTCCGGAAAGCCGCCGCCTATTTCGCGCGGGAGACGACACGGTGATCCGCTTCCGTTTCGTCGACGAGCACAGAGGCGCCCACAGGGTGAAGCGGATGTGTGATGTTCTCGGCTGGGACCGCTCCGGCTACTACGCCTGGCACCAGAACAAGGAGGCGCGGCAGGAGAAGGCCGATGAGGAAGAGGTCCTGGCCTGCCGAATCCGGGAGATCCACACCGATTCCCGGGGAGCTTACGGGGCCCTGCGGATCACCCGGAAACTCCGGGACCAGAGCCACGTGGTGAACCGCAAGCGCGTCGCCCGGATCATGCGGGAGCGTGAAATCGTCGGGATAACGCGACGGAAGTCGCGGTCGCTGACACGACAGGACCGCACGGCGCCGCCGGCGCCGGATCTGATCCTGCGGGACTTCACCGCGCCGTTGCCGGGTCTGAAATTCGTCGGGGACATCACCCGCCTGCCGACGGCCGAGGGATGGCTGTATCTGGCGACGGTGATCGATCTGTGCACGCGGGAGGTTGCGGGCTGGTCGATGGCCGACCACATGCGCACCGAACTGGTTGCGGATGCCATCCGGATGGCCCATGCGGGTGGACACACGGCAGGAAACGCGATCTTTCACTCCGATCGCGGATCCCAATACACGTCCCATCAATTCCGTTCTCTACTCGGCGAGTTGGACATTCGGCAGAGCGCCGGGCGCACCGGTTCGTGCTTCGACAACGCTGCCGCGGAGAGCTTTTTCGCCGTCCTGAAAGCAGAGATCGGGACGACCGTCTGGGAAACCCGGGCGCAGGCTCGGCAGGACGTTTTCCGGTGGATCGCGGAACATTACAACCGGGAACGGCTCCACTCGACCATCGGCTACATCACGCCGTACCAGGCGAGGATCCGCTGCCATCAACGGCTGGACCTCGCGGCATAAAACGGAAGTGTCGGGACCTGAGGGGTCACTTCAATCTCGTCGAGGCCCTAAAGGCAGGCAGCGTAACGGCATCTGACCTGCCTCCTATTCGAGTTTTCCGACAGAATGGTAAAATCTACACGCTCGATAATAGGCGGCTCTACGCCTTCCGTGAGGCAGGGGTAAGTATTCGCTTCACGCGCGCTTCGGCGGAGGAAGTGCAGAGCGAAAGCTGGAAGATGACGACAATGAATGACGGTATGTCAATAGTCGTAAGGGGCAGATGATTTGAGTCTTCGTCAATGCGCGGTCGAGGTAGGAAATAGGGAAGACTTTTCTATATTTCTTCGGAAGGCTCTTGAGGATTTCGAAGAGAATCCCGAAGAATGGGGGAACAGTACTCTTACAGATTTCCTCGAAGCTTGGGCGGCCTGGGTCCATGACATGCCTGGATGGTATAAAAATCGCGGGCAGGAAATGCCTGACCAGCCCGATTGGAATCTGCTAGCCAGCATGGTGATGGCCGCTCGTGTGTACGAGTAGAGGGTCCCTCGCAGCCTGTGGTTCGCCGAAGACAGCGCCGAAGCCATCCGTTCCGGTGCCGCCCTAGTACGTGAGGCGCAGTCCTCCTGGCGTCGCCACAGCCCGCACAGCAACCGGGCCGAGGCCAATGAGTGACTTCAGCGCAGAGGCGATGGGCCTCGTGATCCGTGAGCACCGCCAGGACCAGAGTCCCTCTATGACCCAGGAAGAGTTGGCCAAGCAGGCCGATTACGGCAAGGGCGGTGCGGTCTCCATCTCCCGGATCGAGCACGGGCTCGTGAGCCCCAGGGAGCACCGTCTGGCCGCCATCGCCCTCGCCCTCCAACTGACGCCGGAGCAACTCAAGCATGAGGCGGAGGACCGAACCAGGGCCCTCGCACGTCAGCGGGACCAGCGGCCAGTGAAGCTGCGCGTCCAAGTCGCGGAGACTAAACGACGCCATGCCGAGATCAATGAGAAGGCGGCCCAACGCTCGAAGATCACCCAAGAATTCGGTGAAGCCTTCAACCTTGTTCATGACGCCGCCCGCGACAAGTTCTTCCTAAGGTTCGTCGAGCTGGCCGAGAGCATCAGCGGGGCACCAGAGCCCGACAGACCGAGCGAGGAAGAGCTCGAGACCACGGGCGAACCCCCTGCTGCGATACGAATCGAAGCCATGTCCGTCGGGATCGCCAACGCGATCCGCGGAGCCGCTGCCGGAGGCGTGGCCGGGGCAGCGGCCGGCGGAGCCGCGGCCTACGGAGCGTTCGCCGCCGCCGCGCTGTTCGGAACCGCCTCCACCGGAGCTGCCATCTCGACGTTGTCCGGGGTCGCCGCCACCAACGCCACCCTCGCGCTCCTAGGACTTGTCCGGCCGATCATGGTTCCGGTTGCTGGGGTACAGCGGGGCTTCAGTCTGTCGAGGTCATAGTCGGCCCGCGATGTCGTATGCCAGGGTGACGGTATGGACTGGCAGTCGGAGAGCCCGGAACTCTGGGCATTTTTGGAGACCTTGCACAGCGGCGACATATTGTCTGGCACCGTTGCGGCGATCGAGCGGTTCGGGGTCTTCGTGGCCCTGGACGACGGACCTGCCCATCCCCTCTTCCCCGGTGTCGGGTTCATCGTGATCCCCGAACTGTCCTGGCGGCGCATCGAAGCCCCCACCGATGTCGTTTACGTAGGCCAGCGGGTCTCGTGCGAGTTCCTCCAGTTCGACACCTACAACGCGGAGGCCAGACTGTCCTTGAAGGCGCTGGAGCCCGACCCCCTGCGGGCTTTCGCCGACCGCACGGTGGGTCAGGAAATCCGCGGGACGGTGGAGAAGACAGTTCCCATCGGCGTCTTCGTCGAGCTCGGAGACGGGTTCGTCGGGCTGCTCCCCTCCATAGAGATCGACGGTCGGCCCGCAGCGAGTCCGGTGGAGGACATGGAGGCCGGAGAGGGGATCACCGTCGTCGTTACGGAAATCGACCTGCCGACCCGCCGAATCTTTCTTTCCAGGCCGAAGAACGCTCAGCGCGAAGGTGTCGTGCCGGCCGCGTGACGGCCAGCGTGCTCCAGCCGTTGAATGGAGCATGGGGCGGGGTGATCTGAGTGATGCCGAGTGGAACGGCTGCGGCCGTTCCTGCCGGTCAGCAACCGGCGTTGCGGCAGGTGGCGGGATCACCGGCAGGTGATCGACGGGATCCTGCACCGGGTGCGAACCGGAGTGCAGTGGCGTGACCTGCCCGAACGGTTCGGTCCGTGGAAGACCGTCTATGAACGCCACCGGCTGTGGTCGGCGGACGGTACCTGGGAACGTCTCCTCCAGCAGGTCCAGGCCGCAGCCGATGCAGCAGGCGAGATCGACTGGGACATCTCGGTCGACTCCACCATCGTGCGGGCGCATCAGCATGCGGCGGGCGCTCGCATCGCCCCACCGTCGGCGCCCGGCTCAAAGGGGGCCGAGGAGCCAGAACATCAGGACGAAGCGCCGTGGCAGAGTCTGCACGCCCGCCTGGTGGAGGTGGTGCTGGAGGCGAGAGTCTGGGCCGCTCGCGCGGCGGGTTCACCAGCAAGCTTCACCTGAGCGCGGACGGCCGTTGCCGTCCGCTGTCCCTGATCGTCACACCAGGTCAGCGAGCTGACTGCACCCAGTTCATCGCGGTGCTGGAGAAGATCCGAGTCCCTAGACCGGGCCTGGGGCGACCACGCAAGAAGCCCTACAGCCTTGCGGCCGACAGGGCCTACAGCAACGGCCCCATCCGCGAGTACCTGCGAAGGCGGGGAATCCGCCACACCATCCCGGAGAAGACCGACAGCCAGGCGGCCCGCCTGCGCAAGGGCACAGGCGGTGGGCGGCCGCCCGGCTTCGATGAGGACCGGTACAAGAAGCGCAACACCGTCGAGCGGGCGATCAACCTCTTGAAGCAGTCCCGGGCGGTCGGTGAGGTCGACTCGGGGCGCCCTGCTGGTGTTTCCAACAGTGGGTTTCCCCGAGCCGCCTCCCGAACCCGGCGTGCCCGTCTCCGGGCACCGGGCTCTCCACAAATCCCGTTCCAGGATGTTCAGTTCATCAAGCCGTAGTGGGCCACGGAGCCGGAATGAGTTTTCCCCGGTATCGGTATCTGGTCGTGCTTACCTTGGCCGGGTTGAACAGTTCCGCTTCCTCTGTGGCGGGCCACCAGCCGCCGCCGTAATAGCGCCGACGGAGCTGTTTCCAAGTGATCCCGGGATGCTTGCGTCGAATCCATCGTGTCACCCTCATCCACGCGTAGTGGCTGAGGTAACAGAAAGCGACGTTCGAGACTCCGGAACGGAAATACGCGCACCATCCCCGCAACACCGAGTTCAGCCGGTGGAGCAAGGAATCCAGCGACAAGCCGACGTTCTGTCGCCCGGTCAGTTCCTTCACCTTTCCCGTCATGGAACGCACTGACTTCCGTGCCGGGTAGGTGTAGATGTACTGCCGATCAGTGCCAAGTTTCCGGTGACGCTGGATGCGCCATCCAAGAAAATCAAGGCCCTCGTCAATGTGCGTGATATGTGTCTTCTCCACCGACAGGCGTAGGCCCATCGGCCGCAATGCCTCTGCGACCTCGTCGCGTAGTTCCTCGGCATGGTCCCGGCGCCCGAAGACGAGCACGAGGAAGTCGTCCGCATACCGGACCAGCCGGTAGTTGGGCAATCCCCGGCGTCGTCTCCTGCGCCGATCCTCGGAGGTGCCAGCTGGTCCTCCGAGGCCCTGGGCAATGTGCTCGTCCAGGACCGAGAGTGCGATGTTGGCCAGCAGCGGCGACAGGATCCCGCCCTGCGGGGTCCCGGTGCGTGTGTCCGTGAAGGCTCCGTCACGGGACAGGATCCCGGACTTCAAGAACGCCTTCACCAAGGACAACACCCGCTTGTCCCCGATTCGATTCCGCACCCGCTCCATGAGGGCCGGGTGCGAGATCTCGTCGAAGCACGCCGTGATGTCGCCTTCTACCACCCACTCGTATCCGTGGCTGGCGAGGTAGCGGCTCTCGGCGATCGCATCGTGAGCTCGGCGGTTCGGGCGGAACCCGTAGGAACACGGGAGGAAATCCGCTTCGAACACCGGCTCCAGCACCAGTTTCAAGGACGCCTGGACCACTCGGTCCGCCACGGTCGGAATCCCGAGACGACGACGTTTGCCATTCGCCTTGGGAATCATCCGCTCGCGGACGGGAACCGGATGGAAGCTGCGGTCTCTTATCTGGGTCCGCAGCTTGTCGAGAAAAGCCTCGACTCCTTGCCCGGCTTCGATGGAGCGGGCGGTCTTCCCATCCACTCCGGCCGTGCGGGCACCCTTGTTTCCCCGGACACGGTCCCACGCCACCAACAGGAAGGCGGGATCGGCCACGAGGTTGAACAGGTCGTCGAACCCGCGATGAGAATCATCAACAGCCCAACGGTGCAGCTTGGTCTGGATCTCCAGTACCCGGCGTTCGGCCTTCATCAAGGCCCATTCCAGCTCGTCGGTATTCACCGGCGACATCCTCCTGGCATTCCAGTCTCCTTACTGCTGACTTGCTGGCCCCTTCCCCATGTGACCGGCTTTCCCGGCCTCGGAGTACTACGGGGCCTCCGTCCTGCCCGACGGCCATCAGCCGGCGATGGACCTGCCCCCGATCGGACTGGATGTCCGACACGGGAGCGACCGTGGACAGTTCCCACGTTCACCACGAATCGATCGACAGGTGAGGTGCCCAGCTCTACCCCGGCAGCATCGCCACGCTTACGCCGCAGACTTTCAGCGTGGCCTCCCCACCGATGAGTGGAGTCGGCTTCGGAGTCGACCACCGACGAGCACTGGTGGTCGTGCACTGCGTCCGGCCCAAATCCGCCAGGTTCGAGCCGGTGTCGTAATTACGGGGCGTCAGGCACTGATTTCTCGCGTGCACCTTCCTGTCTCGCTAGCCGGACCCGGGTCGTCTGGCAGTACCAACCCGTCCCGGCGTTGTCGGGGCTGCTTACCGCTCAGCTCGACATCCCCCGAACCGAACTGCCCCCAGCTGCAACCGGATTGCTACGACAACCCGGCGGTGAAGGTCTCTCACCTCACTCGATTCCATGGCGCCTCGTGGCGCACCCACTCGCTACGACAAGCGCGGTTACGTTTTCCTCGGCACCGCGACGGTGGCAGCCCCCGCAATCTGGCTCCGGTCCTGATCAGGGCCAGTCCTCGGTGACGGGGTACATGTGGGCGTAGGGATCGGGCTCACCTGTAGAAGGGTCCAGGCCGGCCCTAAGCCGTCGATGTTGCTCTCGCCAGCTGACGAAGGTGTCTGTCCGCTTCCAGAGCGACGCATCGCCGAGTGGGCAGGCGTCGAACTGGCCCAGCATCATGCGGGTGATGAACTGGACCGTGTTGCAGTCGAACAGGGCCCACGGCGACTCGCCCCACGAGTGGTGCCGGCGCCAGGCTATGACAGGCCACTTGTCCGGATCTGGGTCGTTCATGAGCCAAGCCCTCTCGTTGGCGTTCATCCCAGAACCCCAGGGCAGGACGGCATCGGCACCCAGCGTCACGTCTGGGATTCCTGAGCCGTCCTCCCAGAGCCCGCGCAGGCCGTCCGTCATGCCTCCGATGTGACACCCTTCCCAACCGCGCACGTCACTCGGGAGTGGGGGCAGAATGACGAGCTCTCCGATATCGCCCACGCCGTACGTGTCCAGCAAAGCCTTGTAGTCACTCGGCAGCTTGGTGCCTAGCGCGACTTCGGCCGCAGCCCAGTCGATTTGCTCGCCGCCTACGAAGTCTGCTGGCACGAGGTCGAGCAGTACGGCGACGTCGGGATGAATGCCCATGGTGAAGCCCCTTGAGGTCAGTGGTCAGCAACCCTAGTTGTGCGGGCTGACACTGTTGCTCTGGGTAGCCAGGTCCCCAGGAACCCGCCCACGTGTTCAACATGGGAAGGCCAGGACTGTGACCACCGAGCACAGCGGGTGTGACGCCCAGTAGGACGACCTCAGCAACCATCCTGGCCGGACCGGGCGAGCCCACCCCGTATGCAAAGCATCTGCTGCTTCAACGCCATGATCGGCCGGACAAGTCCTAGGCGGATGCGCGGCCCAACGCGAACTCAAGGTCGTCCAGCAGCCTGCTGCGGCACTCTGCCTGATGTTTCGTGTGGGATGGGAAAATCTCGATCGGCCGGTACGTGGCCGCCTTGCCCTTCATCCTGGGACCCATGACGTCCAGTGACCCCTCCCCGGCACACCCGCAGCCATCGATCACTTCGGTGACGCGGCGCGAGATCTTCGACTCCCTGCGCGGGATATCGAGCCCCTGGTGGGGGAGATTGGACGAGGTCACGTTCCTGGAAGGCCTCTACGACCTGGACCGGCCTGCGTTCGAGAACAGCCGGCTCCCGACCGTCCGCGCTGACATCCAGCAGCACCGGATCAACAACGAGGACGACCTGCCCGACGACTGGATCTTCGAGGACTCCCGGTTGGAGCTCTCCGACGGACCGGACGAGGTGCTGCTTGCCTTCCTGGCGCGCACCGTCCACCCCGAGGTCGCGACTGGTATTGAGGAGGCGATGAAGCAGGTTGAGGAGCTGAACCGGCTGCTGGCACCGGACGGATGGGGCTTGCGTCCACACGAGTCCCTTTCGGGCCGCCCTGTTTACACGCCGGTCCGACTTCCGCCCACGGGACCGCTGGTCCCCCTGCCGCTGAACGACGACGACGCGAGCAAGCTCGATCTGGTCCTCGGGCAGACTTACAGCCTCCTGGACTGCGCCGGCGAGGAGACCGCGTGTGACCTGTTGCGCACGGCTGTCCTGACCCTGCGCCGCGATGGTGGCTTCTTCCGTCCCACGCCTGGTGACAGTTGGACAGAGCACACCTACGCGGCGGTCCTGACCGTGGAGCGCGATCTCCAGCCCACCTGCACCCCGGAGATGAAGGAGGTGATCTGGAGGACACTGGAGCACCTGTTCAGCCAGCTCGGACGCACCGACGTCCAGGACCTCGTCGTCGAAGGTGATCACCGGCCGCTGCCCAACATCTCGCCGGACTGGCGGACTCAGGCTGCGGCGCCCGCTACCCCCATCGTTCGCGGTCTCCGTCTCCCCTTCTCCACTACCGAGTTCGACGTCACCCGCAGGGATTTCGCCGATCTGGAAATCCGCAGCTCGCAGGACAGCAGCGGGTTCCACTACCTTTACGACACCCGCGCATGCCGGATGGTCACTGACTTCGTCCTCGACGACCGGCCCCAGGTGGCCACGCTGTGCAACGTCACCATCATCAAGAAGGGTGACACCTTCACGCCGAGGATCAAGCTGTGGAAGAAGGACAAGAGGAAGGCAGGGGAGGCCTCCGCCACGCAGACGGTGCCCGATACCGGGACCACCCGGGCTATCAAGGCGCTCGTCGACACCGGGGACGTCTACGAGAGCTTCTGGAAGGTCATCAACTTCCTCCAGGGCTGCGCAGGGCTCAGCACGCCCGGCGACTCTCTCCAGCTCGTGGCCAGGGACGAGGATCAGCTGGCTCAATTGCTGACCGGCCAGGACCGGACGATGGTTCTCGGTGCGGTCAGGACCGCGATCGGGGGCGGGCTCACCGAGGAGGACATCCGGTTGATCAGCAACCGCAAAGAACAGCTCCAGAGGTTCGAGCGACTGCTGAACGATGCGGACTACTTCCAGCAGGAGGAGAGCCTGGCAACGACGCGCGGGGCGGAAGCGGTCTGGCAGGCCTTCTTCGAGGCGAACCAGTGGATCTTCGGCTACGGACTCAACCTCATCGCCTGCGAATCCATCGACGACGGCAAGCTGGAACGCATCACCACCGGTGCGAACATCTTCGGCGGAGCCGGAAAACGCATCGACGCCATCATGCGTTCCAAGGGCCTGATCAGCAGCATGCTCTTCTGTGAAATCAAGACCCACGACACGGAGCTGCTCGCCAAGACCCCGTACCGCGCGGGTGTCTACCAGGCCTCAAAAGAATTGGGGGGCGGCGTGGCGCAGGTGCAGAAGACCGCCAGCAAGGCCCAGCAGCTCATCTCCCGTGAGTTCCTCACCCGCATTTATGACGACGACGGCACTCCGACCGGCGTCGAGATGTCCACTACCCGGCCCCGGCAGGTCGTGGTGATCGGGAGTCTGCGCGAGTTCACTCACAACGGCGCCGTGAACCCAGAGAAGATCAACTCATTCGAGCTGTTCCGGACATCGATCCAGGACGTCGAGATCATCACGTTCGACGAGCTTTACCAGCGAGCGTCCTTCATCGTCGAAGATCGCTAGGCGGCCCACCCGTCGGCCCGCCTTCCACTCTGTTCTTACGGTCAACACGGGCAGTCGTGCGCCACATCTGATTCGGCCCGCGCTTCCGTCGCCCGGGCGCCGCGAAGGCTTGCAACGCCTCAGCGTCCGGAAAGTCGTACGGCGGCCGCATCAGCTCTCCGGCCTCCCGATCCTCCTCGGTGCGCTGCTTAGCCTGCCGCGGCTCTACCAACCGTTGCAGACGGGTCTGGACCGCGGTGGCATCGGCGTCATCCACGGCAACATGTCGGAGAGCGCACCATCCATGACGTACCTCCCCTCACCCGAAGAGATCGAAGCCGCCCGCACACCCGCCGGCGGCTGGAAGCGAGACCAGCTCGGCGCCTGGGGCGTGCCGTGGCCCCCGCCGAAGGGCTGGAAGGACGAGCTGGCCGAACGCGCTGGGAGGCATCCCGTCCGGACGGACCGCCGGCGCCCCGGCCCGCCCCGGCCCCGCCCGCCCCGGCCGACTTCGCCCAGTACACGCTCGACTTCGGCTGATCCGACGACAGCAGGGCCGGACAGGATCACCCTGTCCGGCCCCGCTGCTCGTTTTCGGCTGCTCACCGGCCGAGTCGGATGTGTGTCCCTCACGCGAACTTGAGGTCGTCCAGAAATTTAGCGACTGCCAACGGCGAGTCCGTGTCGCTCGTTGAGACGCAGTTCGGCCACGTCACGTAGGTCTTTAGCTGACGGTTTGCTTCTGTTCACCCAGTACAGGATGAAATGGAAGGAAATCCTGTTGCGAAGCATCGCGGGTCAGCCGCTGACTCGAGTGCCCACACCCACAGTCGAGCTACTCAGCATTAACCTTTTCCGCCATGGGGAAGCCCGACACCGACGCCAGGAACTGCGCTGACGTGAAGTAGGGATTGTTCGTGCCACCGAGCACCTCGATGAGGATCGCTTCCCCGTCGCACTCCATGACTCGGTACTGGTCACCTGCCCGGAGCGCGAGACCCTTGCCGTCCTCGCCGTCGGACACGACGTCGAAGACCTGGCCCTTCGTCGAGCACGCGGCGTTCCGCATCTTGGCCGCAGCCCTGGCGGCCCTGAATACGCTCTTCCCACCAGCTTCAGCACTCCGGCCGATGGCCCACCCGCCCACGGCGGTGGCGACGGCCAGCGCCCCGGGGCCGCCCACCTTCTTCGCCAGCGTCGTCATCGTCTGGTATCCCCCCAGATTTCCCATCCATGCCTCCTCGTTGGCCGTGCACCAGGGGCAATCTTATGGAAGGTGGCCATCGACACGGGTCGAAACCCGAGCACCCTGCCCGGTGACAGGTCGCTGACACACACGCGACGTGTCACCGCAGGTCAGCGCCGACACCGGCGTTCTCGCACTCCCTAATGAGGTGGACGGTCTCCAGCTCCTCCTCCCACCGGCTGATCGCGACTCGATACGCGCCCTAGCCGGGCCGTGATGGACCGGGCAGCTCCACGGGCTATCGCGGTAGTCAGGCTGGCACCGGCAGTGGGCTGCTGGCTCAACGATCTCCGCGAGGGGCCCGGGCTTCGAGCTCTCCGATGATGCTGACCCAGATTTCATTTGCCTGGCTCGGCATTTTCGCCTGCGCGTCCTTCATGGCCGTAAGGATCTCGACATGCTTGTGCTGGAAGGCGAGGGACCATGATGCCGACGCCAGCACGGCAGAGAGCTCCGTGAGGACGCGCTCGGGCGCGGAGTGGTGTTGTAGCAGTTCGGCTGCGCAGTCAGCGCTGGCAGCGGCGTACGCGTGCGCCTGCCCGTCCTCGGTGGCAACTCCCAGGGCTCGGTAGTCCGGATTGCGTTCGGGAGTTGGCACCGGACCCCGAAGATCGAGGCGCATGGCATACCACTTGGTGCGCGGCCGGGCGAGAACGTGGACAAGGCGACGCCGCCCTGACGGATGGTCCCCGGGCGTTCCTAGCGCTCACCGACCCAACACACACCGTCCTGGACACCCTCATGAGCGCGGCACCAGCGGCCCCGGCCATCCGGGACTTCTTGATCAACGGCTGGATGCAGACCCTGCGACAGCCAGACGTGCGCGACCACGCCCACCAGATCCTCCTCGGTTGGGCGCGAGCCGCCCACGAAGGTCGGCTGAACCGCACCACGACGTTCGGCATCCTCACCGACGTCCGCAACGCCCACACCCCTCTCGATGCCATGTTCCCGCTTCCTATACGGGAGCCCAGACCAAGACGACAAGGCTCTGATCGAAGCGCGCTTCGCCCTGGCTAACCTCCGGGCCTGCAACCACACCCAGTGCTCCGAACCCCACTGCCCACTCAAGGAAACTGTCGGCACTCTCCCGGACACCAGCACTGCCGGAGGCACAGGTGAACTCCCATCGTGACGCCTCCACACCACACCAGCGCATCAAGTTTCCGCTGAGCCGGTGGCTGCTAGCACCACTGACCACACGGCGTGCCCGGCGTCTGGCAGCGGCGTACGGGCCCGGCATGGACGCACGCACCGCCTGGGTGCTGGCCCGGACAACGACTCATCCTGAAGAGATCTCCTTTGCCAGGAACCACCTGAGGCAAGACAAAGAAGACGATTCGTAGCCAATGCGCCACCGGCCGCTAGGCCGTGTGTCGAAAGTGGATCTTGAGCGTTTGGCTTTGTCGACGTCACACGACAGCAGTTGTCGACGGCCTCGGGAGGCGCTCGCTGAGCCCGGATCTGGACGTCGACGAGAACGGGAGGCACCCGCCGGCACTCGGCAACGGCGAGACGACAGCTGCCACCTGCGCCCGTAGCCAGCGCTTTTGTCCCGGGCCTCGGAGGACCAGCAGACGGCGTCTTGCCAGTCGACACCGAGCTGCTGTCCGAAGCGATCGATATTCGACGCGGGAAACGCCTCCCGAACTGCCAGAGAAACGCTGCTCCTCGTCATCGACAGAGCCAGTGGCGAGTCTTTCAGACCGCCGACGGCGATCACCACCTGGCCGACGACCCCTGTCCTGGCCCATTCACAGAACGGCGGTGATGATCCAGATGATCTCAAAGGGCTACTTTCCGCCGTGGCGAGAATGCCTTCTCGCATAACGACCACCGCGAAATCCGATTTGTGGACATTGGTCACAGTTGGGGAATTGATGGCTACTTCAGGCCAGTCTCAAAGTATAGGGTCCATCGCCGTCAAATCGCTGATACCTTCAACACCGCTCGACCGCGAAACGAGACAAATCCGGGATAGCCGAATCTCGGGAAGGGGAAGAGAGTTGCTTTCGAGGCAAGATGTATCCGCCCGGTGGGCGTCCCTGAATTAAATAGCAACTTTTTGGATTGCGTGACAATCCTTAAGGGGTGTAGGTAAATCAACGCGACACCCCGATGTGACTGCCCAATTAGTTTCGATAATTTCTTGGAGATCGCCATGAAGCGTGCCCGTAAGAGACTTGCGCAGATTCTTCCCGTCGCCCTGCTGACCGTCATTGCGGCAACCGGACCGGTGTCGGCAGGGGAAGACCCTAAGCCCTTGAGTGCCCCCTCCGAGGTGGCAGCACTGGCGGCCAAGCTCGGTGACGACCGAACCGGCGGCGTGTACTACGAGGACGGCCGCCCTGTGATCACTGTCACTGACGAGGCGGCCGCACGGGCCGTCCGCGAAGCGGGCGGAACTCCGAGACTCGTGGCCCGTAGTGCAGCTGAACTGACGTCTATTCACCGCAAGCTTGACCAGTTGGAAGGGATTTCCAATACGTCGTGGGGTATCGAGGCGAGGACCAATCAGGTGAGCGTCGAGATCTTTGACGGGGTACCCGCCGCCAGTCAGGCCAGGATCAAGAAGGTGGCGGCAGCTGAGCCGGGTGCGATACGCATCGACAGGATCCATAGCAAGCTGAAGTTCAAGGCTGATATCCGCGGCGGAAATGGAATTACCTCCGAGGGTTGGATCTGCAGCGCTGGATTCAATGCCAAGAACTCCGCGGGGGTGGTATACGCGCTGACAGCTGGGCATTGCGTGCCGGGTACCGGTAATATCTGGTACATGAATGCGAACGGCACTGAGGTCGGTCCCCAGACTGCATACAACTTCGGGACCGGCACCAGCGGCTACTGCGACTCTTCAACTCGGGCGTGCGACTGGGCCAGCATTAGAGCAGATGGTGCCGATATTTACCCATTCGGGATGGTCCGGTTTCGGGACGGTACGTTCGGCCAGATCACTGACTCGCGCTACCCGTCGGAGAACGAACACATCAGCAGGATTGGAGTCATGAGCCAAGATTTGACGGGCAATGTCACTAAGAACGCAGTGACCGTCACGATCGACGGTAAGTCATTGTATGGCATGTTTGAGGTGAACAATTGCGCTCTCGGCGGGGACAGTGGAGGGCCGGCATTCAATGGCACGACGGCGCTGGGACTTCTCTCCGGAGGAACCGCCGAGACGACGTGCACATCCTCCTCCAGCGGCACCTACCGTAACTACTTCACTAAGGTGCAGACCGTGCTGACAGAGCGCGGCCTCAAGGTCTACTGACGCCGCCTGCGCTCCAGTTGCCGCAACCGGAACCCCGCCTGGCCCAGCCACGTCACAGACGGGACGACCCATTGCTCTGTTTCGCCGGGAGGCCAAATGCTCATCAAGATATTGCGCTCTGTCAGCCTGCTCGCTGGAGTCGCTTTGTCTGCCGCTGGCCTGGGGGCCGTCTCCGGTTGCGGCAGCCAGCAAGAAGTCAGTAGGGACACGAAGATGCAAGCTCAGCGCGCCAAACAGGTCGCTGAGGCATGGGACGGGTCAGCCGCAGCTGCCGCATGGCGTGACGGTTTCCATCCCATGAGCGACGTGACTCAACTACCGAGAGGCGGGCTGCGCAGCAAGGCCGATCGACAAGCCTACCAAGACCACAGTTTCGTCCTGGAAGGAAAGTTGCCCGGCACCACGCACAAAGCTGGCCGTGTGACTTGGGACGACGACGGAACACTTACACGACCGCTGAGGGGAGCCGATGAGGCGTACAAGATTTTGACCGGCGGTGCCCGCGTCGATGATGGAACACCACACCTCACTGTGACCGGTGCGAGTCTGGGAGAGATGAACCTGTCCACTGCCCGCGGACCGGCCGTGGTTCCAGCTTGGCTGTTCAACCTCCGGGGCTATGCCTCCCCCCTCAAGCAGGCCGCAGTCATTCCGTCGGCCCTCCCTAAGTCGCCGATGGGGTCGGGCTCGGACATCCCCGGATACCCACTCGACCGGCTGGTTCAAATGACACCAGACAGGCGATCGATCACTGTGGTCACAGTTCATGGCCTCTGCGACGATGAACCGGCAATTGATGTGCTGGAGACGCACGGCAGCGTCGTGCTGACATCCTCTGTCCAGGAGCGAGCGGGGTCCGGCACCTGCACCAAGCAGGGACACTTGCAGCAAGTGACAGTGAAGCTGGAGCGCCCTCTGGGAGACCGAGTTCTACTGGACGCAGACACCGGCCGTCCCATTCCCTATAAGCCGCTGCACGGGCCCTCACCGAGCTGGAGCTGAGCCGTGCGAGGAGCAGTGGCAGGGACTGGAAATGGAGCGTCAGCGACCCCGTTAGTTCCCACCCGCTTTAGTAGCGCGCAGCTGACCGCTGGAAGACAGTACGGCAGAACGGCGCAAGGGAGCCGCCCCGTCTCAGGAGATGCTTGACTTCGACTGCCCCTGGGCGTCAGCGTGGGCCGGACAGCATCCTGTCCGGCCCACGTGCTTGTCTGTACGCCGCTACACAGCTACGACCACCGCATCCCGACCTCGGACAGCTGCTCCATCCGCTCCGGGGGCAGCGTCGCGGCTCTGCTCCGCTGATTCCCGATCCAGGCCCCCAGCTGGTGCTCCCGTTCTTCGCCGACCATTCGCTCGACGTGCTTCCTCGGGACTTGGAGGTGGCCTTCGCGCTCGTAGAACTGCTTGGCGGCCTCGTAGTTCATCGCCCACTTGTCGGCCTGCGTACGGCGCTTAGGCTTCTCGTCCTCGCTGGCGGGCTCGATCCCGAGAACCTGCTCGCACATCCACTGCTGCACGGTCGTGAGCTGATCCCACCCGTACCGCACCGACTGCACCCACCGTCCGAGGTCCTCGCCCTGGCGCAGGACGTCGCCCGCCTCGGTGGGCAGCGCCTCGCCCGCGTCCAGGTGCATCCGAACCAGGTGGAAGGCCCGCTGCCAGGTCACCGGCCAGCTCGGGCACCAGGAGGCGTCGATGTTCTCCAGTTGCTCGCGACGTTCGTCCGACAGGGCTCCGGCCGACGACTGAACCGGCAGACCCTCGGCACGCCGCTGCTCGTTCTCCGCGGCCTTGCGGGCGGCGGCCCGCGCGTTCTTCAGGAAGATGCCCACCTTCGCGCCCTGGAAGGTGGCGTCCAGCGGGGCCAGGAGGTGCCCGTTCGTCTCGGCCCACCCGCGCGCGGCGGACAGGCCCTCCTCCCACGCGACGTCGAAGTGGCTCCAGATCATGCCGAGCTTCTCCAGCTGCGCGACGCGGTCCTCGTCCATGTCACCGCGGGCGTAGAACCGGCGGGCGTCGGCAGTCCACTGCCCGAGCGGGAACCCGGCGAGCGAGGCCGGCCACCCGGTGGCTTCCGCCTCCTGGCCGTCGTCCACGGCGGGCACCCGGAACGTGAACGGCACGCGGAGGTCCCCGTGCTCGCGGGCGTAGATGACGGCCGCCTCCACGCCGCGCCGCCAGTGCTCGTGCTCCGGGTTGAGGACCCGCAGGTTGATGAACGCGGCGAGCGCGGCAGGGTCGCGGGGAGTGGAGAACTTCAGCAGGGCCTTGGCGGGGGCGCTGACGCCTCCGGAGCCCTCGCCGCTCTCGCCCGTGCTCTTGCCGCTGTCGTCCTTGGCTACGGGCTTGTAGCGGCTCGGGGCTTGCTGCTCCGCGAGGCTCTCCACGATCCGCGCGTCGTGCGCCCGCAGCGCCTCCAGCAGCTTGGCGAGCCCGCCGAAGGCCCGGGAGGTGAGCATGTTGTCGGCCGTCTCGCCCGGCCCGAGCAGCACCGGCACCACGAGGGAAGCAACCTTGCCCTCGCCGGGCTGCATCCGCAGCGCCCGGCCCACGGCCTGGACCAGGTCCGGCATCGAGCCGCGTACGTCCGCCCAGTACACGGAGTCACAGCTTTTGGTGTCTACGCCCTCGCCCAACACCTTCACCGAGCACAGGAAGCACTTCTCCACCACGGTGCCGTCGCCTGCGATCCCGGCCGCGAACTCCCCGAGCAGCCGGCGCCGATGGAGCGGCTTGTGGTCGCCGCACAGCCAGTCCGCCCAGATCGTCTTCGGATACAGCTCCGGATCGGCGGCGTGCAGCTGCGCGGCGACGTCCGGAAGGCCGGCCGCGAAGGCCTCGGCCTCCTTCACCATGTGGTGGAAGACCAGCGTGCGCCGGAAGTTCTCCTCCGCCGACGCCTTCACCAAGGCGGTCTGCAGAGCGGCAAGCCGGGCCCCGCGCACCTCAGCCGAGCGGCCCTCTGCGCCCAGGAGCTGCGCGGCCTGGAGCGCGGTGTCCGTCACGTCCACGCATACGACCTGGTAGGGCGCACAGATTCCCCGGTCGATCGCCTCCGAGAGCGTCAGCGTGAAGCAGCGGCTGCCGAAGGGGCCCTCGGGGTCGTCTTCCATGCTCGCGACCAACTCGCCCGGTGCGCCGGCCTCGTCCTCGTCCCCGAGCTGCCACAGCCGCGGCGTGGCCGTCATGTAGAGGCGGCGCAGGGAGGGGATCTTCTGGTTGTCGTGGACGACCGCCCACGGCTTCCCGATCCGGCCCGAAACGCGGTGGGCTTCGTCCACGACGATCAGGTCCCAGGCCGCGAGGCCCCCGGCGTGCGCCCGCTCCAGCGTGCCCAGACCGAGCGAGGCGTATGTGGCGTACACGGTTACCTTGTCCAGGCCCCGCGTCCACTCCACCAGCTCGTCCACGTCCGTGGTGTTGGGGAAGGACACCTCCTCACGCCGCAGCGAGGAAACCCCGATCATCGGCCCCCGGCGGCCGCCCTCGCGCCACGCGGACTCGGTTTGGGCGAGCAGGTCCAGCGAGGGCACGAGCACCAGCACACGGCCCGCGTGGAGCTCCTCCGCGCTGCGGACCGCCACCCGCGTCTTCCCGGAGCCGGTCGCCATGATCACCTGCGTTCGAAGCCCTCGCTCGGGCACAAGTGATCTTGCAGGCAATTCGAGGGCACGCAGGACCGCGTCAATGGCTTCTCGCTGGGCTGCCTCGCGCTGATCAGCGCGGTCTTTGCTCGACATATCGCCTGCCTTCTCCTGAGGTGCCGTCCGGTCGATTCAAGCGGAGGGAAATGGCAAATCTGCACTTAGACGGACCACAAGGGCTACGTTTGGACTGACGTGATCGGCTGGTTGATCCGCCCCACCGGAATACCGGCAAGGCGGTTGAGTGGATCTCGATAACCCTCCGGAGCGATCCGGGGTGGTGTGCTCTGAGTCCAGAGTCTATCCCGCTCTAAGAAATGAAGCACAAAGAATGAGACGAGATTCCCCCGAACGCGGCTGAAAGCCGTTAGTCTTGCCTTATCGCAAGCCAGTCCGGGACCTTGACGCTCCCTCAGTCTCGTCCGCTTCTTCGGATGGTCAGCCCGCCCTCGCAATTGGCCAGCGGCTGCTGTGTGCCGCCCGCCGGCCTGGGCATCCGGGAGACATGACTCGACTCAGCGTGGCTGCCACAGAACTGGCCCAGAGCGCCCGGCCTGATGGACCCCCATGGCTCAAATGGGCATTCCTGGCCGTGTGGCTCATCCTGGCCCCCGTGATCATCTACAAGCTGCACCAACGCGGCTACTTCAGAAGAAGGCGCTAAGAGCCCGCCCCTCATAGCCAGCCGGGCCCGCGCCAGCGGGCCACAAGGTCCTGGAGGCGCAGCCGGAGGGACCGTTGGGCAGGGGAGCGCAGCGGACCGGCCCAACCTGGTCCGGAGTGAAACGGAGGACCAGTCAGGCCTTGCACAGCAAGGCCCGGTCCGGAAGCGCAGCGGACGGACCGTCACCTCCCGGACGCAGTCCGGGAGGTGGGTACCTCGCGCAGCGAGGTACAGCGCGGACGCGGAGCGGGAGCGCAACCACCGCGCGCAGCGCGGTGGTTCGCTTGCCCATCGCGCAGCGATGGGGTA